>CAWIWW010000005.1:0-17439 GCA_963839945.1 uncultured Solirubrobacterales bacterium | reverse complement strand
GTCCACGTCGCCCGCGTGCTCCAGCGCACCGGGCAGATTGGGGCTGGCCGATCTCGGATCGGTGACCCTGCCGGACTCCGGGGATGGGGATGGTGACAGCGACGGAAACGGACCGGCTGACCCGCCCGCGGGCGGGGGGTTGGCCGACCCCGACTCAACCGTCCCGGCTGACCCAGCGTCCTGGGTCGTGTGCTCCCCCCGATCGGCGGGACCGCGGCCCGAAGCCGCGGCGCCCCGGCGGGCACGACGTTGCTTTGCGCGTTTGCGATCACGGGCCACAGCACAGCGCTCCCGCGCTAGCTAACGGGTCTCCCGATGGCTGGTGTGCTTGCGACACCAGCGGCAGTACTTGCGCAGCGCGATCCGGTCGGGGTTGTTGCGCTTGCTCTTGTTCGTCTGGTAGTTGCGTCGCTTGCAATCCTCGCATGCGAGGGTGATAGCGATGCGAACGTCTCCGCGGGCCATGTGCTTGATCTGCTCCTGCGCGATCGTGTGTATGCCGCCCCCAGGCGAACAAAAACCCCGCCCAGGCGCGAGGTGTCCGCCAGTCTAGCGTGCTTTGAGTCTGAGGAGCCCACCCACCGCGTCCCGCGCACTGGGGGCTCACTCGTACAGTGTGAGCGTGGCCAGGATCACGTACAGCGCGACCAGCGCCCAGCCCTCGAACTCGGCGGCCTCGCCGTCGCCGGTCACCTGCGAGAGCGTCAGTGCGGTCAGCGCCAGCGCGCCGATGTAGACCGGGGCCAGCGCGAACGTCAGCCGAGTGGACAGGGCAAAGGAGACGAGCACGAGCAGCGGGAACAGAAACGCGGCGATCTGGGCGACCGAGTTCTTGACGACCGAGATCGCCAGGTCGTAGCGGCGCTTGTAGGCGAGCACAAGCCCGGCCACGTTCTCGACGGCGTTGCCGGCGATCGCGACGATCACCAGGCCAGCGAACGCCTGGGAAAGGTTCAGCACGGCAATCGCGGGCGCGAGACCGTTGACGAACCAGTCAGACACGAACGCCGAGGCGCCGCCGCCGAGCAGCAGCAGCGCGAGCGTCGCGCCGAGACCCAGGCGCGGACCGCCGTGGCTTACGGGCGGGACGGGATCCGAACGCAGGTAGGGGATCACCCAGGCGAGGTAGACGACCAGCAGGCAGACGGCGCCGACCGCTGAGATCGCCTGCACATGATGGCTGGCGGGGTCGTGCGCGGCGAGCGACAGCCCGAGCAGAACAATGATGAACACCGCCATCAGCAGCAGCGTGGCCGTATCGCGTGGCAGACGGGGTGAGAACCGCATGACCCCATCCGCAGAGCGGCGCGCGCCCACGACGATCACCAGGCCAAGCACCAGCAGGGCGTTGGCCAGGATCGAGCCGACGATCGCCGTCTGGGCGACGACGAGCTCGCCGGCTTTCAGGGCGAAGATCACGACGAACAGCTCGGGCAGGTTGCCGAGCGTGGACTGCAGCATGCCGGTGACGCCGGGACCGAAGCGCTCGCCGAGCTGCTCGGTCGCGAACGACACGACCCAGGCCAGGCCGGCAAGCGCGAGCGTGGCCAGCGCGAACCGCGGAACGGGCGCCCAGGCGCCATAGTCCGCCGCGCCCGCCAGCGCCGTCAATACCACGATCAGCGCCAGTGCACCGCGCTCTGGCTGGCTCAGACGCGACATCTCACCGGCGAGAATAGTTGGTGCGGATCTGCGCTACTAGACGGCGGGGAGGCATGCTGGCCGATCGGAGATCCCGGCTGGCCGATCGGAGATAGCATTTGATCTCCGATCGGTCGATCGGTAAGGACGCAGGGAGCGTGGCGTGCTTCGCACGCGAGCGACCGAGGACGCAGCATCGCGCCGCCTCCCGGCCGTCTAGTGACTCTCGAGGACCCGATCGATCAAGCCATACTCCTGCGCCTGCTCCGCCGTGAAGAAGCGGTCGCGCTCCATGTCCTCGCGGACCTGCTCGGTGGGGCGCCCGGTGTGCTCGGCGTAGATCTCGTCCAGCCGGCCCCTGACGGCGAGGATCTCGCGGGCATGGATCTCGATATCGGTCGACTGGCCTTCGAACCCGGCCGACGGCTGGTGGATGAGGATGCGGCTGTTGGGCAGCGCGGCGCGCTTGCCCTTGGCTCCCGCGGCCAGCAGCAGCGAGCCCATCGACATCGCCACACCGACGCACATCGTGGCGATGTCGGGCTTGACGAACCGCATCGTGTCATAGATCGCCAGGCCCGAATAGACTGATCCTCCGGGCGTGTTGATGTAGATCGAGATGTCCTTCTCGGGGTCCTCTGACTCGAGGTGCAGCAGCTGGGCCACGACGAGATTGGCGACCTGGTCGTCGATCGGGGTGCCCAGGAAGATGATGCGCTCGTTGAGCAGCCTCGAGTAGATGTCGAACTCGCGCTCCCCTCGCGCGGTCCGCTCGATGACCATCGGGATCAGCGGCATTGACGCACCCTAGCGCCCACCGCCGCGCGACCCCGGGCGTCGCCTGGCCGCATGTCCGAGGTTCGGACGATCCGGTCGCGGGTAGATCGGCGGCAGACGATGCATAACGTATGCCCTCGCCTGCCATCGACCCTTGCCCAGCTCCACGACGCCTGCGGACGGCTCGGCTCGTGGCCGCCGCAGCGATGCTCACGGCTCTCGCCTGCGCGGTGTCCGCGACGGCGATGACCAGCCACGCGGGCTGGCCGGCGGATCAACACCTGGAGATGGACAAGGGTCCGGCGGGGCTGCACAACACGCTCGTCGGCCGCCCGAACGTGCACAACTACCTGCTGGGTGGATACGGCGACGACACGATCTATGGCGGCAACGGCGGCGACGTGATCTGGGGCGACTACCACGAGTCGGGCTGGCCGAGCTGGCAGAGCGCGGTGATACACGCAGGGAACGGCCCGAACTTCATCTACGCCAACGACACCGTCAACTATGTGTGGACGGGCACCAATCCGGGCACGGTCGTGCACGCGCACGAGAACTCGGGCGTCATCCACTGCGAAAACCCGCACATCGTCGTGTTCACGAGCCATCGCGCGCTGCCGCACTACAAGCTCGACGGGTGCCGGCATATCAGCTTCTACTCCGTCGGCTACTGACCCGCGGGCTTGACCGGCCGGGAGATCGCCCCGGGTGAGGGGCCCGGGTGAGACCCGCCCAGGCCTCCGAGAGGCCGCCGGGTACGGGCGATGGGAGCGAGTACCGACATAATGGCAGCGGTCGTGTTCCCGCTGAACCTCCCGAACATGCTGACGGTCCTGCGCATCATGCTGGTGCCGGTGCTCGTGGTCGCGCTGCTGGGCAACACGCCGGCGGGGGACGTGCTCGCCGCGATCGTGTTCGCGGCCGCGTCGCTGACGGACTTCGTCGACGGCTACCTGGCCCGCTCGCGCCGGACTGTCACGACGTTCGGCAAGCTGATGGATCCCCTCGCGGACAAGCTGCTGATCGTGGCGGCGCTCGTCGCGCTCGTGTCGCTGCACCGGCTGGCCGCGTGGGTGGCGATGGTGATCATCACGCGCGAGCTGGCGGTCACGGTGCTGCGACTCGGCGCAACGCAGGCGGGTGTGGTGATGGAAGCGAGCATGTTCGGCAAGCTCAAGACCTGTATGCAGATCGCGCTGATCCTGGCGTTGATCGCAGTGCACGGACAGCCGTTGTGGGTGTCGCTGCTGCTGTACGCGACCGTGCTCGTGACGATTGTCTCGGGACTCGACTTCTTCTTCGGCCTGCGCCGGCGCCTTGCGCGAGCTCAGGCGGGAGGCTGAGAAGAAGGAGCAACCCGGCCATCTGCACCACCGCGAGCGCCGCCCGCATCCCCGGCGCGGGCGGTCCCAGCCGGGCCGGCAGCCGGAGCGGCGAGCCACTCGTCGAGCGTCATGTGATGGCGCGAGAGTGCACCGGAGTCGATCTCGGTGCGCAGCTCCGACAGCAGCCCATGATGTTCGGCGAGCACGTTGTGCTGGTGGATCGTCTCGAGATTCTCCTGGCGCGCGGCAACGAAGCTCGCGCCGTCCAGCTCGGGGAAGCGCGCGAGCACGCCGGCGAGCATCTCGCGCACACAGTCCTCGACGAACCGGGGCCGGGCGTGGGCCTTTTCGACGACCGCCACCTCGTCGGAGCGCTTCATCAGCTCGTAGATCTCCGAAGACATGCTCGACTCGACTATCTCCAGCAGCACCGACGCGTCGATCTCATCGACGCAATCCTCGACGCAGCCGACATGCAGCGTGCCAATGCCGCGCTGGTTGTGAGTAGCGACAGGAACCCTGGCCAGGATCCGCTCGATCTGCCCCTCGGAGAACCCGTCCTCGCGCAGCCGCGCCCCAGCGCGTGCCGCAACGAGCTCCTGGGCGCACGGGCAGGCGGTCATGCCGGTGGCCGACACCCCCACGACGCGCCGCGTGCCGTGCTCGAACGCGATCGCGCGGCCGAGCAGGGTGTAGATCTCCTGCGTGCCGACACCCGAAACTGGCGCGGGCTTGTGCTCGGGATAGCGCGCCGCGATCGTGACTTCGGCGCGGCGGGCATCTTGACGGGCGCGCACGAGCTCGGCAACGTGCTGGGCGAGCGTCTCAGCGCGGAACGGCGACTCGCTGAGCACTACCTCGCCAATGGCCTCGTTGACGACCTCCTCGAACCGAGACATGTGCGCCCCCTTTCGGTCTGAGCTGAGATCCACGAAGCAGTCCATCCGTGCGAAAAACAGCTCGTCGCGAACCCGCACGACCTTCTCCACGCCCGTGACCCCGACCCGCGAGAGGCCGACCGGGACCGAGGGCGGGCGCGCCTGGACGTCATCGCCGAACGGATGCGTCGTCGCGGACAGCGGGTTGATTTGCCTGGTCGCCTGCACTGAAGCCAAGCCTAGCGGCCGGCCGGCCAACCGACGGGCGCCCGGCAGGATCGGCGCGGACGGCGGGCGCCCGCACACGCTCGAGGAGGTCGGGCGCGCGTCCGACATCACCCGCGAGCGGGTCCGCCAGATCCAGAGCCGGATGCTGAAAGAACTGCAGACCCTGCCCGAAGCCCAGGAGCTGCGAGGTGTCGTAGGGGCCTTCACGTCCGGACCCGAACGTATGTTTGGATCATGATGGAAATCTCAACGCGCCAGCAAGGGGACCTCGGCGAGCTCTCTGCGATGGCTTGGCTCAGCTCGCAGGGATACGCGCTCTACATACCGATAGGGCACAGTCCCGACTGCGACCTCATCGCCGAGGCAAAAGAGGGGCTGCTTCGCGTTCAAGTCAAGACCTCGACCGTCTACCGGAAAGGCCGCTGGGAGGTGACGATCTGCACGAAGGGGGGAAACAGGAGCTGGAACGGTATCGTCAAGCGCCTCGACTCATTCCGCATCGACTATCTGTTCGTGCTCGTCGCAGACGGTCGTCGTTGGTTCATTCCCTCCCACACCATCGGGGGTGGCAGAGGCATCCTGTTAGGGGGCCCCAAGTACGCCGACTTCGATGTTGAAGCAGGGCAACCGCTGCCCTCGCGCAGGACCGAGTGATCGCTATCCTCGTCAACCCCGGCGGGGTTCCCGAGCGGTCAAAGGGACGAGACTGTAAATCTCGCGGCTCAGCCTTCGCAGGTTCGAATCCTGCCCCCGCCATTGCCCTTCGTGCGAATGTGCTGCTCGCACTGCAGTCCCCTGTTCGGCGACTGTTTGTCTGTAGACCTTCCGTCTGTGAGCAGCAAGAGTACGGTCATCATGAGCTCGAAGAAATCCGCACAGCGGCAGTTCGCCACCAACCTGCGCAGTCACCGCGAACGGTTGGGCCTCTCGCAAGAGGCCCTGGCCGAGATTTGCGGCCTGCACCGCACCGAGATCAGCCTACTGGAGCGCTGCAAGCGCTCGCCGCGCCTGGAGACGATCGTGATCCTGGCGCGCAGCCTGGAGCTGAGCTCAGCGGGCGAGTTGCTCGAGGGAATCGGCTGAGCGGACCAAGCGGAGCGGAAAACGCCAAGCCGAGGTGGGGACTTGAACCCCGGACCCTGAACCAGAACCCGACCCTTAACCAGTGGCTAGCAAGCTCCCCCATGAACCCCCAACCGCGACAAAGCGCCAGCCAGCAAGCCGACGCGGGGACTTGAACCCCGGACCCCCTCCTTACCATGGAGGTGCTCTACCAGCTGAGCTACGTCGGCGCGGCCTCAGATCGTAGCCGGTTCTATCGCCTCGCCCGCGATAATCAGAGCATCGACTCCCTCCCCGCGCCACGACGATCCCGACCGTCCACCGGCCTGCGCAGCTGGCCACAGCGCCTGGCCGAATGGATACTCCGGGGCGAGGCCCCGGAGCGAGTCGTCTACGGGACGATCCTCATCGGAGCGCTGATCGCCGCGGAGAGCGGCGTGCATGACAGCTACCTGGACAAGGTCGCCTCGACCGTGCTCGCCCTGGCGATCTACTGGCTCGCTCACTCCTATTCGACGGTCCTGGGACGACGTATCGCCACCCGGAAGCGGCTCAGTCTCGGCGCCCTGAGCCGCGCCATGGCTCACGACTGGGGAATCGTTCGTGGCGCCTGCATACCGCTGCTCACACTGGTGGTGTGCTGGATCGCGGGGGCGTCTCAGACGACCGCAGTCAACGCGGCGGTGTGGGCGGCCGTGGCAACCCTGATCGCGTTCGAGCTGCTCGCGGGGTTGCGCTCGGGCTCGACGCCAAAGGAGTTCGCTTTCGAAGGCAGCGTCGGCATCGCGATGGGCGTGGCGATCCTCGCGCTGAAGTCCCTGGCGCACTGAGGCGCGCACCGGTGGACGCCGACCAGGGCCACCCCGCCGGCAAGCCGCCGCCGCCGGCGACCGGCAGCCGGGATTCTTCGCCCGCCGGGCGCCACCCGCGCGCGCGGGTGGACACCGGCTAGCGCCGCCTGCTGGCGCGGCGGTCGACGAGGTAGGTCAGCACGATCCCGACCAGCAGTGAGACGACGATCACGATTATCAGCGGAGCTTCTCCCTTGCCGAAGATCCAGTTGACCTCGACCGATTCGAGGTTCAGCACCGCGAACAGCGTGATCAGCACCGCGAGGATCACCAGCCCCGCTGTGCGGGCCGACTCGCGGCGGCTGCGCTTGTGCTTGCGCTCTGATACCTGCTGGGACATCGCCACTCGATCCTAGCCGCTCTCACAGCGCCATTCGGCTCTCCGGCGAGCTCGCAACCGGGAGAAATCGCGGGCGGACGCGACTCTCACCCGGGGGGACGCGCAGCAGTCAACGCCGTCTCGCGCTCGGCCGCCACCCACGGGCAGTCGACCGACAGCTCCTCCACACCCAGGGCCGCGGCGACGTTCAGCGCCATACCGTGCCTGAAGAAGTCGTCGAGCCGCTCCGGCTCGGCACCGGACAGCTCGCGCGCTAGATCGACCAGCTGGGCTAACCCGTGCCGTACGCGCGCGCGTACGATCTCGTCGTCGCAGGCCGCGTAGGACTGATGCTGAAGCATCAGGTAGTCGCGGTCGGAGGCGAGCATGTCCTTGTAAGCCATGCCCATCGCCTGCAACGCGTCCTCGCACTCGGCCGGCGCTCTCCCCTCGCGGTAGTCGGACGCCGCCTGCGTGAATGTGTCTGCGACGCGTTGAAAGCTGCGCTCCAGCGCCGCGAGGAAGAGCTCGCGCTTGCTCGGGAAAAGGCTGAACACGTAGGGCTGCGCCACGCCTACGCGCCGGGCGATCCGATCGACCGCCGTGCCGTGCAGCCCGCCTTTGGCGAACTCGTGCACGGCCGCGGAGATCAGCTCCTCGCGCCGCTCGGCCGCGGGCACCCGCCGGCGGAGCGGCAGGGATTCCCCCGACTGCGACCCTGCCCTCTCGGGCCGGGGCCCGGGCTCGGGGCCGGGACCGTCCCCGGCCCGCTTGGACTTGGCCGTGGATCTCACGGGCTCGGCCGCGGACCCGGCCTGTGTAGTCCCGGTCATGGTCACGCCGCCTCCCCGGTCGCTATCGCCATCGCGCCCTCGAGGCCCTCGACGTGCGCCGCAGGCGCAGCCACGGCGTCATCCGCGGCCGAACGCGTCTGAAACGGCAGCGCCAGCACCGTCAGCGCGCCCGCGCCGAGCACCGCCACGCCGACCCACATGGCGGGGATCAGGCCGTTGACGAACTCTTGCGGCGAGCCGTAGGAGCCCGCGCCCGTGAACACCGACGCGAGCACCGCCACGCCGAGCACGCCGCCGACCTCCCTGATCGCGTTGTTCGCGCCCGAGGCCTGCCCCGCCTGCTCGGTACGCACCGAGGACAGCACGGCGTTGGCGGACGGGGCGAACACGAGCGCCATGCCTGCGCCCGCCATCACGAACGGGACGATCATTGCGCCGTAGGACAGATGCGTCGAGGTCATGCTCGCCAACCACCCGAGCGCGCCGGCCTGCAGCGACAGCCCGGCGAACATGAACGGGCGGCTGCCGAACCGCTCGGAGAACACGCCGGCCAGCGGCGCCACCACCATCGAGGCGCCCGTCCACACGAGCAGCTTCAGCCCGGCCTGCAGGGGGGTGTTTCCAAGCACGTTCTGCATGTACTGGCTGAGGAAGAAAATCGACCCGAACATGCCAAAGTACATGCTCAGCGAAACCACGTTAGTGACCGCGAACGAGCGTTTGGCGAAGAACGACATCGGCAGCATCGGCTCGCTCGTGCGCCGCTCCCATATGACGAATCCTCCCAGCAGCACCGCGCCGCCGATCATGCAGAGCAGAACCGTCGCGCTGGTCCAGCCGAGCGACTGCGCGCGCACAAGCCCGAACACAATCCCGAACGCACCCGTCGAGGCCAGCCCCAAACCGGGCAGGTCGAGCGTCCCGTACGGTCCGCGGCTCTCGGTCAGCCAGCGCATCGCCAGCGGTATGACGATCAGCCCGATCGGGACGTTGATCCAGAAGATCCAGTGCCAGGAGATGCCCTGCACGACCGCGCCGCCCACGAGCGGTCCGATCGCCACGGCGATCCCGCTGATGCCCGACCACACGCCGATCGCCATTCCGCGCCGGTCCTTCGGAAAGGCCTCCGCCAGCAGCGTCAGCGTCAGCGGCGTCACGGCGGCCGCGCCGGCGCCCTGGACCGCGCGCGCGGCGACGAGCAGGCCCGTGTTCGGGGCGAGCGCGGCGCAGGCCGAGGCCAGCGTGAACAGCGACAGTCCCGCCAGGAACATCCGCTTGCGCCCGAACCGGTCCCCCAGCGCGGCACCCGTCAGCAGGAGCACCGCATAGGCGAGCACGTACGCGTTGACGGTCCACTCCAGCGACTGGATCGACGCGCCGAGGTCGCGGTGGATCGTGGGCAGCGCGACGCTGACCACGAGGTTGTCGAGCACCACCATGAACAGCGCCACCGAGACGATGCCCAAGGTCCAGCCGTTTCTGTGTCTACTGCTCATCGCCGTGCTCCTGACTCGCTTGCTCTCACCGTGGTTCGGCAACTCAGACCGTTAGCAAACAACTTAGCAGTCGCTAATAAGTTTGTCAAGGGAGTGCGGCTCGGCGGGTTGCCACTCAATACCATGCAGGTCCCATGACGCGCCGGTTCTCAGCCTGCCGCTCGGTACTTACTGCCCTTGCTGTTATAGCTCTCGCTGCGGCGGTGGCCACGATCCTCGGCGGCTGCGGAGGCGGCGGGACCAAGACGGTATCGGTCGCCAGCACGCCGACGAGCGCGCAGACGACGAACACGACGACGCAGCCGACCACCAGCACCGCTGCGACGCCGGCCAACACCACCACCACGGGCACGTCCACTTCCACAACCACTCGAACCGCCCCTGCGCCCGCGTTCGCCGAAAAAGAAAAAGCCACCGCCGCCGAAGGGCTTTCAGGCGCGCTCGCAGTCGTGCGCGCGCACGGGTTCACCGCCACGGACACGTCGGACTACCACCCGAACCAGACCCTGCGCGTGCTGATCGGCACCGGTGCGAGCTCCAACGACGGGTACGACAAACAGGCGTTCTTCTTCGTCGACGGCCGCTACATCGGCACCGACTCCAGCCGGCCTAGCGCGATCGTCAGCGTCGTCTCCCAGAGCGACACCGAAGTCACGCTCGCCTACTCGCTGTACCGCCCGGGCAATCCCCTGTGCTGCCCCGGCGGCGGGGAGGCGCAGGTGCGGTTTCAGCTGGACAACGGCCAGCTCACCCCGCTGGATCCGATCCCGCCGGTCAGCTCAACCACCGGCCTCAGCCGCCAGTAGGAGGCCGCAGGCCTTCGCGATACGGCGTCCTCACTCGCTCACCGATCGGAGATCAATTGGGATCTCCGATCGGCCAGCCGAGCACACCACGCTCCCTCGTCCTTGTCTCGCTTGACCTGCGACCTCCTACAAGCACACCTCAAGTCAGACGCGCACCCGCACCCCCCGAGGCCGCTCATGTGCGTCCCAGCAGCCGCCGCCACAGCGACGGAGGGCGCGGCTGCATACGCAGCCACTCATCGCGCAGCACCAGCCGCCCCGAAGCGCGTGCGGAGAGCACGCACTCGGTATGGGCATGACGGCGGCGCCTGGAGTCCCCCTCGGGCGCGATCAGCATATGCTCGCTCAGAGCGGGCAGATGATGACCACAGATCGGACAGCGATACGTCGCCGGCTTGCGATTCGCCGCACGGCGCACCGTCCACCATTGGGCGCTGGGCAGGCTGGGCATCGCTCTATTCTCGCGCGCGGGCTGCACAGGACGCTCGCCGCCGGCGTGCTCGTGGGTATGAGCGTGGGCATCGCCGCCATCGCCAGGGCCGAGCGCGAGCGCCGCGCCGCCCGCAGGAGGCTCCCGCACGCCGAGCGGCGATTCGGGCTGCTGGCGAGCGAGACCGCCGCGCACGGACTGAGGCGCATCGCGCTCGGCCAGCTCGACCTCGCGATCGAGCTGCTGCGCGGCGAATCCTCGATCGCGCCGGAGAAGGTGGTGCACGAGACACGCAAGGCGCTCAAGCGGTTGCGCGCGCTGCTGGCGCTGCTGGAGGGCGAGATCGGCGCAAAGCGCGCCAGGCGCGAGCGCGCGGTTCTGCGCGATGCGGCCGCGGCGCTCGCCGGGGCTCGAGACGCCGAGGTGATGGTGAATACGCTAGAGGAGCTGATCCGCCGCCAGCCGCGCAAGCTGGGACGCCGCCGCGGCGTGATCGAGCTGCGCGAGCACCTGCGCCACGAGCGCCGCATCGCCTCTGCGCAGGCGCTCGGGGACGCCGTCACCCGCGAGCAGGCCGCGCAGGAGCTCTGCGCCCTGCGCGCGCGCGTGGCGAAGTGGAAGCTGCCAGACCGCCCAGCGCACAGGCTCGTTGCTGCGGGCATTGAGCACATCTACCGCGCCGGTCGCAGCGGCCGTGCTCGTGCCGACCGATCGAAGATCGGCCATCGCAGGCCCGGCCGCCGGGCGCTGCACACGTGGCGCAAACACGTCAAGGACCTGCGCTACGCCCTCGAAGCCGTCGAGGTCGAGGGACGGCCCGGCAAGCGCGTGGCCAAGCTGGCCCGCCGCGCGGACGGGCTGGGGGAACTGCTCGGCGAGGAGCACGACCTGATGGTGCTCGCCGAACGGGCGGGCTCCTACGGGCCGTTGCGGGCACACCGGCGCGCGCGCAAGCAGCTGCTACGAGCGATCGCGCGCAGGCGCGCGCGTCTGCGCAAGCGGGCCCTGCGCGAGGGTAAGCGCCTGTACGAGCGCAAGCCCAAGCGGTTCGTCGCCCGCGTGCGCGCGGCGATGCGTGCGTAGAGCGCCGCCCAGCCTCGATCCCGCCGCCCAGCCTCACGCCGCCTCCCCCGCTGGCACCCCCGCGACTCGAGCGGCGCAGCCCGCGCGAGGCTCTAGAAGTAAGTGCTCGGCAGAGAGGACAGCAGCCCGTAGATCTGCACGACAGCGGCCTGGTAGAGCAGCTGTGAGGAGGCGGGCGAGCCGAACACGAACACGTTGTCGGCAAGACGCAGGTGCTGCCAGGCGTAGTCGACGTAGGGCTGGGCGAGCTTGGCCCCGGGGGGGTCGTGGGTGACGGAGTCGAGGTAGAGCATGTTGCGGAAGTAGACCGACACGAAGAAGGGATTTTCCGAGCCGAGCACCGCGGGCGTGTAGTAGGCGAGCGCGGCCTTCGCGGTCTGGCGCGCCTCATAGAGGAAGGCGCCGTTGTGGGTGGCCTGGAAGAGGAGCGTGCCGGCGCCGATCATCGAGCCCTGGTTGTAGCTCCAGTAGACCTGGGCGACGGCGCCGTGGGCGCCGATGTGGTCGGCGTAGAGGCCGTTGGGCTCGAGCAGGCAGCGGCGCGTCCATTCGTAGGCCTGTTCGGCGAACTGCAGGTACTGCTCGGAGCCGGTGATCTGGAAGAGGCGCACGGCGAGCTCGGCGCCGGGACCGTCGGTGACGGTGTTGCGTTCGTTGTTTTCCAGGGCGTTGGAGAACGGGACCCCACCCGGGCAGGCAAGTTCGGGGTTGGCGTCCCAGCCGGCCATCACGAACGCCATGATCGCCTCGGCGCTGCCGAGCGCGGCGGCGTAGTGGGTCAGCTCGTAGATCCGCACGAGCTCGATCCCGACCCACTCGTTGTCGTCGTAGTACTTCGTCCCACCCGGGCCGGCGGGCGGCGCGACGGTGCCGTCGAAGGCCGCGAGCGTGCTCGTGAACGAGCCTTCGGGCTGGCCCGAGTTGTCGGTGTCCAGGTAGGAGCGCAGACCCGTAAGGCGCGCATTCAGTTCGCGCTCGAGCATGTCCTGCAGGCCAGGAATCTTGGCGATCCCGCTCATGTTGGCCATCGTCGCGGTCGCCGCCAGAGCCTGCGAGAAGGGCCACAAAAACGAGAACGGTTCCCCCTGATACAGCCCGGAGCCCGGGATGTAGTAGTTCTTTTGCATTGCTTCGAACGCGACCAGCGCGCGCGCGGGATCGCCGTGCAGCATGGGCTTGGGCTTGTGCTTGGAGTGCTTGGACGCGGACTTGGACGAGCCCGAGCCGGAGGTGGGCGTGGCGCCGGATGTGGGCGCGGTGGAGCCGCCCGTGGGGGCGCCGGCCACGTGGGCCAATTCGGAGGGTCTGGCCACGCGCAGCGGGCGGGTGGCGCCCGCCGGATAGGGCGAGGCCACTGAGGTGGCCACAGAGGCGGCCGCGGGCGAGGCCACTGAGGTGGCCACAGAGGCGGCCGCGGGCGAGGCCTGCGTCAGCGAGCAGACCAGAGCAGCCAGGGCGAAGAGCAGCGTGCGCCACGCGAGGCGGTGATCGAGGCGGGAAGACATCGGTCAGTTCTGCAAACAGGCGCCGGGCCCGTTCGATGTGGTGAGGCTAGCGCAGAGCTCGCGCCGCAATACAGCTCGGAGCGAACTGCAAATCAACCTGCAAAAAGGCCGTCACACCGCACCCTGACAGCCCGGCGCCGTCAACTACCGGCCGCGTCAGGTCAGGCCAGGCCGCGTCAGGTCAGGATGTCGACCAGACGGGCGCATCAGCCGGCGCCGTCGATCAGCCGCGCGAGCTCCTCGACGGGGATCGCGCCCTCCAGCCCGCAGGCGCGCGCGGCGAGCAGCAGGCTGCCGCCAACGGGGGCCATCTCGACCGGGGAGACGTCGGCCTCGGGCGCGACCGCGTGGATGGCGTCGGTGAGCGGCGAGACGAAGAACTCGCCGGCCCGGAACGCGCTGCCGATCAGCCCGACGGGGAAGGCGCCGGTGAGGCCCGTGTTGGCGATGACGGCGCGGACCTGCTGGGCGAGCTCGGACGCCGCGCGCAGGTAGAGCTCGCGGGCGACCTCGTCGCCCGTGCCGGCCAGGCGAGACGTCTCGATCGCGAAGGCCGCGACTTCGCCCTTCCTCAACGGCGTGGTGTAGACGCTCGCGGCGAGCGCCTGCACCGAGCGTGAGCCGAAGAACTCAAGCGCCGCGTCGCTAAGCGCGGTCGGCGGACCGGAGCCGTCGCGGTCGTGCAGGGCGGCCCTGAGCGACTGCGCGCCCAGCCAGTAGCCAGAGCCCTCGTCGCCGAGCAGGTGTCCCCAGCCGCCGGCCCGCCAGGAGCGTATCTCGGCGCCCACGAGCCCGACGCCGAAGACGTTGGAGCCCGTGCCGGAGATGACGCCGATGCCGGGACGCGCGCCGGTGGCGGTGGCCCACGCACCGACGACGTCGTTGACGACGATCCAGTCCTCACCGACCGGCCGAGCGTCCGGCCGAGAGGAGCGATCGGCCAGCCGCTCGTGCAGGTGGCGGTCGATCGAGCCGGTGTCGGTGCCCGCGACCGCGAGCACGGCGCCGGCGAGCTCGTCCTGGGCGATGACCGCGCGCGCGAGCGCCTCCTCGGTGGCGTCGAGCACGGCCTTGACGGCCAGGCGCGTGCCGACAGCGTCCTCGTTTGAGGGACCGCCGTGGCCGAGGTGCAGGACGTGTTGCTGCAGATCGAGCACGGCGGCAAGCGTCTTGGTGGCCCCGCCGTCGATGCCGAGCACGTAGCGCGCGCCCTCCCGCGCGGCCGGTGCGGGGCCGCAGGGGGCAAGCGCCGAAGGGAGCGTGACGAGAGGGGTGCGATCCATCGCGGGCATCCTCGCACAGCGCGCGCGTGGGATTTTGGGTCGGACTGGGAGGGCCGGGAGCGGAGCGGGCGGCGGGCAAGCTCGCCGTTGCCCGGTCAGTCTGTGCCGCCGTGCTCGGGCTCGGTGAGCGCGGCGAGGTCATCGAGATCGACGGGGCGCGCGCGCGCGCGCTTCATGCTGATCAGATCGTCGCGCCCGACGACGGCGACCTCCATGTCTGCGAGCCGGATCTCGAGCGCGCGACGGCGGAGCTCGTCGTAGGGGGGAGCGCCCGGCGCGTCGTGCAGCACGTCGATCGCGCCGTGTCGCGTCGCGAACTGCCACAGCGTCGCGCGCGGCAGCATCGCGGCGTTGATCGCTGTGCCCTCGCTGCCCGGATTGAGGACACGAGCGTCGAGCGCGTTCAGCGCATCGGCGAGCCGCGCCAGGTTGGACGGCTCGGGACGCGGAAAGACGTCGACATCGACGGTCGTACGCACGTGTCCATGGGTTTGAACCGCGAGCCCGCCGACGATCACATAGTCGACGGACCGCTCCGCGAGCGCCCGCAGGATGCGCTCCGCGTCAAGCGGCTCATCAACATCCACCGCTCGCCCCGCGTCCAGCCTCTCGCAGGCGCCCGGCGAGACGGTTTGCCGACATGGCGAGCTCCAGTCGCTCCGCTGGCGAGCGTTCGCGCAGGCTCGTCAGGTGGACGGGATCCCATCTGCCGCGCAACCGCCGTGCTCGCAGCTCGGGCTCATGGCCCATCGCGAGCAGCAGCGCAACCACCGTCTCCCACGTCGGCCCGGTCAGACCGCGCTCGATCCTGCTGACCGCGGCTTGTGTGGTACCCGCCCGACGTGCGAGCGAGCGCTGGCTCAAGCCCAGACGACGACGCTGTTGCATGATGAGGATCCCGGGAGATTCGATATAGAATAGTATATCAAATGGAGCGTCAGGGGAGCGTGACGAGCGGGGTGCGATCCATCGCGGGCATCCTGACACGCACGGCGCGCGTGTGAGACTACGGCCGGTACGGCCGGCAGGGGACGAGATCAGAGCGCAAGGGCAGATGGAGCGCAGTGCGCCCGACGGGTCAGGGGGCGGGCGCGAGGGAGCGGTCGATGTAGGGTCCGAGCAGCTCCGCGATCGAGGAGGCGGTCATGCCCGCGGGGGCGAGCGGGAGCGTGGCGTAGCTGATCGCCAGACGCACCACGCACTCGGCGAGCAGCGCGGCGTCGTGCTCGGCGGCCGCCGGCCAGCGTGTGCAGATCGCGGCGCACAGCCGCTGCGCGGCGCGCTCGATCAGGGGTTGGCCGTGGGTGGTGAGCAGCGGCAGCATCTCTCCCGACCCGGCGATCGCGGCGCGGATCAGCGGGTCTTCGCCGGCGGCTGTGAGGAACAGCCCGAACGCCGCCGTCAGCGCCGCGCGGGGATCATCCAGGTGCGCGTCGAGCGCGCCCTCGACAGCCGCGAGGAAGCGGTCGGCTTCGCGCAGGACGAACGCCTGGGCGAACGTTTCGCGCGAGCCGAACTCGTTGTACAGGGTCTGGCGGCTCACGCCCGCGGCGAGCGCGATGTCGGCCATCGTGACCTCGCTCCAGGCGCGGTGCTCGAGCTCGCCCCGGGCGGCGTCCAGCAGCGTGTCGCGCAGCAGCGCGCGCGCCGCCACCGCGTAGGGCATGGGAGCCGGGATCGCGACGCTCACGGCACGAGCTCGAAGTCGGCCTGCTCGCGCACTCCGCAGTCCGGGCAGACCCAGTCCGCGGGGATCTCGCTCCAGGGGGTGCCCGCGGGGAAGCCCTCGTGGGGATGGCCGCGGGCCTCGTCGTAGACGTAGCCGCAGCCCGGGCAGCGATAACGGCTCATCCCCCGCTACGTCGCGCCAGGCCGGCTCCCGTGGGCGGCTCCGTAGCGGGCGAGCGCGCGCGCGGCATGGGGAGCGATGTTCGCGCGCGTGAGATCGCCGCCGTAGTGCGCGAGCAGCCGCGGGTCCATCACGCGCCGCCACAGCGGCGGGATCGCGGCGAGCACGATCATGCCGGCATAGCCGGTCGGCAGCTGCGGAGCGTGGTCGACGTGGCGCAGCGCCTGGTAGCGGCGCGTGGGGTTGGCGTGATGGTCGGAGTGGCGCTGCAGGTGGTAGAGCAGGACGTTGGAGGCGACGCTGTTGGAGTTCCAGCTGTGCTCGGGGGCGGTGCGCTCGTAGCGCTCGCCGTCCGCGCGGCGGGAGCGCAGCAGGCCGTAGTGCTCGAGGTAGTTGACGACCTCCAGCAGCGAGAACCCGATCACCGCCTGCAGCAACAGGTAGGGAAGCACGACGAGCCCGAAGGCGGCGCACAGCGCGGCGAACAGCACGACGGTCATCGCCCAGGCGCCGAGGATGTCGTTGTGAAGCGTCCACGGCGAGCGGCCGGTGCGCGCAAGGCGCGTGCGCTCGAGGCCCCACGCCGAGCGCAGGCTGCCCGCGACCGTGCGCGGCCAGAACGCGTAGAAGCTCTCGCCCAGGCGCGAGCTGGCGGGATCCTCGGGGGTGGCGACGCGCACGTGGTGGCCGCGGTTGTGCTCGATGTAGAAGTGCCCGTAGCCGGACTGCGCGAGCGCGACGCGGCTGAGCCAGCGCTCCAGCGACGCGCGCTTGTGGCCGAGCTCGTGGGCGGTGTTGATCGCGATGCCGCTGACCATCCCCACCGTCAGCGCCAAGCCGATGTCCTCGACGATCGACAGTTTCGCCGCTCGACCACAGCCAGCAGGCGAGCAGGAGCCCGGCGTACTGGATCGGGATGAAGGCGTACGTGCACCAGCGGTAGTAGCGGTCCTGCTCCAGCCACTTGATCACGCTGTCGGGCGGGTTGCGCGCGTCCATCCCGACGAGCAGGTCGAGCAGCGGGAAGATCACGAACACGAGCACCGGCCCGTAGAACCAGAACGCGCCGGCGCCGGTCAGTTCGACCAGCCCGAAGGACAGGAACGGCAGCG
>CAWIWW010000004.1:0-1228294 GCA_963839945.1 uncultured Solirubrobacterales bacterium | reverse complement strand
CGAGCCGGGGCGGGCGGGTCCCAATACATTTCCAATCATCCCATGAGCAAGAGACGCGTACACGAGATCGCCAAGGAGCAGGGCCTGTCCAGCAAGGAGCTGCTGGCGAGGCTGCACGCCGCCGGTGTGGAGGCGAAGACTGCGTCCTCATCGGTCGAGGAGGCCACCGTCATCGAGGCGTTGGGCAACGGCGCCGCGACTGCCGCGGACGCGCCCGCCACCGCCGCCACTGCAACAGCCACGGCGACAGCGCCCCCGTCGGCACCCGCCCAGTCGCCTGCTTCCAACGGAGCAGCCACGCTCAAGGCGTCGCGGGAGGGCCCCCCGGACACGCCTGCAGCGCCCGCGGCCGCCGCCGAGTCCTCAGCTGCTCCGGCGGCCGAGCGTGTGCGCCCCACGCGCGACTCGCGCACGGGCGAGCGCGCGCCGTCAAGCGGCGCGCCGGGAGGGCGCCGGCGAGTGGTGATCGACTCCCAGGCCTCGCGCCGCCAGCAGGGGGGGCCTGCCAACCAGCCCCAGCGCCGCCCCCGCCGGGGCAGGCGCAGACGTGGAACCTACGACGAGACGATCGCGCCGATCGACACGGCGGCGATCCTCCAGACCGACCTCGTGCGCGTGAGCTCCGGCTCAACCGTCAAGGACGTGGCCGAATACCTCGGCGCGCCGGTGCCCGAGGTGATCAAGAAGCTGATGATGCTCGGCGAGATGGCGACGCTCACCCAGACGCTCTCCGACGACGCGATCCAGGTGCTGGCGGACGAATTCGACAAGAAGATCGAGATCGTCCACGCCGCCGACGACGTCGAGGTCGAGCCCGTGTTCGAGGACGCAGAGCAGGACATGATCGAGCGTCCGCCTGTCGTGACGATCATGGGACACGTCGATCACGGCAAGACCTCGCTGCTGGACGCCATCCGCCAGACCGAGGTCGCGGCCGGCGAGGCCGGCGGCATCACCCAGCATATCGGCGCCTACCAGGTGCGTCACGGCGGCAAAGAGATCACGTTCCTGGACACGCCCGGCCACGAGGCCTTCACGGCGATGCGCGCCCGCGGCGCGCGAGTGACGGATCTCGCGGTGATCGTCGTAGCGGCCGACGACGGCGTCAAGCCCCAGACCGAAGAGGCGATCGACCACGCCAAGGCGGCAGAGGTCCCGATCGTTGTGGCCGTCAACAAGATCGACAAGGAGGGCGCCCAGCCCGAGCGTGTGCGCACCGAGATGACCCAGCACGGGCTGCAGCCCGCCGAGTGGGGCGGGGAGATCGAGTTCGTCGACGTCAGCGCCAAGACACGCCAAGGACTGGATGGACTGCTGGACACGATCCAAGTGGTCACCGATCTGGAGGAGCTCCGGGCCAACAGCGACGCGCCGGCCTCGGGAACGGTGATCGAGTCAAAGCTCGATCCCGGGCGTGGGCCGGTCGTCAGCGTGCTCATCCAGCGAGGTAGGCTGAACGTGGGCGACGCGCTGGTGGCGGGCGCGCACTTCGGCCGGGTGCGCGCGATGCACGACTTCACCGGCGCACGTGTCAAAGGAGCCACGCCCGGCCAGCCCGTCGAGGTGCTCGGCTTTGACGGCGTTCCCGAGGCGGGGGAACTCGTGCGCGCGGTCGAGAACGAGCGCCGTGCGCGTCAGCTCGCGGGTGAGCGCGCCAACCGCCTGAAGACCGAGGCGCTCGCACGACGTTCGGGGCGCAAGGTGTCCCTCGAGGACGTGTTCAAGCTTGCCCAGGAGGGAGCCGTCAAGGAGCTCGGCCTCGTCGTCAAGGCCGACGTCGCCGGATCGCTCGAGGCGATCGAAGACGAGATCGCAAAGCTTCCCCAGGAAGAGGTCAACGTCAACATCATCCACCGCGGTGTCGGAGCGATCAACGAGTCCGACGTGATGCTCGCCGCGGCCTCCCAGGGGCTGATCCTGGCGTTCAACGTGCGTCCCGTCGGCGAAGCCCGCCACGTCGCCGAGCGCGAGGGCGTCGAGATCCGCTCCTACTCGGTGATCTACCGCGCGATCGAAGAGCTGCGCGCCGCGATGCAGGGCATGCTGGAGCCGACCGAGGTCGAGACGCCGCTCGGGCAGGCGGAGGTGCGCCAGCTGTTCAAAGCATCGCGGATCGGGACGATTGCCGGCTCGTTCGTCACCGAGGGCAAGGTCACACGCGGAGCACGGGTGCGCGTCGTGCGCGAGGGGACCGTCATCTACGACACGACCATCGCGAGCCTGCGCCGCTTCAACGAGGACGCGCGCGAGGTCGCGGCCGGATACGAGTGCGGGATCGTGCTCACGAACTTCCAGGACCTGCGCGAGGGCGACATCCTCGAGACATACGATACGCGGCTACAAGAGCGCGAATTGAGCTGAAATGTACGGATGAGCCCCTTGCGGGACGTATGCGTCGCGTCGACGAGGCGATCAGGCAGGTGCTCGGCGACGCGATGACTACAGAGCTGAAGGACCCTCGAGTTGGATTTGTGACCGTGACAGATGTCAGGACAAGCACCGATCTGCGCCATGCGCGCGTATTCGTGAGCGTGCTCGGCGAGGGCGGAGGGCCCTCGCATGACGCTCAGCGCGAGGACACCCTCGCGGGTCTGCGCCACGCGCACGGCTACCTGCAGGGACTGCTCGCCTCAGAGCTGCGTCTGAAGCGAACGCCAACGCTCGAGTTCTCCTACGACGACACGACCGATCGCGCGCTGCGCGTCGAGGCTCTGCTGGAGCAGGGAAGCCCGGACGCAGGTTCGGCCGTTCACGACGGGCAGGGAGGGCCCCTGCGGGAGACCTCACCGAAGAGGAAACCGGAGGTTCCGCCGAGGTGAACACCTCGTGAGCACCGGCATCGAGAGCCCAGAGGTCACGCGCGAGCGGGTGCTCGAGCGCATTCGCGAGGACTCGCGCTTCGTGCTCGCAGCGCACGAGAGCCCGGATGGCGACGCGATCGGCTCGCTGGTGGGGATGCAGGGCCTGCTCGGCGCGCTGGGCAAGGACTCGCGGTTGTTCATCGCCCCGGCGGATCTGCCGCTGCCATATGAGTACCGCTTCTTCGAGCTGGACGGGCTGATCTCCTCACCTCCCGCGGACATCGCCCAGCGCACGGTCGTGTTCCTGGATTGCGGCAACATAGACCGCAACTCGGCGAGCGTGTTGCAACAGGGCAGGCACCTGCTGAACATCGATCACCACCACGACAACACTCGCTTCGGCACGCTCGACCATGTCGTGCCGGGCGCCTCGTGCACGGCGGAGATCGTGTGGGATCTGATGCACGGTCTCGGTGTGGCGCCCACGCCGCACGTGGCGCAGGCGCTGTATGTCGGGCTGATCACCGACACCGGGCGCTTCATGTATGAGAACACCGGTCCGCGCGCGCACGAGATGGCGGGCGAGCTGATTGGAGGCGGCGTTGACGTGCAGGACACCTACCGGCGACTGTACGAGGAGATGCCCCAGGCGAAGCTGGCGCTGCTCGCCATCGCCCTGGATCGGATGCAGCGCTTCGATTCCGGCGAGCTGACCCTGGCGGCGCTCAGTGCCGAGGACTTTCGCGACCTGGGTGCGCAGGACAGCTACTCGGAGGGCATCATCGATCATCTGCGCGCGGTGGGAGGCACGAAGGTCGCGGTGCTCGTGCGCGAGCTGAGCGGCGGCGAGCGCATCGGTCAGCGTAAAGTGTCGCTGCGCGCGACCGACGATCAGGTCGATGTCTCGCGCATAGCGCGCGAGCAGGGCGGCGGCGGACACCGGCGCGCGGCGGGTTTCTCGACGACGCTCGAGCTGCAGCCGCTGATCGAGTTTCTGCGCCGGGCCATCGCCGAGCAGCTGCACGCCACCTCCGACGGCCCGGCCGCCGCGACGCTGGTCTGAGCCCCCGATCGGACCCGATCGGACACCGCTCGCGAACGTCATCGCCCGCGCGTTCGCCACGCGCAATGATCGGTGAGGACCGATGGACGGCATCCTGCTGATCGACAAGCCCGCGGGCATGACCTCGCACGACGTGGTCGCGCTCGTCAGGCGCGGGTTGGGCGGTGTGAAGGTCGGGCACGCCGGCACGCTCGACCCGTTCGCCACGGGGCTGCTGATCGTGCTGGTCGGTCGGGCGACGAAAGCCCAGCGGCGGCTGATGGCGCTGCCCAAGCGCTATGAGACGGTCGCGCTGCTGGGATCGACATCGAGCACCGGGGACACCGAGGGGGAGATCGTTCACACCGGCAGGATGCCGCCCGACCGATCAAAGATCGGCCAGCCGCCGCTGCCGACCGGTGAGCTCAGACAGCGACCGCCCCGGCATTCGGCCGTGAAGATCGGCGGCGAGCGCGCCTACAGGCGCGCGCGGCGGGGCGAGGAGTTCGAGATGCCCGAGCGGGTCGTGACCGTATACCGCTTCGAGCAGACCTGGAGGGATGAGAGTCCCGCCGGCCCGCGCGCGGGCTTTGCGATCGAATGCTCGGCGGGCACCTACGTGCGCTCGTTGATCGCCGACCTGAACGACGCCTACTGCATCGAGCTCAGGCGAACCGCGATCGGTCCGTTTCAGGTGGGTGAGGCCGTCGCGCCGCCGCCCCGCGATCAGCCGTGGGGGGTCCGCCGCTCATCTCACTCGACCAAGCGCTTGCGGCGTTGCGCGAATAGTCTGTGCGGCCGTGGAGATCACGCGCCTGCCGGATCTGACGCCGCCCAGCGAGGGCGATGATCGGCGTGAGGCGCGCAGCGTGGCCGTCGGCACGTTCGACGGCGTGCACCTCGGCCATCGTGCGGTGATCGACGGCTCGGACAGCGTGCTCACGTTCGAGCCCCATCCGGTGTCGGTCGTCGCGCCCCAGCACACGCCGAAGCTGCTGACGACGCTGGAGGTCAAGGCCGAGCTGATCGCCGGCCTGGGCGTGCGGGAGCTGATCGTGATCGGATTCGACGCCGAGTTCGCGGCGCGCTCGGCGGAGCAGTTCATCTCCGAGGTGCTGGTCGGTGCGCTGGGGGCCGAGCGGGTAGCGGTCGGCGAGAACTTCCGCTTCGGGCACCGCGCCCAGGGGGACCCGCGGCTGCTGGCGGCTGACGGGCGCTTTCAGACGGTCGTGCATCCGCTGCTGGAGGTGAACGGGGAGGTCGTCTCCTCCAGCCACATCCGCGGCCTGGTGCTGGCGGGCGAGGTCGATCAGGCCGCACGCTTTCTCGGCGCGCCGTTTCAGCTGCGCGGCGAGGTCGTGCACGGCGATGAGCGCGGGCGCGAGCTGGGGTTTCCGACCGCGAACCTCGTGCCCGAGGAGTCGCTTGCGTGTCCAGGGCACGGCGTGTATGCGTGCCTGGCCAACCGCGAGGTGCCCGCCGCGGTCAGCATCGGCGTGCGCCCGACGTTCGATACCGGCCGCGGCGAGCTGATCGAGGCGTATCTGATCGACTTCGACGGCGACCTGTACGGCAGCACGCTGCGCCTGGACTTCCTGGCGCGGCTGCGCGGGGAGCGGCGGTTTGACACGCCGCAGGCGCTGATCGAGCAGATGCGCCACGACATCGCGCGCACTCGGGAGATCGTCACGGCGGCCTGACCCGGCTTCGCGGGCCTCGTGGCAGGCGCTGCGCACGCGCCGGATCGCCGGGAAGATCGCCTGGCTCGCCGGTGCTCTCTGCTACCGTTG
Organism: uncultured Solirubrobacterales bacterium; assembly: GCA_963839945.1. Lineage (GTDB taxonomy): Bacteria > Actinomycetota > Thermoleophilia > Solirubrobacterales > Solirubrobacteraceae > Palsa-744. The sequence continues at coordinate 1,222,661 of CAWIWW010000004.1, read as the reverse complement.
GCCCGCACGATGATCGCCATCACCGCAGAGCGCAAGCGCGAGATCGCCGCCAAGTTCGGGTCGGGCGAGCAGGACACCGGCAACACCCGTGTCCAGGTCGCGCTGCTGACCGAGCGCATCAACCATCTCACCGAGCACCTGCGCGAGCAGTCCAAAGACCACCACTCCCGGCGTGGCCTGTTGATGCTGGTAGGGCGTCGGCGGCGCTTTCTGGACTACCTGCGCCGCCGCGACCTCGAGGGCTACCGCGCGCTCATCAAAGAGCTCGGCCTGCGCAAGTAGGCTGAGACGAACGTGGGCACGGCGCGGATCCTTTGTCCTCGGTCGCTCGCCGATCGAAGATCATCGGGATCTCCGATCGGCCAGCAGAGCACGCCACGCGGGTGGGTGGGCCTTCAATTCCTTGCTCCGCTTGGTCCACGACCGTCTCACGGTCGTGTCTAGATGAGCGTCATCGCCCCTGGCACACCGGCGCCCGCGTTCCGGCTCCAGCGCGAAGACGGCGAGCGCTTCTCAGAGATTGACCTGCGCGGGCATACGACGATCCTGGTGTTCTACCCGTTCGCGTTCAGCCCGGTGTGCACCGAGCAGCTGCAGGTCTACGAGGCGGCGCTCGGCGAGCTGACGGCGAGCGGCGAGGAGATCTACGGGGTCTCATGCGACAGCTCCTACGCCCAGAGAGCGTTTCGGGAGAAGCTCGGCGTGAGCATCCCCCAGCTGTCTGACTTCGAGCCCAAGGGCGCGACGTGCACGGCGTTCGGGGTCCTGCACGAGGGTGGCTTTGCCCAGCGCGCGCTGATCGTCACCGGCCCGGATGGGATCGTCCGCTTCAGCTATCAGGCGCCCACGCCGGCGGAGCTGCCTGGCGTCGAGCTGCTGCGCGACGGTCTCGCTGCTGCCTCGTCTGTCGCCTGACGCGAAGCCGGCCGAGCGGGCCTGCGTCCGCTAAGCTCCGCTGGTTCGGAATAAAAGATAAACACGATCCGCCAGGGACACGCGTCCCAACCCGACGGGCGGAACATAGGAAGGCAGAATGAATATGAGCAGCAACGATGCCGTTACGCGGGTCTCCGTGGAAATCTCCGGCAGCGAGATCTCGTTTGAGACCGGCAGGATGGCCAAGCAGGCCTCCGGCGCAGTGGTGGTCCGCCAAGGCGACACCATGCTCTTGGCGACAGCCGTCGCGGGAAGCCTGCGCGACGTGGATTTCCTGCCCCTGACGGTGGATGTCGAGGAGCGGATGTATGCCGCCGGGAAAATCCCCGGCTCGTTCTTCAAGCGCGAGGGCCGCCCCGGCGAGAAGGGGACGCTCACCGCACGCATGATCGACCGCCCGATCCGGCCGCTGTTCCCGAAGGACTGGCGCTATGACACCCAGCTGGTCGCGATTCCCCTGTCGATCGACCACGTCCACCCCTATGACATCCTCGCGATGAACGGCGCGTCCGCCGCGCTGATGATCTCCGACATCCCGCTGCCGACCCCCGTCGGTGCCGTGCGGATCGGCAAGATCGACGGCAACTTCGTCGTCAACCCCAGCGAGGAGGGCCTGCTCTCCGAGGACGCCGAGGGCGGCTCGGACCTTGACCTGATCGTCGCGGGCACCGAGGAGGCCATCCTGATGGTCGAGGCGGGCGCCAACGAGATCCCCGAGGCCGAGATCCTCGACGCGCTCGACATCGCGCACGCGGAGATCAAGAAGCTGTGCGCGCTGCAACGCGACCTCGCCGCCAAAGTCGGGAAGGAGAAGAAAGTCTTCGAGACCGTCGCCGTCGATGAGGCGATGCTCGACGCGATCCGCGCCTCGCACGGTGCGGCCCTCGACGAGGCCACGCAGGTGCAGGACAAGCTCGAGCGTCAGGACGCCACCAAGGCCGTCGAGGCCGCGATCCTCGAGCAGCACGCCCCGACCACCGCCTTCGGCGGCGGTGCCCCGCCCGAGGGTGCGACCGAGGAGCAGCTGCTCAGCGCCAAGCAGCGCCGCGCTGCCGCTCAGCTGGCGTTCGAGACGCTCGAGAAGTCGATTATCCGCGAGCGCATCGCCGTGCACAAGAAGCGTCCCGACGGCCGCGCCGAGAACGAGATCCGCGACATTTCGATCGAAGTGGGCGTCACCCCGCGCACGCACGGTTCGGCGCTGTTCACGCGCGGACAGACCCAGGCGCTCAGCGTCGTGGCGATGGGCACGCTCAAGGAGGAGATGCGCATCGACACGCTCGGCCTGGAGACCAAAAAGTACTACTGGCACCACTACAACTTCCCGCCGTTCTCGGTCGGGGAGGCCGGCCGCATGGGCGGCGTCAAGCGCCGCGACATCGGTCACGGGGCGCTCGCCGAGCGCGCGCTGGCCCCGATGGTGCCGTCGATCGAGAGCTTCCCCTACTCGATCCGCGTGGTCTCGGACATCCTCGAGTCCAACGGCTCCTCCTCGATGGCCTCCGTATGCGGATCCTCGCTGTCGCTGATGGACGCCGGCGTGCCGATCAAGCGGCCGGTGGCCGGAATCGCGATGGGTCTGATCAAGGAGGGCGAGGACTACATCGTCCTGACCGACATCGCCGGTGTCGAGGATCACCTCGGAGACATGGACTTCAAGGTGGCCGGCACCGAGCGCGGGATCACCGCGCTGCAGATGGACATCAAGATCACCGGCGTGACGTTCGACATCCTTCGCGACGCGCTCGCGCAGGCCAAAGAGGCGCGCACGTTCATCCTTCACAAGATGGCCGACGTCATCAAGGCTCCGCGCGAGCAGCTGAGCCAGTTTGCGCCGCGCATCCAGACGATCCAGATCGATCCCTCCCAGATTGGCCTGCTGATCGGCAAGGGCGGGGAAACGATCAGGGGCCTGTCAGAGGAGTACGAGTCCCAGATCGACGTCAACGACGACGGTCAGGTGCTCGTGTACTCGGCCAACGGCGATCTCGCCGACGCGCTCGCCGAGCGCATCCGCGTGATGATGAAGGAGGTCGAGGTCGGCGACGAGTTCCTCGGAAAGGTCGTCAAGACGACCACGTTCGGCGCGTTCGTCGAGCTGAGCAAGGGCACGGACGGGCTGCTGCACATCTCCAACGTCTCGCCCGGCGAGCGCGTGGAGAGCGTCGAGGACGTGCTCAACCGCGGCGATGAGATCAGCGTGCGCGTGGTCGAGGTGGACCGCGAGCGCGGGCGCATCGGTCTGCGTCTGGCCGAGGATCCGGAGATCGCCGGCAAGTCCGTCGATGAGCTCGCGGGTGTCACCGCCGGCGGCGGTGGCGGCGCAGGCGGCGGGCGTCCACCGCGCGAGGGCTTACCGATCGGCGATCGACGGGATCGCCGATCGGCCAGCAACGGCCGCGAGGGCCGTGGCGGGAGCGATGGCGGTGGTGGTGGCCCTCGGCGCGATGGCGAGCGCGGCTCGGGCCGTTCCCGGCACGGGTCCGGGCGCGATCGCTAGCAGGACAGGCCCGGCCAGGGGCGGCGCCAACCGCTGGACATGAACGAGCACCGCACAACCATGCTGCCCGAGCACCGCACGACCACGCTGCCCAATGGTGTGCGGGTTATCACCGAGCGCATCGCAAACGTGCGATCGGTGGCGTTCGGCTTCTGGATCGGCACGGGCTCGGCGATGGAGTCAGACGCTCAGGCGGGGACCTGTCATCTGCTCGAGCACATGCTGTTTCGCGGCACCGCGAGCTACCGCTCGCACGAGATCGACGAGATCTTCGACGCGATGGGCGCCGAGGCCAATGCCGGGACCGATCGCGAAAGCACCTCGCTGTACACGCGGGTGCTGGATCGTCACCTGCAGCGGGCGTTCGACGTCGCCGCCGAGATGGTGTTCCAGCCGCGCTTCGAATCGCTGGAGGCCGAGCGCGAGGTCGTGCTGGAGGAGATCGCGATGTACGAGGACGACCCGCAGGACCGGGTATTCGACATTCTCGGCGAGGCCGTGTTCGGCTCGCATCCGCTTGGACGCGCGGTGATCGGGACGGCTGCGGTCGTGGGCGCGGTCACGCGCGAGCAGCTGCAGGCCTTTCACGACGAACGCTACGCGCCGGAGCGGATCGTGATCGCCGCGGCTGGTTCGGTCGAGCATGACGCGCTCGTGGAGCTGGCCAGGGCCGCGAGTCCGGGCGGCGGCGGCGATGCCGCCGGCGCCGAGCAGCCGAACGCGGCGAACGGGGCTCTGCACTCGCACGCCTCCCAGCCGGACCCAGTGTTCGAGCGCAGGGTGCGATTCCTGCGCAAGGACACCGAGCAGTACCACGTGTGCCTCGGCGGGCGAGGCGTCTCCCGTCACGACGAGCGGCGGTTCGCACTGCGGGTGCTCGAAGGAGTGCTCGGGGGCACATCCTCCTCGCGGCTGTTCCAGGAGGTACGCGAGCGACGCGGGCTGGCGTACTCGGTGTTCAGCTTCTCAAGCCAGCACGCCGACACTGGCGAGATCGGGATATATGTCGGCACGCGCCCGGACAATCTGCGCGAGGCGCTCGCCACGATCACCCAGGAGCTCGATCGTTTCGTCGAGGATCCCGCGAGCGCGCGGGAGCTGGACCGCTCGCGCGAGAACCTCAAGGGCCGCGTCGCCCTGTCGCTGGAGTCGACCGCGGCACGCATGAACCGGCTCGGGTGGGCGCTGCTGGGCGGCGTGCCGATCTACTCAGTCGATGAGATCGTGGACCGAATCGACGCGGTGAGGGTCGAGGACCTGAGCGAGCTGGCGCGGGAGTTGTTCATGGCAGAGACGCTGTCGATCGCCGGGGTCGGCGCCGAGGAGGACGCGTTCCGCCACGCGCTCGCTCCGCTGGAACGGGTGGCGACGTGATCAGGGTCGCGGTTGCGGGCGCGGCGGGACGGATGGGCGCGACCGTGTGCGCCGCCGTGCAGAGCGCGCCGGACATGCAGCTCACCGGGCGCGCGGACCCACAGTTGGGGGTGACGCTCGAGGAGGTGCTGCCAGACGCGGAGGTGGTCGTCGACTTCACCCGGCCGGACACGGCTCTTCAGAACGCGCTGGCCTGCGTACAGGCTGGGGTGCATGTCGTGATCGGCACGACCGGGTTCGACATCGAGCCGCTGAGGATCGCGCGCACGCCTGAGGGGCTGCCCGAGGCGCACGTGCTGATCGCCCCCAACTTCGCGATTGGGGCCGTCTTGATGATGAGCTTCGCCGCCCAGGCCGCCGCCCACATGGCGCGCGCGGAGATCGTCGAGCTCCATCACGACGCCAAGCTCGACGCGCCCAGCGGGACGGCGAAGCGAACGGCGGAGCTGATGGCCGCTGCCAGCGGCCGACCGGAGCCCCCCATCCATTCGGTGCGTCTGCCCGGTCTTGTCGCTCATCAAGAGGTGATCCTCGGCGATGTCGGCCAGACGCTGACGATTCGCCACGACACGACCGGGCGCGATTCGTTCATGCCGGGCGTGCTGCTGGCGGTGCGCCGGGTGGGCGGACTTCGAGAATCGCCGGTGATCGGGCTGGAGCAGCTGCTGTTCTGAGCGACGCGCGCATGGAATACTCCAAGCAATGAACCTGGGCACGCTGCTGACCGCGATCGTCACGCCCTTCGATGCCTCCGGGCGCGTCGACGAGGACGCGTTCGTCGCGCTGATGGCCCACCTGGCACGAAACGGCTCGGACGGGTTCGTCGTCGCAGGCACGACCGGCGAGGCCGCGACGCTGACCGACGAGGAGCACCTGGGACTGATCGGGCTTGCCGTGTCAGAGCGCCCGACCCTGCCCGGAGGGCACGGTGCCCGCACGAGCATCGTCGCTGGAACCGGCACGAACGACACGCGCCACGCGGTATTCCTGACCGAACGGGCCACCCAGCTGGGCGCGGACGCGCAGCTGAGCGTCACCCCCTACTACAACAGGCCCAGCCCGCTGGGCCTCAAGCGCCATTACGAAGCCATCGCCGCCGCTACCGACAAACCGATCCTGCTCTACAACATCCCCAGCCGCACCGGCACGAACATGCCCCCGGACCTGCTCGCAGAGCTCGCGCAGATCGACGGGATCGAGGGCGTCAAGCAGTCCAACCCCGCCGAGCTGCAGCTGATCGACGGTCTCGAGCTATACACCGGCGACGACGCCACATTCGCGCGCACACTGGACATGGGCGGCGCCGGGGGCATCCTCGTCTCAAGCCACATCGTCGCCCCCCAGATGCGGTGCATGGTCGATGATCCCGAGCGCCGCCACGAGATCGACGCGTCGCTGCGCGACGTCTATGAGACGCTGTTCCTGACTGCGAGTCCGACGTGCACGAAGGCCGCGTTGAACCTGCTGGGCTTGAACGCCGGCACTACGCGCCTGCCGATCGTGGACGCCACCGTCGAGGAGACCGCAGCGGTGCGCGCGATGCTGGTGCGTCACCGGTTGCTCGACGTGGGCGAGCAGGCAACGCCTGCCGGGGCCTCCGCCGCGTGAGCTCCACGCTGCGCGTGCTCCCCCTCGGCGGGCTGGGGGAGATCGGGAAGAACATGACCGTCGTCGAGCACGACGACCGCATTGTGGTCGTGGACGTGGGGTTGCGATTTCCGACGCCGGAGATGGTCGGGATCGACCTCGTGCTGCCGGACTTCTCCTATCTGCGGGAGCGCGCGCGCGACATTGAGGCGATCGTCGTCACGCACGGCCACGAGGACCATCTCGGGGCGCTGCCGTGGGTGCTGCGCGAGCTGGCCGCGAATGGCGCCAGTCCGCCGGTGTACGGGGGGCCGCTGACGCTGGCTATGGCCAAGTCAAAGCTCGAGGAGCACAAGCTGCGCGACGTCGAGTGCAACGACGTCGCGCCGGGCGAGGCCCTGGAGCTGGGGCCGTTCGAGCTGGAGCTGATCCACATGACCCACTCGATCCCCGACTCCTCGGCGGTCGCCCTGGGCACCGAGCTCGGGACGGTCCTGATCACCGGCGACTACAAGTTCGACCAGACGCCCGTCGACGGCCCTCCCGCCGACGTCTCGCGCCTGGCCGAGCTCGGGCGCGAAGGCGTGCTGCTGCTGTGCGGAGACTCCACGAACGTCGACCGTCTCGGCTTCTCCCCGTCGGAGTCGGGCGTCGGCCCCCATCTGGAGGAGGCGTTTGCGCGCTGTCGGGGACGAATTGTGGTGACGAGCTTCGCCTCGAACATTCACCGCGTCCAGCAGGTCATCGATTCCGCGCACGCGCTCGATCGCAAGGTCGCGCTGGTGGGGCGCTCGATGCGCAAGAACGTCGCGATCGGTCGCTCCCTCGGCCACATCGAGGTGCCCGACGGGATGCTCGTGGGCCCGCGTGAGATCAACAACTTCCCCGACGAGCGCGTCGTGATCCTCTCAACCGGCTCCCAGGGTGAGCCCCTCAGCGCCCTGCGGCGGATGGCCCATCGCGATCACCCGCAGGTTGAGCTGCGCAGTGGCGACACCGTCGTCTTCTCAGCTACGCCCGTACCCGGCAACGAGCGCGCCGTCAACGACACGATCGATCGGCTCTACCACATCGGCTGCGACGTGGTCACCCCTGCCGACGCTCCCGTGCACGCTTCGGGGCACGGCTACGCCGAGGAGGTCAAGCTGATGCTCAACCTCGTTCGCCCGCGCTACGTCATGCCATTTCACGGTGACTTCAAGCGCCTGCGCCTGCACGCCCAGCTCGCGGAGGCCGTCGGCGTGGCGCCTGAGGACATCTTCCAGGGGGACAACGGCTTGCCGCTCGACCTCGACGTGCGCGGCCGAGCGAAGTTCGGCTCGCGCGAGCAGTCGGGGATGATCTTCGTCGACGGTGTCGAGATCGGCGAGATGGCCGACGTCGCCCTGCGCGACCGGCGCATGCTCTCAGCGGACGGCATCTTCATCGTCGTCGCCACCATCGCCGAGCAGGACGGGCGCTCCGTCGCCGACCCCGAGGTGATCTTCCGGGGCGTCCCGTTCATGGACGAGGCCGACGAGCTCGTGGACGAGATTCGCGCGACGGTCGACGGCTCGCTGCGGCGGGCCGCAGAGGAGGACATCCACGAGGTCGACCTGCTTCAGCAGGTCCTCCACGACGACCTGGCGCAGCTCGTATATGACCGGCTCAAGCGGCGGCCGATGGTTCTCCCCGTGGTTGTAGAGGTGTAGCGGCGTCCGTCGCCGCGGGCAGATCGACGACGAACCGCGCGCCCGAGGGCGCACGCTCGGAAGGGGCTGGTCGCTCGCCCAGCCCGGAGGGCTGGGTCGGGCCGTGTGTCCGCGCCCGGTTCTCCAACCTGACCGAGCCGCCGTGGGCCTCGGCGACCGCGCGCACGATCGCCAGCCCCAGACCGAAGGAGCCGCCGCGGTCCCCGGCGCCGCGGACGAAGCGCTCGAACAGGGTCCCCGCCAGCTCCTGCGGCACGCCCGGGCCATCATCCTCCACCACCAGCTCAGCCTGGCCGTTCACCTGGCGCGTGCTGACCCGGATCTCACTCCCCGGGGGGGTGTGGCGCAGGGCGTTCTCGATCAGGTTGATCGTCAGGCGGTGCAGCTCGTCGCGCGCGCCCTGCACCGGGGCGGGCTTGACGTCCAGCTCGATGTCGTGCTGATCGCTCACCGGCCCCAGCTCGCCTGCGGCCTCGACGACGATCTGGGCGAGATCACACGGCTCGTGGGCGACCACGCGTCCCACGTCGGTGCGCGCCAGCAGCAGCAGGTCCGCCACCAGCCGGCGCATGCGCTGGGAGGAGCGCAGCGCCGAGCGGGCGGCGTCGCCCTCTTCGCCGCGCAGCGAGTCAGCCAGCAGCTCGAGGTTGGCGAGCACGCTCGTCAGGGGGGTGCGCAGCTCGTGCGAGGCATCGGCGACGAATCGACGCTGGCGGCTCAGCATCGCCTCGGTCTCGCCACGCGCCGCGTCCAGCTCGCGGAGCATGCCCTCCAGGGTGCGCGCGAGCTCCGCCACCTCGTCGTCGGCCGCGGGCTGAGGCACCGTGCGCGAAGGGTCGCGGGTGCGCGCGATCTGCTCGGCGGCGCCCGTCAGCTCCGCTATCGGCGCCATCGCGCGCCGGGCGATGGCGACCCCGGCGAGCAGCGCCAGGCCGGCCCCGGCGAACACCCCGACGATCAGGAACAGCTCGACGCGGGCGACTGTCGCGTCGGTGTCCGCTTCCGAGCGCCCATACTGGATGATGACCCGCCCGATCGGCGGTTCGCCGCTGCTGGCGAAGCGGATGATCGCGGGACGGCTGACGACGCGATAGCCGCCGGTCGTATGCGGGGTGTCCGACGGGGCGCCGAGGTTCGGGGCGTTCGCCGGCGCCTGTTCGATCGTGACGCCGCCGAGCGTGAGCACGCGGATTGCGGCCTGCTGCTCGGGAGTGACTATATCCGCGAGCGGCGGTTCGATATGTTCGATCTTGTATGTCGCGGGGTTGACCTTGATGTTCAGCTGCGCCGGCAGTTGCTGGGCTGTCGCTTCGACCTCGCGGTTGAACTCCGAGCGGATGCGGCGAACGGTCAGCGAGCCGATCGCCACGGCGAACACGCACAGGATCGTGAACGTCAGCAGCGCCGAGACGCCCGCCAGGCGCGTACGGATGGGCAGCCGATCAAACGCCGCCGTTACACGCGTGACGAAAGAGGGACCTCCTGAGCGTCTCATGACCAAGCGTGCCGACGCGGGATGACGAAGGGCGTATCGCCGAACGTCGGAGATCGGTCAGCACGGCCGCGCCGGTAGGATGCGATCCGATGCCGTGTCCGCAGATGCTCAGGCTCTGAGGACGTAGCCCGCTCCCCGAATTGTGTGCAGCAGCCGTGGCTCGCCCTCGGCCTCCAGCTTGCGACGGAGGTTGGAGACGAACACCTCGATCGTGTTCGTCGTGGAGAATGGGTCATACCCCCACACCTCGTCGAGCAGGCGCTGGCGTGAGATCACGATGCGCTCGTTGCGCATCAGGTACTCGAGCAGCTCGAACTCGCGCTGGGTGAGGTCGATCGCGCGCTCGCCCCGGATCACCTCGTGCGTGTCCACGTTCAGCGACAGGTCGGCCACACGCAGCGGCGCCGAGCCGCGCGGGGGACGGCGGCGCAGCAGCGCGCGCATGCGCGCGAGCAGCTCCTGGCGCTCGAACGGCTTGACCAGGTAGTCGTCCGCACCCGCGTCCAGGCCCTCCACGCGCGACTCCAGTGCGTCGCGGGCGGTGAGAATCAGGATCGGCACATCGTCCTCGGCGCGCAGCCTGCGCGCGACGTCCAGCCCGTCCAGCCCGGGCAGGCCCAGATCGAGGATCACCAGGTCTGGTGCGAACGCGCGCCCGTGCTCGATCGCGCCGGGACCGTCGGGCGCGGCGCGCACCTCATACCCCTCCATCCTCAGCGAGCGCTGCAGGGCCTGGGCGATGTCCTCGTCGTCCTCTACTACGAGGACTCTGGGAGCACGGGAGAAGTCGTTCATGCGGAGAAGTCGTTCATGAGCAGGGGCTCTTTCCGTCAGCAGAGGCTCTTTATGTACCGAAGTGCAGTAAAGCGATCGTAAGGGAGGTTACGGCGGTTCGGCGTCGAAGTTGCGCGAGATGAGCACGACCAGGAGGCGCTCACCGGCGCCGCGGAAGAGGACGTCCAAAAAAGCCGGCCGCGCGCGCACACGTACGCACGCGCGGTATCGCCGCGCCAGGAACACGAGGCTCGCACTGCCGCGTGAGCTGATGGCGCATGTGTGGCCGCCGCGCAAGCCCGAGCTCGATCAGCGCCAGCGCGACATGCTCGGGTTCGCGATGATTGCGCTGGGCGTGTTCTTGGGCTTCGTCCTGTATGGCGGCTGGAACGGCGGCGGAGCGGGCAGCAGGCTGACCGAAGCGCTCGGGTGGTGCATCGGCCGCGCGAAGATTCTCGCCCCGATCGCGCTCGTCGCCGGCGGCGGGGCGCTGCTGGCACGACCGGCGTGGCCGCAGCTGCGCCCGCTGCGGACCGGCGCGGCCTGCATCGCGGCGGCCGTGACGATGGCGCTGGCCGCCGGGACGCTCGGGGTCAGCTCGGGCGCGAGTCCCGAGCGTGGCGAATCATCGTGGTCGGGCGTATTCCTGCAGGCGCACGGCGGCGTCGTCGGCGAGGCGCTGTACCGGTTCTCGCACAGGCTGGTGCAGAGCGTGGGAGTTGACATCCTCCTGGTCTTCCTGCTGTTCGTCGGCGTGACGCTGCTGACGGGCGCCTCGCCGGCGGGTGTGCTGCGCTCGGCCGGCGAGCGTCTGTGGAAGCTGGCGTCGGGCTTGCGCAGGCAGACGGCGTCCGCTGACGCGAAGCCGCTGCTCCCTCCGGAGCCTGCGCCCGAGGAACTGATCGTCAGAGCGACCCATGTGGAGGCGCCGTCGCAGGATCACACGCCAGAGGACGATGTCCTTGAAGTCGACTCGCCGCCGGAGGATGAGGATGAGGAGGTTATCTCCGGGGTGGCGCACGCCGACGCGGGCGACCAACCGGGGACAGACAGCCTGGATGTCTGGGTCGGCCAGCAGCATCTGACCCCCCAGGGTCGTCACCGGGACAGCGCCACCGAAGATCCCGACTTCGTGTGGGAGCTGCCCGACGCGGGCAGGCTGCTGACCCGCTCCACCAGCGAGCAGTCCCGGCCCGATACGGCCGGGCAGGAGCGCACCGCCGTCAGCTTGGTCGAGGCGCTCGGGCATTTTGGCGTACAGGCAAAGGTGATCGGGACCGTAGCGGGGCCGCACATCACCCGCTATGAGCTGCGCCTGGCGCCGGGCACGAAGGTCGGGAAGGTGGCCCAGCTGAAGGACGACCTGGCGTATGCCCTGGCGGCGACCGACATCCGCATCCTGGCGCCGATCCCGGGCAAGCAGGCCGTTGGCGTGGAGGTGCCCAACGCACGGCGCAAGATCGTCAGGCTCGGCGACGTCTTCCAGCAGCCCCCGCCGGACTGGTCGCCGCTGACGGTGTGGCTCGGCAAGGACGTGGCGGGCAAGGCGATCGGCGCAGACCTCGCGAAGATGCCGCACCTGCTCGTGGCGGGAACGACCGGGGCCGGCAAGTCGGGCGCGATCAACGCGATGCTCTCAAGCATTCTGCTGCGTTCCAGCCCGCACGAGGTTCGCCTCGTGCTGGTCGACCCCAAGCAGGTGGAGCTCAACCACTACGAGTCGATACCGCACCTGCTGACGCCTGTGATCACGAGCCCCCGGATGGCCGCGAATGCGCTGGGAAACCTCGTCCGCGAGATGGAGCAGCGCTACGGAACGATGTCGCTCGCGCGCACCCGCAGCCTGGTCGAGCTGAACAAGGCGCGCTCAAAGCGCGGCGAAGCGCCGCTGCCATACATCCTGTGCGTGATCGACGAGCTCGCAGACCTGATGATGGTCGCGCCCGCGGACGTGGAGGACTCGATCATCCGTCTGGCTCAGAAGGCGCGCGCGGTGGGGATCCACCTCGTGCTGGCAACGCAGAGCCCGCGGGTGGACGTGATCACGGGCATGATCAAGGCGAACGTGCCTTCCCGGATTGCGTTCGCGGTGTCCTCGCAGACCGACTCGCGCGTGATCCTCGACTGCAACGGCGCCGAGTCGCTGCTCGGAGCGGGTGACATGTTGTTCAGCCCCGTCGGCAGCTCGCGGCTGCAGCGCATCCAGGGCGCCTACATCGACGAGGCGCAGATCGCAAGGCTGACCGAGATGTGGCGCAAGCAGGGCGAGCCCGAGCTGCGCGAGGAGCTGCTGCTCAAGATCGAGCCCGCGGAGCCCGAGGGCGGTGGCCCGGATGAGTTCGACCCCGATGAGGACCCGCTGCTGAAGGACGCGATCGTGCTCGTGGCCGAGATGGGGACGGCGTCGACCTCGATGCTGCAACGCCGGCTGCGGCTGGGCTACACGCGCGCGGGCAGGCTGATCGACATGCTCGAGCGCCGCGGCGTGATCTCCGGCTATGAGGGCTCAAAGCCCAGGCAGGTGCTCGTCGGCGAGGCGGATCTGCCGAGTGTGCTGGATGGATTGGAATCCCCACCCGCCCAGCCGAGAGCCCCCGTGGAGTCATAGCGGATCGTCTGTCGGTCGGCGCTGGCGACACCACGCGCCGGCGCGTGCAGGAAAGCGTGCTGAGAATCTTGTAAAAGCCGATAGTCACTAGCCTTTCAGCCTATGGCCGAGATCGGTGCAACGCTGCGCGAGGCGCGAATGCGCGAGCGGATCGACGTGTCTGAGATTGAGGCGACCACTAAGATCCGCGCCAAGTACCTGCGCGCGCTCGAGAACGAAGAGTGGGACCTGCTGCCCGGCCCCACGTTCGTGAAGAGCTTCCTGCGCACCTACGCGGGCGCGTTGGGCCTGGACGGCAAGGCGCTCGTCGAGGAATACCGCCTGAGCTACGAGCGCCCGAGCGAGCCGCCCGAGCCGATCGTGGCCAGCCCGCGGCGGGTGCGCGTGCCTCGCGGGCCGGGCGGGCCGGGTCCGTCACGCGGGTACCTGGCGCTCGTGGGAATCGTCGGGGTCGTGATCGTGCTGCTGATCGTCGGACTGCTCAGCGGTGGAGGCGGCGGCTCATCGCCGAACACCCTCAGCACGGTGGCTCCCCACGCCAAGCACGGTGGCGGGGCACACGCGGGCAGGAGCCGGACACGGGCGCCTGGACGGTCTGATCTGGCGTCGCTCAAGCTGGAACCGACGGGCGCGGTCTACGTGTGCCTGATCGGCGATGATGAAAGCAAGCGCATCCCCGGGGTGATCCTCGAGCCGGGCGCCCACGAGCCCATCTATCACGCACGTCGCTTCCTGCTCACGCTGGGCAACAACGCTGTGAATCTGACCGCCAACGGCACGCCGCTGACGGTGCCCGCCTCCACCCAGGCGATCGGCTATTCGATCACGCGCGCCGGGGCGAAGCGGCTGGCCCCGGGCGCGCTGCCCACGTGCACATGAGCGGCCCGCCGCGAGCGGGGATCGTCGTCACCGGCACAGAGGTGCTGAGCGGGCGCGTGCGCGACCGCAACGGCCCGTGGCTGGCCGACCGGCTCCGAGAGCTGGGGGTGGATCTCGCATACCTGACGATCGTTGGGGATCGTCCGCGGGACATGGAGACGGCGCTGCGGTTCATGTCCGAGCAGGGGATCGAGCTGGTGCTGACGAGCGGCGGGCTGGGGCCGACCGCCGACGATCTCACGGCCGAGGTCGTGGGCGGGTTCCTGGGACGGACGATGGTGCTGGACGAGGCGCTGGCAGGGCGGATTGAGAAGATCGTCAGGCCGCTGCGGCGGCGCTGGCCGAACCTCGATCCCGAGGCGATCAAGGTCGGCACACGCAAGCAGGCGACCGTCCCGGAGGGCGCGACGGTGCTCGAGCCGGTTGGCACCGCCCCGGGGTTTGTGGTGCCTGGGACCGCGGCGCGGGTGGGTTCGCGGAGCGCCGGGTCGCGGGACAAGGGCTCGCAAAGTGCCGAGAACGCGCGCGCACACATACGCGCGCGCGGCCCGACGGTTGTGGTGTTGCCGGGGCCACCGCGCGAGCTGCAGCCGATGTGGGACGCGGCGGTGCGCACGGATGCGCTGCGTGAGGCGATCACCAGCGCGACGACCTACGAGCAGCGGACGCTGAGGCTGTTCGGGATACCTGAGTCGGAGATCGCCCAGACGCTGCGCGAGGCGCGGGCGCAGGGCGTCGAGCTCGAGCGGCTGGAGGTCACGACCTGCCTGAAACGCGGCGAGATCGAGGTCGTGACGCGGTATGAGCCGGACGCGGCTGCGGTGTACGAGGCGTTCGCACGGGTTGTGGCCGAACGCCATGCGCAGACGCTGTTCTCGACGGACGGCTCGACCGTGGACGAGCAGGTGGCGGGCATGCTGCGTGAGCGAGAGTGGACCATCGCTGTGGCTGAGTCCTGCACCGGCGGCGAGCTGGCGGCTCGCCTGACCGGGCCCGCGGGCGCGTCGGAGTACGTCGCGGGCGGCATGGTGGTGTACTCGAACGAGGCGAAGGTCGCGCTCGCTGGCGTCGATCCGGAGCTGATCGAGGAGCACGGAGCCGTGTCCGAGCTCCTCGCGCGAGCGCTGTCGGAGGGTGTGCGCGTACGGATGGGCGTTGACGTGGGAGTGGGCGTCACGGGCGTGGCGGGGCCGGGCGGTGGCACGGAGGCCAAGCCCGTCGGCCTGGTGTGGCTGAGCGTCGTAGGACCCGACGACGCATCGATCACGCGCTCGGTGAACCTGCCGGGCGGGCGCGCCGATGTCAGGGACCGCGCCACGACCGTGGCGCTGCACCTGATGAGGCGATTGCTGCTGGGCGAGGCCGACGGCTGAGCGCCGCCGGCCGCTCAAGCGGTCTGGCTATGCAGCGGTGCCGGCGCCGACAGAAGATGTCGGCGCCGGCACGGGCTCTTGATGTTCGCGCAGGCTCTCGATGTGCAGTGCGACGCCCTCGCGGATCAGCTGCTCGGCCTCCTCGCGGGTGTCGCCGACGACGCCGAGGCCGGGAAGGTCCGGACAGTAGGCGCCCCAACTCGTGGGGCCATGCTCGTAGATGACGGCGTACTCACTCATCGTTCTGTCCTTTCAAGCCAGCTTGCCAAAGGATGTTCTCGAGGGTACCGTATGGGACGTCCTTGCCTCTCGCGCCCGCGACGGTGACCGTCCCGGGCTTGTGTGGATGGCGATAGATGCGGTGGCTGTCACGCTGACGCTTGAATTCCCAGCCGTCGCGTTCTATCCGCCGGATCACGTCGCGGACCTTCATTGTGAGGCTCCTTGATTGTCGGGTCTGGTCCTCTTGCTCTTCTTCCGACGAGAGCACGCGAACGGGACAACCTGTTTTATGCGTTGGATGACCAGTGCCCCGGCGGTTCGCCTGTTCGTTGCGGTAGATCCGCCGGTGGATGTGTGCGAGGAGTTGGCGGCGTGGGCGAGGACAGCGGTGCGGGGGCTGGGCGGGCGAGGCGGTGGATCGGCGTCCGCGCGGGTGCTCAACCCCCAGCTGCTGCACGTGACGCTGTGCTTTCTGGGCAATCGCCCGGTCACGGAGATCGAGACGATCGCAGAGGCGCTGGGGGAGTGCGCGCGCTCCGTGGGTGAGCTGTCGATCGGCGCGCCGTTGTGGTTGCCCCCGCGCCGTCCGCGCGCGCTGGCGGCCGAGGTGCGTGACGATCCCGACGAGGGGCTGACGGCGCTGCATGGCGCTCTGGTCCATACGCTCGTGCGGGTATGCGGCTATCGCGAGGAGCGAAGGCGGTTTCGCGCGCACGTGACGCTCGCGCGCATGCGCGAGGGGCCTCGCGGATCGGGGGTCGCACTGGCGTTGCCCGCCACGCCGGCGCTGTCGTTCACGCCGGCGTCGGTCGTGCTGTACCGCTCGTGGCTCTCGCCCGCGGGCGCGTCGTATGAGGCGCTGGCGACACGCACGCTGACCCCGTCATAGAGGGGCCGCCACGGACGGCCCGAACATACGAACAGACGTTCCGTCCGGAGCGATCTCTAACTTTCCCAACCCATCTCGACCGGAGGAGCAAGCCCATGCCCGTCAACGAACAGGACAAGGCCGCAAAGGCACGCGACGCCGCCCTGAAGGGCGCGCTCACGCAGATCGAGCGCGAGTACGGCAAGGGCACGGTCATGCGCATGGGCGACGAGGGCGCACAGGTGCGCTGCGACGTTATCCCCACGGGCGCGCTGTCGCTCGACCTGGCGCTCGGCATCGGCGGCGTGCCGAGGGGGCGCATCGTCGAGGTGTACGGACCCGAGTCCTCGGGCAAGACGACGCTGATCTACCACGTGCTCGCGGAGGCGCAGAAGCTCGGCGGGGTGTGCGCGTTCATCGACGCCGAGCACGCAATGGACCCGTTGTACGCAAAGCGGATCGGCGTGGACATCGACGAGCTGCTCGTCTCCCAGCCAGACTACGGCGAGCAGGGGCTCGAGATCGCTGACATGCTCGTGCGCTCGGGCGCGGTGGACGTGGTCGCGATCGACTCGGTCGCAGCGCTCACCCCGCGCAAGGAGCTGGAGGGCCAGATGGACGATCAGAGCGTCGGCGAGCAGGCGCGGATGATGTCCAAGGCGATGCGCAAGCTGGCGGGCAACCTCAACCGCACGCAGACACTGTGCATCCTCACCAACCAGATCCGCGAAAAGGTCGGCGTCATGTTCGGCTCGCCCGAGACCCAGCCCGGGGGGCGCGCGCTGAAGTTCTACGCCTCCCAGCGCCTGGACATCCGGCGCATCGAGACGCTCAAGGACGGCACCGAGGCGGTCGGCAACCGCGTGCGTGTGAAGGTCGTCAAGAACAAGGTCGCGGCGCCGTTCAGGCAGGCCGAGTTCGACATCGAGTTCGGCAAGGGAATCTCCACGTCCGGATGCCTGCTCGATCTCGGCATCGAGCACAACATCGTGGCCAAGTCCGGCGCGTTCTTCTCCTACGGCGGGGACCGCCTCGGTCAGGGCCGTCCCGCCGCCAAGGCCCATCTCGACTCCAACCCGGCGGTGGCGAAGGAGATCGAGCAGAAGATCTACGCGGCGCTCGGCATCGGCGCTGAGCACGTGACGCCGATCGACCGGGACCGAAGCGCAACGCCGGCACAGCCTGAACCGTCTGAGACCAAACCGATCGCGGCCGTGGCCTGAACGCGCAGCTACATCCGCATGTACGCAGGATCCAAGGGCGCAGAAGGTCCAAGGACGTAGAATGATTTGTGTTACACTCGCCTGAGTGGCTCGTGCTCTGCATGTCCGGCTGGACGCTGATTCTGAGGCGGCGCTCGCTGTATTGCGCGCTGAGGGAATGAACGACTCGCAAGCCGTGCGCAGCGCTCTGAGTGAGGCGCGCGCGCGCCGGCGCGCAAGTCGGGCGTTGCGAGAGGAGGCGCGGCGCCTGGCGGCCGATCGCCAAGATCGCGCCGAGCTCGAGTCAGTCGCTGAAGATCTCGACGAACTCGCGCCGGCATGGCCGGTTGACTGATGACACGTGGCGAGGTCGTACGTTTGACACCACCACGCCGAGCGCGTGGTCATGAGCAGCGGGGAGCGCGACCCGGTGTGGTCGTTCAAGCCGACGAGCTGCTCGAGCTCAGCACGGTTCTCGTCGCTCCCACCTCGCGCTCTGCCACCCCTGCCACTTTCCGTCCCACGATCGACCTCGCGGGGACGACTACGCGCGTGCTGACTGACCAGCTACGTGTGCTCGACGTCCAAGCTGTCAAGGACAGTCTCGGTCATCTGAGCCTCGATGAGATGGCTGCAGTGGATGACGCTTTGACGCTCGTGCTTGGACTGCGAAGCGCGTAGGTGATTGACTGCTCATCACCATGAAGTCCTACCACCTCACCACGTGGTTGTCAAAATGCAAAGTCTCGGACGAGGTCGGGCTTTCCCCGCGGGTGCGATGAGCCCGCGGGGGCTGGCGCGAAGCATATGGCGGATGCGCTCGCTCGCCCACGATCAGGGCGTTTCGTAGCCGCGCTCACGTGCTGCCTTGGCCAGGCGTCGGTCACGAGTCCCAATCGCGTCGGCGCCCACGACCGAGGCGGCTTGCAGCACACAGCAGTCCGGCATTCGCAGCCCCGTGTCCGCGCGCAGCCGGGCAAGCGCTGGTGCGGAGTCGACGCCGAGCGCCACGGAGCGGACTTCGAGCTCGGCGAGCGCGCGCAGCTGCTCGTCGAGCCGGTCGGTGCGTACCGCATCAACGGCGGCCTCCGCGAGCGTGAGCACCGAAGCGGCAAGCTCATCGGCGCCCGCGATGACCACGCCGGCATCCGTGTGATGAGCGTCGCTCGCGTCGAAGTGAGCAACGAGAATGCTCGCGTCGAGGATCGTCAGGACGGCCACTCGCGGCGCAACCTCTCGATGGAGCCCCGCGGGTACATGCCGGTGAACTGACCCCTCGTATGCTCGATCGCCCGCTTGCGGCGCTCACGGGTACGCTCGCGCTCGCGCCCGATCGCCTCGTCGCCCGCCTCCACCAATCGCAGCAGCAACCGGCTTGGACGCTTCGCATCCTTTGGCCAGCGCTGCGCAGCGTGCTCAAGCGCCTGTGCCAGCTCGTCTGTCTCGGTGAGCACGTGTCGAGGACGTGTCGTGGGCATCCCCCACAGTGTAGCACCTATTCCATCCGTGCTACACCTGCGGCCATCGAGCCCAACGGGAGCACACAGGCGCTGCGCCGTGAGGCACACTACAGCCATGCCTCGCTATCACCTCACGACGTAGTTGTCAAATTGCATATTGGGTAGCCCTGTAGCGCCCATCCCCGCGTAGGCCCCCAAGAGCCGTCCGAACGCTATGCAACGCTTTCTGCTCAAATGCAGAAAGGAGGTGATTGCATGACCACGAGCAAAAAGGATGCATCCAAAGCGGGCAAACTGCTCCAGGATCCGAAGGTGTCGAAATCGATCAAATCGGTGGCTGGCAGCGACGTTTCACAGGCCAAAGGCAGCAAAAAGTAGGTCACGCGCTCCGACGGGGATTCTGGAGGAGAGATCCCCGCCAGGCGCTTCGACTCATCTGCTCGGCCTGCCCCGGGGATCTGCGGCCAGTGGGCGGGGCTACAGCTCATCCATGAAGCCGCAGCGGGCGCAACGGCCGGCGCCATCGTGACCTGCACTCGCTCCGCAGCGCGTGCAGAACGGAGCATCCCAAAGGCGAGCAGGCGTGTTCTCGACCAGGAGCACCCGATCGGCTACGGGTTGGGCCTCCAGGTGCTGGGCGATCCGGGTCACGGCCAACGCTCCTGGGGCACGAAGGCGACGGTGTTTCGGATCAGCTCGGACCAGTAGCGACCTTGTGCTGATGTGGCGCTCTGATCCAGGCTGATGTTTGTGAACCATCTGGCGATAGCGCCGATCGAGTACGTGTCCGACAGTGGCGTGGCCATCCGGGGATCGTGATGAATCTCTGGCGCCGCGAAGCCTGGTGTCCCGAACAAGGCGCCGGCCGGGGTGAGGCTCTTTGAAGAGTGGGACGTGCGGGCCAACCCGAAGTCTGACAGCAGCCAGTGCGGGCCGTGACACCCCGGGGTCCACAGGATGTTGCTCGGCGAGCCGTCACGATGCACGACGCCATTGGCGTGAGCATGAAGCAATGCACCACATATGCCGCTGAGGGCGATACGCAGACCCTCCCAATCTGAAGGGTTGGTGTTGCGAAATGTCTGCAAAGTTCCGTCCGCCAGCGGCATTGCATACCAGTCGTCTCGGGAGCCGGCCTCGATCAGTGGCATGACATGTGGGTGATCGAGACGTCTGAGGATGTCGATCTCGCGTCGAAATCGTTGCCGGGCGATCGGCCCTGGCTTCTGGACCTCGACCGCGACTGGTTCAAACGGTCGGCCAGGGTGGATCGCGCTGTAGACATCAGCGCACCCGCCTGATCCGATCAGGGCGAGCAGCTCGTAGGGGCAGTCGGATGGGGATTCGATCCCCATGTATCGGGGCATGCGAACAACGGTACTCCCCTCACGGCCAGATGCACAAGGGCCTGCTATGGATTTTTGCGCCAGGTCCGCGTCATCCGATCCGATGCCGCCGGCGCGCCAGGGCGCTACTGTCCGATGCGTCTGATGTCGCGGTCCATCTTGCCGAACGCGCGATCGATGTTGCGAACCCCTCGATCGAGGTCGCTGCCCTCGACCTGAATCGTCATGCCACATTTGGGGCACGCCAGCGTTGGGCTACGCCGAAGCTCGCCGATAGTGTTCGTAACGGTCGCGCCGCAGTCGCAGTCGAGGTCGATCTTCTCGTGGTCGAGGTCAAGCCCGCCCATCAGGGCTCAGGCAGCCAGGGGGTTGATAATGTCGAACTCCGACCCGTCATCCACGCGATGCCACGTCTCGCCGCCGGGCTGGCGCTCATACCAGACCTGTTTGCCGATCGCCATGCGGATGCGAGTTTGTTTCCCGCTACCGCGCCGTGTGACCCACGGCTGAGGATGGACACTGGCAACCTCGTGTCGCTCAAGGGTTGACGGCTTCTCCCTACAAATCTTGTCGATGAAATCTTCGAGCTGCATCTCGGAGGCCAGTATGGAGATGCGCTCGGACGGAACTAGTCACGCAAGTGGATTACGGCGCCAGATCCCGCGGTCCAGGCGCCGTTGCGGCCTGCGACCCTGCTGGGGCATGGGATGGTCGCGTCCATCCGCTCGCACAGTTCGCTCCCGGTCGTGATCGAACTGTCCATGCGGTCGCGGTAGGCGAGCACGATGGCCTCGGCTCGCCCGGCCTCTACGGCAGCCAGGGTGTGGGAGAGCTTCCGCCTCTGGTTGAGCGCCTTACCGCCGGAAGTGTCCAGTTCCTTTAGCGTCTCAGTCAACCGCAGGTCCGACGTTCGCACTCGGCTTCGATGCGTTCGCGCTGGATCTGAGGGGAGACGAATCGCTCATCCTCTCGGCCGGCCGCCAACCCGGCTTACACGGATGATGCCGGTGGCCCGCTGCGTATGCTTGGACGTTGCCATGCCGACCTCCTGGGATTTAAGATGAATAAGCGCTACCGTCTCACAAGGTAGTTGTCAAATTGCAGAGTGACGTGCGAGGCCGGGGCTTTTCCGCGTGGGTGCGATGAGCCCGCGAGCGCCTTGGCGCGAAGCATGAGGCCGGATGCGCTCACTCGTCCTCGACCGCCGAGCGCGCTCGTGTGCGGCGTCGAATTGCTCCTTGCGGCTCTTAGCTCTGCGAGTGGGATCGTGCTCGCCGCCGACGGCGAGAGAGCCCGGCGGCGTCGCGGCGATGCGCGACTTGTCGTGAGCGTCGCTGTCTGAGCGCTGGGCGACATTGCCCTTCGGTGGCGTCGGGCGCATTGCTAGCAAGACGTTCGCGCAGCAAACGATGGGCGGCAGCATCGAGGATGCGGCGTACCTCGGCCTGCACGTGAGGCGGAAGATCAGAACTCACTTACGCTCCCAGGGCGTGTGCTGTGCAGGGGGTCCCCGCGCCCCGGCTCGCCAAGAACGCCGCCCGCGCCCGCTGCACACTCTGTCCGCCAGCGCCAGCGGCGGCCGAGGCAGTCCGCGGCGCGGCGGCCAGGCTGGCGAGGCTCTGCGGGTAGCTCGCAGAACGCGCGCCGCTGGTCGCGGCCGGGTAGCAGCGTGTAGCGCTCGCCCTCGACGGTGCCCCACACCCACGGCGGGCCGGGCGGCGCGCAGCGCGCGAGGTTGGCAAGCCGCCGCGGCGTCTGGCAGACGAGCAGGATGTTGCCCTGCTCGCGGCGCGGGTCGGCCGCGAGCGCTTGGCGGTAGGCGTCGAGCTTGCTCTTGACCCGGCCGGCGGGCTCGCTGCCGCGGTCAAGCTCCAGGTAGAAAGTGATCTCGCCCTCGGGCAGCAGGTAGCGGCCGTACCCGTCCGGGCGCACGCTCGCCCCGGTGCCTTCCTGCGCCTGCTGCTCGCCGAGCCAGCTATACAACCCCTCCCCCGGCCGGGCGAGACTCCGCTCGATCAGCGCGAGGAAAAACGCGGCGGCGGCGCGGCGGTGCTCGAGGTCGGGGATCGAGAGGCCGGGCAGCCGCCGGCCGGGAGCGCCGATCGCGCGGCGGCCGTTGGGGGAGAGGAACCAAAGCGCCTCGGCGCTCCCGCCGCGAGCTGAGCGCGTCGGGAAGACACGCACCAGTAGACCCGCGGCTTCCAGTCGGCTCAGGCGACGACGACAGGTACGAAGACCAGAGAAAAAGAGAAGGTGAAGCTCAGAGGTGGAGAGGGGCTCGTGTTGGGAGAGGCGGTCGAGCAACTCCCGGTCACGGACGGTCACGGCAGGGAAGCACGGAGGCTTCATAGGCGCCGCCCCGCGGAGGGAAGATACTGGTTATTGTCGGGGTTTTCGTCGTGCGCGTAATCCCTGTCGTGGTGCGGGATCGTAGGGGGTGGGGCTGCTCCGTCGGAGGGAGCATCGAACGGAGCATCAAACGGAGCACCCCCAAAGCGCCTCGGGCCTCGCGGTTCACCGTCCAGTTCATCGGCCTGGGCACGCCCCGGCGGTGGCTGCTCGATCCTGCCGTAACGCTCGCGGATCGTCTCCTCGACGGCCCGGCGCTCGCTCGCGTGCTCACGCGCTCGCTGGCGGATCGCGCCGGCCGTGTCGCCGGGCGTGGGCTTCGGCGGCGGGAGCGTGGTGGCGGTCGCGGCGGGTAGCTCGCGGGCGTCGTGAAGGATACGGCACGCGATCGTGTAGGAGCCGAGGTGCTGAAGGTCGCGGGCGTCAAGGCGCGGCTGAAAATGGGGCGCCATTCGTTTCGCGTCGGCGGCGGCGAGCGCGAAGCAAATCTTGGTCTGGCAGTTCGCGTCGATCGCCTCGTCAAGCTCATGGTCTGCGACCTGCGCGAGGTGCTGATGCGCGAGCACCAACCCGAGCCCGTAGCCGCGGGCCTGCGCGAGCGCCGTCGCCATGCCCTGCGGCAAGTGGCAGAAGCGGTGGCACTCATCGATCAGACAGAGAAACGGCGGGCGGTCAGCGAGCGCGAGCGGCCCGAGACGCTGCGCGGCCTGCCAGGCCCGGTGCAGCAGGACCGACCCGATCAGG
Organism: uncultured Solirubrobacterales bacterium; assembly: GCA_963839945.1. Classification (GTDB taxonomy): domain Bacteria; phylum Actinomycetota; class Thermoleophilia; order Solirubrobacterales; family Solirubrobacteraceae; genus Palsa-744. The sequence continues at coordinate 1,199,253 of CAWIWW010000004.1, read as the reverse complement.
TCGGCGGCGTCCTCGCCGATCGTCTGCGGCAGGGAGACGAGCAGCCAGCGCCCGTGTGTGATCCGCTCGCGCATGTCCGGCGCGGCGGGCTGGCAGAGCATGTTGCGCAGCGCGCGGTTCCCCAACAGCGCCCGCAGCTTGTTCGACAAGGGCGCGAGCGCCTGCACCCTGGCGGGCTCGCTGAGCGTCTGCCATTGGCGCCAGAACACGTCGAGCGCTACCGGGTCGTTCGCCCGGTAGTGGGAGCGCTCGCCGGGATCGCTCAGCAGCGTGAATACGTCCGCGAGCGTCGGCGCCGGCCCGGTGGGGTCGCGGCCGACGAGAAGCGTGGTCAGCGCGGAGCGCAGGATGTCCTCGGTCCTCGGCCCCCAGAACCGCGCGAACAGCCTGGCGAAAATCCCGCAGATCGCCTGCGCCTGCGCGTCACCCTCACCGGCCGGGCACGCCAGCAGGTTCAACGCCAGCGGATACGCCTGGTCGCCGAGGTCGAGCAGGTCAACATCCTCCTGGTGCTCGGGTGGTATGCGGGTGAGGATGTTCTCGGTCAGCTCGCCGGTCGGGTCGAGCACGATCCCGCCCATGCCTGCGCGGATCGCCTCGACCGTCATGTTCAACAGCAGGGTGCTCTTGCCGCGGCCGGTCGGCCCGAGAACGTGGGTGTGTTGGAGCAGCGCCTTCGGTTCGATCCGGACCTCACGGTCAAACCCCGCGTGGTCGCTGCGACCCAACAAGAGCCCACGCGAGGGGGCCTGCGCGACCGGCGCCACCCTGCGCGACGGTGCCTCGCTGAAAGACAACGGCGCCACGCCGCTCTCCTCCGGGACCGGGATCAGCGCTGCGGCCTCGCCGCTACCCAACAACAGCCGCGGCTTCATAGGCGGCAAACACCGTGTGAGCCGCCTGGCGCAGAATGGTTCCCAAGCCCGGCGCAGCCCACCGAGCTCCTGGTACTGGCCGAGCGCCGCGAGCAGCCCACCCAGCCGGCCACGCGCCCGCCGCCGCCCTGTCGCCCACGCACCCACTCGCAGCGTCGCGGCCAACAAGGGTGTGCTGGCCTTCGCGTCGATCGCGCGGGCGCGCTCCAGCGACAACGGGTCCGCCGGCTGCGCCGGCGCCGGCCGGCTCATCGGGTGCGGCGAGCCCGGCGTGAACATGTCAAGCATCTCGCCCAACAGCGACGCGACCGCCTGGAGCGCGCGCAGTGAAGCACTTGGCTCCAGCCCGCGGCCGGAGCGCAGCCGCGCGGCCTGGCCTCGGGCTTTCGCGCTCGCTGACCGGGACGGAGCCTGCAACACCAACTGCACGACGCCGCCCTCGCCGGCTTCTTGCGCGCGCAGCGACGCCAATAGCTGACCGGCCGGGTCCACCCGGTGATCGACGCGCAACGGCAAGAACCGCGAGCCGACCGGCGCGAGACTCGCAACCCTCAACCGCACACCACTACTACCAACAGCGGCCGGCGTCGCGTCCTCCGGTTGGGCTGTGACACTTCCAAGCGCCTGCTCGACCGACGCGCGGACCTGCGCCGGGGAAAGCCCACCGGAGATGAACAAGTCGCACGTCGCGCGGTCCTCCAGCGATGACACCGACAGCGCGACCCACGGTGAGGCACCGAACAACCGTCTCGGCAGCCCGCCCGCGAGCGTCCGCGTGAACGCCTCAAGCGCCGCACGCGACACCTGCTCGCCGAGGTGAAGCTCCCAACAGCTACCCGCCCCGGCCAGCCGATGCCGGCCCCACACCCGCCCCACCAGCACCGCCAAGGCGCCAGCCGCGATCAGCCCCACCGGCAGCCACAGCCGACCGAGCAGATAACCCATGCCGCCGAGCAGCCAGCCCACCGAGAAGTGCGAGCACGATTCGAGCGCGCGCACGTACCACGCGCCGCCGCCCGGGCCGACCGGCGCCGCGTGCTGAACAACATGATGGTGCGCCGCGTGTGCGAGCGCATGATGATGATGGTGTGCGTGATGGTTTCTCATATGGTTCGGACGGCTCCTTTCACGAAAGGAATGTCAATCAGGGTGGCTCCAGGGGACAACCGGCGGCGAGACGAATCCGGGGGCCGCGCAGCACCCCCGATTGCTCCCTCACTAGGAAAGGTCCAAAATGGCTCCCTTGCGGTACAAACCCGGCCCGCCGCGCCACGGCCAGGTGCCCGCACGCCGCATAGCTGCACGCGATCTGGGTAAACCACAAAGCAGTGGTGCATAACCGAAGCGACATGCAGCCTCCCAGCCGCGACGGGTGGCCCCGACCACCAGTCCTGCCCGCGCTCGACCTGCTCGCCGACCGGATGCGCCAGCGGATCATCTGGGCGCTCGCGCACCAGTCCCGCACCCCCACCCAGCTCGCGCACGCCCTCGGATGCAGCCAGCCACTCGTCAGCAAGCACCTCCGTATCCTGCGCGCCGCCGGCCTCGTGGAAAGCCACCCCCACCCCCGCGACCGCCGCGCCCACATCTACGACATCCGCCGCGAGCCCTTCACCCACATCGAGGACTGGCTCGACACCATCCAACGCAACTACCGGCGCCGCCACCAAACCCCAACCAACCCCTACATCTGAATCTGACACCATGCGACAGACGCTACCCAGCGCCCCGCCACGACACAACAGCGGGATTACCGGGGTTTACCGGGGATTACGGTCTAGTCGGAGGATTTAACTCTCGCTACGAGACACGGCCGCCAGGCACCGACCACGGTACAAAAACCGCCACTTCCAACGCACCGATATCTTCAAGCGATCAACGGGCGCTTTCGGAAGACCACCGCCTGAAGGTTTGTCGCCGCGGATAATCCAGTTCGTGGTGGCGTGCTGCCTGCCGGCACGGTCAGCCGGTCAGGCTACAGACGAACCGTACCTCTCTACCGGTGGCCTTTATTCGGACTGTCGTGCTGCCGCAAGACCTCGGTCTCGGGTTTATCGTTGGCGGCCCAAGCGTGGCGGTCACCTTGTATGTGCCTGGCCGCACCGGGATGCTAAAGCGGGTATCCGTGTCGGTCCTCAACGTTCGCACGACCTTGCTCCCCTGACTCACCGTTACGACTACTCCTTTGAAGTGCTGTACCGCAGGCGGGGTGAAGCCCACCTTTGAGGGTCCTTCCACGTGTGCTTGCCCCGTAATGACGGTTTTGTGCGCCGCCGCGGTCGCGGTAGTCGCCGTCTCGCCGCCAGATACAAGCGCTTGCTGTGAACCTAGCGCACTAAGTCCAGGCGGAGCTTCGGGTGAGAGTTCAGAAGCATCAACTGCTCCACTGCTGCGATCGATGATGAGGGTTAGCGTTTTCCCAGTGACTTCGCCGGTGCCCGGTTTGACCGCGGCGTCAGTGAGCTTGAAGTGTCCGTGCATAACCACAACAGCCACTTCAGACGCTTTGAGCGCTTCCATACCCGGTGACGAAGCGTACATCTGCGCCCGGCCGTTAGCATCGACCGCCGCACCGAGGGTTGTGTCCGTTACCGTCGCTGTTGCTAGCGTTTGTGCGGAGTTAGCTTCTGATTCCCCGTTCTTTACCGCCAGACGCTGGGCAATGACGGCGATTTCTTCATTGGTGAGTCGCGACTTCCCCTGTTTGTAGCCACTGCCCGGCACCTCACCTTCCCCGCCTTCCGAAGCCGTCGTGGTTGTTGCTGGGAAGCTACCGCCTGTTGGAGCCGTCGACGCGACGGCGGGGGAACCGCCTTCTGAGCCACAACCGTTCGCGAACGCCACTGATCCAATCGGATAGCCCGGTGCCGGCGCATTGATGCACATCGGCGGGTCGTAGTACGGTTCCGCTTTGCTGTAGGAGCCATACCAAAATTCGTGCCACGTCCAGTTGTTCCACTCCTGTTGTGGGACAGCCCGTCCGTTGTTACGTGCACCGCTGGCTTCACTGGTAGCAAACTCCATGCCCGATTCCAAGTCGATCGAATAATTACCGCCGGGGGCGCCGTTCATGTTCCAGCAAAAGTCGGGGGTAGAGTCCCATTTCCATTGGGCACACCATACCGCGTTAGGTTCGCCTACTTTCTGCGCTAGATATAGACCATACCAGTTATTATACCCGGGAGTGGCCGCACCGTAGTCATACTCCCAGTAATGTCCGGGATAGTAGTACGCTACGAAGTAACCGATCCTTTCTTCACCCAACACTTCGTTATAGCCCGAGCCGATCATTGCTCCGCCCTCGACCCAATGGGTGTTGTATTCGCTGCCCAGGCCAACCCACATCTCATTGTTGATTCGGTCCCCTTCGTACCACAGTGGCACCTTACCGTAGTAAGACTCAATGTTGTCGTAGGCGCCGTAGACGTATTCCCCATCCTGGGGCTTCATGACGTAACTAGATATCGAGTAGCAGTGATCTTCGTTGGGAAGCGCTTTGCAGGTATCCCCGAACCCGCTGGCCGGCAGCATCGCAAAGACAGCGACAGCAGCAACAACGACGACGAATAGCTTGGCGAGCTTGGCCATGTGGTTCTCCCTTGTGATAATCGCGCGGGTCGTTTTGTTCGACGAGAGGTGCCCTTTAGCGGGAATCATCGTTTGACCTCGATCAGTTGGTAACGATAAGCGGGCCAGTACCGAGCTGGGCCGGTAGTCCAGATAATAGGACAGATTTGGGACTATAGACGTAGCCTGGTAAACCTGCGGATCGGAAGTAGCGACTGGGACAAAGGCAAAGCTGAAGGCCGACCCCACCGCGGCGAGGGGCCATGAAGGTGCAGTGGCGAGCCACCTCCACGCCCTGCGCGATTGTGCGCCAGTGGCCGGGACGAAGATTCGAACGGTCCATACAAGTCCGGTCAGTCAGCATCGCCCGAGAGTCAAGCACAAAACTCGCCGCCCTGCAAGCGCCTCGTCCTGTGGGGATATGAAGGCGCATGTCGGCACGGAGGGTTGGGGATGTGCCCAACACCGCCAAGGACCCCCAAGTCGCGCTCGGTCGCGCCATCCGACTACGCCGCGAAGAACTTGGCATCTCCCAGCAAGACCTCGGCCTGGAGGTCGGCTACGACCAGGGGTGGGTCTCGCACATCGAGAACGGCCGCACCAACCCCGCCTACGGAACCATAGACCGGATCGCCCGAGCCCTGGCATGGCCCATGTCCCGCCTCGTCGCGCTCGCCGAGTCCGTCGAGACGGAGGACCACAAGCCCCTCGACCAACCATTGCGTCGCGGACGTCCGTAGCAGAGACGGAGTTATGAGGACGGGGCTGCGATGAGCGTGAGAATGGGCCCAGAACGACCACCGTGGTTGCGTTCGTCCGGGGCTCCCTCGTGCGGTCTGGCAGGCACTACGTCGCGTCATCAAGCGACATTTGCCCTCCTGGAAGCTGTGCGGAGCGGTTCGTGTTGACTTCGGTTGGCTCCATCGAACCGCATGGTTCTCGAACCGCGTACGCGGAAGGTCGGTTCGATGCGCCCCGTCTGACCGTGAGGACTATCCGGCTGATTGACCGTATAGGCATAGTGTGATGCGCTCGGCTCCGCGTCCTACAGGAGCCACTACAGCGCTCTGTACCGTGGCGCGGATGAGCGCGCGCCGCTCATTTAGGGAGAGCTTCTCCCAGTCGTCAGCCGCGTTGATCGTTAGCTCCGCCTGGGGCGCCATCTGATCGAGCCGGGCTTGCGCATCGTCGCGCGCCGTGCGAAGCTCGGCGAGGCGTTCCACGGCAACGGGCTCATCCCCAAGCCCGGCCGTCGTGAAAGACCGCAGGGCGGTGTCCAGCTCGGCTTGCGCGCTGTCGCGCTCCCGGATCGCCTGCTGGGCGTTCTCGGACGCACTCGCGCGTCCCTCAACGTCGCTTAGGGCGTCGCGGACGGCCGCGCTGACGACATCCTCGGCGATGCGGGCGGAGATGGTGACGTGACGAGCACAGTCACTCGTGCTGGGGCAGCGGTAGATCGGATAGTCGCCCTGCTTCGGGAGCTTCATCGCGCCGAGCCGTGCACCGCAGGAACCACAGCGCAGAATCCCGAGCCGCGCGAGCAGCCGGTCCGAGCTGGGCTGCGGCCCGCGTGGGATCACCATTCGCTGGACCCGAGTCCACAACTCGCGGTCGATGATCGGCTCGTGCGCGGTGAGGTTGACCAGCTTCCCAAAGTGGACCTCGCCGAGATAGATGCGGCTGGCGAGCATGACCTGCACACCACGATGAGAGCGTTCGACGCCGTGGGATTTGAGCATCTTCCGTATCTGCGTAATGGACTCGCGGTCGGCGCGCATCTTGAACGCCCGCCGGACGATCGGGACCTCATCCGGATTCGGGCTCAGCGTGCCGTTGCTGCGGTCGTAGCCGAGCGGGACTCGCGCCCACGGCGTGGCGCCACGAGCAACCGCGCGGGCTTGCGCCCCGGCGGTGCGTTCGGTCGTGGTGCGGCGCTGGTACTCGTTGACCGCGCCGAGCAGCGTCCCGGAAAGCCACTGGCCGGCGCTGCCGTTGGTGACCTGACCGACATCGACCGCGAGCACCTGACCGCCGCTGGCCTCGATGCGCTCGATCAGCTCGCCTTGAACCTTCAGGCTGCGACAGAGCCTGTCGAAGTATGCGGCCACCACGACCTGGGCCTCGCCAGCCTCGACGCGCTCGACCGCCGTCCGCAGGCCCTCACGCTTCGCCAGCGGTGTCCCGCCGCTCACGTCCAGCTCGGGGATGACATCCAGCAGATTCAGGCCGTCGCGCTCGCACTCGGCTTCGATGCGCTGGCGCTGCTCGTCGGGACTGGCGAAGCTCTCGCCGTCACGGCCCGACACGCGGGACACGCGGACGATGCCGATCGCTTGGCGCTGCGGTCTGCCATGCTTGGGACTCTTCGAGAATGCCATGTTGGCTCCCTGGTCCTGACTATGCAGAAACGCTATCACCTCACGACGTTCGGCTGTCAGATGAACGAGCACGACTCCGAGCGGATGAAGGGGATGCTCGAGTCGCTCGGCTACAGCGAGGCGCCCGAGCGCGCGCAGGCGGATCTGATCCTGTTCAACACCTGCTCGATCCGGGAGTCGGCCGACAGCCGCTTCGTCGCGCATCTCGGCGAGGCCAAGCGCCTAAAGCGCGAAGCACCCGAGCGGATCGTCGGCGTCGGCGGCTGCTGGGCGCAGTCGGTCAAGGAGGAGGTGTTCGAGCGGTTCCCGTTTGTGGACGTCGCGTTCGGCCCGGGACAGGTGCACAAGCTCGCCGAGTTCTTGATGAGCGACTCGCTCAGCGCGCAGGGGTACTTCGAGTTCGAGGGCTTCACCGGGCATCTGCCCGCGCGCCGCGCGCGCCCGTTTCAGGGCTGGCTGCAGATCAGCGTCGGCTGCAACTGCGCGTGCTCGTACTGCATCGTGCCCTCCACGCGCGGGCGGGAGGTCTCGCGGCCGCCGGCGGAGCTGATCGCCGAGGCGCAGGCGATGGCCGAGGAGGGCGTGCGCGAGGTGACGCTGCTCGGGCAGAACGTCAACTCCTACGGGCGCGATTTGCGCGCGGACGCGCGGGCGGCCGGGCATCCATCGCCGACGTTCGCCCAGCTGCTCGCAGAGATCGACGCGATCGAGGGGATCGAGCGCATCCGCTATACGAGCCCTCACCCGAAGGACATGCGCGAGGACGTGATCCGTGCCCACGCCGAGCTGGACAGCGTGTGCGAGCACATCCATCTGCCGCTGCAGTCCGGCTCCAGCCGGATACTCAAGGCGATGCGGCGCACCTATGACCGCGAGCGCTACCTGGACCGGGTCGCGCTGATCCGCGAGCACGTCCCCGACACGTCGCTGACGACTGACATCATCGTCGGGTTTCCGGGCGAGAGCGAGGAGGACTTCGCGCAGACGCTCGAGGTCGCAGAGCAGGTCGGCTACGACGGCGCGTTCACGTTCCTGTTCTCGCCGCGGCGCGGCACCGAGGCCGCCGATTTGACCGAGGGGCTCGTCCCGCACCCGGTGAAGGTGGCGCGCATGGAGCGCCTGATCGAGGTCGTCCAGCGCCGCGCACGCGAGCGGGCCCAGCGATTCGTCGGGCGCACGCTGGAGGTACTGGTGGAAGGCCCCTCGCGCACCGACCCTGAGCGGCTGCGGGGCAGGACTCGCCACAACAAGGCCGTGAACTTCGCTGGTCTGGCGGCCCCCGGGGAGCTGACGCACGTGCAGATCGCCGCCGCCACCAGTCAGACGCTCTCGGGCGAAGAGCGTCTCCTGGCACGGACGGGTGATTGAGAGCCACGGGAGCCCTGGGGAGGAGCCCCTGGGCAGACTCTCGGGAGGACCGAGGGAGGGTCATCCGCGCCGCGCGAGCGCTTCCCCGCGGCGCGGCTTGAACCCTCTGCCGGCTGACTTGCCTACTGGGCCGTGGCGCCCGGCGGCGGGCCCGGAGGACCGCTCGCGCCCGAATTCGAGCCGGACGAGCCTGAGCTGCTGCCCGAGCCCGACGAGCCCATGTTCGGGCACGGGTGTTTGCCGCTGGATGAGCCCGATTTGGACTGTGTTCCCGACTGACCCTGTCCCGGGGTGGGGGAGGGCGTCGTCGAGGTTGTGGTGGTCGGGGTCGTGCCGGTCGTGCCGGTCGTGCCGGTGGTGCCCGTGCCCGCGGCGGGCGCGGCGGCAGCTCCGGCGATGCCGGCCACGGCTCCTCCGGAAGCGAGCGCGCCGGCGACCATCGTGGCTCCGAGCAGTTTCGATACTTTCATCGGTCAAACCTCCTGTTGTGGGTGGATGGCTGCAACGTGTGAGCCATCGTCCACCGGGCTGCTAAGCGTGCCCACAGGCGCGGGTAAGTAGCGGCACAGTCTTGTGTAGGAGGTTTGTAAGGGGGCGGGCGAGATCTCAGCGCTTGGCGCGCTGGCCCGCCTCCATGTTGCGTGCGATGTCGTGCGCTCCAAGCCGCCGGGAGACCTTCGAGGCGAGCTCGGGGGCGATCCCTGCGAACGTGGCGCCGGCACGCATCGTCAGCGGGGCGACGTCGACCTCGGCGCGATTGCGCTCGATCGCGCTGATGACAGCCCGCGCGACGTCCTCGGGACTGGAGGTGCCCACACCCATGGGCAGCTTGACGTCAGCCTCGGCGAACATGCCCGCATCGCGGATGAAGCCGGGGAACACCGCCGAGACGCCCACGCCGCTTCCATGCAGGTCGGCGCGCAGAGCCGACGCGAAGCCGCGCAGGCCGAACTTGGTCGCGTTGTAAATGCCCGTGCCGGGGGTCGCCGACTTGCCGGCCAGCGAGGACATGAACAGAAGGTGTCCGCGCCCGCGCTGCACCATGGTGGGCGCGAGCGCGTGCGCGAGCGCGATCGGAGCACGCAGGTTCACGCCCAGCGCACGGTCGATCTCGACCATCGTGAACGACTCCAGGCGCCCGGCGGCGGGCAGCGCGGCGTTGGCGATGAGGATGTCAATCGCGCCCGCCTGCGCGATCAGGCGATCGACCTCGGCGGGCTCGCTGAGATCGACGGCCAGCGTGCGGGCGCCGCCGAGCTCGACGGCCAGCGGCCCCAGCACCTCGACGCGCCGCCCGGTCAGGATGAGCTCGCCGCCGCGGGCGTGCAGCGCGCGGGCGATCGCCTGCCCGAGGCCGCCGGTGGCACCGGTGAGCAGAACGGTGGAGCCGGAGATCTTCATAGACGATCAGCCTACGACATGCGCAGGCGCGGCGTCATGTGTGGCGGCAGCGATACTGGGCCGGTGCACGACGATCGACCAGCGCCCGCGAGGACCCGCAGCGAGGTCATCGCGCTGTTCGGCCCCACGGGCGTAGGCAAGACCGCGGTCGCGCTCACGCTCGCGCGGCGACTGCGCCTGCGGGGAGAGGATCCGGTCGCGGTGTCCGCGGACGCGTTGCAGGTCTACAGGGGTCTGGAGACGCTGACGGGCGTGGCGAGCGCGCAGGAGCGCGCGCAGCTTGAGCACCGCCTGGTCTCATTTGTGGCGCTGCAGGAGACGTTCAGCGCTGGGCAGTACGCAAAGCTGGCGCACGCGGAGATCGACGGGCTGCTGAAGGCGGGCCGCCGGCCGATCGTGGTGGGCGGGACCGGACTGTACCTGCGCGCGGCGCTGACCGATCTGGACTTCGAACCGCCTGCGCCGGAAGGCCCGTCGCAGCTGTGGAGCGAGGACATGCGCCGGTCGACGCTGCTGATCGGGCTGACGATGGCGCGCGCGGCGCTGTACGCGCGGATCGACGCGCGCGTGCAGGCGATGCTCGACGCCGGCGTGCGCGAGGAGGTCGCGCGCGCGAATGCGGCGGGAGCGTCGCGGACGGCGCGCAAGGCGCTGGGGTTCGAGGAGCTGCTGGCGGGCGACGTGGAGGCGATGAAGCGGCATACGCGCAACTACGCCAAGCGCCAGCTGACGTGGATGCGCAAGCTGGGCGGGGTGCGCGTGATCGACGTGACCGGGCGCGACCCGGACAGCGTGGCCCGCGAGATCCTAGACTCCGCCACCGGATGAGATTCGAGAAGTGGCAGGCGCTGGGCAACGACTATGTGATCGTCGAGTCGGGCGAGCTCCCGTTCGCGCTGACCCCCGCGCGGGTGCGCCGGCTGTGCAAGGGCCACTTCGGGGTCGACGCCGACGGGGTGCTGCTGCTGTCACGGGCAGAGAACCCCGAGCACGTCGCGGAGCTGCGGATATTCAACCCCGACGGATCGGAGGCCGAGCTGTCGGGCAACGGCGCGCGCGAGGCGATCATGTACCTGCGCAGGCGCGGGTGGACCGACCAAGACGAGTTCGCGATCGATACGGTGGCGGGAGAGATCAAACCGACGATCACGGGTGTGGACACATGCAGGGTGGACATGGGCAGGGCGAGCCTCACGTCGAAGGATTTCCCCGGCGGTCCAGACGATGGGCGTGGCCAGCTGGTCGCAGATGGACGCGAATGGACGTTTCAGCACGTCTCGGTAGGCAACCCGCAGTGTGCGATCCAGGTGGAGGATTTCACAGCGCTCCAAGGCCTCGATCTACAAGCGATCGGACCCCCGATCATGATGCACGAGCTGTTCCCGAACCGCACGAACGTGTCTTGGTACACAGAGGTCCCTGCGGGAGAAGACGGGCGTGCCGCCATTCGCGCGCGCATTTTCGAGCGGGGCGTCGGCGAGACGCTGGCGTCTGGCACAGGCGCTGCGGGCGCGGCTATCGCCTACCGTCTGTCAGGCAATCCATCACAGGTCACGGTGAGACTCGACGGCGGTGAGCTGCAGGTCGATGTCGGCGACGACCTGCAGGTGCACTTGACAGGCTGGGCGCGGCCGGTGTACGAGGGCCGCCTGAGCGACGAGCTCATAAGCGAGCTGAAGGAGATAGATGAAGCCGAGTAAAAGACTGGAGCGGATTCCGCCGTACGCGTTCGCGCAGCTGGAGCGCAAGATCGCAAGCAAGCGCAAGGAAGGCGTGGACGTGATCAGCCTCGGGATCGGCGACCCCGACCGCCCGACGCCGCCGCTGATCGTGGAGGCGATGCAGGAGGCGGTGAGCGAGCCGGAGACCCACAAATACCCGAGCAATCGCGGGCGCGAGGACTTCAGAGGCGCGGTGCGCGATTACTACGAGCGCAGGTTCGACGTGAGGCTGGACCCTGACAGCGAGGTAGTGCCGGCGCTCGGCGCGAAGGAGGCGATCTTCAACCTGAACCTCGCGTTTTTGGACCCCGGCGACTACGCGCTGGCGGCCGATCCGGGGTATCCGGTCTATACAGGCGGGCCGTGGCTGGTGGGCGCGGAGCCGGTGCTGATGGCGCTTGAGCCCGAGCTGGGGTTCGTCCCGGACCTGGGCGCGATCGAGGAGGAGATCGCAAAGCGGGCGAAGCTGATGTTCTTGAACTACCCGAACAACCCGACGGGCGCCGTCGTGCCGGAGGGGTTCTTCGAGCGCGTGGTCGAGTTCGCGCGCTCCTACGAGATCCTGGTCGTGCACGACAACGCTTACTCGGAGATCTCATACGACTCCTATCGCGCGCCCTCGTTCCTTGCTGCGCCGGGCGCGAAGGCCGTGGGGGTCGAGGTGTTCTCGCTGTCGAAGGGCTACAACATGACCGGCTGGCGCTGTGCGGTCGTGGCCGGCAACGCGCAGGCGGTCGAGACATACTGGCGGTGCAAGACGAACATCGACTCGGGCATGTTCGAGGCGGTGCAGCTGGCGGGGGTCGCGGCGCTCTCGCCCGACGCCGACGCGGAGGTCGCGGCGATGAGCGAGCTGTACGTGCGCCGGCGCGATCTGGTGTGCGACGCGCTGCGAGAGATCGGCGTGGACGTCAAGCCGCCGCGCAGCACGATCTACGTGTGGGCGCCGGTGCCCGCGGGGTTCGACAGCTCGCAGGCGTACTGCGAGCACGTGCTGGAGCAGGCCGCGGTGGTGCTGTCCCCCGGGTCGATCTACGGCCCGGCGGGGGAGGGGTGGTTCAGGATCTCGCTGACGACGCCCGATGACAGGCTGCTGGAGGCCGTCAAGCGGCTGGGGGGTCTTGGTGGGCCGTGATTTTGGGAAACCCGAGAGCCAGTTCTTTCATCTATTGCCACTGGCGCCGGTTACCGCACCTGTTGGCGTTGCGCAAGCGTTTGACAGCACGGCGAGGCTAGACTGAGGTGAGATGGAACAGACCCAGCGCGCACGCCAGCGAGCCCTCTGCGTAGCCGTCCTGCCCGAGGGCGAGGACTTGGCCGAGCTGGGGGAGCTGCTGCGAACCGCCGGGGTGGCGGTGGTGGGTGAGCTGGTCCAGCATCGCGAGAGCCCGCACCCGAACACCTATCTCGGCCCGGGCAAGGTCACCGAGGCCATGCAGGCCGCGCGGGCGTGCGACGCCAACGTGATTGCCTGCGACGACGAGCTGAGCCCCCGCCAGGAGCGCAACCTCGAAGCGGCGCTGGGCCTGGCGGTCGTGGACCGCACGGCGATCATCCTCGACATCTTCGCCGACCACGCGGCCAGCGCCGAGGGCAAGCTGCAGGTGGAGCTGGCGCAGCTGGAGTACAACCTGGCGCGGATGCGGGGGTTGTGGAGCCACCTCGAGCGCCTCGGCGGCGGGATCGGCACGAGGGGGCCGGGCGAGAGCCAGATCGAGACCGACCGGCGATTGGCGCGCGATCGCATAGCCGCGTTGCGCAGGCGCCTGGAGCACGTGCAGGGCACGCGCGCGGTGATGCGCGCCGAGCGCGAGCGTGCGGCGTTGCCGGCGGTGGCGCTGGTCGGGTACACGAACGCGGGCAAGTCGACGCTGCTGAACGCGCTCACCGGCGCGCAGGTGAGCGTGCGCGACCGGCTGTTTCACACGCTCGACCCGACGGTGCGGACGCTGAGGCTGAGTGGGAGGAGATATCTGCTGAGCGACACGGTCGGGTTCATCCGCAAGCTGCCTCACCAGTTGGTGGACGCGTTCGGGGCGACGCTGCAGGAGACAAGGCGCGCGGATCTGCTCCTGCATGTGATCGATGCGAGCGCGCCCGAGGATCAGATGCAGGCGATGCGCCGCTCGGTAGATGAGACGCTGGCAGAGATCGGCGCGGAGGAGCAGCCAAGGGTGCTGGTGCTGAACAAGGTGGACCTGCTGGCTACAGACGCGCGCGAGCAGTTGCGCACGCACCATCCCGGCGCGGTGCTGGTGAGCGGCGAGAGCGGATACGGCCTGCAGGAGCTCAGAGAGCGGATCGAGCGCGAGCTGGCGCACACGCTGCAGCCGGTGGAGCTGCTGGTTCCCTACGCGAACGGCGGCAGCCTGGCGGAGCTGCATGAGGTCGCGGGCGAGATCGCGCGCCAGGACACGCCGGAGGGAGTCAGAGTGCGGGCGCTCGTGCCGGCGCGGTTGGCGGAGCGGTTCGCGCGCTACGCGGTCGCCTCCTAGCGTTCGCTTCCTAAAGTCCGCGTCCCGCGGGGGATTGACATGGCCTAGCGCTCGTCACCCGCGCCCGATAAAACCCCGCGTCGCTGTCGCGAGAGCAGCTTGTCGAGGTTCGTCTGGGCGATCTCGTCGAGATCCAGGCCGAGCTCGCTCGCCAGCTGGGCCACATACCACAGCACGTCGCCAAGCTCCTTGGCCATGGCGGCGCGACGCTCGGGCGAAACCTCGCCGCCGTCGTCGCGAATCGTCTTCTTGGCGTGCTCGGCCACCTCGCCCGCCTCACCGGACAGCCCGAGGGCGGGGTAGGCGAGCCACGCCTCGCGCGGATACTCGGCCGTGCGGCGCGAGCGCCGCTGGTACTCCGCCAGATCCACCGCGCGATCCTACGACGATCGCCGGCGTCCAGCGGAGGCGAACCTCGATTTTGCGCCGATTGTGTTGACGGCTTCCCATGCACGTCGGCGGCGGCGCTGGGGAGTAAACGCAAGGGCTGGGCGAGGCCGAGCAGGTGGTCCGTCTGAGCAGTAGTTGACCAGTCATCAAAATAGTTCTCCTGTAGGGTCACCGAGTCGAATACGATTGAAGCGATGGCAAGCACCGTGCAGCAATCCGAGATGTCCGCGGGCGAGGTCGTGCTCGGCCTGCTGGTCGAGCGACCGGACACGTGCTATCAGCTCGACAAGCGCATGGCGGAGCGTCTCGGCTCGGCCCAGTTCAGCCGCGGCGCCGCGGCCGGCGCGGTGAAGCGCCTGCAGGAACGCGATCTCGTGCGCCCCTCCGAGTGCGTGGAGCGAGCGGACCTTCAAGTAGTGGACGGGCGCCGCAAGACGGTCTACGAGCCGACGCCCGCGGGAGTCGAGCACTTCAGGCGCTGGCTGCGAGCCTCGACGCAGACTCCGCCGGTGCGCGAGGAGCTGCACGCCAAAATCGCGCTCTGGGGCTCGGAGGATCTGTCGCGGCTGATCGAGATCGTCCGCGAGGCCGAGATGGGCTGCACGCAGCAGCTGCAGGAGCTGAGCCGGCGGACGCGGCTGGAACGCGAACGGGAGGTTGAAGATGCGGGCGAGTGGGCACGGGCGTTGCGACTGATCGCGATGAGCGGAGAGGTCATGTGGTGGGACGCGCGGATCAAGTGGCTGCAGGACGTGCGCGTGTACCTGGAAAAGCAGCGCGGGCGTCAACGGGGCCCGGCGGGCGTCGGGCGCGCGCAGGCGCTCGCGCGGTGATCGATCCCATGCTGTCGTTGCGGGAGGTGTGGTTGGGCTTTTCGCGCGGGCGCCACTTCGTGCAGGTGCTGGCGGACGTCTCGCTGGATCTGCGACCGGGCGAAGTCGTGATGGTGGTCGCGCAACGCGCCCAGGGCAAGACCTCGCTGCTGCGCGTCGCCGCGGGGATGGAGCGGCCCAACAGCGGCGGCGTGCTGTTCGCCTGCGAGGAGGTTTGGCGCATGTCCGACCGGCGGCGCTCGCGACTGTTGCGAGGACAGATCGCGCTGGTCGATCGCGCCGCGCCGCAGCTCGACGTGCCCGTGCTCACGAGCGTCGCCCTGCCGCTGCTGGACGCGCATGGCCGGCACGGGGCCTATGCACGCGCCAAGCAGGCGCTCGACCACGTCGGGGCGCTGCCGTGCGCGCGCCAGCGCTGGGGCGAGCTGGCCGACTGGGAGCGCGCCCTGGTCGCGCTCGCGCACGGGATCGCGCGCGAGCCGAAGCTGCTGCTCGTGGACGACCTGACCGCGACGCTCGACGTGGGCGAGACCGAGGAGATCGCCGGACTGCTGAGCTCGCTCGCTTCAGAGCGGGAGGTCGCGGTGCTGATCTGCGCCGGCGACGCCGACCTGGCGAGCTGCTCTGACCGGACGGCCTCGCTCGCTGGCGGCAGACTTGTGGCGCCGCCTCCGACGCCGGAGCCCGAGCGGGGGAACATCATCGACTTCCCGGGCGAGCGTCCACGGCGCGCGTCCTCCTGAGGGTCCGTAGAAGCCTGATGCTCGAGCTGCGCGATCTCGTCAAGCACTATCAGGTCGGTGACGACGAGCCGGTGCGGGCCGTGGACGGAGTGTCGCTGTCGGTGGGCGCCGGCGAGCTGGTCGCTCTGTATGGGCCGAGCGGGTCGGGCAAGACCACCCTGCTGACGCTGATCGCCGCGCTGATCGGCCCCGACAGCGGCGCGGTGCTCGTCGATGGCCGCGACATCTCGACGCTGAGCGACTCAGAACGCTCGCGCTACCGGCTGCGCGAGCTGGGGTTCGTGGATCAGAGCAGCGACCTGCTCCCCGGCGCCAACGTGGTGCAGAACGCGGCGATGAAGCTGTGGCTGCTCGAACACGCCCGCGAGGCCGAGCGCAGGATCGAGCCGTTGCTCGCGCGTCTGGGGCTGGGTGAGCGGCTCGCCCACCGCGCCGATCAGCTCTCGATGGGCGAGCGCCAGCGCGTGATGATCGCGCGCGCCCTGTCCACCGGGCCGAAGCTCCTGCTCGCCGACGAGCCGACGGGCAATCTCGACAGCCAGCGCAGCCGCGAGGTCCTGGAGCTGCTGACGGAGGTCTGCCGCGAGCGACAGACAGCCGTGCTGCTCGTCACCCACGACCCGCTGGCCACCATGTTCGCCGATCGCGTATACGCGCTGTTGGACGGGCGCATCGTCGACTACGAGCCCGACCGTTTCTTCACGACCGTGCGCGGGCCGAACATCGCCCCCTAGCGATGCGGCTGTCCAACATCGTCCACCTGTACTTCGTGCGGCTGAGAGCGCGGGTGGTGCTCGTCCAGGAGCTGTTCGCGGTGCTCGGGATCGCCGTCGGGGTCGCGCTGCTGTTCGCCTCGCAGGTCGCGAGCACGAGCCTGGACGGGTCCGTCGCTCAGCTCACCAAGGGAGTCGTCGGCCAATCCAAGTACCAGCTCAAGGCGCGCGGCCCGCAGGGGTTCAGCGAAGCGCTGTTCGGCGAGGTGCAGCGTCTGCCCGGCGTGCGCGCGGCGGTGCCCGTGCTCGAAGCCCAGGCGAGCGTGATCGGCCCGGCCGGCAGCCGCTCGATCGAGCTGATCGCCACCGATCCGCGCTACGTCCGTCTCGCCGGGTCGCTGCTGGCGCACTTCAGAGCGTCGCAGCTCGTTCACCAGCGGGCCATCGCGCTGCCCGCGCCGATCGCCGAAGCGATCGGCGCGGGACCCCTGGAGGTCGTCAGGCTTCAGGTCGGCGCGAGCGTCGTGCGCACGCTCGTCGGCGCCGAACTGAACGCTCGGAGCATCGGGGCGCTGGTCAACAGCGCAATCGCGGTCGCGCCGCTCGTCTACGTTCAGAGGCTCACCGGGTTGAACGGGAGAATCACGCGCATCTTCGTGCGGGTGCGCCCTGGAGAGGACCGCGAGGTGCGGGCGGGACTTCAGAGGCTGGCCGCGGGGCGCCTCAACGTGGAGCCCGCCAACTACGATGCCACGCTCTTCAGCCAGGCCGCGGCGTCGGTGAACCAGTCCACCAAGACGTTCGCGGCGATCTGCGCGCTGGTCGGCTTCATGTTCGCGTACTGCGCGATGCTGCTGACGGCGGATCTGCGCCGGGGGCTCATACGCGAACTGCGGCGCGGCGGCGCGACCCGCTCGGAGGTCGTCAAGACGCTGCTGTTCGACGCGCTCGTGCTCGCCGCCGTCGCCTCGCTGGTGGGGCTGGCGCTGGGCGATCTGCTGTCGATCGTCGCGTTCAGCTCACCCCCGGGATTCCTGTCGTTCGCTTTTCCGATCGGTTCGCAGCGCATCGTCACCTGGGCGAGCGTCCTCATCGCGACCGGCGCGGGGGCGCTCGCGGCGTGCGTCGGCGTGCTGATCCCGACGTGGGACGGCGGGGCGCGCACTGCGCGCCCCGCTGAGCCCGGCGGGCGTCCCGCCTTCAACAGGCGCACGATCGGGATGCTCGCCGGCGGCTGCGCCTGCCTCGCGGTCACGATCATCATCCTGCTCGCGGCGCCACAGTCGGCGATCGTCGGCATCGCGGCGCTGGTCGCGGCGCTGCTGCTGCTGCTGGGTCCGCTGCTCGATTTGATCGTCGCCGGCTTCGAGCGCCTGCAACGTCCGTTCGGGATGAGCGCCACCGCGCTCGCGGTCATCGAGCTGCGTTCGCCCAAGACACAAGCCCGGTCGCTCGCGATCGCCGCGACTGCCGCGATCGCGGTGTTTGGCGGCGTTGTGATCGAGGGAGCGAGGACCAATCTCCAAAACGGGCTCGACCGTCTCGTGCATCAGCTGTCTGCGGTCGCAGACGTGTGGGTCGTCCCATCGGATAAGCAGGATCTGCTGGCGACGGCGCCCTTCAGCGGTATCCCCATCGCATCGCTCATGAATCTGCCGGGCGTCAGGGCCGTCGGGGCCTATCGCGCGGACTTTCTCGAATATGGCGGTCGCCGCATTTGGGTGCTGGCGCCGCCCGCCACCGCGTCCTCGCCGATCCCGGCCAGTCAGCTGCTCACCGGGAGTCTCGCGCTTGCGACCGCGAGACTGCGTGCCGGAGGTTGGGCGGTGATCTCAAAGAGCCTGGCCACCGAGCATCACCTGCATGTCGGACAGTCGTTCACGCTTCCCGCACCCCGCGAAACCCGCTTCCGCGTCGCCGCGCTGACGACGAACCTCGGCTGGCCGCCGGGCGCCATCATCCTCAATGGCGAAGACTATGCGCGGGCATGGGAAAGCTCAGATCCCAGCGCCTACAACGTGACGCTCGCCGCCGGCGCGTCTCCCACGGATGTTCGCAAAGAGATCCAGAGCGTCCTGGGAGCGCGGTCTGGACTGGCCGTCGAAACGGCGGGTCAGCGTGAACAGAGTCAGCGCGCGGCGGGCCGCCAGGGGCTGGGGCGTCTGACGCAGATCGCCGTGCTGGTGCTCGTGGCCGGAGCGCTGGCGACGGCGACAGTCATGGGAGCGATGATCTCACAGCGCCGCCGGCAGTTCGCCCGCATGAAGGTGCAGGGGTACGGACGCCTGACCCTGTGGCGGGCGCTGATCTGGGAGAGCACGCTGCTGATCGGCGCCGGCTGCCTGATCGGAGCGGCGCTCGGCATCTGCGGGCAGCTCCTGCTGAGCCACGCGCTGCTGTCCGTCACCGGCTTTCCGGTCCTCCTCTCTCTCAACATATTGGTCTCATTCGCGAGCTTCGTGCTCGTGACAGTCGTCGCGGCCGCGTGCATCGCCATCCCTGGATATCGGGCGACGGGCATCGCCCCCTATCCGTGGCCCAGCACCTAGCCTCCTGGATACGCCGGCAGGCAGCTCCGGCTGCTTGATCGCGTTTTGTTCGGAATATCCAGCTTTGCCGAAGAAGTCCGCCCTGTCGATCTTCTAGGCTCGGAAAGATCGGTACCGTTGGAGCTGATGACACCCATACGATAACTCCAGCACAAGGCTGGGCTCTGCTGGCCGCTGCTGTGCGCGAGATGTTCTGGGGGTTACGGGCAGTCGCCAAGGAGGTCGACGCCTGGCAACGGCAGGCCGTACGGATCCCGGACGCACGGATACGCAGCGACGCGCTCGGGGCGCTCGTTCGCAAGCGCCCTCACCTCGATGGCGCTGCGCTGCTCTGGATTCTGCCGCGCCGGCGCAATCGGCATTTGCTGCGCCTGCTCGTCACCTACGAGCTGATCTTGGAGTTCCTGGACAACATGAACGAGCGTGCCGCGCACGCTGGACTCGCAAATGGATGTCAGCTGCATCTGGCGCTCATCGAGGCGCTGCAGCCGGACACGCCGATGTCCGACTACTACCGCCATCATCCATGGCGGGACGACGGGGGCTATCTGCGGATGCTCGTGCAGGCGTGCCGCGAGCACTGCCAGTGCTTGATCTCCTATCCACGTGTTCGACAGCTCGCGATCCGCGAAGCGTCTCGCGCGCAGGTGCTTGCGCTGAATCACGACCCCGACCCAGATCGCCGAGACGCAGCGCTGCGCGGCTGGGTCGAACGGGAGTTTCCCGGAGAGAGGCCGTCAAACTGGTTCGAGCTCAGTGGAGCGGCGACCGCCCCACTGACGATTCACATGCTGCTGGCGCTCGCCGCGGAGCCCATTTGTAGCGATCAGGAGATAAGCGATGCGTGTCAGGTTTATTTTCCGGGGCTGTCTCTGATCGCCACGATGCTCGACAGCTATGTGGATCAAGCCCAGGACATCGAGAGCGACTGTCACAGCTATATAGGTCATTATCCAACTCCAGAGCTTGCGACGCAGCGTATCTGTGAGCTGATCAGACGATCGATCGACGAGGCCCGTCGCCTGCGCAACGGTCATCGTCACGTCGTGGTCGCTGCATGCATGATCGCGATGTATCTGTCAAATGACCGCGCACAGGAGCCGAAGCGTTGGCGGGCCAGCATGGAAATGGCTCGGGCGGGCGGAGCTCTCACAACGTTGCTGCTGCCGATCCTGCGCATCTGGCGTACGGCTTACGCCCTGCGCTCCGCATAGTCGCAGGAGGACGATGCGACGCCCGAAATACACGGAGCGGCTGGTGGGCCGGTGGCTTACCACATTGGTTCAGACGTATGCAATGTGGCGATGGCCTTTCACATATCTGGAGCGATGTCGCGCGCGCTGTGACAGGCGCTTTGCCCTGAGGATGACGAACTTCCCCGAGCTGGTGTTCCTGTGCGACCCGGCCGACGTCAAGGCGATGCTGGCGGCGCCTGCTGAGACGTTGCATCCGGGCGAGGGTGGAGCGACCGTCGAGCCGATCGTCGGCTCCAGCTCGTTCATGCTGCTCGATGAAGACGAGCATTTGAATGGGCGTCGGGCCGTATTGCCAGCGTTGCAGCGACGCGTGATCGACTCCGAGACGCAGTGGGTGACAGACGTCGTGCGCAGCGCGATCTCCTCGTGGCCCCGAGACGTCTCCGTCGCGCTGCATCCGCGCCTGCGCGCGCTGACGCTGGAGGTTATATTGCAAAGGATCTTCAGCCGGCGGGAGAACGGCTGCGAGGATCGCTCGCCGGCCTTGCGGGACGGGGTGCTGGCGATGCTGGAGGTCACCGGGAGCCCCGCGTTTCCGGTGCCCAGCCTGCGCCACGGGCCTGGACAGACGGCGTGGAAGCGCTTCCTGTCAGACCGGGCAGGCGTGGACGTGCTGATCCACGCGCTTATCGACGAGCGCCGCGACGGGTTCGAAGCGGATCGCCAGGACGCGCTCACGATGCTGCTGCAGGCCCGCAACACAGACGGCTCGCCGTTGACGCGCTCCCAACTGCGCGACAACGTGATGTCGCTGATCCTCGCCGGGCACGAGACGACGGCCTCACAGCTCGCGTGGGCGTTTCAGCTGCTCGCGTACAACCCGGTGGCGCAGCGGCGTCTGATCGAGGAGATCGACTCAGACGCGGGCGATGGGTACCTGACCGCGACCGTTCAGGAGGTGCTGCGCCACCGGCCGGTGTTCCTGTTCACGATTCCACGCGCGGTCAAGCGGCCGATCGAGATCGGCGGCTGGACCTACCGTCCGCCGGCCCGTCTGCTGGCGTGCATCTATTTGCTGCACCACGACCCGGACGTTTATCCCGAGCCCGAGGAGTTCCGTCCCGAGCGCTTTCTGGAAGGACAGCCGAGTCCGTATACGTGGCTGCCATGGGGAGGAGGTCGCAAGCGCTGTCCGGGCTCGCACCTGGCGATGCTCGAGATGAAGACGGTGCTGCGAACCGTGCTTCATAGCATGACTGTCAGCCCTGCGAGCCGGCACATGGAGCGCCCGTGCTGGCGCAGCGTGATCGTGACGCCACACGCCGGGTCGCGCGTGGTGCTCCGCCGGCGCGAGCGTCTGGTCCCTCGCGTTGGGCAGCCCCCCCGGTGTCGGCCGGCACATCAGAGGGTATCGACTGCGCAGACAAGTAGCTGCAGGGAGTCGTCCAGAGATTATGTTCTAGCTGTCGGCGACAGTCGCTTAAACGGTCGCGACACCCTGTAGCCGCTTGTAGCACCGGCGCTCGGCGTGAGCGGCGGTCGCCCCGTGCGTGCCGGTGTCGCGGGGCCCAGCCTATGGGCTGTCAAGGCTGGAAGGGGGCATAGCATATGTGGAATCGTTCGTTCAATTCCGCTGGAGGCAAGAGTCCTCCGAGGAAAAAGCGAAATTTGGCTGTGTCGTTGCAAGCCGGTTACCGAATGGCGACGCTCTTTAGGAAACTTTTATTTTTATGGTGAACCCGCCCGTCTGATGCGTCCTCCAATTTGAACTTTCCTGAGATGCAGGGCATTGTCATTTGCGGGGAGAACGACGGCTGGTCTCGAGAGCCCGGTGACCGTGGCCGCGGCGCTCCTACGCTGACACACGGCCGTGAACAGGCGGTATACATGACTCGCCTGTGTCAGTCGGTGGAACAGGAGGAGTTGATGGAAGCGGTCTCGGGAGTGCCAGCGATGCGATCGGTCGCGGCCCGGTTTTTCCCGGTCCGCCGATCCTGCGCCTGCAGGCTGCGCTCCACGGCTGGCCGGGCCGTGGCCCGGGGGATGTGGTCACGATGAGCGGGGCCCGGGCGAGCGAGGCGCCGTGGCCCCGCCGGCCCGAGCTGCTGGACGCAAAGCTGCACCCCGGCCCCAGCGCTCTCGAGCATGGCGCGGTGGCCAGCAATCAGCGCAGCCGCCTGATCGGGGCGATGATCGAGGAGGTCGCCGAGCGGGGGTATGCCGGCACCACCCTGGCGCGGCTGGTCGCGCTGGCGGGGGTCTCCAAGCGGGCGTTCCACGAGCTGTTCGGCACCAAGGAGGCGTACTTCCTGGCGACATATGACGCGATCGTGGAAAACGCGATCAGGCGCATCGGCGTGGCCTACCGCTGCGAGGGCGATTGGCAGACGCGGCTGCGCGCGGGCTTCGTCGCCTATGCCGCGGAGGTGGTGGAGGAGCCCAAGGCGGCGCGGCTCGTGCTCGTGGAGGTCCTCGGCGCGGGGCCGGCGGCGCTCGAGCGGATGCGGCGCACGCGCCTGATCTTCGAGCAGGTGGTCAGCGCCAGCTTCAGCGAGGCTCCCGACGGCGTCACGCTGCCACCGCTGATCGCCAAGGCGATCGTGTGCGGGATGGAGCGGATCACGCGCCAGCGGCTGCTCGCCGGCGACGTCGAGGAACTGCCCGCGCTCGCGGACGAGCTGCTGCAGTGGGCGCTCTCCTACCGCTCCCCCGCGGCGGCCGGGCTCGGCACCGCCCCGCCCGCGCAATGCAATGGTCTTTCGCCCTGCTGTCCCCGGGCTCGGAGCGAGAACGAGTGGGCGCGCCTGCTGCGCTGTGCGGCCGAGATCGCCGCCTCGAGCGGTTATGCCCAGCTCAGCCCGGCACGGATCGCGCACGAGGCCGGTGTCGGCGAAGCGAGGTTCCACGAGCTGTTCGAGAGCAGCGAGCAGTGCTTTCTCGACGCGCTGGATCGCCTGAGCCTTGAGGCCCTGGTGTGCGCGACGCAGGCTGCGCAGAGGACCAGCGGCCTGGCGGTGGTGTACGCCGGAGTCGCCGCATCGATGCGCCACCTCGCGACCAGCCCCGTGCTCGTCCGGGTCGCATTCGTGGAGATCTTCGCCGTCGGCCCGGCCGGCATCGAGCGCCGCGAACGCCAGCTGGGCCAGTTCACCGACCAGCTCCTGCGCGGCCTGCCGCGGTCGCGCGTGCATTCGCGCCTGGCGTTGGAGGCGAGCGCCGGAGCCGTCTGGGGGATCGTCCACCATTACGTCACGCAGGGCGCCACGCGCCAGCTGCCGGAGCTCACCGGTTATGCCACCTACATCGCACTGGCCCCTGTGATCGGCGGCGAGGCCGCCGCCCAGGCGATCTCTGACGCCGAAGAGTCCTGATCTCCAGAATCGGCGCCCGGATCAGGGAAAAAACTACTGTTCATGTAACCGGAACAGAGGTGTATGCTCGTCAGGTCCGTCCGCCCCGACCGCGAGCTGCGAGGAGCAGGACCCGAGGGAGCCATGAGCCGAGAAGACCAGCTGGGAGCGCGCGCGCTGAAGCTGCTCGCCGAGGAGCAGATGGTCGCGGTCCTGGAGCGCCTGGCCGGCGGCGCGCTGCGCCCGGCGGAGCTAGAGCGGCGCTTGCCGGACGGCGGACATTCAGTGGTGATGCGACGGCTGCACCGCCTGCTCGAGCGCAAGCTCGTCACCTACGAGCACCGGCCCGGACGGCCGCCGCACCCTCGCAGCGCGCCCGTCCCGCACGAGGCCCACTACGAGCTGACCGGCGCCGGCCGCGCGCTGCTCGAGATCACCGCCGGGGCCGGCCGCTGGGAACAGAGCTGGCGCCCGCGGGCCGAGCGGCGAGGCCCACCCGGCGCCCTGGCGATCAAGCTCACCGCCGACGAGCACACGCGCGAGATCGCGCTGCTGCTGGCCGACCGCCCGCAGACCACCAACGACCTGGACGAGCGAACGCCCGGCCTGGGCCGCTCGGCGCTGCGCCGGCGCCTGCGCGAGCTCGTCCTCGCGGGGCTTTTGGAACGAAGCGACGGAGGACGGATCCCGCGGCTGTGCGAGCTGACCGACGGCGCCCGGCACCTCGCGCTCGTGGCGATGCTCGCCGGACGCTGGGAATGGCTGTGGTCGAGGCCGGCGCACCCGGCGCCCGGCAGGGACCTCGGCGAGCTGTTGCGCATGCTCGCGCCGGTGGCTCGCACGCCTGAGCAGATCGCCGGCACCTGCCGGCTGCGTTTCGACGCGGGCGGCGCGGACGATCAGGATATCCACCTGGCGGCCCGCGCCGGCGGCGTCCTGGCCCTGTCCGGCGCCCCGGCGGCGGCGCCCGAGGCTGTCGGCCACGCGCCGCCCGCGATTTGGTGCGACGCGCTGCTCGGGCGCGACGGGCCGATTGCGGCGAGCGGCGATCAGAAGCTGCTGGCGGCTGTCATCGCCGCCTTGAGCGCGGCGCTTCTGGCCTGAAGCCGCCGAAGCTCGGCCCAAGCTTGCTTTAGGAAAGTTTTATCTACGGCTTATGTTCGCTCTCCCGATGCGTCCTTCACTTTGGACTTTCCAAGGATGCAGGGCAATCGGTCCTGGTCGCCCCCGATCTCGCAATTTGCGGATTCTTCAGCCCTGCGCAGACGGCCTCATGCTGGTGACACGGCGCCTCGAGGTGTGCTAAACGAGGCTCTTCCTCCGTTCGCCCGATCATCCCGGCGGACCCGCCGGGCGTCCGGATGAAGGCTCGGCGCCGGGGTGGCTTGGTGCTGCTTACGATGAGCACCCCGGCGCCGGTGTATTGGTAATCACAACGCCGACCGAAATCGGCGGAGCGCCCTCGATGATATCCAAGGGCGCGCGTTATGGCGGCGCCGCGTCTGTTGGCGCGGCGCCGCGCGGGCGGGAGACGGCTGGTCGAGCGGTCGAGCTGTTGGGGCAATCCCGAGATAGAAACCGCCTATTGCGATCGAACGGCCCGGGGCCTAGCGTACCCGGGGGATGGAACCTTCAGGCTGTATGCGGGGAGGGCGCCAAGGAGCCGGCGCAGAGTTTCATCGACGTGCTGTTCGGCGAGTTCCTGCTTGCTTTTCTGCGCGTTTTGCAGCCCGCGTATCGCCTGATGGGCGGGATGGGTGTCACGGGAGGAGTTGGTGATGTTGGGTGCGCGCACGAGAATGTTGATGGTTTGCATGTTGCTCGTGCTGTCGGGCGGGGCGCTGTCGGTCGGTGTCCAGCCGGCGTTCGCGGCCGCTGAGTTCTCCCTGGAATCGTCGTTTGGCGCTCAGGGCACTGGTCTCGGCGATTTCGAAGGGCCGCGTGCTGTTGCCGTGGAAGCGTCCACGGGCGATGTGTTCGTGATGGATGTGGGTAACGCGCGTGTGCAGAAGCTCGAACCGCAGGCCGGTGGCGGGTATCAGCCGGTCGGGGAGATCGCGACGTGGGGTCCGAAGAACAACAAGGCGTTCAAGCTGGGCTCCTACTCGGGGATCGCGGTCGATGATTCCTCCGGCGCGTTCGCTCGGGACGTGTATGTCGCAAGCTCGAAGTACGTGTTCCAGTTCAAACCGAAGGCCGGCGACCCGAACGAATATGAATACTCCAGGACGCTGCTTGAAAGCCCTTCCAAGAAAGAACCGGTTGATGGTGTCGCCGTCGACTCCAGCGGCCATGTATATGTGACGTACGGTCAAAGCCTGTCTGTGCTCGAACCGACGGGGACGGTGCTTGCCTCAGCGCAGGCGCTGTCCTCGCCGGCGCAGGGCGCGGCGGTGGCCGGGGGTTATGTGTACTTGACGGGCGCCGCGATGGGGTTGGAGCGCTACAAGCTTGGCGCGGGCTATGAGCTGGAAGAGGGGACCGTGATCGCCACGGCGCCCGCGGGAGCGGCCTTCCAGGCGCTCGCCGCCGGCGGCGAAGGGCACGTCTATGTGGACGCCGAAGAAGCGGGCGCCTCGCACGTGGAGGCGTTCGCGGCGAGCGCCCCCGCGGGAAGCGCGCCCGTGGAAGAGTTCGCGATGGGTGAGATCGGCGCGTCCTCCGGGATCGCCTACAGCGACCGCAAGGGCCACGGGCGCACCGTGTACGTGAGCGATGCCACGAGCGATGAGGTCCACGTGTTTGGGTACGTGGGTCCGCCCGAAGTGACGAAGTGCGGCGCGACACCGACAGCGGAAGGCGCGACGGTCGCGTGCACGATCGCCCCGGAAGCACCGCAGGCGACGTGGAAGCTCGCATACCGTCCGATCGGCGGCGGCGGCTTCAGCGAAGTGCTCTCCGGTACGATCACCGCGCCGGGCGAAGTCAAAGGCGAGATCACCGGCCTGGAGCCCGCCTCGGAATACGATTACAGCCTCTCGGCGACGAACACCAACAGCGGCAGTGGTGAAGCGAGAGTCGAAGAAGCGTTCCGGACCAAGCCGCGCGCGCCGCTGCCGGTCCCCTCCGAAGCGTCGGGTGTCTCCGAACGGGCGGCGACGCTGAACGGCACGGTCAACCCGGAGAACAGCGGCACAACGCAGATCCACTTCCAATACGGGCCATGCGTCTCCGAAGCGAGCTGCTACATGAGCCCCTATCCCGAGAGCACCCCTGTGACGAGTGTGGCGTCCGGTTACGGTGCGGTGGCCCTCAGCAGCGAACCGGTCGAAGGATTGCAGCCGGGGACGGCTTACCACTACCGTCTCGTGGCGACCAACCCGGCTGGGGAAGCCGTGAGCGAACAAGGGGCCTCCTTCACGACCGTGTTCGAACCGGCGCAAGCGTTCACCGGCCCGGCGAGCGAAGTCTCACAGACCGAGGCGACGATCTCCGGCACGATCAACCCCAACGGGCAGCTCACGACCTACACGTGGGAAATCGGCACGAGCACCAGTTACGGCACCTCGATAACGGGCTCGATATCCAGCCCGCCAGGCGAAGCAGGCACCCCGGAGTCGATCGCGCATGTGCTCACCGGCCTGCTGCCCACCACCACCTACCACTACCGGCTCATCGCGAGCAACAACAGGGCCACCGTCTACGGCGCCGATCAGACGTTCACGACGCCGGCGTACCCGCCCGAAGCGCTGACGCTGACGGCGCCGTCCTCGCCAGCGCTGCTGCCGGCACTGCTGCCGGTGCCGGCGCCCCCAGCGAACGGGGGGGTGCTGGGCGCCAAAGCAGTCAAGCCCACAAAGGCGCAGAAGCTCTCCAAAGCGCTGAAGGCCTGCAAGAAGGACGTGCGCAAGAGCAAACGCCTCACATGCGAAAAGGCGGCCCGCAAGAAGTACGCCTCCAAGCAGACGGCGCACAAGCAGCCGGGGAGGGCGGGACACAAGCAGACAGCGTGAGACGACCATGCGCGCGGGCGTCATCACCAGGCCGCGGAGGTCGTCGCGGCTCGCCGCGACGGGTCGTCTACAAGCTCGAACGTCGTCGTCGTTTGAGGATGGCGTTCGGGGGTAGCCCCGGCCCGGATTCCCTCCGTTTGCGCCGGGGATGACCCGCAGTACGGGGGCGTGGTCCTTCACCCTCAAGGGGCCACGCCCCCGCATGAGCTTGCTTTCGCGGCGAACCCCCGCTCTCGCGCGAGCGTCGCGGCAGGCGCCCGGATGAAGGCCCGGCGCCGGGGCAACCCCCGAAGGGCTCGATACGATGCAACGCATGACGATCAAGGAGCGCCTAAGCGGCTGCCGCGCGGTCGGGCGCCGCTATGCCCACAACCCGCACAATGGCACGGCGGAGAGGCGGTCGCCGAAGCTCAGGGTTCGCTTGCCGGTGTAGAGGACCACACCTGCCTTGAAGCGGGCGCCGAGCTTGTCGCGCAGGTAGCGAAGTCCGGCGAAGTCCTGCGCCCGGACGCTCGCGGCCGTCTTGATCTCGACTCCGGCGACCTCGCCGCTGCCCAGCTCGAGGACGACATCAACCTCGCGCTGCTGCTTGTCGCGATAGTGAAACAGCGAGGCTGGACTCTCTGCCCAGTCGCGCTGGCGGGCCAGCTCCATCGTGGCGAACGTCTCGAATATCGACCCCGAGAGGGTCGGGCTCTGGACGATCCTCTCGATGTTGGTGTTGATCAGGTGGGTGAGCAAACCCGTGTCGGCCATGTAGATCTTCGGCGTCTTCACCTGGCGGCTGCCGAGGTTCACGTGCCACGGCTGCAGGCTCCAGACCAGAAAGAGGTCTTCCAGGACGCGAGTCTGCGCGGCCACGGTCTTGTGATCCACGCCGAGTTCCCCGGCGACCGCCCGCGAGCTGACGAGCGTCGCCGAGCGGGCCGCGACGATTCGCAGCAGGCGCTCGACGCTGTGTGTGTCGCGCACACCTGCGATGTCCTGGAGGTCGCGGCCCAGCATCGTCGATACGTAGCCTGTGAAGAAGCGCGCGCGACCGCGAGGACGCCGGTTCTGGGCGTCGGGGAAGCCGCCGGCGACGATCTGAGCGGCATAAGCCGCGCGTCCGACCCCGGCGTCGTCTACATGCGGGGCCTCGCCGGCGAACAGACGGTCGATGAAGCTCTCGCGCCGTCCGGCCAGCTCGCCCTGCGAGAACGGCCACAGCCGGACATAGTCCACCCGCCCGGGCAACGCGTCGGCGATCGTCGGCAGGGTGAGGATGTTGGCCGAGCCGGCGAGCAGGAACTGCCCGCGCTCGTCGTTCGTGTCCAGGCGCTCCTTGATGGCCAGCATCAGATCCGGCACCCGCTGAACCTCGTCGATCACGACCGGACCCGACACGCGGGCGATGAACCCGGTCGGGTCCTCGAGCGCGGAGCGGCGAGTCGCGTCGTTGTCGAGCGTCAGATACTCCGCCGGGTGCTCGATGCTGGCGATAGCACGGGCAAGCGTGCTCTTGCCCGACTGCCTTGCTCCCAGCAGGCACACCGCCCGCGCTTCCGTAAGGGCCTCGATGACCGCCGGGCGGACATGCCGGTCGATGAACGGCATGGGCACGCATGCAGTGTACCGCCTATGTCGGACAATTGGGGAATTGGCGCCCGGGCAATTGGGGAGTTGAGAGCCGGACAACTGGGGAATTGGCGCCCGGGCAAACGGGCGTTTCGGGCCGACCCTCCGTACATCATCAACGCGATGTCGTCCGCGGCTTCGGCACGAGGAGGCGCATCAGGCGCCCGGACGAAGGCCCGGCGCCGGGGTGGCTGAGCACTCCCAGTGATAAGCACACCCCGGCGCCGGAATCGGTCATCACCACGCCGACGGCAATCGGCGGAGCACGCTGGATGCTATCTCAGCTGTGCTTCTCGACGAGCTTGAGCTGCTCGACCGGGACAGTGACCAAGTCCAGGGTTTCGCCGGCGTCGCCCACGATCTCGACTTCTTCTCCGATTGCTTGCTGCTCGATGGTAGCCATAGTGCCTTCAGTCTGGGGCTTCAGGAAGGCCGTTACAGCCCTCGATGCGACGCTGCAGCTCACCGCACGCGCCCGCGCGTACGGCCTCGGACTGAAGACGATCGACCTTCGACGAGTCACCAGATCGTAGATACCAGCCTGCTGTCGCGACGATGGCGTGGGAGTCGGCGAAGACCCTCACGCCGACCCGACGTCTTCGCGAGCGAGTTTGCTGGCGCGCTCAAAGTCCTCCCAGGTCACCTCTGCGAGGTTGGGCAGCGATCCGGCGAAGCTGCCGCCCGAGCGCGCCGCAGGCGTTTGCACCACACGAAGGTGCGCGCCAGGGCCGACGCCCAGGCGTTTCAGCTGATCGG
The DNA here is from genome assembly GCA_963839945.1 of uncultured Solirubrobacterales bacterium. Taxonomy (GTDB): domain Bacteria; phylum Actinomycetota; class Thermoleophilia; order Solirubrobacterales; family Solirubrobacteraceae; genus Palsa-744. Next base: position 1,169,348 of record CAWIWW010000004.1, on the reverse strand, counting down.
CGGGAATGCTCCCCCGTCCGGGGCGACGACCAGCTCGTGGTCGATGTTCTCGTTCGCTGCCATACACCGATTCTACCGCTCTGGATGGATGCGAGGACCGGCGGTCATCACCACGCCGACCGCAGTCGGCGGAGCGCGCTCGATGTTATCCGAGACAGTGCTCCATGGCGGCGATCGGTAGTGGGTCAGTTTGACGAGCGGGCGCTAGGATGAGGCCCTATGCCCGATGACCAAGGCTACATTTCGGACCGCGAGCACTGGGCGACGTTTGCGCAGCAGCCGCGACCCGTCCAGAAGCGCATGATCGCGGCCGAGCGCGTGCGCCGCCTGCGCGACGAAGCCGCCGAGCACGCGGATCAGGATTCGACTAGCACCTAGGTCGCCCGCGGCGGGCGGTACGATCTCGGCATGGCCGACCTCAACCAGATGGCTTATCGGGTCGTGCAGCACGCGACCGAGCCGCAGGAGCCCGAGACGCCCGCTCAGCGCACGGGGCGCGAGGGCGGCTTGAAGGGCGGGAAGGCGCGGGCCGACAAGCTGACGCCCGAGCAACGCTCCGAGATCGCACGCAAGGCCGCGCTAGCGCGCTGGCGCACGAATTAGTCGAGTTCAACAGAGTAGACTCGCGGCTGTGTCTACCGAAAAGACGAGTAGCGACCCACACCTACTTGCGCGAGTCCTCGACGACGCACGACAAGCCGACGAGCAGACACAATCCGCCTTCGCCGCCAACCGCGAGCAGATCATCCTGCGCAACAAGGACCTGTTCACGCGGTACTCCGAGCTAAGCGGAGGCCGGCGGCTTGTCGCATATTTCGCGAAAATAGAGCACCCAAACGCGGCGATGCAGCCATCGGACGTAGCGCCGATTACGGCCCTCCTAGAGCGAGAGGAAAAGACGAAGGATCTCGACCTCTGGATCAACAGCCCAGGCGGGAGCGCCCAGACGGCCGAAGATCGTCTCCGCGTGCCGCGCTGTGTGCGACGGGGAGTTCCGCGTCGTTGTACCGAACATGGCGAAGAGCGCCGCCACGATGACGGCTCTGTGCGCCGACCAGATCGTGATGGGCTACCTCTCCGAGCTTGGCCCCATCGACCCGCAAGTCCCCATCAGGGTTGGCGGAATGGTGCGCTACGTCTCGGCCCAGTCGTTTCTCGATGGCCAAAAGAGCGCGCTCGCAGCGGTCGCCGCCGCACAGGCGAGAAAAGAGCCGGTCATCGGACATCTCCAGCTGCTCAATTCGCCGGACATGTCGGCCGCATGGATCGCCGAGATGGAACGTGAGATCAAGTTTGGCAAGGACATGGTCAGCAAACGGCTGGTCAAGCACATGCTGCCCCGCCTGCTGAAGGACGCAAACTCCAAAGCTCTCGGCCAGCAGGCGGCCCGAATCGCCCGAGACCTGTCCCAAGCCAACAAACGCTTCTCGCACGGGCGCATGATCGGCGCTGAGGAGTGTCGCGACGATCTAAAGCTCGACATCGAGGTTCTTATTCAGGACGACGACCGCTGGAGGCTTATCTGGGAGATCTGGGTCCGCATGGAGATCTTCCTCCAGACATTCCCAGCGGAGAGCGAAACGTTCGGGCCCGCGAAGATCTTCGCGGATCGCGACGCAGTCCAGCTCTCGGGCTGAGAGTCTGACGACTTACAGCAGGACGCGGGACGGCGGCGGCGGCTCATCCGCCCGCGAGAGATCGTTAGCGTTCATTTCGGCGAGTTCGCGCAGCAGGCGCAAGTCGTCCTCCCCAACGCCAGCCTCCCGAAGGGCCGCGGCATAGGCAGAGAACCTAGCCGACTGCTTTTGCGGACGCGGGGGCACCGAAGCACCCGCGTCCCTAGCGCGAGATGCGGTGGTTGCCATAGGGCGAGCATAACATGAAAAAGCACCCTTTCCGCCGATGCCTCAAGCATAATGGTCAATATGAACCGCCTGAGCACCGAGAAGCGAGCGCAGATCATCGGCTGTCTGACGGAGGGTATGAGCATCCGCAGCACCGTTCGGATCACGGGCGCGGCCAAGAACACGATCACGAAGCTCCTCCTAGACCTGGGCGACGCTTGTAGCGCCTACCAGCACGCCACGCTACGCAACCTGACCTGCACCACGTTCGAGTGCGACGAGATCTGGAACTTCGTTTACGCCAAGGACAAGAACATCCCGGCCGACCGCCAGGGAGAGCATGGGATCGGCAGCGTCTGGACGTGGACCGCGATCTGCGCGGACACAAAGCTCATCCCGGCATGGTTCGTGGGGCAGCGCACCGCTGTGGATGGCTACCTGTTCATGATGGACCTGCGGACCCGACTCAAGTACCGACCGCAGATCACGACCGACGGGCTCGCGGCTTACGCGGAGGCGATCGGGTTCTCCTTCGGCGCACAGGTCGATTGGGCGACGCTCCAGAAGACCTATGCCAGCGACCCGAGCGACGAGCGTCGCTACAGCCCACCCGTCCGCACCGGCGACCCCGACCCAGAGCGAATCAGCACCAGCTACGTCGAGCGGCAGAACCTCACCATGCGGATGAACATGCGACGCATGACGCGGCTTACCAACGCCTTCTCCAAGAAGATCGAGAACCTAGCCGCCGCCGTCGCGCTGCACTATCAGGCCTACAACTTCGCCCGGCCACACATGAGCCTCAAGAACCCCTACCCCCGCACCCCCGCGATGGCAGCCGGGAAGGCCGATCACGTCTGGACACTCCAAGAGGTCGCCGCGCTGCTCGATTGAAACTGACCCACTACCGCGGCGTCGCATCCGCCTGGCGCGGCGCCGCGCGGGCGGGGGAGGGCGGTCGCGCTGTTGGGGCGATCCCGAGATAGAAACCGCTTCTTGTCATCAAACGGCCCGGGGCCTAGCGTACCCGGGGGATGGAACCTTCAGGCTGCATGCGAGGAAGGCGCCAAGGAGCCGGCGCAGAGCATCATCGACGTGCTGTTCGGCGGACTCCTGCTCTGCTCTCCCGCGCGTTTCGCGGCCCGCGTATCGCCTGATCGGCGAGATGGGTTTCGCCCGTTGACAGCAGCTAGGGCCGGCTTTGGGGCGTCTCCGTTCTGAAGAGGGGATTCTTGGGCCGGTGGATCTGATCCAGGAGGAGAAAAGGAGCAGTGGTGAACATGAGACGCATCAGGATCGCGGGGCTGTGCCTCGTCGCCGTGTTCGCGCTCGGCGCGATGGTCGCTTCGGCGGCGCAGGCGGTGACAGAAACACAAAAACACGTGGAATATGGTCGCTGTGCGAATGTGGGCAAGAAGATGGGCAAATACTCGGACACGAACTGCAAAACTCTTGACGAAAAGAAGGGCAAACTGAAGGGCTCCTATGAATGGAGTGAAGCACTTCCCACGTGTGCGTATGTGGGCAAGAAGAAAGGCAAATACTCGGAATCGGACTGCATTACCCTTGATGAAAAGAAGGGCAAACTGAAGGGCTCCTACGAAAAGGAACCCGGCGCCAAGATCACCACTTCGAGTGGTTCGAGCGCGATCGAAGCCTACCGCAGAGAAAGCTCCAGGAGCACGCGTACGTCAGGTGGGCCCGGGGGCGACGGTGACATGCGCGGCAAGCACGGGCGCAGGCGAAATCACCAAGCCGGAAGATAACGGCCTTTGGACACCCCGAAATTCAGGAGACGATCACGTTCACGGGCTGCAAATCAGGAGTTGTACCGTGCGAAAACGCTGGTCCGGAAACGATCGAAATAGAACTCAAAAACCTGCTGGAATGGTCTGAAACAGGGATTCAAGCGCACAAACTCGCGGCCTTTGTCAACGGGATTCTACCCGGTCCCAGTTGTGGTATTCACGTGCGGAACGGGTGCAGACGAAGTTACGGTCAAATGGGAACGACATGCTGCTCACGGCGGCCGAAGTCACGCCTGGTGTGACCCCGGTCGTGGACAGGTTCGAAACCCAGGAACCCAAAACCGACAATTATCTAGAAGAAGCTGTCCAGAAGATAGGAGGAATGTCGGGTTGGGAACTCGGCGGGCATATCGCCACAGGATGCGGATATACCGCGAAGGGCCAGGCGTACCCGGAGGCGAAGAAGAAGGCGAAGCGGGTCTGAAGAGTGCAACAGACGATCACGGGCGACGCCGGATTGGAGGCCCGCCTTCCGGGCCAGTAGCAGGTGCCATAGCAGCAGCAGCCAGGCCGTTACGGCGCTGTGTGGGGCCCCGCGGGGCCCCACACAACGGCACGCTATAGGGATCAGCGGCCTCCCCGAGATAGAAACCGTTTCTTGCGCTCGAACGAGCCGGGGGCTAGCGTACTCGGGCGATGGAACCTTCAGGCTGTATGCGAGGTCCCCGAGGCGGGAACCGACCCGTCGAGCCGAAGCCATGGGCGAAAAAAACTGGATTCGCGTGTTTTTCGGCGGAGTTTTCGAAGCACCTAACAACGAATGCGCCAAAACCGCAGTTAACGGAGAAGGCGAATGGACCAACATGCTGTGCACCGAAAACATAGGCGAAAAAAACTGGATCAGAGTAGTAAGCACGTCCGGCAAAGTCGAAGGCATGAGCGGCGTGTCGAAACTGGAAGGCAAAGTCCTCTCGCTAAAAAGTTATCATCGAATGCAGCAATGATACATTCACCGGAGAACTTGAAGCGGGCGGTGCGTCGAAAGGCGAAGTCCATTTCACCGGGTGCGAAGTGATCAATCCTGAAACGGGTAAAAAAGTCGTCAAACATTGTAGCGTTCAAGAACCGATCGATTTCAAATTCCTCGACCAGCTGGTTAACTCGCCTGTGGAAGACGAATTCAAACCGTCCTCCGGCACGACATTCGTCGAAATAACAATTTTAGGGTCGTCCTGCGCGATCGCAGGCACGTACAAAGTCACGGGAACCCAGACATGCAAACTACCGTCGGCAGGAACTCGCTGCAGGCAGAACATGAAATCGTTTGATGAACCATCCGGCAGCAGCCTGACATTTGCCGGCAACGCCTGCACATTTTACCAGCACCGAGAAAGTGAAACTGGAATCCGGTGGAAACTGGGCCATGGAATAGAAGTTAGTTGATTGCCGAGACCGGGGCGAGGTGCGTCTGGCCCCGGTCGGCCTTTAGGGGAGGGATGTTTGATGGAGATGTTGATCTACGGGTGGGAGAATCGTACATGTATCGGATCGACGAGGAAGAGGGTGCTTGTGAACGCCGATGGCGAAGGTGCTTCGCGGGTGGCATTAGGAGATCGGGATCAGCGGCCTCCCCGAGATAGAAACCGTTTCTTGCGCTCAAACGAGTCAGTGGGCTACCGTACTCGGTCGATGGAACCCTCAGGCCGTATGCGAGGTCCACGAGGCGGGAACCGACCCGTCGAGCCGACCTCGCCGCAGGACCCGTTCCGGAGTGGCTCTTACGATGAGCGCTCGGCGCGGCACCGTATTGCTAATCGAAACAAAGGAGATTGGTGACACATGTTACAGTTTAAGCTGAGCCTATTGAGTCTTCTCGTCGTGCTGGCCGCACTTGCGGTGAGCGCGGTCGCGTCTGCGTCGGCCTCGGCAGACAGTGTTTACGACCGGCCCCTGTATAGAAAATAATGGCTCAGGAAATAAATATGAAACTAAAACTAGATGTGAAGTAGGTGCACCGATCATTCTCACTGGAGTATGGGAACAACAAGTTCTTTTAGTCCGCTGCCAACGCTCACGGGTACGAGCGGAGTGTCGAAACTGGAAAGCGAAGTCCTCGGGCTAAAAATTATCATCGAATGTGTAAAAGATACGTTCACCGGAACATTTGAAGCAGGCGGCGCGTCGAAAGGCGAAGTCAAGTTCAAAGAATGCTCAGTGATCAACCCTGAAACGAAAGAACCAGTCAAACATTGTAGTGTCCATGAACCGATCGAATTCAAATTCCGCGATCAGCTGCTCTCGCCGGGAGACGAATTCAAACCGTTCTCCGGCACGACATTCGTCGAAATAACGTTCGAAGGGGAAAAATGCGCGATCAAAGGCACGTACAAAGTGGAAGGAACCCAGACATGCAACCTGCCCAACGAAACAGTGTTGCAAGAAGAACATGAAATTGAATGCCTGCCCGCCGGCAGCGGCCTGACATTCGCCGGCAAACCTGCACATTTCACCAGCACCGAGAAAGTGAAACTGGAATCTGGTGGAAACTGGGCCATGGAATAAAAGTTAGTTGATTGCCTAGGGCTGGGGCCGGGCACGTCCGGCCCCAGCCCGCCTTCGGGAGGCGATGTGATCTACGGGAGGGAGTGGTATATGCATCAGACTGAGAGGGAGAGAGTGCTTGTGAAGGCGGACCATGAGGATGCTTCGCGGGTGGCGGCGGCGCTCTTCGTCGGCTTCTTGCTGCTCGTGCTCGGCCTGCCGGCGGGCGCGTCGGCGGCGGGGGTCTGCCCCAACGAAGCACTTCGCGGCGAATCCAATGTCAACCCCGCGACCGGCAAGCCCTACTCGACCGAACTCCCGGACTGCCGCGCCTACGAGCAGGTCACGCCCGTGGACAAGAACGGCGTCCCCGTGGAGCTCGGCTACAGGGCTCGGGCGTCCACTTCCGGTGACGCGATCACCTTCTTCTCGACTCTGCCCTTCCCCGTCCCCGCCGCGGGCGCGTCTGAATTCCCGACCTATCTGTCCAGCCGCGCCGGGGACGCCTGGTCCACCCAGGGCCTGCTTGCCCTCACCGAACCCGATGGGGAGGCGAGCATCGCCGGCTGGAGCGAAGACCTCTCGGAGTTCGTCGAGGGGGTCTCCGGGGCGGATCTCCCCGGTGCCGGCGAAAACACCGCCGAACTCTACCTGCGCGATTCCGCCACGGGCGCCTACCGGCGCATCGCCGACCTGGGGCCACGCGCTGCGGCGCACGTCGACTCGGTCGCGCCCGGCGGCTTCGTCCTGTTCGAAACCACTGCTCAGCTGCTGCCCGAGGCCGTGAAGGGCAAGTCCAATGTCTACGAGTGGGATGCCGAAAGCGAACAGCTCGGCCTGGTCGGTGTGCTGCCCGCCTCCGAAGGCGGCGAAGCTCCCACCAAAGGCTCGATCGCGGGCCCCTACGAATGGCTTGATGGCGAAACCGAAGAGCCCGGCGAGCCTGATGGCTACTACATGCAGAACGTCCTCTCTGCCGACGGCGCCCGCGTCTTCTGGACCGCGACCGGGACCGGCAGGCTGTATGTCGGCGAAAACGGCGTCAGCGCGCTCGTCGCTACCGCCCACTTCGACGCGGCCAACGCCGCGGGCTCGGAGCTGCTGGCCGACAATGGCCGTGAACTGGTGGAGTACGCGATCGCCCCCGGCCCGACGGTCACCGCGACACCGATCGCTGTCGCTCCCTCGGCCGGCGAAATCATGGGTGTCCTCGGCATGAGCGAAGACGGCTCCTACGTCTACTTCGCCGCCAACGCCGTGCTCGCCAAAAACGAAGGCGTGCATGGCAGCCATGCCTCCAGCGGCGACTGCGTAGTGAGAGCACCCCTCGCGGAAGCGACCTGCAACCTCTACCTCTGGCATGACGGCCAAACCATCTTCATCGCCTCTCTGCACACCGTCAGCGACTGGTATGACTGGACACCCGCCGGTAAACTCGGCTCCGGTCCAGCGATACCGAAGTCCTCCCGCGTCAGCTCCGGCGGCAGGGTTCTGCTGTTCGCCTCCAACCTCGACCAGACCGGCTACGAAAGCCGTGGCCACTCGGAGCTCTATCGCTACGAAGCGCCGAGCGAAGCCAGCCCGAATGGCGGTCTGGCGTGCGTCTCCTGTGACCCCGCCGGCATCCCGCCACGCACCGCCGCCGAAGGCGAGAGCAATGAGGAAGCGGGACAGGAAACCACCCTCTTCCGTAGTCCAGCAGCTAGCCTTCAACCCTCATCAGGTCCCGCTTTCCTGCCTCGCAACCTTTCTTCGGACGGGTCGCGTGTCTTCTTCGACAGCTCCGAAGCGCTGCTTGCGCAGGACGAAGACGAAGACGGAGTTCGCAACGTGTACGAGTGGGTGGCGAAGGGGTCGGGCTCCTGCGAATACTCGAGCGCGAGCTTCAGCGCGACCTCCGGCGGCTGCCTGTACCTGCTCTCTACAGGGACGAGCTCCGAACCGTCGTATTTTGTGGATGCCTCGCTCTCCGGCGAAGACGCGTTCCTCGACACCAGCCAGCCGCTGGTAGCCCAGGACAGCGACGAACTGTATGACATCTACGATGCGCGTGTGGACGGTGGCATCGCCGCGCAGAACGAGCGCTCGACATCGTCGTGCGAAGGAGAAGAAGAATGCACGCCGCCGTATTCCTCGCCCCCGGTCTCACAGGCGCCAGCCAGCCGGGCCTTCTCGGGTGTCGGGAATCTCACGCCGCCGGCGGCCAGGCAGGAAGTCAAGGGCGCGAAGCAGAGCGTCAAGCCGCTGACCCGCGCACAGAAGCTCGCGAAGGCGTTGAAGGCGTGCCGGAAGATGAAGGCGAAGAAGCAGCGGCGCGCCTGCGAATCCCGGGCGAGAAAACAGTACGCCAAGAAGGCCGTGAAGTCGCCCGCCGGCTCGGCCCGTCGCGAGAGGGGGCAGGGACGATGAGCGTGCGCTCCCTCTGCACCGGTGTCGTGGCCGCTGTCACGCTCACCCTCGTCTGGTGCGCGCCGGCGCTGGCCGCCCCCGAACCGTTCCGCTTCCTGCCCGGTATCGAAGGCTTCGACGGCTCGCTGCCGGCCGGCCCGCCGCTCATCTCCCCGGGGGTCTTCTCTTTTCCCTTCTTCGACGCCGAAGACTCCGGCCCCCCGGCGACCCGAGCGGGCTCGCACCCCTACGCGCTGACCGTCGGCTTCGCCTCCGACAACACATATCGCGAACAGCTTGAAAAAGAAGGGCGCCCGGCACTTACCCTATATCCAATTGGAATCACCGCGAAATATTACGAGGAACATTTCGATGGATCAGACTTCCGCTATGGCCTGCCCACCTCTGATCTCAGGGATCTCACGGTCAACCTTCCCCGCGGCGTGATCGTCGACCCCGACGCTGTCAGCACGATGTGCACGGCCAGCCAGCTCGAAGTGTCAACCGAATCCGAAGAATGGAAAGGCCATGGCTGTCCGGCCACTTCGGTGGTCGGTGTCGCCACCGCATATGTTGAGCTCCTCGCCCCGACACTGTCCGAGGTTAGGGTCCCGGTCTTCAGGATGGTCCCCCCGCACGGCGTCCCCGCCATGTTCGGTTTCAATGTCGGAAGGCACGGTTTGATCGTGATCCTAACGGGTCGTGTGCGTACGGGCGGCGACTACGGTCTGTCCGCCGAAGCCCGCGAGATCACCGCCAAGGCTGCAGGTGCTCGGCACGTCCGTCACCCTCTGGGGCGACCCCACAGACCCCGCCCACGACGGTGAACGCGGCTACTGCGCCAGCAGGCCAGAAAGCCAGCTCCAGGTCGAAAGAAGGGCCCTTAGCTCATCTGTCCGGCGTTCCCAGTACGGGCACGGCGCTGCTGACGCTGCCGAGTTCCTGCTCGGGGCCGCTGACGACCACCGCCCAAGCCGACTCCTGGCAGCAGCCCGGCGTCTTCACCGAAGACAGCTTCCAGACCCACGGCGAGCACCACGAACCTGTCGGCGTGGAAGGCTGCTCCTCGCTTCCCTTCACGCCGTCGATCGAGGTGGAACCGGTCGATCGAACCGGAAGCCGCCGCGGCGGACTCCCCGACGGGGCTGCGCGTCGACCTGCACATTCCCCAGAGACGAGCAGTACGGCGCGCCCGCGGAGGCGAACCTGAAGGACGCGGTCGTGACGCTGCCCGAAGGGATGGTCGTCAACCCCTCCGCCGCCGGCGGGCGGCGAAGGATGCCCGCTGCTCAAGGGCACGGAAAAGGCTCAGGAAGAACGCGAAGAAAGAAAAGAAGCGGTGGGCATCAATTTGCAATCCCGTCAGCCGGCGAACTGTCCGGAAGCGTCGAAGATCGGCACGGTCGAAGTCGATACGCCGCTTTTGGAACACCCCCTGCCCGGCGCTGTTTATTTGGCCAAGCAGACGGAGAATCCGTTCGGTTCGCTGCTGGGGATCTACATCGCGGTCGAAGATCCGGTCACTGGTGTCGTGGTCAAGCTCGCGGGTCATGTCGAATCAGACCCGGTCACGGGCCGCTTGACGACGACGTTCTACGAAAACCCGCGAGCTGCCGTTCGAAGACCTGAAGCTCGAATTCTTCGGCGGTCCCCGTGCGCCGCTGATCACGCCCTCCTCGTGCGGGACGTACACGACGACCTCTCAGCTGACGCCGTGGGACGGCAATCCGCCGGCCGAACCGTCGGGCGAGTTCACGATCGGTCAGGGCTGCGCCACGGGTGGTTTCGCGCCGTCGTTCAGCGCGGGCACGACCGATCCCCAGGCGGGCGCGTACAGCCCGTTCAGCCTGACGTTCTCCCGTCAGGACGGCGAACAGCGCTTCTCGGGGGTGGCGGTCACGATGCCTCCGGGTCTGCTGGGCAAGATCGCGGGGGTCTCGCAGTGCCCCGAACCGCAGGCGGGCAGAGGGGAATGCGGTGAAGGGAGCCTGCTCGGGGAAGCCACCGCGGCGGTCGGCGCCGGTTCCGACCCCTACTGGGTGACGGGCGGCAAGGTGTATTTGACCGGCCCGTATGACGGCGGCCCGTTCGGCTTGAGCATCGTGGTGCCGACGACCGCGGGACCGTACACGCTGACCGGCAACGGCGGCTACGGCAAGGAGGTCGTGCGCGCCTCGATCCGGGTGAACCCGAGCACCGCGCAGGTCACGGTCCTCTCAGATCCGTTGCCGAGCATCATCGAAGGGATCCCGCTGGACATCCGCACGGTCACCGTCACGGTCAACCGGCCCGAGTTCATGTTCAACCCGACCAACTGCGAACCGCTGTCGGTGGCGGGGGCGTTCAGCTCGACCGCTGGCGCGAGCGCCGGGGTGTCCAGCCCGTTCAAAGCCGCGAACTGTGCGGGACTGGCGTTCAAGCCGTCGTTCATGGCCTCCACGCAGGGCGCGACGAGCAAAGCCGGCGGCGCCTCGCTGGTCGTCAAGGTCACGCAGAAGGCCGGGGAAGCGGACATCCACAAGGTGGACCTGGCGTTGCCCAAGGCGCTGCCGGCGCGCTTGACGACGCTGCAGAAAGCTTGCACCGAAGCGCAGTTCAACGCCAACCCGGCCGGTTGTCCGCCGGGGTCCTTTATCGGCACGGCGACAGCTGTCACGCCGGTTCTCAATGTGCCGCTGACGGGTCCCGCGATCCTCGTCTCGCACGGCGGCGAAGCGTTCCCCGACGTCGAGTTCATCCTGCAGGGCGAAGGCGTGGAGATCGTCCTGGACGGCAAGACTGACATCAAAGGCGGGATCACCTACAGCAAGTTCGAAACGGTGCCGGACGCGCCGATCGGCTCGTTCGAAACGACCCTGCCGGAGGGTCCGCACTCCGCGCTCGCCGCTCCGGGCGGCAGCCTCTGTGGGCAGACGCTGGCGATGCCGACGGTCATCACCGGTCAGAACGGCGCGCAGATCACGCAGAGCACGGCGATCGCCGTGACGGGCTGCGGGCCGGCGATCGAGGTCGTCAAGCAGAAGCGCTCCGCCGGCAAGGTGCTGCTGACCCTTAGGAGCACCGTCGCGGGGACGCTGACGATCACCGGCAGGGGAGTGAAGAAGGCCAAGCGGGCGCTCGCCGCCGGCGAACACCAGCTCGAGGCCACTCTCACGAACACCGGCAGGAACCGCAGGACGATCAAGCTCGAGATCGTCCTGAAGAGCGGCAAGAGCACGTTGCGCAAAGTGGTGAAAACTTCCGCGAATCACTGATCAAAACCAACCAAGCAAAGGAAGGACACTGTGAGTCATATAACGATCACAACCATAAGGCGGGCGCTCCTCGCGCTCGTCATGCCTCTCGCAATGCTGGGGCTGGCCTCACCGGCCCTCGCGACCGAACACCACCCGACGGGTGAATTCGCGCCGTTCAAGTACTGCCCGCTCAGCAACTCCGCAACGGCCGAGTGCGTGCTGGCGGAATCGAACGCGGGCGAATTCTCGGTCGGCAACCGGACCGTGCCGATCAAGAGCACGATCACCCTGCAGGGCGGGCAGGCCGCAACAGGCGAATTCATCGGCGCCGAAAACGCCGAAACGCTGTCGAAAACGCCGCAGTACGTCCCCGGCGGGCTGTTCAACATCGTGGCCCCGAAATACCTCAACAAAGAACAGAAAGAACGCTTTGACGAATTCATCAACAAAGGCATCACGGGTGTGACCGAGACGACCGAACTGGCGGGTCCCGCCAGCGAGATCGGCCTGGACACCGATAACCTGATCTTCGAAGAAGGAACGGCGCTGGCGCTGCCGGTGAAGATCAAGCTCGGCAACGCGTTCCTCGGCAGCAGCTGCTACATCGGCTCGGAATCGAAACCGATCGTGATCGACTTCACGACCGGCGAAACCAAACCGCCGCCGCCGAACGTGTCGATCGAAGGCGCCGCTGGCACGCTGGAACACAACGAATCGTTCTCCCTGATCACCCTCAGCGGCGGCAGGCTCGTGAACAACTCCTACGGCGCGCCGGGCGCCGAAGGCTGCGGCGGAGCGTTCTCCTCGATCGTCGACCCGGCGGTCAACGCCGAGCTCAGCCTGCCCTCCGAACCAGGTCACAACACGGCGATCCTCGAAGGCAAGCTGTCGTCGGCGAACGCAGAGGCGGTGAAAGCAAGCGAATAACAGTCCATGAAGCTTGAGCGACCGCAAGCCCCTCCAGCGGCGCTCGAGGAAGGCCCGGACGTGCGACACCTATGCGTGCCCGGTCCCCATCACCAGCGGGCGCCACGGCCATTCCCTCCGGTCGTGGCGCCCGCGCCCCTGCGTGCGCGCTTCAGCAGCTGGTCGCCAGCGCGAGTGTCCGGCAGACTTCGGTCATCTTGTGGGCCCGGAGCTCGGTGATGCGTTTGGTCAGGAAGGTCTTGTCGGCCGCGTCGGTGTGATCGGCATTCAGCACGCAGGCGATCGGCATCCCGTCATCGGATCCGAGCTCGACCTCGGTCGGCAGGTTGCGGATGGTCGAGGTCGCGAGTACGACGAACAGTTCGCTCAGGGCTCCGATCGCCTCGTCACGGGTGAGGATCAAGGCCGGGCGCCGCTTCCGGTCGGGCGGCTCGTACAACCAGACCTCGCCGCGTCTCACAGGTACTGGTCCCAGGAGAACCCGGCGGCGGCGTCTTCCGCATCGAGCCGGGCGAGTTTCCGCGCTGACGAAGCGCGCCGAATCGCCGACAGGTTGCCCCAGTCGTCGACGACATCGCCGGGCCTGGCGGCTTCAGGGTCGGTCCCGTTGGCGGCCCGGGAGGCGATGAACTCCAGCACGGGCTCGAGCTCGGACTCTGGTAGTCCGTCCAGCGCCGCCTCGATCTGCTCACGTGTTGCCACTGACCAGGATTCTACAGCGGCGCCAGGCTCGTGAACAACTCCTACGCGGCGCCGGAAGCGACCGGCTGCGGCAGCCGTTCTCGTCGCTGATCGACAAAGCGGTCGATGCCGAGCTCGGCCTGCCCGCGGAAGCGGGCAACAGCGACGTGTCGCTATGCAGGCGCTCGCGGGACCGTCAAAATCACCCCCGATGTCCATCGGCCTGCGCGAGCACGCCCATTCTCACGTCGATGAGCTGCGACGGGAGACCTCCCACACCATCAGCATCGCCGTGCTCGACCGCACGGAGATCGTGTGCGTGGACCGGGCTCCGACCTTCCCGAACGAGCGGGAGGAGGCGGGCCTCGGCATCGGATCGCGCCTACCGGCCCACTGCACGGCGATGGGCAAGGTGCTGCTGGCAAACCTCCCCGAGCGTGAGCAGAGCGAGCGGCTGGCCTCGATGGAGCTGTCAAAGCGCGGCCCCAACACGATCACCAGCAAAACCGCTCTGCGTGTGGAGCTCGACCATGTACGCGAGGAAGGTCTCGCCGTCAACGACCAGGAGCTCGCCGAGGGCATTCACGCGATCGCCGTCCCGGTGCGCTCGGGCTCCGGCGAGGTGGTCGCGGCGCTCGGCGTGTCGGCGCATGCATCGACGATCTCGCTCGAGGATCTCCTTGATGCGCTCGACTCGCGCCTGCTCTCCACGGCCGATCGCATCTCCGCGCAGCTCGGATATCGCCGTCACGGCGAGCTGGCGCGCAGCGGCTGAGCCGCGGCTCGCGTGCCGGCGCGCCCGCCGGCCGGCGTGCAGTTCGCGCTCACAATCTCCACAGATGCCTCCGTTTCGCTGATTTTAGGAAAGTTTTAGGTTAGATGGGCGTGCAGTCAGCGAACTGTCCTTCTATCTGGACTTTCCGTAGTTGCAGGAGATTTGTCGTCAAGCACCGACAAAAGGAGACATTTGCAGGGCTCCCGCAGCGAAACGACGGCTCGCTCTGGTGACACGCCGCCCCTCCGATCTGATAGACCGTCCCCTTGTCCCCGTCCCCGAGGCGGCAGTTGTTCCGCAGGTTGGGATCGTCCAAGTCGACACGAGGAGGCAGCGACCCGGATCAGCTTCAGTGCTTGCACGCCATCCGCAGCAGTGGGCTGCTCGAGATCCCTCCCAAAGCCGTCGCTCTGCCGAAACGCAGACAGACCGCCGCAGCAAGAACCCCGGAGCGCATCCTCTCGCAAAGACGAGCGCTCCGGGGCAACCAAGCAACACTGCATACAAAATCATACCTCACCGGACGGGGGCTGGACGCGCAGGGCGCTCGCGCGTATCCGACACGGATTGCGCGCTTGCGCGCGCGCTCTCCGCCCGCGTCTGCCCGATCGAGCCCCGGCTGGCGTCCCGCTCGGTGGAACATCGACTATAGTCAAAATAAATAGCGACGTGTCGCTATACAAGCGTTGGCGGGGCCGTCAAGATCACCGTCAATGTCGCCCCGCGTCGCAACTCGCTATCCGGACAACTGGAGGATCCCCGACCTCTCCGAGCCCCGGTACTCGCAATCGCTCGAGCGCGGCTTGGCGATCCTCGAGGCGTTCACCCCCGAGCGGCCGGTGCTCGGAATCGCCGACATCGCCGACAGCCTGGGGATGAGCCGCTCGACGACGCATCGCTACGTCACGACGCTCGTCGCGCTGGACTATCTGGAGCAGGGAGCCAAACGCAAGTACCGGCTCGGGCTGCGCGTGACCGATCTGGGAATGTCCGCGCTCAATGCGACGGGCCTGCGCGAGCACGCACACGCCGATCTCTCCGAACTGGCCCACAGGGCGGGCTACACGACGAGTCTCGCGGTACTCGACGGGGAGGAGATCTTCTACGTCGATCAAGCGCACGGCATCCGCCGCAGGCAGCGCGCGGGCAGCCTGGACCTCGGGCCGGGATCGAGCCTGCCCGCATATTGCACGGCGCTCGGGAAGGTGCTGCTCGCATACCTGCCCGAGCGCGAGCGCCAGCAGCTGCTCTCCGGCATCTCCTTGCAACGCCGGGGGCCGAACACGATCACGAGCAAGAGCAAGCTGCGCGAGGAGCTCGCCCAGGTGCGCGACGAAGGCTTCGCCGTCGAGGACCAGGAGTTCGCCGGCGGACGCATCGCGATCGCCGCGCCGGTCCTCGACGAGGCCAGTGAGATCGCGGCGGCGATCGACATGTCAGCCCAGACGCCGGGCATCGCGCTCGAGGAGCTGGCAAGCGGTCTCGGCCCGCATCTGATCTCGACGGCCGATCGCATCTCCGCGCGCCTCGGCTACCGGCGCGAGAGCGAGTCGCACGGCTGAGGGGTAAAAAAAGCCGGGCTCACAGGTCACAGCGCCCATGCATGTCGGTGGGCGTGGTAGCCTGGGAGCCGTGGCCACGAAGAAGAAGAGCACGACCACCGTCAAGCCCGGGTCCGGGGCTAACAGCCGTTCTGCCTCGAACGGTATCGCGCCGATCAGGGGCAAAGCGCGCCGGGAAGCGATCGAGGCGTTCCGCGAGATGACCTCGAAAGACATGGGGCTGAGCCCCGAGCTCAAAGCGAGGCTGAAGGACGACGCTTGGGGCAAGCGCCTCGTCGATCCGTGAGCCTGCCGGGCGACCGGATCTACCTGTTCGACACGTCGATCTGGGACTACACCGGCCATCCGTCGATCGCGGCCGACTGGGACGCCGCGCTTGAGCACAACCAGGTGGCCGTTTCACCGATCGTCGCCTTCGAGATTCTCTACGGCGCTCGCAACCAGGCTCACTTCGAGAACCTCGAAACCTATCTGGACGCTCTGCGACAGGCGCCGCTGACGAGGGGAATCATTCGTGATGCCCGGCGGGCGCTGCACGACCTGTCGGCGAAAGCCAGTCATCGCCTGCCGTTCCAAGACGCGCTGATCGCGGCGTCGGCCGCGCACAAGGTTATGACTGTGCTGCACTACGACGGTCACTTCGACGTGCTCGGCAAGGTGCTCGGCTTCGAGAGCCGTTGGGGCGCTGCGCCGGGATCGCTATAGCCCCGTGGTCGGGCAGGTCATGGACGCCTACGAGCTCGCACAGTCCGGCCTCGTCGCTGGCGGGCTTGGCGGGCAGCGCGTCGGCTACGTCTTGTTGATCACGCTTGGACAAGCACCCGACGCGTCACGGCGGGCGTGAACGGGTTGGCCATAGTAGGGTCGAAGCCTACCGAAAAGTAGGAATCAAGGCTTCTGAGGCTCACACGCCCGCGGCACGGCGGGCGCTGCGGTGAGCTTCGCGCTCCAACGTGTCCTGCAGCGGCGCCAGCTCACCCGGGTCGATGTGCAGCGCCGTGGCGATCAGCCAGTCGGCGAACCATATGTTCTTCGGCAGCAGCGGACCGTGCAGGTAGGTGCCGATCGTGTTGCCCTGCCTGGCGCCCTCATAGCCGGAGCTCCCGTCGTTGCCGTATCCCTTGATGACGCTGCCAAGCGGCCCGGCGTTCGCGCCGAGATGGGTGCGCCCGCCATGGTTCTCGAACCCCGCCAGCACGCGCGGATCGGGCGCGCCGTCGAGCGAGACCTCGATCGCGACGTTGCCGATCAGCCGCGGGCCGGGCTCGCGGATGGTGCGGACGTCCAGCAGGCCGGCGCCCTCGATCGGCTTCTCGTCGAGCACGTAGGCGTGCCCGAGCAGCTGGTAGCCGCCGCACACCCCGAGGATCACGGCGTCGCCGGCGGCGGCGGCGTGCAGGGCCGCGCGCTTGCTTGCCAGCAGATCCTCCGCGCACAGGCGCTGGTCGCGATCCTGGCCGCCGCCGATGTAGAACAGGTCGTGCGCGCCGGGGTCAAGCGCCTCGCCCAGCCCGCTGCGGGCCAGCTCGAACCCAATTCCGCGCCATGCACAGCGGCGCTCCAACACGAGCAGGTTGCCGCGGTCGGCGTAGATGTTCAGCAGGTCCGGATACAGCGCGCACACGCGCAGCGTGCTGCCGCTGGAACGCCCCTGCGTTGCGCCTACCGCCATGAGCGCTCCGCCTCGCCGCGCCGCGCGAGCAGCTCGCGCAGGGCCAGCATCGCCGTATAGGTCGGAAGCGCGTACAGCGGCGCCTCGCCGCTCGCCTGCGGACGGTCCGCGGCTGCCGCCGCCAGCGCCCGGGAGAGGTCCTGCACGACCCGGATGCGCTCCGGATCGACCCCCGCGTACTTCAGCCGCAGCGCCAGCTCGGGCGCTCGCGTGCCGGAGCACGTCGCGCTGCGCACGCGCCCGGCGAGCAGCTCGAAGTCGGCGTCCCAGATCCACGACACGTCATGCCCGTCCGCCGTGTTGTCGTTGAGCACGCCGAGCAGGTCGTGCTGGCCCGGCTCTAGGGTGAGCGTACGCAGCACCTCGTTGGCGCCGGCAGGATTCTTGACGAGCATGATCCGCAGCTCGCGGTGAGGGGGCTCCCCAATCATCACGGTCTCGGCGCGCCCGAACGCGGCCCTGGCGCTCTGCAGCCCCGCGACGATGTCCGCCAGCGGGATCTGCAGCGCAACGGCGAGCGCGGCCGCCGCGAGCGCGTTGTAGACGTTGTAGAGCCCGGGCAGGGCCAGCTTCACCTCGGCCTCGCCGTGCGGGGTGCTCAACTGAAAGCTCACAGAGCGCACGCCTTCGAGGACGACCGAGCGTGCGAGCACGGTGGGGGAGGGCCGCTCCTGACCGCAGTCAGGGCAGCGGTAGTGGCCCAGGTGGCCGAGATAGACGGCGTCGAATACGTACGGCGCGCCACAGCGCCGGCAATGCTTGGCGTCGGCGGCGTGCGCCATACTTGAAAGCGCGAGCGAGTCGTCGTCCACGCCGAAGTACATAACCCGATCATCGCGATCGCCACCGTCTGAGCCCTCGGCGGCAACGTCCCGGTCGCGGCCGAGATCCGCCACGAGCGGGTCGTCCGCGTTCAGCACGAGCATGGCGTTCTGAGCCGGCCCGTCGTGCAGCGCCGAGACCCAGCTGTCGGCGATCGTCTCGAGCTCGCCGTAGCGGTCGAGCTGGTCGCGAAACAGGTTTGACAGCAGCACCGCACGCAGGTCGGGCAGTTGGGCTGCGACCGGTCCGAGCCACAGCTCGTCGACCTCGAACAGCCCCAGCTCGCCCGCGATCTCACCACGCGGGCGGGCGGCGGACAGCAGCGTCGAGGCAACTCCTCCCGCCATGTTCGCGCCCGCCTGGTTGTGCACCAGCTCGATCCCGTGGCGTTCGAGGATCGAGGTGGCCATCGCGGCGGTTGTCGTCTTGCCGTTTGTCGCGGAGATCAGCACGCTGCCGCGTTTCAGGCGCGAGGCGAGCAGGCCAAGCGCGTTCGGCTCCAGCGCCAGCAGCAGCTTGCCCGGTGCGCTGGTGGCGCCGCCGCCGCGCAGGCGTGACAGTGCGCCGAGCGCCCGCGCGAGCGCGAGCTTGGGTGCGAGCGGGCCGGCCGCCATCACAAGCGCTCGTGCCGAGGGTCAGGCGCGGCCGCCTGAACGTCCGCCACAGGGGTAGAGGAGGAAGAGGAGGGAGGGGAGGGGGAAGAAGCAGGGGAGGAGGAAGAAGGCGACGACGGGGTGGCAGAGGAGGCAGAGCGCGAAGCGCCGAACGCACCGAACACGTCGCCTGCCGCGGCGCTCTGGGGAATCAGCACGGTGACCGCGCCGGGCAGCGCCCGCACACGGACCGGCAGCTCGCCGATCGGGTCGCCGTCCGCATAGAGCGTGAATGGACGATCCGCGGAGATCGACACCTCGGGGGCGCGGAACACGCGTACGGACGGGAGGGCGACATGGGTGCCCGAGAAGACTCGCGGCAGGTTCGCCAGGAAGCGCAGCTTGCCGACCCGTTCGATCGCCACGATGTCGAGCTGGCCGTCATCGAGCAGCGCGTTTGGAGCCAGCATCATGCCGCCCCCGTATGCGCGCGAGCTGGCGGCCGCGACCGTGTATCCGGTGAGCGTGTAACGCTCTCCGCAGGGATGCAGCTCGATCTCGAACCGTGCCGGGCGCCAGGAGACCAGTGCGCGCAGCGCGCCGTAGGCGTAGACGAGATTGCCCAGGCGCGACGGGGCTTCGTTGGCGATGCGGTTGGCATCGGAGTCGAACCCCGCGGAGGCGATGCCAACGAACGCGCGCCCGTTGACCTCGCCGATGTCAACCGCGCGGGGGATACCTTCGGCGATCGTCGCGCACGCCTCGATCGGGTCCTGGGGGATCGCGAGCACGCGCGCCAGATCGTTGCCGCGCCCGCCTGGCAGCACACCGAGGACCGCGCCCGGGATCTCCCTCAGCACATCGGCGACGGCGCCGATCATGCCGTCCCCGCTGAGCACGACGACCGTCTCGCCCGTGCTGGCGCCCTCCCGGGCAAGCAGGCGAGCGTGGTCGAGATCACGCGTGTCGTGCCGGTGCGCCTCCAGGCCGAGCTCGCGCAGCCTGCGCTGCACATCGGGGGCGACACGGCGCGCCCGACCGCCGCCGGCGGACGGGTTCACCAGCAGGCAGATGGGCGCGGGCACCGTTCAAGCGTATTGCCCGCCGCCGGGGTCTGCCAGTGCCGGAGCCGGTCCATCGCCAGGAGGTGGTGCGTGCCAGGCGACCCGGGCCGCAGGCGCCGCGGGGAGCGTTCATGACCGCGCAGCGTGAGTCTCAGCGCGTCCAGTCTCGCGAGCGCATGAACGCGATCACCTCGTCCGGGCGATCGGTGACGACATACGCGTCGACGATCGCGCCGGCGGTGTTGATTGTGATCGACAGGCCCGAGTCGACCCGGCGCACCTTCGAGATCGGCGCCACCGGACGCCCTGCGCCCATCCGCGGCTTGACGCGGCCGGTGGCCACCCGATGCACGGCCTCGTGCTCGGCCAGCGTGTCCAGCAGGCGACGATAGTCCTTGCTGGAAGAGTGCTTGTGATGGGTCTGTTTGGCCACGCCGACATCTTGGCGCAACTTCGACGGCCGACCCGAACGAAATCGACGCGGTTCCGGGCCGCTTGAGGAACCCGCCCCGGCTCGCCTTGCGGCGCTCCGGCTGGGGTGGCGCGGCCTCACACCTCGTTGGCCTCGCTCTTTGCGGCTCGGTTCCGCGTCTGCCAAGCAGGATAGCGTGCCCGCAGGCGAGCGCAACCCCTCTCGCCGCCCGTTTCCGCAGCTTCCGAGAAAAACCGCGCCGCGAGCGTTCGGGAGCTTGCTCATGCGTTCCGTGGGGCGATGGGTGGGGATGTGCGACCGATGAGAGCGACCAGCGCCCGTCCTGTAGGGTGCGATCGTTGGGCAGCGCCTCTCACACGGTCTCCAGGGAGCTCGAAGTCGACGTGGAGCTCCTGTTCGACATCGTCGTGGCAGAGGATGTGCTCCCCAAGGTATTGCATCGCTGGGGTCCGATACCCGCCGTCACGGGGACGCGTGAGGTGACGGGGCCCTGGGACGCTCCTGGCTCCGAGCGAACCGTGCTGCTCGAGGATGGCAGCACGGCTCGTGAGCGGGTCCTGGTCTGGGAGCGCCCGCGACGATTCGAATACAGGGTAGATCGATTCACGGGTCCGTTTGGGCGACTCGTGCATCACGCGGTCGGGGCCTGGGATTTCACGATTACCGAGCGCGGGTCGAGCTTTCGATGGACGTACTCGTTCGAGGGCCGCGGACGCCCGGCGGCGATCCTGTTGGGGCTGTTCGTGCGCATCGCATGGGCGCGCTACATGGATCAGTGTGCTGACCTTTGCGTCAAGCTTGCCGCTGACTCATGATCTGCTCGTGGCGTGGGCGGGCCGAGTCTTGCGCAACCGAACCGCGAGCGCCCTTGACAGCTTCGTCAATGTGCAGGGTGAGCGAGACCGAGAACGCCACTCCAGGAGGCAGCCCATGAAGCTCGACGGCATTCATCACATCACCGCCATCACGGCCGACGCGCCGCGCAACGTCGACTTCTACGCGCGCACGCTCGGGCTGCGGATGGTCAAGCAGACAGTGAACTTCGACGCGCCCGACGCCTATCACCTCTACTACGCCGACGAGCGCGGCGCGCCCGGATCGATCCTGACGTTCTTCGAGTTCCCCGATGCCGCACCGGGGCGCGCCGGGGCGGGGATGATCCATCGGCTGCGCTGGCGGGTCGCCTCGGCGCAGGCGCTGGGGTTCTGGACCGAGCGACTGGCGCGTGAGGATGTCGAGGTCGACGCCGGTCCGGGCGAGCACGAGCTCCGCTTCAGCGATCCCGAGGGCCTGGGGCTCGAACTGGCCGTGGTCGAGACCGAGGATGCGCCGCTGGTCGCCACTGCCGAGGGCATTCCCCGCGAGCATGCGCTGCTCGGCTTCGACGGCGTGCGTGTCTACGGCGCCGATCGCGAGCGCGAGCATCGCCTCCTGACCGAGACGATGGGCTTCACGATGACCGGCCCCGGCGCCTACGCGCTGGAGGGGGGACTGCGCCACGCGAGCTACGCCTACGACGAGCCGCCTTCGGCCGCAGGGGCGCAGGGAGCCGGCAGCGTTCATCACATCGCCTGGTGCGATCGCGACGACGAGCACGCCTCCTGGCGCGAGCATCTCATCAAGGCCGGGGCGACGCCGACGCCGATCATCGACCGCCAGTACTTTCAGAGCATCTACTTCCGCGAGCCGCGCGGGGTGCTGTTCGAGCTGGCGACGCCGAGCCCCGGTTTCGCGATCGACGAGGCCCCGGCGCACCTGGGCGAGCAGCTGCGGCTGCCACCCCAGCACGAGCACCTGCGGGGCCGGCTGGAGCGCTCGCTCGCGCCGCTTGTCAACCCGCGCGCCGGTGGGCCGGACACAGATGGTCAGGCGCCCGCGCTCGAGGGACCGGCGTGAGCGAGCCGCTCGGCGCGGGCGTGCAGGAGCCCGAGAACCGCAACGGAGCCTTTCCCCAGCGTGCGCGGTACGCGCTCGTGATCTGACAGTCTCCCAGCGCTTGGCGCCGGCGGCGGCGCGCGGGCGCATGCGAGCGGGGCGTCATGGTCGCCCACCGGGCCGACGGCGACCGTCAAGACCTCGCTGACGTGATCGGTGTGGCGGGGTTCTCGTGTTTGAGCGTAGTCTCTCTGGGTGTGACTGTCTGCCGGTTCTGTGGTGATGAGAATCCGGATGGAGCTCTCTATTGTGGAGGCTGCGGCCGGTCGCTCGCCACGGCGGTGAATTGTCCTGAGTGTGGGACTGAGAACCAGGCCGGGCAGAGGTTCTGCAATGCCTGCGGAAAGGCGCTCGGCGGCACCGGTCCGGGGGCGGAGCAGGGGAGGGGAACCTCAGCCGGATCGGGACACGCGAGCCAGCGCGATCCGCGCGCTCACACCCCCGAGCACCTGGCGGAGAAGATCCGTGACGCGAGAGCCGATCTGGACGGCGAGCGCAAGCAGGTCACGGTGCTGTTCGCGGATGTGATCGGCTCGATGGACCTCGCCGAGCGGACCGACCCGGAGGTCTGGCGGTCGATCATGGATCGCTTCTTCACGATCCTCTGCGACGGCGTTCACCGCTTCGAGGGCACCGTGGACAAGTTCACCGGCGACGGCATCATGGCGCTGTTCGGCGCGCCGCTCGCACATGAGGACCACGCCCAGCGCGCCTGCTGGGCGGCGCTCACCCTGCAGCACGAGCTCGCCGCCTACGCGGCCGAGGTGCGTCGCGCTGACGGGCTGAGCTTCTCGGTGCGGATGGGAATCAACTCCGGCGAGGTGGTCGTCGGCGCGATCGGCGAGGACCTGCGCGTCGAATACACGGCGGTCGGCCACACTGTGGGCCTGGCGCAGCGGATGGAGTCCCTCGCCGAGCCTGGCGAGGCCTATCTCACCGACCAGACGGCCAAGCTCGTGTCCGGCTATCTCGACCTCGACGACCTCGGCGAGTTCGACGTCAAGGGCGTCAGCGGGCCCGTGCGGGTGCATGGGCTGGCGGGCGCAGGCGGCGCCCACTCGCGCCTGGACATCTCCCGGGCGCGCGGCTTCACGAGGTTCGTGGGACGCAGGGACGAGCTGACGACGCTGGAGGCGGCGCTCGAGCAGGCCCGCGGGGGCAACGGTGTGGTGGTCGGCGTGGTCGGCGAGGCCGGTGTCGGCAAGAGCCGCCTGTGCCACGAGTTCGTCGAGCGCTGCCGCGGGCAGGACGTCCCCATCTATGAGGCCCAGGGCCAGGCGCACGGCAGGGAGATCCCGTTCCTGCCGGTTCTGCAGATGATGCGCAGCTACTTTCAGATCGCGGAGTCCGACTCCGACCAGCAGGCGCGCGAAAAGATCGCAGGGCGGCTGCTGGTGCTCGACGAGGCCTTCGCCGAGAGCCTGCCGCTGGTGTTCGACTTCCTCGCGGTTCCAGACCCGCACCGCCCGGCTCCCCGCATGGATCCCGACGCCCGCCAGCGGGCGCTGCTGGAGATGGTCAAGCGTCTGTTCTATACCAGCAGCCAGCGCCAGCCTGGGATCACCCTGATCGAGGACGCGCACTGGTTTGACGCGGGCACCGAGATCTTCGTGACCCAGGCGGTCGAGGCGATCCAGGGCTCGCGCGCACTGGCGATCTTGAACTTTCGCCCCGAGTACAGCGCCCCGTGGATGCGCAAGTCCTACTACCGCCAGATCTCCCTCGCGCCGCTGGGGCCGCAGGCGATCAAGGCCCTGCTCGCCGAGCTGCTCGGCGAGCATCCTTCGCTGAACGGCCTCCCGGACTTGATTCGCGAGCGGACGGCCGGCAACCCGTTCTTCATCGAGGAGGTCGTGCGGGCGCTGGCGGAATCCGGCAACCTGGAGGGCACGCGGGGCGACTACCGGCTCGTGCGTCCGGTCGCGCAGACCGGCGTGCCGTCAACGGTCAATACGATCCTCGCCGCCCGGATCGACCGGCTCTCCGAGCGCGAGAAGAGCCTCCTTCAGAGCGCAGCGGTAATCGGCAGAGAGTTCTCCGAGCCGGTGCTGGCGCGCGCGGCCGCGCTCGAGAACGGTGGGCTGGAGCCCGCTCTGCGGGCGCTGATCGCGGCGGAGTTCCTGTATGAGCAGGAGCTCTACCCCGAAGCCGTCTACGCGTTCAAGCACCCCCTGACCCAGGAGGTCGCCTACCAGTCCCAGCTGGGGGAGCGCCGCGCGGCGGTGCACCGGCGCGTCGCCGAAGCTCTCGAGGAACTGCATCCGGACAAGCTGGACGAGCGCGCCGCGCTGCTGGCCCAGCACTGGGAGGCAGCCGGCGATCGATTCGCGGCGGCGCGATGGAGCGCACGGGCGGCCTCCTGGGTGGGGCTCAGCGACGTCGCCGAGGCGGTCCGCCACTGGCGGAAGGTCTCAGAGCTCGTCGAAGCGCTGCCCGACTCGGCCGAGTCGGGCGCGCTGGCGCTGGGCGCTCGAGTCGCGCGGCTCGACTACGGCTGGCGGCTGGGGATCTCCGAGCAGGAGGCGACCGTGCACTATG
The DNA here is from genome assembly GCA_963839945.1 of uncultured Solirubrobacterales bacterium. GTDB lineage: Bacteria > Actinomycetota > Thermoleophilia > Solirubrobacterales > Solirubrobacteraceae > Palsa-744. The sequence continues at coordinate 1,144,589 of CAWIWW010000004.1, read as the reverse complement.
AGGCGGGCAGGGAGCTTGCCGAGCGAAGCGGCGACCGCGTGAACCTGCTGTTGATCACCGCGTTGTACGCGAATGTGCGAGGAACGGCGGGACACGTCGAGGAGTACGGCGAGCTCGGCGAGGAGGTCAATCTCCTGAGCATTGAGATCGGCGACCCCGGTTTGCGTATGGCGATGCTGGGGGTCACGGCCTACGCGCGCTTCGTTCGGGGGCGCTTGGCCGAGGCGCTCGCGGTCCTCGACGAGGGAGCCGCGCTTGGCGCTGAGGATCCGGCGCTCGGGGGCGGGAGCGCCGCGCTGGTTTGTCCCTACGCCTGGTGCCTGTTCGCCAGAGGCCTTGTCCTGGTTGGCATGGACTACGTCGAGGAGGCGGCGGCGTCACTCGAGCACGCTCTGCGGGCAGCCCGAGAGCAGGGCGACCTCGAGACCGAGGCGTGGACGCACATGGCCCACGTTTGGCTGGCGCGCAGCACGGGGCACGCGGAGCTGGCGCTCGCTCACGCCACCCAGGGATACGAGCTCGCCGCGCGCATCGGCGCCGCCTTCTCGCGGATATATGCCCTTTACTATGTGGGGTACGCACACCTCATGATCGGTGAGCCGGATGAGGCGATCGCCGCGATCGGGCGCTCGATAGAGCTCGGACGCGAGGCGCGCACCGGCCTTGAGACCGAGGCGTTACGGGTGGCGGGGTTGGCCGAGGCGCTGCTGAGCGCCGGCGATCACCGCAGGGGCCTGGACGCGGCGCAGGAGTCGGTGACGCTCGCGCGCGAGCGCGGCAACGAGGCCATGCTCGCCATGTGCCAGCGGGTGCTGGCCGAGGCGCTCCTGGCCGGGAACGGTCCGGGCAAGGTCGCAGCTGCCCAGCAGGCGCTGGAGCAGGCCGCCGCGGCCGCCGAGGCAACCGGCCTGCGCTCCGAGCTGCGCTTCATCGAGCACGCACGGGAGAAGCTTGTGCCGGTGGGCTGAGCCTGTGGCGAACCGTCCTTCAGCTTCTGAGCGGTGGTCGATGTTGTGGGCGCCGCGAGGGAGTAGCGTTGCAGCTGCATCCGCCCCAGTGGTGACCGGTGCCCGCCCTCATGCCGGGACGCGGTCAAAACGGTTGCTCTCTTGTAAGCGGTCCTGGAGGGAGACAAGGTTCTATGTATGACTACGTGATCGTGGGAGCGGGCTCGGCGGGCTGCGTCTTGGCCGCTCGACTGACCGAGGATCCCGATGTGAGCGTGCTGCTGATCGAGGCCGGTCCGCCGGATACGATCGAGAACGTCCACGTGCCCGTCGCCTTCAGCACGCTGTTCCGCAGTCAGGTCGACTGGGACTACTCGACCGCGGCGGAGCCGTTCGCCGATCGCCGGCGCGTCTACCTGCCCCGCGGCAAGACGCTTGGCGGCTCCTCCTCGATCAACGCGATGGTCTACATCCGCGGCAACCGCGCCGACTACGACGGCTGGCGCGAGGGCGGCTGCGAGGGGTGGGGCTATGACGATCTGCTCCCTTACTTCAAGCGCGCCGAGGACAACGAGCGCGGCGCCTCCGAGCACCACGGGGCCGGCGGCCCGCTGAGCGTCTGCGACGACCGCGCGCCCAACCCGATCACCGACGCCTTTCTGCAGGCCTGCGCGCAGGCCGGCCTGCCTGCCAACGAGGACTTCAACGGCCCTGTGCAGGACGGCTTCGGGCGCTACCAACGCACCCAGCGCGAGGGCCGGCGCTGCAGCGCCGCGGTCGCCTACCTGCACCCCGCGTCCTCCCGTCCCAACCTCACCGTGGAGACCTACATGCAGGTCTATCGCGTGCTGTTTCAGGGCGAGCGCGCCGTCGGCGTGCAGGCCGCGCGGCTCGGTGAGCTGCACGAGCTGCGCGCCGCGCGCGAGACGATCCTCTGTGCCGGCGCCTACAACTCACCGCAGCTGCTGATGCTCTCCGGGGTTGGCCCCGCCGAGCTGCTGGGCATGCTGCAGATCCCCGTCGTGCAGGATCTCCCGAACGTCGGGCAGAACCTCCAGGACCATCCTGCCTGCGGGCTCTCCTGGGCGCACGACGAGCCCGTCTCGTTGCTGAACCCGCTGACCGAGGAGAACCTCGCCGCCTTCCTTACCGAAGGCCGCGGACCGCTGAGTTCCAACATCGCCGAGGCCGGCGGGTTCATCCGCTCGAGTGCCGCCCTCGATGCGCCCGACATCCAGTTCCACGCAGCGCCTGCGCTATACGTCGACGAGCCGGTCTTCGAGCACGGCTTCGGCGTGGCGCCCTGCGTGCTCACCCCCTCCAGCCGCGGGGTCGTGATGCCGCTCTCGCCAGACCCCACCGCCAAGCCCTACATCCTCCACAACTACCTCGCCGAGGAGACCGACATGGCGAGGATGATCGAGGGCATGCGCGTGGCAATCGAGATTGCCCGCCAGCCCGCGCTCGCGCCATACACCACACGGCCACACTACATCCCAGCCTCCGACTCCAAGGAGGATCTGCAAGCGCACATCCGCCAGCAGACCTTCACCCTGTATCACCCCGTCGGCACCTGTCGCATGGGCTCGGACACCGAGGCCGTGGTGGACAGCGAGCTGCGCGTTCGCGGCGTCGAGGGGCTGCGCGTGATCGACGCGTCGGTGATGCCGACGGTCCCCCGCGGCAACACCAATGCCCCGACGATCGCGATCGCCGAGCGCGCCGCGGACCTGATCCGTCACGGTGGCGCTGTGGGCGCCTCGGAGTCCACCACCGAAGCGCCGACGGCGACGCGGCGGTGAGCGCACCGCCGGGCTTAGGTCACGGCGGCGGTGCTTGCGAGGCTTTGGCGCCGGACGCGCTGACTCTGTGCGAAGCATCTCAGCGGTCGGGCTGAACCCATCCATACGCACTACGGAATCGACGATCTGGACGTCTCAGCGGAGCGCGACCGGGCTCAGGAGCTTCCGCTCGCCGCGGCCTTCGCGCGGTCGCGACGGCGCCGGCCGATGGTGGCGATCACAGCGAGGACGCCCGCCACCAGGAAGAGTCCCAAAAGGACGCCCGGCGCGACGCCGATCCCGCCGAATGGCAGCGAGATCAGCTCGACGATACCCAGCCCGAGCGCGAGCAGCACGACGATCAGGACCACGATCAGCAGGATGCCGCGCAGGCGCGCGAGGATGCCGGCGGAGCCGGGGGGGATGAGCAGGCCCATCGCTCGCAGCGCGAACATCTGTCGCCCGGTCGGAGGGGTCTGCCCGAGGCGCTCGACCGCGTCCTTGAGGTCCCCGGCGCGGCGTTCGGCCAGTGCCAGCGAGGCGTCGGCCATGCGCCGCAGCTGCATCCGCTCCTGCGGCCGGGCCGCGGCGATCGCCCGCTGAAAGTAGCCGCGCGCCTCATCCGCGTCAAAGCGCTCAGACGCGCGCGCGCCGAGTATCGCCAGAGCGGCCGACTTGTACTTGGTCTCGTTTTCGAGCTCCTCGTCGGAGCGCTGCTCGAGCGCCTGGATCGCCTCGAGGGCGCCGCGCTGCTCCATCCGGACCTGACGCTGTTTGGGGGCCATCGCGCGGTCATTCTACGGTCTGCGCGACTGCCGGCGATCGAAGGCCGCCAGGACAGGCTCGTTCGAAGCTTGGGTCACGACCGCCGCAGGCTGGGGGCGGGTGCATCCTCAGAATGCGTGCCAGGCGATATTCTCGACCGCGTGCCCGCCCGCCCCGTACGCCGTCTCGGCTGTCTGTCAGTCGCCGCCATGCTGACCCTGGCCTGCGTGTGCGCACCGGCGGCGCCGGCGGAAAGCGTGGGCGGTGGGAGCGCATTCAGCGAACTGACCGAAGGCGGCAAGGAAACCACCGAAACGACCGCGAGCACAGCTTCGAGCGAATCCTCCGGGTCGAGCTCGAGCTCCAGCTCCTCCAGCTCGGGCACCGTGCTGCTGCTGGGGCTGGTCGCCGCGGTAGCGCTGATCGGGGGGATCGCGTTCCTGATCATGCGCGACGCGCACAGCGTCGCGCCGGTGAGCGACGGAGAGGCGATGGGACGCACCGGTCGCGATCCCGCGGCGGCGATGCGCAGACGCCGCGCGAAAGCGAAGGCGGCGCGCCGCCAGCGCAAGCGCAACCGCTGACTTGAAGGTCAGGATTGCAGTCGGAGCTTGGAGGGTCAGGATGGCCGTGCTCGCGCCGGCGTCCTACGGCCCTTGACGGCGATGCGGACAGCAGGCGGGCGCACCCGCGGTGGGGAGGGAGGAAGGGGGTCGGATCCGTGCGGTCCGCGTTGACGTGGGCGCGGGCGGGGGGTACGGGGGTGTGGATCGAGCGGCGAGGATGGCAGCATCTTGCTGCCGCCCTCGTCGTCGGAGGCGTTTGATTCCACGGTATTTACAGGTGCGGTCATGTTCATCGCGTCGTCGTTGCGGAACGGGATCCAGAGCATGAGTCCCGCGATCGGCAGCTTCAACAGCCCAAGCAGGACGATCACCATCCAAAGCGACATGATCTCCTCGATGCTACTACTGCCCGGTGCGATCGTCTGAGAAGCGGGGCCTGCCGGATCTGGAGCGCGACATCGTGCGGTGCCGGCGCTGTCCCCGGCTGGTGGCTTGGCGCGAGCGCGTCGCCCGAGAGCGCAAAGCGGCGTTTGCCGAGGAGCGCTACTGGGGCAGACCGGTTCCGGGGTTCGGCGATCGGAAGGCGCGAATCCTGGTGCTGGGGCTGGCTCCGGCCGCGCACGGTGCGAACCGTACCGGCAGGATGTTTACCGGCGACCGTTCGGGGGACTTCCTGTATGCCGCGATGTGGCGAGCGGGCCTTGCCAGCCAATCGGCCTCGACCGCGCGCGGCGACGGCCTGGAGCTGCATGACGCGTGGGTCAGCGCAGCCGTGCGGTGCGCGCCGCCCGCGAACAAGCCGACGCCGCAGGAGCGCGACGCGTGCCTGCCGTGGAGCGTGCGCGAGCTGGAGCTGCTGTGCGAGGTGCGCGTGATTCTGTGCCTGGGCGCCTTTGCGTGGAACGCAGCGCTGCGACTGAGTGCCGCCGCAGTGGCCTCGGCGCGCGCTGGGAGTCTCGCTGTCGGCACGGCGACCGAACCGCGCTCGCGCCCGCGGTTCGGTCACGGAGCCGAGCATATGGAGCGCACGAGCGCGCGATACACGTTGATCGGCTGCTATCACCCGAGCCAGCAGAACACGTTCACCGGCCGGCTGACCGAGCCGATGCTCGACGCGGTGCTCGCTCGTGCCCGTCAGCTCGCCGAGAAGTCCTGAATGGACCGCGAAGTTCGCTGCCTGCCTGGCGCCGCTAAGGACCTGCAGAGATCTGGGGGATTGGAGGCCTCTCGCTGAGGCCTGAACAGAGGTCGTGCGTGGATTTGCCAATCTTAGTTGACATAACATAGATTATCGAGCGTTGAATGGTGGTGTCTCAGTTTGGATCTGAGCCCCGGCTTCGCTTCAGATCGTGGCGAGCGCGAAGGATCGGGAAGATCACGAGCGAGTCGATCAGGAAAAGTCCCAGTAGGACGATCCCCACGATCAACAGAGCATGGTCGTGGCCCATCGCTCCAATCGCCACGAGTACGACCCCGACAGGCCCAGACAGTTTGGAGGCGATATAAGCTTTCTGCCCCCTTTGGCGTCGCTTGAAGTCGCGAGCAAGGGCACCCATACCCGAACCGTAGCTAACCGTCCTCAGTTTGACGGCTTGGCTGCAAGACGCACAATCTCTTCGATAGTCCAGACGTGATCGGATACTCCGGCGGCCATCGCCGGGGTGCGTGGGTACGGGTTAGCGAGCGTCTTGTGCGGCCGGGCGAAGTTGTAGTGCATGAAGTGGATTGCCACGGCAGCCGCGTGGTTCTCGACCTTCTTGGAGAAGGCGTTGGTCAGCCGCGTGAACCGGCGCATGGACATCCGCATGGTGAGGTTCTGGCGCTCCACATAGCTCGTGCTGATCTTCGCGGGGTCCGGATCGCCGTAGCGCACACGGGTCCTGGTGCCAGTGCAGACAGGCGGGCTGTAGCGCCGTTCGCCGAGATGCTCGGTGCGGTATTCCTTGATGAGTTGCGCCCAATCGACCTCGCCGACCCCGAACACCAGCCCGACCACGCCGACGTAGGTCTGGTGGGCATCGGTGGTCAATTGGATCGGGCCGTTCACGCGGCCCTTGAGGTCTTCGACGAAGGTCCAGCAGTCGCGCAGCGTTCGTTCGCCGACCAGCCACGACGGGACGAGCTTGGTGTCGGCACAGATCGCGGTCCACGTCCACACGTCCCCGTAGCCGAACTCGCCCCTGTGCTGCTCCGGGACGTTCTTGGCCTTCGAGTAGCAGAACGCCCATATCTCGTCCGCCTGGATCGTCTTGCACGACAGGTCCCGCAGCGTGCGGTCCTGGTAGGCCGTGCAAGCCTCGCCCACGTCGAGCAGCAGCTTCGAGACGGTGTTGATCGAGCAGCCCGCCATGCGCGTCGTCGCGCGCAGGCTGTTGCCCTCGACCAGCATCCCGAGGATGGCGGCCCGCTTCTCGGTGCTCAGCCTGTTCATACTGATCATTATGCCAGAGCGGTTCTGCATTATCAACACTTTACGCACGATTATCATTTGTGCTAAACTTAGCAGCACAACTAAATTTAGCAGAGGAGCTAATGCGCTATGAGCCAAACAGAGTTCAAGAACCCCTATCGACCCGGCGCAGGGCATATGCCGCCCCATCTTGCTGGCCGCCAGCGCGAGTACGCAGAGTTCGATCGGCTCCTGGAGCAGGACGAGATCCTTGAGAACATGGTGCTCACCGGCCTGCGCGGTGTTGGCAAGACCGTCCTCTTGGAGACGTTCAAGCCGCGCGCAATGGCGAAGGGGTGGCTGTGGGCTGCCGCTGATCTCTCCGAGTCGGCAAGCATCAGCGAGACGGCACTGGCACAGCGCATCTTGGCCGATCTCGCACTGATCACATCGTCCATCACGGTAGAGGAGCCTCGGAAGGGCCACCCGACCGGCTTCAACACGCCCACCGAGCCGCATCGCGTGCCGCTATCCCACGAGGTGCTCCTGTCCGTCTATACGAGCACACCCGGCCTCACCTCCGACAAGATCAAGTCAACGCTGGAATTCGCGTGGCACCACCTCCGCCAGCAAGGCCAGCACAAGGTGATCTTCGCCTACGACGAGGCGCAGAACCTTGCCGACCACGCCGAGAAAGAGCAGTTCCCGCTGTCCGTGCTTCTCGATGTCTTTCAGTCGATCCAGAAGAAAGGCATCCCGTTCATGCTCGTCCTCGCGGGACTCCCGACGCTCTTCCCGAAGCTCGTTGACGCCCGTACGTATTCCGAGCGCATGTTCCGAGTTGTCACGCTGGGCAGGCTCAATGAGGCCGAGAGTCGGGAGGCGATCCTCACGCCGATCGCGGCCTCTGGATGCCCGATCAACTTCCAGCCGGAGTCCGTGAACACGATCTGGCATGAGTCCGGTGGCTACCCCTACTTCATCCAGTTCATCTGCCGTGAGGTATTCGACGTGTTCATCCAGCAGCTTGCCAACAACGAGATCGCCACCGGCGTGCCCGTGGACGCCATCCAGCGCAAGCTCGACACAGACTTCTTCGCTGGCCGCTGGGCCAAGATCACTGATCGGCAGCGAGAACTTCTTTGGGTGATCGCCAACCTCGACCACTCCGAGGAGGAATTCACGATCCAGGAACTCGTCGAGCTTGGTCGGACGCTGCTCGCCAAGACGTTCTCGCCCAGCCACGCCAATCAGATGCTGGTCAGCCTCTCCGAGCGCGGCATGATCTACAAGAACCGCCTCGGCAAGTACTCGTTTGCCGTGCCGCTCTTGGCGCGATTCATTCTGAGAACTTACGAGCCGCCCATCGAACCCGCGCAGCTTGCCTAGCCGATGCCGAGCGCTCCTCCGACGTCATGTTCTCCGCGCGAGCTTTCCCGCCCTTCAGGCCGCCCTTGCGGCCGAGCGCCACGGCGGCCGGGTCCTTACCGGTGTCCGCGGGCGTGTCCTCGACATCGCCCGTAGCAATGTCCACGATCAGCTTGCCGAGCTGGTTCGGGTCGCGTGGGCGCTTGCGTGAGCGGTTGGGCACGGGTCAAGCGTAGCGGAGGCGTCCGGCGGCTCAAATCCAAACTGAGACACTACCCGTTGAATGGTGGTGTCTCAGACATTCGCGAACGGAGCGGCACTCCACGTCTACCGCCCGACGGCGTAGGCGCCGGGCGAGGATGCCCGGTTCACCCGGATCACTTGACCGCCCGCCGTGGCTGGAGCAGTTGCTCGCCCGGGGAGTGTGCCGCCCGAGATGCGAAGCGCTACTAGTCGGCCCACCAGTCCCGCTGACCCTCGACGTCTTCTCGCGGATTTTCGCCGAGATTGGGCGCACCGAACACAAGGATCTTGAGGCCCTCTGGCCCGCTCTCGTAGCCTCGCCACGTACCGGGCGGGACGCGCACCACGTCCCACTCCTTGACCTCGACGATCTCGTCGTCGAGCTTCATCCGCCCGCTCCCGCCCACGACCACGTACACCTCCTCCTGCTCCTTGTGCGTGTGGCCGTACGGGAAGCGATAGTCGGGCGGGATGCGCTGATAGCTGAGACCGGACTGCTCGAGCTCGAGCGCCTTGCTCGCCATGCGGAACTCCAGGTCCGGCGCGCCGTCGAAGTTGGACCCAAGGTCCTCCAGATCCTCCCTGAGGTTCCTGAGCGTGAACGGCACGGCCGCGATTCTATGGCTCAGGAGGTCGCACCGCCGCCGGTGCGGCGGCGCTGACAGCGACATCGAGCCCACCTTGGACCACGACTCGCCTCACTGAGCCGCGAGTCATGTCGTCCACCCCCGCGCAGTGACTGCGTCGGGCCTAGGTTGCGCCGCGTTGCGCCACAACCCTCGTGTTCTGAGACGGTCAGAGGCGTGCGTTCACGGCGAGGCTGCCTGCGATGCTTGGACGCCAGGTTGAGCGGCCGCACGGGCCAAGCGCTCGTGTACGAACTGGACCACGGCAGCGCCCTCGCCGACCGCGGTCGCGCACCGCTTGATCGAGCCGGCGCGCACGTCGCCAGCCGCGTAGACCCCTGGCACGCTCGTCTCGAGGAGGCCCTCGGCGCCGACCTCCGCGCCGGTCAGGATGAAACCGTCGCCGTCACGCGCGAGCACGTCACCGAGCCACTCGGTGCAGGGCGTAGCGCCAAGGAACAGGAACAGGAAGGAGAACGGCAACTGCTCGCCGTCGGCGAGCGTGACAGAGCGCAAACGTCCGTGCTCTCCTTGCAGGCCGACGATTTCGCGACGATCGCGCACGGCTACCCCGTAGCGGTCGAGCTCGTCGATCAGATACTGCGACATCGTCTCCCGTAGGTCGCCGCGGCGGTGCAGGAGCGCGACGAGCGCCCCCCCGCGTGCCAGCCAGACGGCAGCCTGGGCCGCGGAATTGCCCCCGCCGACGACCGCCACACGCTGGGCTGTGCAGAGCTGACCCTCTGGCGGGCCGGCGGCATAAAACACGCTCAGCCCCTCGTATGCCTCGAGCCCCGCGATGGGCGGACGCCGGTATTCGGCGCCCGTGGTGAGCAGCACCGCGCGTGCAGCGATCTCGTTGCCGTCCTCGAGCCTCACGAGATGGCGCTCGATCCCGGGCTGGAGCTCCTGGGCGCGGTAGGGCGAGGCCAGGCGCGCACCAAACTTGCGCGCCTGGGTGGCAGCGCGGCTGATCAGTTCGCTGCCACTGATCCCGGCGGGAAAGCCCAAGTAGTTCTCGATCCTGCGCGAGGTGCCTGCCTGACCGCCGATGCCGCTGCTCTCCACGATCAACGTATCCAATCCCTCTGAAGCCCCATACACGGCTGCGCCCATTCCCGCGGGGCCGCCACCGACGATCAGAAGATCGACCTCCTCACGCTGGGCGAGCGCCAGACCTATGCCGAGCGCCCGCGAGAGCTCGCCGTTACTCGGGTTTAGAAGCTCCACGCCGCCAGGCAGACGCACCAGCGCCGTCGCGGACACAGAGGGCTCCGTTATCGGGCCAGCACCGTCAGTCGGCTCGGTGGGATCGACCCAGGTGTGGGGGAGCCGCTGCGCTCGCGCGAACTCGAGCAGCCGGCGTGTGTCGGGCGAGTCGCGCGGGCCGACGATCTCCGGTCCGATGCCTTGGCGGCGCTGAAGCAGCTCGCGGCGCTCCACCAAGGCACCAAGGATCAGATCCGAGAGCGAGGGATCATCGAACAGCAACGCTCGCAACTCCTCACGCGGAAGGGAGATGTAGCGCAGCGGCTGTGTGACGACCGCGGTGACGAACACCGACTGCCCGCTGAGCAGGTTGACCTCCCCGAGAAAGCCCGAGGCGCCGTGACGCACGATCTCATGCCCCGCGCCATCCAAGACCGCCACCTCGCCCTCGAGGATCGCGATGAACGGGTACGTCGCGTCGCCGATCTCATACAGCTTCTCGCCCACCTCGGCCGTGAGCTCCTCGCCGCGCTGCGCAAGCAACGCGAGCTGAGTGCTCGAAAGCACACGAGCCGGAACCGCCACAGAATCGTCAGCATCAAACGCCATAGGAGGGACAAGCGTAGCCTTCGGCGTTGAAGCATTGAACCCGCGTCGGCCCTCGACTGTGCCAAACCGCCGCGGTTTCATCTGCCTGTCGCGCCGACGGTTTCATTTCGGTGTCGTTAAGCGGTGTCATCTCCGTGTCGTCTTACACACGCCGGCGTCCCTGAACGCCGATCGGACCTACTCCGCCGAGCCCTGAGCTTCCAGGATTTTCTGCGCGAACTGGAGCATCCCGATCGCGACCCACGGATACTGCCCGGCTCGCACGCGAAGCCCGATATTGCCGTCTGGTCCTTTGACCTCGACGATGGTTATGACGCGGCCGATCTCGAAGTCGCGACCAAAGTCGGCTTCGATGGCGTCCATCTGCTCGGCCACTTCTTGCATGAGCCGGCCTCTGCCGTCGGCGCCGGGCGCTGTAACGTCGGGCTCTATATCGTCGTCTTCATCCGCCATACGGTCCTCCGTGTCGAGAAAGTAAACCATGCTACCCACCGCTGCTACTCCTCCGGCGAGCCAACCTTCAACAGCTCCACATCGCAGCTCCCTTGGGCGATCCTGCCGTATACATGCGTTAACCTCTGGTCTTCATGAAAGCCTCAACGAGCGTGTTTGTCGATCGTATTCGAACGACGGACAAGCGTCTGCCGGGCCGCCACCGTCGACGCGAGGAGGCCTCCGCCCCTCCCCCGGCTGGTGTGCCGCGGTGAGTGGGCGGGACAGTCCAATGCTCGGGAGGCTCGCTCCCCGCAGGTCCCGGCGGCGAGTGTGAGCCGGCGGACTCATCGGCGTCGCCCACGCGGGTGGGTGCGCCACTACGCGGGATTCCTCTCACCCGGCGCCGCCGCGGCCATGCCAGTCATACTCGAACGCGACTCTGGGCGCAGGCTGCGCCGGCTGACCGCAACGGTCGGCGACAGCGCCCGCCAGCGACTCCGGCGCACCCGCCCGCGGATGCGCGCGCTGATCGCCGCGCCCGGCGGGCGCCTGCGCTGGCGCGAGGTCCCCGCTCCGCCGCCGCCGCGCCCGGATGGGGCGATCGTGCACCCGATCGCCTCCTCCACCTGCGACCTGGACTGCCCGCTGGCGCTCGGCGCCACCCAGCTCGCGCTGCCGCTGCACCTCGGACACGAATGCGTCGCCGAGGTCCTTGCCGTCGGCGAGCGGGTCACCACGATGAAGGTCGGCGACCGTGTGGTCGTGCCGTTTCAGATCAACTGCGGCGTGTGTGAGCCGTGCCGCGCCGGGCGCACCGGCAGCTGCACCGGCGTCCCGCCGATCTCGATGTACGGTATGGGCCTGGCCGCCGGGCACTGGGGCGGGGCGTTCTCCGATCAGCTCGCCGTGCCCTATGCCGACGCGATGCTCGTCGCACTGCCCGAGGGCATCGACCCGGTCGCCGCCGCCAGCGTCGCCGACAACGTCTGCGACGCCTACCGCCACATCGCGCCCCATCTGCCGCCGCTGCTGCAGGCTGACCCTGACAGCGAGGTGCTGATCCTTGGCGCCACCGACCCGAGGACCCTGTTCACCGCCAGCCTACCCCTCTACACCGGCCTGATCGCCCGCGCGTACGGCGCGCGCAAGATCACCTTCGCCGACGCCCGGCCCGGCATCCGCGCGCACGCCGAGCGCTTGGGCATGAATGTGCTGCATCCCCGCGCGCTGCGCCGCCGCCCCCCCGCCCCGCTCGTCGTGGACACCAACGCCAACGAGGGTCTCGCGCTCGCCAGCACCGCCCCCGACGGCGTCTGCTCGAGCTCCGGAGGACTGCACCGCAGCGGCAGCATCCCCATCCTGAAGATGTATGTCCGTAACGCCACCTTCCATGTCGGGCGCACCCACGCACGTGCTCTGATCCCAGAGGTCCTCGACCTGATGGTGGACGGACGCCTGCGCCCGCAGGAGATCCCAATGAACGTCGCGCCGCTCGACGATGCGCCAAGCGCGCTGCGCGAGCACTTCTACAGCGGCGAGAGCGTCAAGACCGTGCTGACGGCGTAGTTCTCGGTCGGCCCCGCCCGGCCCCGCCCCGACTCGGCGCGTTCGTCCTGGCGTCCGAGGCGAGCAGGACACTGCGCTTGCCTGCGCCGACAGGAGCAGGATGATGAGCGTTCTCAGCGATATCAGACACACGTTGTGGCCCTCCGCGGGCGACCGCCATGGGCCGCTCTCGCCGATGCTCGTGACGCTCACAATCGTCACGGGCCTGGTGGACGCCGCCAGCTACCTGAAGCTCGGACACGTGTTCGTGGCAAACATGACGGGCAATGTCGTGTTCGTCGGCTTCGCCCTGGCGGGCGCCAGCGGGCTGTCGTTGAGCGCATCGCTGATCGCGCTGGGCGCGTTTCTGCTCGGCGCGCTCGGCGGCGGATGGCTCGGGGGGCGTCACTGCGCTCATCGTGCACGCATGCTGCGCGCCACCGGTGTGGCCCAGGCGCCGTTGATGGCGGTGGCCCTGCTGGTTGCGGTGCTTGCCGCCACGCCACCCGATCGGGGCATCCACCTGACGATCACCGCCCTGCTGGCGCTGGCGATGGGCGTGCAGAACGCGGCGGCCCAACGCCTGGCTGTCCCCGATCTGACCACCAGTGTGTTGACGAAAACGCTGACCGGCCTGGCCTCTGAGGCTGCCATTGTGGGCGGGGCGGGCGCGAAGCTGGGACGGCGGGCGATCGCGATCGCGGCGATGCTCACCGGAGCGCTGATCGGCGGCCTGCTCGTGCTGAACGTGTCGGTGGCCTCGGCGATCGCGGTAGCGCTCGGTCTCGTCCTGGCGGTCGGGTTGGCAGCCCACCTGGTGTCTCGCTCCGACGCGGCCTGGACGCGGCCCTGAGATCACGCTTGCGCTTGTGGTGCGCTCTCTTCGGCAGCGGTCGCTGCTGGCGGAGCCGGCTGCGAGGCGTTGGCCAGATACGCCCCGAGCGCGCCCAGCGCCCCCGTGAGCAGTGCGCCGGTCGCCACTCTGCCGGGACGCTCGCGTCCGCCTTCGGCGAGCGCCAATACCCCCGCGATCAGAACCACGTTGTACTCATAGCCGCCGTTGCTCAGCCACGGACCCTTCTTGGCGTGCACCGTCCTGATCGCCGTCAACATCGTCGCGGTCAGGACCGAGGCGGCGAGCGGTATCGCGAGCCCGGTCGCGAGCAGGGCCCCTCCCCCGGCCTCGGCCGCGCCGGCTGCGATCGCGTTGGGCCGGCCGGGACGCAGGCCGATGTGCTCGAACCCCTGGGCGGTCGCGTCGAGGCCGTTGCCGCCGAACCAGCCGAACAGCTTCTGCGTGCCGTGCCCAAAGAAGAACCCACCCATCGTCAACCGCAGCAGCAATCGTCCGATTTTCATCTCTGGTCCTTTTCGATCTCGTTCAGGTCCGCAAGCCCACCCGAAGTCCGCAAGTCCACGAGCCCGCCCGAATTGCCATGTATCGGGCTTGCTGTGACCACAGCATCGAACGTAGCAGCAGTCCGGCCGGGTTCGCTTATGGTGTCGCCGGCACGACTACGAGCGGACCATCCTTGATGGGGAGCGTGTCCGTGTCAAACGAGGACTCGGGCAGGCGCTCGACGTCGGCGAACAGCTCGAAGAAGGCGTCCGCGGTGTCGAGAAACCCGATCCGCGGAGTGCGGTAGTGCATCGGGATCACCCAGCGCGGGGACAGGCGTTTGACGATCGCCGTGGCCTGCTCGGCGCCGATCGTGGGGCCGCCGCCGACGGGGACGATCAGCAGGTCCACCGAACCGATCGCCGCGGCCTGCTCGTCGCGCAGCGCGCTCTGGCCGAAGTCGCCGAAGTGGGCGACCCGTATGCCGTCGAGCTCGAACACGAAGATCGTGTTCGGTCCCCGTTCGGTGCCCGCGGCCTCGTCGTGCTCGGAGGCGATCGCCGTGACCTCGCCGACCGGGGACTGCAATCTGCCGGCGGTCGAGCGCAGGATCGCGGGGTCGCCGCCGATCACCTCCACGCCGTTGTGGTCGATGTGCTCGTGGGTCACCAGCAGCAGATCGGCCGTGAGGCCGTCGATCGGCGGGTAGTCGAACTGCATGCCGCGGCTCGCGGCCATATCCGACATGTCCCCGAACGGGTCGATCGCCACCGTCGTGTCCGGCGTGCTGAGTGCAAACGCCGACTGGCCGTACCACTCAACTTGCATGCTGCTGCTCCTCTCTTTGAGTTGTGATCTGGGTTGGAACTTCGGTTGGGACTTGGATTGGGGCTGGGATTGGGATCTGTGTCAAGTCCTGGGTTGGCACGGTTGGGACAGCCGGCTCGGCGTAGTGATACTGCCCGCCCCGCATCAGCGACGCGCCCGCGGCGATCAGGCAGGCGAGGATCGCGAACGCGAACGCCTCGTGCAGGCCCGTGCTGAACGGCGCGGAGATCAGCTGCGGAAAGAACGACCGCCCGGTCAGCGCGGTGTGGTTGACAGCCGAGAGCCCCGCGAGCGCGTGCGGGCCGACGAGGGTTTCGACCGGGTTGTAGCCGAGGAACGCGGCGAACAGCACCGACACCGGCGGCACGTGCGCAACGCTGCTCGCGGTGGACGGCGAGATGCCGTGGGCTTCCAGGCCCGAGGACAGCGTGTGGGGCAGGCTGGATGCCAGGCCGAGGATCATCAGCGTGAAGAAGATCCCGACCGACAGCACCTGGGCGGAGTTCTGGAACGTCTGGTTCATACCTCCCCCCGCCCCCCGGTGCTGGGGCGGGAGGCTGTTCATCACGGCGGCCCGGTTGGGCGAGGCGAACAGGCCCATCGAGATGCCCATCAGCAGCAGCACACCCGCGAATGCCGGGAACGCGAAGTCGATCGGCAGCAGGCTCAGCAGCACGAAGCTGAGCGCCGCCCCGAGCATGCCGCCGGTCGCGAACGGCCGCGCGCCGAAGCGGTCGGACAGGTACCCCGAGGTCGGGCCGGCGATCAGCATGCCGATGGTGAGCGGCAGCATGTAGATGCCCGCGCGCAGCGGTGTGTCGGCATAGTCCACCCCGTGCAACGGCAGCCAGATGCCCTGCAGCCAGATGATCAGCATGAACAGCAGCCCACCGCGGGAGATCGACGACAGGAACGTCGACAGCGTCCCGAACGTGAACGCGCGGATGCGAAACAGCGGCAGGCGGAACATCGGCTCTGAGACCCGCTGCTCGATCGCGGCGAACGCCGCCAGGCAGGCGAGGCCGGCGCCCATCAGCCCGAGCACCTTGGGGCTCGTCCAGCCGGTGGCGTGGCCGCCATAGGGCCGGATGCCGTAGGTCACCGCCACCATGATCAGGACCAGCCCGAGCGCGAACGAGACGTTGCCCCACCAGTCCACCGGCGCGCGGCGGGGCGTGCTGCGCTCCTGCAGCTTCAGATACGCCCAGATCGTGCCGAACAGCCCCACCGGCACGGAGATCAGGAACACCAACCGCCAGTCGATCGGCGCCAGCAGCCCGCCGAGGACGAGTCCGACGAACATCCCGCTGACGCCGACGATGTTGTTGATGCCCAGCGCCATGCCCCGCTGATTCTCGGGGAACGCGTCGGTGATGATCGCCGCCGAGTTGGCCAGCAGGAACGCCGCGCCGACGCCCTGCACCAGACGGAACACGATCAGATACGTAGCTCCGGCGCGCCCGGTCATCCAGTCGACGGTCAGCACCAGCGACGCGAGCGTGTAGATGACGAAGCCGAGGTTGTACATCTTCACCCGCCCATACATGTCCCCGAGACGGCCAAGGCTCACGATCAGGACGCTCGTCACGACCAGGAAGCCGAGAATCATCCACAGCAGGTAGAAGCTGTTGGCCGCCACCAGCGGATCGAGATGGATGCCCCGAAAGATGTCGGGCATCGCGATCAGGACGATCGACCCGTCGAGCGTCGCCAGCAGCACGCCCAGGGTCACGTTGGACAGGGCGATCCACTTGTAGCGGTCGGAGTCGGGCTCGCCGCTGTTCGTGCCCGCTCGCATGCTCGCGCCGATCCTCGCCACCTCTCCATTAATACGCATGGACACAGACAGGCCCGGCGGGTGTCGCGGCGGGCCCCCGGTCCGTGCGCGCTCCTACTTCACGGTCAACGTTCCTTCCATGCCGGCCATGCGGTGTCCGGGGACCGAGCAGAAGAACTTGTAGGTGCCCGGTTTGAGGTTCAGCGACAGCGTCTTGGTCCCGCCCTGGAATGTCGGCGTGGCGCCGAGGATGGCGCCAGAGGAGGATTCGACCGTGACGTTGTGGGCCAGCGGGGACATGTTCGTCATGTCGATCGAAACGTTCCCGGCTTGGGCGGTCAGCGAGGTCTTGTTGTATTTCAGTTCGCCTTCGTGGTTGGCTTCCAGGCTCAGCGTCTGTCCCTTGGACGCGCCGGCGGCCGTGGAGGAGGTGCTGGAGGACGAGGATGTCGCCGGGGTGCTGGCCGGGCGGGCGGGCGTGGAACTGGGCGACGAGCTGCCGCTCGAGGAGCCGCCACAGCCCGCGACGAGCAGCGCGGCGAGCGCGACGCTCAGCGCGGCCGATCGGTGGACGAGCTTCCCGCCGCCGCCGCTCCTGTCGGTGGATGTCGTGCGTGTCATCGTCGGTCGTCCTCTCTGTCGTCGCTGTCTAGGCGAGGTTCCACCGGGAATCATCTCACGCAGACCTGGTCGTGGGTCTCGACGTGAGCATGTCCTGTTCATTCATGCTCAGACGCCGTTCTTTCGAGAATCTGCCTGGCTGCGTCCCGGTGCTTTCCCGATGCGAGCCTTCCCGGTGTGAGATGCGCTCAGAACAAGGCTCCCTGCGCCGGCCGGTCCGAGGGGCTCGCCGTCACGGGCGTCGCCGGCGGCGCTGGGGTCGGTGCTCGCTCGCGCCTGAACCCGCCGGGCAGCGAATGCCTCCCGTGACGCACCAGCCCCGCCAGGCGCTCGCGTTCCTCCCGTGGCGCGTAGGCGCCACGCGCGTACAACTGCTCGTAGCGCTCGACCAGGTCCGGACGTTGGGCGTGCAGCCAGCCCATGAACACGTCGCGCACCTCCCCGCGCAGGTGCAGCGCCATGCCGCCGATGCTCGTGGCGCCGGCCTCTGCGGCGCGTTCCAGCAGCGGCTCGATCTGGTGCGGCGCGTCGTTGATCCCCGGCATCAGCGGCGCGATCAGCACGCCCGTGGGAATGCCGGCGCGATTGAGCTCGGCGACCGCCTCCAGCCGTGCGCGCGGGTTCGGGGTGTGCGGCTCGGTGGCGCGCCAGGCCTGCTCGTCGAGCGTCGGAATCGACAGGCACGCGCTGAAGTGCGCTCGCGCCGCGATTTGCAGCATCAGCGGCAGGTCGCGCAGCAAGAGCGGCGACTTGGTCAGCACCGAACAGGGATTCGCGGCGTCCCGCAACGCTTCCCAGATGCCCTCCATTAGCCGGTAGCGCCCCTCCACCCACTGGTACGGGTCGGTATTTGTGCCCAGCGCGACGTGCTCGCCTCTCCACGATGGTCGGGCCAACTCCACGCGCAGCACCTCGGGCGCGTTGACCTTGACGACGATCTCCCGCTCGAAGTCCCGACCGGCGTTGAAGCCGAGATACGTGTGTGATGGGCGAGCAAAGCAATAAAAGACACGCATGCGAGCATCCCCTGTACGGATTGACCGTCCAGCGGAAGGGCATACGGGACCTTTCGGGAACGCGGTTGAGCACCGACTTGGCGTGCACCTCGTAGAACCTCGTCTCGAGCGCCTCTGGCGCTTTGAAGCGCCGCACCGCGGCCGGGTCTCGGTAGCCGGGCAGGCTTCGCTGCTCGGCGCCATCCAGCGTGAGGTTGCTCCAGCGCACGAACATATGTTCGCATATGTGTCGGACGTGTCGCGCCACGCTATGGTTGACACATGCGCACTGTCGTGCTGGACCC
The DNA here is from genome assembly GCA_963839945.1 of uncultured Solirubrobacterales bacterium. Taxonomy (GTDB): domain Bacteria; phylum Actinomycetota; class Thermoleophilia; order Solirubrobacterales; family Solirubrobacteraceae; genus Palsa-744. Next base: position 1,126,241 of record CAWIWW010000004.1, on the reverse strand, counting down.
TCCAACGGCCGGCCTCGACGAGGTGCTCGAGCGCCGGCGTCGATCCGGCTTGGATCGCCGCGACGAGGTGTGGAAAGGTGACCTGCATATGGTTCCCGCGCCCGGCTACAAGCATTTTCGGCTCGATCAGCAGCTGGCCGAATTGATCGGACCGCCGGCGAAGGCAGCCGGTCTCGTGTCCGGCGGCGAGTTCAACCTCGGCGACCCGGACGACTTTCGCGTGCCCGACCGCGGTCTGCACAGAGCAGAGGATCGCAGCGACTGGCAGCACACCGCTGCTCTCGTCGTCGAGATCGTCTCCCCCGGCGATGAGAGCTGGGAGAAGCTGCCGTTCTACGCTGAGCACGACGTCGATGAGGTGCTGATCGTCGACCCTGAGAAGCGCTCGGTCGACTGGCTGGGGCTGAGCGAGGGCGATTACCGGCCGGTCGAGCGCAGCGGGCTGATCGACCTGAGCGTAAGCGATCTGGCCGAGCGCATCGACTGGCCGGCCAGCTGACGGGTAAAGCGGACCTTCACCCCGCCTGCCCGCTCGGGCGGATCAAAAGCTCGTTGACGCTCACGTGCGGCGGCTGGCCGATCGCGTAGAGGATCGCGCCGGCGATGTCCTCGGCGCTCAGCGGCTCGATGTCCCCGATACGTTTGGCGATCTGCTCGCGCACCTGCGGGCGGTTGTGCTCGACGAGCTCGGTGGCGACGGCGCCGGGCTCGATCAGGGTCACGCGGACGCCCAGCGGCACCGCCTCCTGGCGCAGCGACTCCGAGAATGCGCCGACACCGAACTTCGTCAGGTTGTATACGCCCGAGCCGAACCGTGCGACACGGCCGGCGACGGAGCTGACGTTGACGATATGCCCGGAACCCTGCTCGCGCATCAGCGCAAGCGCCGCGTGGGTGCAGTAGAGCACGCCGAACACGTTCGCCGCGATCATGCGCCGCCACTCCTCGGTGGGGGCGTTCTCGATCGGTCCGAGCAGCATGACGCCGGCGTTGTTGACGAGCACGTCCAGGCGTCCCAGCTCGGAGTGCGCGCGCCGCACGAACTCGCCGGCCTGCTCCTCCTCCCCCACGTCCGTGGCGATCGCGACCGCATGTCCGCCGCCGGCGGCGATACGCTCGGCCAGCGCCTCGATGCGGTCCGAGCGGCGGGCGGCCAGGGCGACGGCCGCGCCCGCCCGGGCGCATGCCAGAGCGGTCGCCTCGCCGATGCCCGAGGAGGCGCCGGTGACGGCGACAACCTGGCCGGAGAGGTCCACGGAGGCCATGATCGATCGAGCATAGCGGCCAAAAGGACAGCCGCCGACAGAGTGGCACAGCGACTTGAGCGGGCTTCGCGGGTTAGGTGTGTCCCGGGCAGGCGCACGCCGAGCCCGTGCACGCGCGCGTGCAGGAACGTGCGAGGACGTCCACGAACAACCGCGAAAGATAGACCGCGAGCTGGAAAAGCCGACAGAGACAGTGCCGAGACGACCAGATTGATGCTCCAGACGGCAGGGAGCGGCGTATGTGGCGTCGAACGAGACCAGATCGACCCGGCGACCGTCCGCAAAGAGTAATTGACAACGCAACTATCGCGGCGTATAATTCCGACTGCAAGCATCGGATTAGAAGGATCAGACATGGCAGACATCACCCGCAAAACCCCCACCAGACAGGCTGACGGCGCGGCCACAGGCGCGCCGGACAGCTTCATACCCGAGTCCGTCGATCAGCTGCTGGCGCACTCGCGGCGCTACCCCCTGCTGACGCCCGCGCAGGAGATCGAACTGGCTCAGAAGATCGAGCGCGGCGACCTGCACGCCAAGGAACTGCTCGTCAACTCGAACCTGCGCCTGGTCGCCTCCAACGCCAGGCGCTACCAGAACCAGGGGCTGCCCCTGGCCGACCTCGTGCAGGAGGGCATGCTGGGGCTGATCAGGGCCGCCGAGAAGTTCGACTGGCGCAAGGGCTTCCGCTTCAGCACGTACGCGACGCTGTGGATCAGGCAGGCGATCCAGCGGGGCCTTGAGAACTCCGGGCGCACGATCAGGCTGCCCGTGCACGTCGCGCAGCGCTCCCGCAAGGTCGGACGGGTCGAGCGCGAGCTGTCGGTCAGGCTCGGGCGCGAGCCGACGGTCGAGGAGCTCGCGGCCGAGACGGGCCTGGAGATCGAGCAGGTCGAGGAGGTGCGCCACCAGCGCGCCGCCCTGGTCAGCCTCGACCAGCAGGTCGGCGAGGACGGGGACACCGCCCTCGGAGATCTGCTGCCCGCCGACACCGAGGTGCCGGAGCAGACCGCCTGGGAGAACGAGCGCGAGCGGATCGTCCACGAGGCGATATCCCAGCTGCCCGACACCGAGCGCACCGTGCTGACGCTGCGGTTCGGCACCGGGCGCGAGGAGCCCCAGACGCTGACCGCGATCGGCAAGCGCCTCGGGTTCTCCGCCGAGCGTGCCTCCCAGCTGGAGCAGCGCGCGCTGAAGAAGCTCGCCGAGTCGCCAGAGATGGCCGCGTTGCGCGAGGCTGCTTAGACTAGACGCTAAGCTGAGCCCCGTTCAAGTTCCGGTCAGAGGGACGGAGGCTGAGGGCGTATGTCTGAGAAGTCGCTGTGGCAGCGCACGGTGCAGCTGACAATCGCCGTCGGCGAACGGATCCTGGCGCCGATCGAGCGGTTCATCGGGCGGCAGTCGCTGGTCGGCGATGAGACCTTCTTCGAGAACGACCGCTTCCCCTGGATCGCGGAGATCGAGGCCAACTGGATGACGATCCGCGACGAGATGGCGCAATTGCTCGAGGATCGCGAGGCGCTGCCCAACTTCCAGGACATCTCCAAGGATCAGATCGAGATCACCGACGACGACGACTGGAAGACGTTCTTCCTGTACGGCTTCGGCTTTCAGGCCAAGCTCGGCGTCGAGATGTGCCCGCAGACCGCGGCCCTGATGCAGCGGATCCCGGGGATGAAGACCGCGATGTTCTCGATCCTGTCCCCGCACAAGCACATCCTCGACCATCGCGGACCCTACAAGGGCGTGCTGCGCTACCACCTCGGGCTGATCGTGCCGCATGACGCCGAGGCTTGCCGGATCAGGGTGGGCGAGGACGTCAGGTATTGGCAGGAGGGCCAGAGCATGGTCTTCGACGACACCTACAACCACGAGGTCTGGAACGACACCGACGAGACGCGCGTCGTGCTGTTCGTGGACGTGCTGCGTCCCCTCCCCTTCCCTTGGTCGCAGATCAACCGCGCGATCGTCGCGGCCATTCGCTACTCGCCGTTTGTGCTCGACGCCAAACGCAACCAACAGGCCTGGGAACGGCGCTACCGCGCGCGCGAGCAGGCCCGCCAGGAGGTCACAGCGGCCTGACGCCCGCGTGCGGGCGGGTGTTGAGTGCTCGCCGGCCTTTGTGGCCGGCGCTCGCGGGCGGATGAAGGCCCGCCGCTTGCGGGCAGGCCGAGCGCAGGTCGGGTGATTCGCTCCTTGGGCGCCCGGCGCCCGGCGCGCGGCGTCATCGCGGCGGGATACGCTGGCGCGCACGATGTTCTCGCCGGACGCCCCAGCGCTTTGAGCACCGCCACAAGCCCACCTCCGCTGCCCCCGCCCGGCGGTGGCGCGTCGCCGAGCTGGATGCCCGCAGAGCCTCCCCGTCGCGCCTGGTGGCTGGCGACGCGCGTGCTGTGCGCGGCCGTCGGGATCGTGCTGCTGACGGGCGGGGCGACCTACGCCATCGCGCGCAACGAGGTCGGCAAAGTGGTCGAAGCGCTAGGCCAGAACAGGCCGGTCAAGGTCACGCCGAAGGTGCTCGCTCCCACGAGCAAAGGCGAACCCGAGACGCTGCTTTTGATCGGCAACGACGAACGCCCGCCCCCGAAGGACAACCCCGGCGGGGCGGTCCTGCCGCACTCCAACGAGATGCTGCTCGTGCGGATCGACCCGAGCAAGCCGACGATCTCGATGCTCTCGATCCCGCGCGAGCTGCAGGTCACTTTCACCGCACCCAACGGGGAAGTGATCACCAACCGCATCAATTCCGCCTACACCTACGGCTATGAGGACGGCGGCGGCACCTCCGGCGGGGTCAAGCTGATGGTCGAAACGCTCAAGCATGTGTTCGGCATCCCCGTCATCAACCACGTGTTCGTCACGAACTTCTCGAAATTCAAGCGCGCCGTGGACGAAATGGGCTGCGTGTACATGACCGTGGACAAGCGTTACTACCACGTCAACGAACCCGGCGGCGAACAGTACTTCGAAATCAATCTCCAGCCGGGCTACCAGCGCCTGTGCGGCAAACAGGCGCTCGAATTTGTCGCCAACCGCCACGAAAGCACCTCGCTGATCCGCGACGCGCGCGACCAGCGGTTTCTGCTCGAAGTCAAGGCGCAGTATGGGCCATCCCTCTTTGAAAACCGCGAAAAGTTCGAGCACATCCTTGGCAAGGCCATGGAAACCGACCTGCACGGCGAAGAAGAAGTGCTGCAGCTGCTCGAGCTGCTGGTCGAATCGGCCGGCAAGCCGGTTCGCCAGGTGCCCTTCCACGTCACCCTGCTGCCAACGGTGGACACCGCCTCGCCCGAACAGATAGACGCAGCGGTGCAGTCGTTCCTGAACGGCACCGCCCCGATCTCCACGAGGCATGTGAGCAGGGCTGTAAGCGCCGCCCGCCCGCACCGTCACGCTCACCGGGGCGCTCCGGGGCTCGCCCTGACGCCGACCTCCGCGGAAGCCATCGCGCAAGCGCGCTCGGCCGCGCCGAACCTGCCGTTCCCCCTGGAGTATCCGAGGGGGCGCGAGGCCTATGCGGGCGCCGAACCCGACACTCTGCGCCTCTACCACATCCACGACCAGCAGGGTCACCCTCACTCGATCTACGTGGTCGTCATCGACCGCGGAGGTCTGGGCGAATACTACGACGTGCAGGGCAGCGGCTGGACCGACCCGCCCCTGCTGAGCGACCCCAGTCAGACCGTCCAGATCGGCTCGCGCACCTACAGCCTGTATTACGCCGGCGAACAGATTCGCACGATCGCCTGGCATGAAGGGGACGCCGTGTACTGGATCCAGAACACCCTCACCAACAGCATCGGTCCGCGCGAGATGCTGGCGATGGCCGAGCAGACCCTGCCCGTCGTCAGCCTCCCCCGTCCGGGCCCCGCCCAGGCGAGCGCGGCGACCCCGACCCCGCGTGCCTTCAAGCTTCCGCCGCCGACGAGCGCCACCACGAGCCTCAAAGACGAGCTCGCCGCCGCCCTCGGGCTGCTCGGTCTCGTCGCGGTCGCCTGCCTCACGCTGTTCGTGCTCTGGCGCCAGCGCGAGCTGACCCGCCTGCGCGAGCAGGTCGCCCAGGCGACGGCGCTGGAAGCCCGCCGACACGGGCGGTAGGCACGACGTCAGACGAGCGCCACGACACACCGCATGTCCAAGAACACTCCCCTCAGCCGTCAAGCGGGCGATGCGCCCTTCTTACACGTGGCCTCATGGACCTCCTGGGTGAGGGTGCTCATCCTCTGGCTCAACGTATGGATCTGCTCGGTGAGATCTGTGTTCTTCGTGAGCAGGTCGGACTGGAACTGTGCCAGCTCGTCCCTGTGCTTGGCCGCAGCTTCCTCGTTGGCCTTGTCGGTCCTCGTCTGTGCCTTCTGGGCGATGATCACCAGCGCACCCGTATAGAACGCAACGCCGGAGAAGATCAGGTTCAGCAGGATCCACGGCTCGGGATCGAATTCGCCGCCTTTGGTGATGGCCCTGCCGGTGCTTTCGAGATACTTGACCGCGCCGTTGACAAACACCCAGGCAAGGATGATCAGCGAGCCTATGAGGACGAATTGCACGGTGCCCATGCCCGAAGCGACATTCTCGGCCACGCGCTCCATGAAGCTGCTTCCACCGGCATACGGCGATGGCTGCTTGCCGCCCGCTGGTAGTGCTTGTGGTGGCGCAGAGGATCCTTGCCTGCTTGAATCGGTTGCTGGGGTGTCGCCATGGTGACTTTGTCTCCTCCAAGGGGATATGACCTGTGGGCGAACCATTCTGCCGTCGCGGCCGGCGGCTGTCGCAGCGGCGCCGGTCGTCGTCGGACATGGCCGCCCTTGACAAATTTCTTGGCGTGCCATATTCTCAAGTTTGTGTCTACCAAAGAGGTGCCTCGTTCGACTGCCGTCGAAGACTATTCGAAGGCGATCTTCGCGCTGCAGTCGCGCAGCGATGAGCCCGTCTCCACCAATGCCCTGGCTGAGCGATTGGGCATCACGCCGGGGTCCGTCTCGGCGATGCTCAAGAAGCTCGACGAGTTCGGCCTGATCGACCCATGTCCCCTACCGGGGTGTGCGTCTCACCGTCGACGGGAGGCGCCTGGCGCTGGAGGTGATCCGACATCACCGCCTGATCGAGAGCTTTTTGGCGGATGCGCTGGGGATGCCCTGGGATCGGGTGCACGCCGAGGCCGAGGTTCTCGAGCACGTGCTCTCCGAGGACCTCGAGGAGTTGATCGCGGCCAAGCTCGGGCATCCCACGGTGGACCCCCACGGCGACCCGATCCCCAGCGCCGACCTCGAGCTCGAAGAGCGCTCGACGCAGAGCCTCGAAAGCCTCCAGGTCGGGGAGGAGGGGATCTTCGTGCGCGTCTCGGACTCCGACCCTGAGATGCTGCGCTACCTCGCCGGCCGCGGGATCGCGCCGGGAGACCGCTTCGCGGTGCGCGAGCGCCAGCCGTTCGGCGGGCCCCTGTTCGTACGCTTCGGAGAGCACGAGCATGCCATCGGCGGTGAGCTCGCCGGCGCGATGCGCGTCGAAGTGCAGGCGACGCAGGGATGACGCCTCTGCCGCGCGAGCCGATTCCTGCGTTGGAGGGCGCCGTCGAGGGCGCCTCCGTAGCGTTGCCCGGCGAGCTTGGCGGGGCACTGGAGGGGCCGAGCGCGCTCGAGCGGCTTCTGTCCAGGGGTCGCGTGCGCGCGACGCTGATGATGCTGGGCCCGGCGTTCGTGGCCTCGATCGCCTACGTCGATCCGGGTAACTTCGCCACCAACATCGAAGGTGGCGCGCAGTTTGGCTACCTGCTGCTTTGGGTCGTGCTGCTGGCGAACGTGATGGCGATGCTGATCCAGTACCTCTCCGCCAAGCTCGGGATCGTCACCGACCGCAACTATCCCGAGGTCGTGCGCGAACGTTTCCCACGCCCGTTCACGTGGGGCATGTGGGTGCAGGCAGAGATCATGGCGATGTCGACCGACGTCGCCGAGTTCCTCGGTGCCGCGCTCGGGCTCAACCTCCTGTTCGGCGTGCCGCTGCTCCCCGCCGGGGTGATGACCGGTGTGATCGCGTTCGCGATCCTCGAGCTGCAGACCCACGGCTTCCGCCGCTTCGAGCTGGCTATCACCGCGCTGCTGGGGATCATCTTCTTGGGCTTTCTGTATGAGACGTTGCGCATCGGCCCTTCCACCCATGGCTCGCTGCACGGGCTGCTGCCAGGCCTGCACGGCGTCACTTCCCTCTACCTCGCGGTCGGCATCATCGGCGCGACCGTGATGCCACACGTCATCTACCTGCACTCCGCACTCACGAAGGGCCGGATGCCCTGCCGTAACGACCGTGAGCGCGGCCGCGTGCTGCGCTTCGAGCGCCTGGACGTGATCGTCGCACTCGGTCTCGCCGGCCTGGTCAACATGGCGATGCTCGCCGTCGCCGCCAAGCTGTTCCACACCCCCGCCCTCTCCGGTCTGAGCTCAATCTCTGAAGCCCACGCGCAGTTCGGCCATCTCGTCGGCGGCACCGCCGCGCTGGCGTTCGCGGTCGCGCTGCTCGCCTCCGGCGCCTCCTCATCCAGCGTCGGCACCTACGCCGGCCAGGTCGTCATGCAAGGCTTTATCAACGTCCGCATCCCGCTGATGCTGCGCCGCGCGGTCACGATGATCCCCGCCATCGTCGTGCTGGCGATCGGCATGAACCCCACCCAGGTCCTCGTTCTGAGCCAGGTCGTGCTGTCCTTCGGCATCCCATTCGCCCTCGTGCCGCTCGTCCTGCTCACCGCCCGCCGAGACGTCATGGGCATCCACGTCAACCGCCGCCTCACGACCATCCTCGCCTGGGGCTGCGCCGGCGTGATCAGCCTGCTAAACGTCTTCCTGCTCTACCAACAGTTCTTCATGGGCTGAGCACGAGGGCAAGATGGTGATGTACGCGCTCACCGACCGCGGTCACGCCCTGCTCGAGGTCGTCCTCGCGGGGGTGCTCGCGTGAGCTCACAAGCCCCGTCGCTGACGATCATCCAGCCCGGCGGTGAGGCACGCTCGCGGCTGATCCGCCGCGCCAGGCTACTGTCGGGGATGAGCCTGGCGTGGATGACGATAGAGGCGGGAGTGGCGATCACGGCCGCCTTGATCGCGGGGTCGGTCGCATTGCTGGGGTTCGGGCTGGGCTCACTGATCGAGCTTGTCAGCGCAGGCACAATTCTCTGGCTCTACACGGGCAGTCGTGGTAGCTCTGATGAGGCCGAGCGCCGCGCGCAGCAGGTGATCGCCGTCTGTTTCATGGCTCTCGCGTTGTATGTGACCTACGACGCGATCACCACGTTCACGGGTGGGGCGCATCCGATTACCAGCTGGGCTGGGGCCGTGGTGGTGGCCGGGGCGATTATCTTCATGCCACTGCTTGCTCGCGCCAAGGACCGCGTCGCGGCACAGCTCGGCTCTGTGGCGACCGCCGGGGACGCGGCGCAGTCGTGGCTGTGCGCGATCAGCGCCGCTGCCGTGCTCCTCAGCATCCTTGCCAATGCGGCGCTCGGCTGGTGGTGGCTTGACCCAATCGCCGGCCTCGGGATCGCGGGTCTTGCCGTACACGAGGGACGCAAGGCTTGGGCGGGGGAGGTCTGCGCCGACTGCGCTCCGATCGGGTTCCAGCCGGCAGGGAGCTGTGACGAGGAGGGGGGCTGCTGCTCTTGATCGCCCTGAAGGATCAGTCATGGTCGGTATGCACCGAGACGTCGATCACGTCCGGGCGCTCGGCCCTGATCTGGAGCTCCAGCTCATCCGCGAGCGCGCGCGCGTCGGCGAGCGTGTGCTCGGGCCCCAGGCACAGCGTCAGCACCGCGCGCGGGCCGTGCGCGACGTGGCGCGAGCCCAGCGCGGTGTCGGGCTCGACGTGCACGACCACGTCGCTGCCGGGCAAATCGCGGGCGATCGCCTCCTCGATCGCGCTGGCCACCGCGTGGCCGTGGGCGAGGTCCGCGTCGGGCTCGACGCCAACGACGACATCGACGAAGTGCCGGCCGCCGGACTCGCGCATGCGCAGGCGACCGAGCGTGACGGTCTCATCGATGCCGGCGATCGCCGCGCGCGCGGTTCGCTCGGCCGGTCCGGAGGCGGTGTCCATGAGCACGCGCACATTGCCGCGCATCAGCCTGCCCGCCGAGTACAGCACGAGCCCGGCCACGAGCAGCGCCGCGATCGAGTCGGCCTGCGGGTACCCCGCGCGCACGAGCACGAGCCCGATCAGCACCGCGACCGAGCCGACCAGGTCGAGCGTGAAGTGCAGCGCGTTCGCGCCCAGTGCGGCGCTCGAGTGCCGGTGGGCCGCGCGGTGCAGCGTACGCGAGCGGCCCGCGTCGATCGCGATCACCGCGCCCACGACCGCGAGCACGTACCAGCGCGCGTCCGCCGTCGGGCCGTGGCCGGCGAGGCGGCCGATCGCCTCGTACGCGATCACGAGGCTCGCGGCGATCAGGATCGCCGACTCGCCGAGCGCCGATAGGTGCTCGGCCTTGCCGTGGCCGTAGGGATGCTCGCGGTCGGCGGGGCGCCCGGCGACGCGCACGGCGAAGAACGTCAGCAGCGCCGCGACCAGGTCGGTGGCGGAGTGGATCGCCTCGGCGATCAGTCCCAGGCTGTGCGCGAGCAGGCCCACGGCGAGCTTGATCGCCACCAGCGCCGCGGCGGCGGCGACCGAGGCCAGGGCCGTGCGCTGCGCGGATGGACCCGATCGCGGTCGGCTCATCGTGCGAGGTTAGTGCTCGCCCGTGTCACGCCGCCCGCCAGTCCGTTCAGCAGGATCGATTTTGAGAACGCTGAGTGACGGCGCACTCGCTGGGCCGCGGTCACTGTGATCCTTGCCTGCCGCCCGCGTGGGCTCGGCCCCCAATCAATCAGATGCTTGACACGTCCAGGCCCGTTCCGTGCAGCAACGTGTTGGCGTGGGCATTCAGCGTCGTGAACTCGCCCGTGAGGATCAGCAGGCCGAGCGCGATCATGACCGCTCCGCCGATCCCGATCACGATCGGAAAATGGCGCTTGACGATCGCGAGCGCGTTCGTGGCCCGCTCGAACGCGAGCGCTATCGCCAGGAACGGGATCGCGAGACCAGCGGAGTAGAACGCCAGCAGCAGCGCCGCATGCGCGGCCGACCCGGAGATTGCGGCCTGGGTCAGGATCGCACCGAGGGTGATGCTCGTGCACGGCGCCCACGCGATCGCGAACGCCGCCCCGGCGATCAGCGGACCGCCACGCCCGGCCAGCCGCTGCAGCGACTGCGAGTGCCACTGGAAGTTGAGCCGATCGACGAACGGCGTGGCCAGGAACACGACGCCCATGGTCACGATCGCGACGCCGCCGATGTGTTCGAGCGTCTGTTTGTGATCGTTCAGCGCCGATCCGATCGCGGTCGCGGTGAGACCGAGCAGGATGAATATCGCCGAGAAGCTGGCGATGAACAGCAGGCTCGGCACGAGCACCCGCCGCGCCCCCGCATGCTGCATGTCCGCGGGCGCGACCCCCACGACGGTGGACAGATACCCGGGCACGAGCGGCAGCACGCAGGGCGAGAGGAACGACACCAGCCCGGCGGCGAGCGCGAGCGGGATGCCGACTCCGCTCGCGGTGTCGCTCGGGGAGGTGGCGGCGATGAGTGGGTGGAGCAGGTTCATCTGCGGACCATGAAGCCTACGACCGGCGGCTAAAGTCAGCCCCGTGAGGTCAGCTACATGAGCAGTCAGCCGTTCGCCCAGGGACACGGCGGCGGCGGAGGCCGCCGGTCCCAGCAACCAGAGCTCCGCCCCGAGGACATCCCCGACCGTCCGGTCTCGCTGCGGCGCATCGGCCGGCTGTTCGTCCCCTACAAGGTCCGCCTGGGCCTCTTGCTGGGGCTGATCGTGCTCGGCTCGATCCTCAGCGTCGCCTCGCCGTTTCTGCTGCGCGAAGCCGTCGACAAGGGCATCATCGGGCACGACCTGCAGCTGCTGAGCTGGCTGGTCGCGGGCATGATCGCGCTGGCGGTCATCAACAGCGTGATCAGCGTCGCACAGACGTTGATCTCAAACCAGGTCGGCCAGCGCGTGATGCACGACCTGCGCGCGGCGGTGTACGCGCACCTGCAGCGCATGTCGCTGGCGTTCTTCACGCGCACCCGCTCGGGCGAGGTGCAGGCGCGCATCGCGTATGACATCGGCGGCATCGACGACGTCGTCACGAGCACCGCCACCTCGACCGTCTCCACCGTTGCGACCGTCACCGCGACGATCGTGGCGATGTTCGCGCTCAGCTGGCAGCTGACCGTGTTCTCCTTGATCCTGCTGCCCTTCTTCGTGTGGCTGACCCGCCGCGTCGGCAACGAGCGCCGTCGCATCCAGTCGGTACGCCAGAGCCGGTTGGCGGACATGTCGACGCTCGTGGAGGAGTCGCTGTCGGTGTCGGGCATTCTGCTCGGCAAAACGATGGGGCGCTCGCACGAGCTCGTCGACCGCTTCTCATCGGAGTCCTCCGAACTGGCCGACCTGGAGGTGCGCGCGCGCATGGCCGGGCGCTGGCGGATGGCCTCGGTGCAGATGAGCTTCGCGATCATGCCCGCCGCCGTGTACTGGTTCTCGGGCTACTCCATCGTCCACGGCGGCAACGTGATCTCGATCGGCACGGTCGTGGCGTTCACGACGCTGCAGACGCGCCTCTTGTTCCCGATGCAGCAGCTGCTGTCGGTCGGGCTGGAAGTGCAGACCTCGCTGGCGCTGTTCGCGCGCATCTTCGAGTACCTCGATCTGCCCGTGGACATCGAAGAGCGCCCCGACGCGCGCACCTTGAGCGGCGTGCGCGGCGACGTCCGCCTGCAGGATGTGTGGTTTCGCTACGACCCCGACTCGCCCTGGACGCTGCAGCAGATCGGCGCGGAGATCCCGGCCGGGACCCGCACCGCGCTGGTCGGGGAGACCGGCTCTGGCAAGACCACGCTCGCGTATCTCGTCGCGCGGCTGTACGAGCCCCAGCGAGGCTGCGTCAGCATCGACGGCGTGGACATCCGCGACATGACCCAGTCCTCGCTGGCGGCGACGGTCGGGCTGGTCTCTCAGGAAACGTACCTGTTCCACGCCTCGATCCGCGAGAACCTGCGCTTCGCCTGCCCGGACGCGAGCGACGAGCAGATCGAGGACGCCGCGCGCGCGGCGCAGATCCACGAGCTGATCTCCTCGCTGCCCGACGGCTATGACACGCCCGTGGGCGAGCGCGGCTATCGCTTCTCCGGCGGCGAGCAGCAGCGCATGGCGATCGCGCGCACCGTCCTGCGCAACCCGCCGGTGCTGATCCTCGACGAGGCCACCTCCGCGTTGGACACCGAGACCGAGCGCGCCGTGCAGGCGGCGCTGGACGATCTCTCCCGCGGGCGCACGACGATCGCGATCGCCCATCGCCTGTCGACGATCCGCGACTCCGACCAGATCCTGGTGCTCGACGCCGGGCGGATCGTCGAGCACGGGACCCACGAGGAGCTGCTCGATCGCGGCGGGCGCTACGCGGCGCTGTTGACCGATCAAAGATCGGCCAGCGCCGAGGTCGACGAGGACCGGATCGCGGGCTCGGGCGCGGCGCTGGCCTGAGGGCGGTGGCCCCAGCTGTGAACTATGCCGTCGCGTCGATGTTCAGGCGCACGTAGTCGACGATCACCGGTGCTGCCAGCTCGGCCATGACCTCGTCCATGTATGGCTCGCGCAGCGACTCAGGCAGGTGCTGGACGTGCGGGCCGAGCACGATCGTGGACAGAAACTCGCGCGGGTGCTCGGGCTCGGTGGGCGCCTCCTTGAGCCAACACTCGGCGGCGGCGAACCCGGCCGCCCGCAGCCGTGCTTGCGTGTCGGGCGCGTTCGCGTAGTTCCACGGGGGCCGGAACTTGCGGAAATGCTCGGCGTACGGGTTGCGTCCCATGACCGCGCCTGCCCGGCCGCGCAGCTTGGCGATGTTGCCCTCTCCCCCGCACTGCGCGCTCAGCCGCCCGCCGGGTGCCAGCGCGCCGTGCAGGCGGCGGAACAGCGCGTCGTGGTCGGCGATCCAGTGAAACGTGGCGGTCGACAGGATCGCGTCGACCGGTTCGCCGAGCTCGAGCTCCAGCAGGTCGGCTCGGCGGATGTCCGCGCCGGGTCCGAGCCGCTCGCGGGCGGCGGCGACCATCGACTCGGACATGTCCACCGCGATGACCCTGCCGCGCGGCAGTCGCTCGATCAGCGCTTGCGTGATCCGGCCCGAGCCGCAGCCGGCGTCGAGCACCGTCTCATCGCCGCTGAGCGGCAGCCGGTCCAGCACAGCCTGACCCAGCGCCTGCATCGGGCCGGAGATCCGGTCGTAGCTCTGCCCGTCCCAGGTACGAACCTCTGGCATACGTGTGTACGTTATCACGGACGCTCAAGCAGCTGACGCCAGTTCGAGCAGCGCTTTCGAGAGCTGCCTGCCCTGCCAGGCGATCGGCGATCGGGCGGGCCGCGCCGGCGGGCTCTCCTCCTCCACGATCAGACTCGCGCCGGGAATGGCCTGCGCGTAGCGTTCCCCGACCGCGAGCGGGTGGCCGGGGTCGGCCTCGTCGCGGGATGCGATCACCAGTGTCGGCGCCGAGATGCCGGCCAGCTCGTCGAGGCGCTCGAACGGGCGCGAGCGCGGCACCGCCTCCAGCGCGTCGGCCACCGCCTCGGGATGCTCGTGAGCGGACAGCCGCTGGCGAACGACGGTTTCGACGGTCGCTCGCCACGCCTGCGGCACGGGCGCGAAGTCATACGCCGCGATAAACCCCTCCACCCCGCCCGCGCGCAGCCCCCGCGCGAGCGCGTCCCAGCCGGCGAACGCCTCCGGTCCGCTCGTGTCCGCCTCGGGGTCGTAGGCGGGCGTGATCAGCCCCAGCGCCGCGACGCGCTCGGGGTGGCGCAGAGCGAACCGCGCGATCGTGTGTGCCCCCATCGAGGCGCCGGCGAGCACGGCGCGGTCGATGCCGAGCGCGTCGAGCACCGCCAGCAGATCGTCGGCCAGGCGCCCATACCCGTACGCGCTCGGCTCGGGCGCGGGGGTCGACTGGCCATGGCCGCGCGCGTCGTAGGCGATCGTGCACAGGCCCGAGCGCTCCAGCAGGCGCGAGCCCATCACGACATAGCGGCGCGTCGCGGTGAGGCCGTGCAGCAGGAGGATCGGCGGGCCGGCGCCGGTCCGCGCGCCCGACAGCGCAACGCCGTCGTCGGTGTCTATATGCAGCTCGGCGGTGCCGGAACGCTCAGGCATGCACGGCGGCGTGCGCGCGAATCAGCTCGGCCGAGCGCGCGGACCGCTCCCAGTAGAACAGGTGCCCGACGCCGTCGAAGATCTCCAGGCGCGCGCCTCCTATCAGCCCGGCGATCATGCGGGCGTTCTGCACCGGGAACACCTCGTCGAGGGTGCCGTGGAGGACGAGCGTCGGCAGCTCGATCTGGGGCAGGCGCGCGGAGGTGTCGTGTTCGGCGCCCGCGCGCAGCTGCTCCATGATGACCGCGAGGGCCACGCGCCGGCGCAGCCCGACCTCCAGAAAGCGCGCCCAGGCATCGGGGTCGGCCGCGAAGCTCGGCGAGACGTTGGCCTCCCAGGAGGCGCGGATCGCGCTTTCGCGGTCGCCTGAGGCTCTCGCTTCCACCTGCCGGCGCCTGACGTCTTCGGAGGCGCGCACGCTGCCCTCGCCGCCGCAGCAGGTGCAGCCGAGCGTGAGCGTGCGGATGCGCTCGGGGTGGGCCAGCGCGAGCTCCTGGGCGACCATCCCACCCAGCGAGATGCCCAGCACGTGGGCCGGCTCGATCTGCAGGGCGTCGAGCAGGCCCGCCGCGTCCTGCGCGAGCTCGGCGGTCGTGACCGGTTCCTCCAAGCGGGTGCTCGAGCCGACGCCGCGATGGTCGTAGACGATCGTGTCGAAGTCGCGGCGCAGATCATCCAGGAACGCGGCGTCCCAGTGGGAGAAGGTGCCGCTCATCCCCATGATCATCAGCAGCGGCGGCCCTGAGCCGGAACGCTCGTAGCTGAGCTCGATCTCCCCGACGCGGGCCAGCGGCATCGATCGATCCTATACGCGCAGCGACAGCTGGTCCTGCGCTGGCAGCGAGCTGTTCGGGGTGGCGACGGCGCTGGCGGCGCCGGCGGAGCCCATGAAGTCGCCCTGTCCCTGCTCGCCCGAATCGCCGGTACGGCGCTGTGACTCG
This sequence comes from uncultured Solirubrobacterales bacterium, assembly GCA_963839945.1. Lineage (GTDB taxonomy): Bacteria > Actinomycetota > Thermoleophilia > Solirubrobacterales > Solirubrobacteraceae > Palsa-744. Next base: position 1,110,809 of record CAWIWW010000004.1, on the reverse strand, counting down.
CGCGGCGGGCGCAACCCTGGCGCGGCGCAAGCCCCGCCGGAGGCCAGCCCCGCGACACGCACCCCGAGCAGCCGCACCGGGCGCGCGGGCGCGTACTCGGCGAGCAGGCGCAGTGCGACGGCCGTGACGCGCTCGGTGTCGTTCGTCGGCGTGCCGATCGTGTGGGCGCGGGTTGCGGTGGTGAAGTCGTCGAGGCGGACCTTGATTGCGATCGTGCGTCCGCTGCGCCCGTGCGCGGCGAGGCTCGCGCACAGCTCATCGGCCATCGTGCTCAGCGACTCGCGCAGCTGGACCGGATCGTGCACGTCGTGGTCGAACGTCCGCTCGCGCGACTCCGAGACGACCTTGCGCTCGGCGCCGACGACGCCGTCGTGCTCGAAGCGCGCGCGGCGGCCCAGCTCGACACCGAGGTTAGGGCCGAAGCGCTCGACCAGCACGCGCTCGGGCGCGGCGCCGAGGCCTGCGAGCGTTGTGAGCCCCAGCGCGGCCAGCCGCGCTGCGGTCTTCGGGCCGATCCCCGGCACGAGCCCGGGCGGGGCCTGGGCGAAGCGCGCGCAGGCCTGCTCGCGCGTCAGCACGACGAACCCGGCCGGCTTCTCCGCGTCGGAGGCGACCTTCGCGACGAGCTTGTTCGGCCCGATCCCCACCGAGCACGTGAGCTGCGTCTCGGCCCTGATCTGCGCGATCAGCCGGCGCATCGCCGCGCGCGGGGAGAACAGCCCGCTCAGATCGAGATACGCCTCGTCGAGGCCGACCACCTCCACGCGCTCGACGTGCGCGCGCACGATCTCCATCACCTCGCGCGAGGCCTCGCGATAGGTCGTGAAGTCCGGCGCCAGCACCACTGCCTGCGGGCACAGCCGCCGCGCCCGGGCGGCCGGCATCGCCGAGCCGACGCCGTAGGAGCGCGCCTCGTAGCTGGCGGTCGTCACCACCGCGCGCGGGCCGGTTCCGGCGACGACCACGGGCTTGCCACGCAGCTCGGGCCTGCGGCGGAGCTCGATCGAGACGTAGAAAGCGTCGCAGTCGACGTGGGCGGTGCTCAGTTTGAATGGCTCGGCGGGCATTGGGCCGAATCTAGCGCCGGAAGCGGCGGCCGGATCGACGGGCCACGCAGAGTGAGCTCGACGCGCACGGCGCAGACGATGCGGGCCCGTCGGGGTCGCTCATCGAGGTAGCCCAGCCGAAAGACCAATCTATTACCACGATTCTAAGGGCGCCGGTACGGTATGCGGATGGCATACGCTGCTTGATACTATGTGAAAACTTTAGTTTGGACTGGCCTTTGCCTCCAAAACTTCAATTTCTATATAGTACGCACAAGTGCCAGTTGATCGACGCGACCTACGGCGAAGACTGTTCAGCCTGGCGGCCGACCAAGGCGGCTACTTCACCGCGGCCCAGGCCAAGCAGATCGGCTATTCCTACCCTGCGCAGGCGCACCACGTCGGCGCCGGCAACTGGCTGCGCATCGACCGAGGTATCTTCCGCCTCGCGGAGTGGGTACCGAACGTACACGACGATCTGATCCGTTGGACGCTCTGGTCGGGAGGCCGAGCCGTCGTCTCGCACGAGAGCGCGCTCTCGGTTCATGGCGTCGGCGAGTTCGAGTCCGCTCGCGTGCACCTCACCGTGCCCCCTAAGTTCTCGATGCGGGACCCCGCGGTCACCCTGCACCACGCCGACCTCGCCGACAGCGACGTGGTCGAGCGGACGGGCTTCAAGCTCACCGCCGTGATTCGCTCGCTCGTGGATATAGCCGCTCTTTCCGCCGAAGAGGACCAACTCGCGCGTGCGATCCAGGAAGCGCGCGAAGGCGGGCTCCTGACCATTCGCCAGCTGCGGACACGGGCCGAGGCCATCGACGCGAAGGCTGCGCTGTACATCGAGCGGGCGATTCAGCGGATCGCGACATCGTGACCTACGAGACCGCCCAGGCGCTGCGCATGGCACTCGAGCAGCGGCTGCTCTCCCGCTCGAAGGAAACCAAGGTCAGTCTCGATCGGCTACGCCGCCGGGTGCTCTTCGAGCGGATTCTCAGCAGGCTCCACGCTGCCGAGCCCGGCCGGTGGGTGCTCAAGGGTGGGATGGCGCTCGAGGTCCGGCTGCGGGACGACGCTCGGCTCACCAAAGACATCGACCTCGGTCTCCGTGACGACGTAACGGGTGCTGAGGAACTGAGAGAACGACTCGTCGAGGCTCTCGAGGTGGACGTGGATGGTGACAAGTTCACGCTCATCCCCGGACAGGTCAAGCGGCTGGTGGAGGACGACGGCGGCCGCCTCACATGGCGGGTGAAGGTCGCCGCAGAGCTTGCGGGCAGGCCCTTTGGGAGCGTCCAGGTGGACGTCTCCCCTCGCGCCCACGAGCTCAGCGCGACAGACCTCATGCCATTGCCGAACTCGCTCGACTTCGCGGGGATCGACGCTCCGATCGTTGAGATAATCGACCTCAACCGGCACGGTGCCGAGAAGTTCCACGGAATGCTCAAGGACTACGGCGACCGCGAGAACACACGGGTAAGGGACCTCGTCGACCTGGTGATCCTCACCGAGCATGAGCTCCTCGAACCCTCTGCGCTTGCCGCGGCCGTCCGGCTGGTGTGGAGTGAGCGCGACGGCGTGGGTCCTGCAGCCACTCTCCCATCGCTTCCGGCCACTTGGCCCGGGCGGTACGAGCGGCTCGCGGCCGAACACGAGCTGAATACCACTTCCTTCCCCGCGGCAGTGGCCATGATGGCGAGGTTGTGGGCCGAGATGTTCCCAACCGAGGAGACCTGAGCGCCATGGCCCGACCCAAGAAGACGACTCCGCCCGTCTCCCCCCAGGCAAAGCTTGCCGCGGTCATCAAGTCGGCCAAGTGACGCCTGTACGAGTCGATGCTCCGCGAGATGCGCGACGCCGCGGGCGACTCCGGCGAGTTCTACACACCGCGACCGGTCATCCGCCTCACTCGGCGGACACCTACCCGAATCCATCGCCCCGAGGCGGCGGGACGGCGAAACCTCAGCGGGCGCGTCGTCTGATCCGCAAGAGCTCGGTAATGAACCCCCGGCCGATCACGCTTAAGCTCAGCAGCGAGCCGAACAGCACGACCGCGTCGATCGACTCGCGGCCCTGCTTGGTCCAGTAGTCGTCTTCGAGGTTCAGCCACAGGGCGAACTCGTCCAGCGTGAGCGCGGCGCCGCTGCCGTACACGAGCGAGGTGACGCGCGAGGAGCGCCGATCCTCGCGGACGCCGATCTCCAGCAGCCACAGGTAGCCGACCGTCAGCAGGCCCGTAATCCCGAAGGTCATGTGGTGGATGTGCCGCCCGCCGGGGGTGATGTTGCGAAACGGCCCGCGTTCGGCTCTGATCGCGTGGGTGATGGCGCGCACCGTCGCGAACGTCACGAAGAACGAGCCGGTCGACAGCAGCTGGCGCTCGCGGCGGCGGTCGCAGAAGTGCTTGTCATACAGCGAGCGCAGGTCCCGCTCGGGCGAGAACCGCATGTGCCCGTTGGCGTGCGGCGGACCCGCGGGCGCGGGCGGAGGCGAAGTTTCACGGTCGGTGTCCATAGGGGAGGCGTTCGAGCATAGTTGACTTGGCGTGCGGGGCGTGACGGGAGCGAACACATGCCGAGCGCGCCCGCGGCGTATGGTTGCGCGAGCGATCAACCACCAAGCGAGGGAGAAGGCAGACGAGAATGGATGGCGTAAACCACCAGGTCAGGCTCAGAGCGCGTCCGGTCGGGCTGCCGCAGCCCAGCGACTGGCAGCACACCGAGGAGCCCGTAAGCGAGCCGGGCGAGGGCGAGGTGCTCGTCAAGACCGGCTACATCTCGCTGGACCCGGCGATGCGCGGCTGGATGAGAGAGGGCCGCTCCTATATCGCGCCGGTGGGCATCGGCGATGTGATGCGAGCGCTGGCCGCCGGTGAGGTGATCGCGTCCAACGCGCCCAATCTCGCCGTCGGCGATCACGTGACCGGACTGCTGGGCGTGCAGGAGTACGCCGCCGTGAACGGACACGCGGTGATGAAGGTCGATCCGGAGAGGGCGCCGCTGCCGGTGTGGCTCGGCACGCTGGGCATGCCGGGCATGACCGCGTACTTCGGTCTGCTGGACATCGGCAAGCCGGCGGAGGGCCAGACCGTGGTGGTGTCCGGCGCGGCGGGCGCGGTCGGCGGGGTGGTCGGCCAGATCGCCAAGCTGCAGGGCGCCCGCGCGATCGGGATCGCGGGCGGGGCGCAGAAGTGCGAGTACGTGGTGCACGAGCTCGGGTTCGACGGTGCGATCGACTACAAGGCCCAGGACGTCGCCGCGGGCCTGACAGAGCACTGTCCGCAGGGAATCGACGTGTACTTCGACAACGTCGGCGGCGAGATCCTCGACGCCGCGCTCGCGCGGTTGGCCCGGCACGCGCGGGTTGTCATCTGCGGCGCGATCTCCCAGTACAACGCCACCGGCGCGATGGCCGGCCCGTCCAACTACATGTCCCTGCTGGTCAACCACGCGAGCATGACCGGGTTCGTGGTCTCCGACTACGGCGAGCGCTACGCCGAGGGCGCCAAGGAGATGGCAAGCTGGCTGTCCGAAGGCAAGCTGAAGACCCGCGAGGACATCGTTCCAGGGCGGCATCGACAGGTTCCCCGAGACGTTGCTGGGCCTGTTCGAAGGCAAGAACACGGGCAAGCTCGTGCTGAAGGTCGCCGAGGAGTGACGAGCGTGTGGATCGGGGTGCCGAGCAAACGCGGGCGGCGAAAACGGTCGTAGCGACCGCGGCGAAGCGCGTGCGCTGATTCGCAGCATTTTCGACAAAAATCTCATCCCCGCTGAGACGGGTATGGCGACTACGACAGTCGGTGACCGGCGAAGGCGAGCATGTCTTCGAGATGGGCTTCGAGCGTCGCGAAGTCGTGTTCGCCGGGGTAGACGGCGCTGTGCGCGTCGGCGCCGTCGGCACGCAGCGCCGCGGCGAACGGGGCGTTCTCGGACGGGTCGGCGATGACGTCATCGGCGCCTCCGTACACGTACGCGCGCAGGCCCAGGCTCGAGATCAGCGAACGGTCGGCGCGCAGGCGGCTGTCCAGGCCGTTGAAGAACCCGAGCCAGCTCTCGACAGCCGAGAAGTCACGCGGATGGGTCAGCGCGAGGTGCATCGCGCCGAAGCCGCCCATCGAGTAGCCGGCGATCGCGCGGGCGCTGCGCTTAGGGATCGTCGGCAGCATGCGGTCGACGAGGCGCTGCACTTCGAGCACGTAGGCTTCATAGCGCGTGGCGCCGGCGTTCAGCCAGTTGTTCGTCCCGGGGCCGCCCTGGATCATCACCGCGATCACCGGCGGGATCGCGTGCCGGGCGATCAGCCGGTCGAGTGTGCCCTGGACGCCGATCTGCAGGAACGAGCTGTCGGTCTGATCGTCGCCGTGCAGCAGGTAGATGACCGGGTAACGCGCGTCCGTGCTGGCATAGCCGGGCGGTAGGTAGGTCAGGAACGAGCCTTCGCCTCCCTTCAGCGCCTGCGAGGCGTAGCCGCTGGAGTCGATCGAGCTTCCGGCCGCGTCGCGGCTGACCGGCACGACGGCCGGCAGCGGCTGCGCTGCGGGCGAGTCCGTCAGGAGCGTTCGAGTGAGATCTGCGCCGCGGAGGGGTGCGTTACGGTCTGGATGCCGGTCAGGCGTTCGATGTCGGCGCGGCCGTCCAGCGCCAGCCCGGCGCACGCGGCCGCCAGCGCGGCCAGGAGCAGGCTCGTGCCGTACCGTCGCGCGAGCCCACGCTGTGAGCGGCGCGTCCCCGGTATCGCCGACGCGCCGGCGGCCTGCTCGGAGCGGCGGGGAAGCGCGGGAACCCACGGCGGCGGCAGCAGCTCCACCGCCGCTTCGCCGCCGCCCGTGCCGGGCCAGGCCCAGTCGCCGGAGCCGTCCAGCCACACGTGGGGGCGCGCAGATTTCACCTCGTGCATTCAACGGCCGGTGGGCGCCGATGCCAAGCCCTGCACGAACGCTCCCACCCGCAGCAGCCGAGCGGCCGGCGCGCAGGGACTTCCGGAAGTCGGCGAGCCCCCTCCCCCACGTCGAGCGCTCGTCAGCGCGTGCTCCACACCTCGCCGACGTCGCCGAATCCGAGCGCGTGCTTGGTCGCTTCGGTGAGGTCGAATTCGCGCCCGGCCACGTATGGTCCGCGGTCGATCACCCGCACCCGCACGGTGCGGTCCCCGTAGCGAAGCGTGATGAGAGTGCCGCAGGGGAGCGTCTTGTTGGCGACGCCCATCGTCGTGCTGGTGAGCTCGCCGCCACACGCCAGACCGCCGCCGCCGCCGTACCAGGACGCCTGCGCCAGGCGATACACGTTCAGACGTCCCAGCGGACGACGGGTCGCGGGATCGGAAGCGTCGCCGGCGAAGCGCAGCCGCACCCGCTCACTGCCTGTGCGGCGCGGTGTGTAGCGCAGGCGAAAGCGCCCGCCGCGCCCCGGTGTGCGTGCGCGCGATCGTGCTCCACCCGTGCGCGCCGAACGCCTGCAGCGCCACCACCCGTCCGGCCAGATCCGGCTCCAGCGCGCCGGCGATCGTGCTCGCGCGGTCTGCCAGCACGTTCAGCTCGGGCCGGCGGACCGTCAGCGAGACATGCGCGGGCACCGCTCCCAGCCCCGCCAGGCCAGCGACACCGGGCGAGGCCCCGCCCGCAGTGATTTCGATCGGCGCGAGCGGTGTTGCGAGCGCAGCAGGCTGCGCGAACGTCGCAGGGACGTACATCGAGGAAAACCTCCTTGTTGTCCGCCTACGGGGTTAGCTGTCGGGCTCACGCGCGGCCAGTGCGCGCAACCAGCACGCGTCAGCCGGGCGTTACAGCCGCATCAGCGGCCGATTCGCCCCATCCGGCTCAGCCTCATCCTCAGGCGATCCGGCAGTGGGTCCCCCGCTCGCATCCATCCACGGACACGACTCGGCAGAATTGTCGAGCAGCGTTCGAGGGTAGCGGGTCGTTATGACCAGCTTGTGTGCGGTGTGTCACACATGGTCAACCACTGTATAAGCGGTCCGTCACACATGGTTGCAGCGACTTTGGCTTGCGCCGTTGACGCGCGCGCTCCCAGCAGCGACAATCAGCGCAGTGGCCAACCCCGACCGCCTGTCCGCGCTCGACACCGCGTTCCTGCATCTGGAGGACGACTCGACCGCGCACATGCATGTCGCGTCGGTGATGGTGTTCGAGGGCGTCGCGCCGACGCCCAAGGAGCTGACCGATCACGTGCTCAGCCGGTTGCACCTGGTGCCGCGCTACCGCCAGCGGCTGGCCAACGTGCCGCTGGGGCAGGGACGGCCGCTGTGGACGGACGATCCGCACTTCAATCCGCGCTATCACATCCGCCACACCGCGCTGCCGCGCCCCGCGGACGAGGCCACGCTCAAGCAGCTCGCCGGGCGGCTGTTCTCACAGCGCCTGGACCGCTCCAAGCCGCTGTGGGAGATCTGGCTCGTGCAGCGCATGGCGGGCAGAAGGTTCGCGCTGATCGCCAAGACCCATCACGCGCTCGTGGACGGAATCTCTGGTGTGGACATCACGACCGTCCTGTTCGACACCTCGGGTGGGCGGGCATCCAATCTCGCCGGCACGTCCAGGCCGCCGGTGCCGTGGACGGCCAAGCCGCTGCCGGGCTCGGCCAAGCTGCTCGGCGAGGCGCTGCTCGAACGCGCGACCGTTCCCGCCGAGATGGGCCGCGGCACGCGGGCGCTGCTGCGGGCGCCGCGCAAGGTCGCCGGGCAGGTGGTCGGGGGCGTGAGGGACGTCGGGGCAAGCGCCCTGGCCGGCATCAGCTCGCCGGCGCCGCCGAGCCCGTTCAACGTCGACATCGGCCCGCACCGGCGCTACACGTTCCTGGACGCGCAGTTGGCGCAGTTCAAAGCGATCAAGGACTCCCTCGGGGGCACGCTCAACGACGTGGTGCTGGCATCGGTGAGCCTCGCGCTCGGGCGCTACCTGCGCGCGCACGGCCACGACACGACCGGGCTCGTGCTCAAGGCGATGGTGCCGGTCTCCGTGCGCGCGGACTCCCAGCGCGGCGCGCTGGGCAACCAGGTCGCCGCGATGTGGGCGCCGCTGCCGGTCGGCGTGGAGAACCCGGCGCAGTGCCTGGCGCAGATCCGTGACGCGATGGAGGACCTGAAGGAGTCAGGGCAGGCGGTGGGCGCGCAGGTGCTGACGAACCTCGCCGGGTTCGCGCCTCCCACGATCCTCAGTCAGGCCGCGCGGCTGCAGGCGCGCCAGCGCTACTTCAACCTCGTCGTCACCAACGTCCCCGGACCGCAGTTCCCGCTGTATCTGCTGGGCAGGAGGCTGCGGGGCCTGTATCCGGTGGTGCCGCTGGCCCGCCGCCAGGCGCTGGGGATCGCGGTCATGAGCTATGACGGCCGGCTCGGGTTCGGGCTGCTCGCCGACTACGATGCCGTGCCCGAGCTGGAGTCGATCGAGCGCGACCTGGAGCGGGCGATCGCATCCCTGGCCCGCGCCGCCGGCGTGCGGGCCGCTCCTGGCTCGGTCGCCCGCAGACGGTCCGCCCCCAAGACCGGCGCTCCACGCAAGACCGCAGCGCCGCGCAAAGCCGCCGCGCCGGCCGGGGCCATGTCGGCCAACGGCTCCACCCCGTCCGGCGCCCGTAACGCGGGCAAGCGCCCCTCCCGCAAGCCCACTCCGCGCGGCTGACCGCAGGGCCGCTCACGATGCGCCTGGCGCTCTGCCAGATCAACGCCACGGTCGGCGACATCGCCGCCAACGCCGATCGCATCCTCGCCGGCGTGCGCCGCGCGCGCGAGGCCGGCGCCCAGCTCGTGCTGGTTGCAGAGCTGGCCCTCACCGGCTACCCGCCCGAGGATCTGCTGCTGCGCGAGCACTTCCTCACCGACGCCCGTTCCGCCCTGGACGATCTGGCCCGCGAGGTCACCGGCACGACCGCGATCGTGGGCTTTCCCGAGCTTGCCGAGCGACGCGTCTACAACGCCGCCGCGGTGCTCTGCGACGGCGCTGTGCAGTCGATCTATCGCAAGGTCCACCTGCCCAACTACGGCGTGTTCGACGAGCGCCGCTACTTCACCCCTGGCGCCGCCGGGGCGACGATCGACGTGAACGGCCACCGCGTCGGGCTGACCGTGTGCGAGGACCTGTGGCAGCCCGGCCCGCCGGCGACCGAGGAGGCGGCGTCCGGCGCGAGCCTGCTGGTCAACATCTCCGCCTCGCCCTACCATGCCGGCAAGGGCTCAGAACGGGAGCAGCTGTTCGCGCAGCGCGCCGTGGAGTCGGGCGCCCATGTCGCCTTCTGCGCGCTCGTCGGCGGCCAGGACGAGCTGGTCTTCGACGGCCACTCCTTCGTCCTGGACCCCACCGGCGTGACGATCGCGCGCGCGCGACAGTTCGCCGAGGACCTGCTGGTGTGCGACCTCGACCTTCCGCCGGCGAACGATGGATCGTCCTGCGCTGAGCCTGCTGGGCTGGGGAGAGGATTTGAACAGAGAGGAGCGCGAGCCAAAACGACTCCGGCTCCAGCAACCGTGCCGGCCGCGCCGACGAATCGCCTGCAGCAATCGCTCGTGCCCGTCGAGGCCGAGGTCTATGCCGCGCTAGGACTCGGTCTGGGCGACTACGTCGAGAAGAACGGCTTCGCCGGCGTCGTCCTCGGGCTCTCCGGCGGGATCGACTCCGCGCTCGTCGCGTGCCTCGCCGCGGACGCGCTCGGCGCCGAGCGCGTGGATGTCGCGATCATGCCCTCCCCCTACTCCTCCGTCGCCACCCAGTCCGACGCCCGCGCTCTGGCCGGCGCCCTGCGCGTGCGCACGCACGAGCTTCAGATCGAGCCTGTGATGGAGGCCTACATGCGGACCCTGCACGCCGACTTCGACGGCCGGCCGACCGACCTGACTGAGGAGAACCTGCAGGCCCGCATCCGCGGCAACCTGCTGATGGCGTTCTCCAACAAGTTCGGCTGGCTCGTGCTCACGACCGGCAACAAGTCCGAGATGTCCGTCGGCTACACCACTCTGTATGGCGATCTGGCCGGCGGCTTCGCGGTCATCAAGGATGTCCCCAAGACGCTCGTGTACCGCCTGTGCGAGTGGCGCAACTCGCCCGCCGGCGCCGCTGCGGCGGATGGCGCCCCGCCGCGCGTGTCCGCGCCGATCCCCGCCTCGATTCTGCAGCGCGCCCCCACCGCCGAGCTCAGACACGACCAGCGCGATGTCGACTCGCTCCCGCCGTATGACCTGCTCGACCGCATCCTGCACGGCTACATCGAGCTCGACCGCAGTCGCGAGCAGCTGATCGCCGAAGGCCTGCCCGAAGGCGAGGTCGATCGCACGATCCGCCTGGTGGACCTCGCCGAGTACAAGCGCCGCCAGGCTCCGCCGGGCATCAAGGTGACCACGCGCGCGTTCGGCCGGGACAGGCGCATGCCCATCACAAACCGGTATAGAGGCTAGGCGATGCGCAGAGGACCCGCGCTCGCCACGCTCGCCTGCGTGCTCTGCGCGCTCTCGCTTGGGGCCTGCGGCAACACCATCCAGGATCAGCCGATCCCGCATAACGAGCTCGAGAGCCTGATGCTCGCGCCCTACCCGGTCTACTGGCTGGGCGGCACATTCCAGGGCCTTCAGATCACCGAAGCCGCGCGCGATCCCAGCGGGTCGTTCACCGTCCAGTACGGCGACTGCCTGCAAGGCGGTCAGTCCACGTGCGTGACGCCGCTGAAAATCGTCACCTCACCGGATAACAGCTTCGTTCCGGGTGAAGGCTCTTTCACCTCCCGCACGGCATCTCTGCGCGGCGTCAGGAGCCTGCTCGCCGAACATGGTCAGGCGATCTCGATTCCCACGGGCCCCGTCGTGCTCGACATCTACGCCCACACCCGCGCTCTGGCCCTCGCCGCCGCCAACACGGCCGTGCCGATCAACTATCCCTCCTGGCCCTTCTCGCCGCTGCCCGCGCGGCTGCCCGACACCGGCTTCGGCTCCCGGCCGGAGCCCTCGCAGGTGCCCAACCCGCTGAAGGCGCTCGGCTAGTCCTAGTGTCGTGACGATACCTGGGGTTATCGGCCCTGCGCGAACGGCCGTACAGCGATCGTCATCCGCGTAACCGCGCAAGTGCGGCCCTCGTCGTCGCTGAACGTCACATCCCAGATCCAGGTCGTGCGCCCGCCGTGCAGCCGCCGCGCGTGGGCGTGCACGGTCCCCTGCGTGATCGGGCGCAGGAAGCTCGTGCTGTTGGACATGCCCAGCGCCGTCTTGCCTTCTCTCATCACCGCCGCCGCGGTCACCAGCGAGCACATCGACTCCGCCAGCGAGGCATACAGCCCGCCGTGCACCAAGCCCAGCGGCTGCTTGATCTCCTCGCGTACGGCCACCCGGGCCCGCACCTCGGTCTCCGCGATCTCCACGAACTCCAGGCCATAGTGACGGTCGTATCCCGTCACCGCGTCGTTCAGCTGCTCGGCGGTGGGAAGGCCCGGCGTTGCCATCGCGGGCGCCACGATAGCCTACCCCGGCGATGGCGCGACTCGACGATCTCCCACCCGACCTGCGCGCGACCCTGTCTCTGCTCGTGGATCGCGGCAAGAGCTACGCGCAGGTGGCCGAGCTGCTCGGCATCTCCGAGAGCGCCGTCCGCGACCGCGCGCACGCCGCGCTCGACGCGCTCGCGGGCGCTCCGGGCGGATTGGAGTCCGCACCCGCTCCCCCTCCTCCGCCGCAGCCGCCGGCCGCCCGCCCGGTGCCGCGCTCCCGAGCGCCCGAGAGCACCGGTCCGCCGGGCGCAGCCGGAGCGCCGCCGGGTCTGTCCGTCTCCAGGCGTGGGGGCGCGGCGCTGCTCGCCGGGATCGTCGTCGTCGTGGTCGTGGTGGTCGTGCTGCTGACTAGCGGCGGCGGCTCTCATAACACGGGCGCTAACACCAGCGCGAGCAAGCCCGCGAACACGGCATCGACGGCATCGACCGGCACCGGCACGAAGTCGAGCGCCTCGAAAACCCCCACGGTCACCAACCAGCTGACGCTGACCTCGCCCACACCATCCAGCAAAGCGATCGGCATCGTCGAGGTCCTCGCCGAAGGCGCTCAGCGCGCGTTCTACCTCGCCGCCGAACACCTGGCGCCCTCTACCGGGTTCTCTTATGTGATCTGGCTCTACAACTCTGCGACCAGCGCTGAGGCGATCAGCAAGGCCCCGTCCGTCGGCGCCAACGGGCGCCTGCAGGGAGGCGCGCTGCTGCCGTCAAACGCAGGCGACTACCACCACATCCTGCTCACGCGCGAGACCTCAGAACACCCGACCACTCCCGGCCCGGTCGTCCTGAGCGGAGCGTTCGCCCTGACGAAGTAGGGCGGCCTGACGCCTCAACCGACTCCCGTCTGCTCGGGCACGGGCAACAACTTGCCGGGATTCATGATCCCGACCGGGTCCAGATCGGCCTTCAACGCCCTGATCGCCGCAATGCCCTGCTCGCCGACCTCGCGCGCAAGCCACGGCGCGTGGTCGCGGCCGACCGCGTGATGGTGGGTGATCGTCCCGCCGCCGCAGACGATCGCCTCGCTCGCGGCGCGCTTGACCGCGCGCCACTGCTCGATCTCCGCACCCTCGCGCTGGCGGGCGATGAACGTGTAGTACAGCGATGCTCCGGTCTCATACAGGTGCGAGACGTGGCACATCACGATGCCCGGCGTGCCCTGCTCGATCAGCGCGGTCTCGATCGCGCTCGCCACCGCGTCGTGCAGCCGCTGCACGTTCGACCAGCGCGTCGCCGTCTCCAGCGTCTCGACCATCACGCCATGGTCGAGCAGCTGATCGCGCAGGTAGGGCGCCTGGAAGCGCCCCGCGAGCCACGCGCGCCCCGGCGAGCCTCCCAGCGCCAACCCGCCGCCCCGGCGCGCCAGTGTCAGAGCGCGAGCGCGCCGGCTCTTCACCTCCTGGGCCTCGCCCTCGAACCCGACGATCGCGATGCACCGCTCCGCCTGCTGGCCGATCTTCGATCGGTCTCCAAAGCCGCGCAGGCCGAGATACGCACGCCCGAGGCGGCCCTTCAGCCCGCCGTCGCCGGCGAGGGCCATCGACATGCGCGTCTCCGCGGCGTCCGACAGCCGTGCGAGGTCCGGCAGCGCGTGCTCCTGGGCCATCGCCCTCAGCGCGGCGATCCCAGCGGCGAAGCTCTCGAACATCACCCCCTCATAGAGGAGTCGCGCCGGCGCGCGGCGCACCCGCAGCGAGACCTGGTCGATCACCCCCAGCGTGCCCTCCGAACCGACGATCGTCTCCCGCAGCCCCGGCCCAGCCGCGCTCGCCGGCATCGCCGCAAGCGTGATGTCTCCCGACGGCGCCGCCAGTCGCAGGCCGAGGACCATCCTGGCGATGCTCCCGTAGCCGCTGGACGCCTGCCCCGCCGAGCGGCTGGCCGCGCACCCGCCGAGCGTCACGTACTCGAACGACTGCGGCCAGTGTCCCAGCGTCAGGCCCTGCGCCGCCAGCGTCCGCTCGAGCTCCGGCCCGCGCATGCCGGCCCCGGCCGTCACGATCTGAGACTCGCGGTCGAGCTCCACGATCTGACTGATTCGGCGCATGTCCAGTGCGATCACAGCCGCGTGCCGGTCGCGCAGCGGCTCGACACCCCCCACCACGCTCGTGCCGCCGCCGAACGGAACGACCGCCAGCCCGCTCCGCGCACACGTCTCCAGCACGGCCCGGACCTGCTCGTGGCCGGCCGGCAGCACGACCGCGTCCGGTGCGCCCTCGGGCGTCCCCGCGCGCATGCGTACGAGGTCGACATACCCCTTGCCGGCGGCGTGTTCCACTCGTTCTGAGTGATCCTCGCGCACGCCGTTCGCGCCGACGATCCCCTGAAGCGCCGCCCTGGCGCTCTCGCTCAGTCGCGCCCGCGGCAGTCCTACCGCGCCGAGCGCCACCGGTGGGCGCGGCGTGTCTGCGATCCCGACCGTCTCGCGCAGCGTCGCCAGCATACCTGGGCTGAGCGCGGGCGAAGCGTGCTCGGGATCGCCCCAGCCCCACCAGCGCATCCGCGGCGGCTCGGTCATTGGACATCCTCCGTAAGCGCCATCACCTGTCGTGAGCACGTAGGGCAAGCTGGGCAAGGACGCAGGGAGCCTGGCGTACTACGTACGCGAGCGACTGAGGACGCCGATCCAGCGCAGCCATACGGCTCACGAGCCACCGATCCGCTCCAGCCCGTCCAGCGCCTCTTCGATCGTGCGGGCCGCCGCTTTTCGGACCATGTGTCCACCGAATCGGGGAAAGAATCCGTTCAACGCCTGCCTGAGCTCGATCGTCACCTCCGTCGCCGGCTCCGCCTGCGCCCCGCCGCCGGCATCCGTCAGAGAGACCTCTGTCTCAGCCGACCTCAGCAGCCGCGCGAACGGGCTGCCTTGCAGGCGCTGCTCCCAGCGCAGCCGTCTTGCACGCTCGTCGGCCTCGACCAGCGTGAAGTCCGCGCGCACGTATTTCCCGCTCGACGTGCTCAACACCTGGGTGAACTGATCCTCGGTCACGTCCTCCACCCGGCTCACCCGCGGCCACCAGCGTGGCAGGTGGTGCGGATCGCTGACCGTCTCCCACAGCTCCTGCGTGGAAGCGGCGATCGTGCGAGTTCTGCGCGCCGTCGGCATCGGTTTCTCGTTCCGCTCTCGTACCCGTTCACTACTCGTAGGAGATCAGCGCATGCGCCTCGTGGGGCCTCAGGAGCGCCCGCCCGCCGAGGAGCTCCAGCTCGATCAGAAACCCGCACCCGGCGACCACGCCGCCGAGGCTCTCGACCAGCTCGCACAGCGCCCGCGCGGTGCCGCCGGTCGCCAGCAGGTCGTCGTGCACCAAGACCCGACGACCTGAGCCCAGCGCGTCGGTATGCAGCTCCAGCTCGCCCGAGCCGTACTCGAGCAGGTAGGAGGCGCTGACGGTCTGGAACGGCAGCTTGCCCGGCTTGCGCGCCAGCACGAACCCCGCTTCCAGCTCCAGCGCCAGTGCCGGCCCGAGCAAAAAACCGCGTGCCTCCGCCGCGATCACGCAGTCCACGTTCAATGGCCGCGCATACTCGGCAAGCCCATGCACTGCGGCCCGCAGCGCGCGCGGATCGGCCAGCAGCGGCGTGATGTCCTTGAAGCTGACCCCCTCCTTCGGAAAGTCCGGAATCTCCCGCACGAGCTCCCGCAGATCGGTCGCTGCCCGGGTCATCGGACGTCAGCGCACGATCTTGCGCAGGTCGCGCACCAGCAATAGGTGCTTCAGGTGCGTCGCGACCGCCGCCAGGTTCTCGAGCGCCTCGACCGCCTCCTTGCGCCGCTGCGGGTTGCGCGAGCGCAGCGCCGGCGCGAGGATCTGCTGCAAGAGCGTCGCCTCGCGATCGGCCGAGGAGCGAAAGACCCGAAGGTTGCGCCCGCCCACGCCATAGCGCGCGAGCTCGGCCACCGCGCCGATGATCTCGCGCTCGGTCTCGTCGAAGTACCGTACTCCCCCGCGCAGCTCGCCCTTGACGACGCCGTACTCCTCCAGCTCCCCCACGAGCTTGGCGTCCGCGCTGGTCTCCTCCAGCACGTCCTCCAGCGAGTACAGCGCGCCGGTCGCCTCGCGCACACTGACGCTCGTGCGCCACGGTCGCATCCCCTCGCGTCCCCGTTTGCCCGGTACGGGGGGCGCGGCGCCGATGTCTTCCCCCGCGCGTCCGGCCGCCAGCTCTTGGCGGATCACCCGCAGCGGCAGGAACTCGTCGCGCTGCATCCGCAGGATCGTGCGCAGGCGTGCGACATCGCCCTGCGTGTACAGCCGGTAGCCGCCCGGCGTGCGGCGCGGAGTCAGCAGCTTCTGATCCTCCAGGTAGCGAATCTTGGAGATCGAGATGTCCGGGAACTCCTGCGTCAGCGCCTTACAGACCGTGCCGATCGTGATCGACTTCGCTCGCGGGCCGACCTGCGATTGCTCGCCCGCCCCGCCCGGCGTGTCCTCGGTCCGCTCGAGCTCGGCGTTCAGCCGCTGCAGATCCGACTGGGATGTCTGTGTCTGAGTGGCCATCAGCGCGCGTGGAAGGTCAGCTTGTACTTGCCGATCTGGACCTCATCGCCCTCCTCCAGGCGCTGGGACTCGATCCGCGAGCGGTTCACGTAGGTCCCGTTCAGCGAGCCGCAGTCGTCCAGGTGCCACTGCCCCGCGCGCTCGATCAGCAGCGCGTGGTCGCGCGAGACGGTCACGTCGTCCAGGAACACGTTGGAGTCCGGGCGCCGGCCGATGCTCATGCGCTCGCCCTGCACGGGAAAGCTCTCCCCGACGCGCCCTCCCCCCGCGCGGATCACGAGCGCCGGGCCATGTGCGGTCACCTCCATGAGCTCGACTGGCACCAGCTCGCCCGCGTCGTCGATCCGGTAAGTGGCGGTGATCGGTTCCCCGCCCCCCCCGCCGGCGCCCTCCCCGTGCGCCAGCAGCGCGCCGCAGCGCTGGCAGTAGTTGGCGCCCTCGGCGTTGACGAATCCGCACTCCGTGCAGTGCAGGGCCATGACGATTCGCCCCGCGTCTACTCGGCGTCGGTCGGGACGGCAGTCTGACGGTTGGCCAGGATGTCGGTCAGCTGCTGCACGTCCTCGCCGGTGATCACCGGCGCGAGGCCTCTGTCGTGCTTTTTACGCAGCCTGTTGACCAGCTCGGCACGCAATATGTCGATCTTGCCGTGAAGCAGCCGCCGCCTGTATGAGACCTCGGTCTCCTCGTCGGTCAGCTCTTTGATGAGGTCCTTCAGCTCGCTGTCCTCCAGCGAGCCCAGGTCCGGAAACGTATCCATGTCTGATCTTCCTGTCCTGTCGCGGTGTTCTCGCCGTCGCGGGCCTGCCTGTTCTGCTCAGCCCGGACAACTGCCCCACGGACTTTACCGTAAACTTGAGCTTGAGACTACGTCTGGGCGCCGGGCGGGGGCGATGACGAGGACGGGGACTTGCGCACCTGCGCGAGACCCGAGCGCGCGTACAGCGCCGTCGCCGTCAGCGCCAGCGACAGGCCGACGTACAGCAGCACTTCGCCGACCGTTGCCAGCCCGGCCATGGCGAAGAAGAACGAGCCCAGCACCGGCGCGACCGACAGGCGCCCAGGCCAGTTGATGCGCAGCTCCACCCCGTGCGTCTGCCCGTAGCGCCCCAGCGCGAGCATCGAGCACTCCCGCAAGATGAGCACTGCCAGCGCCCAGCGCGCCAGCAGCTGGAAGTGCCAGCACACCACCACGCCCGAGATCACCAGCAGCCTGTCGGTGATCGGATCCATCAACGTTCCCAGCCGGCTGTACTGGCCGCTCACGCGCGCGGCGATCCCGTCGGCGTAGTCGCCCCAGCCGATCACCGCGAACAGCGCCGCCGGCGCTGCGCCAGTCCCGTCGGAGCTCGACAGCGCGATGATCAAGAACACCGGGATCAGCGCAAGCCTGACGAACCCGATCGCGTTGGGCACCGTCCACGGGCGCAGCGGCTGTCCGGCCAGCGTCTGCGGCGGCGGCGGCCCGGAGCGGTCCAGGCCGAGCAGGCGACGCAGTGTCAGGCGTGCAGCGCCCCGGGGTCCGTTCGCGGCTGGGGCGCCGCCGGGGTCCGTCGGAGCTGCCCGGCGCCCCGGTCGCCCCTCTAGGGGAGGCTCCGCCACAGCCCGTCCACCGCCCTGATCAGCCCCTGTGGGTCACCCTCCAGCGCCACCCCCGGGGCCGATTGCCGGCCGCGGCGCAGCTGGACCTCGATCTCGCCCGACTCCACCGCGCGGCGCCCGACGGTCAGCCGCAGCGGACACCCGAGCAGCTCGGCTTCGGCGAACTTCTCCCCCGGCCCGAGGTCGCGGTCGTCGTAGAGCGTCTCGATCCCGCCCCCGCTCAGGGTCTGAAACACGCGCTCGGCGGCGTCACGCTCGGGCGTGCCGGGCTTACCGAGCCCCACCAGGTGCACCGCAAACGGGGCCAGCGTCCGCGGCCAGGAGATGCCGTGCTCGTCGGCGAACTGCTCGACCGCGGCCGCGACGATCCGCGCCGGTCCGATCCCGTAGGAGCCCATCCAGACCGGGCGCTCATCGCCGTGCTCGTCCAGGAAGTTGGCGCCCAGCGGCTCGGAGTAGCGGGTGCCGAGCTTGAATATGTTGCCGATCTCGATCGCCTTCACGAGCTTGATCTGCTCGCCGTTCACGGTGTCGCTGCTCAGCATCTGCTCTTTGCCCAGCTGCGCGCGTACGACCTCGGCGTTGGCGGCGTACCCGGAGTCGGTGAGCACGACCTCGTCCTCGCCGGCGGCGCACGGCGCCATGTACTCGTGCGCGCCCAGCCCGCCCATCATCCCGACGTCGGACTCCACCCGGTTCCAGCGCAGCCCGGTGCGGTCCATGATGCGGTCATACGCGCCGACGTGCAGCTCATAGCGCTCCTCCAGGCCCGCCTGGTCACGGTCGAAGGAGTAGGAGTCCTTCATCACGAACTCCCGCGTGCGTAAGACCCCCGCGCGCGGGCGCGGCTCGTCGCGCTCCTTGACCTGGAAGTGGTAGAGGATCAGCGGCAGATCGCGGTAGGAGCGGATGGTCTGGGCGGCGTGAAACGTGACCGCCTCCTCGTGGGTCATCGCCAGCACGAGCTCTGAGCCCTTGCGGTCTTGAAGCTTGAACAGCTCCTCGATCTCGATGCGCCCGGTCCTGCGCCACGGCTCGGCGGGCTGCAGCACCGGCATCAGCATCTCCTGACCGCCGATCGCGTCGATCTCCTCGCGGATGATTCCAACGACGCGCTGGTGCACGCGCCAGCCGGCCGGCAGCCACGTCCACATGCCCGCTCCCATCTGGCGGATCAGCCCGGCGCGGATCATCAGCTGGTGTGAGATCGCCTCCGCGTCGGCGGGCGCCTCGCGCTCTGTGGGGAGCAGATACTCGGACAGGCGGGGCATGGTGGTGGCAGAGCCTAGTCCATGCGTGTCTCGATCTATGGCGTTGCGCGCGCACGCACGCGCGCGCAACGCCAGTCTCCGCGGTTTGCGCACACCCCCGGCGGAGCAATGCCCTTTGATAGAACAACCCCACACGACTGCCAACGCAAGAGACAATCGAAGGAGCCCTTCCATGGCCTACACCGTTCCGCCGCTCCCCTACGCCTACGACGCGCTGCAGCCCCACATCGACAAGGCGACGATGGAGTTCCATCACGACAAGCACCATCAGGCTTACGTAGACAAGGCCAACGCCGCGCTGCAGGGCACCGAGTGGGCGGAGCGGCCCGTCGAGGAGGTGCTGCAAAACCTCGACAGCCTCGGCGACAAGAAAGGGCCCGTCAAAAACAACGGCGGCGGGCACTACAACCACAGCCTGTTCTGGGAGAGCATGTCCCCCAGCGGCGGCGGCGAGCCCGGCGCAGCGCTGAGCGAGGCGATCTCCTCCACCTTCGGCTCGTTCGCGGACTTCCAGTCAAAGCTCAAGGAAACCGGCGTCAATCAGTTCGGCTCGGGCTGGTCCTGGCTCGTGCACGACGGCTCGGGCCTCGCCGTGGTGGGCTCAGCCAACCAGGACAACCCAATCTCAAATGGCCAAACGCCGCTCTTGGGGGTGGACGTGTGGGAGCACGCCTATTACCTGGCCTACCAAAACCGCCGCCCCGACTACATCGACGCGTGGTGGAACGTCGTCAACTGGGAGCAGGTCGCCAAGCGGTTCGCCGCCGTGTCTTGATCTAATTCTCCTCGCACATGTTGTTAGTCCGCCAGTTCAGTTAGACGGCCGAGAGGCAAGCCAGACAAGGACGCAAGGAGCGTGGCGTGCTATGCACGCGAGCGACTGAGGACGCCGCATGGCGCCGCCTATCGGTCGTCTAACTGCGGCTGAAGCGCCGGCCGGCCACTGGCGAGACATTCTCGTCCAGCGCCGGTCCGGCTGAGGCCGGCTCGAGCATCGACTCCAGCACATCGCCGGCCTCCTGCGCGGCCGCCGCCTCCAGCGCCGCAACCCGCTCGGGCGTCATCTGCGTTGCGTCCTCGTTCTCGGCCAGCCACTCGCGCGCCTGCGCCGCGGCGGTCTCATCGCGCTGGACCGTCTTGCCGGCGGCGTAGTAGCGGTCGATCTCGGCGAACAGCTCGTCCACCAGCTGCTCGGTCGGAACCTTCTTCAAGGGCTCGCCTTTGGAGTAGATCATGCCCATGTCTTTGGCCCCGGTGATCCCGAAGTCTGCGTGCCTGGCCTCGCCGATGCCGTTGACCGCGCAGCCCAGCACCGACACCTCGATCGGGTCCTCGTAGGCTTCCAGGCGGCGCTCGACCTCGGCGACGACCGTGTCCATGTCGAACTGCAGCCGCCCGCACGTCGGGCAGGCGATCAGATCGGGCCCGCGCTCGCGCAGCTTCAGCGCCTTGAGGATCTCCCAGGCGACCTTGACCTCCTCCTCGGCGTGGAAGGTTGAGAGAGATATGCGAATTGTGTCCCCGATCCCATCGGCCAGCAGCGTTCCCAGGCCGACCGCGGACTTCAGCGAGCCCGACCACCTCGTGCCCGCCTCGGTCACGCCCAGGTGCAGTGGGTAAGGGACGCGCTCTGAGAGCATCCGGTTGGAGGCGATCGTGTTCGGCACCGACGTCGACTTCATCGAGACCTTGAAGTTCTCGAAGTCCAGCCGCTCCATCAGCGCCACCGTCTCGATCGCCGCCGTGACCAGCGCCTCGACGGGGTTGTCGTACTCCAGCTGGCGCAAATGCTTGGGCAGCGAGCCCGAGTTCACGCCGACCCGCAGGGGCGTGCCGCGCTCGCGGGCCAGCGCGATCACCTCCGCGACCTTCTCCGGCCCGCCGATGTTGCCTGGGTTGAGCCTGACGCAGTGCGCCCCCGCCTCGATCGCCTTCAGCGCGAGCGTGTGGTTGAAGTGGATGTCGGCGATCACCGGGATCGGCGAGTTCGCGACGATGCTCTTCAGTGCCTCGGCGTCCTGCTCGCGCGGGACCGCCACCCGCACGATGTCCGCGCCGGCGTCGGCGACCGTGCGGATCTGGTCCATCGTCGCCGTCAGGTTGGCCGTCTCGGTCTTGGTCATCGTCTGCACCGCGACCGGTGCGCCGCCGCCGATCGCGACAGGGCCCACGTGGATCTGGCGGGTGGAAGCCATAGGCTGATTCTACGATGCCCGACGTGTACGCCACCGCGCACGGCCCGCTCGTGCGTCTGGCCTCGCCGCTGGCCGCCCGCTCGCGGGCGCGACGGCACGAGCGGTTCTTCGCGCTCACGCGCCTGCCCGACGATGCGCGGGTGCTCGACGTAGGCTGCGGTGCGCTCGGATTGCGCGCGCTGGAGCCCGATCTGGACATCACAGGGGTCGATCTCGCCGAGCGCCCGGACTACCCGAGGCCGTTCGTGCGCGCGGACGCGGCTGACGGGCTGCCGTTCGCCGAGGGTCAGTTCGACCTGGTCTACTGCTCCAGCGTGATCGAGCACGTCGCGCCCGCGCGCCGCGCAGCCTTCGCCGCGGAGGTGCGCCGTGTCGGTCGCGGCTGGTTCGTGCAGACCCCCGCGTGGTCGTTCCCGCTGGAGCCCCACTCGCTGCTGCCGTTCGCGCACTGGCTGCCGGCCCGCGTGCGTAGGCCCTACTGGCGGTTGGGCGCGGCCGGCGAATGGGAGCAGATCGAGCTGCTGCGCCGCGCCGAGCTGCAGGCGCTGTTCGGCCCCGCGCTGTCCGAGCGCTTCGGGCCGCTCGTCAAGAGCTGGGTATGCGTGCACCCGCCGGCGTGAGCCGCGGCGGCGCGCGATCTGCCAGAGCGCGGCTCGGGCTCGGCTGAACGCGGCTGGGAGAGACGTCAGCCGCCGAGACGGGTGATGTCGTTGGACAGGCCGTTGATGAACAGGAACGCGAACAGGACGATCCCCACCGAGCTGAAGCGCCACATCGTCGCAACCGAGACCCGTCGTCCGCCGCGCGCCTTCTCGGCGAGCGCCCACACGACATGCCCGCCGTCCAGCGGCAGGAACGGAAACAGGTTGACGACCGCCAGCACGAGCGAGATGAAGCCGAGGATCACCAGTCCGTAGCCGGCTCCGGCAGCGACGGCTTCGTGGGCGATCTCGCTGATGCCGACGATCGTGTGGACTTCGTGACGCGCCTTGGAGCTCGTGAGCGCGCGCCCGATGCCCGACAGCAGGTTGCCCGTCGTGCTCCACATCTCGTGCGCCGCGACCCCGGCCGCGGCGAGGGCGCCGAACCGTTTGGGCGTCGCGCCGAACTCGAAGCCGATGAGCATCCGCCGGGCTTCGCGACTGTAACGGGGATAGACCGACAGCGTCAGCGTTCTTCCGGCCCGCCGGACCGTCAGCGCCACCGGCGTGGCCGCGCGGCAGCCCTCGGCCGTTGCGCCCGCACAGCGGTGGGCGTCGATCGTGCGCATCGCCGAGCTGACAGTCGCGGGCCGCCCGTCCACGGCGAGAATCCGATCGCCCGGCTTCAGCGCGCCGTCGGCGGGCTCGCCGCGCTCGATCGCCAGCACCGAGGTGCTCGGGAGGAGCGTCCTGATCGACGGGTTGAGGTTCCCGAGCGTGAGATCGCCGTTGTAGCTTGCGCTCATCAGGATTGCCCAGAAGATCACGAACGCGATCAGCAGGTTCATCCCCGGCCCGGCGAGGATCACGACGATCCGCTTCCATGGCGCCTGGTTGCAGTACGCGCGCGCGGCCACCTCAGGTTCGGCGTCCTCGATCTCCTCCGGAGTCATCCCCGTGATCTTCACGTACCCGCCCGCGGGGATCGCGCCGATCATGTATTCCGTCTCCCCACGGCGTATGCCAAAGAGCTTGGGCGGGAAGAACAGCGAGAAGCGCTCCACGCGCATGCCTGTGGCCTTCGCCGCGACGAAGTGGCCGAACTCGTGCAGCACGATCAGCGCCACGATGCCGAGAATCGTCAGGACCCAGCTCACGGGACTCAGTTTGGCAGGCGCGCCCGCGGTTGCCGGTGGTTGGGCGTCTGTGGCCTACGCGCCATCCCCGAGTCCCGCAACCGTCTCGCCGGCGAGCGCCCGGGCGCGCCGATCGGCCTCGTACAGCGACTCGAACGCCCGCACCGGCTCGGCGGGCAGCTCAGACAGCGTGCGCTCGATCGTCTGCGCGATCGCGGTGAAGGGCAGACGACCATCCAGGAACGCGTGCACGGCGATCTCGTTGGCCGCGTTCAGCACGCACGGCGCCGTGCCCCCGGCCAGGGCGGCCTGCCGCGCGAGGCGCAGGCACGGGAACGCATCGAGATCCACCGGCTCGAACGTGAGCGTGCCGACCGCCGCAAGGTCCAGCGGCGCGATCTCCAGATCCACGCTCTCGCCTGAGTGCAGCGCGTATGAGATCGCCACGCGCATGTCCGGCGGGCCGAGATGCGCGAGCATCGCGCCGTCCGCGAGCTGAATCAGGCCGTGCACCAGCGACTGCGGGTGAATGACGACGTCGATGCGCTCGTATGGAGTGCCGAACAGGTGGTGGGCCTCCATCAGCTCCAGGCCCTTGTTCATCATCGTCGCCGAGTCGATCGTGATCTTGCCGCCCATCGCCCAGGTCGGGTGGGCGAGCGCCTGCTCGACGGTCACACCCTGTAGCTGAGCGCGCGTGCGCCCCCGGAACGGCCCGCCGCTGGCCGTGATCGTCAGGCGCTCCACGGCGCCCGGGGGCTGCCCGGCGAGCAGCTGGTGCAGAGCGGTGTGCTCGGAGTCCACAGGCACGATCTGCGCCCCCGTGGCTTGCGCGAGGGCGCTGACGAGCTCGCCGCCGACGACCAGCGACTCCTTGTTGGCCAGCGCCAGGTCGATGCCCTCGCCGAGCGTGGCGACCGTCGGCCCCAGGCCGGCCGAGCCCACGAGCGCGTTCAGCACGAGATCGGCGCCGGACTCGACCACCAGCCTGACCAGTCCCTCGGCGCCGCCGAGCACCTCCCCCTCTGTCCAGGCCTCCGACGCGCGCGCGGCCGCGAACTCGTCGGCAAGCGCGATCCGCCTGACGCCGTGCGCTCGCGCCTGCTCGATGAGCGTCTCCCACGAGCGCTCGGCCGAGAGCCCCACGAGCTCGAACTCGTCTTCCCCCTCGTCGCGTGAGCACACGTCGAGCGCCTGAGTGCCGATCGAACCGGTCGAGCCGAGGATGAGCAGACGCTTGGCGCCAGCGCCAGCGCCACCGGTTGCCGCCTCGTCGACAGGCCCGCGCTCAGTGGACATACGCAAACCAGATGTAGTATCCGGCCACGGCCGCGAACAGCACCCCGTCGAGGCGATCCAGTGCCCCGCCGTGCGCGCCGAACAGGCCGCCGGAGTCCTTGACCCGAGCCTCGCGCTTGACGAAGGACTCGAACAGGTCTCCGACCGGGGCGACGAGCGCGACGCCGAGGCCGAGCACCAGCGCATGCGTGCCCGGCAGCCATTCCTGGTAGCGCCCGGCCAGCCAGACGCCGGCGACGGCGAACAGCATTCCGCTCAACAGGCCCTCGACCGTCTTGTTCGGGGAGATCCGCGGCGCCAGCGGACGGCGCCCGAACAGCCTGCCTCCGAGGTAGGCGCCGGTGTCGCCCAGGAACGTGCCGACGAGTACGTCGATCACGATCCCCTCGCCGTGGGGCAGTTCGCGCAGCAGCACGGCGTGCGCGAGCGCCAGTCCGATCCAGTAGACGCCGAGCAGCGTGAGCGCCAGCCCGCCCAGGCTCGGCCTGGGTTGTAAAAGCGTCAGCGCGAACAGCAGCGCCAGCGCCGCCACGGCGACGAGCAGGATCTGAAACTGAGCGCCGTACAGCGCCGCGGCGAGCAGGCCCGCGAGCGCGATGAACCCGGCCAGGCGCGCGGGGTGCGTGCGCGCGTACATGCCGTACAGCTCGTGCATGCAGATGCAGCCGAGCGCGAACAGCCCGAGCGCGAACACCAGACCGCCCTCGATCACGATGAACAGGGCGAAGGCGATTGCGGGCAGCGCCGCCAGCACCCGCGCGCCCAGGTCCGAGCGCCGCCGGCGCGCCGCCGGCCGGGAAGGGCCTCGCGCGGACGAGCGTCGCACGGTGCGCCGTGACGGCGCTCCCCGCCGAGCGCCCCCGGATGCGCGCTGGCCCATCTCTGACTCCTCGCCGGCCATCGCGCCGCTAGCGCCCGCCGAACCTGCGCCGGCGCTCGGAGAACTCGGCCAGCGACTGCTCCAACGCCTCGCGCGTGAAGTCGGGCCACAGCTCGTCGCGGAACACGAGCTCGGAGTAGGCGGATTGCCACAGCAGGTAGTTGGACAGGCGCCGCTCGCCGCTGGTGCGGATGATCAGGTCGGGGTCGTGCATCTCCGGCGCGTAGAGCAGCTTGCGAAAGTCCTCCTCCTCGCCCCCGGTGAACGCGCGCGCGGCGTCGAGGATCTCCGCGCGCCCGCCGTAGTTGAACGCGACGAACAGCGTGATCCGGCGGTTGGCGCCGGTCAGCGTTTCGGCCCAGTCCATGCGCCGCACGAGATCCGCCGCAACACCCTCGCGGCGGCCGATGAAGCGCATGCGCACGCCTTCCTCGTGCAGCTCCGGTGTCTCTGAGGCGATGCGCCGCGCGAACATCTCCATCAGCCCGCCCACCTCCTCGGCCGGGCGCGACCAGTTCTCGGTCGAGAACGAATACACGGTCAGCTCGCGCACGCCCAGCGCCACCGCGTCGCGCAGGCGCGCCTTGACCGTGTCCGCGCCGGCGTCGTGCCCCTCGTTGACAGGCAGTCCCCGCGCGCGCGCCCAGCGGCCGTTGCCGTCGGTGATGATGGCCACGTAGCGTGCCGCCTGAGAATCCCGGCCCTCCCGTTGCGCGGTGGGCGCCATCAGACCTCGAGGATCTCCTCTTCCTTGGTCTTCAGCACCCCGTCCAGCTCGCCTATGCGCTCGTCGGTCAGCTTCTGCAGCTCGACCTCCGCGCGATGCTCGTCGTCAGATGAGGCTTCGCCTTCGGACTTGAGCTCGCGCAGGTGCTGCATCGTGTCGCGGCGAACGCTGCGGATCGCGACGCGGCCCTCCTCGGCGAGGTTGCGCACGACCCGAACCAGCTCGTGCCTGCGCTCCTCGGTCAGTTCGGGCACCGCCAGGCGAATGAGGTTGCCGTCGTTGGAGGGGTTCAGACCGACGTCGGACTCGTTGATGGCCTTCTCGATCGTCTTAATCGAGGACTTGTCATACGGCTGGACCGTGATCAGCCGTGCCTCCGGCGCGGAGATCGTGGCAAGCTGGTTCAGCGGGGTCATCGCGCCGTAGTAGTCCACGACGACCCGATCCAGCAACGACGGGCTGGCCCGCCCGGTGCGCACCGAAGAGAACTCGTGCTGGGCGGACTCGACCGACTTGACCATCCGCTCGCGCGCGTCTGCAAGCAGCACATCGATCATCTCAGCGGCCATGACAGGTCCTCCCTCGCTCGTAGAACAAAGCACGACGCTCACTGCGGGCCGCCGGCCAGACGCTAGCGGTCATCGGCGTCCGTGGTCGGTGCCGATACGAGCGTGCCCACGCGCTCTCCGGAGATTATCCGCGCGAGGCTCGTGTCATCGTCCATGTTGAACACGTTCAGCGGCATCGCGTTCTCCATGCACAGGGCCAGGGCCGTCGAGTCCATCACGCGCAACCGCCGCTCGATCGCCTCCATGTGGGTGATCTCCGGAATGAACGTCGCACCGGGGTCGGTTGCGGGGTCGGCGTCGTAAACGCCCTGTACGCCGTTCTTGGCCATCAGGATGATCTCCGCATGCATCTCGGCCGCCCTCAGCGCCGCGGCCGTGTCGGTGGTGAAGAACGGGTTGCCGGTGCCGGCCGCGAAGATCACGACGCGGCCCTTCTCCAGGTGGCGCATGGCGCGGCGGCGGATATAGGGCTCAGCCACCTCCGAGACACCCAGCGCGGAGACGACGCGGGTGTCGGTGCCGATCTTCTCCAGGGCGTCCTGCAGCGGCAGCGCGTTCAGCACGGTCGCGAGCATGCCCATGTAGTCGGCGGTCGCCCGGTCCATCCCGGCAGCGGCGCCCACCATGCCGCGGTAGATGTTGCCGGCCCCCACCACGATCGCCACCTGCACGCCGCGATCGCGCACGGCGCTCACCTGCCGCGCGACGGCTGCCACGCGCTCGGGATCGGTGCCGAACTGGAGCTGGCCCATCAGGGCCTCGCCGGAGAGCTTCAGCAGGATGCGCTTGAACGCGGGGTCGGGCACTGCGCAGAGCCTATCTGTATCCGGCCCAGGTTCTCAGTGCTCTCCGGAAGACCTACTGGCCGACAGCGAAGCGCACGAAGCGGCGTATTACGACGTTCTCGCCGGTCGTGGCGGTGAGCTCGTCGCGCAGCTGCTGAACCGTCTTGCCATCGAACTTCGGGTTGTGCATCTCCTGCTCGAGCAGGACGATCGTCTGATACCAGGAGTCGAGCTTGCCCGCCACGATCTTCTCGCGCACGTTCTCCGGCTTGTCGGCGGCCTCCTGCTCGTAAATGCGGGCCTCGGTGTCGCGCTCGGCCGCGGGGACGTCCTCGCGGATGACGTAGCGGACGGTCGGACTGGCGGCGATCTGCATCGCGACGTCGCGGGCAAAGGCGACGAAGTCCTCATTGGTGGCGACGAAGTCGGTGTTGCAGTCGACCTCGATCAACACGCCGACGCGGGCGCCGGCGTGGATGTAGGCCTGAACGGTGCCCTCGGTCGCAGTGCGCTCGCCGAGATCCTGGATCTTCTTGCCCTGCTTGACGCGCAACAGCTCGATCGCCTGCTCGACGTCGCCGCCGGCGTCGGCGAGGGCCTTCTTGCAGTCCATCATGCCGGCGCCGGTGCGATCGCGCAGGGCCTTGACGTCCTTGGCTGAAATGTTGCTCGAGCCGGCATCCGGCCGGCCCTCCTGATTGGATTGGGAGCCCTCCAGGCCCCCTTGACCGGGCCTGTCGGCCCTTTTGACGGTACTCATGTGGCGCTTGTCTCCGATGTTGCCTGCTCCGTGGTCTCCGCCGCCGTCACCTCGTCCGCCGCGGGAGTCTCGGCCTCCGACGTCACCTCGTCCGCCGCGGGAGTCTCGGGCTTCGCCGGCACCTCGTCCGCCGCGGGAGTCTCGGGCTCCGCGGGCACCTCCTCCGCCGCAGGAGTCTCGGCCTGCGACGGCGCCGCGGCTGGCGGCTGCGGCTCGGCCTGTGTCTCCTTTGCCTCAGTCGCCGCGGTGGCAGCCGGCGGCTCCACCACGGGCGCGGGGCCTTGCACCACAGGCGCAGGATTCGCGAGAACCGGCGCAGGGACCTCGACGACGGGCGCGGGGCTCTCGGCGGCCGGCTCGGGGGTCGCGGGCGCGAGCACCGCAGGAGCCGCAGGCGCCTGTGGGGCCGCGGCGCTCACGGCCTGTGGGGCTGCAGTGGCCGCAGCCTGGGCGGTGGCAGCGGCCTGACCACCGCCTCCGGCGGCGGTGCCCCCGATCGGCGATCCCTCCGATTGCCGATCGGTAGCGGCCTCGCGAGCGGCCTGTTCCTCGGCCTCGCGCTTGGCCTGTGCCTCGGCTTCTCGACGCGCGCGCGCCTCGGCCTCGAGCCGGGCGCGCTCCTGCGCTTCTTCGCGCGCGCGCTCCTCCTCGGCGCGGAACACCGAGTGGCCCTCGGCGACGACCTGGCCGATCGCCTGGGTGATCAGCGCGCACGAGCGGATCGCGTCGTCGTTGCCGGGTATCACGAAGTCGATCCCGTCAGGGTCGCAGTTGGTGTCGACCAGGCCGATGATCGGGATGCGCAGGCGCTGGGCCTCTTTGACAGCGATCGCCTCCGTTTTCAGGTCGATCACGAACATCGCGTCGGGGACGCGCTGCATGTCCTTGACGCCGCCGAGGTTGGCGCGCAGCTTGGCCAGGTCGGCCTGCGCGGACATGCGCTCGCGCGTGGGCAGCAGCGCGAGCTGCCCGTCGGTCTCGTAGCGTTCGAGGTCGTGCAGCCGGCGGATGCGCTGGTTGATCGTCTGGAAGTTGGTGAGCAGCCCGCCGAGCCAGCGATGGTTGACGTAGGGCATGCCGGCGGACTGCGCGACATCGCGGATGGGGTCACGCGCCTGCTTCTTGGTGCCGACGAACAGGACGGTGCCGCCGCGATGGGCGAGCGTGCCGGCGAACTCCTGCGCGGCGTTCAGCAGCGCAGAGGTCTTGAGCAGGTCGATGATGTAGATGCCGCCGCGCTCGCCATAGATGAAGCGGCGCATCTTGGGGTTCCAGCGACGCGTCTGATGGCCGAAGTGAACGCCGGCCTCCAGCAGCTCCGCTATCCCTACCTGAGCCTGAGCCTGAGCCACGGTGGTGCTCCCTTAAATTTGATGGACTATGGATGTTGCCGCGCGGTCGTCGCGGACCCGGAGCTGGCGCACGACGGCGCCCGTCCGGGCAGGGCCGCGATCGAGGTTCCGCGCGGGTTGGTGGAAGGTCGAAAGTGAGCCTGTCAGGATAGCCGTTCGGCGCTGCGCAGGGCTGTCTGGAGGTCGGCCGGCAGCGGCGAGACGACGTCGAGCGGCGCGCCGCTGAGCGGGTGCGCGAAGGACAGGCGCTCGGCGTGCAGGAACTGGCGAGTCAGGCCAAGCTCGTCAGGCGCCCCGGCGGAGCCGACCCCGATCACGCCAACCGGGCGCGCTGCCCGCCCACGCGGAGCCCGACCATACTCGGGGTCGCCCGCGACTGGGTGGCCGATCGCCTTCAGATGAACGCGGATCTGGTGGGTGCGGCCGGTGTCCAGACGCAGGCGCAACAGCGTAAAGCGCTCGAGCGTGCGCTCGATCTCGAAGTGGGTGCGCGCCTCACGCGGGCCCGCGCCATCCACAGCCATGCGCGTGCGCACGCGCTCATCACGCCCAATCGGGGCCTCGATCGTGCCGGTGCGGGCGGGCGGGCGGCCGTGCACGAGCGCCAGGTACTCGCGCACGATGCGGCGCTCGGCCAGCGCGCGCGCCAGCAGCCGATGAGCCTCATCCGAGCGCGCGATGATGAGCAGACCGGAGGTGTCGCGGTCCAGGCGATGCACGATCCCGGCGCGCTGCGGATCAGATCCGCCGGCCGCGGCGGCCCCGAGCAGCTGGGCGAGCGTGCCCTCGCGATGCCCGCGCGCGGGGTGCACGACCAGGCCGGCGGGCTTGTCGATCACGAGCAGGTGCTCATCCTGGTAGGCGATCGTGAAGGCCGGCGAGTCGGTCACGGGGAGCCCCTGCGGGGAGACTCGATTACGAACACCAGCAGCGCAACGCCCAGCACGATCGAGGCGTCGGCCAGGTTGAACGGAGGCCAGCCGAGGGGCAGCTTGACGAAGTCCACGACCGAGCCCATCCTGACACGGTCGAGCAGGTTGCCGAGGGCGCCGCCGAGCAGCAGGCCGGTCGGCAGCCAGATCAGCGGGCGGGAGGCGTGCCTGACGAAGTAGACGAGCAGGGCCAGCAGCGCGAGGCTGACCAGGATCGCGACGGCGAGCTCGCTGCCCGCCTCCAGGCCAAACGCGACGCCGTGGTTGCGCGTGTCGATGAGCTGGACGCCGGGCAGGAGGTGAACCTGTTCCCCGGGAACGATCGAGTGCTGGACGAGGTGCTTGGTGAGCTGGTCTGCGGCGAGCACTAGCGACGAGCACGAGCGCGGCGCGGGTGTAGGCGCTTGAGCTGGCCGCGCGCACGGGGCTCAGCCGTGGATGATGCCCTGGACGACGACGCTGTTGAAGATTCCGAGCACGACGATCGCGACGATCGGGCTGAAGTCAAAGCCCCCGAAGCTGGGCAGCATGCGGCGGAAGATGCGCAGGAACGGGTCGCAGATGTCGCGCAGGAAACCGAGGACGGCGTCGGTCGCGCGCGAATAGGGCGGGCGCAAGCCTGCCGCGAGCAGGAGCTGGACGACGATGTACAGGATGATCAGGAGGGTGTAGACGTAGATGAGCGTCGACAGGTAGTCGGCGATCTGGGTGCGGGCGCTGGCGAGGATCAGATCGGTCGTCATCGCCGCGCGTCTCCGAGCACGGCGTCGAGGGCGTCGCTGAAGGCGGCGCGCAGACCGGCTCGCTCCAGCGCGTCCAGGCCGCGCGCGGTGACCCCGCCGGGAGAGGCGACCTCGCGGCGGATGGCCTGGGTGTCACCTGAGCGCCGGCGCAGCAGCTCGGCCGTGCCGGCGAGTGTCTGTACGACCAGCTCGGCTCCCTGCGCCGCCGGGATGCCGCGGCGCACACCGGCGTCGATCTGGGCCTCGGCGACGAGGGCGACGTAGGCGGGCGCGCAGGACATCAGGCCCATCGCGACGTCGAGCAGCGCGTCGGGCAGCACGACGAGCGTGCCGAGCTCGGCGAACAGCTCGTGCACGCGTGCGTCGAGATCCGCGTCCTGCGGCGTGTCCGCCGCCTGCACGACCGCGCCCTGGCGGACCTCTACCGGGAGCGAGGGAATGAAGCGGTAGACGGGCCGATCGGGATAGGCGCCATGCAGCGCGGCCAGCGGCGTGGCGGCGAGGATGGACGCGATTGCGCGTGCGTGCGGAGCGACTTCGCGCGCAACGTCATCGAGCTGGGCCGGCTTGTGGCAGAGCACAACGAGATCCGCGCGCTGTGCAACCTCAGCGTTCGTCGCGAGCGCCTCCCCCCCAACCTCGGCCGCCAGCGCCTGAGCGCGCTCGGCGAGGGGGTCCGAGCACAGCACGGGACGTCCCCAGCCGCGCGCGAGCGCGCGGGCCATGTTGCCTGCGCCGATCAGACCTACTTGCATGAGAAGCTCAGGCTATCGGCCACTCAGCGTTCCTGACGTGTCAGACCCAAGCGTCGCCAGGACGCAGGGAGCGTGGCGTGCTATGCACGCGAGCGAGCGAGGACGCCGCGAGGCGCCGGGTATGACGCGTCAGGACTGATTAAAGAAGCCCTTCTCGATTAGCCTCGCGCGCTCCTCGGCAGAGATCTCGACGTTGCGGGGCGTGAGCATGAACACCTTGTCGGCGATCCGCTGCATGCCTCCGTCGAGCGCATAGGTCAGGCCGGAGGCGAAGTCGATCAGGCGCTTGGAAAGATCGACTTCGGTGCCCTGGAGATTGAGGATGACCGGGATCGAGTCCTTGAACTTGTCGGCTATCTGCTGGGCGTCGTTGAACGACTTCGGCACGACCAGATGCACGCGCACGTCGCCGTTGCCGTTCCCTCCGCCGCTGCCGCGGGCGCCCACGGGACGCAGGACGGTGGCCGAGCGCCCGCGAGGCTCGTCGTCGGCGAAGATGTCGTCGAACTCGTCCCGGCGGCGACGCAGGCGGCGGACGTTGGGACGCTCGCGATAGCGGTCCTCGACGTCAGCTTCGGAACCCGCCCCTCCCTCGTCGTCGTAGTCGTCGTGATACTCCTCGGCGAGGCCGAAGTAGACGAGGGCGCGGTGCCAGGAGTCTCGAAAAGCCATGTGTACAGGTGCAATTTCGCCCGGACGGCGAGCTTTCCTGCTAAATCCTAGTCCTCGGGCCGATCGGCGGCCTCGCCGGAGCGAGTGGTCAAGAGTACAGACTCGTGCCGATGCGCACGATTGTGGCGCCCTCCTGTACCGCCACGGCGAAGTCTTGCGAGGTGCCCATCGACAGCCTCTGGAGGCCGCGCTCATCGGCCAGCTCGCGCAGCGCGGCGAACCAGCGGCGGCTGTCCTCGGGGTCTGAGGCGAGCGGAGGCATGCACATCAGGCCCGCGACCGGCACGGGTGAGCGCTCGATGTAGTCGTCGAGCTCATCCGGGTCGATGCCGGCCTTGCCGATCTCGCGGGCGACGTTGACCTCGATCAGGATCTCCAACCCCGGCCGGGCCAGATCGCGGTGGCGGTCGAGCTCGCGCAGCGCCGACTCGCTGGCGACCGAATGAATCAACCGCACGTGCGGCACGATTGCGCGAACCCGGCGGGACTGCAGCGCGCCGATGAAGTCCCACTCGAACAGCTCGCCATGCGCGGCGACCTTCTCCTGCAGATCTCGCGCGCGGTTCTCGCCCACCAGATGGACGCCGGCGGCGGCGAGCGCCGGCAGATCCTCGCAGCGCACGTACTTGGTCGCGGCCAGCAGCTCGACCGCGCCCGGGCCCCGGTCCGCGTGGCGCATCGCGGCAGCGATCCGCTCGCGCACGGCGGCGAGGTTCGCGCGGACGCGCTCGGGGTCGACTGCGACCGGCTCAATCACCGCGCGCTCCCGCTTGCCCGCGCGCGTTCGGAAACGTGCGCGCCATGTTCATGTTCGACGTGAGCGTCATCATGTTCGGCGCGAGCGCCATGTCCGCGGGACCGGCTCGGGGCCGGCCACGCATTCACCCAAGCCACGCCACTCCCGCCTGGCGTCCCGCGCGCGCGCGTTCGCGCCGATGAGAGAAGAAGCGCTCGTCGCAGATCGTGCACAAGCCGATGTCGTGCACCCGATCCACACCTGCCGCCAGCAGGCGCTCGCGTGCCAGCGCCTTCAGATCGATCGGCGAGCCGCCGGTGCGTGCCGCGCCCGCCGAGGATCGGGCTCGGGCTCGGGTCGTACGCAAACGCGGTGTGGACCTCTGGACCGACCTCGTAGCAGCACGGCCCCGCGCCCGGCCCGATGATCGCCGCAATCTCGCCCTCGCCGCCCAGCTCCCGCACCGCCCGCACCCCTTGCTCCAGCACTCCCGCCGCCAGGCCACGCCAACCCGCGTGGACCATCGCGACCGCGTCTTCACTGCCCAGTGCCACGGGCAAGCAGTCCGCCGCGAGCACCATCGCGCCGACGCCGGCCAATGAGGTGGACTGGCCGTCCGCATGGACCGGCGGCTGGGCTGTGGTCGAGTCGGGCGCGGCAATGTCTGTGGCGGCGACATCGGCGTCGGCGCGGATGCGCAGGACGGTCGTGCCGTGCACCTGATAGCCACGGGCCAGCCGCCGCAGGCACAGCTGCGTGCGCAGTCGCTCGCGCGCGTCATGTCCCTGCTCGTGGTCGATGCCGCCGACGGAGGAGAGGTTGCCGTGCGCGCGCGTGGTGAACAGCACGTGGCCGGTTCCGGGCAGCTCGCAACGCAGCATCGACGCCTTGGAGCCAATCGGCTCAGCCATCGTCACGACAGCTCGATCTCGCATCGCGTCGTGGGGGCGCGAGCCAATTTGCCGTCAGCCGTCAGCAGTCGCACCTCGAGGATTCCGCCAGGGCAACGTACGCTGCGTCATACGGCGTCAGGTTGTGGCGGAGCTCCCAGATCCGATGCATGAGCGGTTGATGGGGCATTCTGATAAGCGACAGGTTGGCAAGATCATCCAGCCCCAGCCGAGAGCGATCTTCGCTGATGCGCCCGATTAGAAGTTCTCGACGCCACGTGTTCGCTATCTCGAGGTCGATGATCTCAGGAGCGCAGACGACATCCTCGACATCCAAACGCAGGCGCATGCGCTCGCCCACGTCATCGTCGGCTATCAGCGCCGAGGCGAGAAACGACGCATCTACGACGATCACCGCGAAAGCGCGTCGCGATCTTCTCGCACCAATTTGGCTGCGCGAGCTGGAGACAACCGGCCACCACGGTGCTCAACTCGTTCGAACAGTTCCTTGATCGTGGGCTTACTCGCCTGCTCTTCCAGCTGGGCGAGCAGATACGCCTGCAGCGACTGGCCCGCTCTGCCGGCGCGGTCGCGCAGGATCTGGTGGACATCCGGTGGCACGTTCTTGATCTGCACGCTGGGCATGAACCACAGTCTAGCGCCATTTTGGCGCCACTGCATCAGCTGCCCGATCGGCTGTCCGCACCGCCGTACGCGTCCAGCGCGGCTTCCAACTCCGCCGCCCGCCCCCCGGCCAGCTCACCGTCCAAGCGCAGCTCCAGGGCTCGCTCCAGGCGCTGTCCGATCTCCGGACCCTCGGGAACGCCGGCGGCGAGCAGGTCCTCGCCGGTGATCGCCAGGCGCATTGACGCAGCTCGGCGAACCAGCGACGGGTGGGCTCGGCGGCGGGCTTGCTCACGCCGCCGGCCAGCGCGATCCCCTCGGGCGGCGTGCCGGCGACCGCGGCGCGCAGCCGCGACGGTCGTTCGACAGCGACTGGCAGATCGTCCACCAGGCGCGGAACAGCGCTCGCCGCCGCGGCGATGCGATCGCGATCGGACGCGCCGAACTCCAGACGGTCCAGCAGCACAGCAATCTCCGCTCGGGGATCGTCAGCCGGCACGTATGCCAGAGGCAGCGTCAGCGCGGCCATCGCCAGCAGGTCCGGTCGGCCGTCCTCGCCGGGCAGCAGCGCGAGCGCGCGTTCGAGTGCCCGCCGATCCAGGCGCAGGCGCGGGTGCAGCGCGGTGAGCAGGCCCAGGTCGTCCATCGCGGCGAGTGTCCCAACGGCGCCCGGTTCCCCCAGCGCCAACCGCAGCTCGGCGCCGATGCGGGCGCCGGAGACCGTTTCCAGCGCACTGTGCGGCCACCGCGCGGCGGCCAGCTCGGCGGTATGCGGCTCGACCTCGAACTCCAGTCGCGCTGCATAGCGGGCCAGGCGCAGCAACCGCGTGGGGTCGTCGACGAAGCTCTGCTCGTGCAGCACGCGCAGCCGCCGC
Organism: uncultured Solirubrobacterales bacterium; assembly: GCA_963839945.1. Classification (GTDB taxonomy): domain Bacteria; phylum Actinomycetota; class Thermoleophilia; order Solirubrobacterales; family Solirubrobacteraceae; genus Palsa-744. Next base: position 1,075,342 of record CAWIWW010000004.1, on the reverse strand, counting down.
GCCTGCAGGTCGCCGAGCGCGTCCGGGCGCGGAGCGCACCTGTCCCGGATCGTCGCCGTCCAGCGCAACGGCGATCGCGTTGACTGTGAAGTCGCGCCGCAGCAGATCCTCGTCGAGCGTCGCCGCTTCGACCCCCGGCAGGGCGCCCGGCGCGCGGGTAGCGCTCTCCGCCGCGCTCCCGCCGCGTCGATCCGAGCGCCATCCAGCTCGCCGTTCGGCTGTGCCGAAACGGGGCTGCTTTCCGACGGGCATTCCGGAGCGCCGATGCGAGCGCAGACAGGTCATCCTCCACGACCACGTCCAGCTCGCGTGGCGAGCGGCCGAGCTCAGATCGCGGACCGCATCCACTCGACGAGATACGTACGGCGCCGCCGCATCCGCCGACGGCGAGCAGTCCGCTCGCCCCCGGGCTGGGCACTCAGCCGCGCGATGCAGGTCCATGGCCCCGCGCTACTCGCGTACGCGGACACCGGCCGCGGCAAGATGCGCCTTGGCCTCGCCGATCGTGTAGCGCCCGTAGTGAAAGATCGAAGCGCACAGCGCCGCGTCGGCGCCCGCGCGCAGCGCCTGCGCGAGGTGCTCGGGCTCGCCGGCGCCTCCGGAGGCGATCACGGGCACGCCGACGGCCGCGCTGACGGCTTCGTGAGCGATAGGTCATAGCCGTCGGAGGTCCCGTCGCGGTCCATGCTCGTCAGCAGTATCTCCCCCGCCCCGCGCTGCACCGCCTCGCGCGTCCAATCCACGACGTCGCGCCCAGTGGGAGTGCGCCCGCCCGCGAGATACGCCTCCCAGCGCAGCGGTCTCCCGGTTCACGGTCATCCGGGACCGCGCCGTTGCCAGTTGCGACCTGCGCTCCGTCAGACCCGGTCCGCTGCGCATCGCCCGCGACGGACTTCGCGTCGATCGGCCAGTACGACGCACTGCGAGCCGAACAATCGCGCCATCTCGTCGATCAGCTCCGGGCGCGCCAGCGCGGCGGAGTTGATCGAGACCTTGTCCGCGCCGGCGTCCAGCACAGCCTGGGCATCGGCCACCGAGCGGATGCCGCCGCCGATCGTGAACGGCACGAACACCTCATCCGCCGTGCGCCGCGCGAGGCCGGCGATCGTCTCGCGCCGTTCGTGCGTGGCGGTGATGTCGAGAAACACGAGCTCGTCCGCGCCTTCGCGGTCGTAGTGCGCGGCCAGCTCGACCGGGTCGCCGGCGTCGCGGATGTCGAGGAATTCGACGCCCTTGACCACGCGGCCGGCGTCGACGTCCAGGCAGGGAATCACGCGCTTGAGGTGCACTCGCTCAGCGTAGATGGTCGGTGGACCGTGCCGCATGCTGGCCGATCGGGGATCGCATCTGATCCCCGATCGGTCGGCGGTGGGGCCACATGTGGCCCCACCCGGAGCCGCACATGTGCGGCTCCACGACGGGCGCATGCGCCCGTCGACGGACGGCGCATGCGCCGTCCGAACAGAAACAATCCTCCCCTACGCCTGCAGAGCCTCCAGCGCCTGCGCCACCGTGAACCGCCGCTCGTACAGCGCCTTGCCGACGATCACGCCCTCCAAGCTCACCTCGCCCAGGCCCGCCAGCCCCTCCAGGTCCGTCAGCTGTGCGATCCCGCCCGAGTAGATCACGCTGCCGCCGCGCGCCGCCTGCGCCACACGGCGCACTTCACCCAGGTCCGGGCCTTGCAGCATCCCGTCGCGATCGACATTGGTGTAGACGAGCTGGCTCGCCCCGCGGTTCAACAGCTCGGCGATGACGTCCTCTGCGCCACCGTCCACGGTCTCGGTCCAACCCTCCGTGGCGACCCGCGCCTCGCGCACGTCCACCGATACGAGCACCTTGCCGGGCCATTGCGCCAGCGCCCGCGCGAGCAGCGTGGGGTCGGTGAACGCGGCGGTGCCGAGGATCACGCGCGCGGCGCCCGCCGCGATCGCTCCCTCGATCGCCGTCAGCGAACGCAGCCCACCGCCGAACTGGACGGGGACTCCCAGCTCGCCGGCGATGCGGCGCAGATGATCGAGGTTAGCGGGAGCGCCCGCGCGCGCTCCGTCCAAATCGACCACGTGCAGATAGCCGGCGCCTGCCTCCGTCCAGCCGCGCGCAGCCGCCAGCGGATCTTCGTCGTAGACCTTCTTCGCGTCGAAATCGCCCTTGGTCAGCCTGACCGCCGCGCCCCCGAGGATGTCGATCGCGGGATACAGGATCATGCCGAGAACCCGCTCTGGAAAAGGCCATACGCGCTCATGTCCTGAATCCCAGGCGGTCGGCGCGAGATCACGCAGGCACCGCCGCGCGCCCGCACAGGCGCGTGAAGTTCGCCAGCAGCGCGAGGCCGTGAACGGAGGACTTCTCCGGGTGCGACTGCGTGCCGTACACGTTGCCCTGCCCGACGATCGCGGCGAACGGCTCGCCGTACTCCGCAGTGGCCAGCACGACCTCCTCATCCGCGGGCACGGGAGCGAAGCTGTGCACGTGATACAGGTAGCTCGGATCGGGCAGACCCTCGCTCAGGGGCGTCGCCCGGCGCCAATGGACCTCGCTCCAGCCGATGTGCGGCAGCTTCAGTCCGGGCGCGCTCATCCGGCGCACCGTGCCCGCCAGCAGCCCCAGTCCTTCGGCGCCGTCGTGCTCCTCGGAGCGCTCGAACAGCAGCTGCATCCCCAGGCACAGTCCCAGCAGCGGCACGCCCGCTCGCGCTCGCTCAACCAGCAGCTCGTCCAGCCCGAGCTCGCGGATCGCCCGCATGCCTGCGGGAAACGCGCCGACGCCCGGCAGCACCAGCCCGTCCATCGCGCGCAGCCGCTCGGGGTCGCTACTCACCTCCACGTGAGCGCCGACGTGCGCCAGCGCCTTCTCGGCCGAGCGGCGATTACCCATGCCGTAGTCGACCAGGCCAATGCGTGGACTCATGCCAGACACTCCCAGTCACATGGACACGCAGGGCAAGCTGGGCAAGGACGCAGGGAGCGTGGCGTGCTACGCACGCGAGCGACCGAGGACGCCGATCCAGCGCCGCCATGCGTGTTCATGTGAGCGTGCCCTTCGTGCTGGGCACCCCTGTCTCGCCTGGGTCAATCGCGACCGCCTGGCGCAGCGCCCGTGCAAATGCCTTGAACGCCGCCTCGATCATGTGGTGCGCGTTCGTGCCGGCTTCGACGCGCAGGTGCAGCGTCAGCTTCGCCGCGTTGGCGACCGCGCGGAAGAACTCCTCTGTCAGCTCGTGCTCGAACCCGCCCGTCGCACCTGGGGGCAGGTGGGCTTCGAACAGCGTGAACGGCCGCCCGGAGACGTCGATCGCACAGCTCGCGCGCGCCTCGTCCATGGGCGTTGTCATCGCGCCGTAGCGGGCTATCGCGGCGCGGTCTGAGAGCGCTCGGTCGAGCGCTTGGCCGAGCACGATCGCAGTGTCCTCGACGGTGTGATGCGCGCCAGTCTGCAGATCCCCACTCACCGCCACGTCGAGATCGAGCCGTCCATGCCTGGCCAGCAGGTCGAGCATGTGGTCGAGGAATCCGACGCCCGTCGCGCGCGTGCCCGCGCCGGAGCCTTCGAGGGTCAGCGACAGGCGGATGTCCGTCTCACCGGTCGTGCGCTCGATCGTGGCGGTGCGTTTTGGTGTTGCGGTCATGTCGGTCATGTCGTCTCGTTCGTCGGATCTGCGCTTGGGCTGCAGCCGGAAGCTCCGGCTGCAGAGCCGCGTCCCCCCAGGTTACGCATCGTCCGCGACGGCATCCTCGGCCGGGGAGCTCTCCGCGCGGGCCTCCATCGAGCGGGCATGCCACTCAAAGCCCTCCGCGCGTGCGATCGGCGCGCCCGCGCGCGCGAGCTTGCCTGCGCCGGCGGCGTCGATCCGCACCTCCGCCATCCGGCGGCGGAAGTGGCGTGCCGAGAGCCCGGACTCGAACCGCGCGGCGCCGCCCGTGGGCAGGATGTGGTTCGAACCGGCGACATAATCGCCGAACGCGGTAGCCGATCCGGCCCCCACGAACAGGCACCCGGCCGTGCGCACCAGCGGGGCGAGCGCCTCGGGCTCGGCGCCGATCAGCTGCAGGTGCTCTGGTGCGAAGGCGTTGGCGAGCTCGATCCCCGCGCGAGTGTCGGGCACCTCGACCAGCGCGCACACCGCCGGCTGCACCTCGGGGGCCTGTGCGTCCAGCTGCTCGAGCTCTTGCGCGACGGCGTCCAGGGCGGCGCCCGAATAGGACACGCAGGCCACCAGGCTCGCGCTGCCGTGCTCGGCCTGGGCCTGTAGATCCAACGCCACCAGGCCGGGGTCGGCGTCAGCGCCCATCACCACGAGCAGGTCGCTGGGTCCGGCAAAGCCGTCGATGCCCACCACGCCCGACAGCTGGCGCTTGGCCTCCTGCACGTACAGGTTGCCGGGTCCGACGATCACATCCACGCGCGCAACGCTCTCCGTCCCGTAGGCCAGCGCCGCGATCGCCTGCGCTCCGCCCATGCGATACACCCGCTCCACCCCGAGCAGACGGCACGTGCCGAGGATCGTACGGTCGATCTGCCCGTCACGGCCCGGTGGAGAGCACACGACGACATCGAGCACGCCGGCGGCGCGAGCCGCGACCACGCCCATCACGGCCGTGCTCGGGTACGGCGCGCGCCCGCCCGGAACGTACACAGCCGCCGAGGAGACCGGCAGCTCCCTGAGGGTCACCCGCTGTCCCTGGGCCAGCGTCACCTGCGCGTCCGCGCCGACACTCGCCTGAGCGACCTCGGCCACGTTGGCGATCGCCACCTGCAGCCCCGCCACCACGTCCAGCGGCAGCCGCGTGATCGCCTCGTCGAGCTCGTCCGCTGGAACGACGAGTGCACGGGGGTCCTCATCGGTGTCGTAGGTGCGCGTGTATCTCCGCACCGCCCGGTCTTTTTCGGCCCTTACATCAGCCACGATCTCGCGCACGGCCTGCTCGGCGAGATCGCCGCCTGGAACGAGCTCGCGCAGCCTGGAGGCCTCCTCGTGGGGCAGCTGCGCGCTACGTCGTTGCACTTGCACGCAATCGCTCCAGCAGCTGGTCGATCTGTGCCGCCTTCAGCTTGTAGGCGACCGGGTTGGCGATCAGCCGCGCGGTGCACTGCACGATCTCTTCGCGCACCACCAGGCCGTTCTCGCGCAGCGTCGTGCCGGTCGCGGTCAGATCGACGATCGCGTCTGCCAGCCCGGTCAGCGGGGCCAGCTCGACCGAGCCTTTGACCTCGACGATCTCGCCCTGGCGACCCGTCTCCTCCAGGTGGCGCGCTGCGATGCGTGGGTACTTGGTCGCGACGCGCATCGCGCCCAGCCGGCGCAACGCCTCCGCAGCGGGGTCCTCGCCCCGGTCATTGACGCGGTCTGCCGTGGCGAAAACCATCGTGCAACGCCCGTAGCCGAGGTCGAGCAGCTCGTAGATCTGCCTGCGCCCGCGCTCGCGCGCGCCGTGATCGGATGCCAGCCCACCACGCTCCAGCAGGACGTCCTTGCCGGTGATCCCGAGGTCCGCGGCGCCGTCCTCGACGTAGGTGGGCACGTCGGACGGGCGCATCGTGATCACGCCGATGTCCTCGAACAGCAGCTTGCGATCGTTGCTGCGCAGCTCGGCCGTGTCCAGCCCGAGCGTGGCGAGCAGCTGCACGGTGCCGTCGAACAGCGCGCCGCGCGGGACTGCGATCGTGATGTCGCCGAGCACTGCGGAGCCGGCCGGGGTGCTCGGGGTGTTCGTGGCGTCCGCGGGGGTCATCACGCCAGCTCCACCCCGGTGCCGCGCTCCTCGCCGGTGAGCGCGATGTGCAAGCGTTCCACGTCCAGCGCGAACCCGACGGCCGGCCGAGAGGAGCCGAAGCGCCCGAGCAGCTCGTCATAGCGCCCGCCCCCGCCGATCGGCACGCCGAGCGCCGGGTCATACACCTCGAACACCGCGCCGGTGTAGTAGCCGATGGAGCGCACCAGGCCGAGATCGAAGATCACCCGCTCGGCGACGTGGTCCTCGAGCAGCTCGCTCACCTGGCGCATCCCGGCGATCGCGTCTGCCGCCGGGCCGGGCGAGGCCTCCAGCACTTCGGGACCGCCCCGTCGCTGGGGCAGGCTGAGCAACAGCGCGGAGGACTCCTCGGGCAGGCCGAGCTCGGACAGACGCTGGGCGAGTTCGACGAAATCGCGGCTGGCAAGCGTCTCCAGCAGGCCCGCGCGTGCGCGCGTGTCTATCTCCAGCCGATCCATCAGCGTCGTGAACAGCGACGCGTCGCCCAGTCCGACGCGGTAGTCGCGCAGACCGGTCGCGTCCAGCGCGTCGCACAGGACGGTGAGCGCCTCGGCAGTGCCATGCGGGGCGCCGGCGCCGATCAGCTCGATGCCGGCCTGCAGCAGCTCGCGCGGCTGACTCCACTGCGGGCGGATGCCGCGGTAGCAGTGCGCGAAGTAGCAGAATCGCAGCGGCCCGGCCACGTCCGGATAGCGCGTGGCGATCAGCCGCGCGATCGGAACCGTCATGTCCGAGCGCAGCACGAGCGTCGCTCCGGTCCCGTCGAACACCCTGTGCACGGGGCCGACCCCGGCGACGCCGGCGTGGGCGAGCACCGACTCGTACTCGAGCGCGGGTGTGTTCACCTCGCCATAGGAGTGGCGCTCGAACACGGCTCGCAGCGCGTCGGTGATCGCGCGCAGCTCGCGCGTCTCGTCGGGCAGCACATCGCGCGTGCCGCTGGGAATCGGGTGGATCATCCGAACCCGGAGATTATGCGTGGACGGGCTCGGTCGCCACCCGCTCGATGCGGGCGCCCAGCTCGCGCAGGCGCTCGTCGATGCGCTCGTAGCCCCGATCGATCTGGCGGATATTGCCAATCTCTGAACGTCCGTCCGCGCACAGCGCCGCCAGCAGCATCGCCATGCCCGCGCGGATGTCCGGCGACTCCACGCGCTCGCCGCGCAGCCTGCGCGGGCCGGTGACGATCGCACGGTGCGGGTCGCACATGACGATGTCCGCGCCCATCACGATCAGCTTGTCGGCGAAGATCAGCCGGTTCTCGAACATCCACTCATGCACGAGGATCGAACCCTCGGCCTGGGTGGCGAGGGCAACCGCGATCGAGGTCAGGTCGGCCGGGAACGCGGGCCATGGGCCGTCCTGGATCTTGCTCTTGTACTCGCCCACGTCGGCTTGGACAACGAGCTGTTGGCCGCCCGGCACCAGCACGTCGGCGCCGTCCAGCTCGGTGCGCAGGCCCAGGCGCTCGAACACCAGGCGGATCATGCGCAGGTCGCCGGGGACGGTGTCCTTGATGCGCAGCTCCCCGCCGGTCACGCCCGCGAGCGCGATGAAGCTGCCGATCTCGATGTGGTCGGGCGCGATCTGGTACTCGCAGCCGTGCAGGCGCTCGGCGCCGTTGACGGTCAGCAGGTTCGAGCCGATGCCCTGGATGTCGGCGCCCATGGTCACGAGCATCCGCGCGAGGTCCTGCACGTGCGGCTCGCACGCGGCGTTGCCGATCACGGTCGTCCCCGGCGTGAGCGCTGCGGCCATCAGCGCATTCTCGGTCGCCATCACCGAGGGCTCGTCCATGAACACGTCGCTCGGGCGCAGCCCCTGCGGCGCGCTCAGCACGATCTCGCGAGCGCAGTCGGTGCTTGCGCCCATCGCCCTGAACGCGTCGAGATGCGGGTCCAGGCGCCGGCGCCCGATCACGTCGCCGCCGGGCGGCGGCATCACGGCGCGACCGAACCGCGCCAGCAGCGGGCCGGCGAGCAGGAACGACGCCCTGATCTGCTCCGCCAGCCCGGGCTCGATCTCCACCTCGTGCACGCCCGCCCCCTCGTGCACGCCCGCGGCACAGAGCCAGACCTCGTTGGGCCCCCGCCAGTCCACGCTCACGCCGATCGCTGTGAGGATTGCGAGCATCGCGTCGACGTCTCTGATTCGCGGCACGTTGCGCACGGTCACCTCGTCCTCGGTGAGCACCGCCGCGGCCAGGATCGGCAGGGCGCCGTTCTTGTTACCGGCCGGGATCATCGTGCCGGACAGGGGTACGCCGCCTTCGATGACGAACTTCTCCATAGTGGGCTGAGCGCGCGTTCGTCCGCCCAGGATCGGGCCGGTCGAGAAGCGTCGTCTGGCAAGCGTAACAGCCATCTGCAGCGATGTTCGCCCGCGGCGGCTATCGCCCTGCTTGAGATCGTCCGCAGAGTGGCCGCACCCGTCGCGGCGCAACTTTCCTTGCAGCGTTTACGACGATCTTTGGCTCTGTGATGCGGGTTTGCGGCACGATCGGCCGATACGCACGTATGTTCGCGTCGATCCGTCCGCGGGAGCCCCCTATCTTACGAACACATGTTCCCCTGGAGCACTCCATCCCCGCTCATGCGCAGAGCGCTTGATGCGCTCTCCCTGGCCCGCTCGTTCCTGTTGCTCGAGGACGACTACGACGTCGACTGGGAGGTCGACCAGGACGAGCCCGGCCGGGACCGATCGATGATCCACGTTGGACGATCGGAGATTCGATCCAGTCTCCGATCGGTCGATCGGTCAGCGCGTGGGCGGGCGAATGTGGACCATCCCCATCGCACGCCTCTGCGCGAGCGATCTGCGCGAGCGCGCGCGGGACAACCGGCGCAGGCCGCGCAGGTCTGTCTGTGTCCCGTCGAGCACTCTGCGACGGCGACTCCTCTCAGGCGCACGTCGTCAACGCAAACGGGCCGCCCGCAGGCGGGCCGTAAGTAAAAAAAACCGGCGGCGTCCTACTCTCCCAGGCCCTTGCGAGCCAAGTACCATCGGCGCTGAGGGGCTTAACTGCTCTGTTCGGAATGGGAAGAGGTGTTTCCCCCTCGCAGTAGCCACCGGAAAAAGGCGAGAGACCGACGACGGCGACGATCACCGCTCCTCGGTCCTTCAAAACTGCACAGCGCCACAGCGAGTATCACTTCGCCCCCTGCATTGGGAGCGAATCAAAAAATCCGTCAAGCCCTCGACCGATTAGTACCGGTCTCCTTCGGACGTCACCGTCCTTCCAGATCCGGCCTATCAACCTGGTGGTCTACCAGGGGTCTTACTCCCTCTAGGGGATGGGAGAGCTCATCTCGAGGCCGGCTTCCCGCTTAGATGCCTTCAGCGGTTATCCGATCCACACGTAGCTAGCCTGCAATGCCCTTGGCAGGACAACAGATACACCAGAGGTGCGTTCATCCCGGTCCTCTCGTACTAGGGACAAATCCTCTCAACTCTCCAACGCCCACGGCAGATAGGGACCGAACTGTCTCACGACGTTCTGAACCCAGCTCGCGTACCGCTTTAATGGGCGAACAGCCCAACCCTTGGGAGCGACTCCACCCCCAGGATGCGACGAGCCGACATCGAGGTGCCAAACCGGGCCGTCGATGTGGACTCTTGGGCCCGATAAGCCTGTTATCCCCGGAGTACCTTTTATCCGTTGAGCGACGGCACTTCCACTTGCTACCGCCGGATCACTAAGACCTGCTTTCGCACCTGCTCGACTTGTCAGTCTCGCAGTCAAGCTCCCTTATTACCTTTGCGCTCTACGCACGATTTCCAACCGTGCTGAGGGAACCTTTGCGCGCCTCCGTTACATTTTGGGAGGCGACCGCCCCAGTCAAACTACCCGCCTGGCAATGTCCAGCGCCCGGATTCACGGAACGCTGTTAGAAACCCAATACACCAAGGGTGGTATCTAAAGGTTGGCTCCACGCCGGCCGCAACCGGCGCTTCAAAGCCTCCCACCTATCCTGAGCGAGATGCACCGAATCCCAATACCAAGTTGTAGTAAAGGTTCACGGGGTCTTTCCGTCTAGCCGCGGGTACTCGGCATCTTCACCGAGACTGCAATTTCACCGAGCCCATCGTTGAGACAGCGCTGAAGTCGTTACGCCATTCGTGCAGGTCGGAACTTCACGTGATCTCTCGTCACCCGAGAGCGCAGACTATACCTTCACCTCATCCAGCACCCTTAGAAGCGTGGCCATTGAGTGACGTCGCTTGCCGAGGTTCATCTCGTATGCGATGCCAACTATCTCTCTCAGGCCGTCACGCTGCAGATGATCTCCTTGTTCGATCATCCGGCAGACATGGGAGAAGCCTGCACAGCTTCTCGCCTTGTCTCCCCGCAAGGGGTAACGCTCGAAGTGCGGCAGGATCTTGCTCGTGAGATCGCCGGTCGAACGCGCCTCGTACTTGAAGGTGCGATCGCTCCTAGACTCACGGATCCAGCCACAACCAAAGAACGCTTGCAGACCTTCCAGCAGCCCCAGGTCCTTCTCATTGAGTGAGAGCGAAAACGATGGTCTCACCTCGAGACCGGTTCGCAGCTTCGCACGAATGGCCAACGAGATGCAAAAGCATCCCTCGCCATCCGTCAGACCTGTGACATACCAGGGATCCAGCGGCACTACCACTTCATAGGCGCCTTGTCTTTCGATGAGGGCCGGCGTATTGCGCGTCACATAGATTTTCGGACTTTCCGAAGCGTGACACGCCTCTCCTTTCGGATCAGTCGTTAGGGGGTCACTAGGACTTCCCTCGGGATTGCCCGCTGCCACTGTGGCAGGGAGGGTTTCCCCGATATGAGCCGGTTCTCGATCGCCTCTCGCGAGGCGGTGGGGCAAGTGTTTGTGCTTACCCGACAAGGAATTTCGCTACCTTAGGACCGTTCCTACTGTTACGACCTGAATGTCTTCCACCCAGGCGGTCGACACATTTCTGGCCGACTCTCGTAGTCGCCCACGAGAGCGGACTATCTCATCCCACCCCCGGTCTAGAGGATGGGCTTGGCGTATAGTCTCTGAGGATTCCCAGCGTCTTATGCGCCGGCCAGGACATCGCTTGCGCGATCGACCGTCCTGGTCCGACTGGATACTGGGCCTTTCCTGCTGATTGTCCGCACCTGTCACATTTTCACTGTACCGCTCGGTTCGGACGGAACCGCGCGTTACGAGTAGTGCAGGATACACGGGTGTTCCAGCATATAGCCAAGTTTTACAACTACCTCGGTCAACTGATAGTTACGGCCGCCGTTTACCGGGGCTTAGCTTCGCTGCTTCGGGTCAAGCCCTAACAACTCCACGTAACCTTCCGGCACCGGGCAGGCGTCAGCCCCTATACGTCGTCTTACGACTTAGCAGAGACCTGTGTTTTTGGTAAACAGTCGCTTCAGCCTATTCACTGCGGCCCCCTCGGGCTCCACTCGCGAAGAGCTTCACCCTACCGGGGCGCCCCTTATCCCGAAGTTACGGGGCAATTTTGCCGAGTTCCTTAACGATGGTTATCTCGATCACCTTAGTATTCTCTACTTGCCCACCTGTGTCGGTTTTGGTACGGGCACGCGCTTCCTCCCTAGAGGATTTTCTTGGAGGTATGGCGTCGGGGACTCGCCGGCTTAGAGCCAGCTGGCATCGCACCTCGGGTTGAATGCAGCCCCGCATTTGACAGGGGCCGCCCCTACATGCTTACCCCAGGACAACCATCGCCTGGGTTCCCTTAGCCTTCCTCGTCCCCCCATCGGTCAAACGGAAGCGACGTGGTACAGGAATATCAACCTGTTGGCCATCGACTACGCCTTTCGGCCTCGCCTTAGGTCCCGACTAACCCTGAGCAGACGAACTTTACTCAGGAATCCTTGGGCAATCGGTGGAGGGGATTCTCACCCCTCTTTCGTTACTCATGCCGGCATTCTCACTTCCCACGCCTCCACGGCTGGCTTACGCCGCCGCTTTGCTGGCATGGGAACGCTCTCCTACCGCGCGATCGACCCGAAGGTCTCACGCACCCGCAGCTTCGGTGACTAGCTTGAGCCCCGTTACATTGTCCGCGCTCGAACACTTGACCAGTGAGCTGTTACGCACTCTTTCAAGGATGGCTGCCTCTGAGCCAACCTCCTGGTTGTCTATGCACTCGAACATCGTTTCCCACTTAGCTAGTACTTGGGGACCTTAGCTGGCGGTCTGGGCTGTTTCCCTTTTGACGCTGAAGTTTATCCCCCAGCAACTGACTCCCGGAGTAAACGTGATGGTCTTCGGAGTTTGCCTGAAGTCGGTAACCTGGTAGGGCCCCTAGTCCAAACAGTGCTCTACGGCCAACACGCAATTTATCCGAGGCTATACCTAAATATATTTCGGAGAGAACCAGATATCACTGAGCTTGATTAGCCTTTCACTCCGACCCACAGGTCATCCGCCCAGTTTTCAACCTAGGTCGGTTCGGCCCTCCACGAGGTCTTACCCCCGCTTCAGCCTGCCCATGGGTAGCTCGCTCAGTTTCGGGTATACCGCCTACGACTGTGTCGCCCTATTAGGACTCGCTTTCGCTACGGCTCCGCTCATCGCTTAACCTTGCCGCAGACGAGTAACTCGCCGGCTCGTTATGCAAAAAGCACGCGGTCACAGGACAAGCCTGCTCCCACCGCTTGTAGGCACGCGGTTTCAGGTACTATTTCACTCCCCTTCCGGGGTACTTTTCACCTTTCCCTCACGGTACTAGTCCGCTATCGGTCACCAAGGAGTACTTAGCCTTGGAGGGTGGTCCCCCCAGCTTCAGTCCGCGTTTCACGGGCGCGGACTTACTCAGGAACGTCTGACGGAAGGCCATGCGGTTTCGTCTACGGGACGGTTGCCCTCTATGGTGCGCGGTTCCACACGCTTCGACTACCACACGACTTTGTAACTTCCGCCGAGCCAACCACGACTCGGACCAGGCGCCCTACAACCCCCACTGCGCAACGCGTGGCTGCTTGCACGCAGCAGGTTTGGGCTGATCCCCTTTCGCTCGCCACTACTCAGGGAGTCTCTGTTGATTTACTTTCCTCGGGGTACTGAGATGTTTCACTTCCCCCGCTTGTCTTCGCCCGGCCTATGTGTTCAGCCGGGGATAACGCCGCATTACCAGCGCTGGGTTTCCCCATTCGGAGATCCACGGGTCAAAGGCTATTCAGCGCCTAACCGTGGCTTATCGCAGCCGTTCACGTCCTTCATCGACTCTTGGTGCCAAGGCATCCACCGTGTGCCCTTACTATCTTGACGGTGATCTGACCCAACATTCTCGCCCAGCGTCCCTTGCATTCCATGTGGCGAGCTTTTGCGCTCAATGAACGCATCCGTACTCCACGTTGAACACAGGTGAGACACAGACGATCCTGCAGGGCCCGGTGATACCCGTTATTCAGCCGCCGCTTATCGATGGCGGCTGATGTGGCTTCTGTGCAGTTTTCAAGGACCGTGGAGAGTCGTTAACGCCGGCCGGTCTCCGCGTCTGTCGGTCACGCCATTTGACGGCATGTCCCTCGCGATGACTGGCGAACGCCGGTCTCTCAAAACTCAACAGCATGCTGGGGTCGTTTTTTCGGCCGTCTCCGGTGTGCTCCCCAAGTAGTAAGGGAGCTTTGCGGTTGACAGCCATCCAGCCAGGTTCGGTCGACATGCTAGGCCCGATCTGCTCATCACCGTGCGATTCCTCGGGAGAACCTCTTTGGGGCAAGCCCCTCGGGTTCCGACCTCTCGCGAGGCCCCGTTCGATCGCCCGGCCGCTGGACCGGGGCACTGTTATGTGCTCCCTAGAAAGGAGGTGATCCAGCCGCAGCTTCCGCTACGGCTACCTTGTTACGACTTCACCCCAGTCACGAGCCCCACCTTCGACGGCTTCCTCCCTTGCGGGTTAGACCACCGGCTTCGGGTGTTGCTCACTCCCGTGGTGTGACGGGCGGTGTGTACAAGGCCCGGGAACGTATTCACCGCGGCAATGCTGATCCGCGATTACTAGCAACTCCGCCTTCATGCAGGCGAATTTCAGCCTGCAATCCGAACCGAGACGCACTTTAAGGGATTCGCTCCACCTCGCGGTATCGCAGCCCTCTGTATGCGCCAATGTAGCACGTGTGTAGCCCTGGACATAAGGGGCATGAGGACTTGACGTCATCCCCACCTTCCTCCGGTTTGTCACCGGCAGTCTCGCATGAGTCCCCAACTGAATGCTGGCAACATGCGACGGGGGTTGCGCTCGTTGCGGGACTTAACCCAACATCTCACGACACGAGCTGACGACAGCCATGCACCACCTGTGAAAGTGCCCCGAAGGGAAGGCATGTTTCCATGCCGGTCACTCACATGTCAAGCCCAGGTAAGGTTCTTCGCGTCGCGTCGAATTAAACCACATGCTCCGCTGCTTGTGCGGGCCCCCGTCAATTCCTTTGAGTTTTAGCCTTGCGGCCGTACTCCCCAGGCGGGCAACTTAATGCGTTAGCTTCGACACGGGGGGAGTCGACACCCCCCACATCTAGTTGCCATCGTTTACAGCGTGGACTACCAGGGTATCTAATCCTGTTTGCTCCCCACGCTTTCGCGTCTCAGCGTCAGTCACGTCCCAGCGAGCTGCCTTCGCCATTGGTGTTCCTCCTGATATCTGCGCATTTCACCGCTACACCAGGAATTCCACTCGCCCCTTCCGGACTCTAGCCCGACAGTATCCACCGGCATTCCAGGGTTGAGCCCTGGACTTTCACAGCGGACTGATCGGGCCGCCTACACGCTCTTTACGCCCAATGATTCCGGACAACGCTTGCACCCTACGTATTACCGCGGCTGCTGGCACGTAGTTAGCCGGTGCTTCTTGTGAAGGTACCGTCACTCCGGCCGGCTGTTCACCGGCGAAGCTTCGTCCCAACTGAAAGGGGTTTACAACCCGAAAGCCGTCTTCCCCCACGCGGCGTTGCTGCGTCACGCTTTCGCGCATTGCGCAAGATTCCCCACTGCTGCCTCCCGTAGGAGTCTGGGCCGTGTCTCAGTCCCAGTGTGGCTGATCGTCCTCTCAGACCAGCTACCCATCAAAGCCTTGGTGAGCCGTTACCTCACCAACAAGCTAATGGGCCGCGGGCCCATCTCGATGCGGAGGCCGAAGCTTCCTTTCCCCTTGCGGGCACATCCGGTATTAGCCCGAGTTTCCTCGGGTTGTCCCGGTCATCGAGGCAGGTGACCCACGTGTTACTCACCCGTTCGCGGCTCTGCCCCAGGGCAAGCCCTGGTTCGTCGCTCCACTTGCATGTGTTAAGCACGCCGCCAGCGTTCGTCCTGAGCCAGGATCAAACTCTCCGTGAAGAACTTCACGTAGAGCTGTCATGGAGTATGCCGATCGCCGTTTGGCGATCGATGATCGATCGCACCGCCTCCGAAGGAGGCGGCCGGCGGCCGGCGGGTCGAGACCTATACACAATGATCTCGAACCATGACGGGGTGCTGCTTTTCCTACTTGACTCTTTGGTCCGCCACCGGACCGATCAAAGATCGGCCAGCACGAAGTGCCGCCCGGCGGCGGGTCGAACCTGGACGCACACCGCGATCGATCTCGATCGCAGGTGCGCATGCTGTTGAGTTTTCAAAGACCGCCGATGCTCTCCCTAGGGATCGCCTGCGAGGAGACCGTTCGACCCGGCGTCCGTGGACGCGTTT
The DNA here is from genome assembly GCA_963839945.1 of uncultured Solirubrobacterales bacterium. Classification (GTDB taxonomy): domain Bacteria; phylum Actinomycetota; class Thermoleophilia; order Solirubrobacterales; family Solirubrobacteraceae; genus Palsa-744. The sequence continues at coordinate 1,059,915 of CAWIWW010000004.1, read as the reverse complement.
TTGGGCCGACCGCTGAGTATAGCGAGATCTGGCCGGACTGTCTAACCAGCGCGCAGGCGTCGAAACCGGCGCTTGCCGACCTTCAGCACGGCCCCATCCACCCGCTCCACGGCCACGTCGTGCTCGCCCGGCGCCAGCACCGCCTGATCCAGCGTCACACCGCCCTGGTCGATCAGGCGGCGGGCCTCCGAGCGCGACATGCCCAGCTCCTGGGCGATCGCGCCCGGCAGGTGCACCCGCCCATCCTCGCCGGCATGGACGAGCGCCTCCTCGATCCGCTCGGGCCGCCCGCGCTCGACGAACACCCGGTCGAACTCGCGCTCGGCCCAGGTAGCCTGCTCGGGCGAGTGCAGCCAGCTCACCAGCCCGCGCGCGAGCGCGCGCTTGGCCTCGCGCGGCGAGGACCCGTCGGGAGGGTCCCGATGCAGCAGCAGCCGGTAGTACTCGCCCATCGCCGCGTCGGGCACGCTCATCGCCTTGCCGTACATGTCCTGCGGCTCGTCGGTGACCCCGATCTGGTTGCCCAGCGACTTGGACATCTTCTGGCGCCCGTCGACACCCACCAGGATCGGCATTGTCAGGATCGCCTGCTCGGGTTGACCGTACGCCCGCTGTATATCTCGTCCCAGCAGCAGGTTGAACTTCTGGTCGGTCCCCCCAGCTCCACGTCGGCCTTGACTGCCACCGAGTCATAGCCCTGCAGCAGCGGATACATCAGCTCGAGCATCGCTATCGATTCCCGCGCCGTCATTCGTTTGGCGAAGTCGTCTCGCTCCAGCAGCTGCGCCACGGTCGTCGTGCGCACGAGCGCCAGCAGCTCCGCCATCCCCATCTGGAGCCACTCGCTGTTATGCCGGACCTCCAACCGCTCGGGATCGGGATCGAGGATCTTCGCGGCCTGATCCTGAAACGTCTTGGCGTTGGCCGCGATCTCCGCCTCGCTCAGCATCGGGCGCAAGCTCGACCTTCCCGATGGATCTCCCACGCGCGCGGTGTAGTCGCCGACGATCAGCACCACCCTGTGGCCGGCGTCCTGGAACTCGCGCAGCTTGCCCAGCACGACCGCGTGCCCGAGATGGATGTCCGGCGCGGTCGGGTCGATGCCGAGCTTGACTCGCAGCGGCCGGCCCTCGGCACGCGCCGCCGCCAGCTTGGCGGCCAGTGCCCCCTCGGGGAGGCTGTCCACCGCGTTGTGCGCCAGCTTGGCGGCCTCGTCCAGGGTGCTCGGCATGTGGCGGGCAATGGTAGACTCTCGCCCGCGCATGGGCCTTTCGTGTCGCGTCGCTCGCGACACGTGTTGCCGGAGTCGACTGCTTCGGTGCTCCGGGTCCACGTGTCGATCCGCCGATGAGCGTCGAGGTTCGCCCTGACATACCCCCCGCCCCGTCTGCGTCTCCGGAGCCCTCCCGCCCGGCCCCCAAGACTCGTCTGAAGCGGCTGCGCTTCGTGGCGATTCTCTTCGCCGTGCTGCTGCTCGGCCTGATCTCGTTCGTCTTCGGCATGTTCGTGGCCGTCGCCTCCGACCTGCCCTCGTTGACCAGGTTCTCGCAGTTCAAGGACGAGCAGAGCTCGCTCCTGTACGATGACCTCGGCCATCCGATCGGCGTGCTCAGCCAGCAGAACCGGGTGATCGTCACGCCCGCGCAGATCCCCGCGATCGTCAAGGAGGCGGTGATCTCGATCGAGGACAAGCGCTTTGCGACCAACAGCGGCGTCGACATTCGCGGCATCGCGCGCGCGTTCGTCCAGGACGTCCTGCACAAAGGCACCGTCCAGGGGGCGTCCACGATCGAGCAGCAGTTCATCAAGAATGCGCTCCAGGCCCAGTCGCACCGCACGATCTTCGAGAAGCTGCGCGAGGCGGCGCTCGCCTACCAGCTCTCGCACAAGTGGTCCAAGGAAAAGATCATCACGGCCTACCTCAACACGATCTACTTCGGCAACGGCGCCTACGGGATCGAGGCGGCCGCGCAGACCTACTTCGGACGCGAAACCGGCCATCTCGGCTGCGGCACTCCCAACCACCAGCTGTGCGTGGCCCAGCTGCAGCCGTGGGAGGCCGCGCTGCTGGCCGGCATCATCCAGGATCCCACCGCGTACGACCCTGCTGAGCACCCCCAGGCGGCCAGGGAACGCCGGGACGTGGTGCTCGGACAGATGTACGACCAGGGCTACCTGACGAAGACGATCTACGAGCAGGGCATCGCCCAGCCCCTGCCCGCGCCCGCGAACGTCCAGGCCCCGCAGGAGGAAACGGTCGAAGGGGTCGACGCCGGCTACTTCACCAGCTGGGTGGCCCAGCAGGTGATCGAACGCTACGGCGCCCCGCGCGCTTTCGACGGGGGCCTGCGGATCAAGACCACGCTCGACCTCGAACTGCAGCGCGCGGCAGAACAGGCGATCGAAGGCTACCTCGCCTACTCCGGCGATCCGAGCGCCTCGCTCGTGGCGATCGAAAACTCGACCGGCGAGGTCCGCGCGATGGTGGGCGGGCGCAACTACGATCAGAGCCCGTTCAATCTCGCCACCGAGGGCGAGCGCCAGCCCGGCTCCTCGTTCAAGGCGTTCGACCTGGCCGCCGCGCTGGAGGACGGCATCTCGCCCGACTCGGTGTGGGCCTCGAAGGAAAAGACGTTCATCGTTCCCGACACGGGCGGCCACGAAAAGTTCGTCGTGCACAACGACGAAGGCAACTACACGGGCGAGAACACGCTCACCGGCGCCACCGCCTACTCCGACAACTCGATCTTCGCCGAAGTCGGCCTGCAGGTCGGCACCCGGCGGATCGCGGACCTGGCCCACGAGATGGGCATCACCACCCCGATCTCGACCAACCCGGCGATGACGATCGGCGGGCTGAAAGTGGGGGTCACACCGCTGGACATGGCCCACGCCTACGAGACGATCGCCCACGGCGGTGAGCGCGTCTCGGGGACGCTGGCGCAAGCCGACGCGCCCGTCGGCATCCAGGAAGTCGCCTCCCCGATGCGCCAGCTCCCCGACGGCTCCTATCGCGATGTCAACCGCGTTCTGACCAAGCCCGTGCTGCCCGGAGAAATCGCTGCGACCGAGACCGAAATGTTAGAGACAGTGCTCCAATACGGAACCGCCAAGGCTGCCGCCCTCGGCGAATTCGCCGCCGGCAAGACAGGCACGACCTCCAACTATGGCGACGCCTGGTTCGTCGGCTGGAACCACAAGTACACGGTCGCCGTGTGGGTCGGCTACCCCAACAGCCTCGTCCCGATGACCACTGACTTCAACGGCGGTCCGGTGCTCGGCGGCACGTTCCCGGCGCTGATCTGGCACGACTTCATGATCTCCGCTCTGCACATCGACAAGACACGCGAAGAAGCCGCGGCCGCGGCCCGCGCCGCGGGCAAGACCAAGGGGACGTCGAGCACGAGCAGTGGCGAAGAACCCCACCCCTCTTCGGGTGGCTCCTCGGGAGCCTCCGGGCCGGCTGAAGCAAAGCCCGAACGTCACACGAGCCCGAGTCCGAGCACCGGCACGGGCGGAGGTGGCAGCGACCGGGGAGCCGGCGAACACGGCGCCACCCCGTCAGCGCCCGCCGCCCCCACTCCGGCGCCCTCTGCACCGCCGCCGACTCCAGCCACACCGGCCCCGGCGGAAAGCTCACCGGCGCCCAAAGGCGCCGGAGGCGGCGCAGGAGCGAGCGGAGGCGGGAATCCCGAAAAAACGGGTGGAGTCAGCCCGACGGGGTAGGGCGGGGACTGGAGACGTGACGGTTGCCGGCGACGGAGAAGCGCCATGGCAGCTCGACCGCCTTGGTGATCCCCACGCGCGTGCCGACCACCACACTCGGCTGCTCCCACCCCTCGGCGCGCGGTCCGATCCTGATCGGCCCCTCGAGCAGATCGCCGCCGTTGTTGGACAGCCAGATGCCGAGCGCCTGCGTGAGCTTGCCCGGACCCGAGCACAGCTCCGCGTCACGAATCTGTCCATCGCGCATCCGTGGCTGTCCGTTACTTATGCGGCGCGCGCGCATCTCCTCGATCCCCGTGATTGGCTGCAGCGCCCTGATCAGCACCGCCGCGCCGACCCCCTCGGGCTCACACACCGCGTTCAGCATCGCGTGGATGCCGTAGGAGCGGTACACGTACGCGCGGCCCGGCGGGCCGAACAGCGTCTGGGTTCGCGGTGTCAGCCCGGCGAACGCGTGGCACGCGGGCTCGGAATCGTGGTAGGCCTCGGTCTCGACGATCACCCCGCCCCCGCGGCCGTATGAGACGGTGCAGCCGATCATCTCCTCGGCGACCTCCACGACCGAGCGCTCGTAGAACCCGGCCGGCAGGCCCGGCGGTCCCTGTGATCCCTGTGGCCCCGGCAGTCCCCGCTGCGTGGGCGGCAGCGCAGCCCCCGGCCCTGCGGGCGCCAGCGGCGCCTCAGCCCGCGGGCGGGCCATCGAGCGTCGTTCTGGCCAGCTCGATCTGCTCACGCACGCGCGCGAGCGACGTGCCGCCCTCTGAGACCTTGGACTCGAGCCACGACGCCTGCGTGAGCAGCTCCCGGAACCTGGCCTCATGCTCGGCCAGCAGGGGGCTGTGGACGCGCATCTCATCCGTGGAGAGGTCGGACAACTGCCTTTCGCTGTCCAGGGCGGTGCGCACCAGTCCGGCGACCATGCCGTGTGCCTCCCGGAACGGGACGCCGAGCGTGACAAGGAAGTCGGCGACGTCGGTCGCCGCGATCAGCTCGTCGCCGGCGGCCTCGCGCATGCGCTCGCGGTCGAAGCTCGCCCCCGCGACCATCCCGGTCGCCGCCGCCAGCGCCAGCTCGATCGTGTCGCAGGCGTCGAACAGATGCTCCTTGTCCTCCTGCAGGTCCTTGTTGTATGTGAGCGGCAGCGCGTGCATCACGCCGTGCAACGCCGCGAGATGACTGATCACACGCGGGGCCTTGCCGCGCAGCAGCTCGGCCGCGTCGGGGTTCTTCTTCTGGGGCATGATCGAGCTTCCCGAGCTCCACTCGTCCGGCAGCTCGCAGAAGGAGAACTCGGTGCTCGACCACAGCACGAGCTCAGCCCCCAACCGCGACAGGTGGGTCGCACACGTGGCGGCGGCGTTCAGGTAGTCCAGCACGAAGTCCCGACCCGACACCGCGTCGATCGAGTTCGGCGCGACCTCCGCGAACCCCAGCTCGCGGGCGAGGAGCCCGCGATCGATGTCAAAGCTCACGCCCGCCAGCGCGCCCGCGCCGAGCGGCAGGCGTGAGGACTCGCGCCGCGCGAACTCAAACCGCGCACGATCGCGCGCGAGCATCCAGAAGTACGCCAGCAGATGATGCCCCAGGTACACCGGCTGCGCGCGCTGCAGATGGGTGTACCCCGGCATCGCCCAGTCGACGTGATCCTGGGCCTTCTCCAGGAGCCCATCCATCAGCACCTCGACAGCCACCCGCGCACCGTCCGCGCGCTCGCGCGTGTACATGGCGAGATCGGTCACAACCTGGTCGTTGCGCGAGCGCGCGGTGTGCAGCTTCCCGCCGACCGGCCCGGCGATCTCGGTAAGCCGCCGCTCGATCGCCATGTGGATGTCCTCGTCGTCGGGCCCGAACTCAAAGCGATCCTCCGCCAGCTCGCCCTGTACCGCATCCAGCCCCGCCAGCAGCGCGTCGCGATCCTCTGCGGCGATGATCCCCCTGTCGGCCAACATCTTCGCGTGCGCGCGAGACTGCGCTATGTCCTGCGGCCATAGCCTCTTGTCGAACTCGATCGAGGAGTTCAACCGCTGGAAGTCGGGGTGCTGGGGTTCGCGGAAGCGGGACATGGGGGGTCAGTCTGACAGCACGGGGAGCGACTCAGAGGTAGATCACCTCGACACCGAGCCGGTCGTAGATGGTTGTCGCCCGTCGGTCACAGCTGATCAGGCGGTAGCCGTGATGGGCGGCGGTCGCCGCGACGATGCCGTCGTAGACCGCGCCACCCGCGATCGACAGATTTGCGAGGCGCGTGATCAGGGCGCGACGCTCGGGTTCGGGCAGCACCATCCGCCTGCCCGGATATCGCTTGCACAGATAATCGGCCATCTCGTCCGGGGTGATCTGGAACGGTTCGGGGACACGAGTCAAGACCGAGTAGCTCTCCAGTTCGACGTGGGCGACGAGATCTCCGATGCCACGAAGGACCCTCAGCGCAGCGGCATGTTGATGATGCCAGCTCGCGAATCCGGCGATCACAGCGCTGCTGTCGGGAGTCGCCGCGCCGCCGCCAGCGCTCACCGGCGAATCTGTTCCAGCGTTTCGCGCACCAGCTCCTGCGTCAGCACAGGCATTGGGCGATCAGCGACCGCCACCAACTGACCTTCTCGCTCCTCGAGATGGATAGGCGTGGTGGGATGCACGACCTCGAGCCGGCCGTCCACGGCGCTCAGCTCCAGCTTCTGCCCGGGCCTGAACTTGAGCTCCTCGCGCAGTCGCTTGGGGACCACGATCCGTCCGGCCTTGTCGATGGTTGCAACCATGGCAGAAGTCTACCATCGAAGGCCGGCCTACCGCCCGATTGCCTCCCGTAACACCTCCGCCACGCGCGCAACCTGTCCCTCGGTCATCTCCGGGAAGAACGGCAGCGCCAAACTGCGCGCCGCCACGTCCTCGCACACCGGGAACTCGCCCTCGCGATGGCCATACGCCTCGCGGTAGTAGCTCATCAGATGAATCGCCGGCAGATACGGCTTGCTCTGGACGCCACTCGCGGTCAGACGGCGAACGGTCTCGTCCCGATCGACCCCGCGCGGGACCTGCACGACGAACACGAACCACCCTCGCTCATCGCCGTCCAGATCCTCACATGGCAACCCCAGCCGATCGGAGTCGGTCAACATCGACTGGGTCGATGGCGATGGATTCGGCGTCGACGGAGACGACGGATCGGTCATCTCGGCCAGCGCTTCCCGATACCACCCCGCCACCCGGCTCCGCGCCGCCAGCAGCTCATCCAGCCCCCCCAGCTGAGCGATCCCCAGCGCGCAGGCTACGTCCGACAACCGGTAGTTGAACCCCAACCGGTCGTGATCGAGCCAACCCATGTCCGCGGCCCGCCCTTGATTGCGCTCGGAGTCGATCCGCTCCTTCAGCTCGGGATCGGCGAGCGTGACCATCCCCCCCTCGCCCGTCGTGATCTGCTTATTCGCATAAAACCCGAACACCGCCGGATGCCCTCTGCCCCCCACGGCGACCCCATCGCCATGACGCGCCCCCAGCGCCTCGCAAGCATCCTCCACGATCGCCGGCCCCCCCGCGCGCGCAATCCGCTCGAACGCAACCATGTCCGCGGGATACCCAAAGATATGCACCGGCAGCAGCGCCCGCGTGCGCTCAGTGACAGCGGCGGCGGCGGCATCGGGGTCGAGGTTCAATGTAACGGGGTCAATGTCGGCGAACACGGGCTTCGCGCCCTCGTAAACGGCGGCGTTGGCGGAAGCCACAAACGAAAAAGGACTCGTAACCACCTCATCCCCAGCCTCTACGCCAACGGCCCGCAGCGCCAGGTGCAGCCCGGCGGTCCCACTGCTGACGGCGCAGGCACACGGCGACCCCACGCGAGCGGCAAACAAGCGCTCGAACTCGCCCAGCTTCGGCCCCAACGACAGCTGCCCCGAGCGCAGCACATCCAACACGGCGGCCTCCTCGACGTCCCCAAGCACCGGCTTGGCCAAAGGAATCGGGCCGTAGACGTCGGCATCACCAGGGCGAACCGCGGGCGCTCGACGGTTCGAGATCCGAGCGGCCGGCCCTGAGCCCGGCACGGCATCGGCGCCCGGCACTACACCCTTCCGGCCGGTCGGAGCCTCGAAACCGTCGAGGGCCTGCCACCTTGCATCCCACGTTCCAGCGAGTCAACCAGAGCATCCCACGACGCAGCGATGAGGTTCTCAGACACTCCGATCGACCCCCAAACATCGTGACCGTCCGAAGCGTCGATCAACACCCGGGTGACAGCCCCGGTCCCCTTCGTCTCGTCCAGAATCCGAACCTTGAAATTGACAAGCTCGATATCGCGCAGATGTGGGTGAATCTCGGATATGGCATTCCGCAACGCCCGGTCCAGAGCATGCACCGGCCCGTTGCCCTCGGCAGTGCGCACGTATCTCTCGGTTCCCACCCAGATCTTGATAGTCGCCTCGGTCGTGGCGCGGCCGTCGGCGTGCTGCTCGACGATCACCCGCCAGGACTCGAGCTTGAACAGCGGCTCATAATCGGAGTCCGCCTCGCGGCGCATCAACAGCTCGAACGACCCGTCCGCCGCCTCGAACTGGTACCCCTTGTGCTCGAGTTCCTTGACGCGCTCGACGATCCGCCGGGTCAGCTCCTCGTCGGCGGCGATTCCCGCCAGACGAGCCTTCTCGACGATCGTGGCCCGCCCCGACAGCTCGGAGATCAGCACGTCGCTGCGATTGCCCACGAGCGCCGGCTCGACGTGCTCGAACGCGACGCTCGACTCGCGCGCGCCGGCCGCGTGCATGCCGGCCTTGTGCGCGAACGCGTGCTTGCCGACGTACGGCTGCGACGGGTCCGGCGTGCGGTTCAGCAGCTCATCGACCAGGTGCGCAGTCTCCGTCAGCCGCGCAAGCCGCTCGGCAGGCAGCACCCCGTAGCCCAGCTTCAGCTGCAGGTCGGCGATGATCGTCACGAGATTTGCGTTGCCGGTGCGCTCGCCGATCCCGTTGATCGTGCCCTGCACCTGCGTAGCGCCCGCCTGCACGGCGACGAGCGTGTTGGCCACGCCGCAGCCGGTGTCGTCGTGGGTGTGGATTCCCAGCGGCACATCCGGCAGCCGCTCGCGAACGGCGGCGACCGCCTCGCGCACGTACAGCGGCAGCGAGCCGCCATTGGTGTCGCACAGCACTACCCGCTCGGCGCCCACGTCCGCGGCGGCGCGCAGGCACTCCAGCGCGTACTCCGGGTCTTCGGAGAAGCCGTCGAAGAAGTGCTCGGCGTCGAACAGCACTCGTTTGCCGTGGGCGATCAGGTGCGCGACCGACTCGCCGATCATGCTCAGGTTCTCTTCGCGCGAGACCTTCAGCACCGTCTCGGCCTGCAGCACAGAGCTCTTGCCGACGATCGTGCAGACGGGCACGAACGACTCAGCGAGCACGCGCAGTCCCTCGTCCTGCGCCGCGGCCACCCCGCGCCGGCGGGTCATCCCGAACGCGACGATCTCGGCGGTCTGCAGTGAGGTCTCGCGCTCGAGCAGCTCGAACAGCTCGAGCTCCTTCGGGTTGGACGCCGGAAAGCCGGCCTCGATCATGTGCACCCCGAGTGAGTCGAGCGCGCGCACGACGCGAAGCTTCTCCGCCGCGGTCAACGTCATGCCGCCCCCGCCCATGCCGTCGCGCAGGGTCGCGTCGTATAGCTGTATATCGGCCATCGCGGGCCCGCCGGCTCCGCTAGCCCGCCGCGGCCGAGCCGCTCGGCGCGACGGTACGGCCGGCGGCCGGCGCCGCCCCATCCGAGCCCGCACCGCTGGGCGGGGCACCGCCCCCGGTGGGGGTGGTCAGCGCGGGAGCATCAACCACGTCCAGCCACTCGCGGTAGCGCTCGGTGCGCCCGTGGATGGCGTCGTCGAACGCGGCCTGCAGCACGCGGGTGATCTCGCCCGGCTCGCCCGTCCCGACCGGGTGGTCGTCGACTTCGCGCACCGGCACCAGCTCGGCCGCGGTTCCGGACATGAACACCTCGTCGGCGAGATACATCTCCGCGCGCGCGACGTTGCGCTCGGAGACCGCATAGCCGAGGTCCTGAGCGATCTGGATGATCGAGCGGCGCGTGATCCCGTCGAGGATCGAGTTGTGCTGCCCGGGCGTCGCGATCTCGCCGTCGCGCACGACATACACATTCTCGCCCGTCCCCTCGCACACGTGGCCGTGTTCGTCGAGCAGGATCGCCTCTTCGTAACCGGCCTTCGTCGCCTCGATCTTGGCGAGCACACTGTTCAGGTACTGACCGGAGGCCTTGGCGTGCGGGATCAGCGAGCGCGGTGAGATCCGCTCCCACGAGGAGACCTTCGCGCGCACCCCCTCGCGCTTGCCCTGCTCGCCCAGGTAGGAGCCCCACTCCCAGCAGGCGATCGTCACGTCCACGGGAGCATCCAGCGGGTTCAGGCCCATCTCGCCGTACCCGCGGAACACGATCGGGCGGATGTAGCACGAGCGCAGCCCGTTGCGGGCGACCAGCTCGCGTGTGGCGGCGCGCAGCTGCTCGCCGGAGTAGGGCACCGGCATGTAGTACAGCTCGGCCGAGCGCAGCAGCCGCTCCACGTGCTCGGCGTTGCGGAACACCGCCGGGCCGAGCTCTGTGTCGTAGCAGCGCACGCCCTCGAACACGCCCGTCCCGTAGTGCAGCCCGTGCGTCAGGACGTGGACCTTGGCGTCCTCCCATGCGATGAATTCACCGTTCATCCATATGAGATCCGTCGGGTCCACTTTCATCTCGCTCCTGTTTGTTTTTTATAAAAATTTCAACACCGCGTTCGTCGCTGCCAACGTGCCGTCTGTGCCACCCAGGTCGGGGGTGCGCAGACCGCCGTCGAGCGCGCGCTGCACCGCCGATTCTACCGCCGCCGCCTCGTCGGGCAAGGCGAGTCCGTGGCGGAGCATCATCGCGGCCGACAGCGCCATCGCCAGCGGATTGGCCATGCCGGCGCCGGCGATGTCCGGCGCGGAGCCGTGCACGGGCTCGAACAGACCTGGACCCCGCCCACCATCGTCCCCGCCGAGCGACGCGCTCGGCAACAGGCCGATCGAGCCGGTGATCATCGCGGCCTCGTCGCTGAGGATGTCGCCGAACATGTTCTCGGTCAGGATCACATCGAACTCCCGGGGCCCCGCCACCAGCTGCATCGCGGCGTTGTCCACGAGCACGTGCTCCAACTTGATGTGCGCGAACTCGTGCTCGTGCACGCCCGTCACCACCTCGCGCCACAGCCGCGAGGTCTCCAGCACGTTGGCCTTGTCCACGCTGCTCACCTTCGGGACGCTGGCACCTGCCCTTGCGACTGCCGCCGCGAACGCCGTGCGCGCGATCCGCTCGATCTCTGCGGTGGTGTACGCGCACACGTCGCTGGCGGAGTCTGCGGTGCGGGTCTTCTCGCCGAAGTAGATCCCGCCCGTCAGCTCGCGCACCACGAGCAGGTCGGTCCCCTCGATCCGCTCGCGCTTCAGCGGCGAGGCGTCGTACAGCGCCGCAAGCGGCTTGACCGGGCGCAGGTTCGCGTACAGCCCGAGCCCCTTGCGCAGTCCCAGCAATCCCTGCTCGGGCCGGGGTTGATCTGGGTCGGTCGTGTCCCACTTCGGACCGCCGACCGCCGCCAGCAGCACCGCGTCGGCGGCGTGGCATGCGTCCAGCACCTCGTCGGTGAGCGCCGTGCCGTGCGCGTCGATCGAGGCGCCGCCGAACAGGTGCTCCTCGAACTCGAACTCGCCCACGGCTTCCAGCACCCGCAGCGCGGGCGCCATGATCTCCGGGCCGATCCCGTCGCCGGGGAGGGTGACGATGCAATGTGTCATGGGCGGCGAACGAAGCTAGCAGGCCGCGGTGGGATCAGCCGCCGGGCGGGCCTTGCAGGGACAGGCCCTTACAGGGCGGTGGTGGGCACGCGCGCCCAGCCCAGGTCCTCGTGCTGTGACTCGAACTCGCCGATCTCCGCCGAGCGCTCCAGCGTCAGGGCGATGTCGTCTAGCCCGTTGAGCAGCCGGTGGCGGATCTCATGGTCGATCTCGAACGCGACCGATCGGGGATCGACGGTATCCCCGATCGTCCAGCGGGCGGGCTGGCCTCCAATCCGCACCTCCTGCTCGACCAGGTCGATCTCCCCGGCGCCGACCCTGGCCAGCGCGTGGCAGTCCTCGGGGCTGAGCACGACCGGCAGCAGCCCGATCTTGGTGCAGTTGGAGTAAAAGATGTCGCCGAAGCTCGGCGCGACGATGGCCTGAAAGCCGTAGTCCTGCAACCCCCACGGCGCGTGCTCGCGCGAGGAGCCGCAGCCGAAGTTCTCGCCGGCGACGAGGATCGGGTTGGCCGGCAGGTCCCAGCCGGGCTCCTTGGCCCAGTCATAGAACAGAAACTCGCCGAACCCGCTGCGCTCCACCCTCTTGAGGAACTGCTTGGGCATGATCTGGTCGGTGTCGACGTCGGCGCGGTCGAGATGGGTTACTGCTCCGGATATGACGCCGATGGGCTCCATGTTCAGCTCCAGTCCCTGATGTCGACGAAGTGCCCCTCGATCGCTGCGGCGGCGGCCATCTGCGGAGACACGAGGTGCGTGCGCCCCCCGCGCCCCTGGCGACCCTCAAAATTGCGGTTGGAGGTCGAGGCGCAGCGTTCGCCCGGCTGCAGGATGTCCGGGTTCATGCCCAAACACATCGAGCAGCCGGCCACGCGCCAGTCGAAGCCCGCCTCGCGAAACACGCGATCCAGTCCCTCGGCCTCGGCCTGCGCCTTTACCTGCTGGGAGCCGGGCACGACCATCGCGCTCACGGTGGGGGCCACCTTGCGGCCCGCCACGACCTCGGCCGCGACGCGCAGGTCGCCGATGCGCGAGTTCGTGCACGAGCCGATGAACACGCGATCGATCGCGATCTGCTCGATCGGGGTGCCGGGCTCCAGGGCCATGTACTGCAACGCCCGTTCGGTCGCCTCGCGATCGGCGGGACTGTCGGCCTCCTCCGGGGCGGGCACCCGCTCGGTGACCGAGCGCACCATCCCGGGATTTGTCCCCCACGTCACCTGAGGGGAGATCCGCGATGCGTCGATCGACACCTCGCGGTCGAACTCGGCGCCCTCGTCGGTGCGCAGCGTGCGCCAGTGCTCGATCGCGCGCTCCAACTCCTCGCCCCGCGGCGCCCCCGGCCGACCATCGGGCCATCCGGCATCCGCTGCGCCCTGCCGAAACCACGCGAACGTCGTCTCGTCGGGCGCGGTCATCCCGGCGCGCCCGCCGCCCTCGATCGTCATATTGCACACGGTCATGCGCCCCTCCATGGAGAGGGCCTCGATGGCGGGACCGGCGTACTCGACGGCGTGGCCGGTCATACCGCCGACGCCCAGCCGGCCGAGCGTGCCGAGAATGAGGTCCTTGGCGGTGACCCCGAAGCCGAGCTCGCCGTCATACAGGACGCGCATCGAGCGCGGCCGTTGCTGGACCATGCACTGCGTGGCCAGCACGTGCTCGACCTCGCTCGTGCCGATCCCGAACGCCAGCGCACCGAACGCGCCGTGCGTGGAGGTGTGCGAATCCCCGCACACGATCGTCATGCCGGGCTGGGTGACCCCCAGCTCGGGGCCGATCACGTGCACGATCCCCTGCCGGTCCGATCCGAGCGAGTAGATCGGCACGCCGAACTGTGCGCAGTTGCGCTCCAGCGTTTCCACCTGAACCCGCGAGAGCTCGTCCTTGATGCGCGCCGCCACGGGCGTGCCGTCGGTCGGCGTGTTGTGGTCGGCCGTGGCCAGCGTGCGGTCGGGGCGGCGCACCGTGCGCCCGGCCAGGCGCAAGCCGTCGAACGCCTGCGGGCTCGTGACCTCGTGGACGAGATGCAGGTCGATGTACAGCAGTCCGTGCTCGACCTCGTGGGTCTCCCAGATCTTGTCGAACATCGTCTTCGGTGACATGGTCATCGTCGGTCCTCGTTGTCGTGGGGGCTCGATTCGTTTTTTATGAGGACCCCCGCCGGGGTCCGGCGGGATGGCGTCGTGGTGGCCATTCAGCTGCGCCTCAGTCCCGCGGAGACGACCGCGAGAAACTCGGCGGCCGCGTCGCGCTCGGAGGGGTTCTCGAAGTGGTGGGGCAGATCGGCGTCGAAGGTCACGCAGTCGCCCTCGTCCAGACGTGTACCGCTGCCCGTCGCACACGAGGACGACCGAGCCGCGCTGCACGAGCGCGGTCTCGCGGCTGCCGGGCTCGTGCATCGGCGGATCGTCCACCGCGCCAGTCGCACCCCCGGGCGCGAGCGTGTGATGGGAGAGCTCGGCGCGCTGACCGGGCTGCGCTGAGGTCATCACCTCGAAGCTGTGTCCGCGTCTCCTGTTCCCACCACGACTGCGCTCGCCGGAGCGGACAATCGTCACCGCGCCATCCTCGTCCAGACGCAGCAGCTGCGACAGCCGCAGCTCCAGTCCCGCCGCGATCCGGGCAGCGACGGTCAACGTCGGGCTGGTCTCGCCGCGCTCGACCTGCGAGAGCATCGGCGCGCTCACGCCGCTGCGCTCGGACAGATCGCGCAGTGACAGCGACTCGGACTCGCGCAGGGCTTTTACACGGATGCCGATCGTGACCGGGTCCAGCGGGTCCGGCATGACCTGCGAAGGCGCTTCGCTCGCCCCATCTGCGGGGGCGCCGCGACCTACTCGCGCGCCCTGGTTCTTCTCCTTGACCGACACCATATGCGCGTACGTTATCACACACGTATGTATGTTCTGCCTACGGCCCGGCGGGCTCGGGCAATCCGAGCGTGTCCGCCGAAGCCTCCGCCCGTGCCCGTGCGACCGACAGCGCGCGCACGTACGCGCGCGCGGCCGCGTCGATGATGTCGGTCGAGACGCCCTGCCCGGCGCCGGACATACCCGCGACCTCGACGACGACCGACACCTCGCCGAGCGCATCCTGACCCTCGGTGACCGCGCCGATCGTGAAATCGCCGAGCTTGGCCTCGACGCCTGCGGCGGCGTTGATCGCGCGGAACACCGCGTCGATCGGGCCATCGCCCGTGAATGAGCCCTCGCCCGTGCCGCCCTCCGGCAGCGTCACCGCCACGCGCGCGTGCGGGGGACGTCGCGAGGACGCCTCGACCTCGAACCAGTCCAGAGCGTACCCAGCCGATCTCCTCCGCGCAGCTCATCCGTGACGAGCGCCTCCAGGTCCATCGCAGTGATCTGCTTCTTGCGGTCGGCGATCTCCTTGAAGCGCTTGAACGCCATATTCAGCGCCTGGCCGTCCAATTGAAAGCCCATCTCCTCGAGCGCGTCGCGCAGCGCGTGGCGTCCGGAGTGCTTGCCCAGCACGAGCGAGTTGCTGCGCAGCCCGACGGTCGTGGCGTCCATGATCTCGTAGGTCGTGCGCTCCTTCAGCACGCCGTCCTGGTGGATGCCGGCCTCGTGCGCGAACGCGTTGCGCCCGACGATCGCCTTGTTCGGCTGCACCTGATAGCCGCTCAACCGCGACACCAGCCGGCTCGTGCGCGCGATCTCGGTCGTCTCGATCCCGGTCCACAGCCCGAGGCTCGGCTCGCGCGTGCGCAGCAGCATCACGATCTCCTCCAGCGACGCATTGCCCGCGCGCTCGCCGATCCCGTTGATCGCGCACTCCACCTGCCGGCACCCGGCTTCCACGCCCGCCAGCGAGTTGGCCACCGCCAGCCCCAGGTCGTCGTGGCAGTGCACCGAGACGACCACGTCGCGCAGGCCCGGAACCAGCCGGTAGAGCTCTTCGAACATCGCCGCGTACTCGCGCGGCATCGTGTACCCGACCGTGTCGGGCACATTGATCGTGGTGGCGCCCTCATCCAGGGCGACCGCGATCACCTCGGCCATGTACTCGATGTCCGAGCGCGACCCGTCCTCAGGCGAGAACTCGACGTCCTCGGCGTACTCGCGCGCGTGGGCCACGGCGGCGCGCGCCTGCCCGATGACGTCCTCGCGCGTGGTCTGCAGCTTGCGCTCGATGTGGATGTCGCTGGTGGCGATGAACGTGTGAATCCGCGGGCGCTCGGAGTCCTTGACCGCGTTCCAGGCGGCGTCGATGTCCTGCTTGGACGTGCGCGCCAGCCCGCAGATGACGGGGCCTTCGACCTCGCGGGCAATCGCCTGCACCGCCTCGAAATCGCCGGGCGAGGTGATCGGAAAGCCCGCCTCGATCACGTCCACCCCCAGCCGTGCGAGCTGCTGGGCGATCTCCAGCTTCTCCTGGCGGTTCAGCGAGATCCCCGGCGACTGCTCGCCGTCGCGCAGCGTCGTGTCGAAGATCCTGACCCTGCCCTGCTCGGTGCGCTGGGCTACCGGCGCGGGTTGTTGGGGGACCGGTGCTGGGGTCCGCCCCGGGGGTGATGCCGTGCCTGAATCACTCATGTCGTCCAAGTTCCTTTCTCGTTCTCGTTCACCTGCTTTCCCGTTGGTATGCGGCTACGCGGCCGCCACGCGCTATTCCCCCCGAGGGGGGAGCAGGAGAAGCAGAAGGGACGAGAGCTGGAACGACATCTGTACCAGCAAGGCTAGCACCGACACCTATGCGTGCAAGAACCGCCTCAGGGAACGAGCACGACCTTGCCGACGTTGCGCCGTTCGGTGATCATGTTGTGCGCCGCGCCGGCTTCATCGAATGAGAACGTCCCCGCAACGACGGGCTGGATCGTGCCGTCGTCGAGCAGTTCCCGCAGCGCCGCGCTGACCTGGGCGCGGCGGCGCTCGTCCTGGGAGAGCGTGTACATGTTCAGGCCGATCACCGCCTTGGAGGCCGACATCTGCTTGATCAGGTTGAAGCGCGGCATGCGCAGCGCGGTTTTCAACGCGGACAGCGGGTTGCGCCGCTCCCCGGAGACGACCCCGGAGGCGCCGAACGCGATCAGGCGCCCGCCGCCGCCGAGCAGCTCATAGCTGCGGCGAAAGCTCGCGCCGCCGATCGCGTCCATGATCACGTCGAACTGCGGCAGGCCCCGCTCCCAGCCGGGCTTGGTGTAGTCGAGGGGATGATCGACCCCCAGCTCGGAGATCCGCGCGTGCTTGCCGGGCGAGGCGGTGCCGTACACCTCGGCGCCCTGACGCTTGGCGAGTTGTGTAGCGGCGATGCCGACACCGCCCGCGGCCGCCTGGATCAGCACGCGTTCTCCGGACCGCAGGCTCCCGAAGCCGACGAGCCCCATCCAGGCCGTCCCGTAGTTGACGGGTATCGCCGCGCCCTGCTCGAAGGTGAGTCCGTCCGGCAACGCCAGCACGCCGTCGGCGGGGACGACCACCTGCGAGGCGTAGCCGCCGAAGTCCGTGCCAGCGAGGACCCGCTGACCGAGGCTGAGAGGACGGTCGGGGCTCGATACCCCCTCGCCCAGCTCGAGCACGGTGCCGGCCACCTCGTAGCCGACGACGCACGGGGTCTTGGGCGCGTCGGGGTAGAAGCCCAAGCGCGCCATCACGTCGGCGAAGTTGATCCCGGCGGCGGCCACGTCGATGCGCACCTCCCCCGGGCCGAGCGTGGAATCGGGGCGCTCGTGCACCTCGAGCACGCCCGGACCCCCGTGCCTGGTGATCACCACAGCCCGCATCAGCTCGCAGAGCCTAGCGACAACCGGTCCTCGCGTGGATGTCCGTTCCCATTCCCGTAGGGGGCGGCGCCGCATGCGGCGCCGCCGGCAGGGCCACATGTGGCCCTGCCTCGGGGCGGCTCATGAGCCGCCCCGCCTGCCCGCACATGTGCGGGCAGGACCGGTCGGTACATGTACCGACCGGCCACCCGGCGCATGCGCCGGGTGGAACAGATCAATCGAGATCGACCGCCCAGCCGTCGACGAAGCCCTCGGAGGCGACGATCTCCTGGACCACCTCCCGCGGCACGAGCGCGTCGGTCGTGACGACCATCGCCGCCAGTCGCCCGTCCTCGCCCGGCGCCGCCGCCTCACCCTGCTCGTCGGGAACGTGCCCGACCGCCGCGGAGGAGATGTTGATGCCATGGGCGCCGAAGATCGTGCCGACGCGCCCGATCATGCCGGGGAGGTCCTGGTAGCGGAAGACGGTCACGTGAGGCTCGAGCTCGATCGTCAGGCGCCGGCCCTGGACCTCCACCAGATGGGGCACGCGGTTGGGGCCGATGCCCGGTGCCGGCGACCGCGACGCTCTGATCGCCGGCGACGCACGGTGACGCGGATCAGCTCGTTGAAGTCCTGTGCCTCCGAAACGGCCTTCTCCTCGAAGACGATGCCCCGCTGATGGGCCATCGTCGGGGCGTTGACCAGGTTGACGGGCTCCTCGGTGCGGCCCTGCAGCGCGCCGACGATCACCGCGAGTCCCAGCAGGCGCGTGTCGAAGTCGGCGATTCGCCCGAGGAACGCAGCCTCGATGCGCTCGACCGAGCTGCCCTCGGCGAGCTCCATCGCCAGGCGCCCCAGCTGCGTGGCCAGGGGCAGGAACGGGCCGAGCACCTCCATGTCCTCGGCGCCGATCGCGGGGATGTTCACGGCCGTCGAGACGACGCCGCCGGTGAGCGCCGCGAGTACCTGCTCGGCGCTCTGATAGCCCGCACGGTCGGTCGCCTCCGCCGTGGAGGCGCCCAGGTGCGGGGTGACGACCACGTTGGGATAGCCCTGGAACAGGGGATAGTCGGTCATCGGCTCGGACGGGAACACGTCCAGCGCCGCGCCGCCGACCTTGCCCGAGTCCAGCGCGTCCTTGAGCGCCGCGTCGTCGATCAGTCCGCCGCGGGCGACGTTCAGGACGCGCACGCCGTCGCGCATCTTCGCGAACGCCTCCGCATCCGAGAAACCCTTCGGTCTCGGGCGTCTTGGGCAGGTGCACGGTGATGAAGTCCGCCTGCGCATACACGTCCTCGGGCGCAGTCGGCCTTCTCGACTCCCAGCTCGCGGTAGCGCTCGGCGCTGACGAACGGATCGAACGCGAGCACGCGCATGCCGAAACCCGCGCGCGCGCTGGGCCACGAGCTGACCGATGCGCCCGAACCCGAGGATGCCGAGCGTCTTCTCGTACAGCTCCACGCCGGAGTACTTCGAGCGATCCCATCTGCCTTCGCGTCAGCGACGCGGTTGCGCCTGGGGGATGTTGCGGGCGAGCGCCAGCAGCAGCGCCATCGTGTGCTCGGCCGCGGTGACGACGTTCGACTCGGGGCGCGTTCGCGACGACGATCCCGCGCTTGGTGGCCGCCGGCACGTCGACGTTGTCCACGCCCACCCCTGCGCGCCCGATCACGCGCAGGCTGCGTGGCCCGCTCGATCAGCTCGGCGGTCATCTTCGTGGCCGAGCGGATCACGATGCCGTCGTAGTCGCCGATGCGCTCGGCGAGCTCCTCATCGCTCCAGTCGATGCCGAGATCGACGTCGAAGTGCTCGCGCAGCAGCTTGACGCCCGAGTCGCCGATCTTCTCCTTGACGAGGACTTTCAGGCGCTCCTCGGTGGGCGGCTTCCGGCGTGGCGGGGCTCATGCCGCAGTTCCTCTCACGACCCAGTCGATACACGCTGTCAGCGCCCGCACGTCCGTCCGGGTCAACGGCGGGGAACATGCCGATCCGCAGCTGGTTGCGCCCGAGCTTGCGATACGGCTCGGTGTCGACGATCCCGTTGGCGCGCAGCGTCTTGGCGACCGCCGCGGCGTCGACGCTCGTCGCTGAAGTCGATCGTCCCCACGACCAGCGAGCGCTTGGCGGGGTCGGTCACGAACGGCGTCGTGTAGGAGGTGCCGCTGCGCCCACTCATACAGGTGCGTCGAGGACTCGCGCGTGCGCGCCACGCACCAGTCCAGGTCCGCCACACCATCGAGCATCCAGCGCAATCTGATCGGCGAGCAGCAACAGGGTCGCCACCGCGGGCGTGTTGTACGTCTGGTCTTTGAGCGAGTTCTCCAGGGCCGTGCTCAGCGACAGGAACGCCGGGATCCAGCGCTCGGAGGCGGCGAGCTCCGCTATCCGCTCCTGCGCGGCGGGGCTGAGCAGCGCGACCCACAGGCCGCCGTCGCCGGCGAAGCTCTTCTGCGGGGCGAAGTAGTACGCATCGGCCTGGGCGATCGTCGACGGGCAGCCCGCCCGCCCCGGAGGTCGCGTCGATCAGCACCAGCGCATCCCCCGTCGCGGCGGGCCTGCTCACGGGGACCATCACGCCGGTGGAGGTCTCGTTGTGCGCCCACGTCACGACATCGACGGGCCCGTCCGGGGTCGGCGAGCGCGCCCGGGTCGGGCGCGTCGCCGGGGTCGGCGGACACCACGATCGGATCCTCCAGGAACGGCGCGCCGCTCGTGACCGTGGCGAACTTCGAGGAGAACTCGCCGTAGGTCAGGTGCAGCGCGCGATGCGCTCGATCAGCCCGAACGCGGCGGCGTCCCAGAACGCCGTCGCGCCGCCGTTGCCGAGCGCCACCTCATAGCCCATCCGGCGGGCGAGAACAGCTCGCGCAGCCCGGCGCGGATCTCGCCGACGAGCGCCTTCACGGGCTTCTGACGGTGCGAGGTGCCCATCACCGCGGCGCCGTCGCCGGCCAGGCGCGCGAGCGCCTGCGGGCGCACCTTCGAAGGTCCGCAGCCGAAGCGCCCGTCGGCGGGCTTCAGTTCGTCGGGGATGACCAGTTGCGTCGTGTCTGCATGGGGCTCGGCGTCATGGGGCTTCCTCGCGGGTCGAAGGTCGAAGGATGCCCAGGCGCGCGGCGGGAATGGTCGTCGGTCCCCGGTGGTGAACTCCACCTAGTGCGCCAGTCGCGACGATGCAGGCGAGTGTAGCGAACGCCGCGCGGGTGATCAAAAAGAAGGCTTGATCCAGTCCATGTGCGAGCGCAGCTCTGCGCCCACGTGCTCGACCTGGGTGTCGGCCTGCTCTGCGCGCATGCGCAGGAAGTTCTCCTGGCCGGCGCGGTTCTCGGCGATCCACTCGCGCGCGAAGTCCCCGGACTGGATCTCGGCGAGGATCTGGCGCATGGCGGCGCGCGTCTCGTCGGTGATGACGCGCCGCCCGCGCGTGTAGTCGCCGTACTCGGCGGTGTTGGAGATCGAGTAGCGCATCCCCGCGAGGCCCTTCTCGTACATCAGATCGGCGATCAGCTTGAGCTCGTGCAGGCACTCGAAGTAGGCCATCTCCGGGTCATAGCCCGCCTCGACGAGCGTCTCGAAGCCCGCCTGGACGAGCTCGGAGGCGCCCCCGCAGAGGACGGCCTGCTCGCCGAACAGGTCGGTCTCGGTCTCGTCCTTGAACGTCGTCTCGATCACGCCGCCGCGGGTGCAACCGATGCCCTTCGCGTAGGCGAGCGCGAGCGCGCGGGCGTTGCCGCTCGCGTCCTGGGCGACGGCGATCAGCCCGGGAACGCCGCTGCCCTCGGTGAACTGGCGGCGCACGAGATGGCCGGGACCCTTGGGGGCGACCATCGCCACGTCCACGCCGGCGGGCGGAGTCACCTCCTCGTAGTGAATCGAGAAACCGTGGCCGAACAGGATCATGTTGCCCGGGGCGATGCCGTCGCGGATCTCGCCTCCCACACCTGCCGGTGAAGCTCGTCGGGCAGCAGGATCATCGACCAGATCGCCACGGCTTGCGGCCTCGACGACGGGGAGCACCTCAAGGCCCTGCTCGCGTGCCTTGGCTACCGACGTGGAGTCGGGGCGCAATCCGACCACGACGTCGACGCCCGAGTCCTTCAGGTTCAGCGCGTGGGCATGACCCTGGGAGCCGTAGCCGATGATCGCGACGGTCTTGCCGTGCAGGAGCGTGGGATCTGCGTCGTCGTCGTAGAGCATGCGCGCAGGCTATCGACTCGGCGGGATCGGGTGTCTTCGGCAGGCGTGGCAGGGCGACTTTGGGACGGTGTGATGGAGCGGTGAGGAGCCGATGCACTCGCGCATGCCCCGACGTGGGCGCTCACGCGCTCGCCGAAGCGACGAGCGTGCGCCCGGGGATCGCGAGCGTCCCGTCCGGCTCGGCGAACGGCTCCAGGCGCGCCTGAAGGCCCGCGCGGATCTCGGCGATCTCGGGCTCGGTCCGGCTGAGCACGGCGTTGTGGAAGGCATGGGAGATGTCGAGAGTCGTCTCCCAGAAGGTCTCGAACGAGTCGTGAAGCTGAACGACGTCAAGAGCCTGCACGTCGATCTCGGCGAACCCGGCCCGCTGGAGCAGCTCACGCACGCGCTCGTGGTCTCCGAGCGCGAAGGGACCGGGCGTCCCCGGAGCGGGCGGCGAGGTGAGGCCACGCTCGATCAGCTCCAGGGCCGGCTCAAGCGCCCAGGGGTTGTGCTGGACGGAGTCCCACACGGCCAGGGCGACCCGCCCGCCTGCGCGCAGCACGCGACGGGTCTCGCCCAGCGCGGCGGGCGGGTCGGCGAGCAGCATGTAGCCCCAGCGGCAGAGCACGGCGTCGACGCTCGCCAGCGGCAGGTCGATCCATTCGGCGCCGATCACCTGGAACTCGACGTTGCTGAGCCCCAGCTCGGCGGCCCGCGCGCGGGCCCCGTCGAGCATCGCGTCGGCCTGGTCAGAGACGATCACACCGCCCATCGGGGCGATGAGCTCGGCGGCGAGCATTCCCGTCTCGCCGAGACCGGCTGCCAGCTCGAGCACGCGCTCGCCCGGCTGCAGCGAGACCGCGTCGAGCATCCACTGCGACACCGGGGCGCCGAACCGGCGGATCGCATCCTGGCGGCGCATCCAGCCGGCGGCGGCCGCTTCCCAGCCCGCGAGGCTCGCCTCGCGGTGAGCGGCCGCGTCGAAGGCGCCGTCGTCGGCCGGACCGCCGTCGTCCTGTGGACCCCCGTTCAAGTGAGCTCCCTCCTGAGCAGCTTCCCCGATCGCGTTCGCGGCAGGGGCACGGCGGTGAAGCAGACCTGCTTGGGAACCTTATAGCGGGCCAGGCGCGCGGCGCAGTGCGCGCGCACGGTCTCGGCCTTCAGATCCGCGCCGGGACGCGCCAGCACGATCGCCGTGACGGCCTCCCCCCAGCGCGGGTCGGCGCGGGGGACGACCGCCGCCTCGAGCACGTCGGGATGAGATTCGAGCACCGCCTCCACCTCGGCCGGGGCGACGTTCTCGCCGCCACTTACGATCGTATCGGCGACGCGCCCGGTGACCGCGAGCAGGCCGTGCTCGTCGAGGGAGCCGAGATCGCCGGTGTGCAGCCAGCCGTCGCGATCGCGTGACGCCGGCGCGACAGTCGGCCCCGCGACCATGATCTCGCCGACCCCCGGACCCTCGGGCCGGGGTCCGTCTATGCGCACCCGCGTGCAGAACAGCGGCGGGCCGCCGGTCGTGACCTGCGAGCACGCCTCGGTCAGCCCGTAGGTGAGGCTGACCGGTACGCCGGCCTCGTGCGCGCGCTCGATCAGGGCCTCGGGCACGGGGCCGCCGCCGGTCAGGGCGCAGCGCAGCGCGGGCGGGTGCCGCAGGCCCGCGTCGAGCAGCCGCGCGAGCGTCGTGGCGACAAGGGAGACGAGCGTGATGTCCTGCTCGCGCAGCGCATGCAGGGCCAGGTCGGCGTCGAAGTGCTCATGGATGACCGCCGTGGTCGCATAGATCGCCGAGCGCACCAGAATCGAGAGGCCGCCGACGTGCGATACCGGAAGCGCGCACAGCCAGCGCTCGCGCGGATCGCGGTCCAGGGCGACGGCCGAGCCGAGGGCGCTCCACAGGAAGTTGCCGTAGGTGAGCTCGACGGGGCGTGGCGAGGCGCTCGTGCCGGACGTGTGGATGACGGCCGCGACGGCGTCGAGGTCGTGCCGCCGGCCCGGGGACGGGGACGTGGCTCCCGGCGATTTGGATGCGCCGCCGCGCGGCGCGGAGGGCCACGTCGAAGAACAGGCATCCAGTGCTTCCTCCACGACCAGGGCAGCGCCGTCGCAGATGAGCGCGCGCTCGGCCGCTTCCAGGCGCACGTCCACCGGCACGGCGACGGCCCCCAGCACTAGGCAGGCGTGGAGGGCCTCGGCGAACGCCAACCCCGGCGGTAGCGCAATCGCGACACGATCGCCGGGAGCGACACCATCAGCCGATAACACGCCCGCCCCGCGCTGCGCGGCGCTGTAGAGCTCGGCGTATGAACGACTGCCGTCGGGCCCCTCCACGGCCGTCGATCCGGGATGCGTGCGCGCAGCGCGATGCAGCCAGCCCTCGACGATCACAGCCACAGGCTAGGGTTTTGCGCCCATCGGCGCGGGCCCGGGCAGCTCCACCAGCGTCGGCTCGCATTCGTCGTCGAGGGCGTCGCCGCCTCCGCGGGACAGTCAGTACCACGGGCGCGAAGGGCGCCCTGCAGCACTCGGGTAAGATGCCCCGACCTCAGGAGGAGCCCGTGGAGCCGCGCTACAAATCGCTTACCGTCAGCCTTGTGCCGCAACCCCGGCAGCTCCCGCCGCCGGCATTCGATAAGGCTGATCTTCAGAAGGTCTTCGCAGACATCATCCCCACCTATCCCTACAGGGCGTTCGAGTTCATCTACAACGACCGGGGCATACAGCTCAACAACGGCCCGGAAGACACGGTGGAGATCCGTCCAGCGCTGCTCCAGGTCCAGGCCAAGATGGACGACGTCGAAGTGCTTCTGTACTCCATGGCCGCGAAGAAGGCGCTAAAGATTCTAAAGATCGCGTCAGAACGCCTGCACATCGATGGGTTTCTGCAGTGCGCGATCCAGATCCAGGCGTTTGTCGACGCGCCCGACGACGACGCGACGACCTTTATGGCTGGACGGTTACTGCACGGTGCGGAGCAAGCCGACGTCCTTGGCGAGGGGTACTTTGGCGCCGGCGTCCGGTTCCGGCGCTTGAAGGAGGGTGAAGATTCGCTTTCCGTTGAGCCCACCGTGCACAAGCACGGGTCGAAAGGGGCTTCGTTGCTCGTCAATCATCAGATCGGCCGCGCGGCGACGACGGGTCCGATTGGGTTCGATCAAGTGTCCACCTGGATCGACGAGGGCTTTGACTTCGTCAACGACAGGGCGATGCGGCTACTATCCGAAGAAGGAGACTCGCATGGCAACAATTGAGACCAACGCAGATGCACGCCTATTTGGGAGCTACCAGGGCGAACGTGAGCTATCCGAAGGGTTCGCACTCCGCTTCCCCAAAGACCCCGATTGGTGGCGTGCTGGTGATGCGTTTACCAGCGACGTATTTACTCGGCCGTTCTCCAACGACGAAGCAACCGAGACCCCTGTCGGCGCGACAGTCCTGGGCCCTGATGAGGCCACGCGTGAGGCCGTCAGCTTCGCTTCTGCTCCCGTTGTGATCGCACTCACGGATGAGCAGGCCGAGCAGTTCCTGCGGTTCCAGAGAAGGGGTGCCCCACCGCAGTAGGGTGTACGCCCCGATGCCGATCATCGCGGGCGAACTGCAGACAGATACCGAGAACGCTACGGATTGCGCGGACCTCGCTACCTTTTCGTGCGGGGACAAACGCCATTCGTACGAAGATACGGTCGAGAGGATCATTGCTCGCCACCATGCCGGCACGCATCCCTACGCGGATAACGACCTTACGCGTGACGCGGGAGATGCCAGCAGGCACCGTCGTGGGACTAAGCATCATCTTGTGGAAGTACGGCCCTAGGATCCGGCACAGATGGCTTCCCGAGGATGCGTATGCGGACGCGACGTACATTGACGTCCTCACCCTCAGCGAGCAGTACCGCGGCGAAGGAGGATACAAATGCCAGGACGGGACGGCTGTGAGCGACTTCGTCTTGGCTGAGACCCTACGCCACATCGAGGAGCACGAGGGGAGGATGCCCGTCGTCCAAGGTATGGTCGAGCCCGACAACGACTCTTCTCGAGACCTGCTCGCGCGCCACGGATTTGAACAGCCGTTCGTGACGCCCGGAGACCTTCTCTATGTTCGGCTGCCGGAAGACGAGGACGAGCAGCAGCTGAAGGCCGGCCGCCGTTTGGTCCGGGAAAGGTAGCCTTCCCGGGAATGCCGACCACCTGGACAAGCACGGGGGAGTACGAGGACATCCGCTACGAGAAGTCCAGCGGGGTGGGCGGGTCCTCGTCCTCCGGGATTGCGAAGATCACGATCGACCGGCCCGAGGTGCGCAACGCGTTCCGCCCGCGAACGATCGTTGAGATGTCCAGAGCGCTGGAGGACGCGCGTGAGGACACGGAGATCGGTGTGATCGTGCTGACGGGCGCGGGCGAGCTGGCGTTCTGCTCCGGCGGCGATCAGCGCGTGCGCGGAGACTCGGGGTATCTGGCCGAGGAGGAGATGCGGTCATCGACAAAGTCCCCACCCATCGGCAGGTTCCACGTGACCGATCTGCACGTGCAGATCCGGCGACTGCCCAAGCCGGTCGTGGCGATGGTCGCCGGCTACGCGATCGGCGGCGGGCACGTGCTGCACCTGGTGTGCGACCTGACGATCGCTGCGGACAACGCCGTCTTCGGGCAGGTGGGGCCGAAGGTCGGCTCGTTCGACGGGGGGTTCGGCGCCGGGCTACTGGCAAACATCGTGGGCCCGAAGAAGGCCAAGGAGATCTGGTTTTTGTGCCGACAGTACTCGGCGCTCCAGGCGCTCGAGATGGGCATGGTCAACACGGTCGTGCCGCTCGCGCGGCTGGAAGACGAGACGGTGCGCTGGTGTGAAGAGATGCTCGAGCTCTCGCCGTTCGCGCTGAGGTTGTTGAAGGCGAGCTTCAACGCGGCCGAGGACGGCCTGAGCGGCATCCAGCAGCTCGCGCACGACGCCAACCTGCTGTTCTACGGCAGCGCGGAGGCACAGGAGGGCAGGGACGCATACCGGGAGAGGCGCAAGCCGGACTTCGGCAAGTTCCCGAAGCGCGCGTGAGCCCGATGGGCTCGCGCGCCAGGCGATTGAAGGGCTCGAACCGCGTGAGCGCACGATGACCGTCGCGCAGACCACGATGACCGCGCCGGCCCCAGCGGGCGCGGGACCGGGCACGAGGAGGCGGGCGAGCATGGTGCGCATCTGGGTGATGGCCGCGCGCGTGCGCACGCTGCCGGCGGCGGTGGCGCCCGTGCTCGTGGGGACCTCGCTCGCGCTCGGGGCGGGGCGGTTTCACCCGCTCGCGTTCCTCGCAGCGCTGCTCGGGGCGATGTTCATCCAGGTGGGGACCAACCTGTCGAACGACTACTCCGACGCCCGCCGGGGCGCGGACAGCGAGGATCGCCTGGGACCGGTCAGGGTGACGGCGGGCGGGCTGGTGCCACCCAGACAGGTGCTGGTCGCCACGTACGTGACGTTCGGGATGGCGGTCGCGTGCGGGGCATACCTGGTGGTGGTGGCCGGGCCGGAGCTGATCGCGGTCGGGGCCGCGTCGATCCTCGCCGGGGTGCTGTACACGGGCGGCCCGCGCCCATACGGGTACGAGGGACTCGGCGAGGTGTTCGTGTTCCTGTTCTTCGGCATCGTCGCGGTAGCCGGGTCCTACTTCGTGCAGGTCCAGCAGTTGCCGTGGCAGGCATTCGGGTGCGCCGTGCCGGTGGGCCTGTTGGCCAGCGCGATCCTGGTCGTGAACAACGTCCGCGACATCGACACCGACAGGCGCGCGGGTAAGCGCACCCTCGCAGTCAGGCTGGGGCGCGAGCGCACGCGCGGCCTATACACGGGGATGGTGGCGGGCGCGTTCATAAGCGCGCCAGCGCTGTGGGCGCTCGGGTTCTCGCCGTGGTTGCTGCTCAGCTGGGCGGCGATCCCGCTTGCCGTGGGAGTCCTCAGGACCGTGCGCACGAGGGTGGACGGGCCGTCGCTGAACGGCGCGCTGGCGAAGACGGGCATGCTGCAGCTGCTGTTCTGCGTGCTGTTCGCCGCGGGCATACTCGCCAGCGGCGGGATCGGAGGGTGAGCGCCGGTTGCGATTGAGCGTGCAGCGACGGAACGTGCGCCTGAGGCAGCCGCTTCACAGCGCGCACGGCGCGGTGAGCGAGCGCGAGCTGCTGGCGGTGACGCTCACCGACGAGGACGGAGCGATCGGCTACGGCGAAGCCGCGCCGCTGCAGTCATATGACGGTGTGAGCGTCGCCCGGGTGGAATCTGCGCTCAAACGCTACAGGGCAGTGCTCGCGCAGAAGGACGCCGAGCGCATGAACGGGGAGCAGCTGATCGAAGCGTGCCGGCGCGTCGAGGATCTGCCGCAGGCGCTGGCGGCGATCGACATGGCGCTGTGGGACCGCGCGGGCAGGCGCGCGGGCAAGCCGGTCGTGCAGCTGCTCACCGACGATCCGGCGGGCGCGGTGATCGTGAACGCGACGATCGGCGCGAGCGATCGGCGCGGCGCGGCCGAACAGGCCCAGGCGGCCGTGGAGGCGGGGTTCGAGTGCATCAAGCTGAAGGTGGGAACCGGCGACGATGCCGGGCGCGTGGCGGCGGTGCGCGCGGCGGCGGGCACGAAGACGGCGCTGCGACTGGATGCCAACGGCGCGTGGACGGTGCCGGAGGCCGTCAGGGCGATCGACACGCTGGCGCCGGCGGGACTGGAGCTCGTGGAGGAGCCGACGCACGGACTGCAGGCCGTCAGGGAGGTGCGTGAGCGGGTGAGCACGCGAGTGGCGATCGACGAGACCGCCGCCGAGCACGGCGCGCTCGGGGCGGGCGTGGCCGACGCGGTGTGCCTGAAGATTGGCCGCTGCGGCGGGATCTCGGGCCTGCTCGCGGCCGCGACGCTGGTGCGCGCCTCTGGCGCGGAGGCCTACGTCTCCTCGACGCTGGACGGCCCACTGGGAGTGGCGGCCGCGCTGCACGCGGCCGCGGCGCTGGCCTCGCGAGGACCGCTGCCGGCTTGCGGGCTGGCGACGCTCGGGATGTTCGAGGGCGCCGTCGCGGATGCGCTGCCCGTGCGCGCGGGCAGGATCGCGCTGCCGTCCGAGCCGGGGCTGGGCGTCGAGCTGATGTAGGGCCGCGCCTACCCTACGGCCAGTCGATCCGCTCGGCCAGCTCCGCGGCGCCGAGATCGATCAGGGAGCTGCGCTCGATCGGCTCATAATCCGAGCCCCGCAGCCCCAGCCAGTGCACGGCTCGCTCCTGAGGATCGACGATCAGCAGCTCATCCACGCCGTGGGCGGCGTAAAAGGAGAGCTTCCGCCAGGTGTCATCGCCCGGCGAGATGATCTCCAGCACGAGCGCCGCGGTTGGGTGCCAGACGCCGTCCGCGCCGGAACGGTGCAGCCCGCCGTCGGGGACGCGATAGTCCTCAGGCCCACCGAGCCCGAACTCCCGGATCAGCGGCTCCAGGCCGGCCGCTGTGGCCAGCGGTCCGAGCAACGCGGCGAGTTGTTCGGCGATGCGCTGATGTGCGAAGCTCGGTGGCGGGGTCATCCGGTAGGTACCCTCCCACACCTCATCGTGATGATCGAGGCCGAGACGCCGCCGGCGCTCCAGCAGCGCCTCGATCTCGGTGGGCGCCGGGTCGAGCACGAGTGTCGGCATGAGTCGAGTCTAGCCGTCCAGCACTTGCGCCACGGCAGGCGGGTTCTCCAGTGGCAGGCCGTGACCCCCTGGCGCCACGATCAGCTCGCCGTCGGGGAGCAGCTCAACCATCCGCCCGGCAAGCGCCCTGAACTTCGCGTCGCGATCGCCCACGAGGACGCTCACCGGCATCCGCAGCTCCCCGAGCCTGTCCCACAACGGCTCCATCTCGCCCGGGCCGAGGCCGCGCAGGACGCCAGCCAGGGCGATCGGGTCGTTGCGGCGCTGGTCGGCACGGGCGAGCTCGCCGACCTCGGGCGGGTCCTCGGCGAACAGCGGCTGGGTGCGCCAGCTCTCGATGAACTCCTCGAAAGGCTCGTATTCGAGCCGCTCGGCCAGCCGCTCGTCCGCCTCGCGTCGCGCGGCCCGCTCGGCGGGCTCCTCGATCCCTGGATTGGCGCCGATCAGTACCAGCCGCGTAACACGCTCCGGCGCCGCCAGTGCGACATGCAGGGCGACGCGCCCGCCCAGCGAGTAGCCGCACAGCGCGAAGCGCTCGGGAGCGCGCGCGAGCACATGCTCGACACAGCCGGCAAACGTGATCGGACGCGGGGCGCCGGCATGCTCGCCATGCCCGGGCAGGTCCAGCGCCAGCGGACGGTAGCGTTCGGGTGCCAAACGGGCGATCACGCCGTCCCACGCGCGATGGGTGCCGGCGAACCCGTGCAGCAGAACAATGTCCTGAGGTCCGGGGAGGATGTTCATCACGGTCGGATGCGCTAGGCGGGATGGCGACTCTGAAAGTGCCTTTTCTCCGGCGGGCGCCCACCGGCATGTATGACCAGTCGCACGGAGCGAAGGCCCTCGGCAGGGTAGCGTTCGCATCGCATTGACCCCCGTCACCGATACCTATCTCATCCTGCGCGCGTTCGTCGACGAGCTCGCGCGCTGCGGAATGCGCGTGGCGTGCACCTCGCCGGGGTCGCGCTGCGCGCCGCTGGTGCTGACGCTCGCGCGCGAGCTGCGCATCGAGTGCTGCTCGCACGTGGACGAGCGCTGCGCGGGGTTCTACGCGCTCGGGGTGGCGAAGGCGTCGGGGCTGCCGGTGGCCGTGACGTGCACCTCGGGGACCGCCGCGGCCGAGCTCCTGCCGGCTGCGATCGAGGCGCGCGAGGCGCGCGTGCCGCTGCTGCTGATGACCGCGGACCGCCCGCCGGAGCTGCGCGATAACGGCGCGGGACAGGCAATCGATCAGCTGAAGCTGTTCGGCAGCGCTGCGAAGTGGTTCGTCGAGGTGGGCACGCACGACGCCAGTCCTGCGCGGCTACGCTGGATCAGGACGCTCGCGTGCCGCGCGTACTGGAGCGCGATGGAGGGTCGGCCGGGGGTTGTGCACCTCAATTTCCCCTTACGCGAGCCGCTCGTCACCGACGAGCCGCTGCCTGACGATGAGACGGCCCGAGACGGTGGGCGGCCGTATGTGAGCCGTTCGCCGATCCCCATCGCGGCCGGCAGCTGCGAGGTCGGCGGCGACGACGGCAGTGGCGACGACAGCAGCAGCGGGGACGGTGACAAGCACCTGGCGGAGCTGGTGGCGGCAGCCGGGCGCGGCGTGGTCGTGGCCGGACGTTACGAGCGCTGCAGTGACACGCCCCTGGGTGCGTCGGCGGCCGCGTTCTGCGAGGCCGCGGGCTGGCCGCTGCTCGCAGACCCGCTGTCCGGCGCGCGCCGCGGAGCGGCCGCGGTCGCTCACTACGACGCGCTGCTGCGCGACGAGGCGTTCGCCGCCTCGCACCGTCCCGACCTGGTCGTGAGGGTGGGCGACCTGCCGGTGTCCAAGCCGCTGCGCACATGGCTCGCGGGCCTGGCGGGCGTGCGCCAGGTGGCGCTCGATCCCGAGGGCGCGTGGCAGGACCCGGCGTCGGTGTTGAGCGATTCGCTGGCGTTGGAGCCCGCGAGCGCCCTCGCCGGCCTGGCATCGGCCTCGCCGGCAAATCGGACGGCGAATCGGACGGACTGGCTGGCGGGCTGGCGCGCCGCCGACGAGCAGGCGGCGGAGGCGATCAACGGCGTGCTTGCGAGTGAGGAGATCAGCGAGCCCGCGGTCGCCGCCGAGCTGGGGGTGCTGCTGGGAGCGACCGCGACCCTGTTCGTCGCCTCCTCGATGCCGGTGCGCGACGTCGAGACGTTCTGGCCGGTGCGCTTGGACCCGCCGCGCGTGCTGTGCAATCGCGGCGCCAACGGGATCGACGGGACGGTGTCGAGCGCGTTCGGCGCAGCCGCCGCGACCGACGGCCCCGTAGTGCTGCTGATCGGCGACGTGGCTCTGGCGCACGACATCGGGGGCCTGCTCGCCGCAAAACGCCTGGGCGTGAAGCTGACGATCGTGCTGCTCGACAACGAGGGCGGCGGGATCTTCGACTTCCTGGCGGTGTCGCGGGCGGCGATGGGGCAAGGGATCGACGTGTACACCCGTCACATAGCCACACCTACCGGCCTGGACTTCGCCAAGGCCGCCGAGCTGTACGGCCTGGCATACGAGCGCGCGGAGACGATCCCCGCGCTGCGCGCCGCCCTGGAGCGCGCGCTGGCGCCACGGGCGGGCTCGACTGTCGTGCACGTGCGGACCGACCGTAGCGCCAACGTGGAGCTGCACGAGCGCGTGTGGAGCGCGGTCTACCGTTCAGGGATCGACGGGATCTCCGAACCTCCAGCAGGCGCAGCCGCAAGCCCTGACCTCCCCCTCGCGGACGCAGGCCCCGACGGCTCTCCCCACAATGCGAGCGCACGAGAATGAGCAGCGCGGCCGCCTACCGCTGGGGTCGCATGATCGCCCGCCGCCGGCACGTGGTGCTGGGTTTGTGGGTACTCGTGCTGATCGCCTGCGCGGCGTCCTATCCCGCACTGAAGCGCTCGCTGGGAGCGCCGAACTACGGCGTCGACGGCGCGGAGTCCTCGAAGGCTGCGCAGTTGCTCGAACAGCGATTCGCCGGGCACGGCGCCGAGCAGGACGTGCTCGTGTTCTACTCGCCCACGCGCCGCGCAAGCGAACCGGCATACCGTCACCTCGTCGCCCGCGCGCTCGGCACGGCCCGCCGCGAGAGCTATGTCAAGGGCGTCGCAGGTCCGTACAGCTCCGGCGCCCGCAGGCAGATCTCCACCGACGGGCACGCCGCGATCGCGCTGGTGGGCATCGCCGGGGACCCCCGGGAGCTGGTGGAACGCGCCGGGACCCTGCAACACGCCGTGGACCCGCTCGCGCACGCGGGCGTGCGCGTGTGGCTGACGGGTTATTCGCCGGTCGCCAAGGACATCACGACGGTCGAGAACGAAGACGTCGAGCGGGCGGAGACGATCGGAGTGCCGATCGCGCTCGCGATCCTGCTGCTGGCGCTCGGGGCGGCGGTCGCGGCGGTGGTGCCGCTGGCGCTGGCTGGCAGCAGCCTGCTGCTGACCTATGGGTTGCTCGCGCTGATCGCGCAGGCGCTCACGTTCGACAGCTTTTTGACGACGATCGTGACGATGATCGGCGTGGGCATCGGGATCGACTACGCGCTGTTCATCGTAAGCCGCTACCGAGAGGAGCTCGCACAGCGGATGCGCACCGGAGGGACCTCGGCGGACGCGGGGGAGCAGACGGAGGATGCGGTGGGCGCGGCGATCGCAAGCTCGGGCCGGACGATCCTGTTCTCGGGCGTGATCGTCGCGCTCTCGCTGTCGACGCTCGTCTTGATCAGGACGCCGACTTACCGCGAGTTTGCACTCGGCGCAGCGCTGGTCGTGGTGTGCACGGTGATCGCCGCGCTGACCCTGCTGCCGGCGCTGCTGGCTGCGCTGGGGACGCGCATCAACCGTGGCGCGCTGCCGGCGCGGATGCAGCCGCGCGACACAAGGACCCAGGCTGTAGACGGGCACGGCCTCTGGGCACAGTGGGCGCTGGCCGTGATGCGCCGGCCGCTGCTCGCCGCAGGCGCGATCGTGGCGGTGCTGATCCTTGCGGCCACGCCCGTGCTGAACCTGCAGACGGGGGTGGACTTCGGCATCCGCTCGCTGGGGAGCACCCCGTCGGGCAAGGGCGAGGAGGTGCTGGCACGCTCGTTCGGCGCGGGCACGCTGGCGCCGATCGAGATCGTGGTCAGTCGCCCCGGTGACACCGGCAGGCTCAGCCGCGCGGATCAGGCACGCGCGGCGACGCTCGCAAGCAAGCTGGCCCCCACCGGACACAACGACATCGCCGCGGTGGCCGTGACGCAGGGTCGAGACGCAGCGCTGCTGACCGTGGCGCCGACGACGCCGATCGACTCGTCTGCCTCCGAACAGCTCGTGCGTCACATCCGCGCGACGCTCGTGCCGCCGATACGCGCCCGGGGAGGACCGGACGTGGCGGTCGGCGGGGCTACCGCCAAGATCGTGGACCTGTCAAACGTAACGACCTCGAAAGTCCCGCTCGTGCTGGGGCTGATCCTGGCGCTATCGCTGCTCTTCCTGACGGTAGTGTTCCGCAGCGTCGTGCTGCCGGTGAAGGCGGTGGTCATGAACCTGCTCGCCACGGGCGCGACCGTCGGGATCGTGATCCTGATCTTCCAGGAGGGCCACGGCGAAAGACTGCTCGGGTTCACGAGCGTGGGCTTCATCCAGGTGTACCTGCCGCTGACCATCTTCGCGCTGCTGTTCGGACTGTCGATGGACTACGAGGTGTTCCTGATTCGCCGCATGCAGGAGACGTGGCTGAAGACACACGACAACGAGCTGGCGGTGGCGACCGGCGTCGAGCACACCGCGCGCCCGATCTCGGCGGCCGCGGCGATCATGGTCGCGGTGTTCGGCAGCTTCGTGACCGCGAATGTGCTCGAACTCAAGCAGTTCGGACTCGGCCTCGCGCTGGCAATCGCGATCGACGCGACATTGATTCGCCTCGTGCTGGTACCGGCGTTGATGCGTCTGATGGGAGCACGCAACTGGTGGCTGCCACGAATGCCGTGGATTGGGCTGCCGAGCCCACGCGCGCAACAAACAGAGTCGCAGTGACCGCGGCCCGGCGCGCCTGGCCACAGCGCTTTCAAGATCCCATCCTCGTTGATATTTGAGGTCGACGACCCAAGAGTTTCGTACCAAGCGCTGCGTAATCTCAGTGCGATGCATCCGAAACGCGTCGCGAATCCGACTGCGAAACGGCCGAAGCTGCCCGACAAAGAAATGGATCGCTTGGTCATGCTCGCCTGGGCGCAGGGCTGGTGGTGCGAGCGTGCGGGCAATCAACACGTCAAGTGCTATCCGCCGAACGATCTGCGAATGGTTCCGATCCCAAGTACTCCCAGCGGCTCGCGTACAGCCGCGAACAAGCTGTCCGCGCTCAAGCGATCTGGACTGAAGGCGTAGAATGAACACGGTGACGAACAATCTCCCGAGTACCACGCCGGAGATCGAAGCCGACGTTGTCCTCACACTCCGGGCGACCCGTCACATCTCACGTGAGACCCTTGAGGGATTCACCTTCCAGGTGCAGCGGATTCTCGACGAGCACATGGCCGACATCGCTCCGGGCGCTTCGGCCTGCGCGGACTTCGAGCACGACAGCGTCGAGATCGACATCTCCCTGACTGGTTTCTCCCCCACCGAGCTGCACCAGCGCCTCGCGACCATCGTCGGCGCATTGGAGCGACACCACGCGCTGGACATCCCCGACGGCGTCCACGACCGGCTCACGCTGTCATCGAGCGTGACCCGGGTAGCCCAGCCTCACGGCATCGCCGCCTGACCGGCCCTCCTCAGCCCGCCAGCAGCGGCAGCAGCGCCTGAAGCTTGACCTCTGTCTCGGCCAGCTCGGCCTGCGGGCGTGAGCCACGCACGATGCCGTTGCCCGCGTAGCAGCGCGCGACGCTGCCGCGCAAGAGCGCGCAGCGCAGGGCCACGCACAGCTCGCCGTCGCCGGTTGCGTCGGTCCAGCCCACGGGGCCCGCGTACCAGCCGCGGTCAAGCCCCTCCAGCGCCGGGATCAGAGAGATGGCGACATCTCGCGGCTCCCCGCCGACGGCGGGCGTCGGGTGCATCTCACCGGCGAGCTCCAGCACGTCGATCGGGGTGGCGAGCTGCGCGCGGATCGGAGTCGCCAGGTGCTGGATGTTGGCGATCTTGACGAGCTCGGGTTCGGGCGCGGCGGCCACCCACACCGCGTGATCGCGCAGCATACGCTCGATCCGGCGCGCCACGATCGCGTGCTCCTCGCGGTAGCTTGAATCGCGCAGCAGCTGCTCGCCGAGGTGGTCGTCCACGGCGGGGTCGGCGCTGCGCCTGGTAGAGCCCGCGAGCGCGAGCGTGCTCACGCGGTGGCCTTCGCGGCGCACGAGCAGCTCGGGGCTGGCCGCGATCAGCGTCGCGTCGCCGCGCCCTACGCAGAAGCAGTAGCACGCCGGGAACGCCTCGCGCAGCACTCCCAGCATCGCCGCCGGGTCATACGCCGCCGGGGCGTGCGCTTCCACCTCGCGGGCGAGCACGACCTTCTCCAGGCGGCCGTCCGCGATCAGCTCGCTCGCGCGGGCAACCGCCGCCTCGTAGTGCTCGGGCGGCATCGCGCTCGCCACGCGATAGCGCCCGGCGGGGGCCGGGTCAAGCAGCGGCAGCGCCCGTTCGTGCAGCTCGTCTGAGCGGCGTTCCAGACGCGCAAGCGCATCCTGCACCGTGTCGTCCGGCGCCATCAGCGCCGCCAGCGTCAGCCTGACGTCCGGCTCGCCGTCGCCCGCCCTGGCAATGCGTCTGATCGCCACCTCGGGCACGATCATCGAGGCGGGATCGAACCCCTCCCACGTGTGCGAGCCTCCGCCGTCGGGCGCGAATGCGAATCCTCCCACAGCGACTGGCCCCGCGCCGGCCGACCTGCGATCGGCGGGGTCATCGAGCGGGTCGCCCACCGCGCTCGCCGCCAGCCCGCGCCAGCGGTCGGCCACGCTCGCGAACCGGTCCCGGCCCGCGCCGCTGAGCAGCACCGCCTCGCCGAGCGCCGCGAGCGCCATCCCACCCCGGTCGGGCTGCTCGAACGCGAACCACGGCTCGCCCGCGCGACGCGACGCGCACACGACCGCGCTCGGGTCCACTGTGGCCGGCAGCCTGACCGTGCTCGTGGCCAGCGTCGGCTCCCCGCCGCGTCTGGCCCGGCGCAATGCGCCCTGCAGGCGAGCCCGCAGCCGCTCGCCGTCCTGCTCGCTCAATGCGAACGGCGGCTCTTGCCGGCTGGCTATGCCCCGCACTGCTACCAAAGACGCTCCCGCAATGTCGACAGCTGTGGTAAGCGGCTTGGACCGCATTGGATGAAAGGGCTGGCTCCCGGCTTACCCACAAAAAAGACAACCTTCCAATTGCGGGCGCCTATGTCTCGGTCCGCCCGCGCGATATCGCTATCTCTCCCGTGCGCATCATCTCGATCAGCCCGAACGGGCGCACCATGCCCTCGAACGCCTCGATCTTCTCCGTCGTTCCGGTCACCTCGACGATCACCGAGCGCTTGGTCACGTCCACGACCTTGCCTCTGAATATCTCCGTGATCTGCATCAGCTCGCCGCGCTGGGACCCGTCCGCGGAGACCTTGAACAGGGCCAGCTCGCGCGCGACCGTGTCGGCTGGCTCCAGGTCGCGGATCTTCAGCACGTTGATGAGCTTGTGCAGCTGCTTTGTCACCTGGTCGATCGGGTGCAGCGCCCCGTCGACGGTGAGGGTGACGCGCGAGATCTGCTCGTCGTCGGTCGGCCCGACGGTAAGCGTGTCGATGTTGAAGCCCCTGCGCGCGAACAGCCCGGCGATGCGCGTCAGCACGCCCGCCTTGTTCTCGACCAAGATCGACAGCACGTGCTTGCGCCCCGTGCGCAGCCCGACCGAGGCCTCCAGCTCCTCCAGGCTCAGCGGCGCCTTCGTCCCAGGCTCGCCCACGGCGGCGCTCACCCCACCATCTCTCTAGCGGGCTGACCCGCGGGAATCATCGGATAGGTGATCTGGATCGGGAGGGGGTCAGGCCCCCCTCCCGGCCACCCCCCTTTCAGGACCATCGCCGTCATCCGACCATCTCCCTGGCCGGCTGACCCGCGGGAATCATCGGATAGGTGTTCTCCTCGCGCGTCACCCTCACGTCCACCAGCACCGGTCCGTCGGTCTCGATCGCGCGGCGCATGTCATCGACGAGCGTCGTCTTGTCCTCGAATCGCATCCCTGTCGCGCCGTACGCCTCCGCGAGCTTGACGAAGTCGGGGAACTCGCCCGTGTCGACCTGGCTGTATTTGCCGTCCCAGAACAGCTCCTGCCACTGCCTGACCATGCCCAGATAGCCGTTGTTCATGATGAACACCTTGATCGGGATCTTGTTCTGCGCGCACGTCGCCAGCTCCTGCGCGTTCATCTGCACCGACCCGTCGCCCGCCACGCAGCACACCAGCCGCTCGGGGCAGCCCACGGCGGCGCCCATCGCGGCCGGCAACCCGAACCCCATCGTGCCGAGGCCGCCCGAGTTGATCCAGCGCCTGGGCGCCGGGAAGTCGTAGTACTGCGCCGCCCACATCTGGTGCTGGCCGACGTCGCTGCTCACGATCGCCTCGCCTTTGGTCGCCTCGTACAGCGCCTGGATCATGTACTGGGGCTTGATCTCATTGTCGGTCGAGTCCTCATACCCCAGTGGATACTTCGCCCTCCAGCCTTCGATCCGCTTCCACCAGTCGCCCAGGCGCGCGGTGTCGGCGCTCAGGGCCCTGTACTCGACCGCCAGCTTGCCCAGCACGTTCTTGGCGTCCCCCACGATCGGGATGTGCGCCGGCACGTTCTTGGATATCTCCGCCGGGTCGATGTCGATGTGGATGAACTTCGCCTTCGGCGCGAACTCCGACAGCTTGCCCGTGATCCGGTCGTCGAACCTTGCCCCCACCGCGCAGATCAAATCGGCCTCGTCCATCGCGTAGTTCGCCGCCCTGGTCCCGTGCATCCCCAGCATCCCCAGCCATTGAGGATTGGGCGCCCCCCCGCCTGTCCCGCCCACCCGCGCCGGGAACGCGCCGAGCCCCATCAGCGTGCACGTCACGGGAAAGCGGTCGCAGCTCGCCAGCTCGACGAGCTCGGGCGAGGCGTTCGCGTTGACCACGCCCCCGCCCGCATAGATGACCGGGCGGCGCGCC
Source organism: uncultured Solirubrobacterales bacterium (assembly GCA_963839945.1). Taxonomy (GTDB): domain Bacteria; phylum Actinomycetota; class Thermoleophilia; order Solirubrobacterales; family Solirubrobacteraceae; genus Palsa-744. Next base: position 1,021,714 of record CAWIWW010000004.1, on the reverse strand, counting down.
GCGGCCAGCGCCTTGGCGGCCTGGCGGATCTGCTTCTGGTTGCCCTCGGTCGTCGGCTGATACCCGGGCAAGCGCACGTCGGTCACCAGCTCGAACTCGATCTCTCCGCGCGACAGGTCCTGGGGGATATCCACGACCACCGGGCCGGGCCGGCCAGTGCGGGCGATGTAAAACGCCTCGTGCACGGCCCTCGGGATCTCGCGCGGATCCTGGATCATGAACGAGTGCTTAACGATCGGGATCGTGATCCCCAGCGTGTCCGCCTCCTGGAACCCGTCGGTCCCGAGCAGCTCCGTCCTGACCTGTCCGGTGATGAACACGCACGGCACCGAGTCCATCATCGCGTCGGTGATCGGCGTGATCAGGTTCGTGGCGCCCGGGCCGCTCGTGGCGAACGCCACCCCGACCTTGCCCGTCGCCTTGGCGTATCCCTGCGCGGCGTGCCCCCCGCCCGCCTCGTGGCGGACGAGGATATGCCTGATCCCGCCGTTCACGAACGCGTCGTAGGTCGGCAGGTTCGCGCCGCCGGGCAACCCGAACACGACGTCCACGCCCTCGGCCTTCAAACATTCCATGATGGCGTCAACCGCGCGCATACGCGCAGCTTATCAGCGGGTTTTCAGGGCTCCCGGCACGCAGCCGCGCGCGGGCGGCTCCTCAGATCAGGACAGCCCCAGTCCAACGCCGATCGCCAGAGCGATCACGCCGCCGACCGTCACGACCAGCAGCGAGGAGCGCATCGACACGTGCAAGAACTGTTTCCTGACCCACGCGATCGCGAACAGCTCCACAGCTACCACGCACCCGGCCACCAACAGCGCCTTGTGGACGTCGGAGATCAAAAACGGCAGCGTGTGGAAGATGCCGCCCAGCGTGGTCATCCCGCCGGTGATCGACCCGCGCACGACCGCCGAGCCGCGGCCGGTCTGTGCGCCAGTATCCGACAGCGCCTCCGACCAGCCCATGCTCACCCCGGCTCCCAGCGCCGTCGCGAACCCGACCAGCAGGGCGGTGTGCGAGTCCGAGGAGATCGCCGCCGCGAAGATCGGCGCCAGCGAGGAGACGGTGCCGTCGATCATGCCGACCAGCGCCGGCTGCACGACGCGCAGCACGAAGTCCGTCTCGTCCTTGAACCCCGCGCGGTGGATCAGTCTCGCGATCAGGCGCTCGTGCGCGGGAGCGCTCGTCGCGTTCGCGTCCATCGACGCTTTATAGACGGCCTCTGACTTCGGGCTCCCTTATCTCGTGGGACTCCCGCGCAGTGGTGATTCAGGACCGCACTGTCGGCGGAGGCTGCCACGATTCCGGCGCGATCACCTGATCGGGATACTCCAGCTCGGTCCCGCAACGCATGCACAGCGCGTCGTAGATCTTCGTGACGCGCCCGCAGCGCGGACATTGCCGGCGCAGCTCGTCGCGTTCGACCCTGTAGACGATCGCCGTGATCAGACCGAGCACGGGCACGATCCCGGAGATGAGGAACCACAGCCAGAACGATCCGCCCTTGATCTTGCCGACGATCCCGCCGGCCATCCCGAAGCAGAAGACGATGATCAGGTACTGATCACCTTCCATGCGATGCCTCAGAGCAGGGTGCGCACTGCCCAGATGACGGCGACGACCGCCAGGATAAGCACGACCGGCCCGGCGATCGCCAGAGCGATTCCGATCACGATCTTCAGCAGCACATATGCGGCGATCAGCAGCACGAGACCGGCGACGGCGAACCTGCCGATCGAACTGGATGAGGAGGAGGACTGTGAGGTTGGGTCGTTCATACCGCTCAGTCTACCCCCAACAGCTGCTTGCACCAGCCATAACCTCGCCGCGACGGTGCGGCCGGACGGGAATCGCCACCCCGCCCGGCCGCTCCACTCGCGCCTGGCCGAGGGAAGCCGAGACGCATCGGCGTGGGCCTGCTTGTACGACGAGGCCCATGTTGACGCACGGCGCACGCCCTGCCATTGGCCGACGGTCCAAAATGTCGGCGCGTCGTTTAGACGACGCTCTTTAGATGCCCAGCTGCTCGTGCACGAGCCGCGTCACCTCGCCGCCGTCGGCGCGGCCGTGCGTCTCGCGCATCACGTGCCCCACGATCGGGCCGATCGCCTTGGCGTTGCCCTCGCGCACGCGCGCGGCCGCGTCCGGGTTGGCCGCGAGCGCGGCGGCGACGATCTCGGTCAGCTCGTCCGAGCCGCCGATCGCCTGAAGGCCCTCCGCTGCGACGATCCGCGCCGGGTCCCCGCCATCAGCCACCAAACGGTCGAGCACCTGCCGGCCGGCGCCGACGCTGATCCGTTTCGCCGACACCAGCCCGACGAGCGCCGCCAGCGCCGACGGCTGCACGCGCGAATGGATGGGATCCCCGCCCACCCCATCCCCGTCCGCCCCCTCGCCCTCGCGCTCGCCCTCCCTCTCGCGCAGGCGGCCCGTCAGGTCGGTCGCGAGCCAGTTTGCGAGCGCCTGCGCCGGCGGCGGCGGATCGACTCCGGCGGCGAGGGCGGCCTCGAAGTAGTCGCCGAGCTCGGCGCTGAACGCGAGCAGCCGCGCGGAGTCCGCGCTGAGGCTCAGCTCGCGCTCGAACCGCAGCGCCCGCTCGGCCGGCAGCTCTCCCATCGCCGCTCGTGCGCGCGCGAGCATCCGCTCGTCGATCGCCACCGGCACGAGGTCGGGCTCGGGGAAGTAGCGGTAGTCGTGGGCCTCCTCCTTGGAGCGCAGCGAGGTGAGCGCGCCCGAGGCGGGATCGAAGTGCAGCGTCTCCTGCGCCACCTGCCCGCCGCCCTGCAGGATCTGCTGTTGGCGGGCGATCTCCGCGCGGATCCCGCGCTCGATGAACCGAAACGAGTTCATGTTCTTCAGCTCGGTCTTCGTGCCCAGCTCCTCTGAGCCGGCGGGGCGCAACGAGATGTTCGCGTCACAGCGCAACGAGCCCTCCTCCATATTCACGTCGCTGACCTGCAGCTGGCGCAGCGTCGTGCGCAGCAGCTTCAGCCACTCGCTCGCCTGCTCACCACTGCGCAGGTCCGGTTCGGTCACGATCTCCGCCAGCGGGGTGCCGCCGCGGTTGAAGTCCACGACACTCTCCCGGGAGCCGTGTATGCGCCCGCTGGAGCCGACATGCGTCAGCTTGGCCGCGTCCTCCTCCAGGTGCACCCTGTGGATGCGCACCTCTCCCAGCCTGCCGCCCGTGCACAGCGGCTCGTCGTACTGGGAGATCTGATAGCCCTTGGGCAGGTCGGGATAGAAGTAGTTCTTGCGATGGAACACCGAGCGCGGCGCGAGCTCTGAGCCGAGCGCCAGGCCGATCGTCAGGCCGAGGTGCACCGCCTGGGCGTTGGCCACCGGCAGCGCGCCCGGCAGGCCCAGGCAGACGGGGCAGGTGCGCGTGTTGGGCGGCTCGCCGAAGGACAGCTCACAGCCGCAGAACATCTTCGTCTGGGTCTTCAGCTGGACATGGATCTCGAGACCTATGACCGGTTCGAGCTCAGGCACGGGCGGGACTCCCGTCGAAGCCGAGCGCCTGCTCCAGCGCGTACGCGCAGTCCAGGAGCTTGTTCTCGGCGAACGCGGGGCCGGCGAGCTGCAGGCCCACGGGCAGCCCGTCGTGCAGGCCGCACGGGATCGAGATCGCGGGGATGCCCGCGAGCGACATCGGCACGGTGCAGTAGTCGTTCAGGTACATCTGCAGCGGATCGCCCGTCTTGGCTCCCAGCTCGAACGCGACCGTCGGCGCGGTGGGCGTGAGGATGAAGTCGACCTGCTCAAACGCGCGCGCGAAGTCCTCGGCGATCTTCGTCCGCACCCGCTGCGCGCGCCCGTAGTAAGCGTCGTAGTAGCCGGCCGACAGGACGTAGGTGCCGAGCATGATCCGCCGCTTGACCTCCGCGCCGAACCCGTCGTGGCGAGTGCGCTCGTACATCTGGAGCAGATCCTCCGGGTGGGCGGGATCGGTGCTGCGCAGCCCGTAGCGCACCCCGTCAAAGCGCGCCAGGTTCGAGGAGGCCTCGGCAGGGGCGAGCACGTAGTAGGCCGACAGCGCGTGCGGCGCGTGCGGGAGGCTGACGTCCCGCACGATCTCCGCGCCGAGGTCCGCGGCGCGATCCAGGGCGGCTGCGAACGCGTCGAGCACGCCGGCTTCGATCCCCTCCCCGTCGATGTCAAGGCCGGTGCCCGCCCCGGCGCCCGCCGAGCCGCCGGTCAGCTCCGCGGGGACCCCCAGGCGAATCCCGTCCAGGCGCTCGGCCCCGGGCAGCTCGATCTCGTGCGGGAACTGCAGCGATGTGGCGTCGCAGGGATCACGACCGACCATGTGGCGCAGCAGCAGCGCCGCGTCGGTCACGTCGCGCGTCAGCGGCCCCGCCTGGTCCAGCGAGGAGGCGAACGCGATCATCCCGTAGCGCGACACCGCGCCGTAGGTCGGTTTGAGCCCCACGATCCCGCACAGGGCGGCCGGCTGGCGGATCGAGCCGCCTGTGTCGGTGCCCAGCGCCCACGGCGCCAGCCCCGCGGCGACCGCGGCCGCGCTCCCGCCCGAGGAGCCACCCGGCACGCGCGTGCGGTCCCACGGGTTCAGCACCGGCCCGAAGGCGGAGTTCTCGTTGGAGGAGCCCATCGCGAACTCGTCCTGGTTTGTCTTTGCCAGCAGGCTCGCGCCGGCCGCCCGCAGGCGGCGCACCACAGTGGCGGTGTAGGGCGGCTCATAGCCCTCCAGGATGCGCGAGCCCGACTGGCTCGGAACGCCCTCTGTGCAGAACAGGTCCTTGACCGCCAGCGGCACTCCCGCCAGCGGCGCGCCGCGCGGCTCGGCCCCGGCGCCGTCCCCAGCCGTCTGGGGCGCGCGCTCTGGCGCAACCCAGGTAAAGCAGTTCAGCTCGTCGGCGCGCGCGCGCGCGCGATAGGCGTCGAACAGCTCTTGCGCCGACAGCTCGCCCGCGGCGATCTGCCGCGCCGCCTGCGCGGCAGACAGGGCGATGATCTCGGTGGCGCTCATCCTTGCGGGCTGGGCACGGAGAAACCCTCGCCGTCGCTGCTCACGGCCGGCGCCTGGGCGAGCGCGACCTCGCGCGGCAGGCACTCGCGCGGCTCGTCGGAGCGCAGCGCGGGGTGGGTGGGCATCTCATCATCGACGACGTGCGTGGTCGGCGCCACTTCCTCCAGGTCGAGCTCGCCGATGCGCGCGACGTGGTCGAGGATCGCCGACAGCTCGCGCGCCAGCGGCTCGATCTCCTCCTCGCCCAGCTTCAACCGCGCCAGGCGGGCGACGTGCAGGACTTCCTCGCGGTCGATCACCTCGCGCATTCTATGGACCGGACCGGCCCCGGGCGCGATGATCGCAGCCCGTGAGGCCAGGACCCGCCGGCGGCGCTCAGTCCGGCGGCTGGGCGCCGTTGGCGCCAATGTCGGGCGGCGGCAGCAGCGGTGGTTCCGCCGGCTCGTACAGTGAGGTGCGTTCGTCGCGCAGCGACTGCCACGAGCCGGCCAGCATCAGAATCGCGCCCGCCAGCGCCAGCCACGCGCCCGCGCACAGCTCCGTCGAATGCTCGGGGCGCTCGAGCACGCGCACGACTGCCGAGATCACAGCGAGCATCCCGAACAGCGTGCTCCACACCGCAGCGGCGACCGGCAGCGCGGTGCTGCGCTCGGTGATCGTGCTCACGACGAGGGCGAGCGCGGCCGCCGCCGCGGCGAGCAGCAGCACGACCGCAGGCCCGAACGTGTTCCACCCGTTGAGCTTGCCGGCGGCGTTCTCATACCAGGGCAGCCACATCGAGACGATCACGCAGATTGCGCCCGCCAGCGCGAGCAGCTCCCCACCGTTCGGAGATCGGAGGGATCTCCGAACGTCCAGCAGGCGTCTGAGGCTCACTGGATTCCCGCCTGACGGCGGGCCGCGTCCAGCGTGTTGCGCAGCAGACACGCGATCGTCATTGGGCCCACACCGCCGGGGACCGGCGTGATCGCCGAGGCGAGGAGCACCGCGGCGGCGAAGTCGACGTCCCCGACGAGCCCGCTGGAGTTGCCGGCCTCTGCGGGTGTCAGCCGGTTCATGCCGACGTCGATCACGACCGCGCCGGGCTTGACGAACTCGCGCTCGATCAACCGCGCGCGGCCAACGGCGGCAATCAGGATGTCCGCGCGGGCGCACACCCCGGCCAGGTCGCGCGTGCGCGAGTGGCACATCGTCACGGTCGCGTTCTGGGAGAGCAGCAGCTGGGCCATCGGCTTGCCGAACAGGTTGGAGCGCCCCACCACCACGGCATCGGCGCCCTCCAGCGTCGCATCGACGCTGCCCAGCAGCTCGAGCACCCCCAGCGGCGTGCACGGGCGCAGCCCGGGCAGTCCCAGCGCGAGCCGTCCCGCGTTGACCGGCGTGAGGCCGTCGACGTCCTTGCCGGGATCGATCATACCGGTCAGCGTGGGGCCGTCGAGATGGTCGGGCACGGGCAATTGCAGCAGGATTCCGCTCACCGCCTCCTCGGCGTTCAGGCCCAACAGGGTCTGTGAGACCTCCTCGAAGGAGGCGCTGGCTGACAGCCGGTGATCGAACGGCGTCATGCCCGCCTGCGCGCACGCGCGCTGCTTGCCGGAGACGTACACGACCGAGCCGGGGTCCTCGCCGACGAGCACGGTCGCCAGGCTGGGGACACGGCCGTGCTCGGCGGTGAACACGCGCACCTGCTCGGCGACCTGCTCGCGCACGCGCGCGGCGATCGCTTTGCCGTCGATGATCGTGGCGGACATCGGTCGGGATCGTAGGGCTCGCGACGACCGGGTGTCGGTGTCCCGTTTGGGGTTGACGGTCGGAAGAGGCAGTAGGGATGTTCTTCAGCGCCACCATCCGCGTCTTCTGCGAGTCCAATCCCTCGTTCGGAACTGCGGTGGTCAACGGGCTGTTGGCATGGGCGACCTTGCTGGGCGGCGGCACCGCCCTCGGCGGCGGACTGCCGGCCGCGCTGATGGCGCTCGACAGCACCCGCGCAGACATACGCGCCGACCTCATCAACCGCGGTATCGGCGCGGGCTTCGCCCTTGGCGCCACACTGGGCTTCTTGACGTTCATCGTCTTCGCGACTAGGCTGGTCTCATGACCGACGTCGACCGTTACGACTTCGCCATCACGATCGTCATAGGCCTGATCATGATCGGTGCCTTTGCGCTCGGCGCCCCGTTCTGGACGGCGTATCTGTTCCTTGCGGTTGCAGTCACGATCTGCCTGTACCGCCACTTCGACCTGCCCCCACGCATACACAAGCGCCGCGACGCGTGACAGCCAGGCTCTAACGCCGCGAGACCGGCGCGTACTCGGCCATCAGCTTGCGCTCCGAGCCGTCCTTCGCGAAGCGCACCACGATCACGCCGCCCGGCTCAAGGCCCGTGACGACGCCCTCGCCGAAGGCGGCGTGCACGATGTCCTCGCCCATGCGAAACGTCTTCCCCGCAGGGGTCTGCGGCGCCTGAGAGGCCTCCCAGCCTCCGGGGGCCCCTCCCCGCCCCGGCTGCCCGGCCATGCCCACACGCGCGGTGATCGCCCCGCCTGCCGCGCTCCGCCGCTGGCCGATCTCCGATCGGTCCTCCTCGCAGTCGGTCAGCTCTGAGGGAATCTCGTCGAGGAAGCGGCTGCGCAGCCCGAACGTGGCCTGACCGAACACCGAGCGCCGCCGCGCGTAGGTCAGGTAGCACTCGCGCTTGGCCCTGGTAACGCCGACGTAGAACAGGCGCCGCTCCTCCTCCAGGCCGCCCTCGTCCAGCGCGCGCGAATGCGGGAACACGCCCTCCTCGCAGCCGGCGATGAACACGATCGGATACTCCAGGCCCTTGGCGTTGTGCAGCGTCATCAGCGTCACGAGCCCGTCCTCGTCGCGGCGGGAGTCCGCGTCGGCGACGAGCGCCAATTGCTGCAGGAACACGTCGAGCGTGTCCTCGGGTGGGTGGGGACTCTGATCCCCACCGGCGTCGAACTCGCGCGCGACCTCGACCAGCTGCTGGAGGTTTTCGATGCGGCCCTGGGACTCGAACGCCTTCTCGCCATGCCCGACCGCCTCGGCTTCCAGCGCCTGCACGTAGCCGGTGCGCGCCAGCACCGCCTCCATCAGGTCTCCCACCGGCACGGCGCCGTCGCGCGCCAGCACGGCGAGATCCTCCATCGTGGCCATGAACCGCGTAAGCGACTTGACCGCGGCGGCGCCGAGACCGGGGATCTGATCGGCGGCGCCGGCCGCCTCCCACACCGACACGCCGATCGTCACGGAGTGCGCGCCGATGCGCGACAGCGACGTCTGGCCCAGCCCGCGTCTTGGCGAGTTGGCGATGCGCTGGAAGCTCACGACGTCGAACGGGTTGGCCAGCCATGACAGGTAGGCGATCGCGTCCTTGATCTCGGCGCGCTCGTAGAACTTGGTCCCGCCGATCACCTGATAGGCGATCTCGCGGCGCACGAGCGTGTCCTCGATCACCCGCGACATCGCGTTCGTGCGATACAGCACCGCGATCTCCGCGCGCGCGGCGCCCTCGTCGACGAGCCGCTCGATCTCCCCGACCACGAACCGCGCCTCGGCGTGCTCGTCATCCAGCTCGCGCACGTGCACGGGGCTGCCCCGGCCCAGCTCGCTCCACAGGCGCTTGGCGATACCGCCGCGATTGTTCGCGATTACGGCGTTGGCGGCGGACAGGATCGTCTGCGTCGAGCGGTAGTTCTGCTCGAGCTTGACCACGCGCGCGTCGGGAAAGTCGTCCTGGAAGTCGAGGATGTTGCGGATGTCAGCTTGCCTGAAGCTGTAGATCGACTGGGCGTCGTCGCCGACGACCGCGAGGTTGCGGTGCCCAACCGGGCCTGCGTAGGTGGGCCGATCCCCTGACTGCGCCTCGCCTCTTCTGGCGGGCGGGCGCCCACCGCCGACGAGCAGCTGCAACAGCCGGTATTGCGCGTGGTTGGTGTCCTGGTACTCGTCCACGAGCACGTGCCTGAACGCGCGCGCGTAACGCGTGCGCACCTCCTCGTACAGCTCCAGCACGTTGACCGTGCGAAACAACAGGTCGTCGAAGTCCATCGCGTTCATGCGCAGCAGGTCGCGCTCGTAGCGCTCGTACACCTCGGCGATCATCTCCTCGAACTGAGACCCCACCGCCTGGGCGTAGGCCTCAGCGGACTGCAGCCGGTTCTTGGCCGCGGAGATCTGACTGTGGATCGCGGCGGGCGTGAAGCGCTTGGGATCGATCCCCAGCTCGTCGGCGCAGCGCCGCGTCAGCCGGCGCGCGTCGGCCTGGTCGTAGATCGTGAACTGGCGTGTGTATCCCAGGCGCTGCCCGTCGGAGCGCAGGATGCGCGCGCAGGCGGCGTGGAAGGTCATCAGCCACATCCCGCGCGTACCCCGTCCGAGCAACCCCTCCACCCTGCCGCGCATCTCCTGGGCCGCCTTGTTGGTGAACGTGATCGCCAGGATCTCGTTCGCGTGGGCCTGTCCGGTGTGGATCAAGAACGCGACCCGATGCGTCAGCACGCGCGTCTTGCCGCTGCCCGCTCCCGCCAGGATCAGGAGCGGCCCCTCCCCGTGCGTGACCGCCTCGCGCTGGGGCTCGTTCAGCCCTTCCAGCAGGCGCTCGACGCGCTCCTGCGCATCCGGGGCGAGCTGGCCCGGTGGCCGTGGCTCGTCGGGGTCGCCGGGCGCGGCGAAGGGGCCGCCGGGGGCTTGATCGGGGCTCTCGAGCTCGGCTGGGGCGTGTTCGGGCATCCCGCCTCAGGATAGATGCGCGCTCGGCGGGCACGCCAGCGTCCCCCACCCCGGCAAGACCTGTGCTAGGAACCCCCGCCCTCGCCTGGCGCACCTGGCTCCCGGCGCACGACCGACAGCTCCTCGACAGTCAGTCGCCCGACGCTCAAATCCTCCACGCGCAGGCTTCCGATCCTGGCGCGCCTGATGGCCAGCCTGCCGATCGCCAGCGCGCCGATCGCGCCGCTGCCCAGCGCGAGGGCTCCGACAGCGAATGCGCCCAGCGACGCGGCGCCGCCCGCCTGCGCTCCGGTGACCCTTGCACCGGTCCTGCCACTACGCTCGCACTCAGCGCAGCGGCGGCGCGTGCGGCGGCGGCTCTTGATGGGTGATGTCATCGTCCTCGCTCCTTTTTCAGATGGCACCGGGCGCTCCCATGCCCGGCGCCGTTCATTGAAACGCCCTTTTGCGACCTCGCGCACATGTCCCGTTTCGGCTCCACTGTCGGAATAGGAAGACAGGGAAGCCCTTTCACGACTGAACGGAGCCAGACATGCACCTCACAAGCGATCTGCCACAGCCAACGCTATACGCAAGGCCAATGCGATGGCCGAACTGACCCAAACGTCGCGTCTCGACGACCCCGGCCGTCTCCACCGGCGCCGCGCTTGACCCGCTCCGCGAGGTCGGACTGGGCCAGCTCACAATCCAAGCGACCCTCGCCGGCGGCCTCGATGCGCAGGCGCTCGGCGTTCTTGCCGCCGACCTCGCCCTCGGAGGCACGCTCGTAGTGCTTACGCCGTGGCTTGCGCCGGTCGTCGTCCTCGCGGCTTCCGCGTTTGTCGCGATCACGGCGGTGATCGTGACGCCGCCGAAGTACGGCAGTACGCTGAGCAGCCTGCTCGACGACGCCGAGGCGCTGCTCCCGACCCGGGCGGACAGCGCAGACGAAGCGCTGCGCTGGATGATCGTCGAGAACCTCGCCGACGCACTCGACGCGAACGCCAGGATCCTGTATCTCAAGGGCTACCTCGTCACCGGCGCGATCGCCCTGCTCCTGCTGAGCGTGCTGCTGATCCTCGCCCACAACCCCTGAATCGGGAGTACACTGAGACCTTATGTCCGCAACCAACCCCCCCGCAGACGCACAGAACGCCACTACGGAGAGCACTCAGACGCCCCCACTGCCGCCGCTCAAGCCGATGCGCATACCCAGCGGTCCAGCGTTCCCGGAGTTCGTCTACCGCTTCGTCAACAAACTGTTCCGACTCGACCGCGCCTGACCCCTTCTCTGAGCGGTCACCTTTGCACCCGACCGGACCGCAGACAGCTCGAACCGCAGATCGTCTTGGAGGCAGCGCCGCGAGCTGGCCGCCTACCCCCCGGCCGGGTTCGGCCCGCGAACGGTGCGCAGCGGCGTGACCTCGGCCACCGGGGTATAGGAGCCCTCCCGCCCCGCCTGGCCGGAGAGCTCGGCGACCGTCTGTTCCAGCGCGCCGATGCGGGCGACCAGGCCCTGGATCGCCTCGGCGATCGGGTCGGGCAGGTGGATCCAGTCGGCGTCGGGGCCCTCGACGCGCCGGCCGTCCACGCGCACGGGATGGCCGGGGTTGCCGACGACGGTGCAGTTCGGCGGCACGTCGGTGATGACCACGCTGTTGGCGCCGATCTTGGCGCCGTGGCCGATCGTGATCGGCCCCAACAGCTTCGCGCCGGAGCCGATCGTGACGTTGTCCTGCACGGTGGGATGGCGCTTGCCCGTGGCGAAGCCGGTGCCGCCGAGCGTGACCCCCTGATAGAGCGTCACGTTCTCGCCGATGTCGGCGGTCTCGCCGACCACGACGCCGGCGCCGTGGTCGATGAACAGGCCCGTGCCGATGCGCGCGGCGGGATGGATCTCGATGCCGGTCAGCGCGCGTGAGAGCAGCGCGATCGCGCGTGGCAGCAGCGGCACGCCCGCCTCGTGCAGCGCGTGGGCGACGCGATGGGCCAGCAGCGCGTGGATGCCGGGCCAGGTTGCGAGGATCTCGGCATCTGTAACACCGCGTGCCGCGGGATCGCGGTCGCGCGCGGCGACGATGTCGCGACGCAGCTCTTGCGCCAAGGATGCGAACGCACCGTGCTCGGACATGCGAACAGCGTAGCGCCGCCCCATCGCCTGTCGGGGCGAAACCGTCAGGGTGAAAAGAAGGTCTGCGAGATGTAGCGCTCGCCCGAGTCGGGCATGATCACGACGATCTGCTTGCCCGCAGACTCCGCCCGGGCCGCCACCTGCAGCGCGCCCCACAGCGCGGCGCCGCAGGAGATCCCGGCGAGCACGCCCGCGCGCCGGGCGCAGGCCCAGGCGGTGTGGATCGCGTCGTCGTCGGAGACGGCGATCACCTCGTCGATCAGCCCGCGATCGAGCACCGCGGGCACGAAGCCCGCGCCGATGCCCTGGATGCGGTGCGGGCCGGGAGCGCCGCCAGACAGCACGGCCGAGCCGCGCGGCTCCACCGCGACGATGCGCAGGTGAGGGTTGCGCTCGCGCAGGTATCCGCCAGCGCCGGTGATCGTGCCGCCCGTGCCGACGCCGGCGACGAGCACGTCGAGGCGCCCGTCCAGCGCGCGCTCGATCTCCGGGCCGGTCGTGCGCCGGTGGATCGCCGGGTTGGCGGGGTTGGAGAACTGGTCGGGCAGGAACACGTCGGGCTCTGACGCCATCGCGCGCGCGGCGGCCACCGCCTCGCCCATGCCGCCGAGAGACTCGGTGATGCTCACCTGCGCCCCGTACAGCCTCAGCAGGCTCTCGCGCTCGCGGGACATGCCCTGCGGGAGCGTCAGCACCAGCTCATAGCCGCGGGCGGCGCACACGAACGCGAGCGCGATGCCGGTGTTGCCGCTGGTCGCCTCCACGATCGTCGTGCGCCCCGGCTCGATCGAGCCCTCGGCCTCCGCGGCCTCGATCATCGCCACGCCGATGCGGTCCTTGACCGACCCGCCGGGATTCTGGGACTCCAGCTTGGCGAACAGCTGCACGCCGTTCTGCGCCGCGGGCCCCTCCAGCAGCTGGGGCAGCCCGACGAGCGGCGTGTCGCCCACCAGCTCTGAAATGTTGATCGGGATTCGGGGCATACCGCCCACGACAATAGTGGGCGGGCGCCTGCAGCGGGTCGATCGGGTTCAAGCCTGCCGGGCGCTCAGATCGGCTGCGCGCCGCTATCCTTGTGCAATGCCCACGCTGGTGATGGACCCCGCTCCGACCGAGATCGACGCGCTGATCGAGTATCGGCGTCGCCTCGACCTGGACCACTACGACGAGGTGTGGGACGGTGTGCTGCACATGAACCCACCGCCCGCGGCCGAGCACCAGTACATCCTTCAGCAACTCGCCGTCTTGCTCGACCCGCTGGCGCGTCAGGCCGGTCTCGTGCCGGTCGTCAACGAGTTCGGGCTGGGGGACGGCAAAGACAACTACCGCGTGCCCGACGGCGGCCTGCACCGGACGCTGCCTCGGGGCGTCTATCAGACGACCGCCGCGCTCGTGATCGAGGTGGTCTCGCCGGCGGACAAGTCGTGGGAGAAGTTCGAGTTCTACGCCGCCCATGACGTTGACGAGGTCTTGATCGTCGATCGAAAAGAGCATCGGGTGCACTGGTTTGCACTCCGGGATGGCGAGTACCACGCGATCGAGCGCAGCGGCCTGATCGACCTCGGCCCAGACCAGCTGGCCGAGCAGATCGACTGGCCCTAATCTCTCATCCCCTCTGATCGGGGGCGTGGCGATTGGGGCGTGGCCCCTTCGAGGGGAAAGGGACCACGCCCCGTGCTGCGGGTGTCCTCGGCCTAGACGGAGAGGGAGTCCGGATGGCCGAGGCATCCCCGGGCGCCGTCCTTCCTGGACGACGCTCAAGCTTTGTGAGAACGGCGATGGCTCATCTCAGTGCGCCTTGTGTTCGAGCTTGCTCAGTTCGACCGCGCCGGCGGGGGCGGTGAGCGTGACGGGGTCGTTCCAGCCGGTGAAGGTGGTCTGGCTGGTCTCTCGGCCGTGCTGGACGATCTCGATCGGATGGGGCGTGCCGGTCGCGGCAATGTAGATCGCGCCGGTGTAGAGCTTGCCCCTGGTTTTCAATTCGATCGCCTTCTGCCCTTTGATCGTGGTGGTGGCGCCCTTGGTCAGCGAGAGCGTGGGACTTGCCAGCAGCAGGGTGAGCTCGCCGCCCGGTTCGGTGAGCGCCGCGGATTCGGCGAGCCGCCCGCCGTTGGCGGGCGCCTTCAACCATGTGCCAGGCGCCACGTGTACCCCGGTGCGTCGTGCCAGATTCCTGTACAGGGCGGGGCCGCCCTTGACATAGAGGGTGCTCCCGACCCTGATCGCTTCGCTTTCGCCGCCGAGAGACACGAGTCGCGCGCGACCGCCGTTGCTGGTGAGCTGCAGTTCGATCGTACTCGCGGGCACGAGCTTGGTCTTGGGCTTGCCCTTCGCCTTGCTCCTCGTGGTCGTGGTGATGTAGAACTGGCTCTTGACGTGCACCGCGCTCGCCTTCTGCGCCGCCGTCCGGCTCGCGGCGAGGATCGCCGCGGGGGATTTCGAGGCGATGTCTTCGGAGGAGCCGCAACCGCCGAGCACAACGGCGATCACGGCGAGGACCGCAACCGGTCCGAACGGAGCACCCGTACACGCACGCGCGATACGACCGCTACCGCTCATGTCAACCATGACGGCGAGCCGTCTTGCCCGTGCCGCGCGAAGCCGCGTGAGCGCCGTAGCGCCGTCGCGCAAGGCTTTCGCACGCCACGCGCCGCTTCTTGGCATGCTTGTCCTGCTTGCGGCACGCGGCGAGCGCGAGGCTCGTGTAGCGCGCGTGCGCTGAGCTTTCGCACTTCGCGCGCTTGGACTTGGAGTGCTTGTAGCGCTTGCGGCACTGTGCAAGGGCCTGCTTCAACCGTTGTGCGAGCGAGAGCTTCTTGACTTTCGAGCTCTTGACTTCACCGCAACCCTGCGCGACGATCTTCGTTGTCGGTTCGAGCACGGCGCTGTCCTGAGCGACGATCCGTGTCGGCATTTCAAGACTGGCCTTGCACAGATTGAAGTCTTCCTTTTCGGGCACGTTCGCGGTGAAGATCGAGTCCGGACCGGACGGCAGTTCCGTTTCGAAGGTCGTGAACGGCGCGTCGGGGGCTGTTTCGAACTTGGAGTAGGTGATGCCTTCCTTGATGTCGGTCTTGCCGTCCAGGAGGATCTCCACGCCTTCGCCCTGGAGCACGAACTCGACGTCGGGGAAGGCCGCGTTGCCGTGGCTGACGAGGTAGGCGGGACCGGTCAGGGGGTTCTTCAGGATCGGGGTCTGCACGGTGGCGTGCCCGATCACCGAGTCCGGATCACAGGAGGCGGGGTTGGTGTTGAACGCCGCTTCGGTGCACGCCTTCTGCAGCGTCGTCAAGCGGGAGGAGAGCGCCTTGGGGAACTGGAGGTCCACTTTCTTGATGTTCGCTTGTCCCACCCCGGCAGAGGTGACCGTCACGTTGAGGTTCGTGCCGTTTGCTTTGCTGGCGTGACCGCCCACCGAGGCTGTGAGGGTCGGCTTGAACGGCAGGCTCGCGCAGTTCGAGGCCTGGAAGGGCTGGGAGGCTTCGCTGCTCGCGCCCTGCCACCCGTCCAGGGTCGCTGTGATGCTCATCGCCGAGCAGTTGGTGGGGTTGAACGTAAAGCCCGAGCGGTTCACGCTCACGGTCAATTGTTTGATCTGGGAGGGGATCCCTTTGATCATTTCCGGCAGGCCCACGAAGGATTCCGTGGCGCCTGTCGGGCTGATCAGCGTGCTCGCGGCGGTGTCGATGCTCGCCGCCGCAGTGTTCGGGTTGATCGTAATGCCCGAGCGCACCACGATCCTGCCGAGGTCGAACGGACCCACATGTTCGAGCGGCGTGACCGAGGAGAGTCCGAACGGCGCGCTCCCGTAGGGGCCTGTCAGGTACACCTTGCCGGGGAGCCCGTACGGTTCGCTGCCCACACCAGAACTCGCGAGCGATTCGCCGATCCGGCTTTCTTCACTGCACGTTCCTTCCGCGGCCTGCGGTTCCTGGCACAGGGGCACCGACGCGAGGACCGCCGCTAGGCCCGGGGGGAGCCCCAGCGTGAAGGACTTCAATGCCTGGTTGCCGTCGGGACGCGCGATCTGCAGCGTAAACGGCGTGAACGCGCCCGCCTGACCGTTGGTCGCGGCCTTCTGCAACCAGGGTGAGAACGGCAGCGTGCCAGTGCTGCAACCTTCGGTGATGTCGAATTCTCCGCTGGGGGAGCCGGCGAGCGTCGCCGGGCCGCCCAGCGGAACAGACCAGGGCGTGAACGACGCCACGGCCGGGGGGGCGCCGCAGAAGGCTGGGGTGCTCAGCGACGCGCGCTGTCCACCGAACAGTTCGACCTTCAGTTCTTCGAACGGGAGCTGCGGGGTGTTCTGGAACGTCGTGGAGACCCGTCCCGTGCCCGGTTCCAGTTTGCCTTCCCCGGCGAGCTTGACCAGAATCCCAGCTTCATGGTCTTCGGCGACCAGGTACATCGCGATCAGCGAGTTGAACGGGTTCTTGTCGCCTTCGCCGTACGGGGCGGGTTCGGCGAGATAGATCGCGCCCTCCAGTTCCTTCGGCAAGAGCGGTGTCTTGATGTGCACGGTGCCGAGCTTGGAGCCGTTGGGGCAGAAGCCTTCATCCGTTTGTGGGTGTTCCGGCGGCGTGAAGTCGAACCCTTCGCTGAAGGTCGCCGTCGGGGCTCCCGGCTGGAAGTCCTCGAACCCCTTGAAGCCGATCCCCCCGGCGATAATGCCCGGTGCGACTTCGCTGCCGTGCTCAGAGCAGGCTTGCAGGCCGTTGGCGGCGGAGGGGTTGACCTGCACCCCTTCTGGCAGCGTCACGGTGGTGTCGCGCACATCGGCCTCGGCTTTGCCTTCGGGGTTGGGTTCCACCGTCGTTGTTTGCGGCAACCTCACGCTCACGCCCAGCCCCGTGGGGGTGCTGCCGGCGTGCGTTTCGGGGGTCACCCCGATCGACGGTTCGAACGGCAGCGCGTTGCAGTTCACCGGGGCGAGCGGTTCTTCAAGCGGACCCGACAACGAGTATTCGCTTTCCACGACGTGTCCCGGTTCCGTCCACGATTCCGCCTGTGCTGTGGACGCGAACGGTTCGCTGGACGGGTCGGCAGGACAGGAGGTGGGCAGCGTCAAGAACGGCGTCTCGGGCTCGACGCTGGAGGCGGGGCAGGGCGTTGAGACTTCGCCTTTTTCGTAGTGGTAGCCGTTGTCGACGCATTCCCAGCCGCGCGACTGGTTGTGGCTAGCATCGCCGGGGACGCCCCACAGCGTCACCTGGCTCGAGAGCAGTCCCGCGATCTCGGTGGCGTTCTTGACGCTCGCCACCACACCGTAGTCGCCACTCGGGCTCACAGCGGTGTCGATCACGACAGGGACCAGCCCCAGCGCCTCGAAACCGAACCGCGCCGGCTCGCCTTCGGAGGGCACCAGGTTAAACACCGGGGCCGTCAACGTGATCACGTGGGCGACCTCGGGTTCGTCGACCGTCACGATCGCCACGCCCACGACCGAGCCCGGGGGACACTCATCCACTTCGGAGACCGGGGCGTGCGCGTAAAAGTCCGAGGTCGGGCACTGCTCGGTCGCCTGCGGATCACCGACCAGGCCGAGCGGCAGCTTGAAGCGCAGGTTCCGCGGCAGCGCCACGGGCTCGCGTTCCGATCCCGTCTGGTTCAGAACCAGCGTGCTCGTGAGCTCGAAGGGATGCGCGCCGGCCTCTGTGGCCGGCGTCCCGTCCTCGTCATATGGCGCCAGTTCATAACCGTCTTCCTGCACCCCGAACGGTGTCGGCGCGCCGCTGATCCTCACACGCTGGATGCTGGACGCCGCGTGTGCCGCGCCGCCGCCTTCCACGCTCACTCCGTTGGGCAGCGTCGTGACGGTCCCGGTGGGCTCTTCTACGTTCACCTTGATCGTGATCGCCAGCCGTTGATAGGGATACAGGACGCCCGCGTAGGTGCACAGGGCGTGCTCGGGCGTTTCGAGCACGCATTTCGCCTGGACCCCGTTGACTGTCGGGTTGGAGATGCTCGTCGCCGTCAACCCCGCCGGCAGCGTGTCGGAGATCACGACCGGATGGCCACCCGCGCCACTGACCGACCCGCCGCCGAGATCGCTGGCCACCACGATGATGTCGCCTTGCCCTTCATGGCCCTTTTCGCCTTCGTGTTCGGGCGGCAGGTTGCTCGGGGACACTTCGGTGCCCACCCGCCACCACGGCGCGGGCGTTTCGGCGAGGGCCGGCGCCGCGCCCCCCAGCACGAGCACCAAGACACCGGCGAGTATCGACAAGGCGCGCCGCATCAGTTGTGCCCCGCTTTCTTCTTGGCGGGTCCGTAAAGCTTTCTGGCGCGCGCTTCACAAGCCCCACGCTTGCGCTTGGAGTGGGGGTGTTGCTTGCGGCACGCCTTCAAAGCGTTGGTGAGCATGTGCGCTCGCGTCAACGGTTTCGGGCTCGCTTTTTTGACGCCCTTGACTTCCTGTTTGGCCACTGTCGGGGCGAGGTTCCCTGCGCCGGAGAACGCTTCGCTGCCCGACGGTCCCGCAAGCGCAGGCAGCGTCACCGGCCCAGGCCGGCATTCACTCGGCGCTTCACACGGTGTCGAAGACGCCCGAGGCGGCGCCAGGCACGGCGAGGAGGCGCTGCAGACGCGCGCGTCGTAAATGTCGAACGCGTCATCGCTGTCCTGCGGCAACAGTTGCGCAGCGGTGAGGAAGAACACATCATCGCCATTCGGGCTCGCTTCAAGGAACGCCGATTCTTTCTGTGAGGTGCCCGAGGAGATCAGTCCCACGCACCCGCCAGCAGAACCGCTTGCGCAGCTGCCGAGACCCGATGGCTCGTACTCGTAGACGTTCTCCACGCCGACCTTCTGCGTGTGGCCGTTGACCTGCTCTTCGCGGGTGGGTGTCGCGATGCCCGGCACCAGCGCATCGGCGCTGTCGAAGAACAGCCGTCCTTCGTTTGAGAGGTAGCGCGACTGGTACAGCGCGTTTGTGAGGCTCTCCGATGTCCAGCCGGGGATGTTGCCTGCCAGCCAGTCTCCGCGCCAGCTCTCGCGCCGGTCGGCGACCAGACCGATGCCTTCACCGGACTTTTCCTGGTCGAGCACCCCGACCGGTCGCGCGCCGGAGGGATCGCACGACACACACGTGAGACTGCCTGTGTGAGCATCGTAGAGATAGACCTCCTGATCGAGCCGTTCGCCGGGATGTTCGCTTGTGAGGTCTTCGTTGTCATACCCCGTGAGGCTGCTCTGGGACATGAACGCGAGGTATTCCCCGTTCGGGGAGACGCGCGCGGTCTGAAACGCCGCGTTTTCATCGGAAACGTTCGCGCCCTCATCCCAGTCCGGAGCGTCTTCGCCGGACAGCACCGCGATGAACGTGCGCGTCCATTCCGTGCCGTCATAGTGCAGCTCATACAGATTGTCCAGCCCCGACTGCGCCGTTTCGCCCCTGCTGTTTTCGTTGACGGCGAGCACGCCCTTGGCAACCACATAGACGCTCGACCCGTCTTCGTTCTCACCGAGCACAGCGCCCTGCACGGCAGCATGTTCGCCCGCGCGCACCGGGATCGTCAAATCCTTCAGGGCGCACGACAGTTCACCGCCCGTTTCGATCATTTCGCACTGGTACAGGTCGGCTATTTCTCGGGCGGGTTCCACGCTCGCGCCCGCCACCAGCGCCTGATAGTCGGTGAAGAGCACCCGCGAACCATCGCCCGAGGCGCTCTGGAACCGCGCCGCGCCAACCGGTTCGGTGATGCCCTGCTGCGCCTTGTCGAGCTGGATGGTCGTTTCGGTCGCGGTGTCGCGCATGTACAGGTTCGACGGGGACTCCTGACTGGCGGTCCAGATCACGCGCGTCCCGTCGTTTGAGATCGCGTGCGCCCGCGTGTGGTAGTAGCCCAGCGCCACCGACGGCGCCGGCTGCCCATCCGGCAACGCGCTGAGGAACCGCAGAGTGCTCCCCTCAGAGCGCTCGTACAAGCCCGCACCCGAGGAGGAACCCGTCAGCGCCCTAGCGGAGTCGATCACGACATGGTTCAGATCGGTCGTCGCGTCGAGGAAGCTCACGCCCACGGGGAACGTCGCTTCGGGCGCGTCAGCCTCGCTCACAAGCGGCAGAAACCCCGGCGCAAGATAGCCAGCGTTCGCTTCCGCTTCTGAGTAGCTCTGCTGCTCGGCAGCTTCCGGCACGATCGGCTGATCGTCGCGCAGATAGACCGTCTTGCCCGTCACGCCTGGCGCAAGCGGCGGTTCGGAGACGTATGGTTCGACCAGTGCAAGCGACAGGTCGGACGAGAAGAACTGATACTCCGGAGCGCCAAAATTGGCGCCCACCCCACGGTCATTGGGCGTGGCGATGTCCTGCGAGCTCCAGCCACCCGGACCGCGGGTGGCGAGCGCCTGCTGCGGTTCGAAGCTGCGATTGCCCTGCACTTCTTCTTCGATCGCGCCATTCGCGACATACGCCAGCGCATCCCCATCTTCGCTGGCCAGGATCGCCCCGCCCTCACTGGTCAATGCTTCGATCGCGGCACCGTGCTTATCAGGCGGGGTGACCATCTCCCACGCGCGCCCGTCGGGCAGCCCGCTCGACAGTCCCAAGATCAGGAACGTCCGTTCGGGGCTCTCGACCGTGCCGAACAAGCTTTCCGCGATCACGCGGTAGTGGTAGGTGGCGGGGGCGAGGCCCGTCAGTTCGAGGCTCACTTCCCGACCGGCGAAGCCCCCACCGAGGTCAGTCGGGAGCGCGGGCGTCTTGGTGCACCGGGAGGGCGTCGCCACACAGCTCGTCTGTCCGTATTCGAAGTAGTAATGGGTGTCTGAGCCGGTGGGCTCGACCTGGGCGCTCACACGCCTCGCATCGGGCGCCGGCGTTGGCGCACTCTCGACAGACAGGTCTTCGATCCTCGGGGGACCGGGCGGTTCGAGCTCGAAGACCTCGACGTTGTCGGAGGCGGCGTCGGTGACGTAGACCGCGCCTGTCTGATGGTCCACGGCGACGCCTTCGCTTGCGGCGAGCCCCGGAGCCCCGAAGCGCTGGATCAGCGGCCCTGGCTCACCTTCGGCTTCGGGGGCGAACTCGGCGATCGCCGTCTTGTTATCGACGTACACGTCGTTTCGTTCATCGACCTCGTTGGACAACACGTCGGCCGTGTTCACGGCGACTCCCGTTGACTCTTCCCCGTCGAGCTGGGAGATCAGGGGCTTGCCCGTGATCCCTTCAAGCTTGGCCACCACGGGGAAGGCGCCTTCGCCCAGCACCCCGACGAAGAGGTTATCTTCGGAGTCCAGCGCGAACCCCGGCTCGCCCAGCCCGCCGAGGCCCGTCTGAATGCTGAGCTCGCCTGCGTTCGATTGGGCGTCGTTGAAGGAGTAGATCTCGCCGTCTTCCTGGTAGACGAACAGCGAGCCAGCCTGGTCGACCGCGACGCCCTCGACCGCTTCGAGCTTCTGCTTCACCCCGGTTTCCGCGAGAGTAAACTTCTTCAGCGGTTCGCCGATCGGCACTCCTTCGGAGCTGAACTTGTACAGCGTGTGACCGGCCGCGCCCACCACGTACACATCACCCCTGGACGGATCCGACGCTTCCGTCGAGTCATCCACGGCGACACTCGACGGATGCGGCACTTCGAAGGAGCGCACGTACCTCTCGCCGACCAGTTCCGCCTTTTCGTTCAGCAAGGGCTCGAACTGCTCGACGCGCTTGTTCTTGCCGTCGGCGACATAGACATCCCCAGTCGCGTCGTTCACGGCGATCCCCGCGGGATCGGAGAACTCCCCTTTCCCCTTGCCCTTCGACCCATACGAGAAGCTGAAGACATGCCCACGCTGGCTTAGAGCCAGCGCCGGGGAGGGCGAGAACGACGCCCCACCAAGTGCGAGCGCGACCGAAATGAGCAGCGGCCGCACCCACATCCTCACCCTCCCTGTTGTCATCTGCTCAAACATCGTGACGCGCCTAGACGGGCGAGAGAACATGCGTGGGGCCACACTCCGTGACCCCACGCACGACTGCATACGTCCCGCTCAGCTGCCTAGCTAGCCTTTGATCTCCGCTTCTCCTTCCACAGTATTCACGTTCGTGATTTCCTCGCTCGCGGGCGACCACGATGACAGCCATCGTTCGCCGACCTTTTGCTGCTGCCATTCGAGCTCCTCGAGCTGCCCACCTTCGAACCGGCTCGGAACATTGAGATCAGCCCGGCTTTCTGGTCCTTCTATGCAGGTTTTTGCTTTGCACGGGTAGTTAGAAATGCTTTCACTCCGGTAGTTCTGTGTGAACGTGTGCGTCATTTGGTTAACCGGGGTTATTGGAGAGATGATGCCGTTGTCCCCCGTGGATGCCGTTTCTTCGTAGAACGAACCTTCCGTGGCGTTACCCTCGCCGACCCGCTCCAGCGCTTCCCCATTGAGCACTTCGAATTCTGCGAACAGGCCTCCCGCGGAGACCGGTTCGAGCAGCACGCCAACCTCGTGAGAGGCTTTGTTGATGTAACCAAGCCTGCCCTTCAACGGATTGACCTGTATTTCCCCCGCGAGCAGACCGTGTGTGGTAGCCGGCTCACCGACTGTAGTACAGCCTTTGAAGCGCACGGATATGTCGACAACTTCGTTGCTCCCTGTCGCTTCACCGGTGGCGTGCTCGCTAGAGCATTCAACTTTTACGCCCACTACACCGTATTCAAATCCTCCTTCATTGCACTGTTCGCGGGGTAAAGCATGAGGCTGAGCGTATTCTTCTGAGCGGCATAGGTAGCCGTCCGCGTTCAGCACGCCCGCGCCGCCGTTACCTTCGAATTTGCCGCCGCCGGTCTTTTCGAAGTGGCCCTTGTGATCCGGCACACCCTTCTTCGTGGCAACCGTGGCGCAACCCGATTCGGTGTAGTTGCCGTGCTTCATGGCGTAGCACTGGGCTTCGCCCCCGCCTAACCATTCAAAGTGGCCCTTGTGATCCGGCACACCCTTCTTCGTGGCAACCGTCGCGCAGTTGCCTTCGGTGTAGTTGCCGTGCTTCTGGGCCAGACAGTGACCCCATTCCGGTTCGGACGCCGACGCGCTGCTCGCCGCAACGGCCACCAGCGCGAACACGGCCACGAGGCACAGCCCCATGATCTTGAAATGTCTCACTTCCCATCACTCCCTTTCGTCTTCTCGATTTGCACTGCTAGCTAGTCCTTGCCATCCGGCAAAGTTCTCCCAGGCCAGGGCACCGATGAGCGGCGCATCTCCGCGTCCTTACCGATCGGAGATCGATGGGATCTCCGATCGGCCAGCACGCGTGCGTAGCACGCCACGCTCGGTGCATCCTGATCTGCTTGCCCCTCGGCACCCCTGGATCGATTTGGTTGGGAGTCATCAGGTCAAGCTCCTACGCCGGGGTGAACCCGCGGAGGCCACACCGCCGGTCAGCCGCAGCACGCGCTCACCGTCGGCCGTGAGCCGCCACGCGTTCGGCTCGCCGCCGGCGATGCCGACACCGACGTTCTCGATCACCCCGCGCTGCGCAAGCCGCGAGAGCAGCTTCGAGGTCTGACCCTCATCGCCCAACCCCGCGATCTGCGCGATCTGACGGTTGCTCGAACCGGGCGCCGCGGCGATCGCGCGCAACACCAGCATCGTGCGATGCGTGAGGCGCACCGGCAGGCGCAGGCTGCGCAGCTCGGCAGAGTCCAGGGTCGCCTCCCGGGCGGGAGCGGACATCCCCAACAGCTCGGTCTGCGCCGCGGCCTGACCGAGATAGAACAGCGCGATGAAAGCCATCATCGAGGGCGCGAGCTCCACGAACGTTTCGCCCTCACGCCTGTTGTGCATATGGGAGCGGATGACCGACAGCACCCCGCCGATCACAAGCTCGGAGGTCAGCTCGGGAGAGGACAGCGACTCGCCAACCACCTGGGGACTCCCGCCGTCCAGCAGCCCCGTCAGGACGCCGAGCACCCGCTGCTCGCGGCGCAGCGCACTCACCGCGCCCGGCACCGGCGCCTCATGGATCAGCAGCGCACCCCACCCAGGCTCATCGTCAAGGAAACCCAGGAACGCCACCAGCCCCGCGCGCACCCGCGCAAGCCATGAGCCCTCCCGCCCGGCCGCCTCACAGACCGTCCCGGACAGCCGCGTAAGCGCCTGCTCGAACGCCTGCAGGTAACGCTCACCGGCACTATGCTCGCCCAGCTCGGCGCCGTGCAAACCCTCGCCGCGCGCGCTCTCAGAAGTGCTCTGCCCGGTGCCCGCGCGGGAATGCACCGACCATGCCAGACGGGGAGCACTGGCTCGCTCGCGCGCCGGGAGGCAGCTGTGGAGGACGCCTGGAGCCCGTGTTTTCAGGCTTTCCGGGTCTGCGCGGGCGCCGGCGAAGGGTTCAGTTTGACAAACAGGCTGTCGTCTGCTCTAATTCTCCCTCATAGTTCCACCATGTTTCAGGGGAAGATGCAGGGCCGTTAGGCGAGGGACCGTGGAGGGAAACCGAGGAGGGAACCATGGATGGCGGGATGCAAACCGAGGACCAGAGCCTATATCCCAGGCCGATCGTCGCGACCATGCAGACGCCCGCCACAGGCAGTGACCCCCGTCTGGCATGGTCCCGGCACGCGCCAAAAAGCCAGTAACCGCAGGGCCTTGCGGGGCGCTTCCCACGCTTGACCCTCAGATTTGACGCGTCCGTGTCGCGGAGGGGCTTGTGCGGCTCTAACCCGAGCGCGTCAAGACCGCTGCTGCTGCGCGGTAGTCTTCTGCTGTGGCTGCTGCTCGCCAACCAGTGAACGTGGATCTCGACGCGGCGGCGGCGTCGGCGATCGGCCGGGTTGAAGAGCGCGCTGGTTCATCCGGCGGCACCCCTCACGAGCCTCGCGCGCCCGCCCGGTAATGCGGCTTGGCGCTCGTCGGCGGTGAGCAGCACGAGCTCGTGCGCGATCGCCGTTGCGGCGATCCACAGATCGTTGTGAGGCTTGCGCCCGGTCTGCGCCCGCAACCGGCCGTAGACCCCAGCGACGTGACCATCGACCGGTAACACCGGCGCCTCGGCGACGATCGCGGTCAGCCGCGCGAGGCGTCGCGCGCGAATGCGAGCGCTCTTGGCGAGCAGCACTCCCGCGTGCAGCTCGCCGATCGTAATCACGCTCACCGCCCACGGCTCGCCGAGCTCGCCCGGCACGTCGCCGGCGGCGATACTCGTGTCCACGAGGACCGTCAAGGCGCCCACGGATCGACACTCACGGCCTCGTCTTCCTCGCGCATCTTCCGTATGTCGGCCGCGAAGCCGGGATCGACCGGCGTCTCCTTGATGAGCTTTGCGAAACCCTCGGGCGACGCCGGCGCGCGGGCGCCGGCCAGCGGCCCGAGCTCGGCCGTCGGGCGACCGTCCACGGTGACGATGAACCGCTCGCCCTCCTCCGCGCGGCGCAGCACGGCGCCAGCGTGGTTGCGCAGCTCTCGTTGTGCGATCGTCGTAGCCATGTGGGAAGTGTAGCGCGGCTGCTACAGCCGACAGTCAGCTCGCCCACAGGCCCCACATCCCGAGAACCTCAGCGTTCCACGGTTTTGAGCGGTTCCCCAGCGGTTGACACTCCAGTGTTTGCGGGGAAACTGGCTCTGGCGCTGACCCCCGTTTATATGTAATACATGCTCGCGCCGGCCTCGTGCGACTCGCGCTCGATCACATCGGCGATCGTGGTCTGTGCGAGCACCGCGCGCGCGGCGGCGGCGGCGTCGGCGAACACTCCGCCGGCGTCCCGCCCGAGGGGCCCGTCGAGCAGCTCCACGATCTCCAGGACCGTAACGCTGGAGGGATCGCGCGCGAAGCGATAGCCGCCCTTGACGCCCCGCTGGGAGCTGATCACGCCCGCGCGCCGCAGCACCGCGAACAGCTGCTCCAGAAACTGCACCGGCACGTCGCGCTTGCGCGCCAGCTCGCCGATCGGGACCGGCTCAGAGCCCGCGCTGCGACCCAGCTCGGCGAGCGCGAGCACGGCATACGGGGACTTGCTGGTGATCGAGATCATCGCTTCGTTTTTCCAGAGGCGATGCTACGGGAACTGCGCCCTGAGACGGTCAGTGGCCAAGCGGATCAAGGACGCAGGGAGCGTGGCGTACTACGTACGCGAGCGACCGAGGACGCAGAGGCCGCGCCGGCCAATGATCGTCTCAGAGCCAGCCGCGCTCAGTCGCTATCAGAACGGCCTGGGCGCGATCGACCGCGCCGAGCTTGCCGTAGATGTTGTGCAGGTGGGTGCGGACGGTGCTCGTGGAGAGCGTCAGCTCGTGTGCGATCTGCTTGTAGACCTTGCCTTCGGCGAGCCGTTGCAGCACTCCCAGCTCGCGCCCGGACAGCGGTGAGGGGTCGACATGACGCTGGCGCTGCCCGGCGGTGCTCGGCAGCTCATACATCACACGCCTGAGCTCGTCCGGCCCGAGACCGAGCACGCGCGCGGTCTGCAGCATCTCCCCCGGCGACACCGTCGAGCCCTGTTCGTAGTGGGCGAGCATGTCCGCCAGGCGTACGAACGCGACTTCGCCTTCGATGTCGCTGTTGTGGTGGCGCTCGACCGCGGTGGCGACCGCGCCCGGCAGACCCCAACGGCGGATCAGCACGCCTCCCACGAGCGCATGGTCGACGCCCAGCTCGCGGCGCTCGGAGTGGATGCGATCCTCCGGGGTCCTGGCGCCGCGGTGAACCTGCGCCGGATAGCCGGGATAGGCGTGCAGCAGCACGAGCTTGCCGACGTCGTGCAGCAGGCTCGTGACGGTCAGGCGGTCACGGTGCTCGTAGCCGACCTCGGCAGCGAGCCGGTCGGCCGCGTGTTGGGTGGACAGGGCGTGCAGCCGGAAGCGCTCTGGCGCCCCGTCCCAAACGCTCGATCGCTCGAAGAAGTCGAAGGTTCGCACGCGTCCCGCGATCGCCTGAACGACCTGCACGCTCAGCAGCTCGACGGCCGCGACGATCGTGGCCACGCGCCCGCGGCTGCCCTGCACCTGGTTGGCCAGACGCAGCACGGCGATGCTCAGCGCGACGTCGGACTCCACGGCGGTGACGATGTCGGCGGTCGCGACGTTGTCTTTGTCGACGGCCGAGAGCAGCCGGTTGCGCGACTCGACCAGGGCGGGAAACGCCTCGAGCGCTTCGAACGCACTCGTCAGGCGCCGGCCGTGCCCCCCACCCTGCTGGCGAGCCGCTGCCGCCGCGGCGGGCGCGGCTGGCGCGGCCACCGGGCTCAGTCCGTTCGCCGAAGCGCGTCCGTTCGCCGAGGCACGCGCGGGCTTGGCGGTGCTCGCCGGAGTGGCTTTTTTCCGCGCGCTGCTGGCGGCGGCAGTCCGTGCGCCGCGCTTAGTCTTTGTCGCCGTCAATGGCATTGTCGAGTGTCCTATCGGCAGGCCTCGACGAATGGTTGAGAGGAAGTTTTATCTCGCCCTCCAGCGGCGGGCGGGCGCCGGCTCGAAGACGTCGCTGCGCGCGCTGGCACAAGTCAGCGTCAGCCGGCCGGCTCGGAGCCCGGCTCCGGCGCCGATTCCAATACACGGTCGATCCGGCGCAGTGTCTCCTCACGGCCGAGCAGCGCGACGCTCTCGAAGATCCCCGGCGAGACGGTCGTGCCGGCGATCGCCACGCGCAGCGGCTGATAGACCTCGCGCGGCTTGACCGCGCGCTCGGTGACGAGCGCTCCCAGTACCGAGCCGACATCCGCCTCGCTGAAGCCGTCGAGCCCGGCCAGCGCCTCGCGCGCCTGAGCCAGCGCGGCGCGTCCCTCCCGTCCGAGCCAGCGCTCCTGCGCCTTGGGATCCTCCACCGGCTCCTCGAGCAGCGAGCCCGTCAGCGCCCAGAAGTCCGCGAGCGTGTGGATCTTCTCCTGGCTGATCGCGACGGCTCGGGGCAGCCTGCGATCACCGGCAGCGTCGGCGTGGCCGCTGCGCGCCAGGAACTCCCCGACACGGCGCTCCAGCTCGGCCACTCCCAGCTCGCGGATCCAGACGCCGTTCAGCCAGCGCAGCTTGACCTCGTCGAAGCGCGCCGGGTTGCGGCTGACGCGATCGAGCTCGAAGCGCTCGATCAGATCCTCGGTGCCGAGCACCGTCTGATCGTCGTCTGCGCCCCAGCCGAGCAGGGCCAGGTAGTTGCGCACGGCCTCGGGCAGGTAGCCGGCGTCGCGCAGCTCCTGCACGGAAGCGGCGCCGTGGCGCTTTGAGAGCTTCTTGCCGTCTGCTCCGTGCAGCAGCGGCAGGTGCGCGTACACCGGCAACGGCCGGCCCGCGCCGAACCCGACGGCCCGCGCGGCCTCCAGCACGAGCAGCTGCTTGGGCGTGTTGGACAGGTGATCCTCGCCACGGACGACGTGGGAGATGCGGGCGTCGAGGTCGTCGATCGCGACGGCGAAGTTGTACAGCACCGACCCGTCAGCGCGGGCGATCACGGGGTCGTCGAGATGGGCGTGCTCGAAGCGCGTGTCGCCGCGGATGACGTCGTGAACGACCGTCTCGCCCTGGGCGGGCACGCGCAGCCGCACCGCCGCCGACCCGTCTTTCTGACTGCCCGCCCACCCCTGCCCGCGGAACCCGACCTCGGCGCCGTGCGCGAGCTTGTAGGCCTTGACGTCCTGCGCGGTGGCATTCGACCGGTAGGCGTGCCCTGAGTCAAGCAGCGCCCCCAGCACCTCGGCGTGACGCTCAGAGCGCTCGGTCTGCATGATCGGCCCCTCGTCCCAGTCGAGCTCCAACCAGCGCAGCGCGTCGAGGATCTGCGCCACGTTCTCCGCGGTGGAGCGCTCGCGGTCGGTGTCCTCGATGCGCAGCACGAGCTCGCCGCCGTGGTGGCGCGCCAGCAGCCAGTTGAACAGGGCGGTGCGCGCGCCGCCGATGTGCAGCGCGCCCGTGGGCGATGGCGCGAAGCGCACACGCATCGGTCGGTCGGGCTGCTCGGAAGGCGAATGCATAAGATCGCCCGCATGCTAATCGGAGCGCACGTCTCCCCCGCGGGCGGCCTGCCGAAAGCGATCGAGCGGGGCCGGGAGCGCGGCTGTCGGGCGATCCAGATCTTCAACCAGTCTCCACGCATGTGGCGCCCGACCGCCTACAGCGAGGAGGACTTCGCGGCGTTTCGCGCCGCGATGGACCAGAGCCCGATCGACGCGGTGCTGATCCACGCCGTCTACCTGCTCAACTGCGCCAGCGAGGACCCCGACATCCGCGCCAAAACGCTTCACTCGCTGACGCACTCGCTGCGGGTGGGCCGCGCGATCGGCGCGTGCGGCGTGGTGCTGCACCCCGGCTCGGCCAAGACCGGCGACGTCGGTCAGGCGATCGCGCGCGCCGGCGAGACGATCGCAGAGGCGCTGGCCGAGAGCGAGGGGTGCGAGCTGCACCTGGAGAACACGGCCGGCGCGGGCGGCACGCTCGGGCGCTCCTTGCAGGAGCTTCAGGCGCTGCTGGAAGCGGCCGGCGGCGATCGGCGCGTCGGGGTGTGCCTGGACTCCTGCCATCTGCTCGCCTCCGGCTATGACATCCGCACGCCCGCCGGCATGGGCGCGGTCCTGCGCGAGTGCACGCGCGCGCTGGGGCGCGGTCGCGTCCGCTCGCTGCATTGCAACGACTCGCAGACACCGCTCGGCTCAGAGCGCGACCGCCACGCGAACATCGGTCAGGGCGAGCTCGGCGAGCAGGGCTGCATCGCGTTCCTGTCTGCCCCGGGATTGCAGAAGCTGCCGTGCGTGCTGGAGACCCCGGGCGAGAACCGCCAAGGCCCTTCGCGCGCGGAAGTGCAGCTGGCGATGGAGCTGCGCGAGCGAGGGCTGCGCGCACGCAGACGCCGGTAGGGCCGCCGGCGCGCGTCAGCCGGCGAGCGCTGCGGCAACAGCGGGGGCGGCGGCGAAGATGTTCTCGAGCTCGGCGCGCAGCGTGGGGGTGTTCTGCACGCGATAGTCATCGCCCAGGCGCAGCCGGCGCATGCCCCCCGTGGGAGTGGGAATCTCGATCCACACGTCGGCCGGTCCGGGATAGTCGGCGATGAGCTGCTTGACGTCCTCGATCGCGCTCGGCGAAACGCTGGCGATCTCGACGCGCACGCACACCGGCTTGGCGAGCGCGACCGCCGTGCGGGCGTCCGCGTCGGCCTGTTTGCGGGCCTGTGCGATCTCCTGATCTGAGGGCGCGAACACCTCGACGGTCTGGGCGATCAGGCAGGTCTTGCCGGCTTCCTTGTGATCGACCCGCCCGCGTACGAGCACGACCTGGTCGACCGCGAGCGCGGCCTCGTGCTCGGACAGCGCCTTGCCGAACACGAGCACCTCCACGGCGCCACCGAGATCGTCGAGCGTCGCGAACATCATCTGCTCGCCGGCGCGGGTGCGGATGCGCTTGGACTCGACGATGATCCCGCCGACCGTCACCCAGTCCTTGTCGCGGCGGTCTGACAGCGCGGCCAGCTGGCAGTCGGTGCGAGCTCTGAGGATCTCGCGCAGCGGCTTCAGCGGATGGGCGGAGACGAACAGGCCGATCGCCTCCTTCTCGACCGCGAGCAGCCGCGCCTGGTCGAACTCCTCGGCCGGAATCGGAGGGTGCGAGGGCCGCGCGAACGCCGCCCCGGGGCGCGGGCCGGTCGTTGCCGGGAGGCCGCCGGCGGGCCCGCCGGCCTCGCCTGTGCTGGCGGCGGGCGGATCGCCTGTTGCGGGCGCCGCCAGGTCGAAGATCGAGCCCTGGCCGATCTGAGCGTCCTGCTGGGCCTTCTGACCCGCGCCCTGCGCGCGCTCGAGCACCTCGAGCATGCCCTTGCGACTGGCGCCGGTGGAGCCGAGCGCGCCGCACTTGATCAGCGCCTCGATCGCCTTCTTGTTGACCGCACGGCTGTCCACGCGCTCGCAGAAGTCCCACAGCGACGTGAACTGTCCGCCGGGGTGGGCGGGATCTGAATCTTCGCGCGCGCTCTTGATCGCCTCCACGGCCTGGTAGCCGACGCCCTTGACGGCATCCAGGCCGAAGCGGATGCTTCCGATCCCGCCCTTGACGCTGGACGGCCCGACCGTGAACTGGTGATCTGAGAGGTTCACATCCGGCGGCAGGATCTCGATGCCCATCTCCTCGCAGCGGGCCACGAAGAACGGGACCTTGTCCTTGGTGGACATGACCGAGGAGATCAGCGCCGCCATGTACTCGGCGGGATGGTTGGCCTTCAGCCAGGCCGTGCGGTAGGCGATCAGCCCGTAACAGGCGGCGTGGCTCTTGTTGAAGGAATAGTCCGCGGAGCGCTCGTTGGTGTTCCACAGGAACTCGATCACCTCGGGCTTGGTCCCCGACGCGCGCGCGCCCTGCACGAACTCGGGCTTCAGCGAGGCCATCGCCGCCCGGTTCTTCTTGCCGATCGCCTTGCGCAGGTCATCCGCCTTGGCCCCGGAGAAGCCGGCCAGCTCCTTGGCGATTCGCATCGCCTGCTCCTGGTAGAGGATGACCCCGTTGGAGGACTGCAGGATCGGACGCAGGCGCTCGTCTGGATAGGAGATCGCCTGCGGGTTGTGCTTGCCCTTGGCGTAGACCGGGATCTGGTCGATCGCGCCGGGGCGGTAGAGCGCGTTGAGCGCGACGAGGTCGTTGAACTCGTCGGGACGCACCTTCTTCAGAGCCTCGCGCATGCCCTCGGACTCGAACTGAAACACACCGGTGGAGTCTCCGCGCGCGAGCATCTCATACGTGCGCGCGTCATCCAGCGGCAGTGTCGTCATGTCCGGACGAACGCCGCAGGAGCGCTCGATGATGTCCAGCGCATCCTCGATCACGTCGAGGTTGCGCAGACCCAGGAAATCCATCTTCAGCAGGCCGATGTCCTCGATCGGCTTCATCGAGAACTGCGTGACGGTGCGAAACGCCTTCTCGCCATTCTCGTCAGCGCCGGCGTCGGCGAGCTGCAACGGCACGATGTCGGTGAGCGGCCGGTCGGCGATCACCACGGCGGCGGCGTGGATCGAGCTGTTGCGCACGATTCCCTCGAGGCCACGCGCGACGTCGATGATCTGCTTGGCGGCCGGCTCGGAGTCGTAGGCCTTGCGCAGCGGCTGCCCGCTCTTCAGGCACTCCTCGAAGGAGGGCGCCCGGCCCATGATCGGGTCGGGGATCAGCTTCGCCAGGCGATCGCCGGTGCCATAGTCCAGGCCCAGCACTCGCGCGGCGTCGCGGGTGGCGGCGCGGGGGAACATCTTGCCGAACGTGACGATCTGCGCGACCGACTCGCGCCCGTACTTCTCGGTCACGTATTTCATCACCCGCTCGCGACCGCGCACGGAGAAGTCGATGTCGATGTCCGGCATCGACACGCGCTCGGGGTTCAGGAAGCGCTCGAACAGCAGGTCGTAGCGCAGCGGATCCACATCGGTGATCGCCAGGCAGTAGGCGACGATCGAGCCGGCCGCCGAGCCGCGGCCGGGGCCGACGGCGATGCCGTTCTCCTTGGCGAAGCGGACGAAGTCCCAGACGATCAAAAAGTAGGCGTTGAAGCCCATCCCGTCGATCACGCCGAGCTCCATCTCCATGCGCTCCATCGCCTCCGCCGGCGGCGGGTCGCCGTAGCGCAGCGCAAGCCCCTCGAGCACGCGCGCGCGCAGGTACTCGTGCTCGCCGCTGCCATCGGGCGTCGCATAGCTCGGGATCAGCTGCTTGCCGAGCTCCAGCTGCACCGAGCAGCGCTCGGCGATCTCCAGGGTGCTGGCGATCGCCTCCGGCCACTGCGCGAACGCGTCGGCCATCTCCGAGCTGTCGCGCAGGAAGAACTCGTTGGTTTCGAACGTCAGCTTCGGTGCGGCGATCGTGCTCTTGGTCTGCACGCACAACAGCGCGGTGTGATGGTCGTAGTCCTCACGGCGCAGGTAATGCACGTCGCCGGTGCCCACCAGCGAGCCGCCGAGCTCTGAGGCGATGCGCACGATTCCCTCGTTGCACTTCTCCTGCGCCTGAAGACCGTTCTTCTGGACCTCGAAGTAGACGTTCTCGGGCCCGAAGATCCGGCGCAGATCGTCGGCGTGCGCGCGCGCGTCGCCGGGACGGTCCTCGAGCAGGTGCTGGCAGAAGCGCGAGGCCAGGCAGCCGGTCAGCGCGATCACGCCATCGGAGTGGCGCTCGATCTGGTGCAGGTCGACGGTCGGCTTGCCGCGGTTGAGCCCTTCCAGGAACCCGGCCGAGGAGAGCTTGACCAGGTTGCGATAACCGGCGTCGTCGGCTGCGAGCAGCGTCAGATGGTTGCGCTGCACCTTCGGCGAGGTCCCGCCCGCCCCCGCCGCGGCGATGTGGTCCTCGACGAGGTAGATCTCACAGCCGACGATCGGCTTGACGCCGTGGGAGGCGCACGCCTTGTGCAACTCGACGGC
The DNA here is from genome assembly GCA_963839945.1 of uncultured Solirubrobacterales bacterium. Lineage (GTDB taxonomy): Bacteria > Actinomycetota > Thermoleophilia > Solirubrobacterales > Solirubrobacteraceae > Palsa-744. The sequence continues at coordinate 988,598 of CAWIWW010000004.1, read as the reverse complement.
GCCGTTCATCACGCCGTGGTCGGTCAGGCCGAGAGCCGGCTGGCCGAACTCCGCCGCGCGCGCGGCGAGCGCGTCGATCTTGCAGGCCCCGTCGAGCAGCGAGTACTCGGAGTGAACGTGCAGGTGGGCGCAGGCTGGAACGGTCACCGGTGCTTGCCGATGCTAGGCGAGCCACCGGCGTCCCGGGAGGCGTCGTGCCGGTGTTTGCGGGCGTAGCGCAAGCGGCCGATCAGCGACATGCTGTGCTTGTGCGGCTTGGGCTCGATCGCGGGCTTTGCGCCGGCGCTCGGGGCTGACGCGATCGCCAGCGCCACGGGGGACTCGACGGGCGCCGGCGGCGGCGGCGATGCCTCCACCGGCGCCTGCTGGGGTTGCGCCAGAGACTCCTCTGCGCGGGCGCGCAGGCGCTCCACGGCGGCCGCCAGCGCGTCGGCCATCTCCTCGCGGCGCACCTGACTCTGCTCCTGCCCCGCCCGTGCCGGCGTGGGTAGGACTGGGAGCGCGGGCACAGCGGGCGATCTGCTGGCGGAGAGCGCGGCGGCATCGCGCAGCCTGCGGGCGACGTCCCTGAGCTCGCTCACCGTCACGGCCATCGTCGCGTGACTCTCGCGCATCGCCTCCAGCTCGCGCTCGGTGCGCTCGCGCGCGCGGCGCTCCGATTCGATCTCCTGCGCGAGCCACCCGGCGCGGCGCTCGACCTCCGCCACACGCGCGCGCAGTCCCTGAACGACCTCCGAACGGGCGAGCGCGCCGTCGGGCGATCTGTCGAGGGCGACCGCCAGTGCCCGTTCGGCCTCGGCGCGCAGCTGTTGCTCGGCGTACTCCTGCTGGGAGACGCGGCGCAGCTCGTTCTCACTATCGGCCAGCCGTTGGGCGTTGCCGCGCCGCTCCTCCTCGGCCTCGTGCAGGCGCTGGCGCAGGCTCGTCAAGTGCGTCTCCAGAGTCTGCACCGTCGCCTCGGCCGCCTCGGCGCGGCGCACCAGCGCCGGGTCGCTCATCTGGGCGGCGCGCAGCGCACGACGCTCGGCCAGCAGGTCGCGCTCGCTCTGATGAGGGGGCTCTCCCCCGGGGGTTTGTGAGGATGATCCCTCGGCGATCATGACTTGCCTGTGAGCCTACGGTCTGGGCCGGACGCGACCGGCGGCGCGGCAGCGCGCAGGCGACTGCGGTTGCGCGCGCGGGAGGCCGCGCTCAGGAGCGGTTGCGCAGCCGCCACGCCATGCGCGACTGCAGCGAGAACAGCTCGATGAACCCGGGCGAGGCGGTCTGCGAGAACAGGCCGCCGGACTCGGAGAACGACGCCAGCTGAGCGTCGTAGACGGCGTTCGGGGAGGAGCGCGTGACGACGCGCGCGCTGCCCTTGTAGAGCTTGAGCCCGATCGTCCCTGTCGCCTGCTCGTTGACCCGATCCATGTAGGCGTCGAGATCGCCGCGCAGCGGCTCCCACCAGAGGCCCGCGTAGACGAGGTAGGCCCACTGGCGGTCGAGCTGGGGCTTGAACTGGTTCTGGTGGATCGTGCCCACGAGTCGCTCCAGATCCTGGTGGGCGAGCAGCAGAATCGCCGCCGCGGGCACCTCGTAGATGTCCCTGACCTTCAGACCGACGATCCGGTCCTCGATGTGGTCCACGATCCCCACGCCGTGTCTGGCTCCGACCTCAGCAGTCCGTTCGAGCAGATCAACCAGCCCCAAGCGCTCGCCGTTCAAGGCGACGGGCGTGCCTCGTTCGAACTCGATCTCCAAGACCTCCGCCTCGTCAGGCGCACGCTCGGGGGGAGTCACGAGCTGGAAGACATTGTCCTCGGGCGCATGGCCCAAATCCTCGATCCAGCGGCCCTCCGATGAGCGCCCCCAGAGATTGTCGTCAATTGAGTAGGGAGCGGCGTCCTCACTTCCGACGGCGGACTTGATCGGGATGCCGTGCTCCCGGGCGTAGGCAATCTCCTCATCCCGGCCCAGCTGCCAGGAGCGCACCGGCGCGATCACTCGCAGCTCGGGGGCGAGCGTGGCGACGGTCGCCTCGATCCGGACCTGGTCGTTGCCTTTGCCGGTGCATCCGTGAGCGATCGTGTCACAGCCCGTACGGCGCGCGTACTCGACCGCAAGCTTGGCTATAAGGGGACGCCCGAGCGCGGTGAACAGCGGGTAGTCGCCGTAGAGCGCGTTGGCCTTGATCGCGGTCAGGACGTACTCGTGCGCGAACTCCTCGCGCGCATCCACGACATGACACTCGAGCGCGCCCAGCCGCAGCGCCTTGTCCTCGATCACTTCGTAGTCCTCGCCGGGCTGGCCGAGGTTAACGGTCAGGCACACGACCTCCGCGGAGTAGCGGTCCTGGATCCACTTGAGCATCACGCTCGTGTCGAGGCCACCGGAATACAGCAGCAGCACGCGCGAGACCTCGGCCGGGTCAGCCTCGTAGGAGGCGGTCCGCGGGGGGAAGCCGTGCTGTGAGGTGTCCTCGGTCATGCGCGCAGCAACCCTATCCCCCGCCGCCGGCGTCGTCGCTGCCACCACCGCCACTGTCCGCGGCCAGGGCCGCGTGAAGACGCTCCAGCGCGAGGTCGATCTCGGCCTCGCCGACGATCAAAGGCGGGAGCAGACGCAAGGTGGTGGGCCCGGTGGCGTTGACGATCAGCCGCTGCTGCAGCAATGCCCGACGCGCGACCTCGGGTGCCGGGACGTCCAGCTCGCAGGCGAGCATCAGGCCGCGCCCGCGCACGGAGGACACGTGCGGCAGGCGTTCCAGGCCGGCGTGCAGACGCTCGCCGAGGGTGCGCACGCGCGCGAGCAGGGCGGGATCGTCGGTGACCTGGAGCGCCGCCAGCGCGGCCGCCGCGACGACGGGGCCGCCGGCGAACGTGGAGCCGTGATCGCCAGGCTGCAATACGTCGCCCAGGCGCGAGGCGGTCACGAGCGCGCCGATCGGCAGGCCGCCTCCCAGCGCCTTGGCGGTGGTGATTGCGTCTGGCGTAACGCCCGTCTGCTCGTAGGCCCACAGCGTGCCGGTGCGGCCCATGCCGGATTGGACCTCGTCGAACACGAGCGCGGCGCCGTGCGCGTCGCAGGCAGCGCGCGCGGCTTGAAGTGACTCCTCCGAGAGGACGTGCACGCCCGACTCGCCCTGGATCGGCTCCAGCAGCACCGCGGCTGTGTCCTCATCGATCGCCGAGGCGATCGCCTCAGGCGTGGGATCGACCGCGCGAAAGCCGGGGACGAGCGGCGCGAAGGGAGCCTGCTTGGACTCCTGGGGGGTGGCCGACAGCGCGCCGTAGGTGCGCCCGTGGAAGGCGCCGTAGACGACGATCACGTCCCCACGGGGCGGGCGGCGCGCACGAGCTTGATCGCCGCCTCGCTGGCCTCGGCGCCGGAGTTGCAGAAGTACACCTTGCCGCCGAGGCTGGATCGCGACAGCCGCTCGGCCAGGCGCATCGCGGGCTCGGTGTAGAACAGGTTGGAGACGTGCATCAGCCGCCCGGCCTGCTCGCGCACGGCCGCGACCACGCGCGGATGGCAGTGCCCGAGGTTCGTGACCGAGATGCCGCACAGGAAATCGAGGTACTCGTTGCCGTCCTCGTCCCACAGCCACGGACCCTCGCCGCGCACGAACTGCACCGGCATGCGCGCGTAGGACGCGATCACGTGCTCGCGCTCGAGCGCCTGGAGCTCCGACAAGCTCACGTGGTGGCCTCGATCTTCGTGCCGATCCCTTCGTCTGTGAACAGCTCCAGCAAAAGAGAGTGCGCAAGACGCCCGTCGAGGATGTGCGCCGCGGACACGCCCGCCCCGATCGCGTCGACGCATGCCTGCAGCTTCGGGCGCATGCCACCGTCCAGCCCGTCCAGCGCGGCACGTATCTGCTCGGTGCTGGCCTGCCCGATCAGCGAGCCGGGGTCGGCCGGGTCGGCCAGCCAGCCGGGAACGTCGGTCAGGAAGATGACCTTATATGCACCGAGCGCCCCCGCGACCGCGCCGGCCGCCTCGTCGGCGTTGACGTTGTAGGAGCGCCCGTCGCGGTCGGCGCCGACGGAGGCGATCACGGGGATGTAGTCGGAGGCGACGTGGTTGAGCACGTCCACGTCGACGCGCTCGATGGAACCAACGAAGCCGATGTCCCGCCCCCCGGGAGCGGTGCGGCGAGCGACGCGAAACAGCGATCCGTCGTCGCCGCACAAGCCGATGGCGGGCTGGCCGTGGCGGTTGACGCGCAGGACGATCTCGGTGTTGACCTTGCCGACGAGCACCATCTTGGCAACCTCGACCGTGTCCTCGTCGGACACGCGCAGGCCGCCGACGAACTCGACGGGCAGGCCGAGCCGCTCCATGTAGGCGGTGATGTCCGGGCCGCCGCCGTGCACGACGATCGGCTTGGCGCCGACGTACTTCAGCAGCACCACGTCGCGCGCGAACTCCTCGCGCAGGGTCGCGTCCTCCATTGCCGCGCCGCCGTACTTGATCACGATCGTCTTGCCGTGGAACTCCCTGATGTAGGGAAGGGCCTCGAGCAGTGTTCCGATGTCTCTCATTGAGAAGTCCTCGGGTTGAATGGGTGGGTGACTGCCACGCTCAGCTCTTGCATCGGGGTTGCCGTCACCGGTCTCGCGCCGGACTGGCTGAGTAGAGGCGTCGGCTGTGTGGGCGGAGCGCTCATGTCGTGTACTCCGCGTTGATGCGGACATACTCGTGGGAGAGGTCCGAGAAGAAGACCTCGCTCTCAGAACCCTCGCCGGGCAGCGTGATCTCGTACTCGATCTCATCCGCCTGCACGGCCTGGGCAAGGGCGGGCTCGTCATAGCCGATCGCGACGCCCGCCGAGCACACGAGCGTGCCCTCGATCGACAGGTCCACCGCCAGCGGCGGAGTGAATCGATCCCGCCCACCCCAGGCCGCGCCGACGGCCTGGATCAGCCGCCCCCAGTTTGGATCGGCGCCGTGCAGCGCGGTTTTCACCAGGGGAGAGTTCGCGACCGCGCGCGCGACCGCCTCCACCCCCTCGGCGTGCCCGCCGCGCACGACGACGCGTGCGATTCGCCGCGCGCCCTCACCGTCTGAGACCATCATGATCGCGAGCGCCCGCAGGAGCGCGTCGAGCGCCTCGCCGAAGCGCAGCTCGTCCTCGCTCTCGGGAGCGACCTCGACGCCGCTCTCGCCCGAGGCCATCAGCACGGCGATGTCGTTGGTGGAAAGCTGGCCGTCCACCGAGGCGCGGTCGAACGAGCGCTTGACGGTGACACCGAGCAGCAGATCTGCGGTGTGCGCCTGCAGGATTGCATCCGTCTGCACGAAGCAGAACATGGTGGCGAAGCGCGGGGAGATCATTCCCGCGCCCTTGCACTGCGCGCAGACGCGCACCGTGCCGGTGGACAGCTCCACCTCGAGGTTGGCGCGCTTCTGCAACGCGTCGGTCGTCTGGATCGCCTGCTGGAAGTCGATGTCGCCCTCGCGGCGCAGCTGGCGTTGGGCGTCGAGGATTCCGCGCAGCATGTTCTCGACCGGCAGGTACTGACTGATGCCGCCGGTCGAGCCGAGAATCACCTGGTCGGGCTGCACTCCGGCGGCGAGCGCGGCGGCTCCCTGGGTCTTGGCGGCGTCATCGAGCCCGCGCCTTCCGGTGGCCGCGTTCGCGCAGCCCGAGTTGGCGAGGATCGCGCGCAGGCCGTCGAGCCGGCAGCGCTCGGAGCTGAGCAGCACCGGCGCCGCCGGGGTGCCGCTCGAAGTGAAACGAGCCGCGCTCGCCGGATGCTCGGAGTCGCAGACGAGCAGCCCCAGGTCGGCGTTGCCGCTCGGCTTGATCCCGCAGGCGACGCCGGCCGCGCGAAAGCCGGCGGGCAGGCCGGCGTCGGGCCCGAGGTCGCGCACATGTCCCGGCACGGGCACCCAGCGCGAGCGAAAGAACGGCTGCGGCGGACCGGCGGAAGTCCGGTCTCCCCACACGTCGTTGCCGGCGCTCACGTCAGACCTTCAGTCTCAGCGAGCCCGAACATGATGTTCAGGTTCTGGATCGCCTGCGAGGAGGTGCCCTTCCACAGATTGTCGATGGCCGAGAGCACCACCACCTTGCCGGTGTGTCCGTCGGCGGCGGCGAAGATGCGGCAGAAGTTGGTCTCGAGCACGTCCCTGGTGCCGGGCGGCTCGCTGACGACCTCCACGAACGGCTCGCCAGCGTATGCGTCCGCATACAGCTCGCTCAGCTCGCCGGGCGCGACGGTGCGGGTCGGTGTCACGTAGCAGCTGGCCAGCTCGCCCTGGTCGAGCGGCACGAGATGAGCCTGAAATTGAACAACCAGGGCTGAGCCCGCATGGCGGCGCTGGATCGGCGTCCTCGGTCGCTCGTGTGCAGAGCACACCACGCTCCCTGCGTCCTTGCCCAGCTTGCCCTGCGAACTCAGATCGATCAACCCGTTCAGCTGCTCCTCGATCTCCGGAGTGTGCCGGTGAGAGGCGACGTTGTAGGGCAGGATGTTCTCGCCCGCCATCGACAGGTGGGTCGTCTCGTCGAACGTGCGCCCGGCGCCGGAGATGCCCTGCTTGGCGTCGATCACGACGTCGGCGATCAGGCCCGCGCGGGCCAGCGGCGCGAGGGCGAGCACGGCCGCGGTCGGGTAGCAGCCGGGGTTGGCGACGATGCCCGCGCCGGCGATCTGAGCGCGGTGCAGCTCGCTCAGCCCGTACACCGCTTGATCCAGCAGGTCGGGGCGCGGGTGGGCGCCGTACCACTGCTCGTACGTGGCCTGTGAGGACAGCCGGAAATCCGCGCTGAGATCAACCACGCGCACGCCGAGCTCGCGCAGCGCGCCCACGGTGGGCGCGGCGGCCGCGTGCGGGTAGGCCACGACGGCCGCATCCAGACGCCCGCCGGTCTCCCGTTCGAGCGCGAGCCCGTCGAGGTCCAGCTCGGCGACCTGGAGCGGCACCCGGTGGCGCGGATACAGCTCGTCCAGCCGCCGGCCCACCTCCGAGCGCCCGGTCACTCCGGTCAGCTCCAACCGCGGGTGGCGCCACAGCAGGTGCGCGGCCAGCGCCCCGGCGAACCCGGTCGCGCCGGCGACGAGCACGCGCGGGGAGCCCTGGGCGAACGTCTGCGGCGGGTTCGAGTCAGCCACGCAGCTCACCCCCCAGCGCGGTGAGCGCCGCGAGGATCCGCTCGCGTGCGGGCGCGACGTCCTCGTCTGAGAGCGTCCGGTCGGCGGCCCGGAACGACAGCGCCAGCGCCAGCGAGCGCCGGCCCTCCCCCACCTGTGAGCCGGTGTAGACGTCGAATATGCGCACGTCGCGCAGCAGCTCCCCGCCCGCCCCGCGCGTGGCGTTCAGCACCCGCGCGGCGGGCACGTCCTCTCCCAGAACGATGGCGATATCCTGGCGCAGCGGCGGGAACGGCCCGAACGCCGTGAACTCCACCACCGGCGGGGCGAGGGCGGCCAGCATGCCGAGGTCGACCGCGAAGGCCGCCGTGCGCGGCAGGTCCCACGCAGCGGCTACCAGCGGATGCAGCTCACCGAGGAAGCCCAGCCGCACGCCCTCCCCGCCGCCGTCGGCGCCCGCGAGCGCCGAGCTGTGGCCCGGGGCGGCCATCACCGCGGCGCGGCGGCCCGGGTGCAGGAACGGCCAGGCGCCATCCTGGACCGACCACTGGACGCAGAAACGCTCGAGCAGCGCGCCCAGCAGCGCCTTGGCGGCGAAGAAATCCGCCTCGATGCGCTCGCCGCGCCAGGATCGCGGCGCCAGGCCACCGCTGAGCAGAACGCCCAGGCCATGGTGCTCATCAGCCGGGCGCTCATCCTCGCTGGCGCGGTACACGGTGCCCGACTCGAAGATCGCCACGTCGGGGCCGTTGCGTGCGACGTTGTGCCGCGCGGCGTCCAGCAGCGAGCCGAGCAGCGTGGGGCGCATGATCGACTGCCCATCCGACAGCGGGTTCTCGAGCGTGATCACGCGCCGCAGCCCGTGCTCTGCCGGCAGCAGCAGCCGGTCGAGCAGCTCCGGGTCGGTGAAGCTCCAGCCGACGATCTCGTGCAGGCCGCGGCCGACCATGGCATCCTCGGCGGCGCGGCGAACGCGTTGGGCGTGCGTCAACCGTCCGGCCGCGCCGCGACGCGCGGGCAGGGTCGCCGGCAGCCGCTCCAAGCCGTCGATCCGTGCGACCTCCTCGATCAGATCGATCTCGCGTGTGACGTCGTCGCGCCGCAGTGCCGGCACGCTCACATCGAGGCCATCCTCGCGCAGCTCAGTCGCGAAGTCCAGAGCGCCCAGGATCTCAACCTGACGCGCGCGCGCGACCGACACCCCGAGGATCGCCTCCACGCGCGCCTCGCGCAGCCGGATCCGCTGCGCTTGAGATCTCGCCCACTCGGCGCCGACGTCGATCGTGCCAGCGGCGACGCGCGCTCCGCACAGCTCGAGCAGCAGGCGCGTTGCGATCGCCTGGGCGTGCATGCACTGCTCCGGCTGCAGACCCTTCTCGAAGCGCCCCGACGCCTCGCTGCGCAGGCCAAGCGCCCACGAGCTGCGATGGATGTTCGGGCCGCTCCACGTGGCGACCTCCAGCAGCACCCGCGTCGTGTCCGGCTGTACCTCCGAACGCGTCCCGCCCATCAGACCGGCGATCGAAGTGGGGCCGTCGGCGTCGGCGATGACGACCATCTCCCGATCGAGCGTGCGCGTCTGGCCGTCGAGCGTCTGCACCTGCTCGCCGCCGCGCGCCCGGCGGACCGTCAGCCGCGCCCCGGCGACGCGGTCGAGGTCAAACGCGTGCAGCGGCTGACCGGTGAGCAGCATCGCGTAGTTGGTGATGTCGACGACGTTGTTGATCGTTCGCTGCCCCGCGGCGGTCAGCCTCGCCTTCAGCCACGGCGGAGAGGGCGCGATCGCGACGTCATCGAACACGCGCGCTGTGAATCGCTGGCACAGCTCGGGACACTCGACCGCCACCTGCGCCCCCGCGACCGGACCGCTCGAGCCGGGGTCCTCGCTCCACGGTTGGTGCGCAAGCTGCACCCCGGTCGCGGCGTGCAGCTCGCGCGCGACCCCATATACCCCCAGGCAGTCCGGCCGGTTGGGCGTGATCTCGAGCTCGAGCACGTCCGTCGAGATCGGCAGCACATCCGCAAGCGCCGTCCCCGCCGTTGGCCGATCGGAGATCTCATTCGATCTCCGATCGGTAGCGTCGAGCATCTGCCCGTCCAGCACGAGGATTCCCTGAGCGTCAGAGCCTATCTCGAGCTCTGGCTCGGACAGGATCATCCCTTCGGATAGCACGCCGCGCAGCTTCGCCTGCTTGAGCTTCGTCCCGTCGGGCATGACCGCGCCGGGGCGCGCGACCGCCACGGTCTGGCCGGCCGCCACGTTCGGCGCGCCACATACGATGCTCGCCGGCTGCTCGTCCTCGGCGCCGAGGTCGACCGTGCACACCTTCAGCCGGTCGGCGTCGGGATGCTGCTCGGCGCTGAGCACCCGCCCGACGACGAAGCCGTCGGGCGCAGGCACGCCGTGGTGGTGGATTGCCTCGACCTTCGTCCCCGTCATCGTCAATCGCTCCTCGACCCCCTTCGTGTCGAGGTCGGGGTCGCAGTATTCGCGCAGCCAGGTCAGTGGGACGCGCATCAGCAGACCCTCGAGAATCCTGCACGACTCATCAGCCGAACTGCTCCAGGAAACGCAGATCATTTTCGAAATACAAACGCAGGTCCGGGATGCCGTGCTTGAGCATCGCGATCCGCTCGATTCCAAGCCCCCACGCGAACCCCTGGACCTGCTCGGGGTCATAGCCGGGGGCGTTGCGCTCGTTGGTCGGGACATGGGCGTACACGTTCGGGTCGACCTCGCCGGCGCCGAGGATCTCCAGCCAGCCCTCGCCCTTGCACAGGTAACAGCGCGAGCCGTCCTTCACGAAGCCCTTGCCGTCGCAGTGAAAGCAGGAGACGTCGACCTCGACGCTGGGCTCGGTGAACGGGAAGAAATGCGGGCGCAGCCGGACCTCGCGCGCGTCCCCGAACACCGCCCGCGCGAACTCCAGCAGCGTGCCCTTCAGGTCGGCCAGCGTGATGTCCTCGTCGACCGCCAAGCCCTCGATCTGGTGGAACTGCGGCGTGTGCGTGGCATCAGAGTCGGGCCTGTAGACGCGGCCGGGAATCACCACGTACAGCGGCGGCGGGTGCGCCTCCATCGCCCGGATCTGCATCGGCGAGGTGTGCGTCCTTAACACAACGTCCTCGGCGAGATAGAACGTATCCGTCCGCGCACGCGCGGGATGCGTAGGGCTGTGGTTGAGCGCGTCGAAGTTGTAGTGAACGCTCTCGACCTCGGGCCCCTCCATGACGGTGAAGCCGAGGCCGATGAAGATGTCTTCGAGCTCTCTGCGCGTGGCGGTCAGCACGTGCAGGCGCCCGATCGGCTGCGGCGGCGCGCCGGGCAGAGTGACGTCGACCCGGTCGGCCCGCAATTGCTGCTCCAGCTCTCCGATCGCCAGCTCGTCGGTGCGCGTCTGAATCAGCGCCTCGAGCGCCTGGCGCGCCTGGTTGGCGGCCTTGCCCACGGCGCCGCGCTGCTCGGGCTCGAGCGCGGCGAGCGCCCGCAGCATCTGCGGCAGCTCGGCCCTGCGCCCGAGGTAGCGTACGCGCAGCTCCTCCAGCTGCTCGCTCGAGGCGGCGGCCGCGATCGCGCTCTCGGCCTCGTTCTGCAGCGCGTGGATGCGATCGATCATGACGCCGGGACCGTATCGTTGTCCCGCCCACTACGGCGGGTCATCTCGTACAGCGCCACGCTCGCGGCCATCGCGGCGTTCAGCGAGTCCGTGGCGATCGGGATGCGCACGGCCCGCTCGCATGCGGCCACGACCTCGCCCGGCAGCCCGTCGCGCTCGGCGCCGATGAGCAGCGTGACCGCGTCCGTACCCGCCCGCGCGCTGGGCCCGCCCGTGCAGGCCTCCTCGTCGAGCGGTCCGCGCAGCGGCTCCGCCGCGTCCGCCACCAGCGCAACCCGTTCACCCGGCAGCTCGGCCACGTCGTTCACGCGCGCCAGCCCGACCGCGAAGATCGCCCCCATGCTGGCCCGCACCGCCTTCGGCCCGTGGGGGTCGGCGCAATCGGGCCCAAGCGCGACACACGAGGCGCCGAACGCCTGCGCGGAGCGCAGCACGGTGCCGACGTTGCCGGGGTCGCCGACGCGGTGCAGGTACACGCACAGCGGACCCGCCGGCGCATGCAGCCAGCGCTGCTCGTACACCCCGATCGCGCGCGTGCCCGAACCGAGCGTCGACACGCTCGCGAGCGCGGAGCGCTCGACATCGTGAAAATCGTCGTTGCCCAGGCCTGAGCCGGCCAGACGATAGCCCTCCAGCGCCGGGCGCCCAGCCTGTTCGGCGGCGGCGATCAGATCCTCGCCCTCGGCGCTGAACCTGCCCGCCGACTCGCGCCCGCGCCTGCTGCGCAGGCGGCGCAGCTGCTTCAGCCGGTCGTTGTGTGCAGATGTGATTGTGCTCGTCATATGGGTCAAATCTCGCTCTCTTGCGCGGCCTGCCTCTGTCCCTTTCGTGATCTTCCCTCTCCGGTACGTATGCGATACAAAAAAAGCGCCGTCCTTTGCAGGAGCGGCGCCCGGGAGGCCTGTCTGTCGGTTGTGCCGGTGATCAGGCAGCCGACGCCTCGCGGGCGGTCTGCGCAAAACGTCGGAACGTGTCTGAGTCGCGCACGGCGATGTCGGCCAGCACCTTGCGGTCCAGCTCGATCCCGGCCAGCGAGAGCCCGTGCATGAACTGCGAGTAGCTCATCCCGTTCTGGCGCGCGGCGGCGTTGATGCGCGTGATCCACAGCCTGCGGAAGTCGCGCTTGCGGTTGCGCCTGTCGCGGTAGGCGTAGGCGTCCGCCTTCATCAACGCCTCCTTGGCGCGCTTGTAGTTCGAGTGCGCCTGCCCGCGGAACCCCTTCGTCTGTTCGAGCGTCGCGCGGCGCTTCTTGCGCGCGTGCAACGACCGCTTCACCCTGGTCATCTGCCCACCCCCAGGAGCTTCTTCACGCGCGGTGTGTCGTGGTCGGAGATGACCGCCGGGCGTCCCAGCGCGCGCTTGTGCTTGGGCGACTTCTTCTCGAGGATGTGGCTCGTAAACGCGTGCCTGCCCCGCACCTTGCCGGTGGCGGTGACCTTGAAGCGCTTCTTGGCGCCGGAGTGTGTCTTCATCTTGGGCATGTCGATCGAGCGCAACAGTATGACATGCCCGCGCCACGGCGCCGGCGCGCAAACCCAGCGTCTCTCAGGCGGCCGCGTCGGCCCCGTCGACCCCGCCAGCCCCGTCCGCCCCGTCCGCCCCATCGCCGGGGATGACTGGGATCTCGGCTGCGTCCCCGGCGTCCGCGTCCGCCCCGTCGACCTCGGCGCCCGCCGGGGTCTCGCCGAGAACCTCCACGCTTGCCGCCGCCGACTCCGGCGATGCCGGCCCCCCGTTCTCGCTCACCAGGGCCGGTGACTCGCCGGGCTCAGCGTGCCCCGCGCCGTCGCCCTCCGCCGGCACGTCGGCTCGCCCGGACAGCACCGCCTTGGAGGGCGCCATCATCATCGTCATGTTGCGCCCTTCCTGCATCGGGCGCTGCTCGACCACGCCCAGCTCCGCGAGCTCCTCGGCGAGCCGGTCGAGGATCGCCGTCCCGCGCTCGGGATGCGTGACCTCGCGCCCGCGGAACATGATCGTCACCTTGACCTTGTCCTTGTGGCGCAAAAACCGCTCGACGTGGTGCTTCTTGGTGTCGTAGTCGTGCTCGGCGATCTTCGGTCTGAACTTGATCTCGCGCACCGTGATCTGCTGCTGGTGCTTGCGCGCCTGCTTGAGCTTCTGGGCCTGCTCGTACTTGTACTTGGAGTAGTCCAGCACCCGGCACACCGGCGGGCTCGCCTCCGGCGCCACCTCGACCAGATCCAGATCGCGCTCCTGGGCCAGCGCCAGCGCGTCGGGCGTCTTCATCACGCCGACCTGGTTGCCCTCGTCGTCGATCACCCGCACCTCGGGCGCGCGGATGCGCTCGTTGACTTTCGTCTGGTCCCGCTCAGGCGGACGCCGGTCGAACCTGCGTGGTACCGGCACTGGCTAGCTGTTCTCGGCGCGCGTCAAGTGTTAGCTAGGCGCGGCTCTCGGAGGATTTGCGAGGCTTCAACGCCGGAGAGTATAGCTCGCCCTGCAGCCGCTCGCCAAGCTCTTTCACCGAATCGACACCGACGTCGCCGGCGCGGCGCTCGCGCACCGACACGGTCCGATCGCCCTGCTCGCGCTCGCCGACGATCAGCATGTACGGGATCTTGCGCAGCTCCGCGTCGCGGATCTTGCGCCCCACCGACTCGCCGCGGTCGTCGAGCTCGACATACACCCCCCGCGCGCGCAGCTGCGTCGCGACGCCCTCTCCGTACTCGTTGTAGCGATCGGACACCGGCAGCACGATCGCCTGCACCGGCGCCAGCCACAGCGGCAGCTCGCCCGCGTAGTGCTCGAGCATGATCCCGATGAACCGCTCGTAGGAGCCGAACAGCGCGCGGTGGATCATCACCGGCGTGTGCTCGGAGTTGTCCGCCCCGGTGTAGCTCAGGCCGAACCGCGCCGGCATCGAGTAGTCCAACTGAACCGTCCCCAGCTGCCACGAGCGCCCGATCGAATCGGTCATGTGCATGTCGATCTTCGGGCCGTAGAACGCGCCGTCGCCGGGGTTCAGCTCGTACTGGAGCCCCTGATCGTCCAGTGCTTGCGTGAGCGCGCCCTCCGCCCGGTCCCACATCTCGTCGTCGCCGATCCTCTCGGGCGGCCGTGTCGAGAGCTCCACGCGCACGTCCAGGTCGAACAGGGCATAGGTGGCGAACGCCAGCTCCAGGCAGCCCGCGACCTCCTGCTGGACCTGCTCCTCGGCGCAGAATATGTGCGCGTCGTCCTGGGCGAAGTGCCTGACTCGCAACAGCCCGTGCAGCACCCCCGAGGCCTCGTTGCGGTGCAGCAGTCCGGGCTCTGAGTAGCGCACCGGCAGGTCGCGATAGGAGTGACGGCGGCTTGCGAACAGGTGCGCGTGCCCGGGGCAGTTCATCGGCTTGACCGCGCCCAGCTCGTGCCCGTCGGAGTCGGTGGCGATGAACATGTGCTCGCGGTACTTGCCCCAGTGCCCCGAGGTCTTCCACAGCTCGGCGTCGTAGATCAGCGGCGTCTTGACCTCGGTGTACCCGCGCTCGACGCCCATCTCGCGCGAGAGCGCCACCAGCTTGTTCCACAGCCGCGTCCCCGCCCCCGTCCAGAACGCGGCGCCCGGTGAGACCTCCGAGAACGTAAACAGGTCAAGCTCGCGGCCCAGCTTGCGATGGTCGCGCGCCCTGGCCTGCTCCAGGCGCTCGATGTGCTCGGCCAGTTCGGGCTTGGTGAAGAAGGCCGTTCCGTAGATGCGCGTCAGCATCGTCCGCGAGGAGTCCCCGCGCCAGTACGCCCCCGCGACCGACTGCAGCTTGAAGGCGCCAATGCTTGAGGTGCTCGGCGCGTGCGGCCCGCGGCACAGGTCGGTGAATGGGCCGTTGGTGTACAGAGACACCGTCTCCAGCTCTCCCCCGGCCCCGCCCTCGCCGTCGCCCGCACCGTTGCCCTCCCCGTCGCCCGCGCGCGCGGCCGTGACGAGGTCGTCGATCAGCTCGACCTTGTAGTCCTGCCCCTCCGCCAGGAACCGCTGGCGGGCCTCGGCGACCGAGACGTCGGCCCGCTCGAAGGGCTCGGCGGCCTTGATGTGCGCGCGCATGCGCTCTTCGATCTGCGGGAACTGCTCCTCTGAGACAGTCGCTCCTTCGGGGAACTCGAAGTCGTAGTAGAACCCCTGCTCGATCGGCGGGCCGATCGAGATCTTCACGCCCGGATACAGCTCCATCACGGCCTCGGCCAGCACGTGCGCGGCGTCGTGGCGGATCAGCTGCAGCGCCTGCACGCCGCTCTGCTTGGTTAGGATTGCCACTGTGGCCCCGTCGGGCAGGGCTCGCGCCAGGTCGCGCACCTCGGGCCGCTCGTGGCCATCGCGACCGCCATCGCCGGCCTCCGGATGGCCGACCTGCACCGCCAGCGCCGCCCGCGCCAGGCCGGGCCCGATCGCGGCGGCCGCGTCGGCGCCCGTGGCGCCGTCCTGCAGCTGCAGCGGCTTTCCGTCGGGCAGTGTCACCGTGATCGACATTGGCTGGCTGGAGGCTATCTTCCCCGCGTGGCTGTGCGGGGCGTGCCTGGATTCGCTCAGCCGGGCTTGCGCGCGCGGACCTGGTAGACGGCGGTGAGGCTGGTGTCGAAGCCGCGCCTGGCGGCGCGCAGATACAGCCGCCAGATGCGGGTGCGCTGCACGCCCGCCAGCCGCTCGGCCTGATCCAGGCGCTCGTCCAGGCGCGCGGTCCAGTCGCGCAGCGTGCGGGAGTAGTCCTCTCTGAACCCCTCTGCATGGTCGGTGTGAAAGCCCGCGCGCTCCAGCGCGAGCTGAACCCGGGAGAGCGGCAGGACCTCGCCGTCGGGGAACACGTAGCGCATCGAGAACTCGTCCTCCAGCGAGTCGTACTCGGGGTCGAGCGCGGCGATCGCATGGTTCAGCAATACGCCGCCCGGGCGCAGCAGCCCGTGCAGCGTGCTCGCGTAACGGTCGATCTGGCTCTCGCCGACGTGCTCGGACATGCCGATGCTCGCGATCGCGTCAAACGACACTTGCGGCAGCTCGCGGTAGTCGGCCACCCTGATCTCCACCTGCTCGCCGCACCCCGCCGCGGCGACCTTCTCGCGCGCGAGCTCGGCCTGGGAGGGCGATAGGGTGACGCCGGTGACCGTGACGCCGTAGTGCTTGGCCGCATGGATCGCGAAGCTGCCCCACCCGCAGCCGACGTCCAGCAGCGCCATCCCGGGCTGCAGACCGAGCTTGCTCGCGACGAGGTCCAGTTTCGTGAGCTGGGCCTCCTCCAACGTCTGCGCGCCGCGCGAGTAGATCGCGCAGCTGTAGGTCATCGACTCGTCGAGGAACAGCGCGAAGAAGTCGTTGCCGACGTCGTAGTGGTAGCGGATCGCGGCGGCGTCGCGCTGCGGGCTGTGCCGCTCCCCGCGCAGGATCAGCTCAAGGCTCGGACGGCGCGGCAGCCCGCCCGGCAGCGCGGCGAGCGCGACCGCCAGCCCCAGGCGCGCCCGGTCGGCGAGGCTCAGCGGCGGCGGCTGCCATTCGTCGACCACGATGAACGCCGCGTCGAGATCGTCGACGTCGAGCGAGCCGTCCACATAAGCGCGACCGAGGCCGAGCGTCCCCGGCGAGCGCAGAAACTGCGACAGCGCCGACGGATGCCTGACGAAGAATGTCGGCGCACCGTCGCCCGTCGCCTGCACTGCCGCACCGTCCCAGAAGCGCACATGAAACGGGCGCTCCGGGAGGGCCTTCCGCAGCGCCCGGCTCAGCGGGCCGCTTGCTTGGATGAGCGCCATCGGCCAACTCTAGCCAGCGCTGCCCGCGTGCGCCCGGTGACCCGCGCGGGCCATAGTACCATCGCAGTGGTAGTCTCTTACCATGCAGGTATCGATTGACAGCGCAGGCCGGGTGGTGGTGCCCAAGCAGTTGCGAGACGAGCTTGGGTTCTCGCCGGACACACCGCTCGAGATCGACGTGGTCGACGGACACCTCGAGCTGTCGGCGCCCCACGAGCCGGCCAAACTGGTCGAAGGGCCCAACGGGCCGGTTGTGGCCGCGACGGGCAATCCCCTCACCGACGAGGAGGTGCGGCGCACGCTCGAAGCGGTGCGCGAGCACCGGTGAGACAAACCGCGGACAGCAGCATCACGATCGCAGCCCTGATCGCCGATCACGAGGCCCGCGATCTCGCCGAAGACGCGCTGAGGCGGTGCACGAGGACGATCGCGCACGTGGCGATCGAGACATACAGCGTCCTCACGAGACTTCCCCCTCCCCGCCGCCTGGTGAGCGCTGACGCAGCCGCGATCGTCGACGCGAGGCTGCCGGCGACATACGCCACGCTCGATGCCGGCAGGCATGCGCAGGCGCCCGCCCGGCTGGCCGCTGCCGGCGTCAGCGGCGGAGCAGCCTACGACGGCCTGATCGCCCTGACCGCACTGGAGCACGACCTGGAACTGCTCACGCGTGACAGGCGAGCCGAGCGCACCTACCGCGCGCTCGACGTCCCCCACCAGCTGCTGGGTTAGACCTGGGATGTGATTCTGAGCAATGGCCATCTGGCCAAGCGAGCTCTCCGGCCAACGTCGCATGACAACAAGCTGCTCGCCAAGGTCCTGCTTCGTTAGGCTCCGGCGAACGTGTCGAAACGCAGCTTGATGCTCGTCAACAGCCTGTTCCGTGTGAGCTACGGAGTGGGGGCGCTGTTCGTTCCATCGAAGATGGCCGAGCTGAAGCTGGCGGCGGATACCGCCGAGCACCCGGAGGCTCGACTGTTCGTGCGCGGTTTCGGTGCGCATCAGATAGCCGTAGCGGCGGTGGGTCTGGCGAGCCGACGCTGGCGGGGACTCGAGCAGCCGGCCGCGGTGGCCGCTATCGCGATCGACGCGTTCGACATGATCTCCGCGCTGGTCGAGGCACGCGGCCGAGGACAATTGGACGCCGACCTGTCCGGGGGCCTGGTGTTCTCAGCAGCGGGCGTGGCTACAGCTGCAGCCGCGCGGTGGACGCCAACGCCGCGATGAACGGCTCGCGGACCGCCGGGTGGCAGTGCTGTTGCTCGAGTGTGCGCTTCTCGGCGTCGGGATCCTCGCCAGCCGGAGGGATGCTTCTGCCAAGATCGAGCTGATGGTGAGCACAGGAGACGAGCTGGTCAACCCGACCACCGGCGAGCGGATCGTGCTCCTGCAGACCGCGGCCGACACCGACGGGCGACTGTTGGAGATGGACGACTTTTGGACCCGTCCCGGGCACCGCACAGCCGAGCACATCCATCCGGAGATGCAGGAGCGCTGGGAGGTCATCGCCGGTAGCGTGTGCTTTCGCATCGGCGGTGTCGAGCGGATCGCCGGTCCGGGCGAGGTCGTCATCGCTCCCGCTGGCGTTCCTCACATGGCCTGGAATACCGACTCCGCGTCTGTCCATTTGCGTATCCAGATGCGACCGGCGTTGCGCTGGGAGCAGTTCGTTGAGCGGCTGTTCGCGCTTGCACGCGATAGTCACGCCGATGAGCGGGAAATTCCCGACCCGGAGCTGATGATCGAGCTGCTGCGCGAGTTCCCACGCGAGATCGCCCCGGCGCCGTCAAGCGACGACTGATTCGACTGACATCGCCTGGCCGCAGCAAAGACACTTGGATTTCGCGCAGCTCGCTCAGCGCGAGAGCTCTTCAACCCAGGCGAGAACCTCGGAAGCGTTGTGCTCCGGTGGAAACACAGGGTAGAAGACCTTCTCGATGCGACCCCCGCTGGCGATGAACGTCAGCCGCCGGTACAGGCGCATGCCCGCGACCTCAAACGTCGGCAGCCCGAGCCGGTCCGCCAGCTGCAGGTCGCTGTCGCTGAGCAGCGGATACGGGATGTGCTCACGCTCGGCGAACTCCGACTGCTCATCCGGAGACTGTGCGCTGATGCCGACCACCGACGCGCCGTGGGCGGCGAGACCCTGGACGTGATCGCGGAATGCGCAACTCTGCGGCGTGCAGCCCCGGGCGCCCGGAATCTCATCCCAGCCCTCGGGCAGAGGCTCGCCCGGCCGGCCGGTCCGCGGGTAGACATAGATCGCCAGCAGCCCACGGGCGGCCTCGGCAAGGTCGAGCTGACCGCCGAGCGTCGAGCGCAACGACAGGCTCGGTACTTCGCTGCCGAGCAGATGATCGGCAGCTCCATCGTCGACCGGTACAGGCAGACTCCCGCTCACTTCGGACACAGCTCCGGATCCTAGGCGAAGGTGCCGGCTCCACCCGGACAGGTCGACCGTGACCTCACACGTGACCGAGTTGGCGATGAAGCAAGCCTCGTACGCTCCACACGTGCGCCGGATTGCCGCGACGTGGCTGCCCATCGCCGTGGCGGTTGTCCTCGTGGCCGGGTGCGGACAAAGTGGCGTCACCTCCTCCGGCGCGAATGCCGGCGGACGGGTTTCGGCCTACCGGCGATACGGGTAGGGGGCGGTCGCACGGTCGACAGCTGCCTGTGACCCGTGGTCTGTTCGCGAAGCACGCCAGCTGGCATTGGTCGTGGCGGCGCCACCACTCCCATGGCGCAGTCTGCGGGCACCCGGCGCTTTTTCCGCGCACGACGACTCTATGATGGCCTGTTGCAGGACGTAGATCAGCGGAACACTTCGGCGAACCAGAAAAGGGGGAGCATCTCGTGTCCTATCCCGTTACGTTTGAAGCCGACTATGTCGAGCGGCGCAACCGGCTGAGTGTCTTCTTCAGGCTGATCCTGGCGATACCGCTCGCGATCTGGCTGTACGTGTACGCGATCGTGGCCTACATCGCGATCGTGATCGCGTGGTTTGTGATCGTCATCACCGGCACCTACCCACGCGGCCTTTACAACTTCGTCGCCGGCTTCACCCGCTTCCTTGCGCGCTTCACCGCCTATGCGGCCCTGCTGTGTGATCCCTACCCCTCCTTCGGCGGCTCTGACGATCCCGCCTACCCGGTGCGGATGCAATTCGAGCCGCTCGAGCGCTACAGCCGCCTGAAGACGCTCTTCCGCATCCTCCTGGCGATCCCGATCCTGATCCTGCGCTACGTCATGAACCTGATGCTCGAGGTCGGCGCGATCGCGGCGTGGTTCGTGATCGTGATCACCGGCAAGATGCCGCGAGGACTGTTCGACCTGATGGTCCTCGCCAACTCCTACATCGCACGCTCAGATGCCTACATCGCCCTGCTGACCGAGACCTATCCCCCGTTCCAAGACGAGCAGACGCGTGCGGCAGGAACGCCGGATCAGCCTGCTCCGCGGATGCCTTCGCTCTCCTGAGCCCCGCCGAGTGTTGCGCCAGGGGTCGAGGGAGCCGCTCGTGCTGCTGCACGGGATCTTGGGCAGCGAGCGCATGTGGCGCCGTGTCGTGCCGCTGCTGGCGGGTCACTACGACGTGATCGCTCCAACCATGCTGGGACATCGTGGCGGGCGGCCCGCGACCGTGCGACCGGTGCGCCTTGCGCACATCGTCGAGGACACGCAGCGGCTGCTCGATGAGCTCGGGCTCGGCCAGGTCCACCTCGCGGGCAACTCGCTGGGTGGTCGGGTGGCGCTCGAGCTGGCCCGCCTGGGCCGGGCGCAGACAGTCTGCGCGCTCTCGCCATCGGGCACCTGGCAGGCGGACTCAGAGGACCATCGGCGCGCCACCGAAGACCTGCGTGAGACGGTACGCGCCGCACGGCGCTCGCGTGCGTTGCTGGGGCTGCCTGCCGGTTCGTGGCGCTTCCGGCGCTGGGCGCTGCGCGCGACGGCCACCCACGGCGAGCGGGTGAGACCCGCTGAGCTGCTCGGCCTAACCGACGACCTGCTCGGCTGCAGGGTCGTCGAGGATCTGTTCGAGGAGGCCTCACAGCTCGAACTCCTGGACCCGCCGCCGTGTCCGATCACCCTCGCCTGGGCCGCCTGCGACCGTGTGTTCCCGCTCGAGATCAACGGCGCCCGCGCCCGCGAGCTGATACCGGGAGCACGCTTTATCGTGCTCAAGGACGTCGGGCACGTCCCGATGCTCGATGACCCGCAACTGGTCGCCCAGACGATCCTCGCGGCGGCCGCGACAAACCCACACTGACAGCCTTGACCCCGCCGACCCTGGTCACGGCGGATAGCGCAGTCCAGCCAGTCGATGTAGCATCACCGCAACGCGAGCAGGGAGGTACCGATGGCCTCGGTTGAGATAGATCTCGAGAATGTGCTCGTCGGCGAGCG
Source organism: uncultured Solirubrobacterales bacterium (assembly GCA_963839945.1). Classification (GTDB taxonomy): domain Bacteria; phylum Actinomycetota; class Thermoleophilia; order Solirubrobacterales; family Solirubrobacteraceae; genus Palsa-744. The sequence goes on along the minus strand of CAWIWW010000004.1, from coordinate 967,753 downwards.
CGAGCTCTGGCAGGACGGCCCGCCGAACGAGCTGTTCGCGCGGATGCGCGGGGAGTGCCCCGTGCACTGGACCGAGCGCATCACCGAGTTTCCCGAGCAGGCGGGGTTCTGGTCGGTGAGCACCGCGCAGGACATCCACACGGTCAGCCGCGACTGGCGCACCTACTCCTCTGAAGCCGGCGGCGTGACCTCGACCAACGCCGCCTTCCCGCTGGAGCTGACGCGGGCGATGTTCATCGGCATGGACCCGCCCCAGCACGACCGCGTCAAGGCACTGTTCCAGGCCGGGTTCACACCGAAGCGGATCGCCGCCCACCAGGACGCGATCCGTGCGATCGTGGTCAGCGTCCTCGACGGGCTCGCCGATCGCAAGACGTGCGACCTTGTCTGCGACGTCGCGCAACCCGTTGTCTCGCGCGTGATCGGCAGCTTCATGGGCGTCCCGCCACAGGACGATCGGGCCTGGGCGCGGCTGATCAACGCGATGCTCGCGGTGACTGACCCCGATCTGAACCCCGACGGCGTCGAGAAGGGGGTCGAAAGGAACAGGGCGGAGCTGTTCGAGCGCGCCGGCAAGCTCATCGCCGAACGGCGCGCTCACCCGACGGATGACCTGACAAGCGTGCTGGTGCACTCAGAGGTCGACGGGCAGCGCCTTGAGGAACACGAGATCGTGATGGGTTTCTTCCTGCTGATGGCGGCCGGCAACGACTCGACGAAGGCCACCTACTGCAGCGGCATGCGCGCGCTGATGGAGAACCCCGATCAGCGCCGCCTGCTGCTGGAGGACCACTCGCTGATCGCAGGCGCCGTGGAGGAGTCGCTACGGATGTTCCCCGCCTTCGCGCACTTCCGCCGCACCGCCACCTGCGACACCGAGCTGCACGGCCAGCAGATCAAGAAGGGCGAGAAGGTGGTGATGTGGTACGTCTCCTCAAATCGTGATGAGAGCCGCTACGAGGATCCGGAGCGCTTTGATGTGCGGCGCAACGCCGAGCACCAGGCGTTCGGCGCCGGCGGCCGGCACTTCTGCCTGGGCACCGCCCTGGCCCGGCTGGAGCTGCGCATCCTGTTCGAAGAGACGCTCGAGCGCTACCCCGCGATGGAGTTGGCGGGCCTCCCCACCAGCGTGGAATCGACTTTTCTCAACCAGCTGAAGGCGCTGCCGGTACGGCTCTCGCCATAGAGGCCACGCCGCAACGTGAAGGTCTCAAGGTCGAGATCGGAGACGTCGGCCAGGAACTCGCCACCGGAACAGATCATCTTCCGTTCCTCCTTCGCCTTGGTCGACGCGATTCCCGAGGCCCCTCACCGCGATTTGGGCTTCTGCTCCCTTCGCTCTTGCGCCTCGTGCTTGAGCTGGGCTTGCTTACCGGCTATCTCAGCGGTGCGCTCAGCTGCGCGCGCCTGGGCGATGCTGCGTGACTTGGCGGCGTGAGCGAGGTGATCCCTGCGCTCTTGTTGTTGGTCCATATGGCCTCCTGATAGAACATCCACTCTACGCTCATTCGCAAACACACGCACAACCGGGGGTCGCCGCTGCGGGCGTTGAGATCCACGCACAGCCCTGGAGGCCGGCCGTCGGGACCGAGCGGCAAAATCGGTGCTCGTGGATTACCACACCGATCCGGACGTTCCGGTCGTTTCCCGTCGAGCTGTTCGCGAGGTGTTCGCCAAGCAGCGCCACGCCCACGAGCCTGCGATGGTCTGTGAGACTACGCCGAGAGATGGCACCAGCAGACAGCCATAGCGCCGCAGCCGAGGATCTGGCGCGTGCCGGTGGGTGCAACGCTGAGGTGGAGATCGTCGAGTACGACCCCGCGTGGCCGGCCGCCTATGAGGCCGAGCGTGAGCGGCTCGCGCCGCTGCTGCCCGCCGGGGTGCAGCTGCACCACTTCGGGTCCACCGCCGTCCCGGGCTTGGCAGCCAAGCCGGTGATCGACATGATCGCGCTCGTGGACGACCTCGACGCGCCGATCGCGGCGCTGGTGCAGCGCGGCGTCTACCAGTACCCAGCGGCGTTCAACGCGACACTCGCCCACCGGCGGTTCCTGTGCTACCCGACGGCCGCCCACCGCACCCATCACCTGCACCTCGTGGACGAGCCGGGAGAGCTCGAGCGCCGTCTACGTTTCCGCGACCGCCTGCGCACCGACCCTGCACTCGCACGTAAATATGTCGCGCTGAAGCGGATGCTCGTGGAGCGCTACCGGGATGACCGCGAGGCGTACACCGAGGCCAAGAGCGAGTTCGTCAAGCGATACGAGCCGCCCGGGCTCGCGCTGCGTGCGGCGGTTCAGCAGCGTGGCCACTGAGGCCTACGGAAAACGCGCTCGCGTCCGTTCGCGCCGAGGGTCTCGATCCAGGCGTCGCCGAGGAGCTGCTGGATCGCTGGGCGCGCGGAGTGATCAGCGACGCCCAGCTGGATGAGGCCGCCCGGCGGATTGGCGCCGGCGAGCCGCTTGCCGAGCTCCTCGTGGCCGCCCATTGACGCCGTAGCGACAAGGTATGCTTGTCAGGATGACCCCGGCATCAGAGACCGAGTCCGGCGAGCTTGCGGGCATGCTTGCTCGCCTCGAAGATCGGATGCGAAAGATGCAGGAGGACTTCGACGCCAGGCTGGACGCCATCGCCGAGGCGATCGAGATGGGTCATGCAGACGACGAAGCCGCGGCGCTGGCCGCAGAGCGCGTCAGAAGCGGCGCTGCAGGGCGCACACGGGACGGGGCTGAAGTTCTGGCCGAGCTTGGCATCGCCGCACACTGAGCTTTCCATGAGAGCCGAACAGGGCTACGAGGTGCCCGTCACCTTTGCGGAAGGAGTCCGGGACGATGTGGCAAGTCTTGTGACGAGCACAACAGACGAGAAGGCAGGCAAGTCCGAGAGCGAAGCGCTCAAGCGCCGCATCGCAGAGCTGCTGATCGAATGTAAGGCGAACCCCTACATCGGCGAGCTGATGGGCTCCGGACGCCATCCAGAGCTGGTCGACTGCCGAAGGGTTCGCTTCGATATCCCCACGCACAACGGCAAGCCTCGCTTTCGGCTCATCTACCGCAACGAGCCATCCGATGGAGCACCCGCTGAGTGCCGCTGGCTGGCCATCGCGCCCCGTGCCGGGCTGCGGGCACATCGGCGAGCCACGCAGCGCTCACGCTGAGCTGACGGGACTACCAGCCAACGGCACATTATTGGACTCGAAACCGAATCTCAGCTAACGGCTCGTGGCGTGACACGGCCTCGAGTCTATCCCCTACCTCTTATCCATCGGATTCCTCAGCTTCCACGTGAAAAACTCGCAAGCAGTAGTCGAGGTTGCTCTCATTCGTCAACGGCTCTATTTTCAGGTGTTCTCCGAAACCCTTTAGGACATGGGCGATCGGCTTCTCACGAAGGTCGGTCTTACCTCTATGGTCGAAACGCGCGACCCGAATCAATATTCGATCTCGCCAACGTGGCCGAACGGAGCGCTCAAACACGCAGACGATTAGCGCTATACAGAGCGCCAAAGCGGCGCCGGTCAAGGCCTCGCTTTTGCCGTGTGCAGGGTGTGATGGCGAGCTAGCACTGCTGTATAGCCCACTCCATAGAGCCAAATCTCGTCATGGGCGATACTGGGCTCGAACTCGCCTCCGGGGCTCGGGTTAGGCCAGATGGCCCGGTTTTACTGGGTTTAGGTGCTCTCAGATCACCTCGGATTCGCTCAAATTGCTACCAAGATTGCTACCAGGGCTCAGGAGAAGGTTTCGACGGTCGCCTTGCTGAGAAGCAGCTTCGCCGCTTGCGGACCGGGTTCTCCGAGCATCTCCTCGATCAGGTCCCAGTGCTGGACGACGCAGCGCAACTTGTGCCATGTGCTGTATTTGGCGTTGCCGAGCGCGATCACGTGGGCTCTGTGGTCGATGATGGCCTTACGCTCGCCTGTGATGACTCCTTGGCGCGCCTCAGCAGCACCGAGAATCGCGGTGTCCTGGGTCAGGATCGCCATGCCCTGGCCGGCGATGTCCTCGATCCACCACTCATCGCCGTACTGCTTGCGTTGCATCTGTGGGTGGATGTCGTGCTGCCAGACCGCCGTGACACCGTGCTTCGGGGTAAAGAGATTGATGGCCTCCATGACGGAGCGACCGACCCCATTCTCGACATAGATTCGATCGATCACGCAGCGAGAATCGCCGCGACGACCTCGGTCTCCGTGGCCCCCGTGTCGTCCCGGATCTCGCTTGCCGAGTATCCGTCTCGGTGTCGCGATGTGATCGCGTCGAGCCGCACGCCGGTGTCAGCCGTGATCGGATGGCCCGCAGCTACACGAGTGTCGACCAGCAGCGGGACCGAGCGCGTCTTGAACCACCAGCGACGCGCGATGTCTTCGTCGTAGTCGATGTCGTCGGTGAGGGCGACACCCCCCACCAGCTTCTCCAGCGTGACCTGCCCGCCCCGTGAGGCGTTGACGAGCAGCTCGCGCCCGTCGTCGGTTTCCGCAAACTTCGTGAACAGCTCACCACCGCGGACCTTGAACTCGATCGAGATCAGTGGGCGGGGTATCTCGAGCTCCTTTGCGACGAACTCGAGTGCGCGCCGGATCGCCTGCAATGCCGCCTCGTTGCGATAGCGAGATAGGAGCTGCAGCTCCAGTAGATTCAGAAACGAGAGCGGGAGCCCAACCGGATCGCCGTCAACAGATATCAACGGATGATCGACGGCGGGCCGGCCTTGATACTTGCGGCGGTGTCCGAGGCTCCACCTACGGACCGTGTTCGCAGGACGCCCGACGATCTCCGCCGCCTGCGGGATCGTGTAGCGAGGCGTCCTCGCACGCTCTTCTAGGCGCTCGTACATGGGAACAGCGTACCCACCTCTATCACGTTGTGAGCGCTGCAAGGGGCTCGTCGGCGCTCGTCGGCCCGAAGGCAGCCTCCACAAACGCCGCCTCGTGCGCGCTGGGCGCGTAGTCCGCGTAGCGCTGGGTCGTCTCGATGTCCCGGTGCCCCATCCACTCCTGAAGGGTTCGCATCGGTACGCCGGCTGCGGCCATCCGCGTACCGAACGTATGACGTAGGTCGTGGAAGCGGTGGGACTGCTCAAGCTGCGCAGCCTTCAGCGCACGGCGGTAGCGGCGGAGGATCGCCGCCTTGTCGAGAGGTCCGCCCGCGTGAGGATCGGCGAACACCAAATCATCGCCCGTCGTCTCTCCCACGGTACGGCTCAGCCGGTCCAGCTCTCCCGCCACCTCGTCGGCCATCGGGATGCTGCGCGTCGAGCGGCGGGACTTTGGAGTGCCGAACTCGCCCAGCACGTAGTTCTGACGCACCCTGACCCGGCCCGCAGTCCAGTCCACGTCGCGCCAGCGAAGCGCCACAAGCTCGCCCTGCCGCAGCCCGGTCATCGCAGCGGTGAGATACAGCGCACGGTCGATCTCCCGGTACGGCCCGGTAACGGCCGCGTCAGCGAGCGCGCGAACCTCAAGCGGTTCAAGAAACCTGATCTCGACGCTCTCCGGCTTGCTGGGCAACTCGACGTGCCGGGCGACGTTTACAGGAAGCCATCCCTTGCGCTCTGCAAACCCGAGCAGCGCCGAAAGGCACCCGATGTAGTTGCGGACCGACTTCGCGCCCACCGGACGCCCGTAGCGACGGTCGCCCGAGGCCCTCGGCCCGGGTCTCTCTCCCTTCTCCATCATCGTCATCAAGTCGTGAACGTCCTGAGCCGCAATCCGGCGCAGGTCCCGGTCGGCGAAGAACGGTTCCAGCCATACGCGCAGGATTGCAAGATGATGATCACCACCAGTCCTACGCCTCCTGACTTCTTGGCAGCTCCTCCTTTCCCGGCTCCGGTGACCACGTGCTGCTGTGTGACCGCCACTCTTGATGGCGCAGCGTCTCCTCTGGGCTGGCTAGCCTCTGATCTTGGGACCTGCGGCGCGCTTGCTGCCTGCGCTGACCCTCCTCCTGCCTGGCCGAAGGGGGCGGCCGTAGGGCCTGCCGAGGTGTCGGCGAGCTCCCACTCGGCGCGGGTCGGCAGTCGCTCAACGGTCGTTAGATTCCTGCCGCAGCTGGCGCAGAAGGCTTGAGCTCCGGCAGGAGACCCGCAGTCCGGGCAGACTCTTGTGTGAGGCTCTGCCGACTCGGCCGACGGTGGCACACTGCGTATCGATCCAGCGTGCGGGCTGGCGCTGTGCTCCGCCCTGTCTACTGGCAGCGTTGCCTCGGCTTTCGGATCCCCGTGGGCTTGCTCCCATTCCAAGCGCGTGGGGAGCTCGGGCTCCGCTGCGAGGTGCAGGTCACACGTCGAGCAATAATCGTTCTCGCTCGCTTCGCTGCCGCATCGCGGACAAACTCGGCTTGAGGGCTGCACAGCTCTCCGTTCGACAGGTTCGTCCGACTCCTCGGGCATGGCAAGGAGTATCCCGCAGGAGCCATTGGTCGGCCATCTTGCGAAGAAGGCGTGCCACGCGGACGCGCGTGACTGCTGCTTCCGCCAGCCAAGCGAGCGTGCGGGGAATCCGCCCTCGCGCTCTCGCCTCGTGACGAGGCGCGATCGTGTCGAGTCAAGACCGGTGGACGCCTGCTTCCGCGCACGAGCGGAGGTGCGCCGCTTCCTGCCCCACGCGCGCACTCACCCGACGGGGAACGCAACCTCATTGGAACCCTGGCGTCTCCCTGAACGCCGGACACCCCCGCTGATATGTGGACGGCGGTCTTCTGATATCGGGGCGCCCGGATTCTGAACCCCTCTGGGGGCTGGCCGGAATGGGACCGATTGGCACCGGAGCCTCGACCTCGGCACAGCGCCGTCGCTGGGTCAGCTGGATGGGGCTGGGCTGCACGCGACCCTGCTGGCAATTGCTACCAGATTGCTACCAAACCGCCCTGGATATGGTCAGAATCTCTAACGTTGGGGCGGCTTTCTGGCGATGGGCGATACTGGGCTCGAACCAGTGACCTCCGCCTTGTCGAGGCGGCGCTCTCCCAGCTGAGCTAATCGCCCTGGGATCGAAGCACAGGCTACCAACGCGGCGTCAGGGCACGATCACGGTCCGGCCTTCGACGCCGGCTTCGGGGCCCGCCGAGCCTCCGGCTTCGGCTTCGGGTTCGACTTCGCCGTAGGGGCTCTGCGAGCCGTACGGTGAAAGCGAACGGCTGCCGTACGGCGATTGCGCGTCGCCGGCGGAGCCTCCTTCGGACTGGACCGCGCTCTGCGTGGCCGACGCGAAGGACACGCCTTCGCCGGCCTCGATCTTCTTGACCGCCGCGGCGACCGTGTTCGAGGAGATCGCGAACCCCACGCCGGTGCTCCCGGGCTGGGAGCCTTCGGTGCGAGCCGCGTCGCTTGCGATCTGGGAGTTGACGCCGATCACCTGGCCCTGTTCGTTGAGCAGAGGTCCACCGGAGTTGCCGGGGTTGAGCGCCGCGTCGGTCTGGATCGCACCGGTGATTGGCGAGCCGTCGGGAGCTGAAATTTCGCGGCCGAGCGCCGACACGATACCTCGCGTGAGCGTCTCTTCAAGGCCATACGGGTTGCCGATCGCATACACGGCGTCGCCGACCTGGACGGGGCTCGAGCTCGCCAGCGTCAGCGGTGTCAGGCCGAGGCCGGACGGGTCAACGCGGATGAGCGCCAGATCCTGGTTGGCTTCTTCACCGACGATCGTTGCGCTTGCGGTCTTCTTCGAGGACCCGCCGGCGTCGACGGTTAGGCTCGTCGCGCCCTTGATCACGTGATCGTTGGTCAGGATCAGCCCTTGTTCATTCAGCACGATGCCCGTGCCCTCGTCCTCGCCTTCGGAGGTGACCGCCTTGATCGCCACGACTCCCGCGGAGTCGCGCTGGTAGATCTGGGTGGCCGTCAGCGCAGTGGATGAGACCTCGCGGCGGGATCCGGTCGAGGAGCCGCCCTGCACCGCCGCGCTCGAGGCGCGCACGGTGGGCGCAGCAGCGGACCGCCCGCCTGCGCCGCCGGCCAGCGCGAGCACCGCGACGACGGCGACGGCCGCTCCAGCGATCGCTGCGAAGAACATGGGTGCGAGTAGGCGTTTCACGGGCCACCTCCGGGTCAGTCGAATGGATGAGGCCACATGATGCGCGTGCTCGCTGTATGGGCGCTAACGCCGCTCGTAAGCGGGGCTAACGCAAAGCGAAATAGTTCATAACCGGGCACGAAGGGCCGGCTAAGGGCATTCAGCCGCCCGCGAGCGCCACGGGACGACCTTGCCGGAGGTGGGCTCGGCATCGCCCGACACCTGTGCCGGCCCGATACGCTAGGAGAGCTTTCCCGGCGACGTGGCGGAGTGGCTACGCAGCGGCCTGCAAAGCCGTCTACACCGGTTCGATTCCGGTCGTCGCCTCTAATGCAAACAACCTCCAAATCGGCTGGTTTTCGGTCCCGAGGCGCCTGAGCCGAAAACGCCTGAGACAGGCCAAGTCTCCCCATAGGCTCCCCTTAATCGGAGCGCGAACCGCACCAAAAAGAGGGGCGAAGCCATGCTGGCTCACCCCTCTTTACTGCCCTCCGTCGGCGCTGTCAGGCGGCTCGGCGCAGCGGGACCACCTTTGCCGTCTCCTCGTCGCTAGATCCGCGCCTCCCCCACAGCGCCGTCAGCTTCGCCGCCGCGTCTGGATCGGGTGCGTAGTGCAGGTAGCGTTCAGTCGTGGTGATGTGGCGGTGGCCCATCATCCGCTGGACCTCGTGGATCTTGAAGGCGCGGATCGCCTGCGTGCCGAACGTGTGCCGCAGGTCGTGCAAACGCAGCCTGGGCACACTTTTGCGTCAGCCAGCGATGGCTTATAGACAGTCGTTGCCGAGGTGAGCGCTTCTTCGACCGCGGCTTGGCAGGTCGATCCTGGGCGAGCCTTGGGCACGAGCTCAGCCGCGACCGCTGGCACGAAGTCAGCACACAGGGCGGAAGCGTTTTGGCTGGCGATTGCTTCCCAGGGGGCCAGCACGGCACGCGTGATTTCCGCAGAGACACGCGACTCGCCACGACTGGGACTCACCACGCGCCGTCCCCAGCAGCACCATCGCGAGGATCGGCAGAGCCAGGAAGTGCCACCGGGACATGACCTGATGGAGCATACAGCCGACCCAAGCGGCGCTGTTCCGGAAAGCAGGAGACACGGGCCGGCGGCCAGACACATACTGTCTTCGGACACCTGTAGGTTTCTGTCGATCCGAACGGAGACCCTGATGCCAGACAAATTGCTCGAACTCGATCGGCTCCTGCACGACATGAGCGACGACGGAATCGCGAAGACCTGGGCGCGTTGCATGCGGATGCTCCGCGTCCGCGACCTGGTGCGAACGGCGAACACACCCGTGGGCGATTATGCCGAGCGTATCTGCTGTGATCGCTTCAAGCTCGAGAGGAAGGAGTTTATCGAGAAGTCGATCGATGCAGTCGATGCGAAGGGCATTCGATACCAAATCAAGGGGAGACGACTTACGCCGGAGAACCGCAGCCGACAGCTGAGCCCTATCCGTGACCTCGAGAAAAATCCGTTCGATGTGCTACTCGCGGTGTTCTTCAACGAGGACCTCGACGTCCAGGAGATATGGAGCATTCCGTGCGAGGTGGTGAAGGAGGCGTCTTTCGTAGCCCGGACCAACTCAACGCGATTCGTGCTTACCCAGGAGAGGCGGAACGACCCCAGAGTTCGTCAGCTCGTGTAAACCGGTAAGAAGACCCTAGTCACTGATTACGCCGGAGCGAGCTTCTCGCATCTTGAACCGCCCAAGGTCAGTGAGGACCGGCCCAGCCGTCACTGAGGTCGGGCTGGGCGAGCGCGTTCCAGTCGAAGTTGTTGGGGGTGTAGGTCTGAATGAGGGCGGCGTCGAGAATCCGCGTGGCGTCTGCGGTCAGGCGCGTGATGCGCGGCGCATGGTCCAGGAGCGCCTGACTGACGGTCGCCGGCCGGTAGATCAGGGCCGCGGCATGACCGTCGTACTCATCGTGGCCTTCTGTCTTCATCGTCGAGCAGCACGGGCTCGACCTGTGGGAGATACATGAAGCCTTGCAGCGCGTATCCGTCCCGGAGCTTGCGCAGCTCGTTGTTCTTCATGCCCCACGCCTTCAGCGTCCTCAGCGAGACGATCGGTGCGAGGAGCCGGAACTCGTGGGCATAGCCCCTGGTGCCGGGAGGCTGTGCCGTGATGCCACAGGTGTAATGCAGCACGACTCCGAGGCCATGATGGGACGTGACGACCGCCTGGTCGGGGTCGGCGGCGTCCGGGCGCTTGCGAGCTCCGGCAGCCTCGAACTCGGGAGAGAACATCGTCGCGTGCACGAACGGCACGCCGGCGTGGATGTCGCCCTGCGCCGTGTGGGCCACGTCCCGCTCGGCGTAGTAGTGCTGTGGGTCGTCCAGCTTCACGGCGCCAAGGCTAGGCGCGGAAGCGGACGGTCATCGGATTCTCAGGTCAGGGCAGGCGACTCTGCGCTCGCTCGAGCGTGTCGAGCTGCCCGGGGGGAGCCGTGGACTTGCCAAGCTCGACCGCGTCGGCGGGCACACCGAACATCTCACGCGCGCGACGCTCGACAGAGTCCAGCAGCACCTTCCTGCGGCCCGTTGGGCTCATATAGCCCTTGAGGATGCCGCCGTCGAACCACGCCCGCACGGTGTTCTCATGCACACCCAAGCGCGCCGCCGCATCCTTGATCGAGATCGTGGGTGGAGCCAGAACGGTACTCATGATGGAGTGATTGTAGCTCTATGTAGATATCATAGTCAATGTAGATCTTGCTGATCAGCGGCGCGACGTGGCAAGCGCGCGAGAGGCTCCCCAAAGGCTCCCCATTCGAGCGTTTTTTGGGGGCATCCTGAGAGCACCTGAGGTCCCCGAAAACCGCTTAGGTAAGCGGAGAACCGCGACTTCCGGGAGCACTGCAAAGCCGTCTACACCGGTTCGATTCCGGTCGTCGCCTCTGTGAGAATAGCCTCCAAATTGGCGGGTTTTCGGCCCGAGGCGCCTGAGCCGAGGACGCCTGAGGAGGCCAAGGCTCCCCGTGGAGTGTTCCGCGGCGAACGCCTGCGCCTTCGACAGGGCGTCGCTGACTTCGTGCCCTGACAAGGTCTTAAGCTCGGAGGATGGAGCTTGTTGACGGACAGCTGATCTTCTCGGCCACCGACCTGATCAACCATCTGGAGTGTCCGCACCTGACGCATCTCGACACCGGGCTCGCGCTCGGGCGCTTAAGTCTCACGGATACCAGGTCCGACACGACGGAGCTGGTGGCGCGCAAGGGCGACGAGCACGAGCAGACGCCTACGCGCGCAGGCGCGTCTACAGGTGGAGCAACGCAGGAGCGGAGAGCTGCGCTACGAGCTGCTGGCGCCAGAGGAGGGCAGCGGGCGGGACGGAATCTCTCCCTTGATTTTGGGTATCGTGATGTATAACATCCTGAATCGCGATGCTCAACAACTCGATTGAGGACTCTCAAGCAGCCGACCAGCTCCTCCATGCTCTCGGCGAACAGATCGCTGCGCGTGGCGAGTCCTACACCCTCGCTGTCATCGGCGGTTCAGCGCTGCTGGCGCTCGGCCTCATCTCACGACCCACGAGAGACGTCGACATCCTCGCGATCGTCGAGAACCACGAGCTCGTACCGGCACAACCGCTCCCCGCGGCCCTGCTCGATGCCGCCCACACGGTCGCCCGCGACTTCGGACTGTCCGACGACTGGCTGAACCCAGGGCCCACCTCGCTGCTCGACCTCGGTCTGCCCGACGGCTTCTATGAGCGTGCGGAGCATCGGGTTTACGGCCCCGGTCTGGAGATCTTGTTCGCCTCGCGCGTCGATCAGATTCATCTGAAGCTCTATGCGACGGTCGATCAGGGCGCTGGCAAGCACCTCAACGACCTGGAAGCGCTGCAGCCCACCGATCAGGAGTTGCTCGACGCCGCCCGCTGGAGTCGCTCACACGATCCATCGAAGGGCTACCGCAGCGTTCTCGCACAGGTTCTCGCCCATTTCGGAGCCAACGGTGGACGTCTCGACCCTTAGTCACCGCCTCAGCGAGCGCTTCGTAACGTTCGCCTGGGACGAGTGGGCGCAGATGGGGGTGCTCGCCACGCCGCACCGACGCAGCCCGTGGGCACAGGATCCCGAGGCGCTGATCGTGTGCACCCTCGAGGTCGCGCGCGGGGAGCCGCGCCTGTTCGATGAGCTGATGGACTGGATGCTCGTCAACGAGTCGCTGCTGAGCGTCCGGCGCCTGCGCGCGATGTGCGTCGACGAGACCGATCGCGCGCTCGTGGCGGCCGCGCTGGGATGGCTTACTCGCCGGCGTCCCCGGGCACGCCTGAGCAGCCCGGGCAATCGGAGCATCCGGAGCACGGCATCGGCCACGACGACGCTCCAACCTCTGTTCCGCTCTGGAGGACCAGCGCGCGAGCCCGACGAGGACTTCGCCTCTGCCGGATGGTTGCGCCCGCCTCTGTCCCCCTCCCACAAGTCCCGTCTACCGGACCCGATGGCGCCCATCAACCTCGCCTTCCGACTCCGCCAGATCCTCGGGGTGGGCATACGCGCCGAGGTCGTCCGCGTCCTCCTGACCACCGAGGCTCCGTGGATCAACGCCCAAACGCTGGCCCGCTCCACGGGCTACGCCAAGCGCAACGTCCACGACGCGCTCGCGGGCCTGAGCACGGCCGGGGTGGTGTCTGCGTTCACCGTCGGCTCCGAACAGCGCTATACGGCGGACCGACCGGCATGGGCGGCCCTGCTCGGCTGCCAACCAGACGAGCTTCCGACCCACCGCGACTGGCCGCAACTGCTCGGTGCGCTCAGACGCATCCTGCGCTGGTCCGAACAGCCCGAGCTCGAAGCCATGTCGGAGTACCTACGCGCCAGCAGCGCTCGCGACCTGCTCGATGCCATTCGTCCAGATCTGGCGTTCGCCGGAATCCCTGTGGACCTCGGCCCGGTACCCGAGAACACGTTGAGCGAGCTCGAAGAAGTCATCGAGCGTCTGCTCGCGACGATCGGCGCCGCTCCTCGAGCAAGGTAGAGACCGTCATAAATCACAGTCGGTCGGTCCTTCATCCTGTGGCTCGACCCTTCCAGCTTTGTGACCGGCGACACTCACCTGTGTTTCGGGCGACTCGTGTTGTTGTCTCCCATAAAAAGCACCCCCTGATACCCATCCCTCAACTTTCCCGTCCCAACCAAATGGCAAGATGAACCACATGGAGCAGATCAACCCATGACCACAGCAGCAGCCCGCAGGTCGGGCGCGCGCTGGATCTCGTCGATGAACACGGGGCCGTTCAGACCCGCGACGAACCCCTCCGGGTCGGCGAGCGCCGTCTCGCGCGTAGCCCGGCGATCGAGACTGAACTCTTCGGCCGGACGCTCGCCCCGGGCAATTTCGCGCGCGAGCGTGCTCTTGCCCACCTGCCTTGCGCCGCCTACGAACTGCAGCGACCAAACAAATCGAGCCCGAGCGGAAGCGCACCGTCCGCTGCCCCGGACCAGGCTCCCCAAAAGCTCAACATTCGGGCGTTTTTTGAGGGCATCTGAGACCACCGGAGGTCCCCGAAAACCGCTTAGGTAAGCGGAGAACAGGACTTCCAAGAGCACTGCAAAGGCCGTCTACACCGGTTCGACTCCGGTCGTCGCCTCTCTCTATGAAACCCGGCTCACGTGGCCCGTGAGCCCAACATCCGCGCGCGCTACTCCAGCTCGATCGCGCGCATGGTGTGTTCGTCGGGCAGCTTGTTGAGGATGGCGCGCAAAGTCTCGCGCTCGCCGGCCTGCCCGCGCTGTAGATCGTTGAGCAGCAGGCGCACGGCGCTGTAGGTGATCTTCATCTGCCGGGGGCTGAGCGAGACGGTGAGCGTGCCCCGCTCCCGCGGCGCTTCCTCCAGGCCGGCGAGAACCTCGCGCGCCAGCCGCCGGATCAGAGGCTCGTGCGCCTCGTCGGAGATGAAGAGGCGCATCGCGACGGCGACCACGGACGCCTCGTCGGAATCGAGCATCAGATGATAGGCCGGCTCGGAGCCCGGCTCTGGCGCCTTCGCTGTGTCACTCATGCGGTGTCCATCGTTCCTTGCAAGCCCACGCCCCGTCTCGCCGGGCGCGTCGGGACCCTATCAGCGCCCGGATGTGCTGTAGTCCGGGCGCCGCGCCGATCTGGAGAATGCCGGGTTACAACGTCCATGCGCACCCTCCCGGCAGCCCTCTGCCTCGCCACGCTCGCGGTCACGCTCTGCGTCCCGACTCGCGCGCACGCGGTCCCGCCGGCGCCCGGCGCCGCGGCGCCCGCTCCCGTGCTCAGCGCCGCCCAGCAGGGCTACCTCGCCCTCGCGCGGGCCGGCGTGGCGCAGGCGCAGCGGCGCTGGAGAGACGCGCGCCTGGGCTGGTATGACGCGCGGCTGGATAACCGCGAACGCTATCCGCTGGCGACGATCTGGGACGTTGTGCCGCTGTTCCAGGCCCTTGACGCGATCGCCATCGCCGATCCGACGAACTCCAACCGGCGCGCGGTGGCGAGCTTCGCGGCGGGCGCCGAACGCTACCTGAACCGGGGCCTGCGCCCGCTCGCAGGCTACTCCCCATATCCGGGCGACCGCGAAGCGAACACCGAGACGTGGTTCGACGACAACGGCTGGTGGGGCCTGGCGTTCGCAGAGGCCTACCGCGCCACGGGAACGCGCCGCTACCTGTCAGACGCGCAGCGCGCGCTGCGCTACATCGCCGCCGCCGGCTGGGACGAAGACGGAGGCGGGATCTGGTGGAACACGCACCACCCCTACAAGGCCGGCGAGGCGCTGGCGAGCGGCACGCTGCTGGCGACGCTGCTCTATCAGCAGACCGGCTCGACCTTCGCGCTCAGCCAGGCGCTGAAGTTCCTTCAATGGGCGAACACGAGCGGGTCGGGCGGCGGGTTCAGCGCCGACAACGGCTTATACGCCGGCAGCAGCCTCGATCCCACGCCGATCGACTACATCGAGTCCCCGCTGATCTACGCCCAGGCGGTGCTCTGCCGGATCACCGCCACGCCGGGCGACTGCGCCCGCGCGGAGGAACTGAAGGCCACGGCGCTGCACCGCTTCGGCTACATCCTCGACTTCTCACCCCAGTACGACGCGATCTACCTGCAATGGATGCTCGCGCTGTACGCGCTCGACGGCGACTCCAGGCTGTATGCACTGGCCGCGGACAACGCGCACGACGCGCAGCTGCGCGCGCGCGACGATGCCGGCCTGTACCTGCTCTCCTGGGCCGGCGAGCCCCTGCCCGCGAGCCTCGCCGAACCGGGCAGCCTGCAGACGCAGGCCGCCACGACCAGCCTGTTCGCGTGGCTGGCGGTCTACCCGCCGCCGCCGGGGTCCTCGGGATCCTGAGCGCGCCGCCGCCCTACTGCGCCGCCAGCAGCGGCACGTCGTGGGCGAGTTCGGCGGGGATGAAGTTGGCGGCGTAGACGGTCGTGCGCTTGCCAGAGGCGGAGATGCCGTAGATCAGACCGGTGTGATTGATGAACTGCGGCTGGGAGGCGTCGCGTTCTGAGCCGACGCCCCACGCCTTCCAGACGGGGGCGAGTTCGTGGGCGGAGCCGGTCAGGTACTGCATGCGCCCGGTCATCTGGTGGCGGGCGAGGAAGGCCGCCACGGCCCTGGGGGTGTCGCCGCGGGGATCGACCGAGACGGCGATGATCTGCACGTGCGCGGACCTGGCCGGGCCCAGCAGTTCGAGCGTGGCATGCAGGCCGGCGGTGATCAGCGGGCAGATGTCGGGGCAGTTGGTGTACAGGAACGTCACGAGCACCGCCTTGCCGCGGTAGGAGGCGATGTTGACGGGCTGGCCCAGGTAGTTGTGCAGCGCAAGCGCCGGCGCGGGCGCGGGCGCGGAGAAGACGGCCTCGGCGCGGAACTCGCCATGCGTGGGGGTCGCGCCCGCGACCTGCGGAGGCGAGTTGCCGCCGATCGCGAGCAATGCGACGCCCCCGGCGATCACGACCAGCACGACCAGCGATAGCAGCACGCGGGGCTGCAGTCCACGAGAGCGCATCACCAAGCGAAGTTACCAGCGCACAGGGGCCGGTGCGCCCGTTCGCGGGCTGTTGATGCCGAGACCGTGACGCGCCGCAGGACCTGGCGCTGTCACCGCGGCCCAGCGCGTGTGGGTTCAGACGACGATTTCAAAACCGCTCCTGCTGAGCTGAGCGGGCGAGTCGGCGAGAGACATGACAGACGCCGGATGAGCACGTCAGACACAGACAACTCCTCCGACAGCGACGAACGCGCGCGTACGCACGCGCCCGCGGCCGTCGCGCCGGGAACGTCGGCAAGAAACCTTGCAACCCTGCAAGCGCGACGCAAATTGCAGACAAACCTGTTAGGTTGCCGCGCGTTCGTGCCGAATCCTTGACCTCACGGGGCCGGGGAGCGGGGGACCCAAGGCGGCCACAGACAGGGCCGCAGGGGCGAATCGCCACCATAGCGTGGCGTAGCGCACGTGCGCGAGCCCGACAGCTAACCCCGTAGGCGCCAAGCGATTTCGAAAGGACGTTTTGCGCATGCCGGGATTGCCGTCGCGGGATCTTGCTGTTATGGACATTTGGGAGGCTTCCTACGCCCGTTCGCGGGCACGGCGCGAACGCGCCGCTGGGCGACCAGGACTGCTGGGCGCTGTGCCCCCGATCGGTCGCGCACGCCGGCCGGGCACAGGCGCCCAGTCTGTCCCGGCGTTGTCGGCGCTGCTGAGCGATCGCGCGCGCGGGCTGAGGAGCGCATCCGTGCGGGACCTGGCCGAGACCGAGCCGTGGCAGCTGTCGCTGGGCCGCTCGCGGGCGCGCAGGCGCGCCGAAGAGCTGCGGTTCGTGCCGGCGGGCACCCGCGCGAAGCGGATCTCGCTGGGCGCGCTGGTGGCGCTGAGCGCCGGTCCGAGCGCGAGCATGGCCGAAGGCGGCGGGGCGAGCGGGCCGGTATCGGCCGCGGCCGGCCCGACGACGAGCACTGAACACAGCATCCTGCTGGCAGAAGGCAGCGAAGGCAGGCAGGTGCAACTGCTGCAGCGGGCGCTGGGCGCCATCAAAGTGGACGGGGTATTCGGCCCCGAAACCGAGGCGGCGGTGCAGCAGTTCCAGGCAAGCAGGGCACTGACGGTGGACGGCGTCGTCGGGCCGCTGACGAGCGCGGCGCTGCGCAACCAGACCGCGGCGAGCGCGACGCTGGCGAGCATGAACGACGCGCTCCCCGGCGAAGCCCCCTCCACCGGCACGCCGTCGGCGGACACGCCGGCGGCGGCCGCCGCGGAGCTCGTGAGCGACACGTCGAGCACGAATCCCGAAGGCGGCGCTTCCGAAGCAGGGGCGAGCGCGACGGGCGGCGCGCAAGCAAGCGAAGGCGAAGGCGCCGCGGGCACGAGCGCGGACGAAGGCGCGACGGGCGGTACGGCGGCCTCGCCGGCGAGCGGCGCGTCCGCTGCGAGCGGCTCCACATACGACGCGGTCACGCGACTGCAGGCCGCGCTGCATCTCCCGGTCGACGGCGCATTCGGCCCCGAAACAGAGGCGGCCGTCAGGCGCCTGCAGGCGCGGCACGGCCTGAGCGCGGATGGCATCGTCGGACCGGCGACCTGGAGCGCGATCGGGGTCGGCGGGGAGGAAACGGTCGAACCGTCCGCCGCGGTGCTGGCGAGCGCGCAGGCGCAGAGCCCGGGCGCAGCCGGCACGGCGAGCGCGGGCACGAGCGCGGACGCGGGCACGGGCGCGACCGGCGCGACGGCGGGTGGCGCCGTGCCCACGGCCCCGCCCGGCGGCGGGAACCCGGTGGCGCAGCTGCAGGCCGCGCTGCACCTCCCGGTCGACGGCGAATTCGGCCCCGAAACCGAGGCGGCGATCAGGCGGCTGCAGGAACGGCACGGTCTGAGCGCGGATGGCGTCGTCGGACCGGCGACGTGGAGCGTGATCGGGGTCAGCGATGCGCCGACGCTCACGCCGCCGGCATCGGCGCTGGCCGGCGAGTCCCCGGCGGGCGCTGCCGGCGGGGAGACGTCGACGAGCACCGCCGGCACGCCTGACGCGGGCGGCGGCTCGAGCAGCGCCGGCGGCGGTGAAGGCGTCGTCGCGCGGGTGATCGCCGCCGCCGATGAAATCGCCACGCGCCCGTACGTGTACGGCGGCGGGCACGGCTCGTTCCAGTCCGAGGGGTACGACTGCTCTGGGTCTGTCTCTTACGCATTGCACGGCGGCGGGCTGCTGAGCTCGCCCGAGGACTCCACGGGCCTGGAGTCATACGGCGAAGCGGGCCCGGGCAAGTACATAACGATCTACGCCAACTCCGAACACGCCTACATGGTCGTGGACGGCCGGCGCTTCGACACCGTGGCGCTGCAGGAAGGCGGCTCGCGGTGGTCGAGCTCACCCGGCGAGGACGGCGGCGGCTTCGTGGAGCGCCATCCGGCGGGGTTGTAACAGCGCGGGATCCGCGGGCGCCGGTCAGGATGCCGGCTCTGGCCCAGCCGGCGCCGCGAGGCGGTCCCGAGAGAGATGGCCGCGACACGGCAGCGACAAATCTGAGGGCTAAGCGTGGGAAACGGCCCGCGAGCCCCTGCGGTTAGGCGCTTTTTGGCGTGTGCCGGGACCAAGCCAGACGGGGGTCACTCGCGGCGACGGGCTCGTTCACGGTCGCGGCGCCCTGCTCGCGAAACACGCTTACATCCTTGATTTGCCTGCCTCCGTCCATGGTTCCCTCCTGGTCTCCCTCCACGGTCCCTCTCCTCAAATACCCTGGATCTTCCCCGCAATCCGATGCTGCCGTGCGGGGACAATGAGAGCATAAAGCGGCAAGCTTGTCAAGTCAGAGCCCCACCGGCGAACCGGCGCAGACCGGAAAGACCGTAGGTACGGGGTTTCGCGCGTAACCCACCGCCGCTCGCAGCGTGAGTGCGCCCCGTCTGGCTTGGTCTGTGCATACCGGCGCGGGCGTTGGTCAGAGCGTTACCCACCGCAAGTCACAGAGCGCGTGCGGTGAGGGTTTGCACCGCGCAGAGCGGGCCGAGCACAGCGCCGGTGAGCGTTATATGCAGGCGTTCGAGCAGGCCCTTGCGCGGTTGTCGCAGACGGTGGATGAGGCCGCGGGCCGTGAGGGCTCCTGGCTCGCGCGGGTGCGTGCGGGGCTGGTGGCGTTCCTGGGGTTCCTCGACGATGAGCCCGGGTGGGGCGCGCTGCTGGTGCATGATGCGCCGGTGCCGGGCGCCGTGAGTGCGCTGCGCCGCGAGCAGCGGGTGCTCGGCGTCCTGACGGGGCTGCTGGACGGCGCCAGCCCGCTGCCGGTGAGGGTGCCCCTGCCGTCTGGCGAGCTGGCATCGGAGCTTGTGATCGGCGGGGTGCTGTCGGTCATTCGCTCCCATATGCACAACAAGCGTGAGGGCGAAACGTTCGTGGAGCTCGCACCGTCGCTGATGGCGTTCATCGCGCTGTTCTATCTCGGTCAGGCCGCCGCGCAGACCGAGCTCTCGGGAATGTCCGCACCCGCCCGGGAGACGACCCCGAACGCTGCCGAGCTGCGCGGCCTGCGCCTGCCGGTGCGCCCCACGCATCGCACGATGCTGGTGTTGCGCGCGATTTCCGCGGCGTCGGGTTCGAGCAATCGCCGGGTCGCTGAGATCGCGGGACTGAGCGACGAGGGTCAGACATCGAAGCTGCTCTCGCGCTTGCAGGAGCGCGGGGTGATCGAGAACGTCGGTGTCGGCATCGCCGGCGGCGAGCCGAACGCATGGGTGCTCACCCCCGACGGTGAGCGCGTGCTGCGGCTGACAGGCGGTGTGGCCTGCGCGGGCTCACCGCGACGCCGGGGCGGACTCGCCAGGGAGGGGCGTGCGGTATGAGCGGGCTCGCAGGGAGAGTGAGACGCGTGGGGCCTGGGGCCTCAACGGTCATACGCGCGTCCGCGCGGCAGGACGCGCTGCACCACGATCAATCGCTGTTGAGCATCGCGGGTAAATCGTATTCGCCAGTCGCCGACGCGCACGCGCTGCTCGGGGGATCCGCTCATGCGTCGGACGTCGAGCGAGGCGTCGTTGCGCAGCAGCCTGTCCAGTGCGGCGAGCACGCGCGCCCTGATCCGGGGGTCGAGACAGTCGATGTCCTTCTCGGCGCGCGGCGAGAGGTGGATGCCCCACTCGGCATCGCTCATGCGTATCGACGCTTGATCTCCTCGAGCGAGACCGTTGGGGCTCCCGCGGCGAGTTCCTCACGGGCCTCCTGGACGGCGGCCTCCTCCTCGGCAGAGATCTCCTCGTCCTCCTCGGGCCGGGAGTCAAGCCAGGCGATCATCGGGTCCTCGCTGCGCGCGACGATCAACTCGACCACCGGTTCGAGCTCGGACTCGGGCAGCTCATCGATCAGCTTGTGCGCTCTTTCACGCGTCGTCATACCGCCAAGTCTAGCGCCCCGGTGGTGTGCCCTGCGCGGGCTCGCCGCGGCGCGTTCGAGGGCAGGCGTGATGGTTCCCCAGAACACGCGATCAATTGCCTCTTACATACCTTCGCCGGTCGCAGACCGGCAACCAACATCTTTGGAGCTCAATTCAACACTGACACATGTCCGGCAAGCACACAAACCGCGTGTCACAACCAGAGAGGTTCGCGTAGCTGTGAACAAAGCAGCCCACGTTGTTAAGCATTCACTGGGTATGGGTTCGCCGGTCGCAGACCGGCAACCAACATCTGTGGAGCTCAATTCAACACTGACACATGTCCGGCAAGCACACAAACCCCGTGTCACCACACGAGAAGTTCGCGTAGCTATCAGTCAAGCAACCCATGTTGTTAAGCGTTCCCCCGGCATAGGTTCGCCGGTCACAGACCGGCAACCAACATCTGTGGAGCTCAATTCAACACTGACACATGTCCGGCAAGCGAGCCGTGTGCGAGCGCCCTTTTTGCCGGAAAAACCCGCTTCGCGGGCGCCGGCAAAAAGGCCATCTCGCACACGGCATAGCGCAAACGTTACGCCGGGCCGGCGGCGTGCCCTGCGTGGGTTCGCCCCGGCGGCGGGGAGCGCAGCTGCGATGAGAGCGCCCTGGACGAACTTTGCCGGATGGCAAGGACAAGCTAGTAGTGCTAATCGAGAAGACGAAAGGGAGTGATGGGTAGTGAGACATTTTAAGATACTGGGGCTGTGCCTCGTGGCCGTGTTCGCGCTGGTGGCCGTTGCTGCGAGCAGCGCGTCTGCGGCTGAACCGGAATGGGGCCATTGTTTGGCTCAGAAGCACGGCAACTACACCGAAGGCAACTGCGCGACGGTCGCCACGAAGCACGGTGTGCCCGATCACAAGGGGCACTTTGAATGGTTGGGCGGCGGTGGATCCTCGTGCTATGCGATGAAGCATGGTAATTACACGGAATCGGCGTGCGCGACGGTGGCCACCAAGCACGGTGTGCCCGATCACAAGGGCCATTACGAAAAGACGGGCGGTGGAAAGTTCACGGGCGTAGGAGGTGCTGGTGTACTCAAGGTGTTCCTCTACAACTGTGAGGTCGAACCCAGCGAAAACACTGGGAAAAGGCTCCCGCACGAAGACTGCAACGCGGACAACGGTCGCCACGGCAACCCGCAGGGATTCGGCTTCCACGGCGAAACCTTCGGTGAAGTCGAATGTGAAACCGAGCACGCCTCGGGCGAAGCTGTTGGCACGGATGAAGTAACGGATGTGCACGTGCGTTTCACAGGGTGTGTCGGTTTGGGTTATCCGGCGAACAGCAAAGGGCTGGCCGCTGGCGAAATCGAAGTTAACCCGCTGAAGGGCCGTCTCGGCTACATCAACAAATCAAAACACGAAGTCGGCGTGGTTCTGGAACCTGCAACCGCGGGTGGCTTGTTCGTTGAATTCGAAATGGAGGAAGGCGAACTCATCCAGCACGTCGGCGAGGGCAATGCCACCGAAGGCGCGTTCTACGAAGAAGCAAACGGCGCGCCCAACGGCGGCGATGGGATTATCTCGCCGATCGAACCGGTTAACCAGATGACTCAGAAATTCACCCAGAACTACCGGCTCGAAACGATCACCCCATATCTGGCGAACTCGTGCAACGTCTCGCACACGTGTCCCACCGGCAGCGAAACGGGTCTTCACGTCGGGGAGTCTGATTATGACTATCTGAACGTCCCGAGCCACTTTGAAAATGGCCCGTTGGAGGCACTCGAAGTCTGGCAGGGCAACCCAGAAGAGTACTACGAAACTGGGTGCTGCAACCAGTGGTCTCCCGGTGGTGAGGAAATCACGAATGTGAATACCTTGGCGGAAGGAGATGGGGAGATCAAAGCGTAGCGGGATCGGAATTCTCATCCGGCCGAGCGGGATCGGAATTCCGCCCGGCCGGCCGACTTCGCGGCCTTTTGGCCGGTCGGAATTTCCGACCCGCTTGGCTTGCGTAGTGAGATCACAAGGCTAGTAAAGACACATTGTTAGAGGTTGTGCGTGGGGTTGCTGGTTGAGCCCCACGCGCAGCCCTCACTCACAACGATCTGCGGAGATGGGGATGCGAGGGTTTTGATGGAGGACTCGAGGGATATGTGGAGAGCGTGTGCTTGGCGTTGGCCGCTGGTGCTCGCGGGCGCGCTGCTGGGGTTGTCATTGCTCTGGTGTGCGCCGGCGCTGGCGATCAGTCAGCGCGGGCATGTGTTCAGCTTCTCGTACGGGTCGAAGGGTGCGAGCGAAGGTCAGTTCTCTGATCCCACCGGGATCGCGGTGAACGATTCCACGGGTGATGTGTATGTCGCGGATCGTAAGAACAAGCGTGTGGTGCAGCTGGAACCGGTGCTGAACGGGCAGGGCGAACTGACCGGTGAGAAGTGGGTGCGCTCTTTTGAAGTTCCTACGCCTTCGAGTGTTGCGGTGGATGATTCGACGGAAGGCGTTGATCCTTCCAGGGGGGATCTGTATGTGGTGGGTGATGGCGCAAAGGCGGTGTATAAGTTCAGTGCTGAAGGGGTGTTGATCGCGAGGATCGCTAGGTTCGAAACCAGGCAGGAACGGGAAGAAACGGAAGCTGAGGAAAAGAAGGAAAAAAAACGGCAAGAAAAAGAAACCAAGCTTGAAGGAGTCGAGGGTGTCGCGGTAGACTCGGGCGGGTCGCTGTTCGTGTCTGTGCAAGGCGCGGTTGACACGTTCAACGGTGCTGTGGTCAATGAAGGCGAAGCGAGCATGGCGACGGGCCTGACGGGGCAGGCGGAGCCAGGGTTGGCGCTCGATTCTGAAGATGACGTGTTCGTGGGGACGTTGGGCGCAGGCGGGTTTCCGGTGGTCTCGAAGCTCGAAGGGATCACGGGGAAGGTCCTGATCGGTGCGCTGGATGAAGAAGAATCCACTAATATCGCCGTCAACACCCGGCAGGTGCCTGGGAATGACGTCGATGAACTGAACGACGTGTACGTCGCCAATGGTGCGAGCGTCGCGCAGTTCGCTCCGGAAGCGGGAGGTGTTCCGGGCCCGTTGTTGCAGCGCTTTCCGTCCCAGAGCGAAGAAGAAGCGCATGGTGGTCCGATCTTGACGCACAGCGGCGGTATCGCGGTTGACGGTAAGACCGGCGCGGTGTTTGCGACAGACACCGAAATGGACGATCTGGTCGTGTTCGGGCTGCAGCCGCATGGCGCGCCCGCGATCGAAGCTCCTAATGCTGCGGGTGTGCCGCCGGTGGTGGGGGACGAGCGCTTGAGCGCGCAGGTCGATCCCGACGGCGCCGACACCCACTACGTCATCGAATACGGCAGCACAGCCTGCACCAAGGGGGCGTGCACGAAGAGCGCCTCGATCGACCTCGGCGAAGGGTTCGCAGGCAGGGAAGCGGCGTTGGAAGTGAACGGTCTGGCGTCTGGGGTTTACCACTACCGGGTGGTCGCGGCAAACTCCTTCGGGACCACGGTCAGCCCCGAACACACATTCCCGATCCTCGAACTGGTGGGCGGGTTGCCTGACGGGCGTGCGTGGGAGATGGTCTCCCCGCCCAATAAGCATGGCGCGGCGATCGAAGCGTTGACCCGGGAAGGTGGTTTCATCTTGGCGGCGGTAGACGGTGACGCGTTTACGTATGTCGCGAACGGCGCGATCGAAGAAGAAGTTCAGGGTAATCGCAGTTTGGAACCCCAGCAGGCCCTGGCTATCCGTACTGCCGATGGGTGGCGCTCGCGGGATATCGCCACGCCGCAGGAACGGGGTGCTGGCGTCAACTTTGGGTCCCCGGAGTACCAGTTCTTCTCGCCTGACCTTTCGGTCGCGCTGCTGCAGCCCTACGTCCCCGAACCGCCGCTTGCGCCGGAAGTTGCGGGGAGCATGGTGTACCTGCGCGATGACCAGCCGATTGCGCCGGAATCCGACGAGCAGCAGAGCTACGCTGAAGCGGAGGCCGAGGTCGAAAAGGGCGGGCTCACTCCGGGGTTTCTGCCGCTGGTGAGCGTGGCGGATGCGCCGGAAGCGACGTTTCCCGTGTCGGTCAGTTTTCTCGACGCGACCCCGGATCTTGAGCACATCGTGTTTGAGGGTGGTTCTGCGCTGACGGGCTCCGCCTCGGCGGTGGGACTGTACGAGTGGTCGCAGGGCGCTGGGTTGCGGTTCGTGAGCGTGCTCCCGAATGGACAGCCCGCTCCAGCCTCCTCGCTGGCTTTAGGTTATTACCAGGTGCGTGCGCGCGCGGTCTCGAGCGATGGGTCGCGGGTGATCTGGAGCGCGAGCCAGGAGAGCCCGGCGCACCTGTACATGCGCGACCTGAACACGGAAAGAACGATTCAGCTGGACAAGACCCAGCTGGGAATCGAACCCGCTGGGGCGGCGCGCTTCCAGACGGCGTCAGCTGATGGTTCGCGGGTGTTCTTCACCGACGACCAGGCGCTAGTTGAAGGCGCGAGCGTCGAACCGGCAAACGAAATCACCGACCTGTACGAGTGCGAAATGCTCGAAACGGGTGGGGAGCTCACCTGCGTCCTGCACGATCTGACGATCCCCCTGCGCAAGGGCGAACACGCCGCCGTGCAGGGTTCCGTGCTGGGTGCCAGCGAAGACGGATCGAGCGTGTATGTGGTCGCCAAGGGCGTGCTCGCCCAGAACGAAAACGGCGTGGGGGAAACCGCGCGGCCGGGCCAGGACAACCTCTATGGGCTCCACTACACCGGTGGCGAATGGACTAGGACGTTCATAGCCACGCTCTCAGCTGAAGATGCTCCTGACTGGGATGCTGGGCCGAACGTCTCGGATGAAAACACCGCGTTTCAGACTGCGAGGGTGTCTCCGGACGGGGAATACCTCGCGTTCATGTCCCAGCGCAGCCTCACGGGCTATGACAACGAAGACACCTCGAGCCAGCACCCCGGCGAACGCCTCGACCAAGAGGTCTACCTCTATAGCGCGAACACGGCGAGCCTTACCTGCGTGTCGTGTGATCCGACGGGAGCGAGACCAAGCGGGGTATTCGACCAGCAACAATCCGGTGAAGGCGTCGGTCTGCTCGTCGACCGGCGTGAGAGCTGGCGCGGACACTGGCTGGCGGGCAGCATCCCCGGCTGGACATCGGAGAGCCTCATCAACGCGCTGTATCAGTCGCGCTACCTCTCGAACCAGGGACGGTTATTCTTCGATGCCGCTGGCCCGGTGCTCGCGGACGTCCGAGAATCCACACGCCCAGAGCAGGTCGAAGACCACAGCCAGCAGGTCGGTGTCGAGAACGTCTACGAGTACGAGCCCGCCGGTGTCGGCAACTGCGCGAGCAGCGCTACCGGCGGGTGTCTCGCGCTGGTCTCCTCCGGTGGCTCCCCTCAGGAATCCGCGTTCATGGAAGCCACTCCGTCAGGTGATGACGTGTTCTTCCTTACCGCCGCGCAGCTCTCACCCCAGGACACCGATGACGCGTTTGACATCTACGACGCGCGTGTCTGCACCAGCGAATCTCCGTGCATCACCACGCCCCCGGGCTCTCAAACGCCCTGCGGCTCACTGGAAGAATGCCACCCGGGCTCATCCCTACAGCCACCAGCGGCCGGCGCGTCCGGGAGCGCCACGTTTTCAGGACCCGGGAACCTCACACAGCCGCCACCGCCGAAACAGGAAGTCAAGAGCGCTAAAACAACCAAACCGAAACCCCTGACCCGGGCGCAGAAGCTCTCGCGGGCGCTGGCGGCGTGCAGGAAACGCTACCCGCGCTCAAAGACGCGGCGCCATGCATGTGAAGCGCACGCCCGCAAACTCTACGCACCCAAGAAGAAAGCGGGCGAGAAATGACACGGAGACTGCTCATCGCGCTCGCCGCGGCGGGCGCGCTCGCCTTGTCCGCGTCGGCGTCCGCGCAGGCGTCCGCGCAGGCGCCGTGGTGGTCGATGGAGCAGGAAGTGCTGCCGAGCAACCTGCCGCCCGAAGGCGAAGGCGAAAAGGGCCGCGAAGGCCAAGGTCA
This sequence comes from uncultured Solirubrobacterales bacterium, assembly GCA_963839945.1. Classification (GTDB taxonomy): domain Bacteria; phylum Actinomycetota; class Thermoleophilia; order Solirubrobacterales; family Solirubrobacteraceae; genus Palsa-744. The sequence continues at coordinate 941,376 of CAWIWW010000004.1, read as the reverse complement.
CATTATCGTTGTTGCGAGCGATCTCTCGCCTGTCGAGGCGAGCGGCGCGACGGGCGACCCTATCGTTGTCAGCGACAAGCTGCCGGCTGGCCTGGTCGCGACCGCGATCACGGGTACGGGGAAGAACGGGAGCCCCCCGACGTGCACCCTCACACCCTTGCAGTGCGTCTTTACGGGCGTTCTGTACCCGTATCAGCGTGTGAGCGTCACTATTACGGTGCAGGTTGCGGAGCCTGCGGGCACAGTGACGACGCTGCCGAACCAGGTGAGCGTGGAAGGCGGTGGCGCACCTCGAGCGGTCACGCGTACCGAGCGGGTCAGGGTCAATGGGACGCCGACCCCGTTCGGCGTCCAGGAACAGGGCTACGAACTGGCCCCCTATAGCTTCCAGGGTGAACCCGAAACGATAGCAGGCGCACATCCGTTCCAGTTGACGAGCACGCTCGTGCTGAACCAGACCGGCCAGCCAGACGCACAGGACCCGGTGGCGCTGCCCCGCAACCTGCATTTCCAGCTACCACTTGGCTTGATCGGTAACCCGCAGGCCACGGAACAGTGCCCGTTTGCGCAGTTCAGTGATCATGCGCCGCTCTGGAAGTCGACCTGTGCCCCGCGAACGCGGTTGTTGGTGTCGCGAGCGTGACGGTCGATGAACCCGTCTTCGACCATGTCATCACCCTCACCGAGCCGTTGTTCAACCTGGTGCCCTCTGAAGGAGAGCCCGCCCGGTTCGGGTTCGAGGCGCTCGGCAACATCCCGGTCATCATCGACACCTCTCTCGACCCTGCCGACGACTACGACGTGGTGGCGAGCGTGCAGAACGCCACCGAGATCGCGGGCCTGCTCTCCAGCCAGGTCACCTTCTGGGGAGTACCTGGTGACCCGCAGCATAACGATTCGCGTGGTTGGGAATGCATCAACAACGGCGTGCACTACGAAAAGAAAGAAGTCCCGACGCCGTGCCCCACCGCCACGAACCTCCCGCAGACCCCTCTTTTGACTCTTCCGACGTACTGTCCGAACCCGGCGAGCGAACCCGTCAGCTCGATGACGGAACTCGAATCCTGGGCGCACGTCGGCTACGTCAAACCTCCTGCCTATGTGTGGTCTGGTCCGCTTGAAGAAGCGTTGGGATTCACCGGCTGCCAGGAACTGCCGTTCACGCCGTCGATCGCTCTCACGCCCGAAAAGCATTCTGGGAGCACGCCGACAGGCCTCACGGTGAATGTCAACGTACCCCGGCAGGGCCTGCTGGAAAGCGAAGGCCGCGCGCAGTCGGACGTGCGCGACACGACCGTCACGCTGCCTGCGGGCGTACAGGCCAATCCGTCGGCCGCGAACGGTCTTCAGTCGTGCTCGCAGAGCGATATCGGCTTTCAGGGGTTCCACGACTTCCAGCAGGGCTTGCCGACGGCCACCTTCACCGAAGGATTCAACTTCACGCCCCCCCTGAACCGAAAGCCGGGGAAAGCTCTTGTCCGCAGGCGTCGAAGATCGGCACCGTCCACATCAAGACACCGCTTTTGCCCAAGGAACTGGAAGGCGCGCTGTACCTGGCCGAACCCGCGCCCAACGGGGAAGCGAACAAGAACCCGTTCAACACGCTGATCGCGCTGTACCTCATCGCCGAAGACCATGAAGCCGGGGTGCTGGTCAAGCTCGCCGGCGAAGGACACCTCAACCAGAGCACAGGACAGCTCTCCACGAGTTTCCGCGGCACCCCGCAGTTGCCGTTCGAAGAACTGAAGGTCGAACTGTTCGGTGGGCAGCGCGCCTCGCTCAGCACCCCCGCGGTGTGCGGCGCATACCCGACCCTGGCTGAATTCACGCCGTGGTCGCTGCCGTTCGGATCGAACCCGGTCGATCGCACCTCGGCCGGGGAAGACTTCGACATCACCGAAAACTGCTCGCCCAGCAGCCCACTGGGGTTCTCGCCGGCGTTTGATGCGCAGAGCACCAGCACCCAGGCGGGCGCCTTCACCGGCTTCTCGCTGCAACTGGAACGCCCGGACGGTCAGCAGGCGCTCACGGGCTTGAGCATCCATCTGCCGCCGGGGATCTCGGCGTTGCTCTCCAAGCTGACACCTTGTCAGGAACCCGCGGCAGGACAGCCGTGGGCGTGCGGTCCGGAAAGCCTGATCGGCCACTCCCTCGCCAGCTCGGGTGTCGGCACAGAACCGGTGACGCTGCCCGGCAATGTGTATCTGACTGCTGGTTATGAAGGCGCACCGTTCGGGATCCTCGATGAAACCGAAGCGAAGGCGGGCCCGTTCAATCTCGGCGAGGTGTATGTCCGCTCGAAGATCGAAGTCAACCGGGAAACAGCCGCGGTCACGATCCTTACCGCCCCCGGACCGCATGGCGATGGTCTGCCGACGATCCTCAAAGGCGTTCCCGTCGATCTGAAGCGGTTGACGGTGAGCGTCGATCGTCCGGAATTCGAGCTGAACCCCACTAGCTGCAGTCGCATGAGCATCACGGGCACCCTGGATGGTTCGGAAGGGACCGACACCGGCGTTTCCTCGCCGTTTCAGATGGGTGGTTGTGAAGCACTGCCGTTCAGCCCGACTCTCACGGCATCAGTGGGCGGTCATGCCAGCAAAGCCGACGGCACGAACCTGAACGTCACGGTCACCTCCGCCGGGGTGGGACAGGCCAACATCCAGAAAGTGGACCTGCAATTCCCCAAGGCGCTGTCCTCGCGCTTGACGACGCTGCAGAAGGCGTGCACCGAAGCGGCGTTCAACGCCAACCCGGCATCCTGCGATCCGGACTCGGTGATCGGGCACGCCACCGTGCACACCCCGATCCTCAAGAGCCCCCTGACCGGTCCCGCCTACCTCGTCTCCCACGGTGGCGCAGCGTTCCCCGATGTCGAGTTCGTGCTCCAGGGCGAAGGCGTGGAGATCGTCTTGGACGGCAAAACCGACATCAAGGAAGGGATCACCTACTCCAAGTTCGAATCAGCCCCCGACGCTCCGTTCACGACCTTCGAAACAGAACTGCCGTCCGGGCCCGATTCGATCTTCACCGCGAACGTTCCCGAAACCGAAGACTACAGCCTCTGCAAGGCCAGTCTCGTGATGCCGACACGGATCATCGCGCAGGATGGCGCAACGATCGAACCGACAACGAAGATCACAGCGCAGGGCTGCGGTGAAGTCAAGAGCTCGAAAGTCAAGAAGCTCTCCCTAGCGCAACGGTTGCAGCAGGCCCTGGCGCAATGCCGCAAGCACTACAAGCACTCCAAGGCCAAGCGCGCGAAGTGCGAACGCTCAGCACACGCGCGCTATACCGCGCTCGCACTCGCCGCGTGCCGCAAGCAGGACAGGCATTCCAAGAAGCAGCGCTCAACCTGCGAAAGCCTTGCGCGCAAGCGCTACGGCGCTCACACGGCTTCGCGCGGCACGGGCAAGACCGCCCGCCGTCATGGTTGACAGGAGCGGCAGTGGTCTGATCGCGCGCGTGCGCACGGGTGGTCTGCTCGCGCCGGTGGCGATCCTCGCTGTGATCGCGCTCGTGCTCACCGGTTGCGGCGGCTCCACCGACAGCCTCGCCTCCAAACCGGCCGCCGAGATTCTCGCCGCGAGCAGGACCGCTGCGCGCGAGGCGAGCGCCGTGCACGTCAAGAGCCAGTACTACGCCACTGCGATCCTACGCAGCAAAGCGAAGGGCAAGCCCAAGACCAAGCTCGTGCCCGCGGGCACGATCGAACTGCAGCTCACCAGCGATGGTGGTCGCGCGCGACTCGTGCTCCTCGGCATCGAAAACGAAGCTGTCCGTGTCGGCGACACCGTCTACGTCAAGCGCGGCCCCGTGTTCTACAGGAACCTGGCACGACGCACCGGGGTGCACTTGCCGGCCGGCACCTGGTTGAAGGCGCCCGCCCACGGCGGGCAGCTCGCCGAGTCTGCGGCGCTCACCGAACCCGGCGGCGAGCTCACCCTGCTGCTGGCAAGCCCCACCCTCTCGCTCACCAAGGGCCCGATCACCACGATCAAAGGGCAGAAGGCGATCGAACTGAAAACCAAGGGCAAGCTCTACACCGGCACGATCTACATCGCCGCCACCAGCACACCCTACCCGCTCGAGATCGTAAAACACGGCCGAGAGACAGGCCAGACCACCTTCACCGGCTGGAATCAGCCAGTTACGCTGAGCGCCCCCGCCAGCGCGGTCGAACTGAGCCAGCTCGAACACAAGGCCCACTGAGATGCACCGTCGCCGCCGCCCTCTGAAAGCTCGAGCGCCGTCCCGGAAGGACAGCGCCCGGGGATGCCTCGGCCACCCGGACTCCCTCTCCGCTTAGGCCGAGGACACCCGCAGCACGGGGCGCGGTCCCCTTCCCCTCGGGGGGGCCGCGCCCCATTATCGCCGTTCTGCCCCAGCTGTCCCGTTTCGGCCCCGCGGTCGGAATAGGAGTGTGCCGCAGATCAGCCGCTTTTACGGGATAACAGTGCGGATGTACTTCGACGACCATCCGCCGCCGCATTTGCACGCGCGCGCGGCGGAGCACGACGCCAAGGTCCGGATCGACACGCTCGAGGTGATCGACAGCACGCTGCGCCGCCGCGAGCTTCGTCTCGTGCTCGCCTGGGCGGAGATGCACGCCGGGGAGCTCGACTCGAACTGGCGCAGGGCGCACGAAGGTGCCACACTGCAGGCGATCGAGCCACTCCCATGATCGGCCTGACTCCCGACATAACGAACGTCGTTGTGCTCGCACACGGCAGGCTGGGCCTCACGTTCGCCGATGGCCTAACCGGCGAGGTGGATGTGCTGGACCGCATGCACGGCCCCGTGTTCGAGCGCGCCCGCACGCACGAGGGGTTCGCCGAGGCCCGCGTCGACGCCGAGGCCGGGACGGTGTGCTGGCCGGGCGGCGCGGACCTGGCGCCCGACACGCTGTACGAGCGAGTGCGCACCGGCCTCTGGCCCGGACAGAGCCGCGCCGCATAGCCTCGCGCGGTCGATCGCCCGACCATCGCCACGACGCTATATCAGCGGGGATGAGAGCCGTGTCGAAAACGCTCCATCCTGCCCACGCGCCGGGCCGCGGTAACCGCGAGTCCTATCGCCGCCCGCTGCAGTCTCGGCCCCCCTCAACGCAGCACGGTGATCTCGGCCGCCCATGTCTGTCGGCGAAGGCCGGTTAACCCGCCGAAGAGTTTCGTCCCAAGCGCGGCCTAACTTGGATGCCTCCATGACGACAGGAGGCGGAAGGCAATGCTGGCACGAACGAGGACGTTCACGATCGAGGGGCTGCAGACCAGGCAGGTCAGCGTCGAGGTCGACATCAGGCAGGGGCTGCCCGGGTTTGCGATCGTCGGCCTCGCCGACGCATCGGTGCGCGAGGCGCGCGAGCGGGTGCAGGCCGCGATCCTGAACTCCGGCTATGAGTTCCCCGCGCGCAGGATCACGGTCAACCTCGCGCCCGGAGACGTGCCGAAGATCGGCCCGGGCTTGGACCTGGCGCTGGCCTGCGGCGTGCTGGCGGCGAGCGATCAGCTGGCACAGGACCGTCTGGAGGACCACGCCCTGTTCGGCGAGCTGGCGCTCGACGGCGGCGTGCGCGGCTGTCACGGAACGCTGGCGGTGGCGCAGGCGTGCGCCGAGGCGGGCGTGCAGACGCTCCTGCTCGCCCCCGAGCGCGCGCGGGAGGCGATGCTCGTGCAGGATCTTCAGATCGCAGCGGTGCAGCACTTGCAGAGCGCGGTGAGAGTGCTGAGCGGCGAGCGGCCGGACCCGCTGGGCGAGCCCGAGAGTCCCCCGCACGCGGGGACGGGCCTGGGCGCGGCGGGACCGGACCTGAGCGAGGTGCGCGGACAGCACCACGCGGTGCGGGCGCTGGTGGTGGCCGCGGCGGGCGCCCACAACTGCCTGCTGAGCGGCTCGCCGGGGACGGGCAAGACGATGCTCGCCCAGCGGGTCCCGTCGATCCTGCCCGAGCTCAGCCGCTCGGAGGCGATCGAGGTGACGCGCATCCACAGCATCGCGGGCGACCTGCAGGGCGAACTGGCTCAGCGCCGGCCGTTCAGGGCGCCGCATCACTCGATCACGACCGCGGGGCTGGTGGGCGGCGCCCGCAAGGGCTGGGTCGGCGAGGTCGTGCTCGCCCACCGCGGAGTGCTGTTCCTGGACGAGCTCTCGGAGTTCACCAAACCCACGCTCGAGGCCCTGCGCCAGCCCATGGAGGACGGGCGCGTGGCGATCGTCAGGGCCCAGCACTCGGCGGTGTATCCGGCGCGGTTCATGCTCATCGCCGCCACCAACCCCTGCCCGTGCGGGTACGCGGGCGAGGGCGAACACTGCCGCTGCAGCGAAACCGACATGGCGCGCCACCGGCGCAAGCTCAGCGGTCCGCTGCTGGACAGGATCGACCTGCAGGTCAAGCTCGAGAACGCCCGCAGCGAGGGGCTCGACGCCGAGTCCTGGACGAGCTCACAGAAGGCGCGCGAGCTCGTGATGGCCGCGCGCGAGCGTCAGGCGCGCAGGCTGCGCGATGAGTGCGCGACGGTGAACGCGCACCTGGACACGCGCATGCTCGAGCGTCACGCCAGGCTCGACGAGCAGGGCCAGAAGCTGCTGCGCGACGCCCAGGCGCGAGGGGCGTTGAGCGCGCGCGGGCAGTACCGGACGCTGCGCGTGGCGCGGACGCTCGCCGACCTGGGCGGCTGCGAGCGGGTGCGCATGCGCGACGTCGGCGTGGCGCTGTCGCTGCGTCCCGAGACCGGGCTGCAGGGCAGCCGGGCGGCGTAGATGACCGGCGAGACGAATGCCCCCACCGCGCGGGCAGGTGTGGAGACGCTCTGCCGACACGCTCGCGGCTACCCGCCGGCTCTGGAGGAGAGCCGAGGCGCCCCCAGGATGCTCTACGTGCTGGGCGGCCGCGAGCGCCTTGCTCGACTCACGGCCGAACCCGTGGTCGCGATCGTAGGCAGCGAACGACCGACCGACTACGGGATGGAGATGGCCCGCAGCCTCGCCCGTGGACTGGCCGCATCGCGCGTGACGGTCCTGGGCGCTTTCGCCAACGGGATCGCCGCGGCCGCGCACTCCGGAGCGCTGGAGGTCGATGGCCCGACCGTCACGGTGATGGCCGGCGGCGTGGACGTGGTCGAACCGGCGGGCAGGCGCGATTTGTATGAGCGCGTGCTCGCCAACGGATGCGCCATCGCCGAGGCGCCCTGCGGTTGCAAACAGCGCCGCTGGAGCGTCATCGCCCGGGCACGCACGGTAGCGGCCCTGGCGGCGGTGACGATCGTGGTCGAGGCCGACGAGAAGCCGCGAGATCTGCGCGTCCCCCGGATCGCCCGTGCGCTGGGGCGGACGGTCGCGGCCATCCCGGGTCGGGTCACTTCGCCGGTGAGCAGGGGAACGAACGCGCTGCTCGCGGAAGGTGCGCCGCTCGTGCGCGGACCGGTCGATGTACTCGACCTGCTGTATGGGCTGGGCGTCTCGGGGCTCGAAGCTTCGTCGCTGACGACACAATTGCGCCCTTCACTGCGAACAACGCTCGAACGGGTGGGCGCCGGCAGGGACACGCCCGGCAAGCTGACCGCTGACGCAGAGGACCCGGGCGAGACGCTGCTGGCGCTCGCGGAGCTCGAGCTGCTGGGCCTGCTCGGGCGGGGCGACGGCGGGCGCTACGTGCCGCGCGAGAGCCTTCAGGGACGGTGAGAGCGCGCAACCGCTCCGCATCGCCGGTCTGGCGGTGCGCTATGTTGTGGCCAATCAGATGGAGTCCTGACGTGAGGTCGGCCGGCTGTCTCAGCCGCTTTAGCCGCCTCCGAACCGCCCGCTTGGAAAAGGGCTGATGGCTCCTTTCGCGAAAGACCGTTCACCTCAACGCGAAAGGAGCAAGCCAGCGTCGTGCCGATCCTTCCCGACTGGGCAATCCAGGTTCTGCAGGTGCTCACGATCCTGTCGCTGGCGCCGCTCATCAGCGGCATCATCGCCCGGGTCGAGGCGATCGTGCAGCAGCGCCGTGGCCCGCGCGTGCTGCAGCCCTATTACGACATCTGGAAGCTGCTGGGCAAGGAGACGGTGCTGCCGGGACCGGCGGGCCCGGTGTTCCGGGCCGCGCCCTATGTGAGCTTCGCTGCCTTTGCGACGGTGCCGCTGCTGATCCCGGCGCTGACCACCTTCTCGCTGCCGCTGGGGTATATAGGCGACTTCTTCGCCGTGGGCCTGATCCTCGCGCTGGCAAGCTTCGTGGTGTCGCTCGCGGCGATCGACAGCGGTAGCCCCTACGCCCAGCTCGGCTCCAGTCGGCTGCGGTCGTTCGGAGCGTTCAACGAGCCGACTGTGATCTTCGTGACATTCGTGCTGGCGCTGATCACGCACACCGACCTGCCGTACGCATTCGGCGCGACGATCCGCTCGGCGACCGTTCAGGTCGTGCGGCCCAGCCACCTGCTGGTGATCGCGGCGTTCTTCATGCTGGTGCTGAACGAGACCGGGCGCATCCCGGTCGAGAGCCACGGCTCGACCCTGGAGTTCGGGCAGATCGAGCAGGGCCGCGTGACCGAGCACTCCGGGCCCGGGCTGGCGTTCCTGCGCTGGGGGTCGAGCGTCAAGCAGCTGGTGCTGTTCACCGTGCTGATGAATGTGCTTGTCACTCCTTGGGGGATGGCGAGCAGCGGCCGTCTGGGGGCAGTGCTGGCCGCGATAGGCCTCCTGTTTGTGAAGGCGCTGGCGGTGGGCGCCGTGGTGGTCGTGATCGAGTCGAGCTTTGCGAAGCTGCGGTTGTACAAGATCCCGGAGTTCACCGTGGCGAGCTTCCTGCTCGCGGTGCTGGCGGTCGTGATCTTCCTGTTTGAGCCCGGGTTCGGCGATCTGCACCTGAGCGTGTTCGGGGCGGCCGCGACGATCACGGCGGTGGTGGTGCTGCTGCTCGAGCTGTACATGCTGCGCTCGCAGGACATCTGGGAGCAGCTGCGGCTGTACGCGCTCGGGTCCGCGGTCGTGGCGGCGCTCGCGATCTCGACCGCCGCGTCCGGGCACGGGGGCAGCTCCTTGTACGTGCTCGGGGCGGTGACGATCGCGCTGAAGGCGCTGCTGTTCCCGCAGGGAATCCGCTTCGTGCTGGGACGGCTCGATGCCGAGCCTCGCGTCCCGTCGATCATCGGCGCACCGAGCGGGATCCTGATCGCGATCGCGCTGTGCGCGTTTGCGTTCATCGCGTTGCGCCCCGTGCACATCGGCGCCGAGGCCGCGCTGCCGCTCTCGGCGCTGCCGGTCGCGGTGGGCGGGGTGCTCGTGGCGTTCCTGCTGATGGTGCTGCGCCCATACGCGCCTTCGCAGCTGCTCGGGTTCCTCGTGCTGGAGAACGCGGTGTCGGTCGCGAGCCTCGTGATCGCGCCGGGGCTGCCGATCATCCTTGCGCTGCTGCTGCTGTTCGACGTGTTGATCGGGGTGCTCGTGTTCGTGGTGCTCGTTCAGTACCTCGCCGTCGAGCGCACCGCGATACGCACCGACGTCCTGAACAGGCTGACCGGATGAGCCGCCCGATGAGCTTCGCGATACGGCGTCCTCCCTCGCTCATGTGCAGAGCACACTTCGCTCGGTGCGTCCTTGTCTCGCTCGCCCCTCGACCGGCTCATCGGCGTGGCGTCCGTAACGGAGGTGACGGATGAGCTGGGCGCTGTACACCCTGCTTGCCGTCCCCCTTGCGGCGACGGGGCTCACTCTCCTCGACGGGTGGCGTCTGGCGCGCGCCGCGACGCTAGTGTCCGGACTCACCTCGTTCGCCCTGGCGATCGTGATCGCCATCGCCGTCGAGCACGGCCGCGTGCTGTACGCCGCGAGCGGCTGGCTGCGCGTGGACTCGCTCGGGGCGGTGTTCCTGCTCGCGACCGGCCTCCTGTACGCGATGGCCGGGGTGTTCTCGATCGGCTACCTCGGCGTCGAGGAGACCCGGCCGGGGTTTGCGCCGTTCGCCAAGCGCTACTTCGCGCTGCTGAACCTGTTCGGCTGGAGCATGCTGCTCGTACCGCTCGCGTCGGACTTCGGGATGCTGTGGGTTGCGGTCGAGCTGACCACGATCGTCTCCGCGCTGCTGGTCGCGATCGACCGCACCGACGCCGCACTGGAGGCCTCCTGGAAGTACATCCTGATCGCCTCCAGCGGATTGGGGATCGCGCTGCTGTCGATCATCGTGCTGTACGCGACCGGCACGCATGCCCTGGGCAGTGCCTACATACCGCGCTTTGAGCGCTTTCTCGCGCATGCCCACGGCCTCTCGCCCGACGCGGTGCGCCTGGCGTTCGTGCTCTGCATCGTCGGCTTCGGCACCAAGGTCGGGTTCGTGCCGATGTACACCTGGCTGCCGGACGCGCACAGCGAGGCGCCCGCGCCCGTCTCGGCGCTGCTGTCCGGGTCGCTGCTCGCCGGTGCGTTCTACGCGATCCTGCGCTTCTTCCAGGTCGCGGTCGCCACGGGCGAGCGCTCGTTCGCCGAGCACGCGCTGATCGTCTTCGGAGTGATCTCGCTGGTGGCGGCCAGCTTCTTCGTGCTGCGCCAGGGCAACTACAAGCGCCTGCTCGCATACTCCTCGATCGAGCACATGGGCATCATCGCCATCGGCATCGGATTCGGCGCGCCGCTGGCCGTCGCTGGGGCGCTGCTGCACGTCATCACGCACGCCTCCGCCAAGGGTCTCGCGTTCTTCGGTACCGGGTCGCTGCTGCGCGGCTATGGAACCAAGGAGGTCGACGGCGTCGCCGACGCGGGCAGGAAGATGCCGTGGACGGGACCGATGTTTCTCGCCGCCGCCCTGGCGCTTTCCGGGCTGCCCCTCTCGGGGGTGTTTCGCAGCGAGTTTCAGATCGTCGTGGGGGGCTTTTCAAGCTCACAATACGTGGCGGTGGCGCTGCTGCTCGTGTTCGTGAACCTCGCGTTCTTCGGGATCGTCTGGCACACCGGACGAATGGTGCTCTCCCCCGCCGCACGGCCCGCCGGCGACGGCGCGACCCCGGCGATCGGCGAGCGCAGCGGCTGGATGGTCGCCGCGATGCTCGGCTGCCTGTTCGTCGTCGTGGCGCTCGGCGTGCACCTGCCAGGGGATCTTCAAGCGCTGCTGAGCAACGCGGGCCACAGGCTGGCGGCGCCGTGATGACCGACGTCGTCCAGGATCCGGTAGAGCCTCCCGAGCACCTGCCCGGCCACCAGCCCAAGCACCTGCCCGAGCACCTGGGCGCCATGCCCGAGCCGGGAGCGCCGCCCGGCGAGGTCAGGCTGCGCCTCGCGCCGCTCGCATTCGAGCGCGCGGCGCGAATGCTCAGAGACGTGGGAGCGCGCTTCGTGACTGTCTTTCTCGCCGAGACACCTGAGCCGGCGCTCGTGGGAGCGTTTGCGCTGCGCGGCGAGCTGATCGTGCTGCGTGCCCCGACGGGGAATGCCGAACCGGTGGTGTATGGATCGATCGGTGCCTGGTGGCCGGCGGCGCGGTGGGCCGAGCAGGAGCTCGTCGAACGCAACAACGTACGCCCGGTCGGCGTGCGCTACGACCGGCCCCTCACGGCGCCCGACGCCGATCTGCTCGATCGGCGCGTGTCGGGCCTCGACGTGTTCGCGCTCCCGTACGGACCGGTGCGCTCGGGCGTGTTCGAGGCGATCCAGTTTCAGATCGAGACCGGCGGTGAGGACGTGCCGCGCATCCAGACGCGTCCGTTCTTCAAGCACCGCGGAATGGAGCGGCGCTTCGCGGGCCTCACGGTCGACCGCGCCGTGCACGTCGCCGAGCGGGTCGCCGGGATCGCGAGCGTCGCCTATGCCAGCGCCTTCGCTCAGGCTGTCGAGCGCGCCCTTGGGATGGCGCCGCCGCCGCGCGCCGAGCGCTGGCGGGCGGTGTACGCGGAGCTCGAGCGGATGGCCTGTCACCTCGACGTGATCGCCAAGCAGGCCGAAACGACCGCTCTGTATGTCGGCCAGGCGCGCTTTCAGATCCTCAAGGAGCAGGTGATGCGCCTGCGCGAGCGGCTGACGGGCAGCCGTTTCGGACGCGGAGCGATCGTGCCCGGGGGAGTGCGCTGCGAGGGCGCGATGGACCTCGATGAGCTGCTGGGAGAGCTCGACACGCTCGAGCGCGACCTGCGGCGTGACCGTCGTCTGTTCCTCGGCACCGCCTCGATGAACGATCGCCTGATCGGCTCCGGGCGCTTGCAGCGGGCGCTGGTCGAGGAGCACTGCGCGGTCGGGCCGCTCGCGCGCGGATCGGGACTGTCCACCGACGCCCGCCACGAGCGGCCCTACGGCGACTACCGGCGCCTCGGCCTGAACGTCGTCACCCGCCGCGAGGGCGACGCGATGGCCCGCGTGAATGTCCGCTTCGGTGAGCTGGCGGAGTCGCTGCGCATCCTGCGCCAGTCGATCGACCACCTGCGCCGCCGCGACGGGCAGCTGAGCATCCCGCTTCCGCCGGCCGGCGGCGGCGCGGCGTTCGGCTGGGCCGAGGCGCCGCAGGGCGAGCTGTTGATCTGGGTTGAGATCCGCGATGGGCTGATCCACGGGGTTCACATCGCCTCACCGTCGCTGCGCAACTGGGCGCTGTTCGATCACGCCTTCCCGAACGACGTGCTGACCGACTTCGCTTTCATCGAGCACAGCTTCGGGCTGACCCCCGCGGGAGCCGATCGCTGATGCTCGAGTGGATCCCACGAGGGCTGGGCCAGGGCCGCGTCACCATGCGCTATCCGCGTGGCGCGCAGGCTCCGCCCCCCGAGCTCGCCGGACTGTCACCCACCGAGCAGGCCTTCCTCGCGCCTGCTCGCCGCCCGCTGGGCGAGCGCGCGCGGGCGCTGCGCCGCTCGATCCATGTCCGCCACATCGACTGCGGCTCTGACGGCTCGGAGGAGTGGGAGATCCAGGCGCTGTGGAACCCTCGCTACGACATTCAGCGCCTCGGCTTCTTCCTCACCGCTTCGCCCCGCCACGCCGACGTGCTGCTCGTCACCGGCCCGGTGACCACAGCGATGCGCGCGCCGCTGCAGCGCACGTGGGAGCTCATGCCAGAGCCCAAGGCGCTCATCGCCGTCGGCGCCGAGGCGTGCTCCGGCGGGCTGTGCGGCGCCGATGAGCTGACGGCCGGCGGCGTGGACGCGGTGCTGGACGTGGACGTGTACGTGCCCGGCTCGCCGCCCGCACCGATCGCGATCATGGACGGCCTGCTGCTGGCCACCGGTCTGCTGGCTCGCGGGAAGTCGCCCACGCCGGCCACGCCGGTTGCGGAGGGCAGGGCGGCATGACCCTGCTGTTCGCGATCGGGATGGGTGCGCTCGCGCTGGCGCCGCTGCTCGCGCTGGCGGCGGCGGCTCGGCCGCTTCGCCGGCTGGCCGCGCTCTGCTCCGCCGCGGGGTGCGCGCTGCTCGTGATCGTCGGGATGACGGCGGCGCTCGGCGGAGCGAGCCCGGTGCTGGATCTCGGCGGCTGGCTCGGGTTCGGTCACAGCGCGTTGCGTGTGGACGGGCTCGCCGGGATCTTCCTAGCGCTCACCGGCCTGACCGGCGCCGCGGTGTCGCTCGCCTACGCAGAGCTGCCCGCCGGACGCTGGCTGACGGCGCTGGGCTGCATGCTGCTGCTGTTCGTGGCGGTCGCGATCGGCTCGGACAACGCGTTCCTGTTCTTCCTGGCCTGGGAGGCGATCACCGTCTGCGTCTATTTGATCGCAAGCGCGGGCCGCAGCCGTGAGGATCTGCTCGCGGGCTATCTCACGGGCGGGCTGGCGAAGATCGGCGGCGGCGCGCTGCTCGCCGCGTTCGGGCTGCTGTACGCCCACACGCACAGCTTCTCGCTAGAGGCCTGGGCGCACGCCTCGCTGCCGGCGGGCACGCGGGGTGTGCTGTTTGCGCTGTTCCTGGCCTGCTTCGCCACGAAGATCGGCGTGCTCCCGTTGCAGGGCGGGCTGCCCGCGGGGTACGGCTCGGCCCCCAGGCTCGGGGCCGCCTCGCTGTCGGTTGCGTTGGGCGCCGGGTTCTACGGTCTGTGGCGCTTTGAGTTTCAGATCCTGGGGCCGCTGCCCGTCTGGTGCGGAGATGCGCTGCTGGTGCTCGGCGGGATCACCGCCCTGAGCGGGATCGTCTACGCACTCACCCAGGACAACCTCAGGCGGTTCCTCGGCTACTCCACGGTCGAGCACACAGGCGTAGTGCTCGTCGGCCTCGGCGTTGCGCTGCTCGGTCACGCCGCGCACAACCCGGTGCTGGCGGCCGCCGGCCTGTTGGCCGCGACGCTGCAGGTCTGTGCGCACAACCTCGCAAAGACGCTCGCGCTGATCGGCGTCGACCGCGTCGAGCAGGCGACCGGCAAGCGCACGATCGACCCGCTCGGCGGTCTCTCGCGCCGGCTTACAGCGAGCGCGCTCGCGCTCGGCATCTCCTCGCTGACGCTCGCTGCGATCCCGCCGCTCGGCGGGTTCGTCAGCGAGTGGTTCACCTTCGAGGCGCTGCTGCAGGGCTTTCGGATGCCGACCCTGCTCTCGCAGCTGCTGTGCGCGCTCGCCGCGGCCGCGCTCGCGCTTACCGCGGGGCTGGGACTGCTCGCATTCGCGAAGTACTTCGGCTTCATCTTCCTCGGCCACGCCCGTGAGCGGCTCGGCGCGCTGCGCGAACCCTCCCGCTGGCCGCTCGGCCTGGCCGGACTCGGCGTGGTGGTGCTGTTCCTGGGCACCGTCGCGCCATGGGAGATTCGTCTCCTCGGGTCGGGCCTGCAGGGGCTGCTCGGGTTCGATCCGGCGAGCACGACGATCAGCCATCCGCTGGTGCTCGGCCCGGTGTTCAAGGAATTCTCGGTGCTTGCGCCGACCTGGCTGAGCATCGTCCTTGGCGCCTACGCGCTGCTGGCGCTGCTGATCGTGCGCGCCACCCGCGGGCGCAGCGTGCGCGCCGCGCCTGTGCGCCGAGCGCCGGTTTGGGTCACCGGCAGCGGCGCCGAGCTCTCCGCCGTGCAATACCGGCCGTCGGCATACTCCAACCCGATGCGGGTGATCCTGCGCGGCCCGCTCGGCTACCGCACCCGTCTTCGCAGCACGGACGCAGCAGAGGAGACCTCGCGCCTGCAGCTCGACACGAAGGTGGTGCTCGCGATCGACCGCTTCCTCTACGCTCCGGTCACCGCGCTGGCGCTGGGAGTGGCCGAACGCGTCCGCGCCTTCCAATCCGGACGGCTGTCGGCCTACCTGCTGTACATGCTCATCGCCCTGATCGCCGCCCTGGCACTGGTCCCGATACTGCGCTGATGTTCCAACGAATCCTCATCGCCTGGGACGGCTCGTCGCTCGCGCTCGCGGCCTTCGACGTCGCCATCGACGTGACCCGCCGCTACGACGCCGAGCTCGTCGCGGTCTCGATCGCCTACTCGCCCGCTCATGCCGAGACCGCCGCCGATCGCGAGGAGTCCGCAGACGCCGCCCAGCGCTACCTGAAGGACACATTCCGGGAGGTCTCAGACCGCGCCGAACGCGCCGGCGTGGAGGTCGGGCACGAGATCATCGAGGGCCAGACGCCGGCACGCGCGCTGCTCGAGCACGCCCACGAGCACGGCTTCGACCTGATCGTCTGCGGACACCACCACAGCCGCCGCGCCGGACGGCTTCTGCTGCGGGGCGTCACCCAGGACCTGCTGGCTGCCGCCACGATCCCGGTGCTCGTCGTCAGCGACCAAGAGCGATGAGCGCGAGGGCGATGATGTGCGACGCTGGCGGCCCCGGCCAGGCGCTTGGCGGGGCGTTCTGAGCCGGGTATAGTTTGCGGCCACGCGCGGAAGTAGCTCAGTTGGCTAGGGACGACGAGCTGTGAGAGCGACCGCGCGCACTCATGGCGCGGCCGAACAGCCCGGCCCACCAGCGCCTACTCGAGCAGCAGGGCGAGGACCGGCGCAGGCAAGGCCCACGCAGGGTGCGAGGAATCGAGGACCGTCCGCGTAGCCACCACGCCCGCGGTGAGTTTCCCCTCGATCACCCTCGCCTCGGCACGCCATCCGGAGGACACCCACTTCGACTCGATCGGCACGGTGTGTGCCACCCCCGAGGGGCTCGACTTGCCCGTGCTCGCCTCTTGCGTGGTCCCCGCAATACTAAGAGCGGATGAAGGGATTCGAACCCTCGACCTTCGCCATGGCAAGGCGACGCTCTAGCCAGCTGAGCTACATCCGCGCGACGCGGTCATTCTAGCCCGCCGCGCCTGAGTGCGTTGCTCTGGGCGAGTCAGGGCATCCCACCGGGCAACGACGGCACGGACCCGTCAGGCGGCTTCGTCGAGCTCGTCGTCCTCGGGACGGAAGGCGCAATCAGTGCGATACGATGGGGCGCTATACGATGCAATACTCTGCTATACTCATGGCGAAAGTCATGGCTGTTCCCACCACCAAGCAGAGCATCGCGTTTCGCTTCAACCCCATCACGGTGGAGCGCCTGAAGCAGCGCGCGCAAGAGACCCACGCGCCTCAGACCGCACTGGCCGAGCGCTACATCGAGGAGGGCCTGCGCCGCGACGAGCACCCGCTCATCTACTTCCGCGAGGGCGAGATGGGGCGAAGGCCCGCGCTGCTCGGCACACGGCTGGACGTCGCACAGGTCGTGACGACCATTCGCCAGAACCACAACTCCGTGGGTGAGGCCGCCGAAATCCTGGAGATCCCAGCAACGCACCTGGAGGCTTGCGTGCGCTACTACGCCGACTACAAGGACGAGATCGACACCTGGATCGAGCATTTCAACGTGATCGCCGAACGTGAGCGTGAGCGCTTCAAGCGCCAACGGCAGGCGTTTGTGTGAGGCTGCTGCTCGACGAGATGATCCCCCCTCAGGTGGCCCGCGGGCTGCGAGAAGCTGGATACGACGTCCAGGCGATCAAGTGGGATAGGAACGACCTACTCGGCAGCTCCGATCTCGAGCTCGTCCGCCAGATGGCCACAGAGGGGCGAGCGATCGTCACCAACGATATCGCGGACTTCCAGGCCATCCACGACCAATTCCTAGCCGCAGGGAACGAGCATTACGGGATGGTCTTCACCTTCGACGCGACGATGCCCCGGACCAAAGACGCGATACCTCAATGGGTGACAGTGCTGACCAAGCTGCTCACCGAACACATCCCCGAGGACTCGCGGCGCAATCGGGTCCACCACCTGCTCTGAGTGGCGCCCAAGGGCGCCATACGCACATACTGCCCAAGAGCTACCATCGGAGCGGCCGCGCCGCCGGGAGCGAGCGGCCCGACCGGCGTACAAGAGCCACACGAAAACAAGCGGAGGAGCAACCCCAATGGCAGCCACCGACACCACATCACAGCAGCAGCTCGTGACGGGAGTGGATTTCGTCCCCGTCTCCACCAAAGACCTCGACAGCGCGGTGAGGTTCTACGCAGAGACCCTGGGACTGCCGATGTCGGTGCATATGCCGGAGCGAAACTACGCGGAGTTCGAGACCGGGAACCTGACGCTGAGCGTGATCGACGCGGAGAAGATGGGCATGGAGCATCAGGTGCGCGGGCACGAGATCGCGCTGCATGTGGACGATGTTCAAGCCGCGCGCAAGACGCTCGAAGAGCGCGGGGTGAAGTTCAGGGGCGAGACGCTGGACACGAGCGTGTGTCACATGGCGCTGTTCAACGACCCTGACGGCAACCCGCTGATGCTGCACCACCGCTACGCGCCGCGTAACGCTCAGGCGTAGCCCCCGGGGTCCTGGCCCGCTGGACGATCCTTGCCCCGCGCCCTGTGAGCCGAGCCCGCGTCACGTGAGCCGAGCCGCTCAGGTCGAGGACAGCAGCACGCCGCTTGCGGCGCACTCCTCCGCGGCGCCATCCGCGTCCCCGTCGCCATACTCGCCCCCGTCCTCGCCGTCCACGCCCCCGTCGCCGTCAGCGCCTCCCGCCGACTCGGCGCCGTCGCCGCGCTGAGCGCTCTTGACCTCGTACAGATACCGGTCGGCTCGCGCCATCGGAGCGTCGAGGCTCTCGCCTGAAAGCCACTCGCTGATCCCCACCGACCAGCCCACGGAGTCTTCCTCGCCGCGCAGCCGCTCGAGCACCGACTTCGCCCCGCTGGAAGTGGTGGCGGGCAGCAGCAGCACGAACTCGTCGCCGCCGTGACGCGCGAGGATGTCGCCGGGGCGCACGCGCGCGCGCCAGTCGCGACCGAGACCCGCCAGCAGCCAATCGCCGGCGGCATGACCGTGGCGGTCGTTGATCTGCTTGAAGCCGTCGAGGTCGAGCACGGCGAGCGTCAGTGGGCTGCCGGTGCGGTCGGCCAGCGCTCGCTCACGCAGGGCCGCCGTCAGAAAGCCGCTGCGGTTGAGCAGACCCGTCAGGTGGTCGGTGCCCGCCTGGCGGCGCATGTTCTCGCTGAGACGCCCGAGCAGCAGGCAGATCGACCAGATCGTGACAATCACCACGGCCCAGTAGACGAGGATGTGGGACAGGCCACCCACCAGCAGGCCGGCGCTGAAGCCGGCTGAGATGAGCACGCCTTGGACGATCACACCCCGGCGCGGGAAGAAGTGGGCCGCGTAGATCGCGATCCAGGGATAGCCGAAAGCCGTGATCATCATGCCTCCGTGAGTGACCGACTGCGCCACCAGGCAACTGGCGATGACCGATCCGGCGGCGGCGATGAGCTCGAAGCCGAGCAGCGGGATGCGCGATCCGACCAGCCAGATCACGAGGGCGCAGACGATCGCAGTCGCGCCGGCCACGGCCACCATCGTGACGGGCTCGCTGGCGCTGATGGGGTAGGCGGCGGCCAGCACGCCAAGGAGCCCTTTGCACAGAAACAGAAGACACAGCGACCAGGCGATCGCCGGTCGTCGCGCGGTCAGACTGTGCGAGACCGAGCGAGCCGGTACGGCGATCCGAGCCAGCGGCGAACCCTTCCCGAGCGGGCGTGACGACCAGCGGGGAGGCGGTTGCGGGGAGCTTCTATCGCGCGTGTGGTCCACCCTGTCTATCTCTTCGGTCGAGCCCCCGCGCGGCTTGAGCGATCGTGGCGCCTGACAACGAACCTTCACGGACCCGGCAATCCCGGCGCCGCAGACCAGGGCCGCGGAGCGGTACCGCAGGCTCAGCGCCGCAGACCAGCACCCCAGACCGGTGCCGCAGACCAGCGCGGCGGTCAGGCGCCGCAGGGGCTACTCTGGATGAGAGATGCTGTTCAGCCGCAAGCGCGCGAGCACGGTCGAGGAGGCTTCCGCCCTGCCCGGGCGGGCGGCCGAGATGCGGGTGCCAGCCGGCCACGAGGTGCTGCACACCCCGCTGCAGGGACCGTTCCCCGAGGGTGTCGAGACCGCGGTGTTCGGCATGGGCTGCTTCTGGGGGGCCGAGCGGATCTTCTGGCAGGCGCCTGGCGTGTACACCACGGCGGTCGGGTACGCGGGCGGATACACGCCGAACCCGACCTACGAGGAGGTGTGCTCGGGTCAGACCGGCCACGCCGAGGTCGTCCTGGTCGCGTTCGACACCGCAAAGACGAGCTTCGAAGAGATGCTGAGACTGTTCTGGGAAGGGCACGACCCTACCCAGGACATGCGCCAGGGCAACGACGTCGGCAGCCAGTACCGCTCGGCGATCTACTTCCGCGACGAGGCCCAGCGGGCCGCGGCGCAGGCCTCCCGCGAGGCCTACCAGCAGCTGCTCTCGGCGGCGGGCCACGGCGAGATCACGACCGAGATCGCCCCGATCGACGCCGTCCCCGGCGGGCCGCGATCGTTCTACTACGCCGAGGACTACCACCAGCAGTACCTCGCCAAGAACCCGGGCGGTTACTGCGGCCTCGGGGGCGTCGGTGTGGCGTGTCCCGTGGGCTTGGCCGCGAGCGGCTGAGACCAAGCCCGCATGTGTGGCAGCACCGCCACCTGACGAACGGATCGTCGTTTCTGGCCAGGACACAGTCAGCGTGGCGTACTACGTAGGCGAGCGACTAAGGACAAAGGGGTCGTCGGCAAAGCCGACGACCGAAGGCGACGAGACGTGTCAGGGAACGACCGCGACCCCGCCAAAGCGGGGCCGCTGATCGTGGGTTGAGGGGAACCCGGAGGCGTCCATGCCTCCGGAGGACATGCGGCGCGAGGGCTAGCCGGCCGCCGCGCCTGGGGCCGGGGTCGGCTGCCACGCCGGGGCGTGGGGACCGCCGAGCGTGGGCACGTCCGAGGGGTAGACCTCGTTGCCGTGGATCGCGTGATCGCCGATCTCCAGCTCCTCGTCGGAGAGCCGCAGCGGGATGAAGATGCCGATCACCTTCAGGATGATGTACGTGGCGACAGCTGTGTACGCGATCACCCACACGGCCGCCTCCGCCTGCCAGCGTAACTGCGTCCAGCCACCACCGAGCAGCAGCCCGGTCTTGTCCGGCAGGTTGGACGCGCCGCCAACGCCGATGTACTCGACGATGCCGGGGTCGGCCAGCAGCCCGACCAAGAGGCCTCCGGCGAGACCGGCGATACCGTGGGTGTAGATCACCCCCAGGGTGTCGTCGACGTTCCTGAACGGTCGTACCCGGCTGAGGTAGCGGATCGCCATCCACACGATCGTCGCGTCGACGATGCCGATGATGATCGCGCCCCAGCCGTTGACGAACCCGGCCGCCGGAGTGATGCCGACCAAGCCGGTGATCATGCCGTTGACCGCCCCGATCATGGACGGCTTGTCGCGGAAGATGTAGTCCCACGCGATCCACACCATCATCGCCACGGCGGTGCAGAGATTGGTGTTGATGACGGCCGCGGAGGCGTCGGCGCCGGCGTAGTAGGAGTCCCCGCCGTTGAAGCCGTTCCAGCCGAGCCACAGCAGACCCGCGCCGCACGCCAGCATGAGCAGGTT
Organism: uncultured Solirubrobacterales bacterium; assembly: GCA_963839945.1. Taxonomy (GTDB): domain Bacteria; phylum Actinomycetota; class Thermoleophilia; order Solirubrobacterales; family Solirubrobacteraceae; genus Palsa-744. The sequence goes on along the minus strand of CAWIWW010000004.1, from coordinate 920,566 downwards.
GTTGGGGGCGTCGACCTCGCGATCTCGCTGCAATCGAGGGCCGATCACCGCGGCGAACACGAACCCTGACACCCCTGCCGCCAGGTGGATCACGTAACCACCGGAGTAGTCCAACGAGCCGTGCGCGGCGAAGTAGCCGCCGCCCCACAACAGGAACGCGTTGACCGCGTAGACGAACGTGATCCACAGCGCCACGTACGGGATCCACGCCTTGAAGTTGACCCGCCCGAGCACCGAGCCGAGCGCCAGGATCGGCGTGATCGCGGCGAACACGAACTGGAAGTAGACGAGCGAGGCCTCGGGGAAGTGAAACGGCGGGCCTTCGGTGATCGACTGGATTTCGGCCTGGCCCTCCTCACCGGCGTGACTGAGCACGCTGCCCGGTTCGCCCAGAGCCGTCCCCAGGAAGCTTTTGGTCCCGAAGATGCCCGAGCCGCTCTTGGCGATCGGATGGCCGAAGCCCATCTTGAAGGCCCACAGGCACCAGACGATCAGCGTCACGCAGAACGCCACGAACGTGAGCATCATCGCGTTGACCGACCAACGCTTCTGCATGACCCCGCCGTACAGGACGGCGAGACCGGGGAGGCTCATCAGCCCGACGAACGTCGCGGCGGTCATCTGCCACGCGTTGTCGCCGGCGTTGAGCCAGGTTGGGTATGACTGCCAGGACATGTGCCTCCGTTTCCCTGCGGTTGTGGTTCTGAGCCGCGACACAGGCGCGGTCCGCGTATCAAAACGGGCGCGGAGGCGAGCCGGTAGGGACACCCTGGCCAACAGTTGGGGCAGGAGTTTCGACATTTGTATAGACGGCCTCCCAAGCTGGTTGTCAGGGGGGCCGAGCCCACGCGGGCGGCGAGCCGAGCCGCAGTTACCGCGGCCCAGCGCGTGGGCGAAACACAGCGTTTTTTATTCCGATCCTGCTGAACGACACGCGGGTGGCGGCACTCAGGACCGGCGGGAGCGGAAGGTCAGCCGAACGGAAAGCCCGCCCGGCGGCAGGAGGCGCGCAGTTCGGCGGCGACATGTTTGAACGCGCCCGGCGAGGCGCACACCCGTCTGGCCTGCGCGCCACAGGCATGCTCGGTCGCGCCGCCCAGCGTGGAGGCGAACGTGACTTCGATGCAGTCCCTGCGCGCAGGTGCGCCGCTCGTCAGGGCGTACGCGCCGAGCCCGATCACCGCCAGCGCCACGCACGAAAGCAGCACCGCGACGATCGTTCGCTCGCGCCGCCCCCAACGCAGCGGTTCGGACAGCCGCTTGGACTGGTCCATCATGATCATGGCAGGCGAGCCTACTGCGAGTCGTCGCCGGCCAGCCCGGCCGCGTCCTCGGCGGGCTGGAATGAAAGCGCGGCCGAGTTGATGCAGTAGCGCTGGCCGGTAGGGCCGGGGCCGTCGTCGAACACGTGCCCGAGATGCCCACCGCAGGTGCGGCAGATGACCTCGGTGCGGCGCATGAACAGGCTGTTGTCGGGCCTCAATTCGACCGCCTCGGCGACGGCGGGCTCGGTGAAGCTCGGCCAGCCGCTGTGAGAGTCGAACTTGGTGTTCGAGTCGAACAGCTCTGTGCCGCAGGCGGCGCAGCGGTAGGACCCTGACGCCTTGTTGTAGACGAGCTCGCCGGTGAACGGCGCCTCGGTGCCGGCGCGGCGCAGAACCTCGTACTGGGCGGGCGTCAGCTGCTCGCGCCACTCATCCTCGGACTTGACGACGGTGGGCTCGGCCATGTGCGTCAGTTCTAGCACTCACCGCCACCAACTCCCGCCCCACCAGCATTCGCCGCCCCACCAGCCTGCCCACCAGACCGACATTGGACTCGAGCTCGAGGAGGTTCTCGCAGCGGGCACGGCGCAACCCGATCAGCTGGCCAGGCGTCCGAACTTCTCGCGCAGACGGCGATAGAACGAGGAGTCCGGCAGCTGGGCGATCGTGCCGATCGCGTGCACGAACCGCGCGTCGATCGCTCCGCCAGAGGGGATCTCGCCCGCCGGGCGCCCGTCGACGGCCACGTCGAGGGGCTCGTGCGAGCGGTTGTGGACCGTCAGCCGATCTCCGGGCGCGACCACGAGCGCGCGCGCGGTCAGCGAGTGCGGCGCGATGAACGACACGACGAACCCCTCCACCCCCCACGCCATCACGGGGCCGCCGTTGGCGAGGTTGTAGCCGGTCGAGCCCGCCGGCGTGGAGATCACGAGGCCGTCGCAGCGCACGCTGCCGACGATCTCATCCTCCAGCGCGTAGGCGATCTCGGCGACGCGCTCGCCGACCTTGCGGTGGATCGCGACGTCATTGATGCCGGCACGGGCACCGCGCTCGGAACCCGCCTCGTCGTCACCCCCGCCTTGACCCTCGCCAGGACTCTCACCCTCCTCGTGACCAGCTGGAGCGTCGAGCACGATCGCGGGCAGCTGCAGCAGCTCGAACTCGCCGCTGAGCGCCCGCGCGATGCCGTTGTGCAGTTCGCCGGGCTCGACCGTCGCCAGGAACCCGATCTCGCCGAAGTTGACCGCGAACACGGGCACGCTCGTGCCGGCATACAGGCGCAGCGCCTTCAGGATCGTGCCGTCCCCGCCGAGCACGACGCACAGCTCGACGTCGTCCAGCACGGGCGCGTTCAGCTCCAGGCCGGGACCCGCCTGCAGGCCCGCGTGCTTGCGCGTCTCGGGCTCGTCCAGCCGCAGCGTGACCCCCGCCTGCGCGGCCGCATCGATCAGCTCGCGCAACGCCCCGATCGTGTCCGACGGGCGGCGATGGGTGAACACCGTCATCGCTCTGCTCACGCCGTTCATGGCTCGACCTTACGCGCCATCTCGGTCAGCTCCTGCACGTCCACCGCGCCGCCGCCACGGGTGGGCTCGGCGAGATGGACGAACGTCTCGCGGTTGCCCTTCGGTCCGGGCAGGCCCGAGTAGTGGTAGCCGAGCACGCTCGTCCCCAGCCCGAGCGCGGCGGCGCCAATCTGCACGAGCGCGTCGCGACGATCGCCTGCGTCACGCACAACCCCGCCTTTGCCGACCCGCGCGCGGCCGACCTCGAACTGGGGCTTGACCATCGCGAGCACGTCATAGGTGTCGGCCATGCAGCAAAGCACCGCCGGCAGGACCTTGGCGAGCGAGATGAACACGACGTCGACCGTGGCGAGGTCCGGCGCGTGGGGCAGCATCTCAGGGGTCAACCCGCGCGCGTTCGTGCGCTCGAGCACGCTGACGCGCGGGTCGTTGCGCAGGGTCCAGGCGAGCTGCCCGTAGCCGACGTCCACCGCGATCACGCTCGCGGCGCCCCGCTGCAGCAGGCAATCGGTGAATCCTCCGGTCGAGGCGCCCACGTCCAGCGCGCGCCTGCCGGCGACGTTCAGGCCGCAGGAGATCAGCGCGTTCTCGAGCTTGATCCCGCCGCGCGAGACGAACGCGGGCATGGCTCTGTGATCAACATCACACATAAGTTCGCGCATTGTGAGCAACATAGTGATCGACCCGAAGCACAGCAGCATCCCTCCTCCCCGAAACGGCCCGCCTCCCCAGCGGGTCGTTTCTTTTAAGTCTCGGCATGCCACGCCGCATGCTTTGAAGATGGATGGGCCTCGTCGCATGCGACGAGGCCGGCAGGGCCGCATGCGGCCCTGCCTCGGGGCGTGCATGCACGCCCCGTCCGCTGGCGCATGCGCCAGCGGTGACGTGCCGCATGCGGCACGTCACCGGGCCGCACATGTGCGGCCCGGCCGGACGGCGCATGCGCCGTCCGGGACAGCATCAGCTCCTGAAAGCATGTGCGGACGGCCTGTTTTGGCGCATATGCCGACCGGAACTGGAACTACATCCCTACGCAACCGGCGCCGACTCGCGAGCGGTGATCGCGGCTCGGACGCGCTCGGCGATGTGCCGGCCGGTGTAGCCGATCTCCTCGTGCAGCAGCGCGGGCTTGCCGTGGGTCACGTACCGGTCGGGCAGGCCCACGCGCATGATTGGGGTCCCGCCCACCCCGCGCGCGCCCGCCTCGTTCAGCGTCTCCCACACCGCGCTGCCGAACCCGCCCGCGAGCACGCCCTCCTCGACGGTCACCAGCAGGTCGTGCTCGGCCGCCAGCTGCGCCATCAGGCCCGCGTCGATCGGCTTGGCGAAGCGCGCGTCGGCGACCGTGACGTCGATCGCCTCAGCGCTCAGCTCAGCGGCTGCCGCAAGCGCCTTGCCGACGCCGCTGCCGTAGCCGATCAGCGCCACTCGTCCGCCGGCCGGCGCGCTCGCGCCGGGTGGGTGGGGCTCAATCAAGATCTCGCCGGCGCCGATCTTGATCGCCCGCGGCTGGCCCGGCAGCGCCACGCCGGTGCCCTCCCCGCGCGGATAGCGCAGCGCGATCGGCCCGTCGTCGTAGGTGAGCGCCGTGTGGAGCATGTGCACGAGCATCGCCTCGTCGCGCGGGGCCATCAGCACGATGTTCGGCAAACAGCGCAGATAGGCGATGTCGAACGCCCCGTGGTGCGTGGGCCCGTCGTCGCCGACCAACCCGGCGCGGTCCATCGCGAACACCACGTTCAGCCGCTGCAGACACACGTCGTGCACGATCTGGTCGTACGCCCGCTGCAGGAACGTCGAGTAGATCGCCGCGACCGGCTTGACGCCCTGCAGCGCGAGGCCGGCCGCGAACAGGATCGCCTGCTGCTCGGCGATGCCGACGTCGAAGTAGCGCTCCGGCAGCGCCTTCTGCAGGATGCTCAGCCCAGTGCCGGAGTTCATCGCGGCGGTGACCCCCACGACGCGCTCGTCGCGTTCGCACTCGCGCACGAGCGATTCGCCGAAGACCTGGGTGTACTGCGGCGGTGGCCCCCCATCCGGGCTCGCCTGCGCCGCCCCGCCCTTCCCCGCGCGAACACTCGGCGCGGACGCGGTGGAGGCGGGAGGGGTGGCAGAGGCGGGAGGGGTCGGAGACCCGTTCAAGATCGAGTTCGGCTTGGCCGCGTGCCAGCGCTCCATCCCCTCCAGGCCGCCCTCCTCGGCGGGGGCGAAGCCCTTGCCCTTGACCGTCGCGATGTGCACGACCACCGGTCGCCCCGCCGCCAGCGCCTCGCGCAGCGCCTCGCGCAGCGCGCGCACGTCGTGGCCGTCGATCACGCCCATGTAGGCCCAGTCGAGCTCCTCCCACCACAGGCCCGGCGCCCAGAACGCCTTGATCGACTCCTTCAGCTGCGGCCCCAGCCGCTCGAACGCCGCGCCGATCCCGCCGGGCAGCTTCACCAGGCCACCCTCCACGCCCGCGCGCGCGTGCCACAGCTTGGGGTTCAGGCGCACCCGGTTGAAGTACCGTGACAGCGCGCCCACGTTCGGCGCGATCGACATGCCGTTGTCGTTGAGCACGACCACGATCGGCGTGCCGAGCCCTCCGGCCTGACCGATCGCCTCGAACGCCACGCCGCCGGTCATCGCGCCGTCGCCGATCACCGCCACGACCTTCCCGTCAACCGCGCCCTCCAGGTGGCGCATCCCCTCCTTGATCCCGACGGCATACCCGATCGACGTCGAGGCGTGCCCCGCGCCCATGATGTCGTGCTCGGACTCCGCGATCGAGCAGAACGGCGCCAGCCCTTCGTACTGGCGGATCGTGCTCAGCCGCTCGCGGCGGCCGGTGAGGATCTTGTGCGGGTAGGCCTGATGCCCGACGTCCCACAGGATCTTGTCGCGCGGCGAGCAGAGCAGCGAGTGCAGCGCGACCGCCAGCTCGCACGTGCCGAGGTTGGCGCCGAAGTGCCCCCCGATCTCGCCCACCGTGTCGATGATGTGCTCGCGCACCTCCTGAGCCAGCCGGGTCAGGTCCGCGTCGGAGAGCTCTTTCAGGTCCTCGGGTCCGTCGATCGCGTCCAGCAGCCTTGCCGGCGCCCGCCCGTCGTCCCGGCCCGCATCCTCCGAACGAGCGCCGTCGCCGTTGTTGTCCTTGTCGCCGTGGCTGTGGCTGTCTGAGGAGTCGCGGCTCATGAGGTGCGGGTGTAGATGAAGTCGGTTATCCGCTCGAGCTCCGCCGCGGCGTCCGGCGGGTGCGGTCCGGTGCTCGCGGCTTGCGCCAGCGCCGCTCGCGCCGCCTGATGCGACTCCGCCGCCAGCTGTCTTGCCCGTTGCATGCCGAACTCGCTCACGTATGTCCGCTTGCCATGTCGCTCGTCGCTGCCACGCGGCTTGCCGAGCGCATCGTCTGTGCCGGTCACATCGAGGATGTCGTCAACGATCTGGAACAGCACGCCCAGCTCGGCCGCGAAGCGCCGAAAGCACATTGTCGCAGGTCCGCCAATCCCACCGAGCAACAGCACGCAGATCACCGACGCGCCGATCAACCTTCCGGTCTTCAGCTCGTGCAGCCGGCGCAGCGCCGCCGGCCCGTCGGGGGTGCCGAGACTGACGTCCGCGTACTGCCCGCCGACCATCCCGTCCACGCCGGTCGCCCCCGCCAGCTCAGCCGCGGCTGCAAGCACCCGCTCTGACGGTGAGCGCTGCTCGGTGAGCAGGTGCCTGAACGCCTCGGCATACAGCCCATCCCCGGCGAGGATCGCGACGTCCTCGCCGAAGCGCACGTGACATGTCGGCATGCCCCTGCGCAGAGCGTCGTCGTCCATCGCAGGCAGGTCGTCGTGGATCAGCGAATACGTGTGGATCAGCTCGATCGCGCCCGCCAGCGGCAGCATCTCGCGCTGCTCCAGCCCAACGGCCCGCGCGGTCGCCAGCGCCAGCACCGGTCTGATCCGCTTGCCGCCCGCCAGTAGCGAGTAGCGCATCGCCTCCTCCAGCCCGGCCGTCAGCGGCTCGTGCGAGAACCGCAGCCCCTGCAGGTACCGGTCGACCTCGACGCGCAGGTGCTCCGGGTAGTCCGCCGTCACGAGCGCCCGCCAAGCCCGCTACAGCAGCGAGTCCTGGCCGGGCGCGACCGTCGCCGCCTCCACCGATCGAAGATCGGCCAGGGCGCGCCGCTCCAGCTCGGCCGCGGCCTCGCCCGCCAGCCCAGCGCAATCCTCGACCAGCGTCGCGGCCGCGTCCGGGCTCAGCTCGCCCGAGCGCAACTGCTCGGCCGCTCGCTCCAGCTTGGCGATCAGGTCATCCAGGCGCTCGTCGGTCAGTTGCTCGGTCTCGTTCATTGGGCCTCCTCGGGCGTATTCTCGCGCACTTCGCGCAACACCGCCGCGAGCACCCCGTTCACGAACGCGGGCGCGTCCGAGCCGCAGAACAGCTTGGCGCTCTGTACAGCTTCCTCGATCGCCCCCTCGGCCGGGATCGGCTGGAGCGCCGGCGCGAGGTCGGGGTGCAGCATCTCGATCAGCGCGACCCGCATGATGCTGCGCTCCAGCGGCTGAATCCGCGTCACCGACCATCCGTGGGAGTGCCTGTCGATGATCGCGTCCAGCTCCTGGGCGCGATCGGCCGCGGCGTGCGCCAGGGCGAGCGTCATCTGCGACGCGTTCGCCCCGAGCGCGTCCTTCACCGGCCTGCCCGTCAGATCGTGCTGGTAGAGCGCCACCACCGCCGCCCTGCGCTGCTCTGCGCGGCGCAACGCTAAGCCCGTCCCGGAACGCCGCTCGCCCGCACGCACCGCGCCCGGCCGAGCGCAGCGATCACAACGCGCTCCGTCGCATGCTCACTCACGCGCGCGAGACGTATTCGCCCGAGCGCGTATCCACCCTGATGCGCTCGCCCACGTCCACGAACAGCGGCACGTTGATGCTTGCGCCCGTCTCGAGCGTCGCGGGCTTGGTCCCGCCGCCGGAGGCCGTGTCGCCACGCAGCCCCGGGTCGGTCTGGGTCACCTCCAGGTCGACGGCACTCGGCAGCTGGATGTCGGCGGGCTCGTCGTCGATGAACAGCACGTCCACCTCGCTGCTCGGCTTGATCCAGCGCAGCGCGTCGGCCAGCGCGGCTTCCGCGACCGCGATCTGCTCGAAGGACTCCATGTCCATGAAGTGAGCGTCGGCGCCGTCTGCGTACAGGAACTGCATCCTGCGAGCCTCCGTCCTGACCGCCCTGAACTTCTCGCCCGCCCTGAACGTCTTGTCGATCACGTTCCCGTCCGCGGCCCGGCGCAGCTTCGTGCGCACGAACGCCCCGCCCTTGCCGGGCTTGACGTGCTGGAACTCGACGATCTTATAGATCGTGCCGTCGACCTCGATGTGGTTGCCGTTCTTGAATTGATTTGTGCCTAGCACGTATTCAGCTTACCCTTGTTTAGCGTGACCACTACAGCCAAGAAGCCTAGCCGCATGGATCAGTATGTGCGGGTCAGCCGCGTTGCGGGCCGCTCGGGCGAGAGTTTCATCTCACCGGACCTGCAACGCGAGCAGGGAGCTGCGTGGGCGTCGTCGCGTGGCGTCGAGGTAGTAGCCGTCCACCAAGACCTCGACCAGTCGGGCGGGAAGCTGGAGCGTCCGGGCCTGGATGCGCTCATGGAGCGGATCAGATCAGGACAGACGGACGGCGTGATCGTCTCGAAACTGGACCGCCTGAGCCGCCTGGGCGTGGCCGACGCGCTGCGCTTGGTCGAACAGATCACGGACGCGGGCGGCTCGATCGCCGCGCTCGACCTGGGGCTCGATCCGACGACGCCGTTTGGCGAGTTCGGCATGACGATCATGCTGGCTCTGGCGCGCATGGAACGTCGCCGCATGAGCGAAGCGTGGGAGCACGCCAAGACGCGGGCGCTCGATCGTGGCGCTCGAATGGGACCAACGCCGTTTGGCTACACGCGCGACGATGACGGCTTGCTCGTCCCGCATCCCAAGTGGGCGCGGGTTGTGACGCGGGCGTTCAAGGTCGCTGCCGACCAAGGCGTCGACGCGGCGCTCGCGTACCTGCGCAGGCAAGTACCGGCGTACCCCTCGGATGGTCAGCCAGGCGTCCGGCGCAAGCGCAGCGCCGATCATCGGACCTGGAGCGCGTTCACCGTGCGGCGGCTGCTGCGCAACCGCACATACCTTGGCGAGACTCGCTATGGCGATCGCCTTGTGCGGGACTCGCATCCTCCGCTTGTGGATCGGGTGACGTTCGAGCGGGCGCACCCCGGCGACGAGAAGCCCCAGCGCCGTCCCGCTGCTGTGTTCCCGTTGAGTGGGTTCGCGACCTGCGCCAACTGCGGCGAGTTCTTGATCGGCGCGCGAGCGGGCGGCAACGGCGGTCAAGGTCTGCGCTCGTATCGCTGCCGCGCGTCGCTGGCGAGCTGGAAGGGCGAGCGCTGCGACTCGCCTACGAACGTTCTGGCCGACCGGCTGGAGGGCTACGTCGTGGAGCAGGTCAAGCAGGCATACGAGCAAGGCGGTACGTCCACGGTCGCAGCCAGCGTCACGGACATGGGGAGCACGTTCGAGGATGTGCAGGGCGAGCTGGAGGCAGCGGAGCGTGAGCTGGAGCGGTTCGCCGCCGATCCGACCGCTGCGGAACTGCTTGGACAGACAGCGTGGACGGCGGCCCTGCGCGAACGAGCCGATCGCGCCGAAGCTGCACGGGTCGGATACCGCGAGCACGTTGACACGATGCGTGCGTCGGAGATCGTCATACCGCCGATCGAGCTGCTTGACAGCCTGGAGCCTGCCGAGCTTAGGACGGTGCTACGCAGCGTCTTTGAGTCTGTCCGTGTTGGCCGCGGTGGTGTCCGCGGCCGCGGCCCTATGGCTGAGCGTGTCGAGCTGGTCTTTCATGGCGAAGCGCCGTCCGGGGTAGCGACGCTCGAGAACGCCACATAGCGCCCGCTCCAGCCGTTTACGGGCCTCTTGAGGCATGGACCGGCCCTTGGCTGCGTCGGCGAGCTGCAGCGAGCGCCCGGCCGCCGGGTTGGGTGGATGTGCGGGCGTGAGGGTCCTCACACCCGTTAATGACCCTGAGCGCCGCGAAACGGCCAACGAGTTGCAGGAGCGCCGGGGCGGGCAGTCGCGCACACGTACAAGGAGGCGAAGCCGACGCCTCCGGTGCACGTAGCGGCGGCCACCCGGCCGCAACCGCTCCGACGCCGGCGTCGCCCCTATGCCCCTGCGCGCCCTCCGCAGGCGATACGGGCGTGCCCCTCGGTGCCCGCTCGTCCCTTGACGGGCGTTAGTGCCACTCGTCCGGGGCTGCGCCCGGTTGCCACTCCTGGCGACACCGCCGCCGACTTCCTTGAGCCGTCGTCCGAACTCGATGAGGCTGAACTGGAAGTCCAGCTCTTGGCGCGGGTCGGTCGCGCCGTCGTCAAGCATTTGACGCCAGTGGGCGAAGGCACACAGCAGCTCAACCGTCGAGTCGTCCTCCCACCAACCGATTTTGAGTCCTTTCAGGTGGTCGGGATAGCGGCCGTACAGGGCGATGATCGCGCCCCAGGTCAACTGTCTCCATTCCCGGTTCCCGCCGTAGGGCTCCAGCCACGGCGCACGCGCGACCGGCAACTCGTCCAGCGGGGTCGTCCCGTTCGCGCTGGCTGCGGCGGTGATCCCCGCCAGCGCGTCGCGGACCATCTGCCCTGCGACGCGAGCAACGGGCTCCCCGGACGCTGCCGCCATCTCGTCCAGGCGTGCGGCGGTTTCGTCGGGAAGGGTGATCTTGATTCGACTGCTCATTGCGGAACCTCCGGTATCGGACGTCGGGGGCCGTTCTGGTCCCCCCCTCTACCGGTTAATGACCCTCAGCCCTCGAAAGCGGCCAACGAATCGAGGCCCACTGTTGGGTCCGCACAGATGGTGCATCTAGTCTGTGTGGGAGAAGCGGGGACCGCTTGGGATGGAGGGAGCCAGGGGCGCCTGTGGGCCTCGGCGGAGCGGGTATCGTTGGTGGCGATGAGCACGCGGCGAGAGTTCGACGTGGTGATCCTGGCCGAGCCAGAGGGCGGCTATAGCGTGTTCGTGCCCGAGTTGCCGAGCGTCGCTACGCAGGGCGAGACGGACGATCGAGGAAGCACGCGCGAACGCCCAGGAGGCGATCGAGGGCTATCTCGAAGTCATGCACGAGGACGGCTTGCCCATCCCCACGGTCCACCGCGACCGTGTGACGGTCCACGCCGTGTGACCCGAGCCGCACTCGACGGTACGCATGGCCTTGTCAGCGTCTACAGACGGTGATGACGTCACCGTACGCGCCCAGGTCATATCGCCCATCGGATCCCCACGAGTCGAACTGGCTTTCAAGCCGTAGGCCGCACTCGGCCGCCAGCGCCCCGAACAGTCCTCGCGACATTGGCGAGCGCCAACCCGCACGAGAGGGCAGCTGGCCGCGATTCTGGCCGTCGGAATGGTGTATCACCGCCAAGCCACCTGGCGCGAGAACGCGAGCAATCTCCTTCAAGTATCCGGCCTGGTCGAGGGGAGCAATATGAACGAAGACATCGAACGACCACACAGCGTCGATCGAGCCGTCCTCTACACCAGGCAGATCGCAACCGGACGAAAGCAAGTACCGGACACGGCCGTCACCTGCAAAGCGCTCCCGACACAGCTCAAGCGGCAGCTCGCTCACATCCGTAAGCACCAGGGCCGATGCACGCGCCGAAAGAGCCTCCGACCAGCGCCCGGCTCCAGGGCCGATCTCGAGCACAGACACACCCTCGGGAATCCACTTCGCCAAGACTTCGTCGATCAGCGCACTCTTCCACTCGGGCGAGGCATTCCACTCATCCCCGCGACCGCGCCAATCATAAGCCGACCAATAACGCCGATGATCGGTCGGACTTCGCCAGCTCCGATGCGCCAGGCCAAGCCTCCTGCGACGTTGCTCCAGCGTAAGAAGCTCATCCTGAACCGCCCAACTCAGCCGCCTTACGACGCGGCGGGTGATCATCGCGCTCGTTCCATATTTCGCTGTGATTCGGAGAATTACGTGGTTGATCGACAATGTCGAGGTCCCGACGATACTGGCATGCCGGACGGCACCAGCCACTGGAACCATTTATCGCATCACGGGCTCTTTGTAGCGCCCTCGAAGAAATCAGGCAATCGTGCCACGAACACGGCAGGGTCCACGACGGGCATGTCCAGCTCGGCGTCGAGCAAGTCACGATCGACCGACACCAGATAGTCCACCGTCGCCTCCCGGCCGAGCGCGACAAGGTAGTGGTCATCTGGATCGCGCACCTCGATCCGTTGGGCCGAGAGCACATCCGACCGAAGCTCGCTGCGAGCGCGAAGCGCAGCGATGTACGCACTCGCCCGGCCTTGTGATGACCAGCGATCGAACTTGGCTCGTCCGAGCACGTCGGTCAGCTCGTCAAGCAGCAGCGGGGATACGACGAGGACGAAGCGGCGGTCGCGCCATGCCGTGATGAGACGGCCCGGCCCGGCGTCGGGATCACCGATAAACGCCGAGACGAGGACGCTCGGATCTACGACGGCACGGATCAAGCGCGGCTGTGCGCTCGTCGGGCAGCGCGCACCTCCGCTACCGCGAGCTCGTCGGCGGCCTCTGGCGAGAGAGTGCCTAGGGCACGCGCATCATCCAGAGCACGAAGGCCCAGCATCACCGACAGAGCATCCTCGACCACCTGGGCGTCGCTCTTGCTGCTCTGCCCCACGTCTTGATCGCGGGCTCGCCGGACCAGCTCCTCGTCCAGCGGCAGATTGATCTTGCGCGTAGCCATCAGTTCAGGATACCGCCGCCGGTTCGCCACGTACAGGATTCCGTCCGAACCCGCCTATACGTTCTAGACACGTGTCAGAACTGGTTGGTCGTGATCACGCCTGGGCAGGGTAGCGGGCCGATCACCACGGACGCCCTCGCGGCTGGACTCAGGAGATGACGGTCAGCTCCTTGGGCAGCCCTGTCAGCACCTCGTGACCGCCGGCGCGGACGACGAGCAGATCCTCGATGCGCACACCGCACTCCCCGGGCAGGTAGACGCCCGGCTCGACGGTGACGACGTTGCCGGCCAGCAGCGGATCGTCGCCGGCGGTGCGCGACAGGCGCGGGCCCTCGTGAATCTCCATGCCGACGCCGTGACCGAGACCGTGACCGAAGTGCTCGCCGTGGCCGGCAGCGTCGATTACCGCGCGGGCCACGGCATCGAGCTCCACGCCGCTCGGTCCGGCCCGCACGGCGTCCAGCGCCTGCGCCTGGGCGCAGCGCACGAGCTCGTAGACCTCACGCGCTCGCGTGGAGACGCCCTCGCCGGTCGCGTACGTGCGGGTGCAGTCCGAGCAGTAGCCCTCATGCAGGGCGCCCCAGTCGATCGTGACCAGAACGTCGCGCGCGATCGGCTCTGCGCGGGGCTCGGCGTGCGGCAGCGCACTGTGGGCGCCGGAGGCGACGATCGAGGGGAAGCCGGGCTCCGCCCCGAGCCGGCGTATCTCGAGCTCCAGGTCGATTGCGACATCGCGCTCGGTTCGCCCGACGATGCCACGCTCGAGGACACCGCGCAGCGCCTCGTCGGCGAGCTTGGCGGCAGCGCGAATGCGGGCGATCTCAGCGGCGGTCTTGACCGCGCGCAGACGCTCGACCGTGCCCGCACACGGGACGAGCTCCCACCCGTCTGGCAGCTGCTCGCGCAGGTGGGCGTGCTGAGCGACGGTGAGGCTCGCGTCGTCGAACCCGAGGCGGCCGGTGTCGCGCTCCTGCGCCAGGGCCTCGGCGGCGGCGTCGAACAGCCTGCCGTCGAGGATGATCTGGCGGGCGAACAGATCCGGGACCTGCTCCGCGGACTGGGTCTCGTAGCGAAAGTCGGTGAGGAAGAGTTGTTGTGGGCGTTGCGAGCGCTCGCCCGCGGCGATCAGCAGGAGCGCGTTGCTGCCGGTGAAGCCCGTCAGATAGCGAACGTTGACGGGCGCGGTCACGAGCAGCACGTCGAGCTCGTGCTCGCGTGCGCCGGCCATGAGACGCTCGACGCGCGCTCCCGTGTCGAGGCTCACGGACCGGCCTCGTCCAGCGCATCGCGCAGGCGCTCGAGCGCGAGGCGATAGCCGTCGGGGCCCTTGCCAGAGTAGGTTGCCAGGCACAGCTCGCCGATCACCGACACACCTCGCCAGGGCTCACGCGCGTTGACGTCGGAGAGGTGCACCTCCACGGCGGGCAGCCCGGTCAACTCCAGCGCGTCGTGGATCGCGTAGGAGTAGTGCGTCCACGAGCCGGGGTTGAGGATGACACCATCTACCTTGCCGCGCAGCGCGTGCAGGCGCTCGACGTACTCGGACTCGGCGTTGGTCTGGCTGAAGCTCGCGCCGAGGCCCAGCTCTGAGCCCATGCCGCAATCCGGGTCTCGAGGTCGCCAAGCGTGAGCGTGCCGTAGTGCAGCGGGTCGCGCTCGCCGAGCAGGTTCAGGTTCACACCGTGCATGATCTCCACGCGCCGGCCCGGCGGGGATGTCGCGGCCGAGGAGCCGGGCTCCGCGGACGGCTCGGCCGAACGCGGCTCGGCCGGGTGCGGGAGATGCGATGAGGGCGAGCTCATGAGGAGATCAACTCTGCCACGGCGGCTCGCAGCTCGCCGTCGGAGACCTCGCAGCCGATCTGAGGCTCTCCGGGCGCGGACAGCAGCACGAACGGGACACCTCCCTGGCCGAGGCGCTTCTTGTCGCGCGCGGTCACGGCGAGGCTCTCCTCGACATCCACGTCCGCGCCGTCGAGCGTCACGGGAAGACCGCGGTCGAGCAGCAGCTCGCGCACCTGTGCGCGCAGGTCCCCGGCGCCGGAGAGCCGCAGTGCGGCCAGCAGCCCGAGACCGACGGCCTCGCCGTGGCGATAGCGCGCGTAGCCGGTGGCGGTCTCGATCGCGTGGCCGACGGTATGCCCGAGGTTCAGGGCCTGACGGGCGCCGGCATCGCGCTCATCGGCAGCCACGATCGCGAGCTTGGCTCGGGCGCAGTCGAGGATCGTGCGCTCGTCCACGTCGCATCCCCCGGCCTCGCTGACGCGCTCCCACAGCGCGCCGCCGGCAATCAGGGCAGTCTTCAGCACCTCCACCCATCCCGCGGCTAGCTCCTCTCCCGGCAGCGTCACGAGCGTGTCGGGATCGACGAGCACGCCCGCCGGCTGGTGGTAGGCGCCAACGTAGTTCTTCGCGTCCGGCAGATCGATGCCGGTCTTGCCGCCGTAGGCGGAGTCGACCTGCGCGACGAGCGTCGTGGGGACGTGCACGACGGGCACGCCGCGCTGGTAGGTGGCCGCGCAAAACCCGGCGAGGTCGCCGACGACGCCGCCTCCAAGCGCCACCACGTGGTCGGCGCGGGTCATGCCGGCGCCGAGCAGCTCACGCCAGACGCGTTCGGCGCTGGCCAGCGTCTTGTGCGCCTCCCCCGGTGCGATCGCGACCATCCCCGCCATCTCGCCCAGCCGATCGGCGTACAGCGCCGAAACGGTCTCGTCGCTGACGCAGAACGGGCGCGATCGCGAGCGCTGCAGCGGCCAGACGTCTTCAAGCGCACCCGCGCCAGCCCCACGCGATCCGCCTGACCCCTCCCCCACTCCCAGCAGCCCGCGCCCGACCAGAACCGGGTACTCCCCGGACGCCGCGCTCGCCCACACCAGGCGTGTGCCGGCAGGAGCCGCGGCCAGAGCGCGCAAGGCCAGCAGCACGCGGGGGCCAACCGGAGACTCGCCGGCGGCCCGGGTCGGCGCCGGCAGGAAAGCGTCGGCCAGCTCCTCATACAGCCCCCGGCGTTCGGCATATAGAGCGCGAAACGCATCACGATCTCCCGCCAGGGGACGCTCTGCCCCATCGGGCGTGGCGCGCACACGCTCCCAGGCGGTGTCCGGGTCGACGTCCAGCAGCACGGTCACGTGGCCGGCTAGCGCCTCGCGCACCTGCTCGGATAGAACGCTGCCGCCGCCCAGCGCGATCACCGTATCGGGCCCGGCATCCGCGAACAGCTCGCCGACCAGCTCCTGCTCGGCCGCCCGGAAGGACTCCTCCCCGTGGAGCTCGAACTCGCGCGCGACCGGATGGCCGAAGCGCTCCTGAAGCAGCGCGTCGCTGTCAAGCGCCGCTGCGCCAAGCATCGCGGCGAGCTCGCCCGCGACCGTCGACTTGCCGGCCCCCATGAAGCCGATCAGGACGAACGCCACCCGATCCTCTCACTGTATGCCCGCACGGATTGAAGGACGTCGTCGATGTGATCGCCACCGAACTTGGCGCGGTAGGCATCGGCGAGCACGAGCGCGACCATCGCCTCGCCGACCACCCCCGCGGCGGGCACGGTGCAGGAGTCGGTGCGCTCGCGCAGCGCCTCGGCGGGGGCGTGCGTGGCGGTGTCGACCGAGCGCAGCGGCTTGGTCAGCGTCGGCAGCGGCTTCATCGCGCCGCGGACGATCAGCGGCTGGCCGTTGGTCATGCCGCCCTCCAGGCCACCGGCGCGGTTGGTCTCGCGGTAGTAGCCCCCGCGCGCCTGCTCGTAGAAGATCTCGTCGTGAGCCTGTGAGCCGGGCAAGCCGGCTATCTGAAAGCCCTCGCCGATCGAGACGCCCTTGAGCGCCTGGATCGAGCAGATCGCCATCGCCAGGCGACCGTCCAGGCGCTGCTCCCAGGAGACGTAGGAGCCGAGACCGGGAACCAGCCCGAACGCCTGCACCTCGAACACGCCCCCGAGCGACTCGTTGGCCTTGCGCAGCCGGTCGATCTCCGCCACCATCGCGCGGCTCGACTCGACATCCAGGCAGCGCACCGGCGAGGCGTCCACCTCGGCGAAGTCCTCCAGCGTAAGCGGCGCGGCGGGCGCGGGCGCGTGGACCGAGGCGATCTGGACGACGTGCGAGCGCACGTGCACGCCAAGCGCGGCGAGGAACGCCTTGCACAGCGCGCCGCCGGCCACGCGCGCGGCAGTCTCGCGCGCGGATGCCCGCTCGAGGATGTTGCGGATGTCCGACTGGTTGTACTTCGCCGAGCCCACGAGATCGGCGTGCCCGGGGCGTGGCAGGTGAACCTCGGCCACCGGCTCCTGCACGGGCCAGGGGCTCATGCGCTCTTCCCAGTTGGCGTAGTCGCGATTTGCGACCGCCAGCGCGACGGGACCGCCCAGGGTGAGGCCGTGGCGCACGCCGGCGGTGAGGACGGCGCGGTCGCGCTCGATCTTCATGCGCCCTCCCCGGCCGTGGCCGAGCTGGCGGCGGGCCAGGTCGGCGCCCAGATCGTCCTTATCCAGGCGCAGACCCGCGGGCAGGCCCTCGACGATGCAGGTCAGGCCGGGGCCGTGTGACTCGCCGGCGGTTATCAGACGGAGCTCCACGCTCCTAGCTTATTTGCTGGCGACTCAGGGCCTGTGGCGGCCGTGCTCGGCAATGCGGGCGCGAGCCCTCGAAGATCGCCCGGCGAAGGCGCGATGTCCGGCGAACACCAGCACGCCGGCCTGAGAGGAGTGACGCAGATAGGGAATCGCCTGCAGCCCGTCGTGGCTGAGCAGCGCGCCCCCCGCCTTGGACGCGCCGCGCAGGAGGTTCTTGACGGCGGCGCTGGATGCCGTGCCGGAGGCGATGCTCACGATCTTCAGTTCGTAGGTGACCGGCTGGCCTGCGGGCGGCAGGTATTCGAGCTGCTCGGACTGCCCCGGCTTCAGATCGATCGCTTCGCATTGCAGGGCGCTGGGCAAGCAGGCCGCTTCGCCATGCAGGATCGCTTCGCCGACCACCGTGAAGGTGGCGCTGGCGCCGCCCGCGGTGACGCCCCTGAAGACGATCAGCGCCTGCTTTGCCGACGGCAGAGGGGTCAGCAGCTTGAGGTTCTCATACGAAGTCAGCGGGGTGGTCGCGGGGAGCGCTCCAAACAGGACCGCCACGTGGTAGACGGTCTTTGGCTTGGCCGGCTTGGACGGAGCGTTGGGCTTGGGCGTGGCGGCGGGAGTCGTTGCTTCAGAGCTCGGCGTGGAGCTTCCAGACGCCGAGGAGGAGCCCGAAGAGCTCGACGACCCTGACGTGGAGGAGGTCGCGGCTGAGGCGGGCTTCGCCGCTGGCAGCGGCGTGAACGGGTTGCGCGGGTGCCCGGAGTGGCCGGCGTGCTGCTCGGAGGCGCCGCTGGTGGTCTCGGCGATCGCCTTGTCAGAGCCGGAGGGCGCCTGGCTGATGACGACGGCTCCGGTCGCGCCCGTGGCGGGCGAGGAGGCGCCGATCGAAGACGGAGTCGGGGCGGTCGAGGAGCCGGAGCCGAGGACGGCGTAGGCGAGCGCGGCCAGCAGCGCGACGACGAGCAGCGCGAGCACCGGCAAAAAGCGCCTGTCGGACATGTCCGAGCGGAGTGAGTTGAGGAAGTCATTCATGGGTTCACCCGGACCACGGCCGGGGCGTTTGTGGAGGTAGAAGAAGAAGCGCCGGTGGAGGCCGTCTGCGTGGCCGTCCCGGTGGGACCGGCCGGCGTCGCTCCGCCCGTGAGAGTCTGACCTGCGGGCAGCACGTAGGCGGTCGCGGTGATCGTGCCCGACAGCTGTTCTGAGGGCTTCTTGCCCGGGCCGGTTTCCGAGCCGCTCGTTGCGGGCGCGAGCTTGACGCTCTGCACCGTGAGCAGGCGCCCGCTGACCCGCAGCGCCCCCGTGCTCGTGTGCAGCGCGAAGCCGTCGAGCTGCTGAAAGAGGCCGTAGAGGTTCTCGAAGCTGCCGTTGAACACGAACGTGAACGGCATCTGCGTAAAGCCCGCGCTCGCCACGGCGGAGACGCTCGCGGCGGAGCTGCCCCCGGCGGCGGCGCTCGCTTTCGAGACTGTGCTCGTCGGACCCGCGCCGCTTGAGCCGCCGGCCGTGATCGAGGCGAATTCCACATTTTTCTGGCCGGTCGCCTGCGCGAGCTGATAGATCAACGAGGGCACTTCCTGCTCGGCCGGTACGGCTTTGCCGAGGCCCACGATCGAGGCGTAGGCGGTCTGGTACTTGGCCTGCGCGGCGCTGGCGCTGGAGAGCTGACTTTCAGCGCTCGTGAGCTGCGCCTGCGCGGCGCTGACTTCAGACGCGAGCTTGGCGGCCTGTTCGCGCTTGGGCGCTACCGCCAGCAGCCAGACAGCCGCCAGCACGCCGAGCGTGGCGATCACCATCACGACCATGCGATCGCGGCCGGTCATCGGACCGCTCCGGCGTTTGACGTGGACGCGGGGGCCGTGGAGGCTGGAGCTGGAGTTGTGGAAGCTGGTGCAGCCGATGCGGCGCCGGTCGCCGAGGCGGGCACGGCGCTCGCCGAGCCCGAGCCGCCGCCGGTGGGGATGCTCGGCAGCGCGTCGAACGTGATCTGGACGCTGAACGCGGGATTGCCGCCTTCACAGCTGGCGGCGCCCGCGCCGCCGACACCGGCCGAGCCGGACTGGGTCGAGCTCTGCAGAGCCACTTCGCTGACGCCGTCGATCAGGCGCAGACGCTCGAGCATCAGGGCAACCTCGGTCTGGCTCGAGGCGCAGCCGGTGAGCGAGAACGTGGGGATGCTGCCGGGGGGAGTGGCGGATGTCGCCGACGAGCTGCTGGCGGAGGAGCCGCTGGCGGAGGAGCTGGAGCCGACCGTGCCGTCCAGAGAGGTGAGCGAGACCTCCTTCGCCGGCAGTACCCGCCCGAGTTCCTGGAAGGCGTGAGCCCAGTCGAAACGCGAGTTCACGAGCTCCGAGACGGCCTGGACGCGCTGTTCGCGCATCTGCAGGAAGCTCGCGTACGGGGTGAGCTGACCGGCGCGCGCCTGTGTCTGCTGAGCGCGGGCGGTGAGCGACGCGACTTCGGAGCGGCGGCTGGAGAGCGAATGGTCGGCGAGGCCGTAGAGCAGCGCGAGAATGGCCAGCCCACCGAGCAGGACGAGCACGGCGTAGGCGCCTCCTTGCGAGCGTCCCGTCGGGATGCTCTTACCGCGGCGCTCGTCGGCCGGGATCAGATTGACGGCCTTCATCCTCGCGTCTCCCCAACGGCCAGCCCGGCGGCGATCGCCAGGCGCTGTGGTGAGACCGGAACATCCCTGAGCGCGCTGTCGGCCACACCGACGGTCTCGCATGTGACCGGCACGCCGAGTTCAGCCTGGAGCCTGTCGGCGAAGCCGGAGACGTCGAGCGCGGCGCCGCTGAGCACGACCAGCGCGACCTCGCCGCCGCCCTCCTGTGAGCGGTGGAAGTCAAGGGAGTTGCGCACCTCACCGGCAATTTCGC
Source organism: uncultured Solirubrobacterales bacterium (assembly GCA_963839945.1). Taxonomy (GTDB): domain Bacteria; phylum Actinomycetota; class Thermoleophilia; order Solirubrobacterales; family Solirubrobacteraceae; genus Palsa-744. The sequence continues at coordinate 900,564 of CAWIWW010000004.1, read as the reverse complement.
GGATGCCGCTCTCGAGCACGGTGCGCACCTCTGTAATGGCGCCCTCCTCGGGCGCAGCGGTCAGATCGGCCGAGGAGATCTGGGTGCGAGCCTCGTCGACCGGGACGCTGAGGCGAGCGGCCAGATCGCTCGCCATCGCCTCCAGGCCGCCGCCGACCACGCGCGTGAAGCGGCAGACCGATCCCTCGGCAATCGCCATGTTCGTGAGCCCGTCTACGTTCAGATACAGGACGCGGCCGTCGTGCTCGGGATCGGGACGATAGAAGGAGCGGATCAGGGCGAAGGCGGAGAGATCGACGCCCTCCGCTCGCAGGCCCGCGCCACGGACGGCGGTGAGCAGGCGCCCGACCATGTCGCGCTGGGCCGCCACCAGCACGACCTGCTGGCGGGGACCCTCTGGAGTGTCGTGGACACCGAGCGCGTGAAAGTCCAGGACGGCGTTGTTCAGCGGCATCGGCACCTGCTCCTGGGCCTGGAAGCGCACCGCGGCGGCGAGCTCCTTGCGGTCGGTTATGGGAGGAAGCTCGAGCGTACGCAGGACCGTGCGCTGGTTGGCGACGCCCACGCGTACGCGCTTGCCCAGGCCGCTTGTGTGAAAGAGCTCGTGCAGGGTCTCTGAGAGCGCCAGCTCGTCGAGCACCTCGCCCTCGCGGACGGCGTCGGTGGGCAGCGCCAGCGCGGCCGCGCGCTCGGCGACGATCGAGCCGTTGGCATGCGCCTGCACGGCGGTGACGTGACCGGGCTGGATGTCCAGGCCGACGACGTCAGGGCCGGAGCGACGGCCGATGCTCATGTGCAGCGACGGCCTTGGGAGCTTGGGCTTGGGTAGCGAGGGCATGTTGGAGAGTGCGGCGACCTGGATAAGGAGAGCGCCGCCGGCACGGGTCCTATCGGCGCCCGGACGACCGTGCTTTAGTGCAGGAGGTTGTTGGTGTAAAGATCGATCAGCGGCTGGCCGGCGTAGATGGCGAGAATCGCCCCCAGCGCCAGGAACGGGCCGAACGGGACGGCGGTCCTGCGTCCCGCCTGAGCGCCCTTGCGAGCCATGATGACCGCGCCGACCAGCACGCCGGCGATCAGCGCGGTCATGATCGCCGGCGCGACGGCGCTGCCGAGGAACAGGCCCATCACGCCCGCGAGCTTGACGTCGCCCATGCCCATCCCGCCCGGGTGGGCGAGCGCAGCGAGCAGCAAAAAGCCACCGGCCGCCGCGCCCGCGATCAGGCGTTCGGGCTCGCCGGCGGGGTCGAGCGCGGTGCCCAGGACGATCGCGGCGATCGCGCCGAGGGCAGTCAGGCGGTTGGGGATGATGCGGTGCTCGAGGTCGATCAGCGCGGCGGGGATCACGATCAGGATCAACCCGATGCTCATAGCGATCCCGGTCGCCGTTTGATGCGCGAGCACGGCGCCGACACAGAGGACGGCGGTGAGCGCCTCGACGAAGGGGTAGCGCGGGGAGATAGGCTCGCCGCAGCTGCGGCAGTGGCCGCGCAGCAAGAGCCAGGAGAGGATCGGGATGTTGTCGTAGGGCTTGACCGGCGTGCCGCAGCGCGGGCAGTGCGACGCGGGGCTGACGAGCGATTCGTGGCGGGGCAGGCGGTGAACGACGACGTTCAGGAACGAGCCGACGACCGCGCCCATGACTCCTGTGAAGGCGAGTGCCATGACAGGATGATCGGCCATCGCGGGAGCCGGCTTGAGCGCTCTCGGGCCGACAATTGGATCCGCTGGAGTGGCAAATCCGCTGGAGTGGCACGCACAAAGGGGGCGGCCGTGGCCGCCCCCTTGTTGGCGTCGTGTATACGCGTGACCTGAACGCTCAGGCCCGCGAGGTTGCTACCACGTGCCGCCGGTTTTACAGCCGCCCTTGCCTTCAGGTGCGCACGTGCGCGTGATTTCTCCTTCGTTGTCTACGAGCTTGAACGTGTCTTTGCTGCCAACCGCTTCAGATTCAAGTTCATAACCCGTTGCGGTGCCTTTAGCCACCACAACTTTCGCCGTCGAGGTGTCCTTCAACGTGGGCTCGATCGCCTCCAGTTCTGCAAGCGTGGGGCTTTCGCCTTTGGCGTTGACGTAGGCGCCATTGTTTTCGGTGGCCCAGCTCTCGATCGTCGTCTGCAGGGTTCCCACCTGCGTCTTGGCGGCGGAGTCGCTGGCCTTTTTGGTCTGGCTGAGGAATGCGGGGATCGCGATCGCCGACAGGATGCCGATGATCAGGACGACTACCAACAGTTCGATGAGCGTGAAACCGGCCTCATCGCCCGCGCGCCGGCGTAGTGAGTTCAACATTTGAGTTCTCCTAGGGATTCAATTTCAGGACGCCAGGCCCTGGTTCCATCGCCGCGATTGGCGATACGTCCCCCTTGCGAGAGCCGCCGGCTTTGCTACACACCCACTACAGGCGTTGCCCTGGGCACCCTGACGCTGGCTGTTGTCAAGGCGGCAATCGACCGCCGCGCGGGCGAGCTTTAGCGCTGGGCGCGTGCTGGACGCATGGACTACGAGGCCCGGCCCGACGGGGCGCCGGTCTCCGAGCCGCCGCCGAGCCAGCGCTGCTGGGCGTTGACGTCCGCCACGCGCACGCCGCCGCCGCCGCACCACGGGCAGGGCAGCGTGCTGGAGGAGCCGCCGAGGTTCGAGATCACGCGGCCGCTGCCGCGGCAGGGCATACACTCCCGCGGTCCGTGACCCTCGGTTCGATCACCGTCGTTGTTGTCGTCGTCGCGCGCCACGCAGGCGTCGAGACTAGCGTGTCGCCCGGCGCATGACACGCCGGGCGAGAGGCACCGCCTCGGCGCCTGCCTGGGCGGCGGTCGCGCTGATCACCCTCGGCGCGGCCGTGCTGCGCCTGCAGCACATCGGCAGAGTCGAGCCCGACCCCTTCTACGACGCGGCCGTGCGCAGCATGGGATTGTCCTGGCACAACTTCTTCTTCGGCGCGTTCGACCCGAGCGGGGCCACCTCGATCGACAAGCCGCCCGTGGACCTGTGGCTGCAGGTCGCCAGCGTGAAGCTGCTCGGGTTCTCCGAAACGACACTGAAGCTGCCCGAGGCGCTGGCCGGGATCGCCTCTGTCCCGCTGCTGTTCGCGGCCGTCAGGCGCATGTGGAGCACGACCGCGGGACTCGCCGCGGCCGTCGCGCTGGCCGTGCTGCCGGTCGAGGTGATCACCTCGCGCAGCGACACCATGGACGCGGTGATGATGGCGCTGATCGTGCTCGCGCTGTATCTGATCGTGCGTGCGTGCGAGACGGGGCGCTACGCGTGGCTGCTGGCCGGCGCGGCGGCGCTGGGAGTCGCCTTCGACGTGAAGCTGCTGGAGTCGCTCGTCGCCGTCCCCGGGTTGGCGCTGCTCGCCTACCTGGGCCTGCCGGGACCGCGCAGGCGGCGCCTGCTGCGCATGGCGGGGGCGGGAGCGTTGTACGTGGCGGTCGCGCTGGCGTGGCTGACGGCGACGCTGCTCGTCCCCGCCCACGACCGCCCGTACGCGATCGGCTCGACCAACGGCAGCGCCTGGAACGCGGCGTTCGTGTTCAACGGGACCGACCGCCTGGGCGGGAAATCGCCCGAACCCCAGCCGACGGCCTACGAGCCGGGGCACCGCTACCCCGTGGCGACCCAGTCTGAGCGCGACCACATCCCGATCGTGCCCCCGTCGCCCACGCGCCTGCTGGCGAGGATCGGGCCGCTGTCTGGCGAGCGGTTGGGACTCGAGCTGCTCGTCGGGCTGCTGCTGGGCATACCCGCGCTGATCTGTGGCGTCCTCGCCGATCGCCGTGCCATGACCTCTGGGGATGAGACACGTGAGCCCAGTGGAGGAGCGCCAGCGCCCGGTGACCCCGGACCGCGCATGCGCCTGGCTGTCGCGGTCGGGCTGATCGTCTGGACGCTGACCGGGATCGTGCTGTTCAGCGTCATGATCCGCCTGCATCCCCGCTATGTGGAGGGCTTCATGCCGGCGGTGGCCGCGCTGCTCGGCATCGGCGTGGTGTGGGCAGGGTCGATCGCCGCCCGGAAGACGACCGAGAACCGCGTGCGGCTGGCCGCGCTGATCGTGGCGCTGGTGGCGACCATGTACTACGTCGAGCGCCTGCTCTACGAACCCTCGGGCGTGTGGTTGCTCACGCTCGCGAGCGCGCTCGGAGCGATCGTGCTCACGGCGCTCGCGCGCCTGAGCCCGCGCCAGGTGATCTCCACTGGCTCAGGCTCGGTGCGCCTGCCGCTGCTCGGAGGCGCGACGATCGCGCTGACGCTGGTGGCGGTGCTCGCGCTGCCACTGGAGGCGGATCTGAACGCGATCGCCGACAACGTCGGCGATGCCGGGTACGTGGGCGCGCTGCCACGCGCAGAGCAGCATCTCGTGAGCGCCTACGTGCGCGCGCACCAGGGCGGCGCGCGCTACGAGCTGGCGGCGGAGTCCGCGACGGACATCGGCTCGCTGATCGTGCAGGACGCGAAACCGGTCGTGATCCTGACAACCTACGACGCGCGAGTGTTCACGAACGTGGCCAAGCTGCGACGGCTGATCGCTGCGGGGGAGGTCAAGTACGCGTTCCTGAACACGTTCTGCGGCTATGACAGCTCGTTTCACTCGACCAACGCCGCGTGTTCGGAACCGGTGCGCTGGATACGAGCCCACGGAACCGACGTCTCGCACGCGGCCGGCTTGAGCCGCGGAGGAACGCTGTGGCTGCTGCCGGGAGCAAGGCCGTGAGCGACCTGGATGCAATCGCCCGCGCCGCGCGCGCGAGCGGGCGAATCGCGCTCGACACCGAGTTCATGGGCGAGGGCCGCTACCGGACGCTGCTGTGCCTGATTCAGCTCGCGGTCCCCGAGGGAGATGAGAGCCCCGCCCACCCCGAACGGATCGAGCTCGTCGACCCGCTCGCCGCGGATCTGGACGGCGCGCCGCTGGCGGACGTGCTCGCCGACCCCCAGGTCCAGGTGGTGGTGCACGCGGGGCGCCAGGACATCGCGCTGATGCGCCGGCGACTGCAGACGGAGGTGTGCAACGTGTTCGACACGCAGGTCGCGGCGGGCTTCGCCGGAATGCCGGCGCAGGCCTCCTACGACTCGCTGCTGGCCAAGCTGCTGGGGATGAGGGTCGCCAAGAGCGCGAGCTTCACGCGCTGGGACGCAAGGCCGCTGTCGCGCGAGCAGCTGGCCTACGCGCGCGAGGACGTGGCGCACCTGCTGGAGCTCGCTGCGACGCTGGAACGCCGGCTGGCCGCGGCGGGACGGCTGGAGTGGGCGCGGGAGGAGTGCGAGCCGCTGCAACAGGCCAGCGACGAGCGCGACGAGGAGACCGTGTTCGCGCGGCTGCCGCGCGTGCGTGGGCTGCCCGCCTCCTCGCAGATGATCGCTCGCGAGCTGGTGCGCTGGCGCGAGACCCTCGCCGCCACGCAGGACAGGCCGGTGCAGAGCATCCTCTCCGACACGGCGCTGATCGAGATCGCCAAGCGCAAGCCGGCCTCGGCGGAGCGGCTCAGGCAGATCCGCGGCGTCAACCAGGGCAGCCTGCGCCGGCGCGGCGCAGACCTGCTGGACGCGGTCAGGCGCGGCGCCGAGCACATGCCACAGGCGCTGCCGGAGGCCTCCCGCCCGCCGGCCCCCGATCCCGACGATGCCCCGCTGATCGCGCTCGCTGAGGCGCTCGTCCGCGCGCGCGCCCGCGAGGCGGAGCTCGCCTACGAGCTGCTGGCCGCCAAGGCCGACCTGCAGGCGATCGTCACGGCGCGGCGCCTGGGCGACGAGGAGGCCGATGTGCGCACCCTGCGCGGCTGGCGACGCGAGCTGGTCGGAGCGGAGCTGCTGGAGCTGCTCGACGGCCGCGTCTCACTGTCGGCAAGCGACGGAAAACTGCGCGTGCTCCCCTGACGATCCACGCCTGAAGGAGATCTCGAGGCGATCCACGCCTGAAGGGGGTCTCGGGGCGTAGAGTCAAGCGTGGCCAGGACGCAGGGAGCGTGGCGTGCTATGCACGCGAGCGACCGAGGACGCCGCCACGCGCAGGCTATACGTGCCGAGATTATTCGATGCGGTTATAGACTTCGAACAGCGGCAGGTACATCGAGATCACGATGAAGCCGACCATCGCGCCGATGACGATGATCATGATCGGCTCCATGATCGAGGTGAGCGCCTTCACCGAGGCGTCGACGCGGTCCTCGTAGAACTCGGCCACCTTGTCGAGCATCGCGTCCAGGGCGCCCGTTTCCTCGCCGACGCCGACCATGTGCGTGACCATCATCGGAAAGATCGGCGCCTGGGCGAGCGGGGCGGCGATCGTGCCGCCGCGCTTGACCGAGGCGATCACCCCCTCCATCGCCTCCTCGACCGCGATGTTGCCGCCCGTGCGGCCGGTGATCTCCAGCGCCTGCAGCAGCGGCACCCCGGCGCTCGTCAGCGAGGCCAGCGTGCGCGACCAGCGCGCGACCGCCACCTCCTGCACGATCGTGCCGATCTTCATCGGGATGCGCAGGCGGAAGCGATCCCACTGCTTGCGCCCCCACGAGGAGGACTTCCACTTCAGGAACGCCACGCTCACGACCGCGGCGCCGAGGAACATCGCCCACCAGTAGTGGGTCACGACGTTCGACGCGAACACCGAGATCTTCGTGATCGCCGGCAGTTGGCCCCCGTATTCCTTGAAGACTTTGATGAACACCGGGATCAGGAAGGCGCACAGCGCGAGCATGACCCCGACCGCGAAGACGATCACGAGGATCGGGTAGATCATCGCCGAGCGGATCTGCCGCTTGAGCGAGGCGTCCTGCTCGAGCTGGTCGGCGACGCGCAACAGCGCGCCCTCCAGGACGCCGCCCGTCTCGCCGGCCTGCGTCATCGCGATGAACAGCGGGTTGAACACCTTCGGGTGGCGCGACATCGCGTCACTCAGCGACAGTCCCGCCTCGACGTCCTTGCGCACCGCGACGATCGTCTCCTTCAAGAACTTGCTCTCGGTCTGTTCCTCGAGCACGTACAGCGCGCGCAGGATGCTCATGCCGGAGGAGATCATCGTCGCGAGCTGGCGCGAGAACACCGCCAGGTCCGTGGACTTGACCGACTTCAAGAAGCTGAGCTCGATCTCGCGCGAGCGATACTTGTCGCCGACGTCCAAGACGATCAGCCCGCGCGCGCGCAGCTGATCGGAGACGGCCTGCTTGGAGTCGGCCTCGATCTCGCCGTGGGCCTTGACCCCGGCGAGGTCCATCGCCTTGAACACGAACGTGCTCATCCGCCCATGTCCCTACGCCGCCTGCCGGGCGCCCTGTGAGGGATCGACCCCCACCAGCAGCCGCTTGAGCTCCTCGGGCGTGGAGGAGCGGGCCTCGGCAAGCTTCTGGCTGATCTTGCCGGCGCGCACCAGCGACGCCAGCGAGGTGTCCATCGTCTGCATGCCCGACGCCGAGCTGGTCTGCAGCACCGAGTAGATCTGATGGGTCTTGCCCTCGCGGATGAGGTTGCGCACCGCCGGGTTGGGGACGAGCACCTCGGTCGCGACCACGCGCCCGGAGCCGTCGGCGGTCGGCAGCAGCTGCTGGGTCATGATCCCCTGCAGCGCGACCGACAGCTGCACGCGCACCTGGCCCTGCTGGTGGGCGGGGAACACGTCGATCACGCGATCGATCGTCTGCGAGGTGTCCTGGGTGTGAAGCGTGGCGAACACCAGGTGGCCGGTCTCGGCGGCAGTCAGGGCGGTGGAGATCGTCTCCAGGTCGCGCATCTCGCCGACGAGGATGACGTCGGGGTCCTGGCGCAGGGCGGCCTTCAGCGCGTCGGCGAAGCTCTGCGCGTCCGAGCCGAGCTCGCGCTGGTTGACCAGGCAGCGCTTGTGCGCGTGCAGGAACTCGATCGGATCCTCGATCGTCATGATGTGCTCCTCGCGCGTTGAGTTGATCTCGTCGATCATCGCCGCCAGCGTCGTGGACTTGCCCGAGCCGGTGGGGCCGGTGACGAGCACGAAGCCGCGCGGCTTGCGGGTGAACTCGTGCACGGCGGGGGGCAGGCCGAGCTCGTCGATCGAGGTCAATCCGTAGGGGATCAGGCGGAAGGCCGCGCCGATCGCGCCGCGCTGGTAGTAGGCGTTGACGCGAAAGCGCGCATGGCCGGGGATCGAGTAGGCGAAGTCCAGCTGCCAGTTGGTCTCAAGGCGCTGGCGCTGGTCGCCGGTGAGGATCGAGTAGACGATCTCGCGCGTGTCCGACGGAGAGAGCTCCGGATAGTCCTCCAGCTGCGACAGCCGCCCGCGCACGCGCACGGTGGGGCGCGCCCCGGCGCTCAGGTGCAGGTCCGAGGCGCGGCGGGATACGACCTCCAGCAGGAGGTCTGCAAAATCGATGTCCATGCCCGCCTATCGGCACTTGCGCGCGCGGGCATTAGCCTTTCAACTGCTCCCGACAACCCGAGCAATCTCCGCGATCGAGGTGCGTCCCTGGCGGACCTTCTCCAGACCGTCGTCACGCAGGCGGCGCATGCCCTGGCGCACGGCCAGCTCACAGATCTCCTCCGCGGGACGGCGTTCGAGTGCGAGCTTCTGGATCTCCGGCGAGACGCTCATCACCTCATACAGCCCGACGCGCCCGCGATAGCCGCTGCCACCGCAGCGCCGGCAGCCGACGGGCTCGTATGCCTCGAGGTCGACGAGGGCCTTGTAGCCGCTGTCGCGCAGGATCTGGGCGGAGATGATCGTGCGGTGCTTGCAGCTGGAGCAGAGCTTGCGCGCCAGGCGCTGGGCGACGATGCAGTCCAGCGAGGAGGCAACCAGGAACGGCTCGATGCCCATCTCGACCAGGCGGGTGATCGCCGACGGGGCGTCGTTGGTGTGCAGCGTGGAGAGGACCAGGTGCCCGGTGAGCGCGGACTCGATCGCGATCTGGGCGGTGTCGCGGTCGCGGATCTCCCCGACCATGATCACGTCGGGGTCGGCGCGCACCATCGAGCGCAGGCCCGCGGCGAACGTGAGGCCGACCTTGGGCGCCACCTGCACCTGGGTGAGGCCCGCGATTTCATACTCGACCGGGTCCTCGACGGTGATGATGTTCTTCTCGGGGGTGTTGAGCTTCTGCAGCGCCGCATACAGCGTCGTGGACTTGCCCGAGCCGGTCGGGCCGGTCACGAGCACGGCGCCGTGGGTGGCGTGACAGGCGCGTTCGAAGCGCTCGCGCTCGGGCTCGGCCATGCCGAGCTTGTCGAGCTCGACGACGACCGACTCCTTGTCGAGGACGCGCATGACGATCGCCTCGCCGTGCACGCTTGGGAGCGTGACGACGCGCAGATCGACGTGGTGACCGTCCACGGTCAGGCCGACGCGGCCGTCCTGGGGCATGCGGCGCTCGGCGATGTTCAGCTCGGCCATGATCTTCACGCGCGAGATCACGCCGGCGGCGGTGCGGCGCGCGACGGTGGTGATGTCGTTCAGGACGCCGTCGACGCGAAAGCGCACGCGCAGCTCGTGCCCGTCGGGAGCCAGGTGGATGTCCGACGCGCCGCGCTCGACCGCCTGGGCGACGATCTGGTTGACGAGCTTGATAACCGGTGCGTCCTCGGCGCTCTCGTGCAGGTCGACGATCTCGGCGCCCTCCTCGAGCCCGATCTGCGTGTCTGAGCTGGCGACGACGTCGTCGAGACGGTCCAGGCGCATGATCAGGCCGGCGATGTCATCGGGCGGAGCGACCGCGACGCGCACCTCGTAGCCGGTCATGATCGCGATGTCATCGACGGCCAGGACGTTCGACGGGTCGGCCATCGCAACCAGCAGCGTGCGCTTGTCGGCGAACGCGACAGGCACCGCCTGGTAGCGCTTGGCGGCGGTGGTGGTCACGAGGTTGGCGGCGGACATGTCGACGGGGAACATGCCGAGGTCGAGGTGATCCAGGCCGTAGCGCTCGGCCAGCGCGCGCGCCAGGCCGTCGTGGGTGAGCGCGCCGCTTTCGAGCAGGACGCGCTCAGGCGTGGCGCCGAGGTTGCGCGAGCTCTCGATCGCCTCCTGCACCTGACCACGCGAGACCAGGCCCATGTCGACGATCACATCGGTCAAGAAGCGCGAGGAGGAGCCGCGGCGGCTGGGCCTGGTGATCCCGGTCAACTCCCCGCTCAGCCCAGCGGCGCCCGCGCCGCCATCCCCGTCCGCAGGCTCGAGCCCCGGCGAGTCCACCACCGGCTCCAGGTCCGCCACAGGCTCCGACCCGGTCCTCCGCACCGTGTGCTCGGGCTCCGGCTCCCCCGACTCCTCGCCGGTGCGCTCGACCGCGATGTCCTCGTCGGTCGCGCCGGTCTGTTCGAGTTCGACGATCGGATCGCTCACCTCCTCGTGACCCGCGTCCATGCCGAAGATCGCGTGCAGGTCGGGCCCGGCCTGTTGCGGCAGGTCGCTCATCGCGACCGCGTCCTACGGCTAGCCGCGCAGGGCGCGGCGCATGACCTGTAGCGGCGGCCGCGCGCCGGTCCACAGCGCGAAGCTGAGAGCGCCCTGCGCGAGCAGGATCTCCAGGCCGGCGACCGTGTGCGCGCCGTGAGCTTGCGCGGCGGCGAGCAGCGGCGTGGGTGTGCAGCGATAGACGAGGTCGACGACATGAGAGTAGTTACCGACTTGATCGAACGTAAGCTCCAGGAGGTTGAGCCCCTGGGGCTCAGTGGCCGACTGTTTTAGCTCGGCGCCCTCGGGCTCAAGTCCGACGGAGGTGCAGTTGACGAGCACGTCGGCCGGCGCCGGGCGCCCGACCGCGCGGGCGCCGAGATCGCGCGCGAGGGCGCCGGCACGCTCGGGCGTGCGGTTCCAGACGGAAACCTCGCGCGCGCCGGCCTCGCACAGAGCCCAGACGACGGCGCGCGCCGAGCCGCCCGCGCCGAGCACCTGCGCGCTGAGGCCACGTGGGGAGGCGCCGAGCGCGTCCAGGAAGCCGGGGGCGTCGGTGTTCTCAGCACAGATCCCGCCGTCGGCGCTGAACGTGAGCGTGTTCGCCGCGCCGATCGCGCGAGCGGTCTGCCCGGCGCTGTCGGCGAGCTCAAGCGCCGAGTGCTTGTGGGGAATCGTGACGTTCGCCCCCACAAAGCCGGCGGGCGCGAGCGCACCGACCGTCTCGGCGAAGCGCTCGGGTGGCACGGGCAGCAGCTGGTAGCGCCAGCCCTCCATGCCCAGCGCCTGCAGGGCGGCGTTGTGCATCGCCGGCGAGCGGCTGTGCGCCACCGGCCAGCCGAGGACTCCCAGGCGCGTCACCCTTACCCTCACCCGCCCGCCGGGGACTTCTTGCGGCAGGCCGGCACGCCCCCGCCGTTCGCGCGTAGCGCTTCGCGGTAGGCCGCGGCGTCCCGTTCGAACTGGGCGAAGTCGGTGGAGAAGACCAGCTCGCCGCAGCCGTCGGCGCCCGCCACGTAGTAGAGGTAAGGGACGTGCGCCGGGTGCGCGGCGGCTTCGATCGCGGCGAGGCCGGGATTGCTGATCGGCGTCGGCGGCAGGCCGCGATAGATACGGGTGTTGTAGGGGGAATGCAGCGCCAGCTGGGCGGCGGTCAGCGGCTGGAAATAGTCGTTGAGCGCGTAGCGGATCGTCGCGTCGATGCCGAGCGCCATATTCAGGCGCAAGCGGTTGTAGATGACCGCGGCGACCTTGGCGCGGTCACCGGGAAGGAGCGCCTCGCGTTCGACCATCGAGGCGACGATCAGCAGCTGGTAGGGGGTGACGTGCAGCTCACGCGCGCCGCGGATCTCCTGTTCGCCGAAGTTTTCGGTAAACGCGATCAGCTGCTCGTGCACGAGCCGGCTCGACTGCTCGCCACGATAGAGATCGTAGGTGGCCGGGAACAGGAAGCCTTCGAGGTCAGGGGTGCCTGCCGGCGCGCCGTAGCGGGCGGGATCGAGCAGCGCCGAGCGCTTGGAGGCCGTCAGGTAGCTGCCCCTCAGGCCGGCCGCGTGATCTCGAGCAGCGATCTGAAGGCGGGTTTCGCCCTCGGGGATCAGCACCCGCACGATCGCCGGCGCCGCCACCGGCTTACCGGCGCTGTGCTCGGCGCCCGCGAGCCGGTCGATCGCCAGCCACGCCGCGATCGCCACGAGCGCGAGCGCCGGCAGGGCCAGCACCAGCGCGACCCGTCGCCTACGAACCGTGACGCTGCCTGGCATGCAACCAGCTTTCGAGCATGTGAGCCGCGGCGCGGGAGTCCTCGCTCGTTTTGAAGGGCCCGCCGGCCCCTGCCGCTCCCTCCATCCGCTGGGCGATGCGGGTGCTGAAGCGCTCGTCGTGGAGCTCGACGGGAATCTCCTGGCCCAGGCGCGTCGACAGGCGCGCAGCAAACGCGCGGGTCTCGCGCGTTTGCTCGGAGTCGCCTCCGTGCAGCGACAGCGGCAGCCCGACGACGACCCGCTGCACCTCGCGCTCGCGAATCAGCGCTTCGATGGCCGCGAGCCCACGCCGGCCGGCGGGCCGGGCGATGGCTGCGATCGGCGTGACGATCGTCTCGGAAGGATCGCTGAGCGCGCAGCCGCAGCGGGCACTGCCGTAATCGAGGGCGAGCACGCGACTCATCTCCTGAACGCCTGCCACGCGATCATCACCCAAGCGCCTGCTCGATCGCCGCGCGGGCGGCGGCGAGCGCATCGTCGAGCTTGCCGGGCTCGCGCCCGCCCGCCTGTGCCAATGTGTCGCGCCCCCCTCCCCCGCCGCCGGCCACAGCCGCCGCGGCCTTGACGATCGCGCCGGCTTTGACGCCCCGCCGCACAAGATCGGGGGCGACGCCCGCCGCCAGGTGCACGCGCCCGTCCACTGCCGTGCCGAGCACGACGATGCCGTCGCGGTCGAGCTTGCCTTTGACATGGTCCAGCAGAGCGAGCAGCGCCTTGGTGTCCGGGACGACCACATTCGCGCTGACGACCGGCACATCGGCGATCGCCTCGGCTCCTTCGGCAAGCTCGGCCGCGCCAACGCCGGGGCTGCCCTCGATGCTCGCTCCCGCCTGGATCTGCGCCTGCAGGCGGCCTGGGATCTGCTCAACACTCGTCCCGATGATTTTTCCGGCTTCGCGCAGGACCCGCTCGTGTGTGCGCACGAGCGCCACAGCATCCTCCGGCCGAGCGCGCAGCTCAGAGGCGATCTCACCGAGCAGGCGCTCGTGGGCGCGCAGCAGCTCCGCCGCGCCCGACCCGGTCACGGCCTCGATGCGGCGCACGTTGGCGGCGGAGGACGTCTCGCTGAGGATGTGAAACACACCGATCTCCGCCGTGCTGCGCACATGCGTGCCGCCGCACAGCTCGCGCGAGTAGGAGCCGTCTCCGATCTGGACCATGCGCACGACCTCGCCGTACTTCTCGCCGAACAGGGCCATCGCGCCGAGGCTTCTCGCCTGCTCCAGGGTGGTGGAGATCGCACGCACGGGATCGCCCGCGGCGATCTGAGCGTTGACGGCGTCCTCGACGTCGCGCAGCTCCTGCGCGCTGAGAGCGCCGGTGTGGGTGAAGTCGAAGCGCAGCTTGTCCGGCCCCACGTAGGACCCCGCCTGGCGCACGTGCGCGCCGAGCCGCTCGCGCAGGGCGGAGTGCAGGAGGTGGGTGGCCGTGTGGTTGCGCTCGGTGGAGCGCCGCGCCGCGTGGTCCACGCGCGCGAGCACGGGCTGCTCGGGCGCGAGCGTGCCATGCTCCAGGGAGACCTCGAGCGCCTGGTCATCGTCGCCGACGCGGTACACGCTCCTCACGCGCGCCAGGCAGTCCCCGCCTGCGCACTCGATCGTGCCGGCGTCGGAGACCTGGCCTCCGCCTGCCGGATAGAACGGTGAGTCGGCGAGCTTGACGAGATAGCGCGCCCCGCCGGGCGCCCCGTCAGAGCCGCCGTTGGCGGACACCGAGCCGTCCTCGTCAGAGCTTCCATCCCCGGCGGAGCGACTGCCCGAACCGCCCCCGGCGCCCGCGGCGACCCCGCCACCGACGGGCGCGAGGGCCGTCACGGTCGTCGGCTGCGTCTCGGTCTCATAGCCGGTGAACCGCGTGGAGCCCGCGGACGCCGCCAGCTCACGGGCCAGCTCGCGCTGGCCGATCTTCGATCGGTCGGACCCGTCGTCCTCGCCGCCCGTCGCTCCGGGCGCCGCCGCCCGCGCCCGAGCGCGCTGGGCGTCCATCAGGCGGTCGAACTCCGCCGGGGCATCGACGGAGAGTCCGGATTCGTCGAGCAGCTCGAGCGTGAGATCGAACGGAAAGCCGAACGTGTCGTGCAGGCGAAACGCCTCGCCGGCTGCGATCGTCTGCTCACCGGCGCCGCGCGCGCCGGAGATCAGCTCGTCCAGCAGCCTCGTGCCCTGCTCCAGCGTGCGTCCGAAGGCGTCCTCCTCGGATGAGAGCCAGCGCTCGATCGCCTCGCGCTGCTCGGCCAGCTCGGGATAGGCCCCGGCCATCAGCTCGCGCACGACGGCGGCGTAGCGCGCCAGGAACCCGGGCGCCATCTCCAGGCGCCGGCCCTGCAGGATCGCGCGGCGGGTGAGCCGGCGCAGGACATAGCCGCGATCCTCGTTGGAGGGGACGACGCCGTCGGCGATCAGAAACGACATGCCGCGGGCATGGTCGGCGAGGATGCGCAGCGCACGGTCGGCCGCGGGGTCCTCGCCCTGACCGCGCCCGGAGAGCTCCTGGCCGAGCTCGATCAGCGGCTGGAACTGGTCGGTGTCGAACACCGAGTCCTTGCCCTGCAGGATCGCGGCCAGGCGGTTGAGACCGAGGCCGGTGTCGATGTTGTTGGCCGGCAGCGCCCGCAGATAATGATCGCCGTCCCCGCCCACCCGCTGGTCGTACTGCATGAACACGAGGTTCCAGTACTCCAGGAACCGCTCGTTCTCACCGCCGGGCAGGTCCTCGGGCGTGCCATAGGAAAGGCCGCGGTCGAGATACAGCTCAGAGCACGGCCCGCTGGGACCGACGGGACCGGCTTCCCAGAAGTTCTCAGAGCGCGGACAGGCAACGATCCGCTCGCGCGGGACGCCGACGTCCCGCCACAGCTCGATCGCCTCCTCGTCCGGCCCGAGCCCGAGCGGCTCGTCGCCTGAGAACACCGTCACCCAGATGTGCTCCGCCTGAAAGTCGAACACCTGCAGCGACAGCTCCCACGCGTAGCGGATCGCCTGCGCCTTGAAGTAGTCGCCGATCGAGAAGTTGCCGAGCATCTCGAAGAAGGTGAGGTGGCGCAGGGTGCTGCCGACCTTGTCGATGTCGGGTGTGCGAAAGCACTTCTGACAGCTCGTCAGCCTCGGCGAAGGCGGCGACTCGCGGCCGAGGAAGTAGGGCTTCAGCGGCTGCATGCCCGCCGTCGTGAGCAGCACCGAGCGATCGTCGGCTGCCGGCACCAGAGACGCAGACGGGATGCGCAGGTGCTCGCGCTGCGCGAAGAAGTCCAGAAAGCGCTCGCGGATTTCGTCCGAGGTCATAATCGGTGATCTTAGGGTTCTCTTTGGCTGAAGCGACTTCAGGCGATCGTGCCGTGACCGACGATCAAATCACCCGCATACAGGCAGGCGATCTGCCCGGGAGCGGTGCGCTCGGCCGGCTCGGTCAGCTCGGCCTCGAGCGCCGGATGGGCACCGGCCGCGGGAGCGCCGGCGAGGCGGCATGGCAGGAGCGCGCCGCGGTAGCGGACTTTGATCGCGTCGACCGCGACACCGTCGCGATGGAGCGTGACGTCGCGTACGGGGACGGCCTGAGTCAACAGCTGTGCGCGAGGACCGACGGTGACGGTGTTCGAGACGGGGTCGGCGCCGAGCACGAACAGCGGCTGCGAGGAGTTGTCCAGGCCCCGGCCCGCGCCCAGTCCGCGGCGCTGCCCGACGGTGACCGTATGCGTGCCGAGGTGCTCGCCCATGACGCGCCCCTGGCGATCCACGATCGGGCCGGGGTGCGCGCGCAGGCGGCCATGGCGAGCGAGGAAGTCGGTGCGGCGCGTGCCCGCCAGAAAGCACAGGTCCTGCGAGTCCGCCCGGCCCGCGACCGGCAGGCCGGCGCGCTGGGCGATGGCGCGCACCTCGGGCTTGCGCAGCTCGCCGAGCGGAAACCGCAGCCGCGCAAGCGAGGAGGGCGAGAGCGCGGCCAGGGCGTAGCTCTGGTCCTTGGCCGGGTCCACGGCCGTTCGCAGCAGCGGCCCGCGCGCGGCCTGTTCGCGGTGGATACGCGCGTAGTGACCGGTCGCCAGCGTGCGGGAGCCCAGGCGCTCGGCGAGGTCGAGCATCGCGTCCAGACGCACGGAGCCGTTGCAGCGCACGCACGGGTTCGGGGTCAGACCGTCGGCATGAGCCGCGAGCCACGGGTCCACGACGCCGGCGCGGAACTCCGCACGCAGGTCGATCGAGAAGTGCGGCACACCGAGCTCGTGCGCGAGCGCGCGCGCCCCCCGGACGGCCTGGGCTGAGCAGCAGCTGAGCGAGCCGTCGTTCTCGGGATCGGACCACAGCTCGAGCGTGACCGCGACAGCCTCTGCGCCCGCCTCACAGGCGAGCAGCGCGGCGACCGCGGAGTCCACCCCGCCGCTCATCGCCACGAGCGTGCGCCGATGCGACGGGCCGAGACGGGCCTCGTGGCGCACGGCCGAGCCAAGCGCGCGGTGCAGCGCGTCAGCGGCGAGCTCGGCGGCGTGGCGCTTGCCCGGGCTCAGCCCACCCAGCTCCTGCGCGATCGTCTCGGGACCGATCCGGGCGGCTGCCAGCAGCGGAGTGTCACGCAGCAGTGCGACCACGGCGCTGCCCGCGGCCACGACCGCGCCACACCCGCTGGCGTCGAACCCCGCATCTGAGATGCGGTGCTCCGGGTCCTCGGCCCCGATGGACAGCGATATGCGGATCAGATCCCCGCAGGCGGCCCCGCCCGCCGCGCCAGTGTGCGCCCCGTCGGGGATACGCCCGCGTGCGAGCGGTCGTTGCAGATGCTCAGCCAGGCCGGTGGGGACGCTCACCGGGTTGAGTGTAGGGGTCCGCGGCGGGGCTAGGCCCGGGCTTCGGCGATCGTCTGCTCGATCGAGAACGCGTCGGCCAGGCCCGTGAGCACGGTCGTCTGGCCGTGGGGGTTGACGATCAATAGCGTCGGCGTCTGGGTGACCTGGACGGCGTGGGTGATCGTGCCGTAGGCGCCGACCTGGCCGGCCGAGGCGTAGTGGATGGCGATCTTGGCGCCGAGCGCGTGCTGGACAGAGGGGATTTCCCTGTGCACGGCCACGTCGTCGGCGCCGTTGGGGTTCCAGAACAGGATGAGCACGGTCTTGCCCTGCTGCAGCTGATGTTCGACGGCGGCCTGCATGCTCGGCGCACCGGTCGCGTGCTTGGCCACCGAGGGAGCGGGCTTGGCTATCGAGGTCGTGGGCTTGGCCGCCGAGGTGTGTTTGACGACGGTGGTGTGAACGACCGTGGTGTGAGCGGCAACTGTGGATGCGGAGTGCTTGACGGTGACGGTGCTCGAAGAGGTGTGGGTGGCGGACGATTTCGACTTCACGGAGGTCGCGGCGGCGGCGCTCGATCCCGAGCTGCGCGCATGCGCGGCGCTCGTCCTGGCCTTCGCGTCAGCCGATGTCGTGGGCCGGGAGGCGGGCGTGCTCGAACCGGCGGCGCTCGAGCCCGAGCCGCCGGCCGTGCTGGAGTTGTGCGCGCGCAGGGCGAGGAACCACACAGCCACGAACAGCGCGAAGGTCACCAGCACGATCTGGAAAGGACGGGAAAGCTGGGTCATCTGTAAGCCCTGTTTCGGCAGGTCGGGCGCGAGAGTTGAACCCGGGTCGGCGCGGTGGACTTCCCCGGGCCGGCCGGGTGCACCGCGCCGGCGTGCGAATCGGGCTCTCCCGGGGAGGCGTACGCGGCCGCCCCGCGAGCCGCTCCCCTCCCCGAGGACGGCGTCAGAGGGTGCGCAGCCCGTGCAGAACCGCGTGCACGACCGCATCGGCGGCGAGCGTCTGCTGGCCGCCGTCGGACATGTCCTTGAGCGCGGTCTCACCGCCGTCGCCGAGGATCGCGACGTAGCGCGCACCGAGGGAGTCGGCGAAGCCGAGCTGCCCTTTGAGCGAGCGCCCGGCGAGCTCCATCTGCGCGGTGAGCCCCGCGGCGCGGGCCTCGCTGAGCAGTGCGAACGCGCTCGCCGGCGCGTGCGCCGGCCGCTCTGTGACCGCGCCGTCGCGTCCCGCGCCGGAGGAGCTCTCGCCGGGGGAGAGCTCATAGGCGACGAACAGGTCCACGGGCGCGGGCGCGGCTGTGGGCGAAGCGCCCGCGAGCAGGATGCGCTCGACTCCGGCGGCCCATCCGATGCCGGGGGTGAGAGGACCGCCGAGCATCTCGACCAGGCCGTCGTAGCGGCCGCCCCCACCAACGCCGCTCTGCGCGCCGAGCGCATCGGAGGTGAGCTCGAAGACCGTGCGCGTGTAGTAGTCCAGGCCGCGTACGAGCGTGGGGTCGATCTCGTAGCCGACGCCGGCGACGTCCAGGCGGGCGCGAACCTCGGCGAAGTGCTCGGCGTCCTGCGCGTCGAGGAAGTCCCGCAGCAGGGGGGCGCTCGCCAGCGCCTGGCGGGTGCCGGGGTGTTCGGAGTCGAACGCGCGCAACGGGTTCTGCTCGATACGCGCGCGTACGTCCTCCGACAGGTTCTCGGCGTGCGCGCGCAGGTGGGCCTGCAGCCGCTCGCGGTACTCCTGACGGGCCGCGGGGCCGCCGAGACTGGAGAGGCGCAGCCGTACCGGGGCGACGCCCATCTGCTCGAGCAGCGTCCAGAGCAGGCAGATCGACTCGGCGTCGAGGGCGGGGTCCTCGGAGCCGAGCGCCTCGGCGCCGACCTGCCAGAACTGGCGGTAGCGCCCGGCCTGGGCGCGCTCGTGGCGGAAGAAGCTCGAGAGGTACCAGAGGCGGACGGGCTGGCGGAGCTTGTGCATGCCGTGCTCGACGTAGGCGCGGCAGACGGGCGCCGTGCCCTCCGGGCGCAGGGTCAGCGAGCGCCCGGAGGCGTCCTCGAAGGTGTACATCTCCTTGCGCACGATGTCGGTGGAGGCGCCGACGCCGCGTGCGAACAGCTCGGTCGCCTCGAACGCGGGCGTCTCGATGCGCTCGTAGCCGGCGCCCTCGAGGATCGCCCGCGCGCGGGCCTCGAGCACGGCGCGCGCGGAGGACTGCTCGCCGAGCACGTCGAACGTGCCGCGGGGCGCTTTGATCTTCTCCGCGCGGCTCAACTTCCGGCTGCCGGGTACGGCGCGGCGCGCGCCGCCAGATCGGGCTCCGGACGTGCCGGCCGAGACTCGCCCACGGCGACGCGCAGCTCTGCAAGGAACGGGTTGGTGTCGCGCTCGCGGCCGAGCGTCGTCACGCCCATGTGCCCGGGGTAGAGGGTCGTCTCCGCCGCAAACGCCCTCAGCAGGCTCCCGATCGAGCGCTCCAGCACGTTCCAGTCCCCGCCGGGCAGGTCGGTGCGCCCGACCGAGCCCGCAAATAGGACATCCCCTGAGAGCAGCGCCCGCTCCTGCGCCTCGCCGCCGGACGCGGCGATCGCGTAGGTGACGTGCCCCGGGCTGTGGCCGGGCGTGAACAGCACGTCGATGTCCAGCCCCGCCAGGCTCAACCGCTCGCCGCCTGAGACCGTCCGCTCGGCCTCGTAGCTATCAAACGGTCCGAACCCGGGCGGCGTCCAGCTGCGGATGTCTGCCAGCACCGGGCGCTCTATCTCCGGGCAGTAAACGGGAGCGCCGGTCGCGCGCGCCAGCGGCGCGACCGCGCCGATGTGGTCGAAGTGGCAGTGGGTGATGAGGATCGCCTCGATCTGTACGCCGAGCTGCTCGATCTCTCCCAGCAGCCGCTCGGGCTCGTCGCCGGGGTCCACGAGCACCGCCCGGGAGGCGCCGGGCAGGCGGACGATGTAGGCGTTCTCCTGCACCGGCCCGACGGTGAAGGAGCGGATGTCCAGGCCCGCGCCGCTCATCGCGCCGCCGCCTTGCCGCCGCCCGGCTTGGCGGCTTTTTTGCGCATGCGCCGGTTGTACATCCAGGTGTCGGTGTAGAAGCTGATCGGGATGTAGATGAGCAGGACAATCGGGAACAGCTCGATCGCCTCGTTGCTGTGCTTGCCCAGCAGCACCAGGCTGACGAGCAGCATCAGCACGGCGGCGATCATCGCCCGGTAGAACGCGCCCAGCCACGTGGGCGGGCGATCCTGGCGGGGGATGCGCTCCTCGCGCGGCTTGCCCGCCTTCTCGGCCGCGGTCGGCTTGCGCCCGGTGCGACCGCGCGACTCGACGATCCCGGCCGCGTTGCCGCGATGCTTGGTCTGGCGCTTGCGTCTGGTTTGGGCCATGAACTAGGAGCCTACTAGCAGTGCGTGCTCGATCAGGTGGCGCGCGGGGTCAAAGCCCGGGAGGGGGATGTCCCGCGGGAAGCCGGCCATGGCAGCGCTCGGAGCGAGCCCGACCAGCTCGGCGCTCGCGACGGGGGCATGGGCGCGCACACGCTCGACCACGAGCGCGAGGGGAACCTCGAAGGGGCGCTCCACGTTCGTCGAGACCTGCGCGACCCCATCTGAGAGCTGGACGCCGATCGCGCGCACCCCGGGCAGACCAGCGGGCGCGCCCTCGCGGATCAGGGAGGCGATCCGGCGCGCGTCATCGACGGTCGCGGGCGCGGCGAGCATCAGGTTGAACGCGACCAGCGGGGGGCGCGCGCAGACGAGGGTCGCGCCGGCGCTCGGGTGAAGGCGTGGAGGACCGAAATCCGGGTGCAGCTCGCCCGCGGCGATGCGCCGCGCAAGCCCGGCGACCCCGCCGCAGCGCAGCTGGGAGCGGGTACGGCCTGCGGCAAGCTCGCCGTAGAGGAACACGGGGACCGACAGCTCCTCGCCGATCCGGTCGGCCAGGACGAGCGCCTCGGCGAACGCGGCGCCGCGAGCGGGCTCGTCGAGATAGACGACGGGCGCGACGTCGAGCGCGCCGACGTGAGGATGCTCCCCGCGCGACTCGCTCGAGCCCCCGCCCGTGCCCGCGCCGGCGCCCGACATCACGTCGATCCGCGCCACCGCCTCGCTCGCGCCTGCAAGCAGCGCGTCGCAGAGCGCCCGCGGTGGCCCGGCGAGCGTGTACACCGAACGATGGTGGTCGGCATCGGAGTGGACGTCCAGGAGCCTGACCGAGCCGCCGGCCGCGAACGCGTCGGAGATGGCCTGCATCGTGGCGGCGTCGCGGCCCTCGGAGACGTTGGGGACGGCCATCAGCAGGCTCGGCCGTGTGGGGGTGTGAGCCGCGTCGGTCACGGGCACACAGTAGGGCAAGGGGCGCGGGCGATGAGGCTAAACTGCGCGCTCGGGCCGGAGTAGCTCAGCTGGTTAGAGCAGCGGAATCATAATCCGCGTGTCGCAGGTTCGAGTCCTGCCTCCGGCACTACAGAAAGCCCTGCTACGGCGAGGCCTTTCGCATTTTCAAGTCGAGCTGTGTACGCCGGTGTTGGGCGGGTGTAAACGCAAGTGCAAACATGCCGGGTGCTGGGCACGCCCCGACGGCTGGCGGCGACCGGACGCCTCGATAGGCTCGGCGCGCCGTTCCCGGGCCTGATGCCGGCCAGCGGGCATGTGGAGATCAGTAGGCTGTGTCGGGAGGGGCCGAGCCCCCGCGGGCGGCAGGCAAGGTCGCAGTGACCGCGGCAGAGCGCGTGGGTGAGATGAAGCGTTTTCGACAGGGATCTCATCCCCGCTGAGCCGGCGCGTGGCGATTGGGGCGTGGCCCCTTTGAGGGGAAAGGGACCACGCCCCGTGCTGCGGGTGTCCTCGGCCTAGACGGAGAGGGAGTCCGGGCGGCCGAGGCATCCCCGGGCGCCGCCCCTCCTGGACGGCGCTCGAGCTTTCAGAGGACGGCGATGGCTCATCTCAGTGCGCCTTGTGTTCGAGCTGGCTCAGTTCGACCGCGCCGGCGGGAGCGCTGAGCGTGACGGGGTCGTTCCAGCCGCTGAAGGTGGTCTGACCGGGTTCCTGGCCGTGTCTGACGATCTGGATCGGGTAGGGCGTGCCGGTGGCGGCGATGTAGATCGCGCCGGTGTAGAGCTTGCCCTTGGTCTTCAGTTCGATCGCCTTCTGTCCTTTGATCGTGGTGATCGGGCCCTTGGTGAGCGAGAGGGTGGGGTTTGCCAGCAGCAGGGTGAGCTCCCCGCCTGCTTCGGTGAGCGCCGCGAACCCTGTCAGCGATGTGCTGTTCACGGGCGCCTTCAGCCACGTGCCGGACGCGATGTGCGCACCGGTGCGTCGTTGCAGATTCCTGTATAACCAGGCGCCACCCTTCAGGTAGAGGATGCTCCCGACACGGATCGCTTCGCTCGCGCGACCCAAAAACAAGCTGCGCGCACGACCGCTGTCACTGGTCAATTGCAGTTCGTTCGTGTTTATGGGCAGGAGCTTGGTCTTGGGCTTGCCCTTCGCTTTGCTGCGAAGGATCGCGGTGGTGTAGTACTGGCTGTTGACGTGCACGGCGCTCGCCTCGCGCGCCGCGGTCCTGCTCGCGGTGAGGATCTCGGTCGCCGATTTGGAGGCGAGGCTTTCCGTGGAGCCGCCGCAACCGCTGAGCACGAGCGCAATCACAGCGACGATCGCCACCACCGCGAGCAGACCACCCGTGCGCACACGCGCGATCAGACCACTACCAGTCATGTCAACCATGACGGCGAGCGGTCTCACCAGCGGCGCTACGCGAAGCCGCGTGAGCGCCGTAGCGCCGGTGCGCGAGCGTTTCGCAGGATGCGCGCTGCTTCTTGGAATGCTTGTCCTGCTTGCGGCAAACGGCGAGCGCGAGGCTCGTGTAGCGCGCATGCGCCTGGCGTTCGCACTTCACGCGCCTGGCCTTGGAATGCTTATAGTGCTTGCGGCACTGCGCCAGGGCCTGCTGCAGCTTCTGCGCGAGCGAGAGCTTCTTGACTTTCGAGCTCTTCACTTCACCGCAACCCTGCGCCGTGATCTTGATAGACGGTTCGATCACTGCGCCGTCCTGCGCGACAATCTGCGTCGGCATCACAAGACTCGCCTTACACAGACTGTAGTCTTCGGTTTCGGGAACGTTCGCGGTGAAGATCGAATCAGGCCCGGACGGCAGTTCCGTTTCGAAGGTCGTGAAGGGGGCGTCGGGGGCTGATTCGAACTTGGAGTAGGTGATCCCTTCCTTGATGTCGGTCTTGCCGTCCAGGAGGATCTCCACCCCTTCGCCTTGGAGTACGAACTCGACGTCGGGGAACGCCGCGCCACCATGGCTGACGAGATAGGCGGGACCGGTCAGGGGGCTCTTCAGGACAGGGGTGTTCACGGTGGCGTGCCCGATCACCGCGTCCGCATCACACGACGCCGGGTTCGCGTTGAACGTGGCTTCGGTGCATGCCTTCTGCAGCGTCGTCAGCCTGGAGGACAATGCTTTGGGGAACTGCAAATCGACTTTCGCGATGTTCGCCTGTCCCACACCGGCGGAGGTGACCGTCACGTTCAGGCTCGTGCCTTCCGCTTTGCTGGCCTGCCCTTTGGTTGAGGCCGTGAGGGTCGGATCGAACGGGAGGCTCGCGCAACCTCCGACCTGGAACGGGGAGGAGACACCGGTGTCGGTCCCTTCAGAACCGTCCAGGGTGCCCGTGATGCTCATGCGAGCACAGTTGGTGGGGTTCAGCTCGAATTCGCGACGATCGACGCTCACGCTCAACCGTTTCAAATCGACGGGAACGCCTTTGAGGATCGTTGGCAGACCATCGCCGTGGGGTCCGGGAGCGGTGAGGATCGTGACCGCCGCTGTTTCCGGGTTGACTTCGATCTTCGAACGCACATACACCTCACCGAGATCAAACGGGCCCGCCTTCGCTTCGGTTTCATCGAGAATCCCGAACGGTGCCCCTTCATACCCAGCGGTCAGATACACGTTCCCGGGCAGCGTCACCGGTTCTGAGCCTACACCCGAACTGGCAAGCGAAGACCCGATCAGGCTATCCGGACCACACGCCCACGGCGCTCCCCCCGCGGGTTCCGGACAAGGCGTCAGCTTGGAGAGCAACGCGGAGATCCCCGGCGGCAGATGCACGCTCAAGCCCGTGAGCGCCTGCTGCCCGTCGGGCTTTTCCAGCTGCAACGAGAAACCCGTGAACGCGCCCGCCTGCGTGCTCGTGCTCTGCGCATCGAGCGCCGGCGAGAACCCCAGCGGAGTGCTGGGCGCACAGTTTTCTGTGATGTCGAATTCTTCCCCAGCCGAAGAACGATCCACCGGGCTTGAGCCAAACGGCAACGACCACGGCATGAATTCAGCCAGCGTCGAGTAGGCGCCGCACACCGCCGGGGTGGCCAGCGACCCGCGCTGCCCCCCGAACAATTCGACCCTCAGTTCTTCGAAGGGCACCTGCGGCGTGCCGCGGAAGCTCGTGGACAGCTGCCCCGTGCCCTGGTCCAGATGTCCTTCACCGGCGAGCTTGACCAGCACCCCGGCTTCATGGTCTTCGGCGACCAGGTACAGCGCGACCAGCGAGTTGAACGGGTTCTTGCCAGATTCCCCGTTCGGTGCGGGTTCAGCCAGGTACAGCGCGCCTTCCAGTTCCTTCGGCAGCAAAGGCGTCTTGATGTGCACGACTCCGACCTTCGAGGCGTCAGGGCAGGATGGAGGCAGTTCCGTGCCTTGCACGGTTTCGCTCGTGAACCTGAAGATGGGTGAAAACACGGCCGTTTCCGGCGCCGGTTCGCGTTCAGACCCATAGAATTTCCTGAAGCCTTCAAAACCGATGCCTTCGTACGCTCCTCCCGCGCTCTGCGTCTCCGGACAGGCTTCCAGACCGTTTGCCGCCGAGGGGTTCAGCTGCACCCCAGCTGGCAGCGTGACCGTAGTGTCTCTCACGTCGGCCTCAGCACGCCCTTCCGGGTTCGGTTCCGTCGTCGCCGCCTGCGGGACCTTCACCGTCACGCTCAACCCCGCCGGAGTGCTCCCCGAATGCATAGCCGGCGTGTGCGCTGTTTGCGGCGCGACCCCTATACCCGGTTCGAACGGCAACGCGGAGCAGCCCGTGAAGCCCAGCGGTTCTTCCAGCGGACCCGACCATAGATACGGCGGTGGTTTGACGTATGCCTGTTCCTTCCACGAGTCGGCTTCCAGCGAGGCGCTGACGGATTCCGCGGAGGGGTCGGCCGAGCAGGAGGTCGGGAGCGTCAGGAAGGGGGTCGGCGGCTCGACGCTCGTGGCAGGGCAGGGCGTCGAGAGTTCGTCTTTTTCGACGTGGTAGCCGCCCTCGATGCATTCCCAGCCGCGTGCCTGGTTGTGGCGGGCGTCGCCCGGAACTCCCCAGAGAGTGACCTGGGTGGACAGGACGCCCGCGAGCTCGGTGGCGTTCTTGACGCTCGCGAGCACCCCGTAGTCGCCGCTCGGACTCACCGATGTGTCGATCGTCACCGGCACCAAGCCGAACGCCTCGAAGCCCAAGCGCGCCGGTTCGCCTTGCGCCGGCACGAGGTTGAACAACGGCACCGTCACGGTGTCAACATGCAGCGTCTGGGGTTCGTCGATCGTGATGCTGGCTGCGCCGATCACCGACCCAGGCGGGCACTGATCGACTTCGGAGACCGGCGCGTGCGCGATGAACTCGGGCATCGGGCATTGTTCGCTCGCCTGCGGGTTGCCAATCAACCCCAGCGGCAGCCGGAAGGCGAGGTTGCGCGGCAGCGCGACCGGCTCTCGCCCACCGACTTCGCCCACCTGGTTGAACACGAGTGTGCTCGTCAGCTCAAACGGATGCGAGCCGGCCGCGGTTGCTGGCGTTCCGTCCTCGTTGTATGGCGCCAGTTCATAGCCGCTCGCCTGTACGCCGAACGGCGTCGGCGCGCCGCTGATGGTCAGCTGCTGGGTGCTGGAGGACGCGCGCGGTGCGCCGCCGCCCTGTACGCTCATTTCATCGGGCAATCTCGTGACGGTTCCCGCGGGCTCTTCGACTTTGACCTTGATCGAGATCGCCAAGCGTTCATACGGGTAGACGGTGCCGGTGAAGGCGCACTGCAGTGTGCTCAGCGAGCAGCTTACTGCCGCGTGTGGTCCCCCCTGGGAGCTGATGGCCGTCGCCCTCAATCCTGGCGGCAGCCTGTCGCTGATAAGGATCGGTTCGCCACTGGACCCAGTGGCCGGCCCATCGCCGAGATCGCTCACCGCCACCACGATCGCGCCCTCCCCTTCACGGCCCTTTTCCCCTTCGTGTTCGGGCGGCAGGTAACTCGGCGTGGCTTCCGCGCCGATGCGCCACCACGGCGAGGGCGCTTCCGCGGCATCCGTGGGCGCCGCGCCGGCCAGCACCAGCGCGATGACGCCCAGGAGCGCGGCAAGCAGACGCGGCATCACTTTTTCCTCGCTTTCGGTTTGGGGCCGTAGAGCTTTCTCGCGTGCGCTTCGCATCCTTGGCGCTGGCGCTTGGCGTGAGGACGCTGCTTACGGCACGCCTTCAGCGCTTTCGTGAGCTTCTGCGCCCTGGTCAACGGTTTCGGTTTGGTGCTCACCGTCACGCTCTTGACTTCATGTTTGGCCGCCGACGGGACGAGGTTGCCCGGCCCTGAGAACGCTGCACTACCCGAAGCGCCGAGCGCCCCCTGCGCAGGCGAGGAGGCCAGGTGGCATTCTTCGACGCTGCCACAGGACGTGCGCGCGCTTGGCGGTGGGGTCAGACACGGCGATTCGCTCGTGCAGACACGGGCGTCATAGATGTCAAACGCGTCGTCGCTGTCCTGCGGGGAGAGCTGCGCCACAGTGAGGAAGAACACATCGTTGCCGCTCGGGGTCGCTTCCAGGAACGCCGATTCTTTCTGCGAGCTGCCCGAGGAGATCAATCCCACGCACCCGCCCGCAGCGGTGCTCGCGCAGCCGCCCACGCCCGCCGGCTCGTACTCGTAGGCGTTCTCCACACCCACCGCCTGCGTCTTGCCGCTGACCTGCTCTTCGCGTGTTGCAGTCGCGATCTGGGGCACGAGCGCGTCGGCGCTGTCGAAGAACAAGCGTCCTTCGTCTGAGAGATAGCGCGACTGCACCAGCGCGCCGGTGAGGCTCTCCGAGGTCCAGCCCGGGATGCTGCCCGCCAGCCAATGTTCACGCCAGCTCTCACGGCGGTCGACGATGAGACCGATGCCTTCGCCGGAGTGTTCCTGGTCATGCACGCCGACGGGGCGCGCACCGGTGGGATCGCACGAGACACACGTCAGATGCGCTGCGCCAGCGTCGTAGAGGTAGACCTCCTGGTCAAGGCGTTCGCCGCTCTCTGCGCTCGAGACGTCTTCGTTGTCGTATCCCGTCAGGCTGCGCTGCGACATGAAGGCGAGATAGTGGCCGTTGGGTGAGACGCGCGCGGTCTGAAAGGCCGGGTTTTCAGCGGCCACGTTGGAACCGGCGTCCCAGTCCGGGGCGTCTTCACCCGAGAGCAGCGCTATGAAGGTCGTCGTCCAGTGTGTCCCTTCGTGGTGCAGCTCATACAGGTTGTCCTGCCCGGACTGCGCCGTTTCGCCGGCCGCGTTTTCGTTTTCTGCGAGCACGCCCTGCGCGACCACGAACACGCTCGAGCCGTCTTCGCTGGCCCCCAGCACGGAGCCCTGTATGGCGGCGTGTTCACCGGCGTGCAACGGGATCGTCAGATCACGTAAAGCACATGTCAGTTCTGCACCCTTCTGCACCATTTCGCAGACGTACAGGTCGGTGATTTCCCGGCCGGGTTCCACGCTCGCGCCGGGGACGAGCGCCTGATCGTCGGTGAAGAAGACCAGCGAACCGTCGCTGGAGGCCGTCTGGAACCTCGCCCCCGCGCTCGTCGGTTCCGCGACACCCTGGGCCTTGTCGAGCTGGACCGTAGTTTCGGCCGCGACCTCGTGCATGTAGAGGTGCGCCGGACTCTCCTGATTCGCGGTCCAGATCACGCGCGAACCGTCGCTTGAGATCGCGTGCGCCCTAGTGTGGTAGTAGCCAAGCGCCACCGCGGGCGCGGGGCCGTTGCCTTCCGGTAGCTCGCTCACGAACCGCAGCTTTTCCCCCTGCGACCACTCATACAGCCCCGCGCCCGAGGACGGACCTGTCAGGGCGGTACCCGAGTACAGCAGGACGTGGCGCAGGTCCGGGGTCGCATCGAGGAAGTCGCCCTGTGCGGACGCGGGAGCTTCAGGCGCATCCGCCGGGCTCAGGAGTGGCAGAAACCCCGGCGCAAAATAGCCGGCGTTCGCTTCGGCTTCAGTGTAGCTCTGTTGCTCTGCGGCTTCTGGCGCGATCGGCTGATCGTCACGCAGATAGACCATCTTTCCGCTCACGTCCGGTGCCAAGGGCGGTTCGGCGACGAACGGTTCGACCAGCGCCAGCGATAGGTCGGGCGAGAAGAACTGGTACTCCGGAGCGCCGTAGTTCGCGCCCACCGCGCGGTCCTGTGGGGTGGCGATGTCCTGCGAGGACCATCCTTGTGGGCCGCGAGTCGCGAGCGCCTGCTGCGGTTCGAAGCTGCGGTTTCCCTGCACTTCTTCTTCGATCGCGCCGTTGGCGATGTAGGTGAGGGCGTCCCCGTCTTCGGCTGCGAGGATGAGCCCGCCTTCGTGCGTGAGCGTTTCGATCGGCGCGCCGTGCTTGTCCGGTGGCGTGACCATCTCCCACGCCCGCCCGTCGGGCAGAGCGCTCAGCTGCTGGATCAGCGTGAAGCTGCGTTCCGGGCTCTGGGTCGTCGCGGAGGCGTTTTCGGCGATCAGGCGGTAGTGGTAGACGCCGGGTGAGAGGCCCCTGAGTTCGAGGCTCACTTCCCTATCGCCGAAGCCGCCGCCAACGTCCACCGGCGATGTCTTGGTGCACGCCGGCGGTGTCGAGGCGCAGCTCGCGGTCCCGTATTCGAAGTAGTAGTGGGTATCAGCGCCGGTGGGATCGATCTGCGCGCTCAACCGTCTCGCGCCGTCCGCTGGCGTTGCGGCGGCCTGGACGGCCAGGTCTTCGATCTTCGGAGCCCCAACGGGTTCGAGCTCGAACATGTCGAGATCATCAGAGGCGGCGTCGGTGACATACACCGTGCCGGTCTTGGTGTCCACCGCGATGCCCGCGCCCTTCTGGAGAATCGAACTGCCATGCGCTTCATTTTCGCCTTCGGAGGGGAAACGCTGAACCAAGCCCCCCGGCACGCCACCGGCTTCGGGCGCAACCTCGGCGACACTCACCACGTTGACCGCGTATACCTCGTTCAGTTCATCCACTTCGTTCGCCGGCACATCGCTCGTGTTCACCGCGACCCCGGTCGTTTCTTCACCATCCAGCTCTCCAATCAGGACCTTCCCCGTGATCCCTTCGAGCTTGGAGACCACCGGGAACCCGCCCGCGCCCAGCACCCCCACGAACAGGTCATCTTCGGAATCAAGCGCCAGGCCCGGCTCGGCCTGCCCACTCAGGCCCGTCGCCATGCGCGCTTCGCCTTCATTGGCTTCGGCATCGTTGAACGTGTCGACGGCGCCTTCCACGTACACGAACAGCGACCCGCCCGCGTCCACTGCGACACCCTGGACTCCTTCAAGCTTGGTTTCTTTTTCCTGGTGTTTTTTTTCCTTCTTTTCCTCAGCTTCCGTTTCTTCGCGTTCCACTCTCGTTTCGAACCGCGCGATCCTCGCGATCAACACCCCTTCAGCGCTGAACTTGTAGACCGCCTTGGCACCATCACCCACCACGTATACATCCCCCCTGGAAGGATCAGACGTTTCCGTGGAGTCATCCACGGAAACGCTCGAAGGCGTCGGGACTTCAAAAGATCGCACCCACTTCTCACCGGTCAGCTCGTCCTGCCCGTTCAGCACAGGTTCCAACTGCACCACACGCTTGTTCTTACGATCCGCGACATACACATCCCCCGTGGAATCGTTCACGGCGATCCCGGTCGGATCGGAGAACTGACCTTCGCTGGCGCCCTTCGACCCGTACGAGAAGCCGAACACATGCCCACGCTGACTGATCGCCAGCGCCGGCGCAGACCACAGCAGCGAGCCGGCAAGCAGCGCAAAAAAGAGCGCAAGCGGGCACCGCGACGCCGCCCCGCCGCCACGCTCACCGCCAGCGCGCACCCGGCGAGCACACCGTACCGGCAAACCCGCGGTCACCATGCCCCTCGAAACTCTCATCAGAACCCTCTTTGTCTCCATCGTTCGGTAGCGCTGTCAAAGGCGATGCACGTGGGGCCAACCAGCAACCCCACGCACACCACCAGAAGAATCTGCTTCGTGTTCTTAACTCGCTTGTTTGATCTCAGCGACCAAGCCAAGCGGGTCGGATATTTCGGCCGGCCAAAAGGCCGCGAAGTCGGCCGGCCGGCCGAAATACCGATCCCGCTACGCTTTGATCTCGTCTTCTCCTTCCAGCGTGTTGACGTCCGTCTCTTCCTGACCAGCAGGCGACCAGGCGGAGGATTCGCTTCCACCTGCCACAACCACCGTTTCGAGTACCTCGAGCGGACCGCCTTCGAAATGACTCGGCACGTTCTGGATCACTGGCAATGCTTCTGGGGTGTTGCAGTTTTTTTCACTGATTTCGCTGCACTGCTCCCTGGTTTCGGTGATGCGATAGTTCTGAGTGAGCGTGTGCGTCATCTGGTTGACCGGAGTGATCGGCGAGATTACCCCGTCATTCCCGTTCGGCGTACCAGGGGTTTCGTCGTTGAACGCTTCGTAGAACGATCCCGTTGTGGCGTTACCCACGCCGACGGTCACGGCAACAAACGCGCTCGCTGCTTCGAATTCAGCGAACGTCCCACCTTTGGCGACAGGTTCGAGCAGCACACCCACTTCGTGTTTTGCTTTGTTGATGTAGCCGAGCCGTCCCTTCAACGGGTTGACCTGGATTTCGCCCGCCGGCAGACCTTTGCTCGATGCCGGATTACCACCACCGGCACCGATGGTGCAACCTTTGAAGCGAACCGACACATTCACCACTTCATCGGTACCAGCAGCTTCACCGGTAGCCAGCTGGCTTGTGCATTCGATCTTGGGCGCGCCGTCCCACGTATAACCAGGCGGTTCCGAAAATAGGGGTGCTCCCACGCAATCCTTTCGGGGCAACAGTTCGATTTCATCGGAGCTGCCGTAGCATTCCGCCACGATGGCGTGCAAGACGGCTGCACCGGCTACGCCGACGAATTTGGGGCCACCAACCACTTTTTCGTAAGAGCCCTTGTGTTCCTCAACTTTACCCTTCTTTTCCTTCTCTTTCGTGCACCCAGAGTCGATGTAGTTACCCTTCTTCACCGGATAGCACGTGGTGTCGGCGCCGCCGACCCATTCGTACGAGCCCTTGTGTTCCTCGACTTTGCCCTTCTTTTCCTTCTCATTCGTGCAGTTGGAGTCGATGTAGTTGCCCTTCTTCATGGCAACACAACGACCCCATTCCGGTTCAGCCGCCGAAGCACTGCTCGCCGCAACGGCAACCAGCGCGAACACGGCCACGAGGCACAGCCCCATGATCTTTAAAATGTCTCACTTCCCATCACTCCCTTTCGTCTTCTCGATTAGCACTGCTTGCTGTCCTTGCCATTCGCCGCCGCGGTGAACCCGCAGACGGCACACCACCGGTCAGCCGCAACACGCGCCGGCCGTCGGCTGTCAGCGTCCAAGCGTTCGGCTCACCGCCGGGCGCTCCGACACCCACGTTCTCGATCACCCCGCGCTCAGAAAGCCGCGAGAGCAGCTTCGAGGTCTGACCCTCGTCGCTCAGGCCGGCGATCTGCGCGACCTGGCGGTTGCTGGAGTGCGGCGCCGCGGAGATCGCGCGCAGCACCAGCATCGTGCGATGCGTCGCGCGCACCGGCAGGCGCACACCCCGCAGCTCAGCCGCGTCTGCGAACGGCTCCCCGACCGGGGCGGACATCCCGGTGAACTCCGCACGCGCGGCGGCCTGCCCGAGATAAGGCGTAACGATGAACGCCATCAGCGCCGGCGCGAGCTCCACCAGCGGGTCGCCGTCACCCTCCAGCACGCGTGCGCGGATCGCCGCGAAGACACCACCGACGCTCAGCTCGCTCGCGATCTCAGGCGCGCACGTCAGCTCCCCTATCGCCCGCGGAGCGCCGTCATCCAAAAGACCGCTCAGCACACCCAGCACGCGCTGCTCACAGCGCAGCGCGAGCATCACGTCCGTCGCCGGCGCATCGCACACGAGCAGCCGGCCCCACAATGGCTCGTCATCGAAGAACCCCAACAGCGCCACCAGCCCCGCTCGCACCCGCGCAAGCCATGAGCCCTCCCGTCCCGCGGCCTGACAGACCGTCTGTGACAGTCGCTCCAGGGCCTGCTCGAACGCCTGCAGGTAACGCTCCCCGGCACTCTGCTCGGCCTGCTCGGCGCCGTGCAGACCCTCGCCGCGCGCGCTCTGAGACGTGCCGTGAGAGACGCTCTGACCAACGCCCGCACGGGAGTGCACAGACCAGGCTAGACGGGGCTCACTGCCCGGTCGAGCGGCAGCGGGTTACGCGCGAAACCCCTTACTTACGGCGTTTCCGGTCTGTGCCGGTTCGCTGGTGGGGCTCTGACTTGACAAGTTTGGTGGTTTATGCTCTCATTGTCCCCGCACGGCAACATCGGATTCAGGGGAAGATCCAGGGTATTTCAGGAGAGGGACCGTGGAGGGAGACCAGGAGGGAACCATGGACGGAGGCAGCAAAATCAAGGATGCAAGCCCGTTTGCAGGACCGCGCGCCGCGACCGTGAACGAGCCCGCCACCGCGAGTGACCCCCGTCTAGCCTGGTCCCGGTACACGCCTAAAACCGCCTAACCGCAGGGGCCGGCGAGCCCCTTCCCACGCTTAGCCCTCAGATTTGTCGCTGCCGTGTCACGGGCCATCCCCGGGACCGCCGCGCGGCGCCGACGACCTACTCTCCCGATCCGCCTGCGATCTGCTCGGCGCTCACGTAGCGGAGCTGTCCCATCGCGCTCTCGGCGATCGAGAGGTCGTCGAAGGTGTCGCTGTTCTCGTCGCCGGTCACCTCGTCCACCTCGCCGATCTCAGCGCCGTCGGCCGCGAGCCGGCCGGACGAACCACCCTGCCGGACTTCGCCTCGGCGCTCAGCGCTGCCAGCGCGACCGGGCGATACTCCCGGCTCGCCGGGTCCTGCTCCAGCAGCCCGACCGTCTTCAGCGTCTTGACGTATCGGTGGGTCGTCGAGGGCGACATGTCCAGGTGGTGGGCGAGCTCTACGATCGAGCGCCACGGCCGCTCAGGGCCGTAGCACGCGAGCACCGACAGACCGCGCAGCAGCGACTGCGAGAGCTGCGGGTCTCCCAGCGCGGCGTCCAGCGCCGCCCGCGAGGCGCGTTGCAGCTCATGCGCCTCGGTGCTCGAGCCCGCGGGCGGATCGTAGGCGTTGCCCAGCGCGATCAGCAGCAGATTCGACACCATGCCCTCGCGGGGCCTGCTCGCCTCGCGCATGACCTGCTCCACCTGGACCGGCGACAGCGTGATCGAGATGTCGGTTGCGTTGTCGTGCTTGCTCATTGCGTCCTCCCCCAGGTCTGCAGTCGTTGCCTGAGCGACCCGTGAGCCAACCACAAGCCCGTGTATTCAGATCGGCCTTCGACCGGCGGCCGAGCTCAGATCCTCAACTGCTCCATCTAGCGGAACTGTATTGGATTTAGCCGCCCGCGCTGTCGCCAGCCCGCTCCAGCGCAGTGAAGCGGAGCTCTGATAGACCCCGCTGTGATGGACGATCCCGAAGCAGCGCAGGCCCACAGCTTCGTCGCGGTCCGGGCGGGCGGGGTCCGGCTCCCCGGGCCCCGCCGGGCGGGCGCAGGCCCTCCGGGCCCGCCTGGCCGATCGCATCTTCCGCGTCCGCGCCGCCGGGCGCGCGGGCCTGCTCATCGCCGCGCTCGTGCTCGCAGGACTCCTCGCCTACGCGCTCTCACGTCTCGGCCTCGGCCGTGTCGGGCACGCGCTGATCACCGCGAGCCCCGGCTGGATCGCGCTCGCGCTCGCGCTGATGGGGCTCTCGCTGCTGCTGCGCTCGGTCTCCTGGCACGAGGCCCTGCGCGCCGCGCTGCCGGACATTCCGATCGGCTGGCCGGCCGTGATCCGCGCGACGCATGATCGGCGTGATGGCCTCCGCCATGGTTCCCGGGCGCATCGGCGAGCCCACGCGGATCGTCGTGCTCTCGCGCCGCCTGCAAGGGCCGCAGCGGCGGCTGCTGCCGATCGTCACCGGCACCGTGTTCTCACAGACGCTGATCAACCTGCTCGCGCTGGCGATCCTCGCGTCGGTCACGCTCGGCAGCATCCCGATCGGCCACGGGCGCTCCGGTGCGATCCTCGGCGTCGCCGCGATCCCGCTGGCGCTGTGCGTGCTCGTGCTGGCCGGCCCGCGGCTGCTGGCCCTCGGCGCGCGCTCGCGCTCGCTGCGGGTGCGCCTGGCCGCCGCAACGCTCGCGCGGCTGCTGGGTCTGGCCAGGCAGGGCCTTCACGTCTTCGTCACCCCGCGCCACGGACTCGCCTCGGTGGCAGCCCAGCTGCTGGCGTGGACGCTGCAGTGGCTCGCCTGCTACGCGGTCGTGCTCGCGCTCGGCCTGCCCGCCCACCCCGCGCTGATCGCCGCCGCCGCGGTGCTGCTCGCCGTCAACGTCTCGGCGATCCTGCCCGCGACCCCGTCCAACGTGGGCGTGTTCCAGGCCGCCTGCCTGGTGGTGCTCGCCGCCTTCGGCATCGGCGCGGGCCAGGCGATCGCCTACGGCATCGTGCTGCAGGCCGTCGAGGTTCTGACGGCGCTCGCCCTCGGCGTCCCGGCGCTGCTCGGCGAGGGGCTGACCTGGCGCGACATCCGTGCAAGGCGCCAAGACAGTGGAGTAGATCGCGAAACTAACTAGCGGCTCGATGGCCAAGCCAGGCAAGGACGTCAGCGAGCGTGGCGTGCTGGCCGATCGACGATCGCATTCGATCGGCGATCGGTATCGCAAGCGAGTGAGGACGCCGGATGGCGCCGTGCCAGCGAGTCGCTAGCCGGCGAGCGCGCGTAGAGACTGCCTGAGCGAGCGAGTCGTGCTGCAGCACCGCCGTGGGCTCATAGCCGCAGTGGGCCATGCAGTTCTCACAGCGCGGGTCCCGGCCACGCCCGTAGGAGCTCCAGTCGGTCGTCTCGACCAGCTCCTTGTAGGTCTGCGCGTAGCCGTCGGACATCAGGTAGCACGGGCGCTGCCAGCCGAACAGCGAGTAGCTGGGGATCCCCCACGCGGTGCAGTCGAATTCGGCCTTCCCCTCCAGAAAGTCCAGGAACAGCGGGCTGTGGTTCAGCCTCCAGCTTCTTGCGCCGCCCGTCCGCGAACGCCTGGCTGAACAGCTTGCGTGTCTGGGTGACGCCGAGGAAATGCTCCTGGTCGGGCGCTTTCTCATACGCGTAGGCGGGCGAGATCATCATCTCGTCCACCTGCAGGTCGTCGTTGAGGAAGTCGAGCACCTCGCGCACCGTCTTGGGCGAGTCGTGCGTGAAGAACGTCGTGTTCGTCGTCACCCGAAACCCGGCCGCCTTCGCCGCCCTGATCGCCGCGACCGCCATCTCGAACACTCCCTCGCGCTCGACCGATTCGTCGTGGCGCTCGCGCAGCCCGTCCATGTGAACCGCCCAGGCGAAGTACGGGCTCGGCTTGAACTTGTCGAGCTTGCGCTCCAGAGCAGCGCGTTAGTGCACAGGTACACGAACTTCTTGCGCTTGACGAGCTCGGCCGCGATCACATCGATCTCGGGATGGATCAGCGGCTCGCCCCCGGCGATCGAGACCATCGGCGTGCCCGACTCCTCGATCGCGGCGATCGCCTGCGCGACCGGCATCCGCCGGCGCAGCTCGTGCTCGGGATGCTGGATCTTGCCGCAGCCCGAGCACGCAAGATTGCACTGGAACAGCGGCTCGAGCTCGACGATCAGCGGGAACTTCTCGCGCCGGGCCAGCCGCTGGCGCATCAGATACCAGCCCATGCGTGTGCTCTGCCTGACCCCGGACCGCCATTGGGCCTATCCTTAGCCCTCCCGGCGCCCAGTCGTTGACCAAGGCGTGCGCCACCCGGCGCAGCGCTCGCGCAGCGCGCAGCGCCCCGGCGAGCGCCTGGACGCAGCAGCTCGTGGCTCGGGCTGTCGAGCACGACGCGCACCACCGCGAACGGCCGTCCCGCCGCGCCCGCCGCCAGCCACGCCGACTCCATGTCCACCGCGATCGCCCCACCCGCCAGCAGCTGCGCGCGGCGCTCGCCGAGAGCGATCTTCGACACGCACACGATCTCGCCGCTGCGCACATGAAGGCCATGGCCGCGCAGCGCTCTGCGTCAGGCCCTCGGCGTCCGCGCACGCGACCCGCCCCAGACGTCCTGGCGGCCTTCGTCGCTCGCGCCGCATACACCGCCTCGGCGACGATCGTTTCCCCGGGCACGGACTCGGCGTCCAGCCCGCCGCAGAAGCCCAGCACGAGCACCCCCGCGCCCGGCTCCCCGGCCAGCCGCACGGCGGCTGCCCTGGCGTGCTCGGGACCCATTCCCGTCTTTGACACGCGGGCGCCGCCGATCGAAGATCGCCCGGCGGCGGGCCCGGCGAGCCAGGCCTCCACGCGCAGGGGCGCCGCGATCAGCGCCTCGCGGCTCATACCCCGCCCGAGCCGCCGGGCCGGGGTGAGGCGTCGCGTCAGGAGGAGGAGCCACCGGCGCGGGTACGGCGCGAGAATGGGCGCACGTTGTCCGGCGCCTGGGCCGCCGAAGCGTCCCCCGGCGCGGGATGCACGTCCGCCGGCGCCTGCTCATCGCTCAGCCCGAACAGCTCGCGCACGAGCTCGATGCTCGCGTGACCGCGCGCTTCGCCGTGGCTGCGCAGGCGGATCGTTGGCTCGTGCAGCAGGCGGCTGGAGACCGCCCGCGCGATCGCCTCCACGCGCGCCAGGTCGCGCGGGGAGGCCGACTCCCAGCGGCCGTCGTTCTCGGCGAGCACCTGATCCACGAGCGCCGCGCCGTGTTCGCGCAGCGCGCTGACGGTCGGCAGCACGTCGAGCTGGCCGAGCCAGCGGGCGAAGCGCTGGATCTCCTCCTCGACGATCTCCTGCGCGCGCGGGACCTCGCCGGCGCGCGTGTCGAGGTTGCGCGCGACGACGGCCTGCAGGTCATCGATGTCATACAGGCTCACCCCCTGAAGCTCTGAGCAATGCGGATCGATGTCGCGCGGCACGGCGATGTCAATCAACAGCAGCTCCCGGGCGGGCGGGCTCTGCTCAGCGCGCCTGAGCATCACCTCCGCGAGCTCCTCGCGCCCGACGATCGGGTGCGGCGAGGAGGTCGAGGAGACCACGATGTCCGCGCGCGCGAGCTGATCGGGCAGGCCGTCGAGCCCCACGACCGACCCGCCGAAGCGCTGGGCCAGGTGCAGCGCCCGGTCGGCGTGGCGGTTGGCGACGAAGATCGTCCCCGCGCCCTGCTCGGCCAGGGCGCGGGCCGTCAGCTCTGAGGTCTCGCCCGCCCCGAGGATCACGACGTGGCGCTCTGCCAGCCCGCCGAGCACGCTCAGCGCGAGGTCCACGGCGACCGACGGGACGCTCGCGCGGCCCGACGCCGATGGCGGTCTCCGAGCGCACGCGCTTGCCGGTGGACAGCGCCGCGGCGAACAGCCGGTTGGACAGCGGCCCCGTGGCGCCCGCCCGCAGCGCGGCCTCGTGCGCGCGGCGGACCTGGCCCTGAATCTCGGCCTCGCCGACGATCATCGACTCCAGGCCCGCCGTCACCCGGTAGAGATGGCGCGCGGCGTCGCAGTTGCGCGGCGAGTAGATCGACTCCGCGAGCTCGGTCGGGCGGATCTCCGCGCGCTGGGCGAGCAGCCCGAGCACGTCGCCCTCGGCGCGCACCGAGTCTCCCACGACCAGGTAGACCTCGGTGCGGTTGCACGTGCAGATCACGACCGCCTCGCGCACCTCTGCCGTGTCGATCGCCGACTGCGTGAGCTCCCGCGTCTGGGCCTCGGTGAACGCCAGGCGCTCGCGCAGCGCGACGGGCGCCGTCTTGTGCGAGATGCCGAGCGCCAGTAGCTCGCTCATCGCTCATCCTTTGGTTGCCTCGGCCACCGCCGGGTGAGAGTTGTCGTCGCCGACCTCATACCGTCTCGCGCTCCCGCGGCTGGCTGTGGGCCTCACCGTCGCCTCCAGGCCGGGCCGCCGGGCGGGTCTGGGCCGAGGGGGCTGGGGCTGATCCGCGCGCGCGCGCAGCTCGCGCACGTCGCGCTCGACGCGGCTCAAGCGGATGGCCATGATCGCCACGTAGATAAGGACGATCGCGAAGAACGCGATGTATGCGGCGGCGACGTAGCCGGAGCCCGTGTTCTGCGGAAGGGTGCTGGCGGCGGGTCATCGCGCGGGGCCTTCGTCGGCGGCGGGATCGGTGCGAGCGCTCATGCGGCTCGAGGATCCTCTGCGGGAGCGGAGCAGTATGCGCGTGCGCTTGGCGGTCAGCTCGTACGAGCAGAGCGTGGCGAACAGCAGCGCCATCGCCGCCAGCGCCACCGCGAACGTGAACTCCATCGCCGGCGGCAGATTCGAGGAGCTGCCGAGCACGCGCGGGTGCAGATAAGAGGCAGGACAGGCGCACGGCGAGGAAGTTCATCGGCACGAACGCGCCGGCCACAATCGCGAACACCGACGCGTAGCGGGCCTGACGCTCGGGGTCCTCGATCGCGAAGCGCAGCGGCTGATAGGTCGCATACAGCAGCATCACGATCAAAAACGACACGAGCGTCGGCTCGCTCCACACCCACCAGTGACCCCACGAGCCGCGCGCCCAGATCGAGCCGGTGATGCAGCACGCCGACGCCGAAGATCAGGCTCATGTGAATCGTCACGTACGAACGCAGGTCCCACCGCTGATCGCGCGTGCGCAGGTGCGCGATCGCCATCAGCCCGCCGAGGACGAACCCGCACAGGGTGACGATCGCCAGGGGCACGTGCAGGTAGAAGATCTTCTGCAAGAAAGCCTTCTTCGGCTTCGATCGGGGCGTAGAAGAACACGAGGCCGAGCGCGACGCTGACCGCGGCGAGCGTCGAGACGCTCAGTGTGCGCAGGCTGCGTCCAGTTCATTGGGGGCGGTCAGTCCTCCAGCAGGAAGTCGAAGACGGCGTAGGCGATCAGCCCGAACACCAGATCATAGAGCCCCAGCAGTCAACAGCCAGCGGATGGGAGGCCCACCCACCCCCCGGGGTGCGTCAGGGCCAGCAGCGGCGAGCTCGCGCGGGCGCCGGCGATCACGACCGGCACGAGCAGCGGCAGCGCCAGCAGCGGCCCGAGTAGGTCGCGCGCGCGGGTGCGCACGGCCAGCGCGGCGATCAGCGTGCCGATCAGCGCGATCCCGACGTCGGCGAGCGCGAGCACCTCCAGCAGCCCCGGCAGCGCCTGGCCGAGCGAGGGTGCAAGCAACAGCAGCCCGAACGCCGGCACCGCGACCAGCTCCAGCACGAGCAGGTAGGCGAGCAGCGCGAGCGCCTTCGCCGCCAGCATCGCGCTGCGGTCCACGGGCGCGAGCAGGAACCCGTCGAACCCGCCCTGCTCGGCGTCGGCGACGAACAGCCGATTGACTCCGAGCATCGCCGCGAACAGCAGCGTCACCCACAGCACCCCCGCGGCCAGATCGCCGTCCACGCTCGAGCGGTTCAGGGCGAAGTGGAACACCACGAACGTGCTCACCGCGAACAGCGACATCCCCGGAACCGACTCCAGCGTACGCAGCTCCACCAGCAGCTCCTTTCCCAGCAGCGCGCCGTATCACGGCCCGCGTGCCGGGAGGTTTGGGTCGTGGCGGCGGCAGTGGCTTGGCCGGCGACGATGACGAGGACGAAGCCGAAGCCGACGAGAATGGGGCCGCGCGCGCGCGCGGCCCGTCGATCGCGGACCGTGCGTCGGGGGCTACGGCCAGCTCGAACTCCGGCCCGGCTGCTCGTGCTCATCGGTACAGCTCCGCGATCTCCTCGAGCTCGACGTCCGCCGCGGCTCTGAGCAGCGCGGGGCGGCCGTCGCGCAGCCCCAGCACGACATCGGCCTCACCGAGGCCGCCCGTGGGTCGTGGCTGGAGATCACGCGCGTTCGCCCAGCGCCGCCCCGATCAGCGGCTCAACCAGCTCGATCGCCGCCGGATCGAGGTTCGCGCGCGGCTCATCCAGCAGCAGCAGCTCCGGGTCGTGCAGCACCGCACGTGCGACCGCCACCCGCTGGACCATGCCGCGCGACAGCGTGCGCAGCGGCTCCTCGGCGCGATCGCGCATCGCAACCGAGTCCAGCAGCTCCTCGACGCGCTCTCCGCCCGACGCCGTGCAGTCGCGCGTGAAAGCGCAGGTTCTCGCGCGCGCTCAGCTCCCGATACAGCAGTGGCTCATGCCCGAGCAGCCCGATCCGCCCGCGCACCGCCCAGGCATCGTCGGGCAGGTTCTCCGTCGAAAATGCGCACGCTGCCCGAGTGCGGGCGCAGCAGCGTCGCCAGCACCCGCAGCAGAGTCGTCTTGCCTGCGCCGTTGGGTCCGAACACGACCAGCGTCTGGCCCTGCTGTAGCGACAGCGACACGCCGATCAGCGCCTCGCGTTCGCCGTAGGAGCGCGCCGAGCCCCTCGATTCGCAGCGCGCTCCCCCGCGGATGCCCCGCGTCCCGCCGCCCGTCCGGCGCGACGCGATCGTCATCGCGCCGCCTCGCTCATACTGACCGTCGTTGGTGCTCATGCGGATCACCAGCCCGCTCAGGCGCTGACCGGCGCGGGTGCGTGCTCGTCCTGGGCGCGCGCTATCAGCTCGCGCACCGCCGGCTCGTCGCCCGTGCGCAGCAACTCGATCGGGTCGGGGACGCCGTTCACGAGCGACTCAAAGAACTCGCTTGCGGTCCTGATAGGTCTCAAGCGTCGCCTTCGCCCAGCCGCGCACCTCGTTCAGCAGCACCGCCAGCCGCGCGTACTCATCGCCGAACTGCGCTTCGATCTCGCGCTTCATGCGCTTGGCCAGCGCCGGTGAGGCGCCGGCCGTTGAGATCGCGATCGCCAGCGGCCCGGTGCGCACGATCGCCGGCAGGATGAAGTTGCACAGCGGCGGCACGTCCACGACGTTGACGAGCATCGTCGCGGCGCTCGGCGTCGTCGTAGACGGCGATGTTCGCGTCGGTGTCGTCGGTCGCGGCGATCGCCATGAACACGCCCTCCAGGTCCGCCGCGCCCGCGTATGGACGCCGCTCCCAGCGGATCGAGCCCTCGCGGGCGTACGTCTGCAGCGCGTCCACCGCATCGGGCGCGATCAGCGTCACTTCGCCGTCGCACGCCAGCAGTCCCTCGACCTTCTCCAGGCCGACCTCCCCGCCCCCCACGACCACGCAGCGCCGTCCGCTCAGCCGCAGGCAGGCGATGTAGAACGGGGTGTCGAGCATCCCCTGCACGCAGCTCTGGTCGCAGATTCCGCGGCGCAGCTGGCACACGCACTCCTTGCCTGCGTAAGCCTGAGCGGGCATGCCCACAGGGTATCCGTCATGGGGGCCTCGCCACACGTGGCGAGGCCGGCAGGGCCGCATGCGGCCCTGCCTGGGACCCGCGCATGCGCGGGTCCACGGGCGGTGCATGCACCGCCCGTCCGTTGGCGCATGCGCCAACGGAAAAGACGTGCCACATGTGGCACGTCTCGGGACCGATAGTCGATCGATGGGATCGACGATCGGCCAACATGTGCGGCCCCGCCTGCTGGCG
This sequence comes from uncultured Solirubrobacterales bacterium, assembly GCA_963839945.1. GTDB lineage: Bacteria > Actinomycetota > Thermoleophilia > Solirubrobacterales > Solirubrobacteraceae > Palsa-744. The sequence continues at coordinate 858,924 of CAWIWW010000004.1, read as the reverse complement.
CATGCGCCAGCAGGCCCATCAGTCCCTACCGCGGCACGCCCCGCCCCAGCATCCGCGCGCTCATGCGCACCAGCGCCGGTCCGCCCCGGCGCCACGCGCGCTCGCGGTCTGACTCGCGCCCGGAGCGCAGCCTGGCGACCGTCCGCGCGGCGCGCTCGGTGCTCTCGTCGTACGGGCCCCACCACAGCCCGCGCAGCCGTGACGGGTTCCACGCGATCAGCTTCTCCTGCGCGCACGCCCGCAGCCCGCTCTCGCCGAGCGTCTTGCCGAGGCCCGCGCCGCCCGCGGCCCCCCACGGCCCGCGCGTGAGCGTCGGCCCCGGCAGATGGTCGTTGCACCAGACCATGCCCACGTTCAGCTCGCGCGCGATCCGCACCCCGCGGTAGCGGTCGGCCGTCCACACCGACGCGCCCAGCCCGTACTCGCTGTCGTTCGCCAGCGCGAGCGCCTCGTCGACCGAGTCGACCGCCACGACGGCCAGCACCGGCCCGTCCAGCGGCTCGCGCATCAGCCGCATCCGCGGCGTCGCGCCCGTCAGCACGGCGGGCGCATAGAACGCCCCCGAGCATCCCGCCGGCGCCGGCGTCATCGGCCCGCCGCAGCGCAGCTGCGCCCCCTGGGCCACGGCCTCCTGCACGAGCTCGCTCACGTGCGCCAGCCGGCGCTCGGACGCCAGCGGCCCCATCTGCACCCGCGGACTGGCCCCCGGGTCGCCGACCGACAGCCCCCGCGCGCATGCGACCAGCCTCTCCACGAACGGCTCGCAGACCTCCCGCGCTACGTACACCCGCTCGACCGCCCCCCGCGCCTGGCCCGCGCCCGCGCAGCCCGCCCACAGCGCGCCGTCCACGGCACGAGCGAGGTCCGCGTCGGCGAGCACGAGCATCGCGTCCTTGCCCCCCAGCTCGACCGTGACCTCCCGCTCGCGCGAGACGCATTCCCGCGCCACCGCCCGCCCGACGGCGGGCGAGCCGGTGAACAGCACCTTGCCGACCGGCGCGCGCGCGAGCGCCACCCCGACCTGCGCGCCGCCGTGTGCGATCGCCACGAGCCCCTCCGGCAGGCCTGCCCTGCCAAGCACCCGCATGATCGCCTCGCCGGCCAGGCAGGCTCGGCGGGCGGGCTTGAAAACGACGCCGTTGCCCGCCAGCAGCGCCCCCGCGATCTGGCCCAGCGGCTGTGCGAACGGCGCGCTGCCGGCGCCGATCACACCGATCGTCCCGTACGGCTCGTACGCCACGCGCGCGCGTGTGGCGAGCTGAAGCGAGCGGTGCGTGCCCACGCGCCGCCCGCCGAGCACGCCGGCGCCGTCGTCAGCGATCCACAGCAGCGCGTCGATCGCGGCCAGCAACTCGAGCGTGGCCACCTCCGCGCGCGGGCGACCCTGCTCGCGCGCGATCGTCTCTGCCAGCGTGTCGTACTCGTCCACGATCGCCTGGGCCATGCGGCGCATGTAGCGCGCGCGGTCCACCACTCGCAGCAATGCCCACAGAGGCTGCACCTGAGCCACGCCCGCCACGACCCCCTCGATCCGCTCGGGCGCCGTCGCCTGCACCTCGCCCAGCGCCGCGCCCGTCGCGGGATCGCGTGCTGGCAGCGTTGTGCGCCGCGGCTCGCGCGTCTCGCCCGCGGCGGTCCCGTCCGCTCCCGCATTCCGGTCCGCTCCCGCAGACCCGTCCGGCGCTGCGCTTCTGCCCGCGGCCGTGCTCATAAGCACCCCATCGACACGATTATCGCCCACCCGTAGGAGATCATCGCTCGGGCGTCATGCCCGGGCGTCATCGCCTCACCCATCATCGCCCACGCATCCGGCGAACCTGCTCCAACCGCAGCGCCAGTCGCGCTTCCGCCTCGCCGGGCTCATAGAACCGCTCCCCGACGACGGTATCCGGCAACAGCTCCTGCGGGGATACCTGCCCGGGATGCTCGTGCGGGTAGTCATAGCCGCCCACCTGCTGTCCGGGTCGTGCGCCCGGCCTGAGCCATCCCGGCACCGGCGCCGCCCCGTGCTCGCGCACGTGCGCCGCGGCGGCGCCCAGCGCCCTGCCGGCGGCGTTTGACTTCGGGGCCAGCGCGAGATAGATCGCGGCCTGGGCGAGCGCGAATTTGGCCTCTGGCATGCCCACGTGCTCGACCGCCTGCGCCGCGGCGACCGCCACCGCCAGCGCGCCCGGGTCGGCGTTGCCGATGTCCTCGGAAGCGAGAATCACCATCCGCCGCACGATGAACCGCGGGTCCTCGCCGCCCTCCAGCATCACCGCCAGGTAGTACAGCGACGCGTCCGCGTCCGATCCGCGTGTGGCCTTGATCCAGGCGGAGATGCAGTCGTAGTGGCGATCTCCGTGTTTGTCATACAGCACCGCCCTGCGCTGCAGCGCGTCCTCGGCCCGCGCGACGCTCACCCGCTCCTCGTCCAGCTCCCGGGCGGTCTCCAGTGCAAGCTCCAGCGCGTTCAGCGCCGTGCGCGCGTCGCCCGCACTGCGCGCCGCCAGGAACTCGATCGCCTGCTCGTCCACTTCCACATCCGTGTCTGTGTCCGCATCCGGGGCGTCGCCCGATGCCACCGCAGCCCCGTCACGCGCCGCATCCGGGGCGTCGCCTGGCTCGCCCGCCGCCTCGCCGGCCGCCGCGCGCGGGCTCTCGCGGGCGGAGTCTGCGGCTGTGTCCCCGGCTGTCGTGTCCACGGCCGCGCCTTCCGCCGCCAGCGCACGGCGCAGCACCGTCGCCACCTCCTGTGCTGAGAGCGCCTGCAGCGCGTACACCCGTACGCGCGAGAGCAGCGCGCCGTTGACCTCGAACGCCGGGTTCTCGGTCGTGGCGCCGACGAGCACGACCAGGCCCTCCTCGACGGCCCCCAGCAGCGTGTCCTGCTGGGCCTTGTTGAAGCGATGGATCTCATCGAGGAACAGCACGGTCTGGGTGCCCTGTGCGCGCCTGTGCGTGGCGCGCTCGATCACCGCGCGCACCTCCGCGCGTCCAGCCTGCACGGCGCTCAGCTCCTCGAACGCCGCGCGCGCGTTGGCCGCGACCATCCGCGCCAGCGTCGTCTTGCCCGACCCCGGCGGCCCGTAGAGCACCATCGAGTGCGGCCGGCCGTGTTCGATGGCGGTGCGCAGCGCCGAGCCCTCACCCAGCAGGTGGCCCTGTCCGACGAGCTGGTTCAGCCGCGCCGGGCGCATGCGTACCGCCAGCGGGCGCTGCCCCGCGGGCAGCCCATCGACCGCGGTGCCCGGCGCGTCGCCGGCGGGGTCCTCCTCGAACAGAGTGTCCACGCCACTGAGTATTCCGCGCGCGCGGAAAGACACGCGCGTATGTGCCGGTTGCAGCAGTTCAGTTTCTTCGGGAGGTTGCCGAGGAGTGCGTGTCGAACTGGATATTCGGTGTTTCATGCGATGACCCCCATACTGCGGGAGATCACCCTATGAGCGCGGGCGCAGCCGAGCTGGTGCCCGGCGTGGGCGGGCGCCTTGACTTTCCCGACCTCGCAGGGACGGCGCCGGTCGCCGCGCGCTCGCCGCTGCAGCTGTTCTGGCGGCGCTTTCGCCGCGATCGCGTCGCGCTCGTGTCGCTCGCGTTCATCGTCGTGCTGATCTTCGTCGCGATCGCCGCGCCGCTGGTCGTCTCGCTGCTCGGCCTGCCGGGACCGAACGTGCAGAACCCCAACCTGACGAACGCCTTCGGCAGCCCGCTCGGTCCGAGCCTCGCGCACCCGTTCGGCGTGGACCCGCTCGGTCAGGACGTCGCCTCGCGCGTGATCTACGGAACGCGCGTGTCGCTGATCGTGGGCATCTTCGGCACCGCCATCGCAGCGGTGCTCGGCACGATCGTCGGCCTGCTCGCCGGCTTCTACCGCGGCCTGACCGACACCCTGCTCTCGCGCCTGATCGACGTCGCGCTGGCGATTCCCGTGCTGATGCTCGGCCTCGGGCTGGGGGCAGCCTGCGCGGTTCGCGGCTGCCTGGGCGGTCACATCCAGTCGGGCCTCGGCGTGATCATCTTCCTGATCGCGCTCGTCAACTGGACGTACATCGCGCGCATCGTCCGCGGCCTCGTGCTGTCGCTGCGCGAGCAGGAGTTCATCCAGGCCGCCCGCTCCCAGGGCGCTTCGGACGCGCGCATCATGGGGCGCGAGATCCTGCCCAACCTCCTCGCGCCGATCGTCGTCTACTCGAGCCTGTTGATCCCGCAGAACATCCTGCTCGAGGCCGCGCTGTCGTTTCTCGGCGTCGGCGTGCGCCCGCCCACCGCCAGCTGGGGGCAGATGATCGCGGCGGCGACGCCGATCTTCAACACGGCCTGGTGGTACATGGCCTTTCCGGGCATCGCCCTGTTGGCGACAGTGCTCGCGTTCAACCTGCTCGGCGACGGCCTGCAGGATGCGCTCAACCCGAGGATCGCCCGGTGATCTTTGCGCTGCACCCACACAACCGCCGCCCGCACCGGTGGGCTGCGAATCGTCCGCCATCCGTCGTATGGGCGATTTCGACGGTCTTGGCACCTAACCAGGAGGAGGCACCACGATGATGAGGTCGATCAAGAGATTCACACCCCTCGCGCTGCTCGCGCTGGGGCCAGCGCTCGCCGCGTGCGGCTCGAGCTCGGGCTCCGGCTCGATCTCGGGGGCGAGCGGCATCAAGGCGCCCCCCGGCGTGCAGACGCCACTGACCGAGTCCCAGACGGGCGGCGTGCACGGCGGTACGCTGACCGTGCTCAACCACCAGGACTTCGAACGCCTCGACCCCGGACAGGCCTACTCCTCGGTCGACTACGAGGCGGTCTATGCGACCCAGCGCCCGCTCTACTCCCACAAGCCGAACGAGCTGGGCGAAGTCACCCCCGATCTGGCCTCGGGTCCGCCTGAAATCTCAGCCAACCGCAAGACGATCACCGTCCACATCCGCTCGGGCGTGCACTTCAGCCCGCCTGTGAACCGCGAAGTGACCTCCGCCGACGTCGCCTACGCGATCGATCGCGGCGCCAACCCTAACGTCGCCAACCCATACTTCTCCGCTTACTTCAGCTCGCTGGAAGGCGCGAGCAAGGCCGACGGCGGGCCGATCCCCGGCGTCGCCACGCCCAACTCGCACACGATCGTCTTTCACCTGAGCGAACCGAAGGCGCCGATCGTCGCCGCGGCGCTCGTGCTGCCGTTAACGGCGCCCGTGCCCGAGGAATACGCGCGCTCCTACGACGCGCACAAGCCGACCGAATACGGCAACTACCTCGTCGCGACCGGCCCGTACATGTTCAAGTCAAACTCCGCCGGCCGGGTCCTGGGGGTCGGCTATGAACCGGGCAAGTCAGCGACGCTCGTGCGCAACCCCAACTGGCGCTCCTCCACCGACTACCGCCCGGCGTATCTGAATCAGATCGACATCCAGATCGGTGGGGACCCGAACGTCATCGGCCGGCAGGTGCTCGAAGGCTCGAACAAGGTGCAGAACGACGAAGTCGCCCAGGCGATCGTGCAGCTCGCCTATGAAAAGTTCCGCAGCCAGCTCGAGATATCGCCCGGCGCGGGCAGCAACTACATCGCCGTCAACAACCACAAGGGCCCGTTCGCCAACGTGAACGTGCGCAAGGCGTTCTGGGCGGCGCTGGACCGCGTCGCGATGAACAAGGCCCGCGGCGGCGAACTGGTCACTAACGTGATGACCCACTTCATCTACCCGGAAATCCCCGGCTTCGAACAGGCCGGCGGCCTGGCAGGCCCGCGCGTGGACTACAACGACTACCCCGAAGGCGATGCCCAGGTGGCCGCCAAGTACATGCGCCTGGCCGGCTATGAGAGCGGCTCCTACACAGGCAACGCCACGCTGCAGATCGTCGGCGTCACCGGCAGCCCCGAATCCGAGGACGCCGAAATCGTCAACCAGACGCTCAAGAACCTCGGCTTTCACACAAAGCTCAACCTGGTCGAAAAGGCGGCGATGTACTCGAAGTTCTGTGGCGTCCCCGCCGAAGAGATCGACGTCTGCCCGAACGTCGGCTGGATCGCGGACTTCGGCGACCCACAGGCGGTGATCGGCATTCCGTTCAACGGGGCGTATATCGAACCCGCCGGCACCCCCAACTGGGGCCAGGTGAACGACCCGACCATCAACCGCCAGATGGCGGCGGCCGAACTGGTGGTCGGCACGCAGGCGCGCGCCGCTGCGTGGGCGAAGATCGACCGCGAACTGGTCGCCCAGGCGGTCGCGATCCCGTTCGCCTGGGACAAGGAGCCGAACATCGAGTCCAAGGACGTCGCGGGCGTGGGCGACGTGTGGAATCAAGGCGTGTGGGACTACAGCTTCACATCCCTGAAGTGAGGATTCCCTGAGCCGATGACCCACGGGGCGAGCCGATGAGGGGCTATATCGCGCGGCGCGTCCTGTGGGGCATGCTGCTGCTGGTGATCGTATCGGCGCTGACGTTCGTGCTGTTCCGGATCCTGCCCACCGCCGAACCGGCGCGGCTGCGCGCCGGGCACAACCCGAGCCCCAGGGTCATCGCCGCGTTGCGCTCGGACCTCGGGCTGAACAAGCCCTTGATCACCCAGTTCTGGCTGTATATGAAGGGCCTTTTCTTGCATTTCGACCTCGGCTACAGCTACTACAGCGGCGCTTCGGTCAGGAGCCTGATCTTCAACCGCCTGCCCGCGACGCTGTCGCTGACGCTCGGCTCGGCGATCATCTGGATGGCGCTCGGGCTGTCGATCGGGATCGTCTCGGCGCTGCGCCGGCGCTCGCGCACCGACCGCGCCTCGATGGGAGCGGCGCTGCTTTTCATCTCCGCCCCGGAATACTGGCTCGGCCTGATCGTGCTGTACCTGTTCGCCGCCGACATCGGCCAGATCAAGGTGTTCCCCGGCGCCGGCTCCTACGCCGGACTGACGGCGGACCCCGGGAAATGGCTCGGCTCGCTGATCCTGCCGTGGCTCGTGCTTGCCGCCGGATTCGCGGCGGTGTACGCGCGGCTGATGCGCTCAAGCCTGATCGAGACGATGGGCCAGGACTACATCCGCACCGCCCGCGCCAAGGGCCTGCCCGAGCGCCAGGTCGTGCTGCGCCACGGCGTGCGCGCGGCGATCACGCCAATCCTGACGGTTTTCGCGCTCGACGTCGGCGTGCTGTTGGGAGGAGCGGTGCTCGTCGAGACCGTTTTTCAGATTCCCGGGATCGGCCGCCTGAACTACGAGGCGATCACCCAGGGCGACTTTCCGATCATCCAGGGCACGGTGCTGCTGGCGGCGATCTTCATCATCGTCGCCAACATCCTCGTCGACATCGCCTACGCGTACCTCGACCCCAGAGTCCGTTACTCGTGAGCCCGATCGACCGCCAGGACATCAGCTACACCGCCTCTGTCCCGGACACCGCCGCACCTGCCCCGCTTCCGGCAGGCGAGGGCCGGGCGAGCTCCGCGCGCGAGGCGCTGCTGGGAGTGGAAGACCTGCGCGTGTCCTACGCCACCGAAGACGGTGTGGTGCAGGCCCTTGACGGGATCTCGTACACCCTGGAGCGCGGGCGCACGCTCGGGATCGTCGGCGAGTCGGGCTCGGGCAAGACCGTGGCGGCGCTCAGCGTGCTCGGGTTGACGCGCGCGGAAGGGGCAAGCGTCAGCGGACGGATCCAGTTCCAAGGGCGCGACCTGCTGGCCCTCCAGGAGCGCGAGCTGCGCAGCGTGCGCGGCAACGAGATCGCGATGATCTTCCAGGACCCGCTGTCAGCGCTGCATCCGCTGTATCGCGTCGGCGCGCAGATCGTGGAGGCGATTCGCGCGCACCGGGACCTCGCCAAGGCCAGGGCGCGGGCGCAGACGATCGAGCTGCTGGGACTTGTCGGCATCCCCGACCCGGCACGGCGCGTGGACGCCTACCCGCACGAGCTCTCCGGCGGCCAGCGCCAGCGCGCGATGATCGCGATGGCGCTCGCCAACGACCCGAAGCTGCTGATCGCCGACGAGCCGACCACCGCGCTGGACGTGACCGTGCAGGCACAGATCCTCGGGCTGCTGGCAGAGCTACAGCGCGAACGGGGGATGGCGCTCGTGCTGGTCACCCACGACCTCGGGGTCGTCGCCGACATGGCCGACGAGATCGCCGTCATGTACGCGGGGCAGATCGTCGAGAGCGCTCCCGCCGAGCGTGTGTTCGCCGCGCCCGAGCACCCCTACACGTGGGGCCTGCTGCGCTCGATCCCCACGCTCGACGGCCCGCGCGAGGAACTGCTGGAGTCGATTCCAGGCACCCCCCCCAGCCCGCTCGCGCCCCCACCGGGCTGCCGCTTTCATCCGCGCTGCCCCTACTCCGAGCCCGAGCACGCGCGCACCGAGCCCCAGCTCGTGCCCGTTTCCGGCCAGCCCGAGCACCGCGTCGCGTGCCTGCTGGCCTCAGATGTGCGCCGGCGGTTGTGGAGGGAGCTGCGCGACGGCCGCGGTGGCGCTCGCGAGCAGGCCGTCGCGCCGGTCGCGCTCGGCGCCGAGGCAGAGGATCCGGGGAGGGCGGGATGAGCGCGGTCGAGCCCCTGCTGCGGGTGAGGGGCCTGGTCAAGCACTTCTCGATCGACCGTGGCGTCATGCTGCGGCGCAGCGTCGGCGCGGTCAGGGCCGTGGACGGCATCGACTTCGACGTGTATCAAGGCGAGACGTTCGGCATCGTCGGCGAGTCCGGCTCGGGCAAGAGCACGACCGCCCGGTTGATCTCACGGCTGCTGGACCCCACCGCTGGAGAGGTGCATTTCGCGGAGCGCGACATAGCGAGGCTGCGGGGCTCGGAGCTGAAGCTCCTCAGGCGCGAGCTGCAGATGGTCTTCCAGGACCCCTACTCCTCGCTGAACCCGCGCCGCACGATCGGCTCGATCGTGGCCGAGCCGCTTGCGATCCATCACGCCGAGCTGGCCGGTTCGGGGAGGCGAGCGCCGGTGAGTGCCTCCCGCTCTGCTCGGGCCGAGCGCAAACGCGCCGTGCAGGAGCTGATGGAAATGGTCGGGCTGAACCCCGAGCACTACAACCGCTATCCGCACGAGTTCTCCGGCGGGCAGCGCCAGCGCATCGGCATCGCGCGCGCGCTGGCATTGCGTCCCAGGCTGCTGATCGCCGACGAGCCCGTCTCGGCGCTGGACGTGTCGATCCAGGCGCAGATCCTCAACCTGCTGCGCGAGTGCCAGCGCGAGTTCGGCCTGACGATGGTGTTCATCTCCCACGATCTGTCGGTCGTCAGGCACATGTGCGATCGCATAGCCGTCATGCACGATGGACGAATCGTCGAGCTGGCGGACAACGCAGAGCTGTACAGCTCGCCCCGCGAGGCGTACACGCGCGAACTGCTCGCGGCGGTGCCGGGCGCGCGCCGGGTGGCAGAGCGTACGATCACGGCATGAGCCGGCAGGACGATCTCGCGCGGGAGTCCACCGAGCTGCTGCAGCGGCTGATCGAGTTCGACACGGTCAACCCGCCGGGCGCCGAGCGTCCCGCGCAGGAGCACCTGGCCGAGCACCTGACGCGAGCAGGGTTCGAGTGCGAGCTGCTGGGCGCCGAGCCCGACCGCCCCAACCTCGTTGCGCGGCTACGGGGAGACGGTGAATCGGGCGGCTCGCACGAGCAGGGCCCGACGCTGTGCTATCTCGGCCACGTCGACACGGTGCTCGCCGACCCGGCCGACTGGACGCACGACCCGTGGTCGGGCGAGATCGCCGACGGATGCATGTGGGGGCGCGGGGCGCTGGACATGAAGTCCCAGGTCGCAGCCGAGATCGCCGCGGCGGCAACGCTTGCGCGCTCGGGCTGGCGGCCCGCGCGCGGGGAGCTCTTGATCGTCGCGCTCGTCGACGAGGAGACCGGCGGCGCGCTCGGCGCGGAGTGGATCACCCAGACCCACCCCGAGCGGGTGCGCTGCGACATGCTCCTCAACGAGGGCGCAGGCTGCGTGTTCGAGTACGGCGGGGCGCGCCGCTACGGGGTGTGCTGCGCCGAGAAGGGCGTGTTCCGCTTCACGCTCACAACCGGCGGCGTCGCCGCTCACGCGTCGATGCCGAGCATGGGCGAGAACGCGCTGTTGAAGATGGCGCCGCTGCTGGAGCGCCTGGGCGCGCGCCGGCCAGCGTATGAGCTGACCGACGTGCCGCGCGCGTTCCTTGCAGCGCTCGGCGAGGACCCCGCCGATCCCGCGGGCTCAGTCGCGCGGCTGCGCGCCGCCGACGAGCGGTTGGCGACGATGTTCGAGCCGATGCTCGGCGTCACGTTCGCGCCGACGCGGATCAGCGCGTCGGAGAAGATCAACGTGATTCCCAGCCGTGCCGTGTTGCGGGTGGACTGCCGCGTGCCCCCTGGCCTCGGCGAGGAGGAGGCCAGGCGCGCGATCGCGGAAGTCCTGGGCTCCGACGACGGAACGGACTCCAGTCCGCCTTTCCAGATTGAGTTCACCGAGCGCATCGCCGGCAACAGCTCGCCGATGTCCTCGCCGCTGATGGACGCGATCTCCGAGTGGGTCTGTAAGCACGATCCGGGCGCGCGCACGGCCCCCACGATCCTGCCGGGGTTCACCGACTCGCGCCACTTCCGCGCGGCGTTTCCGGAGTGCGTCGCCTACGGCTTCTTCCCCCAGCGCCACCAGTCGCTACTTGAGACATCGCCGTTGATACACGGCGCGGACGAGCGCATCGACGTGCGCGACCTGGCGTTTGCGGCGGAGTTCTTCCGAGACATGGCGCTGCGGGTGCTGGGTTGAGAGGGGTGCGAGCCTGGGCGTGAAGTTGGCGCGTTTGGGTCATTCCGCTGTGCGTTCGATACACTTGGACGTGCCAAGATGAGCGCGATTGAGTTGCTCATTCGGGGCCCGGCTCGCCGGGCCCCGCCTTTGTTATGATGCGCCCCGGCGGGCATCGGGGCCGACTCCCGCCGGAGCTGGGTTGGCGCTAGGTCAGGTTGCGGATGACCGCAACCAATAGCGCAATCGCCAAGATGAGCGTGATTGACTGACTCATCCCATCACCTCCTTTCCCGGGCCGGTCGGCCTCGGGCCGGCATGATCGGGCGGTGGGCGATAACCCTGGCGAAAAACCTACAGATCGCTCCGGGGGTCCCTGCCAGATCGGGCCTACAGCGTCAGCGAAGCCGGCTGTTCGAGCAGCTCGCGGATGCGGGCCAGCAGCCGCGCGGCGTCGGCGCCGTAGAGGATGCGGTGATCGCAGGCGAGCGTGACGGTCATCGTCTGACGCGCAACGATCTCGCCACCCTCGCTGACGACCGCCCGTGCTGAGACAGAGCCCACCGACAGGATCGCCGCCTGCGGGGGGTTGATGATCGCGGTGAAGCTCCCGACACCGAACATGCCGAGGTTGGAGACCGTGAACGTGCCGCCGCTCAGCTCGGGCGGGGTGATCGAACCGTCGCGCACCTTGGCCGCGAGCGCGCGGGTCTCGCGCGCGATCTCTCCCAGCGATATGACGTCCGCGTCGAACACGGTCGGCACGATCAGCGCTCCGCCCGCGGGCTCGTCTGAATCGAGCGCGACGGCGACGCCGATGTTGACGCGTGAGTGCAGCTGCAGGCGCCCGTCGCGATAGCTGGAGTTCGCGCGCGGGTTCTCGCGCAAGGCGATGGCGCAGGCCTTGACGATCATGTCGTTGTAGGTGGGCGCGTCCGCCTGGCCCAGGTTCTTCAGCTCGGTTCGCAGCGCCACGCACTCCTGCATGTCGATGTCGCTCTGAAGTGCGAAATGAGGGATCGTGGCCTTCGACTCGGCCATGCGCCGGGCGATCGTCTGCTGGGTGCGAGAGAGCTCGACCTCTGTCGTCTCGCCCTTGGCTGTCTTGACGCCCGCCGGCCCCGCGCGGGGCGACGGGGCGCTCTCGCCGGCATCGGCAGGTTGCGGGATGACTGCGTCCCCGCGCGCGGACGTCGCGCCCACGGCGGCCCGCCGGCCAGCGGCGGCCTGCACGTCGGCCCTGACGATGCGCCCGCCCGGGCCGGTGCCGGTGAGCGCGTGCAGATCGATGTCGTTCTCCCGCGCGATGCGCCGCGCCAGAGGCGAGGCCTTGACGCGCCCACCGTCCGGGGCGCCAGGCGCAGCGGCCATCCCGGCTGTGTCGGCCGTGTCGGCGATCTCAGCCGTGTCGGCAGTGTCAGCGGCGTGGACCTCAGGGGTCTCGCCGGGATGCCCGGCCTGCTGAGGCGCGAGAGCGCTCGCGCCGGGCCGGTCCTCGGCACCGGCCGGGTCCACCCCAACACGCGCGATGGCGGCGCCAACGGGCAGCGTGTCACCCTCGGCGGCGGCGATCGCGATGACGCCGTCGAGATCGGACTCGTATGTCATGGTGGCCTTGTCGGTCTCGATCTCGACGAGCTCTTGACCGCGATGCACGGACTCACCGTCGTGAACGAGCCAGCGCAGGATCGTGCCCTCCTCCATCGTGTCCGACAGGCGGGGCATGACCACCTCGCTCATAGCTCATCCTTTACTGCCTCGGCCCCCAGCGCCAAGCGCGTGACGGCAAGCTCAAATCCAGTGCAACACCCGGAGGTTGACAGAGGCGGGCTCACAGCGGGGCTCACAGCGCCTCCAGCGCCACGCACGCTGCGGCGTGACCGCTCAGGACGGCGCCCTCGAGCGTCGCCGGCCAGCCCGTGCCGGTGAAGGCGCCGGCCAGCACCAGCCCGGGCACCTGGGTGCGGGCGCCGGGGCGGAGCCTTGCCACACCGGGCACGGCGCGAAACGTGGCGGCGTGCTCGCGCGTGGCGAGGAAGCTCTCCACGCGTGCCCCGCGCGCGCGCGGCAGCAGGGCTGACAGGGCCGGCAGGTAGAGCTCGCGCAGCTCGTCCACGCTCATCCGCATCTCCCGCTCGGCGCCCGACAGCGACAGCGCCAGATACTGACACCCCGGTGGCGCGCCAACGGCAGCGGTGCGATCGAACAGGTACTGCACCGGCGTTCGGACTCCGGCCGCGAACCGGTGCTCGCACACGGGCCGGTCATAGACGACGTGCAGGTTCACGATCGGCGAGCTCTGGAGGCGTTGCATCCTGGCGGCGACGTCGGGATCGAGAGCCTCCAGCAGCCCCGCCGCCCGCTGGTGCGGGACGGCGACGATCACGGCGCGCGCGTCGAGTGTGTCCGGCGTGTGCGACGCGTCACGCGTCTCCTGCGCGTCAGGCGCACCCGAGCCGCGGCCGCGAACCCGAAAGCCGGCCCCATGGCGCTCCAACCCCTCGGCGCGCCAGCCCAGGCGCACCCGCACCCCGGCCCGCGCGAGCGCCGCCGCGGCGGGCTGGGCGATCGTCTCGCTGAGGGGACGCTCGTGAAAGCCGATGTCGCCCGCGCTCGCGCTCGCCAACAGGCCCGCCCTGAACACAAACGCGCCGAGCCCGAGAGAGGCCTGCGCGGCGGGCAGGTTCAGCGTCGGCAACGCGATCAGATCCCACAGCGCAGCCACGGCGTCCGGCCCCTGGCCGTGCTCGGCCAGCCACTCGCCGAGGGTCTGGCGCTCGAGCGTCTCATCCTCGGGGTCCAGCCGCCCGAGCGCGACCGCGGCGCGAGCCGCCCCCAGGCGCTGGGCGCGTGTCAGATACCGGTAGCGCATCAGCGCACCGGCGAGATGCAGCGGAGCGGGCAGCGAGCCCCGGCGCAGCACGACCGGCTCGCGACCCGGGCTCAGCACGGGAATCTGAAGCCGCTCCTGCAGGACGACGCCATGCTCGCTGCCAAGCCGCGCCAGCAGCCCGCGGTAGGCGATGCAGCAGCGCAGGAACACGTGCTGGCCGTTGTCGATGCGCAGCCCGTCGCGCTCGAACGAGTAGGCGGCGCCGCCGAGCCTGCGGCGGACCTCCAGGAGCGTCACCCGCGCGCCGGCCTGCGCACAGTCCAGCGCCGCCGCGATCCCCGCCAGGCCGCCGCCGATCACGACGACCTCCTCGCGCTGACCCTCCCCGGCGCTCAACCGCCGCCCCCGAGCATGCTGCGCGCCGCAACCCACGCCTTCTCGGGCATCCCCAGCGCGACCCTTTCTTGCAGCACTCGCTCTGGGTCTGCGGCGATGCGGGCGAGCAGCCGACTGTAGATACCGGCCATCGCCAGCAGGCACGCCGCGCTGCGCCTGTCCAGCAGCGGCGCCAGCGCGCTCCCGCGCTCGAACCATTCTCGCGCGCGGTCCGCCTGGAAGCGCACGAGCGCGTCCAGCTGTTCCAGCTCGTCCTGCGCCCCGTCTCCCTCGCCGCCCGCAGCCAGGAGCGGCCGGCCGGCCCGTGCCCCCGATCGGCCGGCGAGCCGCACGATCGTGCCCGCGGCGTTGTGCTCGTCGCCGGCAGCAATCAGCCCGAAGCGGCGCAGGTCCTCGGCGGGCAGGTATACACGGCCGTTCTCGGCATCCTCGCGCACGTCGCGCAGGATGTTGGTGAGCTGCAGCGCCACGCCGAGGTCGTCGGCCAGACGTTCGGCCCGCGCCGGGTCGGTTCCGTGCGGGTCGCGCAGCGCGAAGATCGCCAGGCATGCCCGTCCGATCGCGCCGGCCACGCGCCGGCAGTAGCGCACGAGCTCCTCGAAGCTCTCATACCTCACGCCCTGCACATCCATGCGCACTCCTTCGATCAGCGCCTGCAGGGCGTCGGGCGGCACGGCGAAGCGCTCACAGGCATCCGCCAGCGCGATCATCACCGGATCGAGCACGTCAGAGACACCCTGAGCGCCCGCGGGCGGGCCCGGAGATTGCGGGCGAGCGCCAGGCGCAGACGGCGATTGCGCGCCGGCGCCCGGGGCATCGGCCGTCTCGAGCACACCGGCGCCGGCGGACGCCCGGACGCCGCCCTGACAGAGCGCCGCCAGCGCGCGCGCCTGCGCATCCAGCCGGCGCAGCTTCTCTTCGCGCGCGAGCGATCCGTCGCCGATGTCATCGACGCGACGCGCGAACGCGTACACCGCGCACATCGCCCGGTGGCGCTCGCGCGGGAGCAGGCGGATGCCGTAGTAGAAGTTGGCCGCCGTGGCGCGCGTGATCGCCTCGCACCGCCGGTATGCCTCGGCGGTGCTCACCGGCGGCGCTCCATGAGCGTGTCAGCCAGCGCCAGCAACCGCCGTGCCGTGCCGGCGCGGGGCGGGCCGGCGAGCACGTCACAGCCGGCGCGCTCGATCGCATCGAGCGCCGCCCGTCCCCCGCGACGAACGCGGCCACCGCGAACCGCTCGCGCACGCCGTGCAGCTCGCCGATCAGCGCAGCCCCGCGCGTGAGCAGCTCGCGCGCGCGAGTGAGCTGCAACGCGACCGTCTGGCGCAGCGGCTCGCCGGCGTGCGCGGATGACAGGTCCGCGAGCGTGCAGCCGAAGCGGGCCATGTCTGCAAGCGGCAGATACACGCGCCCGCGCTCATGGTCCTCGGCCACGTCCTGACAGTGCTCGGCCAGCTGCAGGGCTGTGCAGATCTCATCCGAGCGCGCCACGCGCGCGGGCGTGGCCTGACCGAACACCCCGAGCACGAGCTCCCCGACCGGGTTCGCCGACAGGGCGCAGTAGTCGCGTAGCTGCTCCCATGTCGCATAGCGCGCGACGCGCTGATCGACGCGATTGGCCTCGATCAGGCGCACGAACGGCTCGCGCGCCAGCGAGCACTCTGCCAGCGTGCGCTGCAGATGTTTCAACAGCGGATGCTCGGCCTCGCCCCGGTAGGCCCGGTCGAGATCGCGTTGCAGCCAATCAAGGGCGGCCAGACGATCGCCGGAGAAAGAGTCGCCGAGCTCATCGACCAGGCGAGCGAAGCCATAGACCGCGAGCAGGTGCGTGCGCACACGCCGTGGGAGCAGCCGGCTGGCGACCGGGAAGTTCTCGCTCTGCGCGCGCGCCATCACGGCGTCCACGGTGGGAGCGTCGATCGGCGGATCGACCAGTAGCTTCACTCCCGCAGACAGCGGCCGAGGGCCGTAATCGGAAATACGAGTCGGTAGAGGTGATAGTTGATGTAGTAATCGGACGGAAACCCGGTGCCCGTGTACTGCGGCTCATCCCAGGTGCCGTCGGCGCGCTGGGTGCAAACCAGCCACTGCACGCCGCGTGTGAGCGCCTGAGAGTCGTGTCGTGCGGCCGCGTGCAGCGCGAGCAGCGCCCAAGCGGTCTGCGAGGCCGTGCTCGGACCGCGGCCGACCCAGGCGGGATCGTCGTAGGAGCGGGGATCCTCACCCCAGCCGCCGTCCTCGTTCTGATGGCGCTCGAGCCAGCCGACCGCACGGCGGATGCACTCCTCCGCGGGGGCGACGCCTGCGGCGATCAGCGCCGGCACCGCGGCGCCCGTGCCGTAGCAGTGGTTGACGCCCCAGCGCCCGAACCACGACCCGCCGGGCTCCTGCTGTGCGACCAGCCAGCGCACGCCGCGGCGAGCGGCGGGCGTGTCGAGCAGCTCCAGCCCGGCGAACATCTCCAGAGCGTGGGCGGTCACGTCGGCGCTCGGCTCGTCGAGCACCTCGCCGAAGTCCAAAAACGGCAGCTCTCGCACCAGCGAACGAGTGTTGTCTGCGTCGAACGCACCCCAGCCGCCGTCGGAGCTCTGCATGCCCCGCACCCAGCGCTCGGCGCGGCCGATCGCCGCGTCGATGTCCGAGCGCAGCCCGGCCGCGCGGGAGCTGCCGTTCCTAGCCGCGCTTCTCGCGGCGGCCACGCGGCGCAGCGCAAGCACCACCTCGGCGGTGTCGTCCACGTCGGGGTAGTTGACGTTGGCGAACTCGAACGCCCAGCCCCCGGGCCGCAGGCCCGGCCGGGCGACCGTCCAGTCGCCGCTCTGAGTCACCTCCTCGCCGAGCAGCCACTGCGCAGCCGCGACCATCGCCGGATCGTCTGCAGCGACGCCGGCGTCGGCCAGCGCGATCATCGCCAGCGCCGTGTCCCACACCGGCGACTGGCACGCTTCCAGGCGCCGGCTGGGGCCCGGCGGCGCTCCCACCGAGCGGGAGTCGTCCTCGTCCTGCACCGTGAATCGATCGAGTCCTTCCAGCCCGCGCTTCATCACCGGATGCCCGAGCTCATAGCCGCACAGGTGCAGAGCCATCAGCGAGTACACCCACGGGGGCTGGATTCCGCCCCAGGAGCCGTCGGCCTCCTGACGGCGCACGATCCAGCGCTCCGCCCGGCCGAGCGCGAGTCGGCGCAGCGGTCGCAACGGCCGGCGCTCGTAAGCGCGCAGCACCGGGTCCAGGCGAGCGAGCAACCGGCCATACCAGGAAGCCGTCGGGCGTGCCGCAGGCCGCTCTCCGCCAATCCACGATCCATGCGATCCTCGATCGACCGGCAGCTCTCCGCCGATCGGCGATCCACGTGACCCTCGATCGGGGGCGTCGCCGCCGACCCAGCCCTCCGGGCTGTGTGCCACGGTGCTCAGCTCTCCCAGCTGAAACCCCAACGGACGCACCGGCCGGTGAGCTTTGACCAGTGACAGCGCGACGATCGTCTGGCGCGCCCAGCATGCGAAGTCATACACGTTCAGCGGCGCCCAACGGGGCAGCAGCACGATCTCCGGGGGCAGCGCGGGCACCTCATCCCACGACCACAACCCGAACAGCGCGAGCCACACGTGTGTAAACACGCGCGCGCGCTCGATCCCGCCCTGTGCGCGCACGAACGCCGCCGCCCTGCGCATGTGCTCGGCCTCGGCGCGGTCGCCGGCCAGGCGCAGCGCCCAGTAGGCCTCAATCGTCGTGGACAGCTCGCCGGGGCCGCCGTGGAAGTTCGCCCAGGTGCCGTCAGCGCGCTGCTGAGAGCGGATCCAGGCGGCCGACCGCTCGGTCTCCTCGGGCCGGCGAACGCCGAGGAACTCCCGCAGAAGCATGTCCTCGGCGTCCATCGTCACGTTCGTCTGCAGCTCGCCCTGCCACCAGCCGGCGGCGTCCTGCAGCGAGAGCAGGTGCTCGCACGCGCGTTGCAGTGCCACCTGAGCGTCGCTGGGCGCCTGCACAGTCGAAGTGGACATGCGGGAAAACTAGATGGTTTTCACGGGTGAGGCCGGTTGCACCACGTTTGTTGCACGCGCCGTCGGGCGCGATGCTCTCAAGGCCAGCGCGGAGCCCCGCGCGCCGATCGGGTTCAGATCGGCTGAAACCAGCACCTCGGGGTGCGCGAGCGTGATCGTGTGGCCGCGCAGCGCGGCCTCGGAGACCGTGCGCGGCACCGGCGAGACGAACCGATAGGCGATCAGCCCGTCGACGTCGACGCGGTCGAGCAGGCGAAAGCCGGGCGCGGGCGGCTCGCCCGCGGAGGGTCGCAGCGGGGCGTAGCCGACCTCGTCGATCTCGCTCACGGTGACCGTCTGAGCAGGCAGGAGGTTGCGCAGCGGCGGCATGTAGTACTCCAGCGGCGCGGCCCCCAGCTCGACTGTCGTGATCGCACGCTTGCCGGCTGCCGCTAGCAGGGCGCTCTCGGATCCCTGGCCGCGCAACACGCGGGCGAGGCCGCGCCAGTTCCCGCGCTGCAGGCGCGGGCTGAGATTGACGTCGATCGAGATCGCCGCGAACGCGAGCGCGATCGTTGCCGCAAGCGCGATTCCCGCCGGACCCGCCCGCTGGGAGGGCACGACGATCGCGATCAGCGCCGTGACGGGGATCATCGCGGCGACGAGATTGCGCGGCGCCAAATAGTCGGCGCCGAACGCGACGAGCGCGACCGGGATGAGGATGCCAGCGGCGGCGATCGCCAGCGCGATCAGGGCGCCGCGCTCCTCCGGCGGGGTCAGCACGCGCCACAGGCCGAAGCCGATCCCGGCGAGGATCGCCAGCGCGAGGAGCAGCTCGATCCCGTGTCCGAGGGCGGCGCCGTAGTAGTCGGTCAGGTAGTACTGGGGGATCGCCTGCAACCGGCTCTCCAGGGCCCATTCGCCGATCCACTGCGTGCCGTGGCCGCCCTGCGCGGAGATTAACGGCAGCAGCGCGATGCCGACGAGGGCAAGCGCTGCGATGGCGGGCAGCGCGGCGCGCCGGCGCGCCGATCGGAGATCGGCAGATCTGCGATCGGTGGGGTCCCACACCAGCCAGAGCACCATTCCGATCAGCAGGAACACGGCGAAGTAGTGGCTCAGCAGCGCCAGCGAGCCGCTGAGCGCGAACATGGCCATCCGCCTGGGCGTGGGAGTACGCAGCGCCCGCAGAAAGCACAGCATGGCGACAGCCGCGAGCAGCACGAACAGCGCGTAGGCGCGCGCCTCCTGCGAGTACCAGACGAACAGCGGGTTGACCGCGACGAAGGCGGCGCTCGCGATTGCGGTGGCGCGCCGGGCGGTCAGCTCGCGTCCGATCGCCCAGGCGACGGGCACGGTCGCGATGCCCGCCAGCGCCGAGGGCAGGCGCAGCACGACCTCGCCGGTGCCCAGCACGCGCGAGTCCGCCCACGCGATCACGTACCACAGGGGAGGCGTGTTCTCGGTGTGCACGACCGAGCGCAGCGTCGCCCACAGGCTCGGATGCAGGATGTGTACGGGCGTGAAGGCCTCGTCGTACCAGAAGCTCTGCAGGTCGAGTGTCGACAGGCGCAGGGCGGCCGCGAGGATCGTGAGCGCGGCAAGCGCCCACCACGCGGGCAGGGCTCGCTCGCGCGCATGGGGGCGAGAGCTAGGGGTGGCATCCGCTGGAACGCCCGTTGCGCTCATGTGCCGCTCCGGGCCTGCCCGGATCACCGAGCCGCCCCGGCCGGCCTCGCCGATGCCGGCGCCGGACATATGCCCTCAGAGGCCGGGCCGAAGCAGCCATAGCGGTCGCGCAGCAGGTCCTCTTCGGTGTTCGCCGGCAGGTACCAGCCGCCGCGCACCGCGCGCCTGCCGTCCACCACGGGCCCGCCGATCGCCAGGCAGACCTGAATACGCGTTTTCGGGGCGCCGGGGCTGGTGTTGCCGCAGACAACCTCGGTGTGGCTGCGTTCACCGAACACCGTCTGCTCGATCGAGAGGTTGTGGTAGTCGTGGGCGGTGTAGTCACGCCAGGTGCGCAGGTCATCGATCAGACGCTGGTTTGTGTGCGTCTGGCGCACGACGTCGTTAACTGTCGCTGCCGCCAGCAGCAGCCCGGCGAGGACCAGGACCGTGGTCTCGATCAGGCGGACACGGCTCATTGCACCGGGGCGAACAACGGCGAGGTCTGGTGGACGATGAACAGGCCCTGCACGAACAGCGTCGCGGCAAGCAGGCGCCGGTCGCGCGTGACGACGGCGAGCGGAAGCGGCCAGAGCACGTACCAGGCGAGCAGCCAGGTGCTCGTGACGGCGATCGCCAGCAGCGCCCAGCCGGAGGCGGCGACCCAGTCATAGCCGCGCCAGGTGCGCCACAGCAGGTGTGCCACGATCAGCACGAGTGCGGCCTTGAGCAGGTCATGATCGACCGGGAACACGCCGGGCTTGCCGAACAGGTGGGCGAGCTCGTTGGGGAAGCTGTCGGTCGAGACGAACGCTGAGTCGCGGTTCAGCGCCGCGACCACGTCGATGCCGTGGATGCCGAACACGGCATAGCCCGCGAGCGCCCCGAGCGCCAGCGCGCCGAGCGCGCCGTAGACCGCCGACGAGCGCCGCCTGGCCAGGACCATGAACGGCAGCAGCACGGCGACGGTCGCCTTGACGAGCGCTCCCGCAATCACCGCCGCGCCCGCGGCGCCGTCGCGGCCGGACAGGGTGAACGCGACGGCGGTCATCATCAGCGCGAGCATGATCAGATCGTTGTGCGCGCCGCCGAGGCCGTAGATCACGAACAGCGGGTTGACGCCGACGGCGAGCAGCGCGAACACCCGATCGTGCCCGCGCCGGCCCGCCACGCGCCACGTGAGCGCGAGGGTGGCCGCGGAGGCGAGCAGCGCGTAGAGCTTCATTCCCCACAGCGCCCCGACCACGCCGACCAGACCGAGGGGATAGGTGATCAGCGTGTAGAGCGGGCCGTAGGCGGTGGCCACTCCCAGCCAGTCGTGCCCGACGTAGCGGAACACCGGGTCGCCGACGATCGCAACCGGGCCATGTGTGTACGGGTTGACGCCGTGGACGACGCCCATGCGCGCGTAGGCGATGTAGCTGAACACGTCCGTGGAGATCAGGATCGGACCGGCGAACACGATCAGGTTCAGCAGCGCCACCAGCCCGATCGCCCACCTTGCCGACCCGGCCATCCCGGCTGTGTGCCCCAGATCGCCGACGTTTCGCCTCTGTCCAGCCAGCTGCCGATCGCCGGACCGGAGCTCCTCGCCGCACGCCACCTCCCCGCGGCCGGCATCGCGCCCGTCCGCGCACACGCGAGCACGGGCCAGCGCCAGCGCCAACAGCACGCCGTAGGCGACGCTGAATGCCAGCAACGCGATCAGGAACACGCGGTATCCGAGCCGCTCGCCGCCGAGCGACTGCAGCCAGGTGGCGATATGCGGCGAGCGCGGAATCAGCGGCGAGTGTTCCTGGGAGGCGTCGAGCACAATCTCGACGCTGGCCGCGATCAGGACCAACCCGCATACGGCAGCGAGCGGCATCGTCCTGCGCCCGGCCATGGAGCCCGCGGGCCGAGGACCTGCGGGCGTGGGTGGTGCAGGGACGTTCGTGGCGAGGGCGCGCGTCACGGAAGCTGGGCCCCGGCAGACGTGAGCACGGGCACCCGGGTCCCTACAGAGCTGTCCAAACCGTCTTTGACTCCAGGTATGCGTCGAGGCCGTCGTGGCCGTGCTCGCGACCGATGCCCGAGGCCTTGAAGCCCCCGAACGGTGCCGACGGATCGACCGCCCCCCAGGTGTTGATGTAGATCATGCCGGCGCGCAGCATCCCAGCCAGGCGGTGGGCATTTGAGACATCGCGCGTCCACACGCCCGCGGCCAGGCCGTACTCGCCGGAGTTCGCCCGCTCGGCGACCTCCTCAAGCGACTCGTACGGAGAGGCGACCAGCACGGGCCCGAAGATCTCCTCGCGGGAGATGCGCAGATCGTCAGAGGTCGTGCTGAACAGCGTCGGCGCGACGAACCAGCCGCCGCTGTCGGTCAGCGCCGCCTCGCCGCCGGCGAGCACCTCGGCGCCTTCTGAACGACCGGCGTCGATGTATCCCAGCACCCGCTCGTGCTGCTCGGCGGAGATCAGCGGCCCAAGTTGAGTGTCCGAGTCCAGACCCGGACCGAGCTGCGCCGCCCTGGCCGCCTCGGTGAGGGCGCTCATGACCTCGTCGAAGCGCTCGGCCGGTGCGAACAGGCGCGAGCCCGCGTTGCACGCCTGCCCGGAGTTGAAGTAGATCGCCTGGTATGAGCCCTTGACCGCGGCGTCGATGTCAGCATCCGGGAGAATGATGTTCGGGGACTTACCGCCGAGCTCGAGCGTCACGCGCTTGAGTCCCTTGCCGGCCTTCGCGCCGATCTCGCGCCCGACGGCGGTCGAGCCGGTGAAGGCGATCTTGTCGATGTCGGGATGATCGACGAGCGCTGCGCCGGTGCTGCCATCGCCGGTCAGCACGTTGAGGACTCCCGGCGGGAAGCCGACCTGCAGCGCCAGCTCGCCGAGGCGCAGCGCGCTGAGCGGGGTCTGCTCGGCGGGCTTGAGCACGACGGTGCAGCCGGCGGCCAGCGCCGGACCGAGCTTCCATGCGGCCATCAGCAGGGGAAAGTTCCAGGGGATGATCTGCGCGCACACGCCGACGGGCTCGCGGCGGGTGTAGCAGTGCATGTTCGGCGCGCTCACCGGCAGCACCGCGCCCTCGATCTTGCTCGGCCACCCCGCGAAATAGCGAATGTGCCCGATCGCCCCGTTTACGTCGACATACTGGGCGAGGCCGACGGGCTTGCCGTTGTCGAGCGACTCGATCTGGGCGAGCTCCTTCGCGCGCTCCGCCATCGCGTCCGCCAGCGCGTGCATCAACCGCTCGCGACCGGCGGCGGGCATCGAGGCCCAGGGACCTTCGGCGAAGGCGGCGCGCGCGGCCGCCACCGCCCGGGCGACGTCCTCTGCCCCGGCATGCGCGACCTGGGCGATCTCCCGCCCGGTGGACGGGTCGAGCGTGGCGAACGTGCTGCCGTCAGCCGCGACGGGGCGCTCTGCGCCGATCAGCAGGCCGTGGGGCTTTGCGATGAACTCGCGCGCGGCATCGCCGAGCGCGTCGGGGAGGGTGATGGAGGCTGTGGGCATGGCATGCAGACTACCTGTCGCGGGTGCGAGCACGTTACGGCGTCAGCACGATCTTCAGCGCCTCGCGCCGGTCGAACACGCGGTAGGCCTCGACGGCGTCCTCGAGCGCCATGTGGTGGGTCACGAGCGGGGTCGGGTCCAGGGCGCCGGTGGACATCAGCGACAGCACGCGGTCGACATGGGCGATCACGTTGGCCTGGCCGCCGCGCAGCGTGAGCGCCTTGATCCACAGCAGGCCCATGTGCACCTCCGCGCGCTCGGCGTACACGCCCAAGCACTGCACCGCACCGCGCGCGCGCGTGATGTACAGCGCCATCTCCAGCGCGCGCGGATCGCCGACCGCGTCGATGCACACGTCCACCCCGCGGCCCTCGGTGCGCTCGCGCGCGAGCGCGCGTACGTCCTGCTCGGTGAGGTGGACAGGCTCCGCGCCGAAGGACTCGGCCACGGCCAGGCGCTCGGGGACCGAGTCGACGGCGAGCACGTGGGCCGCCCCGACCGCGCGCGCCGCCTGCACCGCGCACAGCCCAACGGGCCCGAGTCCCAGCACCGCGGCGACATCGCCGGGGCGCAGGCCGCTCGCCACCACACCGTGAAAGCCGGTGCCCATGACATCGCCGGCGAACAGCGCGACGTCGTCGCTCATGCCGTCGGGCACGCGACGCAGCACGAGGTCGGCGTGCGGCACGAGCGCCATCTCGGCCTGCGTGCCCGGCAGCGCGCCGAGGGCCGCACCGTGCCCGAACGTGCGCGACTGAACGCAGCGGTCATACCACCCGGCGCGGCAGAACCAGCAGGCGCCGCACGCGGTCTGAAAGCAGCCGAGCACGCGCTCGCCGACCGACACGCCGCTGACGCGCTCACCGGCCGCGAGCACGGTGCCGACGTACTCGTGGCCGATCGTGAAGCCCGGTTCGATCTGCACGCGCCCGTGATAGATGTGCAGGTCCGACCCGCACACGCCCGTCGCCTCGACCCGCACGATCGCGTCCCCGGCGTCGATCAGCTCGGGCTCGGCGACGTCCTTGACGGCGAGCTCGCCGGGAGCTTGGAAGGTGACGGCGCGCATCTGCTCGCGCACCCTACCTGGCCGGGGACCGGTGCGGGCTGGACGCGCGTGGGGTCGGAGGGGTCGGGGTCGTGCATGCACGACCCCGAGACGGGCCGCATGCGGCCCGTCTCTTCCGTTGGCGCATGCGCCAACGGCCGGACGGTGCATGCACCGTCCGGGGGAACCGCGCATGCGCGGTTCCCGGCGGGGCCGCATGCGGCCCCGCCCACCCACACGACCGCTGTGCTGACCGATGTGGCGGCGTATGCTGCCAGGCGTGCCTGCACCGTCCAGAGCGGTCCTGATCACCGGCTGCTCGTCGGGCATCGGGCGCGCCACCGCACTGCGCTTGGCGAAGGCGGGCTGGCCGGTATACGCGAGCGCGCGCCGGCCCGAGTCGATCGCCGACCTGACCGGCGCGGGGTGTGCGACGCTGACGCTGGACGTGACCGACGAGGGCTCGATGCGCGCGGCCGTGGCGGAGATAGAGCGCGAGCACGGGGCCGTGGGCGTGCTGATCAACAACGCCGGCTACAGCCAGAGCGGGCCGGTCGAGCAGGTGGGGCTGCAGGCGGTGCGCAGGCAGTTCGAGACGAACGTGTTCGGGCTCGTCGCGCTGACGCAGATGGTGCTTGCGAAGATGCGCGAGCAGCGCTGGGGCAAGATCGTGAACGTCGGCTCGATGGGCGGGCGCTTGACGTTCCCGGGCGCCGGCCATTACCACGCGACCAAGCACGCGATCGAGGCGATCTCAGACGCGCTGCGCTTCGAGGTGCGCGGGTTCGGGATCGACACGATCCTGATCGAGCCGGGGCTGATCGTGACGGACTTCGCGGCGGCCGCGGTCGCCAGCATGGACGACGTCGGCGACGACCGGGGACCGTATGGCGAGTTCAACGCCAAGCTCGCGGCGCTGACGACAGGCGTCTACAAAGGCCCGCTGCGCCATCTCGGCGGCGGCCCGGACGCGGTCGCCAGGGCGATCGAGCGCGTGATCTCCCGCCGGCGTCCCCCGCGCGCGTGCGCGTGACGCCCTCCGCGCGCCTGGCGATCCTGCAGCGCCGCCTCACGCCCGACCGGCTGTGGGACGCGGCGATGCGCTCTCAGTACCCGCAGCCGCGCTGAGCCCGGCTTACGCCCCGAGCGGAACCCTCGGATGCGGGCGCCCGATCTCGAAGCCCTGGGCGTAGTCGACACCGTAGCTGCGCAGCAGCTCGAGCGTCGCACGATCGGTGACGTACTCGGCGATCGTGCGCGTGCCCATGCCTCGCGCGAGGCCGACGAGGGCCTGCACGATGAGCTGGTCCTTGGGCGAGCTGGGCAGGGCGCGGACGAATCCGCCGTCGATCTTGAGGTAGTCGAACGGCAGGTCGAGGTACTGGAAGGAGCCGAACCCCGCGCCGAAGTCGTCGAGCGCGATCGCACAGCCGACCGCGGCGACGCCCTCGCAGAAACCGCGCGCGCGCGCCATGTCGGAGATCGCGGCGGTCTCGGTGATCTCGATCACGAGCCGGCTCGGATCGACGCCGTGAGTCTCCAGGCAGTGCTCGATGTAGGCGAGCATCGCCGGGTCGGTGACCGACAGGGCGGACATGTTGACCGCGACCCGCACCTCGCCGCGCCCGCGCCCGCCGAGCAGCCTGGCGACGCGGTCGAGCACGAGCCGGTCGATGTCGCCGATCAGGCCGTAGCGCTCGGCGGCGGGCAGGAACAGCCCGGGGGCGATCAGCCGCCCGGCGGGCCCTTCGTCGGCGAGGCGGACGAGCGCCTCGTAGTGCGCTGGGCGCCCGTCGGCGAGCGCGACGATCGGCTGGTAGTGCACCGCGAACAGATCCTCGTCGAGCGCTGTGCGCAGGCGCGCGAGCCACGGGCGGCGGTGCAGGCCCGCGGCTGAGGAGAATCCATCCGCGAGGGTGTGCCCGTAGCGACGATTGTGCGCCGGCGGCTCGGGCGTGCGCAGGTACAGGTGGGGCGTGGCGTCGTAGGTGAGCGTGCAGGAGCGCATGATGGCCCAGGGTTTCGACGCGCTCCGCCCGCCGCCCTGCACGTCACGTCGAAATGGAGGTTTCCGGTGTGCAACCTTCAGCAAACCTGCGCATCTGTGCTCATCTGCGACTCATCTGTGGCCGGCAGAGCCTTGTTCCGTCAGAGCCTCGTCCCATTTCGGACTATATGTATATCCATAGTTTATACATAAGCTCATCCTCGCAGCGTGCGCCTGTCTTGCCTCGTTAAACCCGTCCTGAGCGCAATCGTCCGGTCCAGCCCTCAAATCCGCGCATACGGCCGGCGCGCGCGGTCTGAGATCACAAGCAGCAGCGCGAGCAGCACGAAGTTCATAACCACGCTCGACCCCCCGTAGGCGACGAACGGCAGCGTCACCCCGGTCAGCGGGATCACGCGCGTGACGCCGCCGACGATCACGAATACCTGCATCGCCACCACGAACGACAGCCCTGTAGCGAGCAGCTTGGAGAAGGAGTCCTTGGCCAGCATCGCCGTCTTCAATCCGCGGGCGACGAACAGCAGGTAGACGAGCAAGAGCCCGGCGGCGCCGACGAGGCCGAGCTCGTCGGTGATGACCGCGTAGATCAGGTCGCTTTCTGGCACCGGCAAAATCGAGCGGCGCACGATCACATGGGGGGCGACTTCGACCGGGTAGCGCAGCAGCGACTGGTCGAAGCCCGTGCCCAGCAGCCCGCCGTCGGCCTGGGCGAACAGCGACTGCGCCAGCTGATAGCTGCCGCCCGGCGCGTTGTACAGAGCCGGGTCAAACGGGTGTTCCCAGGCGAGCACCCGCGC
Source organism: uncultured Solirubrobacterales bacterium (assembly GCA_963839945.1). Taxonomy (GTDB): domain Bacteria; phylum Actinomycetota; class Thermoleophilia; order Solirubrobacterales; family Solirubrobacteraceae; genus Palsa-744. The sequence goes on along the minus strand of CAWIWW010000004.1, from coordinate 832,007 downwards.
GTGCACGTGGCCCACGTGCACGGCCACGAACCAGGCTCCGGCGGCGAACAGCACGAGGCCTATCAGCGGGAACGACAGCCGCCCCGTAGCCACGTACAGCAGGGCAAGAAACGCCCCGTAGAACATCAGCGAGGTGCCCAGCTCGCGCGTGATCAACAGCGTCGCCATCGCCGCGCCCCACACGATCAGCATCGGGCCGAACTGCTTCATCGGCGGGATCGTCAGCCCGAGCACGCGCCGCCCGGCGGTGACGAGCACCTGGCGGTTGTCGTGCAGATAGCTGGCGAGAAATATGACGATCGCGACCTTGCCGAGCTCGGCGGGCTGAAATGAGACGCCGCCCAGATGGACGTCCAGGTAGGCGCCGTTGACCTGCTCGCCGATCACCGGCGCCCGCGGCAGCACGGTCATAACGATGCCGATCGCGGCGATCGTGTAGCGGTAGCGCTCCAGCACGCCCACGCCGCGCCGGCGCAGGGCGAGGATCGTGGCGGCGAACAGCACCAGGCCGAGCACCATCCACTGCGCCTGCTGGCGGGCGAGCGTCGGTTCGATGCGGTAGACCATGACGATGCCCACGCTCGCGAGCACCGCGCCGAGCGGGAACAGATACGGGTCGGCGTCGGGCAGACAGAAGCGGATCACCAGATGCCCGGCGACGCACAGGCAGAGAAACAGCGCGCCGTAGGTCAGCGACACGCTGGAGGCGTGGTTGAGCGTGAGGCTGGTCGCGGATTCGCGCCCGGTGTCCTGCTGCTGGATGAAGATGGCGGTAAACCCGGCCGTGACGAGCAGCGCGGCGGGGATCAGGCCCAGCAGCTCGCGGTTTCGGGGGCTGAACACGCCCGCGAGCGTACCTCGCGAATCGGCGTGGGACGCCAGATCCGTGACACGGACATGACCTGAAACGCCCCACGCTCCGGGCGGGACATGGCGTCAGGCGCCGAGCCGATCGCTACCCTTGGCTGACGCGCGCCGCCGGGCGAGCGGCGTCGGCGTGTGCGTGAACGTGCCTATGAGCGGCTATCCCGTGACATCTCTGCAGGACGAGCGCCCGCCCGCGCCGGGCTGGGGCATGGCCAAGCGGTTCGCGATCGCCGCGGTCCTGATCGTCGCGCTCAGCGCCGGTGCGACCGCGACGGTGGCGCTGAACAGGATTACGAGCATCGCCGAAGAGGTGTTCCCGAGGCTGAACGAGATCAACGCCCCAAAGGGCGTCGTCACGGCCGAATACAACGGCGGGCCGCAGACGTTTCTGATCCTTGGCACGGACCGGCGAGTGGGCGCGAAGGACTCCTACGATCGTGAAAACCCGCCGCACTCGGACACAATCCTGCTCGTGCGGTTTGACCCAACCCAGGGCCAAACCTCGGTGCTGTCGATTCCGCGCGACCTGATGGTCAACATCACGACCGCCGACGGGCAGACCTACCCCCAGGAAAAGATCAATGCCGCGTACACGATCGGCAACAGACTCGGCGCTACCCGGGGCGGGATGGTGCTTGCGGCGGAAACGATCGAGCACGAAGTGTTCCCGGGCCTGAAGGTCAACGGGATCGTCGACGTCAGCTTCTCCGGCTTCATCAAAGTCGTCGACACCCTCGGCTGCGCCTACGTGAACGTCGACCACCACTATTACAACGAGAACGTCGGATCCACGGAAACGAACTACACCTCGATCGACCTGCAGCCCGGGTACCAGAAGCTGTGCTACGAAAACGCGCTCGACTATGTGCGCTACCGCCACACCGACTCGGACTTCGTGCGCGTCGCCCGCCAGCAGGACTTCCTGCGCGACCTGCGCGAGCAGATCGACCCGAGCAACGAGCTCAGCCAGATCGACACGGTCGCCAAGGCGGTCGGGCACGCGATCAGCTCGACGTTCCATGCCTCCGCGAGCGAGCTGATCGAACTGTCGAAGCTGATCGCGTTCTCGCAGACCAAGCCGCTGCGCCAGGTCAAGTTCCAGACCTCGAACGTCGACTTCCAGGGACCGGGCGGCGGCTCCTATGTGACCTCCACCGCCGAGCTCGAGCGGGCGACCCTGGCGGAGTTCCTGCACGGTCACGAACAGTTGAGCCTGCCGGCGCCCAAACACCCTGCCCACGCTTCCAGCCACAGCCACCACCGCGCGCACGGGGGCTCGGGCGGGTTCTCGCTGCGTGCGCTGGACCTGTTTCCGACCTCGTCCGCGGGTAACAGCGAAGCGGTCAAAGCCGCCGTGGAAGTGCCCTTCCCCGTGCTCTACCCCACCCTGCAGACCGGCCAGGCCGAACAGCAGCAGGTGCGCGCCTATGCACTGAAGGACCAGCAGGGCAACACCCACCACGCCTACGTGGTCGTCTGGCGGCAGAACACGATCGGCGGCTATTACGACTTCGAGGGCTCGGACTGGCTGAACCCGCCGCTGTTCGCCCACGCGCGCGTGCAGAGGATCGACGGGCGCTCATACAGGTTCGTCGACGACGGCGCGCACATCCACGTGATCGGCTGGCGCTCGGGCAGGGTGCTGTACTGGCTGACGAACACTCTCTTAGAGGAACTCTCCAACCAGCAGATGCTCCAGCTTGCCAAATCCGCCCAGCCGCTGCGCTGAGCGGGGCGGGACCTCAGTCGACGCCGGCGTCGCGAGCTTGATCCAGCGCGGCGTTGACAAGCGCATCGGCCTCTGAGTTCTGGGCGCGCGGGACCGTGCGCACGCTCCAGTGCGCAAACTCGCGCAGCGCCGCCATCGCGTCCAGGTACAGCGGGCGCATCGCGGCGTGCTTGACCTTGTACCGGCCGTTGATCTGCTTGGCGATCAGCTCCGAGTCGTTCACCACCTCGATGTCGGTCACCCCCAGCTCGCGCGCAAGTCCCAGGCCGAGCAGCAGCGCGCGGTACTCCGCGACGTTGTTCGTGACCGCGCCGAGCAGCTCCGAGCGCTCCCCCAGGATCTCACCCGCCGGCGTTGAGATCACGCACGCCGCGGCCGCCGGGCCGGGATTGCCGCGCGCGCCGCCATCGACGTGAACGATCGCTCTCACGCCGCGGGATTATGCAGATCGCTTGGGACGGTCCGCGGCGTCTAGCTACAGGGTTCGCGCCAGGGGCGGCAGATCCCCGGGCATCCGGGCGCGGCGGCGCTCGCGCACTATGCGCCTCTGCTTGATCGCATCGCTCGCCCGCGCGCCACGGGCGCGGCGATCGGACTCGCGACGGTCGACGATCACCGTGACGTTATCCTCGTGAGCGTAGTGCTCTGAGAGCTTCGGATAAAGCTCCTCGTACAGCTCCTTTGGCACCACGCAGTAGATCATCGCAACACTCATCTTACCAGCGACAGCGCCCCATCGGCGGATGCCGCGGCGTTTGCCAGGCGATCCTCGGCGGCGAGATCGCCCAGCTCGGCTCCCTGTGCGACGACGCTCGCTCCTGCCGCCTCGTCGCCGAGGTCGACCTCGTACCGGTACCACGACAGCTCCCACGCGATCACGATAGCCACGACCGTGCCCTCCGACTTCGCAAGCGGGCGAACGGTCACGCTCGGGTCGCCGAGCGAGCGGGCCACTCCGGCGACGCGACGCGGGTGCTCGCCGGCGTTGAACACCTCCAGCGCGCGCTGCGCGTTCACCTCACCGCCGCCGGCGGCGGACTCCGCTGCGACGCCGGCGTGAATGGACTCCTCTGCAATCAGGGGCTCCTCGGCGAGCACCGGCAGATGCTCGAGCGGATCGTCATAGGACCCGGGCGCCGGATCCTCCGGCAGCGACGCCGGCGACGATGCAAGCGCTTCTCGGGATGCCGATCCTTCCTCCGCCGGCAGCGGCGGTTCGGGCGCCGACCGAGCGGCCCCAGCGTCGGCGAAGCCGGTGGTGGTCCAACCCACCTGGCGCAGGCGCCCGAGCAGGTTGCGCCCCCGCCGCGGACGCGCCGGGTGCAGGCTGACGGAGTCGCTTTGGTCGGTCTCGCGCAGCCACCCCTCATGGGTCGCGCGCGGCGCGCACAGTTCGCAGACTGTCCGCCGCCGTCCGTCCGCCAGGAACACATCCGGCTGCTCGCCTCGCAGCAGCCTGCGTCCGCACACGTCGCAGGCGACGTCTGGCTGGGAGGTGACGATCATGCGCGTGGCCACGAACGCACCAGGGTACCGGTACCCGCCCGCGCGCGCATGCGCGCGCATCGTTCCGTGAACGCTCAGCCGTGCCTGGCCTCCCTCCGAGGGCCTGTGAGCCTCACGCTCAGGCGTGCGTCGCGGCGTGCTCGGTGCTCGCGCCCTCGACGATCTTTTGCGCGAGCTGCGCGGGCACCTCCTCGTAGCGCAGGAACTCGAGCGTATAGTCGCCTTGCCCGCCCGTGATCGAGCGCAGATCGGGCGCATAGCCGAGCATCTCGGCCATCGGTGCCTCCGCTTTGATCTCGGTCATCGCGCCTGCCGGCTCCATCCCCTGGGGCCTGCCGCGGCGGCTCGAGAGGTCACCGATCACATCTCCGACGCACGCCTCCGGGACGGACAGGGTGAGGAGCATGATCGGCTCCAGCAGCACCGGATCGGCCTGCCGCAGCGCCTCCCGCATCGCCTGGGCGCCGGCCAGCTTGAACGCGATCTCCGAGGAGTCGACGCTGTGATAGGAGCCGTCATACAGCCGCACGCGCACGTCCTTGACCGGATACCCGGCGAGCACGCCCCCGCTCATCGCCTCGCGCACGCCCTTTTCGACCGCCGGGACGAACGAGCTCGGGATCACCCCGCCCTTGATCTGATCCACGAACTCGAACCCCATGCCTGCACGCAGTGGCTCGATCTCGATGTGGCAGTCGCCGAACTGGCCGCGCCCGCCCGACTGCTTCTTGTGACGCCCGTGCGCTCTCGCGCAGCCGCGGATCGTCTCCTGATACGGGACGCGCGGAGGCTTCAGCGTAACCTCCACGCCGAAGCGTTCGCGCAGCCGATCGACGATCACTTCGACATGCACCTGCGAGAGTCCCGCCACGATCTGCTCGCCCGTCTGCTGGTCGCGGTGCAGATCGATCGTAGGATCCTCCTCCTGCAATCGGCGCAGCGCGGCGAACACCTTCTCCTCATCGCCCCGGCTCTTTGGCTCCACGGCGAACGCCATCACGGGCGCGGGCAGCTTCAGCGCGGGCATCTCGATCGCGGTCGGCGTCTGGAGCTCGGTCAGCCAGTCCCCGGCGCGGGTCTCCTTGAGCTTGGCCACCGCCCCAATGTCGCCAGGCCCGAGCTCCTGCAGATGACCGTTCTCCCCGTGACCGATCTCACCGCCCGCGGACCCGATCAGCTGCCCGATCCGCTCCTTGACATGAGCGTGCGCGTTCAGCACGTGGCTGTCCGCGCGCAGCGTGCCCTGGTAGACGCGCAGCAGGTTGATGCGCCCCGCGAACGGGTCCGCCCGCGTCTTGAACACGTATGCGTGCAGCTGCGCGTCGGGGTCCGCCAGCAGCTCCGTCTCCCCAATCCTGAGCGCCCCATGCTTGACCGGCGAGGGCAGATCCTCGACGATCGCGTCCAGGAGGCGCGTCGTGCCGAGATTGCGCGTGGCCACGCCGCACACGACCGGGAATATCTTGCCGTGGTTGGTCCCCTCCTTGAGCGCGCCGACGATCTCCTCGTGCGCGATCTCCTCTCCCTCCAGGTAGCGCTCCATCAGCGCGTCTGAGACCTCGCTGACCTCGTCCATCAGCTTCTCGCGGTACTCGCTCGCGCGCTCTGAGTGCTCATCCGGGATCGCGATCTCGCTCCAGCCCCGCTGGCCGATCGGGGATCCCGTCGATCCCCGATCGGTAGCCGAGTCCTGGCGGAACGCGACCATATCCACCAGATCGATCACCCCCTCGACCTCGTGCTCTGAGCCGATCGGGATCTCGGTGGCGACAACGTGCTGGCCGAACGCCTGCTTGAGCTGATCGAGCGTCCGGTAGAAGTCGGCGCGCTCGCGGTCGAGCATGTTCACGAACAGCATCCGCGCAATGTCCAGCTCCGCCGCACGCTGCCACAGACGCGCCGTGGAGACCTCCACCCCCATCACCGCGTTGAGGACGAACACCGCCGACTCGCACACGCGCAGCGCGCCCAATGCGTCGGCGACGAAGCTCGGCTCGCCGGGGGTGTCGAGCAGGTTGACCTTGCGCTCGCGCCAGCGCAGCGAGTGCAGCGTCGCCGAGATCGACATCTGCCGCGCCTGCTCGTCGGCTGCGGAGTCCGACACCGTGCTCCCGTCCGGCACGGACCCGAGCCGGTTTATCACCCCCGCCTCGAACAGCAGCGCCTCGTGCAGCGACGTCTTCCCCGCCCCGCGATGACCGACGAGGGCGACGTTGCGAATCCGATCCGCTGCTTGGCGCATGACGGCTTTCTCCTCCTATGACCGGGTAGGCGCACGATACCGCCGTCCCTGCATTCGCGCCAGTTGACAATCCTTTCGATCCACATCCACCAGACCAGCGGCTCAACGCAGGTGTGCCCTGACCGGCGGCCGCGGCCGCGGCCGCTGGGGTTGTGGACCACCGTCGAACGGCTATCCGTCGAACGACTCCTCCTGCATCCGCGAGCGCAGCCTCAGGACCGCCTTGGTGTGCAGCTGCGACACGCGCGACTCGGTCACGCCGAGCACCTCGCCGATCTCTCGCAACGTCAGGTTCTCGTAGTAGTAGAGCGCGATCACCAGCTTCTCGCGCTCGGGGAGCTTGGCGATCGACTCGGCGATGCGGTCCTTCAGGTCGCCCACGTCGAGCGCCTTCGCGGGGTCGGGCGCCGTCGGGTCCTCGATCGTGTCCATCAGCGAGACCTGGTCACCGCTGGAGTCGGATGTGCTCCACAGCTCATCCAGCGCGACCATCGAAGAGTGCGAGATTGCAAGCAGCGACTCGTTCAGCTCGTCCACGCTGATCTTCAGCTCGGCCGCCATCTCCCGGTCGGTCGGCGCGCGCTGCAGCGCGTTCTCGAGCTTGGCGTTCGCGCGCTCCACTTCGCGGGCGCGGGCGCGGACGCTGCGCGGCACCCAGTCCATCGAGCGCAGCTCGTCGATGATCGCGCCCTTGATGCGCATGATCGCGTACGTCTCGAACTTGATCTCGCGCGCGAGGTCGAACCGCTCGATCGCGGAGATCAGACCGACGAGGCCGTAGGAGATCAGGTCCGCCTCCTCCACGTGCGGGGGCAGCCCGGCGGCGGTGCGTCCCGCCACGTACTTGACCAGGGGCGAATAGGCGACGACGAGCCGCTCGCGCGCCCGCTGGTCGCCCTCGGCCTTGTATCGCCGCCACAGTTCGCGCAGCTCAATCGCTTTGACGTTCGTCTCCATCCAGGGTCCCCCAATATCCAGTGATCAAGCCCGGGGGTGGCTGCGCGCATATGCGCTTTTCAGCTTCGCTGACTCTACCCGAGTGTATATCTGGGTGCTCGACACGCTCGCGTGTCCCAGCAGCTCTTGAATCGAGCGCAGATCCGCGCCGCCGTCCAGCAGGTGCGTCGCGAAGCTGTGGCGCAACGCGTGCGGGCTGATCGCACCCGCCGCCGCCTCCAGGCCACTGTCGCGCACCCAGCGTCGCAGCCGGCGGCGCACGTCGCTCGTGCTCAGCCGGCGACCGGTCTTTGAGATAAACAGCGCGTCCTCACGATCCCGCCGCGCGGCATTCGCGCGCGAGCGCCCGTGCGTGCGCGGCGCCACGTTTTTGGAAGACGCGTTCGCGAAGACCTCACCTTCATCCGCCGCGGCCCCGCCGATCGCGCGCTCGCCCTTCACACCCACGCTGTTCGCGCCCACACCCTTCACACCCTCGTCCGCCGCGCGCGGCGAGTCGGGCGGGCCCGCCGGCTTGGAGAGCTGCGGGCGGCCCCGCCGCACGTACTCGCCAACCGTCTTCAGAGCCACCTCCCCGGCGGGCACGAACCGTGTCTTGCGGCCCTTGCCCTCGACGCGCAGCTGCTCGCCGTCATAGTCCAGGTCGCCGAGGCGCAGCGAGACCAGCTCCTCGGCGCGCAGCCCGCAGGCATAGGCGAGCTCGAACATCGCCCGGTCGCGCAGGTTCAGCGCCAGGCCCTTATCGACTGGTGACCCGCCTGTTCCGCCCGTTCCGCCCGCCCCGGCCACTGCGCTCGTCCCGATCGCATCCAGCAGCGCGGCGGCCTCGCGCGCTTTCAGGACCCGCGGCAGCTCGCGCGCGCGCCTGGGCGTGGATACCAGCTCGGCGGGGTTCTGCGCGATCAGCCCATGCTCGCGCTGGCTGTTGAACAGCGCACGCAGCGCCGCGAGCTTGCGCGCACTCGTACTCGGTGCGACGCCACGCTCCGACAGCGCCGCGACATAGGAGCGCACGTCCTTGGGTCCGACATCCGCTACAGACAGCCCGCGCGCGGCGGTCCAGACGGCGAACTGCTCGAGATCGACCCGGTAAGCGCGCACCGTCCTGGGCGCCGCGTCGCGGCGGCTCAGCTGCTCAAGCAGCAGCTCGACCGCATCGTGCCACGCGCGGACGATCGTGGCGTCATGTCTCTCTGCGTGGATGTCTTGACGTTCTGTTTCGACATCGTCGCGCGCGGGCGCGCGCACACGCGCGCTCTCAGCCATCGCGATGGTTCTCATGCCGGCCTACTTCGCCGCCCTCGCCGCCATGCCTGCCCGGCGTGATCGCGCTCAACCGGCGCGTGTGAGCCGCCGAGCTTCAACCCCCCGGCCCCCCACCCCCGCGTGGACCGTGCCGCACGGGAGGCCACGCCGGCAGGGCCGCAGCGCGACCTCCGAGAGCCCCCGCCACGACCCCCCGAGAGCGGCGCACGCGACCTCCGAGAGCCACGCCACGATCTCCGCGAACCGCACCGAACCTCCGAAGCGGCCCCGGCGCCGGCGCCGCGCGTAATCGCCGGGCTGATCGCGATCCTGAGGGAGGGGCTCCACGCCTCGCTAGATTGTGCAGATGAGGCACTCCGCGCCCCTGCCCGGCGGTGACACGATCACCGCGACGCGCAACGGTCATCCCAGCCGCGAGCTCCACGGTCCGTCGGAACGGCCCCACTGGCTCGATGTCGACTGGCGCGCGCACCAGCGCTGGGTGCGCGTCGCGGGCCAGCCGGTGAACACGATCGACCTGGGCACAGGACCGCCGATCGTGTTCGTGCACGGACTGACGGGCTCGTGGCCGAACTGGCTGGAGCAGCTGCCGATGTTCGCCGGAGGGACACAGAGCCATGGATCGCCGCTCGCCCACCATCGCGTCGTGGCGATGGACCTGCCCGGCTTCGGCCACTCGCCGATGCCGCGCGAGCGGATCACGATCTCCTTCTACGCGCGCCTGCTGGACGGGCTGCTGGACGAGCTCGGAATCGGCCCGGCGGCGCTCGTCGGCAATTCGATGGGCGGATTCATCTCAGCGGAGCTGGCGATCGCCTTTCCCCAGCGAGTAGAGCGCCTGGTGCTCGTCTCGCCGGCGGGCATCAGCACCTACCGCGATCAGCGCGAGACGCTGCTGCCCGCATTGCGCCGGCTCGAATCGGCGATGGCGGCGTTCACGGGCTGGGGAGCTGTCCATGCCGACGCGCTCACCAGCCGGCCGGCGCTGCGCAGGGTGATCCTGGGCGACCTGGTCAGTCATCCGGGCAGGCTGTCCGCCCCGATGGCCGCCGAGCTGGTGCGCGGCGCCGGCAAGCCGGGGTTCGTGCAGGCGATGGCGGCGAACTTCGACTACGACTTCCGCGACCGCCTGCCCGAGATCGCGTGTCCAGCGCTGATCGTCTGGGGCGACCACGACCGGGTGGTGACGGTCCGCGACGCGGCCGTCTACGCCGAGCTGATTCCCGACTCGCGCAAGGTGATCTTCCAGGACACCGGCCACCTCGCGATGGTCGAGCGCCCGGACGCGTTCAACGCGCTGCTGCGCGAATTCTTGGACGAGTAGTCCTCAGCATGTGATCGCGCCCTCGGCGGCTGAGCCGACGAGCTTCGCGTACTTCTGGATCGCCACGTCCACGTGCGTGTCCGCGCGCGGAGGCTGCTCGTAGGCGCTCGTGCGCTTGGCGATCTCCGCGTCGGTCAGCTTCACGTCGATGCGCCGCTCGTCCACGTCGATCGTGACCTCATCGCCGTCGTTCAGCGCGCCGATCGGGCCGCCTCTGACGGCCTCCGGGGCGACGTGCGCCGCCATGAATCCGTGCGTCGCGCCGGAGAACCGCCCGTCGGTTATCAGCGCCACCGTCTCCCCCAGCCCCTCGCCCACGATGGCCGCGGTCACCGACAGCATCTCACGCATACCCGGTCCTCCCGCCGGGCCCTCGCCGCGGATGACCACGACATCGCCCTCCTGGACCTGTTTGGCGAGCACAGCCGCCATCGCCGCCTCCTCACCGTCGAACACACGCGCCGGGCCGACGTGCCTGCGGCGCTCGTGCCCGGCGAGCTTGACCACGCACCCGTCCGGCGCGACGTTCCCGCGCAGGATCGCGAAACCTCCCGTCGGCTTCAGCGGATCGTCCAGCGGCCGCACCACCTTCTGGCCCTCGGTCTCCCGCGCGCCGGCCGCGTGCTCGCCAATTGTCCTGCCCGTCACCGTGATCGCGTCGCCGTGCAGCACCCCCGCGTCCAGCAGGCGCTTCAGCACGAGCGGCACCCCGCCCGCCTCGTACAGGTCCGTCGCCACGTACTGGCCTCCCGGCTGCAGGTCGCACAGCAGCGGCGTACGCTCCGAGATCGCGTCGAACTCGCCGATCTGCAGCGGCACCCCCAGTTCGCGCGCGACCGCCAGCAGATGCAGCACGCCGTTGGTCGAACCCCCGCTGCTCGCCACCGCCGCGATCGCGTTCTCCAGCGCGTCCTTGCTCATCACTTCGCTCGGCAGCATTCCGGCGCGCAGCACATCCATCACCAGTTCCCCGCACTCCCTGGCCACCTGCAGCTTGCTTCCATCCTCAGCGGGCACCATCGCCGAGCCCGCCGGCGAGATCCCCAGCGCCTCGAACGCCATCGCCATCGTGTTCGCCGTGAACTGCCCCCCGCACGCCCCCGCGCCCGGCGAGGCCACCTCCTCCAGGGCGTGCAGCTCCTGCTCGGTGATCTTGCCCGCCGCGTACTCCCCGACCGCCTCGAACACCTGCTGGATCGTCACCTCGGCGCCCTTGTAGTGGCCTGGCTTGATCGACCCGCCGTAGAGCATCAGCCCGGGGATGTCCAGCCGCGCGAGCGCCATCACGCTTCCCGGGATGGTCTTGTCGCAGCCCGAGATCGTCACGAGGGCGTCGAAGCAGTGCGCGCTCGCCACCAGCTCGATCGAGTCGGCGATCAGCTCGCGTGACACAAGCGAGGCGCGCATCCCCGAGGTGCCCATCGTGATCCCGTCGGAGATGGCGATCGTGTTCAGCTCCATCGGCGTCCCCCCCGCGGCGCGCACTCCCTCCTTGACTCGCGCCGCCAGCACGCGGTTGTTGAAGTTGCACGGCATCGTCTCGATCCACGAGTGCGCGACCCCTACGATCGGCTTGGCCAGGTCCTCCGCGCTGTAGCCGATCCCGTGCAGGTACGCGCGCGCGGCCGCCCGCTCGGGCCCCTCGGTCAGGGCTCGGCTGCGGTGCTTGACGTCGAATGCCGTGGAATCGCTCACGCGGCTGGCCGGTTCGGGGATGCTGGCCGAACGGGGGATGTGAGCGTAAGCGAGTGTCTCCCCGCTTCGGTAGCGAGTGTCACCCGGTTCGGCACGTTATCGGGATCCCACCCACCGAGCCCGTCCTGCCGATCGGAGATCGACGGATCTCGGGCACGCTGCCCGGCCTGGCGCTGCGCGACCCAGCCCTCCGCACTGTGTGCCCGTGCCCGCCGGGCCGGCCAGCGCGCCACGGCGGCGGGGGCATGGGCGGGACCGGCGAGCCTGGTGGGGAGCTCATCACTCTCGCGCTCCCAGTCCGCGAGCCGCGCCAGGTCGCGCCTGAGCAGCTCGGGGTCGACCTGACGCCCGGGCAGGTGCATGTTCGCGTCGGCGATCAACCCGCGCTCGTCGGCCCGCAACGCCATCCACTTCGCCAGCACGTCATCGGAGTCGGGCAGCCGCGCGCTCCCGTACGGCCTGGAGTGATCTGGAAACGCGACGCAGTACTCGCTCAGCAGCGCTCCCGTCTGCGGCACGTACGCCACGATCGGCTTGTGCGGGTAGATCAGGTACGCGTAGCGCGTCCCCGCGCGGCCGAACACGCGCAGGAACCCCAGGTCGCGATACATCGCCCACTCCTGCTCGTTCACGCACGAGCGCAGCAGCGCGCGCGCGCGCTGCTCGGCGCGACGCTCCCGGCCCGGGTCGTAGTCCAGCTCGCGGGCGCCGTTCGCGCCACGGGCGAGCTCAGCCCGCCACGCGTACGCGCGGGAGCGGATGCGCAGGAGTCTCGCGCGCAGCGACGGCCAGGCCAGCACCCACACGAGCGCACTCACCACAAGCGCGGCGGTAGCCAGCCCGAGCAGCATGCTCGACTACAGCGCCATAGCGGGCGGCGGCGTTGCAGGCAGCGCGGAAGCTGACGGCGTCATCGCCGGGCGCGCCACGGCGGGCGGCGCCATTCCGGTCGGCGCCATACCGGGCGCCACCGAAGCGGGCGGCGCCATACCGGTCGGCGCCATACCGGGCGCCACCGAAGCGGGCGGCGCCATACCGGTCGGCGCCATACCGGGCGCCACCGAAGCGGGCGGCGCCATACCGGGCGCCGGCGTATCGGGCGGGGGCGTACCGGGAGCGCCGCCGGCCGCGCGGGGGAAGAAGATCACGCGCTCCGCGTCGCGCGGCACCTCGGCAAAGCTCTTGACCAGCTCCGCCTCGCGCCGTCCGTCCGTTGTCCGCGTCGGCACCGCCGCCCACATCCCCGCGTCCAGCTCGCGTCTGAACGCCTCGATCAGCGCCTGCTCCTCCTCGGCGACCTCCACGTCCCCCTCCGCGAGCACGATCTCACCATGACCGGGCTTCATCCGCAACAGCTTCATCGCTCCTCGATTATGGCACGCGGCGGCGGGGTGGATGGCCGCTGTCCCTACCGGCGCCGCGAGGAGCCCCGCGCCAGGAGCCAGGAGCAATCAGCGAGCGCGCATGCGCGCAAGCCCGAGCACGTCGACCGGTCCCGCGCCCGCGCCGACGTCGCGCACCCCGCGCGCGACCGCCTCCCCCGCCAGCGTGCGGGCGACCCGGGCCGCCCGCAGGGGAGTGTCGCCCAGCGCGAGTCGCGCCGCAAGCACCGAGGAATGCGTGCACCCCGAGCCGTGGGCGGCACCGTCGGGATGACGCTCGCCGGGAATCTCGATCGCTCCGCGGCCCTCGTCAGCGGCCGTGGAGTCGAGAAACAGGTCCACCGCCCGCGCGCGATGGCCCCCGGTGAGTACGACCGCGCCGGGGCCCAGCGCGAGCAACGCCCGGATCAGTCCCTGCGCCTCGTCCCGTTCGGCATCGAACGCCTCCGCGCCGGCCTGCTGGGCGGCGCCCTCGGGCGCACCGGCCTCTGGCGTCCGGGCTCCGACACCCGGAACCGATGATGTCCGCCCCGCCAGCACTCGCGCCTCCGGCAGGTTAGGGGTCAGCACGCTCGCGCGCGGCACTATCTCGACGACGAGCGCGCTCTGTGCGTCCGCGTCCAGCAGGCGCGCGCCCGACTCGGCGACCATCACCGGGTCCACGACCACCGGTGTGCCCGCAGGCAGCTCATCCAGCGCGCGCGCCACCGCGAGCGTGACCTGTGCGCTGCCCAGCATCCCCACCTTGACCGCGTCCACGCCGATGTCGCGCATGACCGCCCGCACCTGCGCGAGCACGACCCGCGGCGGCACGTGGTGGATCGCCTGCACGCCGATCGTGTTCTGTGCGGTGATTGCGGTGATCGCGCTCGTGCCGTGCACCCCGCAGCGCGCGAACGCCTTCAGGTCGGCCTGGATGCCCGCGCCGCCCCCGGAGTCCGAGCCGGCGATCGTCAGGGCGACGGGGGTCTCGCGCGGTCTGCGCTCAGCGGTCATCGCGCTCAGGCAGCGGGCGGCGCGGCGCGGCGGCGGCGCGGGAAGATCGTGTAGCTGCCGATCGCGCTCACCAACAGGCGGCCATCCTGCGCGCGCACCTCGCTGCGCATCACCGCGGCCGTGCGGTTGCGCCGGTCGAGCGTGGTCGAGCACACGATCTCACCCTCGGTCGCCGTCTGGATGTAGTTGATCGAGATGTTGATCGTCGCGATCCGCTCCTCCGCGGTCGTCTGCGCCCACAGCGTCGAGCCCATGCAGTAGTCCACCAGCGCGTACGTCACCACCCCCGAGAGCAGCCCACCTGCGTTGATCAGCTCGGGCCTGATCTGCAGGCGAACGGTCTGCGGATCGTCCCAGCGCATCCCCATGAAGGCGCTGACGCCGTCTATCGACCCTGGCCCACCGGCGGAGGGACGGGCTTCGACACGGGCGTCGCCGGACGCCGGATCTGGTGCCCGCCCGCCTGCCGACTCGGGTGCCCGCGAATCGGCGGACTGGTCCTCGGGAGTGATGTTCACTGGAGGGGAGGCTACGTGAGCGCGCCGACTCGCGCCCGCATGGGCCATGTCAGCTCGCGCGGCAGACCGGTGAGGGCCCAGACGGCAACGCCACAGAGTCGTCACGGCCAGGGCTGCAAATCGTCACATTTGCGCGTGTGTGGTCACATCTGTCGATCTAGCCTGATCGATATGCCCCCCACGCACACTCCCGCGTCCGGCCCGGACGCCGCGGGCAAAGACTCAACGCGCCCCGATCCGCGCCACACGCTCGGCCGGCGCGGCGAGGAGCTGGCCGCCTCCCACCTGCACCGCCTGGGCTTCGCTCCGGTCGGGCGCAACGAGCGCACCCGCTACGGCGAGATCGACCTGATCGCGTTCGACGGCCGCACGCTTGTGTTCGCCGAGGTCAAGACCCGCCGCGTGGACGCCCGCCCGGGCGGGCCCCGGCCCGATCAGCAGCCGCTCCTCTGGCTGCGCCCCCGCCAGCGCATCCGGCTGCGCAAGCTGGCCACCGCCTGGCTGGCCGACGAGAAGCACATCCGCCCCTCAGCCCACACGATTCGCTTCGACGCGATCGGCGTGATGCTGGACAGCAGGGACCGGCTGCTGCGGCTGGATCATATTGAGGGGGCGTGGTGAGGCTTGTATGAGCTCCAAGGGCGACTTGACTCCGAGCGTCGCCGGCCTCACAGCGCCAGCTGCTGATAGGCCAGCGACTGAAACGACATGCGGTGAAGCGGCGAGACGCCCTGGCGGGCGATCGCGTCGCGGTGCACGGGGGTGGAGTAGCCGACATGCTCGGCAAAGCCCCAGCCGGGGTGCTGGGTGTCCGCGTGGCGCATGTAGCGGTCGCGGCTGACCTTCGCGACGATCGACGCGGCGGCGATCGCGGCGCTGGTGGCGTCGCCGTCGATGATCGCGCGCTGGGGACGCTCGAACGCGGGCACAGAGAAGCCGTCCACGAGACACAGCACCTCGCCGGGCACGCCGGCGGTGACACCGCGCAAGGCGTCGCGCAGCGCGGCGAGATTCGTGTTATGCAGGCCGCGCTCGTCGATCCCGCCGACGCAACGTGAGACGATCGCGACACGGGCCGCGCAGCTCAGCACCAGCGGATAAAGCTCCTCGCGCGCCTGCGGTGTGTGCTGCTTGGAGTCGTTCAGCGCGCTCAGCGAGCGCAGCTCGCGGGTGCTCAGCGCCTCGTAGTCGAACATCACCCCCGCGGCGACGAGCGGTCCGGCCAGACAGCCCCGGCCCGCCTCGTCCGCGCCCGCGACCAGGGGTACGCCGAGGCGACGGTCGAACGAGAACAGGCGCCGTCCGCTCGTACGGCGCGCCCGTGCACGCC
Source organism: uncultured Solirubrobacterales bacterium (assembly GCA_963839945.1). GTDB lineage: Bacteria > Actinomycetota > Thermoleophilia > Solirubrobacterales > Solirubrobacteraceae > Palsa-744. The sequence goes on along the minus strand of CAWIWW010000004.1, from coordinate 816,195 downwards.
GGCGCCGGGCACGAGCGGAGCCGCCCGCGGTCTTCGTCGCGGCGGTCTCGCTCCCCGCAGCGGTCTCCCTCCCCGCAGCAGAGCTCGCCGTCAGGGCTGAAGGGCTCGCGGCGGGGTCCGTCGCGGAGGAGGAGGAGGAGGAGGAGGAGGAGGAGGAGGAGGAGGCAGCAGCAGCAGCAGCTGCGACGACGGTGGTGACAGCGGCGGCCGCGGCATCGGCGGTTGCGGTGGCGTCGGCGGCCGCGGGAAGGGCCGGGCAGGCGGGGCTCCTAGAAGAACCCGATGCGATCGGGGGGCCAGTAGGTGGCGAAGGCTTCGCCGATGATCCACCCGTCGGGGATAGGTCCCCAGAACCTGCTGTCGTCGGATTCGCCACGGTTGTCACCCATCATGAACCAGTGTCCGGCCGGAATCCTGATCGGGGTCGGGAAGCTGCACTCCGGGCTGGCGCCGCATTCGCGGATGTAGGAGTCGTGCTCGCGCACGAACTGGCTGCTGCCGGCGGTCTTTCGATAAACGTGACCTTCCTTGATGAAGATTTCGTCGCCGGGGCCCGCGACGATGCGCTTGATGAAGTTGGTGCCCGTATCCTCCTTGGACACCGGTTCAGAGCAAGCCGCGCCGCCCAGTTTGACGGTGTGCGGGACGGGTCCGCACTGCTCCTGCTGAGCGCCTTCGGGCGGATGGAAGACCGTGATCTGGCCGACGTGCGGTTTGCTGAAATGGGTGCCGAGGCGATCGACGAGCACACGCTGACCGACCGTGAGCGTCGGTTCCATCGAGCCGCTGGGGATGCGATACGGCTTGACGATCCACGCCTGAATCCCGAGTGCGAGACCGAGCGCGACGGCGACGATGACGACCAGCTCGACGATCGAGCTCATCGTCGATTTGGTGCGCTTTGCGACGGGACTCACGCCGGAGTGTCGCCGGCGAGCTCGCTTCCCTGCGTATCGCCGGCATCGGGGGACGGAGAATCGGCGCGAGACCTTTCGGACTCAGCCCCCGCGGACTCCTCAGACTGCCCGGACGAGTCAGCCCCTGCAGGCGCCTCGGTCTCCACTGGCCCCTCGGTCTCCACAGAGATCGCATCCTCTGCAGGCACGTCAGCCCGCTCGACCTCCTCCGCCCCAGCGCTCGCCTGCTCAACCTCTTGCGGTCCGCCGCCGGCCCCCGCGGGCGTCTGCGCCTGGGCGTCCTGTGCTGCCGCGCCCTCCGCCGTGCTCTCTGCCTCCGAGCCGCCGACGCCGCCCTCGTCCTGCGCGGCCTGCACGCCCTCCGCGAGCGTCTCCTCGGCGGTCATGCCCTCCGCGTCGGTCGCCGTCTCGGGCTCGTGCATCAGGCCGGGCTCGATCGTCTCCTCGGGCCCGATGTAGCGGCGCTCACGGACGCGGGCGCGCTTACCGACGCGATCGCGCAGGTAGTAGAGCTTCGCGCGGCGCACATCGCCGCGGGCGGCCAGCTCGATGCGCTCGATCTTTGGAGAGTGCACCGGAAACATGCGCTCGACGCCAACGCCGAAGGACTGCTTGCGCACCGTGAACGTCTCGCGCGCGCCGTGGCCCTGGCGCTTGATGACGACGCCCTCGAACACCTGCACCCGCCGGCGCGAGCCCTCGATCACCTGGAAGTGCACCTTCACGCGGTCGCCCGGCGCGAAGTCAGGTACGCGGCGCAACTGCGCGCGCTCGATGGTTTCGATGACGCTGCTCATGATGAACGTGGTGCTGGAGGCGCGCCTGAACAAGCGCTCACAAGATCCCGGGACGAAGATCCCTGGACGGGACGAGCGGCCGGCGCGGTCAGCAATGGTAGCGGACGGTCAGTCCTCGCGCGCCCGCTCGCCGCTGCGCTCGCGCCGTCCCGCGGCGCCCGGGGAGTCATCGCGCTCGGAGCTGCGCTCGCGCCGCCAGCGCGCGATGCGCTCGTGATGCCCCGACAACAGCACCTCGGGCACGCGCCAACCGCGGTACTCCGCGGGGCGGGTGTAGTGCGGGTACTCGGGACGGCCTTCCAGCGCGGCGCTGAAGGACTCCTCGATCGCTGACTCCTCGTGACCCAGGGCGCCGGGCAGCTTGCGCAGCACGGTGTCACACACGACCATCGCCGCCAGCTCGCCGCCGGCCAGGACATAGCGGCCGATCGAGACCTGATCGCTGCAGAAATGCTCGATGATGCGCTCGTCAAAGCCCTCGTAACGCCCGCACAGCAGCGTCAGCGCGGGCTCGCCCGCCAGCTCGCACACCAGCTCGTCGTCGAGCAGCCGCCCGCCCGGGGTGAGTGCGATCACCCGGCGATCCTCGCGCAGGCGCACCGGGTCCACGCCGTAGCGGGCGCGCAACGCGCTGTCGAGCACGTCGACGCGCAGCACCATCCCCGCGCCGCCGCCAAACGGTGTGTCGTCGACCTGGCCTGCGCCGAGCGGGGTGTGATCGCGGAAGTTCACGCACTCGACACGTGCGCCGGCCGCGAGCGCGTTGCGCACGTGGCGCTGCTCGGTGAGCCACTCAAACCACTCGGGAAATAACGTGAATATGTCTATTTCCAGGGCGATTGCACTCAGTCCTCGACGAAGTCCATGTTCACGTCGATCACGCCCGTCGTGACGTCCACGTGACGGATCGCGTCTTTGACCATCGGCACCAGCAGCGGCTCGGCGCCGGTGTCGGTGGAGCCGGCGTCGGAGAGGACGGTGCCGGAGGCGTCCGCCGGACCAGCGTCAGAGACGTCGGTGTCGGACGAGTCGAGCCGCACCTCCAGCGCCTCGCACGAGGGCAGCTCGATCATTTGGATGACCGTCCCAATGCGGCGCGCCCCGTCGACGACGCGACATCCCTCCAGCTCGTGCGCCCACCATTCACCCTCGGCGAGCTGGGGCGCATCCGCCGCGGCCACCTCGAGCGCCTGGCCGCGCAGCGCCTGCGCGCCGGTGCGGTCATCGACGCCGTGCACGTGCACGATCGGATGCTGGTCGGTCCCGGCGCGGCGCACGATCGCCGCTGTCCTACCCGCGATCGCCACCTCCATGCCGAGCTCGAGCAGGCGCGGGCGAGCGCCGGTGACATAGAAGCTGCCGTCGAGACCGTGCGCGCGACCGACCCTGCCAGCACGCAGCCAATCCCCCGAAGCAGAGCCTGTGGGGTCCACGCCGTTGCCTCGCTGTTTTCCGAAAAAGCGATCGACGTAGATCAATCGACGATATCGACGAGCACCCGGCACCCCGTGCTCGTCGCGGCCGCTTTGACGACCGTCCGCAGCGCAGACGCGGTGCGCCCGCCACGACCGATCACCCTGCCGTAGTCGTCGTCGGCGACGCACAGCTCCAGCACTATGGTGCCGTTGTCTTCCTCGAACTGCTCGACCGACACGTCCTCGGGCTCGTCGACCAGACCTTCGGCGAGGTACTCGAGCAGCTTCCGCGGGCTCTCGCCGGAGTTGTCCTGGTTCATCATCTGGCTCTCCGGAAAATAGCGCTTCGGTGCCGAGTGGCGTGTACCGACACCGCGCTACTAGGGCTTTGCTGAGCATGCTGGCCGATCGGAGATCCCTTAGATCTACGATCGGTACGGACGCAGGGAGCGTAGTGTGCTGGCCGATCGGAGATCCCGTTGATCTCCGATCGGTACATGAGCGACCGAGGACACAGCATCGCGCTGGCCGAAACGGGGATGCGAGCCATAGGCGAGTGTCTCCCGGCTTCGGTCAGCGAAGCCCTAGTCGGTGATGCCCTGGATGCGCAGCAACTTGCGAACCGTGCCCGACGGCTGCGCCCCGCGCGCCAGCCAGCTACGCGCGCGCTCGGCGTCGATCGCGATCGTCGAGGGGTTCGTCTGCGCGTTGTATTGGCCGATCGTCTCGATCACGCGCCCGTCGCGCGGAGAGCGCTGGTCAGCGACGACCACGCGCCAGATCGGATCCTTCTTGCCGCCCACCCGGGTGAGCCTGAGTCTTACCGACAACTGTGAGTCCTCTCTATGTGCCTGTCGCGTGCGTCTCGGATGCTGTGTGCGAACGCAGAGCTTAGTGGTTTTTACGCGCGCATTCGGCAAACCGGCCCGCAAACCCAGCCTGCGGCAGCATCTATCGCGTCTCGCGCATGAGAGCGCCGATGTCGGGCATCTTGCCGCGCCCGACCTGCTTCATCAGCTTGCGGGTCTGGCCGAACTGCTTGACCAGCTGGTTGACCTGCTGCACATCCGTGCCCGACCCGCGCGCGATGCGCAGCCTGCGCGAGCCCTTGATCAGCTCGGGCCGCGCGCGCTCGGCCGGTGTCATCGACAGGATGATCGCCTGCACCCGATCGAGCTCGCGCTCGTCGACCTTCATGCTCTGCAGCTGATGACCCGCCAGGCCGGGGATCATGCCGAGCAGGTTGGTCAGCGGGCCCATCCGCCGGACGGTCTTCAGCTGCGCGAGAAAGTCATCGAGGTCGAATTCGGCGCGCCTGAGCTTGTTCTGCAATGCGAGCGCCTCGTCCCCGTCGAACTGGCGCTCGGCCTGCTCGATCAGGCTCATCACGTCGCCCATTCCGAGGATCCGCTGAGCCATGCGGTCGGGGTGGAAGCGCTCGAACTGGTCGAGCTTCTCACCGGTGGAGGCGAACATGATCGGCTTGCCGGTGAGCGCCTTCACCGACAGCGCCGCGCCGCCGCGCGCGTCGCCGTCGAGCTTGCTCATGAGCACGCCGTCGAACTGAACCTCCGCTGCGAACCGCTCCGCCACACCGGCGGCGTCCTGGCCGGTCATCGCATCGAGCACCAGCAGCACGTCGGTCGGTTTGACCGCGGCGCGCATCCGCACCAGCTCGGCCATCAGCTGCTCGTCGACGTGCAGCCTGCCGCTGGTGTCGACGATCAGCACGTCCTTGCCCTCCTGCTTCGCGCGTGCAAGCGCCCACGCGGCGATCTCGACGGGGTCCCGCTCGGTGCCCTGCTCGTAGACGTCCGCCCCGGCCTGCGCGCCGACCTTGACCAGCTGCGCCACGGCCGCCGGGCGGTAGGTGTCGCACGCCGCCACCGCGACCGACGCGCCCCGCTCCTCACGCAGATGCAGGGCGAGCTTGGCGGTCGCGGTCGTCTTGCCCGAGCCCTGCAGTCCGGCCATCAGGATCACGGTCGGAGGGTGTGCGGAGAAGCTGAGGGTGGGCGGGTCATCATTCGGTCCGCCGGGGGCGGGCGGGCCTCCCATCAATGAAGCGAGCTCCTCGGCGACGATCTTGATGACCTGCTGGCCGGGATTCAGCTTGCCGACGATCTCGGCTTGCCGGCAGCGCTCGGAGACCTGAGCGGTGAACTGGCGAACAACCTTGAAGTTGACGTCCGCCTCCAGCAGCGCCAGGCGGATCTCGCGCATCGCCGCGTCGATGTCCTGCTCGCTCAGCGTGCCGTGCCGGCGCACGTCCGCGAGCGTGGCCTGCAGCTTCTCGGCTAGAGCGTCGAACATCGGCCCTGCTGTCAGTCCTGCTGAGACCCGGGATCTTTGCTCCGGCGCGCGAGCGCCTCGCCGATCCCGCCGAACGCCTGCGCGAACTCGCTCGGCACGACGAACACCTTGTTGGCGTCGCCTTCGGCCAGCTGAGGCAGCATCTGCAGGTATTCGTAGCTCAACAGCTCGCGATCCGGTTTGCCCTCGTGGATCGCTTTGAACACCGTGTCGATCGCCTTGGCTTCGCCCTCGGCGCGCAGGATCGCGGCTTGGCGCTCGCCCTCGGCGTCGAGGACCGCGGCCTGCTGCGCGCCTTCGGCCGTGAGCACCGCTGCCTGCTTGGCGCCCTCGGCGGTGAGGATCTGTGACTGCTTCTCGCCTTCCGCGGTGAGAATCGCGGCGCGGCGGTCGCGCTCGGCGCGCATCTGCTTCTCCATCGCCGTCTTGATGTCCGCCGGCGGATCGACCGACTTGATCTCGACCCGGTTGATCCTGATCCCCCACTTGCCTGTCGCCTCGTCCAGGACGGTGCGCAGCTCGGCGTTGACGTTCTCGCGGGCGGTCAGGGTCGCCTCCAGCGTCAGCCCGCCGATCACGTTGCGCAGTGTCGTGACCGTCAGCTGCTCGATCGCCTGCAACGGGTCGGCGATTTCATACGTCGCCGATCTGGGGTCGGTGATAGTGAAGTACAACACCGTTTCGATCGCCACGACCACGTTGTCCTCGGTGATCACCGGCTGCGGTGAGAAGTTCACGACCTGCTCGCGCAGGTCCACCAGCGGCTTCACACGGTCGACGAACGGCGTGACGAGCGTCAGGCCCGGCTCCAGCGTGCGGCTGTAGCGGCCGAGTCGCTCCACCACCCCCGCCCTGGCCTGGGGGATCACCCGGATCGTGCGCGACGCGACCAGCAGCGCGAACAGCACCACCACGGCGACGACGATGATTGCGACCATTGGTCAGCTCCCTTTCTCAGTGTCCTTGCGGCTCAGTGCATCACAAGAGCCGTGGCCCCGCGTATCTCCACGACCTCGACCCGCTCGCCCGCGTCGATGATCTCGTCTTCGTCATAGCTGCGCGCGGTCCACACCTCGCCGTCGATCTTCACGCAGCCGACGCCCTCGCCGTTGGCGATCCGCTCGATCACGATCGCCGGCCTGCCGATCAGCGCCGCGGCGCCCGTCCTGATCGCCGGTGGCAGCCGTCGGTGCCTGCGGGCAACAGGGCGCAGCGCGCCGAACACGATCCCCGATGAGGCCACGAACACGACAGCGCTGAGCGCCGCGCCCACGCCAAGCAGGCCCACCACCGCGGCCAGTCCCGCCCCGATCGCGAACGGGGCGAGGTAGAACCCGCCCTGATGCATCTCGCCGATGCCGAGCAGACACGCGGCCACGAGCCACACGATCCAAGCGTCCATAGCCTCAGATTACCCCTCGCGACTGTGCGTGCGGGTGTGGGGCCCGCAGCGCGGGGCTGGTACACCGGGGCCGAGCCGATCCCGAGCCGGGCGAATGCGGCTACCCCTCGGCGATCAGCGCGCGGGCAAAGTCCTCGGGATCGAACGGCCGCAGGTCCTGCACCGTCTCGCCGATCCCGATCAGCTTCACGGGCAGCTGGAGCTCGCTGGCGATCGCCAGCGCGATCCCTCCGCGAGCGGTCCCGTCGAGCTTGGTCAGCACGATCCCCGTGACGTCCGCCGCGGCGGCGAACAGCTGCGCTTGGCGCAGCCCGTTCTGGCCGGTGGTCGCGTCGATCGTGAGCAGCGTCTCGTGCGGCGCGCCCTCCAGCTGGCGGGCGATCACCCGCCGGACCTTGCTCAGCTCGGCCATCAACTCGTCCTGGGTGTGCAGCCGCCCCGCCGTGTCGACGATCACGACGTCCACGTCCTGCGCCCGCGCACGGGCGATCGCCTCAAACGCCACAGCGCCCGGATCGGCGCCGTCCGGGCCGGTCACGATCTCGGCGCCGGCGCGCCCGGCCCAGCTTTCGAGCTGCTCGGTCGCCGCCGCTCTGAACGTGTCGGCCGCGCCGAGCAGGACGGTGTGGCCGAGCTCGCTGCGCAGATGCCAGGCCAGCTTGCCGATCGTCGTCGTCTTGCCGGTCCCGTTGACGCCGACCGCCATGATCACGGTCGGATGCGCGCGGATATCGATGCGCGCGTCGCCCACGCGTGCTGTCTGCGCGAGCAGCCCGATCAGGCGCTCGCTCAGCGCCTCGCCGCCGGAGAGCTCGCCGGCGCCGGCCTCGGCCTCGAGCGTGCCCACGATCGACGCGGTCGTGCGCGCGCCGACGTCAGCGAGGATCAGCGCTTCCTCCAGGCGCTCCCAGGCGCCGGCGTCGAGCGGGCCGAACAGCGTCGCCTGGATCTCGCCGCCTAGGGCCTCGCGGGTCTTCGACAGGTTTTCGCGCAGACGCCTGAACAACCCGCGCCGTGACTGAGCTGACCCACCAGACCCGGGCCCCGCCTCGCCGGCAGCGGGCGCATCGGTGATGAACAGCTCGCTCCAGTCGCGCGCCACCGGGGATCAGGCCTCTTCAGGCGCGGCTCAGGCTACCTCGGCGACGGGCGTGACGACCGGCGCGAGGTCCTCTGTGCCGGAGGGGTCCTCGCCATCCTGGACGACCGCCTCGGGTCCCAGCCGGCGAGAGATCACCTTCGAGACGCCGTCGCCGCCCATCGATACCCCGTACAGCCAGTCCGCGGCCTCCATCGTGCGCTTCTGATGGGTGATCACGATGAACTGAGCCCTGTCGGAGTGGCGGCGCAGCAGCGCCAGGAACCGGTCGAGGTTGAGATCGTCCAGCGCCGCCTCGACCTCGTCAAGGATGTAGAACGGGCACGGTCGCGCGAGGAACACCGCAAACAGGAACGCCAGCGCGGTCATCGACTTCTCACCGCCCGACAGCAGCGACAGGCGCTTGGTCGACTTGCCCGCGGGCGTGATCTCAATCTCCACGCCCATCGCGTCCTCCTCCTCGCCCTCGACGCCCGAGCGCTCCTCCAGCTCGGCCTCCGCATCGGCCGCCGCCTCCGCCGCAGCGGCGGACGAATCTTCGCCGTCCTGAGCGCCGCCCGCGGCGACGGACTGCCCGCCGAGCACAGCGCGAGGAGCGTGCTCGTCGCGCACCAGCCGCAAGCGGCCGCTGCCACCCGGGAACACGTCGCCGGCGAGCTCCTCGAAGTTCTGCGCCGCCGCGGCGAACGTCTGCTCGAACGTCTCTCTGATCTGGCGGTCCGTGTCCCTGATCACTGTCTTCAGCTCGCGCAGCGCGGTCTCCATGTCAGCACGCCTGGTCTCGAGCTCCTCGACGTGCGCCAGCGCCTGCGCGTACTCCTCCTGTGCGAGCGGATTCACCGGACCGAGCTGCTCGCGCCGACGCGTCAGCCGCTGCACCCGGGCTTCGAGCGCCTGTGCATCCTCTGGCGCCAGAGGCTTGAGGCTCTCGTGAGACTCGATGCCCCCGCCGGACTCATCGCACTCATCGGTCTCACCGGGCTCACCGGGCTCGCTCGCCGGGACCGTCGTCGCCTCGCCCGCCTGCTCCGAGGCCCCGTCCATCGCGCCGACCCGGGCGAGCAACGTCGCCGGCACCGGGCGCTGCAGGCGCTCGGCGATCGTCCTGACCTCGAGCTCCGCCTCGGCCGCCTGGTCGCGCAGGCGCTGTGCGGCGACCTCGGCTTCGGTCACGACCTCGCTGGCGGCGCGCAGCTCGGTCTGGATCTCGGCCTCCTCGCGCGCGCACGCACGCAACTGCACCGCGACCTGCGCGCCGGCTGCGCTGTCCTGGGCGAGCGCCAGCTGTAGACGCTCCACGACACCGTCCTCGATCGCCGCGCCGAGAATTGCGAGCGCAGCTACGAGACGCTCCGCCACCCCCGCCAGCGCCCGGTCGGCCGCGAGCTGAGCGCGCAACCGCTCGGTTCGCCGCGCCCGCTCATCGGCCAGCTCGGACTCGCGGCGCCATCCGTCCGGATCGCTGTCCGCCGCTTCGAGCCCGGCGATCCCCTGTGCGACCGCCCGCTCGACCGCGGCCCGCGCGAGACCCTCGGCCTCGGCCACGACCTTGCCCATGGCCAGCGCGCGGGCGTCCGCGTCGGTTAGCGTGAGCGCGCGCTCGGCACCGTCGGCCAGCGTCTGGTGGATCTGATCCCACACCTGCTCCCACGACGGCTCGCCGTCACCGGTCACAGACGGGCCCGCCGGCTCGTTCTGCGCCCGGGCCTCGTTCGCGCTCCGAACGCTCCGAGGACCGTCCCCGGAGGATGAGGTCTCGCTCAGCCCGGCCAGCTCACCCAGCTCGGCCTCGACGCGTTCGATCCGCCGCGTCAGCTCGTCCCCGCGCGCGCCGGCCTGCTCGCCGCGCAGGCTCACGCGGTCGCGCGCCGAGCGGGCGTCATACACGCGCCGCGCAAGCGCGTCGTGACGCTCGGAGCGCTCGGTCAGCGCGCGCTCAGACTCGGCGCGCCGCTGCGCGACCGCCTGCAGCTTGGCATCGACCGCAGCTCGGCGCTCGCGCGCCTCACCGGCACGCGACTCGGCCCCGTCGAGCTCGCAGCCACGGACGCGCAGCGCCTCGCACGCGAGCGTCCAGCGAGCTTGCAGCAGCTGGCGCTCCAGGCGCTCGTGCAGCTCGGCGGCCTCAGCCTGGCGCTTGAGCGGGCGCAGCCTGCCGCGCGCCTCGCGCTCCACGTCGAGCGCGCGATCGAGGTTGTCCTGGGTGCGCTCCAGCTTCAGCTGCGCGCGGCGGCGGCGCTTGCGGTGCTTGCCCAGGCCCGCAGCCTCCTCGATCAGCAGGCGCCGGTCGCGCGGCTTTGACGTCACGATCGCCTCGACACGACCCTGGGAGATGACCGAATGCGTCTCCTTGCCGAGGCCCGTGTCGGAGAGTACCTCGATCACGTCCGTCAGCCGGCAGCGCGCACCGTTCAGGCGGTAGCCACCGTCGCCGGTGCGGTCGAGCCTCCGTGAGATCGAGATCTCGCTCAGCGGCAGATCGACCGCGCCGTCGCAGTTGTCGAGCACGATCTCGACCTCCGCCGAGCTGCGCGCCTGCACTCCGCGGCCGCCGCCGAAGATCACGTCCTGCATCGACTGGCCCCTGACCGCGAGCGGCGACTGCTCGCCCATCGCCCACAGCACCGCGTCGGTCACATTGGACTTGCCAGACCCGTTCGGCCCGACCACGACGCTGACGCCCGGGCCGAAGTCCAGACGAGTGCGGTCGGGGAACGACTTGAACCCCTTCAACGTGAGTGCCTTCAGCCGCATATGAAGGTGGTGTCAGGGGTCGGGTTTTTTTGACCGATCAAAGATCGGCCAGCATCCGCGCAGGCAGCACCTGTCCCGATGTGGTGGGCGCGGGGCATCCAACCGATCGGAGATCCAAGGGATCTCCGATCGGCCAGCATCCGCATGCTCATGATGATGACGTCTCCTGCAAACGGTCCACGGCCTCGCGCGCGGCCTCTTGCTCGGCGTGCTTCTTGCTTTTGCCGCTGCCCTCGCCCAGCGTCTCGCCCTCGACGAGCGCCGCCACCGTGTAGGCGCGCTCGTGCGGCGGTCCGCTCTCGCCAACGATCTCGTAGCTGACGACCACGCCGCGCCGCGCGAGCAGCTCCTGCAGCGCCGACTTGAAGTCGACCGGATTCTCCAGCGCCTGCTCGATCTCCGGGGCAAACGCCTCCACGACCGCTGCCGCGGTGCGCTCGTAGCCGGCGGTCAGGTAGCACCCGCCGATCACCGCCTCGATCACCGACGCGAGCACGCGCTCGGTCTCCACCAGCGCCACCGCTCCGCCGGCCGCGCCCTGGGGCGCGGCGGCGCGCAGCCGCTCGGGCACGCCCAGCCGCTCGGCGACCGCCCGGCAGCTCGGCCCCGACACAGCCTGCGCGCGGATCTTCGTCAGCCGTCCCGCGCCGAACCGCTCGGCTTCCAGCCGCGGATACAGGTGCGTCGTGACCGCCAGCCCGAGCACGCTGTCGCCGAGAAACGCCAGCCGCGCGTAGGACTCCTCGCGGCGCTCGGTCCACGATGCGTGCGTGAACACCTGGCGCTCCAGCTCCTCGGGGAGATCTTCGAGCAGTTCGCCGAGCAGGTTCATGTCCACCACGCTCCGATGAGTGCGCAGGGCAAGCTGGGCAAGGACGCACCGAGCGAAGTGTGCTTGGCACACGAGCGAGGGAAAACGCAGATCCAGCGCCGCCATGCGTGCTCATCGTGGCGCTCCAGCTCCTCGGGGAGATCTTCGAGCAGTTCGTTCAACAGGTTCATGGGCGAGCATTACGCCGGTGCGTGCGCCAGCACGAAATCGACCGCCTGCCCCACCGTCGTGATCGCCGCCGCCTGCTCGTCTGACATGCGCACACCGTAGGTGTCCTCCAGCTCCTGCACGAGCGTGTACAGATCCAGCGAGTCCGCCTCCAGATCCTCTTTGAACCGTGTATGTGGCGCGATCGCGCTCGGCTCGACGTCCAGCTCGTCGGCCAGATGGTCTGAGATCAGCTCGAACACCTCCTCACTCGTCATCTGCGGGCAGGCTAGCGACCCGAGCGGACATGGGCGACCTTCTGAGCGCTCCCGCCTGTTCGAGCGACGCGTGCGTGCGGCCGACGAGATCCTCCACGGCGCCCCGCCGTGCGCGCAGGATCGCCTGCGCGAACCCACGTGCTCCGAACCCGCCGTGCGGGACCACTCCGAGCCCCCGCAGCCCGAGCAGATAAGCGCCGCCCTGGCTTTCGGGATCGATCTCCATGCGCAATCCTCCCAGCGCTCCCCTGAGCAGCATTCCCCCCAGCTTTGCCCTCGTGGAGGACATCGCCGCGTCCCTGATCGCCCTGAGCAGCGCCTGCGACACGCCCTCCATCGTCTTCAGCGCCACGTTCCCCGTCAGCCCGTCGGTCACGATCACGTCGGCCGCGCCCGACACCAGGTCGCCGCCCTCGACGTTGCCGATCAGCTCGAACGGCATCGCCTGCGCGCCGGCCTGCACGCGCGCGCGCAGCCGCTCGTGCGCTCCCGTGACCAGCGGACTCCCGCGCTCGGCCTCCTCGCCGTTGGACAGCAGCCCCACCCGTGGATGCCGCACCCCGAGCACAGTCTGCGCCAGCGCAGCGCCCATGAACGCGAACTGCTCCAGGTGCTCGGCCCGCGCCTGCGCGTTCGCGCCGACGTCCAGCAGCGTCACCGGCCTGCCTGGAACAGGCAGCACCAGCGCGAGCGCCGGGCGGTGAATGCCGCGCGCGCGCTTGATGTTGAACAGCCCCGCCGCCAGCGCCGCGCCGGTCGCGCCCGCGCACACCAGCGCCTGCGCGCGGCCCTGCGCGACCGCGCGCGCGGCTTGCACGATCGATGCGTCCGGGTTCGCCCGCACAGCGCTCGCCGGATCGGCGCTCTTGGCGATCGAAACCGGCGCGTCCACGATCTCGATCGCTGCCTCGGGCGCGTCCTTCAGCGCCGGCTGCAGCTCGTGCGCCGGGCCGAACAGGACCGTCCTCGCGCCCTGCGCCGCCGCGATCGCGGCGCCCGCCGCGACCTCCGCCGGGCCGAGATCCGCGCCGTTGCAGTCCACGGCGACCACCGCGTCTGTGCTCGTGTTCATGTTCGTGTTTGCGAAGGCCGCGCGCGCGCGTACGTGCGCGCGGTCTTCGCCGTCGCAGCTAGTCAAGCTTCAGCTCTCGCAGCTTCGCCCACCGCGCATCGCCCACCCGCTCGTGCCCGTGCTCGGGCCCGGCCTCGTTCAGGTCGATCGCGCACTCTTGACACAGCCCCAGACAGTCCGGATCGCACAGCACCTTCGCCGGCACGGCCAGCGCGAACGCGTCGTACGCCCACCCCGCCACGTCGAGCGTCTCGCCGTGCACGTACGGGCTCGCAAGCTCCTCGCTGGCCGATCTTCGATCGGCACCCGGCACGTCGACCTCGCGCGCGTGCACTTCGACCTCCGGCGCCGCATCCTTCAGGCAGCGCATGCACGGCCCGGCCAGCGTCGCACTCAGTCCCAGCTTGAGCGCGTACCCGCCGCCGGTCATGCGCGACACGTCCAGCCGCACCGGCACGCCCGCGGGCTCGGCCTCGTAGCGCTCGCCGCCCAGCTCCAGCGCGCCGATCGGCACGTTCAGCGCCAGTCTGCGCCCCTCGCCGGGGCTGAGCCGCAGGCCCGCCAGGTCGAGATCGTGTGTCATCGCGGCCATTGCACCTCTGAGGCTAGCGCCGCCACCACCCCTACTGCGTCTCGCCTCGCGCCCGATCCCGGGGGATGGGACCAATGTCGAAAACGCCGGTTTTTCCCACACGCGCAGGGCCGCGGTGACTGCTGGCCGATCGGAGATCCCATTCGATCTCCGATCGGTTGCTCACCGCCCGCGCGGGCTCGGCCCCCAGATCACTAAGCCCGTTCCCGCAGCTCGCGCTTGAGCACCTTGCCGGTCGCGTTACGCGGCAGCTGCTCCACGAACACCACTTCGCGCGGGACCTTGTAACGGGCGAGGTTCGCCTTCACGTAGGCCTTCACCGCCTCCTCGTCCAGCCGCCCGCCGTTGCGCGCCACGACGAACGCTCGCAGCCGCTGCCCGAACTCATCGTCTTGAACGCCCACGACCGCCGCCTCCTCGATCTCGGGGTGGTCGGCCAGCAGGTCCTCGACCTCGCGCGGGAACACGTTCTCCCCGCCCGACACGATCATCTCGTCGTCGCGCCCGTCCACGAACAGCCGCCCGCCCGCGTCGAACCGGCCGACGTCGCCGGTGCTCATCAGCCCGCCCACGATCTCCTTGTTGCCGCCTCCGGTATAGCCTTCGAACACCATCTCGTTGGCGACGAATATGCGCCCGCCCTCCCCCGGTCCGGCCTCGTGCCCGTCGGAGTCCAGCAGCTTGACGACCGTCCCCATCGGCGGTCTGCCCGCGGTCCCGGGCGCCGCGCGCAGATCCTCGGGCGTCGCGATCGTCGCCCACGCCACCTCTGTGGAGCCGTACAGGTTGTACAGCACGTCCCCGAACGCGTCCATCGCCCTCCTCGCCAGCTCGCCTGGCAGCGCCGAGCCGCTGACCGCGATCACCCTCAGCGAGCTCGTGTCGTACTTTGCGATCGTCTCCTGCCCCAGCTCCAGCATCCGCTGCAACATCACCGGCACGACCGCCAGCGCGCTCGCGCGATGCTGGGCGACCGCGCGCAGCGTCTCCTCGGGGTCGAACTTGCGCGCCAGCACCAACGTCGATGCCAGCGGCAGCGCGAGCGTGAAATGCGCGAACCCCCACGAGTGAAACATCGGCGCGGCGATCACGGTCGTCTCACGCGCTCGCAGCGGGATCTTCGAGAACAGCGCCGCCGCCGGCTCCAGCGACTCGGGCTGTTTGCGCGCCGCCCCCTTCGGCGTCCCCGTCGTGCCCGATGTCAGGATCACCACGCGCCCCTTCTCCGCCGGTGGCTTCAGCGGCGAGGCCGCCTCGGCGGCGATCAGCTCCTCCAGCAGCGGATCTGCCTGCGACAGCGGCCTTTCGCCCGGCTCCTGCCACGCGACAAACCGCTTGCGACCCTCGCCCCCTTCGCTGACAAGGTCGCCGAAATCCTCGTCGTAGATCAGCGCGACCGGGTCCTCGCGTCGCATCACGTCCGCGATCTGCGGGCCCGCGAACGCCGTGTTCAGATACAGCGCGCCCGCCCCCAGCTTCGAGCACGCGATCGTCGCCTCGACAAACCCCCGGTGGTTGCGACACATGATCGCGACCGAGTCCTGTTCGCCGATCCCTGCTCGTCTCAGCCCCCGCGCGAGCGCGTTCGTGCGGCGGTCAATCTGCGCGAACGTCAGCGTCCCGCGCTCGTCGACGATCGCCTGGCGCTCAGGGTACCTGACCGCCGATGACGTATAAGCCGCGGCAGGCGTCGGCCCCCAGCGGTGCAGCGCCAGCAGCGACCGCGCCGCCTTGTCCGGGCGCACCGGTCCGATCATGCCGGTGCCCAGCAGCGTCTTTGCGACCTTCAGCTTGTGCTTCGCTTCGCGCGCGTTCATCCCGCGCGGACCCTACCCAATTGCAGGGAGTTTCGCGCCCGCGCGCCCCACCGGTCGGGCGTCAGCTGACTTCGGCGGGTTCGTCCTTGCCTTGCAGCCGCTCGCGCCCGCGCTGCACGGCGGCGATGAACTTCGACAGGTTCACCTCGAGCGTGTTCAGGATCTCGTCGGCGTAATCCTCCGCGCCGAGCCTGATCTCGCGCTCGCGCGCACGGGCGTCCTCGACGATGTCCTCGGCGGCGCGCTCGGCCTGCTTGGTTACCTCCTCCTCGCCCACCAGCCGCTCCTGGCGCTCGTGCGCCTCCTTGAGGATCCGCTCGGCCTCCTTCTTGGCCTCGGCCAGCATCTCCTGGCGCTCCTTGACGATCCAGCGCGCCTGCTTGATCTCCTCAGGGATCGTCGCGCGCATCTGGTCGAGGATGTCGTAGATCTCCTCCTTGTCGACCCTGACCTGGTCGGTCATGGGTACGGACTTGGCGTTGTGCACCAAGTCGTCGAGCTTGTCGATCAACACCAGTACGTCCATCGTCTTTACACACTATCTCCGTTTGCGTCCCGCGCGTCCTGCGCGCCGGCGCGATTGGTTGTGGTCGGGCACGGACGGCACTCTCGTGCGGCCCTCCCCCGGTGCTCGTGCGGCAAATCTTCAGTCAAGTTCGTCAACGTCTCAGCTCTTCCTGCAACCGCCTGGCCACCTCCGCCGGTACGAGATCGTCGATCCGCCCGCCGAATATCGCCAGCTCCTTGACACCGCTGGAGGACAGGAAGCTGTACTGCGAGCTGGCCATCAGGTACACCGACTCGATCTCCGGATCCTGCCTGCGATTGAGCTGGTGCATCTCCAGCTCGTACTCGAAGTCCGATATCGCCCGCAGCCCCTTCACGATCGCGCGTGCGCCGACCGTGCGGGCGAACTCGACCACGAGCGTGTTGAACGGCTGCACCCGCACTCCCGCAAGCTCGGCGGTTGCGTGCTCGACGAACGCCAGGCGCTCCTCGATTCCAAACAGGGTCTTGTCCTTTCGCACCGACCGGTTCACGACCGCGATCACGACTTCGTCGAACAGCGCCGCCGCGCGCCCAATCACATCGAGATGACCGTTGGTCACCGGGTCATACGAGCCCGGGCATACGGCTATGAGCTTGTTGTTGTCGGTCATTCGTGACAGTAGATCGCGATCGTGGTGTCTCCGTACCGGCGCTCTTTCTCACACGCCATCCCCAGCCCCAGCTGCAGTGGCGTCCGCCGATCGCTCTCGAGCACCACGCGCCCCTTCGGCGCGAGCACCCCTCCCAGCGCCGCCACCAGCCGCGGCCCCAGCTCGGGAGCCCGCCCGTATGGAGGATCGATCAGGAGGAGATCGTATGTCTCTTTGCGTTCCCGTGCTCCCTGCAGCGCGCTCGCCACGTCTTCGCGTCTGATCAGCGCCTGCTCGCCGCCCAGCCCCAGCGTCGCCGTGTTCGCCTCGATCGCCTCGATCGCGCCTCGATCGCGCTCCACGAACACGGCCTGTCGTGCGCCCCTGGACAGCGCCTCGATGCCCAGCGCGCCGCTGCCCGCGAACAGGTCCAGCACGCGCGTCCCTTCGATGTCGCCGAGCATCGCGAACAGCGCCTCGCGCACGCGCTCGGACGTCGGTCTCGTCGTCCTGCCCTTCGGCGCCGTCAGCCGGCGGCCGCCATAGCGGCCCGCGATCACCCTCATCCGCGCACCGTAACGCGCCGTTGTGCGTGCAGCCGGGCCGCCTCCTCGACGGGGAGCGACCACGACGCCCCTCCTGACTATCCCGGGATCGGCTCGTAGGCCTCAGCGCCGAACGCCTTCTGCAGCGCGTCGCCCAGCAGCGCATGCTCGGGTTCGCGCAACCCCGGGTCGGCGGCCACGATCGTCTCCGCGCGCGCCCGCGCGCGCTCCAGCAACTCCACGTCATCGGGCAGGCAGGCGATCTGGAACTGGCCGAGCCCGGACTGCCTCGTCCCGATCAGCTCGCCCTCCTTGCGCAGCCCCAGGTCGATCTCGGCCAGCTTGAATCCGTCGGAGTGCGCGGCCAGCGCTCGCAGCCTCGCCGCGCCCGGGGGACCCATCAGCAAGCAGGAGGAGCGATGCTCGCCGCGGCCGACCCGCCCCCGCAGCTGGTGCAGCTGGGAGATCCCGAACCGCTCGGCGTTCTCGATCAGCATGACCGTCGCGTTCGGCACGTCGATCCCGACCTCGATCACGGTCGTCGCGACCAGCACGTCCGCGGCGCCCGAGGCGAACTGCGCCATCGCCTGAGCCTTCTCGCGCGGCCTCATGCCGCCGTGCAGCAGCACCAGGCGATGATCCTTTAGCTCGCCTTTGCGCAGCCTTTCAAGCTCTGCGGTCGCCGCGCGCGTGTCCGTGCCCGTTACCGACGCGGCGGCGCGCGCGCTTGTCTGACCTCTGCTCTCGCCACCGGCAGGCTCCCCCGCCGGGGCGGGTTCCCCGGCAGGGTGGGATTCTTCGGCGTCCTCGATCAGCGGACACACCACATACGCCTGGCGGCCCGCGCGCAGCTGCTCGCGCAGATGCTCGTACGCGCGCGCGCGCTCCGCCTCGCCGGAGACGATACGCGTGTCGATCGGCTGCCTGCCCTTGGGCAGCTCGCGCAGCATCGTCGTATCCAGGTCGCCGTATCGCGCCAGCGCGAGCGTGCGCGGGATCGGCGTCGCGGTCATGTGCAGCACGTGCACCGCCGTACTGTCTGAGATCCCGATCGGGCTCGCGGGGTTGCCCATCGGGCGGGCAGAGCTCCCGGTCGGGCGAGCGGGGCTTCCAATCCTCTCCAGCGCCGCCCGCTGGCGCACGCCGAACCGGTGCTGCTCGTCCACGACCGCGAGCGCGAGCGCGGCGAACTCGACGTCCGGCTCGATCAGCGCGTGCGTACCCACGATCAGCTCAAGCTCGCCGCTTTTCAGCTTGCCGAGCACATCCGCGCGCTTGCGCGCCGCCGTGGAGCCCGTCAGCAGCGCGCACGTCACGTTCGCCTGCTCGCCGCCGAGCAGTGTCTGCAGGGTCGCGAAATGCTGTTCGGCGAGCGTCTCCGTCGGCGCCATCAGCGCGGCCTGCATCCCATGCTCGACCGCCCGCAGCAGCGCCCACACCGCGACCACGGTCTTGCCGCTGCCGACCTCCCCCAGCAGCAGTCGGTGCATCGCCCGCTCCCGCGTGAGGTCCTCGCCGATCGTCGCGATCGCCTTTCTCTGATCGCCTGTCAGCGCGAACGGCAGCCCTTCTTTCAGCCAGCGCCCGCTCAGGGACGGCGTCTGGTCCAGCATCGGCGCGCCCTTTCCCGCGCGGCGCCTGGCGCGGCGACGCAGGAACGCGAGCTGTGTCAGCAGCAGCTCCTCATACGCGAGCCGTCTCCTGCCCGCCTCGCGTTCCTCGGGCGTGCGCGCCCAGTGCATCGCCGCCAGCGCCCCCGCCCTGTCCGGCAGTTTCTCGCCCACGCGAACCGCCACGCTCAGCGCCTCGGGCACGTCCACCAGCGCGCCCCTCACCGCCTGCACGAGCGCGAGGATCTGCGTCGAGCTCACGCCCTCGCTCGCCGGGTAGTGGGCGATCTCCTCCGGCGCATCCGGCTCCCCGGCGCCGAGGTCGCACCCGACCGCATGATGGGCGACGTTGAACGTCCCTCTCTCCGTCGTCTTGCCGTGCAACACCAGTCGTGTCCCGGGCGCGTATCGCTGCGCCAACCATGGCTGGTTGAAGAACGTCGCGCGCATCGTTCCCGTCTCGTCGAACACGCTCGCTTGCACCAGCGGCTTCATCCCCGGCCGCCTGACCGGCCGTGCACTGATCGCGCGCACCTGCACTGCGACCGTCGCTCCCTCGCCCTCCCTCAGCTCGCTGACCGTGCGCGCGTCGCGGCTGTCGCGCGGCAGGTGCTCGAGCAGCGCGCCGACGCTCGTCAGCCCGAGCGTGTTCAAGCCGTCCGCCAGCTTGCCGGGCTTCACGTCCAGCGGATCCTCCAGTCGTGAGGGCCTCGGCCAGCGCACAGGCGCGGACAGCAGCTCCTCGGCGGTCAGACCCTCACGGGAGGCGAACGCCCGCGGACCACCGCCCGGTGCGGGCGGATCGCCCGGGGCGGGCGGAGCGGGCGCCGTCTTGATATCGGCTTGCGCGAGCGGAGACATCCTCAAGCTGCATGATGCCCGTCCTCGCGGTCGTCACTGGGGCTTCGCGTCAGCACATGCAAATGGATCGATCACTCCGCGGCCAGCAGCCACCAGTACGCGTGCTGGCCGCCGTCGCGCAGCTCCAGCTCCACGGCGCCGTTGACCATCGCTTCGACCTCCGCGGCCGGCAGCGGAGCGTTCTCGCCCGCGAGGCAGCTGATCAGCTCTGCGTCCTGCGCGAGGCTCGAGATCACCGCGCCGAGCGTCTGCGCGGGATCGCCCCACGCGTGTACCTCCTCGGCGACGAACCCTACCGCCTCGCCACGCTTGAACCGCCCCTGCGCGTCGTCACGGGCGGCCGGTGCGACCGCGCCTGTGCGCACGTGCGCCAGCGCCCCCACCAGCGCCTGCGCGTTCTCCTCGACGCTGCGATCGCCCTCCAGCGCGACGGCGGCCACCAGCCCCGCCTGCTGAGCGACCGCGGGCGCGACCATCACCTGCTTGTCCGACAGCTCGGCGGCGCGCTCGGCCGCCATCACCACGTTGGGGCTGCTCGGCAGCACCAGCACCTCCTCGGCCGGCACCTCGTGGATCGCCGCCAGCAGCTCGTACGTGGACGGGTTCAGCGTCGGGCCGCCGTCGATCGTGTGCACGCCCAGATCCCTGAACATCGCCTGCAGCCCGTCGCCATTGACGACCACCAGCGCTCCGCAGCGCGCCTGAGGAGTCGGGACGCCAGGCGCAGCGCCGTGCGCGGCGCCATGTACGGCGGCCCTCGCGGCGCCGTTGCCCCGGTCCACGCCGTGCAGGCGCTGCTCGCGCGCGGTCACCTGCAAGCGCATGTCGGCGATGTCCAGCAGCGATATCTCCCCCGCGTCCGCGAACACGGCGGTTGCGCGCTCGGGCTCATCGGTGTGCAGGTGCACTTTCAGCGTGCTCTGATCGCCGACGACCAGCACCGAGTCCCCGAGCGCCTCCAGCGGCGCAAGAAACCCGCTCGCGCTCAGGCCGCTGCCGGTGACGGCGAAGTTCGTGCAGTACCGGTAGGTGCTCGACTCGTGCTGCGGGTGGGTGATCTGCGCCGGGACGTGATGCTCGAGCTCGGGGGCGTCCTGGCCCCGCAGCGCCGCGACGACGCCCGCGAAGATGATCGTCAGCCCGTACCCGCCGGCGTCCACGACGCCCGCCTCGCGCAGCGCGGCCAGCAGCTCCGGGGTGCGCCTGACCGACTCCTGGCCGGTCACCACCGCACGCTCCAGCGTGTCGGCGATCGCCGCGTCCTGCATGCCGGGCTCGGTCGCCGGGCCCAGGCGCGAGTCCGGGCTGTGCGCGACGTCGGTCATGATCTGGTGCGCCATCTCGCGCGCGACCGTCAGGATCGTGCCCTCCGCCGGCTCGCGCACCGACGCGTACGCGCGGTCCGCGGCGTTGGCCAGCGCCGCTCCGATCAACGTCGCGTCGATCAGCTGGCCGGGCCTTGAGACCAGCTCCTCGGCGGCGCCGCGGATCAGCTGGGAGAGGATCACCCCCGAGTTGCCGCGCGCACCCAGCAGCGCCGCGCGCGCGACCGACTGCACGATCTCCTCGCGCCCGATCTCGTCGATCGTGCGCTCCTGCCCGTTGGCGCCCAGCAGGCGGTCGAGCTCCGCCAGCACCGCGCGCAGCGTCAGCACCATGTTGTCGCCCGTGTCCCCGTCGGCGACCGGGAACACATTGAGGTCGTTGACCTCCTCCCGGCGGGACTCCAGATGCGCCAGCGCCCCCGCCACCGCCGCGCGAAAACGAACCAGGTTGGTGTCGCTCACTGGGCTAGGTCTTATCAGGTCGGGCGGTAGCGAGTCTGCGCGGAGCTCCCGCTCCGAATCTGTCTCGCAGCCTCCTGTAGGGCCGATGGGCAAGCCAGACAAGGACGCAGGAGGCGTGGCGTGCTTGGCACGCGAGCCGACGAGGACGCAGTATGGCGCCGCGGGCACACAGCCCGGAGGGCTGGGTCGGCCCTACAGGGCCTTCGTGACCTTGCCGGCTTTCAAGCATCGCGTGCACACGTACACGCGCCGCGGCGCCTTGCCGACGAGGATCCTGACCTTCTGCAGGTTCGGGTCGAAGCGGCGCTTGGTCGCGACCATCGAATGGCTGCGGCTCTGCCCGAACGCCGGACCCTTGCCGCAGCTGTGACAGACCTTGGCCATCGCGCTCGGCAGTTTAGCCGACGGGCCGTCGTGGAACGTCGCGGGCGCCGCTCTACTTCAGCTCGCGGCGCAGCGCCGCCATCGCCAGCACCACCTCGGCGGCGTGGCGTCCCTGATCGCGCTTATCCCCCCCCGAGCGCTCGAGCGCCTGCTCCATCGTGGCGCACGTCAGCACTCCGAACGCGCACGGCACGCCGGTCCGCAGCTGCACCTGCATGATCCCCCGAGCGGTCTCGGCGCAGACGTAGTCGTAGTGGTCGGTCTCGCCCCTGATCACGGCGCCCAGGCACGCCACGCCGGCGAAGCGCCCGGACTTCGCCACGTAGCTCGCGGCGAGCGGCAGCTCAAATGCGCCGGGCACGTCGAACACGTCCACGTCGCCATGACCGGCCTGTGCGAACGCCTCGCGCGCCCCGGCGAGCAGCCGTTCGGCGAGCTCCTCATAGAAACGCCCGACAACGATCGCGTAGGTGCTCGGGCCGGCATCCAGCCGGCTCTCCGAAGACGACGGGCGCCCTCCAGGCGCCCTTGACCGTTCCGGCCTGTCGGCCTTCACTTTCACCAGTCGAGCGCTTCCTGAACGGCTTTCTGCTCGCGCTCTGAGCGCAGCAGCTCCGCGTCGAGGTTCAGCCCCTGATGGTGCAGCGTGTGTCCCATCCGCTGGGCCTTGGTGCGCATGTACTCCTCGTTGTGCGGATTTGGGGCGTGCTCGATCGGGACCTGTGCGCTCACCGACAGCCCGTAGCCCTCCAGGCCCTTGATCTTCTTGGGGTTGTTCGTCAGGATCCGGATCGAGGACAGCCCAAGATCGGCGAGGATCTGCGCGCCGATCCCGTAGTCGCGCAGGTCGGCGGGCAGCCCGAGCTCCAGGTTGGCTTCGACCGTGTCCAGCCCGTCCTCCTGCAGGCGATAGGCCTTGAGCTTGTTCAGCAAGCCGATCCCGCGCCCCTCCTGGGCCAGGTACAGCAGCACGCCCTCGCCCTCGGCCTCGATCATCGCCAGCGCCGACTCCAGCTGCTCGCCGCAGTCGCAGCGCAGCGAATGAAACACATCGCCGGTGAGGCACTCCGAGTG
The DNA here is from genome assembly GCA_963839945.1 of uncultured Solirubrobacterales bacterium. Lineage (GTDB taxonomy): Bacteria > Actinomycetota > Thermoleophilia > Solirubrobacterales > Solirubrobacteraceae > Palsa-744. The sequence continues at coordinate 793,360 of CAWIWW010000004.1, read as the reverse complement.
CACGCGCACGAGCACGTCGGCACGCCCTGACACCTCGCCCTTGACGAGCGCCACATGATGCTTCTGATCGATCAGCGAGCGATACCCGACGACTTCGAACTCGCCGAACGCGGTCGGCAGGCGCGCCGCGGCGACCCGCTCGACGAGCTTGTCGTGCCGGCGGCGGTAGGCGATCAGGTCGGCGATCGTGATCATCTTCAGCCCGTGGCGCTCGCAGTATCCGGCGAGATCGCCCACGCGCGCCATCGTGCCGTCGTCGTTCATCACCTCGCAGATCACCCCGGCCGGGTTCAGCCCCGCCAGGCGGGCGAGATCGACCGCCGCCTCGGTCTGACCCGCGCGTTCCAGGACGCCCCCGGAGCGGGACTTCAGCGGGAAGATGTGGCCCGGCTGCACGAGGTCGCGCGGATGCGCCTCGGGGTCGATCGCCACCTGGATCGTGCGCGCGCGATCGTGCGCGGAGATTCCCGTCGTCACGCCCTCGCGCGCCTCGATCGAGACCGTGAACGGCGTCTCGAACGACGATTCGTTCTTGGCCGCCATCAGCTCCAGACCCAGCTCCTCGCAGCGCTCGGCGCTCAGCGACAGGCAGATCAGCCCGCGCCCCTCCTTGGCCATGAAGTTGATCGCCTCGGGCGTCGCGAACTGCGCCGCCAGCGTCAGATCGCCCTCGTTCTCGCGGCTCTCGTCATCGCACACGACGACCATCCGCCCGGCGCGGATCTCCTCCAGCGCCTGCTCGATCGTGGCGAACGGGCCGGTGCTCGTGACGGGCTTGCTGGTCGTGACGGGCTTGTCGGTCGCAGGTGCCTTAGACCGGGTCATACGCGGGCCTCCATCAGTCGCTCGACTTGCTTGGCCAGCACGTCCACCTCCAGGTTGACCCGATCCCCGACAGCCGCCTCCCCCAGGTTCGTGCGCGCCAGCGTCTCGGGAATCAGCGCAACCTCGAACCCCTCGTCCTCGCGCAGCGCGCTGACGGTCAGGCTGACGCCGTCCACCGCGATCGAGCCCTTCTCCACGAGATAGCGGCTCAAGCCCACATCGGCGTCGATGCTCAATACGCGCGCGATGCCCTGGACCCGAATCTCGCTCACCACGCCGGTTCCGTCCACGTGCCCCTGCACGACATGTCCCCCGAGACGATCCTCGACGCGCAGGGCCAGCTCGAGGTTGACCTTCGTTCCGGGCGTGAGCCCATCGAGGGCGGAGCGGCGCAGCGTCTCGGCCATCGCCTGCGCCGCGAACCTCCCGTCACGGACGCGTGTCGCGGTCAGGCAGACGCCGTTGACGGCGATCGAATCGCCCGGCGCGAGCTCATCGGCCAGGCGCGTGGCGATCTCGATGCTCGCGCCCTGACCGTCGCGCTCAAGCGCCGTGACGCTGCCGAGATCGGCGATCAGACCCGTAAACATGGCCAGCTCAGCCCCGCCTTACCACTCGCGCAGTCTCGCGCTGATCAAGAGATCCTCGCCGACGCGCTCGCATTCGCAGGTCAGCGCGCGCAAAGCCTCGGAGATCTGCTCGACGCCCTTGCCCTCCAGCGGGTCGCGCGCGGCGCTCCCGCCGAGCAGAAGCGGCGCCAGGAACAGGCGGATTTCGTCGATCTCGCCCGCGTCCAAAAAGGCGCCCGCCAGATGCGGCCCGCCCTCGAGCAGCGCCGACGAGACGCCGATCGCGCCGAGCTGCTCCAGGGCCGAGCGCACCCGTGCCGGCTCGTTCTCGCCGGTCGCGACGAGCACCTGCACGCCCGCGGCCTCCAGCGCGTCGGTGTCCGCGCGCGCCGCGGCGCGGGAGACGACGACGGTGAGCGGGATCTCCAGCGCCGCCGACACCAGCTGGGAGCCTGGCGACAGGCGCGCCAGCGAATCGAACACGACGCGCCTGGGCTGGTGGGAGAGCTCGTCGGTGAGGCCGTCCGGGCGCGCCGTCAGGCGGGGGTCGTCGGCCAGCGCGGTGCCGATGCCCACGACGACCGCATCGACCGACGCGCGCCAGCGGTGCGCCAGCTCGCGGCTGTCCTGCCCGCTGATCCATTGCGAGTCGCCCGTGCGCGTGGCGACCTTGCCGTCGAGGGTCATCGCCGACTTGAACAGCACCCACGGGCGCCCCACGCGCGCGTGCTTGCGAAACGCCTGGTTCAGCAGCCGCGCGCTGGCGGCGAGCTCGCCGTCGGCGAGCACGACCTCGACCCCCTCGTCGCGCAGGATCCCCAGCCCGCGCCCGGCGGCCTTCTCGGTCGGGTCATCAGAGCCCACCACCAGGCGCCTGATCCCGGACTGCACGATCGCGTCGGTGCACGGCGGCGTCTTGCCCTCGTGGCAGCACGGCTCCAGCGACACGTACAGCGTCGCGTCGCTCAGATCGGCCAGGCCGCACGCCTCGATCGCGTTGACCTCGGCGTGCGCCGCGCCGAACCGTTCGTGCCAGCCCTCGCCGAGCACCTCCTGCTCGCGCGCCACCACCGCGCCGACGACCGGGTTGGGCCTGACCATGCCCCCGCCGTTGCGCGCCAGCTCGATCGCGCGCGCCAGGTGCTCCCGGTCGGTGTCCGTGCAGGTCGTCATCTGTGCATCCAGGATAACCCCGCTCAGCCGCGACACCGGCCACCGCGCAAACGATAGATCGTCATCTGCGGCCCCGGACGGGAATAGGCGAGTGGGTAGTAGTCGAAGCTCCAGTCGAAGTCGAACGCGACCGGACCCTGCCCGCGCGCGTACGGCGACGCGCGGTAGACGACTTCGCCGCGCCGCGCCAACGTCCGGTAGTAGGCGGTCGCCAGCGGCACTTCGCGCGGGTCGGCCAGCGCCCGTCCGGACTCGGTCGAGCCGCTGATGACCCAGCAGTAGCCGTGCGCTTCGTAGTAGCCGACCAGGGCCGGGGCGAGCGTGCGCTCGTAGTCCTCGATCCCGACTTCGTGGGAGAAGCCCGGCTCCAGCGCGCCCGTGGGCGATGTCTGCGACCACAGCGACGGATACTTCTTCCAGCGCTCGCCCCACGCGTCGGGCGCGACCGGCTCGACCACGATCGGCGCGCCGGCCGGGATGTGCGCGAGCATCCAGTCTCGTGTCTGGTTGCGCGTGTCCGCGCGCGCGAGCACTTTGCCGGAATGGACGCTGTAGGAGAGCCCCTGCGCGAGCAGCACCGCCACGAGCAGCGCCGCGGCGGCCAGGCGCATGCGCGGCAGCCGGCGCGTGAGGGCGTTCAGGAGCTGTAGCGCGAACAGCGCGGCGAGCAGGCACAGGATCGGGAAGATCGGCAACAGCCAGCGGCCGAAGTAGCGGCCCTGGATGCCCATGAACGCGAGATAGGCAAGCACCGCCGGCACGAGCACCCAGCCGAGCGCTCGCTCGCGCCACCACACGCTCACAGCGCCCCCCAGCGCCGCCAGCGCGGGCGCCCAGCCGAGGCCCCAGGTGAGCGTCCACAGGTAGTAGGCCAGCCCGCCGTCTTTGGGCGCGCCGAGCTTGCCCTGGGCTTCGGCTGACAGCGTCGACTGGTGGACCAGTTCTGAGTGGAAGTCGGAGTAGTCGAGGATCGCGTACGGGTTGGCGATCAGGAACGCGATCAGCGCCGCCGCCCCGGTCAGCGCGATCCCGCCCACCGCCCGGCGCCCGGCGCTCGCCGACCCCAGCTGTGCCGAGTGCTCCAGGTAGCGCGCCGCGACCGCGGCCAGGTAGGGCACGAGCACGATGCCAGCTGTGTACTTGGTCGCACAGGCGAGCCCCAGCCCGACGCCCGCCAGCAGATGGTCGCGCGCGCGGCCTTTGCGCAGCACCCCGGCGCTCCCCAGCAGCGACAGCGTCAGCGGCGCGAGCGTCGGCACGTCGTTGAGCGCCAGATGCGCGTAGAACACCGGCAAAAATGCGACCGCCTCGATCGCCGCCGCGAGCAGTCCGACGCCGCGGCCGAACAGACGCGCTCCCGTCGCATACAGCAGCCACAGCGCGGCTGTGCCGAGCACCGCTGCGGCCACTCGCGCGAGCGTGTACACGTCGCCGGGGTGCGCCGCGATCGCGTGCTGCACGCCCACCGTCCCGCCGTAGTAGACGGCGAACAGCCAATGCAGCAGATAGGTGTACGCCGGCGGGTTGGCGAAGTAGTGCGGGTTCAGGTCGTGCCCGAACATCGCGATCGCGTGCGGGACGAAGTGGTCGGCCTCATCGGCGTTGTAGGCGTAGGGCAGGCCCTGTTCGATTCCCCACAGACGCAGCCCGAGCCCGCCGGCGAGCACCGCGGCGAGCCCGGCCCACGCCCAGCGGCGCGAGCCCGTCCGCGTGCCGGCCTCGTTGACGCTCACCTCGGCGACGCCCGGCCGGATCGGGGTCCGTCGCCGGCGGACCGCGCGGCGGCCGGTGAGGGGCCCTCAGCAGTTGTCATAGACGGCGTAGTAGCGGCTCGTGTAGATGCGGTGGTATCCGGCCTGCGGAACCTGCACGAGGGGATCGTCGCCGACGTCGACGATCGCCTCGAAGAACACGGCGCTGCCGAGCGGGTATACGGCCACGCTGCCCCGACCCAGGCGGTCCTCCAGTTGGTGAGCGCCTTTCTCGGCATCCGCGCGCGCCTGACTGCGCGCGACGATGTCGTGCTGGCCGACGGTATCCAGGATCCAGCGCGCGTCGGGGATCAGCTTGTTGTCGGGCAGCGATACCAGTGGGCAGCGCTTCAGCGCCGCGTGCACGCGCGGGCTCCAGAGCGCCGCAGCCAGCCCCTCGTGGAATTCCTTGTGGTAGGCCAGGGTGGTGCGCAGGCTCGACAGGCTCAGCGACGTGGCGGCCGACGCGCCGCCGTAGAGGACAAGCGCGGCGGCGCCCACCATCCATACGCGGCGCAGCTTCGAGCCCGGCTGCAGCATCGCCCAGCCGCCGACCGTGACCGCGCAGAACAGCAGCAGCAGGATCGCCACGCCCATCAGGTAGCGATCGACGAGCGAAGCCCCTCCGGCTCCCTCGAGCACGTATGCGCCCCCCAGCGTCAGGAGCGCCGCCAGCGGGGTGAGCACGCGACGGGGCGCGAGCCATACCGCCAATGGAACGCCCACGAGCCCGCCGAGGATCACCGGCAGCTTGTCGATGCGCACCCCAAACGTCCACACCGACACGATCACGCTCGACAGCCCCTGCGTGCGTTCGAGTTCCTGCGCGAGTTCGGCGGTCGAGTGCAGCGAGTACAGCGGGTCGCCGGTCACGACCGCGTCCACGCCGACCCACAGGACCGGAGCGATCAGCGCCAGGCCGAGGTATCCAAGCCGGCGGCTGGCCGATCGGAGATCCCGTGATCTCCGATCGGTATCGATCGCCGCGTCCCCGTGCCGGGGCCAGGCGCACCACAGCCAGTACACCCCGCTCAGCACCCACGCGTCCGGGCGCAGCAGCCCCGCGGCGGCGAGCGTCAGGAACACGAGCGTGCCGCGCCGAGGACGTTCGACCTCGAAGACGACCGCCCACACGATCAGCGCAACGTAGGAGATGTCCAGGTATCCCTGTGTCGCCAGATTCTCGACGAAGAAGCGGCTCAGCACCAGCAGCGCCGCGAGCAGGCCCACGACCGGGCCGAAACACAACCGTCCCAGCCGGTAGCAGCCGGCGATGACCGCCACGAACGAGGCGATCGACCCGAGCACCATCAATCGCGCGCCGTACTGACCGAAGATCGAGCAGACCATCCCGAACGCAATCGCCAGCGGATGCTCTGTCGGCCCGCGGTACACCCTGAAGTCGGGCAGGTGCAGGTGCAGCAGGTCGCGGCCCCACAGCAGCGCGTAGAACGAGTCGTACGTCGGGTAGGTGGGGTAGGCGAAGTAACCGAACAGCGCGCCGGCGCACAGCAGCGCGAACCCGATCTTGGCCCACGTGCAGGCGTCGATCGCCTGTAACCGCCGCAACAGAGACGAGTCCTGCCGCGGGGTGCTGAGCGTCGCGCTGGCCATGGGTTGCAGAGCCTATCCTTGCAAGCAGCCCCACGGGGTAGGCTTTCACCCAGTGAAGCTCATCGTTCAAATCCCCTGTTACAACGAGGCCGACCAGCTGCCGCAGACGCTCGCCGACCTGCCGCGCGAGATGGACGGGTTCGACGTGGTGGAGTGGCTCGTGATCGACGACGGCTCGACCGACGCGACGGTCGCGGTCGCACGCGATCACGGCGTCGATCATCTCGTGCGATTGACCAACAACAAGGGCCTGGCAACGGGCTTTCAGGCCGGGATCGACACGGCGCTGAAGCTCGGCGCGGACGTGATCGTCAACACCGACGCCGACAACCAGTACTACGGGCCGGACATCGCCCGGCTGGTGGCGCCGATCGTGGAGGGTCGCGCCGACATGGTCGTCGGCGACCGCGAGGTCGGCGGGGTCGAGCATTTCTCCCCCCTCAAGAAGACGTTGCAGCGCCTCGGCTCGTGGGTCGTGCGCCAGGCGTCCTCGACCTCGGTGCCCGACACGACCTCCGGGTTCAGGGCCTACAACCGCGAGGCGGCGATCCAGATGATGGTCGTCTCGCGGTTCACCTACACCCTGGAGACGATCATCCAGGCGGGCAAGCTGCTGGTCGCGATCGACCACGTCCCCGTGCGCACCAACCCCAAGACGCGCGAGTCGCGCCTGTTCCCCTCGATGGGCGCGTATGTGCGCCGCAACGCGATCTCGATATTTCGCATCTACGCCCAGTACGAGCCGCTGCGCGTGTTCTGGAGCCTCGCCGCGCTGATCGGCGTGGCGGCGCTCGCCGTGTGGATCCGCTTCACCGTCGCCTACGCCGAAGGCGCCGGCAAGGGTCACGTGCAGTCGCTGATCCTCGGCGCGGTCCTGTTCATCGCGGCCGTCGTGCTGTGGGCGCTGGGCGTGATCGGCGATCTGCTCGCGGCGCAGCGCGTGATGACCCAGAAGACCTTCGAGCGGGTGCGCCGCATCGAGCTGCAGCTGGGTGTCGCGCCGTCGCACTACGAACCCGGCCAGACGACCGCGGGAAGCGCGAACGCAGCGGACACGACCAACGACGCGGGCGACGCCGCCGAGGGAGCAAACCCGCAGACCACGACGCAACGGCCCGAGGCGGTGCGATTATGAGCGCGGGCGTGACCGTGTCCGATGACGGGATCGTCACCGGCAACACCTACGACAAGTACGGCTCGACCAATCCGCTCGTGCGACGCATGATGGACGGGTTCGAGGGCGCGCTGGACGAGCTTTTCGCCCGCGCCGACCCGAGCTCGCTGCTGGACGTCGGCTGTGGCGAGGGCGTGCTCGTACACAAGTGGGCCCAGCGCCTGGGCGAGTCGCGGCGGGTCGTCGGGATCGACCTGGAGGAGGAGTCGATCCAGGCAGGCTGGTCGCAGCGGCGCGCCCCGAACCTCGAGTACCAGGTGATGCAGGCCGAGAACCTGCCTTTCGCCGATGGCGAGTTCGATCTTGCCACGGCGATCGAGGTGCTCGAGCACGTCCCCGACCCCGAGCACACGCTGAGCGAGATGGCGCGCTGCGCGCAGCGCCATCTGCTCGTGTCGGTCCCGCGCGAGCCGCTGTGGCGGATGCTGAACATGGCCCGTGGCGCGTACTGGACTGAGCTCGGCAACACGCCCGGGCATCTGAACCACTGGTCCAGGCGGTCGTTCGTGCAGCTGCTGGGGCGCTACGGTCAGGTCGCCGAGATGCGCTCGCCGTTTCCCTGGACGATGCTGCTTGTCCGGGTCTAGACCTTCGTCGCGCTCCTACAGCAGCGGGGCGCGGATCCTCTCGGTCGGGATCGCCGCGACCGGGCTGCTGACGTTCGCGTTCTTCTCGATTGCCAGCCACGTGCTCAGCGCCGCCGAGGCCGAACGCGTGGACGTGCTGTGGTCGGTCATGTTCGTCGTCATCTCGGTCATCTACCGCCCGGTCGAACAGCTGCTCTCGCGCACGATCGCCGAGCGCCGCGCGCACGGGCACACCGAGCACCCGCTGCGCGTCCCGATCGCGATCCAGGCCGGGTTCGCGCTCGCGTTTCTCGCCGTTGCGCTGGCGCTGCGCACGGAGCTGATCGAAGAAGTGTTCGACGGCTATTCGGCGCTGTACTACGTGCTGCTCGTCGGCACGCTCGCCTACGCCGGCAGCTACTTCGCGCGCGGCTGGCTGGCCGGGCACGAGTACTTCGCGCTGTACGGCGGTCTCGTCCTGATGGAGGCCAGCTCGCGCATCTGCTTCGCGCTGGCGGTCGCGCTGGGGATCACGAGCGGTCAGACCGCGGTGGCGCTCGGCATCGCCGCCGCGCCGCTGCTCTCGCTGGTCGTCGTGCCCGCCGCCTTCGCCCGCCGCGGGCGCGAGCGCCACGACGCGACCGGGCCGATCACCGTGGACGAGGCCGACGCGGCGCTCGCCGGGCCCGGCACCGAGGGCGTGCAGGAGACGTCCGCTGGCCGATCTTCGATCGGTGGCGAGCTCTCGCTCAGACGCGGCGGTCGCTTCGCCCTGTGGGTCTCGGGGATCATGCTTTCCGAGCAGACGCTGCTGAACGCCGCGGTGCTGACCGTCTATGCCACCTCGAGCGATGCGCTCGCCGGGATCGTGTTCAACGTGATGCTGATCGCGCGCGCGCCGCTGCAGCTGTTTCAGGCGATCCAGACCTCGCTGCTGCCCCACCTCACGGGCCTGGAGGCCAAGGAGGGCCACGCGGCGTTCGCCCGCGCCATCCGCCTGACGGTGCTCGCGATCGCGGCCTTCGCGGCCGCGGTCGCGCTCGGACTGCTGATCGTCGGCCCCTTCGTGATGAGCCACCTGTTCGGGCAGCGCTACGCCTACAACCGTTTCGGTCTCGCCCTGATCGGCATCGGGATGGGCACGCACCTCGCCTCCGGCGCGCTCAACCAGGCCGCGCTCGCGCGCAACCGCCCGCGCGCCGCCGCCACCTGTTGGATGATCGCCGCCGCCGTGTTCCTAGCCTGGATGCTCACCCCGGCCGTGAGCGAACAGGTGCTGCGCGCGGAGATCGGCTACGCCGGCGCCACGGCGCTGCTTGCGCTACTGCTGTGGACGCTCTACCGCCAGGGGTCGCCGGCGCCCGTCGGCGAAGCGACTCAGTCCCCGCCGAGGACCCGCGCGATCGCCAGGTAGGCCTCGCCGGGATCGCGGCCACCGCCGAAGATCGCTGACCCCGCGACGAACACGTTGGCCCCGGCCTGCCTGCACACGGGCGCGGTCTCGGGGTCGATGCCCCCGTCCACCTCGACGGCCACGCCGGCGCCGACGATCGCCCTGACCCGCAGGATCTTATCCGGCGAATGGGCGATGAACGGCTGCCCGCCCCAGCCCGGGTTGACGGTCATGCACAGCGCCATGTCCAGCAGTTCCACCACCTCGGCCAGCGCGCCGACCGGCGTGGCCGGGTTGATCGCCACGCCGACGCCGGCGCCGCCCTGGCGGATCAGATCCGCCGTATAGGAGACGTGCGGGGTGGCCTCGGCGTGGAAGGTGATCGAGTCCGCGCCCGCCCGCACGAAGTCGGACACGTGCCGCTCGGGGCGCTCGATCATCAGGTGCACGTCGAGCATCGCTCCCGCCGCGTGCGTCTGCTCGCGCAGCGCGCCCACGACCAGCGGCCCGACCGTGATCGGCGGCACGAAGTGCCCGTCCATCACGTCCACGTGGATCGCCTTCGCGCCGGCGTCCAGCACTTCGGCGACCTGCTCGCGCAGCCGCGCGAAGTCCGCGGACAGGATCGACGGCGCTACGTGCACCCCTTTTTTCAGCAGCTCGCCCGGGGGCCCGGTCATATGGCTTGGAGCATACTGTCGCCGCAATTATTGCACTTGAGGATCGCCGTCGAGGACATGCGCACGATCGTCGAATGCTCGCCGCAGTTGGGACACACCGACGTGAGCTCAAAACGGTGCAGGCAGTACACGCAGCGGTAGCGGCCCGGGAGATTCGTGGGGCGCAGCCACGGCTCGCCGCACTGCGGGCACAGCGGCCCGAGCTCGACCGGAGCTTTGGCGGGCGCCTGCGGCTCGCGCGCCATCGTGTCAGCCCTGCCTGCGCAAGCGGGCGATGAAGAAGCCCGCGGTACGATCGCGATGGGGCAGCGTCAACACGGTCTCGCGCGCACGCGGCGACGGGTGCCGCAGGGCGGGCAGCTCGCCGCCCAGGTCGTCGAGTTCGAAATCGTGGTTGTCATCCAGGAATGCGGCAATCCGGAGCTCGTTCTCGGTCGCGGAGATCGTGCACGTAGAGTAGACCAGCACGCCGCCCGGACGGACCGCATCGGCGCCCGCCGCGAGGATCACGGCCTGCGTTCGCTGCAGCTCCGCAAGGCGCGAGCGCTCCATTCGCCAGCGCAGATCCGGGCGGGCCTGCAGCGTTCCCAGGCCCGAGCACGGCGGGTCGACGAGCACGCGGTCGAACACGGCGCCCTCGGGGCGGGCCTGTGCGGCGTCCGCCAGCTCGACCCGCACGTTGTCAGCGTGCAGCCGCTGTGCGGTGCGCAGCAGCGCTCCCGCCCGGCGGCGGTCGCGCTCCACCGCCACGACCTGTCCTGTCCCGCCCATCAGCGCCGCGAGGTGCGTGCTCTTACCGCCAGGCGCGGCGCACAGGTCGAGCACCGTCTCGCCCGGCTCGGGCGCCAGCACGCGGGCGACGAGCATCGCCGCGCGCGACTGCGCCACGAACTCACCTCGGCGCCACGCCGCCGAGGCGTGCGCGTCGAACGGGCCCTCGAGCACGAGCGCCTCCGGAATGTCCGGGTCGGTGTGAGTCCTCACCGGGGCCGCGTCGCTCTGCGGCCCGCCCGCTCGATCGTCCGCCGGACCCGCCTCATCGCCCTGCGGACCGCCTGTCGCATCGCGCTGCGGACCGCCCGCCTCGGCGCCCCGCAGACCGCCCTGCGCCGCCAGCTCCCGGGCGAGCGTGGGCGCGTCGGTCACGAGCGTGTTCGCGCGCAGCGCCACCTCGCCGGGCTCGTTGTCGCAGGCCATCAGCGCGCGCGCGTCGTCCACGCCGAGCTCATCCCACCACAGCCGCGCGATCCACTCCGGGTGGGAGTGCTTGACCGCGGCGTGAGCCGGCGTGTCGTCGGTGAGCGCGCCGAGGAGCGCGTCCGGCCCCTCGCGCGTGGCGCGGCGCAGCACGGCGTTGACGAGCCCGTGCCCGGCCCGCGCATTGCGCTTGGCCAGCTCGACGGCGTCGGCGACGATCGCGTAGTCGGGGGCCCCGCGCAGGTACAGCAGCTCGTAGCAGCCGAGTCGCAGCGCCGCCAGCACGGGTGCGTCCAGCCCCCGCGGCGGACGTTCGGCCAGCAGCCCGATCAGATGGTCGAGCGTGCCCCGGCGCTGGACCGCGCCATAGGACAGGCGCATCGCCAGCGCGCGATCGCGCGCGTTCAGAGCGCGTGCCTCAGACTGCAGCGCCCTGTCGGCGTACGCCCCGTCCTCGAATACGCGGCGCAGGACCGCATACGCACAGATCCGGGCCTCAGAGGGCATGTCCGCGCAGGTACGCGCCGGCGTCCATTGCCCGCCCGCCGGACGGTTGCACGCACAGCAGCTCGAGCGCCCCGCCGGCGGCGCCGTACAGCAGCCGCTCGCCGTCGCGCGCGAGCGTGCCCGCGGGCGGCCCCTCGCCCCCCGGCCCCTCGCCGCCCGTCCCGCCCCCCAGCCCCTCGCCCATCCCGCCCGCGACGCGCGCGCAGTGCACGCCCAGCAGCGTCCCGTCCGCGAGCTGAAGGCGCGCGCCGATGTGCGGGTGCAGCGCCCTGACGGTGCGCTCCAGTTGCGCCGCTCCCAGCGCCGGGGCCAGCAGACGGTCCGAAGGGCCGATCTTCTCGGCGTAAGTGGCGAGCGACTCGTCCTGCTCGGCGAACGCCGGCGCTTGGCCGTCAGCGGTCAGGTCCAGCGTGCGCACGATCAACTCCCCGCCGAGCGCCTGCAAGCGCTCGGCCAGCGAGCCATAGGTGTCGCTCGGCTCGATCGCGACCGACTCGGCCAGGCACACCGGCCCGCTGTCAAGGCCCGCCGTCAGGCGCATGATGCAGACGCCGGTGCGCTCGTCGCCGGCCATGATCGCGCGCTCCACGGGTGCGGCTCCACGCCAGCGCGCCAGCAGCGACGGGTGCACGTTCAGCAGCTCGTGCTCTGAGAGCAGCGGCTCGGAGATCAGCGCCCCGAACGCGCACACGATCACAGCGTCCGGCTCCGCCCGCGCGATCAGCTCACGCGCCGGCGGATCGTCCACCTTCGCCGGCTGCTCCAGCGCGATTCCCAGGCTATGGGCGGCCTGCGCGACCGGCGGCGCTGCGAGCTTGCGCCCACGTCCCCGCGGACGGTCGGGCCGCGTCAGCACCAGCGCCGGCCGGTGCTCGCTCCTGGCCAGGCGCTCGAGCACAGCCGCCGCAAACGCGGAGGTCCCGATGAAGACCGTGCGCATGATGATCGCCGTCCGCCTCCGCTCGCGGGGACGGCTAAGCGGGGCTCGCGTCGGGGTCGGCCACCCGCGCTGGAGGGGTGTCGCCGGCCGAGTCGCCTTCGCGCGCTTCGCGCATCGCGCGCATCGCCTCCTTGCGCGCCTCGCGCGAGATGCGGTCGAGGATCAGGACCCCGTCCAGGTGGTCGATCTCATGCTGGATGACGCGCGCGTGCAGGCCCTCCGCCTCGACGAGGATCTCCGCGCCGCTCGCATCGCGCGCGCGCGCGCGAATCCGCGCGGGCCGCTCCACCTCGACGTGCACGCCGGGCAGGCTGAGACATCCCTCCGCCGCGGTTTCGAGCTCCTCGTCGACCCACTCGAGCACCGGGTTCACCAGCGCCATGATCGGATCTTCTGAGTACACCCGATACACGAGCACCCGGTTGAGCATCCCGACCTGCGTCGCGGCCAGCCCGATCCCGAGGGCGTCTCCCATCAGCTCGCCCATCTGCTCGATCTCGGCCCGCAGCGCGTCGTCGAAGCGCTGCACCTCGACCGCGCTCGCGCGCAGCACCGGATCTCCCAGCTTGCGCACGCGCGCCAGCGCCGCGTCGCGCCTGGCGCGCGTCTCCTCATCGAGCTCCTCTACAGCGGGGGCGTCCTGCTCGGGCTCGACCTCGACGTCGGCGTCCTGCGATGGCGCGCTCGCAAGCTCCGGCGACGCTCCGTTCTCGGCTGTGCTGCTGTCCTGTTCTGACATCCTCCCCTCAGTTTATGAGCTGCGGGGGGGTACGCGGGCTTGCTGTCAGCCTTTGCCGTGCTTGGGCTTCGGCGCGTGCAGCGTCACGTTTGTCTGGATCGTGTGCGTCGCGCCCGCCGGATTGCGCGCGACGATCGTCGCGCGCGCGCTGAGCACATGGTCGCGGACAAGCAGCTTCCTGACCGTGGCCGACAGATGCAGCGTCACCGCCTTGGACTGGCCGCCCGCGACCGTGAACGACCCCGTGGCGAGCGTCAGCACCGCGGGCTTGCGCTTGGGCTTACCGCCGGACCCGCCGGTAGTCACGGGGTGGAGCGTGCGCAGCGTGATCGTCCCCGTGCAGCTTGTCTCGCCGGCGGGGCACTTGATCTTGACCACGAACGCGCCCGTGGAGCTCACGCTTAAGGACGTGCTCGCGAGCGTGGCGTCGGGCGAGCCTTCCTTGACGCCCGGCACGCCTGCTTTCGCCGGTCCTTCGATCACGGCTTGCTTTTCTTTGGCTTCTTTGGCTTCCTGCGCTTGTTTAGCTTCCTTGGCTTCTTTCGCTTCCTTGGCTTCCTTGGCTTCTCGCTTTTCTTTGGATTCTTCTACTCTCCCGGTAACCGTCTTGGCGCCGTCGTTTTCTTCGTAGCCGATCCGCAGCACCTGCGCTGTCGGCGTGCAGCCTTCGAAGTGAATCGGTATTTCCGCGCCGTCGGGTGCGTTGCCGAACTTGCCGAACGAGCTCCCGGCTGCTTCTGCTTCGACGAACGTGTATGTCTGACCAACCGCGAGAACCGGGCAGGGTTCTCCTTCCGACGGCGACACGTCGACTTCAATCGTCGAGTCCCTCAGCTCGATCGTGCCAGTGGCGAACAACTGCGACGATTCATTGCTGCCGTTGATCTGGAAGGCGAGCTTGCTTTCATGGTCGAGGGTCACGCTCGACGCTTCAAGACCGACATGTTCGTTGCCACTTACCCTGCTTATGTTGAGTTCCGCGCCGGTTGTCGTCAGTTCACCGACTTCGCCGTAACCGAAGAAGGAGATGTGTTCCAATTTCACAGAGCTCGACCAGTCGAGTTCGCCACCCAGCAGTTCGACATAACCGTTTTCAAACCCCGCCTTGCCAGTGTCTGCGCCTTTGATCGTGACGGGCCCCACTTCCACTTCGGATTCTTCGCCGAGGACGAGCGCAGACCCTTCACTCTGTTTGATCGTGAGCGTGTCGGAGCCGGTCACTTCATCTTCCAACAGAAGCCCGTTTTTCCCGCTCCCTCTCCCGACAATGCTCCATTCCTGCGGTTCGCTCAGTTCGAGCGGCATCTCGATCTCGTCTCGAGCCCCGCTCGTGCTGCCTTCGGGCGAGGCGGTCAGCCCGCTGCTGCCTAGCGACAGTTCTTCGCCCGTGATGATGTAGTTGTCGCCATCGTCGATGTGCAGTTCTTCGGCCGACAATTCTTCCAGATCGTTTTCGCTGGAGTAACACGCCTTGGGAGCCGTGCAGCCGCTGAGCTCGGGAAATGTGAGCATTTCGACTGTTTCTCCTTCTTTGGGCGCACCTGCAGGGGTCCAGTTCGCATCGACAGACCATTTTCCGGGGGTTGCAGAGCCTCCGTCCCAGGTGAAGGATTTCGGCTTCGCAACCGCCGCCGGCGCCAGCACGAGGCAGAAACCGATCGCCGCGAGCAGGCACAGCGCGCGGACCGGGAGACCCCCGATCGCCGCGCGCAGGCATCGTCCTGCGACAGACCTGCCCATGTCACCCTCGGCGTCCATGCCGTCATGCATATTATCAGCCCTTCCCGTGCTTGTGCTTGGGCGCGTGCAGGGTGACCGTGAGCTGCGTGGTGTGCTTGACGCCTAGGTGGCCATGCGTGACGACGCGCATGACGATCGTCGCGCGCGCGCGCAGAGTGCGATCGTGGGCGAGCAGCTTTCTGGCGGCAGCCGACAGGCGCAGCGCCACGGCCTTGGTCTTACCGCCCGCGATGTTGAACGACCCCTTGGCCAGTGTCAGCACGGCGGGCTTGTGCTTGGACTTGCCGCCCGACGCCCCCGTGCTCACCGCATGGAGCGTGCGCACCGTGATCGTTCCGGTGCAGCGGGCGCTCTTGCGGGCGGCGCACTTTACCTTGATCGCAAACGTCCCCGATGGGCTCACGGTCAGGGACCTGTTGGCGAAGCGCGGGTTGTCACCTTCCAACGCCGGAGCAGGTTCTGGGCCCGGTGTGATCACGGGCGGAGCTTCCACCACCGTCCCGGTGACTGTGTCAGGCTCACTTCCCGTCTGATAGCCGATCTTCATCGCCCGTGCCTGGACGCAGCCCGCGGGGAAGTGGATCGGCACTGCCGTTTCCGCGCCTTTGGGCGCGTTGACGAACGCTCCCGACAGGCCCTCGTTCGTTGAGACGAGCGTGTATTTCGAGCCAACCTCGAGGTTCGCGCAGGATCCCCCGCTGGCCGCCGGCGACAGGTCGAGTGCAAGCGTCGCCCCTGCCAGTGCGATCGGGCCTTCGGAGAGCAGCTGCGAGGATTCACTGCCGTTGATCTGGAAGCTGACCTTGCTGGCGGAATCGAGTTCTACACTCGACGCTTCGAGACCGGTGTATTCAGTGCCGCTTCCAATGCTTATGTTGAGTGCGGCATCGGCTGTGCTCAGCGCGCCAACTTCGCCGAAGCCCGAGAAGGAGATATGGCTCAGCGCCACATGACCTTTGTCCGATGAGTCCAGTTCACCGCCCAGGAATTCGACAGAGCCGTTTTCGAACCCTGTTTTTGCTGAGTCGTCCGCGCCTTCGATCGTGACCGAGCCGACATTCACTTCCGCTTGACTGCCGATGACCAGGGCGGCTTCGCTGCTCTGTGCGATCCTGAGCGCCGTGCCAGTGGCCGCCGCTTCCACTTCGTCTTCCAGGAAGAGCCCGTCTTTCGCGACTCCTGCGTCGCCGCGTCCGACGACGGTCCATCTCTGCGATTTGCTCAGTTCGAGCGGCGCCTCGATTTCGTCCAGGGCGCCGCTCACGCCTCCCTCGGGGGAGGCGGTCAGCCCTTCTCTTCCGAGTTCCAGTTCTTCGCCCTTGATGACGTAGTTATCGCCATCGTCGATGTGCAGCGATTCCGCCGACACTTCCTTCAGGTCGTTGTCGCTGGAGTAGCACGCCTTGGGAGCCGTGCAGCCGCTGAGCTCGGGAAACGTGAGCGTGGCGAGTTCTTCTTCGCTCTTGGGCGCACTTGCGGCGCCCCAGTTAGCGCCGACAGACCACTTCCCGGGGACTTCAGAGCCTCCTCCAGCCCAGGTGAAGGACGACTCCGCAGCAGCCGCCGCGGGCGCCAGCGCGAGACAGAGGCCGATCGCCGCCGCCAGGCAGAGAGCGCGAGCCGGGAGCCTCCCGGCTCCCGCTCCGATGCCCCGCCCAGTGTCAGATCTTCCGTCCTGCGCCTCCATGCACCCCTCCTCTGATCTCCCGCTGATCTCCCTCTGCGATGCAAAGTAACAGACATCGGCGCGCCCGGCGGCAGTTGGCGAACCGCGCAATCCCGCATGCCTGCGCTGCCGCCGAGCGCTGACCTAATGTCAGGGCGATGAGCGCCATCGCCCAGGTGCAGCCGCTGACCACCGCCCGCGCATTGCGCGGCCCGTTCGACTACCGCCTGCCCGAGGAGCTGCGGGGCGGCGTCGTGGATGTCGGCTCGATGCTCGTCGTCCCGTTCGCCCGGCGGCAGGTGCTGGGGGTCGTCGTCGGCCTGGCCGAGCGCAGCGAGATCTCTGAGGAAAAACTGCTTGCCCCGCTGAGGGCTCTTGATGAAGGCCCGCCCGCCCTGCCGGTCGAGCTGGTCGCGCTGGCGCAGTGGATCGCCGCGGAGTACTGCTCCACGATCTCGCGCGCGCTCACGCTCGTGCTGCCCCCAGGCGCGGCACGCCGCCTCAGCGGACGCAAACGCCGGGCGGTCGTGCGCACTGAGCATCTCTCCGTTGGCGCCCGCCAGCCCAAGCCCCCGGCGCTCACATCCGCGCAGCAGCAGGCCCTGGAGTCGCTGGGCGCGGCGCTCGATGCGCGCCGCTTCGAGCAGCGGCTGCTGCAGGGGGTGACGGGATCGGGCAAGACCGAGGTCTACCTGCGGGCCGCCGCGCACGCGCTGGAGCAGGGCCGCGGCGCGATCGTGCTCGTGCCGGAGATCGCGCTGACTCCGCAGATCGTCGGGCGCTTCTCCGAACGCTTCGGCGAGACCGTCGCCGTGCAGCACTCGCGTCTGCGCCCGGGCGAGCGCTACGAGGAATGGAGGCGCCTGCGAACAGGCGAGGCCCGCGTGTGCGTGGGCCCGCGCTCGGCCGTGTTCGCGCCGATCGAGCGGCTCGGCCTGATCGTCGTGGACGAGGAGCACGAGGCGTCCTACAAGCACGAGGGCGACCCCCGCTACGACGCCCGCGACGTCGCCGTCGTGCGCGCACGAGCGAGCGGCGCGCTGCTGCTGCTCGGCAGCGCGACCCCGCGCCCGGAGAGCGCGCATCTGCTTGCGCCCTCGCCCGCGCAGGAGTCCGCGCCGTCAGGGTCACAGACACCGTCACGACGGCTGCGGCTGCACAAGCGCGTTGACGGACGCCCGCTGCCGCTGGTGAGCGTGCTCGACATGCGTGGCGAGAGCGCCGGCCTGCACCCGGAGACCGCGCGGGCGCTGGCGCAGGTGCGTGCCGAGCGCGGCAAGGCGATCGTGCTGCTGAATCGCCGCGGCTGGTCGAACTTCCTGTCCTGCCACTCCTGCGGACGAGTGTGGAGCTGCCCGCAGTGCGACGTCTCGCTCGTGCTCCATCGGCACGGCGGGTATATCGCCTGCCACCATTGTGGCCACCGCGAGCCCGCTCCCGAGCGCTGTGAGCAGTGCGACTCGATCTCGGTGGCGCGCCACGGCGCGGGGACCGAGCGCGTCCAGCACGATCTCGCCCTCGCGCTGGACGGGGACGACGGCAACTTTCCGGTGCTGCGCCTGGACGCCGACACGGTCGCCGGTCCGCCCGCCCAGGGGATCGCCACGCTGCTGCGGCGGTTCGAGGCGGCCGAGTCAGGTGTGCTGATAGGCACGCAGATGGTCGCCAAGGGCCACGACTTCCCCGACGTGACGCTCGGGGTCGTGCTCGACGCCGACGCGACCCTGCGCTTCCCCGACTTCCGCGCCGAGGAGCGCACGTTCGCGCTGATCGCCCAGCTCGCCGGCCGCGTCGGCCGCGGGGCGGACGGACGCGTGCTCGTGCAGAGCATCGCCCCCGAGGCCCGCGCGATCGTGCACGCCGCCAGGCACGACAGCGACGGTTTCCTCGCGGGCGAGCTGGAGCGCCGCCAGGCGCTGCGCTACCCGCCGTTCTCGCACCTGATCAGGATCGTGTGCGCGGCTCCCGAGAGCGCTCCCGCGCGGACGGCGGCAAGCGCGCTGGCGGAGCGGCTGAGGTGCTCCACGCTGGTCGGTCCGCCGGGCGGGCCCGGGGCGGCCGGCGATGGGTTCGGCGCGAGCGTCCTGGGTCCCGCCGCGCTGTTCAGGCTGCGCGGGCAGGAGCGCCAGGTGCTCGTCGTCAAGACGCCCGAGCGCCGTCCCGCCGTACGCGCCGTCGGCGAGGCCGTGCGGAGCGTCGCCGATGATCGTGCGCACACGGGGGTCAGCTTCAGCGTGGACGTCGATCCGCAGTAGCGGGCGGGCCAGAAGACCGCGCCGGTCAGAGCCCGGCGGCGGCGCGCAGCGCCTGCGCCCTGTCGGTGCGCTCCCACGTGAAGTCGTGGTCGTCGCGGCCGAAGTGGCCGTAGGCGGCGGTCTTCTGATAGATCGGCCGGTGCAGGTGCAGCTCCTCGCGAAACGCCCCTGGGCGCAGGTCGAAGTGCTCGTCCACGAGCTGGGCGATCTGCGCGCGGCCGATCTGCTCGGTGCCGAACGTCTCGACCATCACCGACACAGGGTGCGCGACGCCGATCGCGTAGGCGACCTGGACCTCGGCGCGGTCGGCCAGCCCGGCGGCGACGATGTTCTTGGCCACCCACCGAGCGGCGTACGCAGCTGAGCGGTCGACCTTGGAGGGGTCCTTGCCCGAGAACGCGCCGCCGCCGTGACGGGCCATGCCGCCGTAGGTGTCGACGATGATCTTGCGCCCCGTCAGCCCGCAGTCGCCCATCGGCCCGCCGATCACGAACCGCCCGGTCGGGTTGACGAGGAAGTTCTTGAGCAGCTTGTTCTCGTCATACAGTCCGCTCGGGAGCACCGGGCGCAGCACGTGCTCGAACAGGTCGGGCTTGATCAGCGCCTCGGCGTCGATGCCGTCGGCGTGCTGGGTGGAGATCAGGATCTTCTCGATCGCCACGGGCTTGCCGTCGCGATAGCGGACCGTCACCTGAGTCTTGCCGTCGGGGCGCAGGTAGGGCAGCACCTCGCCCTTGCGCACCTCTGCCAAGCGCTTTGCGAGCTTGTGCGCGAGCGCGATCGGCAGCGGCATCAGCTCCTCGGTCTCGCGCGTGGCGTAGCCGAACATCATCCCCTGATCGCCCGCGCCGGCGACGTCGAGCTCGTCGTCGTCGGCGGGATCGTGGCGGGTCTCATACGCCGCGTCGACGCCCTGGGCGATGTCCGGGGACTGCTTGTCGATCGCGTTGATGACCGCGCAGGTGTCGCAGTCGAAGCCGTAGGCGGCGTTGTCGTAGCCGATCCTGCGGACCGTCTCGCGCGCGATCTGCTGGATGTCGACATACGTGTCGGTCGAGATCTCCCCGGAGACAACGATCAGACCGGTGTTGACGAGCGTCTCGCAGGCCACGCGGCCGTAAGGGTCGTCGGTCAGGACAGCGTCGAGCACGCCATCGGAGATCTGATCGGCGATCTTGTCCGGGTGGCCCTCCGTGACGGACTCGGAGGTGAACAGGTGCTCGTTGTCTGATGCTCGGCTCATAGGCTGGGGTCGGCTCCGCGTTCGTCGCTTTGAGAGACAGGGAAAAGCCGGGAGAGTCTATCCACGCGCGCGCGCTCGCCCACCGCTCCTGGCGCGCGCATCGCCGCGCCCGCGCTGGCCGCGCTCGACGAAGTCGATCACGAGCGGCACGCCGTCCATGGCGTAGCGCGCGCGCAGGCGGTTCTCCAGAAAGTAGGCGTAGTCGCGCGTCACACGCGCGCGGGAGTTCACCTGGATCGCAAACCGCGGGGGGCGCTCGCCGATCTGGGCCATGTAGATGAGCTTCAGACGGTGCTGGCCGCCGCCGCGGCGCGTGCCGACAGGCGGCTGGCGCGCCTGGACGGTCTCCGCCAGGAAGCGGTTGAGCTCGGGCGTGGGAATGCGCCCGGCGGTGCGATCGCCCAGCGCGATCGCCTCGCTAAGCAGGCGCGTCACGTGCCGGCCAGTCAGCGCGCTCGCGGTCAGCACGCGCGGGCGCAGCCGCAGCTTTTCAGCCACACGCGCGCGCTCGTGCTCAAGCCCATCCTCATCGCCGTCGTATAGGTCCCACTTGTTCAGCACGAGCGCGGTCGCGCAGTCCGACTTCATCGCCAGCTCCGCGATGCGCTGATCCTGCGCGGTGACTCCGTCGCGCGCGTCGCACACGACCAGCGCTACGTCCGCGCGCTCGGCGGCGCGGCGGGAGCGCAGCGAGGTGTAGTACTCGACCGAGTCTGAGACCTTCGAGGAGCGGCGGATGCCGGCCGTGTCGATCAGCGTGAGCCTGCGCCCGTCCACGACCAGCGGCGTGTCGATCGCGTCGCGCGTGGTTCCGGCCTCATCGGAGACGATCGTGCGCTCCTGCCGCAGGAAGCGGTTCACGAGCGAGGACTTGCCGACGTTTGGCCGGCCGATCACCGCCAGGCGGACGGTGTCCTGCTCCGGCTCGTCGTGGGTGGGCGGGCCCAAATCAAGGAGCTGCACGATCCGGTCGAGCAGATCGCCCGATCCGAGGCCCTGCGCGGCCGACACAGCCAGCGGCTCGCCGAGCCCGAGGCGGTGGAACTCGGCCGCCTGGGGGATGTCGCTCACGCCGTCGCACTTGTTGGCCGCGACGATCACCGGCACAGAGGAGCGGCGCAGCAGATCGGCCAGCTCCTCATCGCCCGGCCTGACGCCGGCGCGCGCGTCGACGACGAGCACCGCCAGCTGCGCGTCGGTGAGGCCCGCGCGCGCCTGATCGCGGATCGAGCCTGCCAAAGGATCCTCGTCGGCGAAGTCCATTCCACCTGTGTCGATCAGCGCAAAGCGACGCCCGTTCCACTCGCAGTCGATCTCCTTGCGATCGCGCGTGACGCCGGGGCGCTCGTGCACGACCGCCTCGCGCGCGTGCGTGAGGCGGTTGATCAGCGAGGACTTGCCCACGTTGGGATAGCCGACGACGGCGACCTTCAGCATTGGGCCAGTATGACCGGCCAGGCGTTCGATCTCCGATCAGGAGGCCGAGGTCCGGGGGGGCGAGGTCCGCCCCGGGTTCCGGGCGGCGCCGGCGGGCAGGAGCGCGGCTATGCGATCGACGACCTCATCGACGCCCAGGCCGGTCGTGTCGAGCCTCACAGCGCCCGGTGCGGGGGCAAGCGGGCTGTGCTCGCGCGTCGAGTCGCGCTCGTCGCGCAGGGTCTGCTCGGCGAGCACCGCATCCGGATCGGCGCCCAGCTCAGCTGCCCGCCTGCGTGCACGCTCGCGGGGAGCGGCGTCGAGGAAGACCTTCAACTCGGCGTCGGGTGCGACCACGGTGCCGATGTCGCGCCCCTCGGCGACCAGATCGGCGTGGGCGATCAACTCTCGCTGAGCGGCGACAAGCGCCTCGCGCACGCCCGGATCGGCGGCTAGGAGGGATGCCGCCTCGGAGACCTCGGGCGTGCGGATCGCCGCAGTCACGTCGCGCCCGTCGAGCAGCACCCGGCCCGTCGCTGCCGAAGGCGCCGCCCCCAGATCGATCGTGGCCTCGCGGGCGAGCGCAGCGGGCTCCTGCGCGGGCAAGGCGAGCGAGAGCAGCGCCACGCAGCGATACATCGCGCCGCTGTCCAGGTAGGTGTAGCCGAGCCTGTCCGCGAGCGCGCGGGCGACCGTGGACTTGCCCGCGCCGGCGGGGCCGTCAATCGCTACGAGCACAGTTTCGCGAGGTCCTCGACGAACCCCGGGTAGGACACCGCCGCGACCTCGATGCCGAGCACCTCGACCCCCTCGCGCGAGGCGAGGCCGGCGACGGCGCCGAGCATCGCCATGCGGTGATCGCCGCGCGCGTCGAGCACGCCGCCGCGCAGGCCGCCGGTGCCGCGCACGGCGAAGCCGTCGTCGGTGGCCTCGATGTCCGCCCCCAGGCCGCACAGGCCGTCGACCACCGCGACGATGCGGTCGGACTCCTTCAAGTGCAGCTCCCCGGCGCCGTGCACGATCGTCTCGCCCTCGGCGTAGCAGCCGAGCAGCGCCACCAGGGGCAGCTCGTCGATCGCCAGGGGGACCTCCTCGGGTTCGACCACCGCGGCCTCCAGCGCGCCGTGGGCGACGTCGAGGTCGCAGACGGGCTCCTGCGCGGAGAGCTCGCCCGTCTCCTGCTCCAGGTCGCCGAGCACGATCCCGCGCATGCGGCGCACGATCCGCAGGAATCCGGTGCGCGTCCAGTTGACGCCGACGTCGCGCAGCAAAAGGCGCGAGCCGGGCACGAGCACGCCGGCGGCGATCAGGAACGCAGCCGAGCTGGCGTCACCGGGAACGCGCAGGCGGTCGAGCAGCAGCTCGTCGGCGTTGACGACGGTGACGTGACGGCCATGACGGTGAATCGCGACCCCGGCGCGCAGGAGCATCCGCTCGGTGTGGTCGCGGCTGCGCTCGGGCTCACCGACGGTCGTGGCGCCATCCGCGGCGAGCGCCGCCAAAAGGACGCACGACTTGACCTGGGCGCTGGAGACCGGCAGCTCGTAGGAGATGGCGCGCAGATGGGCGCCGCGCACGGTCAGCGGCGGGAAGCGTTTGTCGGTGGCGTCGAGCTCGGCTCCCATCAGGCGCAGGGGCACGGCGATGCGGTCGACCGGGCGGCGGCGAATCGAAGCGTCCCCGTCGAGCGTGAACGAGCGGCCCTCCTGCGCGGCCAGCCAGCCTGGCAGCAGGCGCATCAGCGTGCCGGCGTTGCCGACGTCGATCGGCCCGCCGGGCTCGCGCGCCTCACGCAGGCCCGTGCCGCGGATCGTGGTCTGACCGTCGCGAATCTCGACCAGCGCGCCAAGCGAGCGCACGGCGTCCAGGGTCGACGTCGTGTCGGCGGCGTGCAGGTAGTTCTCGATCCGCACGGGCTCGGAGGCCATCGCCCCGAGCAGGGCGGCGCGGTGGGAGATCGACTTGTCCGCCGGCGCGCGCAGCTCGCCGGTGAGCCCGCGGGAGGGCTCGAAGCGCATGTTCATGGGGGCAGTATGACCGGGCGGGAAAACCCACGGCCAGCTCGGCCAGGATGTCGTCCGTGTCAGCGATCGGGTCGATGATGCCGAGCCCACGCGGGCGGCGAGCCTGCTCGCAGCGACCGCGGCAGGGCGCGTGGGCGAAATGCAGCGATCGCAGAACGGATCTCATCCCCAGCGAGCGGGCGTCGTCGTCACCTCAGGCAAGGTGTCCGGGATGCGAGGGCCAGGTGTCCCGTTTGTGGGCGGCGGTCGGAGTGAGAGATGTGGAGGCCTTTCAAACGGCAATACAGGTGGTGGGTGGTAGGTGGTATGTTGTCGCCGATGATGAAGAAGACCAGCATCTATATAGATCCGGTGGTGGATCGGGCGCTCGCGCGCAGGGCCAGGAGAGAGGGCACGACCAAGGCCGCCCTCATCCGCGACGCGCTCGAAAGCGCGGCGGCGCCGGCGATGCCGGTCAAGCCCTGGGGAGCGGGAGTGTTCGCCGGGCCCGGCGATCTCTCCGCCAACGTCGACGACTATCTGGCGAAAACCGGATTCGGAGAAGACTGATCGTTCTCGACACATCGGTCGTGCTGGCATTCATGGACCGGGACGACACCGATTACGAGCTCGTCCATGATTGGATGAGGACACAGGAGGAGGAGCTGATCACGACACCGCTCGTCGTGGCCGAGCTCGACTATCTCGTTGCGCGACAGGGCGGTGCGAAGGCTTCACGCATACTGCGCGCGAACTTCGATCGCGGTGCATACTTGGTCGAGTGGTGGCCAAGCGCCATCCACGAGACGATCGCCGTCGCCAAGCGGTATGAGTCGATGGAGCTCGGCCTGAGCGACGCGTCGCTGATCGTGCTGGCGGCACACCTGCAGACCACAAGCATCGCGACGTTGGACGAACGCCATTTCCGCGCGCTGAAGCCTTTGGCCGGCGGCGATGCGTTCACGCTGCTGCCGGCCGATATCGGTTGAGAGTCAAAACAGGGCACCACTCATCGGTATCTCCTTGGTGTTTTGCGGGGGGCGGTGGTGTAGGAGACACCCAGCAGAAATGCTATTCACCGGTGCGCTCGCGGTGCTTGCACCCTGGCCAGCAGCAGGGCCGACGCTGGCCTTCCTCCAGCTCCTCCCGGGTCCGGCGGATGCGGCGTTCTCTGGTCTTCTCCTGCTTGGCATCCTCGACCCAGCAGATGAACTCGTTGCGCGCCAGGGGCGTGATGTCTTTCCAGGCATCCAGCGCCGTGGCGTGGGCGATCAGCGCCTCGCGCAGGTCTCCTGGAAGCTTGTGCACCACCCCACCGGGCACTCGCGGGCTGCTCATAGGGTCACGGTAGCGAGTCAGGGCAAGGGGCCTACCGACGGCGCGTCCAGAGCGATCGCGTGATTGGATGCGCAAGTGAGCACGCTCACGGTAGGCGGTCTGGACATCCACTACGAGGTGCGAGGCGTTGGTCCACGACTGCTCGTGTTCAACGGCTCGGGGGCCACGATCTCCTCCGTGCGCCCGCTGATCGATTTCCTGGCCCAGAGCTTCGAGGTGCTGGTGCACGACCAGCGCGGTCTCGGTCTGACCGGCCTGCCCTCATGGCTCGAGGGCTTCACGATGGCGTCCTATGCCGCCGACGGCGCGGCGCTGCTCGACCACGCCGGCTGGCCGACGGCGCGGGTCTTCGGCATCAGCTTTGGTGGCATGGTGGCCCAGGAGTTCGCCGTCACCTGGCCCGAGCGCGTCGAGCGGCTGGCGCTGGTGTGCACCTCCCCCGGAGGCGAGGGCGGGAGCAGCTACCCGCTGCACGAGCTCGACAGCTTGGCGCCCGACGAGCGGGAGCGCGTCTGGCTTGCAAACCTCGACACGCGGTTCTCGCCGCAGTGGCTGAGCTCCCATCCGAGCGATGAGGCACTGGTGGAGCAAGCGAGGGCACGAGAGGCGAGCCACATGACGGCGGATCAGAGGCAGGGCGCTCGACTGCAGCTGCAGGCCCGCAGCCGCCATGACGTCTGGTCGCGTCTTGCGAGGATCCGCTGCCCCACGCTCGTGGCCTGCGGGCGCTATGACGGCCTGGCGCCGGCGGCCAACTCCGAGGCGATCGCGTCTCAGATCCCCGGCAGCGAGCTGCGACGCTACGAGGGCGGCCACCTGTTCGTGCTGCAGGATCCACGGGCGCTCGCTGAGATCGTCTCCTTTCTCCACTAGTCCCGCCGCCGTTCGTGCCTGATTTCTGCCTCGGACCCGAAGCAATCGATTGCTTAGGTATCGAATCGCCAGCGCGAAGCCCCGTGCGGCTCGGCGGTAGCGACGCCGAACGCGGTGTGGAACACAAAGCGGTATAGGTGCCACGGTGGCGGCCCGGCGCTCGGTGCGCTGTAGGGCGCCGCGAATGCGTCGCCCTCGACCTCCGCCGGCCAGCCGGCCTCGCGGTAGGAGGCGGCGAGCCGCTCGAGCGTGCTGGCGTCGGTGACTCGCTCGGCCTGACCTTCGAGCACGACGTCGATCCCAGGCAGCCGGGACGCGATCGTGCACGCGGGGTTGGCGGCGAGGTTGCGCGCCTTGCGGGTCCGAGGGCCGGTAACGAACCACAATGTATCGTCCACCCAGACCGCGCCTATCCCGGCGGCGTGCGGCGTCGCGTCCGGGCGCACGGTGCCGAGGAAGAACGTGAATTCAGGGCCGTGGCTCGCCGCCAAGGCGTCGCGGGCGCGGGTCCACGGGATCGGCGCATGACCGTAGATGTCGAGGTTCTTCGTCTCCATGCGATTTCAGACCCACCCTGGGCGCCGAACTAATCGGTGACCAACGGGCGCACCGGATTCATTGTTCCGCCGCGACCCTGGGGCGTTATGAACCGATCTCGAGCGGCGCACCGCCGAACCCTAGCTCGTTGCCGTCGGGGTCGCGGTAGACCGCCTTGCGTACGCCGTTGGCGTATGTCTCGCGCTCGTCGGGCTCGAGCCCACGGGCAGCGATCGCAGCCACGTGCGCGTCAAGATCGTCGACGAAGATCGTCACGACCGAGTGTCCCGCTCCATCGGCGTGTTCCACGACGTAGACCGACCGGCCCTCGGCGAGCGTCCACGCCGCTCAGTGGCGTGAGGAAGAACGACGGCTCGCCCAGCAACCGCTCGTACCACGACCGCGCGGCTTGGAAGTCCCGCACGCGCAGACCTGCAAACCGCGCCGAGCACGACAGTCGGCAGCACACCTGAGATGCTCGTCCCGGAATCAGAGCAGGGCTCTCGCCCGGTCCGATCACGGCTTCGAGAACGGCGGTCGGCCTGCCGGTTCACGCATTGAGCGACAACGCCAGCGCTGCGGCAGCCTGACGGGCCGCCGAGAATTCCCAAAGGGTACGGCGGTCCGATACGTTCCCACCGTGATACTGCCCGCGGCATCCTTCATCACGTGGCTCTCTGTCGTCAGCGCGCTGTTCGCGGCCGTCGCAGCGGTAGCGGCGATCATCGCCCTCGTCTTCGCACGCAAGACTGTCTTCTTCGCAAGCCAGACAGTCCTCAAGTCAGACGATGCGAGGCGAGAGGCGGCGGTTCAGCACTCCGAGCAGATGGGCGGAATGACAGCTCTGACCGACGGCATGCGGACAGCGAACGTGGCAGCGACGGAACGAGAGCAGACCGAGACGGAGCACCGCCAGGTAGCGCAGGTACAGCGGATAGCCGAACTGCTCCTACAGACCGAGGAGGTGGCTGACGCGGAAGCCGAGGGCGCCCGACCCAACGGAGCGCCGTCCCGCCTTCCGCTGATGCTCTGGCAGATCGCGATTGCGAAGGGCGCCTGGTTGGCGACCGCCGACGTCAATCCGGACCGCAACCCGTACGCGGACACCCTATGTAATCTCTCCCCTCTTCTCTGGGATAAGAACAATCCGCGAGATATCAGCGAGGAGTGTGCCTCGTTGTTGATGTCGATTAACAAGAGCTTGGGGACGGCTACGATAAACCGTGCAGGACACCAGATCGAACCGACGGCGAACGCAATTGATTGGCTCAAGAAGGGCCTGGAAAAGGGCGGATTCGAGGGCTACCTCTTGGACTTGCTTGCGAGCGAGGGCCCTAAGACTGAAGCCGACCTGATCGCAGCGGTCCACACCGCGCCGGGGTGGGAGCAGCAAATCCCCGAGTGGCTGGCGCAGGTCAGCAATAATGGACTCATCAAGGCGGTTGTCCCGGCTGGCGGCGTCATTCAGCGTTGGCACATCACCGACGCTGGCCGTGCGGCCAGCCGTATCCCGACCAGTCGCCCAGACTGAAGAACCTGTTGCGGCCGAGGGGGTTGTATCGCGGGCGCTCGCTTTCGGACACAGGCGGCCGCGAGATCACACCAACTTCTGATGCCCGAGTGCGCATCGATGCGGGTCTCATCCCGTGCGGCACGTCGCACCTGCTGATCGCCAAAAGCAGGCATATAGCCAGCCCAAGACGAGTGCTGCGAGCAGAGTACAGGAGCTCCATCCGTACGATCGGGATAGTCCGCAGTCGCTCGTCGGCTACCGGCTGTTTTGATCATCCGGCGAGGCCTACGAGCCCGCCCGCAGCAGCATCTCGCGCGCGGCCCGGGCCCGCTCGTTCCACTCGCGCAGGGCCTGCTCATCGCCCGCGTCCATGGCCGCGCGGACCTGCGCGAGCCGTCCCGTCAGCTCGTCGATCGCCATGATCAGCGCGTCGCGGTTGGACATGTAGATGTCTGTCCAGATCGCGCTGTTGGAGCCCGCCACGCGTGTGGCGTCGCGAAAGCTCGGCCCGGTCCCCAGCTGACCGCCGCCCGGCGGCCCCTCAGCGCCGAGCAAGGCGACAGCCTGGGCGACGAGCACGTTGGCGAGGACGTGCGGCAGGTGCGAGACGCTGGCCATCAGGCGGTCGTGGCGCTCGGGGTCGACCGGGACCGGCTGAGCGCCGAGCGCCCGGATCAGCGCGGCCAGCCGCTCGTATCCATCGCCGTCGGGGGCCAACCCGGAAAACTGCTCCTCGGGCGCCGTCCTGGCGCCCTCCGACCCGCCGGATGCCTGCGCGCCGGAGGAGGCTGTCACGGAGGCGGCTGTCAGGTACCAGACGGCGCCGTCGAACAGGTCTTCGCGCGCGTGCCCCACACCTGAGACCTCCGAGCCCGCCAGGGGATGGCCACCGATAAATCGCGAGTCCGAGATCGCCTCGGTAATGAGGCGCTTGGTGGAGCCGACGTCCGTGACGATCGTCCGCGGCCCAGCGCTCGCCAGGGCCGCGCGCGCGGTATCGACGAGTGTTCCGACGGGCCCGGCGACGAACACCATGTCCGCCCCGTCCACAGCCCCGGCGATGTCATCGCCGGCCACATCCACCGCGCCGAGCTGCAGCGCACGGGCGCGAACGCCGGGATCGGGGTCCCAGCCGCTCACTCGCGCCCCGGCGCGCGCGCGCGCGGCGAGGCCGATCGAGCCCCCGATCAGGCCGATCCCGAGGACGGCGACCCTCAACGGGCGCTCCTCCCCGGCGGTGCGTCCGGCCGCGCGCGCTTTACGGGCGACGGCCGGACGCCCATCAGACCGCGCTGAGCGCCTTCCCCGCCAGCGCCGTCGCGCGCATCACCGCCTGGGTGTACTGCGCGAACGAGTCCGCGCGCAGCGCCTGGGGACCGTCGCAGACCGCCTCCTCAGGGTTGGGGTGCGTCTCGACGATGATCCCGTCGGCGCCGATCGCGGCGGCGGCGAGCGACAGCGGCTGCACCAGCTCGCGCCGGCCCGCGGCGTGGCTGGGGTCGACGATCACCGGCAGGTGCGAGAGCTCCTTGAGAATCGGCACGGCCATCAGGTCGAGCGTCACGCGGCGATGGTCGGTGTCGAACGTGCGAATCCCTCGCTCGCACAGCATCACCGACGGATTGCCTTCCTTGAGGATGTACTCGGCCGCCATCACCAGCTCGTCCAGCGGCGCAGCCAGGCCGCGCTTGAGCAGCGCGGGGCGGCCCGAGCGGCCGATCTCGGCCAGCAATGGGTAGTTCTGCATGTTGCGCGCGCCGATCTGGATCACGTCGGCGACCTCCAGCACGGCGTCGAGATCGCGGATGTCCATCAGCTCGGTGACGATCGGCAGGCCGGTCTCGGACTTCGCCTCGGCCAGCAGCCGCAGGCCCTCCTGGCCGAGACCCTGGAACGCGTACGGCGAGGTGCGCGGCTTGTACGCGCCGCCGCGAAACAGCGACGCGCCGGCGTCGCGCACGACGCGCGCGGTCTGTAGGACCTGATCGCGGGACTCGACGGTGCAGGGACCGGCGATCAGCGCGAAGTGCTCGCCGCCGATCAGGCGCCCCTCGATGTCGAGCACGGTTCGCTCGCCGTGGGTGAACTGCAGCGAGGCGAGCTTGTACGGCTTGAGGATCGGCACGACCCGGTCGACCCCGGGCAGTCCCTCGAGACCCAGGCTCTCGACGTTCGCGTCCTGCTCGACGTCGCCGATCGCCCCGATCACGGTCACGCGCGCGCCCGTGCTGCGATGGGCGCGCGCCCCGGCTCGCTCGATCTTCTCAACGACCGCCTGCACCTCCTCGGGTGTCGCGGTCTCTGCCATCACGATCATCATCGACTCATCCTTTCACTGACGCCTGGTGTTTGTCACGGAGCGTGAGCTGGGCGTATGCACGCCGGGGGAGGGGCGCTCGGTCCAGACGGTGGACCCGGTGCGGCCGCCGGCGCCCGCTCACGCGGCGGGCCGGGGCCGAAGCGCCTAGATAAATCGCCAGGCGCAGGCGTAGGCGCAGGACGACCATGCGGTGCG
This sequence comes from uncultured Solirubrobacterales bacterium, assembly GCA_963839945.1. Taxonomy (GTDB): domain Bacteria; phylum Actinomycetota; class Thermoleophilia; order Solirubrobacterales; family Solirubrobacteraceae; genus Palsa-744. The sequence continues at coordinate 763,133 of CAWIWW010000004.1, read as the reverse complement.
CGCGAATGGACTGCGAGCGGATGCGATTGCGGACTCGGACATGATCGTCTGGAAAGGTTGTAGCACCTTCACAGCACCTCGGCAAGCGCCTCAAGGAAACGTGCGTTCTCCGCCGGCGTGCCATACGTGACGCGCAGCGCGGGCGTCTGTGAGCCCAGCGCGCAGCCCGCGCGGACGAGCACGCCGCGCTCGGCCAGCCCGCGCACGATCTCGGCCTCGTCGCGCTCGCCGAGGTCGATCCAGCAGAAGTTCGCCTGCGACTCGGCCGCCGCAAGGCCCAGCTCGCGCAGACCCTCGGCGACCGACTCACGCTCGGCGACGGTGCGCGTCACCCGCTGTTCGACCTCGTCCTGGTGGGCCAGCGCCTCCACGGCGGCGGCCTGGGCGAGGGCGTTGCAGAAGAACGGCTGGCGCACCTGATCGACCGCGCGGGGCAGGTCCTCGGAGCCGCACAGCGCGAACCCGGCGCGCAGCCCGCACAGGCCGTGCACCTTCGAGAACGTCCGCAGCAGCACGAGGTTGGGATGGGCCTGCAGCAGCTCGATCGAGGAGTCGGGGTCGCCGAGCAGGTTGAACTCGCAGTAGGCCTCGTCGACGATCACGCACACGTGCGGCGGCGCCTCGGCGACGAACGCGGCGATGTCCGCCGCCGGCAGCGCTGTCGAGGTCGGGTTGTTCGGGTTGCACACGACCACCAGCCGGGTGGCGACCGTGATCTCTGCCAGCATCCCAGCCAGGTCGTGGCGCAGCGCCGAGTCGAGCGGGACGGTGATCGCGCGCGCGCCCGAAGCCGCACTGAGGTGGGGATAGACCGAGAACGACGGCCACGCGTACACGATCTCCGCGCCGGGCTCCAGCAACGCCTCGCCGGCTGCGAGCAGGATGTCGCACGAGCCGTTGCCGATCGCGATCTGAGACGCCGGCACTTCGTAGCGATCGGCCAACCGCTCGCGCAGGATCGTGTTGGACGGGTCGGGATAGCGGTTCAGGCCCGACAGCGCGCGGTCGATCGCCTCGCGCACCGCCTCAAGGGGCGGATAGGGCGACTCGTTGCTGGCCAGGCGCACGAGCGGCGTGGCCTGCTCGGCGTAGCCGCCCGCGGCCGGGTAGGCGGGGATGCGGCGGATGCGCTCGGCGAACTCGAGGGCCATTCGCTCATTGTGACGAACCGCCGCGCGTTGGCAGGAGGAGGGCTTGCGCCGATCCCCACTACTGCGCCGATTGCAGGTCGGCGCGCAGCTGGGCGGCCTCGCCGAGGTAGACGTGCCTGGACTCGTGATCGTCGGAGGCGTAGTAGTGGATCAGCACCCTGATAACGCGCGGCATCGCCCGCGGCACGGGAATCTCGCGCGCGCACAGCAGCGGAACCCGCTCGAACCCCAGCGCCCGCGCGGCGACGGCGGGGAACTCGGCGTTGAGATCGTTCGTCGCGGTGAATATGCAGCTGACGACATGCTCGGGCGCGAGCGCGTTGCGCTCCATGATCGCGCTCATCAGCTCGGTCGTAGCGTCCAGGATCTCCTGGGCGTCGTTGCGCGGCACGCTGATGGCGCCGCGCAGGGCGAACAATCGTTGGGACATCGCCGCGCGATTGTGTCAGAGCGCGCGCAACCGCTCGATCTCCGCGTCGTTCAAGCGCCTGTATGCACCGGGGGCAAGGCCGTCCAAGCGCAGAGCGCCGAACGCCACGCGCTGAAGCTCGAGCACAGGATGGCCGACCGCAGCGCACATGCGACGCACCTGGCGGTTGCGGCCCTCGTGGATCGTCAGCTCGATGACATCCGCCTTCACGCGGCGCGCCCGCGCGGGGGCTGTACGACCGTCATCCAGCACCACGCCTTCGCGCAGCGCCCGCAGCGCGCCCTCACCCACGCGCCCGCCGTCGACGTGCGCGCGATAGGTCTTGGGCACCTCATAGCGCGGGTGCGTCAGCCTGTTCGCGAGCTCGCCGTCGTTGGTGAGCATTATCAGTCCGCTGCTGTTCACGTCCAGCCTCCCGACCGGGTACAGCCGCAGCGACCCGCGCGCGGGCACCAGCTCGACGACCGTCGGGCGGCCGTGGGTGTCGCGCGCGGTCGAGACCACTCCGACGGGCTTGTTCACCATGTACACAACCCTCGGCTCGGTGTTCCCCAGCGCGCGGCCGTCGACCTCCACGCGAGTCGCCTGACCAACGTCCCGGGCGGGGTCTGTGACCACCTCGCCGTCCACTGTGACGCGCCCCTGCGCGATCAGCCCCTCCGCCGCCCGCCGCGAGGCGACGCCTGAGTGGGCGAGGTGCTTGGCCAGGCGCATCGTCGCTCAGGTTAGGGGCCGGTCCCACGAGCAGGCCAGTCCCGCTGCGCCACGCGTCTGGGTGAGCCCGCAGGAGGTCCTACTCCGGCGTCGGTCCGTCCCCCGAACGGGCCTCGCCCGCACGCAGCAGCCGCTCGCGCAGCTGTGCCTGCTCCTCCGGGGTCGGGTCCCAGCGCGCCACGTCGGGCAGCTCATCCAGGGAGCCCAGCCCGAACAGCTTCAAAAACAGCGTGCTCGTGCGGTACATTGCCGCGCCGAACTGCGAGCGCCCGGCCTGTTCGATCAGGCCGCGCTCCAGCAGCGTGGTCGCGGCCGAGTCGGCGCTGACGCCGCGGATGCGCGTGATCTCCGGGCGCGAGACCGGCTGCAGGTAGGCGACGATCGCGAGCGTCTCGGCCTGGGCCGGGGTGAGGGTGGCTGTGCGCGGGCGGCTGAACAGGCGCCGCGCGGCGTCCTCGCTGGCGGGATCGGTAGCGAACGTGTACCCGCCGCCCAGCTCGCGCAACACGATCCCGCGCGCACCGGGTGCGTAGCGCTCGGCCAGGGCGTCCAGCGCCGAGCCGACATCGAACTCGCCCGCCCGGGCCACTTCGGCCAGCTCGGCGACGCTCAGCGGATCGGGCGAGAGGAACAGCAGCGCCTCGATCGTACGCGCCAGCGCTTCACGCCCGTCGCCCCCGCCATCGCCACCGCCCCAGCCCGCGGGTGCAGGCGCGCGAATCTCGCCGTCGGTGCCGGGCTGCTCCTGGGCGATGGTCTGCGTCTGCGCGTCCACGCCGCCTATCTTGCCACCGCCGCGACCGCCGCGACCGGCTGAGCGGCAACGGCCTCGATCGTGACCTCGCCGAAGCTCTCCGGCTGGCGCCAGTCGGCCTCGCCACGCTTGTACAGCTCCAGCAGCGCGAACAGCGTGACCGCGACGGTCATTCTGTCCGCCCCGCGCACGGCCTCCTCGAAGCTGAACGCCCCCCGGCGCAGCAGCCCGCGCAGGTGCTGGAGGCGCTCGGCGACGGTCACGCGCTGGGCTGAGATGTGGCGCAGGCTGATCGCCGGTGGCATCGCCAGCAGTCGCCCGATCGCCTCGCCCAGGACCGTTGGATCCTGACCACCGCCTTCGGCGGCGGTGCCCCCCTCCAGGGGTTGAAGCTCGGCGCGACGCAGGTGCGCGGGCGGGGGCGCCTGGCGAAAGCGCGTGCCGTGCTCGCGCGCCAGCAGCTCCTTCAGGTGGCCCGCTGCGGAGCGGTAGCGGCGCGCGCCCAGCATCCGCGCAAGCAGCTCCTCGGCCGCCTGCTCGGGCTCCATTTCGAGCAGCTGATCGTCCTGCTCCTCGCTCGCGAGCATCAGCTTGGACTTGAGCTCCAAGAGGGCGGCTATCAGCACGATGAACTCGGTCGCGGTCTCCAGGTCCAGCTCGCCGCGGGACTCCAGGTGGTCGAGGTAGGAGAGCACCACGTCGGCCAGCGCCAGCTCGAGCAGATCGATCTCTTCGCGCAGGATCAGCGTCAGCAGCAGATCGAACGGCCCGCTGAACAGGTCGAGGTCGAGGTCGAGCGAAGTGACGCTCATGCGCTCACCGTACCGCTCGGCCCCGACGACGGCGCGCCTGCGAGGCCCATCCGCGCGCGCACGTCCGCGAGCGTGCCGGCCGCGATCGCGCGCGCGCGCGCGGCGCCGTCGGCGAGGATGTCCTCCAGCGCGGGCTCGTCGGCGCGCAGATCGGTGTAGCGCTCGCGCACCGGCGCGAGGTACTCGATCGTGGCAGCCGCCACCGCGGCCTTGAGGTCGCCGTACCCGCGCGCGCTCGCCATCTCCGCTTCGACCGCGTCGGGCGTGCTCGCGCGCGCGACCGCCAGGATCTCGATCAGGTTCGACACGCCGGGCTTCTCGGGCGCGCGGCGAATCTCTGAGCCGGAGTCGGTGACGGCGCTCTTGATCTTCTTCTCGATCGCGCGCGGCTCGTCCAGCACGTACACCGTCCCCAGCTCGCCGGCCCCCGTGGTGGACATCTTGCGGGTCGGGTCCTGCAGGTCCATGATCCGCGCGCCGAGGATGGGGATGCGATGCTCGGGCACGACCAGCACCTCCTCGCCGCCGTCGCCCCCGAACCGTGCGTTGAACCGCCGCGCCACGTCGCGCATCAGCTCCAGGTGCTCGCGCTGGTCCTCGCCCACGGGCACCTCGGTGGCGCGGTAGGCGAGCACGTCGGCGGCCTGCAGCACCGGATACACGAGCAGCCCCGCCGAGACCAGCTCGCGCTGGGCGGTCGACTTGTCGCGAAACTGGTGCATCCGCTGCAGGCGCCCCAGCTCGGTGACGCTGCACAGCAGCCAGCACAGCTCGGTGTGCTCCTGCACGTCGCCCTGGCGGAACAGGATGCAGCGCGCCGGGTCCAGGCCCGCGGCGAGCAGCAGCGCGGTCAGGTCATAGACGCTCTCGCGCAGCCTGGCCGGCTCGTAGGAGACGGTGATCGCGTGCAGGTCGACGATGCAGTACAGCGCCTCGCCGCGGTCCTGTCCTGAGACGTACTGGGCGATCGCGCCGATGTAGTTGCCCAGATGCTTCGAGCCCGTGGGCTGGATGCCGGAAAAGATGCGCATCTACGACAGCGCCTGCCTGATGACCGGGCGCTTGGCCGCCGCGACCTCGTCAAGGCGCCTGACCGGGGTCGTGTACGGAGCGCCACGCGCGACCTCGGGACCATCCGCGGTGGCCTCGCGCAGGATCTGGGCGATCGCCTCGGCGAACGCGTCGAGCGTCTCCCGTGTCTCGGTCTCGGTCGGCTCGATCATCAGCGCCTCGTCGACGAGCAGCGGGAAGTACACAGTCGGCGGGTGAAAGCCGAAGTCCAGCAGCCGCTTGGCGAGGTCGAGCGTCTTCAGCCCGAGCTCGCGCTTCATCGGACCGCCCGAGAGCACGAACTCGTGCATGCACAACTCCCCATACGCGAGCGGCAGATGCTCCGCGACGGGTGGGTGGGCATCCCGATCGCGCAGCCGCGCGAGCAGGTAGTTGGCGTTCAGAACCGCCGTCTGCGACGCGTCGCGCAGCCCGTCGGCGCCGAGCGAGCGGATGTAGGCGTAGGCGCGCACGAAGCAGCCGTAGTTGCCGTGAAACCCGCGCATGCGTCCGATCGAGCGCGAGCCCGGCCCCTGCCCCCCCGCGCCGCCGCCCCCGCCCCCGCTCCCGCTCCCGCCGTGGTCGAGGCCGAACACGGGCTCCGCAGGCGCCGAGCCGTTCGCCCTGCCCGCGTGCTCGCGCCGCACTACGATCGGCGTCGGCAAAAACGGGGCGATCCGCTGCGACACGGCGATCGGGCCCGACCCAGGACCGCCGCCGCCGTGGGGCTGGGTGAAGGACTTGTGCAGGTTGAAGTGCACGATGTCGAACCCCATGTCGCCGGGGCGCGAGACGCCCATCACCGCATTCAGGTTCGCGCCGTCGTAGTACAGCGTCGCTCCGACCCCGTGCACGACCCGAGCGATCTCCTCGATGTTGGGGTCGAAGACGCCAAGCGTGTTCGGGTTGGTCAGCATCAGGCACGCCACGTCGGAGTCGGCCTTCGAGCGCAGATCGTCGAGGTCGATCCCGCCGTGAGCATCGGTCGCGAGCTTGACGACCTGTAGGCCCGCCATCGTCACGGTCGCGGGGTTCGTCCCGTGGGCGGTGTCGGGCGTCAGCACCTTGTGGCGCACCTGGCCCCGGGACTCGTGATACGCGCGGGTGAGCAGCACCCCCGCAAGCTCGCCGTGCGATCCGGCCGAAGGCTGCAGCGATACATGAGGCAGCCCCGCGATCTCTCCCAGCGCCTCCTGCAGCCGCCACATCAGCTCCAGCGCCCCCTGGGCGCAGGCGGGGTCCTGCAGCGGATGCAACCGCGCGTGCCCGTCCAGCGCCGCTGCGCGCTCGTGCAGGCGCGGGTTGTGCTTCATCGTGCACGACCCGAGCGGATAGAAGCCGGAGTCGAGGTCGTAGTTGCGCTTGGAGATGCCGACGTAATGGCGCACGATCTCGGGCTCTGAGCACTCCGGCAGCCGCGGGGGCTCTGAGCGGCGAAAGCGCGCGGGCAGCAGCGTCTCGGGGTCCACGAGCGGCACGTCCAGCTCCGGGCACACGAACGCGCGCCGTCCTGGGGCGCCCTTCTCAAAAATGGTCCGAGCGCGGTCTCGCTGCTGCGGGGTCTCGGTAGTCTGACCCGGGGCAGGGCCGCCCCCACTCATGCCGTCACCGCCTGACGCTCTGCGGCCACCGCGGCGCCAAGCACGTCCGCGAGCCGGTCGATGTCCGCGCGCGAGCGCTGCTCGGTAATCGCGACCAGCAGTCCCCCACGGTCGGGGTCGCGTCCGCTCAACGCTTGGATGTCAACACCCGGGTTCACGCCCGCGCGCGCGCAGCGTGCCTTGACGGCGGCCACGTCGGCGTCGAGGCGCACGGCAAACTCGCGGATCACGGGCTGCGAGTGCATCGCATCGACCCCGTCCAGCGCGCTCAGCCGCTCGCGCGCGTAGTGCGTGCGCGCGAGCAAGAGCTCGCCCAGCTCGACGATCCCGCGCCGCCCCAGCCAGGCCAGGTAGACCACGCCCGCCAGCGCGTTCAGCGCCTGCGAGGTGCAGATGTTCGAGGTCGCCTTCTCGCGGCGGATGTGCTGCTCGCGGGTCTGCAGCGTCAGCACGAACCCGCGCCGTCCGTCCACGTCCACGGTCTCCCCCGCGATCCGGCCGGGCATCCGGCGCAGATACTCCTCGCGGGCCGCGAACAATCCGAACGAGGGACCGCCGAAGTCCAACCTGTTGCCGAGCGGCTGACCCTCGCCGACGGCTACGTCGACCCCGCACTCCCCGGGCGGCGCCAGCACGCCGAGCGTGATCGGATCGACCGACGCGACGATCACCGGTCCGGCGTCCTCGCCCCGGGCGCGCCCGGCCACGGCGGCGCCCTCACTCGAGGCCGAGTCCCCCCGGGCGGTGCCCCCCCGTCCGGCCTCCCGCGCGGCGGCGCCCAGCGCCGCCGCGTCCTCGACCGCGCCATAGAAGTTGGGCTGGGAGAACATCGCCGCGCTGGTGTCATCGTCGATCGCCGCCCGCCACGCGTCGATGTCGGTGACTCCGTCAGCGAGCCCCACCTCGACCACCTCCATGTCGTACCCGTGCGCGTACGTGCGCAACGTCTCGATCGCATGCGGGTGCATGCCCGCGCTCACAACCAGCCGCGTGCGGCCGTTGTGCAGCTTCGCCAGATACGCCGCGGCCGCCACCGCGCTCGGCCCCTCGTACACCGAGGCGTTGGACACTCCCAGGCCCGTCAGCTCGCAGATCGCGGTCTGGTACTCGAACATGACCTGCAGCCCGCCCTGGCTGATCTCCGGCTGGTAGGGGGTGTAGGGAGTCAGGAACTCCGAGCGCTCTGTCAGCATGTCGATCAGCGCCGGCACGTAGTGGTCGTACATGCCCGCCCCCAGGAACGAGAGCTCGTCCTCGGCGCTGACGTTGCGCGAAGCCAGCTCGCGCAGGTGCGCGTACACCTCCTGCTCGCCCATCCCGTCCGGCAGGTCGAGCGCGCGCCCCAGCCGTACGCCGGCGGGAATCTGACGGTCGAACAGCTCCTGCACAGAGCCGACGCCGATCGTCGCGAGCATCCGCTCGAGGTCCTGCGGGGTGGTGGCGGTGTAGCGGCTCAAAGGGCTCGCCTCAGCCTAGAAGATTGACTACCCGCCCAGCCCGGCGGAATAGGCATCGGCGTCCATCAGCGCGTCGCGCTCGGCCGGGTCGTTCAATGCGATCCGTACTATCCAGCCTGCACCGTAGGGGTCCTCGTTGATGAGCTGGGGACTGTCCTTGAGCGCGTCGTTGACCGCGACGATCTCTCCGGACAGCGGCGCAACCACGTCCGATACGGCCTTGACCGACTCGACCTCGGCGTAGGGCGCACCCTGGACGAGCATCGTCCCGACCGCCGGCGCCTCGAAGAACACGACCTCGCCGAGCGCGTCCTGGGCGTACCAGGTGATTCCCAGCGTCGCCTCGGGGTGGGCGGGATCGGGTCCATCGGCATCGATGCGCGCCCAATCGTGCTCGGGGTGGTAAAGCAGATCGTCGGGATACCCGTCCTGCGACATCAGGCGCCTTTTCGGTATAGCGGCTTCTCACGGACCACGGCCGGGCGCATCTTGCCACGGACGTCGATCTGCAGACGAGTCCCCACGGTGGCGCGCTCTGAGGGGACGTAAGCGAGTCCGATGCCGATCCCCAGACAGGGCGACAGCGTCCCGCTCGTAACGATCCCGCCACCTGCGATCGGGTTGCCCTGGCGCGCGATCCCGGGGCCGTCGATCGCGAACGCGACGAGCTTTTCGCGGGGTCCCTCAGCGCGCACCGCACGCACGGCCTCGGACCCGACGAAGTGAGTGTCCTCGGCACAGCACCAGCCCAGACCGGCTTCGATCGGCCCGCGCTCGGTGGACAGGTCGTTGCCGTACAGGTGGTAGCAGGCCTCCAGGCGCAGCGTGTCGCGCGCGGCCAGCCCCGCGGGGACGGCGCCGCGGCGCGTGAGCTCATCCCACAGGGCGGGAGCCTGCGCCGGCGCCATCAGCAGCTCGACGCCGTCCTCGCCGGTGTAGCCGGTGCCGCACACGAGCATCTCCACGCCGGCCAGCCGCCGCGTGGCAGCCTGCATCCGGGGAGGCAGCGGCGCGTCGGCGATCGCCTGGGCAAGCTCCCGCGCCCGCGGGCCCTGGACGGCGAGCATCGCGTAGTCCTCGATCCGGTCCTGCACGTGGGCGTCGTACTCGCGCCCGTGCGCGCGGAACCACTCCAGGTCGCGCTCATGGTTGGCGGCGTTCGTGACCGTCAACCAGCGATCGGCGTCCAGGCGATACGTGAACAGGTCGTCCAGCACGCCCCCGTCATCGCGGCACAGCACGCCGTATTGGGCGCCGGCGACCGGCACGCGTGAGAGGTTGTTCGAGATCAGCCGCTGCAGCAGCTCGAGCGATTGCGGGCCGGAAGTTTCGATCTCGCCCATGTGCGAGACGTCGAACATGCCCACGTCGGTGCGCACCGCCATGTGCTCGGCGCGCACGGGGGCGGGTGGACCCTCATAAAAGACGGGCATCTCCCAACCGGCGAACTCGACCATCCTGGCGCCGGCCGCGACGTGGCGGTCGTAGAGGGAGGTGCGGCGCGGACCGGACGGCACGGCGCGGAGATTATCGAGAGGGGTATTCGTCGCTGTTCCGGCGGCGCATGCGCCGCCGGTGAGGCCGCACATGTGCGGCCTCTTCACACGCCGCATGCGGCGTGTGACCGACCGGCGCATGCGCCGGTCGGCGACCCGGCACATGTGCCGGGTCGAACTACATCAACGCAAGAACGGCGGCACGTCGATGTCGTCGTCTGAGATCTCCAGCGACGAGCGCTGCCGGTCGTCGATCTTGGGGCTGCGGTCGCGGCGGGAGCGGCCCTCGCGGCGAGCCGCGTGGCCGGGACGGTGGTCGAAGCCGGTGCCGATCACGGTGACGCGCACCTCGTCGGTCATCGCCTCGTCGATGACGGCGCCGAAGATGATGTTCGCGTTCGGGTCGGCCGCGTTCTGGATGATCTCCGCCGCGTCGTTGACCTCGAACAGGCCCAGGTCCTTGCCGCCGGTGATGTTCAGCAGGATGCCGGTGGCCCCGTCGACGGACTCTTCCAAGAGCGGGGATGAGATGGCGGCCTTGGCGGCCTCGCCGCAGCGGTTCTCCCCGCCCGCCAGGCCGATCCCCATCAGGGCCGAGCCGGCGTCGTGCATGATCGTGCGCACGTCGGCGAAGTCGAGGTTGATCAGGCCGGGGATCGTGATCAGGTCGGTGATGCCCTGGATGCCCTGACGCAGAACGTCGTCGGCCTCGCGGAACGCGTCCAGCATCGAGGTGCGCCGCTCGACGACCGTAAGCAGCTTCTCGTTGGGGATCACGATCAGCGTGTCGACGACCTCGCGCAGGCGCTCGATGCCCTCGGCCGCCTGCTTGCCGCGCTGTGAGCCCTCGAAGTCGAACGGCCGCGTGACCACGCCGACCGTGAGCGCGCCGATCTCGTTCTTGGCGATGTCGGCGATCACCGGCGCCGCGCCGGTGCCCGTGCCGCCCCCCTCACCCGCGGTCACAAACACCATGTCCGCGCCCTTCAGCGTCTCCTTGATGTCGTCGCGCGACTCTGAGGCCGCGGCCAGACCGACCTCGGGGTTGGCGCCGGCGCCGAGACCCTTGGTCGACTCGTGGCCGATGTTCAGCTTCACGTCGGCGTCGCACATCGCCAGCGCCTGCGCGTCGGTGTTGGCAGCAATGAACTCCACGCCGCGCAAGCCCGCGTCGACCATGCGGCTGACAGCATTGGTGCCGCCGCCGCCGACGCCTACGACCTTGATCACCGCCAGGTAGCTGCCGCTGTGAGCCACGCTGCCGCCACTGCTCGAAGTAGAGCTCTCCATGATTGATCTGGTTCCCGTCCGCAGCCTTCAGTATTGGTTAAGGGTTAGGATCGACACCATCGGGCGACCCGCTGAATTGTGCACGTTATGCAGGCAACTTCGCCCTGTCAACGGCGCCGGTCGTTGTTGCAACGTGCGTTGCAGATCAAGGAACTCTCGACTCGACCCCGAGACCTGCCCGTCCGATGCCATTGACCTCAGGTCGAGGGTTAGACACTGTCATGGCTGCTCAACCTCCGGGAGCGGGGCTGCCGACCTGAGATCCACCGGCAGGCGTTTCAGCGCCCGCGGAGTCGGAGGGTGTTTGCGAGGGCGATGCGCTCGTCGCTTCGGATGCGACCGAGCCCGTTTCCGCGGAGCTCGTTTCAGCGGAGGAGGCCGAGCCGGTTGGGGCCGGTTCGCCGGCGGAGCTCGATCCGCCGCCTGCACTCGCGCCCAAGCCCGAGCCCGAGCCGCCTCCGACGGCCGCATCCAGGCCCGCGGCGAGTTCTGCGGCGGTGGCCGGATCGGAGCCGCTGGAGGATTCCATCTCGGCGGCGCTCGCTTCCGGACGAGCCGTGCCCGGCGCCCACCCCGCGGCCGGGCGTTCGGGCAGGCGCACGTCAATGTAGGCGGCGCCCGCCGAGCTCGGGTCGGCGAGCACGCGGGTCAGCGCGATCCACTTCGCGTGCGGTCGCGTGGCATCGCCGAAGTAGGCCAGCAGGCCGCTGCGCAGCACGACCGTCAGCCCCATCGGCCCGGAGTACACACGCATGAGCGTCCTTGCCAGCGGCGCCGGGGCGTCCCCGAGGACGGTCAGGATCTCGAGCAGCGATGCGCGGCGCACGCTGGCGCCCACCGCCGGCAGCGTGACCGCGGCTGTGCCGGCGCCGGTCGCGGCGGCCGCGGCGGTCGCGTTCACGAGCGGCAGCGCGCTCGACAGAAACCCGGGTCCGAGCACCACCCCGTCAGCCGCCACTGCCGTACGGGCGCCGTTCTCCACCAGCGCCGCGACGGGCGGCTGCTCGACCACTTCGATGCGCAGACCGTGCGGCAGGCTCGCGTGCGCGCGCACCAAGCGCACGATCGGGTACTGCGCGACCGCCGCTTCCAGCGCGGCGGGCTTCACGTCGAGCGTGCTCATGCCGCGGGCGGCGCTGGTGAGCGCCGCTGCGATCGCGGCGGTGTCCGCCCCGTGCACCGTCACGAGCCCGCTGACCTGCACGTGCTCGACCGCCGTCAGCGAGGTGTGTCGCGCCAACCACCATCCGCCGGCCAGCAGCGGGATGGCGATGAGGACCGCGATCAGCGCGATCCGCAGCGGCCGGCGCCGCCACATGAACGCGATGCCGGCGCGGGCCAGGCTCGCGAGGCCTCGCAGCGGGCGCGTTACGCCGAGCGCGCGGCGTGCCGGCCTTCCAGGGAGGCGACGGGGAGCGGGCGCAGCGATCGAGCGGGCCATTCACGAGGTGTTCGACCCCCTGATGCGAACCCCTTGTGTCCGGGTTGGGGTGGCGCTACGATGCTTGTGCTAGCGCGTCAACCGATGTAGACGCATTGGGGGGTCCGGGCAAACCGGGCCCCCTTCTTATATAATGCGCCCCGGTGGACATGGGGTCTGTCGTCCACCGGGGCTTGAGTGCAACCTTGCTACTTTGCCAGCCGGTCTATGACCAGCATGGCGATGAGCAGCGCGGTCGCTAGCGTGACAACCGAAGTAGCCATGCTTCACCCCCTTTCTCGGGGCCGATCGACCCCGCATCGGCCGTGGTCCGAGTCTGGGAATGACCTCGCCAACGAGGCTACTCAGCGCTTAGGACCCCTACCGCCGGCGCCGGCGATCCAGGGCCAGCGCACGTCCCCCAGCGTCTGCACCTCGGGCTCCAGCGGAACGCCGAATTGCTCCAGGACGCGGCGGCGGCCCTCGGCCATCACCGCGACCACGTCGGCGGTGGCGGCGGAACCGGTGTTCTCGATGAAGTTGGCGTGCTTGGGCGCGAACCGGGCCCCGCCGACGGCCAGGCCGTTGCAGCCCGCCTCTGACAGCAGCTGACCGGCGGTGCGGCCCTGCGCGCGTGGATCCTCGGGATTGGTGAACGTCGAGCCGAACGTCTTGATCCCCTGCGGCTGGGCCTCGTGGCGGCGGGCGCGCATATCCGCGAGCGTCGTCTTGACCGTGTCAACGTCCGCCGATTCCAGTGCAAAGGAGGCGCGCGCGACGATCTCACCCGCGACGAGATTGGAGCGGCGATAGCCGAACCCGAGCTGCTCCGGCGCGCGATGCTCCGAGCCGTCCGCCGTCACGATCTCCACCCACTCCAGCGTCCGCGCGAGCTCCCCGCCATAGGCGTTGGCGTTCATCCGTACCGCACCGCCGACGGTGCCGGGGATGTTGACGGCGAACTCGATCCCCGTCAGCCCAGCCTGGGCGGCGCGAGCCGCTACCGAGGGCAACCGGGCTCCCCCGCCGCAGACAATGCGGTCGGGACCCTCGCGCTGGATCAGCGCGAGCTTGCGGTCGAGCTTGATCACCAGGCCGCGCACCCCGTCGTCGGCGATCAGCAGGTTCGAGCCCGAGCCGACGACCGCCACCGGCGCATCCGCCGCGCGCGCCCAGGCCAGCAGCTCCCGCAGCTGCGCGCCCGAGCCCGCACGGGCGAAGTACTCGGCCGAGCCTCCGGTGCGGATCGTCGCCATGCGGGCGAGCGGATAGTCGCGCTGCACGATCGACGGCACGGTCGTCGGCGAGTCCCTGGATGGCGGTCCGCGCCTAGGCATCCTCGACGCTCTCCACCAAGCGCCGTGCGAGCGTGTCCACATCCCCGGCGCCCATCACGACGCACAGATCGCCGGCGTCCAGCATCCCGCGCAGGACCGGCTCGGCGTCGGCGAATGCCGGCAGCCAGTACACCGGCCTGCCGTCCGCGGCGTCCGCGGCGGCCTGCGCGACGAGCAGCCCGCTCACGCCCGGATGGTCCTCGGCGCGCTCGCGCGCCGGATACACGTCGAGCACGACCGCGACGTCGGCCTGGGCCAGCGCCGCGCCGAGCTCTCGCGCGAACATGGCCGTGCGCGAGAACAGATGCGGCTGGAACACAGCGATCAGGCGCTTGAGTGTCAGCGTGCGCGCCGCTGTCAGCGTCGCCGCGACCTCGGTCGGGTGGTGGGCGTAGTCGTCGTACACGCGCGCCCCGCGCGCGGTCAGGCCCACTGGCTGAAAGCGCCGGCCGGCGCCGCGAAACTTCGCCAGCCCCGCGACCGCGAGCTGCTCGTCGGCCCCCGCGAGCCGGGCGGCCTCCAGCGCGGCCGTGGCGTTCAGCGCGTTGTGCGCGCCGGGCACGGCCAATGTCACCTGGTGCCCGCGCCAGGTGAACCGCTGAGCGCCCTCCGATTCTTCGCCCCCCATAAGGACTGGGTCTGGCGCGTCATAGGGGACGATCGCGACCGCCGCGGCCTCCTGTCCCCCAACCCGCTGTGCGGACCGATCGGCGTCCGGGTCAGGATCCGGGTCTGCGTCTGCATCCTGATCCGGGGCAAGGTCTGCGTCCGCGCGGCGCACGCCCACGCCCGAAGCTCCGCCTGGCGCCAGCTCCAGCAGCTCGGGCCGGTCCCACACGACGATCGCCGTGTGCGCGCGCGCCAGGAACGCGCGGAACGCCTCGCGCAGCTGCTGAAGCGAGCCGAACGTCGCGTGATGGTCGAGCTCGACGTTCGTGAGCACGGCGATGTCCACGTGCAGCGCCAGCATCGAGCGGTCGGACTCGTCCGCCTCGACCACCAGCCACTCGCCTTCGCCCGCCCACTGCGCGTTGGTCTCCCCCACCCCGATCGAGCCGCCGACGAGCCAGTCCGGCTGCAGTCCCGCGGCGCGCAGCGCGCACACGAGCATCGACGCAGTGGTCGTCTTGCCGTGCGTGCCTGCGACGGCGATCGTGGGCCGCAGCGCGGTCAATTCGCTCAAGAGCTCGGCACGGGGACGCTCGGGCAGGCCACGCGCCCGGGCCCCAGCGCGCTCGGGATTCTCGGGTGCGACGGCGCTGGAGTAGACGACCTCGACGCCCTCGCCGTCGGGAACGTTCGTGCTGTCGTGCTCGCCGATCTGCGCCTGCAGCACGCCGTCTGAGGCCAGCCGCTCGGTGTACGGCGACGCCGCGCGGTCGGAGCCGCTGACCTGCGCCCCGAGCGCGTGCGCCGCGCGCGCGTATCCGCTCATCCCCGCGCCGCCCACACCGACGAAGTGGATTCGCCGCCCGCTCCACGAGCGCTCCCGCGAGGTGGTGCTGGCGCCGTCAGACGCGGTCATACCGGCCCCGCCCGGCGGGTCGTGCCCGCTACCCCACGCCCAGCGGCCTGAAGCAGCTCATCCGCGACGTCGCGCGCGGCATCCGGCCGCGCGCGACCCCGCGAGGCCCGCGTCATCTCCCGCAGGCGCGACCGGTCGGCCAGCAGCGCCCGGGTCTCCGCCGCCAGGCGCGCGCCGCTCAGCTCGGAGTCTGCGATCACGACCGCCGCGCCGGCCTCGGCCATCCAGCGCGCGTTGGCGGTCTGGTGGTCGGCGGAGGCGTGGGGGTAGGGGACCAGGATCGCGGGCAGGCCGTAGGCGGCGATCTCGAACACCGAGCCTCCCGAGCGCGCGATCGCAAGGTCGGCGGCGGCCAGCGCCTGGGCGAACTCGTCGAGGTCCAGGTACTCGCGCAGGTCATACCCGGCCGGCAGCGCGTGCGTGGCCAGCTCCGGGTAGTCGCGCCGCCCGGCGATGTGCAGCACTCGCAGCGCGTGGACCGCGCGCGCGGGTGTACGCGCGCGCGGCCCAAGATTTTCGCTCGCATCCCTGTCGAGACCCCCGCTGGAGCCGAAACCGGAGCCGGAACCCGCGCCGGGGTCGGACTCGGGATCGGAGCAAGAGCCAGAGCCGAAGTCGGAGCCCGCACCGGGGTCCGGCGCCTCCTCGCCGGCAAAAGCCCCGATCGCGGCCAGGTTGATCGAGCGCGCGCCCAGCGAGCCGCCGAACACGAGCACGCACGTCTCTGCCTCGGCGATTCCAAAGCGCTCCCGCGCCTCGCCACGAGCGGCGTTGGGCACCGGGATCGGGCGGCCCGTGACCCGGTAGCGCCCGCCCTTCGCGCCGGCGTCGCGACCTGGAATCGCAAACGCCAGGCACACCCGCCGCGCGCCTCGCGCAAGCAGGCGGTTGGCAAGCCCGAGACGGCTGTCGGCCTCGGTCAGCACCAGCGGGATGCGCAGGCTCAGCGCGGCCAAACCGACCGGGGCGGTCACGTAACCGCCGCCGCCCAACACCGCGTCCGGGCGCAGCTCTTTCAGGATGCGCCGCGCGCGCGCAACTGCCAGCGCGGCGCGCGCCAGCGCGCCCAGCGCGCGCAGCGGGCTGGTGCGGCTCACGCCTTCGACCGAGATCGTGCGCAGCTCATACCCCGCCGCGGGCACGAGCTCGGCCTCGGCGCGAGCCCCGCCGATGAACGACACCTCCACGCCTTCACCCCGCAGCTGCTCTGCGACCGCCAGCGCCGGCGCCACGTGCCCGGCGGTGCCACCGGCCGCGATCACGATCTTCTGCGTCTGTTCCACGGCCCCATCCTGCCGGTTTTCGCCCATGCACATCGGCCCCCCGCCGCCATCGGCCGCCCCGCAACCGGGCAGCCCTCTGGGCGGCCCCCGCGGCGCGGCGGCCGGTCTATGCCGTGGCCCTGCGCCCGCGCCCGGGCTGGAACTCCGGCCGGGGCTGTGGCTGCTCGCGCGAAACGGACTTCGTGGACGCCCGGCCCCTCGAGGGCACCGCGCGCACGTGCGCGGTCCCGCCGGCAGCCACGTTCAGCAGCAGACCCATCGCCGCGAGCATCACGATCAGGCTGCTGGAGCCGTAGGAGACGAACGGCAGCGTCACACCCGTCAGCGGCGCGAGGCCCAGCACGGCGAACACGTTCAGCAGCGCCTGGGAGACGATCAGCGTCGTCATCCCGACGGCGATCAGCGCGCTGTGCAGGCTGCGCGCGGCTTTCGCCACGCGCAATCCGGCGTAGGCGATCAGCCCATACAGGAACAGCAGCGCACACACCCCGATCACCCCCAGCTCCTCGGCGATGACGGCGAGGATGAAGTCCGTGGGCGCCTCGGGCAAATAGAAGATCTTCTGCACCGACTGGCCCGGCCCGACCCCGAACAGACCGCCCGAGCCGATCGCGATCTGGCCCTGCACTGCCTGAAACCCGCTGCCCGAGGCGTGCGCCCAGGGGTTCACGAACGAGGTCAGGCGCGCGCGCGCATACGGCCGCGCGAGCGCATACAGCACGACCAGGCCGAACGCCGCGCCGGCGACGATCGCCAGGTTGCGCGCGGGGATGCCCGCCGCGACGAGCAGCGCGGCGGTCGTGAACGCGATCGTCATCGCGGTGCCGAGATCGGGCTCGGTGACGACCAGCAGGCAGGCGCCGCCAACGACGACCAGCAGCGGCTGCGCCAGCTCGCGCAGGTCGTGCACGCGCGCCGGGCGCCTGGCCAGCAGCGTCGCGGTGTACAGCACAAGTGCGAGCTTGAGCAGCTCCGAGGGCTCGAACTGCAGCTGGCTCGGGCCGATCCAGCGCCGCGCGCCGTTGACGGCCACCCCCACGTGGGGCACGTGCACGGCCAGCACCAGCACGAACGACACGGCCAGCAGCGGCCCGACGAAGGCCTGTGCTTTGGCGATCCCGTCGCGCGCGAGCACGCGCATCAGAACGAGGCCGATCGCGCCGTATGCGACGAACTTGATCAGGTAGCCGCTGCCCATGCCGCTGCCCTGCAGCAGCGCCGTCGCCGAGGTCGCGCTGTAGACCATCACCGCGCCGTACGCGAGCAGGCACATGGTGGCGGTGATCAGGATGCGGTGCTCGAGCGTCTGAGGCTGGGCTCTGGCCCTGCCCGAGGGGCGCTTACTGGTGGACGATGCCCGGAGACTGGGGTCTCGCGCGCGACGGGAGCGCGTTGCTGGCGCTGCTGGCATCCCTGCGCACTTCGACACGCATGCACCGATGCCTTCTATCCCCGCGAACCTCCCAGGACCAGCTCCCGAAACCGCTCTCCGCGGGCTTCGAAGTCGGCGAACTGATCGAAGCTCGCGCAGGCCGGGGACAGCAGCACCACATCGCCGGGCCTGGCCGCAGCCGTGGCGGCGGCGAGCGCTCGCTCCAGATCGCCGCACTCGTGCACGGGCCCGTTCTTGGCGCCCGCCAGCGCCGCCGCGATCGAGGGGGCGTCCTCTCCAATCAGGTACACCCCCCGGCAGCCCCGCTCCACGGGGCCGCTCAGGGCGGAGAAGTCCTGGTCCTTGCCCTGGCCGCCGAGGATCAAATGCACGGCGCCGGCAGGGTAGGCATCCAGCGCCACGAGCGTGCTCGAGACGTTCGTGGCCTTGGAGTCGTTCACGTACAGCACCTCATCGCGGCGCGCCACCTCCTCCAGCCGGTGCGCCACTCCTTGGAAAGTGCGCAATCCCTCGCGCACGGCGTCTTTATCGACGCCGCGCGCCAGGCACACCGCGGCCGCGGCCATCGCGTTCTGAGCGTTGTGGCGCCCGCGCAGGCGCATATCCTCGGTTCCTAGCAACGGCTCCTCCTGCCAGTAGAACACCCCCTTGCGCAGCGTCATCGACGCCGAGTCCGGCCCGCCCCGCCGATCCGGCCGCTCGTCACCGAAGGTTACGATGCCCCGTGCGTGGACCGGCAGCGCGATGTCGAGGCCCGAGGGTACAACCGCGACATCGTCAGGCGACTGATGCGCGAAGATCGCAAGCTTCGCGTCGCGGTATGCAGCGAAGGTCCCGTGCCGGTCGAGGTGGTCGGCGGCGATGTTCAGCAGCACCGCCGCCTCGGGCGCGAACTCGAGGGTGTCTTCCAACTGAAACGACGACGCCTCGCACACGATGACCGTCGCATCGTCGTCGATCCTGCCCACGAATCCGCTCAGCGCATCGCCGACGTTTCCGGCCACGGCCACCGGCAGGCCGGCCGTGCGATGGATGTACCCGATCAGCTGCACCGTCGTCGTCTTGCCGTTCGTGCCCGTCACCGCGATCACCTCGTTGCCCGGCAGCATTCGCCACCCCAGCTCCAGCTCGCCCAGCACCGGTATGCCCCGCGCGAGCGCCTTCGCGATCACCTCCGCCTCTCGTGGCACGCCCGGGCTCTTGACGACCGCGCTCACCCGATCCAGCAACCCCACCCCGTCCTCGCCCACGTGCACCTCGACTCCGGCGTCCACGAGCGATCCCAGCCCCTCCGCGTCCGGCGCGCCGGCGTCGACGCCGATCACTCGCTCGCCCCGCTCGCGCAGTGCGAGCGCCGCCGCCAGCCCCGAACGAGCCAGTCCGACCACCAGATACGGTCCTGCGGGCAGCGCCGGTCGTGACACGGCGCTCATGACACAGCTTCTGACGCTCTGTGCGCAATCTTCGCCTGGTGACCGGCGACACTGCGCTTAATCCGGATGACTTCGCGTAGTTGTCTCCCCCAAAACCATCCCACATTCTGGGCCGCATTCACACAGATGACCCTCACCGGATGCTCTGATGATAAATCGTGAACCCGATCGCGCAGAAGATCGACGCCACGATCCAGAACCGCAGGATGATCTTCGTCTCCGACCAGCCCTTCAGCTCGAAGTGGTGGTGTATCGGCGCCATCAAAAACACGCGCTTTCTGGTCGCCTGAAACGAGAGCACCTGGATCGCCACCGACAGCGCCTCCAGCACGAATATCCCGCCGAGCAATATCAGCAGCACCTCGGTGTGCGTCATCACCGCGAGCCCCGCGATCGCGCCGCCCAGCCCGAGCGAGCCGGTGTCGCCCATGAATATCGTCGCCGGAAAAGCGTTGAACCACAGAAACCCGATGCACGCGCCGACCAGGCATCCGGCGAGCATCGCCAGGTCGTAGTCTTCGGTGACGAACGCGATCCCGACGTATGACAGCAGCACGATCGCCGCGCAGCCCGCCGCCAGCCCGTCGAGGCCGTCCGTCAGGTTGACCGCGCTCGTCGTGCCGGCCACGACGAGATAGATGAGCACCGGATAGAACGGCCCGAGGTCGATTGTGTAGTCCACGAACCGCAGCCTCAGCTCGCTGGCGAGATGCGCCTCGTGACTGGCGACGAACCACAGCCCGAGCGAGATCGCGATCGTGACCGCGAGCTTGGTTCGCGCGCGCAGGCCGAGCGAGCGGCGCTTGACGAGCTTGGTGTAGTCGTCGGCGAACCCGAGCAGCGCGCACGCGATCATCGCGCCGAACACCCCGACCGAGCGCCAGTCGTAGTCGGTCAGGATCAGGAACGGAATCGCCACGGCGATGATCACGATGATGCCGCCCATCGTCGGCGTGCCCGCCTTCTGATGATGCCCCTCGGGACCGTCCTCGCGGATCTGCTGGCCGAACTCGCGCCGGCGCAAAAAGGCGATGAACTTGGGGCTCAGAAATATGCAGATCAGCAGCGCCGACGTGCCTCCGAACAGAATCCGCCCCATTCAGCGCCTGCCCGCCACGTGCGCCGACTCCCGCGTGAGCAGCGCCGCACCGACGCGCTCCAGCCCCACCCCGCGCGAGCCCTTCACCAGCACCGTGTCCCCGGACATGAGCAGCCTCTTCAGCAGCTCGGCGGCGGCGGGCGCGTCCGCGACGGAATGGACCACGCCCTCGCCCTCGCCCTCGCGCGCGAACGCGCAGGCCATCTCGCCCGCGAGCGGACCGACGGTCACGAGCATGTCGATCCCGCGCGCGGCCGCATAAACGCCGATCTCGCGGTGGTATCGCCGCTCGTCGGGACCGAGCTCGAGCATGTCGCCCAGCACCGCGACGCGCCGCCTAGGAGCCGTCTCGGCGAGGTCGTCGATCGCGGAGCGCATGGACATCGGGTTGGCGTTGTAGCAGTCGTCGATCAGCACGATCTCCCCTGTGAGCTGTCTGCGCTCGCCGCGCAGCGCCGAGAACCGCACAGTAACCTCGCCCTCGGGCGTAACGCCGAGCGCGCGGGCGGCCGCGACGGCCGCGAGCAGGTTGCGCAGGTTGTGAGCCTGCCCGAACGACGGCTTCAGGACCATCTCCTCGCCGTCGTGGCTGATCGACACGCGCCCGTCTTCGAGGTGTTTGGCCAGCTCCACGTCGGCGTGCTCGGCGACCTCACCGAAAGTGGTGATGCGCACGTCATCACGCAGATACGGCTTCAGCAGCGGCTCCCCGGCGGGGACGACCGCACACGCGCCCGGGGCCAGCCCGGCGATCAGCTCGGCCTTGGCGGCGGCGATCGCCTCGAGCGTTCCCAGCATCTCCAGGTGCACGGGACCAACGTTGACGATCACGCCGACGTCCGGCTGCGCGATCGCCGTGAGCTCGGCGATCTGGCCGGGCCCGCGCATCGCCAGCTCGAGCACCAGCGCCTGCGTCTTCATGGGCGCTGCGAGGATCGCCAGTGGCAGCCCGATCTCGGTATTGAAGTTCTGCGGGCTCGCCACCGTGCGCAGATGTGGTGCGAGCAGCGCCGCGAGGATGTCCTTCGTCGAGGTCTTGCCGGTCGAGCCGGTGATCGCCACGACGCGCGCCCCGGCGGTCCTCAGCTCGTCCAGCCACGCGCGAGCGAGCGACTGCAGCCCCGCGAGCGGGTCGCCGTGCGCGAGGACGATGCCATCGCCGCCGGGCGATCCACCCGTTCCATCCTCCTGCGCGATGGCGGCTACGGCGAGCGCGTGCTCGGGTGCCGCCAGCACGCCCCACGCGCCCGACCGCAGCGCCTGCGCCGCATACTCACCCCCGTCGGCGTGCTCGCCCGGAAGGCCGACGAACAGCTCTCCGGGCGCAACCGCGCGCGAGTCGATGCTCACACCCACCGGCCCGGGCGGCCCGGGCGGCCCGGAGGACTCGGGCGGCTCGGCGGCGCCGGCCGGCCGGTGGACCACGCTCGCCCCGGCCGCGCGCGCAATGCGATCGGCGTCCCACTTTCTCATTCGCCCGTCCCCACGGCCGTCGCGACCCGGGCGCTCAGGAGCTCTTGCGCGACGGTCGCATCGTCGAACGCCAGCTTGACCCCGTCGGCGAGCTCCTGACCCTGCTCGTGGCCCTTGCCGGCGATCACCACCACGTCGTCCGGTTGTGCCAGCGCGATCGCCCGCTCGATCGCGGCGCGGCGGTCGACCTCGACGTGCACCGCCTCGGAGCCCTGCGCGCCCGGCGGGATCCCGGCCACGATCTCTGAGACGATCGCCTCGGGCGACTCTGAGCGCGGGTTGTCGGAGGTGACGACCGCGACATCCGCCAGCCGCGCCGCGATCTGACCCATCAGCGGGCGCTTGCCGCGGTCGCGGTCCCCGCCCGCGCCGAACACGCAGATGACCCGGCCCGCGGCGACCTCGCGCGCCGCGCGCAGCACGTTCTGAAGCGAGTCGGGGGTATGGGCGTAATCGACGATCACCGCGAACTCCTGGCCGGCGTCGACCGGCTCAAAACGCCCTGGGACCCTCACGCCGCGCCCCAGCGCCGCGATCAGCGTGTCGAGATCGAAGCCGAGCGCGTGCACGGCCGCGAGCGCTCCAAGCGCATTCGCGACGTTGAACCGGCCCGGCATCGGCAGCTTGACCTCGCGCTGACCTGTGGGCGCGTGCAGCGCGAACGCGCATCCCGCGGCGTCGCAGCGCACGTCGCTCGCACGGTAGTCGGCAGCGTGGCCGGCCGCATCGCCGTCGGCGGCAGCTTCGCCGGTCGCACCACCGGGGGTAACGGCTCCCGCTGGACCCTCGCCCTCCAGCACCGCGAACGTGACCGCCCCCTCGATCTCCTGCGCCAGCCGGTGGCCGTACTGGTCGCCGACGTTGACCGCGTTCACCCTCGGTCTCGGGCCGGGTGCATCCGCCAGTGTGGCGGGACCATCGGTGTGTGGAGCGTCCCCTGGGAGGAACAGCGCGCGCTTGGCCTGGAAGTAGTCCTCCATCGTCGCGTGAAAGTCCAAATGGTCCTGGGTCAAGTTCGTGAAGATCGCCGCCACGAACCGGATCCCGTTCGTCCTTCCCAGCGCGAGCGCATGCGAGGAGACCTCCATCGCGCACGCGCGATCGCCTGAGTCGAGCATCGCCCTGAAGCCCGCCTGCAGGTCGATCGCCTCGGGGGTCGTTCGGTCCACGGGCCGCTCCGCGCCACCCACGATCGACGTGACCGTGCCCAGCAGCCCGGTCTGCTCGCCCGCGGCCTCCAGCAACGCGCGCACGAGGAACGCGGTCGTCGTCTTGCCGTTCGTGCCTGTGACCCCGACCACCTTCAGCTGAGATGTCGGATCGCCGTCAAAGCGCGCCGCCACCGGTCCCATCGCCGCACGCACCGAGGGGACCGCGACCTCGGGCACGCCCAGCCCCAGCGGGCGCTCCACCATCAGCGCCGCGGCGCCGTCCGCGACCGCCCGCGGAGCGAAGTCGTGCCCGTCGCTGCGAAACCCCGGCACGCAGCAGAACAGCGTCCCGGGCGCGACCATGCGGCTGTCGTAGGCCAGCCCTTCGATCTCGACGTCCGCCCCCGCGCCGCTGGACCCGGACCCGGACCCGCCCTGAACCGGGCCGATGCCCGCGACCAGCTCGCCCAGCTTCATCGGCTCAACCCCTGCGCTCTTTGCAACACATGTTGAGTCTAGTTTCCGCTCCCGCCGGACTCACTCGCGCGCTTTTGGCCGACGAGGGTCACGCGGTCGCTGTGTCTGTGTCTTGCGCAGCCGTCATTCGCCTAGTGCTTTTCTCGCGGGCCTCACCTCACGTAGGGGTGGGTCCGGTAGTTCCGGTTGCCCTGCTGAATAAGCTGAAGATGGTGGCATCTTCCTCGCCTATCCACTGCGACAGAGGGGCGCCTCCTTGTGGAGCAGTGTTGAGGTGTAGGATTGGTCGATGACGCAGCAGCAGCGCGCAGGTGCGGTTGCGGTGGCTAACGAGGAAGCGGTGCGTGCATGGGACACCGTGCTGTATGAGCGGTGGAAGTCGAACCGCGAGGTGTTCGTGGGCGCGCTCGCAGAGGTCACCGAGGAGGTCTTCGGGCTCTTTGCGCCGCCCGAGCGTGGGTGCTGCATCGACATCGGGTGCGGCTTTGGCGAGACGACTCAGCGGCTGGCTGAGCTCGTCGGGCCGGGAGGCTTCGCGCTCGGCACCGATTCCTCGCCGCGGTTCATAGAGGACGCCCGTCGCGAGGCCGTCGAGGCGAGGGTTGAGAACGTTGCGTTCGAGATCGCCGATGCGCAGACGGCCGAGTGGGACCCTATCTACGACTACGCCTTCTCGCGCATGGGTACGCAGTTCTTCGCCGCACCGGTTCCGGCTATGCGCGCGATCCGCGGTGCGCTCAAGCCCAGCGGCAGGCTCGCCAAGGTCTGCTGGCGCCGCAAGGCCGAGAGCCCGTTGTGGGCGGAGACCGAGCAGGTCGTTGAGCGGTTCCTCTCGCGCCCTGATGAGTACGAGGCCGACACCTGCGGGCCTGGGCCATTCTCGCTCGGTAACCCCGAGACCACCCGCGGGATTCTCCAGGCCGCCGGGTTCGACGAGATCGAGCTGCATCAGCGCGACTTCGACTACTTCATGGGCGCAGACATGGACGAAGCGATCGACTCCCTGCTCGCGATCGGACCCGGCGCCGAGCTGATCCGCTTGAACGGCGAGTACGGGGAGAGCCGGCGGGGCGAGATCGCCGAAGCCCTGAGGGACCACTACACCGCCTGGCAAAAGCCCGACGGCTCCATAGTCAGCCGCGGAGCCGTCTGGATCGTCGCAGCCACGAACCCCGGCTAGCACCCCGTTGCCGCGCAACCGGGTCGTCAGGCCCGCGTGCCCACCGAGAGCAGGTACTCCATCTCAAAGCGAGCGCTAGCGAGTGTGCCGAGGTTCCACTCCTCGCAGAACTCGTCCAGCGCAGCGTCGAACTCCGCCTCGCGTCCGGTCTTGGCGGCATTCGCGCGCGCCGCGATGGTTGGTCCGTAACGCGCCTTGAAGTGCTCGCCGAAGTCGCGCGGCTTCTCGAACACCGTGACCTCCAGCACATCACGCTGCAGCGTGCGAGAGCCCACGCTAGCGCCGAACAGCTCGCTCAGATGCCCCTCGCTGCCCCACAGCGGCGGAGGCTGAACACCCGGTGGAGGTGCCGGAACGAACGGCCCCATCGTCCTAAACAACGCGCCGACCAGGCCCTCAGAGGTCCAGCTGAGAAGTCCGATCGTGCCCGCAGGGCGGCACACGCGAACCAGCTCATCGGCAGTGTCCTGGTGGTGGGGCGCGAACATCGCGCCGATCGAGGAGATCACGACATCAAACGATTCGTCTGCGAATGGCAATTGCTCGGCGTCAGCCTGCACCCACTCGAGCGTCAGCCCTTCACCCTCGGCACGAACCCGACCGGCGTCAAGCAGATCAGGCGTCAGATCGCTGGCGGTGACCTGAGCACCGGCCTTCGCCGCGGGTATCGACGCGTTACCGGTACCGGCGGCTACATCCAGGACGTTCATCCCCGCGCCGATCGCGCACGCCTCGACGAGTCTAGGTCCCAGCGGCAGCAGGAACGTCTCGACCATATCCGGGTAATCACCCGACGCCCACATCGCGCGATGACGCGCCTTCAGCTCAGAATCCGCCACAGTGGACGACAAAACGTCCCCCTTTTTGTTGACAGGCTGATCGTACTGCGCTTCGGGCACAGCAGCTCGCTCCAGTCAGTGCAGGTGGAAACGAACCAGGTCAAGCCGATGGTCCGCTACGTCGTTTGGATGTGATGCACCGGAAACTCCCTGATGTCCGGCGGACCTGGAAGCCCTCGATCACCAAGCTCCTGGCTCGCTTGCTGCAGCCGGGATCCCACGAAGCTGTCGAACGCCTCGCGTGACTCCCAGAAGTCGATCACGCCCCAACCTCCGTCAACCGGTCCCGCCGAGTGGAAGATCATGCCCGCGGGCGGATCGCCCTCCACGTTCATGCGCTCGTGAATTGCGTCGTACTGCGCCTGCGTCCCTCCCGCAAACCTGATCCTGAGTCCGACGGCCATGTGGTCCCCTTTCATCGAAGTGTGCGAGCGAGACTAGCGCGCTGAGGACCTATTGGGCCAGGCCCGCCGCCAATACGCCTCGACCTCCTTGCTCCTGATCGCGGCGGTACACGGCGAAGGAGGCGTCTCGGGACCGCCAAGTACGGGACACTCGCTAGCTCATGCCGCCCCTGCTCCTCCAGCCGCTCGAGCACCGGCGCGGAGAACAGCTCAGGGGTGAACGGCATTCGAGGAGCGTCTCACATTCCCACCGACGTGAACCTATGCCGCCTGAGACTGGGGTCGAGGTCCGCGTCGGCATAGAACGCCGAGTGGTCGCCCGCCTCCCACGCCTCGCGGAGGCCGGACGCAGCCAGATCCCAGTCGGGCCGGATCTCACGCGTCACCTCGCGAAGGTCGTGACGAAGGTCCTCAAGCGATGGTCTGCCCCAGAACCAGTAGCCGTTGTACACAGTGTGGATGACGAGTCCCGGCTTGAGCACGAGCGTGTGCGGGATCATGGGGTCGTGATGAGGGTCCGTGTACTCCTGGATGTCGAGATCCTGCTGCACCTTGCGCCCGGCATCGGATAGAAAGGCCCACTGGGCGCCGACTGAGGCCCGGAACTCGCGAGACTCGACGATATTGTCTGTTGAGATCGTCACGATCTGCGTGTAGGCGACGGCGATTTTCGGATAGGCGGCTGCCA
This sequence comes from uncultured Solirubrobacterales bacterium, assembly GCA_963839945.1. GTDB lineage: Bacteria > Actinomycetota > Thermoleophilia > Solirubrobacterales > Solirubrobacteraceae > Palsa-744. Next base: position 736,676 of record CAWIWW010000004.1, on the reverse strand, counting down.
GCTCGAGGTGTTGCTGATGGTCCTTCGGGCAGTAGTGGCCACGTGAGAGCACAAGGACCATCGGGTCGTTCCCCTGCAGCTCGCTCAGCTTGCGCCGGGTCTTGGTGTGGTCGATGAGCTCGTAGTCGGGAAACCTCCCGCCGGGTGCAATGTCAGCGCGCACGGTGTGCTCCTTCCTGGTTGGTCAGCTTGCCATCGGCGGTCCCGCGCCGACGGCCTTGGACGCCGCCGCGATCTCGCCGCGGAGCGCCTTCAGCGCGCCGACGTAGATCTCCGAGAACGTCGGGAACGGCTGGATCGTGTCGGCGAGAACGTCGAGTGGGATGTGGGCGCGGATCGCGAGCGTCGCCTGCTGTAACCACTCGCCCGCCTCGGGGCCGAGCGCGTAGGCGCCCGTCAGCCGCTCGCCGTCGCTGAGTAGCGTCAGGAAGCCGTTGCTGTCGGCGTACTCGCGCGTGTAGGTCCCGGTCTTCGCCACCTCCGACAGCGGGACCATGGCGCTAAAACGGCCGGCGGAAGCGCCCACCGCCGCGGCTTGCGGGTCGGTGTAGACGACGCGCGGAACGGCCTCGTAGTTGGCCTTCCGGGGCTCGCCGAGGATGTTCGCGGCGACCACCTCGCCCTGGTACTTGCCGACGTGGGTCAGCGGCCAGATCCCGTTGACGTCGCCGATCGCCCACAACCCCTCGGCCGCGCGAAGGTGAGCGTCCACCGGCACTCCGTGCGCGTCCGGCTCGACACCGACGCTCTCGAGACCCAGCCCGCGCACACGCGGACGCCGTCCGGTGGCGACGAGCAGGTGGTCACCGCGCAACTCGCGCCCGTCGTCGATCTCGAGCACGTAGTCCTCACCGTCGCGTCGCGCAGCGCCGACGTTGGCTGACAGCACGAGCTCGATGCCTTCGCGGCTTAGCACCTCGCCGAGCGCCTCGCCGAGCGGCGCCGGCTCGCGCTCGAGCATGTGCTCGGCCATGTCGATCACGACCACCTCGCCGCCGAACCGGCGAACGGCCTGTCCGAGCTCCACTCCGACAGGCCCGCCACCGAGGATCAACAGGCGCCGCGGCACCTCCTTCATCGATGTCGCCTCGCGGTTCGTCCAGACACCATCGAGCTCACGGAGGCCCGGTACCGGCGGCACGACTGGGTCGGCACCGTTGGCGAGGACGATGTGATCGGCGGTGTGCGGGACGCCGTCGACCTCGACGACGCCAGGGCCGGCGAGCCGCCCGCAGCCTCGCAGCAACTCGATGCCGTTGTCCGCGAGCCAGCGTTCCTGGCCGGCGTCGGTGTGGTCGGAGACCATGAACTCACGCCACGCGAATGCAGCGTCGACGTCGATGTCGGCGCTCGCGGCGGCCTCGCGCGCGCCGTGAACCGCCTCGCCCGGCCGCAGCAGCGTCTTCGACGGGATGCAGGCCCAGTAGGAGCACTCCCCTCCTACGAGCTCCCGCTCCACGACGGCCACACGCAAGCCGCCCTCGGCGAGCGCACCCGCGCAATGCTCGCCCGGTGAGCCACCACCGAGCACGATCACGTCGTACTCGCTGCTCATGCCGGTAGCTCTTCGCCCGCGCGTTCGCGCACCATGTAGAGCGCGTACCAGTCCGGCCAGTTCTCATCCGCCTGGCCCGTTCGCTCCTCGTGCTTGCCGTGTGCTGCGGCTGCGCGTCTGAGCGCGTCCGCGAGATCGACGGAGTCATACGCCGTGGTCATCAGCCTCTCCTCTCAGCGACCCGGCAGCCGCGTCGTGATCTCCTGGAGCAGCCAGCCGTTGCCATCCGGATCGCTAAAGGTCGCGAACGAGCCGTAGGTACCGTGGTCAGGCGCCGGCCCGGGCAAACGACCAGGGTCGTGGAACCGAGCGCCCAACGCGCGCTCGTGGAACACCTCGCTCACCTCCACGCCGCGTGCCAGCAGATCCTCACGCGCCGCCTCGATATCGGAGACGCTCAGGTAGACGCTCTTGGCCGAATCGGGCTCGGCGGATGTGACGTTCGTGCCAAATTGAATGGAGCACCCAGAGCCCGGCGGCGTGAACTGGACCAGGTGCAAGTCCCCATCCGCAGTCACGTCCGCATCGAGTCTCCAACCCAGGCCTTCATAGAAGGCCTTTGCCCGATCTACATCCGAGACCGACACTACCACGACCTCGAGCTTGAACTCACCGGACTGGATACTGCTCATATCGCCTCCACGATCCCGTCGGGTCGCGCATACTTTCCTCTCATCCGAGCAGAAGTCAAGGCCGTCCCGCGCGGCGCGTGGCGAGTCCGGCGACGCTGAAAAGCGAACCCGCTTTGTGGCCACCTCGCCAGGCATGCGCGCGACGCTGGATCGATGCCAGGAACCGAAACCGACCTGCGGATGCCAACATGAGCAGCATCGTCGTGAGCAACAACGAGAAAGTCGCGCTCGTCACCGGCGCCTCGCAGGGCATCGGCGCCGGTCTCACGAGGGCTTACCGTGAGCTCGGGTATGCCGTGGTCGCCACCGCTCGATCGATTGGGCCGTCAGAGGACTCTGACATCGTTGCCGTCGAGGGCGACATCGCCGACCCTGATACCGCGCAGCGCATCGTGGACGCGGCGATCGAGCGCTTCGGTCGGATCGACACCCTGATCAACAACGCTGGGATCTACATCGGCAAGCCCTTCACGGACTACACGCTCGAGGACTTCAACGCCCTGATCGCCGTCAACCTCGCCGGCTTCTTTCACATGACGACCCGCACGATCGAACAGATGCTCGACCAGGGCCGTGGGCACGTGGTCAATGTTTCGACGACGCTCGTCGAGCAGGCGGATAGCGGCAGACCGGCCGCGCTGCAAACGCTGACCAAGGGAGGCCTGGTCGCGGTCACGAAATCGCTCGCGGTCGAGTACGCCTCACGTGGCATACGGGTAAACGCCGTGTCGCTTGGCGTGATCAAAACGGCGGTACATGAGGAGAGCTCCTACGCGGGGATGGGCGCGTTGCACCCCATCGGTCGGGTGGGCGAGATCGAGGACGTGGTCGGTGGAGTCCTATATCTCGAGTCGGCGCCTTTCGTGACCGGGGAGATCTTGCACATCGACGGCGGCCAAAGCGCAGGACACTGAGTATTGAGTCAATTCCAACGACGGAGGTTCACTATGAGCAACATCAATGAGGAGATGGTCTTGGGTCACTTCATCGTTTCAGATGATGTCGAGCGTTCCCGCCGCTTCTACACCGAGGTACTTGGCGGCAAGACGGTCATCTCTGGCGAGGCGGGTGACGAGGTGACGTACGTCGCGCTGGCCAACACTTGGATCATCATCAACGTCGGAGGCGGGCCCACGGACGACAAGCCGACCGTCACGCTGCAGGCGCCGCCCGACCCAGATCGGGTGAGCAGCTTCGTCAACATCCGGGTTGCTGACATCCAGGCGGTGTACGCCGAGTGGAGCGAGCGGGGCGCCCAATTCCTGACGCCGCCGAAGCAGCACGAGACCGAGATCCGGTGCTACATCCGAGATCCCGACGGCTACATCATCGAGGTGGGTCAAACAACACTGGCCAGAGGTTGGCGTCCACCGTCTTGATCACACGTTGCCCCGGCCGTCGCACCTGCAGGCGGGTGTATACGTTCGGGCATGAGCGACGGGACGCTCGCCAAGCGCGCACCCGCCGGCAACCACCCGGCTACAACCTCGCCAGAGGATTGCCCTTCCGTGCGCTCCCGTGGAGGCTGACGGTGTCTAACGCCACGAGTCCCCAAGGAGGGCACCGGATGACCTGCGATGGTAGGGTTCAAGCAGAGTTCTTCAGCTAGGGAGGTTCGGCAATGGCAGAGTACGTTCGCGCGGGCTCGAGCGAGATGGGGGTTCTTAGAATCAGGTACTGGGTGGTGCTGGCCTTGGTGGCTGCGCTCGCGCTCGGCGCGGCTACCGCTGCGCTCGCCGCCGGCAGCTCGCTAACGCTGCACGGGCCCCACGCCAACGTCGAGGGGACCCCGTTCCAGTACACGGCCTCCGGTCGGACCGGCGGCTCTGCCGACTACATCGTCGCGTGGGAGGCGCCCTACATGCCCACCTGCGCGAGCAAATATACGGTCGAGTCCAAACGGTCGGGGATCTTCAAGTTTGCCAGCCAGACGGTCGCGAAGAACAAGCACTTCTCTCTGGTCATCCACTTCTTTGCCCAGAACCTGCTCAGACACAGGCTCTGCGCATACGTGATCAACAAGTCCTCCCACGCCACGTTCGCGCAAGCCGAAGCGTCGTGGCAGAACCACGCGGCGCCGAAAACTCAGACCACGCCGAGCTCGACTGCCCTGCAGCCAACCGAAGTCGGCTCAGGCGATTGCCAGGCCAAGAGGTTCCCCGACGAATCCGCTTACGCGCAGATCGCCTACAGCGGTGGCGCGAGCTGCACGCTTGCCGAAGAGGTTGGCTACGGCGCCGACGGCGCAAAAGGTGCGGCCTACAACAAGAATGGCTTCTCCTGCAGCGGCACCGCCGAGGGCGCGGGATCGAACTGGGTGTCGGCCTGGACCGGCACCTACTACGACTACACCTGCGCCGACGGCGCCGAGCAGATCGCGTTCAACTGGGGGACGGACTACGCCTACGTCCCCGCCTCCACGCTGCCGACGATCACTCCCTCGAGCTGACCGGCGAACCGCCGGACGCCAGGTTTCGCCAACCGCGCTCAGGACTCGCGGGGCAGGAACAGCGTTAGATCCCTCCAGTCGGCCTGCTCTGGATACACGGCGATTGCTCTGGTAATGACGTCGAGGATTGGCCCGAACTCGCTGTGGTCGATCCCAACGATGATCGCGCAACCCGCGTGGGTATGCCCGGCCTCGACCCAGCGACGCGTGATCGCGGGGAAGTCGTTGATGTCGCACGTAACGAGCACTCGTTCTTCTTCAGCCGCCAGCGCCAACAGCTCTTCATCAGAAGTGCCATCCAACTTGCGCTGCTCGGCGACAGTACGGACGTCGTGACCTCGATCACGGAGCGGCACAGCGACGCGTTGCGCCGAGATGTGTGCATCGAGGAGAAGCCTCACGAAATGTCTGGCGCCCGCTCAGACAGGAATTCGAAGCACAGGAATGGACGGATATTCCTCTTCAAGTTGCTCGATCGGTCGCTTGTTATCGGCGATCATGGCGTCGATCTCTTCGGGGAACATCTTGTAGTAGCCCAGCGCAAGCTGAATCTGCCGCTCGTTGATGGACCAACCTTCGACCATGCGCTCCACCGAGCCGACGTCCTTGTAGACATCGACGACCTGCCACACGTCGAGCCCGGTCCCCATCACCCACGCTCGCCTGTCCCAGTCCCTGCCCATGAACCCGATCCCCGGGAACAGGCGCATCCGCAACGCCTCATCGGCCAGCGCCTCCACGATCGCGCCCTTGCTGCGGCCCGTGCGTTTGGCCTCCCGCTCGATCAGCGTCTCCATGCGCTTGGACAGGCGCATGCTGAACGGGGCGGACTTGGTAGCCATACCCCTAATGTAGCACGTCAATTACGTGGTAATTACAGCCTACCCAGGCGGAATGCGCAGGTAAGGCAGCGCGAACGACATGATCTGCCCGAATGCCGGCGCCGCGACCGTGCCGCCGTAGATCGACCCGGATTGAGGTTCGTCGACGACCACGGCGCACAGCAGCTTCGGGTCCGACGCCGGCGCGAAGCCTATGAACGAGGCCACATAGGCGCTTTCGGAGTATTCGCCGGTCGCCTGATCGACCTTGCTGGCCGTGCCCGTCTTGCCCGCCAGCTGATAGCCCGGAATCGAGACCTCGCTCGCGGTCCCCCCCGGCGCGAGCACGCCCTCCAGCATCATGCGCAGCTCCGCCGCGGTCGTCTCAGAGAGCACGCGGCGCCCCGCCGGCTCGGGTTGCGGACGGCCGTCGATCGCGCCGATGATGTGCGGACGGTGCAGCACACCGCCGTCGGCGATTGCCGAGTAGGCGCTCGCCATCTGCATCGGCGTCACCAGCTCGCCCTGGCCGATCGGCAGGTTGCCCATCGAGGAGCCCGAGTATTCGCTCAGCCCCAGCGCCACGCCCGTTTCCTCGCCCGGCAGTTCCACGCCGGTGCGCGCGCCGAAGCCATATTTGTGCACCCACTGGTTGAACCGTTGCGGGCCGTCCAGCGCGCCGATCTTGATCGCCCCCACGTTGCTGGACTGGGCCAGGATTTCGGCGGTCGTGAGCGTCTCGTCGGGATGTTCCTCGGCGTCGTGGATCGTGCGGTCGGCGACCTGGATCTGATCGGGGATGTCGAACGGGGTGTTCGGCGTGATCAGCCCGCTTTCGAGCGCTCCCGAGACCGCGACGACCTTGAACGTCGAGCCCGGTTCGTAGTTGAAGCTCACCGCCCGGTCCTCCAGCGCGCTCGGCGAGGACGCCGCCGGATCGTTCGCGTTGGCCTGCGGCCAGTTCGCGACCGCCAACAGCGCGCCCGTGCGCGGGTCCATCACGATCGCGGTTGCGTCTTTCGGGCTGAACACGCGTCCGACCGCGTCCAGCACGTCTTCGGTGCGCTGCTGGATGTTCGCGTCCAGCGTCAGCGTCAGCGTCGCGCCCGCTCGCTCGGCGTGCACGTTGGAGATCGAGATCGGCTGGCCCAGCGCGTCGCTGACCACGCGCCGCTCGCCCGCGGTGCCTTTCAAGAGCGCCCCCTGGGAGTACTCCAGCCCCGACAGCCCCCTGCCTTCGGTGCCCACGAAACCCAGCACCTGCGCCGCCAGTGTCCCGCGCGGATAGACCCTGCGCATCGTCGGCGTGCCCGTGATCCCTTCGAGCTTCAGCGCCATCACCTCGCGCGCCTGCCTGGCCGGCAGCGCCCGCGCCAGATACACGAACCCGGTGCGTTCGCTCAGCTTGGCAAGCACCTGCGCCTGGGTCAGCCCCAGCAGCGGCGCCAGCTGTTGGGAGGCGCGTAATGGGTCCTTGATCAGGTACGGATCGGCCGAGATTTCCTGGGCCGGCTCGGACACCGCCAGGCCCACGCCGCCCCGGTCGGTGATCGTGCCGCGCTGGGCCGGCAGCGTTTCGGTGCTGAGCTGCTGCGTCTGGGCGGCCTTGCGCAGTGTCCCAGCTCGCACCGTCCCCAGGTACAGCGCCCGTGCGGCCGCGAGCACGAGCAATAGGAGGAACAGTCCGAATATGACCCCGATCCTGTGCTGGACGGTGGCCACCTGACTATCCCTGCGGACTCTCTGACGACGATGCGCCGCCCGATTCGCCGACCGGGGGCGCCTGGGCGGGCTGCTGAGACGGAGTCGATGCGGGCGTGCTCGCGGCTTCTGTTGCTGCTTGCGCGCCCGCCGGGGCGGTCGATGCGGCGGCCGGCGTCGTGGATTCGCTCGAGGTCGTCGTTGCGGACGCCGGCGTCGCAGCGCCTGTCGATTCGCTCGATTCCGAGGACCCCGATGTCACGGTCCCTGCGGCTTCGGCTTCAGTCGATTCCGACCCACCGGCCGAGGTTGAGCTTGAGGTCGAGCTCACGATGCTCGCTGGTGCCCTCGCCGCCGCCGCGGCCCGAGCCAGATCGCCCGCGGCCCCGCGCGCCGACAGAAACCGCAGCGCGCCCGCCGGGATCAGCTGCATGCCCATGTGCGCGGCCTGCAGCTCGACCGTGTCGCCTGCGGCGACTTCCGAGTTTTCGACGCTCAGCCCCGAGTTTTCGCGCTGGAGTGCCGCCTCGTGCTCGAGCGCGCGCCCGATGCCCGCGTTCAGCTTCAGCAGCCCGAGCTGCATCGTCACAATCCCGATCAGCGCGAACGCGACGATCCCGATCCACGCGCGCCCGTGGATCAGCCTGTCGAGCAGCGGATGCGTCGCGACGGCGCTCGCCGCGCTCGCCGCCTTGCGAGCCCGCTGTGCGGGCTGGGCCTGCCGTTCAGGCCGGCTGGCGGGACCGGACACCCGCCGGGGCCTGCGCACCGGGACCAGCGGAGCGCGCCTGGGATGGACGGCGGGCACAGCCCTCCCGGCGGCAGCGGTGGTGGCAGCGGCAGCGGCAGGCGGGGTCATGTGGACCCTGCATGTCCGCGCCGCCGGCTCGCGCGCCGGGGCGAGGACTTGGGGAACGGATCGACAGGCCAAGGCCGGCCGGGTCCCGATGGCTCCTCGCGCAGCTTGCGGCCCGCGCGCAGGCGTGCGGAGGCACAGCGCGGGTTGCTCGCGACCTCCCCGGCCGAGGGCACGATCGAGCGGTTTCGCAGCAGCGCGGCCTCGGGCTCGCGCCCGCACGCGCACACGGGCAGATCGGGAGGGCAGACGCAGCCGCGTGCGCGCTCGGCGAGAAAGCGCTTGACGCGGCGATCCTCCAGCGACTGAAAGCTGATCCCGGCCAGCACGCCGCCCTCGCGCAGCAGACCCCAGGCGAGCGGCAGCGCCCGGTCCAGCTGCTCGAGCTCGTCGTTGACGGCGATACGCAGGGCCTGGAACGAGCGCTTGGCCGGGTGACCGCCGGCGAACCGCGCGGGTGCGGGAATCGCCGAGACGATCGTCTCGACCAGTTCCTGGGTCGTCTCGATCGGCGCCCGCATACGGCGGCGCACGATCGCGCGGGCGATCGCGCCGGAGTGGCGCTCCTCGCCGAAGTCGCGCAGCGTCCGCGCCAGGCGGCGCTCGTCCCAGGTCGCGATGAGCTCGCTCGCGCCATACTCCTGATCTGGGTCCATGCGCATGTCCAGCGGCGCGTCGTAGGAGTATGAGAACCCGCGCTCGCGGGCGTCCACCTGCATCGAGGACATGCCGAGGTCGAAGTAGACGATGTCCGCGCGCACGCCTTCATCCGCAAGGCTCTCCAGCGCCTCGGCGTAGCTGGCACGGATGAACCGCACCGTGCAGGTCACCTCGCTCGCCAGCTCCTGGAAGCGCTCGCACGCGTACGGGTCGCGGTCGATCGCGATCAGCGTGCCTTCCGGCCCGAGGCGCTCGGCGATCAGCTGCGCGTGCCCGCCGCCGCCGAACGTGCAGTCGATCGCGGTCTGGCCCGGACGCGGGTCGAGCAGGTCGATCAGCTCGCCCGCGAGCACCGGGACGTGAGTGGCGCGGCTCATGTCGGTCATGTCACTCAGGATGGTCGACATGCGCGGTGATCTCTTCGACGCCGACCAGCAGCATCGGTCGATGGTCGCTCCAGCCGCCCCGATCCCACAGCTCCAACCGGTCGCCCGCCCCGACGACGACGACCTCTTTGGCCAGGCCGGCGTGCTCGCCCAGGAAGCCCGGGACCATGATCCGCCCCGCCGCGTCGAGATCGGCGTCGTGGGAGCTCCCGTAGAAGAAGCGCTCCAGCTCGCTCAGTCGCGGCGACAGGGGAGGCAGCTCCGCGAGCGCGCGCTGGGTGTAGCGCTCGTAGTCCTCCGGACGCCACACCCCGACGCACGGCTTCAGGTCCACGGGCATCGCCAGCACCACTCCCTCCGACAGCGCCGCGCGGTAGCGGGCCGGCACCGTCAGGCGGTTCTTCGCATCGAGCGTGTGGTCGAACGTGCCGCGAAAGTGGACCATGTCGTCGGAGGCTCCAAGTAGTTACCGAGCCGGGGTGGAGGAGTGGGAGGAGCCCCTCCACCTCGGCTCGCTGCCGCCAACTTACCCCACTTTCCCCCACAATGCAACTCTATTTGCACATTTTTTCCCACAACCCTTTCAAGACGCCGTCAAAACCGACAAAACACCTGCTCGCGTGGACATCTCAGGGTCGCCGTTCAGACCGCCCCAGGATCCGTTTTTCTGCAAGCAGCGGTGCATACCATCGATGTGCATCGCCGCTTGCAGATACGATCGCGTCATGCGCACCCGAATCGTCTCCACGGCGCTAGCCGTCACCGCGCTCGCCGCGGCGCTCGCGGGCTGCGGCTCCAGCTCCTCGACCGGCACGAGCGCCGACCCCGCCGGGGTCACCCCCAGCTCGGCGCCGGTATACGTGGGCGCGGTCGTGCGTCCGAGCGGCGCTCTGAAGAGCGATGCGCTCACGGCCGGGCGCGACCTTACACATCGAACCGACCCGTACAGCCGCCTGCTCGGCGTGCTGCAGACGCCCGGCAGTCCGGCGCTCGACTTCAGCCGTGATGTGGCGCCGTGGCTGGGACCGAACGCGGGCCTGTTCCTCAGTTCGCTCGGCAGCACCGAAGCGATCGAGAGCCTGCTCCAGCAGGGTCTGACCGGCTCCGGCGGCGAATCTGGCGGGTCCTCCGCGGGCAGCGAGTGGCCGTTCGGCGCGGGCGGGGCACAGGGCGCGCTCGTGCTTGACACCAGCGACCTGTCCGCCGCCAAGACGTTCGTCGCAAACGCCGCTGGGCATGCGGGTGCGCACGCGAGCAGCTATCGCGGCATCGCCTACCAGGTAAGCGCCGGCGGTGATGCGTTTGCGGTCGTTGACAAGCTCGTAGTGCTCGGCACCGAATCGGGCGTACGCGCCGTGATCGAAACCTCGCAGGGAGGCTCCTCACTGAAGTCAGACTCCTCCTACGCCCAGCTGCAGTCGGTCGCACCCACGAACGCCTTGGGGCACGTATATGCAAACCCAGCGGCGTTGACGAGCGCCCATGGGACAGGCGTGCACGGACCGATCGGAGATCGCGGGATCTCCGATCGGCCAACGAGCTCAGAAGGCCTGCCACAGCTGCTGAGCGTGCTTGGGGGAACGCGCCCGCTGAACGTCTCGCTCGTGCCCTCCTCTGACTCGCTCGCGCTCGACGCCGATGTCGGCCCCCCAGCCGCGGGCGCCAGCGCTACGCAGAGTGGTGGGCTCGTCGCCGCGGCCGCCGCGGGCAACCGGGCGCTGAGCGAACTGCCCGGAGAATCGTGGCTGGCCGCCGGCCTCGGCAACGTCGGCGGCTCGCTCGGAGGCGGGTTGAACGGGCTGCACAGCCTGCTCTCGCTGGCCAGCACGCTGGGCTCCTCCGGCGCCGGCGAAGGCGCCCTGTCGCCGTCCGCCCCGCAGGCGACGCTGAGCGTCAAAGGCCTGCTCGAAGGGCTGCTGAAGCCGCTGAACGCGCTCAGCGCCAACACCGCACAGGCGCGGCGGGACTTCCTCAGCTGGATGGGGGACGCGGGGGTGTTCGCGAGCGGGACGAGCGTGCTCGAACTGAAGGGAGCCGTCGTGATCGACTCCACCGACCCGTCCGCCTCGCGCGCCGCTGTCGCCGAGCTCGGGAGCGCCCTGCAGCAGGCCGGCGAGGAAGCTACGCCGGCCACGATTCCAGGCACCGAAGCAGCAATCGAAGCGAAGATCACGGGCCTGCCGGTCACGCTCGTGATCGCCGACGGACGTGCTGCGAACGGTCAGACCAAGTTCGTGATGGGCCTGGGCCAGGCCTCGGTCACAGACGCGCTGAACCCGTCCAGCACGCTGTCCAGCGGCGCCGCCGCCTACAGCGCCGCCCAGAGCGCCCTCGGCGAAGGCATCCAGCCGAGCCTCGCGGTCGACCTGAGCACGCTGGTGAGCCTGCTCGAAGGCGTCGGCCTCAGCGAAGACCCGACCGTCTCGAAATTCATCCCCTACCTGCGCTCCTCCACGATGCTCTCGGGCGGAGGCAAGAGCCTGGGCGGCGGCGTGCAGCGCCTGCGGCTCGTGCTGGGCCTGCAGCCGGCGCCGGGCTGAGCGCGACTCGCGACTCGCCGGCTCACGCGCACGCGGCGCGAAGACCTCGGGCCGGCACGGCGCACCCTGGACTCCGCGCCGCCCGCGCGGCGAACCCGTCCGGCGCGCCTCAAGCCGTGGCAGGAGCGGGCTCGCGCGCTCGCGCAGGGCGGTTCTCCGTCTCGATGATCACGCGGCACGGGCGCTTACTCAGCAGATACGCCGCGGTCGGGCCGATGCGCTGCTCACCGGCGGGCGCGTGGATGGTCGACCAGTAGATCACGTCCGAGCCCACCCGCTGCGCTTCTTCGACCAGTGCGGCCCCCGGGTTGCGGGTGCGGATCAGGCCGGTGTGGATCTTGATGCCGGCGCGGCGCGCCTTGATGCGCGCGCTCTCCAGGACCGAGCGGCCCAGGGCCTCCTCCTCCTCCAAGCCGGAGTCCAGCGACAGCTGGCTGGGCACGGGCAGCACGAAGATCGCGTACACCACGCCGTCCTTGCCGATCAGCTTCGCGGCGCTCGACAGCGCCTGCGCGCTGACGTCGTCGCCGAAGATCGGCACGAGCGCGGTGCGGTAGTCCGAGCTCGTGGAAGTCTGGGGGGCGCTCCTCGCGCGGGATGCGGTAGTCCTTGCGCGGGTCCAGGCCCTGGCGGTGGCGATAGTAGAAGTAGCCGGCCATCCCCGCGAGCATCCAGGGGATGCCGATCGTGCGAGCCTCGCCGTGCAGGGCGACGACCGCGCACCAGGCCGCGAACGTGCCGATCGCGCCGAGCACTGCCGTCAGCGGGATCGTGCTCCCGCGGATGCGCACGTTCCAGGGCATCCGGTAGGGACGCTCGCGCTCGGGGTCGGAGACGCGCAGCGCGATGACCGACACGTGCGCGGTCGTGAACGACAGCATCGCGCCGAACGAGTACAGGTTGCCGAGCAGTTTGGTTTCGCCGGGCAGGATCAGCAGGCCGGCGATGGCCGAGAAGAACACGATCGTGAACCAGGGCGTGCGGTACTTCGAGTGCAGGCGCGAGAAGATGCTCGGCAGCTGTCGGTGCTCGGCCAGCGACCACGACAGCCTCGAGATCCCGATCAGCCCGGCGTTGGTGGCGATGAGCAGGATTGTGGCGGCGAGCACGCCGACGTAGTACTGGGCGAGTTTCAGCACCGTGCCGTGCAGGCCCAGGTGCCTGATGATGCCCAGCACAGGGTCGTTTTCGTAGGTGGTGCCCAGTTCGGTGGCGTAGCCGTGGACGCCATGCACGACCGGCAGCGCGGACAGCGCCACGACCGAGATGCCGGCGTACACGCCGAGCACCGCTATCAGCACGAGGTTGACCGAGCGGGGGACATCGTGTCCGGGGTCCTTGGCCTCCTCGGACATGTTCGAGACGGTCTCGATGCCCGTATAGGCGACCATCGCGACCGACAGCGCGAAGATCAGGTTGTGCCAGGTCGGGACCGTCCCCAGGTGCACCTGATCGACCAGCAGCGACGGGTTCAGCACGAGCACGAAGCCGAGCCCGACCAGCAGCATCTGGGTGCACAGGTCCGCGACCGCCAGGAACAGGTTGAGTTTGGCCGACTCTCCCAGGCCGCGGATGTTCAGCGCGGCGAGCAGCACGATGGTGATCAGCCCGCCGACGATGTCGCCCGGGTTGTGGGTGAGGCTCGGGAAGAACGCGCCCAGATAGTGCGGCACGAAGAACGCGGAGATCGCGATCGTGATGATGTAGTCGAGGCTCAGCGCCCAGCCGGCGAAGAACGAGACGACGTCGTTGAACGCGTGGCGCGCGAACGAGGAGGAGCCGCCGGCTTCGGGGAACATCGCGGCGCCCTCGGCATATGTCTTGGCAGTGAGCACGAACAGCCCGCCCGCGAACATGAACACGACCGGGGTGAGCCCGAGCGCGTAGTAGGCGACAAGACCGAGCGCGTAGTAGATCGAGGAGCCGACGTTGCCGTAGGCGGTGGCGAACAGGCCGGGAACGCCGACCGATCGGCGCAGTCCATGCTCTCTGAGGCGAGCCATCGACGTAGGCAGGCGTATCCACGCCCGGCGGCCCGGATGCAAAATCCCATGCATCGTCACGGGCAAAGCAGGAACGCCGCGTATGATCCCGACGACGACCCGGGCCACAATCTATCCCCGGCAAGAGCAACGACATGGAACAGACGTCGCACCGCCGCGGAAACTACGACTCGGGTGAGGATTTCGTCCTCGAATATGGGGAGCTGCGGTTCACATTCAACGAAGCGGACTTCTCCGAGCGCTGCGAGCAGGCCGCACTGAAGCTCGGCTTCGTCGGCGGGCGGCTGGGCTCAGACGAGCTCGAAGACCTCGTCAACCTGGCCGTCAACGGCGAGGTCTACGATCCGGCCTCAGCGCTGGGCGAGCACGTCAACGACTGCTGGCCGGAGCTCGTGGGGCCGGCCGAGCGCTCGCTCGTGCACTGGCTGCGCCGGCTCGTGTTCCGCGGAGCATGGCTGGACGAGCGCGTCAACGAGGGCGAGCTGGGGGTCGCGTTCGACGAAGAGACGGGCGGGTTCGTGTACGTGCAGCCTCAGCGCAGCGACGAGCCGATCGAGCTCGCGCGCGAGCCCTCCTGGGGCCGCGTCGCCTACAGGCGCTAGAGGATCGCTGAGCGGCGCGATACGGCGTCCTCACTCGCTCATGTGCCGAGCACATTTCGCTCGCTGCGTCCTTGTCTCGCTTGCTCAGCGATCCTCTAGAAGCTAACTGACAGTTCTTCTCTTGGACCGTATCGGAGCCAGGTCTGTGCCAGGGCGCTCGCGCGGGCGCTGGGCGATCGCCGCCGCGCCCTCCTCGCCAACGAGCAGCTCGGCGCGCACGGTGCCGCTCGCCGGCGAGATCCAGCGGCGGCCCGGCGGCGGCGGCGAGCGCGGGGTCGAGCGCGATGACGGTGCGTCTCACCGCCGAACGGGCGGGTGGCGGTCGCGATGATCGTGAGCGACCCGCCGTCGCGCAGGTTGCGCGCCGCCGCCAGAACCTTGCGGGCGGCGTGCGGGTGCAGGCCGTCGAGGGTATCGATCAGCACGAGCGCGTCCCCGCCGCGCGCGGCGGTGCGCGTGGCGGTCTCGATCGCGCGCTCGCACCGCCTGGCCCTGGGTGTCGGCGGAGGCGGCGAAGCTGAGCGCTACCGCCGGTGAGACGGAACCCTCGCTCCACTCCGCGATCTCCTCCGGGCGCACGCCCGCGAGCACGAGCGTCACCTCCAGGTCCTCGCGGCCGGTGAGCGCGCCGAGCAGGCGCCGCAGGATCTCGGTCTTGCCGGCGCGGGCGGGGCCGGCGATGACGACGCGCGAGCCGCGGCCGAAGGGGGTGAGCCACTCGATCGCCTCGAGCGTCTGCGTCCCCGCCGTCCAAGCGCAAGGCGCTCGCTCGGATAGGCGACGGGACGCTCGTCATAGCGACCGCCCTCGGAGACCTCGCCGGCGGGCACGCCGTTGATCGTCTCCACGCGAACCAGCGACGGGTAGCGCTCCGAGCGCCGCGGGGTGCGCAACGGCCCGGTCACGCGATCGCCGGAGACGAGCTCGCAGCGGCGGACCTGGGCGGCGGAGATGTAGACGTCCTCGTCGGAGGCCTCCGGCGGGTTGACGCGCAAGAACGCGGAGCCGTTGCCGAGCAGCTCGACGACGCCCTCGGCCAAGCGCTCCTCCTTGACCGGGCCGCGCCTCGCCCGGCTCCTGCGGCGTCCCGAGGCCCCGAGCGCTCCGCGCCGCGCCGATCCGCGCGCCCGTCCGCGGCGATCTCGGACGCTTGCGCTCGCCCTCCGCCGCGGGGGTCTCGCCTCGCCGGCCTGCTGCGCATCGCAACGTTGCCCCGCCGGCGCGGGACGTCCTCGCGCCGGCGCCCGCCATGCGCCGTCGCCCTCGGCGACTCTCCCTCGGACGGGCGTCCTCCCTCGGGCGATCTCGCCGAGGATCGCGTCGATCAGCTCGGCCTTGCGCAGCCGGCGGAAGCCTTCGAGTCCGAGCTGATCGGCGATCGCGTGCAGGTCGGCCAGCGGGCTGGCCTGCAGCTCGGAGCGGTCGAGTACTGCCATGTGGTGCGTCTCCTTCGTCAGTGTGGATTGGGCGGTTGGCGCCCGGCCGCGTTGCGCAGCGACCGGCACCCGTCGTGTAGATCTGAAGCCCGGAGACCCTCGCGCCCGGCCGGCCCGCTAGAACCGTAGCGCTCGTGTCGGAGTTCCTCGGCGAGAGCCAGATCCCTGCGCGGCTGCTGGCCGATCTCCATCGTCCCCGCGCAGCGCGGCGCGCACGGTGAGGAAGTCCGCCGCCGCGGCGACGTCGTGCACGCGGAAGATGTGCGCGCCCGCGTCCACGCCGTGGGCGAGCGCGGCGAGCGTGCCCGGCCAGACGCTCGCGCGGCGGGCGCGCGGTGAGCGCGCCGATGAAGTCCTTGCGCGAGATCGCCATCAGCAGCGGCCGTCCCAGCTCGTGCAGGCGCGCCGACGTCCGCTAGCAGCGCGACCGTCTGCGCGGGGGTCTTGGCGAAGTCCGGCCCCGGGTCGAGGATCAGCTGCTCGAACGACACCCCGCGGCAAGCGCCAGCTCGATACGCCCGCGCAGGAACGCAAGCACCTCGCCGACGACGTCGCCGTACAGGTCTGGGTCCTGCAGGCGCTGCTTGGGCGCAGCGCGGGTGTGCATCAGCACGAGCCCCGCCCCGGTCTCGGCGCAGAGGCGCGCGAGCTCCGGGTCGCGCAGACCGCGAGACGTCGTTGACGATCTGCGCGCCGGCGGCGATCGCGGCGCGCGCGACCGCCGGCTTGTAGGTGTCCACCGAGACGATCGCCGTGCCCGCCAGCTCGTCGGCGATCCGTTCGATCAGTGGGACCACGCGCTCGAGCTCGTCCTCGACGCGGACGGGCGAAACGCCGGTGCGGGCGGACTCCCCGCCGACGTCGAGGATGTCGCGCGCCGGCATCCACCAGCTCGTGTGCGAGCCGCACCTGGCGATCGAGCGTCCGCGCGGAGCCGTCGTCGCTGAACGAGTCCGGGGAGGCGTTGACGACGCCCATCAGCCACGGCCGCTCGCCGAGCTCGCAAGCGTGCGCGCCCCGCGCTGTCAAGACCAGCGGCGGGGCACGCGATCGGCGATCGCCGTCGTCCCTCACGCCGACCGCGCTCCCTGCGGGCGTGCCCCATCCGGACGTCCGCGTCATCCATACGGATGCCCTCGGCGTCGGCCTCCTGCGCGAAGCTCTCGACCTCGCGCCGCACGCGCGCGCCGTCCCAGCCGAGCTCCGTCGCCAGCACGCCGGCGACGAGCTCGACACCGCCAGCTCCCGCGCAGCCAGCAGCCCGAGACGGGTGCGGCGCAGGAGCACGTCGCCGACGCTCAGGGCCTGCTCGCGCCGGGCGGCGAGCGCGACCTCGGCGAGCAGGTCGGGCAGGCCGGGCACGATCGGCTGGGCCAGCTCGCCGCGATCGCCGAAGCCGGGAGACGCTCGCCTTTGAGCGAGCATCCCCTCTCGTTTCGGCCAGCGAGCGCCAGCACCTCGCGCGCGGCGTAGCCGTAACGGCCGGCCAGCGCCGCATAGGACTCCGCGGGCACGCCCTGCACACGCGGGAGCTCCTCCGCCGCGATCGCCTGCCCGAGCGGGATCTCGTGGGTACGGCAGGGCGCGTCGCGGGAGTCGCGCTGCGACGAGGCGGTCCACCGTCAGCTTGGCCATGCGCCTGAAGGTGGTCAGCTTGCCGCCGGTGATCGTGAGCATCCCCGACGCCGCCTCATACAGCTCGGCCTTGCGCGAGATGTCGACCGACTTCTTCGGATCGCCGCTGGAGATCAACGGTCGCACACCGGCGTATGCGCCCGCGAGATCGCGCGCGGTCAGCGCGCAGCCGAAGAACTCGTTGACCGCGCGCAAGCAGATAGTCGATGTCATCCGCGGAGGGACGCACGTGGTCGAGCTCGCCCTCGTAGTCGCGGTCGGTGGTGCCGACGAGCGTGCGCCCGAGCCAGGGCAGCGCGAAGATCGAGCGTCCTCGCCCCGGCCGGGACGATCGCGCCGCCGCTCAGCGGCAGATCCTCGTGGCGCAGGATCACGTGGGTGCCGCGGCTCGGGCGGATCGACGGAACCCGCCCGCCCAGCCCGGACCCGTCGTTCAGCCGGTCGGCCCAGACCCCCGTCGCGTTGACGACGTTCGCGGCGCGGACGTCGAACTCGCGCGCCGCTCTCGCGGTCGAGCACGCGAACGCCGCACGCGCGCCCGTCGCGCTCGAGCAGGCTCAGAGCCTCCAGGCGGTTGGCGCAGACCGCGCCGAAGCGCTCGGCCTCGCCGAGGACGGTCAGGACCAGGCGCACGTCGTCGGTCTGGCAGTCGTAGAACAGATAGCCGCTGGTCGGCTCGCGCGCGGCGAGCGCGGGCAGCAGCTCGATGACCTCCTCGCCCGAGATCATGCGGTGGCGCTCGGGGCTCCAGGACTCGCCCTCCCGCGGCGGGAGGGACGATCGCCGGGCTCGCCGGCGGGGTGCGGCTCGCTCGCGCGCCCGCGCCGGCCGCGACCGATCACAGATCGACCAGCGCGCAGACGCTCCCGATCGACGGACATGACGTCATAAAGGTTCAGGCCAACCCCCATCAGCCGGTCCGGGCGGGCGCCGTCGAAGGCTGGCACGACGAGCGGCAGCGGATGGACGAGGTGCGGCGCGAGCGCGACCATCAGCTGACGCTCGAGCAAGCGCCTCGCGCACGAGGCCGAGATCGAAGTTCTGCAGGTAGCGCAGCCCGCCGTGCACCAGCTTTGATGAGCGGCTGGACGTGCCCGCGGCGTAGTCGGCGCGCTCGATCAGCGCGACGCTGAAGCCGCGCGTGGCGGCGTCGAGCGCGACCCCTGCGCCGGTGATGCCCCCGCCGACGACGACGACGTCGAACTCGTGCTCGGACAGGGCCGAAAGAGCCTGGGCGCGTTCGATCACGAACCGCAGTCTCGCACGATGGACGTTCGGAAAAGGAACGCGCTGAGGGGGTGCCGAGCCCGCGCGGGCGGCAGGCAAGCATCGCAGTGTCCGCGGCCCAGCGCGTGCGCCAATTCAGAGCGCTTTCGATTTGTCTCTCATCCCCCCGGAGCCGGCGTTCGGGGCAGCACCCGTCGTCGACGCCGGTCGGCGTCGGGGCTGCTACTTCTTCGCGGCGGGCCGCTTGACCGTGAGCGCG
Organism: uncultured Solirubrobacterales bacterium; assembly: GCA_963839945.1. Taxonomy (GTDB): domain Bacteria; phylum Actinomycetota; class Thermoleophilia; order Solirubrobacterales; family Solirubrobacteraceae; genus Palsa-744. The sequence continues at coordinate 717,914 of CAWIWW010000004.1, read as the reverse complement.
ACCTTCGTCGGTGTGGTCTGGCGCACACCGGCCTTGTCGATCGCGCTCAGCGTCAGCGTGTAAGCGCCGGGCTTCAGGCCGGTGGCCGCAATCACGAAATGGCCGCCGGGGGTGGCCTTGGCGGTGAGCTTGCGCGTGAGGGTGCGCGTGCAGGTCGCACGTTTGCCGTGCTTGCGGCAGGAGTAGTGCTGCTCGTGGGAGAGCTTGGCTTCCACGGTCGTGACCGCGGCCGCGCCCGTGCCCGTGGAGGCGAGCACGTTGACCGAGCAGCTCGTGCGCTTGCAGCTCTTGGAGACGACGCGCAGCGCGGGCGGAGCGGGTCGCGGCGTGACAACCGGCAGCGGCGTACTTTTGACCGTCGTGACGGCCGCCATCGACACCGTCACGTCTTTGCTGACGGCTTCGCCGTAGCCGCCTTTGTTGAGCGCGAACAGAGCGCAGAAGATGCGCGTGCCCGCGGCCATGCTCGAAGGCACTGTGTAGGTGGGGCTGGCCGAGTAGGAGGACGTCAGTTTGGCGAAGTACGACGGGTTCGAGAATTCGGATTTGTCTTCGTAGAAGGCGTAGTACAGCTGCGGTGCGCCGGTCCAGGAGCCCGGCTGACAGGTGAGCGCCTGCCCGGGCCGGGCGGCACCCGAGATGCTGGGCGCAACCTGTTGCAGCGGCGCCTGCGGAGGTTCTGATTTGATGAAGCGCGCGTTGCCTGAGTCGATGACGCTCTGGTAAATGCCGGGGAAGCCTTCCTGCCCGCAGCCGTAGCCGAGATCGACGGTGCCGATCAGCCGGTCTTCTTCGCTGCCTGGAGTCCCGCTGAACAGCGGACCGCCGCTGTCGCCGTAGCAGGCGTCCTTTTCGGTTGCACCGGCGCAGACGAAGTCGGGGCCAAAGGTTTCGCCTGCTTGCGGTTCAAGTCCATAGTCTGAGTCGCATTTCAGTTCGGAGACGAACGGAAGCCGCACGGAACTCAACGTCAACGGATAGCTGGGCCTGGCGGCTTCTGGCGGCTCGGGATGGGTATCCCCCCAGCCGCTGACAGTCAAGGGCGCCCCTTCCAACGGCAATTCGCTCGCGAGCGGTATCGCAGCAATCTTGCCGCCCTCACCCAGCGGCTCAAGCGGCAGCTGGTTCTGCAACGTCAGCACGCCGATGTCGTGTTCGCTGGTCTCGGGGTTCCATTCCGGGTCGAACGAGGTGGCGCGCACCGGATCCTCGACGTATTCGCTTGAGCTCTGTTCTTCGGTTTCGAGGTTGATCGTGTCTGCCAGCACCTCGATGTCCCCCGGTATGCTGGCCTGGCCGGCGGCTTCGTCGAACACGCAGTGCGCCGCGGTGATCACGTGCGTGGCGTCGATGATCACCCCCCCGCAGAACTGGCTGTTCGCGGGATCGGCACTGGCCGCCGGGTCATACAGCGCGACCTGGAACGGAAATTCGGTGATCGATGAAACGAGTTTTCCTCCGACAATCCCGGGCTTGACCTGCATTGCCGACGCGAGCCCCGGCGCGAGCAGCGCCAGCGCCGCCAGCGCGAGCAGCGCCGTCACAAGGCCCGCGCGCCGCGCGCGGCGACCGCTGCGGCTACGGCGACGAGTCACGGAAACGGGCGACTTGACTGAAGCGCGCTCTGCCATGGATCCTCGACCGGCATCTTCCCAGATTGAGAAAATCACAGCTGCCCAAGCTCGGCGGTGATCTCGCTCACCGCGGACTTGGCGTCGCCGAACAGCATCGCCGTCTTCGGGTCGTAGTACAGCTCGTTCTCGATGCCCGCGAACCCGGGGTTCATCGAGCGCTTGATCACGATCACCGACTGCTGTCTGAGACCTCGAGGATCGGCATGCCGTAGATCGGCGAGCTGGGCGTGTTCTTGGCGGCCGGGTTGGTCACGTCGTTGGCGCCGATCACGAGCGACACGTCGGTGCGGGCAAACTCGGGGTTGGCGTCGTCCATCTCGCGCAGCTGGTCATACGGCACGTCGGCCTCGGCGAGCAGCACGTTCATGTGCCCGGGCATGCGCCCGGCGACCGGGTGGATCGCGTAGCTGACCTCCACCCCGCGCGCCTCGAGCTCCTTGGTCAGCTCGCGCACCGCGTGCTGGGCCTGGGCGACCGCCATGCCGTAGCCGGGGACGACGACCACGTGACTGGCGTAGGCGAGCTGGATCGCGGCGTCGGCGGCGCTGGTGGAGCGCACCGTGCCCGCGTGCTCGCCCGCCCCGCTGGCGCCCTCGACCGCCCCGCCGCCACCGAACCCGCCGGCGACGATCGCGGGGATCGAGCGGTTCATCGCATTCGCCATCAGGCGGGTCAGGATCGTGCCCGAGGCGCCGACGATCATCCCGGCGACGATCAGCGCGGGGTTGTTCAGCGCCATGCCGGTGGCCGCGGCGGACAGCCCGGTGAACGCGTTCAGCAGCGAGATCACGACCGGCATGTCCGCCCCGCCGATCGGCAGCACCACCGCGTTGCCGAGCAGTGCGGCGACGATCAGCATGCCGATGAACAGCAGTTCGGAGTGCGCTCCGGCGATCAGGTCGATGCCCGCCGCCAGCGCGAGGATCAGCAGCACCAGGTTGACCGCCTGCTGGGCCGAGCCGAACGAGATCGGGCGCCCCGGGATGATTTCCTGGAGCTTGCCGAACGCGATGTTCGAGCCCCAGAAGGAGATCGAGCCGACGATCGCGGCGAACACCGAGAAGATCGCGACATACGTGGGCACCCCGCCGATCTGGATCGAGGCGCCGCGTCTGCAGCACGAGGCCGCTCGGAAATTCGTGAGCGATGTTGATCGTGTGCGAGCCGTAGGTCGAGCCGTGGTGGCGGAACTCGACCCAGGAGATCAGCGCGACCGCGCCGCCGCCGACGCCGTTGAACAGCGCGACCATCTGCGGCATCGCGGTCATCTTCACCTGGCGCGCCGCGGGCACGCCGACGGCCACGCCGAGCGCGATGCCGAGCGCGATCAACCCCCAGTTGCCCTCGCCGGGGTTCAGCAGGGTGGCGATCACCGCGATCGCCATGCCGACCGCCGCGGTGCGGTTGCCGCGCACGGCGCTCGTCGGCCCCGCCAGGCCGCGCAGGCCCTGGATGAACAGGGCGAACGCGACGATGTACAGGACGTAGATGAACGATTTCGCTCTGCAGGAACGTGCTTGCCAGCGGCGGGGCGATCACGAGGGCTCGTCCTTCCCGTCATCGCCGCCGGTGCCGCCAGTCAGCTCGTCGCCGCCGGTACTGCCCGCGCCCGGTTCAGTGCCGTGGCGCCGCCGCCCCCGTCCTTCGCCGCAGGGGGCTTGGGCTTGGGCTTGGACTTGAACATCTCGAGCATCCGATCGGTGACCAGAAACCCGCCGACGATGTTGATCGTGCCGAACGCCACCGCGATCACGAGCAGCGCCTTGCTGAGCGAGTCCAGGCCGGCGAGCCCGAGCAGCAGCAGGCCGCCGAGCAGGACGATCCCGTGGATCGCGTTCGTACCCGACATCAGCGGCGTGTGCAGCGTGTTGGGGACCTTGGAGATGACGACGAACCCGATGAACCCGGCGAGCACGAGGATCGCGAGGTTGGTCGTGAGCGTGCTGGCGAGGATCATTGTTCGGCGCCTTGGCTCGAGGATTTTTCGGGGGGTGTCGCGGGAGGCGTAGGGGGAAGTGCCTGTCGCGGGGGGCGCCCCACCCGCGGCTTCTACGGCGGCTTTGGCGCCCGGATGGACGATCTCGCCCGTCGCGCACGATGCACGCCCCGGCGACGATCTCATCGTCGAAGTCCAAGCTGCAGCGCGCCGTCCTCGCCGACGAGCAGCTCCAGCAGCGCGAGCACGTTGCGCGCGAACAGCTGCGAGGCGTGCTCGGGCATGCGCGCGGGCAGGTTCAGCGGCGCGAGGATCTTGACGTCGTGCTTGACGACGGTCTCCCCCGGCTCGGTCAGCTCGCAGTTGCCCCCAGACTCGCCCGCGAGGTCGACGATCACCGATCCGGGCTTCATCCCCTCGCACGGCCTCCGCGGTGACGAGCTTCGGCGCCGGACGGCCCGGGACGAGCGCGGTCGTGATGACCACGTCGAAGCCCTTGATCGCGTCGGTCAGCGCCTGCTGCTGGGAGGCGCGCTCCTGCCTCGGTCAGCTCGCGCGCGTAGCCGCCCTCGCCGCTGGCCTGCAGACCCAAGGTCGAGCCACTGCGCGCCCAGCGACTGCACCTGCTCGGCCACCTCGGGACGGACGTCATAGCCGGTCGTGCGCGCGCCCAGGCGCTTGGCGGTGGCCAGCGCCTGCAGCCCGGCGACGCCCGCGCCGAGCACGAGCACCTTGGCGGGCGGGATCGTGCCGGCGGCGGTCATCAGCATCGGGTAGAAGCGGCCCATGCTCTGCGCGCCGAGCAGCGCCGCCTCATAGCCGGAGACGTTGCTCTGCGAGGACAGCGCGTCCATCGACTGCGCGCGCGAGATCCGCGGGATCGCCTCCATCGCGAACGCCGTCGCGTGCGCGTCGGCCAGCGCGCGCGTCGTCCGAGGGCTGGTCAGCGGCGCGAGGAAGCCCGACGAGGATCGAGCCGGAGCCCAGGCCGCGGACTTCCTCGGGGTCGGGCGGGGCGATCTTGACGACCACGTCGGCTCCCCACACCTCGGCGGCGTCGTCTGTCAGCTGGGCCCCCGCGTCGGCGAACGCGGAGTCGGGCAGCAGCGCACCCGCGCCCGCGCCGCTCTGCACGAGCACGTCGATGCCCCTGGCCTTGAGCTTGCCGACCACCTCCGGCACGAGCGCGACACGATGCTCGCCGGCGGCGGTCTCAGTCGGAACACCGATCCGCATATGAGGTCCGAGAACGTATCCGATCGTCCCGACGCCCGGCGGTCAGGTCGCCACGGCGCCGGTTGCACGACAGAGATAGATGGTTGCGGTCAGGAGGGCCGCGGGCCGGTTGAGACCGCCCGGAAGGCGGGCGTTACCATCAAAGGAGCCGGCTGGCTGGACGCCGGCTCGAGGCCATGACCGTGAACCTGACCCGCATCTACACCAAGCTCGGCGACTCCGGCGAGACGCATCTCGGCGATATGAGCCGCGTCTCCAAGCTGCACCCCCGCGTGGAGGCCTACGGCACCGTCGACGAGCTGAATGCGACGCTCGGCGTGGCGCTGTTGCAGCCCGGCCTGCCGAGAAGGTCGCCGCGTGGCTCGCAGCGCGTGCAGAACGACCTGCTCGACCTCGGCGCGGACCTGTCGGTGCCCGGGAGGGCGCCGGACGCGGGCGACGGAGCGCCGGGCGAGAGCCACGTCCGCGGCTGCGCGTGACCGCCGCAGTACACCGAGTGGCTGGAGGGCGCGTGCGACGAGGTCAACGCGACGCCTGCAGCCGCTGCGCTCGTTCGTGATCCCCGGCGGGACTCCCGCGAGCGCGCACCTGCACGTCTGCCGCACCGTCTGCCGCCGCGCCGAGCGGCGCGCGATCGCGATCGGCGAGGAGGGCAACCCCGAGGTCGTGCGCTACCTGAACAGGCTGTCGGACCTGCTGTTCATCCTCGCGCGCGCGGTCAACGGAGGAGGTCCCCAGAGCCGCTATGGGACCCCGGCGCCCACGGCTCGGACGCCGGCTTCCCGAGCCTGCGTGATGGCGGCGAGCGCCCCTCGGCGGCGCGCAGACCGGCCACGGCCAGGGCCGTCCACAGCGTGCCCACCAGGTAGCCGCCCAGGACGTCGCTCGGCAGGTGCCAGGCGAGGATCAGCAGCGAGAAGCCGACGCGGCCGCGAACACCACGCCCAGCGCGGCCACGATCGGGCGCAGGCGGACTGGCGCCACGAGCACCGCGCACATGCTCGAGCGCCGTCGCCGCCGTGGCGTGACCGCTCGGCCACGACGCCGGCGCCGACCCAGCCGCCGCCGACGCACGCGTGCGGATGGGCGAGCAGCGGCTTGAGCATCTCCGCGGTGAGCGGCGCCAGGCTCAGCACGAGCGCGACGGCGAGCGCCAGCCGCGGGCGCCCGCGCGTGAGCGCGACCGCGATGACGATGACGCGCCCAGAGCGTGTACAGCAGCGGTTCGAGCAGGTACAGCAGGGCGTTCGCCACGTCGTCCAGCCGCGGGCCGCCGAGCAGCGTGAAGTCATACAGCGCGACCGCGTCTTTGAACGTGCGTCGCCGGCACCAGCGCCGCCACGACCCAGGTCAGCGCGAGCGCGACCAGCGCACAGCCCCGCGACGCACAGGGGCACGGCCGCGCTCGGCCGATCGGCGCGCCGCGCCGGTGCCGGCGCGGGCGCGGGACGGCGCGACATGTACACCGTCGACATGCGTCCTCACAGGATAGATCGGGAGGGGTAAAGAGAGTCTGAACCGTGCCCTGGCCGCCCGTGGGCGGTGGCAGGAGACCTACAGCCTGACGCTACGGCCCGACGGGGAACGTCTTGCCCGCGAGCGCGACCAGCGCCTGCGCGGTCACCCATACCGGGGTCTGGGCGCCGGTGCGCGAGTAGCGGATGCTGCCGCCGGGCGCGAGCAGGCTTTCCAGGTAGCCGACCGGCGAGCGGCTGCCGCGGCGGTGGACCGTGCCCGGGTCTCGCCGGCAGCGATCAGGCCCTGGACCGCCCAGGCGGTGGACTGGGCGTTGGACTGCACCGCCGTACTGCTGGGGAAAGCCGCCGTCGAGGTTCTGGGAGCGGATCAGATAGTCGGCGGCGGCGCCCAGCACGCGCTTGTCGCGAGCGCCCGCGTCGGCCAGCGCCTGCAGCGCCGTGCCCGTGTCGTCGACGTCGCTGGGCGAGCCGTGCGTGTCGAAGGAGAAGCCGCCGTCGGAGTTCTGCTGGCGCTCGATCCAGCCCGCGGCTTCGCGGATCGGAGCGAAGCCCGGCGAGTGTCCGACCGCGCGCAGCGCGAAGATCGCGAACGCCGTGAGGTCGACCTGGTTCTCGAACGAGCCGTCGGCTCGCACGCGCGCGCAGCACTTCGGCGACGAGGTCCCGTCCGGCGAACGAGTACGCAGAGGCTCCGCACGCGTGCGCGGCGAGGATCGTGCGCTCGGCGTCGCCGAGGCCCTGCAGGGTCGAGACTTCGCCGCGCAGCGAGTCGAGCACCGAGTGCCCGTCGCGACGCACGCCCGCCGGGTCGCGCCCGGCGGCGGCGAGGCCCATCGCCGCCCACGCGGTGTACAGCTCGCCGGAGCTCTGCCCGCGCGCGGCGCCGTACCCGCCGTCGGCGTTCTGGGCGGAGGTCAGGTATGAGAGCTCGGGCGACAGCGAGGCGGCGCGCGCGCGTGCAGCGGCCGAAGTGAGCGCTGCGCCCAGGACGAGGACGAGGCGAGGATCGCGGGCGCGATCGATGCCGCGCGACCCGCCACCTCCCCGCGAGCGGCCGCTCCCCCAGCGGACGCGCCCCGTTGTGACCGGCTTGGGCAGGCGGGCTCGGGCGGGCGGGGTTCCCATCTCGACGTTCATGCGCTCGCGCGTGCGCGCGAGCAGCCGCGCGAGCTCGGGACCGAAGGCGAGCGCGAACAGCAGCGTGGCGATCGTGTCGGTGACGTCGAACGGCAGCGCCGCGCCGGCGGCCGCGAGAAACGCGGCGGGGGTGTGGCTGGCGCCGATCGTCCAGGTGTAGAGGTTCATGATCTCCTTCGCCATCAGCGCCGCCGCGGCGCACGCGAGCGCGAGCGGCACGCGCGGCAGGCGCCTGCGAGCTCAGCCGTCCGAGCGCGGCGCCGGCGAGGCCGACGAGGCCCCAGGCGGCCATCTGCCACGGGGTGTAGGGGCCCTGGCCGAGCATGACGTTCGACGCGAGCATTCCGATCGCGCCGACGCGTGAAGCCGGGCAGCGGCCCGAGCGCGTAGCCGACGACGAACGCGATCGCGGTGATCGGCTTGACGTCGGGCAGCGCGACGAACGCGTCGCGCCCGAGCGCGGCGACGGCGGCGAGCGTGGCGACGACGGCGACCATGCGCGCTGAGGGGCGCCGGCGCTCGTAGGCGAGCCAGCCGGCGGCGAGGACGAGCCCGACGATCGTAAACGAGGCGAGCGGCCAGCTCATCGCACCGCCCCCGGGGCGATCGCGCCGGCGTCGCGGGGGCTGCGGACTCCGAACCTGCCCGAACGGCAGCGCGGCGCGCTCCTCGTCCGCGGCCCCGCCGACGTCGCGCGCGCGCATCCAGCAGCTCGGCGCCCTGCTCGGGCAGCAGCGCGCCGCCGGCGCCGCCGAGGATGCGGGCGGTCTCGGTGGCGAAGTACCAGCCTCCGGCGAGCAGCTCGCTCGCCGGCCCGTCGGCGATGACGCGTCCATCGGCGAGCAGCACCGCGCGCCGCGCGCAGGCTGCCGCGAACTCGGGGTCGTGGGTCGCCACGATCACCGCCAGGCCGTCTGCGCGCGCGCCGGCGCAGCTCCAGCGCGAGCTCGGCCTTGGCCTCGCGGTCCATGCCGCGCGTGGGCTCGTCCAGCGCGAGCACCGCCGGTGGGCCGCCGCCCGCATGCCGCATCCGCATCCGGCGAGTCCTCGCCGCCGCCCGCGACGATCGCCAGCGCGAGGCGTTGACGCTCGCCCCCGGACAGGTCGCGCGGGTTGCGCTGGGCCATGCGCTCCAGTCCGACCGACCGCAACGCCGCCGCAGAGGCCTCCTCGCAGACGTGCTCGTGGATGAGGTAGTCGCCCGGGTTCTGCAGCAGCAGCGCCACCCGCCCGGCGCGCTCGATCCGCCCGCGCGTCGGCTCCAGCAGGCCGGCGGCGTGACGCAACAGCGTGGACTTGCCCGCGCCGTTGCGGCCCATCAGCGCGACCGTCTCTCCCGGGCGCAGTGTCGAGCTCGGCGCCGCGCAGGATCGCGGGACCGTCGCGCAGCTCGTGCCAGACTCCGCGCATGCGCAGGGCCGGCGCAACCGCGTGCCGCCCGCTGCGCCGGCCGATCCGCGATCGGCGCTCGGGGCCCGGCGCGTCACCCGGCGACGACGCCGGCGCGGATGCCGGCGCGGGCGTAAGCGCAGGCTCGGCGTGGTCGTCCTCGGGCAGCAGTCCGTGCGCGCGCAGCAGACCGCGCGCCTGACGCACGCCGACAGGCAGCGGGTCGAGGCCGGCGAGCGTGAACAGCTTCGCTCCGGGCGTCTGCAGCGCCGGGGACTCGCGCGCGGCCCAGGCCAGGAATGATGCGGGATCGCCGTCATGGGCGACGCGGCCGCGCGCGCAGCGCGATCACGCGGTCGGCCGCGGACAGGCAGCGCTCCAGGCGGTGCTCGGCGAGCAGGACCGTCGTCTCCCACTCCTGGTTCAGCCTCCGCAGCAGCCCGATCAGCTCGTCGCCGGCGACGGGATCCAGCTGGGAGGTGGGCTCGTCCAGCAGCACCACCGGCGGCCTGCCCGCCAGCGCCGCGCCGAGCGCGACACGCTGCTGCTCGCCGCCGGAGAGCTCGTGCACCGAGCGGTCCAGCAGCGCGTCGATCCCGAGCGCGAGCGCGACCTCCTCCACCCCCCGCGCCACGGCGCCCGCGCCGTGGCCGCGGCTCTCGAGCGTCAGGGCCAGCTCCGAGCGCACAGTGCTCGTCACCAGCTGCGTCTCGGGGTCCTGGAACAGGGCCCCCGCGACGGCGCCCAGCCGAGCCGGGCCGTGCTCGCGCGTGTCCATGCCGGCGAGCGTGACCGTGCCGGCGAAGCGCCCGCCGTGGAAGTGCGGGACCAGCCCGCAGGCGGCGCGCAGCAATGTCGACTTGCCATGGCCTGACAGTCCCGCCAGCAGGCACAGCTGACCGGGCTCGATCTCGAAGCTGACGTCCTGCAGCGCGGGCTCCTCGGTGTCAGGGTAGTTGTAGGTGACGCGGTCGAACGCCAGGATTGCGGCTCATGGGTCTATGCCCCTGCGGTCTGCGAACGGGAGCAGGATGGCTGCGATCAGCGCGGCGCAGAGCGTGAGCGTTCCGGTGCTCACCGGCATGTGTACGAGCGGATACGCCTGAAATGACGCCGCTCCGCCGAGCCGGCCGAGGACGGCCAGCGCGAGGATCACGACGGCCGAGCTGCAGAACGCGATGTCGTGGCGCGACCAGGGGCGTGTTGAGAGCGACCGGCGCGATGGACGAGGAGAGGCGGCGAAGCCGCGCAGCTCGAGCGTGGCGGCGACGTCCATCGCGCGGTCGAGCGAGCCGCCGACGACGGCGCCCAGCAGCGCGACCCGCCCGCGGGCGCTGGCCGATCTCCGATCGGTCGCAGCGCTGCCGGGGCGCGTGCGCTGGGCCTCGGCGATGCGCACCGAGTCGGCGGCGAGCAGCGGGATCATGCGGGTCGACAGCGATGCGGTCAGCGCCGAGCGAAACGACAGCCGGCGAAACATTCCCAGCAGCGCGTCGGGATCGACCGCGAGGCTGGCGAGCGTCGTGATCAGGATCAGCAGCGTGACCTTCAGCGCGACCACCATCCCGTACACGACCGCCTCGACCGTGAGGTCGCCCTGCCCGAACGGGCCGAGGTCGCCGAGTCGCGCGAACACGGTCAGGCCCTCGCGCGAGACGAGCACGTTGATCGCGACGATCGGCACGGCCACGATCGCGGCTGTCCGCAGGGTCCGCGCCAGCGGGCGGCTGATGCCGGCCCCGAGCCCAGCGCCCAGCACCGCCAGCGTCAGCGCGAGCAGGACCAGCGGGTGAAACAGCACGAGCGCCGCCGCGGTCAGCGCGAGCGCCCACGTGGCCGCCACGCCTGCGCGCGCGGCGTGCAGCGGGCTCGCGAGGCGGCGATAGAAGAACGGCTGCGCTCCGCCGAGCATCGCGCTCAACCACCCTGCGAGGCGGAGGCGGAGGTGGTGGAAGCGGAGGCGGACGCAGGCGAGGAAGCGGCTGAGGGCACCGGGAGCATGGCGCCTTCCGGGGCGAGCGCCAGCGCGAAGCGATCGTGCAGCGCCGCTTCGCCGAACGCGCGCGCCGCCAGCTGTACGCCCGCCTCGTCGGTGCCGGTGACGACCCAGACAGGGGCTTCTTCGCCGTAGCGCGTGGCAGCGATCAGCCCCGCGCCGGCGCCGAGCGTACGCACGACCGCGCCGCGTTCATTCAGCAGCGTGAGCGTGGCGCCGTTCGCCGCGAAGCGCGCGTACACGCCGCTGGAGCGCGGGCCGGACTCGATCTGGCGCACCGCCGGGTCGCCGCTCACCGCGGTCCACGGCCCGACGAGCAGACGCAGCGTTTCCGGCTCGTCGCCCGGCCCGATCGCGGCGAGCGGGGCGAGCACGCCGAGCTTCTGCAGCCTCGACTCGATCGTGACACAGGGCTCGCTCGTCAGCGACGCGCATTCGACGCGCAGCGGAAACCGTCTGCCGCCGATCCCGCTCGTAAACGGCTCGGGGAACGATCCGACGACCGCGGGCACGCTGTCGGTCTGGCTCCAGTCGTGCAGATCCCACCAGATGCGATCGCCTTGGTTCACGTTCGTCTCCGCCGCGCCCTGCGGCGCCTCGATGCCGTTGACGTAGTAGAACCAGTCGCTTCGCTGCCCGCCGGTGGAGCCGCCGGAGAGCCCGTCGATGCTCTGTACGAACCCGCCGCCGTAGCGCGTCGAGACGCTCGCGTTGCGCATCAAGAGGCTCATGACCGTTTCCTGGCCGCTCACCTTGGGGGCGCCCCAGGAGTGCACGACCTGCGCGCCGAAGTCGCGGGTGACGGTCAGCTTGACCGCGCTCGGCGCGGAGCCCGCGCCCAGGCCGCAGCCGGCGAGCGTGGCGGCGCCAAGCGTCGCGGCCACGGCGGCCGCGACGCAAGTACTTCTTTTACTTGACCCGAAAGACAACGCGGCTGACTCCGCTGACGAGCTTCGTTGCCTGGCCGGCGTCGTTGATCGCCTCGATGTCATATATGTAACGACCCGCGGGCAGTCTCGTAGGCAGCAGATAGCTGAACGACTCGGCGTCACCAACAGAAAAGAATTGCGCGGTATGACGACACTTGATATGCACAAACCTCTCTCTTGTCCCGCTGAAGTCGAAACAGTGTCCACGGTAGCTGCGCTTGAGGCTGATCCGCACGTCACGCAGAGTACCTCCCGCGGGGACGCTCACCACTCCGGCTAGCACACGCGGGTCCGACCGGCGCGAGTAGACATGGTCGTTCATTACGCCCGTGATCCTTGCGAGGTCGGTCACATTTGGTTTTACCTTGCTCGTTCGCGGGAGGATCAAAGCGCAGGCGCAGGGCACGATCGCAACGTTGACCGTCAGTCCATTGGACCGGACGGATTCAGGCTGCGTCGCCTTGAGCCTCACAGTCCCGGTTTGGGTAAGCGTGATCGTGGCATTGCCGTTCGCGTCGGTCAGCGGACTGGAGGGAATTGGGGTCGTGACTCCCCCTATGTCTTCGCCGATCGCGGCGCCTGAGATCGGTTCTCCTGTCTGTCCATCGGTGACATGTACAGTGAACGGCACACCCACCTCCACGGATGATGGCCCTGTCAGGCTCAGCAGGTGTGGGAGTCCGAAGAAGTTGTAGGCCCACAGAACTTCGCTGCCGGGAGCGAGCCGGATCTGACAGCCGCCGACTTCGGCGGTGGTGAAGTTGACTGCATAACCCCAATACTCACCGTTGTTGCCACTATTGGATACATCTCCGCCTACCTGAGTTATGAGGAAGTCGTCGAATTCAGTCGACCATTCCGCGTTGAAAGTCAGGCCGCTGGCGACAGCCGCATCGTAGAGAGCCGTCGTAGGGGTGGCCGCCGCCGTCACAAAGCCACCGTTCGACCCATTGTCGCTGACGTCACAAGGCTCGGGAGTGGTGCTGGATTCTGTGGCGATGCCGGGAGGTTTCAGAATCGCTTCGGTGCTGACAGGCCCTTCGAACAAGGTCTTTTCTGATCCCTCGACGCGAAGATTGACGGTAATGGGAGCTGCGAGGGCAGTCGCGCACGCGAGCAGGACGACGAACAGCGTGGCATAGAGAACCAGAGAGATGCGGCGTAATACGAGCATGAGCCAACCCCTTTCCGCGAGGGTTTCAGTGGGCTTGTGGTCGGAGGCAGGTCTCCTGGCTCCCGGGCCTACCGTTCCGCGCCTTCCCGACCCGCCGTCGGCGGATCAGTGGCTGCGCGCCGTAACGCGCCGCGTCGGGCATCCCCGGTCACAGTGGCGGGTCCGCGCCGGAATCTCACCGGCTTCCCTTGACCACCGACCGTTTGTAGTCGCGCCGAATCCTACCCCATGGCACAACGGTCTGGCACGGCGGCCGGCTAGCCCACCGCGCCGAGGTCGGCGTCGAGATCGCCGAGCGCCGCCTGGGCCGCCGCATCGAGCACAGGCTTCTGGGCAAGGAGCCGCCGCGCGACATCGAGGTCGTCCGAGCGCCCCCACGTGAGCGCCGCGACCACGCGCCCGTTCTGCAGGTACCAGTTCGTGAACTCGCCTCCCTCGAACGACCCGCGCAAGATCTCCTCGTCCCACTCATGCGCGGGCCCGACGTACTCCAGTTCGCCCCAGTCGGCCAGCACGGAATAGAAGTACGGGACGACCTCGTGCGGAACGTCGCGGCCGAGCATGTTCAGCGCGGCGGTCTTGCCCTGGTTGAACGCCACGTCCCAGTGCTCGATCCGCATCGCCTTGCCGTGCAACACCGAGTCGTATTCGCAGATGTCCCCGGCGGCGAACACTCCTGGCACTGAGCTTTCAAGCCGCGACGAGCAGCGCACTCCGCCAAGCTCGCCGATCTCGAGGCCGGCTTTCTGCGCGAGCCCGACATCGGGCGTGACCCCCGCGCCGATCACGACCGCCTCGGCGCTCAGCTCCAGGCCGCCGCGCGTGATGACCTTCGCGACGCGCCCCTCGCCCTCGAAGCGCTCGAGCTCGTCCTCGCCGTGCACCGTCACCCCGTGCGCTTCGAGCAGGTCCTGCACGAACCGCCCCGCCCTCGCTCCGAACCCTCGCTCCAGCGTCGTCTGCTCCTGCATGACGATCGTGGCGCGCTTGCCCATCATCGTCAGGGACGCGGCGACCTCGCAACCGATGTAGGACCCGCCGATCAGCACGACCTCCTGCGCGTCCTGCACCCCCTCGCGGATCGCGTCGGCGTTGCTCAGCGTGCGCAGATAGTGGATCTGCTCCAGCTCGCACCCGTCCACGTTCAGCCGCCTCACGTTCGCCCCCGTCGCCAGCAGGGCCTTGTCGAACTCGACCTCTTCTTTGGAAGAGAGCTTGGCCGTGCGCGCATCGAGGTCCAGGTCGGTGACGCTCGTGCGCGTCTGCAGCTCTATGCGCTGCTCCTCCCACCATGTATCGGGACGAAACAACGGTCCCGTTCGGTCCTCTTCGCCGCGCAGATACCCCTTCGAGCAGTCCGGGCGGTTGTACGGAGGGTCGGGCTCGCGCCCGAGGACCAGCACGCTCCCCTCCGCGCCCTCCTCACGCAGCCAGCGCGCACAGTTCGCGCTCGCCAGCCCGCCGCCGATCAGCAGATAATCAACCTTGCGGGTGGCCATCAATCGGGCAGTCTATGCGAAGGCGGGAACCCGCAGGGTCAGCGAGGATGTGCCGTTCGCACCATCCGCTGGACGCGAGTAATCAGCTGCGTGAGCGGGCTCGCCGTCGTGGTACAGAACCCACGCCTCACGCAGCCCTTCGGCGAGCTCGTCAAGCGTATAGCCGGAAGCAAACAGGCCAGGGCAACTGGGCACCTCAGCCCAGAACGAACCATCCTCTTCGTGTACGAGAGCCTGTATCTCGATCTGCCGCTGCGTCATCTCATGCCTCATCGCAATCACTCATCATGATAGACCCGCCTGCCTCAATATCGCAGCCGTCAGACTCCGGCCGTAATCGTGGCCTCTATGCATAGGCAAGTGACAGGTCGATGACCTGGCTTGTCCATCTTGATCACATGCTTGCCCCCCTTTTTCTCGATCCACCCATGTTCTTCCAGCAGCGTCTTGGCCGACTTCTGGCTGAGCGGCTTGCGTCGTCCAGGCATGACTACAGCCCCGGCGGATGCCTCACCGACCAGTGCGCCCAGGTCGGGATATGGCTGAGCACCCGCCAGCGCGGACCGTCTTCGTCGCGGTTCGGGCCGACGTCGGTCCCGTTGTGGCTCGTGTCCAAGCGCAGCCCCGCGATCACGATGAACACGTGCGGCGTCGGCTCATCCGTCGCGTAGATCGTCACCCACCTGCCCGGGCCCGGGTCTCCCCAGTCGACGTAGTCCTGAGCAAGCGGGTTGTCGGCGAGGATTTCCGAAAGCGGCCGCACGCCCGAGCGGTACAGGACGTAGTTGACCGTACTCGAGCAGTCCTCTTCACTCGCGCCGAGCGGGTCCGGATGGCCACCCGGCCCGTAGGGCAGTTCCTGCAGCTCGTTGCCGGCGACCACCATCGCCTGCACCGTCGCCGGCACACCGGCAGGAATCAGCGCGACGTGGCCGTCATCGGGCGAGAGCTCCGCCCGTTCGCCCGCGATGAACCACACCGGCGTGACAGTTTCGCTCGCCAACCGCGTGTCAGCGCCTTCCAGGTCGTCGCCACTTCCTTCACCCACTTCGCCACGTTCGCCACCTGACGACGAGTCCAGCGTCGTGGCTGAGCCTCGATACTTCGCCGCCCAGCTCTCGACCTCTTCCACATACCAATCAGCGTGGTTGTAGGCAAAGATCGCGGCCCGGTAATTCCCCGGCGCGCCCGACGCGCGCAGGTAGTTCGCGGCTCCGTAGATCGCGTCGGCCGGGTTCCAGCGATCCGGCGTGCCGCCGCTGGGGGCGACCCCGTACCGCGCCCAGGTCGAGGCGATGAACTGCATCGGCCCGCCGGCCCCCGCCGAGTTGACCGCGCCCGCGTGCGTGCACGACGGATCGGGGTCGCGCCCGTGGTCGCACTCGACCTTGCCGATCCCCGCCAGAATCGCCCAGTCAAGGCCGTCGCGCGCGGCCGCCGCCTGATACAGGCGCAGGTATTCAGGCGGGATTTCGATCTTCGCCAGGGCTGAAGGGCCATCCGTCTCTGCAACAGTGCCCGTCGTCCCGGCGAGCCCACCGAGGCCGTGCGCGCCGACCAACGTCATCAGCATCAGCAGCAGCAGGAACATCGCCCCCAGCGCGGCGACGCCCGCCACCAGCGCGCCGACCGCCAGCGGCAGACGGGGTGGGCGGTGCAGGCCGGGCAGAGGCACCCCCGCGGCCCTCGCCACGATCCTGACCCCCGTCGCCGCCGAGCCCACCGTCATCACCGCCGTTCCCGGCCCAGCTGACGTTTGCGCCCGGCGACGACGTCGTGTGCATCGCGCATCACGCGCGATGCACCGCTCGATCCCCCGGCTCGCCAGTCCTGTAGCTGAGCATCGAAGCTCGGGCGTTTCGGGCGCGGTTTGAGCGGTGCGGGCAGCTCGTGTCCTTCCGCATTCACCTCCTGCTCCAGCGTCCGGCCGAACTGCTTGTGCAGCTTCTTGTCCTCTCGGCGCCCCAATGAGTCCTCGCCACCGGCCGCGACGTTCCTGGCGGCCGCGTGCAGTCCCTTGCGCACCGCCAGTTCTCGATCGATCTCCTTCTGCGCCACCTGTTTGCCACGGGCGTCGAGCGCTTCGTATTCCCGCCGTCCGCAGCCCGCGATGCCCGCCGCCCCGGCGTAGTCGCGCTCCCCGGGCGCCAGCCCCGCCTGGGTGTCGAGGAGCCGAGCGCGCTTCTCAGCCTGCGCGCGCGTAAACACGCTCCCCGTCATGTGTTTGACCTGCTTGCCGTCCTCCACCGTCTGCCGCGCCACGGCGAGCGAGTCCCGATCGCCGGCGATCTCTCCCTGCAGGCGATTCATACGCCCCTGCAACTCCGCGGCACGCTGCCGCTGGGACTCCTCCTCGGCGGCGAACTGGGCCGCTGCGCTTTTACGCTTCAGGGACGAGTGGACCCTGCGATCGGTCAACGCCGCTTTGCCTGCGTTCCCCGCCTCGGCTGCCTTTGCCCGCGCGGCGGCATGTTCGCCCTGCATCTGGTCCAGCTGGGCTTGCTTGGCCAATAACTGCGCTTCGGTCTCCGGCGCCGCCTGCACGAGCGCGTGGGCCTCGCCGTACTCGCGCTCGAGCATGCGCTGCACCTGCTCGTCGGCTATCCCCTTCGCCCGTTTGAGACCGGCCTGCGCCAGCTTGCGCCGGCGCTCCACGCTCGGCGGCGGTGTGCGCAGCTTGCCTTTGACCCATTTCGCGCCGGGCACCAACGCGGGTGGGTTGTGCAGTTTTTCGCGGGCGTGTCGCGCGTGCGCCAGCAACGAGCCGGATGCGTGCCCCGAGCGGTGCTGGCCGTGGACGAAGCCGAGCACGTGATGACGCTTCAGGAACGCCCCCCACCACATCGCCGACACGAGCAGCCACTGCGCCCACCAGCCGAACATGGTGAGCCCCATCAACGTCTGCTGCATCAGCAGCACGACGCCGAGCAGAAACGAGAAGATCAGCTTCGAGCAGATCGCCCCGAGCAGCCATGCCCCCCAGCGCCTGAACACCCCGCGTCCACCGTCGCCGAGGGCGGGGGCGATCACCGCCGCGGGCGCCAGCAGCAGCAGGAACAGGCTCGCGATCGCCGCCCCAAGCAGGTGCAGCGCGAGGTAGCCGAGCAGCAGGACCATGCCGAGCACGCCGATCCAGATCAGGAACAGGCCGATCACCCGCGCTGTGGTCCCGCTCTGGGTGCGGAACTCCGCCTCGCCGGCGGTGGGCCCGTGGCACGGTTCTTCCGAGCTGTCGCACAGCACGTGCAGCAGCGACCATTTCTGTTTGATCGAGTTCCGCGCCGATTCGTTGGCGGGCAGCGCCAGGAACAGTTCCCCATTCGTCCGCGCCGCCCGCAGCAGCGCCGCGCTCTGACGCGAGGTGCCACCCAGCCCGCTGATCCCCAACTCCAATTCGAGAATCTTGCGAGGCACTCCGTCTTCTCCGCCGCTGCCACTCTCCACGGCTGCGATCTTCAGCGCAGCGGTGCGCAGTCGCGGATCCGCTCGAGCCGAGCTCTCACACCAGCTGACGTCGCCGAACTCCATGTAGCACCACGGTCTGCCGATCGTGCCGCTGAATACGCTTTCCATGCTTTCCCCCAACGTGTGGTCGGGAGTATCGGTCGTGCCCGCGACCACGGCGCCGAGCGTTCCCAGGCTCGCCTCGTTGGCCCATTCGCCGAGCGCTCCGACGGTGCCCAGCGGATTGACGATCATCCAGAATCCCGCGAGCATCATCACACCCATCAGCACCACCTGGCCAAGCGTCTCCGAGACCTGCCGGCGCACGATCCCGTGGTAGAGCGCGAGCACGGCCGCCACTGCCAGCGCCAGCACGAGCCACGGCCGGGTGAACACCGCCTGGGTCCTGCTCAGAGCCTTCGTCACTTCCCGCATCGCGGAGCTTTTGAGCAGATCGACCGTGTAGCACCACTCGAGCATCACGATCACCCCGTGCACGATCGCCACGAGCAGCATCCACCCCCACTGGGCCGCGTTCTGCACCGACGCGGACAGATCGTTGCCCCAGTCCGTCACGCCCGTGTTGATGTTCACGTCGAACGCGTAGTTGCCCGTCGGCGCCCGCGCGGCCTCGAAGTCCGAGCTGCGGCAGTTGCTCTCGCCGGCCGGCGAGAGTTCGGCACGCGTTCCTCCTCCGCACAGGGGGCTGCCCAACCCGTTGTCCACGAGCGGATCGCCACCGCTCGGTGAGGCCGAGGCCGAGGCTTCCTCTTCGGTGGTCATACCCGTCCCACCCGCACCTGTATCCAGCGGCGGCTTGTTCGGCGCGCGCGCAGGGCCCTTTGTCGGGGTGCTGTTCGCCGGTGCGTGCGTCGGAGTGGTCGCGTGCGCCGGACCTTTCGCCGGGGCTCTACTTGGCGCTCGTGCCAGGGTTTGGGCCGAGGGCTGCGGCGTATAGAACACCTGTGCGGCGCTCGCCGCCTGTGCGCCCCGCGATATGCCCACCCACATGAACACAGCCACCCAGGCCGGCACCAGCAGACTCACCACTGCGGGGCGCCGGCCTGCCACCCTCAGGCGACCCCGGGCGTCGTCGAGAACGCACGCAGCAGCGACGGCAGCACCACATCGACCTGGAGCGCCTCCACGCGCCCGGAGTGGTCGCGAAACAGACAGCGCCCGGCCTCGAACTCCAGCAGGCTCTGGCGCGCGCGCCGATCCTCCGGGTCCAGCCCGAGCAGCTGCAGCGCCCGTGCCGCTTCGGACTCCGAGCGCATCCCGAACACGAACGTCGCTCCGAGCAGGTTCTCCAGCGACTCGCGCTCGCCGATCAGCGCGTCGGTCACCAGCTGCGTCGAGATGATCGGCACCGCCAGCTCCGAGCGGCCCATGCGCTGCAGCGATGCCAGCAGCTGACGCCCGACCGGATCGCCCAACAGGCGCCAGCCCTCGTCGAAGCTGAACAGCTTCAGCCGCCCGCGCTCCGCCCCCAGCAGGTGCATCGCGAACATCGCGATCAGCCGCACGATCTGCTCGCCCACGCGCTCGGCCTGCGAGTACTCCGCTCGCCGCGTCCCCGGCTGAGGTCCCGGCAGGTCGCGGATCGGCAGGTAGGTCACCTGACTGTGCCCGACCGGCTGAAGCTTCACCGCGGGGTCCGCGAACCCGAGCTGGGTCAGCCCCGAGCGAGCGTAGACCTCGAGCGTCTTGCCCACCTGCGCATCTGTCTCATCGCCCTGCTCCAGCGCGCGCACCACCTCCAGGCAGGTCGGCTCATCCGAGCGCCGCAGAACCCTGTCCACGGCACCCACCACCGCGGTCTCCCACGCCGGCTCGGCCCGCCCTGGCAGCAGATCGCGCAGGAACGACACGGCGGCGTCCTGGCGCAGGTGCTCAGGCGCCACCCTGAGCGGGTCGAGCACGCCGCGCAGCGCCGGGTCGGGCTTGAGCGTCACGCACTCGGTATGCGGCGCGACCTCCTGGAGCAGGTGAAATCGGTGGTCTCCCTTGGGGTCGCAGTCGATGATCCGCGCGCCCTGCAGGAACCCCTCGTACTTGAGCTTCTGATCGAGCGTCGTCTTGCCCGACCCGAGTGCGCCGACGCTGAGGATGGTCGTGTTGCGGTTGCTGTCCGAGCCCTCCCTGAGGTTGAAGCGGACCGGCTGGGCCGAGCCCGACAGCGTGTGCCCGAGGTAGAAGCCCCCGCGCGAGCCCGCCTCGTGAGCGGCGGTCGGCATCATCGCCGCCACCTGCTCTGGCGTCAGCGTGTCATCGTAGCCCGCGACCTTCGTTCGCTGACCCGGCAGGTGCTGCATGAACAGCGGCAGCTGATCGCCCAGCGGGCGGTGCAGGCGGATCTCCCCATAGGCGCGCCGCGTCATCTCCACGCGCTCCTCGAGCTCCTCCTCGTCCTCGGCTCCGATCGCGAGCGCGAGCGTTGCGCGCAGCAGCGGCGGGCGGCTGGAGGACTGCAGGTAGGAAAGCAGGTCGCGGGCCTGGAGCGTGCGCTGATAGCCGAGGTCTGAGACCCCTTGCTCGCCGTCTGACTCCGC
This sequence comes from uncultured Solirubrobacterales bacterium, assembly GCA_963839945.1. GTDB lineage: Bacteria > Actinomycetota > Thermoleophilia > Solirubrobacterales > Solirubrobacteraceae > Palsa-744. The sequence continues at coordinate 697,510 of CAWIWW010000004.1, read as the reverse complement.
GCGCACGATCTGGTCGGCGTCCTGGATGCGCCGGCGCGCTATCCGCAGCGCCAGGCCGTTGGGTAGAAAGCGCGCGTTCAACGACAGGTCGATCCCGAACGGCAGCGACTCCGGCGGCGCGAACATCAGCTCCACGCGCGCGCCCGGGAACTGCGCATGCTCGGGCAGCGCCCCCAGCACCAGCTGCGCCTGCCAGCTCGTGCCGGTCTCGGACTCGATCCGCAGCGCCCGGCCGCGATGCTCGATGAAGCCGTCCATCCAGCGCATCACGTCGCCCTCCAGCGGCGCCAGCGTGGCATCGCCGTTGCGCTCGAACACGAGCGCCCGCGGCTCGTGCAGCCCGTCGATCTGCGGCTCTCCCAGACTGCGGCAGAAGGCCCTGCGCACCAGCCACTGCAGCTCGACCCCGCGCGCCGGGCGGACCGGCAGGAAGTCGGCCAGGCGCGCGTGGGCCTGGTCGGCCCTGACCCGCGCGCGCTCGAGCTCTGCGACCTTCATCACGCGGCGATCGGAGACCGAGACCGCTCGCCTGATGTCCTGCAGCCACTCGCGCGGATGGCGCTCGGCGGCGCGCGAGACGTAGGCGGCGACGTCGCGCTCGGGCTCGCGCAGGCTGACGATCAGGAACACCTCCGGGCGCGCGTCGCCGATGCCCTGGAGGCGGTGGTGATGCTCTTCTAAATATGCGTGCCGCGCGCGTGCACGCGCGTGCGTGTCTCGCGCGCGCGCGTTAACGACGTCGTTTGAGTGCATCCCATCCCAGCGCGCCTCACCATCCCAGCCGGCCCGCCCTGCTTCCGCCAAGCCCACATCCTCGACACCCTCCACATCCTCGACACCCTCCACACCCGCCACACCCGCCCAGCGCACTCCCACCCCATCCAGGCTCGTCTCCAGCTCGCGTGCATACCGCGACACATCCCAGCGCCGCCCGACTCGCAGAATCTGCACATCGGCCTCGATCGCCTCCAGCGCTCCGAGCAGCGCCAGAAACCGCGCGCGCTTGCCGTCCTCGGACAGCCATTCATATGACTCCGTCTGCACCGCGAACGCCGCCCAGCAGTCGTCGAGCGAGTCGGCGAACACGCAGTTGCCGTACACAAACCCGATCGGCGGCTTCACCGCCTCACCCGACCCGCAGCCGGACCTCGCGCGCGAGCGCGATCACCTGCGCCTGGACGCAAGCATGCTGTCCCGGCAGTTCGCGCAGGGTCAGCCGGGCGCCGCCCAGGGGGCCGCGGCTCTCGATTCGCTCGTGCGCAGCGGTGATCAGCACCGCCCCGGGACCTGTGTAGCGCAGCCGGCGCATCGCGCCGTCGGAGCCGTCGGGCAGCATCAGGATCTCCGGCGGATACCAGCGCTCCCCGGGCGCGCCGCACGGGCGTACGTAGGCTGGCCGATCTCCGATCGGTAGACGCGGTCCCACGCCGTAGCGCAGCAACGCGTACGCCGCCAGGTGAAACGGACGGCCCTCGATCCGGATCACGCTCAGCACCGTCGCGCTCGCAACCGGCAGCGCAAGATCGCGCAGGTACCAGGGCAGCGCTCCGATCGCCGTCCCCACCAACGGCAGGCTGCCGGCGATGAGCGTCGCGAGCAGGATCGCGAGGAAGTAGACGACGCCCCGCACGGGGATCCCGCCCGGGTTCAGCCGCAGTTGATCGACGCGGTAGATGCGCCGCTCCAGGTCGAACACTGCGCGGTATGAGCGGATCTCGATCACGATCGAGCCTCGATCTCCGGCGGTCGAGGCGCCGGCCGCAGCGGTCCCATCGCCATCTCGCACACGCGGATCGCCATCGGGACCACTGTCAGGACCCGAACAGCGAGCTGACCGTGTCGCGCAGCAGGCTCAGGCCCGCCGGGGTGGCGAGCAGCACCGCGACGACCCCGACCGCGAATACGCCCGCCGCCTCCTTGAAGTCACGGCGGAAGGCGAGCACGATCGAGGCGATCGCCAGCGCGAGCCCGATCAGGCTCATCGCGACTGTGCGGGCCGTGTCGCCCGCCTTGGCGGCGGCCGATTCGAGTGAGATTCCCGTCTTTTCGGGGCCGGCCGGCGAGGTGGCGGTGGATGAGATCGCCTGCTGCGAGCCCGCCTTACCGGAAGTTTCGATCGCTCCCCAGGCGGGAGTCGGCGTGGCGGCCGCCGCTGAGCAGGCGAGCGCCAGGACGGCGATTGCCACGAGCATGGTCGGTCGCGAGAGTGAGGGACGGCAGCTGGCTTTCACGTGAGCTCCTTCGTTGTTGGGGGTTGGCGCTAGGAGTCGGGGTTCATCTGGATCGCCGATATCTCCCAGCGGCCCTGCACGCGGGCGACGTCCAGTTCGTAGGCGAGCGTGTAGCGCGCGCCGCGCGCGTCCTGGGCCTGCACGACGGCGAGCACCGCGCCCGTGCCCGGCGCCCAGTCAAGGCTCTGCACCGCTTCCAGGCTCAGCGCCTGAGCGTGGCAGCGACACGCGCGCGCCGTCGGTCAGGTCCGCCTCGAGCTCCGAGCCTGACACCGACAGGTAGTTGCGCAGGGCGCGCCCCACGACCGTCGCAAGCGCCGGTTCGTCCACTTCGCGCAGATGCCCCTGCGTCTGCGCCGGACCGCTGGCGGGCGGCCCCACGAACGCGGGATAGCCGCCCAGTGCGAGGCTCCCGGCGGCCGTGCGCACGACGGGCACCGTCAGGTACTGCAGGCCTGCGCCGTCAGTCTGGGCGGCGACCGTGTACACGTGCTCGTCCGGTCCTGATTCGCGTTCCTGAACGACTTCGGTCCATTCCACGCGCTGAGAGGAGCTGGAAGGAGGCGCCAGCCCCGCGCCGGGATCGATCCCCGTACCCGCAAACGGCGCGAGGGCGCTTTCGTGCGCCTGCGGTTCGGCCGCATTCCAGGTCAGGTAGCTGCGCGCGAACAGCGACGCGAAGCCCTGCGCTGCGAGATCCGCGCGGCGCGGGGGCGCGTGCGGCCGCCGCCGGCGCTGCCGGCCGCGGCGGGTCGATCGCAAAGCGCGCGCTCGCCGCGAGGCCCATGGCCGCCGCCGCGCTCAGCAGATAGCGGGGCCATTCGCGCGCCAGACGGATCTGCCACAGTGGCTTTGCATCCACCGTCACACGCGCGCGCCCCTGCCCGGGCGCGGGCGGCGTCTCGTCGATCTCGCCCGCCCAGCTCATCTCAGCGCTCGAACCCGAACTCGCTCTGCGCCCGCGGCCCCGGTTGGACTTGGTCGGCTTGGGCGGACGCGCCCGAGCGGCATCCGCGGCGGGCGGAGAGGTGTCCTGCGGGACGCTCGCCACCGGCGCGGACTTATCCGCAGCCGGTTGCGGTTGCCGAGCGGGAGATCCCGACTCGGAGGCATGTGCGCTCGCTGAGGCCGTCGCGGCGCCCACCTGCGGACGTGAGCCGAGGCGAGGCCGTTGCGCCACGGCGTGAGGCGACCGCCGGCTGGGACTCGGAAGAGCCCGGTGTGCAAGCTCCCGGCGCACGCCTGCCCGGTACGCGCGCTCCCGGCGCACGACGTCCCGGCGCCGACCGTCCCGCTGTGCGGCGACCCCGCCGACGACGCTCGCAGATGCCAGGACTCGCGCGGCGCTCGCGCTCGCGCCTGCGTCTGCGCCGGTTGGCGCGATGCGTGCCGGCGGGGAGACCGCCGCGAGCCGGCGATCGACCGCGCGAGGGCGCAGACCGACGAGTGCGATCGTCCCGCCGACGGTTCCGACCGCCCCGCTCAGCGCAGCCGCCCCGGCAAACCGGCGCAGCCGCCGCTCACGCGAGCTGCCGGCCGGCCGCGCGCCCGGCTGCATCGAAGCCGCGGTCGAGTTCGCCGGCGGCTCGTCCCACTCGACCGTCGCCCCAGCCACCGCGGATGCATCGTGCTCGCTCAGGCGCGAGGCGGACTTCACCGGCGATGCATCCCAGTCGGCAAACGGATCGACCCCGGCGAGGTACTCCTCCTCGCTGAGCACGCGGTAGACGGCTCGCGGCTGACGGCGCAGCAGCGTCATCGCGACCGCCCCGGCGCCGCCGCCGGACGCAAGCGCACGCGGGCGGCCGGAAGCCGAGACGGGGAGATGCGGGGCTTCCGGCCGCTTGCGCGCGGATGGGCGTCGCCGAGCGGTCGTCCGTTCCAATCGACTGCCGGCGTCCCAAGGGACGCGCCTATGGGGGGGGATATGTTCATAGGTGGGTCCCTGCCCACTACTCCGACGCGGATCGCGAGATGGGACACTCCTCGAGAAAACTTTTTCCAGCGCGCCGCGTTCCGGCGCCCGGGCTCCCCTGTCCGGCGTCCCGCAGCGCTTTGGCCGTGCCCCGGCCACCTGCGCCGGCACCTCTGGAGCCGGTTCGTCCAGCAGCCCCCGCAGCCGCGCTCGCGCGCGCTGGGCCACCTTGCGGTGCTTCGCGCGCGACCAGCCGAAGCGGCGGCAGAACTCCTCCGCGCCCATCTGCAGCGCCGATCTGGCACGCCAGGACGAGTCGCTGGTCGGGGCTCAGCGCGTGCGCCGCCCGCTCCACCGAGCGCAGCTCGAAACGCAGCATCACGAGCCGCTCCACGTCGGCGCGCACGTCCGCGACCTCGATTTCGCGCTCGCCCACGGCGCCCAGCGAGAGCGCCCGTCGAGCGTCGCCTGCGCGGGGCTGCGCCCGCCCAGCGCGCGGCGGCGGTCCACGATCCGCGAGGCGAACCGCAGTTCCAGCGTGTTGCGCAGATGGGACGCGGCTGAGCACCGCAGCTCCCCGCCGCGCGCCTGCGCGACGAGCTCGACCGTCGCCTGGCTGTAGCAGTCCTCCAGGTCCTCGCGGCTCAGCCGGCGCCGGTTCATGGACAGCAGCAGCCCGCGCGCGGCGTGCGCGACCAGCGCGACTTCCTCGGCCGGGTCGAGACGCCCGGCGCGGCGCCGCCTCGGCGAGGGCGCCGGCCCTGGCGCTCGGCTCGCATCGGTCGCCACAGGGCATGTCGCGCCCGACCGCCTGCGACACCCCTCCGAGCCGAGACAGCGGCGACGGCGCGCCGCCCGCGCGAACCGGCCGGGGAGCCGCGATGAGCCCCACCGACCGTCTGCACGAGTTGGACCGCCGCCAGCAGGCGCCCCCGCGGCGCGTTCGTCGCAGCGGTCGTCAAGAAGTTCGGCGACGACCAGGCCGGCCAGCTTGCCGCGCTGATCGCCTACTACGGGTTCGTCTCGCTGTTCCCGCTGCTGCTGGTGCTCGTGACGGTGCTGGGGTTCGTGCTCCAGGCAACCCGAGGAGCAGAGCGGAGTGCTGCACGGAACGCTCGGCCAGTTCCCGATCATCGGCGATCAGCTCCAGCGCAACATCCATTCGCTCAAGGGCAGCGTGGGCGCGCTGGCGATCGGCGTCCTCGGATCGCTGCTCGCCGGCATGGGCATCGCCGGCGCCACCCAGAACGCGTTTCAACAGGATCTGGAACGTGCCGCGCAAGCACCGGCCGAACTTCCTGTCTTGCCGGCTGCGCGGCATCGGCATGCTGGCGGTGCTCGGCCTGCTGCTGGTCGTCTCCACGATCGCCGCGGGCTACGTGACCGCGCAGTCGGCGGGCACGCTCGCTGTGCTCGCCGGGATGCGGTCGCGCTGACGCTCAACCTGCGCTGTTCTTCGCCGCCTTCCGCTTGCTGACCCGGACGACGTCCCGACGCGCGATCTGCTCCCGGGCGTGGTCGTTCGCGGCGGTGCTGTGGCAGACGCTCCAACACATCGGCGGCTTTTACGTCGCGCACGTGCTGCCACGCGCAGGAGACCTCGGGACTGTTCGCGTTCGTGCTGGGCCTGCTCGCGTGGCTGTATATCGGCGGGCAGGTGACGCTGTTGCCGCGGAGATCAACGTGGTCCGCGCGCAGCAGCTGTGGCCACGCAGCTTCTTCTCACCGCTGCTGGAGGCCGACAGGCGAGCGCTGACGTCGTCGGCAGAGACAGAGGAGCGCGTCCGTGACGAGAACGTCGAGGTCACCTTCGAGCGCCCTGAGTGACGGGGTAGTTCAGGCAGGCGCATGCGCCTGCCTGCCCAAGCCGCATGCGGCTTGGGGCCATGGCCGCATGCGGCCATGGCTCGGGACCGCACATGTGCGGTCCCGCGGACGGCGCATGCGCCGTCCGAACAACTACTTGCACACGCAACGACCCCGCGCTATACTAACTAAAAATCGTAAGCTCATATGGAGAACATACCTATGCCGTCATCGTCAGAGACAACCCAGATAGCCGCCCCCCAGCCCAAGCAAGTGCTGCGCCTGATCCCGCTGCAGGACACGGTCGTGTTCCCGAACATGGGCATCACGCTGACCGAGGAGGTCGGCGATGACGAGCGCGTCGTGCTGGTGCCGCGCCACGAGAACGAGTTCCTCGAGGTCGGCACGATCGCCGAGGTGACAGACCGGCTGCGCTTGCCAGGCGGCGGCCACGCCGTCGCGATCTCCGGCGAGCACCGCGCGCTGATCGGCGCCGCCCAGACCGGCCCCGAAGGCGAGCTGCGCGTCGAGGTCGACGAGCGTCCCGACGAGGTGCCCGCCGACAAACGCACGCGCGAGCTGGAGCGCGAGTACCGCGCGACGGTCGAGGAGATCCTCGAGCTGCGCGGCGACGACGGGCGCATCGCCGCGTTCCTGCGCGCGATCGCCGAGCCCGGCGCGCTGGCGGACTCCGCCGGCTACTCGCCGAACCTCTGCTACGAGCAGAAGGTGCAGCTGCTGCGCACGCTCGACGTGACCGAGCGCCTGGAGCTGTCGGTCAAGCTGCAGCGCGAGAGCCTGGCGGAGCTGCAGATCAGCAAGCGCATCCGCGAGGACGTGCAGGAGGGCGCGGAGAAGCAGCAGCGCGAGTACTTCCTGCGCAAGCAGATGGACTCGATCCGCAAGGAGCTGGGCGAGGACGACGGTTCGGTCGCGGACGAGTACCGCACGAAGATCGAGGAAGCCGACATGCCCGAGCCAGTGTCCGAGCAGGCGCTGAAGGAGCTTGGGCGCCTGGAGCGGATGGGCGAGCAGACGGGCGAGTCGAGCATGATCCGCACCTACCTGGACTGGCTGATCGCGGTGCCCTGGGGCAAGCGCTCCGAGGAGCACCTGGATCCGGTCGCCGCGCGCGCGGTGCTCGACGCCGACCACGCGGGCCTGGAAGACGTCAAGGACCGCGTGACCGAGTACCTGGCCGTGCGCAAGCTGCGCCAGGACCGCGGCATCGAGGCCGACCCCAAGTCCGGCGCGATCCTCACCCTGATCGGACCTCCGGGCACCGGCAAGACCTCCATCGGCGAGTCGATCGCCCGTGCGACCGGGCGCGAGTTCGTGCGCATGTCGCTGGGCGGCGTGCGCGACGAGGCGGAGATCCGCGGGCACCGGCGCACCTACATCGGCGCGCTGCCCGGACGCCTGGTCAGGGCGCTGCGCGACGCCGGCACGATGAACCCGGTGATCCTGCTGGACGAGGTCGACAAGGTCGGCGCGGACTGGCGCGGGGACCCCTCGGCGGCGCTGCTCGAGGTGCTCGATCCCGCCCAGAACCACTCGTTCCGCGACCACTACCTCGACGTCGAGCTGGACCTCAGCCAGGTGATGTTCCTGGCCACGGCCAACGTCGCCGATACGATCCCCGGTCCGTTGCTGGACCGCATGGAGGTGATCCGCTTCGACGGGTACACCTCCGAGGAGAAGCTCGCGATCGCGAAGGGCTACCTGTGGCCGCGCCAGCGCGACCGCAACGGCCTGCGCGAGAACGAGGTCGCGATCTCCGACGAGGTGCTGAAGACGATCATCGCCGAGTACACCCGCGAGGCGGGCGTGCGCAACCTCGAGCGCGAGCTGGGCACGGTGCTGCGCAAGACCGCGACTCGGATCGCCTCGACCCAGGGCCAGGGCCAGGGCGGGACGGATGAGCCGCCCAAGGCCGGCGCGCAGGATGCCAAGAAGTCCTCAGCGCAGAGCAATGGAAAGCTCCCCGCCGAGGCCCAGACGAAGCCCGCCAAGAAGACCAAGGCCGCCAAGCAGGCCGCGGTGAAGATCGACCTGGAGGCTGTGCGCGACGCGCTCGGGCGCCAGAAGTTCTTCCAGGAGTCTGCCGCACGCACCGCGACGCCGGGCGTCGCCACCGGATTGGCCGTCACGGGCGCCGGCGGGGACGTGCTGTTCGTCGAGGCGAGCGCCATGAAGAGCGGCGGCTCCGGCGGAAATGCCCTGGTGCTCACCGGTCAGCTGGGCGATGTCATGAAGGAGTCGGCGCGCATCGCCCTCTCCTACGTGCGCGGCCACGCGCAGGAGCTGGGCATCGACGAGAGCGCGTTCGAGAACCGCGAGTTCCACGTGCACGTGCCCGCCGGGGCGATCCCCAAGGACGGCCCGTCAGCGGGCGTGACGATGGTCACCGCGCTGGCGTCGCTGCTGAGCGACAGGCCGGTCAAGCACACGGTCGGCATGACCGGCGAGGTCACGCTGCAGGGCCGGGTGCTGCCGATCGGCGGCCTCAAGCAGAAGGCGCTCGCCGCCCACGCCGCCGGTCTGACCGACGTGATCCTGCCCGAGCGCAATCGCGGCGACCTGGACGAGATCCCCGAGGAGGTGCGCGAGCAGATGGCGTTTCACCCGGTGATGACCGTCCAGGAGGTCCTCGATCGCGCCCTGGAGCCGGCGCGCATGCAGGCCAGTCGCGAGGATGTCGCGGCAACCGTCGCCGCTTAGGTGTCAGACAGAGATGTCCCGACATCCCTCGCCCCGCCGCTGTGAGCCCGTTCCAGTCGAGGTTCGCGAAACCGCGAGCCTGCTGGAGCGGCGCTGGCAGCTGTCGATCATCTACGCGGCGGTCAGCGGCGCGCTGCGGTTCAACGAATTCGCCAACGCGGTCGCCGGCATCTCCCCGCGAATGCTCTCCGAGCGCCTGCGCGACCTCGAGTCCGCCGGCCTGATCGAGCGCACGGTGCTGCCGAGCAGCCCGCCGACAGTCGAGTATCGCCTGACCGCCCGCGGACGGCGCCTGGCGCCGGTGATCGAGGCGATGCGGGCCTACGCCGAGGAGCCGGTGGGCTGAACAGAACGGGCGCGTTGTATTACAGCTACGCCGCCACCGCGCATGGCGACACCCGGTTTGTGGGCTTGCCGGAGAGAGGCCAGTTGCCAAATGAATCTTTACAAAGTCAGTCGCCGGCCGTACCGGCCGGCAATCCATGTAAGCGGCGATTTGAGGGTAGCGCCGTTAATAACCGATTCACCCCAGCGCGCATGATTACATGTTTAACCAAGCCAACCCGCCCAATCGAGTGCGATCAATCGCCGCTTACATATATCGCTGGTCGCAGACCGGCCACAAACTCGTTTAAAGATCAATTCATCACTGACCCATCTCCGGCAAGCCCACAAACAGAGTATTTCCACACGAAGTAGCGGCGTAGCTATAAAAACGTCTTACACATATAACTACCACCACCCCCGACCGACCAGTCCAAATCCAACGCTACCGACCCATCTCCGGCAAGCCCACAAACAGAGTATTTCCACACGAAGTAGCGGCGTAGCTATAAAAACGTCTTACACATATAACTACCACCACCCCCGACCGACCAGTCCAAATCCAACGCTACCGTACCCATCTCCGGCAAGCCCACAAACAGAGTATTTCCACACGAAGTAGCGGCGTAGCTATAACAACACCACGCCAAGTCATCTCCACGCCAAGTGACCTAAGCGGCCTCAGCGACGGCCTCCGGGCTGGCCCCCACCAGCGCGCCGCCCTCGCAGGTGGCGGCGTGGACCACGCGCTGCGGGTTGCGCACGCCGATGACCCCGGCGATTCCGCCCAGGGCGACGAGCACGGCGGCGATCGCGAGGCCAAGGTGAAAGCTGTGCAGCGACGCGTCTTGCGCGGCGCTCGTCACGGCGTGGGCCTGGCGCGGAAGCAGACCGTGGACGTCGGGTAACCCGAGCGGCAGACGCTTGGCTTCGCGCACGGCGGCGTGTGCCGCCGGCCCGAGCGGCACACCCGCGAGCTGGGCGTCCAGGGACGCGGCGAAGGACGTGGCGATCGCGGCCCCGACCGCCGCGGTGCCGAGCAAGCCGGCGACGCGCGCGACGGCGTTGTTGACGGCCGAGGCGATCCCCGCCTGCGAGCGCTCCGCCCCGGCCAGGACCGCGGCGGTGAGCGGGGCGACGGTCATCGACAGGCCGAGCGCGAACACCAGCAGGGCGGGCAGGACGTCGGAGACGTAGTCGACGCGAACGCCGACGCGCTGGAACAGCAGCAGCCCGGCCGCCGCGACGAGCGGCCCCAGACCCATGAACAACCGCGGGCCATGGCGGTCGGCGAGCGCCCCGAAGCGGCGCGAGAGCGCGAACATCACGAGCGTCACGGGCAACGTCGCGAAGCCGCTCTGCAGCGGCGTGTAGCCGCCGACCTGCTGCAGGAACAGGACGAGGAAGAAGAACAGGACGGCGAGGCCCGCGTACATCGCGAAGGTCTCGATGTTGCCGGCGGAGAAGTTGCGCCGCCGGAACAGCTCCAAGGGCAGCATCGGGTCGCGCGCGCGCCACTCATAGGCCACGAACCCGACCAGCAGCGCGGCCCCGGCGATCAGCGGCACGAGCACGCCCGGGCTCGACCACCCGAGCCGCGGCTGCTCGATCAGAGCGAACACGGGTCCGCCGAGCCCGAGCGCGCACAGCGCGGCGCCGGGCAGGTCGATCCGGCGGGGTCGATGCGCGGATTGCGGGGATACGCCGCGGCCACCGACCCCCTCCCCCGGCGCAGCCAGGACCGCCCCCGGCGCCGTGGCCGCCACGGGACGCTCGGCCCGGGGGATCACGAGCAGGATCAGCGCGACGCACGCGATCGTGAACGGCAGGTTGATCAGGAAGATCCAGCGCCACGAGGCGATCGCCAGGAGCTCCCCGCCGGCGAGCGGCCCGAGCACGGTCGCGATGCCTCCCCAGGCCGTCCAGCTGCCGATCGCGGGACCGCGCTCGGACTCCTCGAACGTGGCCACGATCGTGGCCAGCGCGCTGGGCACGAGCAATGCTCCCGCCACCCCCTGCAGCGCGCGGGCGGCGACGAGGGCGTAGATCGAGGGCGCCAGCGCACACCCCAGCGAGGTCACGCCGAAGCCGGCGACCCCGAGCGCGAAGATCCGCCGCTCGCCGTACAGATCACCGAGCGAGCCCCCGATCAGGATCAGCGAGCCGAGCGTCAGCAGGTAGCCGTTGACCACCCATTGCTGCGCGGCCAGCCCACCCCCGAGCGCGCGCTGGATGCTCGGCAGCGCCACGTTCACCGCGGTCCCGTCCAGCAGCACGATCCCCGAGCCGATGATGCATGCGGCCAGGGCGAGCTGCTTGCGTGTGGCCTCGTCCTGGATCACGGGCATCTCCGTCCACGGTACTCCCGCGCGACAGCCGCCAGCAGCGTGAGCTCAGGTGCGCCCGCCGTCGTCCGTGACATCTCGAAATGGGTGCTCACGCGCACGTGCGCGCCCGCGCCGGGGCCGTCCGCGAAACAGCGTTCAATCGATAGGGTTGCCGGCGACATGCCGCGCGTCGAGCGAGATTCCAGTGGAGGAGTGCCCGAGGAGAGCTGGCGGGCCGTGGACGACTACATCAACGGCCTCATCGTGCCCGAGGACGACGCGCTGCGGGCGGCGCTGCGAGCGAGCGAGGAGGCAGGGCTGCCGCCAATCGCGGTCACGCCCAACCAGGGCAAGCTGCTCGCGCTGCTCGCGCGGGTGCAGCGGGCGCGCACCCTGCTCGAGCTGGGCACCCTCGGCGGCTACAGCACTATCTGGCTTGCCCGCGCTCTGCCGGCAGACGGGCGGCTGATCACGCTGGAGGCCAACCCGGACTACGCAGAGGTGGCCCGCGCAAACATCGCCCGGGCGGGCGTCGCCGACCGCGTGGAGCTGCGCGTAGGGCCGGGCCTTCAGACGCTGCCACAGCTGGCCGCCGAGGACGCGGGACCGTTCGACATGATCTTCATCGACGCCGACAAGAAGAACAATCCCGGCTACTTCGAATGGTCTTTGAAGCTCTCCCGGCCGGGCACCCTGATCGTGGTCGACAACGTGGTCCGCGACGCCAGGATCGTGGACCCCCACGAGTACGACCCCCACAGCGGCGACCCCGACATCTTGGGCGTGCGCCGCTTCTTTCAGATGCTCTCCGCCGAGCCTCGCGTGGACGCCACGGCGATCCAGACGGTCGGCGCCAAGGGGCATGACGGGTTTGCGCTGGCGATTGTCGTAGGCGAGTGATCAGCCCGCAGCGAGTAACGCGCAAGGCACGAACGGCCCGCACATCCCAAGGGTGAGCGAGGGGACTCGAACCCCCGACCGCCTGGACCACAACCAGGAGCTCTACCAGCTGAGCTACGCCCACCACGCGAGGCTTGGAAGTCTAGCGACGCTCGTGACTCGGCTCCGGCGACGCCGGTCACGCTCCGCGCGGCGCGTCCAGCGAGGTGAGCGTCTGTTCGGCCAGCGCGAGCGACTCGCTCGGGGTGAGCTCGGGGCGGCGCTCGGCGGCCAGGCGCCAGGCCTGCAGCAGGGCGTCCGGGTCGGCCCCGAGCAGCGGCCGCAGCTGCGCGCCGCCGGGCGAGTCGGCCGCGGGCGGCTGCGGCGAGACGGTGGGCGCGGACGGAGGGCCTTGCACGGCGCTGGCCGCCGGCGGCTCCTGCGCGGCGCCGTCCGCGGGCGGGGGGGCGACGACGGCTGCACCGGGCGGCTGCGAGGCCCGCACCTGGGCGAGCACGCGCTCGGTCACGTCCTCGCTGTGATGCTGGGCGTTGCCCCAGCCACGCCCCATCGCCAGGTCCTCGACGGGGAGATGCGGACCCTCAAGCACGGTCAGGCGAGCCTGGTGCGGGCTCCATTTGCGTTCGCCCAGCTCGACCAGCTGATCGCGCGACCACGGCTCGATGAGCTCGTGCAGCTCGGCCTCGCTCAGGTTGAACGCGCAGGCGTTGTGCGGGAAGTGGCGCAGCTCGACGTGGAACATCAGCCGAAGGCTTGCATGTCGCGGCTCGAAAGGCGGTCTCGCATGATCCCGGATCGCCTCGGGGTTGGAGTCGATCAGGACGTAGCGCCGCCCCAGTTGCGCCGCCACCGCGCCGAGCGTGCCGGAGCCAGCGAAGAAGTCCAGGCACCAGTCGCCGGGGCGCGTGGAGGCCTGGACCATGCGCCGCACGATGCCCTCTGGCTTCTGCGTCGGGTAGCCGGTCTTCTCGCGACCGTTGGTCGGCACGATCGTGTGCCACCAGACGTCCGTCGGCAGCTTGCCGCGCGCGGCCTTCTCCGCCGTCACCAGGCCCGGCGCCATGTATGGCTCGCGGTCCACTGCTGCGGCGTCGAAGTAGTACGCATTCGGGTCCTTGACGTACACGAGGATCGTGTCGTGCTTCTTCGGCCAGCTCCGCTTCGCCCGCGCGCCGTAGTCGTAGGCCCAGACGATCTCGTTCAGGAACGCACTCCCGTCCGAACACCTCGTCCAGCAGCAGCTTGCAGTAGTGGGACTCGCGATAGTCGATGTGAAAGTAGAGCGTGCCCTCGCGCGTGAGCAGCCGGCGGGCCTCGGACAGGCGTGGGTGCAGGAATGCGAGATAGTCCTCGAACGAGTCGCGGTAGGAGGACTCGGACAGCAGCCGCGTGCGGTAGCGCCGGCCCTGAAACCCGGTGCGATCGCCGTCGGGGTCGGGAGCGGTGCGCAGCGTGCGGCGGGTCTGGGGGCGGCCGGTGTTGAACGGCGGGTCGATGTAGATCAGCTGAAACGAGCAGTCGGCGAATCTGGGCAGCAGCTCGAGGTTGTCGCCCAGCAGGATCTCGCCGGCGTCGGCGTCGGGGGGGCTGGCGGTGAAACTCATCGCAGGCAAGGCTAATCGGCGCAGCGGCAGTTTCAGTCGGGTTGACGATGCCGAGACCTGGACGCATGGCAACGAGCAGGCGCAGTGACCGCGGCCCAGCGCGTGTGCTGATTGAAAGCGCTTTCAATACCCGGCTCATCCCCCCTGAGAGGGTGAGCGTCGTCAATCGGCCATCGCGATGAGCCCGTGGACGAACACCTCGAACATCGTCGCGTACAGGCCGTTGTCGAGCTCGGGGTCGATGATGCGATCCAGCAGGAACCCGTCGGCCATGAAGAAGGTCATCGCGGCGACGTCTGCGGCGGGGACCGCGGGCACGACGCCGAAGCCGGCGGCCCAGCGCTCGAACACGGAGGCCATGCGCTCGCGCAGGGCGCGGTGGCGAGCCGCGAGCTCGGCGCGGAAGGCGTCGTTGCGAGCGGCGTGATTGGCGAACTCCTGGTAGAGGCGGCGCCACTCGGGATCGCTGTCGATGTGCTCGAGGAAGTCCTCGGCCGCCTGTCGCGCCTCCTGCACGGGCTCGCCGGTGCCGGCCAGAACGGCATCCAGGCGAGCGAGCTCGGTTGCGAAGTGCTCGTCGAGCATCGCCAGGAACAGGTCCTCCTTGCTGGCGAAGTGCACGTAGAACGCGCCCTTGGTATACCCGGCCTCGGCGGCGATGCGGTCGATCGAGGCGCCGTGCATGCCCAGCTCGCAGATCGTGCGCGAGGCCGAGCGCAGCAGCGCCGCGCGGGTCTGCACGCTGCGTTCGGCTCTGCTCGGGCCGGTGGCGCGGCGTCGCCCGGCGCGACTTGCGGTGGCGCTCACACCGGTGTCGCCTCGGGCTCGGGCACGGCCTCGGGCTCGGGCTCCGGCGCGGGCGAGACATGCGGACACCCGGGGGCGCCGGACAGTGACGCGGGCACAGCGGCGGCGACCGGGCAGCGCCCGACGAGCACCTCGGCATTGTGGCGCGGCGTCTCGGTGATCGCGCGCCGGTACACCCGCTCGGACTCAGGGCGCGACGGCGCCAGCGTGCGCCGCGAGACCAGCTCGCGCAGCACGACCTCCATCTCGAACTGGGCGAAGGCGCGCGCCCAGACAGCGGCGGATGCCGCCGCCGAACGGGATCCACGTGTATGTCCCCGGCGCCTGCCCGCCCTCGGCCTCCAGAAACCGCTCGGGCAAGAACTCGTTCGGCTCGGGATAGATGTCGGCGCGGCGGTGGACGAGGTGGATCGAGGGCACGATCGAGGCGCCGGCGGGCAGCATCACGGCCGCCGATCTCCATCGGCTCGACCAGGCGGCGCAGCGACGACCGAGATGACCGGGCGCAGGCGCAGGGTCTCCTGGACGACGGCCTGCAGGTACTCATCGTCCTCGCCCGCGCGCACCTCCTCGGTCAGGCGCTGCATCTGCTCGGGATGGCGGCACAGCCGCTCGACCGCCCAGGCCAGGGCGTTGGCGGTCGTCTCGTGGCCGGCCACGAGCAGCGTGACGAGCTCGTCGCGCAGCTCGGAGTCGCTCATCGGCGAGCCGTCCTCGTGCGTGGCCTGCAGCAGCAGCGACATGATGTCGTCGCGCTCGGCCAGGTCCGCGGCGGCGCGGCGGTCGGCGATCTCCTCGTAGATCGGGCGGTTGACGCGCTCCAGTTCGCGGCGAAACCGGCCAAGCCGCGCGATGCGCTCGGGCCCGAGCGTCGAGCAGCGCGATGCCGCCGAGCGGATTGGTGACGATGTCGAGCAGCCGGCGAAGCTCGCGGCGCAGCTCCTCCATGCGCGGACCCTCGGACACGCCGAACACCGCGCGCAGGATGATCTCCAGCGTCATCGCCTGCATGCGCGGACGCAGCGGATAGGGCTCATCCAGCGGCCAGCGCTCGATCTCCTCGGCGGCGATGTCGGCCATCAGCTCGCCGTAGCGCTGCATCCGCTCGCCGTGGAACGCGCCCAGCATCAGCTTGCGCTGGCGCAGGTGCGGCGCGTCGTCGAGCAGCAGCACCGAGCTCGGGCCCGAGCACTGGCAGCAGGATGCGATTCGCCTCCCCGGCGTGCAGCAGGCGCGGGTCGCCGGTGAACACCTGCTTGATCGTGTCCGGATCGGAGGTCATCACCCAATTGCCTTCGTCGGCGATCTTCAGCGTGAACATGTCGCCGAACCGCGCCTGGCACTGATCCATCAGCCACTGCGCGCGGCGATACCAGATCACGGACTGGACGGCCCGCGGGAGGCGAGGTCCGGGAGGCAGACCGGCGGGCGCGGTTCGCATACTGGCCGGTATCCAATCACATACCAGGTGGGATGTCAAATCGACTGTCGATGTTGTTCCTCGGGCGCAATGCGCCCGAGGCGGGGGCGCGCATGCGCGCCCCCCGAGACGGGCCACATGTGGCCCGTCTTCCGAACGGCGCATGCGCCGTTCGGCGAGGCCGCACATGTGCGGCCTCAGACCGGGCCGCATGCGGCCCGGTCGTCTCATCACAGAAAAATGCCCCCGGCTGGATTCGAACCAGCGACCTGCGGATTAGAAGTCCGCCGCTCTATCCAGCTGAGCTACGGGGGCGTGCGGCCCGGCGGGCCGACGCTCCCGAATCGTCGCACGCCCGCGACCGGAACACCGCGCGCGCGGGCGGCGCTTAGACAGGATTCAGCAAAAACGTGTAGAAAGTCGGCGCCTATGAGCAGCCCGGAGGAGGAGGACGAGGGGGACCTGACGCGCAAGCAGCGGCGCGAGCAGGCGCGCGCGCAGCGCAAGGCTCTGGAGGAGTCCGAAGCGGCTGGCGCGAAACGCCGCGCGCGGCTGACCCAGCTCGGGATCGTCGGGGCGATCGTCGTGGCGGCCGTGGTCGTGATCCTGATCGCCACCGGCGGCGGGGGCACCAAGAAAGTCGCTCCGCACAGCGCCGAAGCGAACAGCACGGTCGCGGCGGTGAATACGCTCGTCGGCGGCATCCCCCAGAGCGGGAATACGCTGGGCGATCCGAACGCACCGGTGACGCTGCAGTACTTCGGCGACCTGGAGTGCCCGATCTGCAAGGAGTTCACGCTCGGGGCGCTGCCGGCGATCATCCAGAAGTGGGTGCGAGCGGGCAAGGTGAAGATCGAATATCGCTCGATGGAGACGGCCACGCGCGAACCGGAAGTGTTCAAAACGCAGCAGGTCGCGGCCTACGCCGCGGGCAGGCAGGACAAGGCGTGGTACTTCATCGAGACCTTCTACCACGAGCAGGGCGAAGAGGACTCGGGCTACGTCACCGAAAGCTACCTCCAGGGCATCGCCCAGCAGGTGCCCGGGCTGGACCTGACGAAGTGGACCGCCGACCGCTCGGACCCGGAACTCTCAAACGAGGTCGAAAGCGACAAACAGACGGCCAACAACAACGGGTTCACGGGCACGCCGTCGTTCCTGATCGGCAAGACCGGCGGGACATGAAGCAAGCTCGCATACCCCAGCTCGCTGACCGAACCGGCCTCGTCGACGAAGCGTCGAAAAGCTCCTGAAGGAATAGCTGCATCGCGATGAGCGCGCGCGCGCTGCGGATCACGCTGATCGTGCTCACGCGCTCGGCCTCGGGGTGGCCAGCTACCTGACCTACGTGCACTACTCCGGCTCAAACCGGCGTGCACGGCCAGGGCGAAAGCTGCGCGAAGGTGCAGACACTCGCGCTACTCGGAGCTCGCCGGCGTGCCCGTGGCCCTGATCGGCCTGATCGGCTATGTCACGATCCTGGCTCGCTGCTGGCGCCCGACGGCGAGCGGTCCCGGTTCGCTGACCGCGGCGCTGACCCTCGGCGGGTTCGCCTTCAGCGTGTACCTGACCTATCGCGAGGTGTTTCGATCCACGCCATCTGCGAGGACTGCGTGTCGAGCGCGATGGTGATGACGATCATGATGTGCCTGTCGGTATGGCGCTTTCTGCGCGGCGACGTCGACGCGAACGGCGCGCACGAGCGCTGGCGCAGTCGGCAGACGGCCCCGAGCCCGCCACCCCGCCGCTCGGCGCCGCGCCCTCCTGACACGCCGCGCCATCCAGGCCGTGCCGCGGCAGGACCGGGCCATCCCGCGCCATGCCAGGCCGCGACATGCCAGGGCCGCGCTGGCGCATACAGACAACCGTCTGTTATGCAAAATCAGGCCCAGTTCCAAGTTTTTGAAGTCAGCCGCCTAGATCATTCGTCCAGTCCGCGCCGGCAGGCCCCGAAAAAAGGGGCATGCGCCGAGGCGATGCCCCGAGGTCGATGCGCGCCGAAACCCAACGACCGATCTCCGGCACCGCTGACAGGCGAGCCTGGCCGCCGGCCAGGCCGCCACCCTGCCGCCGATCAGGCTGCCGGGTCCGCCGCGGCGGCCGCTCTGGTCCCCGCCGCGGCGCGGCGGCGGACAGCACTCAGACGAGCACGGGGTCGAAAGGCTGTTCGAGATGACCAGCGACCTGCTGGCCGCGATCTCGCTCGACGGCCAGTTCACGCTGCTCAATCCGGCGTGGGAAGACGCGCTGGGCTGGAGCATCGAGGAGCTGATGGCCCAGCCGATGCAGGCGGGGGTGCACCAGGACGATCTCGAGCAGACGCTCGCGCTGACGCTGGCCGGGCGCAACCGCTCGGCACAGCTGGTTAACTTCACCAACCGCTATCGCCACAAGGACGGCTCGTGGCGATGGCTTTGTGGAGCGCGCGCTGCGACAGCGAGGTCTGGTACGCCGCCGCCAAGGACGTGACGGACAGGATGTGGCTCGAGCGCCAGGCGCTGCACGACCCGCTGACGAAGCTCCCGAACCGGCTGCTGCTGATGGACCGCGCGCATCAGGCGCTCGCCCGGCTGCCTCGCAGCAAAGGGCCGATCGCGCTGCTGTTCATCGACCTGGACGGGCTGAAGGCGATCAACGACAGCCTCGGACATGCTGTCGGCGACCATCTGCTGGTGTCGGTCGCCGAGCGACTCGCGCGAGACGCTGCGCGACAGTCGGACACGGTCGCGCGGCTTGGCGGGGACGAGTTCGTGATCCTCGCCGAGGAACTCGACTCCGACGCCGATGCGCTGGAAGTGGCCGAGCGCGTGATCGGCGGGCTGGACGAGCCATTCCAGGTGGGATCGATCGAGGTTGCGATGTTCGCGAGCGTCGGCGTCTCGATCTCGCGCGATCCGGAGTCCGACCCGGAGGACCTGCTGCGCGAGGCGGACGTGGCGATGTACCGGGCCAAGCGCGCGGGCGGGCACCGCCTGGAGCTGTTCGACGGGGAGCTCCGGCACTGGCCGACCGGAGACTCCAATTCGATCTCCGATCGGTCGGCCAAGCACGGCCAGGCGCCCGGGTCGATACGCTCGCACGCGCCATGGCATCCGATCGCACGCCTGAGGAACCGCCGCCGCTGAGCGGCGAGCACCCGGACCGGGCGACAATCGAAAGGCGCAAGGACGCGGCTGCAAGGGCGGCGGCGGAGCTGGTTTTAGACGGGATGACGGTCGGGCTGGGGACGGGCTCGACGGTCGCGCATCTGCTGGCGGCGCTGGGCGAGCGCGCGGGGGAGCTTGGGCACACGCGCTGCGTGGCGACCTCCCCGGAGACCGCGCGGATCGCGACGGGAGCTGGGTCTGATAGTGCGACGACCTGGACGAGTCGGCGAGCTGGACATCGCGATCGACGGCGCCGACCAGGTCGATCCGGACTGCTGGCTGGTGAAGGGCGGCGGCGGCGCGCACACGCGCGAGAAGATCGTCGCGGCGGCGGCGGCGCGGTTCGTGGTGATCGTCTCGGCCGAGAAGCTCCTCTCGAAGTTGAGAGCGCCCGTCCCGCTGGAGGTGCTGCGCTTCGGCGCCCAGCGGACGCTGGCTGCTGTCGGCAACGCGCGACTGCGTGAGATCGGGGACACCCGTACCGGCCCGGCCCCGCGGGCTGCGCGCCCGCCGGGTGCTCCGGCGGCGGCAGTCGCGGCGGCGGCGGCGGTGAAGGCGGCGGCGGTGAGCCCGGACGGGAACCTGCTCGCCTGGTATGAGGGACCGATCGAGGACCCGCGCGCCCTGGCGGCACGACTCAGCGCGACCCCGGGCGTGGTCGAGCACGGGCTGTTTGCGCCGGAGCTGGTCAGCGAGGTGCTGATCGCGGACAGCGCGCCGCGCCGGGGCGGCGGCGTCGAGGTGCGCCGGCGCCCGGGCGGCAATCATGACGGGGGACCCAGGAATCGAACCTGAAGTTACGGTTTTGGAGACCGCCGTGTTACCACTACACCAGTCCCCCCGGCCCGGCCGTTCGCGCCAGGATCGCGCCCGACTCCCGTCCAATCCGGCGCGAACCGTCGGGAACGGAGATTCTAGGGGCTCGCCCTGTAGAGTCGCGCGCGCAATGGTCGATGTTCATACGCAAGGGGGCATCGGGATGACTGATCGTTGGGGCAGGCTCGCGCCGCTGACGGGCGTGCTGTTTGCCGTGCTCACGCTCGCCGCCGTGTTCATCGGCGGGGAAACGCCGAACGCGAACGCCAGCGCCGCGAAGGTGATCGCATACTTCACGAGCATCCGCTCGCAGGTCGAGACGTCGAACATCATGTTCGCGCTCGCGTTCATCGTGGTGGTGCTGTTCGCAGCGGCGCTGCGCTCCTACGTGCGCTCCACGGCCGAGGGGCTCGGCGCGCTGATCCTCGCCGGCGCCGTGATCATGGCGGTCGGCGCCGTGACCGTCTCCGCCATCGAATACGGGCTCGCCCACCACATCGGCGAGCTGCGCCCGGGCACCGCGCAGACGCTGAACGTGCTCTCCAACGAACTCGGCCTGCCGATCCTGGCCGGCGCGTTCGTGTTCGCGATCTGCAGCGGCCTGGCGATCCTGCGCGGGGCGGCGCTGCCGAAGTGGCTGGGCTGGGTGGCGATCGTGCTGGCGATCGCCGTACTGATCCCGCCCGCGGGATTCCCGGCGCTGTTCGGGTTCGTGATCTGGTCGATCGTCGTGAGCGTCCTGATGTACCGGCGCACGGGCGCGCCGGCCGGCACGCACTCTGCCGCGCCGCCTGCCGCTCCGCAGCCGGCGCTGTAGAAAGCCAGATGGCCTGACCCAGGCGGGCGAGCCTCCCGGGGCTCGCCCGCATCTGCATCCCTCCGCGCGCCGCCACGCGACGCCTGCCGCACAGCCGCGGCACGCCCGGGACGCAACGAGACGAGACGGACGCCGAGCGGCGATGTGACGCCCGCGTAGTACGAGCGCCCGAATGCCTAAAGCCGGGCGGGCCGGCTGCCGAAGCCTTGGGTACACCTATGCCCCTGCGCTTGTGATGATTGATACTTTCTCGTCCAGACTGCCCCATCCCGGGACGGATGGCGGCTTCATGCTGATCGAAGTCATCATCAGCGCGCTGCTGGTGGGGCTGATCGCCGTCGGCACCTACACCGGCCTGGCCAGTGCCAACCGCGCGGGCGCCGCACGAGCGCGCGAACGCCCAGGCGACCGTGATCGCCCAGCAGGACGAGGAGCGGCTGCGGGGGCTGACCGTCAAGGAACTCTCCGACCTCGGCAGCACCACCCACAGGGTGGCCGAAAACGGCATGTGCGTCGAAGAAGTCTACGCACGCGTGGCGCTACTACAGCGGCGCGACCACGTCCGCCTGCGAAGCGGTCACGGGCTTCTCGGGCCAGGCCTACACCCACACCGTCTTCACGGTCTCCTCCTCGGCGCAGTTCGTCACCGCCGCCGAAAACAAGCTCACGTGCGAAATCGCAAACGGCAAGCCGCGACTACATCCAGACGACCTCCTCGGTCAACTGGCCCTCGATCGGCAAACACTCCCCCGTCAGCCAGTCGAGCCTCGTCGCCGTGCCGACGAGCCGGCTCGCTGCTGGTCAAGGTCAAGAACCGCGTCAACGAACCTGTCTCGGGCGCAAAAGTCGAAGTGTTCGATCCCCAGACCGCCCGTCACGGCCGAAGAGACCACCTCGGCCTCGGGCTGCGTGATCTTCGGCGACCTCGCAGAAGGGGAAGTCAAGGTCGTCGCCTCCAAGGAAAACTGGGTCGGCCACAACGGCAAAACCTCCCAGGAAAAGACGGGGATCAAAGTCAAAACCACCTCGCTGGCGGAAACCGAACTCACGCTCGAAAGCCCGGCTCGATCGAAGCCAGATTCATCGACAACAAATCCAACAACAAACAGCTCGTAGAAAGCTTCACGTTCGTCGCCTTTCAGACCGAAATCGGCTCCGCCCTCGTTCTTCGTCGGCAGGAGCGCGGCCAACGAACCGAGCACTCCCGCGAGCAGCGGCCTACTCCGAGCCTCTTCCCGTTCATCACACCGGGACTCCTCTGAAAGAAAACAAGTACACCGTCTACGCGGGAGATTGCGAAGCAAACAACCCGGTCGAAGTCACGAAAGGGCTCGGCGGCTCCAACGAAATCAAAGAAGCTCCGAGCGCCCAGGTGGAACCGGGCAGTACACCGGCAAAAGTCGAAATCGAAGTGCCTGAAGTCAACGTCACCGCCTATGAAGTGCAGCCGGCAGTGGTAGGCAAACTCACTTCCACCTCCGCGAGCGATACTCAATCACCGAATGCGAAGGCAAGCCGGCACAGAACTATCTACCATTCCCTATGAACACAAAGTCGAAATCGTAACCGGTGGCCCTCAAACCCAATCACCTGCCGTACGCAAAAAAACTCGAACTCTGCGCTGTGGGTAAAGACGGCACCTCTTACTATGAATACAAAACTAAATTCACCAATACCGCCAAGACGGGAACCACGATCCCCACCTTCGACCTCTCCCAGGGTACAAAACTCGGCTCCGCAAAAACCTGCTGATGCCCCTCTCCACCCGCCATCCCCACTGACCTCGAGCGCTGAGCAGGGCTTCACCCTGATCGAAGTGCTCGTCGCGGCGCTGGCCTCGATCGTCGTGCTCATCGCCCTCTTCGCGATCCTCAACTTCACGCTGAACCAGGAGACGCGCATCACCGAAGGAGTCCAGGCCGACCAGATCGGGCGCACGGCCATGAGCCACATCGTCGAAGAGCTGCACTCCAGCTGCACCGGCGTCACGCCGATACGGGAGCCGAGCGGCGGCACGCCGGCTCGCCCCTGGCCAAGAGCGGGCCGCTCAACCTCTGGTTCATCAGCGTGTACGGCGGCCTCAACAGCGGCAAGGCCTCGCTCTCGGAAGTGACCGAGCACGACATCAACTGGACGAAAACCGCAACCAGCAACACGCACAAGAAACTCGGCACGCTCACCGATTACTCGTTCAAAAGCACGTCCACCAGCAAATACCCGGAATGGGCGTTTCCCTCCCTCACGACCGCCAACGCCACCACCAAAAAGATCCTGGCATACAACGTGATACCCACCGAAGTCAACAGCGAACCGACAATCTTTCAGTACTACAAGTATGAAAGCGGCGGCTCGAAACTGGCGGCCGTCTCATCGAGCGGCCTCGAAACAACGGCCGAAGACGTCGCCAAGGTGACGATCGGCTTCAGCCAGGGCCCCCCGCCCCCGAGCAAAGACACGCGGCACCGGTCGCACCGCCAGCTTCAGCGACTCGGTCGTGCTGCGCCTGGACCCCACCGAAACCGAATCCGAAGGACCATGCGAATGACCACCTGGACACATATCCGCCGATCCGCCACGCGCGAGGACGGCTTCACGCTGATCGTCGCGATCCTGGTGCTGTTCATCGCCTCGCTGCTCGTCACCGCCGTGTTCGTCTCCACCGGGGGCGACGTCAAGCTGACGCGCACCGACACCAGCCAGAAGCAGGCCTACTACGCCGCGATGGCGGGCATCTCCGCGTACAAATACGAGCTGAACACCAGCGCCAACTACTGGAAAACATGCCCCAGCATCGCCGAAACCGCCGTGGCGGGCGCCGGCGAAGAGAAATACAAGGTCAAGACGCTGCCCGCCGAAAGCACAAGCAGCACCGAAAGCCAGTGCAAGGAAGGAAGGCAGTCCGCGATCCTCGAGACCAGCGGCTCGGCGATCGGCACTTTCCGGATCGAGTCGACGGGTATATACGGCACGGGCGCAAACCGGGTGACGCGCTCGCTCATCGCGACGTTCACCCACCCCGGCTTTCTCGACTACGTCTACCTCACGAACTACGAGGTTCTCGACCCGGCCGCGCAGGAACCGGAACCGATCCACTGCGAACACTACTACAAAGAACGCGTCGCAAACGGCTGGACCTCAGAATGCGGCACGATCGAGTTCGCCCCCGAAGACAAGATCAACGGCCCGATGCACACCAACGACGCCGCCGCGATCTGTGCGGAAGGAACCAAAGAGCCGACGTTCGGGCGCAACAAAAGCGATAAAATCGAAATGAACGGCGGCCACTACGCAGCCGGCGGAAGCTGCAAAAACACCCCGAACATCCTCGGCACCTACACAGAAAGCGGCCCCACGCTCACACCGCCGGAAACGGACAGCGAACTGCTCGAAACAGCGGACTACAGATTCCCAGGACGGACGTCTCTCGAACTTAAAAAGGGCAATCCGAACACGATCGCCATCATCAACAAAAAAGGCGAATCGGAAACCAAACCATTCCCCGCCAACGGCGTCATCTATGTGGCAAACGAAGGAAGCTGCCCCGTAAAATACACCCCCTACAACACCAACTACACCGGCGAAGAAGACTGCGGCAACGTGTACGTCAAGGGCGAATACACAGAATCGCTGACGATCGCCGCCCAGAACGACGTGATCATCAACGGCCCCATCACGACCACGACGGAAGGGGCCGAAAAAAAGCCCACGGGCAGCGCGACGCTCGGCCTGATCGCCACGAACTTTGTGCGCATCTATCACCCGGTGAAGAAAGAATATGAAGCCGCACACAGCACTCCGACTACCACAACTCCCACTATCGTCTATAAAGAAGAAACGCCTCGTACCAAAGAAAATACACTGGAACAGGCACCGACCGTCAAAGAAAAAACACTGGAACAGGCACCGACCGTCAAAGAAAAAACACTGGAACAGAACCCGACGACCACAGAAAAAACTGTGGAAGAAGCTGGGACCGGTTCCAAAAAAGAAACCTGTAAAAGTGGTTTTACGTACAATAGCACAAAAAAAATGTGTGTCGGCAAAGTAGTCGAAGAAACCTGTCCCGAAAAATACACGCTGTCGAACAAAAAATGCACCGAGAAAGTCACCGAAGAAACCTGTCCCGAAAAATACACGCTGTCGAACAAAAAATGCACCGAGAAAGTCACCGAAGAAACCTGTCCCGAAAAATACACGCTGTCGAACAAAAAATGCACCGAGAAAGTCACCGAAGAATACTGCAATACAGGCTACACGCTGACGAACAAAAAATGCGTGGCGACGACCGGCGAAGAAACGTGTGGCAGCGGTTACAAACTCAACAGCAAAAAACAGTGCGTGGCGTCATGTCCAAATGGACAGTCCTACGTAGAAGCGGAAGGCCTGTGCGTTGGCAAATGTGAAAGCAACGACAAGAGCCTGGGCAAAGGCGTCTGCGAATACGAGAACAGCGCGTCGGGATGCGACGCGGAAAACGTCGATGCGGCCGAAGACCCGGATCAATGGGGCTCTCATAAAAATGAATGGGGCTCGCTCGAAAGCCCGTATATCGACGCCGCCATCCTGAGCACGCGCCACTCGTTCATCGTCGACAACTTCAAATGCGGCAAACACCTCGGCGAACTTAACATCTGGGGGGCGATCGCCCAGTTCTGGCGCGGGCCGGTCGGCACCGGCGGCGGCACCTCAGGCACCGGCTACACCAAGAACTACGAGTACGACGAACGCCTGAAGACCCTGCAGCCGCCGGACTTCCTGACCCCGACCAGCAGCGAACTCAAACTCTCGCGCGTCACCGCCGCCCCCTCGGGCTTCGGAGAAGGGTAGCGGACACCCGCGCGGCCGAATAACCAAGACCAAATCAGCTGATGCGCGCGGAGGGACTCGAACCCCCATGGGCTTTGCGCCCACCGGCTCCTAAGGCCGGCGTGTCTACCATTCCACCACGCGCGCGCGGCTTTACAGAGCCTATCGCCCGTCTCGACCGGCTCGAGCGCCGCGCCGCCGACTCGCCCACGCCCGGCCGCCGGCACGCACGATGACCGCCTGAGATTGTAAGGTCATGCTCGCGATGTCCTCGGTTTACGGCTCTTCCTCGTCCCCTGGCGGCCGCGCGGCGCCCCCCGCGGCGCTCATCTCGCACGGAGAGGCGGTCGTGATCACCCATCCCAACCGCGACAAGCCGGTCGTGCAGAGCACGCGCGCGACGGTGGTGCTGCTGCTGCTGATCTCCGCCGGGCTCGTGCTGGTCGTGACCGCCGGCGGCTGGTCGGTGCTCGAGAGCGCCTGGTTCGTCCAGGTCGCCTACATCCTGATCTACCTCGTGCTGGCCTTCTTCGCCGCGCGCTGGAACCGCGGCGTGCTGCCGGTCGCCGCGGCGCTCGCCGTCCTGCTGCTCGTGTTCGCGCTCGTCGCCGGCCCATTCTGGTTTGACCGCAACAAGGCCGGCTTCGCCCAGCCGGCGCTGAACGCCGGCCTGCTCGGCGTGATCACGCTGCTGATCGTCCCCGTCCAGATACTGCTGATCGCGTTCGCCATGCGCGGCTTCAACCAGGGCTGGAACGTCGAGCTGGAGCGGCCGGCCGCGATGGTCGCCGGACGTGCCTATCCGGACGCGCCACCGCCCCATCCGGCCTGAACTCTGCCCGGCTCGCGATGCGCGGGAATGGCTGCCGACATGTCGCTGGCCTATATTGATTGCCCACCCTGCGGCGGTGGCGAAATCGGCAAACGCGATGCTCTCAAAAGGCATTGTCCTTACGGACTTGTGGGTTCGAGTCCCACCCGCCGCATGGATTTGATCGGAGCCGATAGCATCATGCTTGATGCAGATGTCGCGCACCACAGTGAATATCGATCAGGTGGCCCTCGATGCAGCGCGAACCGAGTTGGGCACGAGGGGTCTGAGCGCCACGGTCAACGCCGCGCTGCGCCAGGTGGGTAGGCGCCGTGCGCTTGCGAGCTTCGACGTGGCCCGCGACATCGATGGTACACCCGCGGAGGTGCAGGTCAACCGCAGCCTCCAGTCAACCCGTTGATCGGCTGCGTAGGGCGTGTGGGTTCGATTCCCCCCCGCCGCATGGCTTCGCCTGCGACCCTGGACGAGTAGGACCGATGGTGCTACCCTACTTGCATGGCGAAGATCAGTGTGAGCCTCGAGGACGATCTGTACCGGCGCGTGCGTGACGCCGCCGGTCCCGATGGCGTGTCCGGCTGGCTCGCCGATGCGGCGGCCACCCGTTTGCGTGCGGATGTATTGCGTGCCGTCGGCGAGGAGATCGCCGCGAGCACGGGCGGTCCCTATACCGAGCAAGAGCTCAGCGAGGCGCGCGCGTGGCTGCCCTCGTCTTCGACGCCGGCGCGCTGATCGCCCTCGACCGGGGGGACCGCGCTGTTGGCGCGCTCGTTACGGCCGCTGCGCGGAACGGCACCGAGACCGTCACCTCATCCGCGTGCGTCGCCCAGGTATGGCGCGACCCCGCGCGTCAGGCGAGACTCGCCAAAGCGCTCGCGGGCTTCCTCGAGTGGCCTCTCGATCCACTGCGCTCCCGCCGCTGCGGTCTGCTGCTCGCCGATGCGCGCACCAGCGACATAGCGGACGCGGCCCTCACACTCCTTGTCCAAGACGGGGACACCGTCCTCACCAGCGACCCTCACGACATCGAGCATCTGCTCCAGGCCACCGGCACAGACGCGCGTATCCACACTGTTTGAGGTTCTACGCCGGACTCACTCAAACCCCGGTGGCCGCTCCTGCGCCCACGGGCGCTCGGACTCGATCTGCGCCGCCAGCGCGATCAGCGTCGCCTCGTCGTTCGGCCTGCCCACGATCTGCACCGCGCGCGGCAACCCGTCGGCGCCGAAGCCCGCGGGCACCGAGCACGCGGGCTGGCCGGTGTAGTTCCAGGCGGCGTTGTAAGGGACCATGCCGGCGACGGTGTTCAGCGTCCACAGCGGGCCCCGGCCCTGGAACTGCCCGACACGCGGCGGCGGCTTGGCGGTCGCCGGGGTGATCAGCACGTCGTGGCGCTCGAGCACCTCGTTGAGCCGCTCTGCCAGCGCGGGCTCGTGCTCACGCGACCAGCGCAGCGCCGCCTCCGGCGCCAGCTCGCCGATCCGCGCCAGCGTGCGCGTGCGCCGTTCCAGGCGCTCGGGGTGTGGCACGGCGCGCGCCTCGTCGCGCACGCCCATGATGAACCGCGCGAGCACCGCCGGGTAGGTGTCGGGGCCGTAGTCGGGGTCCTGCTCCTGCACCTCGTGCCCCAGCGAGCGCAGCAGCGCGACGGTCTCTCCCAGCGCATGCCTGGCGTCGGGGTCGAGCGTCGAGACGATTCCCGGGATGACGCGCGTCGACACAGCGATCCTGAGCTTGCCCGGCGGCGTGCGCGCCGCCGCCTGAAATGACGTCGCCGGGGGCTGCGGCCGCTCGCCCTCGGGCGAAGTGGAGCCCGCCGCCCCCGCCGCCACATCAAGGAACAGCGCCGTGTCGGCCACCGAGCGACCCAGCACGCCGTAGACCGTCAGGCCGTGCCAGGGCTCCACGCGCGGGGCCACCGGGACGCGGCCGCGCTGGGGCTTCAGGCCGAACAGCCCGCACCACGCCGACGGTATGCGGATCGATCCCGCCCCGTCGCCGCCCAGCGCGGCGCCCACCAGGCCGGCGGCGACCGCCGCGCCGCTGCCGCCGCTGGAGCCGCCCGGCGCGCGCTGCAGGTCCCACGGGTTGCGCGTCACCCCGAAGGTGGCTGACTCGGTGAACGGCCAGATGCACAGCTCCGGGACGTTGGTCTTGCCGATGACCACCGCGCCCGCCGCGCGCACGCGACGCACCATCTCGGCGTCCGCGCTCGCCGGATCGCTCACGGCGTTCGAGCCCAGCGCCGTGACCTCGCCCGCCACGTCGATCTCTTCCTTGACTGCGATCGGCACCCCCAGCAGCGGTCGCTCCGCGGGCGGGCTGCCGGCTCGCCGCCTGGCGTCCGCCTGGTCGGCCTCCATCCGCGCGCGCTCCTCGAACACGACCCTGAATGCGTTCAGCTTGGGGTCCAACCGCGCGATCCGCTCCAGATACAGGTCCACCAGCTCGCGCGAGCTCACCTCGCCCGCGGCGATCAGCTCGGCCTGTCTGGCGATTCCGGCGTAGGCGAGGTCGGAGGTGTCCATTGCCGGCATCCTAGACGGGGGTGATCGGATTGTGCTTGGCTGGCCACTCACGCTGCTTTGACCGCGCGTGCGCGAAGCGCGCGATCAACTCCGAGCGCAGCTCCCCCGGCTCGATCACCGCGTCGACGACCAGCTCGGACGCCAGGTGCAGGATGTCGATGTCCTCGCCGTACTCCTTCGCGCAGCTCCTCGGTGCGCCGCGGCGCGCTCGGTCTCGTCGGCGATCGCCTGCAGCTGGTTGTAGTAGACGGCGTTGATCGCCGCCTGCGGGCCCATCACCGCGATCGACGCGCTCGGCAGCGCGATGCAGCAGTCGGGCTCGAACGCGGGCCCCGCCATCGCGTACAGCCCCGCGCCGTAGGCCTTTCGCACGATCACCGAGATCTTCGGCACAGTCGCCTCGCTGACCGCGCTGATCATCTTCGCGCCGTGGCGGATGATGCCCTCGCGCTCGACCTGCGTGCCGATCATGAACCCCGGCACGTCGGCCAGGAACAGCAGCGGCACGTTGAACGCGTTGCACGTCCAGATGAACCGCGCCGCCTTGTCGGCGGAGTCGCCGAACAGCACGCCCCCCTTGTGCTTCGGCTGGTTGGCGACGATCCCGACCACCCTCCCGTCCAGGCGCGCGTAGCCGACGATCAGCTCCTTCGCCCAGCGCGGGTGCACCTCCAGCAGCGACTCCTCGTCGATGATCGCGTCGATCAGCTCGTGCATGTCGAACGGCTTGTTCTCGTCCTCGGGCACGATCTCCTCGATCGCGTACCCGCGCCCTCGGCGGGCTCGCTCGGCGAGGACCTGTGGGCGGGTGGGCCGCTCCAAGTTGGCCGGCATGTAGCCCGAGATATCTCTTGGCCAACGCGATCCCCTCCTCGTCGCTCTTGACCAGTTGATGCCCGCACCCGCTACACGCCCGTGTGCATCTTCGCGCCGCCCATCTCCTCCAGGCTCACCTTCTCGCCGATCACCATCTCCGCCATCCGCGGCGAGCCGAGATACATCGACGCGTTGCCCTCGCGCATGATCACGACGTCGCAGAACGCCGGGATGTAAGCGCCGCCCGCCGCGCTCGGGCCGAACAGCACGCACACCTGCGGCACGACGCCCGACATCTGCACCTCGTTGTAGAAGATCCTGCCCGCGCCGCGCCGGCCCGGGAACATCTGCACCTGATCGGTGATCCGCGCTCCCGGCCGAGTCGACGAGGTAGACCATCGGCACCCTCAGGCTCAGCGCCCGTTCCTGGATGCGCAATATCTTCTCGACCGTCTTCGGCCCCCACGACCCCGCCTTCACCGTCGGGTCGTTGGCCATCAGCGCGACCGTCCTGCCGTCCACCGCGCCCACCCCCGTCACCACGCCGTCGGCGCCCAGCCCCTCCTCGCGCCAGTTCGCCGAGCAGCCCCTCCTCGGCGAAGCTCCCCTCGTCCAGCAGTAGTGCGATCCGCTCGCGCACGGGCAGCTTGCCCTGCTCGCTTGCGCCTTCTCGTGGTGGCGCTCCGGTCCGCCCTGCCACCCCGCGTGTCCGTGCCTCACTCAGATCGGACACTCTGCTTCTTTGCGACGCTTCTATCTCTTTCGAACTGAATCCAGCAACGCGTCAGATCCCGGCGTTCTCCGTCCGGCGTCTCGCCGGAGTAGTCGTAGAACCCCATCCCCGACTTGCGCCCGTACCAGCCGGCGCTCAGCATCTTGCGCAGCAGCGGCGGCCGCGCGAACCGCCGCTCGCGGAACTCGTCGAACAGCACGTCGCAGATCGAGCCGAGCGTATCCAACCCGACGAAGTCCGACAGCGTCAGCGGCCCCATCGGGTGCCCCGCTCCGGCCTTCATCGCCTCGTCGATCTCGCCTACAGAGCCCACGCCCTCTTCGTAGGCGCGCATCCCGTCCAGCAGGTACGGCACGAGCAACCGGTTGACGATGAACCCCGCCCGGTCTTTCGTCCCGATCGCCAGCTTGCCCTCGGAGGAGCGCGAACTCCAGCGCCGCCTCGAATGCCTCCTCGCTCGTCGTCACGCAGCGCACGACCTCGACGAGCTTCATGACCTGCGCGGGATTGAAGTAGTGCAGCCCGACGAACCGCTCCGGCCGGCTCGTCGCCGCGGCCTGATCGATCACCGCCAGCGATGAGGTGTTCGTCGCGAACACCGCCTCCGCTTGACGATCTCGATCGATCTCGCGCCACATCTGGACCTTCAGCTGAAGGTTCTCGGTGATCGCCTCGATCACCAGGTCGCAGTCGGCCAGGTCGCCTGTAAGCTCGGTCGTGCCGTGGACGCGCGCGCGCACCGCGTCGGCATCCTCTTGACTCGACTTCCCCTTCTCGACCGCCCGCGCGAGCTGTTTCTCGATCTTGCCGATCCCCTTCGCCAGCTTGTCGCCTCGTCGACCTCGCGCAGCACGACTTCGTACCCCGCCTGCGCCGCCACCTGCGCGATCCCGTGCCCCATCAGCCCCGCACCCAGCACCCCCACTTTCTCGATCCGCTGCGCCATACGCCCTCCGTTTGCTCTTCGTTTGATCTTGAGCCTATTACGCGGCGGCGGGAACGCCCGTCGAGCGTTCTCGAGCGTCCGATCCGGAGGGGTTCGCGCATGCGCCCGGCTCGTTGTAGCCTCCGTCAGGTGGGCACCGAGGAGTCCTTCGACCTCTCCGCCGCCGGGCTGCGCGCCGACGGCAGCGACCTGCGCATCTCGTCGAGGTGCTGGCGGCGAAGCTGGAGTCCTCGCTGCCGGCGCCGCACGCGCGTGGAGCGCCGCGGCGGGGGACTGTTGGGACGGGGGCCCAAGCAGGTGCATCGCCTGCAGGTGGATCTCGGCGGACGCGCCTATGAGCTGAGTGTCGACGGCGAGCGCGTCGAGGGCTACCGCGAGCGCGTAGTCCGGAGGCATCTCGATCAAGCGCGAGCCGCTGACCCCGGATGCGTGGGTCGCCGCGCTCACGGCCGAGCTGCAGGCAGAGGCCCAGCGCAGCGCCGAGGCGCGCCCTGCGCTGGAGGGCCTGATCGGCTGATGTCCAAACCCGGCCCCGACCCCGAGGAGACGATCGACGAGCAGGCCTTCGAGCGAGCACAGGCCGAATCTCTTGCTCGGATCGAGGCCGGACACATCCCCCTGTCGGCGCAGCGGCGTCTGAGCGAGCTGCGCCGGGCACGGGACCGGCGGCGGGGCGGCGGCTCATTCACGTCCGACCTCTCGATCAACGGCTTTGCCCTCTGCCACCAGCTTGGGCTGACGCCGCTCTCGCAAGTGATGGGCAGCTCGATCTACCAGATGGGCTACCAGTCCTCGTGGGGGACGACGGGCTATGCCGGCACGGCCCTGGTCGAGATGGACACGCTGTCCGAGGCGCTCAACGAGGTGCGCGGGCGCGCGCTGCAGCGGCTTGCCGAGGAGGCCCACCAAGTCGGCGCCGACGCCGTCGTCGGCGTGGAAACGCGCGCGGGCGAATCCGAGCTGGGCTCCGGCGCCGGCGGCGGCCAGCTCGCGCTCGAGCACGTGGTCCTCGGCACCGCGGTGCGCCGCGCGGACCGATCGTCCGGGATCGGCCAACATGGCGGAAGCCCGGTCCTGACCGAGCTGTCGATCGCCGACTACGCCCTCCTCTTGCGCGCCGGCATCGAGCCCGCCGGGATCGTCGCGTGGAGCTCTGTCTTCTTCGCCAACTACGGCTACTACGGGATGCTCGGCGGCCCAGGCTCGGGGATGGGCATGGGCTCGGTGCAGAACTTCGAGCTGCGCGAGTTCACCCAGGCCTTCTACGGCGCCCGCGAGACGGTCATGACCCAGATCACCCGCCAGGCAGCCGGCTTGGGCGCCGCCGGCGTCGTCGGCGTGCGCATCGGCCACACCGCCCGCCCGCACACGCTCAGCGGCGGCATGGGCGGGGCCGTGGGGGGATTCGGCGGGCGCGAGATCCGCGGGCTGATGGTGACCTTCAACGCGATCGGCACCGCCATCCACCAGCACTCCCACGCAGCCTTCCAGCCCCCCGAACCCGTCGTCGACCTGTTCGCCTGACAAGGAGCCAGATATGACCGAGGAGCACGAGACCGCATACGACCCCACCTCCCTGGAGGGAGTCCCCGAGGCCGGGCGCGCCCGTCTGGCCCAGAACCAGCAGGGACTGTTCACCTCAGACCTGTCCGTCAACGAGTTCCTGCTCGTCAAGCAGGCCGGGTTCGAGCCGCTCGGACTGGTCGTCGGCAGCTCGATCTATCACATCGGCATCCAACTGTCGGGCTGGAAGAAATCCCAGGAGATGACCGTCCTGTCCGAGGCCATGTACGGAGCGCGCCAGCTGGCGATGACGCGCATGGAGGAGGAGGCCGACCAGCTCGGCGCGGACGGCGTCGTGGGCGTGCGGTTGGACATCGGCCGCTACGAATGGGGCCAGGACATGGCCGAGTTCATCGCGATCGGCACCGCCGTGAAGCACCGCGACGGCGTCCTGCACCGCGCCCCCTCGGGGCGGCCCTTCACAAGCGACCTGTCCGGCCAGGACTTCTGGACGCTGCTGCGCACCGGGCATCGCCCGGTCGGGATGGTGATGGGCAGCTGCGTCTACCACGTCGCCCATCGCGGCATGCTCCAGTCGATGGCCCAGACCGGGCGCAACGTCGAGCTCTCGAACTTCACCCAGGCCCTGTATGACGCGCGCGAGCTGGCGATGGAGCGGATGCAGTCAGAGGCCCAGGAAATCGGCGCCGAGGGGATCGTCGGCGTGGACCTGCAGGAGAAGTCCCACGGCTGGGGCAGCCACACGATCGAGTTCTTCGCCGTCGGCACCGCGATCGTGCCGCGCGAGGGTCATGATGAGGACTCGATCGAAGCCCCGACGACCGTTTTGGATTTGAGCTGAGCGGCGGCCCGGTCCAAGCACACCCGTCCACCCCCGAAACCCAACCAAGCCCCCAGCCAACCATCGCCTGACAGGAGGACACCAGATCATGAGCCTCGTCACCACCGAAGACCGCGGCGCCGTCCGCCACGTCGTGCTCAACCGCCCCGAGAAGCGCAACGCGATGAGCCAGGCCCTGCTCGCCGAGCTGGCGGACGCCCTGCGCGCGGCGAGCGACGACGGCTCCGTGCACTGCGTCGTGCTGCGCGGCGAGGGTCCCGTGTTCTCCGCGGGCGTGGACCTGGGCGAGCTGATGTCGTTCGCGGGCGAACCCGATGTGCTGCGCCCGTTTCGCAACGTGTTCCTGGAGTGCGCCAACCTCTGCGAATCGATGCCCAAGCCGGTGGTCTGCCAGATCCACCACACCTGCGTCGGCGGCGCCCTGGAGGTCGCGCTCGGCTGCGACCTGCGCATCGCCTCTGACGATTCGCGGCTCGGCCTGCCCGAGGTCCGCTTCGGGATCATCCCCGACGTCGGCGGCTCATCGCGTCTGCCCGCGGTCGTCGGCCTCGGCCGCGCCAAGGAGCTGATCATGACCGGCGCCACGATCGACGCGCGCGAGGCGCACCGCATCGGCCTGGTCAACCGCATCGTGGCAGCCGGCGAGCTGGACACCGCCACGCAGGTCCTGGTCGACGAGCTGCTCGCCAACTCCCCCGTCGCCGTCGGCCGCGCCAAGCGCGTGATGGACGCCTCCGCGCGCCCCGCGCTCGCGCAGACCCTGGAGCTGGAGATCTCCGTGCAGGAGTACTGCGTGGCGGTCATGCGGGAGGCGGCGCGCCTGGCCGAGGAGACCACGGAGGCGGAGACGGTCGCGGCGGGGTGAGCACCTCGCGGCGCCCGGCGAGCTCGTGTTCTGCAGCGTGTTCGGGCGTCCTCTCGATGGGTCCGCGTTGCGTCGCCGCTACCGCTGCGCGCAGTTGGGTCGCCGAGATCCGGCCGTCGCCGGAAGGCCAGCTCACCGACGTGGCAGTCGGTCCCGTATTTGCACGTCGATGTCGGTGTGGGCGATGACTCCGGCCGCCTCGAGACGATCGGCCAAAGCGTGCGCCCATTGCTCAACCTGTTGATCGGTGAGGTCAGATCTGCGAGCCTCGATCTGCAGATATGTGCTCTCCGCCATCCGGACGCGACTGGACGAGTCAAAGTAGGCAGCTCGCGCCGCGGCGAGGTCGCACGCCCACTCGTGATCGACCTCCTGGGCGAGCACCATCGAGACCAAGACCCGGCGCGGAACCCCCTGCTCAGGAGACGTGAGGTTGGCGACGTCGCGCAGGTCATCGGTGCGACCGGCGGCCAGCTTCATGCGGATCAAGTCATCCTTGCCGGCAACGTGAACGCGCTGAGAATTGATCGTGGTCTGCAGGCTGCGCCGCTTGACCTTCGGATAGCTGTCGCTGCCGTCGGGCCGGTACAGGATGTCGAGCTTGCCGTAGCGTGTTGCGAACATCACCGTCGGATACTCCTCGCCGACGGTGGGGTCCACTCCGCCCTGCTCAGATGACAGCAGCACGGCGCCCAGCTGCTTAAGCGCATCCCGTAGAGCACGCTTGTTGGCCTCATCTCCGATCGGGACCATCACGTCGACATCGCCGGTTGAGCGCACCTCTGCGTGTACACCCACGGCCAGTGCGCCTATCACCACGAAGTCGACACCGCACGCGGACAGAGTGCCGAGCAACCCGGCCGGATTCAGCGCGCCGGGATCAGCCACTCAAGCCCGCCCTCATCTCGACCATCGCGTTGTGCAGCGCCGCCGCGCTCTGCATCCGTTCCTGCGGGCTCATCTGAAGCTGATCGGCCAGCGCCCCGCGATCGCTGCGCCGGAGCAGCGGCTTGACCTGTACTTGCAGCTCATAGCCGAGGCAGTGCATCAGGCGCTCGGCCTGACCCAACGTCGGCACGACCTCCCCCGCCTCCACCCGCGAGACATACGACTGGCTGGTCGCGGCGCGCAGCGCCAACGCCTTCTGGCTCAGCCGGCCCTCCCGCAGTCGTCGCAACAGTTCGCCGAACGACTCCATACCCGAAGTGGCATGCATACCGGAAATGGTATCATAATGCGACGCGCAGGAACCCAGCTCGCCTCGGGGGCAGCCTGCGGTCCGAGCGCGGCGCCGGCCCCGTGTTCTCCGCCGGAGTGGACCTCGGTGAGCTGATGTCCTTCGCCGGCGAACCCGATGTGCTGCGCCCGTTTCGCAACGTGTTCCTGGACTGCGCCAACCTCTGCGAATCGATGCCCAAGCCCGTCATCTGTGAGATCCACCACACCTGCGTCGGCGGCGCCCTGGAGGTTGCGCTCGGCTGCGACCTGCGCATCGCCTCTGACGATTCGCGGCTCGGCCTGCCGGAGGTCCACTTCGGGATCATCCCCGACGTCGGCGGCTCATCGCGCCTACGGCCGGTCGCCCACCGCTCGATCGGCGAGACACAGCCCGTTGGCCATCAGCCAGTGGAGATCCTGTCCCGTTGCGTTGTCGCGTATCGCGCGGGCGAGCCCGAGCATCGCGTACGCCCGTGTGCCCGCTGCCAGCCTGCGGTTCACATCGTCGACGACATCGCGCTCGATCGTGAGGTCGGCCGTGTAGAAGCGCACGTCGGTCACGCGCGGGTCGGCCGGCGTGGCGGGCGCATTCAGCCGGAGGTAGAGCTTGCCGCTTTTGACGCTCAGTTCGGGGCGGACTGCCGGCACAACCGCCAGCGAACGCTCGCCGCACCCGACGGGAACGGCAAACTTGCGCGGGCGGACCTCGACCAGCGCAGAGCCGAACGCCGCCTGGACATCCGCCTCGCCGAGCGCGCCGAGAAGTTCGAGATAGGACTCGCCATCGACGTCGCTGACGCGCTTGGCGCGCGTCGCGTCGAACTCGTGATCCTCGGTCTCGGGCGCGTTGGGCACGGCCACGACGCTCCCGATGTCGACGAGCGCGCCCGCGCCGAATGGTCCCCCGTTCTCGCGCAGGAGCATGCGCGTGAGAAAATCATCGCCCCGCGGCGTGACCGGGCGAACATGCCGATACGTCGCGGTCTCGATTCCGGCCACGCAGATTCGCCGGCCGGTCATGCGCGTGACGTGGTTGACGACTATGCGCACAGCTCACAGGTGGGCGATCTCGACAGCAGACCAGCGCTCAGCCAGGAACTCGACCACGAGCCGGCGGTGGCAGTGCTCGGGCTCGGCCTCGCTGCACAACAACGCCGTGCGCCGCTCGAAGGAGGCCGGCGAGAGCGTCTCGTGGATGCGGCGGCTCTCCATCAGCGCCCGGAACTCCCGCTCATACGCAGCCCAGTCGCCTTTGCGCTTCTTGTATGCGTCGAGGATGTCCTGTGTGGGCGCGAGCAACGGCTCGTGCTCGTAGGTGGCGCCCACGAGCCGGCTCGCGAAGTACGGCAGATCCTGGGCCTTGGCGAAGCCGGCCAGCTGGGAGGTGTTGTTGAGTCGCACGTCGAGCAGGCGCTCGACGTGCGCGTCCGCTAGCCGGGTGAAGAAATGCTCAGCCGTCGTCTGGGTGAAACCGATCGTATAGATCTCCACGGCAGTTCATCATGCCCGAACAGCATGTCCTGTGCGTGATCGTCTCTCAGCTGCACCGAGCGCTCACTGAGCACGTCCCCGTCCGGGAGGATGTGGCGCAGCTCGGCGCCCCGGTCACACAGCACCTTGCCCACCAGGAGCCTGCGATGGCACTCGTGTGGCTGTCCGCAGCTGCACAGCAACGCGATGCGATGCTCGGACGCGCCGCGCAGGATCCCGTCGATCGCGTCGCCGAAGGCCGGCTCCGTGGCCATCCTGTCGTACAGGGCACGGCCGTCGGCGTCGAGCTGATCGTCTCGCCGGGGGCGCCCGCCGAGCGCCGAGCCCAGGTACGTGTAGCGAAATCCGCACGCCTCGATCGACACCTGCAGCTCGTCGCGGTTGAAGTGCGGAGCGTAGTGAGAGTACGGATGAGACCGCACGTCCATCAGATGCTCGATCTGGTGGCGCCGCAGGAGGGCGAGCAACGCCTCGACATCGTGGTTCGAATGCCCCACCGTCCACACTGTTTGTGGAATCCCCATGGGACGTCATGCTAGAGATGCGGTCAGACGGCCTTGTGCATATCGGGGACCGGGCTTATCGCGTCGCTCGACCGTCTTTCTCGCCCCACTTCACCGGCCCGGCCACCAGCGTGTGGCTGCCCAACGGCCGGCCAAGCACCTCCTGCGCACGGCGCGCACAGGCAATGAGCGCGTCCAGGTCGATGCCGGTCTCGATGCCCATCTCGGACAGCATCGACACGAGGTCCTCGGTCGCGATGTTCCCGGTCGCGCCGGCCGGCACCGGGCAGCCACCGAGCTCGCCGAAGCTCGACTCGTAGCTGTCGATCCCCGCTCCCAGCGCCGCCAGCACGTTGGCGAGACCCTGGCCGCGGGTGTTGTGAAAGTGCGCGGTCAACTGCACGTCGGGCAGCCCGTCGCGCCAGCGCGCGAACACCTCGCCGACCTGGCGCGGGTTGGCCATCCCCGTGGTGTCGCCGAACCCGATCTCCCGGGCGCCCGCGTCGCGCAGGCGCGTCGCGATCTCCAGCACGCGCTCCGGCGGCACGTGGCCCTCGTACGGGCACCCAAACGACGTCGAGATCACGCCCTCGCAATGCAGCCCCTCCGCGCGGGCGCGCGCGAGCACGCGTTCGGACCCGGCGAGGGACTGCTCGACGGAGCGGTTGACGTTCTTGCGGTTGTGCGTCTCCGAGGCCGACAGAAACACGTTGACCTCGTCGAACAGAGGCCGGTCACCGCGCCCCGTATCCCCGTGTGCACCGGCCTCATCCCCCCCGCCTCGCGCGCGGCCCTGCTCCAGCAGCGCGAGCGCGTTCTCCAGCCCGCGCTCGTTCGGCACGAGCACGCCGATCGCCACGTCCTCCGGCACGTCGATCCGCGCGAGCACCTCCCCCGCGTCGGCCAGCTGCGGGATCACATCTGCCCGCACGAAGCTCGTCACCTCCAGCCGCTTGACCCCCGTGCGCGCGAGTGCATCGACCAGCTGCACCTTCTCGCCGGTCGGGATCGTCTCGGGCTCGTTCTGAAACCCGTCGCGCGGGCCGACCTCTCTGATCTGGACGGTGCTCACCATCTCGATATCCGTATCACCCGGTCGGCGCATGCGCCGACCGGCGGGACCGCGCATGCGCGGTCCCGAGGCGGGCCACATGTGGCCCGCCTTTCCGGCAGGCACATGTGCCTGCCGGCGGACCTGCACATGTGCAGGTCCGCGGGGGACGTGCATGCACGTCCCCCGGCCACCTCGCATGCGAGGTGGCCCACCCAATCAGCTTTTGTCGAGCATGCGGCGCAGACCTTCATCACCACATCGACAGGCCGCCGCTGACGTTCAGCGTCTGTCCGGTCACGTAGGACGCGTCGTCACTGGCCAGGAACGCGATCGCGGCTGCCACCTCCCCGGGCTCGCCCGCGCGGCCCATCACGGTCGCGTTGACCATGCCCTGCTGCAGGCGCTCGCCGACCTCCCCCAGCAGCTCCGGCGCGGAGTCGAACAGCGGCGTCTCGATCGGCCCCGGCGCGACGGCGTTGCAGCGCACGCGGTAGCGCGCGGACTCGCGGGCGATCGCCTTGGTGAAGCCGATCACACCGGCCTTGGCGGCCGAGTAGACGACCGAGCCCTGCGAGCCCACGCGGCCGGCCTCGCTGGCGACATTCACGATCGCGCAGCCGCTGCGGCGCTCCTGCATCCGCGGCAGCACGGCATGCGTGACCGCGAGCACCCCGCGGAGGTTGACCCCCAGCACGAAGTCCCACAGCTCCTCGTCGGTATTGACGAAGAACGCGAACCTGTCGGTGCCGGCGTTGTTGACGAGCACGTCGATCTCGCCGAGCGCGTCCACGGCGGCGGCGACCCCCGCGCGCGCCGAGCCGGCGTCCGTGACATCGAGCGCGCAGGCGAACCCGTCGAGCTCCCCGGCGACCGCGCGCGCTCCCTGCTCGTCGAGATCCCCGATCGCCACGCGCGCGCCCTCCGCGGCCAGGCGTCGCGCCGTCGCCGCGCCGATGCCCGAGGCGCCGCCCGTGACGAGCGCGGTCTTTCCCTCGAGCCTCATACGCCGAAGCCTATACTCGGCCGCCGTGCCACACCCCTCCCCCACCGACCGGTCCGCTCCCAGCCAGAGCACCGACCCGGTCGCCATCGTCGGCGCGTCGGGCGCGCTCGGCTTCGGTCTAGCCGTCCGCCTGGCCCGGGCCGGCGTGCCGATCGCGATCGGCTCGCGCGATCTCGACCGCGCCGCGCAGACCGCCGCGCGCGCGGCTGTCGCGGTTCCCGACGGGTCGTTCTCCGCGCACGGGAACGCCGGCGCGGTGCGCGAGGCTCGCGTCGTGATCCTGAGCGTGCCGTTTCGCAACCAGTCCGAGACGCTCTCAAACCTTCGCGACGCGCTGCGCTCGGGCCAGTTGCTGATCGACGCGACCGTGCCGCTGGCGGCAGCGATCAGCGGGAGGGCGACACGGATGCTCGGCGTGTGGCAGGGCTCCGCCGCCCAGCAGGCGGCCGAGATGGCGCCCGAGGGCGTGCGCGTGGTCTCCGCGCTGCACACGGTCAGCGCCGCCAAGCTGAACGAGCTCGATCGCGCGCTCGACGAGGACGTGCTCGTGTGCGGCGACGCGCGCGCGGACAAGCGCGAGGCGGCGCTGCTGATCGAGCGGATCGAGGGCCTGCGCTGCGTGGACTGTGGCCGCCTGGAGGTCTCGCGTACGACCGAGTCGCTGACGGCGCTCTTGATCGGGGTCAACGCCCGCTACAAGGTCCACGCCGGCATCCGCCTGGCGGGCCTGCCGGATATACCCTGGGATTGATGTC
This sequence comes from uncultured Solirubrobacterales bacterium, assembly GCA_963839945.1. Classification (GTDB taxonomy): domain Bacteria; phylum Actinomycetota; class Thermoleophilia; order Solirubrobacterales; family Solirubrobacteraceae; genus Palsa-744. Next base: position 656,764 of record CAWIWW010000004.1, on the reverse strand, counting down.
CACCGAAGTCGTCATCCTCGCCGGCGGAACCGGCGGCGCCAAGCTGGCGCGGGGCATGGCCGACGTAATCGACCCGCAGCGCCTGGCGGTGATCGCCAACACCGGCGATGACATCGAGATCTACGGAGCGTACGTCTCCCCCGATCCGGACCTCGTCTCGTTCTGGCTGGCCGATGAGATCGACGTGCGCGGCTGGGGCCTGCGTGATGACACGTTCGCGGTCATGGACGCGCTGCGCGCGTTGGGCCGCGACGTGTGGTTTCAGCTTGGTGACCGCGACCTCGCATGGTGCCTCGAGCGCACGCGGCTGATCGCACAGCAGGGGCTCTCCCAGACGGCGGCGCTCGCCCGCGTGGGCGAGGCGATCGGCGTCCGCGCGCGCGTGCTGCCGATGAGCGATCACCCCGTGCGCACGTGGGTCCGCAGCGGCGCCGGCTGGAGCTCGTTCCAGGAGTTCATGATCCGCGAGCGCGCGCAGGGAGTCGTCGAGGGCCTCGAGTTCCGCGGCGCCGAGCAGGCGACGCCGAGCGAGCAGGCGCTCGCGGCGGTGGCGAACGCCCGCGCGATCGTGATCGGCCCCTCCAATCCGCTCGCCTCGATCGCGCCGATCCTGGCGGTGCCGGGCATGCGCGAGGCGCTGTCGAACGCCGCCGCGCCCGTCGTCGCGGTCAGCCCGGTCGTCGACGGGGAGATCCTCAAGGGCCCGACCGCGGCGTTCATGGCGTTCGCCGCGCTGGAGTGCAGCGCCGACGGCGTCGCCGACTTCTACGGTGAGCTGCTGGACGGGATCGTCGCCGACGAGAACGTCGCGCGCCTGCCGACGCTCCAGATCGACACGCGCATGGACGACCCCGACGCGCGCGCGCGCGTCGCCGGGCAGGTGCTCGACTTTACGCTCGCCCTCGCCGATCGCTAGGCGTCCGAGAGGCAAGCGAGCCAAGGACGCAGGGAGCGTGGCGTGCTCTGCACGCGAGCGACCGAGGACGCCGGCTCGCGCCGCCTATCGGTCGCCTAGCTCGCGCCACGCCTGCAGCGCGTCCAGCGCGCCGTTGCGCACGCGTTCCAGGAAGGTGTCACGGTCGTTGGCATGGGGCAGGGGCTCGCCGGGGACATCCACACCGAGGAACTCACACAGCGGCTCCCACCCGTCGGTGACCTGCCAGACGAGCAGCCGCTCCGGTGGGACTGTCCGTTTGACCTCCTCGTTGTGGGCGTTCGCCTGCTCGATCAGCTCCTCAGTGCAGTGGCCGGCGGCGAACGTGCCCTGCTCGCCCCAGAACATGCGATCCACCAGCGCCAGGTAGGAGCGCCAGCGCGGGTCGACCTCGCGGCGGGCGCTCGAGAGCAGGCGTATCAGCGACTCGCCGTAGCACATGTCCACGATCGTGCTGCGGAAGCTCCGCTCCCACGACTCGGGCTCGCGCACGCTCAGCAGAACCTTCGCCTCGGGGTAGAAGTCCATCAGCTCGCGATAGAAGTAGCCCCCGGGCCAGTCCGCGCTGGCGCCGCGCCCGGCGAACACCTCCTCCCACACAGCCTCGCCGTCCAGCGCGCGGTTCCACAGCGGGACCTGCCCGTCGAGGTCGGCGAGCACGTCGACCCAGTGGTAGCAGGACCCCAGGCCCAGCTGCTCCAGGGCGACCTTCTGCGTCAGCGTGCCGGTACGCGGCAGACCTGCTCCTATCACCCTCATGCGCATGCTCCTTCGGTGGTTAGTCGTTCCACGGTTGATCGTTCCCCGGCCTTGAATCCCGGGATCCTCACTCTCGGACACCGGCCACAAGCCCGCACACGACGGGTTGCAAGTGCAGCATATCGGCGGCGTGCAACGCGAAAAGTCCCCGCCTGCGACGTGAAAAACTCCATAAGGACACCCGCTTACTGCAGGTGAACGTCGGCCTTCCGGGTATCGTTGAATCAGACTTCGCTGCTTCGACGGGTCAGGCTACGCCTCGCGGGTTCGACGGATCAGCTCGACCGACAGCTCCAATGCTCAACCTCGACAGCCAGGGAGTCCCGATCTTGAACACCGTCCTAACCGGCCCGCTTGCGACCGTAGAGCCGCGGGAGCAGGTCCCCCCGGACGTCTATCGCGGCCCGCGGATCGCTGCGCTGGCGGTCGCCGACTCGGAGACCGTCCTCTCCCAGGCAGAGGTTCTGGAGCGCCTCGGGCTGGCGGGCGACGAGTTCGCCGAGGGCATCTTCGCCCGCTGCGGCGTGCAGCGCCGTCACCTCGAACTGGGCGACGAGTTCCTCGCGCGACCGTTGCAGGCCCGCACCCCCCAGGTCGAGCGGGAACTGCTGGAGCACTCCATCAGGGCCGTCGATGCGCTGCAGGTGGATGCGCGCGAGATCGGCACCGTCATCAGCGCAAGCCTCTACTCGCTCGGCGTCCCCACGCTGGCGCACCGCCTGATCGACCACTACGCGATGGACCTCACGACCGACAAGTACCACGTCACGGGCGTCGGCTGTGCGAGCGGGGTGCCGCTGATGAAGCTCGCCTCGCAGACTCTGCACGAGCACCCCGAGCGCAAGACGCTGGTGGTGGCCGCCGAGAGCATGAGCAGCACGCTCACGCGCGCCAGCGCCGAGGACCCGAGGGCGAAGACCGTTGGCTCGGCCATCTTCGGCGACGGCTGCGCCGCCGCGTTGCTGTCGAACGACCCTCGCTCGGAGGGGCCGATCATCCTCGCCTCCCAGGTCCACCAGATCGGCGACACGCTCGGCGCAGTCAGCCTCGAGCTGACCGGCGAGGACATGTACCTGCACCTCGCCCGGGAGCTGCCCGAGCTCGCCGGCGCCGGCCTGTGCGAGGTGGTGGATCGATTCCTGCGCGCCAACCGACTGGAGCGCTCGCAGATCGACCATTGGATCGTCCATCCCGGCGGACGGCGCATCATCGAGAGCCTGCGGAGCGCCCTCGAGCTCTCCGACGAGGACGTGAGGACGAGCTGGGACACGCTGGCCGAGCACGGCAACGTCGGCACGCCCTCGATCTTCTACGTGCTCAAGAACACGATCGAGCGCTGCGAGCCCGAGCCGGGCGAGCACGGCCTGATGGTGACGATCGGCCCCGGGGTCACCGCCGGGCTGATGCTGCTCGGCTGGTAGGAAAGCTTCTCGCCACCGGCGCTTCACCGACCGGCTCTCCCACGACCAGCCTTCCCTGCCGGCTCCCGCGACCGTCGCTCCCGCCACTATCGTCTGCGGCAGATGCGCACCGCTGCGATCCTCCCCGTCAAGCGCTTGCACCGAGCCAAGTCCCGCTTGGGCGCGAGCGTTGCCGAGGAGCTGCGCGGCGAGCTGGCCCGAGCGATGGTCGGGGACGTGCTGGTGGTCCTAAGCCAAACCCAGGCGATCGAGCGCACGATCGTCGTCACCAGCGATGGTCCGGTTGCCGCGACGGCGAGCTGTCTGGGCGCGCTGGTCATCCAGGACACAGCCGAGGAGAACCAGAGCGCGGCGGTCGCCCTGGGCGTGCAGGCGGCGATCGCCGAGAGGTTCGCGCGCGTGCTGTGCATTCCCGGCGACTGTCCTGTCCTCGACCCGGCGGAGCTCGATTCGCTGCTGGCCGGCATCGCCGAGCCCGAGGCCGTGATCATCCCCGACCGTCATGGGACGGGAACCAACGGGCTGCTGCTGACGCCGCCCAACGCGATCGCCCCCAGCTTCGGCCCGGGCAGCTGCGAGCGCCATCTCGCCCTGGCGGGAGCGGCGGGCGCGGCCTGCCGGATCGAGCGGCTGCCATCGCTGCTGCTCGACATCGACACGGGCGAGGATCTCGACGTGTTGCGCGAGCGCCTGTCATCAGAGCACACCAGAGCGCCGCGAACCCGCGCCGTGCTCGGCCTGTCGAAGGGCACGGGCGCGCTCTCCGTCGCCAGCGCCGGCTGAGCGAGGTCGTCGTGGCAGGCCTCAGCGCTCGCGCCCTCAGCGGCCTTCCGGAGATACGCGCCGGCGACGACCTCCCGGCGCTGATCGCCGAGGCGGCGGACGCGGCTGCAGGAGAGCCATTGCGCAACGGCCAGGTGATCGTGATCGCCCACAAGATCGTCTCCAAGGCCGAGGGATCGGTCGTCGCGCTGGCCGATGTCAGCCCCAGCCCACGTGCGCATGAGCTCGCGGCCGGCACCGCCGCCGGAGGCGGTGGTGAGGGCAAGGACGCGCGCGCGGTCCAGGTCGTGCTGGATGAGTCCTCGGAGATCTTGCGCGCCGAGCGCGACGTGCTGATCTGCCGCACGCACCACGGCTTCGTGTGCGCCAACGCCGGGGTCGACGCCTCCAACGTGGCGGAGGAGGGCGGGTCCGAGACGCTGGTGGTCCTCCCGCGCGACCCCGATGCCTCCGCGCGGCGCCTGCGCGCGCGCATGCGCGAGCTGACGGGAGCAGCGCCCGCGGTGCTGATCACCGACAGCTTCGGCCGGGCATGGCGCCACGGGCAGTGCGACGTGGCGATCGGCTGCGCGGGGATGGCGCCGCTGGAGGACTGGCGCGGACGTACCGACAGCGTTGGCCTGGAGCTGCGCGCCACCTGGATCGCCGTTGCCGACGCCGCCGCCGCGGCCGCCGACCTCGCGCGCGCCAAGGACTCGCGCGAGCCCGTGGTCCTGATCGACGGCCTGGAGCGGTTCGTCACCCCCGAGGACGGCCCCGGCGCCGCGGCGCTGCTGCGGCCGCTCGCGGAGGACCTGTTCCGTTAGGAGGGGTCGGCAGGCCCGTTGATGCTTTTACTTTGTCGGTCGTTAACGCGCGCGTATGCGTGCACGCGCGTTCATGCCTGCGAGAGACGCGGCGTCCTCAGCCCACTTGCGTTTCGCTTGCGCTTGCGTTTTACTTGCGCTAAGCTCGACTCATGGCAAAGGCAGCAGAGGAGCTATCACACCCGGAGACGCCGCTCGAGCAGATCGCGACGGTGCTCAGTCTCACGCGCACGGAGCTCGCGCGGCTGTTCGGCGTGCGGCGTCAGGCTCTCGACCAGTGGGAGTCTCGCGGCGTGCCATCCCCGCGCCAAGAGAAGCTCGCGACGCTCGGGGAGATCGCCGACCTGCTTGCGGCGAAGCTGAAGCGGGATCGCATTCCCGGCGTGGTGCGCCGCTCGGCCCCGGCCTACGGCGGGCGCTCGCCCCTCGATGCGATCGCCGATGGCGATCAGGAGCTGGTGCTCGCCGAGCTGCGTGACGCCTTCGACTGGTCCACCGCCGCGTAGTGCGCCACGTTCGGCGTGGCGGTCGCTACCTGCGAGTCGCGGATCCCAGCTGGACCGACCCCCTGTCCCCGCAGTATGCGCGCCGTCGCGGGGGCAGATGGAACCCTCCGGGCAGCTTCGGCGTGGTCTATCTCAACGCGTCGACGGACCTCGCGCGTGCCCAGGTGCGCCATAAACTCGAAGCACGCGGCATCCGTCCCGAGGATCTTGCCCCAAGCCAGGGACCTGTGCTCGTGGCCACGCAGGTCCCCGAGGACGACTACGTCGACGCGATCAGCGATGCAGGGCTGCTCGCGGTCGGCCTTCCAACCACATACCCCCTCGACGAGAGCGGTACACCGATCGCTCGTGGCCGCTGCCAGCCAATCGGCCGGCGAGCCTGGGATTCCGGAGAGCCGGGAGTCGCCTGCCGGTCGGCTGCCCGGGTGGGCGGGGTTTCATCATCTGGCGAGGAGCTCGCATTCTTCGCCCGCCGGCGCCTGCGGATGGACGCCGTCGAAGCGTACGGCGATTGGTATTGGTGAACGGGAACGACTTGCTGCAAACCGAAGCAGCAGCCACTCAATGCGGAGAACCATCGGCCACCCTATGCGTCGAGCTCGCGGCGGAGCTCGGAGCCGCGGAGCTCCCGCGCTCGCCGGCGCTCTGAGCGGCTGGGCTTGCGCCCTGCACGCACTTTGCCGCCACCCATGATCGACACGAGCCGGATGCGGATCAGCGGGTCGCCGGCGCGCAGGTCCGGCATCCGTTGCGGCGGATCGTTCATCACCTATTCATCTCCTTGGCTCGTAGCCGAGCCTTCCACCGACGACGTGGTAGGAGTCTGGGCTTCGCGTGCGATACGTGTCCAGAAACGAATCGACTCCCGCTCGTGGCCGATTCCTGCTTCCAGCGCGAGCCGCCAGCCGCGGGACCAGTCGGTGGCCTCGGCGCGCAGCTGCTGGTATGCGCGCAGCTTGCGCCGGTGAGCGTCGAGCTGGGCAGGGGCGAGCTTCGCCGGGTCCCCGCCGAGGAAGAGTTTGAGCGTACCGGTGTCGCGGATTTCCTCGAGCTCGGCGGTGGGCTCTGAGCACCAGGCGTCGAGCGCTTGGCGCCCGCGCTTGGTGAGGCGGTAGATCCGCCGGCGCCGGCCGTTCTGCTCGCGCCGCTCGGACAGCAGACCCGCCGCCGCGAGCCGTCCGCACTCGGTGTAGAGCTGGGTATGGGGCACCGCCCAGAAGTTGATCGTGCTGAGCTGCGCCACGCGCTTGAGGTCATAGGGGGTAGCGGGCTCGATCTGCTCGAGCAGGCCGAGCACGATGTAGGAGGTCTCGCTGAGATGTGGATTTGACATCGACATTAGATTAACGTACGTTGGGAACCATTCGGTCCGTACGATACTGGGAGGAGTGATTATGTCCACCATCATCGAGGACGACGGCGTGCTGCTCTCGGTCGTGCTCGACGCCGATGCGGGCACGTCCTTCCTGCTCGTGCTCGACGCCGCCGAACTGAGCGAGCTGGCGCACGCGCAGGCGCCCCACCACATCCCGTTCGGCTTCCACGGCCAGTTCGCGCGGGGGTGAGCGGCGGGCGCATGGCACGCTATGCCCCAACTCTCTACCCCCGCGAACGGCGATACAACCCGTTCATCCGGGAGCAGCATCTAACCGTGGGCCGCCACACCATCAGTGGCGGCCGAGTCCTCAGCGCGCTCGAGCTTCCCTGGTTTAGCCTTGTACCACCCCGCAACTACGGGGTGCTCACCACGACCGGCGGCAAGACCGGCAAGCGGCGGCGCAAATGCATCCGGGCGATCCGGCGTGAAGACAGCGTGTACATCGTGTCGATCGGCGGGCCCGAGATGGTCTGGCTCAAGAACATCGACGCCAATCCCAACGTCACGCTGCGGATTCGCGGCGGCACGTTCGCGGGCCGGGTGCGGAGGCTGACCGATCCGCTGGAGACCGAGCAGGCCCGGGAGGCATACAGCGAGCCGGTGGACTTCGTCGATTATGTTGCATGCATGAACTGGCGCAAAGGACGCCCCACAAGTGCGAGGATCAGGGACCTCGCCCGCGGCTGGTTCGACGAGGGCGTTCCGCTGGTGGTCGAGCTCGAGCGCTCTGGCTGATCGAGGCTACGCCGCGACCGGCAGCTCATAGCGGCGCCGGATGTCATACAGCGTCGTGCGCTCGGCTGCGGGACGTCCCGCCTCGTGCGCGGCGGCCACCAGCTGCTCGGGCTCCAGGCGGGTGCCGTGATAGGAGCCCGCCAGGCGGCTGATCGACTCCTCCATCAGCGTGCCGCCGAGGTCGTTGACCCCCCAGCGCAGGGACTCGGTCGCGGCGTCCAGGCCCATCTTCACCCAGCTGGCCTGCAGGCTCGGCACGGTGCGCCCCAGCGCGAGGCGGAACGCAGCGGTGTGCTTGAGGTTCTCCTCGCGCGAGATCTCCTGCACGCCGTGCGTGCGCCCGAGCAGCGTCTGGAACGGGATGAACGACAGCGGCACGAACTCGGTGATCCCGCCGGTTCGCTGCTGCAGCTCGCGCACAACCCGCATGTGCTCGGCCAGCTCCCACGGCTCCTCGATATGGCCGAACATGACCGTCGCGGTCGAGCGCAGGCCGGCCTCATGAGAAGCCTCGATGATCTGCACCCAGCGCGCGACAGGCAGCTTGTTCGGCGAGATGCGCTCGCGCACGCCGTCGTGCAGCACCTCCGCGGCGGTGCCGGGCGTCGATCCGAGGCCCGCGTCGCGCAGGCGTGCGAACACCTCCGCCGGGCCGAGCCCCGAGATGTCGCACATGTGCGCGATCTCCATCGGGCTGTAGGCGTGCAGGTGCAGGTCCGCCCCCGCGTCCGCCGCGGTGGCCTTCGCCAGTCGCAGCCAGCCCAGGTAATCCTCGAGCTCCCAGTCGGGATGGATGCCCGACTGGATGCACAGCTCGGTGGCGCCGAACTGCAGCGCGTCGTGGATGCGCGCCACGAACTCGCGCTCGTCGTGCTCGTAGGCGTCGGGGGAGCGCTTGCCCTGGCCGAAGCCGCAGAACGCGCAGCCGACGACGCACACGTTGGAGATGTTGATGTTGCGGTTGACCACGAACGTGACCGTCTCCCCCGCGAGCTCCTCGCGCAGCTCGTCCGCGGCCTGGCGCATGTCCTCGATCGCCTCGGGGCGCGTCTCGGCGAACATCGCCGTCAGCTCGTCCGGGCTCAACGGCAGGCCCTCGCGCGCGCGAGCGATCGCGCCGGCGACCAACTCCGGGCGGATCGGGGCAGGAGGATCGGTGCGACCGGACCCGCGGCGCGGGATGAAGCTCCAGTACTTCGCCTTGATCGTGTCCAGCACGCCGTGCGACACCCACTCGGGGTCGATGTACTGGGGATACACGCACAGGCGCTCGGTCAGCGCCACGCCATCGGCCTGCAGCTGCTTGCGCACCTGATGCGGGGAGGGAAATGGGTGCTCGGGCGAGATGTGATCGCCGTTGGCGCTCAGCCCGCCCAGGTCGGTGGCGCCCGCGGCCACGAGCTCGCCCCACCAGTCGGCCAGGTTAGGCGGGATCTGGATGCCGACGCCTCCCATCAGCCGCCGGGTCTCTGCGATCAGCCGCTTCATGTCCTCGATGCTCACCGCACACGCCCACTCGGGCAGCGGCAGCGATGGATGCAGGCGCGGGATGGTCTCGCCGTTCAGATGAGGAGCGTCGTCGACGCTCTCGTCCTCGCGCATCCCTGCGTCCTCGTCGATGCCCGTGCGCCAATACGCGCGTGCGGCAGCGTCGGCGATCTGCGCCGGCTCCTGCCCGTAGTAGCGCTGGTGGGGGACGAAGTTCTGCAGGATGACCTCTTGGATGTGCCCGTGCTCGGCATGAGCCGCCGCCAGCGCTTCAAGCGATTGCACCCGCTCGTCCTCGCTCTCGCCGATGCCGACGAGAATGCCGCTCGTGAACGGGATCTTCAGCTCGCCCGCCGCACGGATCGTCCGCAGGCGGCGCGCCGGGTGCTTGGTCGGCGAGCCCGCGTGCACGGTCGCCATCAGCCGCTCGGACACCGACTCCAGCATCAGCCCCTGCGACGCGGTCACCTCACGCAGCCGCGCCAGGTCCTCGCGCGAGAGCACGCCGAGGTTCGTGTGCGGGAGCAGACCGCGCTCCAGCGCCCGTTCGCAGGTCCAGACGACGTAGGCGGTGAAGTCCTCGTGCCCGTACGCGCGCAGGCGCGCGGCCACCTCGGGGTTGACCTCCGGGCGCTCGCCCGTCAGCACCAGCAGCTCCTTGACCTGCCGGCGCGCGGCGCCGTCGAGGATCCCCAGGACCTCCTGCGGCGCGTACAGGTGCGCCCGGTGGGTGGCGAACGCGCAGTACTTGCAGTAGCACTGGCACGTGCGCGACAGCGACAGTGTCAGGTTGCGCGAGAAGGTGACCCGGCGGCGCATGTCGTGAGTCTATGACCCCGAAGATGTTGTTCCAGTCGCGCATGCGCCGAGAGAGGCGAGCCGCACATGCTTTAAAAAAGCTGATGTTGTCCCGATCGGCGCATGCTGGCCGATCGAAGATCGTCGATCTTCGATCGGTGGCGACCCCGCGCATGCGCGGGGTCGTGACGAGCCGCATGCGGCTCGTCTTCCGTTGGCGCATGCGCCAACGGCGAGGCCGCACATGTGCGGCCTCGTGGCGGGGCCGCATGCGGCCCCGCCTGCCTCGTCGCATGCGACGAGGCAACCCCATCAGCTTTTAATAAGTCATGCGGCGTCGATCTCCGATCATCAGCATTTATAAGTCATGCGGCGTCGACCTCCGATCATCAGCATTTAATAAGTCATGCGGCGTCGATCTCGGATCGCTCGTCTGTCCGTCCGACGAGGCTCCTAGATTTGCCGGCATGTCCGAAGACACCCTGCGGCGCGCGGTCGCCGAGATGATCGGCGCGTTCACGCTTACCTTCGTCGGGGCCGGAGCGGCGACCGCGGCCGGCGTCGCCCACGACACCACCCTGATCGGCGTGGCGATCGCCAACGGGCTGGCGATCGGCGTGATGGTGTGCGCGCTCGGGTACATCTCGGGCGGGCACTTCAACCCAGCGATCACGTTCGGCTTCCTGATCACCCGCCGCATCAAGCCAGCGCTGGCGGGCGTGTACTGGGTCGCGCAGTTCGGCGGCGCCGCGCTGGCCGCGCTGCTGGTCAAGGAGCTGCTGCCGCGCGCCAGCACCGAAGCCGTGAACCTCGGCGTGCCCGCGCTCGGTCACGGGGTGGATGCGAGCTCGGGGTTCCTGCTCGAGGCGATCTTCACGTTCTTCCTCGTGCTGGTCGTGTTCGGCGCGGCCGTTGACACGCGCGGCCCGTTCAACGCCGTCGCCGGGCTGGCGATCGGGTTGACGATCTCGATCGACGTGCTCTTCGGCGGGCCGTTCACGGGGGCGGCGATGAATCCCTCGCGCGCGTTCGGGCCCCAGCTCGTCGGCGACCACTGGTCAAACGGCTGGGTCTGGTACGCGGGGCCCGTGCTCGGGGGCACCGTCGCGGCGCTGCTGTACCACTTCCTGTTCCTCGGCGGCAAGGCCCAGCCCGAGGCCGAGGCCGAGGCCGCAACCTGAGAACGTGTTTTGAAAAGATCAGCACACCCGGATGCGTCCCTGGACACGGCGCTGGATCGCCACGTGACGTCTCGCACGTGCCACCAGCACGTGCTTCACCGCCCCGCGTCGCCCAGCTTGGTCCATGAACGCCCCGACCGCACCGCCTATTTCAAAACACGTTCTAAACGTCCGTGACCCCCGGGCACGGCGTATACCTGGCAAGGCACGGCCAGACCGCCTACAACCGCGAGGGCCGCTTCCAGGGCCAGCAGCCGGTGCCACTCGACGAGACCGGCCGCGCGCAGGCCCGCGAGCTGGCCGCGCGCGCCGCCGAGCACGGGTTCGCGGCGCTGTGGTGCAGCACGCTGCTGCGCGCGCGCGAAACCGCCGAAGCCATCGCCGCCACGCTCGGGCTGGAGCCGATCTACGACGAGCGCTTGATGGAGACCGACGCGGGCGACTGGACCGACCGGTCGTTCAGCGAGATCCAGGCCGAAGCCCCCGAGCTGTTCGCCAAGTTCATCGCCGGCGACCCCACATTCGCGTTCCCCTGCGGCGAGTCCTTCGCCCAACAGGAGTTGCGCGTGGGCGCGGCGCTGGACGACGTCGAAGCTGGCGCGCTGCCAGCGCTCGTGATCTGCCACGGCATGGTCATCCGCGCCGCTCTGTCCGTGCGCGCCGGGCACTGGCTGCCGGGCGGGCAGCGCGTGCCCAACGGAGCGCTCGTCCCGCTGGACCCGGCTATTGCGGCGGAGATGGACTTCGGTGGCGGGGAGGCTACGCAGGCGAGCTGAAGCACGGATCGAGCCGGAAGTCAGGAAATTGTCGCCACAGTGTCACAGAGTTGGCACATTTGTGATCCACGTGTCACACATGGTTGGTCAGCATCGGGGGTGTGCTCGAGGCCGTCTTCAAGACCCCGCCGCTGCCAGATCTGCTCGCCGTGTTCGGCGCAGCGGCAGCAGTCGGCGGAGCCATCGTCGGCGCGGTTGTCGGTAAAGCGTCGACATGGCGGCGATTGTTTGAAGACAGCTCCCTGGGCGCGACGGTAGGTGGTACGCTTGTCTGCATGGTGGTGTTTTTGATCTATTTACTCTCGAAGGTATAGGTGCTAACGATGTGGAGTATCGAGCGACTGAAGCTATTCGCAGCAGTGGCGGTCTGCATCAGTTTGATGAACATTGTCGCTGACGTAGCACTCGCTGGTATGCACGCCGGGATCGACTGGTATTACGGCGTCGCATACTTCTTGGCAATGCTCGGAGTTTTTCGCGTGATGTTCCCGGGCATCGGGATTCCCGAGCGCTACACCGAACTACCTCCGCGGCAGCCGCGGAGCGGAGATCGGAGGTCAGTCCACCAGACGTCTGACAAGCTCGACCCCCTCGCGGGCCATGCGCGAACGGGGCACCACGATGTCGAAGCCCGCTCGCTGGCCCCGCTGACGCGCGTGTACATCGACGTGCGAGTAGTACCCGAGCGTGCGGATCGAGTCCAGTAGACCATCGGACGCCAAGGCCTCGAGGACGGCCGCCCCGCCGAGCTCGACGTTCGTGAGGTCCACCATAAGCACGTCTGCGGCGGGCTTTTCACCGTCCTTCACCAGCCGCGCCCGCAGCCGCGCCTCGTCTCCGATCAGCTCGACCTTGTGACCAGCCCCACGCAGATCCCCCTGGATGCGCGAGCCGAACAGCAGGTCGGCCGTGAGCGCGAGCACGCGCGCCATCTCTACAGCGCGTGCAACCGCGCGAACTCTTCGCGCGCGGACTCAGGGCGGCCCCACATCTGCACGACCTCGGCGCGCCCGGAGCGCACCTCGCGCACGACCATTTCGCCCTCGATCTGAGCGTCGTCGAGCAGCGCCAGCGTGCCGTGCGTGGTGGGAGCCGAGGCCGCGTGCCCGAAGCGGTGGGCGATCAGCAGCCGCCAGTGCCAGTCGTTGTGGGAGTAGGGACGCGCGTTGCACGTCACGAGGTAGACGGCCGCTTCGACGTAGCGCGACTCGTCGGCCAGGCGCAGGTCGAGCTCGAGATCGGTCCAGTCGTCGGGCAGCGAATCGACTATCCCCTGGAAGTCAGCGGCGAGGCCCATTGCCGGAAAGCCTACCGTGGCTATCCTCGAACTGGTGGCCGCCATCGACATCGACACAGACCGCCTGAGCGCCGACTACCGGGCCCTGACCGAGGGCTGCGGGCTGGTCGACCGCTCCGAGCGGGGCAAGCTCGCGCTGAGCGGGTCGGGCGCGAAGGAGTTCCTCGCCGGCCAAACGACCAACGACATCGAGGCGCTCCAGCGCGGCGTCGGCTGTTATGCCGCGTTCCTCACCCCAAAGGGCAAGATGTTGGGGGACCTGCGCGTGCTGGACGTGGGCGACGAGCTGCTGCTTGACACCGAGCGCATGGCGCTGCAGGCCCTGTTCGACATGATCCGCCGATTCAAGATCGGGTACGACCTGCAGCTGCACAAGCGCACAGTCGAGCGCGGCCTGCTGTCACTGATCGGCCCCGACGCGGCGCGCGTCGCAGGCGCCGCGGAGCTGCCCGAGGCCGAGCACGCAAACGCGCCGCTGGAGATCGAGGGCATCGCGGCGCTCGCCGTGCGCACCGACACCGGCGTGGATCTCATCTACGACGCCGCCGAAACCACCACGCTGGCGACGACGCTAAACGAGCGCGGCGCCACGCCTGTATCCGAGCAGGCCGCGGAGACTTTGCGCGTCGAGCACGGCCGCCCGCGCTACGGGGTGGACCTGAACGACAGCGTGATCCCGCAGGAGGCGGGGCTGAACGAGCGCGCGGTGAGCTTCACCAAGGGTTGCTACGTCGGCCAGGAGACGGTCGCGCGGCTGTACTACAAAGGCAAGCCCAACCGCCACCTGCGCGGCCTGCGCCTGTCCGAGCCGGCCCCGCCCGGCGGGGAGCTGTGCATCGGCGAGCGTGTGGTCGGACACTTGAGCAGCGCGGTCCTCTCCCCCGCCCACGGCCCGATCGGCCTGGGGCTCGTGCGTCGCGAGGCTGAGCCAGGCGCGCGCGTGAGCGTGGGCGACGACGGCGTGAGCGCGGAGATCGTCGAGCTGCCGTTCATGCCCTGAGCCCGAGGGACTCCTTGCCGTACCGGCCGCGCACGCCACACCCAAGCGCCGGGCCAGGGTAGGATGGCGCCTCCGGGGTGGGTGGGTTCTTCATTCATCGCGGTTACTTCAATCACCGGAGGTTCAAGAGCACGTGGCCGCAATCGATTCCCAACAAGTCTCCGACGTGAGCGCCGAGCCGGGCGAGCTGCCCGCGACGATGGCCGCCTGGGTCATCCGCGAGGAGCGCTTCGGCGAACCGAAGGACGCGTTCCAGCTGGAGGAGATCGAGGTGCCCGAGCCGGGCGCGTTCGAGGTGATCGTGCGCGTGATGGCTGCCGGGGTGAACTACAACAACGTGTGGGCGGCGCTCGGCAAGCCCGTGTCGGTGATGAAGTACGGCGACCACCCCGAGTTCGGCCACCACATCGGCGGCTCGGACGCGTCGGGGATCGTGTGGAAGGTCGGCGCGGGCGTGACCCGCTGGAAGGTCGGCGACGAGGTGGTCGTGCACTGCAACCAGGCCTCCTACGAGGATCCCGAGGTGCACGGCCTGGACCCGATGGCGGCGCCGTCGCAGAAGATCTGGGGCTATGAGACGACCTGGGGCTCGTTCGCGCAGTTCACCAAGGTGCAGGCCCAGCAGCTCTTGCCCAAGCCCCACGCCCTGACCTGGGAGGAGGCCGCCTCCTACGGCCTCGTCTACTTCACCGCCTACCGCATGCTGATCACCCGCTGCAAGCTGCAGGCCGGCGCGAACGTGCTGATCTGGGGCGCGGCCGGCGGGCTGGGAGTGTTCGCCACGCAGCTGTGCGCCGCCGCGGGGGCGCACTGCGTCGGGGTCGTCTCCTCATCGCAGAAGGGCGAGCTCGTCAAGCGCCTGGGCGCCGTCGACTACATCGACAGGGCCGAGTTCGCGGGGATGATGCGCAAGGGCGGCGAGAGCCCCGAGGAGGAGAAGGCGCGGTTCGGCGTGTCGCGCGAGTTCTCAAAGCGCGTCAAGCAGCTCCTCGGCGACGCCCCGGATATCGTGTTCGAGCACGTCGGCCAGGCCACGTTCCCGACGTCCGTGTTCACGGTCAAGCCGTTCGGCCGAGTCGTCATCTGCGCCGGCACTACCGGGTTCAACCTCGACTTCGACGTGCGCTATCTGTGGATGAAGCAGAAGGAGATCCTCGGCTCGCACTTCGCCAACGCGTACGAGTGCACCAAGGCCAACGAGCTGATCGTCTCCGGGCAGATCAGACCGGTCCTGTGGCGCACGCTCGGATTCGAGGGCGTCGCCGAAGCGCACCAATTGATGCTCGAAAACAAGCACCTCGGCAAGATCTCGATCCTGGTCGGCGCCGAGTCCGAGGGCCAGGGCAAGACCGTCGAGGGCCCAGGCGCCATCCATGCGGAGGTGGGCGCCTGATGGCCGACGTCAGCCACAAGCCGGGAACCGTGGTCATCCCGTGGTACGCCACGGGCTTCAAGGGCGACGCGATCGAGGCGGCGCTGAACGAGATCGCCCCGGTGGCGCTGCGCTACGGCGCCAGCTCATACGCCGTCTATCGCGCGCGCGACGATCGCTACAAGTTCCAGCAGCTCGCCTGCTTCGAGCGCCACCTCGACTGGGAACGTTACTGGGAAGGACCGGAGATGACCGAGCTGCGCACGCGCCACTCCGGCTCCTATCAGGTGCCGGTGCTGTACGGCTGGTGGGATCTGACTGTCAGCGGCGGATTGGCCGGGGAGCCCGTGACTGCGGGCAATGGCCACAGCAACGGCCACGGCAACGGCGTCACCTCGCCAACGGCGCCATAGTCAAGCCAGCGCCCTTGAGCTGCTCCCAGTAGTGCTCGGCCGGCTCCTGGTGGCCGCTGAAGACGACCGCTTTGCCGGCGTTGTGGATCACGTTGGCGATCTCGTGGCCGCGCTCGAGCGTCGTGCCGGGGATGTAGCGCGCGAGGGTGCGCGCGACGTGGTCGAAGGTGTTGTGATCGTCGTTGCGCACGATCACCTTCCACGATTCGCCGAGACCGCCTCCGGGCAGGCCTGTGCGCGGCAGCTCGACCGTCTGGCTCATGGCCGCAGGATAATGGGCGCGGGCCGTCCGTACAATGGCTGCATGGACGACGTTCGCAATCCGCGGCTGGGAGAGCGCGACCGGCCGTGGATGATGCGCACCTATGCCGGGCACTCGACGGCGAAGGCCTCCAACGAGCTGTACCGGCGCAATCTGGAAAAGGGCCAGACGGGACTGTCGGTCGCATTCGACCTGCCGACCCAGACCGGCTACGACCCCGACGACGAGCTTGCCCGGGGCGAGGTCGGCAAGGTCGGCGTGCCCGTCGCCAACCGCGGTGACATGGCGGCGCTGATGGCTGGCATCCCGCTGTCTGAGATGAACACCTCGATGACGATCAACGCGACCGCCGCCTGGCTGCTGGCGCTGTACATCGTCGTCGCCGAGGAGCAGGGCGTTGCTCAGGAGCAGCTGCAGGGCACGACCCAGAACGACATCATCAAGGAGTTCCTCGCGCGCGGCACCTACGCCTTCCCCCCGGCGCCGTCGCTGCGGCTGATCGCGGACATGATCGCCTACACCGTGCAGCACGTCCCCAAGTGGAACCCGATCAACATCTGCTCCTATCACCTGCAGGAGGCGGGCGCGACGCCTGTGCAGGAGATCGCCTATGCGATGTCAAACGCGATCGCGGTGCTCGACGGCGCGCGCGAGCGCGTGCCGGCAGAGCGCATGGGCGAAGTGTTCGGTCGCATCTCCTTCTTCGTCAACGCAGGCGTGCGCTTCGTGCAGGAGCACGCCAAGCTGCGCGCGATGTCGATCCTGTGGGAGGAGCTCGGGCGCGAGCGCTACGGGGTGAGCGACCCCAAGCTGCTGCGGTTTCGCTACGGCGTGCAGGTCAACTCGCTCGGGCTGACCGAGGCCCAGCCGGAGAACAACGTGCAGCGGATCGTCCTGGAGGCGCTGGCGGTCACGCTCGGGCGCGACGCGCGGGCTCGGGCGATCCAGCTGCCCGCCTGGAACGAGGCGCTGGGCCTGCCGCGCCCGTGGGATCAGCAGTGGTCGCTGCGCATCCAGCAGGTGCTCGCATACGAGACCGACATCCTCGAGTACCCCGACATCTTCGAGGGCTCGCACGTGATGGACGGCCTGGTGGCCGAGCTGCTGGACGGCGCACGCGCGGAGATGGCGGTCGTGGCCGAGCACGGCGGCGCGATCGAGGCCGTCCCCTATATGAAGGCTTCGCTCGTGGACGCCCATCGCGAGCGCATCCAGCGAATCGAGTCCGGCGAGCAGACGGTAGTCGGGCAGAACAGGTTCACCGAGACCGAGGACTCGCCGCTCACCGCGGACGGCGACGGCGGGATCCTGGTCGTCGACCCGGCCATCGAAGCGCAGCAGATCGAGGAGGTGCGCCGCTGGCGCTCCCAGCGCAACCAGGCCGCCGTGGACGCCGCGCTGGCCGAGCTCGCGCGGGTCGCCGCGCTGGAGGGCGATGCGCGCGCGGGCGAGAACCTGATGATCGCGACGATCGCGGCCGCGCGCGCGGGCGCCACGACGGGAGAGTGGGCGCGGACGCTGCGCGAGGTGTTCGGCAGCTACCGCGCGCCCACGGGCGTCGGCGAGGCGGCTCCCGCCACGGGGGACGGCGAGCTGGAGGAGCTGCGCGAGCAGGTCTCGGCGCTCACGGAGCGACTCGGGCGCCGGCCGAAGATCCTCGTCGGCAAGCCGGGCCTGGACGGGCACTCCAACGGCGCCGAGCAGATCGCGCTGCGCGCGCGCGACTCGGGCATGGACGTGGTGTACGAGGGCATCCGCCTGACCCCCGCCCAGATCGCCGCCTCCGCGCGCCAGGAGGGCGTGCACGTGATCGGCCTGTCGATCCTGTCGGGCTCGCACAGCGAGCTGATCCCCGCTGTGATCGGCGCGTTGCACGACGCCGGTGTGAGCGCGCCGGTCATCGTCGGCGGGATCATTCCCGACCGAGACGTCGCAGCGCTCGAGCAGGCGGGCGTCGCGGCGGTGTACACGCCGAAGGACTTCGACATCTCTCAGATCATGCGCGACATCGTCGAGCTGGTCGCGGTGAGCGCGGATCGATCGCCGAGAGTCGGCGACACGAACGGCTCGCCACCGAGCTCGGCCGGCGCCGCGGCGAGCGCTCCAAGCGGCTCGGCCACCGCGGCGTGAGCGGGGCACCGCGCCGCACCCAGCCCTCCGGGCTGGGTGCCCGTGTGGTCGGAGCCGCGATCGGTGCGCGCCTGCGCGCGCGCGACCTGGGCGCCGCGCCGGATGCGCTCAACCTGCTGGAGAGCACAGCCCCGGCCGACCGCGCCCAGGCCGCGGCACTGCTGGCGGAGGTCTCCCCCGCCGCCCTCGGCGGCGAGGCTCCCGGGCACATCGTCGGCGTGACGGGACCGCCCGGAGCCGGCAAGTCGACGCTGCTCTCGGCCCTGCTGCGCGTCTGGCGCGGCGGCGCCCGGGAGACGGGAGGCCAGGGCAGCACGGGCCATGACACCTCAGGCCAGGGCAGCCCAGTGGAGGGCAGGACCGTGGCGATGCTGGCCGTCGACCCGAGCTCGCGCCGGTCGGGCGGCGCGCTGCTGGGCGACCGCGCGCGCATCGACTTCGACCCTGCCGACGCGGGCGTGCTCATCCGCTCGACCGCCGCTGGCACGCAGCTGGGGGGCTTGGCCTCGGGCACCCGCGCCGCCGCCCAGGCGCTGGCGGCGGCCTACGACGTGGTCGTGATCGAGACCGTCGGCGTCGGTCAGGCCGAGACCGACATCGCCGATGTGGCCGACACGGTCGTGGTGGTCGTGCAGCCGGGCGGCGGGGATGTGCTGCAGTTCCTGAAGTCGGGCATCAT
Source organism: uncultured Solirubrobacterales bacterium (assembly GCA_963839945.1). Taxonomy (GTDB): domain Bacteria; phylum Actinomycetota; class Thermoleophilia; order Solirubrobacterales; family Solirubrobacteraceae; genus Palsa-744. The sequence continues at coordinate 638,046 of CAWIWW010000004.1, read as the reverse complement.
GGAGATCCCCGACGTGCTCGTCGTCACCAAGGCCGACCTCGGCCAGGTGGCGATGCGCACCAGGCGCGACCTGACGGCGGCGCTGCGCTCGCTCGGATCGGGCTCGACGCCGGTGATCGCCGTGTCCTCGCTGGCGCCGGCGCAGGGGATCGAGGAGCTCCTCGCGGCACTGGACGAGCACCGCTCGGGACTGGACCTCGCCGCGCGCCGGGTGCGTGCGCGCCGGGCGAGCGCGCTGGCCGACTATGCGCGCGAGCACGGCGAGCGTGGGCTGAGCGCCCTCGGCGGGCGCCGCGTGGCTCAGGCCATGCTGGCCGAGCAGGACCCGGGACCGATGTGCCCTCGCTCGTGAGCGCGTTGCAGCGGCGAGCGGGAGGGGCGGTTGAGATGGTGCGCGACCTGCTGATGATGTTCGGCGCGTTCGTCCTGGCCAGCGCGCTGGCGGGAGCGCTCGGCGCGGTCAACCTCGGCACGGCGCTCGCGTTCGGGCAGATCGCGTTCGCAATTACCACCGTCTACGTAATCCTCCGCCGCTGAGAAGCGTGTCGCCAAACACATGCCGACCGCGCCCCCGGCCTGGGGGCGTACATTCCGGCGTCATGCCACGTTAAGGAAGCTGCACTAGCTTCATCCCACCCATGCTGATCCTGATCGGCTTCGCCTTCCTCGCCGGCGCGGGCACCGCGCTGTCCCCGTGTGTCCTGCCGGTGCTGCCCGCGATGCTGTCCGCCGCGGGCGTCGGCGGGCGGCGGCGGCCGCTGGGGGTGGTGCTCGGGCTGATGGTCACGTTCACGATCACGATCGTCGGCATCGCCAGCGTCGTCGGCGGGGTCGGGCTCGGCTCGGACCCGCTGCGCGACCTCGCCGTGGCGGTTCTGCTCGTGATGGGCCTGGCGCTGATCGTGCCGGGCGTCGCCGACGGCGTGGAGGCGCGCATGTCGCGCCTGGCGCGCTTCGGTCCGCGCACGCGCGGGGACGGGTTCGCCTCGGGCCTGCTCGTCGGCGCGGCGCTCGGCTTCGTCTACACCCCCTGCGCCGGCCCGATCCTCGCGGCCGTGATCACGGTCAGCGCCGCGTCCGGGCGCACGATCGCGGTGGCGATCGCCTACGCGCTCGGCTCGGGAGTCGTGCTGCTGGCGCTCGCGCTCGGCGGGCACAAGCTGTTCGACCGCGTGCGACGGGCGGGTCGCGGCCCAGCGCTGCAGCGAGTGCTCGGCGCGATCATGGTGCTCACCGCGGTCGCGATCGCGACCGAACTGGACGTCAACTTCGACCAGTACGTCGCCCAGCACATCCCCGAAGTCAACCTGACGGCGTCGCTGGAGAAATCCCACGCCGTCGAGAGCCGGCTGCCCGAGCTGACCGGCCACAAGGCGAAGTTCGAGGCGAGCGCCGCCTCCCCCAGCGAGCCGCGCGATGTCAGCCAGGCGAAGCTGCTGGCGGATGCGCGCGGGCTCAAAGACCTCGGCACGGCCCCCGAATTCACCGAAACGGAGGACTGGTTCAACACGCCTGGCGACAAGCCGCTCTCCCTCACCGGGCTGCGCGGGCGCGTGGTGCTGGTCGACTTCTGGACGTACACGTGCATCAACTGCATCCGCACGCTCCCCTACCTGAAGGCGTGGGACGCCGCCTATCGCCACGACGGCCTGACGATCGTCGGCGTCGAGACGCCCGAGTTCTCCTTCGAGCACGACGCGAGCAACGTCGAGGGCGCGATCGAGCAGTTCGGCATCAAATACCCGGTCGTCCAGGACAACAACATGGGCACCTGGAACGCGTACGGCAACGAGTACTGGCCCGCCGACTACCTGATCGACGCAACCGGCCAGGTGCGCTACGCGACCTTCGGCGAGGGCGATTATGGGCAGACCGAAACCGCGATCCGCGCGCTGCTGGCGCAAGCCGGCGCGCAGGTCGGCGCGATGAGCCACCCGACCGGCGTGGTCGTCCCCTCCGAAGTGGCCACGCCCGAGACCTATCTCGGCACGAACAGGGCCGAGGGCTGGATCAACGGTCCCCAGCCGGGGGTGCACGACTACGGCCCGCCGCCCACCGGCGAACTGGCCCTCAACGACTTCGCCTACAGCGGCACGTGGAACATCTCGGGCCAGCCCGCCGAAGCCCTGTCGAGCGCCCGCCCGCCCGGCATCGATCTGGAGTTCGAGGCCAAGGACGTCTACCTCGTGCTCAGCTCTCCCGGCGAACGCCCGCTGCCGGTCAAGGTGCTGCTCGACGGTCGCCCGATTCCAGCCGCCGAGGAGGGCGCCGACGTGCATGGCGGCGTCGTCACGGTGCGCCGCCAGCGGCTGTACTCGCTCGTATCGCTGTCAGGCGACGAGGAGCACCGCCTGAGCCTGCGGTTCGCGCCGGGCGTGACCGGGTACGCGTTCACGTTCGGGTAGCGGGCGTCCCCCAACCTCCTCCTCTCCCTTCGCGCGCGCCGGCGATCCCGGACGCCGCTCTATAACACGCCTACAATGACCGCCATGGAGGGCTCACTGCCGGAGACCACAGCGCGCAGCTGGCTGCGCTGCTATCGCTGCTGGTCTCAGGATCTCGAGGTCCAGGTCCACTACGAGGGCATCCACAAGATCGATCCCCAGACGGGCGAGCGCTCGGAAGTCGTGGACGAGCTGCAGGAGGCCGTGGTGCAGTGTCTGGACTGCATGCACGACCAGCCCCACCTCGGCTTCAAGGACGGTCGCGTGGAGCCGATCGAGGACCGCTGGGAGCGGATGATCGCGGGCACGCCGTGGGTCGCCTCGTGCACGGTCTCAGTCGACGCCGACGACGTCGAGAGCTGCTCGGGCCCGGAGGCCGGGGACGCGCTGTCATACGCCGCTTTCGGCGATCACGGCGTACGCGAGTTCTTCACCCATGTGCGGTTTCACAAACACGAGGAGGACGCGCGCATCATCGTGCACCTGCTCGTCGAGCTGTACGCACGCTCGCTGGAGGAGGCCACCGACGTGCTCGAATCCTCCGCGCGCGGTGCGCTGACGATCACCTCGCTGGCCGAGGAGTCCCGCCCGCCCGCGGCGGCCGCCGAGACTCACGGTCACGACTGAGCCCAAAACCTAGACCTAGGTCTAGGTTTTCCCCGACAAAGGTGCTGTTGCGCTGGAGCTGCATGGTAGGCGATGCTTCTCTGCGCAGTCACAGTGCCAAGAGAATCATTTGCTTGAGCTTCGCAGCGGCTCGTGTAAGATTGCTCGCACGCAAGCCGTTATTGGCGTAGGGCACCATGGATAGGGGGCACGGAACGTATGGACGCGTCGCTGAAGGTTCTGATCGCGGATGACCATCCGCTCATGCTGCAGGGGATTCGCAGAACCCTCGAAGCGAGCGAGGACATCGAAGTCGTCGGCGAGGCGCGCTCAGGCGAGCAGCTGATGGCGCTGGTGGAGCGCAGAAAGCCCGACATCGTCCTGCTGGATCTGCACATGCCGGGTCTCCACGGCCTCGACTGCATCGCGGAGATCAGACAATGTCAGCCGGAGGTCAAGACGGTCGTGATCTCCGCCTCCGATGACCGCGCCAGCATCGATGCGGCCCTGACGGCGGGCGCAAGCGCCTACATCCTGAAGAGCGTGAGCCCGATAGACATCCCCTCTGTGCTACGACAGGCCTCGACGGGCGCCGTCTACCACGTCCCCTCCACGCCATGCAACGACAGCAGCGAGCCGGCCTGCCTGCAAGGACCGAATCTCACCCCGCGGGAGACGACGATTTTGATGGCCGTCGCCGACGGCCTCACGACGAAGGCCATCAGCCAGGACCTGTGGCTGAGCGAGCACACGGTCAAGTTCCACCTGACCAACATCTATCGCAAGCTGGGTGTCGCCAACCGCAGCGCCGCGGTCCGCTACGCCTACGAGAACGATCTTGCCTCCTCCGGCGCCCTCGCCAGGGCGTCCGCGTAGCATCCTAGAGATCTCGCCCCGGCGGGTCGAGCCGCCCGAGGAGGTCCACCGCCCGCCCGCGTGGCTGGACGGTGGCTGCGGCTCTGGTCAGGTGGCGACGAACAGGCCTGAGCCGACCCAGTCGTATGCGCCTTTGGCGCCGGGCGGGGCGAAGAAGTAGCCGCCGCCGACAGGCGTGATGTAGTCGATCATCGGCTCTGTGAGCAGCCGCTTCTGGATCGTCGCGAACTGGCGCGCGGGGCTCTGGTTGAAGGCGACGAAGACCAGGCCCTGGTCCAGCGCTCCGGCGGCGTCGAAGCCGCGCGTGTAATTGAAGCCGCGGCGCAGGATGCGCTGATCGGCGGTCGCGGGGGTGCGCGGGTTGGCTGTGCGGATGTGCGCCGTCAGTGGGATCCGCCTGCCGTCGGGATCGAGGTCGTAGCGAGGGTCCTCGAACTCGTCGGTTCCGCCCAGCGGCGCGCCGCTGGAGCGGACGCGGCCGATCATGTTCTGCTGCTCGTTCAGAGCGACGCGGTCCCAGAACTCGACGTGCTGGCGGATGATCCGCACGACCTGGTAGGTGCCGCCCGCGGCCCAGGCGGGCTCGCCATCCCCCACCCACACCAGCTGGTTCATCAGCGCCGAGTCGCTCGTGGGTGGGTTCGCGGTGCCGTCGCGAAACGCGAACAGGTTGCGCGGGTTGTTGTGCGGCGAGGGGCCGCGTGCGGCGCCGGAGAAGCCGTCGATGCTCCAGCGCAGCTGCAGCGAGCCGCGCACCGTGCGCAGCAGCTCGCGCAGCGTGTGTGTGACCGTGTCGCGCTCATGCGCGCAGATCTGCAGCAGCAGGTCGCCGTGGCTCTGCGCCGGATCGAGGTCGTCGATCGCGAACGTCGGCATCTGTGTGAGCTCGCGCGGGCGCTGGGCCGAGAGCCCGTAGCGTCCGTCGAACAGCGAGGCGCCGAAGGCGATCGTGACGGTCAGCACATCGGGGTCGTTGACCGACCCGAGGATGCCCGAGTCCGCCGGCGGATCGTCTGCCCCGAGCAGCGGGATCGGCCCGCCGAGCGTCAGTTCGCGGGCGCGCTGGCTGAGCGCCAGCAGCGCGTCCTGGAGGGTCCGCTGGTCTGCTGCGATCGAGTCGAGCGCGGCGAAGGTCGCCTGCGCCGGGGCGGGCGTGAGGATCCCCGCCTGATGGGCCCCTTCGAACGGCTCGCGCTGCGCGAGCTGGGCCTGGGAGACGCTCCATTCCTCGGCCGCCGACGGGGCCGCGGTGTCCGCTGCTCCCTGCCCCTCGGCGCTCTCGCGAGCGAGCGCCCCGACTCCACCGACCGCACCGGCGCCCAGCACGGCGGCCGAGCGGGTGAGGAAGGCGCGCCGATTCAGCGGGCTCACGGGTCCATCCTCACGTCGCGCCGCGGGATCTGGGGGACCCGCGGCAGTTCTTCGGTCTCCAGCTCATCGGGTACCTGCGAGAGCGCCTCGAGCGCCCCGCCGAGCGTGCCGTCGAGCAGCTCGGACTGCCGCTGGGTGAGCTGACCGTTGCTCGGCGGGCGACCGCCGTGCGCGGCGGCGATCGTGGCCATCGCCGATCGCAGCGCGGCGAATTCGGCTTCGAGGGCCGGGAGCAGGACGACACGCGCATCGGCTCTGAACACCGGTCGCAGCGTCGAGAGCACCTCTTCGGTCGCTTGCAGCCCAGCCCCGGTCGCCATCACCCCTTCGCCGCTCCAGGGCACGTCCGCGCCGCTGAGCAGATCGCGCTGGGCGTCCTCGAGGATCTCATGCGCGCGCGTGGCGTATTCCAGCGGCGTGATCGAGACGTGAGGCAGCAGGCTCCGCAGCCTGCGCACGGCGACATCCAGCCGGCGCGTCCAGCCGAGCAGCGCGAGCGGCGGTAAGCCCGTCCACAGCCCATATTCGATGCGGTGCAAGCCCGTGAACTGCGGGCTGGCGGCGCCCCCTTCCAGCCCGCTCGCGTTGCCGTCGATTTCCCGGTTGAGGCTCGCGACTTCCCCATTCAGGTAGACCGCGCCGAGCCGCAGGTAGCGGGCATACGCGGCGCGCCACGCGGCCTGCGCGGCGGCGCGATCGCCGGCTGCGAGCGCAGCCTCCAGACGCGCGATCTGCGGCTCCATCAGGCCGAGCTGAGCAGCGGCATACACGCGGTAGCGAGCAATCGGCCGGTCAAATGACGAGGCCGGCACCGGCAGTGAATCCTGGGGCCCCGGTTTCTGGAAGGCCCCGCCGACGGGGTAGACGGTGATGCTGCTCAGCACATGTGGCGCGCCCACCGAGTAGGTCGCCAGCGGCGCTGGCGCGCTGCCCGCACGCCGAACGGGTCGCGCGCGACCGCCGACCCCAAGCGCCGTTAGCGCGAGGAAGGCGCCGATCGCAGCGCAGGCCATCGCGATCGCGGTGGGCGCCCGGCGCCTGAGTGTCGAGGCGGGCATCGGCGCCGCTCACCCGCGCCCGGGGGCGCCGTCCTTGGAGCGCTCCGTGGCTCGTGGCCGTGGAATGCCCATCGTATTGCCCATCGTATTGCCCATCGTCGAAAGTCTCATCCGCGCGTGCGCGCGGCGCCACTGGACATTGGTCGATGCGACCTAGACCTTTGTCCAGTGTCGTAAGTCACGGCGCTAGGCCGTCGCGCGGCTCGGGGGAGCGTCGTGCACCAACGGCTCCCAGCGCTCGAGCGCGACCGAGATGACCGTCGGCCCGCCGGGCCGGCTGTCGATCCGGCACTGCCCTCCCAGCAGCCGCACCCGCTCGTGCATCGCGACCAAGCCCAGGCGCCCCTCGCGCGCTGTGCGTATGAGGGTCGGCTCGAGGTCGAAGCCGTGCCCGTTGTCGGAGATCTGCGCATCGACGCTCTCGGCGGTCACCGACACCGATATCCCAACCTGCGTCGCGTCGCTGTGCTCGCGGACGTTGGTCAGCGCCTCGTGAATGATGTTCAACAGAGCTATCTGCTGAGATGCCGACAGCTGCCTGGAATCGCCGTCGAGGGTGACGCGGGGGTCGATCTCGGTGCGAGCCGCGAAAGCTTGGACGACGTCACGCAGGGCCGCGGCGAACGGCCGGTTCAGCAGGACCGAGGCGGCCCGGACTTCGTTGGATATCCGGCGCAGCTCGACGTCGAGCGCGACGAGCTGAACCTCGAGAGCTTCCATGCGCTGACGGACCGACTTCCACCTCCGGGGAGAGTCGAGGGCCGTATCGAGCTGGCTCTCGAGCTCGCCTCGCAACATGCGCAGATCCTCGGCGAGCACCGCTACATCCTGGATCGGCCCGTCGTGGAGATCGAAGCCTAGGCGGGTGAGCTTACGCTCGCTGGACTCGACCAGGGCACGCTCGGAGGCCGCGTTGGCCGTAAGCAGCGCGTCGCGCTCGAGGATCGCGCCGAGCATCGGCACGGTCGCCGCGAGAAACGGACGGCAGTGCTCGCGCATTCCGGGTCTGGCGGAGCCAACCAGCGCGGCGAGGGGCTGGCGCCAGCGCCCGACCGGCAGGCTGAGCAACAGGCCCCGCGCGCCCGGATCGACCTTCTCGCCGGCGAGTAGCCGCTGGGCCAGCTGCCTTGCGCCCCGCGAGGGAGCGCCTTCGCCGACGTGACTGCGGCAGTGGATCTGCTCGGCATCGTCGAGCGTCCACAGCGAAGCGCTGCGCAGCGGCGCGAACGCAACCAGCATCCCCAGCTGCGCCTCGACCGCGGCGGTCGGCGCCACGGTCAGCAGATCGGGCGCCCGCAGCACCTCCCTGGCGAGCGTGACCCGTGACAGCCCCATGACGTCCTCGAGCTCCTGCGCCAGGCGCGCAGCGTCTTGCAAGGATGCCGCGCGCTCGACCCTCACGGCGCCGAACAGCTCCGCGGCGGCGATCAACAGGGCCGTCGGCGTCACATCCGCGTCGGAGGAGCCGCTCTGCAGCGTCTCCACAGCGCGCTCCCTGGCGCGCTTGCGAGCCCGCACGAACGCGCGATGCTCGGGCCAACGGCAGTCGGCGAACACGCGCTCGAGCCGGCGCAGCTGCACAAGCGCCGCGTGATGCGGGCTCGTCTGAGCGCGCATCCCTGCGGGCGTGCTTCGGGTGCCGTTTGCTTGAGTGCTCGTCGCCATGTCGCTTTGAAAATCTCATGCGGTGACGGACCTCGCCACCGGATCGCACAGGCCCGTATCGACACCGATCCCATGCGACTCAAGCGGTGCGTGAGTCATTGCCACCGCTCGCCGCACTTCGAGGTACCCCTCGACTCTATATCACTTTTGTTATACTGCTCCGGTATGCGTGCACGCGACATCATCGTTATTGCCCGACGCCGCGCAGGCCTCACTCAGCAAGGGCTGGGGCAGCGTCTCGGTGTCTCGCAGGTGACGGTCGCGCGGTGGGAGAGCGGGGCTGCTGAGCCCAAGTTCCAGACGGTGGGAGAGGTGGCGGCAGCATGCGAGCTAGATCTGACACTGGGGCTTGCTAAGGCGGATGAAGGCTCGTGGACCTCTTTGATCTATGAGCAGCTGGGGCGCGGGCCGGCCGAGCGGGTCAGGCACTTAACCTACGACCACTTCGACCGCGTCACCGCGCTTGAACTCGTCGGGGCCGCTGGCCTGCGGGCGATCGTGGTGGGAGAGGCCGCCGGCGCGCTGCATGGCTGGCCGCTGATCCTCAGCGAGGACGGCACGCTTGATCTCGTGGTGCATCCCGAGGATCGCGGGCTCGCCGTGGAGACGATCCTCGCCGCAGCAGTAGAGCCCGATCGTGTTCGTCTCCTCGACGCGCCTGCCGGCACATACGGGTTCGCCGACCTCGCGCGCGCCGCGACCGAGCTCACGGTCGAGAGGACAGCGGTAGGGGTCGCCGGGCTCGTCGACCTGTTGCGTATCGCGCTCACCGACAATGAGCCGTATAACCGGCGGTTCGCGCTTGCCCTCGACGCGACGTTGCAACTCGCCACGCGCGACCCGCACTCCATACAGAGCAGACTCCCGAGCCCGCGGGAACAGCGCGCTCGCGCTGACGCATGGCTGGCGAGACAGACCGGATAGACCGCGGGCGCGAGACCCTGCTTCGCGCACTGCGCGACGGGGGCGCGCGATTCGTGGTCATTGGCGGCGCGGCGCTGCAGAGCCACGGACAGCGCTACGAGACCGAGGACATCGACATCGCGCCAGACCGGACGCAGCAGAACCTCGAGCGGCTCGCCAATGTGCTCAACCGCCTGGAGTGCCACCTGGAGGTCGATCCCGCCCATCCTGAGAAGGCCGTGCTGCTCCCGCCCGACTACTTCACGGCGGGCGTGCTCGCGCAGGCGACCGTGTGGAACCTGCGCACCGCCCACGGCAAGCTCGATCTCACCCTCGCACCGAGCGGCTTCCCACAGGGCTACACGCAACTGATCGCCGACTCCCAGCAGCGCCGAGTCGCCGCGACGACGATCACAGTGACCGTCGCCAGCCTCGCCGATGTCGAGCATTCCAAGCGCACCGCCGACCGCGCCAAGGACCGCGCATACCTCGAGCAGGTCGGACGACTAGGCACTCCTCAGCCCGCAACGGCCAACCAGCCGCCCAGCGCAGCGTCAGTCGCGCACAGCCTGCTGCGAGCCTACGCCCGCCGCGAAGAGCTGCGCACCGCGCGAGCGCAGGTTCCCGACCGACAGACAACGCGACGCGACCGCGCACGCGCCCGCGCATACGGCCTCGGTCTAAAAGCGATCGACGAGGAGATCACGGCACTGGAGCAGCGCAACGGCGGTCCACTCACCACGAGGCAACGCGCTGAGCTCGAACATCCCGAACCAGATCGCTGAGTGGTCTGGCTCGGAAGTTCGCGCACGTATCTGACGTGCGGGCATGCTCGCTCCTGCCCGGAAAGCACGCGCGAGTTCAGCGCCGCGATGGTCTCGCTTCCAGCTCCAGCGCGGTTGTTCGTCGCGGTCATGAACCTGTGATGCCGGTGCCGGTGAAGCTCACGGAGCCGGCCGTGCCGGCTGCTTCGGCGCCGCCTCCCGCAGCGCCGCCAGCGTTGCCGGCCGATGAGACGCTGACACCGTAGCTGGCGGTTCCGCCGGTGTATGCAGAGCCGCCACCACCGCCGGCGCCTGGCTTCGAACCGGAGCCTCCGGCGCCGCCACCGCCCGAGGCCAAGCCGCCGCCGCCGCCGCCGCCGGCTCCGTCCCCGGCAGCGTTGCCGGTGCCCGCGCCGGCGCCGCCGGTGTTCGTGCCGGTGCCCGTGCCGCCTTTGTTCGAGCCGCTTGCTGATCCGGCGGTGTTGGTGATCGTGCACGTGGGCGAGCAACCCGTGGTTGCGGTCTCACCGCCGCTGCCGGGCGTACTGGTGCCACCGCTCGTGCCGCTGCCCGCGGTGTCTGTGCCGGGGTTGGCCGTAGGACCTCCGCCGCCGCCACCGCCCACACCGGTGCTGCTGGCACCGCCGCCACCGCCGCCACCCCCGACGAGCACGATCGTTGCGCTCGGTGCGCCGACGAGGTAGATGCAGCTCGAGCCACCGCCACCGCCACCTCCATCGGCAGGGGCAGTGCCGCTGCCGCCCGCGCCTGAGGCTGCGCATCCAGAGCCGCCGGTCCCGGCTGAGCCTCCGGTCGAGCCGCTGGCGCCACCGCCGCCGCCACCCACGATCACGGTGAACTGCGTCGGGGAGCTGCTGTTGGGGATCGTGATCGTCCCCGAGACATCACCGCCCGCCGCGCCGGCTGCTCCGCCAGCGCCGCCGCCGCCGCCCGCCCCGTTGATCGTGAACGTGAACGAGGTCACATGGGCGGGCACCGTCAGCGTGTGGGTACCAGCCGCGACAAACCGCACTTCTTCGGATTCCGAGGTTGTGCCCTGGAACCCAGAGCTGGGAGCGCTCACCCATCCGCTGCCCACTACGGCGCTCACAGTGTAGGTATACGCGGTCCCCGACGCGAGGCCGCTATCGGTGCACGATGTCGCGGTAACAGTGCCGAAACAGCCGCTTCCACTGGGGACCGCCGAGCCATTGCGCGTGACGCTGTAACCCGCTGGATGCGCGCCCGCGCTGGGCGCGCTCCAGCCGATCAGAACGCTCGTCGACGTCGGACTCGTGGCATTGCCACCAGTCGGAGCGTTGATCCCAGTTGACTGGGAATGCGCGGGGTGTGAGGCTGAGCTCAGCCCAATCACCCAGCTCGTCGCGCCGGCAGCGCCAGTCCCACCAAGCAGCGAGACGGCGAGGACCAAAATGATCGTCCGCAAAGCCGGCTTAGCCATGAGGGTCGCTCGCTGCCTAGAGCATGCGGTCAGCTGGTCCAGCTATCGGTGGCGGGACTCGTCGTGACGGTCGCGGCTCCACCGGTCGCGGTGATGCCGGTCAGCGCGGGCATCGAAAAATAGGTGTTCTCACACGCTGCCGGTGCGCCCGCCGTCATGCTGGCATCGTTGGTCAGCGTCACCGTCAGCGGGTTGTTGGCTTGACCGGACGCAGCGACGGTCACTGCCGTCGTGAGCGTGTGCGAGCTGCCACTGGTAGCGGTCGAATAATTCCAGATGACGTCGCTGGGAGTCGCCGCGAGGCAGCCCGTCTGGGTGCTCGACAGAGCGCTCGTGGTGTAGCCGGTGGCGTAGGTCGTGTTCGTCGGCAGGTTCACAGCAGTGACCGCGACCGGGTAGGAGTTCGGATTGGAGATCGTCAGCACAACATCACCGTTTCCGCCGGGATAGAGCAAGTTGCCGGCGGCGGGAGAGGCGACCGCGCTGATCGTGAGGTTGGACACCGCCGCTGACTGGCCCTCCCCGCTCGAACCACCGTTCAGCCCGACAAGCCAGTTCGAAGCAGCAGCGCCAATCGCCGCAGCCACGGCTCCAAGAATGGCGAACACGATCTTTGATCGCTTCGACCACCTCCTGACACGCTGGGTGTGTCCCCGGTGACGGCGAAAGAGCCGTCGCCGGGCAGTGCGCGATGCGCGGGTTCGAGTGTTGTTCGGATGCTGCACGGCCGTCGTATCGACAGGTTCCCCAACCACCTTTAAAACCGCTGTCGCCAACCCCGGGGGGCTACCTCCCGAAAGAAAGGGCGCCCCGCCCCGAGGTGGGAGAGCTCGAGCCCTTCCCGGGATCGGGGATCGCCGCGGAGCTCGGCTTGACCGCGACCGCCGGCGCCGGCAGCTGGGCGATGTGCGCGATCAGCGCATCCCACTGCGTCGCGGTCAGTCCGCCGCCGAGCACAACCGGCGAGGGTGCGGTGCGAGGCCGGGCGCTTGCCGCATGCGCCGCCCCGGTGACGCCCGCGCCCGCGTCCGCGCCCGCGCCGAGCAGGTTCAGTTCCCCTGTCGCGCCCCGCGGGTGCAGGGCCGCGTGCAGCCGCGTCCAGTTGACGAGGATCGGAATCGGATCGATCGTGTTCGGATCGCCCGCCGGGCGGATCGAGAAGAGCAGGTGACCGTCCTTGGCGCCGCGCGGCACGCGTACATGCCCGAGCACCGTACCCCTGCCGACCAGCGAGCCTATCCGCAACGGCAGTGGGCGATCGGGACCCGACGGCCGGCGATCGGAGCGACCGGACTTGGAGCCGGCGTCCGGCGCGTGCGTCGCCGATGCCCTCGGCGGTGTGTAGTCACGAGCGATGCCGCCCAGCCCCGAGTAGGTGAACAGATCGCCGTGGACGTCGCGCAGGGCCACGTAGAAGCCGAGCTTGCGCGAGCGCCCCAGCTTGACGATGCGCCCGCCCTGCACGGCCAGGACGGCGGCGTCGCGAGCGCTCATCAGATCGACCCGCTGCGGCGAATGCGTCGCGCCGGCCCGCGCGCCGGTCGCGCCGGCCGCCGCGGCACTCGGGGTGGGCGCAGCCGAGGAGGCGGGGCTCCCAGCCGGCGAGCCCGCGCCGGTCTTGCTCGCGAGCGCGCCGGCGGCGGCGGTGGCGCCCGCCGAGGAGGCGGCGGGCGGGGCAAGCATTTCCCACGCGAGCGTCCTGCCGCTGACCGGGAGGCCGGAGTCGACCAGGCCCGTGAGCGTTGCGATCACCGGCTTGGGCCAGCTCGAGATCAGCTTGGCGCGCAGGAGCACCGATTCCACGTATGCAGCGGAGTGGTTGTAGGCGAGGATCGCCGCGCGCAGATCGCTGGGGGCGCCGGCCGCGCGCAGGTAGCGGGCCGCGGCGAAGATCGCGTCCACCGGGTTGTACGGGTCGGCATAGCCGGCGTTCACAGCGTCCACCCCGTACTGCAGCCAGGTGGAGGGCTCGAACTGCATCCACCCCTCGGCGCCGGCGCTCGAGACCGAAAGGTCGCTGCCGTAGTCGGTCTCGATTTCGTTGATCGCGGCGAGGATCTGCCACGGCACCCCGTAGCGGACCGCGGCGGCCTGGTAGATGGGCAGCAGAAACAGCGGGATGCGGTAGAAGGCGAGCGCCCGCGCCGATCCCCCGGACCCGGCCAGCTCCGCCGCGAGCGCCCGGGCCTCGGCAGCCACGACTCGCGGCGGGAGCGCCACGTTGTCGGTGGTGGCCGGGGCAGCGCCTTTGGAGTCCTTCGCGCCCTTCGCGCCGCCCTTCGATCCCTTGCCGGCGCCCTTGCCCGCCTTGCCATTGCCCTTGCCCGCCCGCACGTGATGCGTCGTGGTGAGGTCTCGGCTCGCCTGCTTGGAGGCGCTGGTCTTCTGCATGCGCCGCGACGCAACGGCGGGCGCCGGCGTGCCTGCCCGCGGGGCGCTCGACGTGCTCGAGGGCGCCGGCGTGGTCGAGGCGGTCGTCGACGACGCGCCCGCGCCTGCGTCCCCGGGCGGCGTTGCTCCAGACGGCACGCCGGAGCCGCCGCCCGGGGGCTGGAGCGGCGTTTGCGGCGCCGGTCCCCCTGTCTCGCCGCCAGGAGTCTGGGGCGGCATGACCGGCGCCGGTTCGCTCTGCCCGCCCGCCGGGGGCGCGGGTGCTTCGGGCGCGAGCTCAGAGCCCGGCGGCGCACCGGTCGAGCCGTCGGCCAGCGCGCTGGCGGACAGTCCGGGCGCCAGCCAGAGCTGACAGGTGACGATGCACAGCAGCGCGGTCTTGCGCAGGTCGAAGTCCACGCGTGCGCGCGCCGAAGCGCTGTGATGCGCAAGCGCGGCCATCGGCTCAGCTCGTCGGAAAGCCTAGGAGATGGGGGCCAAACAGCACGATCAGCGCCCCGAGCGACAGGAACGGGCCGAACGGGATCGTTGTCTTGCGGGCCTGAAGGCCGCCGCGGACGAGCACCAGCAGCGCAACGGGGAAGGTGCAGAGGAACCCGAGCAACACGGCGCCCACGACCCCCCAGCCGAGCGCCGCGCCGAGCAGCAGCGCGAGCTTGACGTCGCCCATCCCCATCCAGGAGCGCCCGAACAGCTGGGGGATCATGAGGGCGACCGCGGCGAGGATCGCGGCGAGCGTCCATTCGAGCGCCTGATCGGGAAACAGCGCGATCTGCATGACAAGCACGACGGCGGCGGCCGGCAGGACGATCCGGTTGGGGATGATCCCGCGCTCGATGTCGATCGCCGACAGGACGACGAGCACCGCGCCGATGAACGCTGCCACGACGGCGCGGTCGAGCGGAAGCGTCGCGAACGCCAGGGCGATCACCGCGGCCACGACGGGCGCCAGGACAACCGGATTTCCCAGCAGCCGTCCGTCCGCGGCCGGGGATGCGCCAGGGGATGGCCCAGCGGATGCCACGCCGCTCTGGATCACGACTGTCTCACCCGTGTGCCGCGGCGCTCGTCGGCCAGTTCGATCGCCGCCACGAGCTCCTCGAACGGGCCCCACTTGTCAAGCACGGGCCGCTCGGAGTCCCTGGAGCTCGCCTCGTCGGCGACCAGCACCATGCCGATCGGCCGCGCGCGCTCTTCGACCGTGGCGAGGGTGGCGGCGGCCAGCAGGTGATCGGTGTCGATCACCATGACGTCGATGCGCTCGCGCTCGATGAGCTCGGCCACGCGGCCCATGTTCGCGGTCACCGTCACCGCGCAGTTGTGACGCCCCAAAAGGAGCGACATGACGGTGTGGAAATGGCGGTCGAGCGAGGCGACCAGAACCCGCAGCGGCTGCAGCCGCACGAGCTGGCCCCCCTGCGCGCTCGGCGCGGGTCCGCCTGGACTCGAGGCGTCCACGCCGGCGGCGTCCGCGTTGCCGTTCGTCGCGTCATCGCCGTTTGCCGCGTTGCCGTTCGCCACATCGCCCGTATCCTCCGCGCCGGACGCGGCGGCCTGCACTGGCCTGCGCTCACGGAGCTCCAGCCTGTCCCCGCTCTCCACCCCGCGCCGGGCGCATTCCCCGGCCGTGAGCTCCAGCACGCAGTGCGCCCCGCGCTTGGAGGCGACCCGCCACGGACGCAGCCGCTCGACGACCTCGAGCACCCGCAGCTCGCGGTCCAAGAACAGCGCGTCGATCGGAAAGCGCATGAAGGCCGTGTGGATCGCCGGAGCGGGACTGATCAACAGCCCCTCACCGGCCGGCAGCCCTTGACGGCCCATCAGGCCCCGCATCCGCGACAGCGGCCGATCGGCCAGCTCGCCGACGCATACGCAGCGGTGACGTGTGAGATTGACTATGAGCTTGGTCTCAGTCACCGCTGCGCGCGTCCTCTCTCCCCTGCTATGAGCGCTTCCGCTCCTCCAGAAGGGGACCGGCTTGTTTGTGGAACGCGCCGAGAGGCCCGTCTCACGAGCAGCAAAGTCTCGATGCTCGGCGATGTAAAGGACACTCCCCGTTGGTCTAGGTTGGGCTAGAGCTTCTTCTCGTTGACCGGGCCGGAGGACGTGGTTACGGTTCGATGCTCGGGTGTCCACGAGTGAGTGGTTTGGGAAGTTCGGCGACAGTCAAAGCCAAGGAGCGGCGTCGCCGGGCTGGACCTAGGTCTAGGTGGAACTAGCGCTTCTTCTCGTTGACCGGCCCGCAGCGCGCACCTACGGTTCGCTACTCGGGAGCCACGAGCCGGTGGTCGGATGCTCGTCAACCGCAGTTCACGGCCCCGCCATTTGTCAAATGAGCCTTCGGGCTATATACACAATGGAAGGGGGTGAAATTGCATATGTGGAACGAACTCAACCGCCTCGTGCTCTCGCTCTACACGCGCGTGCAGATCCAGAAGGAGGAGGGTCAGGCGCTCGTGGAGTACACGTTGATTCTGGCGCTGGTTTCGATTGCGGCCATCATTGCCCTCACCGGCTTGGGCGGCGCGATCGCAGCCGCACTGGAAACCGTCACGGGCAAAATCAACACAGCTGTTGGATAGCCACACGTGGGCGGGCGTCGTTCTTGCGGGATCTCGCTTTACCCTTGCTTTGGCGGCGCCCGCCGTTTTCCGACCAGCAAACTCATCACTCCAACTTCCTGCCTTGATCACATCCAACCACCACCCTGCCATACGCATCGCCGTCTGGCGCGTCAACTCCCCTTTCACCCATACCACGAGTCCATCCCGTCAATGTCACCCGCTACCGAACATACGCCACGGCCCGCTGGCACCTCGACCCCTCGCGCCGGCCAGAGCCGGGCGGCGAACGCTTGCAGATCAGAGGATGGTCAGGCCCTAGCAGAATTCGCGCTGGTGCTGCCCGTCGTCCTGGTCATCCTGTTCGCGATCGCCTACTTCGGCCTCGCGCTCAACGACTGGATCAACGAGACGCAAATCGCGAGCGAGGGCGCCCGCTTCGCCGCGGTCAACGAGAACTGCATCGTCAAAGAAGCGCCGAAAAATGTGAAGGCGCTCCACCGGAAGAAAAAGCCTTTCTTGCGTGGCTCACCGAACAAGGCGACAACGCCCAGGTCAAAGGCGCGACGGCCACGGTCTGCTCCAACACTTCGACGACCGAAGGCTACGTAGAGGTCAAGCTCACCTACAACTACGAATGGCTGCCGCTCCTGCACCTGGGCGCAACACACCTCACCAGCACGGCGCAGATGAAGATCGAGGAACAGCCCGCGACCCCCTATCCCGCATGCTCATGAGCTCGCTCCGCGGAGCCATTGCAGCAACCTCGGAGGAGACCGGCGCGGTGCTCGTGCTGTTCTCGGTGTTCATGTCCGTGGCGATCCTGCTATGTGCCTTCGTGGTCGACGTCGGCAACTGGTTCGAGCACCAACGCCATCTCCAGCTACAGGCCGACGCCGCCGCGTTCGCGGCCGCCAGCAAGTTCGAGTACCCGTGCACGAAAGCGGTCCAACAGGCGATCTACCAGACGGCCGGGCAGTACGGCGGCGCGAACTCCGTGACCACCCCCTCGGGCGAAGTCGAACCGTCGGCTACTCCCCTCTACAACGAACAGATCGGCCAGGTCCCCGCGAAAAGCCGCCAGGGCGAGATCCACGAGGAGATCAACCACAAGACATACTACGGCCAGTCCAGAGGCGACACGCACCACCGTCGAAAAGGCGCCATGCGAAGAAGGCGCCGACATGATCGACGTGAAGATGACCGAAACGAACCTGCCCTTCTTCTTTAAAGTGCTGGGCAAAGCGTTCGACGTCGTGCCCTACATCGACGCCCACGCTCGCGTGTCGATCGTCAAGGAGAAGTTCGCCACGGCCGTCGAGCCGATCATCGAGTCCGAACCGGGCGAAGTCCGCGTCTTCTACGTCAACGACGAACCAGACGGCAGCGACAGCACCTACACCAAAGACGAAATGCTCGCGACCGGGCTACTTACGGACATCGGCTCCAACGAAGAAAAAGGCACGATCAAATGGACCGACGCCTCCGCGCCGGTCGCCCTCAAGGTCAACAAGCCTCATATCGGGGTGCGGATTGCGCTCGCCGGCAAGGCGGGCGCGCTCACCGGGGCAGGAAACGAAACGCCGGAAGTGTGCCTCCACGTTTACGTCGAATGCTTCGACGAGGACTCGGGCGTCGTGCCACCACTGCTGAACATCAGCGGCTATTCCATGGAAAAAGAAGGCAAAGCGACGAAACCCTTTGAAGCGGTCGCGCACAAGGTCACGCTCTCCAGCCCATCCCCAGATACGTGCATCGATGCCTACTTCAACGACTGGCCCCTCTCTGAAAAAGCTGCGACGTGCAGCATCACGATCTCGGCCGAACTCAACTATGGCAAAGAAAGCACGAACGCGACGGGTGTGACCGTCACGCCCGAACTCAAATACACCGAAGGCTTCAGCGGTCACGCCGAAACCAAGGCACAGACGCCGTTGAAACTCGAAGGCGGCGTGTGGACCGGCACGCTCAACCTGCCCAGCTACTTCTACGGCAACTTTGGCTCCACCGAAGTCAACCTGAAAGTCAAGTGCGAACCGAAAGTCGCCAAATCGGTGTGCTCGACGCTCAGCGCAACTGAAGAAAAAACACTCACCGACGTTCAGCGCGCCTTTAGCGCCGGGCCCGACGGCTCCAACCGCATCGTGGCCGCCAAGGTATTCGAACCCGGAGGCGCCGACCCCGTCCCCGGAGAAAAGGATGCCGATGCCTTTGAGGTCTGCGAGAAAGCGGATAAAGAAGAATGCACGCACAAACTCGCGGTCACCGTCGAACTGAGCGGCAGTCTCGAGGACGCCAAAAAATACTTCACCAAAGAATCTTTGCCATCATGCGCCGGCGAAAAAGTATCGTTCTCGTCCACCTGTCAGCCGATCCCTCCGTTCCACGTCTTTTACGGCGACAACGATCAGGAGGACGACGACCAGTTCGTGGTGTCCTGCCCGCCCACAACCAGCAAGGTCGGTGTCGTGGCGCTCTACCAGGAAGCGCTCTTCCACGGCTGCGCGGGCAAATACAGCGTCAACACCCATGGGGAATCGTGCACGACCGAAAAATCGGGCCAAGAAAAAATAGCAGCGGAAGAAGAAGCTGAGAAAAAAGCCGCCGAAACCGAACAGAAAGCCAAGGAAACCCGCGAAAAACAGGAAGCCACTGAAAAAGCCACCTGGGAAAAAGAAGAAAAAGAAACGAAGATCACTAAAGCTGAACGCACAACGAAAGAAGCAGCCCTGAAAACGGAATTGGAAAAAGAGGAAAAAGAAGACAAGATTACGAAAGCGGAACGCACAACGAAAGAAGCCGCTCTAAAAACGGAATTGGAAAAAGAGGAAAAAGAAAAAACGATCACTAAAGCTGAACGCACCGCGAAAGAAGCAGCCGCCAAAACGCAATGGGAAAAAGAAGAAAAAGAAACGAAGATCACTAAAGCTGAACGCACCGCGAAAGAAGCAGCCGCCAAAACGCAATGGGAAAAAGAAGAAAAAGAACCAAAGCGGACCAAAGCCGAACGCGAAGCAAAAGAAGCCGCCCAGACGACCACGCGCCACGAAGACGAAGCAAAAGAAGAAACCGCCAAGGCAAAACGCAAAGAAGAAGAACAGGCGACGAAAGAAGCAAAGGAAAAATTGGGCGCGGCCGCGCATGAATGCCTGGGACTCGTCGAAGCGAACGGCAAAGAAAACTTTAAGGGCAGCACCGAAGGCGAACTGGCGAAGGAACTAACCACCACCTTCCAGTCCTATCTGGCCAAACGTATCGAAGGCGAACTGAACGGCACGCACTTCTACTGCCCGAACAGGTGGGTCAACAACAACGAAGGCGGCATCCCGACCGTCCCGCCCAACGACTCGCGGCTCGTTCAGTTCTTCGTGGTGCCGTTCACGGTCACGGACTTCGAGCGCAAAAACGAAGTCTCCCCCCTCGTTCCTATCGTTAACTTCGCCACTTTCTACGTGACCGGCTGGGACTCGGGCAACTCCGAAGCCGGCCAGGGCACCGGAAAAGCGTGGAACCCAAAAGAACGGCGCGACGAATGCAGCGAAAAACTCTTCAACTCGACGAAACCGTGGCAGCTCAACGGCCACAGCGTCGGTCCGCTGACCGCGGCGGAAAGAGCGGAACTCGAAAACGAAGCGATTCCGCTCAAGCAGCGCGAACAGAAAGAAAAAGAAAAAGGCTTTGACGACGACACCGAACAGCCCCGCGAAGTGGTCGGACATCTCATCAAGTACGTAAACGTGCTCGGCGAAGTGTCCGGCACAGAAGGCTGCAAGCTGGAAGGTGTGGAAACCTGCGAAGCGGTACTCACGGAATAAGGAGCAAGACATGGAAGTCACTCAGAGACGGTCCACACAAGGAAGCTTCGGAGGATGGACCTCGACGCGACGGGGCACGCTCACGATCGCGCTGATCAGCATGGCGCTGGCGGCCGCGATCCTCGTGTACGCGCTGCACAAGTACCGCCAGGACGTTCGCACGGCGCCCGCGTCCGCGACGGTGCTCGTCGCGAATCGGTTCATCGAAAAGGGCACCTCGGGCGCCGCGATCGGCGTCGGGCGGTACTTCCGGACGGCGAAAATCTCCGAAAAGCAGGTCGCGGCGGGGGCATTGGCCAGCTCCGCCTCCCTGCACGGTGAGGTCGCGGCGGTCGACATCTATCCCGGGCAGCAGCTGGCCGCCTCGGACTTCATCGGCGGGGGTCTGTTTTACAGCAAGCTCCCTCCGAACCTGCGCGCGATCTCGGTGCCGGTCGACACCGAGTCATGGCATGATCGGCGACATCCAGACCGGCGACCGCGTCGACGTTTACGCGAGCTTTGCAAAAGAATTGGACAAACCCGCTTTTGTGCGGTTGCTGGGGTCCAATGTCGTCGTACTCGACGCCGGCCACTCGGCAGGCGGGGTCGGTCTGGCCGCGGCCAGCGTGAGCAGCCAGGAGTCCAACGTCGTGCTGGAGGTCGACGTGCACCAGGCGGCCGAGCTCGCCTTCTCCGCGGATAACGGCAAGGTCTGGCTCGTGCTGAGCCCGGCGCATGGCAGCAAGACCGGTGACGAAGTCATAGACGAGTCGTCGATCATCGCCGAAAACGCAGGAGTCTCGTCAGGAGGAACAAAATGATCTCAAGCCAAACACATGCGGTCGTGGCCCTCGACAGCGACGTGGACCGCGACGTGGTCGAAGCGATGCTGTCGGCGGAACCGCTGAGGGTGCTCGACTACGTCGACCTCGGCCGCCTCGCGCCCGACGACGACGGCGCCGGGGACGTGTTGATCGTCGCCTGCGTCGACTACACGGCGGACGTCGGCGAATCGCTCGCGGCCGCCGTGCGACATCATCCGGCGAGGCCGGTGGTGCTGCTCTGCCCGGCCGGCAGCAACGGCTACGTCGAGGAGGCGTTCGGCGCCGGGGTCGACGACATCGTCGCTCTGCCCACCAACGGGAGCGCCGAGGCCGCGGGGGTAATGTCCCAGCAGGTGATCTTCACCGTCGAGAAGGCGGTCGCGCGCAAGCGGGGCTCGGCGGTCGCGACCACGCATCTGGGGACGATGATCTCGGTGCTCGGCCTGAAGGGAGGCAGCGGCAAGACGCTGACGGCCACCAACCTCGCCGTCGCGCTCGCCGACGCCGGCAACAGGGTGACGATCGTCGACATCGACCTGCAGTTCGGGGACGTCGGCCTCGCCCTGGGATTGAGCCCCGAGCGGACCGTGTTCGACCTGATCGGCTCGGGCGGATCGCTCGACGCCGAGAAGCTCGAGGACTTCCTGGCGGTGCATCCCTCCGGCGCACGCGCGCTGCTCGCGCCCGCGAGGCCCGACCAGGCCGGGGTCGTCACCAGCGACTTCCTGCGCGACGTGTACGCCGTATTGCGCGAGGTGCAACGACTTCGTGATCGTGGACACGCCGCCGAGCTTTACGCCGGAGGTGATCGCCGCCGTGGACAGCTCGACGGAGGTCTGCATGGTGGCGATGCTCGACTCGCTGTCGCTGAAGAACTCCAAGCTCGGGCTCGAGACGCTCGAACGGATGAACTTCGACATGGACAGGGTGCGGCTCGTGCTCAATCGCGCCGACAGCAACGTGGGAATCGCCCGCGAGGACGTCGCCGCGATCATGGGCGCCGAGCCGCGGATTCTGGTGCCTAGCGATCGCAACGTCACGCGCTCGATCAACCGGGGCGAGCCGATCGTGCTCGAGAGCCGGCGCTCAGAGGCCGCCAAGGCGTTCCACGCGCTCGCGCAGCTGTACATCGAGGAGGCGCGCGCCGCCTCCGGCGGCGTCGAGGAGACCACCACGAGACCCCGCCGGCGACTGTTCCGGTGGGGAAGGTAGGAGAGCGCCATGGAGCTTCACGAGCGAATCACGCAGCCGGCCGAGGAGGTGCGTCACCCGCTCCACGACCCGTTCGCCGAGGTCAAGGACCGGGTCCACCGCGGCCTGATCGAGGATCTCGGGCGCCAGATCTTCAACACCGCGATCGACCCCGAGACCCTGCGCGCGCGGATCGGCGCCGAGATCGCCGCGCGACTGAGCCAAGAGCCGGGGATCTCGCACGAGGATCGCGAGAAGACTCGCGGCGGCGCTGGTCGACGACATCCTCGGGCACGGGCCGCTCGAGCGCCTGCTGGCCGACGACTCGGTCACCGAGATCATGGTCAACGGCCCGCACGACGTGTGGATCGAGCGCGACGGGCACCTGCACGAAGACGGCGGTGCGCTTCACCGACGAGTCGCACCTGCGGCGCGTGATCGCGCAAGATGGTCGCCGAGGTCGGGCGGCGGATCGACGAGAGCTCGCCGATGGTCGACGCGCGGATGCCCGACGGCAGCCGCATCAACGCCGTGATCCCGCCGCTATCGCTGTCCGGCCCGCTGCTGACGATCCGCAAGTTCGGCTCGCGAGCGGCTGCAACGTCGGCGACCTGATCCGCTTCGGGACGCTCACGCCGGAGACGGCCGACCTGCTCGAGCGCTGCGTGCAGGCCCGGCTGAACATCCTGATCTCGGGCGGCACCGGCTCGGGCAAGACGACGCTGCTGAACGCGCTGTCGGCCGCGATCCCGGACTCCGAGCGGATCGTCACGATCGAGGACGCGGCCGAGCTGCGCCTCGCCCAGCGCCACGTCCTGCGGCTCGAGTGCCGGCCCGCAGCAACATCGAGGGCGAGGGCGAGGTCACGATCCGCGATCTCGTGCGCAACTCGCTGCGCATGCGGCCCGACCGCATCATCGTCGGCGAGGTCCGCGGCGCCGAGGCGCTCGACATGCTGCAGGCGATCAACACCGGCCACGACGGCTCGCTCTCGACGGTCCACGCGAACTACGGCGCGCGACGCGCTGGCGCGCGTGGAGACGATGGTCCTGATGGCGGGCTTCGACCTGCCCCTGCGCGCCGTCCGCCAGCAGGTCGTCCTCGGCGCTCGACCTGATCATCCAGCTCGAGCGCATGCACGACGGCTCGCGCAAGGTGGTCGCCATCACGGAGGTCCAGCGCATGGAGTCCGACGTCATCACCCTGCAGGATCTCTTCACTTACGAGGTCGACGCGGTCGGCAACGGCCAGACCGCGGTCGGTGCGCTGAAGGGCAGCGGTCTGAGACCCCTGTTCCTGGAGAAGTTCGCCAGGCGCAACGTGAAGCTCCCGGCCGGGATCGTGCCGAACGCCGCGCAGGCCGCCCACCCGGCGGCGCGAGGGGCGTCGCGATGAGTCCGGTGCTCGCAGCCGCGCAGCAGGCGTTCTGGGCCTCCACGCTCGCGACGGCGCTCATTGTCGGCGCCTGCGCGATCGTGGTCGGTGTGACCGTCGCGCTGTCCTGCGCCAGCGCTCCAGGCCGCGGCAGCGTGCGCGAGCGGGTCGGCGAGTTCGTCGCCGCGGCGAGCGCGGCCAACGACCGGATGCGGCTCTCGCAACCGAGTCAGCGAGCGACGTGCTCACGCGCACCGAGCGCTCGCTCGAACGCGAGCGCTGGTGGGACGAGCTCAAGGAAAAGCTCGACATTGCCCGCATCGACCGGCCCGCAAGCGAGATCGTGTACCTGACGGTCGCGGGCTCAATCGCCGCCGCCTTCCTGCTCGCCGCTCTAGTGGGAAGTCCGCTCGCCGCGCTGGCGGCGCTCGTCCTGGTCCCAATCGCCGTGCGCAGCCTGATCAATAAGCGCCTTCGACACCAGCGCGTACTGTTCGGCGATCAGCTCCCCGCCCACCTGCAGGAGCTGGCTTCGGCCATGCGCGCCGGACACAGCATGGTCTCGGGCATCGGCCTGCTGGCGCAGGGCGCGAGCGAACCGAGCCAGGGCGAGTTTCAGCGGGTCATCGCCGACGAGCAGCTCGGCATGCCGCTCGAGGACGCGCTCCGCTCGGTCGCGGTCCGCATGAATGCCAAGGACATGGAACAGATCTCGCTCGTGGCCGAGCTCAGCCGCCAGACCGGCGGCAACATGGCCGAGGTGCTCGACCGGGTGGCAGAGTCGGTACGCGCTCGCGCCGAGCTGAACCGCGAGCTGCGCACGCTGACCGCGCAGGCGCGCGGGTCGCGCTGGATCGTCACGCTGATCCCGCCGACCCTGCTGGTGCTGATCGAGGTCATCAACCCAACGTATCTCGAACCGCTGTTTTCCACCGAAACAGGCCATCTTCTGCTGGCGACAGCGGTCGCGATGATCATCGCCGGCTCGATGGTGATGAGCCGGATCGTCAGGATCGAGGTCTGAGATCCATGACCGTGATTTTTATCATCGGACTCCTATTCCTCGCCGCGGCGGTCGTGCTGATCATGCGCGCGATCGCGCTTCCTCGCCTGCGCATGGCGACGCACCTGCGCCAGATCGAGACCTACGGCTTCAATGCGGGACTGTCCGACGAGAACGCGCTCGGGCCGCCGCCGCCGCTCGGCCGGTCGATCAACGCGCTTGCCGAGAGCATCGGTCGCTCGGCAATCGCCAGCGTCGGCACGCTCAGACCCTTGCCGAGCCGCGTGCTCGCATCGGCGGGCTATTACAGGATCTCGGTCGAGGCCTTCCACGGCTACCGCGTGCTGGCCGCCGTCACGGTGCCGGCCTTGCTGGTCTTCGAGACCCTCGCGACCGGGCACGGCCTCGCGCTGGCCCTGCTCGTCGGCGCGTTCGCGGCGACCGCGTGCTGGACGCTGTTCGGCACCACCGTTCGTCGCCGCAGCGAAGCGCGGCTGGAAGGGATAGACCGCGAACTGCCGGAGCTCATCGACGTGCTGATCGCGACGATCGAGGCCGGGCTGGGCTTCGCCGGGTCGCTGCAGCTCGTCGCCGGGCGCTTCGAGGGGCCGCTTGGCAACGAGCTGAGGCTCGCGCTGCAGGAGCAGCGGATGGGGCTGTCGACCAACCAGGCGCTCGAGCAACATACTCGAGCGCTCCGACACGCCGGCCATGCGCTCCTTCGTGCGGGCGGTCGTCCAGGGCGAGACGCTCGGTGTCTCAATCGGCACGATGATGCGCAACCTCGCCCTGGAGATGCGCACGCGCCGCCGCCAGACCGCGCAGGAGCGCGTTCAGAAGGCGCCGCTGAAGATGCTCTTCCCCCTGGTCTTCCTGATCTTCCCCTCGATGTTCATCGTGCTGCTCTACCCCGCCGTTCATGACCTCCTGGCGGGATTCTCAAGGATTTGATGACCATGTCCATATCCAGGCTCAAAATCTTCGCCCTCATCATCGTTGTGGCCGTCGGCGTGCTGGTGGCAGGCGGTGTCACGCAGGCGGCCGTCAATGGCCACGCCACCGCAGTCAAGCACGCCAAGAAAGTCAAGCACCCGAAGGCGGCTAAGAAGGTCCACGGCTTGGCGGCGCCGGGCCTGCTCACGCCAGCCAACGGCGCCCACGTCCAGCAGATCCCCGCCCTCACCTGGAGCGCGGTCAGCGGCGCCGCCGAATACGAATACCAGCTGGCGGCCGATTCGCACTTCCACGCGATCGTGCTGGGCACGGGCACGGGCAAGGGCGAGTCGCGCACCTACGACCTGGCTGCCGCGCTGGCGAAGTCGGTGACCGATGGCACCTACTACTGGCGCGTGCGGGCGCTGACTGCGACCAAGCAGGCCGGTCCCTGGTCGGCCACCCGCACGGTCGTGAAGGCCTGGAGCGAAGCCCCGCAGCTGCTCGGTCCGGGCGAAGGCGCCGCGATCACGTGGCCGACCGTGCCTCTGGTCCTGAGCTGGACCCCCGTCAAGAGCGCCACCCAGTACATCGTCACGATTGCGACCGACAAGGAACTGTCGAACATCGTGCTCGGGTCGGCGACCACACCGACCATGACGTGGGGAACCGTGTTCGCGCTTGCCGGGGAGCTGCCGAGCGGTCAGTACTACTGGGCGATCACGCCGGTGGACGCACAGGGGCACCGCGGAGCGCGCTCGGCCGTCAGCACCTTCAACTGGTCCTGGCCGACACAGACGGCGACTTCGATCACGCCGCTGAACTCCGAACCAGGGGAAACGACGCTCGATTGGACCCCCGAATTCTCTTGGAACCCAGTGCCAGGAGCGGCGCGCTATGAAGTCGAAGTCAACTCCGCCGTAAGCTTCCCGCCGGGGTCAACATGGTTTAAGGGCACGACGATCGGCACGACGGCTTCTCCCCCACTAGCCCTGAACGACGCCGAATATTACTGGCGGGTACGAGCCATCGACAGCGACGGCAACGCCGGTGTCTGGAACGAAGGCCCTCGCTTCGCGAAGGGCTTCGACACCGAAACACCGACGATCCGCAATCTGAGGATGGTCAATCTGGAAGGCAACACGGTGTTGAACGATCCGACCACCGGGACGCCGATCGTCACGTGGTCTCCCGTACCTGGCGCCGCTAGCTACGTCGTCGAGATCAAGCCACGCTTCAAACCAGAACAGCCAACGACGATCGAGTACACCGCCACTCCGACCTGGACGGCGCTTTCTTCCAGCTCGCAGATCGTTCAGCCTGGGTGGCCGTCCCCGCAGTCGAGTGAGCTCCGCTTGGAACCGGGCGAAGAATACTGCGTCGATGTGGCCGCCCGCTCAGACGTCGACGCGTTTGGTAAGCAAATCGAAAGCGCGCTGACACCGGAAGGTTGCCCGGAGTTCACGTTCAAGTATGACCCTCGTCCCGTTCGATGTGCGGCGGCGCTGCAGGACGAAAAAAAAGGCGAACAAGAAGCAGCCGAACGAGAATATGACGCGAACGGAGGCTCGCCCTACGAAGAACTCGAACCGACGAAGTGCAAAGAAGAAACGGGACCCACGACTTCGATCAGACGTTTTATCTCGCCGCAACCGTACCCCTATCAAACACGCACGCCGCTCTTTACTTGGGAACCTGTTCCTTCAGCCGACTGCTACTACATAGCGATCTCTCGCCAGGTCAACAAAGGCGGGCAGTTGCAGGACGTCGCCGACGTCGCTTACACCTACGGGACCGCGTACGCGCCCCCCGTTGGCGGCGAAGAGCCTCTGGACGATGAGACGACCACCTACTACTGGACCGTTTACCCAGCGGCGGAACGCAAGTGTACTAACAACGCTTCTCCGATCGTCCCCGAAGGCCGCTACGCGGTGTTCAACAAAAGCTCGATTCCGCCAACGCCGCTCGCGCCGGCCAACGGTGCCGAAATCAGCAACCAGCCGACCTTCAAATGGGCACCGACCGAAGGCGCACTCAATTACACGATCGAGGTGTCACAGGATCCCGAATTCGGCGAACTCATCGAAGAAGCGAAGACCGACTCGACTTCGTACACGGCGGCGAAGACGTATCCCGCGAACACGACTCTATACTGGCGGGTGCGTGGGAACGACGTGAACAAAGACAGCCACGAAGGACTGCACTGGTCAGCGGTGCAGACGTTCAAGCGCACCTTGCCGGTGCCCGTCCTGAGCCTGTCCAACCCGCTGAGCGTCGAAGCCATCCCGGCGTTCTACTTCGCGCCGGTGCCAGGCGCCACCGGCTATGAAGTGCACGTCGAACAACCGGACGGGACGACGAAGAACTTCACCTTCGACTCGACCGCCTTCGCGCCGACCGAATGGGACGGCCCGGGCGTGTGGCGCTGGAACGTGCGCGCAGAGTTCCCGACCGCGAGCGCGACCACGAACGTGTCCGGCAGCTACTCGGCGCCGGAGGCCGTTGCGCACGGTGAGGCGCCGCCGTCGGGCGTAGTGGGTGAAAAGGTGGGATCGCGGATCGTGATCTCCTGGAGCCCCGAGGCCTACGCGAAGGAATACGAAGTCCAGATCTCCAACGTCAACACGTTTGCCACGACGCTCGAAACGCACCACACCGAACAGGCCAGCTGGGCGCCGGATGTCAACCTCGCGCTGAAGCAGAACCGTGGCACGATCTACTGGCGCGTAGCCGCGATCGACAACAAGGACAACGTCGGCCCCTACGCCACCGGCAAATTCGTCCCACCCAAGCCCAAGTGCGTCGTGAAGAAGGTCAAAAGGCAGAAGAAGACGGTCAAGGTGTGCGTGGCGGCCAAGCACAAGCCCGCCAAGAAGAAGAAAAAGCACGGCTGACAGCGACCGTCGTCGCACCGGCCGGGGATTGACCGCGTGAGTTGGCGCTCGTGTCGGTGCCCCACGACTCCCGGCCGGCGCCCGCCCGCGGAGCGTCCAAGCAGCCGGGAACCAACACCTTGGTCTAGGTCGAACTAGCGCTTCTTCTTGTTGACCCCCTCGGGGAGCACATCTACGGTTCACCTACAGAACCACCAGTCGGTGGTTGACGTTCGCGAACGCAGTCGCCGAGGAGCCTCATGCGCCAGTGCAGAGAAGCGGACAAGAGTAGGGACACGATCCACCGCATCGGGATCGCGGGTCTCTGCCTCCTCGCCATCCTCGCGACGAGCGCGCTCACAGCGGCAAGCGCCTCGGCGGCCGCCTCGACGAACTGCGTCAAGGCCACTAAGACGACTGGGAAACCCAAGCACCACACCGGCGAATACACCAACAAGGCGTGCACCGCGGTGAGCCCAACGCACGAAGGCGCGTACGAAGAAATCAAGGGAGCCACCGGCGCGACGGGTCCGGCCGGAGCGGAAGGCAAAGCCGGAACCAACGGCGAAAAAGGCGAAGCAGGAGGCACTGGGGCAACCGGCGCCACCGGGGCCACTGGCGAAAAAGGCGAACAAGGAGCGCAAGGAGTGACCGGAGCGACCGGAGCCCAGGGCGCGACAGGAGCCACGGGAGCCACTGGCACGACAGGGGCAACGGGCGAAAAGGGCGAAGCCGGAACCGCCGGCGAAAAAGGCGAAACGGGAGCCACCGGCCCGACAGGCGAAACCGGAGCCACTGGAGCGACCGGACCTGAAGGCAAAGAAGGCAAGCAAGGGCCCACCGGAGCCACCGGAGCCACAGGCGAAACAGGCGCGACCGGAGCTCAGGGCGCGACAGGAGCCACGGGAGCCACTGGCGCGACCGGGGCGACCGGCGAAAAGGGCGAAGCCGGAACCGACGGCGAAAAAGGCGAAACGGGAGCCACCGGCCCGACAGGCGAAACCGGAGCCACTGGAGCGACCGGACCTGAAGGCAAAGAAGGCAAGCAAGGGCCCACCGGAGCCACCGGCGAAACAGGCGCGACCGGAGCCCAGGGCGTAACCGGAGCGACCGGAGCCGAAGGCAAAGCCGGAACCAACGGCAAAGACGGCGAAAAAGGCGAAACGGGAGCCACCGGCCCGACAGGCGAAACCGGAGCCACTGGAGCGACCGGACCTGAAGGCAAAGAAGGCAAGCAAGGGCCCACCGGAGCCACCGGAGCCACAGGCGAAACAGGCGCGACCGGAGCCCAGGGCGTAACCGGAGCCCAGGGCGTAACCGGAGCGACCGGAGCCGAAGGCAAAGCCGGAACCAACGGCAAAGACGGCGAAAAAGGCGAAACGGGAGCCACCGGCCCGACAGGCGAAACCGGAGCCACTGGAGCGACCGGACCTGAAGGCAAAGAAGGCAAGCAAGGGCCCACCGGAGCCACCGGAGCCACCGGCGAAACAGGCGCGACCGGAGCCCAGGGCGTAACCGGAGCGACCGGAGCCGAAGGCAAAGCCGGAACCAACGGCAAAGACGGCGAAAAAGGCGAAACGGGAGCTACCGGCCCGACAGGCGAAACCGGAGCCACTGGAGCGACCGGACCTGAAGGCAAAGAAGGCAAGCAAGGGCCCACCGGAGCCACCGGAGCCACCGGAGCCACAGGCGAAACAGGCGCGACCGGAGCTACGGGCGCCACGGGAGCGACAGGCGCGACGGGCAAAGGCGAAACCGGGGCAACAGGGGCGACCGGAGCCGAAGGCAAAGCCGGAACCAACGGAACCAACGGCGAAAAGGGAGCGACCGGAGCCACTGGCGCAACCGGGGCCCAGGGCGTGAGCGGAGCGACCGGAGCCGAAGGCAAAGCCGGAACCAACGGAACCAACGGCGAAAAGGGAGCGACCGGAGCGACCGGAGCCACTGGCGCAACCGGGGCGACCGGCGAAAAGGGAGAAAAAGGCGAAGAAGGCGAAAAAGGCGAAATGACGTGGGAGGGCCCCTGGTCGTCCGCGGTCACGTACAAAAAAGGCCAGGCGGTGTCGAACAAAGGCAGTTCATATATCGCCATCGGTACGGCCAAAGGCACCAGCGAGGAACCCCCGAACACCACGTATTGGAACCTCGTCGCCGAAAAAGGCGAAACCGGAGCGACCGGTAAAGAAGGCGTCAAAGGCGTGACCGGAGCGACCGGAGCGACCGGTTCCACCGGTGAAAAAGGCGCGACCGGGTCAGAAGGCAAAACTGGGGCAACCGGAGCCGAAGGTAAAACAGGAGCGACCGGAGCCAAAGGCGAAATCGGGGCAACCGGAGCCAAAGGCGAAACTGGGGCAACCGGAGCCGAAGGTAAAACAGGAGCGACCGGAGCCAAAGGCGAAACCGGGGCAACCGGAGCCAAAGGCGAAACCGGAGCGACCGGAGCGACCGGGCCGTCCGGCGGCGAAAAAGGCGCGACCGGCGAAAAAGGCGCGACCGGCGAAAAAGGCGCGACCGGAGCCCAGGGCGTGACCGGCTCGGCCGGACCCACCGGGCCGGAAGGCAAAGAAGGCTTCATCCCGAGCGGCTCGCTTGCCCTCAGCGGGAGCACGGCCACCGGCGAATCCCTCAGCACGACGGCCTACTACTGGTCGCTGGATTCGACGACGCTGACCAAACAGACGACTGTCACGGGAGTGACACCGCGCACGTTCCATGCCACAGGGAAGCTGTCGGCCTTCGAAGCGAAAGTCGCCACCTACACCGGCACGAAGACGCAGACGTTCAAGCTGGTCAAGGGCGAATCGACGAGCCTCGGCGAATGCAAAGTCACGACCAGCGGCGGAGCCTGCACCATCACCCCGTTGCCGGAAGAACTGAAAGCAGGCGAAACGGTGGTAGTCGAGGCCTCGGTCGCCGCCGGGGAGACTGGCACGACCGCGACGTGGAAAGCGACCTACACATACGGGGCAGCGGTCTTCTCGTAGGCGCCGAGTCTGCGCATAAAAGCTTGAGCACGGATGCTCAGTCAAGAAGGGAGGCTCCTCGGGCCTCCCTTCTTGCGTGGGCGCTCAACCCAAACGCCGCGCCTGGTCGGCCACCCGCTCCGCCGGTGAGATCGGCTTGATGCTCGAGAACTACGCATATCGGATCAGTAAGCATGTGTAATGAGCCGTGCACCCATGCCGAGGCTGCCTGCCCGCCGTCCTGCACGTGTACGGTGGTCGCGGTGTCCGGGGGCTGCATCTGCATGCCGAGGTGACGCTGAGGTTCTCGTTGATCGCCTCCGCTGAGGAGCACGAGTAAACGCGGCACTCACGCTACCGTCGCTGTGCTTTCTCGGATCAGCTCTTCGAGCAACCCATCCATGCGGCCAAGCATCTCGGCCTGATCGGCCCCCGGGTAGCCCTCGGCGACCTCCATCGGTCGCCGGTAGCCGACTCGCGTGCTGCCCTGAACATCCCACGCGAGCAGTCGCAGCGGGAGCTCATAGCCGATTTCGGGATTGCCCTGCATAAGCAGCGTGCCGCTGCGCGGATCGCCGAAGATCACCACTTCCTCGTCCGCGAGCTCGAGCCCGGCGGCGCGCGCCCCACCGCCATGATCCACCCGCGCGAACACAGTGATCCCACGGCCCTCCAGCGCAGCCACCAACCGGTCCATCGTGACGGCCACGCTATGAGGACTGTCGAGGGCGACCAGAGACATCGTGCTCGCAGTCTGCCAGACCATCGCAGGACACAGGCCTGTCGCGACAGCCGTCGGGCGCCGCGCCTCATCGCGCCAGCGCCGAGCCTGCTCGCCTAACATGGGGCCTGTCGTGATGACTCGCCGGCTGAGAACCGCACGGACCGCGCCAGCGGCGCTCGCCGTCGTAGCTGGGCTTGCGCTCGGTGCTCCCGCAACGGTCGCACAAGCCGCCAGCGGCTGGTGGACACCGCCACAGCAGCTGACCTGGTATTGGCAGCTGACGAAGAAGGTCAACAACAGCGAGCCGGTCGCGGTGTATGACATTGACGGGTTCGAAAACAGCGCCGCCGAGGTCGCGACCCTGCACGCCCAGGACAAGCACGTGATCTGCTACATCGACGTGGGCACGGCCGAGGACTTCCGCCCGGACTACTCGGAGTTCCCGGAATCGGTGCTGGGGCTCCCCAACGGGTGGCCGGGCGAGCGCTGGCTGGACATCCGCCAGCTGAGCGTGCTCGAGCCGATCATGACCGCGCGCTTTGAAATGTGCAAGGAAAAGGGCTTTGACGCCGTCGAGCCCGACAACATGGAAGGCTATGCGAACGACACCGGGTTTCCACTGACCGCTGCAGAGCAGCTGACCTACAACGAGTGGGTCGCCGAGGAGGTGCACTCCCTGGGGATGGCCGTGTTGCAGAAGAACGACGGCGAACAGACACCCGAGCTGCTGCCCTACTTCGACGGGGCGCTGAGCGAGCAGTGCAACCAGTATCACGAATGCGCCGACTTCCAGCCGTACCTGGCCGCGGGCAAGCCGGTCCTCAACGCCGAGTACCGCCTGCGCACGTCCAAGTTCTGCGCGGCCGACAACGCCGCCGGGATCATGGGCGCACGCTACAACCTGGCCCTCAACGGGAAGAGATACCAACCCTGCTGGTAGCGGATCGGGGGTTGCGCGTCATCGTCAATCAGGCCGAGGCGGCGACCTCGCGCACTTCCATGCGCACCACCGTCACCCCTGCCATCGGGCTGCTCCCGACGCCGACCGTCTGCGCGGCCGCCTGGGCGTTCTCCCCGGTGTCGAACAGCACCAACGACGTTCCCTTGGCGTCCCCGAGCGGTCTCAGCCAGTATCCGGCCTGGAACCCAGGCGCCTGGCTGACACCGGGCACGACCTGCTCGCGCAGGTGCTTGAGCCCAGCCTCCGGATCGGCCTGTCCGCTCGTATCGACCTCGACCAAGACTGCGTGCATCGTATGCCTCCTCTACAGGTGTGTTGGACAGACGACAAACTAGCGCAATCGACCACCCTGCCTCCGCCAGGTCTTCAGTTAGGCGCTTGCTGCCGGCGCCCGGCTGGCTCGGCAGAGCTTGGCTGTATGCTCGCGCGATCCGATCGAAAGGATCAACCTCATGTCATTTCGCTCTATGCGCGGCCCGCTGAGGGGCGTGTTCGTCGCGGCTCTGCTGTCGGCCGTCGGCTTGGTGTCGGCTGCGTCGGTGCAGGCCTCGGCACTTCCAACTCTCACGCTCGCGGTCACCAAGTCCTCGATCACCGTAAGCGGCCCGACACAGTCCGGCGCCGTCAACGTCGTCACGAGCGCCAGCGACGTGAAGGAAGCAGCCGCGATCCTGTTTCTCATGAAGCCCGGTGTCACCGTCGCGGAAGTCGAAAGCTTCCTCGCGAAAAAGGGGGCTAAGGACCCCAACAACACGAGCAAGTACGGCGCTATCGTCGTCGACCAGGAAGCGTCACCCGGGAAAACGAGCGAAGCACAGACCTACCTGCAGCCCGGTCAGTACCTCGCTCTGATCCCGGAAGAAGCAGGGGGTGCGAAAGCGCACACGTTCTTCACCGTCACCGCCGCCCCATCGCCTGTCGCGTTGCCCGCCCCCGAAGCGACGATCCGCTCGATCGAGTTCGGCTTTCGTGGACCGAGCACCCTCCACGACGGAGAGCTGGTGCGCTTTGAAAACGAAGGCTTCCTCGTGCACATGGACGTCCTCTTTCCAGTCAAGAGCCACAAGGCTGCCAAGCTGGCGGTAAAGGATCTGCTGGCCGGCAACGAAAAGGCGCTCGGAAAGCTCATCGCCGGGGAACCCTTCGGTGCCGCGCCGCTGTCGCATGAAGCATTCGAGCAGACGACGATCACCGCTAAGCCCGGCTGGTACGTGCAGGCGTGCTTCATGCAGACTCAGGATGGACGTGACCACACGCGCCTGGGCATGGAGCGAATCATCAAAATCACCAAGTAGCCTCGTGGCATCACGGCCCGTCCCGCCTCGGGGGGACGGGCCTGTCGCGTGAGCCCTGGCGCCCTGGGACGGGTCCCAGGTCGACGCCAATGCGTTTCGCGGCTCCCGCATGGCACGATCCGCGCGCCCGGAGTAGCATCGGTGGCGGTCGATCTGACCTGCCCCCGGGCATAACATCCGACGAGGAGTAGAGATCATGCCACTAGGACGCCGTCGCCCCTTGCTGCGCACCGCCGCTGTCGGAGCCGTCGCCTATCAGGGCAGCAAGCGTGGAGCGCAGGCTGCCGCGAACGAGGCAGAGGCCGCCGCGCCGCCGCCCCCGCCTCCAGCTGCCGGAACAACTGAGGACCCGATCGTGGAGAAGATCAACGAGCTGGCAAAGCTGCACGCCAGCGGCGCCCTCACCGACGAGGAGTTCGCGGCCGCCAAGGCCAAGGCGCTCGGCATCGACTGAGCCGGCGCGAGCATCCGGTAGCGTGTGGCCATGCGCTCTGCATGGCCAGTGCTTACCTATGAGCAATGGAGCGCGACCTGCGACACGCTGCACGCGCACACCCAGGTCCTCGGCAAGCTGGCGGTGGTTCTCGCCCCACCCGAGCCCCAGCTCCAGCACGCGGCGCTGCGCCTGACCGCGCGCGGCTGGGAGACCGCCCCGCTGCCGGCGCCGGACGGCTCGGGGGCGCTCGTCGTCGCGCTCGACCTTCAAAGCCACGAGGCGATCGTCGAGCACAGCGGGGGCGGCGCCCGGCGCGTCGCGCTCACCCCTGACCGGCCGGTCGGCGAGGTCACACGCGAGGTTCTGGACATGGTCCGCGCCCTGGCCGGCGCCGTCGAGATCGACCCGACCCCGCAGGAGGTCCCGTGGAGCGTTCCGCTCGACGAGGATCTCGAGCACGCGCGCTACGACCCCGCTCAGGTCGCTGCTTACTTCGCGGCCGCGACCCGCGCGGCGCTCGTGCTGGGCGCCTTCCGAGCACCGTACCGCGGACGCTGCACGCCGGTCAACGCATGGTGGGGCTCGTTCGACCTCGCCGTCAGCCTGTTCTCGGGCCTGCCGGCCGAGCCACCGTCAGAGGACTTCATCATGCGCAACGCGATGGACTCGCAGGAGGTCGCGATCGGCTGGTGGCCCGGCGACGCGCGCTACGGCAAGGCGGCGTTCTACGCCTACGCGCACCCGGCGCCGGACGGGTTCGCCAGCGCGACGCTCTCCCCTGCCGGGGCACGCTGGGAGGACACGCTGGGCGAGTATGTCCTGGACTGGCAGGACGTGTGCTCGAGCCCCGACCCGCATGCGGCCGGGCTGCAGTTCGCCCGCTCGGCGTTCCGCCACTCCTGCGCTGTGTGCAACTGGGATCCGGCGCTCGCCGCCAGTGCCGAGGGAACGCCGCCGCCTGTCGCGTAAGGCGGTCGCTTTCAAATCCCACGACGATCATCCCCTTCAAGAACGGCTAAGAGAGCGCCTCATGGTCATACTGCATCCCATGGATGACCCCCAAGCACAGCTGAAGACGGCACTGGTCACGGGCGGCTCGGGGTTTTTGGGGAGCTGGTGCGTGATCGAGCTGTTGCGCCGCGGCTATGCGGTGCGCACGACCGTGCGCGACCTGTCGCGCGAGGCGGCGCTGCGCGCCGCGATCGCCTCGCAGGTCCAGGCCGGCGAGCGCCTCTCGGTGGCGGCCGCGGACCTGCGCGGCGACGATGGCTGGGAGCAGGCCGTCAGCGGATGCGACTACGTCCTACACGTCGCCTCCCCCTTCCCGCCAACGCAGCCGAAGGATCCTGACGAGCTGATCGTGCCGGCGCGGGACGGAACCCTGCGGGTCCTGCAGGCAAGCCTCGACGCGGGCGTGCAGCGTGTCGTCGTCACCTCCTCGGTCGCCGCGATCACCGGCGGCCTGCAGCACAGCTCGCCACCGCTCACCGAGGCCGACTGGAGCGACCCCGACAATCTGAAGCTGACGCCGTATGCGCGATCGAAGACGATCGCCGAGCGCGCGGCCTGGGATTTCGTGCGCGAGCGGGGCGAGACCGAGAAGCTGGCGGTGGTCAACCCCGGCGCGATCCTCGGCCCGGTGCTGAGCGACGATCGCTCCTACTCGATCGCGCTGATGGAGCGGCTGCTGCGGGGGATGCCCGGGGTGCCGCGGATCGGTTTCAACATCGTCGACGTCCGCGACGTCGCCGATCTGCACCTGAGGGCGATGACCGCTGTCGAGGCGGGCGGTGAGCGTCTCATCGCGGTGGAGTCCTTCCAATGGATGGAGCAACTCGCCGAGGTGCTGCGCGATCGCCTCGGGGAGGCGGCGACGAAGGTGCCGAGGCGCAGGGTGCCGGACCTGCTCGTGCGCGCGATGGCGCTGTTCGATCCCGGCGTCCGCTCGATCGTGGGCCAGCTCGGCCGCAGAACGGAGGTCTCCGGCGAGAAGGCCAAGACCCTCCTCGGATGGTCGCCTCGCCCCATCCAAGAGACGATCGTCGACTGCGCCCAGAGCCTGATCGAGGAGGGCGTGCTCAAGCGGCCGGCTCAGCAATGAGCCGCGGCGACTTTGACGCGATAATCAGCTTTCACAGGCGAGTCCGCGTGCGCCGGGAACCAAGAGATGACCGACTCGACATGGCTATTCATTGAGTGCTGCTGGATAGCCTGGGTGATCTATTGGGTGGTCATGGCCTTTGCGACCAAGCGTACGGTCGAGCGCGGAGGTTTCATCGGGTATCGCCTGGCAGCGCTCGTCCTCGTCGTTGGATTGGTCGCCATCGGGCGGCTCTCGCACGTTTCCCCACAGTCAGAGCTTTGGCAGAGGTCGCTCGCGTTGGGAGTTGTCAGCGACTGCATCGTCCTCGCAGGAGCCGCCTTCACGGTTTGGGCGCGGATCACGCTCGGTCGCAACTGGAGCGCAGAGGTGACTTTCAAGCAAGATCATGAGCTGATCGAGTCTGGCCCGTACGCGCTGGCGCGGCATCCGATCTACACCGGCCTGATCGCGATGGCGTTCGGCACGGCGATCAACTACGGGCGGGCTATCGGCTTTGCCGTGCTTGTCGCGCTATGCGTCGGCGTGTGGTGGAAGGCCCGGCAAGAGGAGCAGATGATGAAGAGACACTTTCCCGACGCCTACGCCGAGTACACAATGCGCGTCCGAGCGATCATCCCATTCGTGCTGTAAGTCAGCAGATGCCAATCATCGCCCGCGACCGCTTGCGAGACGCCCCCGAGAACGAAACCTGGATCTCGCCGCAAACCGCTCGGTGTCAGGAGCGAGGCTGATGAAGTTCAGTCTGTAGCGGCCGATCTCGATCTCATCGCGGTCTTGCAGGATCGTCCACTCCACGCGCTCGCCGTTCACGAACACTCCGTTGAGGCTGCGGTCGTCGAGCAGGCGCGACCCGTCGGGTTGCCGGCCGAGCAGGGCGTGCCGGCGCGACACCGTCGGGTCATCCAAGCGCACATCGCCGGTCAGGCTGCGCCCAATCCGGGTCCACTCGCGCGTGAGCGCCAGCACTTTCTCGTGACCGTCCTCAGTGAACGCGAGATACTCGCCCGGCCGCTCAACTTGCTCCCTGATCTCTCCGAGCCTCACCGGATCCATCGGATCGTCGACGTGCGGGCTGAATGACCAACGATCCGCATATCCACAGATTGTGTCCGAGGTCAAAAAGTGCACAGCTACTCCCTATCTTGGGATTGCATCCGCATGACGAAGCACTGCAACCTTTGTCTTTCGAAAGCGCATCCGCGCAGCACCGCGAAACACGGCTCTAAGACAGTCCTACCCCGACGGCCAGCCCTCTAAACCGACCTCTCCGGAGGCACTCGCGGAGCTACTCGCACAAGCACGCTGAACCGCCTTACCCGGCAGCTTGGGGCTTTGCCGACGCCCCTCGGAGCTCTCGTCATCAAGACAGGCATCGTTGCCAGGGGCGAGAGCTGGCGCGGTGTTCACTGGGACACCATGCGATCCGCCTGTGGTCTGGCTTGGGGTGCGTGTAGGAGTGTGACGTTGTCGTGTTGCAGCGTGACCTCTGGTGGCCCGTCGAGGAGGCGTAACCGCAGCAGCACGGCGCCAGCGCGCTGCGTCACTGCGCGCGCTGAGCGCATGAGCGTAGCGGCCTCACGGTGCTGGACCCCATACTCCAGGAGGAACTGCTCGGTCAGATCGCTTGAGGCGCTGTCGTGGTCGAGCTCGATCTCCTCGAGCAGGACGGCCTGCGCAGCGGCGCCTCCCTCGATGTCCAGCAGGCACGCGGCCATGTCATCGGGGCGCCTATCGGTTTCTGCGGCCACCCGGTCCAGCAGCGCCGATGCGCTGGCCCCGCCGGGGCCGAGCTCGCCGAGCGTGCGCTGCAGGCGCTCGGCGCCGAACAGCTCTCCCGCGATCCTGGCATCGGTGACGCCATCGGTGTGGAAGCAGACCAGTGAGCGGCCCGGCAGAGACACCACCGTCTGGCGGGTCCCGGTCCGCATTCCCGCTCCGATCGGGGGTGAGGAGCAGACGGTGATCTGAGCGATCGGTTGTGAGGGTTGTGAGCCGAGCACGACCGGTGGTGGATGACCGGCGCAGGCGTAGGTGAGGATGCGCTCGCGTGGCTGATAGGTAGCCGCCACGACGGTGACAAACGACCCCCCGAGCTGGCGTTCCAGCACAGCTCCGGCCGTTTGCACGGCAGCGCGCGGTGAGAGGCCGGCCTCGAGGTATGCCCGCAGCGTGAAGCGTACGAGCGCGGTATGCGGCAGCGCCTGATGCCCGTGTCCGGAGACATCGCCGACGATCACCCCCAGCCGGCCATGCTCGAGCGCGAACAGATCGTAGAAGTCGCCGCCCGCTCCAGGACCGTCCGCCGGTCGGTAGGCCGCGGAGGTGCCCACCGGGCCGAGCCGAGCGGGGAGCTCGGGCAGCAGCGCGGCCTGCAGCAGACCCACGTCCTCGAGCAGTTCTCCACGCTGGCGCTCCAGTCGCCGCGCGCGCAGCGCGGCCAAACGCGAGCGTACCGCCAGCGCCAGCGCAACAGTGCAGAGGACACCGATCAGAACCCACACCAGTGTCGGCACCACACCCACGATCCTGGTGATCGTCGTCACGATCGGCGACAGACGCCGGCCGGGCGCCGGCGAGTCGTGGTGCCTCGCGCTCGGTACGCGCCCAGTCCGCGTGCTGGCGCGCACGGGCGCGACCGGGATTCCCGCCGCCACGAGCCTTGCCGCACCGCGCGAGGACGAGGCCGGGACCTGGGTTGCACGCCTCGTGGCGGCGCGGCGATGGGCATGGTCGAGAACCCCGTGCGGCGTGCGGCGTGCGGCCGGCGTTCGCCTGTCGCGATCACCCCCGGCGACTTGCGGCGACGTAGTCGCGGTTGACGTTGGTGTCGTCGGCTTCGCGGCGACGGGCGCCGTCACCGTGGGCGTCGTCGCGGCCGGCTTCGCTGCGGCGGGCGTTGCCGCCGGTGGTGTCGTAGCCGTGGGCGTCGCTGCGGTTGGCGTCTTTGACGTGGGTGTGCTGACTGTGGGTGTCGTCAGCGAAGGAATAGTCACCGGGGGTATGGCGATGACCGGGGGTATCACCACCGTGGAGACCGTGACTGTGGGAATCGTCACCAGCGCGATCCTCGCCCTGGGTACGGTCACTGTCGCGATCCTCACCGTTGGCACGGTCACCCTGGGAACCGTCACCGTTGGAATCGTCCTCCTGGGCGTTCGCGCGATGAGCGAGCCCGAAGTGTGGGCGCGGGCCGGGCGAGCCGGGATGGCCGTGGCGGCGGGGATGCACGACAGGGCAAGCGCGCAGCAGCCGAGAACGATCGTAGCTGAGATCACGCTCGTACGCGCGTGGGACTTGCGCAGGAAGATACTCGGCTGCGAACGGTTGATGTCGATTCGGTTGGACATCCCGATCCTCGCTTACACGCCGACGACGGGTCCGCGCAACAGCGGCGCAGCCCCAAACGCTACGCCCTTGCGCGCACACTTGCAAGCTGCAAGCGCCGCGGCACAGGGAGGCGATGGCCAGGCCGAGCAGAGTCGAGATTAGACAGCAGAGCGCAAGGGAAGACCTAACGGTGTGGATCGAGGACGGCGCAGGACGGTGACGGCCATGGCCTCAGACGACGGGGGAACCTTGCCCTTGCGTGAGGGCTCCTCGCTGCGACTGAGCCTCGGGCGCGACCCGCAGGCGCCGTCGCTGGCTCGTGCGGCGCTGCGGAGCTTCAGCGAGCACACTGCCATCGCCGCCCCCGAGTCGGCCATGCTTGGGTTGCTCGTCTCCGAGCTCGTGTCGAATGCGGTGCTCCACTCCGACGCGCCGGCGGCCAGCGGCATCCTCCTACGGGCGTGTCGCCTGGATGGCAGCGCAGTGCGCGTGGAGGTGATCGACGCGGGCAACGGCTTTACCGCCCTCCCTCGCGCGCCGGTCAAGTGCGCCATCGGTGGCTACGGCCTGTTCCTGGTGGACGAGCAGGCCAGTCGTTGGGGCGTAGACCGCGAGGGTGGCACGCGTGTGTGGTTCGAGCTGGAGACCTCCGCTCTTCCTGGGTAAAATCCTTGGCATGGGGGTGGCTGACCAGCTCCGCATCGAGGTGCAACGCGACTCCGGTCGTGCGATCCTGTCGCTGGCAGGCGAACTGGACATGGCCAGTGCCGAGATCCTCCAGCAGGCGCTGGCGGCGGAGGATCTTCAGCGCGAGCCGATGATCGTGCTCGACCTGCAGCAGCTCGACTTCATCGACTCAACCGGCATTCGCAGCATCCTCGCAGCGTTAGAGCACTGTCGCGAGCGCCGGCAGGAGTTTGCGATCACGCCGGGCTCTCCGCACGTGCAGCGCCTGCTGAGAATCACCGGCGTAGCCGAGCACCTGCCCACGATCGCCCCGGGCGCCGACACCAGCGCCTAGCGTCTTAGCGGCACGCAACGGGGGCGCGAGAAACTCGGCTGCCGGCAGGTTTGGATCGGCGAAAAGAGGGCATATTGATTAATGCAGTGTCATCT
Organism: uncultured Solirubrobacterales bacterium; assembly: GCA_963839945.1. GTDB lineage: Bacteria > Actinomycetota > Thermoleophilia > Solirubrobacterales > Solirubrobacteraceae > Palsa-744. The sequence goes on along the minus strand of CAWIWW010000004.1, from coordinate 597,024 downwards.
CCCCGGCGGGTGGCAGACGTGTCCCCCTGGCGGCTGTCACATCGAGGGGGTGATACGGCGGCATGTCGGTACGGCCTTACCCGCTCCGCCCGCCGACATGCCGCCCTCTACAGCTTGCGCTGCGCTAGCGGCGATCGACCAGGCGCAGCTCGAGCGTCTCTCGCGAATCGTTGTGAGCGACGTGTTTGGAGTCGGTCAGCCGCTCGATAACCGGCGCAAGGCCATCCACTGCAGCGACCACCAGGCTCTCGCCGCGGCCCGCCTGCAGGGGGCCGATGCGGAGCTCCAGACTACGCGGGGCGATGCTCACGCCGACCACGAGATGGCTGCCGTGCAGCGACTCGCCCGCGTTGGCGGCCAGCACGTCGGCGGCGATCTGCACGTCGGAGATGCGATCGGTCGTGAAGTGCGCGCGCGCCGCCAATGTGCTCAGGACACGCGGCAGGATCGCCTGGGCGAGCATGACCGGCGCGATGCTCACCTCGACCGCGCTCTCGCGTTCCGGCGTCCCCGCACCAGCCGCCGCCCAGCGGTCCGGTTCAACCGGGTCGAGCTCGATGCTGTCGGGCAACGGGAACTCCATGCGCACCTCCGTGCCGCCGCCTGGATACTCGGCGAACTCGACACGGCGAGCGAGCGCATCAATCAACGCCAGGCCCATGCCGCCACCCGGCAACTCCCGATCGCCGTCATCCTCGCGATTGGCCTCCTGCACGCGGCGGCCGGCGTCAATGCCCACGCCGTGATCGCAAACGAGCACGGCGAGCGCGCCCGGGAGCACACACACCTCCACCTCCAGCGGTCCTTCCTCGCCACGGTAGGCATGCATCACCACGTTGTTGCACGCCTCGGTGACGGCCGTATTCAGGTCGTTCGTCTCGATTGCATCCAGACCGAGACGCGCGGCCAGGCCGCTGAGCGCCTGGCGCACGACGAGTACGTTCTCCGGCCGGCTCGGGAGCTTCAGGCGGACGTTCGCAGTGTCGTCCATCCGCCCGCCGTCGACGCGATCCCACTCGGGACGATGCTGCGCGTCTCAGCTCGCATGCGCGAGCGTCCGCAACTGCTTGAGCGAACGACGCAGCAGCCGCGAGACCTGCATCTGGGAGATGCCCACGCGATCCGCGATCTCCGTCTGTGTGAGGTCCTCAAGGAAGCGCATGCGCAGGATCGCCCGCTCGCGCGGCGGTATGTGCCCGAGCACCGCGGTCACCGTAGCGTCGAGCTCGACCAGCTCGTAGTGCTCGTCGTCCTGACCGACGGTGTCACCGTAGGCCACGACCTCGCTGTCCGCCCGCAGGCGCGGCGCATCCAGCGATATCGTTTCATACGCCTGGATCGCCTGCAGCGCGTCGATCACGTCCTCGAACTCGAACTCCAGATACTCGGCGAGCTGATAGGCCGTCGGCGCCCGGCCGTGCTCATTGAACAGGCGCTCCTGCGCATCGCGCACCTTCAGGGCGCGCTCCTGAGCCCCGCGCGGAACGTGCACGGCCCAGCCGCAGTCGCGGAAGTAGCGGCGCATCTCGCCGAGGATCGTCGGCACCGCGAAGGATGGAAATTGATGCCCGCGCTCGGGGTCGAAGCGGTCCAGTGCTTTGATCAGCCCGAGCGACGCGACCTGCAGCAGATCCTCGAACGGCTCGGAGGAGCAGCCGTAGCGGCGCGCCAAACCGCGTGCCAGCGGCATGTACCGGCGCACGAGCGCCTCTCGCGCAGCGGTGTCGCGGTCGCGCTGCCAGCGCTCGAACAGTTCGTGCAAAGCGTCCTTCTTGCCAGGTGCGGTGCATGCGGACGGTGGTTTCACAGCCACTGTAGGCATATCCTCAGCTCCTTCCTGTCACTCGAGGGGCGGCGCGGCGAGCCGTCCCTGGGCCCCATTATACTCGTTTTTCGAGTCCCCAAACGGGCGCTGCGAGGGTGTTCCGCGCGCCAAACGCGGCGTATAACTATGGTCTTACCGAGTGTGGTGGGACAAGACGTGACGAAGTCGTGAACGATGCGATCACGCCAGGTCGCTGCACTGGACATTCGTTCGATGATCCACCGCGGGTGTAAGAGGCGGATCTGTTCGTGGCGAAGATCCTCTTGTACGTGTGTGCGCGAGAGCGCAAGGTCAGGGTTGCGCGGGCCCGCTCCGCGGACCTACCACCAGCACGTGCTTGAGAACCACGATGCTCAGTCGAGTAGATACCTCCAAGCGTTCACAGCCAACTTCAATGCCGTTTGGGATCTTACGGCGCGAGCTCGACAAGCGTACGAGCGTGATCTCGATCGAGGGCGAGCTCGATATCGCCACGGCTCCGCGCTTGAAGTGGATGCTGATCGACGTGCTCGAGGCGGGCCACGAGGAGCTCGTCGTTGACCTTTCGCTCGCCACCTTCATGGACTCGACAGCGCTCGGCGTGCTCGTCGGTGTCAACCGACGCCTCGGCGTCGATGCGCGGCTGGCGATCGTGTGCCCGCGGAGCACCTTGCTGAAGATCTTTGAGCTTTCGGGGCTGGACAGAACGTTCGTGATCTGCTCGACAGTCGACGAGGCGCTCGCGTACACCCGCGGGCACACCGCCAAGACCGGCTGATCGGGCGCAGGCTGCTGATGGCGAGCGACACCGCCAGGCGCCTGTCATCTCCCCGCCGACACCGCCGGTGTCCAGCCGCGACGATCATCTTCGTTGGCTGTGCGCTTGCCTTGGCGTTCGTTCCGGTTGCCGCTGCTAGGCCAGGCTCTGCGAGGCCGGTGGACAGGGCGGGTGTGCCGAACCCAGCGGACATGCCGAGCGCAGCAGTCGCCTCACCCGAGCCGGGAGAACGGGGTTCGGGTCATATCGAACCGACTGGCCCAGGCGATCGGCGGCGAGCACCCGGCCAGCGACCGGAAAGCGCCCGCCATCCGGTCGCGTCGCGTGGTCCGGCCACCTCGCCCGTTCCCGTTCCACATCACGCGGCGGGGACCGCGGGTGCAACCCGCTCAATCCCGCGTTCAGCCCCGTCGGCCGCTCCGGGCAAAGCCCCAGCTGCTCCGCCCACGGCGGCCCGCGCCCCCATACGAACTCTGCCGAGAGCCGCGATGTCCACAGCCGCGGCACCTGCGGCTAGGACACCCGCGTCAGCCACGCCTACGCCAACAGCGGCGACCCTACAACTCGCCGGGGGATCGCACCCTGTTCTCACAAGCGGCACGCCGCGTGCCGCGCGGGGTCCTCGGCATGCCCGCAGCCGCGCCGCCAGGAGGCACACAGCTCCGGTCGCGTCCTCCCCTGGTGCGCTCGCTCCCGTGGCCGCGATCCCGTTCACGCCCGCACACTTCACGCCCGCACACGGTAAGCGCGCGAGGCCTGCACAAAGAGCGGCGCATGGTTCGCCGGCGCCCGGCCGGCGCCTGTCGCCGATCGTGACGACGATCACCAGGATCGTGGGTGTGGTGCCGACGCTCGTGTGGGTTCTGATCGGTGTCCTCTGCACTGTTGCGCTGCGCTGGCGGTACGCTCGCGCTTGGCCGCGCTGCGCGCGCGGCGACTGGAGCGCCAGCGTGGAGAACTGCTCGAGGACGTGGGTCTGCTGCAGGCCGCGCTGCTGCCCGAGCTCCCCGCTCGGCTCGGCCCGGTGGGCACCTCCGCGGCCTACCGACCGGCGGACGGTCCTGGAGCGGGCGGCGACTTCTACGATCTGTTCGCGCTCGAGCATGGCCGGCTGGGGGTGATCGTCGGCGATGTCTCCGGACACGGGCATCAGGCGCTGCCGCATACCGCGCTCGTACGCTTCACGCTGCGGGCATACCTCGAGGCCGGCCTCTCACCGCGCGCTGCCGTGCAAACGGCCGGAGCTGTGCTGGAACGCCAGCTCGGGGGGTCGTTTGTCACCGTCGTGGCGGCTACCTATCAGCCACGCGAGCGCATCCTCACCTACGCCTGCGCCGGTCATCCACCACCGGTCGTGCTCGGCTCACAACCCTCACAACCGATCGCTCAGATCACCGTCTGCTCCTCACCCCCGATCGGAGCGGGAATGCGGACCGGGACCCGCCAGACGGTGGTGTCTCTACCGGGCCGCTCACTGGTCTGCTTCCACACCGATGGCGTCACCGATGCCAGGATCGCGGGAGAGCTGTTCGGCGCCGAGCGCCTGCAGCGCACGCTCGGCGAGCTCGGCCCCGGCGGGGCCAGCGCATCGGCGCTGCTGGACCGGGTGGCCGCAGAAACCGATAGGCGCCCCGATGACATGGCCGCGTGCCTGCTGGACATCGAGGGAGGCGCCGCTGCGCAGGCCGTCCTGCTCGAGGAGATCGAGCTCGACCACGACAGCGCCTCAAGCGATCTGACCGAGCAGTTCCTCCTGGAGTATGGGGTCCAGCACCGTGAGGCCGCTACGCTCATGCGCTCAGCGCGCGCCGTGCCGAGCGCGCTGGCGCCGTGCTGCTGCGGTTACGCCTCCTCGACGGGCCACCAGAGGTCACGCTGCAACACGACAACGTCACACTCCTACACGCACCCCAAGCTAGGCCACAGGCGGATCGCATGGTGTCCCAATGAACCCCGCGCCAGCTCTCGCCCCAGACGCGGCAATGGTGCTGGGTATCGCATCCACAGCGATGCCGTTCGCTCGCACGCCCGAAGCCGAGGCGGAGCGCTGGCTGCGTATCCTGCGTCTGCATGGCGAAGTTGGGATCGCGCTACAAGCGCTCGGCGTAAGCGAGGGACCGCTCCACGCGCCCGAGGAGGCCGATCGCCAACGACGAACTGCTCACCCTACCGACGCTGGTCGCGAGGTGGTCGCGCGGGTCACCGAGGACGCCCTCCACATTGCCGGCCGGCGGGGCGCCACCGGGATCTCAACGACCGACGTGCTGATGGCCGTTATGCATATCTACGGCACGGATTTCGATCGGGTGCTACGGGCACACGGCACCGACCGTGACGAAGTGATCGAGCGACTCGGAGCATTGGAGGTTGACCCTGGGCGAGAGGCCTAACGAGCGATAGATGAGGCTTTCGCAAACGCCCGGTCGGAGCTCACGTGAGCCGAACCTCAGTTGGTGCGCACGGTGTTCGTCGGTTCCGATCGTCTGCGAAGCCCTCGCTAGGACGCTCGCTTCGTCCAGCAAAGCACTAGCCCGACGCGGCGGTGACCCATGCTGTGATGCGACGGGCCACGACCACAGGTTGCCATTCGTCGAATCCGACGGCAGCTCATTTGGCGATGACCTCTGGGGGGCAGTTCTTGGGCAAGACGGCTGCTTCGAAGTGAGCAAGTGGGGGCGGCGGCGCGAACGGTTCAGCGCGCGCAAGATCGAAAATCTGCAGAGACGGCTTGCTCGCGGCGTGGTAATACCCGGTGAAGCACGTCAGTTCGCTCGCCAATAGCGGCGTGCTGGTCGACTCGACCACAGCCAGCGCGGGCCAGCGGAACCCCAGCGTGAGCAATTCGCGCGCGGGCGAGTCGAATGCGATCACCGGCCTCGCCGCTCCCCCGGCCAGGCTGCGAACGGACAGCACGCTCTCTTCCCCGGTGAACTCCTCGCTGATGAGGTGCCCCTGGGAGATGAGAACTTCATGCAAGGACCCCTCTTCACCGGCGGAGCCCACTTCTCTGATATAGCGCCCGCGGGTCGAGTACAGCTCGAGCCGGTACAGGCGCGCCACAGGTGAGTTGTGCCGTCCTTCGACCTGAGGGTCGAGAGGAAAGTTCTGTTCTTCCGGCCAGAACTCCGTCGGTACGGACACCACCAGGCGCTCGCTCGAAGCGAAGCTCAGGTACCCGTCGGGCAACCCGAAGCGGGCGACCGTGCGTCCGTTTGGCAGATCGAGGATCGACACCTCCATCTTCGCGAGCGAGCGCTGCTCGCCGATCGCCAACAGGTCCCCATCCGCGGCCAGGATCGGCGAGCGATCCCCAGGCAGCCAGCGCAGTACGCGCCAGCGTCCGCCGCGCAGGCTCCTGACGAACAATGGCTGGCGAAGTGCTGCGCCTTCTTCCCCGACCACGCCCGGCCGTTCGACGCATTCGCCCGTGTCGACGAGCTCGTCGCCAACGACAGCGAAGTCGGGTTCGTGTTCGGACTCGCCTTCCCGTCGGATCGCGGGCAGCCAGCCGATGCATTCCCCGTCGCTGACCGGCTTGGGCTGCGCGATCGGTCTTAGCGGGGCCGGCGGGAGTCCGCCGACAAACCCGCCCTGATAGCGCAGCGCGGCCACGGCGCTCGCCGACGCCGCCACGCTCTCTTGCGCACGGTTGCGCATGAGGGTGAAAGTCCCGAAGGGCGCAATGGGCGATCGGTATCCGTCGAAGAACGCCGGTCCTTCGTCGAACCAGACCACACCCCTTCCCAGCATCGCCACCACCTGCGCCGGGGGAAGCCGCAACGGCTGGGCGGAGACGTCGCTAACCAGCACCAGGCAGGCGGCGCAGACGAGCGAGACGCACCACGAAGCGAACGCGTGCGCAGCTACCTTCAACTCATCAGGTGGGTAGAGTCGGCGAACCTCGCCCTCGACCGGCCCGCAGCATCGCCTGAAACTGCGCGTAAGGGATATGGGGCGACCTAGCACCATGCATTGAACATATGTTCGCACCGGCGTCAAGGGCTCAGGGGCTGCGACCTCCTCGACGCCTCGATGTGCGGTAGGCGAGGTCGAGGCCCGTGATCGAGGCCGGCTCAGCCAGAGGATGCTCGCGCCGTCGTGGATGGCGTCGGCGGCCTGGTGCCGAAGATCGCGACCATCATCACCGCGAACCAGTAGACGGTCGCGCGGTACGCGCGCGTGCGCATCTGCAGCCAGATCGATCCACTGTGCGCGGTTGCTGCGGGACCTATGACGTTGACTCGCTTGACGCGAGAAACCCGTCCGCGACCTCGAGACCGACGTCGTGGCTGTCGGCATGACCCGTCACCGAGAGTAGGAAGGGATCACGGTCAAGGGCGAATAGATGCGTGGGCACCTGCGCCCGGACGGTCGCGGTCCGCTTGACGTCGTGCAGGAGAGCGATCTCACCGAAGGACTCGCCCGCTCCCTGCCGGCGTCGTAGAACCCCGTTTTCTATGACCTCGACGGCGCCGTCGGCGATTATGTAGAACCGGTCCCCGACGTCTCCCTGGGTGATGACCTCGGCGCCCGTGGCCACCTCGAGCGGCACGAGGCGCCGTGCGAGTCCCTCGGTCGTGGCCAGCGGCAGCGGCGCAAAGAGCCGGCAGCGACGAAGGGCTTCAATGCCACCGATACCGGCGCCCCCGAGAAAGCTCGTGGTGTCGATCACGCCCATGACGGCCGTCGCGGAGGAGACCTCACGGGGTGAACGTGCCAACACCGGAATCAGCGCCGCGCGCGCCGGCTGGCTCGCCGTCGACGTCGTGCTGAACACGGCGGCGAGCGCGAAGATGACCGCTGTCGGCATGCCCCGGTACACAGCACCCGCCGCAACCGCCAGCACAAGCGCGCGCAGGATGTTCGTCATGAGCAGCACCCGCTGCCGCGGATACCGGTCGCCGGCGAGCCCGAGCAGAGGCGCCGCCAACGCCGCGGGAACGGCTTGAATCATGGCCACCAGCCCGACCGCCGCTGTTCCGCCCTCGCGAAAGGCGTAGACACCAAGGGTGACGAGGAAGGCCCACTTTCCGAGCGAGGTCGCAGCCGTGGCGACCTGCAAGCGACGGAGCGGCGCGTTCGTCATAACGCCGTCCGGCGTCGACCGCTTCGCCAGGTCCGCTGCGCCGTTCCCGCCGCTCATGACGGCCGAGAGCTCGAGCGACTCGGCGCACAGCAGATCCCGTTCCGGTGGCTCGCCGGGCTCGCTGTCGAAGCGGCGCGGCGATCATCGGGCGTCCCACATGGTTGCGGCCATGCTGGTGAGGATGAAGGCTGCATGCGGCGGGGATCATCGCCGATCTCCCGACCGCGGCGGTCTTATCGTGCGCAAGGTTCACAGGTCGCAAACATCTGCTTGACGCCTACTGTGGCGGCGCCGGAACGCGTAAGCGCCCGCTTCTGCTTCGCGCCAGACGCGGGCGTGTCCGGCGTGCCCCTGATCACTTTTCGCTCCGGACGAAACCCAGCCGTCTCATCGGCCGGCTGGCTCGCGCCTGTTTTTACGCGAAGCAGAATGCCGCGCAGGTCTTGGCTGCGCTCTGCACGGAGGCGCCCAGGGTCGGATACCGTGGATGCCGTCAATGGCGAGTAGCGAGCGTATCGGGGTCTCACCGGTGCCGGCCGCAGCGGGCTCTGCGTCCGGGGACCGTCGTTGGGCGGTCCTGGCCCTGCTCGGCGTCGCGCAGCTGATGGTCGTCCTCGATTCAACGATCGTGAACATCGCGCTACCCTCAGCGCAGCGGTCATTGGGCTTCTCTACAGATAGCCGGCAATGGGTCGTCACCGCATACGCACTGGCGTTCGGCAGCCTATTGCTGCTGGGAGGAAAGCTTGGTGACCTGTTCGGGCGCAAGTGGACGTTCATCGCCGGACTGATCGGCTTCGCGGGAGCTTCCGCCATCGGAGGGTTGGCCCAGTCCTTCGGAATGCTCATAGGCGCGCGGGCGCTGCAGGGTGCCTTCGGTGCGCTGCTCGCCCCCTCGGCGTTATCGCTGCTGACGGTCACGTTTGCCGGCTCGCCCGATCGGGCCAAGGCGTTTGGCATTTTCGGGGCGATCGCCGGCGGGGGCGCGTCGGTCGGGCTGGTCCTCGGTGGGGTACTCACGCAAACGCTGTCCTGGCGGTGGTGTCTGTACGTCAACGTGCTGATTGCCATACCAACAGTGCTGGTGGCGCTGAGGCTGTTGCAGAACCATCCCCCCGAGGGACGTCCGCGTATCGATATCCCAGGTGTCCTACTGGCCTGCGGGGGCCTGTTCGCGCTTGTCTACGGGTTCTCAAATGCCGAGACGCACTCGTGGGCGACACCGCTGACGATCGTCTCGCTGGCCGCGAGCGTGGTGCTGCTCATCGCGTTCGTGGCAGTCGAGAGCCGTAGGAAGGATCCCCTCCTCCCGCTACACATCGTGAGGGACCGCGCCCGTGGCGGCGCCTACCTGTCGATCCTGCTAGCGGGCGCCGGGATCTTTGCGGTCTTCCTGTTCTTGACTTACTACATGCAAGAGAATCTCGGCTTCTCTCCGATCAAGACCGGTCTCTCGTTCCTGCCGATGACCGCCGTGCTCGTGGTCACCTCGACCACGGTGCAGACCAAAGTGATCTACCGCACGGGCGCAAAGCCGCTGGTTGCCGTCGGGATGGCGGGCGGATTGATCGCGATGCTGCTGCTAACCCGTCTCTCTCCTGGCGCCAGCTACACAAGCCACGTCCTGCCCTCGCTGCTCATCGTCGGCCTCGGAATGGGCTGCATCTTCGCACCCGCCTTCAGCACCGCCACACTCGGCATCGACGGCTCCGAGGCTGGCGTCGCCTCCGCGATGGTCAACACCTCCCAGCAGGTGGGGGGCTCGGTTGGCACGGCGCTGTTGAGCACCATCTTCGCCAGCGCCACAGCCGCCTACGCTTCCAGCCACGCCGGGATGCCCGGAGTCAGCAACGCGGCAGCAATCCACGGCTACACCACCGCGTTCGCTTGGGCCGCAGGGATCTTCGCCCTGGGGCTGCTACTCGCACTGCTCATTCTTCCGTCAAAGGCAAGGAGCAGTTCCTCGTCACCAAAGAAGGCTGTGGACTACCGAACAGCAATCGCGTCGAGAGCGGCGGCGCCGGCGACCGCCATCTTGGTTACCGGACCCTGTTGTCACTTCGGCGTGACGGTGCACATTGCGCACATCACGCCGAAAGACCGCGCACCGGAAAACGAAGCGCCCGCGTCCCGCAGCAGCTCCCCAGCCAAGCTCGGGGACCCCTGATCCAGGCGGTTCGCGGTCCCGGAGTACTCGCGACGCCGACGGTTACCCCGCGTGGTCAGGCACGATCAGCACCGGCCGTTGCGCGTGCGCCGAGAGTCCATGCGAGACGCTGCCGAGTAGTGCGCTGCGGACTGCACCGCGGCCACGCTGGCCGCAGACGATCAATCCAGCGTCGATTTCTTGAGCGATCTCGCCAATCGTCCCGACGACTGAGACGTCGGCCTGCGCGATTCGCGCCGAGGCGTTGTAGCCGTGCTCGCGGGCGCCCGCGGCGCCCTCCTCGGCGATTCGTTTCGCGAAGGCGGCCTCTTGCTCGTCTATCTCGCCCTCGTTGGGTACGGCGGTCAGAAACGAGCCTGCTCGAACAAGGCTGACCACTGCAGGCATCCAGACGGCCAGCACTACCGCATCGGCTGGGCGCGTTACGAGCTCGGCAGCGGCGCGCAGCGCCGACCTCGAGCCGTCTGATCCGTCGTAGCAGAACAACACCGGTTTATTCATGACAAATCCTCATCGTCGTCGCGGCGTCTCTCGTCAGTCGTCGGGAAGATCAGCAAAATCACGCTTGGCCTGCCTGTACCACCCCATTCCTGAAATGGGATGCTTCCACCTACCCTTCATCTCCTTCAAAGCACTTTCGTGCGTCCCGTCGCCTTGTTCAACCACATCCTTTAGATGTTTGTCCTGTGCCTTTATGACCTCATCTGCGGTGTTTCCATGGTGCGAGAAATCACATGGTCCACCCAATTGTTTACATGTCATTGTCTTCACAAGTCTCGCTCCTTTCATGACTGCGAATCGCGGGATGGCTCAGCGGAGCTCGTTGATGCGGATCAGGTTGCCCGCGGGATCGCGCAAGGCGCAGTCGCGAACCCCGTACGGCTGCTCGGTCGGCTCCTGGACGACATCGGCGCCGCCGGCCTGCACCCGCTCGAAGGCGCCGTCGAGGTCAGCGGTGGCCAGGATGATGCGGGCGTAGCTGCCCTTGGCCATCATCTCGGCGATGGTGCGGCGCTCGTCGTCGGTGATGTCGGGGTTGGCGGCCGGCGGCTCCAGGACGATCGACGTGTCGGGCTGGTCGGCGGGGCCGACCGTGATCCAGCGCATGCCGCCGTATCCGACGTCTTTGCGGACTTCGAAGCCGAGGGTGTCGCGATAGAAGGCCAGGGATGCGTCCGGGTCCTCGTGCGGGAGGAAGGTTGCGTGAATGGTGATGTTCATGGCGGTCACTCTAGGTGACCTCGGTGACCAGCGCTTCTCGATTCCTGACCGGTTTGGTCACCTGTTTGGCCACGCACGACGGCATCCCCGCCGTCGCGCGATCGCTCTGGCGCCGGTAGGTGCTGGGCGGCATACCGACCAGTTCGGTGAAGCGACTGCTGAAGGTGCCCAGCGACGAGTAGCCGACCGCGAAACAGACCTCGGTGACGCTGTGCTCGCCACGACGCAGCAGCGCCATCGCGCGCTCGATGCGCCGCGTCATCAGGTAGCCGTACGGCGACTCGCCGTAGGCGAGCCGGAACTCGCGGCTGAGGTGCCCGGCCGACATGTGCGCGCCGCGGGCGAGCGCCTCGACGTTCAGCGGCTGCGCGTACTCCCGGTCGATCCGGTCGCGGACGCGGCGCAGCCACGCGAGATCGCGCAGGTGCTGCGCCGCGGCGAGTCGGCTCCTCACCAGCGAGATCGTGCCACATTGCAGGCCCACCCGGCAGAATCACTCCCGCTCCCGCAAGGCAAGCGGCTACATGACCCGATTCTCGTAGACATCCCCGTAGAGGGACACGCATCTCCTGCCGTTGCTAGAGCTCGCGCGCAGCGAGCTCGGCGAGGTTCCGGACGGTACGTTCGTTGTCTTTACGCGTCTGGCTCTTCAGGACGCGAAGAGTGCTCGCCCCCAGCGCTCCGAGCGAGGATTTCGCTCGGAGCGTTATGGTGACCTCGCTGCCGTCGCCCGACGGCGCGAGGTCGATCATCACGAGGAACTCGCTCGCGAGCGGGATGTCATCGGTGCGGTGGACCTGGCGGTGAGGCGGATCGAACTCGACGACCGTCCACCGTGTCTTCGCACGCCAGGGTCCCACGATTGGGTTGATCTCGTCATAGGTCGAGCCCTGGCGGGCCGGACCGTCGGTGCGCGACACCGCAGCCGTTCCCGCCACCCACTCGGCGTAACGACTCGTATCGGAAACCAGCTCCCACAGCCGCTCCGGCGGGGCGGCGATCGTCGCCGACGCTTTGACTTCGATCTGGGCCATCGAGTTGCCGCATCCTACTCCAGCAGGGCAGCGCGCCCGATGCGCTCGGACGTCGTCTGCAGCGTCGGGGGCTCCTGGGCGTCAGCCGGACGTGGTGCGCTGGAGAGCACGCAGGCGGGCGGGCCGCTGCGCGAGCCGCGCAAGGTAGTCCCTCAGGTTCGCCGGGAGCTCATCCGCGAAGCCGATGCGCTCCGTGAACGCCAGTGTGCTCCCGACGAGCACGTCAGCCACTGTGAAGCGCCCGCCGACGAGATAGTCGCTGCCATCCAGGGCGCTGGACACCGCACCCGCGGCCTCGTCAAAGCGCTGTCGCGCTGCGGCGGAACGGTCGGGGTCGCGCTGAGCGTGCACGGCGGACTCGATCAGCGGTGGCTCGAGCTCGGCTGGGGCGAAGATCGTCCACTGGTAGAGCAGCGCACGCTCATGAGTTCCCGGTGGCGGTGCCAGGCCAGCGTCGGGATGCAGGTCGGCCAGATGCAGGCAGATCGCCGCCGATTCGAATACGAACCCATCCTCGTCCTCGAGCACCGGCACGCGTCCCAGGGGATGGCGGGTGCGATGCTCCTCGCCCTTGCCCTCCTCGCGCGTCATCGTCGTGAGCTCATACGGCTGGCCGAGCTCCTCGAGCATCCAGGCGACGCGGATCGGGCGGCCCGCGTGCTCTCGGTGATAGAGGCGCATCATGCGTGCCACGATAGAGGTTGGCGTGAGAGCGGGCGTCGAGATCCTCGCCTCGTGAGCGGCGCAGGCTGCCGGAGAGCGTCGCAGGTCGCGGTCATTGGGCGCGCTATTCGCCATGCCCGCGCAGGAGCGTCTGAGCGAGCTCAACCGCGGCTCCGGCAAAGATCAACACGGAGCCAAGCACAACTATCGCCCAGTTACGCGCCCGGATGAGATGCGTTCGGATATGCACGACCCTCTCGTCGTGTCCTGCCCCGGAAGTCGCGAAAGCCCTCCGCGCGGCCCGATAGCGCGGATACCATCCCCGCAGGCCAGTCACGAACTTCAGCAGGCCGAGTGGCGAATGCAGCGCCATCGACGGTCCGCTGGCGAGCAGGCTCAAGTACTCACGCGTCACGGCTGGGGGATCGCTTTCGATGAGGGCGTCGAGGAGCTCGTGGTATTCGCCCATCTCCACACGCGCCTGCAGGCCAGGCCCCAGCACGAGCAGAAACGCACCCGCCATCAGTATGGCCCGCCCGACAATCTCAGCAGTCATCGGCGTGTACGGGGTGTCGCGAACGCGAGCGTGCCAGCGCCACGATCTCCTCGCCCGGGCTGAGCGTGTCGAGCAGCTTGGCGGCCACCATCGCCGGCAGGCTACAGCGCTCCCCGACCTCGCGGACCTGCCCTCCGAGCTGGTCGCGAATCGAACGAGCAGCGCCAAGGTGCGACGTCGTTGCGCCATTGCCCTGAAAGTCGGATGATTGGTGTGTGAGCTCCACCGCCACGGAGATGGTCGCGGTCTTGATGACCGATCTTGTGGGTTCGACCGCGATGGCCGACCGCGTCGGCCCGGAGGCTGCGGAGGAGCTGCGGACAGAGCACTTTGGGCTGCTGCGCGGGGCGCTCGAGCGCAGTGCCGGGCGGGAGGTCAAGAATCTCGGCGATGGCCTGATGGTGGTGTTTGACAGCGCCGCCCAGTCGCTTCAATGCGCGGCCCAGATGCAGCAGGCTATCGAGGCGCGCAATCGCCGCTCAGAGGAGCGGCTCGGCGTGCGGATCGGTGTGAGCGTCGGTGACGCCGCGGTGCAGGACGGCGACTACTTCGGTGAGCCGGTGGTCGAGTCCGCACGGCTGTGCGCTCATGCGGCGGGCGGGCAGATCGTGGTCAACGCCCTGGTGCGCCAGCTCGCGGGCTCACGCGACGGCCATCGCTTCCACTCTCTTGGCGGCCTGGAGCTGAAGGGCATCTCCGAGCCCGTCGAGGCGTTCGAGCTCGAGTGGGAGCCGGCCGCGGGAGGCAGGATCGCGTTGCCGGAGCGCTTGCGTGAGCTGCCGGCCACGGGCTATGTCGGGCGGGTGGCTGAGCGCGGGCGGCTCATGGAGATGTGGGGGCAGGCGCGAGCGGGGTCGCTGCGGCTGGCTCTGATCGGCGGGGAGGCGGGCGTGGGCAAGACGCGGCTGTCCACGCACCTGGCGCTGGACGCGCACGGGGAGGGCGCGACGGTGCTGTATGGGCGCTGCGATGAGGATCTCGGCGTGCCCTACCAGCCGTGGGTGCAGGCGCTGGGGTATCTGGTCAAAGAGGCGCCTGCGCCGATGCTCGATGGGCATGTCGAGCGTCATGGCGGCGATTTGGCGCGCCTGGTGCCCGGCCTCGGGGATCGTCTGTTTGAGCTGCCTGCCCCGCGTCAGAGCGATCCGGAGACCGAGCGCTACCTGCTGTACGCCGCGGTCGCGGGCCTGCTGGAGAGAGCGGGCGAGCAGGAGCCGGTCGTGCTGGTCCTCGACGATCTGCACTGGGCCGACTCACCGACGCTCTCACTGCTTCGCCACGTCGTGGCGGCGGGTGCCTCGATGCGAGTGCTGGTGGTGGGGACCTACCGCGACTCCGATCTCTCGCGCGAGCATCCCCTGACGGCGCTGCTGGCCGACCTGCACCGCGAGCAGGGCGTGCAGCGCCTGAAGCTCACCGGCTTGGAGGCTGGTGACGTGCTGGCGTTGATGGAGGCGGCCGCCGGGCACGAGATGGACGAGGATGGGCGTGCGCTGGCGCAGGCGATCACCCACGAGACGGCGGGCAACCCGTTCTTCGCCGGTGAGCTGTTGCGTCACCTGACGGAGTCCGGGGCGATCGTGCAAGAGGACGGCGGGCGCTGGCGGCTGGTGGGTGAGGTGGCCGAGCTGGGCCTGCCCCAGAGCGTGCGCGAGGTCGTCGGCCGGCGGGTGGAGCGTCTGGGCCCGGACGCGCGCACGGCGCTGAGCGCGGCCGCGGTCATCGGCCGCGAGTTCGACTTGGACCTGCTGCTCGCGGTGCTCGAGCTCTCCGAGGATCGGCTGCTCGACCTGCTGGACGAGGCGGTCGCGGCGTCGCTGCTGCAGGAGAGCTCCGAGCGGGCGGAGCGCTTCGCGTTCACCCATGGGCTGGTCGAGCACACGCTGTATGAGGATCTCGGGCGTGCTCGCCGTGCCCGGCTGCACAAGCGGGTCGCCGAAGCGCTGGAGGCGCAGTGTGGGGATGATCCCGGCGAGCGGCTGGGCGAGCTCGCCGGCCACTGGGCCGCGGCGGTCGTCAGCGCCGACACCGCCAAGGCCATTCACTACGCTCGGCGAGCGGCGGAGCGCGCGCTGGAGCAGCTCGCCCCGGATGAGGCGGTGCGCTGGTATCGCCAGGCGCTCGAGCTCTATGAACAGGCGCCCGGCGGGGAGCGCTCAGAGCGCTGCGATCTGTTGATCGGCCTGGGCGAGGCCCAGCGCCAGGTCGGCAACCCCGAGCATCGCCAGACGCTGCTCGACGCGGCTGAGCTCGCCCGGGAGCTCGGCGACGCGGACCGGCTCGCCCGCGCCGTGCTGGCCAACACGCGGGGATTGACCAGCCAGTTCGGGCGCGGTGGACGGCGAGCGGGTGCAGACGCTAGAAGCCGCCGCGCATGCCCTCCCGGATGGCGATCCGCGGCGCGCGCGGGTGCTCGCGCTGCTCGCCAGCGAGCTTCACTACGCCGGGGAGCCCGCCCGCTGCCGGCAGCTGGCCGCCGAGGCGATCGAGATAGCCCGGGCCGGCGGCGATGAGGCCGCGCTGGCGCATACGCTCTCCGATGCCATCTGGGCGATCACGGCGCCGGACACGCTCGCGCAGCGCCAGCTGCTGGTCGACGAGCTGTTCGACCTCGCCCGGCGCCTGGACGACCCGCGGCTGAGCCTCCATGCGGCTGCCTGGCGCTTTGCCGCCGGCCTGGAGGCCGGGGATCGCTCGCAGATCGAGTCCGGCCTTGCGACGATGCGAGCTCTGGCCGCGTCGGTGCCCCAGCCTGTCCACCGGTCTGGGGCTGGTGTGTCGAGGCAACCTGGAGCCTCGTGCAGGGTGACCTCGAGGCAGTCCGAGCAGTGGGCGATCCAGGCGTCCGAGGCCGGCATGGCAGCCGGCGAGCCCGACGCCGTGCTGATCTTCGGCGTGCAGCTGTTCACGTTGCGCTACTCTCCAGGGCCGGCTCGGGGAGCTCGTCGAGCAGTGCTGCAGCTCGCCGGCGAGCAGGACAGCCGCCGGGGTGGCGCGCGGCCGCGGCGCTCGCGCTGATCGAGAGCGGCCGCGAGGACGAGGCGCGCGAGCTGGCGCTCGCCGAGGACCTGCAGAGCATCCCGTGGGACAGGCGTGGTCCCCGGCCATGCTCCTCTGGGCGATGGTCTGCTCCCGTCTGCGCACTCGTCGATCGCGCGGGCGAGCTCTATGAGCTGCTGGCGCCCTTCTCCGGCCAGCTCGCCGCCAGCGGCCTCCTGCGTGTACGGGATCGATCGCCTGGGCGCTCGGCACGCTCGCCGCGACCCTGGAGCGCTACGAGCAGGCCGAGGGCCACTTCGCCGCCGCCGCCGAGATCGAGGAGCGGCTCGGCGCGCCGCTGCTGCTCGCCCGCACCCGCGCCGACTGGGCCCGCGCGCTCATCGCCCGCGGCCGGTCCGAGGACCGCGACCGCGCTCAGACGCATGCTCGACCAGGCCGAGGACACCGCCACTCGCCTGGGCGCGGGAGCTCGTCACCCGGGAAGTCGCGGAGTGCCGCGCCGCCCTCGCGGCGTTCAGCGGGTAACGGTTGAAGGCCGAGTTGAGGGTGGCCGATGGACCGTCGAGGTTTTCCGGGCGCAGTCCGAACAGGACCGCGAGGAGCTGTTCCGGTTTCGCTACGGCGTATACGTGCGAGGAAATGGGCCGCTACCGCCGGACCGCGGATCACCGGGGCCGGCGGCTGGTCGAGCCCGAGGACGCCCACAGCATTCTGTACGGCGCTCGTGACGAGACGGGCAGGTGGTGGGAACCTCGCGCCTGACCCTGGGGGCCGACGGCTTCTCGCCTCGCCAGATCGACCAGTACAGCCTGGGCCCGTTCCTGGCTGAGGTGCCGGCCCGGCTGATGGCCGTCGGCGAGCGGCTGATGGTGGCGCCGCACCTGCGGGGCTGGGCGGTCGCCTCGAAGCTGCGCGAGCTCGCGCGCGAGGACGTCGAAGCCGGCGGCGTTCGACTCGTCTTCGGCAACTGCGAGCCGCACCTTTTGTCCATGAACCTCTCGGCGGGAGGCCGAACGTACGCCGAGCACAACATCAACAGCGAGGAGGCGGGCTATCTCATCCCGCTGGTGTTCCTCGACGGGGACACGGACGGCCTGGCCGCGGCGATCGGCAGCCTGGACGGGGATGGCCGTCCCTGCCTGCCGCGCTCGATCGAGGCTGCCCTGGCCCGAGGCGACGCTGTCCACTCCGCTTCGGTCATGGCCCCCGGGGAGTACTGGGCTCACGTGCAGGACGCCCTCGAACGCCTCGACCAGGAGGAGCTCCATGCCTTTGCCGGCCTGGACCCATCCGAGACCAGGGAGTGCATCTCTCGCAGCAACATCATCGAGTGCGCCCCCGGGGATCGAGTGCTGAAGGAGGGCGGCTCCTCGCAGAACCTCTTCCTGGTCCTCGAGGGGACCCTCGAGGTTCGCCACCGCGGCAGGCTCGTGAACGTCCTCGGGCCGGGAGACGTCTTCGGGGAGATGGCGTTCCTGCTCGAGCTGCCCCGCCAATCCGACGTCTACGCCGCCACGCCCGGCGTGAGGATCCTCTCGCTCTCCGACGGGACGCTGCACAAGCTGATGGCCGAGGAGCCGACCCTGGCGGCCAAGCTGCTGCTCAACATCTCACGGATGCTGTGCGGACGGCTGATCAAGGCCAACGCCGGCGCCGACATCTGAGAGCGCAGAGCGGTGTATTGGCGAGACGCGCCTGAGCACATCGTACGGCGTGGCACCGTCCGCGTAGCTATCTGGCTGCACGGTGACCTGACGATGGTGTGCTCTGCCTGCGGCCACGAGAACCGATCCGATGCATCGTTCTGTGGCGTTTGCGGCAGCGCGCTGGCGTTGGTCGAGCGCGACTGTCCGACCTGCTCCCGGGCGACTCCCCGCGGCCAGCGCTTCTGTGACGGCTGCGGAGCGCCGCTCGAAGCCTCGCCGGAGCGCCGCGCGCCCACCCAGCAGCCTTCGCCCGCGCATCCCCGGTTGCTCGCCGGCGGGCGATACCGGATCGAGGCGCTCCCTGGGCGAGGGCGGGCGCAAGCGCGTTTACCTGGCGCATGACGAGCGAGTCTGGCGCGCGAACGTCGCGATCGGCCTTATCAAGGTCGAGGGGCTCGACGATATGGGGCTCAGCGCGTGTGCGCCGTGAGGCCGAGGCCATGGGCCGATTGGGCAACCATCTGCATGTGGTCACGGTGCATGACGTGGGGGACGAGAACGACGTCGTCCGTCCTTCGATCGTGGCAGCCAGTACATGGCCGGAGGCGACGTGGCTAGCCTGCTGGCGGCTGCGCCGGACGGCCTGGTCTTTCAATAGACGAGGCGGCGCGGATCGGAGAGCACGTCTGTGCTCGCGCTCCAGCACGCGCATGCACCGAGATCGTCCATCGTGCACATCAAGGCGGGCAACGTCTGGCTCACGGAGGACGGCACCGCCAAGCTGGGCGACTTCGGGTCGGCTGGTGGCGACCGATCCCGCTCTCGCGATCACGACGGACGGGATGATGCTCTGGATGGTCGCCTACATGCCGCCGGAGCAGGTGCTCGCGGCGTTCCACGTGACGCGCGCTCGGACCTCTACTCGCTCGGCGCGCTGCTGTATGAGATGGTCGCCGGCCCGTCCGCTGTTCGCCGGCGAGGATGCCGTCGCGGTCATCTCGCAGCACATCATCACCGTGCCGGTCACGCCGTCATGGCACAACCGCGAGGTGCCGCGGCCGCTCGACGATCTGATCTTCGCCCTGCTCGAGAAGGCGCCCGGACGACCGGCCGCGGGACGCCAGCGTCGTGCTCGAGCGCTCTGCGCGATGCGGCCGCTGCACCGGCTTGGCCTGTCGAACGGCTTGCCCAGCGAGGCCCTGCGTGTGGCGGGCCGCACGGCGACCACCTTCGTCGGCCGCGAGCACGAGCTGGGCGCGCTGCGAGCCGCCGTGGACGATGCGGTCGCCCGGCGGGGATCGCTGCGAATGGTGGTCGGCGAGCCAGGCATCGGCAAGACGCGGCTGGCCGGGCAGGTTGGCGTGTACGCGCGGATGCGCGGTGTGCAGCCGCTCACCGGGCGCTGCTATGAGGGAGACGGCGGTATTCCATACATGCCCTGGGTCGAGGCGCTGCGCGCTTATGTACATGCAGCGCCCGGCCGAGGGGCTGCGAGCGGAGCTCGGGAGCTGCGCCTCGGACGTGGCCAAGCTCGTCCCCGAGGTCCGCGAGCTCGTGCCGGACGCGTCGCCGGCGGTGGCAGTCAAGCCGGACCAGGAGCGCTTCCCGGCTGTTCGACTCGGTGAGCTCCTTTCTGCTGCGTGCCTCGGACTCCGGTCCGCTGCTGATCGTGCTCGAGGACCTGCACTGGGCGGACAAGCCATCGCTGCTGCTGCTCCAGCACCTCGCGCGCCGCGTCCACTCCAGCTGCGTCCTCTTGGTCGGTACCTACCCAGACGTCGATCTCGACCGCCGTCACCCGCGCTGTCTGAGATGCTGTCCTCGCTGCGGGCAGAGCGGCTGTCACGAGCGCGTTCTGTTGCGGGGGTTCGGCAAGCCGGAGGTCGTGGCGATGCTGGAGGGCACGGCGCAGCACCGGATGGATTCGCGGGGGGTCGAGCTCGCCGAGGTGCTGGCAGCGCGAGACCGAGGGCAACCCGTTCTTCATCGAGGAGACCGTCCGCCACCTGATCGAGACGCGCGCGATCTACCCGCGGGACGGCCGCTGGGTGTCAGACGTCGAGAGCATGGAGGATCTCGGCATCCCGGAGGGGATCCGGGAGGTGATCGGCCGTCGCCTCTCGCGGCTGTCTGAGTCCTGCAACCGCGCCCTTGGAGAGGCGGCCGTGCTCGGGCGCGAGTTCGAGTTCGAGGCCCTCTCGACGATGTCAGAGCTCGACGAGGAGGGAGTGCTGAAAGCGCTGGAGGAGGCGCTGCAGGCGCAGCTGGTCGTGGAGGTGCCGGACCGCTCGCCGCCCACCTACGCCTTCACGCACGCGCTCGTGCGTGAGACTCGTCTACGGGGAGCTGAGCCTGCCGCGCAAGCAGCGGCTCCACGCCCGCGCCGGAGAGGCGCTCGAGCGTGCACACACGGCGAACCTCGACCGCTACGTCTCCGAGCTCTCGCTTCACCACCGGCTCGCCGGCGCCGCCGGCAGTCCCGAGAAGGCGCTCGAGTACTCGCTGCGCGCCGGCGCCGCCGCCCAAGCAGTCTTCGCTTGGGAGGAGGCCCTCAGTCACTACGAGGCGGCACTCGAGCTGATGGAGGAGCGCGCCGCGCCCGCCGAGCAGCGCGCCCGGCTGCTCGTGGGTCTCGGTGACCTGCTGTATGTACTGGGAACGGGGGGAGCCGATTCGACAAAGGGGATCGAGTATCTCGAGCACGCGCTCACGCTGTACGGGGAGCTCGGCGAAGAGGAGCGCGCCGCTCAGGTGCACTCGCGAATCGGCCGCTCATCTGACGAGCTTCCAGGAGTGCATGGACGTGGGCAGGGCCCTCGACCATTACCGCGCAGCCGAGGCGGTCCTATCCAAGTGCGAGGAGCGCGCGCCGCTCTGCTACGTCTACATCGGGCTCGCCTCCGCGGCCCTATGGGGGATGCGCACCGAGGAGGGGCTGGCTGCCTCCGAGCAAGCGGTCGCAATCGCCGAGCGGCTCGGGTCGGAGGCGCTCTGGGCACACGCCGCCACCCAGCGCGCGTACCACCTATGGGCGAGCGGGCGGATCAGAGACGGCATCGAGCTGGGAGAGCGGGCCTGGCTCGACGGCCGCACCGCCTCAACCACGCAGTGGCCGCTTTTGTCGCTGCGTGGACGCGCGCGGCGTATGCCATATGTCGAGCCCGGACCCGGCGCAGCTGCGCGAGTGGCTGGGCGCTGAGCTGGCGAGGCCCCGGCTCGACCAGGCGCCGCAGCAGCGCATGCGCTTGCTGGACTTGGTGGCTCAAAGCTGGATCCTCAACGGGGAGCTCGCGAAGGCCGGCGAGATCCTGGCCGGGTTCGGCCCGCTGGAAGGCCGCGAGGCGACCGCCGGCGAAGCGCTGTACGCGGAGCGGGCGGGCGATCTGCAGGAGGCGGCGGAGAGGTGGGCCTCCGGGGTCCAGAGCGCGGAGCGCAGCGGCGACCGCTGGAAGGAGCAGATCTCCCACTACCACCTCGGGATCATCGCGAGGCTGCGCGGTGAGCTCGACGAGGCCGAGCGGCGGCTGGGCACCTCGGTTGCGACGGTCGAGGCGGCCGGTGCGATCCCATACGAGCTATGGTCGCGGGCGGAGTATGCTGCCGTGCTGGTCGATCTCGGGCGTGTCGAGGATGCGGGCCGGGAGGCCGAACGCATGCGCCAGCTCTACGAGAACGGCGAGGACTGGGGCGGGACGGGCAGCCTGGTCGCCTTCGCCGGCGGGATCGTTGCCGGCGCCCGAGGCGAGCTCGACGAAGCGGTCGCGCAGTGGGAGCGCGCGCTCGACATCACCCGTGAGTGGACGCAGCCGTGGTTGGAGGCCGAAATCCTCTACCGCTGGGGGCAGGCGCTGTCGCTAGCCGGGGACGCGGCCGCTGCCCTCCCGCACTTCGACTCCGGGCTGGAGGTCTACCGCCGCATCGGCGCGAGCACGCCGTGGCTGCCAGCAGGTGCTGAGTGCCAAGCTGCGCGCGCAGGGAATCGACCCGGCCAACATTGACACCTCCATCGACCACGTGGCGTCGGCCGTGGAGGAAGAGCGACCGGACCTGCGCGCGCACGCCGCGTCCGACGGCACCGTGACGCTGATGTTCTCCGATATCGAGGGCTCCACGGCGATCAACGAGCGCCTCGGCGACGCGCGGTGGGTCGACCTGCTGCGCGAGCACAACTCGATCATGCGGGAGCAGGCCGCCGCCCACGGGGGCTTCGAGGTCAAGTCCCAAGGCGACGGCTTCATGATCGCTTACGACAGCGCCCGCCGCGCGCTCGCCTGCGCGGCCGCGATCCAGCGCGCCTTCGCCTCGCGCAACGAGGCACGCCCCGACCAGCCGCTGCGTGTGCGGATCGGCCTGCACACGGGCGAGGTGATCCGCGAGGGCGACGACTTCTTTGGGCGCCACGTCGCACTCGCGGCGCGCGTGGCGGCGCAAGCGCGTGGCGGCGAGGTGCTCGTGTCCTCGCTCCTGAGGGAGCTCACCGAGGGTGCGCCCGACCTCCGCTTCGACAACGGCCGCGAGGCGGAGCTCAAGGGGCTAGCCGGAACGCACCGCGTGTTCTCGCTCGAGTGGGAGCCGCAGCCGGCCGCTGCCTGAGACCGTGCCGGCCCGGCGCCCCGCCTTCTGACTGGGCACACGGGACCGGCTCGCAACCGCCCATGCGGCCGGATGGGCGCGAGCCGGAACATGGACGTCTGCCAGTCAATAGGGCCCAAGCGGCTCGCTTCTGCATTGGCGTACGAAGCGGGCACGTCGACGATCAGGGCCGAGCCACCTGCGCTCCGGACGACGCACGATTCGTACAAGCGCCCGGTCACAACACGATCGCTTACGCGACGCGAAGCAGTTGTCTGGCCGTCGTCGGCCAGCGCGCCCGGAAATCGTCCAACTCGGGTGTCTCGCTGGCTACACGGGGCGCGCCTGCTTTCCGCGCGAAGCGGGCAAGCTGTCGACGTAGCAACGGCCGAGGGACGCAGTTGTTCGGATGCACGACTCCCCAGATCGGTTGATTGCGCGACGATGCGGGTATCTCCGTCAGCGAGCAGCCTGGTGAGGGACGCTGCACGCAACCTGTCATTGCCAAGGCGTGTCGCGGGAGCCCCCAGGCTCGTGACGTGTCGCAAGTCGGCGACATTCTTATAGTAGGAGGAACATGGCGCTGAAAAGGATGGACAACATGGGCATCGTCGTGGAGGACCTCGAAGGGACGATCGAGTTCTTTCGTGAGCTCGGCCTCGAGCTGGAAGGGCGAGCCATGGTGGAAGGAGAGTGGGCTGGGCGCGTCACGGGACTGGGTGACCAGCGTGTCGAGATCGCCATGATGCGCACGCCAGACGGCCACGGCCGGCTCGAGCTCTCGCGCTTTCTCGAGCCGCCTGTGGTCGTTGATCATCGGACTGCCCCGGTGAACGCTCTGGGCTACTTACGGGTCATGTTCGCCGTAGACGACATCGATGAGACTCTCGCTAGGCTCACCAAGCGAGGCGCGCAGCTTGTCAGCAGTGAAGTAGTGCAGTACGAAGACGCGTATCGGCTCTGCTACATCCGCGGGCCCGACGGACTTCTCATCGGGCTCGCCGAAGAGCTCGGCTGAGCGCCAGGCGAGCGGTAGTCAGCGTCGGCGCTGATGGCGTCGCTGCTCCGGACGATTTCCGGGCGCGCCGACCGACGATCGGCTGACGCTCGCTATCGCGTGAGGCCGCCATCTATGTCGGCGAGCCGCCGCGGGCGGCGAGCTGCCCAGCGAAACGCATCGCGCGCGGCAGCCGGCGGGCGAGCGTGATGGCCACGCGGTCTGAGCGGCGCATGTATCCCGCTGCCCCGTCGAGCTCAACTTGCGCCGTGCGCTGTTCTCCCAGGGTGTAGAGGTGCCATGAGCCCGGGACGCCCTTCAGCTCGTGCTCGCCGCGGTCGGTGAACTGCATGTCCGAGCCTACGACGAGCTCCTTGACAGTGGAGGAGACGACGATCTCGCCCGGCCCCGCGAGCGCGCCGACGCGAGCCCCGATGTGGACGGCCAGGCCGCCGAGGTCCTCTCCGATCGCCTCGCACTCACCGGTATGGATTCCGCTCCGCAGCTCGATGCCGAGCTCGGCGGCGCCATCGCGCAGTGCCTCGGCGCAGCGCATCGCCATCGCCGGCCCGTCGAAGGCCGCGAGCGCGCCGTCGCCGATATGCTTGACAACCCGCCCACTGTGCTCTGAGACGGTGCGATCGACGAGCTCGTCATGGCGCTCGAGCAGCTCGCGCCAGACGCGGTCCCCGAGCTGCGCCGCGCGCGTCGTGGAGCCCACGATGTCCGTGAAGAGGATGCTCGCCAACACCCGGTTCGGCTCGGTACGGTGGACGGTGCCGGTGACGAACCGCTCGATCTCATCGACGAGCCCGCGGACGAGCCAGAAGTTGTGGTCGATGCCCGGGAGCCTGACGAAGCGCGCTCCGGGGATGCCGTCGGCGAGCTGCTGCCCCGCCTCGAGAGGCACAACGCGATCGCCGTCGGCGTGCAGCACGAGCGTCGGCACGCGCACCGACGGCAGGACATCACGTATGTCGATCTGGTCTACGGTTTCGACGAGCGCCCGCACCATCCGCGGGCTTGCCGCCGCCCGCGCAAACATCCCCCATGCACGCTTCTGCGACTCGGTCAGAGTCACGCTCGGAGCGAAGATCTCCATCAGCCTCCCCGCATCGCCCCAGTGCTCGAGTATTTCGGGCATCTGATAGCGGAGGGATGTCACGCGCTGGACCAGCTCAGGCGAAAAGGCCTCGGGCGCGGCGATCGGGGTGCACGCGAACGTACCCCACAAAACCAGCGAGGTGACGCGCTCCGGACGCATCGCGGCCATCAACACCGACGTGGGACCCCCCTCGGAGATCGCGAATAGAGCTGCCCGCTGTGAGCCTGCGCCATCCAGTACCGCCTCCAGGTCGGCCACCCGCTCCTCCAGTGTGGGCAGTTGCGGGATCGGGTCCGACAGGCCAGTGCCCGGCTTGTCGTAGATGATCAGCCGCGCGAACGAGGCTAGGCGGCTCAGGAACCTTGAGACTCCGGGGTCAACCCACTGCAGATCGAGGTGCGAGACAAATCCGGGCGAGACGAGCAGGTCGACTGCTCCGTCGCCAACCACCTGGTAGGCGATCGAGATCCCGTCTCGCTCGACGTACTGCGTCTGTGGCGGCTGCATAGTCCGCCAGTCTACGCTCGGACATCCGTGCCGCTTGTGTGAGATTGCGCGCGCCGACAGCCAACGACGCCCCCGGCGTCACGGCTGGTAAAGATGAGGACCCGGGTCGACTGGCTCCGGATCCTCACGCTCCACTCGCGAGGGCACTGCACAACCTACTCGTTGAAACCTCGCGGGTTTCGCCACCGGCTTGACTCGACGTGCTCCGACGACCACCGTGCCGCTGGGCACGCCGTGTCGTGTCGTGCGCGGCGCTGAGAAGCCTAGACCATAGCTGGCTGACGCAGCGACTTGTCAGCATGTGCAAGGCGCTGTGCAACACCCGCCCGAGGCGACCGGCGCTCGGCCGCGGCATCTGGCCGCTTCCGCCCTCTGGGCATGTCGTCGGCGGGGCCGGTCTTTGGTAATGCCGTGCGACTGGCGTGCCGATTCGGGGATATGGACGCGCATGCGCGGGTGTTCGGGGAGATTGACCGGGAGCGGATGCTGGACATGGACCGGCGGGTGGCGCCGGTGCGCCGCAAGGCGCTGGCGGTGCTCGGGATCGCGCTGTTGCTCAGCGCGCCGTGGCTGGGGTGGTGGACGCTGGCGCCGCTTGTGCTCGCCGTAGGGTTGTTTCAGATCGCCGATCGGCAGGCGCGGCGTGTGGCGCATCGCGCCGACCTGCGCGAATCCGAGGAAGTCGCCGAGACGCTGCGCGCCGCGGTCGACGCTGAGCATCCCAAGGATGGTTGGCCGGTGACGATGAGCTTCGGGGTCAGCGCCTCCGCGCGGGGAGAGCTCTTTCGCTACCACCACCTGTTCGCTGCGGCGGACGCCGCGCTGTATGAAGCCAAGCGCCTCGGACGCGACCAGGTGCGCGCAGCCGACTCAGACGAGCACGCAAACGGCCACCGCTCGCAACCCGAGCTCGTAGGCGCCGCGACCGGTCGGTAAAGGACCGCTCTGCCGGCACAGGCGAGCGCCGCACGCCCTGTACACCCGGGACCCGGCCTCAACTTCCCGCCACGCCGGTACGGTTACCCCAGCCGCGCGGAGACGCGGTCGTAGTACCTGGATACATGGCAAAAGCCCAGACCAAAGGGTCCGTGCGGCGGGTGAAGTTCAAGTTCGCTTCGCTGAAGGAGTGGGGCGACTGGGTTAACGCCAACTGCGCTCCACGCCGTGCGGACGACACACCCGTGCTGATGGGACAGACCGGCCCGCGCAAACGCGCCACACCGGAAGAGCTGATCGCCTTCGTCAACGAACAGCGCGCCCGGTACGGCTGGCCGCCATACGATCCGAGCAATCCGAGCGCGTGAGTGACCCTGATGCGCCGCCGCTCGATCCCGACGCGCTGATCGGCGCGCTCGAACGCCACCAAGTGTCGTTCGTCGCCGTCGGCGGACTGGCCGCGCAATGGCAAGGCGCGCAACGTCCGACCCAGGATCTGGACGTCTGCCCCGCGTGGGACCGCGAGAACCTCGACCGGGTGGCGAGCGCCCTGCGAGAGCTCGGCGCTCGCCTGGGCGGCCGCAGGCTGGGCTCCCCGCGAAGCGCGATGTTTTCGCGGGGAGCCTGGGTCTGTGGATCAGAAGGGAATGTCCTCGTCACCGGCGTCGGCGCCGGCGGGAACCGCCGCGGGCTGTAGGTCGGCCTCGGCCGGCAGCTCGCCGTTTACGGTGGCGCCCTGGTCACGCGAGCCCAGGAACTGGAGGCTGTCGGCGATGATCTCGACCGCCTGGCGCTTGGCGCCGTCCTGGGTCTCCCACTCGCGCCACTCAAGGCGCCCGTCGATCGCGACCGGGCGTCCCTTGGAGAGGTAGCGCGCGGCGCTCTCGCCCTGCGCGCCCCACAACCTTCACGTCGAAGAAGTTGGGCTTACCCTCCCACTCGCCGGTACTCCCGTTCTTGCGGCGTGTGTTACACGCGACTCGCAGCTCGCAAACGGACGTGCCGCTGGGCAGCGAGCGCAGCTCGGGGTCCTTTGTCAGGTGGGCGGTCATCACTACGCGGTTGATGTGGATTGTGCTCACGGTGAGGCTCCTTTCTTGGCCGGACGGCTGCGATGTCGTGCAAGTTTGCAGGGGATCTGGCCCGCGTGGTCGGGAGGGAGCGATCCGCATCGACCCGCATGAATCCGCTCTGATCTGGGTGTTTCGGTCCACTGGACGGTCCACTGAGGGGGCGCTGGCAGGGTCGATGTGACGTGGGCTGGAGCCGAGGCTCGCGCGCAATGCCGAGCTCAGCGGTCGTGTGGTTTGATGGCGCGGTTGCGCATCGTGTTCTCTACGCAGCCTGGCCACGGGCACCTCAATCCGCTGTTGCCGGTGGCTCGCGCATGCGAGGAGGCCGGCCACACGGTGCTGTTCGCCACTGCGCCACGCTTTTGCGAAACGGTGCAGAGGCACGGGTTCGAGTGCAGGCCCGCCGGCGTGGACTATCTGTGGTCGCAGGCGCTCGAGAGCTTTCCCGAGATCGCGCAGGCGCCGTGGGGCCCGGAGCAGATCGACTGGCTCGCCGAGCACGTGGTCTTCCCGCGCCTGGTTCGCCCGATGGCAGAAGACCTCCTCGGGCTGTTCGAGGATTTTCATCCGGATCTCGTCGTGGTCGACAGCGCGGAGTGGGGCGGGCGCCTGGCTGCTGATGCTGTCGGTCTGCCGTACGTCGACTGCTCGTGGGGCTATGAGGCGGACAAGGACGTGTCGAGCTACTGGGATCACCATGATGGTCTGCGCAGAGAGTTCGGGCTCGGCCCGACCCCCGTCAATAACAGGAACACGGGCGATCGTTGGCTGCGGCTCTCGCCGCTGCCGGAGCGCTGGGTGTGCGACTCGGCGCCGAGCAGCCCAACGACACATCGCTTCGCGATGGGCCTCCACGATGCTCCGTCATACGCCACGCTGCCAGCGTGGTTCGACGAGCTCGATGACCGTCCGCTGATCTACGCGACGATGGGAACCGTCATCCCGATCGCGCCGCTGATCGGGTGGCTCATAGATGGGCTCTCCCCGCTTGAAGCCAGCGTGGTGATCACGACCGGCACGGGTTTCGACCCAAGCTCGCTCGGCCGGCTCCCTGAGAACGTTCACGTCGAGCAGTTCGTCTCCCAGTCGCTGCTGCTGGAGCACTGCGATCTGATCGTCTCGCACGCCGGCTTCGGCACGGTCTTGGGGGCGATGCAGCACGGGGTTCCGATGATCCTCCTGCAACTCGCCGCCGACCACTGGTACAACGCGGGGCGCTGCAGCGAGCTCGGTCTCGCCTACATCGTGGGGCGAGATGCGCGCACCCGGGAGGGGCTTACAGACCTTGCTCGTAACGCGCTCTCAGACCAGGCGCTGTACACCAGCGCGGCCGCCATGCGGGCGGCGTTCGCGGAGTTGCCGGACGTGAGCGATGCCGTTCCGCTCCTGGAGCGTCTGGCCAGCGAGAAGGTCCCGGTCGCGTAATCCGAGGGGAGTGGCCACAGACGTGGTTCACCCGGGCCTACGCGGTCACGGGTTGGCTGGGGTGTCCGGGGCCGGGCCAGGGTGCCAGGCACAGAATGAGATGGCACTCGCTGATGGCGCGTACCTCGTGGCGCTCGCCGGGGGCAAAGTGGATCAGGCTCGGAGCGGATAAGGTCCGCTCGCTGGCGGCGGCGCTCACCAGCAGCTCGCCCCGCAGCACGAATACGAGCGCGTGCTCGTGGACCTGATGCTCCTGCAGAACCTCGCCTTGCGGCAGCAGCAGCGCGATCACGCGGTTGGCGTCGTCATCGGAGCGCAGGATCTGCGGGTGGTGCGCCGCGACACGCAGACGATCGAGCTCCCAGACCTGCACGCGCCCGATTGTAGGCGCGCTCGGCAGCCGGTGATGGCTGGTGCGGTCACGGTGGATGACACGACGACGGCGTGGCTGAGCGGGTCAGCGCCGTCTGACGTGATTGCGCCGGCGCCCTGAAAGTCGGATGATTGGCGGGTGAGCTCGACCGCCACGGAGATGGTCGTGGTCCTGATGACCGATCTGGTGGGTTCGACGGCGATGGCCGACCGCGCTCGGCCCCGAGGCGGCGGAGGATCTGCGCGGAGAGCATTTCGGGCTGCTGCGGGGGGCGCTCGAGCGCACGGGTGGCCGGGAGGTGAAGAACCTCGGCGATGGGCTGATGGTGGTGTTCTCGAGCGCCGCCCAGTCGCTGCGTGTGCGGTTGCAGATGCAGCAGGCCGTCGAGGCGCGCAACCGCCGCGCAGAGGAGCAGCTCGGCGTGCGGATCGGTGTGAGCCTCGGTGACGCCACGGTCGAGGACGGCGATTATTTCGGTGAGCCGGTGGTGGAGGCGGCGCGGCTGTGCGCCCACGCGGAGGGCGGGCAGATCGTGGTCAACGCTCTGGTGCGTCAGCTCGCGGGCTCACGCGACGGTCACAGCTTCCAGTCCCTTGGCGATCTCGAGCTGAAGGGCATCTCCGAGCCGGTGCAGGCGTTCGAGCTCGCAGTGGGAGCCGGCCGCGGGTGGCAGGATCGCGCTGCCGGAGCGGCTGCGTGAGCTGCCGGCCACCGGCTATGTGGGGCGGGTGGCTGAGCGCGAGCGGCTCAGGAGCTGTGGGGGCAGGCGCGCGAGGGTCGCTGCGTCTGGCGCTGATCGGCGGGGAGGCGGGTGTGGGTAAGACGCGGCTGTCCACGCACCTGGCGCTGAAGGCGCATGGGGAGGGCGCGACGGTGCTCTACGGGCGCTGCGACGAGGATCTCGGCGTGCCCTACCAGCCGTGGGTGCAGGCGCTCGGCCACCTCGTCAAGGAGGCGCCGCAGCCGGTGCTCGACGCTCATGTCGAGCGTTTCGGCGGCGAGCTGGCGCGCTTGGTGCCCGACCTTGGGCGATCGTGTGCCCGACCTGCCCGCTCCGCGCGCCAGAGCGACCCGGAGACAGAGCGCTACCTGCTGTATGCCGCGGTCGCGGGTCTGCTGGAGGGGGCGGGTGAGCAGGAGCCGCTGCTGTTGATCCTCGATGACCTGCACTGGGCCGATTCGCCGACGCTGTCGCTGCTGCGCCACGTCGTCACGGCGGGCTCCTCGATGCGGGTGATGGTCGTGGGGACCTACCGTGACTCCGATCTCTCGCGCGATCATCCGCTGACGGCGCTGCTTGCCGACCTTCACCGCGAGCAGGGCGTGGAGCGGGTCAAGCTCACCGGCCTGGAGGCCGAGGATGTGCTGGCGCTGATGGAGGCCGCCGCCGGGCACGAGCTCGACGAGGACGGGCGTGCGCTCGCCGCGGAGATCACGCGCGAGACGGCCGGCAACCCGTTCTTTGCGGGTGAGGTGTTGCGTCATCTGACGGAGTCCGGCGCGATCGTGCAAGAGGACGGCGGGCGCTGGCGGCTGGTGGGTGACGTGGCGCGAGCTGGGCCTGCCCCAGAGCGTGCGCGAGGTCATCGGCCGGCGGGTGGAGCGCCTCGGCCCAGACGCCCGCACGGCGCTGAGCGCCGCCGCGGTCATCGGCCGCGACTTCGACCTCGATCTGCTGCTGGCGGTGGTCGAGCTCTCCGAGGACGCGGCTGCTCGACCTGCTCGATGAGGCGGTCGCGGCGTCGCTGCTGCAGGAGAGCTCGGAGCGGGCGGGGCGCTTCACGTTCACCCATGCGCTGGTCGAGCACACGCTGTATGAGGATCTCGGGCGTACTCGCCGCGCCCGGCTTCACAAGCGGGTCGCGGAGGCGCTGGAGGAGCAGTGCGGGGATGAGCCCGGCGAGCGGCTGGGCGAGCTCGCCGGCCACTGGGCCGCGGCGGTCGTCAGCACCGACACCGCCAAGGCGATCCACTACGCCCGGCGGGCGGCGGAGCACGCGCTGGAGCAGCTCGCCCCGGATGAGGCGGCGCGCTGGTATCGCCAGGCGCTCGAGCTCTACGACCAGGCGCCCGGCGGGGATCGCTCAGAGCGCTGCGAGCTGTTGATCGGTCTCGGGGAGGCCCAGCGCCAGATCGGCAACCCGGAGTTTCGCCAGACGCTGCTCGACGCGGCCGCGCTCGCCCAGGAGCTCGGCGACGCAGACCGCCTCTGCCGCGCGGTGCTCGCCAACAGCCGGGGAGTGGACCAGCCAGATCGGCGCGGTCGACTCCGAGCGCGTGCAGGCGCTCGAGGCCGCCGCGCGAGGCCCTCCCGGACGATGATCCGCGGCGGGCGCGGGTGCTCGCGCTGCTGGCCGTCGAGCTTCACTACGCCGGCGAGCCGGCGCGCTGTCGGGCGCTGGCCGCGCGAAGCGATCGAGATAGCCCGCGCCGCCGGCGATCCGGCCGCGCTCGCGCACACGCTGACCAACGCCACCTTCGCGATCTGGGTGCCCGACACGCTGCAGCGAGCGCCAACGGCTGATCGACGAGCTGGTCGAGCTCGCGCAGCGCCTGGACGACCCGCGGTTGAGCTTCCTGGCGGCCGCCAGACGCATGATCGCTCGGCCTCGAGGCCGGGGATCGCTCGCGGGTCGAGTCCGGCCTTGCGGCGATGCGAGCGCTGGCCGCTCCGTGCCGGAGCCCTCTTCGCATGGGCTGCGGCTGATGTGCGAGGCCGCCTGGGCCCTTGCTCAGGGCGACCTCCAGGCAGCCGAGCAGTGGGCGATCCAGGCGTTCGAGGCCGGCACGGCGTCCGGCCAGCCCGACGCCGCGATGATGTTCGGCGCGCAGCTCGTCTACTGTGCGCTACCTCCAGGGCCGGCTCGGCGAGCTCGTCGAGCAGTCGGTGCAGCTCGCCGGCGAACCGGACAGCCTCGCCGGCGTGGCGCGGCGGCGCGGCGCTCGCCCTGATCGAGAGCGGCCGCGAGGACGAGGCGCGCGAGCTGGCGCTCGCCGAGGATTTCCAGAGCGTGCCGCTGGAACATGGCGTGGTCAGTGGCCATGTTCCTCTGGGCCGATGTCTGCTCCCGTCTGCGCGTCCTCGATCGCGCGGGCGAGCTCTATGAGCTCTTGGCGCCCTTCTCCGGCCAGCTCGCGGTCACCGGCGCCAGGTCGTCTACGGGTCGATCGCCTGGGCGCTCGGCACGCTCGCCGCGACCCTGGAGCGCTACGAGCAGGCCGAGGGCCACTTCGCCGCCGCCGCCGAGATCGAGGAGCGCCTCGGCGCGCCGCTGTTCCTCGCCCGCACCCGCGCCGGCTGGGCCCGCGCGCTGATCGCCCGCGGCCGGCCCGAGGACCTCGACCGCGCCCAGCACATGCTCGAGCAGGCCGAGGACACCGCCGAGCGCCTGGGCGCGGAGGGCATCACGCGGGAAGTCGCGGAGTGTCGCGCCGCCCTCGCGGCGGTCAGCAGGTAACTGTTGAAGGCCGAGTTGAGGGGGTGGCCGTTGACTGTCGAAGTTTTCCGGGCGCAGTCCGAACTGGACCGTGAGGAGCTGTTCCGGTTTCGCTACGCCGTATACGTGAAGGAAATGGGCCGCTACCGCCGGCTCCCGGCTCGCGAGTGGGTCACAGATCGCGCTCAAGCGCAGCGGTCTCGCAGGAAGTCCAACAGCGGCCCGTTGACCTCCTCGGGATGAGTGAGGTTGGCGGCGTGAGTGCCGCCCTCGATGCGCACGACGCCATCGCATCCGGACAGCCCACGGCAGAGCTCCTCGGCGCGCTCCATCTCGATCGACGCATCGGCGGTGCCGTGAAAGACGATGGCGGGGCAGGAGATCTCGCCCAAACGCTCGGTGATGTCGTCCCGGTCAAACAGGCAGTCGGCCGGCGCGCGCATGCTCTCACGATCCAGCTCCTTCCACTTCGCTATCCAGACATCGTTGTGCGCCGGATCGCCGACGATCAGACCGGCGACGACCGCGGTCAGATCGTCGACCGGCCCGTCCTTGAGCCAGGTCTCTTGCATCTGGCGGTATGCCGGCAGGCGCTCGGGATCCTCGAGACCCGCCTGGGTGTCGATCAGCACCAGTGCGCGTACTCGCTCGGGAGCCAACAGCGCCGCGCGCAGCGACAGAAAGCCGCCTTGGGACATGCCGCCCAGGACCGCCCGGTCGATGTTCAGATGGTCGAGCAGGCCCAGGCAGTCCCTGGCCGAGTCCCAGTAGGTGAACGACCCCCCGTCGAACTCGGTCTCCCCGAACCCGCGCTCATCCCAGGTGATGACACGAAACTCGCCGGCCAACGCGTCGAGCTGAGACGCGAACATCTCGCGGTCCATCAAAAAGCCGTGGGACAGGACCACCGCAGGTCCGTCTCCGCCGCTGTCATCAAAGCGGATGCGTTGACCGTTGACTTCGGCGAATGGCATACGACGACCTCCGATCCCCTCGTGGTGAGCGCAAATATACCGCCTCGGCATACCGGCCGGCCGCGACGTATAAAAGTCGCTTCACGATGGGGTCGTCCAGCCTCCGTTTCGTCCCGTAACGGTGCCGATCATATCCGTATCCGCGGGCGCCCGTTGCGACGAGACTCGTGTATCGACCTGCGTGCGTCCGTGAAGCAGACCTTCCGCGCCGGGACTCCGTAGGAGTTCAAAAGCCGGTCTCAGGCCAGCAGCCCTCCGCCGTCGACGACGATCTGCGCGCCGCTCGCCCTCGCCGCTTCACCGGCGACCGCGATCCGGTAGGGTCGTTCGGCAAGCTGCGCGAGCGCGTCAGTCAGCGAGCGCGTCGTCATTGTTTTGTAAACGGCGAGGAGGGTGTTCAGTGGGTGACACAGACGTTTGAGCAGCTGAATCGCCGGGGGATGCGCGGGGTTCTCATCCTGCTCGCGATGATCGTCGCGGCGCTCGTCTGCGCGTCGCAGGCGCTCGCGACGTCGCTCACCGCCGGCGACGTCGTGGTCGAGCGCGACGGGAACGGCGGCGTGGAAGCGCTCACGAGCTCGGCCACGCCCGTCTACCTCGACGAGTTCGAACCGACCGGCGGCCTCGCCGCAACGCTCGCGCTGCCGACGAGCGTCAGCGGCTCGAACAAACCACTCCTGGACAGCGGCACGTCGACCTCCGACGGGGAGATGACGCTGTCGGGCAACGCCGAATGCCTGCTGACCGTCGGCTATGACGTCGCGCTCGGCACCGAACACGTCACCGAAACGCCCGACAAAACCGACCCGCGCACGGTCGCCGTCGTCAACGGCAAAGGGGAAATCAACACCACGACCGCGCTGACGGACTTCGCCAACGAAAACAACGCGCGCAGTGCCACCTCGAGCGAATGCAAAAAGATCTGGCTCGGCGGCGACGGCACCAAAACCACCGGGGGAATCGTCTTCACCGAAGTCGGCAAATCCACGGGGACCCAGCTCGACGAAAACGACACGAACGTCCGCCAGGTGGAGGTCGTCGACGGCCAGCTCTACATCTCCGCGGATCCGACGAAGGCCGGGGCGGTGACGGTCGGCACCGTCGGCGCCAAACTGCCGGAAGCTGCCAAACAGACGATCACCAACCTGCCCTTCGAAACGCCCCCCGAAGAGCCCTACGCCTACAGCATGCTCACGCTCGGGATGGGCTCCCCCTCCACGCCCGACACGATCTACGTCGCCGACAACAAACGCAACGCGGTGGTCAAGTACTGTCTGGACGAAGGCAAATGGGTCGAACACGGATCGGTCGAAATACCCGCCGAACTGACAGGCCTCACGGCCAACGACGTGAACGGCGTCGTCACGATCTACGCGACGAGCAGCGGCTCGAACGGGAAGACCGGAACCCTTTACAGGATCTCCGATGTGAGCGGCGTGAACGGCACGCTCAGCGGGATCCCCGTGGAAATCGACAAGGCTCCCGCCAACGAGGCCTTCCGCGGTGTCGCCTTCGCGCCCGGAACGACGATCGGCTCCGGTGGCACGCCGCCGCCGGCGCCGAGCATCGCGGCGGCGGAAACCGCGCTTCCGGGGGCGATCGGCGACCCGACCAACCCGGCGCTGGCGCTCACCGTCGCAGACTCCGGCTACGCGCCCAGCGAACTGACCGTGACGGCCTCCTCCTCCAAGGAATCGGTGGCCCCCGTGAGCGGGATCACCATCACGGGGACCGGCAGCGAACGGACGCTGCACGTGACACCGGCTGGAGTCGGCATATCCACGCTCACCCTCACCGTGGAAGCGCCCGACGGGGTCTTCACGAGCACGCAGGTCAGCTACGGGGCCTCGGAATACGAGGGCGAACCCAGCGACCGCTACTACTCCGGCGCCGCCGACTCAGGCAGCGCGATCGACGTCGGCGAAGGGTACATGATCGTAGCCCAGGACGAATCGAACGTCCTGAACCTCTATCACGGGCGGACCTCGGGACCGCCAGTGAAGACCTTCAACTTCGACAGCGAGCTTCCCTACGGCGCGAGCGAAATGAACATTCACGCCTCTGCGCGGGCGGGCAACACCCTCTACTGGGTCGGCAGTCTCGACAACACCAACAGCGGAGAAGTCGTGGCGTCCCATGACTCCCTCTTCGCCGCGACCATCACGGGCTCGGGTGCCAACACCGAACTGACGTACCTCGGCAGCTACGACGGGCTGCGTGAAGACCTGGTCGAATGGGACAACTCAAACGGCGGGCTGCTGGGGCTGGCCGCGTCGAGCGCGCCCGGTCAGGCGGGCGAGCGGGCCAACGGGTTCAAGGTCGAGGGCCTGGAGTTCCTGCCCGGCTCGAGCACCGAAGCGTACCTGACCTTCCGCGCACCGCTGGAGCCGGCCTGTACAGAGGAACAGGAACTTGACGAAACGTGCACCCGCAACCTCGCCCTCGTCATCCCCGTCACGAACTTCTCCTCGCTGGTCACCGACGGGAACCCGGCGACCAGCATCCATGCGACGTTCGGCACGCCGCTCGAGTGGAACCTGGGCGGCCTCAGCATCCGCCAGATCCGCAAGAACGCAGAAGGCGAATACGTGATCGTCGCCAGCACGGCGAACTCGTCCGACACGGTCTTCCAGCTGTGGGGATGGGACGGGGAACCGGAAGACGAACCGGTGCTGCTGAACGCGTCGATCCCGCTGGTCGCCGAAGGGGTGTGGAGCGTGATTCCCTCGGTGCCGGACCCGATCGCCGACGGCGACGGAGTCGAAGTTCTGCAGGACAACGGCAAGACCGTCTGGTACGGCCCCGGCACCAAAGACGCCGAAAAGGGCCTCACGGCGGGCCTCCAGAAGAGCCTCGGGCGCCTGATCACCGTCGAGATCCCGCTGCCGGGAACGCCCGAAAAGCCCTACCTGCACGTCGGCAGGACTCCGAACCAGGGCGAATTCACGCTGCGCTGGAAGCCGGCGCCGACGCTGCGCGCGAGGTTCACGCTGCAGCACGAGAACGCGCGGGGCGGCTGGACCACCGTCGCGACGGGGCTGTCGAAGCGCGAATACACCTTCACGGCCGGCGGTCCGGAGGCCGAAGGGACGTGGAAATATCGCGTCAGCGAGAGCAACGAAACCGGCGAAAGCGGGTACTCGGCGGAATCGGAACCGATCAAGGTCGACCGCACCGTGCCGTACACGCCCACCGCGGAAGCCTCTCGCCCACCCGACTACGCCGGCAAAGGCGGCTGGTACAAGGAAAGCGTCACAGTGTCCTTCACCGCCAACGGCGATCCGGTGCTCGCCGACGGCAGCCCCGGCAGCGGCGTCAACCCCGCGACCCTCACCGAGCCGGTGACCTTCGACACCAGCGGCTCACACGAAGCGTGCGGGACTGTCGCCGACTACGCCAGCAACGTCTCGCGCCCGGGCTGCCTGACGGTGCAAGTCGAAGCGACTCCTCCCAGCCTCGAAATCTCATGCCCGGCGACCGCGCTGATCGGCGAAGCGAACGTGAAGGCTACGGTCACGGCCTCCGACAGTTATTCGGGGCTCGCGAGCAACCCGAGCGGGACGGTCGCAATCGACACGGGCACGGCGGGACCCCAGACGATCACCCGCACGGCTGTCTCCAACGTCGGGCTGGAAACGACGACCTCATGCACGACCGAAGTCGTCTACCCGGCTCCGGGCGCGCCGACGGTGACCGTCGGGAGGAGCCCGAACAACACTGGGCTGTTCACGCTCGGCTGGAGCGGCGACAACCCGCTGCAGTATCTCGGCCTGAGCTACACGCTGCAGGCCCACAACTACGCCACCGACACATGGACGACCGTGGCCAGCGGCATCGAAGCGTTGAGCTACGAATTCTCAGGCGCCGGTGAGACAGAAGGCACCTGGGTCTACCGCGTCCAGGCGACCGACCCCACCCACGGCCAGACGACCGCATACTCGCCTGCCTCGGCGCCCGTCGTGGTCGACGAGACCGCGCCGTACCCGCCGTCGGCGACCGTCTCCCGGGCCCCGGACTACGCCGGTGGCGGCGGCTGGTACAAGAGCAGCGTGGAAGTG
This sequence comes from uncultured Solirubrobacterales bacterium, assembly GCA_963839945.1. Taxonomy (GTDB): domain Bacteria; phylum Actinomycetota; class Thermoleophilia; order Solirubrobacterales; family Solirubrobacteraceae; genus Palsa-744. The sequence continues at coordinate 559,612 of CAWIWW010000004.1, read as the reverse complement.
CTGTTCAGCAAATTCGCCGACCCGAACCTGGCTGACGGCAGTCCGGGGAGCGGCATCGATCCGGCATCGATCCCGGCGACTGAGACGATCAGCACGAGCGGCTCGCACGACGCGTGCGGGACGGTCGCCGACAACGCGGGCAACGTCTCGACGCCGGGCTGTGTGACCGTGCAGGTCGAAGCCACGCCGCCGAGCCTTGAAATCTCCTGCCCGGTCTTCGTGCCGGTCGGCAGCCCGGGGGTCACGGCCACGGTAACCGCCTCAGACGGCTATTCGGGGCTGAAAACCAACCCCAGCGGGACGGTGGCGATCGAAACGAGCATAGCGGGACCCCAGACGATCACGCGCACGGCGGTCTCCAACGTAGGCCTCGAAACGACGAAGTCGTGCACGACCGAGGTCGGCTACACCGAGATCATCACGACCCGCGTCAAAGGCACGCTGGTCGTCAGATCGGGCCAGGTGATCGAGCTGACCTCGACGGCCAAGGTGGGGACCGTGGAAGTGCAGGCGGGCGGCGGGCTTGACGTCGAGGGAGCATCGACCAAGACGATCCGCGCCAACGGAGCGGCGCTGCTCCGCGTCTGCGGGGCGAGTGTCCGCGGCGCTGTGACGATCCTCGCCAGCAGCGGCTCGGTCGTGATCGGCGAAGGAACAGCTGGATGCTCGGCGAGCACATTCAAGAAGGAAGCAACGCTGCAGGGCAACAGCGCGGGCGTGTCGATCGATGACAACGTCTTCCACAAGTCGCTCACGGTCACCGCCGGCTCCGGCGGCACGACCGTCGTCGAGAACAAAGTGAGCAAGAACCTCACGGTCACCGGCAACAGCGGGAAAGTCACCGACAAACCGAACGAAGTCAAAGGAGCATCGAACCTGCAGTAACCAGGATTCTCACTACGCGCGCCACCTCACTCAAGTGTCGCATTGGCGCCGCGGAGCATCGTCAGCGAGGGCTGTCCCGCAGATCCTCGACCGAGCATGGCACATCCCGATCGAGAATCTCGGGGTCTCCGGTCAGGAGCGCCAGGTTGCGGGCGCAGGCCGTGGCGATCGCGAAGCAATCGCCGAGCGCGATCGGTGTGCTCGCCTGCAAGCGAGCCGTCTCGATCATCAGCGCGGTGCCGGGCAGATCCAGCTCGAATGTCTTGCGCAGCCCGCTGAGCACGTCGTCTGCTTCAGAGCGGCCGTGGTCGCGTTGCACCCGGTAGTAGACCTCCACCGCGTTCACCCAGCTCATCAGCGGGCGGTCGCCGAGCAGCTGCTCGATCCGGTCGTGCGCGGGCTGCTCGCCGTCGAGCCAGGCAAGGACGGCCCACGAGTCCAGGCAGACGGTCAACGTGGCTCGCGCGCGCGATCCCCGAGCAGTCGCCGAGCCATACCGCTGTGCGCGAACCGCCCGCCCAGCCCCGGGCGACCACGAGCCGCCCTGATGCTCACACGCTGTCCATCCAGCTCGAACTCGACGTCCGCTCCCGGGCGCAGTCCCGCCTGCTCACGCAGGTCCTTCGGTATCACGACCTGCCCCTTGGCGCCAACACGATGAGTCATACTGACATAGTATAACAGCCTGGGCAGAGGCAGACAACCAATCGCCTACGGCTCCCGGTCCCCCTACTTCCCCACGTAGGTCACGTACCCCTTGTCGGTCTGCACGGTCACGACGAACGGCGTCTTGACGGGGCCGTGGGGCTTCTTGACGGCGGTGGTCGTGGCGACGCATTCGAAGGTCTTGCCCTTTTCCTGCGCGACCACGGTGGGACACACGACCGTGGACTTCAGGTGGCGCTGGCTGAGGATGCTCGCCTCGATCGAGTGCTCGACGCGGGCGATGTTCAGGTCGATCTTCGCCTTCGTGGAAGTCGTCGAGGAGTTCGACGAGCCGCACGCGCCCAGCAGCGCCGCGCAGGCGAGCGCCGCGAGGGCGACGACGCCTCCTCGACGAGCCCGGGCGACTCTGGAAGCTGGGGGTTCTGGGTGCATGCGCCCATGTTAACCGACGCGCCGGACGCCAAAGGTGCTGAGCGCCCCCCACCTAGGTCTAGGTCGAACTAGCGCTTCTTCTGGTTGACCCCCTCCGGGGGCCGCACTTACGGTTCCATTCAGCGGAAAAGCCACGAGCCCGTGGCCTGACGTCTGCCAACCGCAGTTCATCGGAGGAGACAAATGCGCATGCGCAAGGAAGCCAAGAGCACGAGAGGAGCAGTGACAAGGATGCAACGCATCAGGATCATGGGCCTGTGCCTCGTCGCCATGTTCGCGACGAGCGCCCTCACAGCGGCGAGCGCCTCGGCGACCGCCTCGACGCACTGCGTCAAGGCCACGAAGGTCGGCAAGAAGTTCACCGGCGGGTACACCAACAAGGCATGCACGGCGGTCAGTGCCACCGACACGGGTAAGTACGAAGAAATCGTTGGAGCGACCGGCCCAGCCGGACCCCAGGGACCCCAGGGCGCCCAGGGAGTGACCGGGGCGACCGGAGCCAAAGGCGAAACCGGAGCAGCCGGCGAAGCCGGAGCCAAAGGCGAAACCGGAGCAGCCGGCGAAGCCGGAGCCAAAGGCGAAACCGGAGCAGCCGGCGAAGCCGGAGCCAAAGGCGAAACCGGAGCAGCCGGCGAAGCCGGAGCAGGCACGGAGCGCAAGGCGTGAAAGGCGAAACCGGAGCAGCCGGCGAAGCCGGAGCAGCCGGAGCGCAAGGCGTGAAAGGCGAAACCGGAGCAGCCGGCGAAGCCGGAGCAGCCGGAGCGCAAGGCGTGAAAGGCGAAACCGGAGCAGCCGGCGAAGCCGGAGCCAAAGGCGAAACCGGAGCAGCCGGCGAAGCCGGAGCCAAAGGCGAAACCGGAGCAGCCGGCGAAGCCGGAGCCAAAGGCGAAACCGGAGCAGCCGGCGAAGCCGGAGCCAAAGGCGAAACCGGAGCAGCCGGCGAAGCCGGAGCCAAAGGCGAAACCGGAGCAGCCGGCGAAGCCGGAGCCAAAGGCGAAACCGGAGCAGCCGGCGAAGCCGGAGCCAAAGGCGAAACCGGAGCAGCCGGCGAAGCCGGAGCCAAAGGCGAAACCGGAGCAGCCGGCGAAGCCGGAGCCAAAGGCGAAACCGGAGCAGCCGGCGAAGCCGGAGCCAAAGGCGAAACCGGAGCAGCCGGCGAAGCCGGAGCCAAAGGCGAAACCGGAGCAGCCGGCGAAGCCGGAGCCAAAGGCGAAACCGGAGCAGCCGGCGAAGCCGGAGCCAAAGGCGAAACCGGAGCAGCCGGCGAAGCCGGAGCCAAAGGCGAAACCGGAGCAGCCGGCGAAGCCGGAGCCAAAGGCGAAACCGGAGCAGCCGGCGAAGCCGGAGCCAAAGGCGAAACCGGAGCAGCCGGCGAAGCCGGAGCCAAAGGCGAAACCGGAGCAGCCGGCGAAGCCGGAGCCAAAGGCGAAACCGGAGCAGCCGGAGCGCAAGGCGTGAAAGGCGAAACCGGAGCGAAAGGCGAAACCGGCTCAACCGGCGAAACCGGAGCCAAAGGCGAAACCGGAGCACAGGGAGTGAAAGGCGAAACCGGAGCAGCCGGAACACCCGGAACCAAAGGTGAAAAAGGCGAAACCGGAGCAGCCGGAACACCCGGAACCAAAGGTGAAAAAGGCGAAACCGGAGCAGCCGGAACACCCGGAACCAAAGGTGAAAAAGGCGAAACCGGAGCAGCCGGAACACCCGGAACCAAAGGTGAAAAAGGCGAAACCGGAGCAGCCGGAACACCCGGAACCAAAGGTGAAAAAGGCGAAAAAGGCGAAAACGGGACAGCCGGGACGACGGTGAACAGCGGGATTGTGAGCCCCAGCTCCGCAATCACGGTGCCGGCGGCGACTGTGAAATACACCAGCACGACAAGTACCTCGTGTGACAGCACCCCGGGGTGCCTGTCGATCATCGAAAACGCGGGTTCAGTAACGACGACCATTTCGGGCTTCACCGGATGCACCAGTGCCGGAACCCAGAAACTGATCGTCACCGCGCAGAACCTGCCTCAGGGTGTAGAGCTCCAGAACGTGGTTTGCAACGGGACCAATACGGCCTCGGTCACCCTGGAGTCGTGGAAGACCGATACCACTACGAGCGTTCCGACAACTACCAAACTCGCGTTCCTGTTGATCTAGAGAGGCTCAGGGCGAAGTAACCTCAAAGCAAGGATGCTCAGGGAAAAGAAGGGAGGCCTACGGGCCTCCCTTCTTTTTGCGTCAAGGCCCGTTACTGCACGGGGGATGGGGCGCCTCAGAGAGGCACAAGGCGTCCTTCTTTCGCGGCCGCCTGCGCAAGCCCTGTATCGAGCGTGACCAGGCCGACGTCCAGCCGCCGCGCGAGCGCCAGGTAGGCGGCGTCATACGAAGTCAGCTCAGAGCGCAGATCCCAGATCGCCTCGGCGAGCTCGATCACGGGATACCTGATCGCGCGCAGATCGGACAGCGCCGTGAGCGCCTGCGCGGCTCGGCGCTGGCTCAGCTCTCCGCGGATCGCATAGCGACGCAGCACCGACAGGAGCTCGACGTGGAAGTGCTCGGGGACATGCAGCTCGGGATGGGGCGACAGGGCCGCACGGATATCGGCGGCCGCCGGCCGTGCGAGCAGCACCTCCGCGATCGCGCTCGCATCCGCGACGATCACGCCGCGTCACGGTCGCGCTCGGCCGCGAGCGCAGCTGCGGGCGGCTCGCCGACCTGCACCGGCGCCCAGGCCTCGCTGCGCGCAAGCCATTCCTGCATCGTCGGCCGCACCGCCAGGGCGCGCAGCTCGGCGAGCAGATAGTCGGAGAGCGTCATGCCCGTGCGCGCGGCACGCGCCTTCAACTCGCGATGCAGCTCGTCGGGAACGTTGCGAATCTGGATCATCGATGACATGTGTTTTTGATGATAGCATGCCTACAGCATGTCAGGGCCCGCCTACCGGGGTCGCCCGTCGGGGGCGTCCTGGTCGGACAGCTCGAAGTCGATATATAGGGGTTCGCCTACGAGAGGCGCTGTTCGAGCGCCCGCAGCTGCGCGTCGAGCTCGCCCGGCAGGCGGTCGAACTTCGCCAGGTGCTCGCGGAACTGGGGCAGCTGGGCGCGCCACTCGGCGGCGTCCACGCGCAGCAGCTCGGCCATGTCCTCGTCGGAGACGTCAAGGCCGCGCGTGTCGATGCCGTCGGCGCCGATCGGCGGGATCAGGCCGATCGGGGTCTGAGTGGCCGCGCCGTGACCGGCGCAGCGGGCGAAGACCCAGGAGAGGACGCGCGAGTTCTCGCCGAAGCCCGGCCACAAAAAGCGCCCGGAAGAGTCCTTGCGGAACCAGTTGACGTAGAAGATCTTCGGCAGGACCGCGCCCTCGCGGCGGCCGATCGAAAGCCAGTGGGCGAAGTAGTCGGCCATGTTGTAGCCGCAGAACGGCAGCATCGCGAACGGGTCGAAGCGCAGCTCGCCCACGGTGCCGGTCGCCGCGGCGGTCTTCTCGGAGGACATGATCGAGCCGAGGAACACGCCATGCTCCCAGTCCAAAGCCTCGGTCACGAGCGGGACGACCGTCGAGCGCCGGCCGCCGAACAGCATCGCGTCGATCGGCACTCCGGCGGGGTCCTCCCACTCGGGGGCGATCGCGGGGTCCTGGGCGGCGGGGGTCGTGAAGCGCGCGTTGGGATGCGCGGCGGGGGTGCCCGCGTCGGGCGTCCAGTCGGCGCCGTGCCAGTCGGTCAGGTGCGCGGGCTTCTCTTTGGTCAGGCCCTCCCACCAGACATCGCCGTCGTCGGTCTCAGCGCAGTTGGTGAAGATCGTGTTGCGCGCGATCGTGGCGACCGCGTTCGGATTGGTCTGCTCGCCCGTTCCGGGCGCCACGCCGAAGAACCCGGCCTCCGGGTTGATCGCGTACAGGCGCCCGTCTGAGCCGAACTTCATCCAGGCGATGTCGTCGCCGATCGTCTCCACCTTCCAGCCTTCGAGCGTGGGAATCAGCATCGCCAGGTTCGTCTTGCCGCAGGCGCTCGGGAACGCGCCGGTGATGTACTTGACCTGGCCCTCGGGCGAGGTGAGCTTGAGGATCAGCATGTGCTCGGCCATCCAGCCCTCGTCGCGGGCCATCACCGAGGCGATGCGCAGCGCAAAACACTTCTTGCCGAGCAGCGCGTTGCCGCCGTAGCCCGAGCCGAAGGACCAGATCTCGCGCGTGTCGGGGAAGTGGACGATGTACTTGTTCTCGGAGTTACACGGCCACGGGACGTCCTGCACGCCGTCATCCAGGGGCATGCCGACCGAGTGCAGGCAGGGGACGAACTCGCCTTCGGCGCCCAGCGCGTCCAGCACGCGCTGGCCCATGCGCGTCATGATGCGCATGGACACGGCCACGTACGTCGAGTCGGTCAGCTGCACGCCGATGTGGCTCTTGTCCGAACCCAGCGGCCCCATCGAGAACGGCACCACGTACATCGTGCGCCCGCGCATCGAGCCCTCGAACAGCTCGTTCAGGGTCTCGCGCATCTCCTCGGGGTCGCGCCAGTTGTTCGTCGGCCCGGCGTCCACCTCGGCGGCCGAGCAGATGAACGTGCGGTCCTCCACGCGCGCCACGTCGTCCGGATCGGACAGCGCCAGGTAGGAGTTTGGCCGCTTGGCGTCGGACAGCCGCTCGAACGTGCCCGCGTCGATCAGCTCGGCGCACAGCCGGTCGTACTCCTGCGCGGAGCCGTCGCACCAGTGGATCTCCTCGGGTTCGGTCAAGGCGGCAACCTCGTCGACCCAGGCCAGCAGGCGCTCGTTCTTGGTGGGGGCGGAAGCGGTGGTGTTCATGGCGTACAAGCGGCTCCTCGTTCGCGATCGTGATCAGCGCGCGGCATGGCGCTGCCGCCGGGCAAAACGGCCCCGGGCACTGAAAAACGCCCTTTGCGGGGGCGGTCCCGTAAGCCTATCGCACCCCTAATCGACGTCGCCCTCGGCCTCGCCCCCGCCGGGATTTCGGCGCGGAACGAGCACCAGGCGCTTGAACTCGGCCACCAGCACGCCGTCCTGGTTGAAGACGCGCGTGTGCACGCGCACGGTGCCGCGGTCGGGCTTGGACTGGGACTCCTTCTTCTCGAGCACCTCGGACTCGACGAACAGCGTGTCGCCGTGGAACACGGGCGCGGGGTGCTTGAGCTCCTCGGTGGCAAGGTTCGCGATCGCCTTGCCGGAGACGTCCGAGACCGACATGCCCAGCGCCAGCGAGTACACGAGCGGACCGACGACCACGTTGCGCCCCTGCTGGGATTTGGCCGCATAGACGTCGTTCAGGTGCAGCGGGTGGTGGTTCATCGTGATCAGGCAGAACAGGTGGTCGTCGGACTCGGTTACGGTCTTGGCGGGCCAGTGCTTGTAGACGTCGCCGACCTCGAACTCCTCCAGGTAGCGGCCGTAGGGGTGGGCGCCGCTGGCCTCGCGCGCGGCCTGGTCGGTCTCGAAGGTCTCGGTGGCGGTCTGGCTCATGGATTGCGGGGTCTCCTGTCGTCCTGTCGATGGATGCGGTGCCCCAAACTCTAGTGTGCGGCGCCCAGACGCTACGGTTTGGGTCCAACCCGCACAACCGCCACCCGCACGGCAGCCCACAGGAGACGATCTCGACTTGCGCAACCCTCGCGACTTCTTTAAGCCCCTCGCCATCGACGCCCCCGAGCCGGCCCGGGAGATCCCGTTCAAGCCGTCCCGGATGATCCACTTCATGGACTTCTCGAACCCGAAAATGGTCGAGAAGACGCCCGATCTGGCCCCGAAGGTGGACATCCTGCTGGGCAACCTCGAGGACGCGGTGCCGCTGGAAAAGAAGCAGGCCGCGCGCGCGGGGCTGATCAGGGTGGGCCGCGAGATGGACCTCGGCGACACCGCGCTGTGGACGCGCGTGAACGAGCTCGCGTCGCCGTACTTCCTGGATGACATCACTGAGATCGTTGGCGAGATCGGCGAGAAGATCGAGGTCGTGATGGTGCCCAAGGTCGAGGGTGCGTGGGACATCCACTACGTCGATCGATTGCTCGCCCAGCTGGAGGCGAAGGCCGGCCTGCAGCGCCCGATCCTCGTGCACGCGGTGCTCGAGACCCACCTGGGCGTGGCCAACCTGGAGGAGATCGCCGCCGCCAGCCCGCGCATCCAGGGCATGAGCTTCGGCCCCGCCGACCTGGCCGCGTCGCGGCGGATGAAGACCACGCGCGTGGGCGGCGGGCACCCCGGCTACCGCACGATCGCCGACCCCGACCCCGAGAACCCCGACGCGCCGAGGCCCTCATACCAGCAGGACCCGTGGCACTACTCGATCGCGCGCATGGTCGACGCCTGCACGGCCGTCGGCGCGCTGCCGTTCTACGGGCCGTATGGCGACATCTCAGACGAGGAGGGCTGCGAGACGCAGTTCAGGGCGGCCTTTCTGCTGGGCTGCGTCGGCGCGTGGTCGCTGCACCCCGCCCAGATCGCGATCGCCAAGCGCGTGTTCTCGCCCGACCCCGACGAGGTCGCGTTCGCCAAAAAGGTGATCGCCGCGATCCCCGACGGCAGGGGCGTGCACATGATCGACGGCAAGATGCAGGACGACGCGACCTGGAAGCAGTGCCAGGTGATGGTCAACCTCGCCGAAATGCTGGCGCGCAAGGATCCGGAGCTGGCGCAGGCCTACGGGCTGGCGCCGGTGCCGGCATAGTCGTGGAAACCAGCCGATCATGGGGATCAAGGAGGGAGCCCCTTACCGAGCTGGAGAAGCTGGCAGAGGAGCGCCGCCGGCGACGAATCGGCGCCGAAATTGTCGAGGGATACAGGCGCCAGCCAGAGACCGAGGAAGAGCTCGAGAGGGCTGCAGAGAGAACCAAGAGGACGATCGAAGAAGAGCCATGGTGAGCGCCGGGACGCCAAGCGTGTAGGCTTCCGCGCCGCATATGAGGTTCTTCGAGTTCGAGGCGCGCGAGATCGTCAAGCGCGCCGGCATTCCCGTCACCGACTACGGCTTCACGACCGACCCGGCCGAGGCTCGCCAGATCGCTGAGCGGATCGGCGGGCCGACCGTGATCAAGTCCCAGGTGCTCTCGGGCGGGCGGATGAAGGCGGGCGGGGTCAAGTTCGCGGACACGCCCGAGGAAGCGGAGTCGTACGCGCGGGACATACTGGCGCTGGAGATCGGCGGGCAGATGCCCCGGGGCGTGCTCGTGGACCCGAAGGCAGAGGTCGAGCAGGAGTACTACGCGGGCGTCGTGTGGGACGGGACGCGCAAGCAGCCGGTGATGATCTTCTCGCCCGTCGGGGGCATCGACATCGAGCAGGTCGCCGAGGAGCAGCCCGAGGCGGTGGGGCGGCGGCACTTCTCGAACATATTGCCGTTCAGCGAGTACCAGGCCAAGGAGGTCATCTCCGCCACGGGCGTCACGGGCTCGGCGCTGAACAAGCTCGTCCCGATCGTCACGCGGCTGGCGAAGGTGTTCGTGACCCACGACATGACGCTCGCGGAGATCAACCCGCTGGGGCGCCTCACGGACGGCTCGTTCGTCGCGCTGGACGCGCACATGGAGATGGAGAACGAGGCCCGCGGGCGCCACGCCGCGCTGTTGAAGGACCTCGGCGTCGGCGTGCAGGAGACCAGGCAGGCGCGCGAGGCGACGCCGTTCGAGCTCGCCGGCGAGCAGGTCGACGCGACCGACCACCGCGGCGTCGCCGGCAACGTGACCGAGTTCGACGGCAACCTGGGCCTGGTGATCGGGGCCGGCGGGGGCTCGCTGACGCTGTTCGACGCGGTGCGCGCGCACGGCGGCCATCCGGCCAACTACTGCGAGATCGGGGGCAACCCCTCGGTCGCGAAGGCCTGCGGGCTGGCCAAGCTCGTGCTGGGCAAGCCCGGCGTGGACAAGATCGCGGTGATGATGTCGATCGTGTCGAACACCCGCGTGGACATCGTCGCGCGCGGGGTCGTCAAAGCCTGCCTGGAGCTCGGCTATGACCCGGCCGAGAAGATCGCGATCTTCCGCATCCCGGGCGCGTGGGAGGAGGAGGGGTTCAAGATCCTCGAGCGCTACGGGGTCGACTATGCCGATCGCGGCGTGTCCCTGAACGAGGCCGCCCGCAGGGCTGTCGAGAAGATCCAAGGGGTGGCTGCCTGATGTCCATCCTGATCGACGCCGACACGACTTTCATCGTCCAGGGCATCACCGGGCGCGAGGCGGTGAATCTCACGAGAGAGTGTCTGGACTACGGCGCCAGGGCCAAGATCGTTGGGGGGGTCACGCCGGGGCGGCTCGGACGCGAGGTGCATGGCGTGCCAGTGTTCGACACGGTCGCCCAGGCCGTCGCAGATCACGGCGCGCCGATCGACGGATCGGTCGTGACGGTGCCGCCCGCGTTCACCAAGGATGCGGTGTTCGAGGCGATCGAGAACGGGGTGAAGCTGATCGTGATCGTCACCGAGCGCATCCCCAGGCGCGACGTCGCGCAGATGGTCGAGCTCGCAAGCCTGCGCGGCGCGCGCATCATCGGCCCCAACTGCCTGGGTATCATCGTGCCCGACGTGGTCAAGATGGGCGGCATCGGCGGCCCGGCCAAAAACGCCGCGCAGGCCTATACGCCCGGGCCGATCGGCGTGATCTCGCGCTCGGGCGGCATGACCACCGAGATGTCCTCCACGCTGTCCGCCGCCGGGCTGGGCCAGTCCACGGCGGTGTCGATCGGCGGCGACGCGATCATCGGGCAGACCTACGCCGAGCTGATGCCGCTGTTCGAGGCCGACGAGCAGACGCGGGGCATCGTCATCTACACCGAGCCCGGCGGGCGCATGGAGGCCGAGCTCGCCTCGTGGGTGACCGCCAACAATTCGCGCCTGCCGATCGTCGCGTTCATGGCGGGGCGGTTCATGGACGAGATGCCCGGCATGAGCTTCGGCCACGCCGGCACGATCGTCGAAGGCAAGGCCGACACCGCGGGCGAGAAGATCGCGCGGCTCGCCCAGGCCGGCATCGCGGTCGCCGAGCGGATCGAGGACATCCCCGGGCTGATCTCCGAGAAGATCGCCGAACGCACGGGCGCCGGAGCCGGAGCCGGAGCCGCGGCCGCGGGGAGCGGATCGTGAGAGCCGACGGGACGTTCATCGCCGTCGAGGTCGACGACCAGGCCGGCGCCGACCCCGAGCTCGCGCGCAAGCTCACCGAGGCCTGCCCGGTGGACATCTTCGCTCAGTCCCCCGCCGGCGCGCTGGAGCTCGTCGAGGGCAACCTCGATGAGTGCGTGCTGTGCCGCCTGTGCCTGGACGCCGCGCCTGCCGAGACGGTCAGGGTGATCAAGCTCTATGACAACGACGCCGTCCTCGCCTGAGGATCCGGACCGATCCCGCACCCCGACCGTCATGTCCCCTATCCTGTAGGCAGGGAGAACTGGCCGAGCATGAACGAAAACTTTTCGCTGATCGTGATGTGCCTGTTCCTGCTGGCCTCGCTGGCGTTTCTCGCTCAGCAATTGACGTCCTACCACTGACCGTCGTTACTGATGGGCCTTGGGCGTGCGGGCGCGTTCCTGCTGCTTGTCGACGACGTTGGCGATCAGGCGCATGTACTGCTCCGGCCCTGACGCCTTGGCCTGGCCGTAGGTGAACGCCTCGATCCAGTCGGGCACCTTGCCCTCGCGGGCCATCACGTTGAAGAACTCGCGGCGCATGTCCACGTTGATGCGGGCGTCCGTCGCCGGGCCCTTGGTCACCTTCAACCCGGGCATCTGGAGGCGGTAGTGCTGCACGTCGCCCCGCCCGCGCAATTCGACGCCGACGACCAGCTTGATCGGCTCCAGGGCGGGAACTTCCGCGAGGAACCTGCCCACGGCGAGCTCGATCAGGGTCTTGGCGTCCTCGGCCATCGGATCAGAGCTTGTGCCGCGCCAAGAGCTTGCGCCCGATCACCATGCGCTGGATCTCCGATGTCCCCTCGCCGATCAACAGCAGCGGCGCGTCGCGGTACAGCCGCTCGATCTCGTACTCCTTGGAGTAGCCGTAGCCGCCGTGGATGCGAAACGACTCCTCGACGCAGAACCGGCCGGCCTCGGAGGCGAACAGCTTGGCCATGCCGGCCTCCAGGTCCGAGCGCTCGCCGGCGTCCTTCAGTCGCGCGGCGCGCAGCATCAACAGGCGCGCGGCATCGACCTGGGTGGCCATGTCGGCGAGCTTGAACTGGATCGCCTGGTGCTCGGCGATCGGCTTGCCGAAGGCCTTGCGCTCCTGGGAGTATTTCAGCGCCAGCTCCAGCGCGCGCTGGGCGATCCCGACCCCGCGCGCGGCGACGTTCACGCGCCCGACCTCCAGCGCGTCCATCATCTGCGCGAAGCCCTTGTTCAGGCCGGCAGACTCGCCGCCGAGGATGTTCTCGGCGGGACAGCGGTAGCCGTCGAACACGAGCTCGGTGGACTCGACGCCCTTGTAGCCGAGCTTCTTGATCTTCGGCGGCACGTTCAGCCCCTGAAGCTCGCCGGTGTTCTCGGCCGCGCCCGGCTCTTTTTCGGCGATGAAGCACGTGAACCCGCGATGGCGCGGCTCGGCGTCGGGGTCGGTCTTGACCAGCACGAACACGAGCGTGGAGAGCAGCCCGTTGGTGACCCACATCTTCTGGCCGTTGATCTCGTACTTCCCATCGTCCCCCTTCTTAGCCGACGTTTTGATCGCCTGCACGTCCGAGCCAAGCTCGGGCTCGGACAGCGAGAACGCGGCTCTGATCTCCCCCGTGGCCATGCGCGGCAGGTAGCTCTGCTTCTGCTCCTCGGAACCGAACTTCATCAGCAGGTAGGAGCCGATGAAGTGCGTGTTGATCACGCCCGAGATCGAGATCCAGCCGCGCGAGAGCTCCTCGACGATCATCGCGTACGTCGTCAGATCCAGCCCCATGCCGCCGTACTCCTCGGGGATCGTCACCCCGAACAGGCCCAGCTCCTTCATCTGCTCGACGATCGGCTCGGGAAACGAGTCCTCGTGGTCGTAGTGCTCGGCGTTCGGCAGTATCTGCTCGTCGGCGAACTGCCTCACCATCTCGGTGATCGCGCGCTGCTCGTCGGTCTTCTCGGTGTACGGCTCGGCGGCTACGGCCATTCTCTCTGCGCTCCAGGGTCGCTCGGGTTTTCTCGCAGCTTACCTGGGCACGGTGGGGTGGCAGACTTCCGGCCTCGATGACTTCCTTGCGGCAGTCCTTGCGGCATCCGCTCCGACCGCGATGACCCCCCACCCTCGCCTTCGATGATCCCTCTATCCGTACACCCCGCGCCGTGAACTTCGCGCGCGACGTGCTCGACCGGCTGCCGCCCGGCGACCTGGCGCTCGTGGAGCTCGTCCGGGACGGCTCGCGGCGGGAGTGGAGCTTTGGCGAAGCGAGCGACCGCAGCACGCGCCTGGCGGGCGCGCTGCGCGCGCGCGGGGTCGGCCGCGGCGACGTGGTGATGACGCTGATCGGCAACCGCCCCGAGTGGGTGTTCGCGATGTGCGCCTGCTTTCGCATCGGCGCGGTCGTGCTGCCCTGCACCGAGCAGCTGCGCGCCAAGGACCTGCGCCTGCGCATCGACGTGGCCAGGCCGTCGCTGATCGTCGCCGACGAGCGCAACCGCTCCGAGCTGGAACGCGCGCTCGCGGGCCCGCGGGCGGACGCGGGCACGGACGCACGCGCAGACACGAGCGCAGACGCGGGGACGGACCTGAGCGCGGGCGCGATCCCCGTGCTGCTCGTGCCGGACGAAACCCTGTTCACCGCCGAGCCCGCCCCCGCGATCGAGCTGGCCACCGAGGACCCCTGCCTGATCACCTTCACGAGCGGCACCGCCGGCGAACCCAAGGCGGTGCTCCACGCCCAGCGCTACCTCAACGGCCAGCGTGCGCAGGCCGCTCACTGGCTGGACGCGCGCCCCGGCGAGCTGGTGTGGTGCACGGCGGCCAGCGGCTGGAGCAAGTCCGCGCGCAACGTGTTCATCGCGCCGTGGCTGTCGGGCGCGAGCGCGCTGCTGCACGACGCGCGCTTCGACCCATCCGAGCGCCTGCAGCTGCTGGCGCGCGAGCGGGTGAACGTGCTGTGCATGGCGCCGACCGAGTACCGCGTGATCGCCGCTCGCGCGACCCTGTCGCCTCTGCCGGACCTGCGCACGATGGTCGCCGCGGGCGAGGCGCTGAACCCCGAGGTGCAGCGCGCGTGGCGCGAGGTGACCGGCATCGAGATACGCGACGGCTACGGCCAGACCGAGACCGGGCAGCTGACGGGCATGGCCCACGACGAGCCGGCCCGGCCGGGCTCGATGGGCAAGGCGCTGCCCGGAGTGGCGCTGACGGTCAGCGACGGCGAGCTGATCGCCGACCCGGCGACGGTGCCGACTTTCTTCCTGGGCTACCTCGGCGAGGACGTCGCCCGCGGCGGGGATGACACGTGGCGAGTCGCCGACCGCCGCGCCGGCGGGCCGTGGCGCACGGGCGATCGCGTGCGCGAAGACGGCGAGGGCTACCTGTGGTTCGAGGGCCGCTCAGACGACGTGATCGTCTCCGCCGGCTATCGCATCGGGCCGTTCGAGGTCGAGTCCGCGCTGGTCTCCCACCGCGCCGTGGCCGAGGCCGCGGCGGTGGCGGCGCCCGACTCCGAGCGCGGCGCGGTCGTGCGCGCGGTGGTCGTGCTGCGCGACGGCCATGCCCCCTCCTCCGAGCTGGCGCGCGAGCTGCAGGAGCACGTCAAGCGCGAGACCGCCCCGTACAAGTACCCGCGCATCGTCGAGTTCGCGCGCGAGCTGCCGAAGACCGCGAGCGGCAAGGTCAAGCGGGCGCAGCTGCGGGGAGAGAGGCAGAGCCGATGAAGAGGCGAGCCGCACATGCTTTATAGAAGCTGATGTCGTCCCAGGTGGCGCAAGCGCCACCTGGCCGGACCGCACATGTGCGGTCCGGTGGCCAGCCGCATGCGGCTGGCCTTCCGTCGGCGCATGCGCCGACGGCCGGGGCGCGCATGCGCGCCCCGGGGCCCTGCCGCATGCGGCAGGGCCTACCTGAATGAATCACCGAACGGAGACGATCGCGTCGATCTCGACCTGCGCGCCCTTCGGCAGCGCGGCGACGCCGACGGTCACGCGGGCAGGTGGATCGTCGCCTGCGAAGAACGACGCGTACACCTCGTTGACCGCCGCGAACTCGGCCAGGTCGGTCATGTACACGGTCAGGCGCGCCGCCCGCGCCAGATCGGCGCCCGCGGCCTCGCACACGGCGTGCAGGTTCTGAAGGCAGCGACGCGCCTGCTCGGCGGGAGTTTTTCCGACGAGCTCGCCCGTGACGGGGTCGAGCGGAATCTGGCCGGAGCAGAACAGCAGCCCGCCGGCGCGGACGGCATGGCTGTAGGGGCCGATCGCGGGCGGAGCGCCGGGGGCGGAGACGGTGTCGCGGGAAGCGGTCATCTGGTTGCGAGGCAAGGCGCGGGAGGGAGGTGGAGGTTCGTATAAAAAAATCGTCGACCGCGCGCGCGTACGCACACACGCGTTAACGCCGCAAAAAGATAAGCACACATCCGACCCCCACCCGGCCGGCCGGGACCTCGACGGGGCTGCCGCTCCCGGCGCTATTGTCAGGATGGATGCGCAGGCGAGCCCCCATTTCGGCTCTGGCGGCTCTGCTGCCCGCGCTGCTGCTAGCAGGCTGGCCCGTCCTCCTCGAACGCCTACATCGGCTCCGAACCCTGCCCGAGCGGTGTCCCGGCAGGCTTCTCCTGCGCGACCGTGCCCGTGCCGCTGAGCCGCGCGGGAGCGGCGCCCGGCACGATCTCGCTGAAGGTCGAGCGCAGGCTGGCGGGGCTCGCTCCCGAGCCGTGACGCGGTGGTGGCGCTGGCGGGCGGACCGGGTCAGGCCGCGCTGGGACTGGGCGAATTCATCGCCAAGGCGATCGCCCCGGCGCTGGGATCGCGCGACCTGCTCGTATTCGACCAGCGCGGCACCGGCGAATCAGACCCGCTCAGCTGCCCGGCGTTCAGCAGCTCCAGCGAAGCCGAACAGGCCAGCTCGATCGGCGAACTGATAGGGCGCTGCGCGCAGCAGATCGGAGCCGCGCGAGGCTCCTACACCACCCAGGAATCGGTGGAAGACATCGAGGCGCTTCGCCAGGCGGGCGGCTATGAAAAGCTCGTGCTCTACGGAACCTCCTACGGGACGAAGGTCGCGCTGGAGTACGCCGAACGCTATCCCCAGCACGTGGAAGCGCTCGTGCTCGACTCGGTCGTCCCGACCGACGGGCCGGAACCGTTCGCCGTACCGACGTTCCAGGCGATTGCGGGCGTGCTCGACGAGCTGTGCGCGAACGATGCCTGCGCCGGGATCACCGCGAACCCGACCGCCGATCTCGCGCGCCTGATCGCGCGGCTGCGCAAGCACGCGCTCAGCGGCTCCGTTTACGACGGCTCGGGTCACCGCCACGACGTGGAGCTGGACGAGACGGGCCTGCTGGGGGTTCTGCAGGCAGGCGATCTGAACCCGGCCCTGCGCGCGCTGGCGCCCGCGGCCGTGGTCTCGGCGCTGCGTCACGACCCCGACCCGCTGCTGCGACTGTACCTGCTGTCGGAGGGCCTGATCCCGAACGTGCCGAACAGTCCGCCGGTCGAAAGCTCAGACTCGATCGACGAAGCGCTGTTCATAGACACCTCCTGCGAGGAGACGCCGTTCCCATGGCAGCGCTCCGCCGCGCCGGCGACACGGCTCAGCGAAGCGCTCGCCTCGCTGCACGCGCTCCCCAGCGGCGACTTCTATCCGTTCGACGCGAGCACGGCATATGCCGCGAGCCTCGTATCGGACTGCGCGAGCTGGCCTGACGCCTCGCCGCCGCCGCCCGCTCAAGGACCCCTGCCGGACGTGCCGACGCTGATCCTCTCCGGCGAGCAGGACCTGCGCACGCCGACGGCCGACGCCCGCGCAGTCGCCGCGCAGATCCCGGACGCGCAGCTGCTGCTCGTCCCGTTCACTGGCCACTCGGTGCTCGGCAGCGACTTCAGCGGCTGCGCCGAGCTCGCGGTGCAGGCGTTCTTCGGCGGCGGGGCCGGTGCAGCCGTGCGCGTCCGCCCAGAACGAGTTCGCCCCCACGCCGATAACGCCGACCAAGCTCGCCTACATCCACCCGCCGTCCGTCCTTGCCGGCAGGCCCGGGCAGACGTTGACGGCCGTGCTCGACACGATCCTCGACCTCAACCGCCAGGTGATCGGCGCGACCCTGCAGTCCGACGCGGAACTGCCGATCGGCTCGAGCTTCGGCGGCCTGCGCGGAGGCTATGCCCGGCTCGAGGGCTCCTCGGTGGTGCTGCACGAGCTCGCGTTCGTGCCGGGCGTGCAGCTCAGCGGGACGTTCCCAGTCAAGGACCACCGGCTGCAGACGGCGACGATCCGCATAGCCGGCTCGACCGCGTCGCCAGGGCACGGTCAGGGTCGGCAGCGGCCAGGTCGTGAGCGGCACGCTCGGCGGCAGGCGCTTCGACGTGAACGTCGCCAAGGTCAAGCTCGCACGGGCCACCGGCAGCGGCGAATGGCCGGCGGGCAAGGTGGCGTTCCCGCTGCCGGGCCTCGTGCGCATGCGCTGAGGCGCCGGCACGCGGCCCCGGCCACAGCTGCCGCGGACACAGCGCGCCCAGGTGCGGAATGCCGTCTCGCGGACAATGTGTTGCGCGCGCGCGTCATTTCAGATATGATGAACGGTGCTCCGCCGGTTTCGGCCGGTGTGATTACCAATACGCGGCACCGGGGTGCTCATCGTAAGCAGCATCAAAGCCACCCCGGTGCCGGCTTTTGCCTGGCCGGCACCGGCCCTGGCATGACCCCCGGATAGGCTGGAGATCGATGCCGAACGCCCTGGCCGCCGAGACCTCGCCCTACCTGCGCCAGCACGCCGATAACCCGGTCGACTGGCTGCCGTGGGGGCCGGCGGCGTTCGCGCGGGCGCGTCGAGCAGGACAGGCCGCTGCTCGTCTCGATCGGCTACTCGGCCTGCCACTGGTGCCACGTGATGGAGCTGCGAGTCCTTCGAGGACGCGCGCACGGCGGCGCTGATGAACGAGAGCTTCGTGTGCGTCAAGGTCGATCGCGAGGAGCGCCCGGACGTGGACGCGCTGTACATGGAGGCCGTCCAGACGATGACCGGCCACGGGGGCTGGCCGCTGAATGTGTTCCTCACGCCCGAGCAGCTGCCGTTCTACGGCGGCACCTACTTCCCGCCCGATCCACGTCCGGGCATGCCGGCGTGGACGCAGGTGCTGCAGGCGATCGGCGAGGCGTGGGCAGAGCGCAGCGCTGAGATCAGGGCCGGCGGCGAGCGCGCTGCGCGAGCGGCTGTCGGGCGGCGCGCTGCTCGAGCCCTCGAGCGAGCCGCTGCGCGAGGACGCGCTGGAGGAGGCCCTCGTGGGCTTGCGCGACCGCGTTCGACGCCCGCAATGGCGGATTTGGCGGCCCGCCCACCCACGCGCCGAAGTTCCCACAGGCGTCTGTCGTCGAGCTGCTGCTGTTGCGTGACGAGCGCGAGATGTCACTCGCCACCCTGCGCGCGATGGCCGGCGGCGGCATCTACGACCAGCTCGGCGGCGGTTTTCACCGCTACGCGGTGGACGCGACCTGGACGGTGCCGCACTTCGAGAAGATGCTCTACGACAACGCCCTGCTCGCGCGTGCCTACCTGCACGGCTTCAAGGCCTGCGGAAACGCTCGCCTGGCAGAGGTGTGCCGCGAGACGCTCGACTGGGCGCTGCGCGAGATGCGCGGCCCGGAGGGCGGGTTCTACTCCGCGCTGGACGCCGACTCGGAGGGAGTCGAGGGCCGGTACTACGTGTGGACGCTCGCCGCAGCTGCGGCGCGCGCTGGGCGAGGACGCGAACGCGGCGATCGCCTGGTTCGGCGCCACGGAGCAGGGCAACTTCGCCGATGGGGCGGGTGGGCCTCAGCTCCCCGGGCCGGGGCTGAACGTGCTCCAGGCGCACGGCCCGTCGCCCGGCGGAGCCCAGCGCGAGCGGATTCGCGCGCGGCTGCTGGACGTGCGTGGCGCCCGCGCGCGCCCGGGTCTGGACGACAAGCGCCTGACGAGCTGGAACGCGCTGATGATCTGCGCCCTCGCCGACGCCGGCGCGACGTTGGATGGGGATGGGGGCGCGGCGCCGGAGCCGGCTGGCGGCGCGGCGCTGGATGAGGACACCGGTGCGACGCCGGAGAGGGATGGCGGCGCGGCGCTTGAGGAAGGGGGCGAGCCCCGTTACCTCGACGCCGCGCGCGCGTGCGCGGACTTCGTGCTCAGCGATATGCGCGACTGCGACGGGCAGCTGCTGCGCACCTACAACGACGGCCGGGCGCAGATCGGCGCCTACCTGGAGGACCACGCATATCTGCTGGAGGCGCTGATCGTGCTGTTCGAAACGACCTGCGAGGAGCGCTGGTTCACGGAGGCGATCGCGCTGGCGGACACGCTGATCGCCCGCTTCGCCGACCCCGCAGCGGGGCGGGTTCTACTCGACCGCGTCCAGCAGCGGCAGCAGCGCCGTCGGCGGCAGCAGCAGCAGCGCCGCGGCGGCAGCGGCGGAAGCAGCAGCAGCGGCAGCGAGGAGCTGATCGCGCGGCGCAAGGATCTGGAGGACACGCCGATCCCGGCCGGACAGTCGAGCGCGGCGATGGGCCTGCTGCGCCTGTCCCAGCTCACCGGCAACGTGGAGTACGAGCGCCACGCGGTCTCGGTGCTGCGCCTGCTCGCCGACGATCGCGCCCCGTCACCCGACCGCGTTCGGTCATGCGCTGCAGGCGCTGCACTGGCATTTCGCCCCAGCGCGCCCGATCGCGTGCGCGGTACCCATGCCTGATCGGTAATCGGAATACCTCTTTAGGACGTCCAGGACCAAGCTGGGGGACGCGGATCGGCGAAGCGCGTGCCGGGGAGCACGTGCGAGACGAGACGTGGCGCCCAGCGCCGCGTCATGGGCGTCCTAAAGGATCGACAGGTACCGGTCGAGCTCCCACTGGGTGACCTGCACGCGGTAGTCGTCCCACTCCTGGCGCTTGATCTCGATGTAGCGGTTGAACATGTGCTCGCCGAGCGTGCGCAGCAACAGCTCGGACTCGGCCGCCAGCTCGACCGCCTCGCCGAGCGATTCCGGTAGCTGCTCGACGCCGAGGCGCCGGCGCTCCTCGTTTGACAGGTGGTACAGGTTCTTCTCCATCGGCTCGGGCAACTCGTAGCCCTTCTCGATCCCCTCCAGCCCCGCTTGCAGCAGCGCCGCGAACGTCAGATACGGGTTGCACGCCGGATCGGGGCAGCGCAGCTCCATCCGCGTCGCCTTCTCCCTGCCCGGGTGATACAGCGGCACGCGCACGAGCGCCGAGCGGTTGCGCCGCGACCAGGCGACGTACACCGGCGCCTCGAACCCGGGCACGAGCCGCTTGTAGGAGTTGACCCACTGCGCGAACACCACGCAGATCTCCCGCGCGTGCTTGAGCTGGCCGGCGATGAACGCCTTGCCGACCTCGGACAGGAAGTACTGGTCGTCGGGGTCATAAAACGCGTTCTTGCCATCGGCGAACAGCGACTGATGGGTGTGCATGCCCGAGCCGTTCTCGCCGAACAGCGGCTTAGGCATGAACGTGGCGTGCCAGCCGTACTTCATCGCGTACTCCTTGACCGTGATCCGGTACGTCATGCAGTCGTCGGCCATCTTCAGAGCGTCCGCGTAGCGCATGTCGATCTCGTGCTGGCTCGGCCCGACCTCGTGGTGGGTGTACTCGACGTGGATGCCCAACTGCTCCAGCGCGAGCACCGTCTCGCGACGCACGTCAGAGCCCGCGTCGAGCGTCGTCAGGTCGAAGTAGCCGCCCTCGTCGAGCACCTCGGTAGAGCGGGAGTCTTTGAACAGAAAGTACTCGAGCTCGGGGCCGACGTTGAACGTGTCGAACCCCATCGCGTGCGCGCGCTCCAGGGCGCGGCGCAGCACGTGGCGCGGATCGCCCTCATAGGGCGTGCGCTCGGGCGTGACGACGTCGCAGAACATCCTGCCCACCCCCTGCTCCTCCGGGCGCCAGGGCAGCACCGCGAAGGTGCTCGGGTCGGGCATCGCGATCATGTCCGACTCCTCGATCGCGTTGAACCCCGTGATCGAGCTGCCGTCGAACCCCATCCCCGCCTCGAACGCGTCGTCGAGCTCCGCCGCGTTGATCGAGAACGACTTCAGCTGCCCGAGGATGTCGGTGAACCAGAAGCGGATGAAGCGGATGTCGTGCTCGGCGACGATCGCCCTGACATCATCGGCGGTCTGCGCCTGCTCCGGTGTCGGTCTCGGCTGCTCGGCCATCTGCGGCGGACCTTAGTGGATGGCCTGACCGACCGCTATCGACTTTTGGCTAAACCTCGGAACGGTCAGTGCCCGGCGACCGCCGCCACGAACGAGGCGATGTCTTCGGCTTCCTTGCCCTGGTACAGCAGCGCCGGCATGTCGCCGTTGCCGCGCGCGCGGCCTTCGAGGATGGCGCTCAGCACGAGCGCCCTGCGCCCGGCTTCGGTCGGTATGTCATCGCCCACGCGGACGTCCAGGTTCGGCCCGATGCGGCCGACCGAGTTGACCGCCGCCAACGTATGGCAGACGACGCAGGTGTGCGCGAACAGTTCGCGTCCCTTCTGCTGATCGGCGTTCAGGTGCACGCCGCCGACCGCGACGCTCGCCTTGTGCTCGGCGTTCGAGGCGAGCACGAACCCGGGCACGATCAGCCCGAAGGCGAACACGACCACGATCCCGATCGTGACGGCGCGCTGGCCGGCCTTGGATTCGATGTCCTGCTGGCCGGCCCTCGATCGGCCGCCGCGCATCGCGACGAAGAACACGCCGAGGCCGAGCGCCAGCCAGAATGCGACGAACGCGTAGATCATGCCGGCGGAGACCATATCGTCTGCCGCGGCCCGACGGCGCAGAGGCGATACGCGCGCAGACGACCTGACAGTGCAGAGGCGATCGGCGCGCAGACGCCCCCACAGCGCGCAGGCGATACGACGGCGCGGAGGCACCCGGCGGTGCAGAAACGATCGATGAGAGGACTCTCACGATCGCAGCCTACGGTCTTTAGCCTGGCGCAAGCCGCGGCGCTACTCTGGAGGTGGGAGTCCATATGAGCCACCTCCTCCGCAGACTTCCCCTGTCGCGCCTGCTGCTCCTGTGTGGGCTGGTGGTCGTCATCGGCATCTCGCTCACGGCCCTCGCATTCGCGCTGGGCAGCGGCCCGACGCCCCCGCCCAAGCCGCTCGCGCAGGCCGTACACGACGCGCTCAGCGATGCGGGCGGGGAGCCGGTCCAGGGCGTCAGCGCTCAGATCCAGCTGACCGACCATCTGCTCGAAGGCGCCAGCCTCGCCGGCGGCGGCAGCGGCGGCGGCGGCGGCCAGCTGTCCTCCAACCCACTGCTGACGGGCGCCTCCGGGCGGCTGTGGATCGCCCAGGACGGGCGCGTGCGCCTGGAGCTGCAGTCCGAAAAGGGTGATACCGAGATCTACTGTGACGGAGGCACCGTGTCGATGTATGACGCGTCCTCGAACACGCTCTACCGCTACACGCTTCCGGCCCACGAAGGCGACTCTGGCGCGAGCACGGGCTCGGGCTCGGAGAGCTCGACGCCCCCTCATGAAGTCCCCAGCGTCGCAAAGATCGAAGAAGCGATCGCTCATCTGAGCGAGCATGCAAACGTGTCCGGCGCGATGCCGACCGACATCGCCGGTCAGGCCGCATACACCGTGCGCGTCACACCCAAGGAAACCGGCAGCCTGATCGGCGGCGCGGAGCTCTCCTGGGACGCCGTCCACGGCGTGCCGCTGCGTGCGGCGGTCTACTCCTCGACGAGCTCCTCGCCGGCGATCGAACTGGCGGCGAAGAGCATCTCCTACGGCCCCGTCGAATCCTCGGTGTTCGAATTCACGCCCCCGTCGAACGCCAAGATCGAAGAAGTCGTCCTCCCGCACAAGCACAACGCCAAGCCCGCCGGCTCATCGACCGGCGGCGGCGAAGACGGCGGCGGCAGCGGCGGGGAACACCCGAAGGTCAGCACCCAAGGCCACGGGCTCTCGACGATCGCGATCCTCGAAGGCAAGACGGCGACTGGTGTAGGCAAGGAATCCTCGCCGGCGCTGCCCGAAGGCCTGCAGAAGGTCAAGATCGGCGACATCGAAGCAACCGAGCTGCCCACCGAGCTCGGCACGCTGCTCAGCTTCGAGAGCTCTGGCGTGCGCTACCTGCTCGCCGGAGCGGTCGGCCCGGCGGCGCTCGAAGCGGTCGCCAAGAGTCTTTAGGTGGCACCGATGGATCCAACCCGCCGTCCGGCGGATGCATCGTCGTTCCTGGCAAGGACGCAAGGAGCGTGGCGTGCTCGGCACGCGAGCGACTGAGGACGCAGCCAGGGGCGACGAGGCGCCGCCGGTCAAGGCCAGGGGGCTGGTCAAGCGCTACAAGGAGGTGCTGGCTGTCGACCACATCGACCTGAACGTCAATGTCGGCGACGTCTATGGGTTCCTCGGGCCCAACGGCGCGGGCAAGACGACGACGCTGCGCATGGCACTCGGGCTGATCGTCCCGACCGAGGGCACGGTGGCGCTGTTCGGGCGCGACCCGCTGCGCGAGGGAGCCCGCGCCCTTCAGGGCGTGGCGGGGTTCGTGGAGGCACCGCGCTTCTACCCGTATCTGTCCGCGCGTAAGAACCTGGAGCTGCTCGCGGCGCTGGACGGCGCCGGGGCTGCCCGACCTTCGATCGGTGAGCGCATCGCCGAGGTGCTCGCCCTCGTCGAGCTGAGCCCGCGCGCCGAGCACCGCGTCGGCGGCTACTCGCACGGAATGCGCCAGCGGCTGGGTATCGCCGCGGCGCTCTTGCGCCGCCCACGGCTGCTGATCCTGGACGAGCCGGCCACCGGACTCGACCCGGCGGGAATGCGCGACATGCGCACGCTGATCCGCCGGCTGGCCGACGAAGGAATCACCGTCCTGCTCTCCAGCCACCAGCTGCCGGAGGTGCAGGAGCTGTGCGATCGCGTGGCGATCGTCGACTCCGGGCGCGTCGTCTACGAGGGCGCGCTCTCGGACTTGCGCCGCCAGGGCGGGGCCGGCTACCGGCTGCGCAGCACCGACGACACGCGGGCGCTTGCGGTGCTGCGCGCGCAAGCCGGGATCGAGCACCCCACGAGCACTGGGGCACCGCGCCAGGATGGCGTGGTCGGCCTGAGCTTCCAGGCGCAGGAGTCTGATGTGGGCGCTCTGTCGCTCGCGCTCGGGCGGGCAGGCATCGGCATCCTCGCGCTGACGCCCGAGCTGGCGACGCTCGAGGACCTGTTCTTCAGGCTGACCGAGGACAATGGCGCCAGACCGGCTGAGACACGGCTCGGCACAGGAGCAGCCGCGTGACCGATCGAAGATCGGCCAGCGCCACCAGCGCCGCCACCGCCGCCACCACCGTCCCACCCGCCGTCGCCGCGCCCGGCCGCGCGCGCGCGCGACGCCCATCGACGCTGACCGTCTGGCGCTGGGAGCTGCGCAAGCTCGTCTCCCAGAAGCGCACCTACCTCGGCCTCGGGATGGCGGTCGTCCTGCCGCTGATCTTCGTGCTCGTCCAGCGCCTGCACAACCGTCACGGCCACGAACACGGCAACATCTTCGCCTCGCACATCACCCAGTCGGGTCTGGCCACGCCGGTGCTGATGCTGCTGTTCCTATCGGTTTTCATGCTGCCCCTGATCGCCGCCCTGGTGGCCGGTGACATAGTCGCCGCCGAGGACGGCAACGGCACGCTGAAGACGATCCTCACGCGCTCGGTCGACCGCGGTCAGGTGATCGCCGCCAAGACGCTCGCGGCGATGACCTACGCGACGATCGCGGTGTTCTCCTCGGCCGCCGTGGCGACGGCCGCCGGCGTTGCGTCGTGGGGCTTCAATCATGTAATCACCTTCTCGGGCTCCGTCGTCTCGGCGCCCGAAGGCCTGCTGCTGGTGTTCGCCTCGAACGCCTGCTATCTGATCCCGCTGCTGAGCGTCACCGCCATCGGCGTGCTGCTGTCCACCGCCACCCGCAACAGCGCCGCGGCCGTGGTCGGCACGGTGGGCTTCACGATCCTGCTGTTCATCGTCGCGCAGATCCCGGGTATCGAAGGCCTCAAGCCGTATCTGCTGACCGAACAGTACGAGGCCTGGCAGGGCCTCTTGCGCACCCCGACCTACTGGGCGCCGATCGCCCACTCCGCCTGGGTCTGCGCGCTGTACGCGGTTCCGGCGCTGTTCGCGGCCTACCTGGTGTTCCTGCGCCGCGATGTGGCGGGCGGGTAGCCCGGCGGGCTGCGGCGTGGCGGGCTGCGTGCCAGGTCACGCGACGAGCCGCTGCACCCGGTAGATACGGCCGCCTGCAGGCGTCTGCACCTCGACCGACTCCCCGGCGCAGCGACCGAGCAACGCCTTGCCGACCGGCGACTGCGCTGACAGCTTGCCTCGGGCAAGGTCCGCCTCGGTCGCGCCCACGATCGTCCACGTGTAGAGCACGCCGCTCGTTTCGTCGAGAACCTCGGCGGTGCGCCCAAAGCCGAACGCGGCATCCTCAGCATCCGTCTCGACGATCAGTGCATCGCGACGGCGCTGGCGCAGGCGCTTGATCCTCGTCTCGAGGTGCGCCTGATCCTCCTTGGCGATGTGATAGTCGGCGTTCTCGCTGAGGTCGCCGAGCTCGCGTGCGGCAAGGATGCGCGCGGCCATCGCTCGCCGTCCCGCGGTTTCGAGCTGCTCGAGCTCGGCCTCGAGCGCAACCAGCCCAGCCGGCGTGATCGGCTCCCCGTCCGGCGCGACTGCGCTCATCCTCTCACCGCGATGCATGCTCGCAGATGACATCCTCACGAAGCTTCGAGAATTTGGCCGGCGACGGGTGGGCGCGCGCCCATCGACCGCCCCAGCGTCGTCCGGCCCGACCCAGCTCAGCTCAGCTCAGCTGACCTCAGAGCCGACCGGCTCGACCTCGGTGAGCTCCACCTCGCCCATCAACCGCCGGGCCTCGCGCGGATCGATCAGGCCGGCGCCCAGGCGCCCGGTGGACTCAGCGCCGCAGGCGACGCCGAAGCGCAGGCACTGGTCGGGGGGACGCGATTCATAGCGCGCGGCGACGTAGCCGGCGAGAAAGGCATCGCCCGAGCCACGCTTGGCGATCGGCTCGTGGGGCTGTATGCGCGCGCGCTTCAGGCACGGGCGACCGTCGATCAGAACCTGCGCGAAGCAGCCGTCGGGGAGTGTCATGATCGCCTCGCGTGGACCGAGCGCGGCGATCTCGCGCACGGCCAGCGAGCGCTCCTGCTCTGAGGCGAACTCGTGGCCGACGAGCTCCTCGGCCTCCAGCAGGTTGGGCGAGACGACGTCGGGCTCGGCGCGAACCGCGTGGTGCAAGGGCTCGCCGTCGGTGTCGATCACGGTCGTGACCTCCATCCGCGCAAGCTCGCGGATCAGCGAGGCATAGATCTCGGGATCGACGCCACGCGGCAAGGAGCCCGCGAACACGACTATCGCGGCGCCGCGCGCGAGGTAGGAGAGCTTGTCGGCGAACAGCTCGACCTCGCGCTCGGACACGGACGGGCCGCGTTCGTTGATCTCGGTCTGCTCGCCGCTGGTGGGGTCGAGCACGGAGGTGTTCGTGCGCGACTCCTCGCGGATGCGCACGAAGTCGTTGAGGATCGCCTCGTCGGTCAGCTGCTCGACGAT
This sequence comes from uncultured Solirubrobacterales bacterium, assembly GCA_963839945.1. Taxonomy (GTDB): domain Bacteria; phylum Actinomycetota; class Thermoleophilia; order Solirubrobacterales; family Solirubrobacteraceae; genus Palsa-744. The sequence goes on along the minus strand of CAWIWW010000004.1, from coordinate 532,940 downwards.
GTGCGTGCCGGTGACACCGCCGGCGAACCCGGTCGCGATCACGGGCTGGCCGAGCGCCTTCAGGGTGCGGGCGATGTTGACGCCCTTGCCGCCGGCCATCGTGCGCTGCTCGACGGTGCGATGGCGGCGCCCGAGCCTGAAGTTCGGCACCGAGAGCGACTTGTCGATCGCCGCGTTCAGCGTGACCGTGATGATCATCGGGGTATCTCAACCACCTTCCGGCGCCCGGCGGACTCCACGCCGCGACGCTGACGGACAAGGCTAGCGGACGGCACGCGCCTACGCACGCAGCGCCCAAGCGGCCGTCCGCAGCCGTTGCGCCTCGGCGAGGGCCGCCGCGGCCGGGTCGCCGCCACCACCGGCGAGATAGGCCCCCGCGATGCTGCGCGAGGCGCTGAGAAGACCCCCCGCGCGCCCGGGCGCGAACGCGGGTCGCAGATCCTCGACGCGGCCTCCCTGCGCGCCGACGCCCGGAAGCAGGAACACCGCGTGTGGCATCAATTCCCGCGCGCGAGCAATGTGGCCGGGGGCGGTGGCGCCGATGACGGCTCCCACGTCGCTGAGGCCGTCGCCCTCCCCCACGCCCGGGCGCCCGAGCTCGTCCACGAGGCCGGCCAGCCGCTCCCACAGGGGAGCCCCGCCCGCCAGCTTGACATCCTCGACGTCGGCCGCACCCGGGTTGGAGGTGCGCACGAGCAATAGGACGCCGGCGCCCGCAGCGCGCGCGGCGCAGACGAACGGCTCGATCGCATCGGCGCCCATCAACGGATTGACGGTCGCCAGATCCACGCCCAGCCCGGGGACCTCGCCGAACGGGGTGTCCACGCCGCCGAAGAGCGCCTGGGCGTAGGCGCGCGCGGTCACGTCGATGTCCCCGCGCTTGCCGTCGGCGATCACGAGCAGGCCGGCGTCACGGGCGTGGCGTATGACCCCCTCCAGCGCCATCCGGCCGGGGGCGCCGAGACGCTCGAAGCACGCGAGCTGGGGCTTGACCGCGACGCACGCGGGCCCGGCCGCGTCGATCAGGGCGCGGCAGTGAGCCTCGACCGCGCTCGCTGCCCGCTGCGCCGCAGAGTGCTCCCCCCCAGCCAAAGATCCACCCCGGGACGCGCCCGCCAACACGCCGCCGCCGCCGGACTCGCCGACGCCCGGCCAGAGAGCCCCCGGGTCGGGGTCGAGCCCGAGCACGACCTGCGACTCGCGCGCGAGAACCCGCGCGGCGAGCGTGTCGCCGAACGGACGCAGCGGCGTCACGGGGACTCAGCGACCGCGGACCGCGGATTTCAGACCGCTGCCCGGGCTGAAACGGGGCACGCGCGTGGCGGCGATCTGGATGCGCTCGCCGGTGCGCGGGTTGACGCCGCGGCGCGCGCCGCGCTCGGCGACGTGAAAGCGGCCAAACCCGGAAAGTGTGACCTCGCTGCCCCGCCGCAGGGCGTCCTCGACCGTGCCCAGCACCGCATCGATCGCGTGCGCGGCCTGCACCTTGGTCAGGCCTGAGCGATCCGCGACCTGATCGACCAGCTCGGACTTCGTCAAGGCAACCTCCTCGCTCGCATAGACACAAGGGGCACGTTAACAGCGCGCGCGGACGGCAGGGCCGGCGGGTGCGACGACCGTCCGATCGGCAAGAATGAGGGCGATGACCTTCGAACGCATCGCCTGGAGCCTGACCGTGCTCGTCGCGCTGCTGACGGGCTGCCTGCTGCTGCTCGCCGGGTACACCGGCTACGCGGGGCTGTCGGCGGCGGTCGCGGCGGCGGCTGCGATCAACCTGCTGTAAAAAGGGCCGCATCCCTGAAGGGCCGCGTCCCTGCCGGCTCAGCTCTCCCCAAGCCACGCGAGCAGCGCGCGGGCGGCGCGACCGCGGTGGCTGATCTGATCCTTCTGCTCATCGCTCAGCTCGGCCATCGTCTCGTTCCCTGGGCAGTCGTCTGGCAGGAACGCCGGGTCATAGCCGAACCCGCGCTCGCCCCGGGGCTCGGCCGCGAGCGTGCCTGCGCAGCGGCCCTCGAACACGCGCTCCTGTCCAGCCTGCGGATCCACGTAAGCGAGCGCGCATACGTACTCCAGCGCGCTGGCGGCCGGGGCCTCGCGCAACAGCTTGGCCAGGTTCTCCGCGTCGCTCGCGCGCTCCCCCGCGTAGCGGGCCGAGCGCACACCCGGACGGCCTTCGAGAGCCGCCGCCTCGATGCCCGAGTCGTCCGCGATGCTCGCGCGGCCGGTGGCTGCGGCGGCCGCGCGCGCCTTGCCGAGCGCGTTCTGAGCGAACGTCTCGGAGTCCTCTGGTGGCAGCCGCACGTCCTCGGGCAGCGCGTCCAGCGCCCAGCCTCCCAGCACGCGCGCGAACTCACGCCGCTTGTGCTCGTTGCGCGTGGCGAGCAACAGTCTCCCCATCGTCAACCGTTCACACCGTCACGCGGCGACCGTCGCCTGCGCGATCGCCATCGCCTGCAGCCCGCGCAGCGTCTCGATCCCGCCCGCCGCGAGCGCCAGCAGCTCGTCCAGGTGAGCGCGCGAGAGGGGAGTGCGCTCGGCCGTGGCCTGAACCTCCACCAAGCCGCCCTCCCCCGTCATGACGACGTTCGCGTCGACCTCGGCGTTTGAGTCCTCGCCGTAGTCGAGGTCCAGCCGCGCCTGCCCGTCGACGATCCCACACGAGACCGCCGCGACCGAGCCCGTCAGCGGCGACTCCTGGAGGCGGCCCTTCTCGCGCAGCGTCGCACACGCGAGCGCGAGCGCCACGTACGCGCCTGTGATCGACGCGCAGCGCGTGCCGCCGTCGGCCTGCAGGACATCGCAGTCCAGATAGATGGTCCGCTCGCCAAGCGCCTGGAAGTCCACGACACCGCGCAGCGAGCGGCCGATCAGGCGCTGGATCTCCACGCTGCGCCCGTCCAGGCGACCCTTGGCGATGTCGCGCTGCTTGCGATCCCCGGTGGACGCCGGCAGCATCGCGTACTCGGCCGTCACCCAGCCCCTGCCCTTGCCCGTCATCCAACGCGGCACCAGCTCCTGCGCGGAGGCCGTGCAGATCACGCGCGTCTCGCCGACCGAGATCAGCGCGGAGCCGGTGGCGGTGCGCACGAATCCCGGCTCGATCGTCGTCGGGCGAAGGCCGTCAGGGCCGCGCCCGTGGCTGCGTCTGCTCACAGGCGGGGCTCCAGTCCCCGGGCGGCGGGTTTGCAGCTGTCGTCCTCGACAGATAGGGGCACAGGGCGTCTCACGCGACCGCCTCGACCGCCGCGAGCTCGACGTGCTCCACCGTGCCCAGCGGCATCTGCAGGAATCGCGTCCCCAGCGCGCGGAACGCGTCCACGTCGCCCGTGCACAGGAATCGATACTCCCCCTCGCCCCGCGTGCGCGGGTTCCGCAGCTCACGTGTGCCGAGCGCGTGCTCGACCTGGCGCGCGAGCGCCGCCCCGGAGCTCACGAGCGTCACCTCCGGACCGAGCGTGCGCTGCAGCATCGGGCCGATCAGCGGATAGTGGGTGCAGCCCAGGATCACCGTGTCGACGCCCGCCGTCTGCAACGGCTCGCACGCCGCTCGCACGGTGGCCACCGCCCGCTCGTCGAACTGCTCGCCCGCCTGGATGATCGACGCGAGCGTCGGGCACGGAACGGCGTGCAGCGCCACGTGCGGGTCCACGGCGGCGATCGCCCGCTCGTAGGCCCCGCTGGCCACGGTCGTCGGCGTCGCCAGCAGCCCGATCCGCCCGCTGTGCGTGGCGGCCACGGCACGCAGCGCCTCCGGGCGCACGACGCCCATCACGTCGATGCCGAGCGTCGTCTGGCGCATGCGCGCGCTGAGGCTCGGCAGGGCCGCGGACGTGGCGGAGTTGCACGCGACGACCAGCAGCTTGGCGCGCCGGCGCAGCAGCAGATCCTCGGCGATCTCCGCGGCGAACCGCTCGATCTCCTGCGGCGCGCGCTGACCGTACGGGAAGCGGGCGGTGTCGCCCAGGTAGACGAAGTCCTCGCGCGGCAGCCGCACGAGCAGCTCGTGCAGGACGGTCAGCCCGCCCACGCCCGAGTCGAACACGGCGATCGGCCGCGCACGGGGGTCCGCATCGGTGGATGGACTGCTCATGCGAGTCATCATTCCAGAGCGCTACCGTCAACGACCCGTGCGCGCGTTAGTCGTCTCGAACATGCTGCCCGACGCGACCCATCCCGAGCGCGGCCAGTTCGTGCGCGACCAGGTCGACGCGCTGCGCCGCCTGGACGGGGTGGATGTGGAGTGCTACGAGCTCGCGCCCGGCCCGCGCTCGCTCGCACGCGGCGCGCTGGACTTGCGCCGCCGCTACGGGGGCGAGCAATTCGACGTCGTCCACGCCCACTACGGCCTCACCGCCTGGCCGGCGCTCGCCGTCAAAGCGCGGGTGCGAGCGCTGACCGTGCACGGCACCGACGTCAGCCACCCTCGCACGCGCCTGCTGACCCGCGCGGCGATCGGACGCATGGACATCCTCGCCGCCGTGTCCGAGCCGCTGGCCGAGCGGGTGCCGGCGGGTCGCGGGGGCTGCGGCGGCGGCCGGGGACACGGCGGCCGCGGGCGCGGCGGCGGAGCGACCGGGCCGGCGCGCGATCGGCGGTCTCGCGCCGTGCAGGTGCTGCCATGCGGCGTGGACCTCGACCGCTTCCATCCGATTCCCCGCACAGACGCGCGGGCGAGGCTGGGGCTCGACTCGGGGCAGCCGCCGTTCGTGCTGTTCGCCGCGGACCCGTCGCGTCCGGAGAAGCGCTGTGACCGCGCGCGCGAGCTGGCACAGGCTGCGGGCGTGGAGCTGCGCGCACTCGGAGCGGTCGCGCCGGAGCTGGTGCCCTACTGGGTCAACGCATCCCACGCCGTGCTCGTCCCGTCCGAGCGCGAGGGGTTCGGCCTGGCCGTGCTGGAGGCGCTGGCGTGCGACGTGCCCGTGCTGGCCACGCCCGTCGGCGTTCATCCCGAGGCACTTGCAGGCGTGCGGGGCACGCTGTGCGCGCCGTTCGAGCTCGGCGCGTGGCGGGCCGCGCTCGAATCACACCTGCACGTGGCGGACCCACGCGTGGCGGGGCGTGCTCACGCCGAGCCGTTCTCCGCGGCGCGGATGGCCGAGCGCGTGGCTGCTGCCTGGCGCGCGGCCCTGCGCGGCGCCGGATAGCATGGGTGGGTCGATGGAGGACGCCCAAGCCACCAGTCCGGCGACGGAGGCGCAGACGCCCGCGGTAGAGGACGCGCCAACCGGTTCCCCCGGGTTCAGCGAGCGCGGGCGCATGCGCCGCCGCGCGCGGTTTCTGCGCAAGGCGCGCGAGCTGGCCTACCGCGACCTGGGCGGGCTCGTGTTCGACCTGCACCGGTTCGGCCGGCGCAACGACACGCTGGTGCTGGCCAAGCTGGAGACGATCGGGCGCATCGACGGAGAGCTGCGCGCGCTGGAAGCCACGCTGGCCGAGCGCCGGGGAGTGACCGTGCTGCGCGAGGCCGGCGTGGCCGCCTGCCCGCGTTGTGCTGCGATCCACGGCAGCGACGACCGCTTCTGTCCGAACTGCGGCCTGGCGATGGACCTCCGCGCCGAGCGTCCGATGGCCGGCGCCGCGGCGCCGGCGCCCACTGCACCTGCGCCTGCGGCGCCGACACCCACGCCGGCGTCCGCATCCGCCCCGGCTCCGGCCCCCGCCCCGGCGCCGGCCCAGGCGATGACGCCGACCGCCGTCCACCCCTCCGGTCCGGCGCCCCCGGCGCCGGCATCCCCCACAACCGCGGCGCCCACCCCAAGCCCGGCGGCCTTGACACACCCCGCGCCCGCGGCGCCTGAGGTCGCCACTCCGCACACGACCCCGCCCGCCGGTCGGACACCGGCTGTCGCGGGCAGCGGCCAGACCGAGACCGAGGACCCTCGGCCGAACGTGGACCAGCCCACCGAGATCGTCCGTCCGCCCGCCAAAAGCCCTTGAGCAGCGTGGCCGCCACCCCGCCGCCGGCCGCGACGACCGCGTCAGCCCCGAGCGCCCAACCGCCCGTGGACGCGGCCTGTCCTTTGTGCGGCGCGCCGCTGGACCCAGTGCAGGAGTGGTGTTTGAGCTGCGGCGCGGCGGCGCGCACGCGCCTGGCGGCCCCGACGAACTGGAAGGCCCCGATTGTGGCGATCGCGGTGATCGCGGCACTGGCGCTCGGCGTGCTCGCCGCCGCGCTTGTCAAGCTCAGCGGCGGTTCGGGCACGACCAGAGCGATCGCGCCCGTCACGACGACAATCACCGTCGCAACCACGCCCGCGACCACGCCCACGGCCGCCGGGGCTGTCCCGACCACGACGACGGGCGCCGTCACGCCGGGCACGCCCACGACGATCACACCCGGCGGGGCGACGGCGCCCACGAGCACGGGCGCGGCGACGCCGGGTACGCCCACGACGATCGCGCCCTCCACCACGACGGGGGGCACCCCTGGCGCGAGGACCCCGGGCGCGACGAACCCGGGCGCGACGAACCAGCCTGCCGGGACGAACACAGGGTCATCGACCACGAGCGAAGAAGCGCTGCGCAAAGCCGGATTCGTGCCGCGCACGAAAAGGTAGCCGCCGGCGGCCTGCACCAGGCTCCTCGCGATGACCAGGAACCCCAAGCCGTCCATCACGGAGGCCGACATCGCGGTGGTCGGCGCGGGCGCGGCCGGGCTGTATGCGGCGCTGCGCGCCGCCCGCGAGGGCGCGCGGGTGGTGCTCGTCTCGGCTACGCCCCTGGCGCAGACCGCGAGCTACTGGGCGCAGGGCGGCCTCGCCGCCGCGCTCGCCGCAGACGACAGTCCCGAGCGCCATCTCGCCGACACCGAACGCGCCGGGCGCGCCCTGGTCAGGCGCTCGGCCGCAGAGGTACTGGTGCGCGAGGCGCCGAGCTGCGTCGAGGACCTGCAGGCGCTGGGGGTGCGGTTCGACGCCGACCGCTTCGGCCGGCTCGCGCTGGGGCTGGAGGGGGGCACTCGATCCGGCGGATCGTCCATGCCGGCGGCAGCGCCACCGGACGGCGCGTGGTCAGGCAGCTGTCCGCGCTGGCGGCCGCCGACGCGCGCATAACCGTGTTCGAGGGGGCCCGTGCGCAGGCGCTGTTGACGGATGCGAGGTCCGGGGTGCAGCGCATCAGCGCGGCCGGCGAGGGAGCCCCGGCCGAGGGCGCCCCCGCGGAGGGCGCCCCGGCTAACAGCGAGCACTCCCCCTCTCCAGAGGCCGGCGGGGAGCATGGCCGTTGTCGCGGTCTGCTGTGCGAGTACCGGAACGGCCGCGCGGGGGATGGCGAGACGCGAGTGATCTCCGCACGCGCGGTGGTGCTGGCGACCGGGGGCGCGGCGGCGTTGTGGGCGCGCACGACCAACCCGCCGGGCTCACAGGGTGTGGGGCTGCTGCTCGCGCACGCCGCCGGAGCGAAGCTGGCGGATCTCGAGCTGCTGCAGTTCCATCCGACAGCGGCGATCGGGGTGCCGGGACGGGAGGGGTTTCTCGTGACCGAGGCGATCAGGGGCGAGGGGGCGACGCTGCACGACCTGAGCACGGGCGAGCGCTTCGTAGACGAGCTGGCTCCGCGCGACGAGGTCTCCCGGGCGATCCAGGCCAGGCTGCGCGAGACGGGCGAAAGCGCGGTCGGGCTGGACATGCGCAAGATCGACCAAGCGCACTTTCCCAACGTCGTCGCGGCGCTGCGCGAGGCGGGACTCGATCCGGCGCGCGAGCTGGTGCCGGTGGCGCCGGCCGCGCATTACGCGATGGGCGGGATCGTCGCCGACCTGCACGCGCGCTGCAGCGTGCCGGGGCTGTATGCCGTCGGCGAGGTCTCGTGCACGGGGCTGCACGGAGCCAACCGGCTCGCGTCGAACTCGCTCAGCGAGTGCTTCGTGTTCGCTCGCCGCGCGGCGGCAGCCGCCCTGTCCGAGCCCGCTCCCGCGAGACCCGCGGCGGGCGAGATCGACGCGCTGCTCGCCACCCCGCCCATCGCCCCAGCCGAGCCCGCCACGCGGGCGGCGCTGTGGCGCGACGCGGGCGTGCAGCGCACCGGGGAGGGACTGAGCCGGCTGCTGGCGGACCTCCATCCGCTGGCTCGGCTGATCGCAAGGTGCGCACTCGCGCGCGAGGAGAGCAGGGGTGCGCATCTGCGCGTGGACCATCCCGCGCGAGACCCGGCGCTCGATTACCGCCATACGGTCGTGTCCGGGCAGGACGAGACGGTCTTTTGGGAGCGGTGGGAGTAGCCGGGTCTCGCGCCGGACCGCAGGGCGGTCCATCAGCGATACCTTGAGTTCGAGTTGAGACCACCCTATCGTGGGGGTCGTAGACTGACTCGATGGCAGTCAATCAGCAAGAGCGCCAAGCTCGACAACGTCAGGCGCGGGCCATCCCCAGGCTGCCGGCCTACAGCGTCCGATACAGCGCATCAGGGACAAACAGCACTTCTACGACGAGATCAAGTGGAGCAGGGTTTCGGCTAAGAAGTTGCCCGTCCTGACTACGCTCGTCGACGTATTCTTCGGCTCCGACGCCACGTTCTCAGCGTTCGTCACCGACAAGCAAAAGCACGATGTTATCTCTCGGTTTGGGGACCAGTTCAAGGCGTATGCATGCCTTTCTCGGCTCCTTGTGCGCGCGAGCATCAAACGGGGCGAGACGATGTTCCTGATTGCCGACGAGTACAGCACGCCGCCAGACGAGACCTTTGAGGAGGACGTCAGAGACCACGTCAACAGAAAGCTCCGGCGGCCTGCTGTCGCTGGCGTGTGCCGAATGCGGTCGAGCGGAGTCGACTTGCTTCAGCTCATCGACCTGTTGCTCGGGGCCGTGGTCTACGAGTACAAGGCCGAATCTGGCGTGGTGGGGCTGGCAAGCTACAAGCCGAAGGTCCAGCTACTCGACCACATCAAGGAGCAGGCGGGTGTCAAGACCTTTGTCGGCGGCTATCGTGATGATCGCCTGAACATCGCCGACTATCACGGCTAGCAAACGCAGGCCATGGACCATACGGTCGACGCCTGCTCTGCGCAAAGTATCGGGGCCTGCGGACGGAGCCTTAAACACCGAAGCAGGCCATGGACCATACGGTCGACGCCTGCTTCGGCCACATAGCATATACCCCGGCGGAAAAAAGCGCAAGATGCTGCACCAGACCGGTACGGGTCAGGCCTCGTCCCAGGCCCAGGCCCTCCCGAGGCACCTCCCGAGGCCAAAAAAAACCTGCCGGCGCGGCACCGCACCTTTTCTGGTAGCAGGCGTGTTCTATGGGCTGGAAGAACGGGGGACGATCGGAGTCTTTGGATACGGCGGGCGTGCTCAGAGCCAACAGATCGACCAGTAGAGGGAGACCACGCCATGTACCAGTTCAGCAGGGCCATCTACAGGGAGCTCGCGCCGCAGATCCTCCCGCCCCCGCGTGGCGCCGGCGCTGAGAGCCTCAACCACGAGCACGTGCTGCGCGCGTGCGAGGCCGTCGTCAAGCGCATGGCGACCGACCGCCACCACTTCGCTCACCCTGCGCGCACGCTGTACTGCGACATCCGCAGCTACTTCGCGATGAGCGAGCAGGGCAACGTCCACAAGGTCGTCAACCGCTACATCGGCTACGCCCAGCGCTACCTCACCGAGAACCCGGTCGCCGCATACACGGCCGTCAGCGGACAGCTGCCCCGATGCCGCGCGACGACCCGCAAGGGCTCAGCCTGCCAGCGCGTGCCGCTGCCGCATAACGGGTACTGCCCCTCTCATCAACATCTGGCGGAGACCGAGGACCGGGAGCTGGAGGCCGCCTGATCGGGGTGGGTTGGGGTTGGGCCGCATCCGGGCGGGTGAGCTCCGGGACGGGGGAGTTGGCGCGGGACATCCGGTCCCGCGTAAGAGCAAGCGGCACGGCAACAGGCACGGAAGCCGTGCGGGCATGGCGTAGCCCGCGTACGCTGGGGGCATGCTGCTGGGGGTAGATGTCGGCGGAACGTTCACCGACGCGGTGCTGATCGGGGCGGACGGCATCGTGCACACCGCCAAGGTCCCGACCACGCCCGCCGAGGAGGCGCAGGGAGTGCTCGACGCGGTGAGCGAGGTGCTCGCGCGCGCAGGGGCCGAGCCGCAGGAGGTGAGTGGGTTCGCGCACGGCACGACCGTCGCGACGAACGCCCTGCTGCAGGGACGCGCCGCGCGCACGGCGCTGATCGCCACGGCGGGATTCACCGACGTGATCGAGCTGGGGCGCCAGGCGCGGGCGCATCTGTACCGGCTGTGCGAGGCCGCGCCAGAGCCGTTGGTAAAGAAGGAGCTGCGGTTCGCCGCGCCCGAGCGCTGCACGCCCGACGGGCCGCTGCTCGCGCTCGACCCCGAGCGGGCGGCAGCGCTGGCCGAGGAGATCGGGAGGGCGCGGCCCGAAGCGGTGGCGGTTGCGCTGCTGCACTCATACGCATACCCCGAGCACGAGCGACTGCTCGCGCAAGCGCTGAGAGAGCGGCTTGCGCCGGAGACGCATGTATCGGTGTCAAGCGAGCTGGTGGGGACGTTTCGCGAGTACGAGCGCACCGCGACGACCGTGCTCGACGCGGCGCTCAGCCCGCTCGTGGGCTCATATCTGCGCAAGCTCGCGTCTGAATGCTCCGCGCGGGGGCTGGTCGAGCCCGAGATCATGCAGTCCTCGGGCGGGTTGACGTCGACTGCGCGCGCGGCCTCCCACGCGGCCCTGACGGTGCTGTCCGGCCCGGCGGGCGGAGTCGGCGGTGCGCTGGCGCTGGCAGAGCTCGCGGGCGTCGAGAACGTGCTGTGCTTCGACATGGGCGGCACCTCGTGCGACGTGTGCGTGATCACCGCCGGACAGGTCGCGGAGACTGCGCAGCGCACGGTCGCCGGGCGCGCGCTGGCGCTGGGAGCGCTGGACATCCACACCGTCGGGGCGGGCGGAGGCTCGATCGCCTGGTGCGACCCCGGTGGCGCACTGCGCGTGGGGCCCGAGTCGGCGGGCGCCGTGCCCGGTCCGGCGTGCTACGGGCTGGGCGGTGAGCGGGCGACGGTGACCGACGCGAACCTGCTGCTCGGGCGCCTGCCGGTGGACGCGATGCTGGCGGGCGGGCTGAGGCTCGACCGCGACGCCGCCGAACGCGCGGTGGGAGCGCTCGCGAGCGAGCTGGGCCTGCGAACGGATGAGTGCGCCGCGGGCATCGTGCGCGTGGCCGAGGCCGAGATGAGCCGGGCTCTGCGGGTGATGACCGTCGAGCGCGGGATCGACCCGCGCGAGTATGCGCTGATGCCGTTCGGAGGCGCCGGTCCGCTGCACGCATGCGCGCTGGCGCAGGAGCTGGGAATCACGCTGGTGCTGTGCCCGCGCGCGTCCGGCGTGCTGTGTGCGCTCGGGCTGGCGGGCGCCGCGCCGAGACGGGACGTGTCGCGCACGGTCATGCTGCGCGGGGAGGCGCTGAGCAAGGATGCCGTCGCGCGCGTGCGCGACGAGTTGCTGGCGCAGGCCGGATCGCCGGCGCGGGCGGGGTCGAGCGGTGAAGAAGACCTTTTCGAGGGCGCCGCGCGCGCACACACACGCGCGCGCGGAGCGAGCCGAAACAGAACGATCTATGAGCTGCGATACCGCGGCCAGTCCCACGAGCTGCCCGTCGCGTCCGAGTCGCCCGACCCAGACCATCTGCGCGAGGCGTTCGCGCGAGCGCACGAGCAGCGCTACGGCTACCGCGAGCAGCACGGCGAGGTCGAGCTGGTGACGATCAGGGCGTCGGTGTGGGGCCCGGCGCCCGAGCTGAGCCTGCGCGCGAGCGGCGGCGAGCGCGAGCGGATCGAGGGCCCGGCCGTGAAGCTGCTGCCCGAGGCGACGCTGTACGTTGCGCCCGGCTGGTCGGGCGAAGCCGACGAATGGGGCACCGTGCACCTCCACCACAACCACCCACGGACATGAGCGGGCTGGACCCGATCGAGCTGCAGGTCCTGACCGGAGCGCTGAAAGCGGCGTGCGAGGAGATGGGCGCCGTGCTGATCGGATCGGCGCGGTCGTCGAACATCAAGGAGCGTCATGACGCCTCGACCGCGGTGTTCGACCGGCATGGCGAGATGGTGATGCAGGCCGAGCACATTCCGGTGCACCTCGGCTCGATGCCGGCGGCCGTGGAGGCGATCCTCGGCGAGGATCATTCGCAGGGGGGCTCGTGGGTGCTGAACGATCCGTTCGCGGGCGGCACGCATCTGCCCGACATCACCGTGATCACGCCGGTGCTCACGCCCGCCGGCAGCCACGGCGATGGCGGCAACGACGGCGGCGGCGAGGCACGCGGCGGGAAGGGCCGCCTGATCGGGTTCGCCGCGAGCCGGGCGCATCACGCCGACGTGGGCGGGCGCATACCGGGGTCGATGCCCGCGGACTCAAGGACGCTCGAGGAGGAGGGCGTGGTGATCGGCCCGACCCGCCTGGACGAGCGGGCGCTGAGGGAGCTGTGCGCGCGGATGCGCCAGCCGGCCGAGCGCGAAGCGGACCTGCGCGCCCAGCTGGCCGCCAACCGGATGGGCGCGCTGCGCCTGTCAGAGCTCGCGCGGCGGGTTGGAATCGAGCGGCTGAACGAGGCGTACCGCGCGGTGCTCGACTACGCCGAGCGACGTGCCCGCGCGTGCGTGGCGGCGCTGGACGACGGCGAGCGCCACGTGCAGGACGTGCTCGAGGCCCCCGAGGGCGATCTGGCGCTGCGCCTGAAGGCGACGGTCACGGGCGAGCGGCTGGTGCTCGACTTCAGCGGCAGCGTGGCGCAGCACGAGGGCAACCTCAACTGTCCGCTCGCGGTCACACGCTCGGCCTGCCTGTTCGCGGTGCGGGTGCTGACCGACCCCGACATCCCGCCGTCGGCGGGGGCTTACCGGCCGATCGAGATCGTCGTGCCGGAGGGGTCGATCCTCAATGCCCGCCCCGTCCCCGGGCCGGGCGGCACAGAGATCGGCGGATCGGCACACAGGCCAGCGGTGGCGGCGGGCAACGTCGAGACGAGCTCGCGCGTGGCCGACATGGTGCTGGCGGCGTTCGGCAGAGCGCAGGGACAAGGCACGATGAACAACCTCACGCTCGGCGCAGCGCCCGACCCCCCGGCGGGCCACGGCTCAGGCGGGCATGACGATCCCAGCAGGCGCGGGACCGAAGGCCGGCGCGACGAAGAGGGGTTCTCCTACTACGAGACGCTCGGAGGGGGCCAGGGCGCATGCCCGGACGCGGACGGGCCAAGCGGCGTGCATGTCGCCATGAGCAACACGCTGAACACGCCGGTCGAGGCGCTGGAGCGCGAATTTCCGGTGCGCGTGGTCGAGTATGCGCTGCGGCGCGGCTCGGGCGGGGAGGGAACGCACAGGGGCGGAGACGGGGTCGTGCGCGAGATCGAGGCGTTGCGGGAGATGACCTACTCGCTGATCGCCGAGCGTCGCGGGCACAATCCGCGCGGCGCGGCGGGTGGGCAGCCGGGCCAAGCGGGGCGCGACTGGATCGACGGCCGGCCACTGCCGGGCAAGGCGACCGGTACCCTGCAAGCCGGTCAGCGGCTGCGCATCGAAACACCTGGCGGCGGCGGTCACGGCCGGACCAGAACGGCTCGACCGTCGGGCTGAGGCGTCCTACCGACCGCTCCAAGGCGCCGATGTGAGTCCCGGAGCTCGCAGACCCCCCAAAAAATGAGTAGATTTGCAGGGGATTTGGGATTTCCGCTGGGATTTCGTATCTTTTAGGGACCGGCCGCCCTGTTAGCGCGGGTGGTACGCAGGGCAATACATAAAGACGTTCCCCTCAATCATCCCCCGGTTCTCCATGCCAATTGCTTTCAAAGAATGGGCCGTCACCGTCCGCGCCCTTGCGGAAGGTGAGCAGCTGCTGACGCTGCGCAAGGGCGTGTTGCGCGAGCCCGGTAAGCCGTTCCGGCTCGCCCACGAGCGCTTTTTCCTGTATCCCACGTTCGACAACCAGAGTGGCGACCTCGTGCGCGAGTCCCACCAGCCCGAGCTGCGGCGCGCGCTCGAGGAGGGCGTCTGGAGCGACGGCGAGCCGCCGCTGCACGCGTTCAGCTCCGGCGTTCCGATCCAGCAGCCCGATCGCGTGCGCATCCGCGCGTGGGCGGAGGTCGCCGGGCACTTCACGGTCACCGACCCGCGCTGCGTCGACGCGCTGTCCCCGTTCTATGTGTGGACGCCGAGCTATGCGACACGGCGCCTGGGCTGGCGTCGCCAGCAGCCGCTGCACGTGCTGCTGCTGCGCACCTACCGCATCCCACGACCGGTGACGGTGAAGGTCAAGGACGAGTACGGCGCCTCCCAGAACTGGGTCGAGCTGCAGCGGGAACTGCCGTTCGAGGGTACTCCGGTGCTCTCCGACGCCGAGTTCGAGCGCGCCAGCGAGGAGATCGAGGCGATCACTCGCGAAGCCGGCCAGCCGGTCCTGGTCTGAGGATAAACAGCCTCAGATTCCCGCAAATTGCGCATTTTGATCAGCCCGCGGCCGCCCTCACCGCAGGCAGCTCAACTAATCCGAGGCCGGCGCGGTCAGGGTCTCGCGGGCCGCTTCGACGCCTGACTCGGGCACGAGGATGTCGCGCGGGCCGGCCGCGAGGAAGTCGGGCACGTCGAAGCCGGCCGCACGGCGGGCCATGCTCGGAATGCCCTCACCCAGCAGCAGACCCTGGATCAGCTCCGCCTCTGGAAGGTTCTGCGCGTAGGCGACCTTGACCAGTCGCCCTTCGCTGTATTGCGGCTTGATCTTGCGCGCCTGCTCACGGCGCTCGTCGGTGTCGCCAGCGGCGCCGGGATACACGAGCGGCATCCCGCACGACGCGCAGAAGCGCTCGCTCGGGGGGTGCTCGCGCGAGCAGCTCGGACAGACGAGAAGGTCGGCGGCCATCACTGCACCTTTAGTGGGACCTCCCGGACCTGGCCGTTTTCGATCAGATAGGAGTGGACGTCCGGCGCACCGGCGCCGGCTAGCCCGACGATGATCCACTCCACGTCCAGCCAGTTGGCAGCGAAGTTGATGTCCGTCTGCGACGGGTAGGGCTTGCTGCGCACATGCGAGTGATAGATCGCGCCGATCCTCCAGCCGCGCTCCTCGATCGCGTTGTGCATCTTCAACAGTTCGGAGGGCTCGATCTCGAACTTCATCGGGCTGGCGTGCTGGTTGGCGGCGCGGTACACCTGCATCGCGCGCGCCGCTCCCGGCTCGAGTCCGTCGGCGGCGACGGCCACCACCCCGCAGATCTCGTTCGCCGGATCCTCGAGCACGTGGGCCAGAAGATCGTCGAGCATCTCTGTAGAGATGTTCACGTCCGGTCTCTGCGGACTGGCACGACGGCTACCACCACACGGTTGAGTCGAGCTGCTCGACCTCGTCGACCGGCAGCGTGTAGATGCCGCTCGACAGATACTTCCAGCCGTCGTCGGCGACGACGAACACGACGTTGCCCTCGTCCAGCTCTCCGGCGATGCGCACCGCGATGCTTGCGATCGCGCCGCTGGAGACGCCCGCGAACAGGCCCTCCTCGTCGAGCAGCCGCCGGGTCCAGATGACCGCGTCGCGGTTGGTGACGAAGATCTTGCGGTCCAGCAGCGACAGATCGATGATCGGCGGGATGAAACCGTCGTCCAGCGAGCGCAGCCCCTGGACGGGCTCGCCTGGCATCGGCTCCGCGGCGACGATCTTCACAGCGTCGCCGAAGACCTCCTTCAAGCGCCGGCCGTTGCCCATCAGCGTGCCGCCCGTGCCCAGCCCGGCGACGAACGCTGAGACCTCGTCGAGCTCTTCGAGGATCTCCAGGGCCGTGCCGTTGTAGTGGGCGTTCGGATTGGCGATGTTGCCGTACTGGTAGGGCATGTACACGGTCGGGTCGGCCTGCGCCATCTGAAGCGCCTTTTCGACCGCGCCGTTGGAGCCCAGCGAGCCCTCGGAGTAGACGATCTGCGCTCCGTACATCTGCAGTAGCCGCGTGCGCTCGGGAGTGACGTTCTCGGGCATCACCACCTTCAGCCGATAGCCCTTGCGAGCGGCGATCATCGCCAAAGAGATGCCCGTGTTGCCGGAGGTCGGTTCGAGGATCGTCTGGCCGGGGGAGAGCGCGCCGCGCTCCTCTCCGTCCTCGATCAGCGCGCGCGCGACGCGATCCTTGACCGAGCCGGTCGGGTTGCGCGACTCGAGCTTGGCCCAGATGTGCACGCCGGCCTTTGGCGACAGACGCGGCAGCTCGATCAGCGGCGTGTTGCCGATCGACTGCACGATGTCCCCGTAGCGACCCCCGCAGGGCCGGTTCTGCAGTGGCCGACTCGCCATTACTTCACGGAATATAGCGAGGTCTGAGCGCGGTAGTGGGTCAGTTTGAATAGTCCAGATGGAAGACGTTCCCGCTGGGTTGGTCGAACGTGACCATGAATGCCCTGAAGAAGTCCGCGCGCCCAAACATGGGGATCGTTTCTTCCGCAAATTCTGGGCTCATCTCGATCCACGGTCCCCACGGCTCCGGCCCGCGGGGTTGGGCAAACGGGACAATCACCCGCGCTTTGATCGTGTACGGCGTCTCCCATGTCGGGAACCGGACGCTTCCGGCGCCCTCGGAACCTCCCGTTGGCTCAAGGTCGTCGGGGGGTATGCCCAGCCTCTCTGCGAGGCTCTTGGGCAGGAGCGTACGGTCCGCTCCGCTATCGACGACACCGGACACCGCTCTCACCCCGGATGGCCCCTCTAGGCCCAGGTTGACGATGGGAGTGTCCAGCGAATATGGGATCGTCAGCCGAGGCAACGTGTCGAGCTTGATCGCAATTTGCCAAGGTATCGGCGCAAATTCGCCGAAAATGGGTGTATCGTGTCTGGTTCAGCAAGCAACATCCAGCCGGAAGGGACCATGGCAGCCGTAGTTGAGATTTCCCCGCCGCCCGTGCCCGCTGAAGCGTTCGAGCGCTTTCCGGGCCGTTGGGTGGCAATACGTGATGGCGACATCGTGGCCGACGCGCGGCTACTTGAGGATCTTGAGGCGGACCCGCACGTCGAGATCACAGACACTCTCTTTCGGGTGCCTGAGCCAGGCTCCAAGTTCCTCTAGATGCTGTACGTGTAATGCTGTAAGTGCCTGACCGTTCACGCAAGCGCCCACGCGATCCAAACCAGCTCGCCAAGCTGGTCGTGGACATCGCGACAGGCAACATCGGAGACACGCCCCAGGACGCCGGGAAGGACCCCGTAGCGGTCGCGCTAGGGCGCAAAGGCGGTTTGAAGGGCGGGAAGGCACGGGCCGCGAAGATGACGACGCCCGACGAGCGCAGAGAGTCGGCCCAGCGTGCCGCGCGTGCTCGTTGGAAGCGCAAGGAGCCCTAGCTTCCTTTGCTCAGCAGGTCGAGCAGTGTTCGGGCGGCTTCTACGAACTCCTGGACCTTCTCCGGCGACCAATCTCGGCCCTCGCGGAGTAGCGTCAGCCAAAGCTCGGGCAGCAGCGCCGGGAGCGTCGAAGTTGAAGGTGACGGGGTTGTCGTCGCTCCGTCTGGTTTGGGGTCTTTCGGGGTGGCGGGTGGTTTGCCGGAGCCCGACAGGTTTGCTGGCCGCACCAGCCGCTCTTTCCCCATCTTGAAGAACCCAGCCAGCTCGGCCGAACGCTGAAAGGCTTGTCGGGCCTTGGCCGTCTGCTTGGCGCTAACGCCAAGCTCACGAATCTTTTGCTCCAGACCCGAGTCCGGTGGGAGCGTGGTGCCTTTATAGGCGTCGAAGAGCGCCGCAAACAGCGGCACCGTTAGGAATGCGTCGACACGGGCCGCAGCCCGTGTTTGAGGATCAATCAGCTTGCGTCCGAGGTCGGTGAGCGCAAAGGTGCCGTTCGACACCGAGATCACCTGAAAGGTCCGTGCGGTCGCTAGTTTCCCGCGGAACGCTCCGCTTCTAGGGCTAGCTTTGATATCGGGGCTGGCTGCCAGCTGGTCTGCAGTCGCCCCGCCCCCCCACGAGTCGTGAAGGGCGCGGGCGATCTGCTCGGCGTCCTTGAGCCCCGAGTATGGGAAGGCGATGGTCGAGCGCATGTACCGCGTCGCAGCCGGGGCCCCGTTCTCGGTTGAGTCCACATCCGCCTGGTGGTTGGCAGTCTCGCTGCTTGGTTCGGGCTGCATGTCGTCAGATCGCATTCGGGAAAGCATATCTGATTCTCGGCAGATTTGCAATCCGCTTGCTGGCCCCCAAGAAGGCCATGTTTAGATTCTAAAATACTGCTCGAAATGCTAAAGAAGGCAGACTCATCATGTGGAGGATGGCCCGGCGATCAAGCGCACCCCGGCGATGGCGGCAGGTGTCGCAGACCACATCTGGACCCTTCAGGAGATCGCGGGACTACTCGACTGAGCGGTACGCTCGCCACGAATGCGCACGACAGGCAAAAAGCTAAGCGCCCTGGCGCTCGCCGTCTTCGCCCTCTACTCGGCGTCGATCGTCATCAAGGAGGCCGTAGAGGGCCACATCTCGACCGGGTCGCAGTTGGGCGGCCTCCGTGGTGATCGGCCTCCTCGCGCTCGGCGCGGCCTGGGGCGCTGTGCGTGTGTGGCAGCAATTGGCCGAGAAGCGCCGCAATCCCAACTGAGACACTACCCTGAGCGCAGCGGCGAGCGTTCCGAGGATGATGAGCAGAGGGATGAACGTGGGCATCGAACGTGACTACGACTACGACTGGCTGGTCATCGGCTCCGGTTTCGGCGGCAGCGTGTCGGCGCTGCGGTTGTCCGAGAAAGGCCACTCCGTCGGCGTGCTGGAGTGCGGGCGGCGCTTCGCCGACCACGAGCTGCCGAGCTCGACCGCGGATCTGAAGCGCTACTTCTGGCGGCCATACGTTGGGATGAAGGGCATCTTCAGGCTGACCACGTTCAGGGACGTCTCGGTCGTCTCAGGCTGCGGCGTCGGCGGCGGCAGCCTCGGTTACGCGAACACGCTCTATGTCCCGGAGAAGCAGTTCTTTGAGGACCGCCAGTGGGCGGAGATGAACGACTGGGAGTCGGCGCTCGCGCCCCACTACGCCGAGGCGCAGCGGATGCTCGGCGTGGTGCAGACCCCGAACGACGATCCCGCCGACCAGCTGTTGCGCGAGCTGGGCGAGGAGCTGGGCGTGGGCGACACCTACAAAAAGACGCCCGTCGGCGTCTACTTCGGCGAGCCGGGCGTGACCGTTCCAGACCCGTTCTTCGGCGGCGAAGGGCCGGACCGCACCGGCTGCCGGGAATGCGGGCGCTGCATGGTCGGCTGCCCGCACGGGTCCAAGAACACGCTCGTCAAGAACTACCTCTACCTGGCGGAGCGACGTGGCGCGCGCGTGATGGCAGAACGCACGGTCGTGGACATCCGCCCGCTCGGCGACGGGTCCGGCAAGGAGGGCTACGAGGTCGAATCCGTGCGCTCCGGCGCATGGCTGCACAGGGAACGCCAGGTCCTCCGCGCGCGCGGGGTAGTCGTCGCCGCGGGGCCGCTGGGCACGAACAAGCTGCTGCAGCGTTGCCGCCTGAACGGGTCGCTGGGCCGGATCTCCGCGCGCCTGGGCGAGCTGGTGCGCACCAACTCAGAGTCGATCCTGACCGTGACCGTGCCCGAGGACTACCCCGACGATCTGATCAAGCGCGTCGCGATCACCTCGTCGATCTATCCCGACCCGAATACCCACATCGAGACCGTCACCTACGGTGAGGACGGCGACTCGATGCACCGCCTGTACACGCTGCTCGTCGGCGACGGCACGCGCGTGACGCGTCCGTTGAAGCTGATCGGACAGAGCCTGCTGCATCCCAGGCGCGTTGCGAAGGTGCTGTTTCCCAAGCACTGGTCGCGGCGCACGATCATCATCCTCGTGATGCAGACGCTCGACAACGCGATCGCGCTGCGCCCGCGCCGGGGCCCGTTCGGCTCGCTGTGGCTGCGCACCGAGCAGGACCCCGAGAAGCCCATCCCGACGTTCATTCCGGTTGCCAACCGCGCCGCCGAATGGTTCGCACAGCGCACCGGCGGGATCGCCCAGAGCTCGGTCACAGAGGCGCTGTTCAACATCCCCACGACCGCCCACATCCTCGGCGGCGCGGTGATCGCCCCCGATGCCTCGCGCGGCGTCATCGACGCGCGCCAGCGCGTGTTCGGCTACGAGAACCTGCTCGTGTGCGACGGCTCGGCGATCCCCGCCAACGTGGGCGTCAACCCGTCGCTGACGATCACCGCCCTGGCCGAGCACGCGATGAGCCACGTGCCGGCGGCGGACGGCGTCACCGAGCCGGCCTCAGAGACTGCCGCAGCGGCGTAGGGACCTCGGCCGTCTGACGGCCGATGGGCAAGCGAGGCACGGACGCAGGGAGCGTGGCGTGCTTGTTGGCACGCGAGTGACCGAGGACAAAGCCTCACGCCGCCCAGCGGCCGTCAGCCGCCGGCCATCGCGGGCAGGATCACAAGCGTGTCCGTGTCTCCCACGGCCGTGTCGAGGCCACTGAGGACGCGAACGTCCTCGTCGTTGAGGTACACATTCACGTACCGGTTCAGCTCGCCCTCGGCGGAGAACAGCTGCTCCCGGGTCGCCGGGTGACTGGAGGCGAGATCGCGCAGCACGTCGCCCACGTTCGCGCCGGAGGCGCTCACCTGCTTCTCGCCGCCAACCGAGGCGCGCAGTACCGGTGGGATCTTGATCGTCGCCATGCCGGCGCGCAGACTAGCCGGCCGCGGCGCAGAACGCCTCGTAGTCGGGGAACACGCCGAGCTCCTCGTCGGCGATCTCATCGGGCTCGCGCGAGCAGATCGGGCAGTCGGGGTCGCGGTGGACCTTGACCTCGGTCAGCGTCGCCCCCAGCGCGTCGTACAGCAAAAGGCGCCCGATCGCGGGTTCGCCGATGGAGAGAACCAGCTTGACGACCTCGGTCGCCTGCAGCAGGCCCATCGTGCCGGGCAGCACGCCGAGCACGCCGTTGGCCCCGCAGCTCGGCGCGAGCTCGGCCGGCGGGGGCTCGCGGAACAGGCAGCGATAGCACGGGCCCTCGTATGGCTTGAACACCGACAGCTGCCCGTCGAAGCCGAGGATCGAGGCCGAGACGACGGGGATCTTCAGGCGCACTGAGGCGTCGTTGAGCAGATACCGCGTGGGGAAGTTGTCGACCCCGTCGACGATCACGTCATAGCCCTCGATGATCTCCATGATGTTCGAGGCATCGATGCGGGTCTGGTACTTGACGACATCGACATCCGGGTTCAGCGCATGGATCGACTCCTCGGCGGAATCGACCTTGGGGATGCCGATGCGCTGGGTCGAGTGGATCACCTGGCGCTGCAGGTTCGAGAGATCCACGACGTCGTCGTCGACGATCCCCAGCGTGCCGACGCCGGCCGCGGCGAGATACAGCGCCGTCGGCGAGCCGAGACCGCCGGCGCCGAGCAGCAGCACCTTCGCGTCGAGCAGCTTCTGCTGGCCCTCGGCGCCGATCTCCGGGATCAGCAGGTGGCGCGAGTAGCGCTCGCGCTGCTCTGGGCTGAGCGAGCGCGGGACGATCACCTCGTAGCCGCGGTCCTTCCACAGCGTGATGCCACCGGTCATCGAAGAGACGTTCGTATACCCCAGATCCGCGGTCAGCGTGCGCGCGCCATAGGCCGAGCGGTTGCCGGACTGGCAGTAGAGCACGATCTGCGCATCGCGATCGGAGACGACGCCCTCGATTCGGGTCTCGAGGTAGCTGCGGGGAACATGCTTGGCGCCGGGCAGATGTCCGGCCGCGAACTCGTCGGTCTCGCGCACGTCGACGATCGCCACACCCTCGTCGATCAGCTCGCGCACCTCTGACGGATCGATCTCGTCGATCTGCGACTTGACTTGTTTGAGCAGCTCCGCGCCTGACGGGCTCATCGCGATACTCCTAAATCATGGTCGGGATTCATGGCTTCATAAAGTATAGCGCTGCTCGGCGCCCTTGCAAGCTCATCTACCCTTGGCGGCCAATGCGTCGGCGCCCTCATCTCCTTCAGCTCGCGCTTGTCGCTGTGCTCGCCGTGGCGGTCATCCTCGTCGCGATCTTTGTGCGGCCGGCGAGCCACAGCTCATCCCAGACCACGAGCTCCGAAGCCACGACTGCCTCGGGCTTCGACGGCGCCGCGCTGCCCGCCATCCCCGCTCCCGGGTTCACGCTCACCGACCAGCAGGGGCAAGCCGTCTCACTCAGCGAGTATCGCGGCCAGGTCGTGGTGCTCACGTTCCTGTACTCCACCTGCGGGGCCACGTGCATCCTGATCGCCCAGCAGATCCGCGGCGCCCTGGACGAACTCGCACACCCCGTGCCCGTTCTGATCGTCAGCGCCGACCCCGGCGCCGACACGTCCGCGGACATCGACCGCTTCCTCGCCCAGGTGTCGCTGACCGGACGTGTCCATTACCTCACCGGCTCGCCCGCCCAGCTGCGCCCGATCTGGCGCGCCTACCGCGTGCATCCGGCCAGCGTGAGCCGCGCCGCGTTCGACCGCTTCGCCTTCCTGCTGCTGCTCGACGCGCGTGGCTCCGAGCGGGTGCTGTTCGAGCCCGAAGTGCTGACCCCCGAATCGCTCGCGCATGACATCGGCAAGCTCCAGGCCGGCTGATACCCTAGCTCGCAGGTAGGTATTTGACAGATGATGATCTGAGCGGGAGGGGGGCAGGCCCCCCTCCCGACCTCCCCCCAAATAGGTAAGCACTCAAGATGATGTTCTCAACCAAGGCCGAGTACGGCGTGCGCGTGATGGTCGAGCTGACTCGGCGGGGCGGCCCGGCAGACGGGGCGGGCGTCGGGGGCCCGATCTCCCTGGCGGAGATCGCCGAGCACGACGGCATGCCGCTCGCCTACCTGGAGCACCTGGTCGCGCGTCTGCGCAAGGCCGGCCTGGTCGACTCGCGGCGGGGATCGCGCGGCGGCTACCTGCTCGCGCGCGCGGCCACCGAGATCACGATGGCCGAGATCGTCGAGGCTCTGGAGGGATCGATCGCGCCGATCGAGTGCATCTCCGAGTCCGCGGACGGCTCGATCGTCTGCTCGCGCGAGTCCGGGCGGGCGGGATCCCCTTCCAACGTGTGTCCGACGAAGCTGCTGTGGACGCGCGTGCGCGGCGCGATCGTGCGCACCCTGCAAGACATGACCCTCGCCGACCTCGTGCTCGAACCCTCGCTGCTCGCCGGCGCCGCGCTGCCCGCGGGCTCCGCGACGGCCATGACCGCCCTTCCGACCCTGCCGACCCCAGCGCGCGCCAGCACCGCCGCGCGGGCGCCCGCACCGACCGAACGATCCGCAACCAAACCCATTACGACCGGAGCTTGACGAGAACATGGCCGACCTTGAGATCAGAGACCTGCACGTGCGCACCAACGAGCGCGAGATATTGCGCGGCGTCGACCTCGACATCTCGCGCGGGGAGGTCCACGCTCTGATGGGCCCCAACGGCTCGGGCAAGTCGACGCTCGCCAACACCCTGCTCGGCCATCCGTCGTATGAGATCACCGAGGGCACGATCGCGTTCAAGGGCCAGGACATCACCGAGGCCGAGCCCCACGAGCGCGCGCACGCGGGGCTGTTCCTCGCGTTTCAGTACCCCGTCGCGATCCCGGGCGTGTCTGTCGCGAACTTCCTGCGCATGGCCATCAACGCTCAGCGCGAGGAGCCGATCAATGTCAAGGAGTTCCGCACCCAGCTGCAGCACGCGATCGAGCTGCTGGATGTCGATCGTTCGTTCACCTCGCGCCACCTCAACGACGGGTTCTCCGGCGGCGAGAAGAAGCGCGCGGAGATCCTGCAGATGGCGATGCTCAAACCGGACATCGCGATCCTCGACGAGACTGATTCGGGCCTTGACATCGACGCGCTGCGGACCGTCGCCGAGGGCGTCCAGCGCCTGCACGACGAGCAGGGGCTGGGGGCGCTGATCATCACCCACTACCAGCGTATCCTGCACTACGTCAAGCCCGAGTTCGTGCACGTCCTGATGGACGGGCGCATCGTCCTTCAGGGCGGCGTCGAGCTGGTCGAACGGCTGGAGCGCGAGGGCTATGACCAGATCCGTCAGGAGGTCGGCGCGGGCGAGGCCAGCGAGGCGAGCGTCGTCGCGGCCGGTGACAGCGGTGCCTGAGCCCCCTGCGACGCGCGCGGGCGCCGCCGGCACGAACGGAGCGGCTGGCGGCGCGGCGAACGGCGCGACCCTGGACGGCGCCGCCGCGGACGCCGTCCAGGTCAAGGCCGGGCGCCACCGCGAGGCGACCCTGTATCACGCGCTGCACGGCGCCGGCGGGCGCGACGGTCGCTCCCCGGCACAGCTGCGCGAGGCGGCGCTGCGGGTCTACGAGGAGACCTCCGAGCTCCCCGTCTGGCGCCGCTCTGGGTTTTGGACGACGAGCCTGCAGGACCTCGATCTGGACGCGCTGGAGGTTCGCCTGCACGAGACCGGCGAGGGAGGCTCCCCGGCTGGCTCGCTGCCCGCCGTGGTGACGCAGACCATTCCCGAGCGTGCGCGCGCGGGGCGGATCGTGCAGCTCGACGGGTCCGTCGTCCACGTCGAGCTCGACCAAGAGCTGACCGAACGCGGGGTCGTGCTGTGCTCGCTGCAGAGCGCGCTGCGTGTGGGCGATCTGCCCGCGGGCGCGCTCGGCGCAGACGTGCCGGCGCACGCGCGCGAGCAGGCGCTGGAGCACTACTCCAAGCGCCTGACCTATGACCGGCACAAGCTCGAGGCGGCCAACGCCGCGCTGTGGACGGGCGGGGCGTTTCTGTACGTGCCGCCGGGCGTCGCGGTCGAGGACCCGTTCGAGATCGTCTACGCGATCAGCTCCGCCGGGGTCGCCCAGTACGGGCGCACGCTGATCGTCGGCGACCGCTCAAGCGATTTCCGTGTGCACGAGTACGACCTGGCGGAGAGCTTCGCCGACGGCGGTCAGGCGTTGCACGCCGGCGCGTTCGAGTGCTATCTGCACGACGGAGCCCGCTGCCGCCTCGCACAGGTCCAGGATTGGAGCCCCGCCAATCCGGGCGAGGTCTACGACGTCTCCACGCGCTTCGTCGGCGTCGGGCGCGACGCCTACTGTCACTGGCTGCCAGCGCTGCTGGGCGGCCATCTCGTGCGCCAGCACCTCGAGCTGGCTGTGTCAGAGCCGGGCGGGGACATGGCGTTTCGCGGGCTGTTCTTCACCGAGTCAGACGAGCACCTGGACGCGTTCGCTGTCGACCTGCACGAGACCGGACCGTCCGGCGGGGACGTGCACTGGCGCGGGGCCGCCACGGGCGAGAGCAGGGCGTCGTTCGAGGGGTTGATCCAGATCGACCCCGGCGCCCAGCAGACTCATACATACCTGCAGATCCACACGATGATGCTCTCCCCGAGGGCCCGTCTTGACGCGATCCCCTCGGTGCTCGTCTCCGCCGACGACGTGTCCGCCTCCCACGGCGGGACGGTGGGCGAGCTGGACGAGAGCGCGATCTTCTACATGGGCTCGCGCGGTCTGGATCGGCCCGCAGCGGTGCGCGTGCTCGTCGAGGGCTTCTTCGAGCCCGTGCTGGCCGAGCTTGGAGACGTGCCTCTGGAAGAGCTGATCCGCGCAAAGCTCGCCGCCAAGCTGGCCCATGCGCGCGAGGACGTCGAGGCGTATGCCACCAGCCGTTAGGGATTCGACCCCGCCGACCTCCGCGCCTACCGCAACCCCCGCGGCTGCGACCCCGGACGGGCCCGTCTCGCTGGACGTGCGCGCCGACTTCCCGATCTTCGCCCGGAGATCAAGTGCCCGCCCACCCCGCGAGCTGATCTATCTCGACACGGGCGCAACCTCGCAGAAGCCCGCGGTCGTGATCGACGCCCTGGCCGAGCACCTGCGCGCGCGCAACGCCAACGTGCATCGCGGCGTCTACGCCCTGGCCCGGGACGCCGACGCGGCTTACGATGAGGCGCGCCAGCGAGTCGCCGCGTTCGTGGGGGCACAGCCGCAGAGCACAGTGTTCACCAAGAACGTGACCGAGGCGATCAACCTCGTCGCCTACGCCTGGGGCCGCGGACAGACTGGGGATGCAGAGAATGGAAAGACCGAAAGGGCTGACCGCACGCGCGCGCAGCCGGCGCGCGTCGACGCCGGCGCGGGCGAGCACGACGCCAGGAGACGGCCGAACGTCGGACCAGGAGACGCAATCCTGATCACCCAGCTCGAGCACCATGCCAACATCGTTCCCTGGCAGGTGCTGTGCCGCGAGCGCGGCGCGACGCTGCGTTACCTGGAGATCGACGCCCGCGGCGAGCTGTCGCTGAAGCAGCTGGATTCAGAGCTCGCGCGCGGCGACGTGCGGCTCGTGGCGTTTTCCCATGTGTCCAACGTGCTGGGCACGATCGTCCCGGTCGCGGAGATGGTCGCGCGCATCCGCGCAGCCGGCGCGGTGTCGCTCATCGACGGCGCCCAGGCCGTGCCGCACATGCCCGTCGACGTCGGCGCGATCGGCGCGGATTTCTACGCCTGGACAGGGCACAAGGCGCTCGGCCCGACGGGCATCGGCGTGCTGCACGGGCGCGTTGAGCTGCTGGAGCAGATGGACCCGTTCCTGACCGGCGGGGACATGATCTCCTCGGTCGACTTCCAGTCGGCCACGTGGAACGAGCTGCCGTACAAGTTCGAGGCCGGCACGCCGCCGATCGCCGAGGCGGTCGGACTGGGTGCGGCGGTCGAGTACCTGTCTGCGCTCGGCATGGACCGCGTGCGCGCGCACGAGCGCGCGTTGACGGCGTATATGCTGGACCGCCTCGCCGAGGTCCCGGGGCTGCGCGTCGTCGGCCCGCCGGAGGCCGAGCGCCGGGGTGGGCTGGCGTCGTTCACGATCGAGGGCATCCATCCGCACGACGTCGCCGAGCTGGTCGCGCGCGCGGGCGTGTGCATCCGCGCGGGGCATCACTGCGCGCAGCCGCTGATGCGCTGTCTCGGAGTGGGCGCCACCGCGCGGGCGAGCGTCGGCGTGTACAACGAGCCGTCGGACATCGACGCGCTCATCGACGCGCTGCTGGCCGGGCGCGAGGTGTTCGGGCTGTGAATATCTTCTCTTGCTGTTCCAGTCGGCGCATGCGCCGACTGGCGACACCGCACATGTGCGGTGTCGAACGGGTCGCACATGTGCGACCCGCGCGGGGCCACATGTGGCCCCGCGGGCCGCGCCGCATGCGGCGCGGCCTCCCGGTAGGGGAAGGATCGGAAGGACGGGCGCGCTGATGGACGACCTGTACCGCGACTACATCCTCGACCACTACAAGCGCCCGCACAACTTCGGCGAGCTGCAGCCGCACGACCTGGAGGCTCACGAGCACAACCCGCTGTGCGGCGACGAGCTGGGGGTGCACATCCGCGTCAAGGACAACCGCATCGAGGAGTTGAAGTTCCACGGCCACGGCTGCGCGATCTCCCAGGCCTCGGCGTCGATCGCCTCTGAGGAGCTGATCGGGATGGACCTGGAAGAGGTCGGGGAGCTGAACGCCGACTGGATGATCGAGCTGCTGGGCATCCCCGTGTCGGCGACGCGGCGCAAGTGCGCGCTGCTCAATCTCAAGGTCGTGCGCGGAGCCGTCACCGGCGACCGCGCCTGGCCGACCTGATCGCCCGTTTGGCGATCGTCCGTCGCCGTACTCCAAAAAGGCGGATGAGCCCTGAAAACTTTGGACGCGAGAGCGAAGCAGGCAGCCGAAACTGCACGGTCTCGCTTGGGTTTTTCAGGCTGAGTCTTCGTTGTACATATCGGCTAAATGCTCGCGCGGACGGAGGTCGCGATGAAACCCAAAGACTGGCCGCTTGACCCGCTATCGGCCGCCGCACTCGTCGCGCGCGTGATCGACGACCTCGACGCGAGCAGCGCAGAGCAGCGCGACGCGCTGCTCTGCGAGCTCCTGTTCGCGGCGTGGGGAAACCTCTGGGCACAGAACCAGTGACCCGGTGACCAGGTCTGCCCGCCGGGCGCGATAGAATCCCTACTTCCCAGCACGGAATTAATCAGAAGGAGCGCCATGGCCGCCACCGACACCGCCAGAATCTCAAAGCCCAGCCCGATCGTCGAGGACGAGCAGGGCCAGCTGCGCGCCCGTCAGGGCATCTCGCGTGAGGTCGTGAGCGAGCTGTCGAAGATCAAGGGCGAGCCCGACTGGATGGCCGAGAAACGGCTGAAGGCGCTGGATATATTCGAACGCAAGCCGATCCCGACCTGGGGACCGGACCTGGGCGGGTTGAACCTCGACGACCTCGTCCTGTACTCGCCCCCCACTGCCGGGCGGTTCGACAGCTGGGACGACGTGCCGGCCGAGATGAAGCAGACATACGAGGATCTGGGCATCCCCCAGGCCGAGCGCGAGCACCTCGCCGGCGTCGTCGGGGTGTGGCGTCAGGAGCCGGTGTATGAGGGGCTGAAGGAGCAGTACGCAAAGCAGGGCATCCTGTTCTGCTCGATGGACACAGCAGTCACCGAGCATCCGGAGCTCGTGCAGAAGTACTTCATGAACAAGTGCGTTCCCGCCCAGGACAACAAGTTCTCAGCGCTCCACGGCGCGGTGTGGTCGGGCGGAGCGTTCTGCTACATCCCCGCGGGCGTCAAGTGCGACCTGCCGCTGCAGTCCTACTTCCGCATGGAGGGCGCGGGCGAGGGCACGTTCGAGCACACGCTGATCGTCGCCGAGCCGGGCGCGGAGGTCAACTACATCGAGGGCTGCACCGCGCAGACGTACTCGGTCAACTCGATGCACTCCGCGGTGGTGGAGATCTTCGTGCACGAGGGCGCCAAGGCGCGGTACACGACCGTGCAGAACTGGTCCAAGGACGTCTACAACCTCAATACCAAGCGCGCCGTCGTCGACGCTCACGGCACGGTCGAGTGGGTCGGCGGGTCGATGGGCGCCAAGTACGTGATGCTCTACCCCGGCTCCTACCTGATGGGCGAGGGCGCGCGCGCCGATCACCTCAACGTCGGCGTCGCCGGCAAGGGCGTGCACAAGGACACCGGCGCGAAGGTCGTGCACCTGGCGCCGAACACGACCTCGAACATCCTCGCCAAGTCGATCTCCAAGGACGGCGGCATCATGGGCTACCGGGGTCTCGTCAAGATGGGCCCCCACTCACAGGGCTCGAAAGCCAGGGTGCAGTGCGACGGGCTGATGATGGACGGCATCTCGCGCTCTGACACCTGGCCGGACATCCAGATCCAGAACCCCCACGTCTCCGTCGCCCACGAGGCGACCGTCGGGCGAATCTCAGACGACCAGCTGTTCTACATGGGCTCGCGCGGGTTCACCGAGGACGAGGCCGCCGCGATGATCGTCAACGGGTTCATCGAGCCGGTGACCAAGGAGCTGCCGATGGAGTACGCGGTCGAGCTGAACCGTTTGATTCAGTTGGAGATGGTCGGCTCAATAGGCTGAGGCGCGCTCTGAATTGCGCGCACCAACGGATACGATCCCCGCGCCGCTGTTTCCGGCCAAGCTGCCGTGGGTGAACGTCCCCGGCGGGCAGGGCGCCCGGGCGAGCGTCATCCAGCGCGACCGGCCGATGCTGGTCGAGTTCTGGGACTTCTGCCGGCCGAACTCGCTGCGCACGCTGCCGTACGTGCGCGCGTGGCATGAGCGCTACGCCGAGCACGGGCTGCGCGTCGTCGGCGTGCACTGTCCCGGGTTCGAGCCCTCGCGCGAGGAGACCGCGGTCCGTGAGGCCGTGACACGGCTGGGGATCTCCTATCCCGTGCTGATCGACTCAGAGCTCGAGCTGTGGCGGGAGTACGAGAACGAAGGCTGGCCGGCGCGCTATCTGTTCGACGGCCGCGCGCGGTTGTTCGACTATCACTACGGTGAGGGCGACTACGCCGAGACCGAGCTGGCGATCCAGGAGCTGCTGGGCATCGAGCGCGAGCCGATGGCGCCGCTGCGCCCCGAGGACGTCCCCGGCGCGCGGCTTGAGCCTCAGACCGAAGACCAGCCCGGCGCCTACGCCGGGCCGTATGCGGCCGGCGGCGTGTGGGCGGTGTTCGATGGGTCGGGGACGGTGCGGTGCAACGACCGCGAGCACGAGGTCTCACATCCGGGCGCGTATCCACTGATCGAGCACGAACGCCACACCACGGGAGTTCTCGAGCTGGAGATCGGCCGCGACGTGCGCTGCGAGGCGACGTGTTTTACGCCCGGGGTTCTATAGCGCCCGCGCGCCCGGCGAGCTGAGCCGGCTGCGGCCGGAGCTCCGCATGCGAGCGGTCCAGCAACAGGCGCTTGAGCACCGGCGGGCCGGAGTCTTCGACCAGCACGCAGGTCCCCGGCCAGTAGGGGCTCTCTCCGGGGGTGGAGGTGAGGAAGATCCCGTCATAGACCCAGGAGCCCGAGTTGATCAGGCGCGCGCCGGCGCGTCCGCGCCACTCCGAGACGGGGTCGCCCGGGAACGGGCCCGCGCGGTGGGTGTGACCGAAGACGACGTAGGAGTCGCCGAGACCCAGCCGCGCGGCCACCTCTCCCATCGCGCGCAGGCCCGCCCGGCGCAGCTCGGTGCGAGAGATGTCCACGTTCACGGGCCCAAGCCCCGCGCGGTTGAGCGCCGCAACCATCAGCGGGAATGCTCCCTGCAGCGCGCGCCTGCGCAGCGCAGCCGCCCACATCGCCCTGCTGCCCCCCCTCCTCAGGCCGCGGCCGCGAGCGGGGTGGCCGCCGTTGCCGGCGCCCCCCAGCGCATGCCAAGCGCGTCCGGTGGCCAGGCCGTTGAGCACAGAGCCCGCTCGCGTGTAGCGGACGATCGCGTCGCGCCACGCATAGATCGGGGCCGTCAGCGCCTCGTAGTCCTCGACCGTGTCAAGCACGTCCGGCGGACGTTCCAGCAGGCGACTCATCACGCCGACTCCGATCCGCTCCAGAGTGGGAATCGTCAGGTGGCAGTCAAGGAAATGGCCGTGCGTGGCGTACACGTCCGGGCGCACCCACAGGCCGGGGTAGGCGACGGTGACGCGGGCCGGGCTCGCCCACTGCGCGATTGCAGCCAGCATCGGCGAGGCATCGGCCGGATCAAAGCGCTGCTCCAGCCCGAGCGGCTCGGGCTCGGGCTCCTCCAGCGCGCGCGCGTCAAGCCAGGTGCAGACCAGCAGATGGTCGTGATTCCCCGCCGTCAGCACCAACTCGCGTTCGCCGCCCAGCGCCTGGCCGATGTCCTCGAAGAAGGAGCGCGCCGCGGCGAGCGCCTCGTGCGGGGGGCCGTGGCGCAGCTCGAGCACGTCTCCGAGCAGGACCAGACGGTCCACGCCGCCCAGCTCCGCCAGCAGCGCCTCCCGCAGCGCCGGGCGGCGCAGCAGATCGACGCCCGAGAGGCCGCCGAGGTGCAGGTCGGAGATGATCAGCGTGCGCGTCACAACAGAAGGACGGGGACGGCGCTCAGGATGCGCCACCCGCGGCGGCGACGACGGTCTCGCCGCGCACCGGCTTGGGCAGCATGAAGCGGACGTCCTCGCGGATCACGTCCACCTCGGAGATGTCCCGAACGCCGCGCGCACGGAAGAAGTCGACGAGCTCGGACACCAGATTCTCGGGCGCGCTGGCGCCCGAGGAGACGCCGACCACGCGCCTGCCCGCAAGCCACTCCTCGCGCACTTCGGAGGCGTTGTCGATCAGATGGGCGTCGGTGCCGCAGTCACGCGCGACCTCGACCAGGCGCACCGAGTTGGACGAGTTGCGCGAGCCGATCACGAGCATCAGATCGCAGTCGCCCGCGAGCTGCTTGACGGCCGCCTGGCGGTTGGTCGTCGCGTAGCAGATGTCGTCGGTGCGGGGGCCGACGACCGCCGGGAAGCGCTCGCGCAGGCGCGCGACGATCGCGTCGGTTTCGTCGACCGACAGCGTCGTCTGGGTGACGTAGGCGATCCGTTCGGGATCCTCGACCTCCAGCGCGTCGACGTCGTGCTCGTCCTGCACGAGCACGATCCGCTCCGGCGCCTCGCCCATCGTGCCTTCGACCTCCTCGTGACCGTCGTGGCCGACGAGCACGATCGTGTAGCCCTCCTGGGCGAAGCGGGCCGCCTCGCGGTGGACCTTCGTCACCAGCGGACAGGTCGCGTCGATCGTGCGCAGGCCCCGCTCCCGGGCGCCGGCCCGCACGCTGGGAGCGACGCCGTGCGCGGAGAACACGCACAGCGCGCCCGCGGGCACTTCGGTCTGCTCGTCGACGAACACCGCCCCGCGCTCGCGCAGGCGCTGCACGACGTGCTTGTTGTGGACGATCTCCTTGCGCACATACACGGGCGCGCCGTGTACATCCAGTGCGCGTTCGACCGTCTGCACCGCACGATCCACGCCCGCGCAGTACCCGCGCGGGGCGGCGAGCAGCAGCTTCTCGACCGTGTTAACGGACACGGGCCTCATTGTAAGGCGGTCTGCTACGCGGCCGGGTACGCTTGCAAGCGATGGCACAAAAGCACCTCGACCGCCTCACCCCCGTCGACGCCTCGTTCCTGCACCAGGAGGGGCCGAGCTCGCACATGCACGTCGGCGGGCTGACGATCGTCGAAGGGCCGCCGCCGCCGATGGAGGAGTTCCTGGAACAGATCCGCAGGCGACTGCACCTGGTGCCGCGTTATAGACACAAGCTCGCCTCCACGGCGCTGGACAGCGGACGGCCGGTGTGGATCGACGACCCGAGCTTCAACCTCGAATACCACGTGCGCCACACCGCGCTGCCGACACCGGGCGGGTTCGATCAGCTGTGCAGCCTGACCGCGCGCATCTTCTCCCAGCAGCTGGACCGCTCCAAGCCGTTGTGGGAGATGTGGATGATCGAGGGGCTGCAAGAGGACCAGTTCGCGCTGATCTCAAAGACGCACCACTCACTGATCGACGGCATCGCCGGGATCGACCTGGCGACGGTGCTGTTCGACCTCAGCCCCGATCCGCCGCCGCTGAAACACTCCGGGCGCGCGTGGCGGCCACACCGCGAACCGGGGACTGCGGAGCTCCTTGCGGCCGGGCTGAAGGGAGCGGTCCGCGCCGGGATCGAGCTAGCGGAGGGCGCCCTGGACGCACTCGCGCATCCCGAGCGCGCTCTGGCACATACGCGCGAGGCGGCGGAGGGCATCGGCGAGATCGTGTGGGCGGGGCTGAACCCGGCGCCGGAGACTCCGCTGAACGTCCATATCGGCCCGCACCGGCGCTTCGTCGGCACCGGCGGCGGGTTGGAGGATTTCAAGCTCGTCAAGAACGCGTTCGGTGGCACCGTCAACGACATCGTGCTCGCAGTCGTCGCGGGGGCGTTGCGGAAATTCCTGATCGCCCGCGGCGTGCATACGGAGGGGGTCGAGCTACGCGCACTCGTGCCGGTGTCGGTGCGAGCGCAGGACGAGCACGACACGATGGGCAATCGCATCGTCGTGATGCGTGGTCCGCTGCCCGTCTACATCGCCGACCCGTTGCAGCGGCTGCGATTCGTCTCGCACGCGATGGACGGCCTGAAGGAGTCCAAGCAGGCCCTCGGCGCGGAGGTGATCGCCGGTGTGCAGAACTTCGCCCCGCCCACGATCCTCGCGCAGGCCTCGCGCCTGAACTTCTCCACACGCCTGTTCAACCTGATCGTGACCAACGTTCCTGGGCCGCAGTTCCCGCTGTACGTGCTCGGGCGCGAGATGCTCGCCGCCTACCCGGTCGCGTTCCTGCCCGAAAACCACGCGCTGGCGGTCGCGATCATGTCCTACAACGGCCAGATGAACTTTGGCCTGCTCGGCGACTACGACGCCCTGCCCGACATCGAGCTGATCGGCAGGGCCATCGCCGAGGAACTGTCCGCGCTCGTCTCACTCGCGCGCGAGCAGCCGGCCACGGCCACGAAGGCGCCGCGGCCTAGTACCCCAGCGCGAACTTCGCGTCCTCGCTCATCTTCTCCGGCGACCACGGCGGGGTGAACACCATCTCGGAATCGACCGTGCGGACACCGTCCAGTTCGCCGACGAACTCGTCGATCTGCTCGGTCACCTGCGGGCCGATCGGGCAGCCGGGCGTCGTCAGCGTGAACGTGACGTTGACGTTACCGTCGTTGACCTCTACGCCGTAGATCAGGCCCAGCTCGACGAAGTCCAGACCCAGCTCGGGGTCGATTACGTTCGACAGCGCGTCCATCACGTCGTCGACGGTAACGGTAACGGCAGGAGACTCCGACATGGTGCGAGTCTAGCTCGTTTACTCAACGCCACCTGGGCGTCGAGGGCCAGGGATGGCAAGGACGCAGGAAGCGATCCGGGGCGCTGGCGCTGTGGCGCGCCTGGCGCAGCGAGAGCCCACGCACCGGCGGGCCCTCGCTGACAGACAGCTGCCTTGCCTACTGCTTGCTCTTCTCGGCCGTGGTGCTCTTTTTTGCCTTGGTTGAGTACATCTTCCTGGCCTTCGCTTCGCATGCAGCCCGCTTGCTCTTGGGCAGCTTCTTGCAGGCCTTCAGCGCCGCCGCGAGCTTCTGGGCCTCCGTCAACCGCTTGGTCTTCGATGCAGACACCGCATTCGAAGCGGACTGGGCATTCGCGGCACCGCCGGCGTTGGTGGAACCGATGACGTCCTCGACGATCGTCACCGGCGCGGGCGCGCCGCTCGGAGCCGGGCTGCCCGCCGCGCTGGGAGATTCGGGACCCGTCGAGGTCACCGCCGGCGGCGGTGGATCTTCGACTTCATGGTCGCGGATGATGCCCTCCCCCTTGAAGTTCACCGGCAGATCGACGCCCATGAACGATCCGTTGTCGAGCTCGATCGCGGCGAGGCCTTCGTCGTTGGTGTGCAGGCAGAGCTCGCCCACAGCTTCGTGTTCTTCAGGTCCGGTGCCTCCGAGATACAGCACGCTCTTGCCGCTGCTCTTACCGAACACCGTCTCGTCTGGGTCCTGCAGCGTTTCGCTCGGCGGTTCGCCGTAGTACGCTTCCGCGCCCTCGAATCCGGCGACCGAGAAGCACACCTTCTCGTGCTTGATCGGCCGCCCATCGATGTCCTGAGCCTTGGCGACGACGATGCGCACGCTGTCGCAGTCCGAGCTTGCGCACTTGTCGAACACGAACCATTCCTTTTCCCACTTGGAGAAGATCTTCTTTTCAAGCGATTCTTCCGATTTCGCCGACGGGTAATCGACCGGCTGATAGGGGTAGATGGCGGTCGCTGAAATCAGCGCTTTGCCGATTTCCTGGCCATAGACGCCTTTCAGGTCACATCCCCCGTCGCTGTTCTTTTCGATCTTGCCTTCTTCGACCAGACGGTTCAGATAGAACGCGTCGCCCGGCTTGTAGATCGCGTATGCCTCGCCGTTTTCATCGGTGTAGAGCGTTTCGATGAGGTGTCCTTTGGGAGATGCGTATTCTTCGTATGTCGGCAGCAGGCGTCGCGCGCATTTCGTCGCTTCTTCTTCGCGATTGCTGTTTTCGCTGGTGTAGCTCGGCACGAACTTCCAGAACGGGTACGGCCCCGGGTGTTCGTCCAAGAACCCGGGGAAGTCGGCCCCGTGGTCTGGTCCGGCGATGCCCGAGACCTCGTTGTATCCGGGGCGGTCGGTCGCCGGGAGGTAGGTGCTGTAGTAAGGGTTGTACAGGTTGTTGGGAGTTGTCGTCCCGGCGAAGTCGTGGCTGTAGATCTTCGACTTCAGGACTTCCTTGAGCTGGCCCACCCCCCCAAGGGTGTGATTGCTCGGCGCGATCGCCAGGTCGATCCGCATCGCCGGCATGGGCGCGTCGTATTCGTTCAGGCGTCCGTCGCTCAGCAGCGTCTGGTTCGCGAGCTGCGGATCGAATGGCCCGACCGTCGCGGTCGGTTCGGATGTCAGATCCCCGAACACACGCGAGAATTCGGTCGAGCCTCCGTTGCAGTTGTCGGTCGAGCTCGTCGAGCCTGAAGGATAGCCGTGTTCGCATTCTTCGGGCGCCGTCCCGAGCCTGGTCTCTTCGCCTTCTCCGGCCAGGCCCGGCGAGCCGTGGATGTCCCACAGCCCGGGGTCATCGCCCGGTTCATCGGTGGCTTCGGTGCTGCTGGACAGGGTTCCTGCGAGTTCCTGCCAGTCGGCCGGCAGCGTGTATTCGGTCTTCGGCAGGATGTTGTGCAGGGGAGCTTCTTCCTTGACGGGGAAGTTGCCGCTGACCTTGATCTGGACGAGACCGAGGTCTTCTTCTTCGGGGTTGCCTTCGAAGGGGGACGGGGCGAATTCGCCGTTGCCTGACGGATCGCCGAGGAAGTGCCAGAGGTTGTGGCGACCGTTCCAGTTGAGCTCTTTCTGGAAGACTTCCGTCCCGCCTCCGTCCACGCTGGCCTCGTGCAGAACAGGCTTGTTGGCGGTAAGCCAGATCACGAGGAACTGATAGGAAAACACCGGTTCCTGAGGATCGGCGTAGTTCCTGACGTCGACCTTGATCCGGGCCAGGCCGGGATCGAGCGACTTGTAGATCGTCGCCACACAGCCGTCCTCCTCGTGAGCGGGCTCGCTTGAGGGGAAGAAAGCCGATGGCCCGGGATCAAACAGTTCGAAGATGTTGTTGCCCGCAAAGCCATCCGGGCTTGGCGGCTGGAACTGATACCCCGACCAGTCCTCGACCGAGAAGTTGGCGAACTGAAGATCCTCGTCGTAACCAATGGCGGGATCGCATACCACCACGCGCACGTTCTCGCCCACCCAGGCCACATACGGAATGTTGGCGCTCTGGGGACCGTCGGGATTCGAAGTCAGCGGCGGGCCCGGATTCGGGGCGGCAAAGGCGCTCGCCGTGAGCAGGCCCATGACCAGCAGCGCGGCGCCGACCACGGAAGCGAATCCCGTGACGATCATCCTTTTGCGTTGTGGTCGCACTCGTGCGGCCCGATTGTGTTGTGGTCGCATGCGCGCTCCGCCTCCTTGGTAAATGGGCTGTGTTCCCGCAAATTGCGAAATATGCCCGGCGGATACTACGAGCGCCGGCGGCCGGCCACAATAGTCACGTAGGGTAGTCTTGGGCTCAGACAAACGGGTAGGTGAAACCCCACCCCGGCGATGAGGTCTACCGGCTGAGCGCCCGGCTCGCCTGCACCCGGTTGTGCACGCCCAGGCTGGAGTAGATGCCTCGCAGATGGAACTTGACGGTGTTGATCGAGATCACTAGACATTCGGCGATCTCCTTGTTGCTGAGACCTGAGGCGGTGAGATCGAGAACCTCGAGCTCGCGCATGCTCAGCACACGAGCGACGGTCTCAGGTTCAAGTAAAGCTTCATGCCAGCCGGCCGGCATCACCGCGCGACCCTCGAGCACGTTGCGCAGGCCCAGGATCACCTCCTCGGCGGCGTCGGACTTCAGAACGACGCCCTCGACACGCTCCTCGATCGCACAGCGGACCGCCGCCGCAGAGGCCGCATCGCACAGCAGCAGGATCTTCAGCTCCGGATACGCCCACCTGAGCTCTGTCACCGCGCGCGGTCCGGCCGCCGGATCGTTGGCGTCGACGACAGCGGCGTGCAGGCGCTGCTCGCCGGCGCCCAGTGCGGCTTGCAAGGCACTGAAGTCCGGATAGGCGCCGACCACCCGACTACCGCTTTGCGTGAGTGTCAACGTGAGCGCCTCGGCGATCAGCGCCCCGGCCCCGCCGACGATGACGATGCTCGAGTCAGGTGCCGCCATCGGTCATCTGCGCATACCTGTTGGCCGCCTCGACCCGATTTCGTACTCCCAGCCGTGCGTACAGCGCGCGGATGTGGAACTTGACCGTGTTCGGACTCAGCTGCAGCTCAGCGGCGATCTCCTCGTTGCCGCGACCGTGCGCGATGAGGGCAAGTATCTGACGATGGCGCCGGGTCAGCCCGCGAGGCTTCCCCGCGCGGGCAGGCACCCGCTGCCAGCCCGCGGGCATGACCGTGCGCCCGGTCGCGACGTAGGCGATGGCCGCCCGTATCTCCTGCGGCGAGCAACTCTTGAGCACGACTCCGCCCACGCCGTGCTCGATCGCGCAGCGAATCGCCTCTTCCTCGTGAGCCTCGCCGCAGAGAATCACGATGCTGCTCTGCACGTCCGCGGAGCTCAGCCTCCCGATGGCGCTCTGCCGGCGGGCCGGATCGTCGTCGCAGTCGAGCATGATCACCGCCGGTGGGTTCTCCGCGCCGACGGCCAGGAAATGAGCGGCGGACTCGAACGTCCCCAGGACATTCAGGCCATCCTGGGTGGCCAGCAGACTCGCGGTGGCATCCCGCAGCAGCCGCTGGCCGCCCACCAGCACGAGCGTCACGGGCGGGCCGGGGCGCGTGAAGGGCGATTCGCCCGCAGGCCGGCCCCGCCATCGGCTCGGCGCGCCTACGAAGCCCGCCGCGGCCGGCGACAACGCCGACACGACTGCGTCTGAGTCCACGACTGCATCTCGGCGCAACTCGCTTGTCCCCCTGGGGCGTGTCCGCGCCTTCCGTGCGCTGGCGGTCGGTCCCACACCCGAACATCCACTGGGCTCTCGCCGCCCAGCCGAGCGCAAGGATCGGAAAGTCAGAATGATTCAGGCTGAGGGCGCAACGCTACAGATCTACCCGCAAATCGACAGATCTGCACGCAATCCTGCACATGCACGCGAACTTGCAGGACCGAGTCCTTTTCAATTCTCGCAGCCCAGACGGTCCCAGGCGTACAGCTGGATGCACTCGTGCGCAAGCTCGACAGCCCGCTCGCGCGAGAGGCAGGGAAGCACCGTGTCGAGTGCCTGCTCCTCGGAGACGCCGGCCTGGAAGGCTTCCTCGCCGCGGAAGCCCGCAGCGATCTTCAGCGCCTCGCGACGGTTCTCGCCGAGGCTTCCGAACACGCCCACGAGGAAGTCGGTGTTGGGGATCGGCTGGCCGACCTCCAGGGAGGCGTGCCAGGCCGCCAGCATGTGCAGGTCGTCCTCGTCGAGGTCGGCGATCGCCTTGGCGTAGTGGACCGACAGCTCCTGATCGGGGATGTCGTCGACCCACGCACGCACCACCTCGCCGACGAGCTGACGACGAGCCTCACGGCCGACGGACTCGGCGATCACGCGGATCGCATCCTGGGGCTCGATGAAGCAGAGCGGCATTGACGCAGACTGTAAGCGCCGGGGTGGACGGCACTTTTGCGCCAAAGCCCAGCCTGTGCGAGCGGGGCGCCGAGGGGACCGGATCACAGCTGCAGCGCGTCGCGCACGCGCTCCAGGGTGAGCGAATCGACCGTGTCGGCCCGAACGCCGAGCGTGGCGCGCTCGCCGGCGCCCCAGTTGGCAAAGGCCAGGTCGAGCACGTCGATCGAGACGGACAGCTCCTTGGCGAAAGCGATCGCGCGGCGCTCCAGGTAGATGGGCTCGCCGACCCCGAGCACGCGCTTGGCGGCGAGGGTCGTCTGCTCGTCTGCACCGGGCCCGCGCCCGACCGCGAGGTGCAGCGAGTCGGCGTCGAGCTCGTACAGCCGCAGGCGCCCGAGCGTGACCAGCAGCTCGTAGCGGCCCATGCGCCCGAGGCCGGGAAGCGCAAGGCGCTCGAACACGCGCTCGAAGCGGCGCTGCGGCGTCCAGGAGGACTCGCCGGTGAACGCGCGCGCCTGACTGCCGAAGTGGGAGACCCAGTGGCGGTAGGCGAGCAGCGTCTCGGACCCGCGCGCGGGGTCGTGCGAGGTGCGCGGCCCGAGCGCAATCCCGTCGAGCGAGGGCACATCCTCGTCCTCGCCGTTCTCGCCCCCATCGTCGTGGCCCCCGCCGTTCTGGCCCCCGCCGTCCGCGCTGTCGCCCGCGCGCGCCGGCCATCCCCCGCCGTCGCGCTCCAGCGCGAGGCGAACCCCGGCGAACGGGTCCTCACCCTGCAGCGGCGAGAGGTAGACGGCCAGAAAGCACATCCAGGTCGCCCGCTCGAGCTCGCCTGCGGCCGCGAGCAGGCGCATCTCGTTGAACAGGCCCGGCGGCGCGTCTGCAAGCGCCAGCAGGCGCCCGCTGGAGAAGGCGATCTCCGCGGCCAGGCGGGCGGCGTCGGGCGAGGCGTGCAGACCGGGCGCCAGGGCGCTGCGGTAGCCGTCGTCCTGCGCGCGCGACTCGCGGTGCACGCGCACCTCCCGTCCACCCGCCGATCGACCGTCGGCCGCCAGACGCCGATGACGGGGCCGGACGGGAGCGCCTTTCGTGGCGCCGTGCCCGGGTTTGCTGGCCGGCCGCGTGGCGGGCGAGCGGCCGGTCAGCGTCTTGCTGCAAATCGGGCAGCGATCGATGAAGCGATTATGCCGGCAGAAGGTGGGCACGGGCTCGCTGCGCGCCGGCTCGGCGCTCAGCGACGAGGGCGCGGAGGTAGTCGTCGAAATCGACCTGGATGGTGTGCCGCTTGGAAGCGACATAACGGGCGCGCATCGCGGCCTGGTCGGCGGCGATGTCCGCGCGCATCTGCACGGAGGGAGGCAGGATGTAGGAGCCGAGCAGGTGGTCGCCCACCCACTCGCTCTGGGCCTCGGCGAGCGGCATAATCGCGCCGAGGGGCTGGAGCAGGCCGATGAAGTAGACGTTGGGGATGTCCGGATGAAAGACACGGCGGAACAGCTCGATGCGGTTGTCGGACGCGGACACGAGGTCGGGGTCGAAGAACGGGAAGCTGATCTTGTATCCCGTGCAGTACACGACCACGTCGGCGTCGACGACCGTGCTGTCGGTGAAGCGCACCCGCGAGCCCTCCTCCAGCGCGGCGATGTTGGGCTTCGGCGTGATCGTGCCGTGCTGGATGCGGTCGAGGATGCGCCCCGAGATGGTGGGATGCGCCTGCCCGAACTTGTGGTCCGGCTTCGGCAGGCCGTAGCGCTCGGGATCGCCAGTGTAGGCTTTGACCAGCTGGTGCATGGCGCGCCAGCGGATGCGCGGAGGGATGCGCGGGTTGGTGGAGAGCTGGTCGACCGGCCGGCCGAACATGTACTTGGGGATGATCCATGCGCCCCGGCGCGCGGCCAGGTAGGTGCGCTCGGCGACGTAGGAGGACTCCACCGCGATGTCCACGGCGGAGTTGCCGATGCCGAGCACGACGACGCGCCGCCCGGCGAAGATCGAGTTGTCTACGTAAGAGTGCGCGTGCAGCTGCTCGCCGGAGAACGTGCCGGCGCCGGGGAACGCCGGTTCGGGCCAGCGCGGGTCCCAGTGATGGCCGTTGGCGACGAGCAGGGCGTCGTAGGTGCGCGTCTCGCCGGTGTCGAGCGCGATCTCCCAGGACCCGTCCTCGCGGCGGCCGGCGTGCTCGACGGCGGTCTCGAAAGTGATCAGATCGCGCAGGCCGAAGTGATCGACGTAAGCGTTGAAGTACTCACGGATGTGCGTGTGGTGGGGAAAATCGGGATAGGAGGTGGGCATCGGGAAGTCCGAGTAGGCCATGCGCTCGCGCGAGACGTCGATGAACAGGTCGCGATACGCCGCCGAGCGGCCGTTGCGGTTGCCGAACACCCAGTTGCCGCCGATCTCGTCCGAGGCCTCGAAGCAGTCGAACGGGATGCCCCGCTCGTGCAGTGCCTTGACCGCGGCGATCCCGGAGGAGCCGGCGCCGATGACGCACGCGCGGGGCAGGGCAGGAGGCGATGTGTTGGCGCGGGACACAGGTTAAGCGTAGAAGGCGGTGTGGGCTACCCCGCCGGGACGCCCGGGCCGACATGCTTCGGCGGGCCCTCGGGGCCTTCGTCAGCGTCCGCGTGACCGGCGATCGCCTGGTCTTCAGGCCGGTCCCGCCCGTCGCGTACGCCCGCGAGGTGGCGGTCGACCATGCGCGCGCACTGGCGGCCCTCGTTGATCGCCCACACGATCAGCGACTGCCCGCGGCGGGCATCGCCGGCGGCGAACACTCCCTCGACGCAGCTCGTGTAGGGCTTCACGGCCCTGACGTTCCCGCGCGGGTCGCGCTGCACGCCGAGCTGATCGAGCAGGCCCGGCTCGGGTCCCAAGAACCCCATCGCCAGCAGCACCAGCTGCGCCGGCAGCTCGCGCTCGGTACCCGCGAGTGCTCCGAACGGGGGCACAGGTT
This sequence comes from uncultured Solirubrobacterales bacterium, assembly GCA_963839945.1. Lineage (GTDB taxonomy): Bacteria > Actinomycetota > Thermoleophilia > Solirubrobacterales > Solirubrobacteraceae > Palsa-744. The sequence continues at coordinate 491,038 of CAWIWW010000004.1, read as the reverse complement.
CGGCCTGGGCGATGTGCAGCGCCGCAACCCCGCCCTCGGAGTCGCCGGAGAAGTGAGTCGTCACGATCGAGTAGTCCTGCTCGCCGACGCCCTCGGTCAGCGCCTCCTCCATCGCGTAGCTCATGCGGTACTTCAGCGGCCACTGTGGCCACGGCGTCCGCTCGTCCGGACGGTGGTCCGGCGGCTCGGGCAGCAGCTCCAGCTGGACGATCGAGCGCGCGCCCTCGCGCAGCGCGTTGCCGACGCAGTCCGCGCCCGTGTCGCCGCCCCCGATCACCACGACGTCGCGGTCTCGCGCGCTGATCTCGCGCTCGGACGCGGGCCCCGACGCAGCCGGCGGCGACAGGGTCGGCGGGGGACCGAACTCCCGCGCAACCCAGCGGTTGCGCTGATATAGGTAGTCCATCGCATAATGCACCCCGTCGAGCTCCCGGCCGGGGACCGGCAAGTCGCGCGGCACGCGCGAGCCCGTGGCCAGCACGATCGCGTCGTACTCGCCTCGCAGCTCATCCACGCTGACAGCGCCGGCGCCGGCGCCCGCCGGCACGCCCGCGCCGCCGACGTCCACCCCGCAGCGCAGCTGCACGCCCTCGGCGATCAGCTGATCGACGCGCCGCTGGACGATCCGCTTTTCGATCTTGAAGTCCGGCACCCCGAACCGCGCCAGCCCGCCCGCGGCCTCGTCGCGCTCGAACAGCGTCACGCGATGGCCCGAGCGGCGCAGCTGCTGGGCGGCGGCCATGCCCGCCGGTCCCGACCCGACGACTGCAACCGCCTGCCCGGTCTCCCGCTTTGGCGGCTGCGGCGTTATCCAGCCCTCCTCCCACGCGCGGTCGACGATCGCGAGCTCGATCTGTTTGATCGTGACCGCATCGTTCTCCCGGATCTCCAGCACGCACGCCGCCTCGCACGGCGCGGGGCACAGCCGCCCGGTCAGCTCGGGGAAGTTGTTCGTCGCGTGCAGCGCTACGATCGCGTCCAGCCAGCGGTCGCGGTAGACGAGGTCGTTCCAGTCGGGGATCAGGTTGCCCAGCGGGCAACCGTTGTGGCAGAACGGCACGCCGCAGTCCATGCAGCGCGCGCCCTGCTCGCGCAGCTCTCCCACCGGACGCGTGAGCAAAAACTCGCGATAGTCGTGCGCGCGCTCCACCGGGTCCCGGTAGGGAATCCCGTGGCGCTCGATCTGCAGAAACCCCCCGAGCTCGCCCATCAGGCCGCCACCGCCGGTGGGGCCGTCTCGGGCGAGGGCGAGGGCGCGGCCTGCGCCTCAGCCGCCTGCTCGCGCAACACACGCTTGTAGTCATGGGGCATCACCTTCACGAACGCGCCCCGCGCCAGCAGCTGCACCCACTGCGCGAGCACCCGCGCCGCGACGGGCGAGTCCGTGCGCTCGGCGTGCTCCTGTACCAGCGCCCTCAGCTCGACGGCGTCCACCTCGTCCGGCGTCTGGAAACCGACCATGCCCATGTTGCAGCGCCGCGCGAACGTCCCGTCCTCGTCGAGCACATACGCGACGCCCCCGCTCATGCCTGCGGCGAAGTTGCGCCCGGTCGGACCAAGCACGACCACGCGCCCGCCTGTCATGTACTCGCAGCCGTGGTCGCCAACGCCCTCCACGACCGCCGATGCCCCGGAGTTGCGCACCGCGAACCGCTCGCCCGCCAGGCCGCGGAAGAACGCCCGGCCGGACGTCGCCCCATACAACAGCGTGTTGCCGACGATCACGTTCTCCTCGGCTCTGAACTCCGGCGCCATGCCCTCGCGCGGGCGCACCGCCAGCACGCCACCGGACAGGCCCTTGCCGGTGTAGTCGTTGGCGTCGCCCCATAGCGTGAACGTGACACCCGGCGCCAGCCAGCCGCCGAAGCTCTGCCCGGCCGAGCCCTCGAACTCGACCTCGATCGAGCCCTCCGGCAGCCCGGCGGCGCCGTGGGCGCGGGCGATGTGGCTGGAGAGGATGCCGCCGACACAGCGGTTGCCGTTGCGGATTCCAAGCGCGAACTGGATGCGCTCGCCCCGCTCGATCGCGCCAGCTGAGCGCTTGAGAAGCTCCCAGTCCAGGGCGTCGCTCAGCACCTCGGGCGGCGGTTGCACACGTCGGCGCGGGGCGTCCTCGGGGAGGTCGACATGCGTGAGGATGTGCGTCAGATCGACCCCGCGTGCCTTCCAGTGATCGATCGCGCCCCGCGCTTGCAGCAGATCCACGCGCCCGATCGCCTCGTCGAGCGAGCGCAGCCCCAGCGAGGCGAGGATCTCGCGCACCTCCTCGGCGACGAAGAAAAAGAAGTTGACCACGTGCTCGGGCGTACCCTTGAACCGTTCGCGCAGCCTGGGATCCTGCGTGGCGATCCCCACCGGGCAGGTGTTCAGGTGACAGGCGCGCATCATGATGCAGCCCGTGGCGATCAGCGGCGCGGTGGAGAACCCCATCTCGTCGGCGCCGAGCATCGCGGCGATCACGACGTCGCGACCGGTCTTCAGTTGGCCGTCGGTCTGCACGACGATGCGCGAGCGCAGGTCGTTGAGCAGCAGCGTCTGCTGGGTCTCGGCCAGCCCGATCTCCCACGGTATGCCCGCCGCCTGGATCGAGGACAGCGGCGAGGCGCCGGTGCCGCCGTCGTGCCCGGAGATCAGCACGCGGTCGGCGTTCGCCTTGGACACGCCCGCCGCGACCGTGCCGACACCGACCTCGGCGACGAGCTTGACCGACACCTGTGCGCTGGGGTTCGAGCAGCGCAGATCGTAGATCAGCTGCTTGAGATCCTCGATCGAGTAGATGTCGTGGTGCGGCGGCGGCGAGATCAGGCCCACTCCGGGGGTCGTGTGGCGGATCGAGCCTATGTAGGCGTCGACCTTGTGTCCGGGCAGCTGCCCGCCCTCGCCGGGCTTGGCGCCCTGGGCCATCTTGATCTGCAGCTCGTCGGCGTTGACGAGGTAGTGGATCGTCACGCCGAACCGCCCGGAGGCGACCTGCTTGATCGCCGAGCGCCGCCGGTCCCCGTTCGGGTCGGGCTGGTAGCGCGCGGGGTCCTCGCCCCCCTCGCCCGTATTGGAGCGCCCGCCGAGGCGGTTCATCGCGATCGCCAGCGTCTCGTGCGCCTCGCGCGAGATCGACCCGAGGCTCATCGCGCCCGTGCAGAACCGCCTGACGATCTCACTCGCCGGCTCGACCTCCTCGAGCGGAATCGGCTTTGAACTGGATCCCCGCCCACCCGCGCCGTCGCCCCCAGCGCTCCTGAACCGCAGCAGCCCGCGCAGCGTCGCCCTGCGCGCCGCGTCCTCGTTGATCGCATCCGCGTACTCCCGATACTTCGCGTACGCATCGCTCGAACGCACGGTCGCGAGCGCGTCACGCTCGCCCACCAGCGCGGCCGCGACGTCACCGTTGGCCGCGCGCACCGCGTGCTGCACCAGCGCGATCGTGTCGGGATTCCACATGTGGTGCTCGCCGTCGCGCCGCCACGCGTACACCCCCCCGACCGGCAGCAGGTCATCCTCGGGGGTCGGCCATGCACGACGGTGGCGCTCCAGCGCCTCGGTCGCGAGCACGTCCAGCCCGACCCCGCCGATGCGCGAGGCGGTGCCCGTGAAGTGCCGGTCGATCAGCGCGCGCTCCAGGCCGACCGCCTCGAATATCTGCGCGCCGCGGTAGGACTGGATCGTGGAGATGCCCATCTTGGAGATCGTCTTCAGCAGCCCTTTACCGATCGCTTTGATGGTGTTCTGGGCTGCCTCCTCGGTGCTCAGCGACGAGGGCTCCTTGCCGTCGCTTCCGTCGGGGTCGCTCGTGCGCGTGAGGCGCCCGCTCAACACGAGCTCGTCGAGTGTCTCCAACATCAGGTACGGGTTGATCGCGCTCGCGCCGTAGGAGATCAGCGTCGCGAAGTGGTGCACCTCGCGCGGCTCGCCCGACTCCAGCACGATCCCCACACGCAGCCGCGTGCCCTCGCGCACGAGGTGATGGTGGACCGCGGCGACCGCCAGCAGCGAGGGGATCGGCACGCGCTCGGGGCCGATCCGGCGGTCGGACAGGACGATGATGTTGACGCCCGCCGAGATTGCCTCATGCGCCTGCTCGCACACGCGCTCCAGGGCCACGGCCAGGCCCGTTGCGCCCTCGGCGAGGAGCCAGGTGATGTCGATCGTGCGCGCCGCGAACAGCTCGTGCGAGACGCAGCGCAGCGTCTCCAGCTCGCGATTGAGCAGGATCGGGCTCTCCAGCACGAGCTTGTGCGCGTGCTCGGGCGTCTCCTCGAACAGGTTTCGCTCAGTGCCGAGCGTGGTCTGAAGGCTCATCACGATTTCCTCGCGGATCGAGTCGATCGGCGGGTTGGTCACCTGCGCGAACAGCTGCTTGAAGTAGGAGAACAGCGGTGGCGCCTGGTCGGAGAGGACCGCGAGCGAGATGTCGTTGCCCATCGACCCGACCGGCTCGGCGCCATCGCGGGCCATCGGCGTGAGCAGCACCCGCAGATCCTCCTGGCTGTAGCCGAACGCGCGCTGGCGCCGGTCCAGGGGCTGGTCGGAGATCGTCACCTGCTCGGAGGGCTCGAGCTCGGAGAAGCGCACCGAGCTGCGCGCATACCACTCGCCGTAGGACCGGCGCCTCGCGACCTCGCGCTTGACCTCGCCGTCCTCGACGATCCGCCCGCGCTGCAGATCGACGAGGAACAGCTTGCCCGGCTGCAGCCGCCCCAGCCGCATGATCTCCCCGGGCGCGACGTCGAGCATGCCCGTCTCGGAGCCGAGCACCACGTAGCCCGTCGGCCGTCTCCACCCAGCGCCCAGGGCGCAGTCCGTTGCGGTCGAGCGTCGCGCCGACCACGCGCCCGTCGGTGAACGCGACCGACGCCGGGCCGTCCCACGGCTCCATCAGGCAGGAGTGGTAGGCGTAGAAGCCCTTCAGCTCCTCGGGCAGGTCCTCGCGGTCGCTGTAGGCCTCGGGGATCATCATCATCGCCGCGTGCGCGCGGCGAGCGCCCGGCGAGCATCAGCAGCTCGAGCACGTTGTCGAACGTCGCCGAGTCGGAGTTCCCGGGAGTGACGACCGGCAAGATCTTCGGCAGATCTTCGCCGAACAGCTCGCTTGACAGCTCCGACTCGCGCGCGCGCATCCAGTTGACGTTGCCCATGAGCGTGTTGATCTCGCCGTTGTGGCAGATCATCCGGTAGGGATGCGCGAGCTCCCAGCTGGGGAACGTGTTGGTCGAGAAGCGCGAGTGCACGAGCGCCAGCGCGTCTGGCGCAGCGCTCGTCCCGCAGGTCCGGATAGAAGTCCGCCAGCTGCCAGCTGATCAGCATGCCCTTGTAGTTGAGCGTGCGCGACGAGCTCGACGCGACGTACAGCCCGGCGCCGTCCGGGTTCAGCTCGCACACGCGCCGGATCACGTACAGCTTGCGCTCGAACGCGTCCTGGTCCTCGGTGTGCTTCCGGTCCGGCGCCGACGAACAGCTGGCGGATCACGGGGCGACACGCGCCGGCGACCTCGCCGGTGTGCTCCGGCGCCACCGGCACCTCCCGCCAGCCGAGCACCGCCTGGCCCTCCTCGCGCACCGTCCGTTCGAGCAGGCCTTCCAGGCGCGCGCGATGCAGTCGTCGCCGGCGGGCAAAAAGCACATCAGCACCCCGTAGGCGCCGCGCGGGGGCAGCTCGAACTCGACACCGCACGCAGCAGCTCGTCGGGCATCTGCATCAGGATCCCGGCGCCGTCGCCCGTGCACGGGTCAGCGCCCGAGGCGCCGCGATGCTCGAGGTTCTTCAGCGCGGCGATCCCCCGCTCGATCACCTCGTGCGTCGGCGTGTTGTCCAGACGGGCGACCATGCCCACGCCGCACGCGTCGTGCTCGAAGCGAGGGTCGTAGAGTCCGAGCGCCTTGGGCGGCTGCATGGTATGCGAAGTCATGGAAGTGCTCCCTGGGGGCGGTGCATCCCGCGCTTACAATCCCCGCGCGGGCACGGGCGGACACCTGAGATGGAGCCCTGAAGGGTATCAATGCGCGAGGGGCGTGGCCAGTCGCGCGGCGGGGCTGGCGACCGGGCACGCGCAGGGTTGCGACCAGTCGCGTGGCGGGGGCATGGCCACAGGGCGAGCGGGGATCTCCTCCCCCGCACAGCGCGCGGCGGTTCGTCCCGGTCGGCCGATCAGCCGGTCTTCGCGGGCTTGGGCGAGGTCTTCGCTGCAGGCTTGGAAGCGGATTCTTTCGGGGCGGCTCTCTTGCGAGTCTTGGCCTTGCCGTTGCCGCCCGCCTGAACGCCGCCACGCTCGCGCGCCTGTTCGAGGCTCGCCTCCAGCGCGCCCATCAGATCCGGGGAGCGCAGCGCCTCCACGGCGGGACGCGGCTCCACGACGATCTGCTCGCCGCCGGCCTTGCGGTCGATCAGATCGAGCACGGCCTCGCGGTAGGTGTCCTTGTAGCGGCCGATGTCAAACGGCTGGGCCAGCGACTGCACCAGCCGGCGGGCGATATCCAGCTCGCGCTCGCCGACGGACACCTTCTCCTCGTCCTCGAGCTCGCGCAGCTCACTCGTCGGGTTGATCTCATCCGCGTAGTTCAGCGTGCTCATCATCAGCACGTCCCGGTGCGGGTGCACCGCGACCAGCCGTTCGCGGGAGCGCAGCACCACGCGCGCGATCGCGACCTTGCCCGTCTGGAGCATCGCTTGCAACAGCAGCTCGTACGAGCGGGCGCCACCGCGATTCGGGATGACGTAGTAGGGCTGATCGAAGTAGATCTGCTCGATCTCGGCGATCTCGACGAAGTCCTCGATCTCGATCGTCCGCGTCGCCTCCGGCGCGAGCGCCTGAAGCTCTGAGTCCTCGATCACGACATATCGTTCAGGCGCCAGTTCGTAGCCCTTGACGATCTCATCGTACGGCACCTCCTCGCCGTCGGCCGAGCACACGCGCTTCTGATAGACACGCGCGTGATCGGCGCTGTGCAGCTGATTGAAGTGCACGCTCCTGCTGCTGACCGCGCTGTACAGCTTCACCGGCATGCTCACGAGACCGAAGCTGAGCGTGCCCATCCACATCGATCGAGGCATCCTCACAGTGTCGGGCGTCGGTCCGCCGATGTCAACCCGCGGACGCTCGATCCCGCAGCGAATCCCCGCATGCCCAGCCGCCAGCCGTGCGCGGGGTGTTCAGCTGGCAGCGCAGCGCCACGTCGGTGCCGTCCACGGTGAGCGCGAGCACCGAGCTGGGTGCGCAGGGCGGCGCCGATGTCGGCGCCGAAGTGGGTGACGGCTGCTCTTCGCGCGCTTGCCCCTGCACCGATCGATCCTCGCCGGCGGGGTCGCCCGCGCGACCGCCGCCTGAGTGCGGGCCGGATCGCACCAGCTCGGCGCACAGCACGGGCAGCTGGGGCGCGAGCGCCGGCCCCAGCCACGCGATCGGGGCGGCCCCTGCTCGCTGGCGTGGCCAGCCGGCGAAGTCCACCGCCCCGCTCAACAGCAGCCGCTCGCGTGCGCGGGTCATCGCGACGTACACGATCCTGTCCTCCTCCTGTGCCTGGGCTTCGCGGCGCTCGGCCGCCAGCTGGGTGTATTCCAGCGCGGGCCGTGGCTCGAGGTCCTCGAGTCCCACCAGTCGCACGCCGATCCGACCCCCTCCTTCGCAGGCGGCGCCCCCGCTGACGAGCAGGTCGGGCACGCCCATGCTCGGCGCACGCCCGAGGTCGGCGACGCACACCACGTCGAACTCCAACCCCTTGGCGGCATGCACGCTCATCAGCCGCACAGCGTCCGGCGAGGCCTCGTCGTCCACGAGCGCGTCGGGCTCGGCGATCGCTTCCGCGCCGGCCGGACGCCCGGCCCCGCCGGACGCCCGGAGCTGGAACGCGGCCTCGTCGAGGAACCCACGCAGATCGCGTCCTTCGCTGCGTTCCCAAGCCCGCGCCAGCTCCACCAGCTTGCGCACGTTGGCGACCCTGCGCTCGGAGTCCTCGCCGGTGCGCAGGCGAGCGAGGTGACCACCGTGCTCGATCTCCCGCTCCAGCAGCTCGGCCAGCGTCGACTCGGACATCAGCCGGCGCTCGTGCTCGAGCCATGCGCAGAGCTCGGCCGCCCGTTCGCGCTCGCCGCCTCGCAGACCGGCATCTGTCGCTGCGCGCGCCTGCTCACCAGCACCCGGACGTGTGCCGGCGCCACCTCCACCGCCACCATCACCGTCACCGTCGTCGTCGCCAGAAGCGTCGTTTCCGACTGGGAGATCGCGAGCGATCTCCCACACGCTGCGCCCCTGTGACTGCGCCGCGCGCGCCAGCAGCCCCATCGCGTCGCTGGACAGCGAGACTGGCGGCGATGCCAGCGTCCCGTACAGCGCCACCTCATCCCCCGGGTCCACCAGCGCGCGCAGGTACGCCAGCAGATCGGCGACCTCCTGGCGCGCCCAGAACGCCCCTGAGCTCGCGACCGTCTGCAGCCCCTGCGCTCGCAGCGCCTGCTCGTAGCACTCGATGTCGCCCACCGCCCGCAGCAGCACCGCCACCCCGCCCGCGCGCGCGCGCCCGCTGCGCACCAGCTCGCTCACGCGCAGCGCCAGCGCCAGCGCCTCGGCCTCGCGCCACGCCGCTGCGCCGGACGCCGACCCGGCGGCGATGACGAGCGCCCGCTCACCGCTCCAGCCGCGCGTGTCGCTCAGCAGCAGCTCGATCGGCGGGTCGCCGTGAGACTCGCGCTCGCGCTCACGCTGGCCAACCCCGGATGGTCGGCGGCCCGCGCGCAGGGGTGTGAACGCCTCGCCGAAGCGCCTGGCGAACACCGCGTTCACCGCCTGCAGCAGCTCGCCGCGGGCACGGAAGTTGTGCGCCAGCCGCAGGCTCTGACCGCGCGGGGCCAGCTCGGCGTCGCGCGCCCTGAACAGACCGACGTCGGCGTGACGGAACCCGTAGATCGACTGCCACTCGTCCCCCACCGTGAACAGGTTCTCGCGCTCCAGCGCCCGCACGATCTCGAGCTGGCGGGGGTTGACGTCCTGCAGCTCGTCCACCATCAGCAGCTCGAACCGCTCCGCCCACTTCCGGCGCACGTCGGAGTCGGAGCTCAGCAGTGCGCCCGCGCGCAGCTCCAGGTCGTCGAAGTCCAGGCCGCCCCGCACCCGCTTGGCCTGGGCGTAGCGCTCGCCGAACCGCTCCAGCAGCTCGTTCCACAGTGCAACCGCGTCCGCGCCCTGGGCATCGAGCGCGCTCTGCGCCTGCAGCTCATCCTGCGCACGCAGCTCATCCTGCCAGGCCGGCGATGGGAAGCCGGGCCTCGGCTCCGGCAGCCGCGGCGCACGCTGCCCGCGGCTGCGCAGCTCCGCATACACGCCCAGCACCGTCGCGCGCGCGCGGTCCGCGCCATACGCGGCGATCAGATCCAGCGCCTCCCCGCGCTCGCCCTCCAGGAACTGGCCTAGCGCTTCGGCGAACGCCTGCCTGCGCAACCGCCCCGCCAGACTCTCGTCGAGGATCTCGTGCTCCTCATCGATGCCCGCCTCGCGCGCGTGCGCGCGCAGCACGCGCGCGCAGAACCCGTGGAAGGTGCCAATGTAGGCCCCCTCGGTCGCGCGCGCCGCGTCGTGCTCGCCTAGCGCCAGCAGTCGTGCGCGCACTCGCTCTCGCAGCTCGCCCGCCGCCCGGTCGGTGAACGTGATCGCCAGGATCCGCTCCGGCGCGATCCCGTCCTCGCGCACGGCTCTGACGAACCGCTCCACCAGCACGGAGGTCTTGCCACTCCCCGCTCCCGCGGCCAGCAGCAACGGCTCGCCGCGCCGGGACACCGCCCGCTCCTGCTCGTCTGTCAGGGTCAGCGTCAGCGACTCGGGCGGCAGTTGTGCCACCCCCGGGTCGGCGGCGGGCGACCCCCCGGGCCCGGGCCCTCGATCGGCCAGGTCCCATCCGGTCAGCCGCTCCATGCCCGTCACCGCCCGCACCGGCAGATCGCCGGGTGCTCACACCCACCCGTGTATGAGCACGTGCGCGGCCGCGCCTCGATCGCGCCTTCCATCGCCTGCGCGGCCGCCCTCTTGGCCAGCCCGATCGTGTCTGCAACCAGAGCATCGAGCTCCGCCCGGCCGAGCAGGTCGGTGCGCACGCACTGAAGCTCAACGCCCGCCTCGGAGTCCAGCACGCCGCGCGCGCGCAGATCTGAGCCGCCCAGCGGCTGGTAGAACCCTCCGACGACACGCAGCCCGAGCAGGCGCTCGGCCGCGCGCATGTACAGCGCGAGCTGCACCTTGCCGTCCTGTATCCACCTCGCCGCCGGGGTCACGTTGGCCCCCTTGTAGTCGTACACCACCGCCTCGCCGCCCGGGCCGACGTCGATGCGGTCGATGCGCCCGCGCAGCCTCACCCCCCCGCCGAGGTCCAGGGCCGGCAGGCCGTCCTGTTCGTCGTCGAACCCGAACCCCAGCTCGAGGTGAGCGGGCTCCAACGGACTGGCCTGTCCCGGACTTCCTGTCGCGGTGCCGGCCGCGTGGCGCAGATAGCGATCCAGGTCGGCCTCCAGCCGCCGGCGCGCGCCCGGCACGCGCTCGGATCGAGCCGACAGCGGGTAGTCGGGCGCGTGCCGCGCCAGCGCCTGGCCCAGCAGCTCGCGCGCCAGCGCGAGCGTGGCCTGGGTCAGCCGGGCCGAGCCAGTCCGCTCGCGCAACCCCGCCAGCGTGTCGCGCAGCGCCGCGTGCGCCAGTCCCCCCCGCGCGAGCGGCTCGGAATCTGGCTCGGGACTCCCCGGGCGCAGCATCCGCTGCACAAACCACCTCGCCGGGCATGCGATCCACAGCTCAAGCGATGACGCCGACCACGGGCGCGCGCGCAGGTCGGCGAGCAGCCTGGAATCGCGCAACGGCGCCAGCCCGCCAGGCGCCGACCCGCTAGGCGGCAGTGCGAGCCTCGATGTCGTCCGCCGCCCGCTCGGCAGCGGACGTCTCGGCCCCGGCGTCCGCCTCTGCGTCAGGCGGTTTGGCGCCCTCCTTGGCCCACGGCTCGTTGAACTCGACCCGCCATTTGCCCTCCTCGGTCTGGTTGAGCGCGAGATGGGCTTTGAAGCTGCGTCCGCTGCGTCCTTTGAATCCAGTGATCGCGCTGGCGGTGTAACCCGTCTTGATCAGCTCGCGCGCGACCTCCACCGGCAGCTGCTTGCCGGCTTTGCTCTTCCAGATCACGAACCCGCAGCCCGGATCGTCGCGCGCCCAGCACGAGTAGCCCTTGCGGTTTTCCATGATCTCGTGCCCGCACACCGGGCACGGCCCCAGGCTCGCCCGCGGGATGCGAACGTCTTTGAGCTTCTCGTCGAGCTCTGAGACCGTCTCTTGCGCGAAGCCCGCGATGTCGCCCATGAACTTCTCCCGCGAGTCCTCGCCGCGCTCGATCTTGCCGAGCCGGTTCTCCCAGTCGCCGGTCAGCCCGGGCGATGTGAGCGCGTGCTCGTTCAGCAGCCTGATCACGTTCAACCCCTTGTTCGTCGCCACCAGCGAGCGCCCGTCGCGCTCGATGTAGCCGACGGTGATCAGCCGCTCGATTATCGCCGCCCGTGTCGCCGGCGTGCCAATCCCCGAATCCTTCATCGCCTCGCGCAGCTCGTCGTCGTCGACGAGCTTGCCCGCCGTCTCCATAGCGCCCAGCAGCGACGCGTCGCTGTAGCGGCGCGGCGGTTTGGTTTCCTTGCGCGCGCTCGAGATCTCGCGCGTCTGCACCCGCTCGCCCTGCTCGAGCTTGGGCAGCTGCTGGTCGGCACCCTCGTCCTCCGCGCCGTCGGCGCTGGCGCTCGCCTGCGCAGCGCTCGCGGTGGAGATCTCGTCGTAGACTCCGCGCCAGCCGGGCACCAGCAGCAGCCTGCCGCGCGTGCGAAACACATACCCGTCCTCGCGCCCGCTCCCGTCCTCGCCCGCAGGCACGGTCCTCTCTACGCGCGTGTTCTCGAACACCGCCTCGGGGTGAAACACCGCCAAAAACCGCCTGGCGACCATGTCGTAGACGCGTTTGTCGTCCGAGCTCATCCGGTCGAGATCGTGCTCTGACTTGGTCGGGATGATCGCGTGATGGTCGGTCACCTTCGCGTCGTTGACGACCCTGCCCAGCGGCAGCACATCGAGCGCTGTGACGTACCGCGCGGCCTTCGCATACTCCTTGCGCACCCCAACCAGCTCGGCCGTCGGCTTGATCTCGGCGACCATGTCTTTGGTCAGATATCTCGAGTTGGTTCGCGGGTAGGTCAGCGCCTTGTGCTCCTCATAGCAGCGCTGCGCGGCCGCGAGCGTGCGTTTCGCGGAGAACCCGTAGCGCGTGTTGGCCTCGCGCTGGAGCGTTGTCAGGTCGTACAGCATCGGCGCTTTCTCGCGCTGCTCTTTCTTCTCCAGCTTGGTGATCGTCGCCGTCTTGCCTTCGCACGCCTTGACGATCGCCAGTGCCTGCGCCTCGGTCGCGATCCTGGGCTTGCTCTGGGCGTGGAACCGACCCGCGTAGACCCGCTCGGGATCGGCCTCGAACATCGCGTCGACCAGCCAGTACGGCTCGGGCTTGAAGGCTTTGATCTCCTCCTCGCGCCGCGCCACGATCGCCAGCGTCGGGGTCTGAACGCGCCCCAGCGACACCGCCCCGTCGAAGGAGCTGCGCAGCCGGATCGTCGCCGCGCGGGTGGCGTTCATGCCCACGATCCAGTCGGCCTCCGAGCGCGAGCGGGCGGCCTGCTCCAGCGACACGAGCTCCTCGGACGGTCGCAGCGTCGCGAGCGCCTCTTTCATCGCGGCGTTCGTCATCGAGCTCAGCCACAGCCGTTTGACGGGCTTGTCGCCTTTCGCCTTCTCGTACAGATACGCGAATATCAGCTCGCCCTCGCGTCCGGCATCGCACGCGTTGACGACCAGATCAATGTCCTCGCGCCCTAGCTGACCCGTGACGACCGACATCTGCTTGCGCGAGCGTTCGTCTCTGACCACGAGCTTGAACCGCTCGGGCACAATCGGCAGGTCCTCCATCCGCCAGCGCTTGTATTTCGCGTCGTACTCATCCGGCTCGGCCAGCTGCACGAGGTGCCCGACCGCCCAGGTGACAACGTCCTCGGGTCCCTCCAGATACCCCTCCTTCTTCTGAAACGGTCCCGTCAGCACGCGCGCCAGATCCTGGCCCACGGAGGGCTTCTCGGCTATGAGGAGGGTCTTCGCCACGGCGGTCAGCGTAGCGTGTGGGCTGGCGGCGCTGTGTCAGCCTTTCTGCCGGGGCGGCAAGGCCGCATCGGGATCGACGGCAAGCCCCGGTCGGACAAGGTCTTTGAGATCGCAGCTGACAAGCGTCCAGTCGTGCTTGCGGGCAGCCGCCACGTAGGCGGCGTCGTAAACAGTCAGATCGTGCTCAACTGCGATCTTCATGGCGTCGCGCATACGCTCGTCGTCCACGCGATCGAGTGTCGTTGGGCATGCGAGACGAATAAGTTCGACAACGCGCTCAGCGTCGGCCTGCGAGCGCCAGCTCGCGATGGCGACGTTGGCAACCTCATAAAGCGTGAGGTCGAGCGCAGCGAGGGTGACAGGATCATCCTCGACGGCATCGTCCTCACCGACATCATCTTCAACGGCGTCATCTCCTGTACCCACGATGCCGTCATCTCCCGTGGATTCCACGAGCGTCTTGGCGGCCGCGTAGAAACGATCATCGGGGTCAAGCGCAGCCAGCCAGACGCTGGCATCCAGCAGTAGATCGCTCAACGCGCCTGCCGCAGCTCACGTACCTGGCGCGCGCTTTCCCCACCGTGCGGTGAGGCGGTTGCAAGCACCTTGCGAATCGCGCGCCGACGAAGATCTGTGTGGAGCTCTCGCTCGGCCAGATCCCTCAGCAGTCCGCTGCGAGTGGTTCCGGTCCGGCGAGCGTGATCATCAAGCCGCCCAAGCAGCTCGTCCGGGATGCTGATCATGACCTTGGCCATACTTCTGAGTATATATCATTAGGGAATCGGTATTGCCATCTGTTACCCCCCGATCGGGGCGCGCGGTTTGGTGCCCCAGAAGATCTCGGTGCCGAGCATCCCGATCAGGTTCACGAGCACCAGGTTGAGCACCATCGACTTGGCCGTCGCCGTGCCCACGCCGACAGGGCCGCCGCTGGCGTTGTAGCCGTAGTAGCAGCCCACCAGCACGATCGCCGTCGCCATGACCATTCCCTTGATCAGGCTGAACAGGAAGTCAGGCGGGTTCTGGAACTGCCAGAAGATCAGCAGGTAGCCCCCCGAGGAGACGTAGCCGATCTGCTGCACCACCGCGAGATATGAGCCCAGGTAGGCGACGCCGATCGCCGAGACATACATGAACGGCAGCACCAGCCACGCCGCGAGCAGGCGAGTCGCGCACAGGAACGTCATCGAGTCGATGCCCATCACCTCCAGCGCGTCGATCTCCTCGCTGATCCGCATTGCCCCGAGCTCGGCGACGATCCCGGTGCCGACCTTGGCGGAGAGCATGTAGCCGAACGTCAGCGGCACCGCCTCACGCAGATTGCACCAGGCGGCGAACACGCCCGCGTAGGCGGGCGCGCCCTGGGCCTCGGTGAAGTAGGCGCCCTGGACGCCGCACGTGCCCAACCCGATGATGAACACGAGCCCCCAGATGACGAGCGTGGAAGAGACGATCATGATGCCCGACTGGCGCAGCGCCTCGCCAAAGAAGCGGCTTACGCGCAGGCTCCACACGTCGCGCACCACGTCGCCCGTGAATCCAGCGATCTCGCCGGTCGAGGCGATCCATTCGCGTGGCATCGCCAGCAGTTCGTTCATCGCCGGGCTCCCGACGAGCGTGCGCGCGAGCTCTCTGGCCGGTGCGAGCCCGTCGTGATCGCAGGCGCAGGGATCACTTGATCACCAGGATGTTCGGATGGGTGGCGAGCAGCGTCGTCGTGAACACGTAGTTGAACGCGCCGAACCCCAGGAACGAGATCACGACCGCCTGATTGACTGCGCGCCCGACGCCCTCCGCGCCGCCGGAGGCGGTCATGCCCTTGTAGCAGCACACGATCGCGATGATCGCCCCGAAGATCGTCGTCTTCAGCACCGACCCCCACAGGTCGGTGGACGTGGCGTTGGCGAACAGCGTGTTCCAGAACGGCCCCAGCGGCTGCTCGTAGGTGATCGCAGCGAGGATGCCGCCGAACAGGCCGAACAGGATCGCGTACAGGTCGAACAGCCCGGTGACGATCATCAGCGCCAGAAACCGGGGCACAACCAGGTTCTTGACCGGATCGACGGCCAGCACCTGCAGCGCGTCGAGCTCCTCGCGGATCTTGCGCGCCCCCAGGTCGGCGGTGATCGCGGTGCCGGCCGTGCCCGCGAGCACGATCGCTGTGATCAGTGGACCGATTTCGCGGATCGCGAACACCACGAAGAACCCGCCGAGCCGGTCGGTCGCACCGAAGATCGTCAGGAAGTTCTCCGCCTCCAGGCCCGGCGCCCCGTAGCTGATCGCGACGGTGGACAGCAGCAGCGGCAGCCAGCACAGGCGCAGCGCAAACAGAAACTGCGACACGAACTCCCCGCCGTAGGGGTACGGAGGGCGCAGGCTGGAGGAGACCGTCCTGCCCGTGAGGATCATCATGTCCCCGACTTCCTCGAACAGGCTCCTGGCCGGCAGCAGCGCCCGCTCGGCAGCCTCGCGCACAGTGGCGGGCGGGATCGCCTCGGCGGGCGCCTCCGCAGGGCTTTCCACGGGCAGCCCGTCCACTGCCGCTCCCAAAGCCCCTTCGTGCACAGGTCCCCTCTTCGCGGCCATTCCCCTATTGTACTAGTTCACCAGCACACTATGTTTCTGCACACACCGGCGCTACCGTATAGATGTGAGCACACAGCTGCAATCGCCTGCATTGGACGCGTTCGCCGCGGCCATCGACCGCGACGCCGACGTTCCCATCGGCCTGCAGCTGGGCTGGGCGCTGTGCGCGCGCATCCACGACGGCGAGTTCGCACCCGGACAGCGCCTGCCGGGCCTGCGCGAGATGGCCGCGGCGAGCGGTCTGAATGTCAACACCGTCCGCGCGGTCTACCAGCGGCTGGAACAGAAGGGCCTGCTCGAAAGCCAGCAGGGCAGCGGCACGTTCGTCGCCTCCACCCTCCCCCGGCCATCGGCCATCGGCACGATCGCGGCCGACGCGGCTCGCGAGGCCGAGGCGACCGGGGTGGACCCACGCGATGTGGCGGCCGCGCTATATGTGGCCATCCCCCAGGACGCCCAGGCGCGGCCGCGGCAGGGCTCGGCGGGAGAGGAGACCGACGACGAGTCCGCCGTAGCGCGCAGGCGCGCGCTACGCGCACAGGTAGCCACGCTGGAGCGGGCGATCGGGGAGATCGAAGCCGAACACCCCGGCGTCGCGCCGCGACCCACCGCCACCCGCCGGAGCCGCGGACCAACGCTGCTGAGCACAGAGGAGCTCGAGCAGGTGCGCTCTACGCTGGTGCACAAGCTGGCCGCCGTGCAGGCGGCGATCGACGAGCAGGCGGGGGGCACTCAGCCGGCCGCACAGGGACCGGTCGAGACTGCCGCCGATCCGGCGTCCGCCAAGATGCCCAGGACCGTCGCGTTGGCGACGCCGTAGCCGCCTGGCGGACCGCCGCCGACGGTGCCGGCGAAGACCGTCGTCAGGACGTTGCCGCTCCCGTCGACCAGTGGTCCGCCGGAGTTGCCGGGGCGCACCAGCCCGCGCAGCGGCGTCAGCAGCCTCGAGACCGGACCCTGCCCGTAGGCGTTGTCGGTGAGCACCGTCTGCGTGCGCCCGATGCGGCCGGGCTGCACATCGTAGGGGCCGTTCTCGGGATAGCCGAGGATCGCGCCCGCGCGGCCCGACGCCGGTTCGTCAACGACGCTCAGCGACGGCACGCCGCCCAGACCCGGGACGCGCAGCACCGCGAGGTCCACGGTCGGGTTGAACGCGATCGCTTCGGCAGACAGGGCGGGCGGCTGGCCCCCGATCTCGACCGTGGTGTCCTGCTCGCCGGCGACGACATGCGCGTTGGTCACGACCTCGTCCGGGCGTGCGACCCAGCCGGAGCCCTCGATCGCCAGCCCGCAGGCGGTGCCGAGCACGCGCACGACGCTGCGGGAGGCCGCACGCACACCCGCAGTCCGGCCGATCTGCGGCAGCGGCGCCGCCACGTCGGGCGTGGGACCCGCCACCTGCGGCAGCGGGTCCAGGCGCGCGAGCGCGTTCAGGATCGGCCCAGAGGGCGGCAGCAGCTGATTGAGCTCACGCAGGATGGCCGAGCGCTGGATGTCCGCGCGCAGCTGTCCCGCACCGGGGGTCTGCCCGGCGACGGCGGCCGCGATCCAGACGATGCCCAAGCCGAGCGCCACGCCGAGAGCCGCGCCGAGCAGCCCGTCGAGCAGCCCGATGCCCGGCAGGATCAGCGTGCGGCGGCGCAGCCTGAATCCCACGCCCTCCAGTCCGGTCGCGAGGATCGCACCGGCCAGCAGCGCGCCGATCAAGCCGAACGCGGGCGCGTACGGCGAGGCCGACCCGCGCGAGAGCAGCAGAGGACCGAGGCGCGTTCCGAGAAATGCGCCGACGGCAAAGCCCGCAAACGACAGCGCCCCCACGATGAAGCCCCGCCGGAAGCCGAATCCCGCCAGCAGCGCGGCGAACGCGACGATCAGCCAGTCGAGCGCGCTCACGCGCGCGCCCGCCATTCGAGACCGCGATCGGTGCGCGCGAGCGTATTCACCAAGCCATGTTCTACCGTTCCGCGACGTGGACGCTCGCAACCGGGATCGGATCGAGACTGCGATGTCCGCGGACGAGCGCTTGCGAGCCGGCAGCAGGCGGGAACCGGATCTCCACAACGACCATCGCAGCCGGCAGCGCACCCGGCGTGCACGGCCGGTGATCGCACTGGCCGGACTGGCGTTCGTGATCGGAGCGATCGTCGGCGCCGGCCACGGCCCGAACGCGGCGCACGCGCTCGCGGCGCGGTTCGTCACCGCGTGGACGAAAGGCGAATACGCGGCGATGTACGCCGACATCGACGCGCGCTCGAAACGGGCGATCTCCCCGCAGGAGCTGGCCGACGACTACCAGCGCGCACTGCGAACGGCGACCGCCACACGACTGCTGCTGGCGGGCAAGCCCCGTGACGACGCCGGCGGCCTGGTGGCGGTGCCGGTGCGCGTGCGCACCCGCCTGTTCGGAACGCTGCGGCTCGCGTTCGCGCTGAGAATCGTCGGCAGCAGCGATGCCGGTCCCGGCGGAATCGCGTGGTCGCGATCGCTGGAGTTCCCCGGCCTGCGCGCCGGCGAGGTGCTCAGCCGCAAGATGGCGCTGCCGCGCAGGGCGACGCTGCTGGCGCGCGACGGGTCGGTCCTGGCCGAAGGCGCGGCCACCGAAGCCGGGCAGCGCGCCTCGCCGCTCGGCGCCGTCGCCGGTGCGGCGCTTGGCGAAGTCGGTCCCGTCCCGGCAGCGCGCTCGGCGCAGCTGCAAGCCGAAGGTGTTCCGGCGAACGCGATCGTCGGTGTCAGCGGGATCGAGCAGGCGCTCGACGGCAGCCTGAGGGGCACTCCGGGAGGCGAACTGCTGGCGAGCGCCGTCCAGCCCGGCGGACCGAGCAGCGTGCTGGCGAGGGCAGTGGCCAAGGCGGCGCCCACGGTGCGCACGACGATCTCCCCCGCGGTCCAGACCGCCGCGGTCACCGCGCTCGGCGGTCAGCTCGGCGGGGTCGTTGCGATGCAGCCCGGCACCGGGCAGATCCTGGCCGTTGCCGGACTCGGCATCGACGCTGTCCAGCCCCCGGGCTCGACGTTCAAGATGGTCACCGTCAGCGGCGTCCTTCAGGCCCGGATCGCCCACCCGAGCACCACGTTCCCCTACGCCACATATGCGACGCTCGACGGGGTCAAGCTGAGCAACGCCAACGGCGAGGAATGCGGCGGTTCGCTGGCACTGGCGTTCGCGGTGTCGTGCAACTCGGTGTTCGCGCCCCTCGGTGTCAGGCTGGGCGCGCCGCGGCTGGTGGCGATGGCCGAACGGTACGGCTTCAACCACGAACCGGGCATTCTGGGCGCGGCGCAGAGCACGCTGCCCGCGGCCGCACAGATCCAGGGCGAACTCGATCTCGGCTCGACGGCGATCGGCCAGGGCGAGGTGCAGGCAAGCGCCCTGCAGATGGCGACAGTGGCGGCCACGATCGCCGACGGCGGACACCGTCCGCAGCCCACGTTCGTGCTCAATGTCGCGCCTCACACGGTCGCGACGGCGACCAGCGCCGCCGTGGCGCATACGATCAGGCGGCTGATGATCGGGGTGGTGCGCGAAGGCACGGGCACCGCGGCGGCGATCCCGGGGGTGACGGTCGCGGGCAAGACGGGCACAGCCGAACTGGGCTCCCCGGGCTCGTGCTCGGGAGTCAGCGAAGAAGGCGGCTCTAAGGAAGGCGGCTCCGGCGAATCGCACGCGACGGGCTGTCAGGGCGCGGCGAGCGAAGCGAGCAACACCGACGCGTGGTTCGCGGCGTTCGCCCCAGCGCTCGACCCGCGCATCGTGGTCGGCGTGATGCTCGTCAAAGACGGCGCCGGCGGAGCCACCGCCGCGCCCGTCGCACGGCAGGTGCTCGAAGCGGGGCTCCAGGCGAGCCCTTAGCCCGTCAGGTGTCGAGGATGGCCGAGGCGGTCTGTGAGGCGTCGTTCGGATCGACGATGTGGAACGTCCACGGCCGGTTGTCCAGGGAGGCCACCTGAATCTTGTACAGCAGCATCGCCCCCTGGCTGCCTCCGTTGGCGGCGACCGTGCCGGGCGGGGGGACCCGGCTGTCGGCGGGGACGAGACCGCCGCGGTAGGCGAACTCGTTTGTCTGAGCCAGCGCGATCGGGGTGTAGAGGTTGTGCTCGGTGTCGCTGATCGTCATGTTCACGGCGCCGAGATGCGGGGTCGAGGTCTGGTTGTAGACCTGGATGAACACGGCGAACCACTCTTCGCCGGGGTTCAGCGTGCGCTGCGCGGGCGGGACGCCCTGCAGGTAGGCGGCGTCTTCGGCGTTGGCGGGGTTCAGCTCGCGCGAGACCTGCACCTCGTAGACGAGCGGGCCGACGTTCAGGTACGGGGCGGCATCGCCGGCTTCGCCGGCGTAGGTGCCGGTGCTGACGCGGGTATGCGAGTCGCCGCACGCGCCGAGCGCGAGCACGACGACGAGCGCGAGCGCCACGGTCATGGTCCTGCGCGCAAGGCGTGCCGGGGCGTGACGGGAGCGCCCTGCCAGGGCGTGAGGGGAGCGCGAGCGGGATGGATGGGAGGAGGCTGTGCGCAGGCGAGGGCTCATGCGACGCGGCAGTCTATCCAGTACCCGCCCACCGGCGACTACCCGCCCGCGACCGTGACGCGCCGGCCGCGCCCAACGTCGGACTCGAGGATCGTGCGCAGGCGGCGCATGGCACGAGCGTTCTGGCGGCGCGTCCAGCCGCGGGCCCCGAACCCCTCGAGCAGGCGATCGGATAGCGTGGCTGGCACGGTCTCCAGCGTGAACTGCACGCGGGTCGTGCCCGAGGCGCCGGGAGCGAGCTCGTAGACGCCGAGCGTGCGCACGCGATTGCCCTTGCCCGTGCGGCCGACCTCGACGATCCGGCGCGGGCGATCGACCTCGACGAACGTGACGTCCCCCCAGGCAAAGCGCGCGCCCGGACCGGGGGCCTTGACGCGAAAGCGCGCACCCGCGCCGGCCCCGACCGAGTCGATGCGCGTCAGATGCCAGTCGACCAGGTAGTGATCGGTGAACTCCGGATGATTGGCGATGTCCTGCAGGTAGTCGAACACCTGCTCGCGCGGGCGGTCGACGACAATCGACACGGTCACGGGGTCCATGGTCGAGCGGCAGTCTAAGGGTTCGTGAGCGGGCGGGCGGCGGGCGAGATCGGGCAGAGGCCAGCGACTCTTCGGCGCAACAGGCCGAAGACCGGCCGGCGAACGCGTGGCGCCGCGACGAGCGTTACGCGGCGCGCCTGAGCCGCACCGTCTGACCGTGCTCAGAGTGGCGCACGAGCTCGGTCGCGATCCGGTGTTCGCGGCGCAGCGAGCTGCACAGCTCACAGACGACGCCCTGAACGCGAGCGTGCAGATGGACGTGCTCTCCCACCAAGGGCGTGCGTCCGCAGTCCGCGCAGCAGTCCCGATCGGCCTCCAGCGCGCCGACACCGCGCCGCAGCAGGCAGCGCTCGAACCGCTCGATGTCGCGCTCGACGGTCAGGGGACCCTGGCTCATGGTGTCGGAGTTTCGCTCCCGCCGGCCAGGCTCCTGCCGGTGAGAAGCCGTTTGCGCAGGCCGACGCGGGGTAATTCAGACGGTCGACGCGTGCATGCCCCGAGACGTCAGCGACGGGAACTTTCTGCTAGAGTTCCAGTTGCCGGAACTCGCAACCGCAGCTTACATTGACGTTGACATGCTTGTTATGATCGCGACAAGTCTCTTGCAGATGGGCGGCACCCCGGGGAATCTTAAGCAGAAAGGTACGGGCACGGGATGGAATCGCTTACTTCGGGCACAATGGCCGGCGCGGGCTCGTTTCGCTGCAGCGCCTGCGGATACACACTGACGCTGACGGGCACCGATATGTTGAGCGACTGCCCCGGCTGTGGCGGTCGCGACTTCGTGCGCGCATCGCTGTTCAGCGCGGGGGCCCCGGTCCGTGGCAGCTCTGCCCGCACGGACATGGCGAGTACGCCCGGCATGCCCGGGCGAATCACCGCCAGCCGCGGCAACCCCGGCAACCCCGGCGACCCCGACCCGCACGACGCGAGCGCTCCCGGCGCCGGCTCGCGAGTGAGCGACCACGCCGACACGCTGAAGACGAGCCTCCTCGGCGGCGCGCTGTCCCAGCCCGAGCCCGTCGACAGCGACGAATGGCTCGAGGATGCGCGCTCACGACTCCAAGCACCCGGGGAGTACCTGGCCTACGAAGAAGGTGAGGAGCTGACGACAGTCCCGCTGACGCGCGAGTGGACCCGCATCGGACGCAGCCTCGCAGCGGACGTGCGCTTCGACGACCCGACCGTCTCCCGGCGGCACGCTCTGGTGGTACGCCAGGCCGACGGCGTGCGCGTGCTTGACGATCGCAGCCTGAACGGCGTGTTCGTGAACGGCGAGCGGATCGACCGATCGGGGATCGGCCAGCAGGTGCTCCAGGACGGCGATGAGATCCTCGTCGGCCGCTACCGGCTGCGCTTTCTCAGCGTCGCTCCCAACACGGCCGGAGCCCCGGCCTCCGGCGCACTGCACAGCGCGGGCTGAGTCCCGCGGGCCGACTCGGGCGCGTAGTATCGCGCCTGCATGACGAAGTCCCGGACGACTGCCACGACGATCGCCGTGCTCTCCCAGAAGGGCGGGACCGGCAAGACGACCACGGTGCGGACCCTGGCAGACGCGCTGCGGAGGGCCGGCGTCAGCGTACTCACGGTCGACCTCGACCCGCAGGGCAACCTGTCCGACTACTTCGACCTGCCGCCCGACGTGCAGCCGACGATCGCCGATGTTCTGTCCGGGGGCGCGCCCGTGGGAGAGGCGATCCACGAAGATCTGATCCCCGCCAATCTCAGCCTCGCCGAGGCCGAGCTGATGCTCGGCGGCAAGCTCGGCCGCGAGCTGACACTGCGCCGCGCGCTTGCGCAGGTGCCCGACTCCTACGAGCTGATCCTGATCGATTGCCCACCCTCACTCGGGCTGCTGACCGTCAACGCGCTCGTCGCCGCAGACCGCGCGCTGGTGACCGCCGAGGCTCAGTACTTCGCGCTGCAGGGCGTCGAGCAGGCGATGGAGGTGATCGAGCTCGCGCGGGACAGCCTCAACCCGGACCTGCAGCTGCTCGGCGTGCTGCTGAACCTCGCGGACATGCGCACCGTGCACTCGCGCGAGACGCTGGCCTCGCTGAAGGAGCGCTTCGGCGAGCAGGTGTTCGACACCGCGATCCGCTCCTCGATCGCCTACGCCGAGTCGGCCGAGCGCGCGGTGTCGATCCTCGATTATCGGCCCGATCTGGGTGCTGACTACCTGAGGCTGGCTGACGAAGCGCTCGCGCGGATGCCGGGATTCGAGGACGCGCGTGGGCGAGTGGCAAGTCTCAGTTGAAGGCGTCGCTCGGCTACATCTCCCCCACGAACGCCCCCTGGGCCTCGAACGGCGTGCGCAGCAGCGTGGCCCAGCCCTCGACCTCTGAGCGCAGCGCCTCCACGACGGCGCCGGTCTGCTCGTAAAAGCACCACACGAGCACGGTCGGGCCGGCGCCCGAGATCGTCGCCCCCAGCGCTCCGAGCTCGCGCGCGCGCAGAGTCAGCTCGTAGGAGCGTGGAAACAGCGACGCGCGGTGTGCCTGGTGCAGGCTGTCGTGCAACCCGCGCGCGAGCAGGTCCCAGTCGCCGCGGGCCAGCCCGAGCATCAGTAGCGCGCCGTGCGCGACGTTGAACACGGCGTCTGTGAGCGGCACCTGCGCCGGCAGGGCGTCGCGTGCTGCCTGCGTGCGCACCGGCTGCGCAGGCACGACGGCGATCGCCTCCAGGCCCGTCGGGGCCTGGAAGCGCGCCGCCTGCCCGTCCGCGTACACGACGAACCCTCCATTCAACGCAGCCGCGACGTTGTCGGGGTGACCCTCCATGTCGCTCCCCAGCGCGAGCAGGTCGGCGTCCAGCTCGAACAGGTGGTCGGCCGCCATCAGCCCCGCGACGATCGCCGCCGCACTCGATCCCAAGCCGCCGGACAGCGGGATCTCGGACTCGATTCTGAATGTAAACCCGTCGGCGGGGTGCAGCCGCTCGAACGCCCGCACGCACAGGTTCTCGCGCCCGCGGGCAATCGGCAGGTCGGTCTCGACGGCGAACCGCCCGGTCTCGCGCACCTCGAGGTGCAGGTGCAGGCTGACGGCCGCCGCCATGCAGTCGAACCCCGGACCGAGGTTGGCCGAGGACGCGGGCACGCGCACGAGGCGCCTACGGTCCATCGGACACCGCCCCCCGGTGCGCACCGGCTGCCCGGCGCCGTCCCTTGGAACCAGCCGCCGGCGGGCGAGCCTAGGCAAGTCGGCGGGCGGGCCGGCGATTCCTTACGGATCACCCAGCACCGCCTCCTCGATCGCCGACATCTCGACAGGGCAGCTGATGATCCGCCCGTCGTTGT
Organism: uncultured Solirubrobacterales bacterium; assembly: GCA_963839945.1. Taxonomy (GTDB): domain Bacteria; phylum Actinomycetota; class Thermoleophilia; order Solirubrobacterales; family Solirubrobacteraceae; genus Palsa-744. Next base: position 466,944 of record CAWIWW010000004.1, on the reverse strand, counting down.
GAGCGATCGCGGTCTCGGGATCCTTCAGGCCGCGACCGGTCAGCACGCATACGATCTGCTGCGCGCCCTCGGCGCCGTGCTTGAGCAGCCCCGCGACCGACGCGGCCGAGGCCGGCTCGCAGAACATCCCTTCGCGGGATGCCAGCAGCCGGAACGCCTGCAGGATCTCCTCGTCGCTGACCGCCCTGATGGCGCCGCGCGAGTCGCGCGCCGCAGCCATCGCGTCCTCCCAGCGCACAGGATTGCCGATCCTGATCGCGCTGGCGACCGTTTCGGGGTGCTCCACGACCCTGCCCTCCACCAGCGGGGCGGCGCCGGCGGCCTGATAGCCGAACAGGCGCGGCGCGGAGCCCATCTCCTGAAAGCCGCGCCAGTAGGAGGTGATGTTGCCCGCGTTGCCGACCGGTATGCACAGCGCTTCCAGGCCTCCGTCCAGGCCCTCGTGGATCTCGAACGCGGCCGTCTTCTGGCCTTCGATGCGATAATCGTTGACCGAGTTGACCAGCACGATCGGGTGCGTGTCGGTGAGCTCGCGCACGAGCGTCAGGGCCTGGTCGAAGTTGCCGGCCAGCGAGATCACCCGCGCGCCGTGCACGAGCGTCTGAGCCATCTTGCCCTGGGCGATCTTTCCCTCCGGGACGATCACCGCGCAGGTGATGCCCGCGCGCGCGGCATACGCGGCCGCGCTCGCCGCGGTGTTGCCCGTCGAGGCGCAGATCACCGCCCGCGCCCCCTCGCGCACGGCGGCGGACACCGCGCAGGTCATGCCGCGGTCCTTGAACGACCCCGTCGGGTTGGCGCCCTCCAGCTTCAAGCGCACGCTCGCCCCCACGAGCTCCGAGAGCACGGGCGCGCGCAGCAGCGGCGTTGAGCCCTCCTGCAGGCTGACCAGCGGATCGCCGGGCGCAAACGGCAGCCGCTCGCGATAGCGCTCGATCAACGGCACGTGCGCGCCCGTCGGCGGAATGCCCTCGACCGTGGGGATCTTGACGCTCGCCTCGTTCATCCAGCTCGCCTCGCTCATCAGCCGAACTCCTCTTCGATCACACGGATCGTCCGCGGCGCCGAGCGCACGAAGTCCGACTGCGCCAGCAGCGCGACAGCCGAGCGCATGCGCGACTCGGCGATCGCGTGGGTGACCATCACCAGCCGCGCGTTCTCACCCAGCCCGCGCTGCAAGACCGACTTGATCGACACCCCCTGCTCGCCCAAGACCTGCGTCACCGACGCCAGCACGCCCGGGCGGTCGGCCACCTCCAGGTGCAGGTAGAACGCGTATGCGACATCGCGCAGCAGAGCCAGCTCGAGCGGCGGGGCGGGCGGTCGCGCGCCGCCTGTCATGACGCTGACGACATCGCCCAGCACCGCGCTCGCGGTCTGCCGCCCGCCGGCGCCCGGGCCGGACATCGTGATCTCGGTGATCGCCTCCGATTCGACGGTCACCGCGTTGAACGGTCCTGACACCGAGGACAGCGGATGCCCGGCATACAGGAACGCGGGATACACCCGCACCGACAGCCCGTCGTCGCGACGCTCGGCCGTGCCGATCAGCTTCAACCCGAGGCCCAGCTCGCGCGCGTACTCCAGGTCGTCGGACCGCAGGTGCTCGATGCCCTCATACGGCACATCCTCCAGGCGCACCGGCGCGCCGAACGCCAACCGCGCGAGGATCGCCATCTTCGCCGCGGCGTCGCGGCCTGAGACGTCGTCTGAGGGATCGGCCTCCGCGTAGCCCTTGCGCTGGGCCTCGCTCAGCGCCTGCTCGTAGGTGCTGCCGCGGGCCATCTCCGAGAGGATGTAGTTGGTGGTGCCGTTGACGATCCCGTGGATGCGCTCGATCGGCGTGACCGCCAGCGACTCCTCCAGCAGGCGCACGACCGGCACCGCCCCGGCGACCGCGGCCTCGAAGCGCAGCAGCACGCCCTGCTCGCGAGCGACCGCGAACAGCTCCTCGCCGTGCTGGGACAGCAGCTGCTTGTTCGCGCTCACGACATCCCTGCCGGCGCGCATCGCGGCAAGCAGGTGCTCGCGCGCGGGCTGGGTCCCACCCATCAGCTCGACAATCAGCTCGGCGCCGTCCAGCACCCGCTCGAAGTCTCCCCGCGAGCGTGTCAGCACGCCGCTGATCACGGGCCGCCGGCCGTTGACGCGCTCGATCTCGCCGGCCCGCTCGTCAAGCAGCGTGACGAACGCCGACCCGACGGTGCCGTGGCCGAGCAGGCCGATGTTGAAGGGCGCCTCAGTGGACATCGCGCACGACCAGGTCGTCGAATGTCTCGCGCCGCACGACCACGCGCGCGCGGCCGCCCGCGCAGAGGATCACCGGCGGGCGCGGCACGCCGTTGTAGTTGGACGCCATCGCATACCCGTACGCGCCCGTGGCGGGCGTCACGATCACATCGCCCGGCTTCGGATCGTCCAGCAGCGCGCGGCGCACGATCACATCGCCGGACTCGCAGTGCTTGCCGGTCAGCACGCACTCATCCGCGCCGCCGCAGCGATCGGCGACGTGGGCCTCGTAGCGCGCGCCGTAGAGCATCGGGCGCAGGTTGTCGGACATGCCGCCGTCGACGGCCACCCAGCGCGAGACGTTGCGCTTGACGGACTCCACCGTGTACAGCGTCACGCCCGCGTTCGCGCACAGCGCCCGGCCGGGCTCGATCAGCAGGCGCCCGGCGCCCAGGCCGCGCGCGCGCGCGGCCTGAACGAGCGTGTCCACGTAGGACTCGATCGACGGGGGCTCGGGCTGATCGGCGGTGTAGCGCACGCCCAGGCCGCCGCCAAGGTCCCACACTCCGAACTCGCCGAGCCGGGCGAGCTCTGCGACCTCGCGGCGAAACGGCTCGAGCTCGAGCAGCTGCGAGCCGATGTGCGCGTGCAGGCCCACCAGCCGCAGCCCGGCCACCGCTTGCACCCGCGCGATCGCCGCGGGGGCGTCGGCCATCGCGAACCCGAACTTCGAGTCGGCCTGCCCGGTGGAGATGTGCGCGTGCGTGTCGCCGCTGACGTCGGGGGTCACCCGGATGAGCACGTCTTGGGGGCCCAGGGCCGCATGCGGCCCTGGGGACTGCGGCGCATGCGCCGCAGTCGGAGATGCCGCATGCGGCATCTCTCGGGGCGGCACATGTGCCGCCCCGCCCGCCGGCGCATGCGCCGGCGGGAACTGCTCCAGCAACGACTCCAGTCGCGAGATCTCGTCGAAGTTGTCGATCACGATCAGCCCGACTCCGCACTCCAGCGCCATGCGCAGCTCGTTCTCGGACTTGGCGTTGCCGTGCAGCACGATCCGCTCCGGCGCGAACCCCGCGTTCAGCGCCAGGTGCAGCTCGCCGGCGGAGGCCACGTCGCACCACAGGCCCTGCTGCGCGAACAGCGCCAGAACCGCGGTGCACGGAAACGCCTTGGAGGCGAACACGACATGGAAGTCCTCGTGCCCTGCTCGCCGGCCGGCCTGCAGGAAAGCCTGCGCACGCGCGCGCAGGTCCTCCTCGGCGACCACATACGCCGGCGTGCCGAACTCCCGCGCGAGCTCGATCGTGTCGCAGCCGCCGACCTGGAGGCGCCCGTGCTCGTTCAGGCGGCTGCCCAGGGGCAGCGCCGGCGAGAGGCCGGTCTGCGGGGGGCTGGTTCCGGTCATGGCCATCCAGGGATTATCGCTGGCCGGCGCGATCCGCTGCCGCCCCGTACGACCGCCCGTTCGGCGCGGGCTCGACCGATCACCCGTGAAAGCTCAGGCGCGCGCCGGCCGGGGCGCGGGCCCGGACCCCACGCGCAGCCCCGACAGACCGTCCTGGCGCGCCATCCAGGCCAGCCATACGAGGCCGGCCGCCAGCGCCACCAAGCTCTCCAGCTGCGGCGCGGTCAGGCCGGCGAGAATCTCCTTGTTGCGGCGGATGAACTCGACCAGGAACCGCTCGAGGCCGCTGAAGACGAGATACAGCGCGAAGATCACGCCCGGGCGCACGCGGTCGCGCAGCTGCCACAGCACGTACGCGAGCAGGCACATCGAGACGGTCTCGTAGATCGGCGTGGGCTGCACCGTCACCCCCGGCGGGGTCGGGACGGTGCCGTGCGGATAGCCCATCGCCCAGGGCAGGCTCGATCTGATCCCGTAGTCGCCGTCGCCGGAGACCTGACAGCCGATCCGCCCGATGCCGTAGCCGAGCGCAAGCGCGGTCGCGCACATGTCGAACATGCGCAGCTGCATCGCATCGCGCCAGCGCATCCACGCGAGCACTGCGATCGCGCCGCCGATCGCGCCGCCGTACCAGACCAGGCCCGAGCCGGAGAACAGGCTCTTGAACAGGTCGTGCTTGACGGAGGAGTAGTTCTGGATGACGAAGTAGGAGCGCGCGCCGATCACGCCGCCGAGGAGCGCGGCGAACACGATCTCGTACGCCCAGTCCACGGGCCGCTCCAGCTCGCGCAGGCGGCGCGCGACGACCAGGCCGCAGGCGAGGAATCCCAGCGCGAACGTCACCCCGAACGTCTTGATCGAGATGCCGAGCAGTTCCACTTCGGGCTTCATCGTCGATCCTCGCCGCGCGTCAGCGTCATCCTCATCGCGAACAGCACTCTATGGCCTGCGCCGCCAACCCCGCGCAGCTACGATCCGTCGGGCCGCGAAGCGACGAGTGCCGCGGACGGCTGGCTTACGGGGCCGTGAGCCGTGTCTGCGACAATGCGAGCGATGGCGCGACGCGGAGAGAGCTTCGGCAAAGACACGGGCCTGCAGGCGCGGATGGTGCTGACCATCTTCCTGCTGGGCTTGATCTACGTGGTGTTCATCGGTGTGCTGTTCGCCGTCGGAGCCCAGGCGGGCGTGATCGTGGTCGTGGCGCTCGTGCTGCTGTTGGTGCAGCTGTTCGGCTCGGACAAGATCGCGATGGCGACGATGGGAATCAAAGAGGTCTCTCCCGCCCAGGAGCCCGAGCTGCACGGGATCATCGAGCGGTTGTGCGTGCAGGCCAATCTGCCCAAGCCGCGCGTGTGCGTGATCGAGACCTCGATGCCCAACGCGTGCGCGATGGGCAAATCGCAGAAGTCGGCGACGGTATGCGCGACGCGGGGCATCCTGCAGCTGCTGGAGCCCGCCGAGCTCGAAGGCGTGATGGCGCACGAGCTCACCCACGTGATCAACCGCGACGTGATGGTGATGACGCTCGCGAGCTTCTTCGCGACGCTCGCTTCGCTGATCATCCAGTTCTCGTTCTTCTTCGGCGGCTTCGGCGGCTACGGCCGCGACCGCGACGAGGAGGAGGCGATGATGGCGATCCTACTCGTATCGGTGCTGGTGTACGTGATCTCGTTCATACTGCTGCGCGCGCTCTCGCGCTACCGCGAGTTCGCCGCCGACCGCGGCTCGGCGGTGCTGACCGGCCGCCCCTCAGCGCTGGCCTCTGCGCTCTTGAAGATCAGCGGCACGATGGAGCGCGTGCCCACCCAGGATCTGCGCAGGGCGGAGGGGATGAGCGCCTTCTTCATCATTCCCGCGCGGACGAAGAAGTCGCTGATGAACATCTTCGCCGACCACCCGCCGCTGGAGCAGCGCCTGGCGGCGCTGGAGCGGCTGGAGTCCCAGCTGCAGGGCACGACCGGCGCCGCCGTCGCGTAGTGGGTCTGCGCGACATCATCACGGGTCGCCACACGGTCGCCGGTCCGGCGGCCTCGGACCGGCTGTTCGCGATCACGACCGCGTACATCGCATTGCAGTCCGAACACTCGATCGACCCGGCCGGGGTGGCGGCGATCGTGTTCCAGGCGCTGGCCACGAGCGAGTTCGAAGCGACGCTGCGCGACATGGAGGACGTCGTGCGCGCCACCGGCGGGGACAGCGGCACGCGCGTGAGCACGCAGGACGACTCGTTCGGCTACCGCTGGATGGTGCTGCGCAACCCCGACGGCCACCCCAGCGTGGAAGACCTGGCGGTGGGCATCAACGCGGTCTCTGGCTCGATCGAGACGGCCGGCCACGGCGAGCGGCTGCTGTGCGCGGTGTTCGCGTTCGCGGATGCGCAGCAGCGCGCGGTGTACTTCATCTACAACTACAAGCGCGGCTTCTGGTACCCGTTCGTACCCGAGCCCGGCGGCAGCGCCAACACGCGCTCGACCGAGCGCGAGCTGCAGCTGAAGGCGCAGATGTCCTCAGAGCTGCCGATCGAGCCCGAACTGGAGCGCTGGTTCCCGCTGTGGGGAATACCAATCTGATCAGTCGGGGATCAGGCCCTCGCCCGTGAACTCGCGCCCGGCCTCGGCGAACGTCAGGTCCGAGGGCGGCAGAATCAGGTCGGACGTCTCGATCTCCTCGTCGCCCACACGCTGGCCTTGCGCGCGCACGTAGTCGAGCAGCGCGCCATAGGCGTCTGCGAACCCATCCTCCCCGCCGCCGTCGACGATCGCCACGACCGCATTCTCCAGCTCGTTGACGCGTGCCGCGTCGCTGTCGTGCAGGCGGTACTGGTCCTCGCCGGAGATGCGCACGATCATGACTGGCCACCAGCTTCGCCGGCGGTGCCCCCCTCGGCAGGGGGTGTCTGCGCCGGTGTGGCCTCGCTCGGCGCGGCGATCTCCCCAGCTGGGGCGTCACCACCGGAGCCCGCCCCGATTTCCGCCTTCATCTTGGCGAGATCGTCATCGACGGCAGACTTGCTGGAGAGCGACTTCAGCTGGCGATCGATGTCGTCTTCGCCGGAGCCGAGCGCGGTGATGTCGTCGAACGTCCCGGCCGCTTCGAGCTCGGAGACCGCGTCGGCGCGGGCTTTCATGTTTTCGGTCTTGTCCACCGCGCGCTGCATCGCCAAGCCGACGTCGGCCATCTGCTCGCCGACGCCGGTCGCGGCCTCGGAGATCTTCACCTGGGCTTCGGCGGCGGAGTACTGCGCCTTGATGACCTCCTTCTTGGTGCGGAACGCCTCGATCTTCGCGCGCAGCTTCTGCTCGGAGTCGGTCAGCTTCTGCTGCTGGGCTTCCAGTTCGACGACCTGCGTGTCGAGCCCCTGCAGCTCGGTCTGGGCGACGTTCTTGCGCTCCAGCGCGGTCCTCGCAAGATCCTCCTGACCGGAGGACACGGCCTGGCGGGCCTGCGTGTCGAGCTTGACCACGCTCTGCTGCAACGACGTCTCCTGCATCTGCAGGCGCTTCTTGGCGGTGACGACGTCGGCGATGCCCTTCTTGACGTTCTGCAACTGTTCGACCTGCTTCTGGTAGCTGTAGTCGAGCGTCTCGGCGGGGTCTTCCGCGCGGTCCAACAGCTTTGAGACCTTCGCCTTCACGACGGTTGACATGCGCCCGGTCAGGCCGGCCATCTGATCCTCCTATAGCTATTCACGCCTACGGTTCGCTCAAGCGTAGCCGAACCCGTGCCCGCGGTCCTACAGCCCCAGCGGGTGGCGAACGGCGTAGCCGGTGTTTTCCGGGCGCAGCGGGCGCCAGCGGGGACCCTGCTCGTTGGACGGGTCGTCGGCGGAGCTCGTGTCCAGGCGCAGCCCGGCAACCGTCATGTAGGCGTGGCCGCCGTTGGCGAAGATCGTTACCCATGTTCCGACGCCGCTGCCCTCCCAGGTCATGAATTCCGTGGAGTCCATCGGCGTCGCAAGCAGATTCGCGCCGTGCAGCGCGTATGACACGGTGCCCGAGCAGTCATAGCCCGGCGAGACGAACGAGGCGTGCCCGCCGCCGTAGATGTAGGGCAGGCCGATCAGCTGGTTGCCGGCCCAGATGATCTGCTGGATGGCGGCGGGCGCATCGATCGGCGCCGCCGCGAGACCGTCGACCACGCGCGCGATGTGGCCCGGGACCAGCAGCTCGGGCTTGGCGGGCGCGGGCGTCGGGATGGTCGTGGCAGAGGGCGCGACGGCGCTGCCGCCGGTAGCAGTGGCGCTGTTAGCCGTGGTGCTGGCGGCCTGGCCCGGCGTCGTGGCCGGTGGCGGAGCGTAGGGCACGAGCTGCCCGGTCGCGGTTTTTTCGTAGACCGGGCCTTTGTAGGTGACATTGGGCGTCTTGGCGGTGATCGGCGCGTGGTGGGCCGGCGTGGTGGTAGTGCTGGGAGCAGCGCCGCCGCTGGCGGAGGTGCTGGTCGAGGTGGAGGTGCTGCCGGCCGCCGTGCTGCCGGCCGCCGCGCCGCCGGCTGCCGAGGCCGAGCTGGTCGTGCCGGCCCAAGCTGGACTGGCCATCAAGGCCGCGATCGTCAAGCTCGAGCAAAACACCGCGCTTAGGGTTCGCACCCGCAAAGCAACTCCTCTTTCGTCGGCCTGCGGGGTTAGCTGACGGGCTAGCGCTGAAAGAGCCTGCGCTTCTCACGGTTCACCGTGAGATTCGCCCCAACAACTTGGGTCCCCCGTTCCCTGACTTCTGATCAGGGACTCGGCGTTGATCGCGGCACCCTAGCACGGTGCAACGACGGTTGCACTGCTTGTACGTGGTTTGGCAGGTTTTTCCTGCAATTGGCGTAGACGTGCGCACGTCACTCGCACAACGGGGCCCTCTGCGCCGGGACGCTCAGCGGCGAGCCGGCCCAGCGCACGCCCTCATCCAGTGGGAGCGCCGCCAGCGCATCGGCAAGTGACGCGCCGCCCGGCGCGGTCAACCCGAAGTCCAGCTCCAGCGCCGGGATCAGCACGAAGCGGCGGCTGAGCAGCTGCTCGTGCGGGAGCGTCATGCGCTCGTGCTCGAGCACGAGCTCGCCGAGCGCCAGCACGTCGATATCGATCGCGCGCGGACCGTGGCGCACGCCGCCCGGAGCGCGTCCGAGCGCGCGCTCGCAGGCCTTGACGGCGTCGAGCAGCGCAAGCGGCTCGAGCTCGGTCTGCACCCGCACGCACGCGTTCAGAAAGCTCGCCTGCTCAGGCCCGTCGCCGACGGGATCGGTGTCGTAGACCGACGAGCACCCGAGCACTTCGACCCCGGCGCCGGGCAGCGCGTCGACGGCGGCCTGCAGCTGGGCGCGGCGGTCGCCGAGGTTCGAGCCGAGGCCCAGCAGTCCGATCCGGGCGGGCATGACACCCGGGACCGTATCTGTCTACGCGCTCCGCGGACTCGGCGAGCCGCTCGTACAGCCAGCCCGCGCGTGCGGGACCGCCGGCGCGTCAGGCGCCCGCGGGCTCGGCCAGCTCCTCGTGCACGCCGATGCGGGTGTGCAGCCGGCGCAGCGATCGCGGCGCCCACCAGGTGCGCTCGCCGAGCCGGCCCATCAGCGCGGGTACGAGCAGCGCCCGCACGAACGTCGCGTCGATCGCGACCGCCAGCGCGGTCCCCGCGCCGAACTGCTTGATGAAGAAGATGTGCGAAGTGACGAACGCGCCGACCGCCACACAGAACAGGAGCGCCGCGGCGGTGATCAGACGGCCGGTGCGCTCCAGTCCCTGGGCGACGGCTTCGCGCGTGGGCACGCCGCCTTCGTGGATCTCCTTGATGCGGCTGAACAGAAACACGCCGTAGTCGGTGGACAGCGCGAACGCGACCGTGAACAGCAGCACGAGGTTCGACTCCTCCAGACCGCCGATTGAGCTGAAGCCCAGCAGCGAGGAGCCATGCCCGTCCTGGAAGATCAGCACGAGCAGCCCGGCGCCGACCGCGACCGTCAGCAGGTTCATCAGCAGCGCCATCAGCGGCAGCACGACCGAGCCGGTCATCAGGAACAGGGTGACGAGCGTGACGCACACGAGGATCGCGAGCGCCAGCGGCACGTGCGAGGAGATCGCGGCCTTCTGATCGATGAACCACGCCGTCCCGCCACCCACCAGCGCTCCCGCCGGATGGACAAGCGTGCGCAGCCGCTTGACCAGCAGCTGGTTGGCGGCCGAGGCTTCCACGCCCCGCGGTAGCAGTTCGATCTCCCACGTGCCGCGGCCCAGATATCGCGGCGGGGAGACCTCGTTCGCCTGACCGGCAGCCGTAGCCCGCGCGCGCAGCGCAAGCGCGTCGACGCTCACGCGCGAGCCGGCCGCGGCGGGCACGACGATGCTGATCGTCTGCGCGCCGTTGCTGGCGAAGTCCCTGTCGAGGTCTTCGGCGGTCTGGCGGCTCTGCGAGGAGGCCGGCAGGACGTGCGCGTCGGCAGGTATCAGCTGCAATCCCAACGCCGGCGAGGCGATCGCGAGCAGCACCGCGGCGGTGGCGAGCGCGACCAGGCCGGGGCGGCGCATCACGGCCTGGCCGAGACGGAACCAGGCGCCTTCGTTGCTGGCCTGGGCGGAGCGGGCGGCGCTGCGCTGCAACCAGGCCGGGGCGAGCGAGTTCACGCGCGGCCCGAGCGCGACCAGCACCGCCGGCAGGACGATCAGCGCGACGGCTCCCGCCGACAGCGACACGATCATGCCGCCGATGCCCATCGAGTACAGGAATCGCAGCGGGAACACGAGCAGCGAGGCGAGCGCCCCGGCGACGGTCAGCGAGCTGTACAGCACGGTGCGCCCGGCGGTCTGCATAGTGCGCCTGATCGCCGCGAACGTGTCGGCCCCGCCCGCCAGCTCCTCGCGGTAGCGCGAGAGCACGAACAGGCTGTAGTCGATCCCCAGGCCGAGTCCCATCCCGGTTACGAGGTTGACGGCAAATATCGACAGGCCCGTGATCTCTGCGTTCACCAGACGCAGGACCAAGAACGTGAGAACGATCGCGAACCCGCCCACCAGCAGCGGCAGCGCGGCGGCGATCAGACCACGGAAGACCCACAGCGAGAGCAGCAGCAGGATCGGGAAGGCCAAGAGCTCGGCGTTGCGTAGGTCCGAGGAGGTGCGATTGTTGATTTCGCTGAACGCCACGTCGGGACCGCCGAAGCGCACGCCCTGCCCAGCCAGCTCCGGGCGCAGCCGGGCCACGGCGGCGGCCGAGCGTTCCTGGGAGGAGAAGGCGGCCAGCACGGCCGTCTGGCGACCGTCACGCGAGACGAGCGCTGACAGGTGCGTGGCCGGATAGTCGAGCACGCGCTGAAATCCGGGCTGCGCGGACAGCATCGAGGCGACGTGCGCAGCCTCCAGCTGGGCGGCGCGGTCGGTGCGGACGTCGCCGGCGCTGGGCACGAGTGCCGCCACGCCGAAAGAGGCCCGCTGGCCGGTCGCCCGTTCGATCGTTTTGTTGACCCGCTGGTTCTCGGCCTGCGGGTTCTGGAAGTCGGTGTTAGAGCTTTTTAGGATCGTCGTGACGGGCGCGCCGAACGCCGCCGCAACCAGGAACACTGCGCCCGCGCCGATCAGCACCCGGCGGGCGTTGCCGGAGTGCGTGGCCAGCGCGATCAGGCGGGCGATCATCGTCTCGCCCGGCCCGCCGACGATGTCGTCTGCCACATCACGGCCGAGCACGCTATCAGATGTTATGAGTGAGTGCTAACTAACTACTCCCCGGCTTCGCGCCAGACCTCGACGGACACCTCGTCCACGGGCAGCGCGATCGGCGGCTCGGGCTTGGTCGCCTTGACCCAGACGCCTTCGAGCTCGTAGTCGCCGATCAGCCGGTCGGCGATCCGGCTGCACAGCCGCTCGAGCGTGTGATAGGAGCGCTGCTGGGCGAGCAGCGCGACCAGCTGGCAGACCTCGTCGTAGTCGACCGTGTCCCTGACGGAGTCCGTCGCGGTGGCGTCGCTTTCACCGAGGTCCAATCGCAGGTCGAGCACGAGCCGCTGGCCGACCTCGCGCTCGGCCTCGCCCACGCCGTGATGCGTGTACAGCGACAGCCCCGAGATCTCGATCGTGACCGACTCGCCCGTCTCCTCGCGCTCGTCCTCGTCGGGGTCGTAGTCCTCCTCGTCGTCCTCGTCTTCCGGCGCATACGCCTCCTTGGGCTCCCCCTCCTCCTCCGACGCGTTGAGGTAGTCGAGCACGTCACCGACGCCCGGCGCGACATCGTCCTCCTGCGCACCGTGCTCGCCGTCAACCAGCTCCTCACCCTCCTCCGGGGGGACGCCGGTCAACTCGTCGGGGTCCTCCTCGCCGGGGTCCATCGCGGGTTCAACGTAGCAGCAGCAACGGTCAGCGCGGCGCTCACCGGAGCGACGTCGTGCACCCTGAACACGCTGGCGCCGCGCTCGTAGGCGAGCACGTTCGTGGCGATCGTGCCACCAAGCAGGCGCGTGGCGTCCAACGGCGCATCCTCGCCCGCGCCGGCGGCGAGGATGCGCCCGAGAAAGCTCTTGCGCGAGGTGCCCACGACCACGGGCCGCCCGAGTGTCCTCAGCTCGTCCAGGCGGCGCAGCAGCGCGAGGTTGTGCGCGGACGTCTTGCCGAACCCGATCCCCGGGTCGAGCATGATCCGCTCCTCGCGCACGCCCTCGCGCACGGCGAACGCCAGTCGCTCCTCCAGAAACGCTCGCACGTCGTCCACGACGTTCTCATAGCGCGGGTCGGACTGCATCGTGCGCGGCTCGCCGAGCATGTGCATCAAACAGCACTCGCATCCGCTGTCGGCCACGACCCCGGCCATCTCCGGGTCGGCGCGCAGGGCGCTGACGTCGTTGACGATGCTCGCGCCGGCGCCGAGCGCCGCCCGCGCGACCGGCGCCTTGGACGTGTCGATCGAGATCCGCGCATCCGCGTCGGCGATCCCCTCCACAACGGGCAGCACCCGCCGCAGCTCCTCCTGCGCAGACACGGGCTCAGCCCCCGGCCGCGTCGATTCGCCGCCAACGTCCACGATGTCCGCCCCCTCGCCGATCAGCTCCCGCGCGTGCGCGATCGCCGCGCCGGCGTCCAGAAACAGGCCCCCGTCCGAGAACGAGTCCGGCGTCACGTTCACGACGCCCATCAGACGGAACAGAGCGCCTGTGCTCAGGCCAGCTCCGGGCGCTCAGGGTCCGTCCCGCGCAACTCCGCGCCGCCCGCGCCGGCAAGACCTGGGCGTGGCGTCACTCGCGGGGTTTCGCGCTCGGGCCTGCCCGCCGGCGCGGGCGGCGCGGGCAGCTCGGGCTCGGTCGAGTCCTCTGCCACGCCGAACACCGCTTCCTCGCTCTTGCCGTCGAGCAGCGCGAGGAACTCCTCCTTCTCGATCGTCTCGCGCTTGACGAGAATCTCGGAGATCTTCGTGAGCTGGTGCTGGTGTTCGGTCAGGATCTCCGTGGCGCGCTGGTGCGCCGCCTCGATGATGCGCCTGACCTCGTCGTCGATCTCGCGCGCGATCTCATCGGAGTAGTCGGGCTCGGTCGAGAACTCGCGGCCGAGGAACGGCTGGGCGTGGTCGTGGCCGAACACGCGGGGGCCAAGCTTTTCGCTCATGCCGAAGCGCATCACCATCTGCTTGGCGGTCTGTGTCACCTTCTCGATGTCGTTGGACGCGCCCGTCGTGATCTCGCCGAACACGATCTCCTCCGCCGCGCGCCCGCCGAGGGTCATCGCCATCGTGTCCTTCAGCTCCGCGCGCGTGGTCAGGAAGCGATCTTCCTGGGGCATCGAGATCGTGTAGCCGAGCGCCTGGCCCCGGGAGATCACCGAGATCTTGTGCACCGGGTCTGAGTGCTCGAGAAAATGGCCGACGAGCGCGTGGCCCATCTCGTGATAGGCGGTGATCAGCCGCTCTTTCTCTGACATCACCCGCGTCTTCTTCTCGGGGCCGGCGATCACGCGCATGATCCCCTCCTCGAGCTCATCCTGGCCGATCTCGCGCTTGCCCGTGCGCGCCGACAGCAGCGCGGCCTCGTTGATCAGGTTCGACAGGTCCGCGCCGGTGAACCCGGGGGTTTGACCGGCGAGCGCGTCGATGTCGATGATCTTCGCCAGCGGCTTGCCGCGCGTGTGCACCTCGAGGATTTTCGCCCGGCCCTTGCGGTCGGGCCGGTCCACGGCGATCTGGCGGTCGAAACGACCAGGGCGCAGCAGCGCCGGATCGAGGATGTCGGGCCGGTTGGTGGCGGCGATCATGATGATGTTGTCCTTCGCCTCGAACCCGTCCATCTCGACCAGCAGCTGGTTGAGCGTCTGCTCGCGCTCGTCGTGCCCGCCGCCGAGGCCGGCGCCGCGGTGGCGCCCGACGGCGTCGATCTCGTCCATGAAGATGATGCAGGGACTGTTTTGCTTGGCCTGCTCGAACAGGTCTCTGACCCGGGAGGCGCCGACGCCCACGAACATCTCGACGAAGTCAGACCCGGAGATCGAGAAGAACGGCACGCCCGCCTCGCCCGCGACCGCGCGCGCGAGCAGCGTCTTGCCGGTGCCCGGGGGCCCGTACAGCAGCACGCCCGTCGGTATGCGCGCTCCCAGCGCCTGGAACTTCTTGGGATTCTCCAAGAACTCCTTGATCTCGTGCAGCTCCTCGACGGCCTCGTCCACGCCGGCGACGTCGCGGAAGGTGATCTTCGGCGAGTCCGCCGACAGGCGCTTGGCGCGCGACTTGCCGAACGACATCACTTTCGAGCCGCCCCCCTGGACCTGGTTCATCAAAAAGATCCAGAACCCGAGGAAGATGATGAACGGCAGGATGTATGTCAGCAGGCTCAGCAGAACGCTGCTCTTTTCCGATTCGATGTTGAAGCTGACCCCGGCCTTTTCGAGCTGGCCGATCAGCTGCGGCGCGGCCTGTTCGACGAAGCCGATTTCGTATTTTTCGTTGCGCCCCCTGCTGTTGAGCTTGACTTCGAGCGCCTTGCCCTTGTTCTTGAACTCGACCGACTTGACTTCGCCCTTGGGGATTTCTTCGGAGACGAGCGTCTTGTAGCTGTGCGTGCGTGTACTGCTGGAGCTCGGGCTGACCAGTTTCACGGCCAGGAACGCCAGCACCAGGACGATGAGGATTGGAAACGCGGCGCTCTTGAATGAACGGCTCATGGCGATATCACTGGATTTCTGGCGCCGGTCGTCGTCTGGCCGCCAGTTCCCTAGCGTACCATGCGACACCCCATTTTCCGGCCATTGCGATCCCGCCAGAAGGCCCGCGGAGCCGGTTGTGAGCGCCACAGGGCGCCCGCAACATCAACGATCGGACCACACGCCGGCTCGCGCGCTCGCTCCCAACGCGGCCACAAACGGAAGGTTACGGTGGCGCTCGGCGTAGTCCAACCCGTAGCCCACGACGAACGTGTCGGGAATCTCGAACCCAACATAGCGCGCCTGCAGCGCCACCTTGCGCCGCGCGGGCTTGGTCAGCAGCGCGCACACCTCGAGCGAGGCCGGGTTGCGCGAGCCGAGGTTGCGCAGCAGGTACTGAAGCGTCAGACCTGAGTCGACGATGTCCTCGACGATCAGCACGTCCCGATCCTCGATCGCCGCGTCGAGGTCCTTGAGGATGCGCACCACCCCCGAGGAGTCGGTCGCCGAGCCGTAGGAGGCGACGGCCATGAAGTCGACCTCGACGGGAATCTCGATGAATCGCATCAGGTCGCTCAGGAAGAACACAGCGCCCTTCAGCACTCCCACGAGCAGCAGCGGCCGGGGCGGGCGGGTCCGACGGCGATAGTCGCGCGAGATCTGCTCTCCCAGCTCGCGCACGCGCGCCTGCAGCGCCTGCGCGCTGACCAGCACCTCGCCGATCTCACCCTCGGCGGGCGCCGCCGCGCCACCGCCGCCGCCCGCCGCCGCGACGGAAGCCGATACGCCTGCCTGGGTCAGGGCCGGAACGCTCACGCGCGCAGTGTACGCCGCGGCCAGTCACCGCGGCGGGAGCCTGACCATCCTCAGCATCCCGCCTGAGATCTTGGCGCTCACGTTCCCGCCCACATGCACCTCCGCCACTGCACCCCCTCGCGCGGCCAGCGCGACGATCTCCTCCACGCGCCCGCCCGCCTGCGGCACGTACTCCCCCGCGGCGTCCTCGGCCAGGCGCACGACGATCAGCCGCGCCAGCGCCGGATGCAGCTCCGCCAGGCGCGCCACGGCGATGCGGTCGCGCCCGGCGAGCTCCGCGTCGATGAGCTCCTCCAGCAGCTCGGTCTCCTCGCGCAGCAGCCGCGCCGTGCGCAGCACGTTGTCCTGAGCGGCCGGGTGCACCTGCAGCAGGGCGGGCACGAGCACGTGGCGTACCCGCGCGCGCGCGAAGCGCTCGTCCTCGTTGCTCGCGTCATCACGCCACTGCAAACCCCGCGCTTGGCAGTAGTCGGTCGTCTGCTCGCGCGTCAGCAACAGCAGCGGCCTGACGAGCCGCCCCTCGCGCGGGGCCATTCCCAGCAGCGCGCGCCTGCCCGGCGAGGCGGCCAGGCGATACAGGATCGTCTCCAGCTGATCGCTCGAAGTGTGCCCGGTGGCGATCACCGCCGCGCCGGCCTGCGCGTCGGCGCCGGCGTCGCCGTCCAGCTCGTCGGCCAGCCGCGCGGCCGCCCCGTAGCGCAGCTCACGCGCCCACGCCTGCAGGTTGCCCCGCTCGCCCTGAGCGCGTTCCTGCGAGCCCACGCGGACGAGCGCAAGCTCGACACCCAGCGTCGCGCACAGCTGCGCGCACAGGCGCTCATCCGCATCCGACGCTGCCCCGCGCAGACCGTAGTTGATGTGCAGCGCCCGCACATCGCCCGCCCCGCGCACGGCGACCGCGACGTCCAGCAGGCAGACGGAGTCGCGTCCGCCCGAGATCATCGCCACGACCGGGCGGGTGGGCGAACCGTCACGCCCGAGCAGTCCCGCCGCCCGCACCCGCTCATGCAGCTCCCGGGGTGTCACCGCGCGCGGGCCAGGAACAGCTCGGTCGGATGGCTGAAGCCCTTCAGCACCACCTCGCCGATCAGCTCGAACTCCAACCCGTCCTGGCGGCCGGCGGCATCGACGACCGGGTGCGTCACGAGCACCTCGCCGCCGGCGGCCCGTGCGACCACGCGCGCGGCGCGGTTGACCTCGCGACCGTAGTAGTCGCCGTCGCGATAGATCGCCGCCCCGCTGTGAATCCCGATTCGCGGCGGCGGCGAACCCGCTGGAAGCGCGCCGGCCAGCCCGACCGCCCAGACCGTCAGCGCGCCCGCGTCGGCGCCGACCACCATCACCTCATCGCCGAGCGTCTTGATCACCCGCGCGTCGATCGGCAGCGTCTGCTCGACCCTCTCCACGAACCGCTCGACGGCGCTGAGGGCCCGCGCCTCGCCCTGCTCCTCGGTCAGCTTGGTGTAGCCGGCGAGGTCCGCGAACGCGATCGCCACGCGCATGCTGCCCTCCTGCGCCGTCTCGGCGTCGTCGAGGTCGGACTCGATGTGGCCGATCACATCCTGCTCGACGAAGTACCCGAGCATGCGCCCGTGCAGGTAGTTGATGAACGGCACCGCGAACGGCAGCATCTCGCGCGTCATCCCCTCCATCGCCTGCGCGACCTCCACGCCCGGCACCCCCTCGCGCATCAGCGGCTCGTGCAGGTACAGGTGAAACAGCCTGACCTCGGCGTCGGCCACCTGGGCCATCGCCTGCCCGTACACGCGCACGATCTGCAGCAGCGCCGACAGCGGCAGGCCCGCGGCGAGAATCTCCGCGCCGTAGCGCAGCACCTGCAGATCCTCCTCAGAGATCTCCTCGGTCGAGAGCGCGCTCAGGCCCATCGCGGCGATGAGCCGCTCGATCAGCTCGGGCTCCAGCCCCGTCTCGCGCGCTGCCTCGCTCAGCGTGTAGCGCGCCTCGGTGCTGGGCAGCAGTTCGTCGATGTAGCCGAACGCGAGCTTGCCGCTCTGGCTCGCCTCCCTGATCCGCTGAACGCTGTGCCCGCGCTCGCGCAGCCGCGCGACGATGCGCACGTGCGAGGCCGCCGCGGGTGTCCAGACGCCGTCGTACTGGGGCACGAGCCCCTCCCGCGCCCAGCGCCTGACCGTGGCCGCGGTGACGCCCGCGCGCGCGGCCACCTGCCCCAGCGTGAGCTCGGCCGCGGGCGGGGTGTCCTGGGGTGAGACGTCCGGAGGGCTGTCGGGAGGCGCTGCCATCTTCAGGCGCAGTCTAAAGTCGCGGCCCGTGCCGACACCCGACCCCGCTCCCGACCCCAGCCCCGCCGGCGCGCCGGCGCATCCCCAGGCCCTGCACCTGCGCCCCACCGCCGAGCTGGCCGAGCGCGTGCTGCTGCCTGGCGATCCCGGGCGCGCGCTGGCGCTCGCGCAGACGTTGATCTCCGAGCCGCGCATGTTCAACCACCATCGCGGCCTGTGGGGCTACACCGGCCCGGCGCGCTCCGACGGCAAGGCGCTGAGCATCCAGAGCACCGGCATGGGCGGTCCGTCGGCGGCGATCGTGCTCACGGAGCTGATCGAGCTGGGGGCGCGCCGGGCGATTCGCGTGGGCACCTGCGGCGCGCTGGCGCCCGGTCTGGAGCTCGGCGAGCTGGTGATCGCGCGCGAGTCGCTCAGCCGCGACGGAGTCTCGCGCGCGCTCTTGGCGCAGGAGGGCCGGCAGGCTGGCTGGACGATCGGAGACCCACTTGGATCTCCGATCGTCGGACAGCTGATCTGCGGATCGGCCGGAGATCCCGTCGATCTGCGAGCGGTGGCCGATCCGGGCCTGACGCAGGCGCTGATCGGCGCCGCACCGAACGCGCACGCGGGGATGGTCGTGAGCGTGGACCTGTTCTACGCCGCCGGCCGGCCCGACGCCCACCTGCCCGGCGGCGCGCCGGGCGCGCTGGCGGTCGAGATGGAGTCCGCGGCCCTGTTCGCGATCGGCGCCCGCGCGCGGGTCGCGGTCGCCAGCGTGCTGGCGGTGACCGACACGTTCGACGCCGACGGCACGCGCACGCGCATCGACGACCACGCGCTGCTGGCGGCGGCCGAGGCGATGGGTGCCGTCGCGGTCGCCGCGTTGGGAGATACTGCTTCGCGATGACCAAGCGAGCCCTTGCATTCCTCGCAACGGCGCTGATTCTCGCCGCGACGCCCGCGCCCGCGCTGGCCGGGTCCGGGGACGTGGCCGCGACGCGGGCCTATATCCAGGCCGACTATGCGCTCGTGCACGCGGCCAGGGTCAACCTCGCCTCGAGCGATGCGGCCCTGCGGAGCCTGCGCCGCCAGATCGCAGCGGAATGCCCCAATGTCGCCGCGGGCTCGCCCGAGGACACCGACTCCGAACAGCTCAGCAACGAGCTGGTCGGCGCGATGACCGTCGCCGGGATCGTCCCCGACGCGCATGCGGTCGCCCGGTTCGCACGCGCGGTTGCAGTCCTTCATTGGAGCAATGGCGTGCTCACGCGCAAAGTCCACTCCTATGCGGCCAGGCTGATGACGCTCTCGGTGCTGGCAGAGCCCGACATGTGCGCCGACGTGCGGGCGTGGGTCGCCGGCGGCTATCGGACGCTCCCTCAGAGCGCCGTCAGCTTCGACAGCCGCTACTACCAGGTCGAAGTGGCGATCGGCGAGGTGCCGGCACGTCTGCTCGCCCCCTCCGAGCAGCCGCAGGAGCGGCCCATCCTAGCCCACGCAGAGCGCCTGGAAGGGCAGCTGACCGAAGCCGAAGCCAACGCCGTCTACACGTGGGGACAGATCATGGAATCGATGGAGCTCAACCCGTAGCGCCGCTGCTCAGCTTTGCTTCGGCTTGGCGGCGCGGCGCGCGCGGGGCTTGGCCGCACGGGGTTTGGCCGCGCTGGACTTGGACGCGGCAGCTTTAGACCTGCCGGCTTTAGACGTGGTGGCTTTGGGTGCGGTGGCCTTGGACGCAGTGGCCTGTTTCGGTTTCGAGGCACGCGGCACGCCGGCGGGCTTCGCCTGCGAGGAGGACGCGCCCGGCGAGGCCCCGCCCAGCTTGCCGGCAAGCGCCCCCAGATGCTCCTCTATCCGCGACAGGCGGGACTCGACCCCGTGGGAGGCCAGCGCGCGGTCCAGGCGGTGGACGCCGTCCTCGATGCCCTCCAGGCGCTGGGATACCGAGCGCAGCCTGCGCGTCAGCCGTTCGATGTCGGCGGCCGAGGGAATGTTCAAGGCGCCCATTGCCAGCTCCTGCGCCTGGGCGGCCTTCTCGCGCGCGTCGAACGCCCGCCCGATCGTGCCCGTCAGCAGAGGGTTGTCCAGCAGGTCGGACAGCGCCTTGCCGAGATGGTCCTCGCCCGCGCCGGCGAGACGCTCACGCAGGTTTCTGACGGTGCTGCTCGGGTCGGACATGGACATCTGGCTCCCAGGTTGGTCGTGGCGGCACAAGAAGGATACGGTGCAGCCGTGCCCGAGCATCCCCCCGAGCGACTGTTCCTGTTCGTGCAGTGCGAGCTGCCGTGGGTCCTGGGACCGGCCGACGGGCGCTATCTGCTGCGCTCGCGGGCGGACGGCGAGCCCGAGCGCGTGGTCGTCTTGAACACGCTCGCGGCCGACAGGGCGGCGCTCGCGCGGGGGGCCGGCCCGCTGCGGCGCCGCGCGGCCCAACGCCGGCGCGATGCTCCCCCCCAGCCCGAGCCCACGCCCGTCGAGATCACCCGCGTGACGGTCGTCGACCCGGTGTCGGTGTCCGCCGAGCGCCAGGCTCAGGCGTGGCTTGACGAACTCGACACCGAGCGCGACGTCGGCGCGGCGTTCGCCGCTCTGAACCGCGTGCTGTACGCACAGCGCATCGCCGCCGCGGATGCGTACGCGCGCGAGGTCTCCCCGGCGCAGGCGCTCGTGATCAGGGCCGGCTGGGGCGAGGGCGAGCTCCTTGCCGCCGGGCAGTGGCGGCACGCGGTGCAGCTGCCGTGGACGGGACCGCGGGTGCGAGTGAAACGTCGCGCCTCGGCGTTGCGCGCCGACGAGCGCCTGGCGGAGCTGCTGGCGGCGCGCGAACAGCCGTTGGTGTGCGAGGAGCTTGCCCTGCGCGCGCGCCTGGACCTCGATCAGAGCCGCGTGGCGCACGCCGCGATCGAGCTCGACCGCGCCCTGCTGGCCGCCCTGTCAGAGCTGGCCGGCGAGCAGCGCGCGGACCTGCCGCTGCGCGTGGCCGAGCTGCGGTCCCTGCACGCGGGTGTCGCGCAGTCCGCACGGGCGGCGCTCGGCTCGGGCGAGGACCAGGACGAGGACGAGGGCGAGGGCGAGGACGAGGACGAGGACCAGGACGAGGGGGCAGAGAAGCAGGCGATCCGCTCCAGCACGGCCGAGGGACCCGACGAGGAGGCGATTCGCCACGCGCTCGGGCGGCTGGAGGCCGCGCTGCGCGCACGCACGGCCGGTGGGTTCAGCCGTACCTGAACGCCCGGCGGTACGGCTGGCCCCCGGCTCGGCCCGCTCAGCTTCGCCGGCCCATACCCACACCCATATAGCCGTACCCGTACCCGTCGCCGCGCCGTAGAGTGCAGTCATATGGACCCCACAGCGACAGCGATCGGCACCTGGAGCGGCGGGCGCTACATGCGTTTCGGCGAGCCGCTGGATGACGCGCGCCTGCAAGCGCTGCTGCGCCCCGGGAACGGCATCGACACGGTGATCACCGCCGACGCCTACGGGGCGGGCGAGGCGGACAGCCTGCTCGGCGAGGCGCTGAAGGGAGTCGATCGTGACAGCTACTGCCTGGTCGGCGCGATCGGGCACGACTTCTACACCGGACAGCGGGACGGCGCGAAGGGATACCCCCGCTTCACCGGCCAAGGCCTGCGCGGCGAGAATGAGTACGCCGGCTACATCAGGATGGCCGCCGAGCGCAGCCTGGAGCGGTGCGGGGTGGATCGGTTCGATGTGCTGCTGCTGCACAACCCCGACCGCATCGGCTACACCAGCCCGGCGGTGTGGCTGGAGGGCATGGCGGGTGCGCGCGACGCGGGGCTGACGCGCATGCTCGGCGTGGCGCCAGGCCCGGCGAACGGGTTCACGCTCGACCTGATCGGCTGTTTTGAGCGCTACAGCGAGCTGATCGACTGGGCGATGATCATCCTCAACCCGCTCGAGCCCTGGCCGGGCGAGCTCGTGCTCGGAGCGGCTCAGGCCAGCGACGTGGGGTTGATCGCGCGGGTGGTGGACTACGGGGGACTGTTCCATGACGACGTCCTGCCCGGGCATGAGTTCACCGAGCACGACCATCGCTGCTTCCGCCCCGACGGGTGGATCGAGGCGGGCCGGGAGAAGTTGGAGGCGATGCGCCCGATCGCGCACGCACATGGCCTCACGATGTTGCAACTCGCCTGCGCCTGGGATCTCGCCCAGGCGCCGGTGGGATGCGTGGCGCCGACTCTGATCCAGGAGCCGGCTGCCGCCGGCGGCCGGCCTGGCCGCCCGATCGAGGACAAGCGCGCCGAGCTGGCCGGGCTGGGCGCCGCGATCGAACGCTCGCCGCTCAGCTCAGAGGAGGTGCGCCAGATCCGGGCGATCGGCGAGAACACCGGCTGCATGGCGCTGAAGGGCGCCAGCCTCGCGCACGAGGGTCCGGCGCGGGCGGACCGCTGGGGACTCGACGGAGACCTGCGGGACGTCGCGGGGCGCTGGGGGATCGACCCCGCGCGCGACCTCAGCTATGCGCCTTTGGATGCTCGCCCGTAGTCCTGGGCGCGCGTACGGCAGATGACTTTGAAGCCCAGCCGCCTGTCGTGTCGAGGTCCGCGTCGAGGCTGGATAGTGACACGCCGGCATTCTTGCTATCTGTTGCCGGATGTTTCGCTATACTGCGGCCAATGAGCACCGCCACCAGACACAAGACTTCATTCGCGATCGACACCGCCAAGGTCGCGGCCGCGAAGGACATCCTCGGCACCAAGACGTTGACCGATACTGTGGATGCGGCCCTCTCGGAGGTCGTGGCGCTCAGACAGCGCCGGGAGCTGCTCGAGCTGCTGTGCACTCCCGGTGCGCTTGCACTCGACGACCCCGACGTGATGGCCGGCGCCTGGCGCTGAACGGCGGTGCCCACCTTCCTGGCCGACAAGAGCGCGCTCACACGACGCGACACCCGACCCGAGGTGCGCCAAGCGCTCGAGCCGCTGCTCCTGGCCGGCGAGATCGCCACCTGCGGGATCGTTGACCTGGAGCTGCTCTACAGCGCCAGCAGCCGGAGCAACTACCGCGCCGCAGCCCAAGCCCTGCGCGGGATGTCGCGCATGCCCGTCAACGAGGAGAGCGTGCAACGGGCGCTTGCGGTCCAGGGCATGCTCGCCGAGCGCGCCCAGCACCGCGCCGTGACGCTGCCCGACCTGCTCATCGCTGCCTGCGCCGAGCACGCAGGGCTCACCGTCCTGCACTACGACGCGGACTTCGAGCGGATCGCGAAGCTCACCGGCCAGCGCGTGCAATGGATCGTCCCGCGCGGCAGCGTCTCCTGAGCCGCAGACAGTCGACTTGCCCGCCGAGCGGCGGACGCTAAAATTCGGCTCATGACCGCCAAGGAGCTGGTGCTGCAAGAGGCGCCCACGTGGAGCGAGGAGCAGGCCGAGCGTGCGCTGCGGGCAGCCCACGTCGAGCCGGACGCCATGCCTGGGGACATCATCGACGACTGGGGCAACCTGTCGGCGATGACCCGGGCGGCCGCCGGTGACTTGATGCGTCGCCTCGCCGAGGAAGAGGCCGCCGCCGGGCTGGACCCGTGGTGAGGCGCGGCGAGGTCTGGCTCTACGAGCACCCCGATGAGAAGCGCCGACCCGCTCTGATCGTCAGCCGTGACGAGGACATCGGCCGTCTGTTCGATGCGATCGCGGTGCCCATCACGAGCAGCATCCGGGGTTGGGACACCGAGATTCAACTCGGGGTAGCCGATGGCATGGACCGCGACTGCGTCCTGACCGTCCACAACACCTTCCTAGCCAAGAAGGTGTACCTCACCCGCCACATCACTACCCTCGACTCCGCGCGGATGACCGAAGTCTGCCGGGTCCTTGCACAGGCGACCGGCTGCTGAGCGAGAAGTGGGGCGCGGCCCCCCCGAGGGGAAAGGGACCACGCCCCGTGCTGCGGGTGTCCTCGGCCTAGACGGAGAGGGAGTCCGGGCGGCCGAGGCATCCCCGGGCGCCGCCCCTCCTGGACGGCGCTCGAGCTTTCAGAGAACGGCGATGCTGCATCTCAGTGCGCCTTGTGTTCGAGCTTGCTGAGTTCGACCGCACTAGCGGGAGCGCTGAGCGTGACGGGCTGGTTCCAGGCGGTGAAGGTGGTCTGGCTGGTTTCGCGGCGGCCGTGTCTGACGATCTTGATGGGGTAGGGCTGACCGGTGGTGGCGATGTAGATCGCGACGGTGTAGAGATTGCTCTGCTCTTTCAGTTCGATCGCTTTCTGCCCTTTGATCGTGGTGGTGGCGCCCTTGGTGAGCGGGATCGTGGGGTGTCTGAGCAGGAACCCCAGTTCCCGGCTCAGGTCGGTCTGTTCGCCCGTACGGGCGCGGGATGGCTCCTTCAGCCAGACGCCTGCGGGCAGGTGCACGCCCTTGGTCTTGGCCAGGCGCGCATCGAGAGAGGAATCGCTCTTCACATAGACCGTGCCGCCGATGTCGATCGTTTCCTGGGTGCGCCTGGAGATCGTGGTGTGCCTACGCGCGCCATCACGCGCCAGTTGCATGTCCAGCGCCAGCGTGGTGCGCTTGCCCCCGGTGGCTGTGGTGAGCACGCGCACGGAGCTCGCGCTCAGCGCCGCGGTCCTGCTCGCCGCGAGGATTTCCGCGGCGGATTTGGAGGCGGGATCGTCCCCGGAGCCGCCACACCCAGCGAGCACGAGGGCGATCGCAGCGAGGCCCGCCACCATCGCCGCGAGCAGGCCACCCGTGCGCACGCGGTCGGTAGGGCCATTATCGCCCATGTCAACCATGACGGCGAGCGGTCTTGCCAGCGGTATGCGAAGCCGCGTGGGCGCCGTAGCGCCGCTGCGCTAGCGTTTCGCAAGATGAGCGCTTCTTCTTGGAATGCTTGTCCTGATGGCGGCACGCGACGAGCGCGAGCTTGGTGTAGCGAGCGTGCGCTTGGCGTTCGCACTTGGCCCGCTTCGACTTGGAGTGCTTGTATTTCGTACGGCACTGCTCCAGGGCCTTCTTCAGCCGTTGCGCGAGCGAAAGCTTCTTGACTTTGGCGCTCTTCACTTCACCGCAACCCTGCGCGAGGATCTTCGTGGACGGTTCGATCATCGCGCCATCCTGCGCCACGATCCGTGTCGGCATTTCAAGACTCGCCTTGCACAGGCTGTAGTCTTCCTTTTCGGGGACGTTCGCGGTGAAGATCGAATCGGGACCGGACGGCAGTTCCGTTTCGAAGCTCGTGAATGGGGCGTCGGGAGCGGATTCGAACTTGGAGTAGGTGATGCCTTCCTTGATATCGGTCTTGCCGTCCAAGAGGATCTCCACGCCTTCGCCCTGGAGCACGAACTCCACGTCGGGGAACGCCGCGCCACCGTGGCTGACGAGGTAGGCGGGACCCGTCAACGGGCTTTTCAGCAGCGGGGTGTGCACGGTCGCATGCCCGATCACCGAGTCCGGATCGCATGATGCCGGGTTAGCGTTGAACGCCGCTTCCGTGCACGCCTTCTGCAATGTCGTCAAACGGGAGGACAATACCTTGGGGAACTGCAGGTCCACTTTCTGGATGTTGGCCTGTCCGATGCCGGCTGAGGTGACCGTGACATTCAGGTTCGTGCCGTCCGCTTTGCTGGCATGCCCGCCCACCGTCGCCGTGAGGGTCGGAGCGAACGGCAGGCTCGCGCAGTTCGAGGCCTGGAAGGAGTGGGAGGCTTCGCTGCTCGCGCCCTGCCAGCCGTCCAGTGTCGCGGTGATGCTCATGGCCGAGCAGTTGGTCGGGTTGAACGTGAAGCCCGAGCGGTTGACGTTGACGGTGAGATCTTTGATCTGGGAGGGGATCCCTTTGATCATTTCCGGTAGGCCCGCGAACGATTCCTTGACGCCCGTGCTGTTGATCAGGGTGGTCGCGGCGGTGTCGATGCTCGCGGCCGCGGTGTTCGGGTTTATCGTGATGCCAGAGCGCACCACGATCCTGCCGAGATCGAACGGGCCTACGTGTTCCAGCGGCGTGACCGATGAGAGCCCGAACGGCGCGCCGTCATAGGGGCCTGTCAGGTAGACCTTGCCCGGGAGCCCGTATGGTTCGCTGCCCACACCAGTGCTCGCGAGCGATTCCCCGATCAGGCTTTCGGGGCTCGTTTCCCCGCACGTTCCTTCTGCGGCCGCCGGTTCCGGACACAACGGGACCGAGGCGAGCACCGCCGCCAGGCCCGGGGGTAGCCCCAGCGAGAAGGACTTCAATGCCTGGTCGCCGTCGGGTCTCGCGATCTGCAACTCAAACGGTGTGAACATGCCCGCCTGACCGTTGGTCGCCGCCTTCTGCAAGGAGGGGGAGAACGGCAGCGTGCCGGTGCTGCAACCTTCGCCGATCAGGAATTCTTCGCCGGGGGAGCCGGCGAGCGTGGCCGGGGCGCCCAGCGGGACAGACCACGGCGTGAACGCCGCCACGGTGGAGTAGGTCCCGCAGGAGGCCGGGGTGCTGAGCGACGCGCGCTGCCCCCCGAACAGTTCGACTTTCAGTTCTTCGAAGGGGAGCTGCGGAGTGCTCTTGAACGTGGTTGAGACCTGTCCGGTGCTCTGGTTCAGTTCGCCTTCCCCGGCGAGCTTGACCAGGATGCCCGCTTCGTGGTCTTCGGCGACGATGTACATCGCGATCAGCGAGTCGAACGGGTTCTTGCCCGCTTCCCCGTTGGGTGCGGGTTCGGCGAGATAGATCGCGCCCTGCACTTCCTTGGGCAGCAGCGGCGTCTTGATACGCACGGTCCCGAGCTTGGAGGCTTCCGGACAGTAGCTTTCCCCAGGCTTGGGTTCCGTGGGCGGCGTGAGGTCAAACCCTTCGCTGAAGGTGGCTGTCGGGGCTCCCGGCTGGAAGTCCTCGAACCCCGTGAAGCCGATCCCCCCGGCGATGATGCCTGGTGAGACTTCGCTGCCGTGCTCAGGGCACGCTTCCAGGCCGTTGGCGGCGGAGGGGTTGACCTGCACCCCTGCGGGCAGCGTCACCGTCGTGTCCCTGACGTCGGCCTCGGCTTTTCCTTCGGGGTTGGGTTCGAGCGTCGGGCCCTGCGGCACCTTCACGTTCACGCTCAACCCCGTGGGAGTGCTGCCAGTGTGCGTTTCGGACGCCACCCCGATCGACGGGGCAAACGGCAGCGCATCGCAGTCCTCCGGGGCGAGCGGTTCCTGCAGCGGACCCGACCACGAGTATTCGCTTTCCACGACATGCCCCGCTTCCGTCCACGATTCCGCCTGCGCCGTGGACGCAAAAGGTTCGCTGGCCGGATCGGCCGGGCAGGAGGTCGGCAGCGTCAGGAACGGCGTCTCGGGCAGGCTGGTGGAGGCGGGACAGGGCGTTGAGACTTCGCCTTTTTCGTAGTGCACGCCGCCTTCGACGCATTCCCAGCCGCGGGACTCGTTGTGGCTGGGATCGCCGGGGACGCCCCACAGCATCACCTGGCTCGAGAGCAGTCCCGCGAGCTCGCTCGCGTTCTTGACGCTCGCGATCACCGCGTAGTCATCGCCGGGATCCACAGCGGTGTTGATCACGACAGGGACCAGTCCCAGCGCCTCGAACCCAAACCGTGCCGGTTCGCCTTCGGAGGGCACCAGGTTGAACACCGGGACCGTCAACGTGATCACATGAACGGTCTCCGGTTCGTCGATCGTCACGTTCGCGACGCCCACGACCGAGCCCGGGGGACATTCATCCACTTCGGAGGCCGGGGCGTGCGCGTAGAAGTCCGCGGTCGGGCACTGCGCGGTCGCCTGGGGATCGCCGACCAGGCCCAGCGGCAGCTGGAAGCGCAGGTTCCTGGGCAGCGCGACCGGCTCGCGTCCGCCAGCGCCGGTCTGGTTCATGACCAGCGTGCTCGTCAGCTCGAATGGGTGCGAGCCGGCCTGGGTATCTGGTGTCCCGTTTTCGCTCAGCGGCGCCAGTTCGTAGTCCTGCACGCCGAACGGTGTTTTCGTTCCGATCGTGAAGTGCTGAGCGCTCGCGCTGCGGGGCGCGCCGCCGCCTTCCACGCTCACCCGATTGGACAGCACGCTCCCTTCCGGCTCGCTCTTTGCCACCGCCACACTGATCTGGACCGTCAGATTCGCGTACGGGATCAGGCTCCCGGTATAGGTGCATTGCAGCGTTTCACGAGAGCAACTCCCGGGACCCGTGATCGCAGTCGCGGTCAACCCTTCGGGCAGCGTGTCGGTGATCCTGACCGGTTCGGCGCTCCCATCGATCGTCGTGCCACCGATGTTGCTCGCCACCACCAGGATCGTGCCCTGCCCTCCCGGCGGCAGATAGCCCGGCAGCGTTTCGGAGTGGACCTGCCAGCCCGGCGCCTGCGCTAACGCCGCCGAGGCGAGCACAAGCACCCCCAGCACCACAACCGCGAACACCACAAGCAGACGCCGCATCACTTGCCCCCTCCCGCTTTCTTCTTGATGGGCCGCCGGGTAGCCGGAGGGAGTTGCACCCTCCGGCCCCCACAGATCCGCACGTGAGCCTCTCGACTCATACGGCTCGTGTCGTCCAGTTCATCGGGGTGGCGCACAATGCCTCCAATGCACGAACAGCTCGGGTTCCCTTACTCGGACCCCGCACAACCATGCCCGTGCTCGTCGAGGTCTGCGTTCCAGTCGTTTGTACTTCCTTTCCGCCCATCGCACCAGATGGAGGTCGATGCGATGGCAGAGTGGGGTCACCGCAGTCGGATAGAACGCGGTGTAATAAGCAAGCCAACCCCCAATGACAGGGTTGACCTCCCTTGCGAGGTCATCAAGGGTCAAGTTCACGCGCCGACGAATCCGCCATGACGCTACCCGGCGGCTCATTTCGCTCAGCTTCCCCGGTGAGACAGCCGGGAGGAAACCCATGAAGGTTTCCCCGCTGCTCTTGTTCTTCGCCTTCCGGGGCCGGAACGCGTAGCCGCAGAAGGTGAACGAGACGTTCTCGTAACTTCCTCGGCGTTTGCTTCTCTTGCAATACACGATCCTGGTCTTCTCCGGGTGAAGCTCCAACCCGACCTCGACCAGCCGGCGAGCGAGTGCCTCCCGTAGATCACGGGCATGACTCTCGCTGACACAGTGGATCACCACGTCATCCGCGAAGCGCTCGAACTTGACGACCGGAAACTCCCGTGCCATCCAAGCGTCGAACCCATAGTGGAGGAACAGATTGGCGATCAGCGGCGAAATCGGGGACCCCTGCGGGGTTCCCTTCTCCCTTGGCACCAGACTACCGTCGGCCATCAGCATCGGGGCTTCCAACCAGCGTTCCACATACATCACGACCCATTTCTGGTCAGTGTGGCGCGCCAAAGCCTTCAACGTGAGGTCCCATGGAACAGAGTCGAAAAAGTTGCGGATGTCAACATCGAGCACCCACTCTTTTCTGAAACACCGCTCCCGGCAAACCGCTACCGCATCCAGGGGCGAGCGTCCGGGACGGTAACCGTAGGAGTCGTCGTGAAATACCTGCTCCACATTGGGCTCCAACGCCATAGCCGCCGCCGTCTGCGCGATTCTGTCAACAATATTTGGTATGCCAAGCCGTCTGGTTCCGTCCTTCTTGGGAATATCCACCGCACGGACCGGACCAGGGAAGTACGACCCCGACGACATGCGATTCCACAACACAAAGAGACGATTCTTTACGTCTTCCTCGAACTGCTCAATCGTCACCCCATCGGCCCCAGCCGACCCGCCTTTCTCCTTGACCTTCAACCACGCATCCCACAACAATCGCCTGGGGATGACATACGACTTTCCCTCAAACCCTGGCTCAAACATGTGCTTCCTCCCTTGCGGTTGAGCGCACACTCAAGCCAGAACGACCCCGCCCCTTGGCTCCACCCCCGCTGCGATACGCGCAAGCTTCACAGCTACTACGGGCAAGTCCGCCGGCACACCCGGCAACGGTACTCTGCCCCTCACGGATTCTGCCGCTTGGAGTCCTTCCTATCGCCGCCGGTCTCCCAACGACTGTGTCCGGTTGCGCCTTCACACGTTCCATAGAAGCGCCTCGGTCGGGTTCATGCTGCCTGTATGCCGGATGCCGCCCGGTCAGTAAACGGGTAACCCCCAGGCTCCTCCCAGAACCAATACGCTGCCCTGGTTTCGACATCATCATTAAGGATTTCGACACGTCAACGGCAGAGGACACACTGTGCCCATCGCTCATCTCCCCGACCCACACCTGACGCGATCTAGCCGCGCCTTTTCCCACGACGCTCAGCACAACGGTCTTCAGCCAATGCACCTGTGGGTGGTTTAGCGCCCGCCCCCGTAGGCCGACGCTGGAGGGCCTAACAACCTCCATCACTTCTACAGCACCGCAATCAGCAAGACCACCATCAACCATGCTTCTTACCTCCAGCATGCTTCTTCTTGCCTTTTGCGTTCGTGTTCACAACGTAGAGCTTCCTGGCGCGCGTTTCGCAGGTCTTGCGTCTGCTCTTGGAATGGGGATGGGCCTTGCGGCACGCCTGCAAAGCGTTGGTGAGCTTCTGCGCGCGGGTCAACGGTTTCGGGCTCGCTTTTTTGACGCCCTTGACTTCCTGTTTGCCCACTGTCGGGGCGAGATTCCCCGCGCCGGAGAACGTTTCGCTGCCCGACGGTCCCGCGAGCGTCGGCAGCGCCACAGGTCCCGGACGGCATTCGCTGCCTGTCTGGCACGGCGTCGAGGACCCAGCCGGTGGCGCCAGACACGGCGAGGAGGGCGTACAGATCCGCGCGTCATAGATGTCGAACGCGTCATCGGTGTCCTGGGGCAACAGTCGCGCGGCCGTGAGGAAGAACACGTCGTTGCCGCTGGGCGTGGCTTCCAGGAACGCCGATTCGTTCGTAGAGGTGCCCGAGGAGATCAGTCCCACGCAGCCGCCGCCGGAGGCGCTGTCGCAGCCGCCGACACCCGCGGGCTCGTACTCGTAGACGTTCTCCACACCCACACTCTGCGCGCGGCCGTCCACGGTCTCTTCCCGCGTGCGATCTTCTGTCGCGATCCCCGGCACCAGCGGATCGGCGCTGTCGAAGAACAACCGTCCTTCGTCAGACAGGTATCGCGACTGGTACAGCGCATCTGTGTTGCTATCTGAGGTCCAGCCGGGGATGCTGCCGGCCAGCCAGTCCCCGCGCCAGCTCTCGCGCCGGTCCACCACCAGACCAATGCCTTCACCGGAGTGTTCCTGATCGAGCACCCCGACAGGGCGCGCGCCCGTGGGATCGCACGAGACGCACGTCAGGCCACCAGTATGAGCATCGTAGAGGTAGATCTCCTCGTCGAGCCGTTCCCCGGGATGAGCGCTCGATACGTCTTCGTTGTCATAACCGGTGAGGCTGCGGTCTGACATAAATGCGAGGTATTCCCCGTTCGGGGAGACGCGCGCGCTCTGAAAAGCCGGGTTTTCAGCGGACACGTTCAAGCCACGATCCCAATCCGGACTGTCCCCGCCCGAGAGGATCGCGATGAACGTCCGCTTCCATTCCGTGTCTTCATAGTGCAGCTCATACAGATTGTCCTGACCCGATCGTGCGGTTTCGCCTTCCGCGTTTTCGTTTTCCGCGAGCACGCCCTGCGCGACCACGAACAGGCTCGAACCGTCTTCGCTGACGCCGAGTGGAGCGCCCTGTACATTGGCGTGTTCATCGGCGTGCAATGGGATCGTCAAATCCCGTAAAGAACACGACAGCCCTCCGCCCGTTTCCACCATTTCACACTCGTACAGGTCCGCCTCTTCCAGGTTCGGTTCCCCGGTCGCATCCTGCACGAGCTTCTGATCGTCGGTGAAGAACACACGCGAGCCATCACTTGAGGTGGTCTGGAACCTGGCCGCACCCACCGGTTCGGAAAGACCCTGTTCGGCCTTATCCAGCTGAACCGTCGTACCCGTCGCGGTGTCACGCATATACAGATGGCCCGGTGTCGTCTGACTGCTCGTCCAGATCACACGTTCCCCGTTGTCGGAGATCGCGCGCGCCCGGGTGTGGTCATAGCCGAGCGCCACCGACGATGCACGCTCACCATCGGGCAGCGCGCTGACGAAGTGCAGGCTGCCACCACCGCTGCCCTCAGACCACTCATACAGCCCCGCGCCAGAGGAGGACCCCGTCAGCGCCGCGCTGGATTCGATCACGACATGATCCAGATCCGGTGTCGCGCCGAGGAAGCCCGCCCCGGCCGAGGAGGCTTCGGGAGCGTCTTCAGTGCTCACCAACGCCAAGAACCCCGGCGCCAGGAAACCGTCGTTCGCCTGCGCCTGTTCGTAGCTCTGGCGCTCCTGCGCTTCGGGCGCGAGCGGCGGATCGTCACGCAAATAGACCATCCTTCCCGTCACGCCCGGCGCCAGCGACGGTTCCCCATCATACGGTTCAACCAGCGCCACCGACAGGTCGGCCGAGAACAGGCGGTACTCCGGAGCGATGAAGTTAGACCCCAACGCCCGTCCAACCGGCGTGGCGATGTCCTGCGAGCTCCAACCCCCCAAACCACGGGTGGCGAGCACCTGCGTCGGTTCATAGCTGCGATTACCCTGCGCTTCTTCGCTGATAGCCCCGTTGGCGACATACGCCAGCGCATCACCGTCTTCAGCGGCGAGGATCGCCCCGCCTTCCCTGGTCAACGCTTCGATCGACGCGCCACGCTTGTTCGGTGGGGAGACCATCTCCCACGCACGGCCGTCGGGCAGCCCGCTCAAGACCGCCCCGATCACGGTGAACTCCCGTTCAGGACTCGTGACGGTGCCCGACGCGTTTTCCACGATCACGCGGTAGTGGTAGGTCCCCGGCGCCAGCCCGCTCGCTTCCCAGCTCGCCAGCCTGTCCCCGAACCCCGAGAACCCTTCACCCAACACCCTGCTCGGCGAAATCGTGCACGCGCCCGGCGAGGACGCGCAGCCCTCGCTGCCGTATTCGAAGTAATAGTGGGTCACCGACCCCGCCGGGTTCACCTGCGCGCTCAACGACCGCGCATACGGCGACGCCGAACTCGCGGCGAGCGCCTGCAGACCTTCGACCACGGGCTTCCCCGCCCCTTCGAGCCTGAATACGTCCAGATCTCCGGACGCCGCATCGCTCGCGAACACCGTCCCGGTCTCATCGTCCACCGCGACACCCCCGCCTTCGACGAGTCCCGACGCTTCCAGGGACTGCACCAACCCCGCTGCCCCGGGAGCGAACTGATCGACCGCGGTGACCTTCCCGCTTTCGGTTGGGGTGACGCTGTCCACATACACATCGCCCTGTTCATCCACTTCGTTCACAGCCACATCCAGCGTGTTCACCGCCACTGCATTCGCCTCGCCCGCCACTTCGACTTCCCCAAGCGGCATACCGGTGAGCGCTTCAAGCTTCTCGATCCGCCCGCCTTCGACCCCGACGAAGAAGTCGCCTTCCCCACCGACCGCGAACCCGGGGGCGCCCTTCAAACCCGTTTCCAGCGATTCCGCGCCTTCATTCACAGTCGCGTCGCTGAACCTGTCAATAACCCCGTCCGCCTGCCACACGAACAGCGAACCGGCGGAGTCCACCGCAACCCCCTCGACCGTCCCGAACGAGACGCCGTCAAACTCTTCGATCGTTCCCTGCAGCACCCCTTCGGCGTTGAACTTGTAGATCACATCGCCAGCCTTACCCCCCACCACATACACATCACCTTTGGACGGATCGGAACCTTCAGTGCAGTCGTCCACCGCGATCGCGGTCGGCTCGGTCTTTTCGCCAAACGCCCGCACGAACTGCTCCCCGTCAAGTTCACCCTTCCCGTTCACGACGGGTTCAAGCTGCACCACCCGCTTCTTCCCATGATCCGCGACATACACATCCCCTGTCGCGTCGTCCACCGCGACCCCCTGCGGATCGGAGAGCTTGGCTTCTCCCTTACCCTTGAACGTGAAGCCGAGCACATGCCCCCGCTGACTGAACGCCACCGCCGGCGCGCACCATAGCACCGAGCCGGCAAGCAGCGCACAAAAGAGCGCAAGCGTCCACCGCCACGCGCCCGTCCTCCACATATCCCTCAACGATTCCATAGAACCCTCTTCATCTCTCTCATCCGCCAACGCTGTGAGGTGTGCGCGGGGCCCAACCAGCAACCCCACGCACAGCTCTGTCGTTTGTTTTTGTAGTTCTCAGCTAAGCGGGTCGGAAATTCTCACTCCGGCCGGCGCCCACGAAGCGGGTTTTCCGGCCGGATGAGAATTCCGATCCCGTCAGGCTTTGATCTCCGCGTAACCCCCTTCCACAGTATTCACATTCGTGATTTCCTCACCGCTGCTGGACCAGTTAGATTTGTAACATCCCGTTTTCGGGGGAGGCGGGTTTTTCTCACAGTCTCTCGTCGTTGGGTTTTCGAAGTAGTTTTCAAGCTCCTCAAACGGTCCGCCTTCGAAGTGGCTCGGCTTGTTCAGGTAAGCGACATCTAGTTCTGCCTGTATCGGTTCGATGCGGCTTTCGCACGTAAGGTCGTTGCAGGGGTACGGCGGCGCTTCGACACTGTAGTTCTGCGTGAACGTGCGTGTCATCGTGTTGACCGGAACGATCGGCGAGATGATGCCGTCGTTGCCGGTGCCATCGCTGCCGGCGGGCACAGGCGCGTTCTTTTCTTCATAGAACGAGCCTTCCGTCGCGTTCCCCACACCAACACGGTCCAGGAAATTACCATTTACAGCTTCGAACGTTGCGAACAGAGTCCCCGTCGCCGGTTCGAGCAGCACACCGACTTCGTGGTTGGCTTTATTGATGTAACCCAGCCGGCCTTTCAATTTATTGGTTTCGATTTCGCCCGCCACGCAGGTCGGCGAGCAACTCGTACTTGGCACCGTCGTCGCCGGCGTCCCACTGTGAGTACAGCCTATGAAGCGCACGGATATGTTCACAACTTCTTTCGTTCCCGTCGCTTCACCGGTCGCATGCTCGCTTTCGCATTCCACTTGGGAGTACGACAGCTCCCACCCAACGCCTTCTCCTCCGCAGTCTTCCCGCGGCCTGGTACCGTAGCCGGCTTCGCTGTATCCTTCTTCCACTGTTTCGTCGCATTCCAACCACTGTGTCTCCAGAATGCCCGCGCCGCCTTCACCTTTGAATTTGTCCTGCGGCGCCTTTTCGTAATGGCCCTTGTGATCCGGCACGCCATGCTTCGTGGCCACCGTTTCACATTTTTCTTCGGTGTAGTTGCCGTGCTTCTGGGCCAGACAGGTGGCAGCCTGGCCTGACTTGAATTCATAGTGGCCCTTGTGATCTGGCACGCCATGCTTTTCGGCCACCGTCGCACACTTTTCTTCGGTGAAGTTGCCGTGCTTCTGCGGCCCACAGCCGGCCCATTCCGGTTCAGCAGCCGAAGCGCTGCTGGCCGCTACGGCCACCAGCGCGAGCACAGCCACGAGGCACAGCCCCATGATCTTGATATGTCTCACTTCCCATCACTCCCTTTCGTCTTCTCGATTTGCACTACTAGCTATTCCTTGCCATCCGGCAAAGTTCTCGATCGTTCTCATCGCAGCTGCGCTCCTCGCCGCCGTGGGGAGCCCGCCCAAGCCACGCCGCCGTGGGAACGCCTAAAACATGGGCTGCTTTTTTGACAGCTACGCAAACTTCTCTTGTGGAGATACGAGGTTTGTGTGCTTGCCGGACATGTGTCAGTGTTGAATTGAGCTCCACAGATGTTGGTTGCCGGTCTGCGACCGGCGAACCTATGTAAGATGCGATTGATCGCCTTTTCTGTGAAACCATCACGCCTCCCCTCGAACACGCCGCGGCGAGCCCGCGCAGGGCACACCACCGGTCAGCCGCAACACACGCCGGCCGTCCACTGTCAAGACCCACGCGTTCGGCTCGCCACCGGCGATGCCGACACCCACGTTCTCGATCACCCCACGCTGCGCCAGCCGCGAGAGCAGCTTCGAGGTCTGACCCTCATCGCTGAGGCCGGCGATCTGCGCGAGCTGACGGTTGCTGGAGCGCGGCGCCGCGGCGATCGCGCGCAACACCAGCATCGTGCGGTGCGTGGCGCGCACCGGCAGGCGCACACCGCGCAGTTCGGCGGTGTCCGGGGGTGTCTCCCAGGCGGGAGCGGACATTCCCAGGAGCTCTGTCTGCGCCGCGGCCTGTCCCAGATAGGGCAGCGCAATGAACGCCATCAGCGACGGCGCGAGCTCGACGAACGATTCGCCGTCGTCGCGCTTGTGCATGCGAGTGCGGATGACCGACAGCACGCCGCCGATCACGAGCTCGGAGGTCAGCTCGGCAGACGGCAGGGGCTCTCCCGCCGCCGGGGAGCCGCCAGCGTCCAGCAGCCCCGTCAGGACACCGAGCACGCGCTGTTCGCGGCGCAGCGCCGCCACGGCGCCCGGCACGGGCGCCTCGTGGACTAGCAGCGCGCCCCACCCGGGCTCGTCGTCGAGGAACCCCAGGAACGCCACCAGCCCCGCGCGCACCCGCGCGAGCCAGGAGCCCTCTCGCCCGGCGGCTTCTTCGACCGTCGCGGAAAGCCGCCGCAGAGCCTCCTCGAACGCCTGCAGGTAACGCCCACCGGCGCTCAGCTTGGCCTGCCCGGCCCGGTGCAGAACCTCGCGGGAACCGCTGTAGGACACACCCTCACAGGAGTGCACAGACCAACCTAGACGGGGGTCACTGACGCGGCGTCTGGCTTGCTCACAGTCGCGGCGCTGTGCCCTGCAAACGGGCTTACATCCTTGATTTTGCTGCCTCCGTCCATGGTTCCCTCCTGGTCTCCCTCCACGGTCCCTCTCCTCAAATACCCTGGATCTTCCCCTGAATCCGATGCTGCCGTGCGGGGACAATGAGAGCATAAACCACCAAACTTGTCAAGTCAGAGCCCCACCAGCGAACCGGTACAGACCGGAAAGACCGTAGGTACGGGGTTTCGCGCCTGACCCACCGCTGCTCGACTGGTCAGTGAGCCCTGTCTAGGTTGGTCCCGGTACACGCCAAAAAGCGCCTAACCGCAAGGGCCTGCGGGCCGCTTCCCACACTTCGCCCTCAGATTTGTCGCGTTCGTGTCGCGAGGGGGCCCGGCGCGGCCGGGTGCTGAGGAATCAGCCCCGCGCGGGGTCTTTGCCCTGTGGAGCAGAGTGCCGGCCTGTGGGTCGTCGCGTACGCGACGATACAAGCGGCCCCAAAAACGCGCTGCCAAGACCGCCAGCCAGCGCAGCACCCACAATCAGGGCAACCGTCCATCCGTAGCTGCCGAGCAGTCCGTGCGCAGCCAATGCCCCAAGGCCCAGAGCCAGAAGCACCGTCATCGCGAGTGTAACCGGTATGCGCCACATGCTCAGGAGTGTATCCCCGATGCCTGGAGGATCGCAAGAATCGCTCCAAGGAAGAGTCCGAGTCCGGCGCCGACAACACCCCAGGTTGCGATGTCCTCATCCGCCAGTACGGCGACTAGCCCACCCAAGACACCCCCGATGCCAGCTCCGCCAGCACAGGCCGTGAACAGATCCAGGTGTTCGGGCAGCAGTCGTACAGCGGCGGTCGTCAGCGCCGATATAACGAAATGACCTGGATGCACACCCCCTTATCCGACGACACGCCGTAAACGGGACAGCTCAGTGCCCGGTGAACCGAGGCGCGCGTTTGCCAAGGAACGCCGAGATCCCCTCGCGGGCGTCCTCGGATGCGAACACGCTGGCGAAGCCGGCCTGCTCCGCCTCAATGCCCTCGTCCAGGTCGCCGGCGCCGGAGACGCGCTTGATCTGCTCGATCGCCAGCGGCGCCTGATCGGCCAGGCGCCGGGCCCATGACAGGGCGGTGTCGAGCAGTTCGTGGTCCTCGACCACGCGCGCGACGAGGCCCAGCTCGAACGCCTCCTCGGCGAGGATCGGATCGCCGATCAGGTTCATCTCCAGGGCCTTTGACTGCCCGATGAGGCGCGGCAGGCGCTGGGTGCCGCCGAAGCCGGGGATGATCCCGAGCTTGATCTCCGGCTGGCCGAACAGCGCCGAGCGCGCGGCGATGCGCACGTCGCAGGCCATCGCCAGCTCGCAGCCGCCGCCGAAGGCGAGGCCGTTGACCGCGGCGATCGTGGGTATGGGAGACTGACCGATCTCGCGCAGCAGGGAGTGCGTGTTCAGCAGGAGCTCGCGCCCGCCGTCCTCGTCCATGCTCGTGAACGCCTTGATGTCCGCGCCGGCGCTGAACAGGAAGGGGTTGGAGGAGGCGATCACCAGCGCGCGCAGGCCGCTTTCCTCGACCTTCGTCCAGACACCCGCCAGGTCATCGACGACCTGGGGAGAGATCGAGTTCAGCTGGCCGTTCGCCAGCCACGCGATCGCCACGCCGGACCACTCCTCGCCGGCGCAGCCGCCGCGGGCGCCGTCGGAGCCGAGCGTCTCCAGCTTGATGCCCTCCGCGGGCTGCTCGGCGTCGGGGCGGGGGTAGGCGTAGAAGCCCTGCCCGGCCTGCTGCCCGAGCCGGCCCTGGGCGACGAGACGGCGCAGGATCGTGGGCGGGGCGAAGCGCTCGCCGTAGCGCTCCTGGGCGCGCTCCATGCGCTCGAGCACGGTGTCCAGGCCGTCTGAGTCGGCGCGCATGAACGGCGGCATCAGCCCGCGCCGCGGATCGAGGCCCGCGCCGGCCATCATCGCGAAGTCGATGTCGCGATGGGTGGCGACGCCCTCCTCCAGGACCAGGCAGGCCTCGATGAACGTCTTCAGCGACAGCAGCTCGACGAGCTCCTCGATGTTCGGCTCCGACTCGCCCGGCACGTTGGGCTCGCCCTGCGGGTCATAGAAGCCCTCGCCGCCGGTCTTGGCGCCGAGCTTGCGTTCGGACACGAGCTTCTGCATGCCGGCCGGCACGTAGAAGCGCTCATCGCCGTAGGACTCGGCCAGGTGCTCGGCGACGTGCAGGACCGTGTCCAGGCCGAGCAGGCCCACGAGCAGGTACGGGCCCATCGGAACGACCCCGGCGGCGCCGACGCCCTCGTCGATCGCCTTGATCGACAGGCCCTGCTCCTCCTGGGCGCGCCACACCTCGGAGATGCCCGAGTTGAGGATGCGGTTGACGACGAAGCCGGGGACCTCGGCGCAGGTGATCGGCTGCTTGCGGATCGCCTGCGCGAACGTGACGGCCGCGGTGACGGTCTCAGCGGAGGTGTCCTCGCCCTCGACGATCTCGATCAGCGGCATCAGCGAGGCGGGGTAGAAGTAGTGGAACCCGACGACCTTGTCGGGCCGCAGCGTGGATTCGCCGATCTCGGTGATCGACAGCGAGGAGGTGTTGGAGGCGAGGATCGCGTGCCCGGGGGTCGCGGCGTCGAGCTCTGCGAACACGGCCTGCTTGATCTCCATCCGCTCGGGGACGGCCTCCACGACGAAATCGACGTCGCCGAAGTCCGCGTATGACGTCGTGCCATGGATGCGCCCCAGCACCTCGGCGACGCGCTCCTCGCCCTGCTCGGCCGTCAGCTTGCCGCGCTCCACGAGCTTTGCGACCTGTCCCGAGGTGACGTTGCGAGCCTCGTCCAAGCCCGCCTGCACGAGCCCGTCGTCGATGTCCTTGAGCACGACCGGGATGCCGGCGGAAGCGATCGTCTGGGCGATCTGCCCGCCCATCGTCCCGGCGCCGACGACAGCTGATCTGAACACGAACATGCTTTAGGCGGACATGCTTTTCTGAGCTCCTACGCCGGGACCGCCGCCGGCTCCTGCGCGCGCCGCGGGAGCAGCGTTTCACGGGCGATGACCAGGCGCTGGATCTGGGAGGTGCCCTCGTAGAGCTGCATGATCTTGGCGTCGCGGAAGAGCTTCTCGACGGGGTACTCCTTGATGAAGCCGTAGCCGCCGTAGACCTGGACGGCGTCGGTGGCGACCTTCATCGCGGTGTCGGCCGCAAAGCGCTTGGCGTGCGAGGAGATGAGCGTGTTGCGCTGGCCCTGGTCGAGCATCACGGCCGACTTCCAGGTGAGCAGGCGCGAGGCCTCGATCTCGGTGGCCATGTCGGCGATCATGAACTGGATCGCCTGGTGCATCGCGATCGGCACGCCGAACTGCACGCGCTCGCGCGCGTAGTCGGTGGCGAACTCGAAGGCCGCGCGCGCGATCCCGGTCGCCATCGCCGCGACGCCGGGGCGGGTGCGATCGAGCGTGGCCATCGCGAGCTTGAAGCCGTGGTTTTCCTCGCCGAGCAGGTTCTCGGCCGGCACCTCGACGTCGTTGAAGGAGATCGTCGCGGTGTTCGACGCGCGCTGACCGAGCTTGTCCTCCTTCTTGTCCACGACCACGCCCCAGTCGCGCTCGACCACGAACGCGGAGATGCCGCGATGACCCGCGTCTTTGTCGGTCTTGGCGTAGACGGTGTAGTAGTCGGCGTAGCCGCCGTTGGTGATGAAGCACTTGGAGCCGTTGATCACGTACTTGTCGCCCTGCTTGACGGCGCTCGTGCGCATGCCCGAGACGTCCGAGCCGGCGTCGGGCTCGGTCAGGCAGAAGGAGGCGAGCTTGGGCGCTTCGGTGAGCATGCCGAGGTACTTCTTCTTGATCTCCTCCGAGCCGCCCAGCGCGATCGGTGCGGCGGCCAGGCCGTTGCAGCCGAGGGAGGTCTGGATGCCCGAGCAGCCCCAGGAGAGCTCCTCCTCGATCAGACAGCCGTCGAGGTAGCCGGCGCCGGCGCCGCCGTACTCGGCCTCGATGTGGGAGTTCATCAGCCCGAGGGCCCAGGCTTTCTCGATGATCTCCCCGGGCCACGTGCCGTCTTTGTCGTACTCCCAAGCGACGGGGCGAATCTCTTTGACGGCGAAGTCATGCGCCATCTCGCGCAGGCTCAGCTGCTCGTCTGTGAGCGTGAAATCGACCATGTCTGTAGTTCTCTCGCCTCCTAGATTGACCAGTCAGTCAACGCAGAGAGTAGCGAAGGGCGAGCCGGCGAGCAATAATCGTTCGATGCAGAGCGCGTTCCCGATCGTCGTGTTCGGCACGGTGGGGCTGTCGGTCGTGATGTCGATCGTATTTTTGGTGAGCAAAGGCAGCGCCTACGACGAGATCGGCCGGGGCGGGCTGCCAGGAGGGTCGCCGTCGTTCGGTCAGGGCATGGAGGTCGAAGAGCCGCTCGGGATCAGTCCCGAGCTGCAACGGATCGAGCGCGAGCAGGAGATCAGGCAGATGCTCGAGGCGCGCAGCGAACGACTGGTGCGCCGGGGCGAGCCGGCGCTTGACATCGAGGCGGAGATCGCGAAGCTGACGGCCGCGGCGCCCGCGCCCGACCGTCGGGATCAGGGTTTAGCCCAGGAGGTGCTCCAGCTGGTGGTGGCGCGCAACGAACGGCGCGAACGCCAGGGCCTCGAGCCCCTGGACATCGAGGCGGAGGTGCAAAGGACCCTGGCGGAGTTCAGCCCCTGAGCACGCATGGCGGCGCTGGATCGGCGTCCTCCCTCGCTCGCGTGCGCAGCACGCCACGCTCGGTGCGTCCTGGACCAGCTTGCCCTGCGTGCTCAGGAGCCCAGTGCGATGACCTGGCACGCAGAGGGGCCGTCGGGTATAAACGCGACATGGCTGACCATCGCACGTTCGAGCTCGACGAGCTGACGATCCGCCCGGGGACGTATTTCAACCCGCAGACGGAGGTGCTGCTGATTATCGACGACTCGCCGGAGATGGATCATGAGATCTTCAACATGGAGGAGCTGGAGGGCACCGAATGGGTGCTCGTGTCCGATGAGAGCCCGGTGGACGAACACCGCCGGGACGAGCTGATCGAGCGGTTCCAGGTGGCCTATCACGCCGGCGGCGAGCATTCGATCGAGGGGGACGCGGACGAAGAGGAGGAGGATGTGCTCGAAGCAGACGACCAGGAGGTGGGGCGGGAGTAGGCTCTCTGGCGCCGGGCCGGCGAAGGCCTCGTGGCAAAGGATTAGATCGGGATTTTTTGGGTCGCATCCGCGCGGCTTCAGGCGCATCACGAGCATGGTGGGGCGGGGCGTCCCTGCCCCGCGACAGAGCTCGTGCAAGCGCAACTGCACGGCCGGCGACGTGTCTGCGTAGCATCGGCCCGATGCGCCCCAGACGCCTCAGCACACTTGCCCTCGCACTGAGTGCACTGCTCGCCGTGCTGGCCCCCGCACAGGCGGGGGCGCACGGACCGAGCGTGAGCGCCGCGCTTGCGAGCCTGAAGAGCAGCGGGGCGATCACCGAAGCGGCGTATGCGCGGTACACGAGCGCGTATGCGGCGGCGGAGCGCTCGCTGAAGAAGCTGAGCGGCACGCGCAAGGCGGAACTGCAGAGCGTGATCGCCAACACGCAGCAGATGGCGGCCGCAAACGAGCTGACGCCGTCGCGGCTTCCCGTGGTGATGCTGACGCTCGAAAAGAACAGGCAGTGGTGGAGCACCGAACCGCTGATCGCAAGCCGCGAGCGGGTGAGCTTTCCGCCGAGCAAAATAGTGTGGGAGTACTACGCCGGCCAGGGCATCCAGATCCAGTGGCTGGCGACGTTCGGCGAGGCCAACGGCTACTACCTCTCGGGTCACGAAAACGAAAGCCTGCGCGAACTGCTCAGCGAAGTGGTCCCGCTGGCCACCCAGCGCGCGGGGGGGATCGCGTGGGAGTACATGTTTCACTTCGACGGCGGCGCGCCGCCGTGGACGAGCGGGCTGTCGCAGGGCACCGCGCTGCAGGCGCTCGCACGCGCGTGGTCGCGCTTGAAAGAACCGGCGTACCTGACCGCGGCGCAGCAGGCGCTCGGCATCTTCCAGACCCCGCCGCCGGCCGGAGTGCGCGTGCAGACGCCCGCGGGGGCGGAGTACGCCGAGTACAGCTACGCCCCGAGCGACATGATCCTGAACGGGTTCATCCAGGCCGACGTCGGGCTGTACGACTACACGTCGATCACCAAAGACCCGCTCGGGCTGAGGCTGTTCGAAGAAGGCGACGCGCAGGCGCGCGCACAGACGCCTCGCTACAACACGGGGGCGTGGTCGCTGTATGACCAGTACGGCGAATCGGACCTGAACTACCACGAACTGCTCACCGAATTTTTGCAGCACCTGTGCGAACGCACGCGCAAAGGCCCGCCGCTGACGGGCGCCGCCCCTGCCCCGGCGCCATCCCCCACACCGGCCCCGTCGAGCCCATCGAGCCCGGGCGAAACCGGCGGCGGCTCGGGCACTGGCGGGGCCAGCGCGGCAAGCGTGACCGAGCGCCCGAGAACGGCGGCCAAGAGCGCACAGACGCCGATCGCGGGCGATGAAATCTACTGCGCCACCGCTCAAGCGTTCACGGCCGACCTGCACACCCCGCCGGTCGTCTCGCTGCTGAGCACCACGCTGGCGACCAGCACGCGGGCGGGCGTGCAGGTGTCGCTGTCGAAGATCGCCGACGTGCACATTACGGTCAGGCGGGGCGGGAGCACCGTGTGGAGCAGCGGCGCGACGGTGGCGCGCGGCAAGCCGAAGCTGCTGTGGGTCACGCCGTCGCGGACGGGCGCCTACTCGGTCACGATCACGGCGACCGATCTGGCGGGCAACTTCGCGACGGCGACCGGCACGATCACCCTGATCAAGCGCTGACCGCTGGCCCCGCGCCTAGACTGGATGGCCATGGCGCAGAACACCACAGCCGGGCGCGAGGGCGAGCCGAGCCGATGGCGCGACTGACGCGCGACTGGCGGGCGCTTGCGCCCGAGCAGCGCCTGGCCGGCGGCGCCGCGGTGGCGCTGTTCGTGACGATGCTGCTGCCGTGGTACCAGCAGAACGCGGTCGTCAACACCCCCCGGGCGGCGCCGCTGCAAAGCCGGAACCTGAACGCGTTCGGAGTGTTCTCGTTCGTCGAGGCGGCCGTGCTGCTGGTGGCTGTGGCGGTGGCCTACCTGCTGTATGCACGGGCCGAGGGGCGCGAGTTTCAGCTGCCGGGCGGCGACGGCGCGGTCGTGATGGCCGGGGGCCTGTGGACGGCGCTGCTGCTGGTGTTCAGGCTGTTCGACAAGCCGGGGATCTCGAGCCACGGGATCGCCGCCAACGTGGGAGTGCAGTGGGGCATATTCTTCGCGCTGGCGGCGGCGGGACTGATGGCATACGCGGGCTCGCGCATGCGCGCCGCGCGCCGTCCGGAGCCGCCGGTGCAGCGCGTGCGTCCACGATATCCCGAGCCCCCGCCGCCGCGGGCGACGCCGCAGCCCACCAGACCGCCGGCGCCGGGGACCTCGCGCAGGCCCGTGGCCGCCAGCCCGGCGACCGAGCAGCTCTCCTTCGAGGATCAGCCGCCCGACTCCACCTGACGCCTATCATTGCGCGGACGATGTCGAGTCAGTCCACGGCGCCAGCCTCCGTCAAAGCAGTCGCCGAGGGACTGCGCGCCGTCGGATACCTCCCGGGCGAGTCCACGGCGCTCGTCGCCTACCTGGCTGTGAAGCTCGGCAAGCCCGTGCTGGTCGAGGGGCCGGCGGGGGTCGGCAAGACCGAGCTGGCCAAGGCGCTGGCCTCCTATCTCGGCAGGGAGCTGGTGCGGCTGCAGTGCTACGAGGGCCTGGACGAGGCCAAGGCGCTGTACGAGTGGAACTACCGCAAGCAGCTGCTGCGCATCCAGGCCGAGGCCGATGGCGCAGGATGGGACGCGGTCCAGGAGGACATCTTCGGCGAGGAGTTTCTGCTCGCACGGCCGCTGATGAGCGCGATCGCCTCCGAGCAGCCGGTGGTGCTGCTGATCGACGAGATCGACAAGACCGACCAGGAGTTCGAGGCGATGCTGCTGGAGGTGCTCTCAGATTTTCAGATCTCGATCCCGGAGCTGGGTCGCGTCGAGTCGCGTACGCACCCGGTCGTGCTGCTGACCTCGAACAACTCGCGCGAGCTGACCGAGGCGCTCAAGCGCCGCTGCCTGTACCTGTGGCTGGACTACCCCGAGCTCGAGCACGAGCTCGAGATCGTGCGTCTGCACGCCCCCGAGTTGCCGCAGACGGTGGCGCGCAGGCTGGTCGAGGTGGTGGGCATGG
Organism: uncultured Solirubrobacterales bacterium; assembly: GCA_963839945.1. Classification (GTDB taxonomy): domain Bacteria; phylum Actinomycetota; class Thermoleophilia; order Solirubrobacterales; family Solirubrobacteraceae; genus Palsa-744. Next base: position 422,279 of record CAWIWW010000004.1, on the reverse strand, counting down.
TCAGAGAGCTCGACCTCAAGAAGCCGCCATCGATCGCCGAGTCGATCGATTGGGCGCGGGCACTGCTGCTGCTGGGCGCGGACGACATCGACGAGCAGACGTTCACGGACACGATGTCGGTGATCGTCAAGCACCGCACCGACATGGATCTCGTGGCCGAGCGCGTCGGGCTGAAGCTCAGGGCGCCGGCCGATGCCGTCTGAGGGTACGCCGAGCCCGGGCAGCTCCCCCGCGCCGCCGGCGGGCTCCCGCGCCCCGAGCCAGGCTGACTCCCCCTCCCCCTCCCCCGCGCCCCCCGCGGACCCTTCCGCGCCGAACCCGGCTGACCGCCCCTCCCCCGCGCCGCCGGCGGGATTCGCCGCCCACGTGCTGGAGCTGGGCGAGGAGCTGCGCCGCGAAGGCGTCGCGATCGGGACATCGGAGCTGCTGGACGCGTTCGCGGTGCTGGGAGAGATCGACTGGACCGAGCCAGAGGACTTCCGCGAGGCGCTGGCCGCGACGCTCGCCAAGAGCCAGGAGGACAGGCGCGTGTTCGAGCTGGTGTTCGAGCGGTTCATGTTCCGCGCCGCCGAGCTGGCAGCGATCAGAGAGGACGTGCACGAGCATGGCGAGGACGACGCCGGCGGCGGGCGCGGGCTGGATCTCGACGAGCTGAGCGACGAACAGCTCGAGGCGCTGCGCGCGCAGATCGCCGCCGCTCTCAGAGACGGCTCGGACGGGGCGATGGGAGACCTCGCGCGGATGGCGATAGCCGCGTTCGGCCGCCGCCAGGAGGGATCGGGCGTGATCGGCGTGGACGTGCAGCGCATCCGCCGGGCGCTGGGACTGCGCGCCGAGCCCCAGCCGGAGCTACCCGCGGGCGACCCTCGCCGCGACGGGCTGCCGCGCGAGGCGCTGAGACGATTCGAGGCGCTGCTGCGACGCGAGCTCGAGCGTGCCCAGATCGAGCGCACCGGCAGCCTGCCCCCCGCGCGGGCGCTGGGAGAGCTGGACCGCGCGCTGCCCTCGGGACCGCTTGCGGACCTGGCGGCGGTGCATCGGGTCGTGGCGCAGCTGCGCCGGCGGCTGGCGACGCAGGGGCTGCAGGCGCGCGGACACAGACATCACGCGCACGTGGACGTCAGGCGCACGATGCGCGCGTCGCTGCAGACGGGCGGCGTGCCGGTCGTGCTGAAGTACAGGCCCCGAAGACCGCGACGCCCGGAGATATACGTGTTATGCGACGTCTCGACGAGCGTGACGTCGGCTTCGGTGTTCTTTCTGTCTGTGCTGCACGCGCTGCACGACACGTTCCGCAAGATGCGCTCGTTCGTGTTCATCGAGCGAATCAGCGAGGTGACCGAAGTGTTCGAGCACGAGCGCAACTTCAGCGCCATCAGCGAGCGGATCTCGGGCGACGCGGGTGTGGCGGACATCTCCGGGTACACCGACTACGGGCGCGTATGGTCGGAGTTTCTGGCGCAGGTGGACGATGATCTGCACCCGCGCGCGACCGTGATCGTGCTCGGCGACGCGCGCACCAACGGGCGCGACCCGCGCGCGGACGTGTTCGCCCAGATCGCCGCCCGTGCCGGCCGTACGTTCTGGCTGAACCCGGAGCCGAAGCTGTACTGGAACTACGGGGACTCGGTGATCGCCGCCTACGAGCAGTACTGCACCGCTTTCGAGTGCTGGACGACGGCCCAGCTCGAGGACTTCGTGCGCGCCCTGACGCGGCCGGCGATCGCCGCAGACGGCCGATAGGCGGCGCGAGGCGGCGTCCTCAGTCGCTCGCGTGCCAAGCACGCCACGCTCCTTGCGTCCTGGCCTCGCTTGCCTCTCGGCCGTCTGTCCGGTAGGCGGCGGTGCCCGCCGCGCGCTAGCATCGGCGCACGAGCAGACATCAGGGGAGCTGGCGGGAAGCCGGCTGAGATGGCGCACCCAAGCGACACCCGGCGCCGACCCGTCGAACCTGTGGGGTAATGCCCGCGAAGGGAGCACCGTGCAGACACAGCTCGAGCCCGCGAGACCGCCCATGCAGGACGCGCCCACCGCAGCCGTGAGCGTCGTCGGCGTCAGCCGCGCCTACCGCGACCGCCGGGACGGCACGAGGGTGCAGGCGCTGGCAGACATATCACTGCGCGCCGCCGCGCGAGAGCTGCTGGCGGTGGTCGGGCCAAGCGGCTGCGGCAAGACGACGCTGCTGGAGCTGATCTGCGGGCTGCAGACGCCCGACAGCGGCTCGATTCAGTGTGCGCCGGCGGCGCTGATGCCCCAGCGCGACCTGCTGCTGCCGTGGTTGTGCGCCGTGGACAACGCCGCGCTGGCGTTGCGCATCGCCCACGTGTCGCGCGCGCTGGCGCGCGCGCGCGCGGCAGAGCTTTTCTGCGAGCTGGGGCTGGAGGGATTCGAGCAGGCTCGTCCGCATGAGCTCTCGGGCGGAATGCGCCAGCGGGTAGCGTTCGTGCGGACGCTGCTGTCGGGCAAGCAGCTGCTGTGCCTGGACGAGCCGTTCGGCGCGCTGGACGCGATCACCCGCGCGGAGATGCACGCGTGGCTCCTGAACGCACTGGACAGAGAGCCGAGGACGGTGGTGCTGGTGACGCACGACGTCGAGGAAGCGGTCGTGCTGGCGGACCGCGTCGTGGTGCTCTCGCCCCGGCCGGGCCGGGTCGTGCGGGAGCTGGAGGTCGGGCTGGAGCGTCCGCGCTCGCGCACCGACCCTGAGGTGGTAGCGCTGCGCGAGCGGGCGCTTGCGGCGCTGGGGCAGGGGAGCGCGCGATGAGACGCCGCGTGCTCGAGGCACTGCCGGCCGCTGTGCTCGTCGCGGCGCTGCTGGGCGCGTGGGAGGCCTACGTCGAGCTGGGGAGCGTGGACCGGCTCGTGCTGCCGGCGCCTGCAGAAATTGCCGCGTCACTATGGGATAACGCCGGCCTGCTCGCCTCCAACCTGAAACCGACCGCGGAGGAGGTGCTGCTCGGGATCGCGCTGGCGCTGGCCAGCGGGTTCGCGCTGGCGGTCGCCGTCCACCTTTCCCCTGTGCTGCGTCGCGCGGTGTATCCGCTCGCCGTCGGCTCCCAGGCGGTGCCGATCGCGGTGATCGCCGTACTGCTGATCTTCTGGTGGGGCTTCGGGATCCTGCCCAAGCTCGTGGTGATCACGCTGATCTGCTTCTTCCCGGTGCTGGTCACGACGGTGGATGGGCTCGCGGGTGTTGACCCCGAGCAGCTGAAGCTGCTGCGCACGCTGGATGCCTCGCGCTGGCAGGCGTTCCGCTTCGCCGAGCTGCCCGCGGCCCTGCCCGCCGCGATCAGCGGCGCGCGGATCGCGCTGACGGTCGCGGTGATCGGCGCATACATCGCCGAGTCCCAAACCGCGACGACCGGCGCGTACGCCGGCTTGGGACACGAGATCAACGCCGATCTCATCGCACTGCAGACCTCACGCGCATACGCCGCGGCCGTGGTGCTGTTCGTGTTCGCGATTGCCTGCTTCTATACCCTCGCCCTCGCCGAGCGCCGCCTGGCGCCATGGGCGCACCGATCGAGAGGAGAAGTCCGTTGACCCTGCCCGCCGCCCGCCGCCACTCCCCGCGCCCGCCGTGGGGCGGAGATGGGCGGGTCCGCCGCGCACCGCGCGCAGTCGGCCTGATCGCGCTCTGCCTCGCCTGCGCGCTGGCCGTGTCCGCGTGCGGGACCAAGCAGGACGTGACCTCGGCGCCCGCGGCCAAGCCGTTCACGGTGATGCTCGACTGGTTCCCCAACGCCGACCATGCGCCGCTGTACTCCGCGATCGCCCACGGCGACTTCCGCGCCGTCGGGCTGGATGTGGAGCCGGTCGTGCCGTCCGAAACGGCCGAACCGCTGAAGCTGCTCGCCGCCGGCAAGGTGGACATGGCGATCTCCTACGAGCCCGAGCTGCTGCTCGCGCGCGATCAGGGTTTGAAGCTCGTGTCGATCGGGGCGCTCGTGCAGCGCCCACTGACGTCGATCATCGCCCTGCCCGCAGCGCATGTGAGCAGCGTGGCGGATCTGGCTGGCAAGACTGTGGGCACCGCCGGTATCCCGTATCAGGCGGCCATGCTGCGAACCGCTCTGCAGCACGCCGGGGTGAGCCAGGCGAGCGTGAAGGAAGTGAACGTCGGCTTCAACCTCGTGCCGGCAATGCTCTCCGGCAAGGTGGCCGCGACGCTGGGGGGCTACTGGAACTACGAGGCGATCCAGCTTGCACTGATGGGCAAGCACCCGGTGACGATCCCGATCGATCGGGCGGGGGTGCCGCCCTATGACGAGCTGGTGCTGGTCGTACGCGAAGGGCAGGCGCGCCACGACGGCCAGGACCTGCGCGCGTTCATGCAGGCGCTGACGCACGGCGAGCGCGAGGTGCGTCAGGACCCGCAGGCGGCGGCCGCGCTCCTGGTCAAGGCCAATCCGTCGCTGGAAGGAAAGCTCCAGCTCGAATCGATCCGCCAGACGCTGGCAGCCGCAACGCCCGCAAACCCGAGCCATCCATACGGCTGGCAGGAACCGTCGGCGTGGGCGAGCTTCGGCGACTGGATGCTCGCGCACGGACTGATTGCACACAATCCGAACGGCGGGCTGCCACCGTTCACCAACGAGTTCCTGCCCGGGCAGGGCATCTAGCGCTGCGGCACTAGGATGCAGGCGAGGATGTTCGAGAACGTGATCGCCGGAGTGGACGGCCGGCCAAACGGGCGTGACGCGATCGCGCTCGCCTCGCGCCTGCTGGGCGACGAGGGCAAGCTGACCCTCGCCAACGTGCATGGCGGCGCTCACAACCCCGTGCACGCCTCGACACCAGGACGACTGACGGATGAGCAACAGGCTTCGCAGGAGCTGCTCGAGCGCGAGCGCGCAGGCGCGGAAATGCAGGCCGAGCTCGTCAGTCACGTTGCGAGCAGCCCGGGGCGGGGCTTGCACGACCTCGCCGAACAGCTGCAGGCCGATCTGCTCGTGGTTGGCTCATGCAGCCGGGGACCGATCGGCAGGGTGCTGATCGGGGACGACACGCGCACCTCGCTGAACGGCGCGCCGTGCGCGGTCGCCGTCGCCACTCGCGGCTACGCCGAGCATCCGGTGCCGATCGCGGCCATCGGAGTCGGCTATGACGGCTCGCCCGAAAGTGAGATCGCGCTCGCCAAGGCGCGCGAGCTGGCCGCGCGCCATCGCGCGATCGTGCGCGCTCTGAGAGTCGTGGCGATACCCAACTATGCGTTCACCGGCTTCGGCGCACCAGCGCTCGGGGAGAGCATCGAGGCGATGATCTCCGAAGCGAATGAGCGCATGTCAGCGCTTGAGGGCGTCGACGGCCACGCGGTGTATGGGCTGGCGGGAGAGGAGCTGGCCGCGTTCGGCGAGCAGGTGCAGCTGCTCGTGGTCGGCTCGCGCTCCTATGGCCCGATGAAGCGACTGATCCTCGGCAGCACCTCCGACTACCTGGAGCGCCACGCCCGCTGCTCGCTGCTTGTGCTGCCGCGCTCAGCCGGCGAGCCCGGCTGAATCGGCGATGATGAGATGAGATCCCCTCGCAACGCACACCCCGCGGGCCGCGGCGACCCGCATCCAGGCCTGCGCATCCGTATCGACCCGCGCGAATCTCCGTACTTTTCCCGTAGTCATCCAGGGCGGCCACGCGATAGGTTCATTATCGTCCATGCCAGACCAGCAAACACAGTCTGACCAGTTCGGCGCGGGCGCCGATGAGCAGCCCGCTGTGCAGTCCATCCGGATCGTGCTTGCCGACGACCATGCCGTCGTGCGCAGCGGTCTGCGACTGCTGCTGGAGGGCGAGTCCGAGTTCGAGGTGGTGGCCGAGGCCGGCGACCTCGAAAGCGCGCGGCGCTACGTGCGCGGTCACAACCCCGATGTGCTCGTGCTCGATCTGAACATGCCGGGCGGCTCGAGCCTGGAGGCGATCCCCGAGATCCGCTCAGAGGCGCCGCAGACGCAGATCGTCGTGTTGACGATGCAGCAGGAGCCCGCGTTCGCGCGCCACGCGCTCGGCGCGGGGGCGATCGGTTACGTGCTCAAGGAGGCCGCCGACGACGAGCTCGTGGAGGCCGTGCGGCGGGCGGCGTGCGGCGAAAGCTACTTGAACCCCCGGCTCGGCGCGCGCATGGCCTCCGAGCCTGCCCCCGGACCGCCCGACGATCTCTCAGAACGTGAGCTCGAAGTCCTGCGCCTGATCGCGCTAGGACACACCAACGCCGAGATCGCCGAGCAGCTGTACCTGTCGGTGCGCACGGTCGAGACCCACCGCGCGCACATCCAGCAGAAGCTCAACCTGTCCTCGCGGGCGGAGCTCGTCGGCTACGCGCTGAAGCGCGGGCTCATCAACGCTGACGCCTGATCTGCCGGCGCGAGGCGGCACCGCGGCGCATCGTGGAGAATCGGTGCAGATGGCACGCGTAGGGCTGCTCACCGGCGGAGGCGACTGTCCAGGGCTCAACGCCGTCATCCGCGCCGCCGTGCGCCGCGGTCTGGCGGATCGCGGACATAGCTTGGTGGGCTTTCGTCACGGCTGGGCGGGCGTACTGAACGACGATGCGATCGAGCTGACGCTGCAGAGCACCGCAGGCATACTCCCGCGCGGGGGCACGATCCTCGGCACCTCGCGCACCAACCCGTTCGCCGGGGAGAGCGAGGGCGGGCTGGATGCGATCCGGCGCACGCTCGCCGCCCGCGAAATCGACGCGCTGATCCCGATTGGCGGGGAGGACACGCTCGGCGTCGCGCTGCGGTTGCATCGCGAGGGCATCCCGGTCGTCGGCGTGCCCAAGACGATCGACAACGACCTCGGCGGCACCGACGTGACGTTCGGCTTTCAGACGGCGGTGCAGATCGTGACCGACGCGATCGACCGTCTGCACACGACCGCCGAGTCGCACAACCGCGTGATGGTGCTCGAGGTGATGGGCCGCAACAGCGGCTGGATCGCCACACACTCAGGTATCGCCGGAGGCGCCGACGCGATCCTCGTGCCCGAGCGCCCGTTCGACGTCGAGCAGGTGTGCGCGCACCTGCGCGCCCGCCACGAGCGGGGACGCAGCTTCTCGATCGTGGTCGTCGCCGAGGGAGCCACCACGAGCGAGGGAGGGTGGATGGGCGCCCTGCAAACCCACCAGGACGCCCCCACGGACGCCTTCGGGCATGTCCGGCTCGGTGGGATCGGGGTGGCGCTGGAGGGCGAGATCGAGCGGCGCACCGGATATGAGACCAGGGTCACGATCCTCGGGCACGTGCAGCGCGGCGGCACGCCGGTCGCGTTCGATCGGGTGCTCGCGACCAGGTTCGGTGTGGCCGCGATGGACGCAGTGGACGGCGGGCACTTCGGGACGATGGTGGGGTTGGCCGGCACGAAGATCGTCGAGGTCGCGCTTAAAGACGCGCTGCGCGAGCCGAAGCTGCTCGACCCCGAGCTGTACGAGACGGCGGAGCTGTTCTTTGGCTGAGGGATCTTTCGATGTCCGCCAGCGCCGTGCGCTTGCACCGAACGGATCTGACTGTCATGACCTGTGAGCTCATGCGGGCAATGGTGTTCGAGCAGGTCGGCCGGCCGCTGGGACTGGTGCAGCGGCCCGTGCCGCGGGCGGGGCCGGGACAGCTGCTGTTGAAGGTCCAGGCATGCGGGGTGTGCCGCACGGACCTGCACCTGATCGACGGCGAGGTCGAGATCGAGAACCCGCCGCGCGTCCTCGGACACCAGATCATCGGCACGGTTCAGTCCGCCGGCGATCAGATCGGACCGCCGGCGGGAGCGGGGGCGCGAGCGAGCTCGGGCGCCACCAGAGCCCAGCCCGGGGATCGAGTCGGCGTGCCGTGGCTCGGCTGGACTTGCGGAGAGTGCGAGTACTGCCGCTCTGAACGAGAGAACCTGTGCCGGCGCGCGCGTTTCACCGGACGGGACATCGACGGCGGGATGGCGGAGTACGCGGTCGCGGACGCGCGGTACTGCTTCCCGATCCCCGACGGCTACCCGGACGCGCAGGCCGCGCCGCTGATGTGCGCGGGACTGATCGGCTACCGCGCGCTGGGAATGTGCGGGCCGGCGCACCGCATCGGCATGTACGGGTTCGGGGCGGCCGCCCACATCCTCACGCAGATCTGCAGCTCTCAGGGCCGCGAGGTGTTCGCGTTCACCCGCTCAGGCGACGATGCGACACAGGCGTTCGCGCGCGAGCTCGGCGCGGTTTGGGCCGGCGCGTCTGAGGACACCCCGCCGGCGCCGCTGGGAGCCGCGATCGTCTTCGCACCCGTCGGCTCGCTGGTGCCGGTCGCGCTCAAAGCCGTGGCCGCCGGCGGAACGGTCGTGTGCGGCGGGATCTTCATGAGCGACATACCGAGCTTCCCCTACAGCCTGCTGTGGCAGGAGCGGACCGTGCGCTCGGTCGCCAACCTGACCAGACGCGACGCCGAGGAGTTCCTCGCGCTCGCGCCCAGCGTGCCGGTGCGCACGCGCGTGAGCACCTACCTCCTGCAGGACGCCGGGCAGGCGCTCGAGGATCTGCGCGCCGGGCGCTTCACGGGCGCGGCCGTGATCATGCCGTAGATCCGCCGTCATGCGTGCCGGCGGAGCTCGGATCGGCGTCGGAACCGATCCTGCTCACGGTCTGGTCCAAACGCTGCTCATCCTCGCCGTCCGCCCGCCTCGCCGCCCAACTTCTGCAGCTTGGCGCCGTTTAACTCTGGATGTGGGAGTCCCGTGGGGGATGGGGATCTGAGTCTGGATGTGGGAGTCCCGTGGGGGATGGGGATCTGAGCTAATGTTCCCTGTCAGGAGAATCATGAAGGGGAGCAACCGTGGACGCTCTTGGCAGATCGTCGTGTAACCGCCCAAAGGACGCGCACCCAGGCCGTTTGTGTGGCGCACGCCTTCGCGGGCGCCACATCGGGCTGGCAGGGCTCCTGGCAGTGACGATGCTCGCCGTCGGAGCCGCAAGCGCCTCGGCGCTGATCGCGCATCTGCCCGGCAAGACGCTCAGCTACGAACCGATTCCGGCCTCGGGAGCATCTGCGCGGGCGCAGGCGCAGATACAGGCACAGGGTAAGTCTGCCCACATACCCGTCACATACCACGGTGGCCCGGTGATGCCGTCGAACACCAACTACCCGCTCTACTGGGACCCCGCGGGAGGGCCCGAATACCCGGCCGGATACGAATTTGGGCTCAACAGGTACTTCGAAGACCTCGCCCACGACAGCGGCGGCGTTCAGAACACCGACTCTGTGCTGACGCAGTACAAAGACGAAGCCGGCGAATTCGCCAACTACGACTCGCATTTCGGCGGAGCGCTGATCGACACCGACCCCTATCCCGCGAACGGCTGCTCGGCGGCGCCGGTCTGCTTCACCGACGAACAGATCAGGGCAGAGATCACGAAGTATGTGGAAGCGCACGAACTCCCGATGGACCTGCAGCATGAGTACTTTATGCTCACGCCTCCCGGCATCGAAAGCTGCTTTGAAGCTGCGGGCCACGAATGCTCCGCCGGGGCCGAGCACGCCGCTTACTGCTCCTATCACAGCTACATACCGGTTGCGACAGCGGTCATCGTCTACACAAACAATCCGTACGTTAACGGAACGAACTGCGACTACGGCGAAGAACACCCCAACGACAACCCCTCGGATGCGACGATCGGCGGCGGGCTCGCCCACGAGCACAGCGAGTCGGTCACCGACCCCGAGCTCAACGCCTGGTACGACAGCAAGGGGCAGGAGGTCGCCGACAAGTGCCGCACGTTCAACGCGGCGACCGAATACGGGGTACCGCTCGGCACGGCACCCGACGGCTCGAACTACAACCAGGTGATCAACGGCGATCTGTACTACTACCAGCAGATGTGGAGCAACGAAACGGGCGCATGCGAGCAGCGGTCGGCACAGTCGCCGACGGTGACGAAGCTGGAGCCGAAGAAGGGCTCCGCGACTGGTGGAACGTCGGTGACGATTACCGGAACTGGTTTCGTGACGTCGGCGACGGTCACGTTCGGGGAAACGCCTGCGACGGAAGTCACCGTCAATTCTGCCACGTCGATCACCGCGGTGTCTCCCGCCGGGAGCGCCGGCACCGTTAACGTCACCGTCACCACCTCGGTCAGCACGAGCGCCATCGGCAAGAAGGACCGCTTCAAGTACAAGGCCGCCAAGAAGAAGGCCCGATAGCCAAGGATCGGGATCGGGCCCAGTCCAACGATAAGCAGCGTCTTCGCCCATTTCGACGGGACTCCGCTGCTACGGGACTCCGTCGCCCCTTTTTTTCGACGGGACTTCGCTTATCCCGATTCGGTTCCCGATTCTTCGCCGGATTCCGTTTTTCGTTCTTCGCGTTCTCTGCGACGTTCTTTGCGTTCTTCGCGCTTCTTCTGGCGTTCTTCTTCGCTCTTGGGTGGAGCCGAGGACCCGCCGCCCGGTTTGTGTTCTTTGCTCTTCTGCTGGTGTTCTTCGCGTTCTTCGCGTTCTTCGCGCTTCTTCTGGCGTTCTTCTTCACTCTTGGGTGGAGCCGAGGACCCGCCGCCCGGTTTGTGTTCTTTGCTCTTCTGCTGGTGTTCTTCGCGTTCTTCGCGCTGCTTCTGGCGTTCTTCGCTCTCCCGCTGGTGTTCTTGACTCTTCTCGCCGGGTCCCTTGCCGGTGTCGCCGACATTGCCAGCGCTCGGGTCGAGTCCTCCGCCGTCACCGGTCGCCGGCGAGCCCTGCCGGGTGGGAGACGCGGGCGGTTGGCTGCCCTGTGCGCCGACTTCCATGGGTCCGCCCTTGACCTGCGAGCGTCCGGCAAGCGCTGAGCCGGACCGACCCAGATGGATTGTCTTTGCCGGCCCGACGGAGGAGGCCAGGAGCGAGGAATGTGCGGATCGAGCCGCGGTCGCGGTGGGTGGCGCCTGTTCGGACGGAGTGATGGGGACGCCGATCACCGAAGCTCCCACGCCGGCGCCGGCGCCCAGCAAGGCCGCGCCGGCCGCCACCTTGACCGCTAGCGCTTTGACTCCACCTCCGGCGAGCTCCACGGCGGCGCCCGCCGCGGACCCCCCTATGACCGCTCCGCCGGCATAGGTGGCCGGATCGGCAGCACCGACGCCGAGCGCGTCTTCGAGCGTACGGTACCTGAGCAGGAGCGATGGCACCAGGGGCAGCAGAGCCCCGAACTGGCGGCGCTGGCGCGCGACTCCATTCGCATACATCCGGCAGTCGGCACAGGAGCGCACGTGCCGGCGCAGACGCCCCCTCAGCAGCGCCGCTCCGCGAGCGCTCGTGAGCTCTTCTCGGATCTCCCGGCAGTCGGTCTCGCGCGCCTGCCTCTCGGAGATGAGATTCGATCGCGCCTGATAGACGTACGCCTTGACCTGCTCGGCCTGGACTCCCAGCACGGCGCCGATTTCGACCTGGCTGAGACCGTTCAGCTCGGCGAGGATCAGCGCGGCCCTCTGGCACTCCGGCAGCTCGCGCAGACCCTTGAGGATGTGCCTGACCTCCTCGTGGAGCTCGAGCTCCCTCGGCGGGTCGCCCCCGAGCGCGGGCTCGCCGTTGAGCTCGACCGTCGGGCGGCGCTTGCGGACAATGCTCAGGCATTCGTTGCGGGCGATCGTGAACAGCCACGGTCGCAAGGTGATCGGTCGCTCGTCCACGCCCAGTGCGCGATAGGCCGACATGAGCGTCGCCTGAACCGCGTCCTCCGCGTCGTGCCGGGAGCCGAGCATGTAGACGCAGAAGGACAGCAGCTCACCGGAATGGCGCTCGTAGAGGACTTCGAACGCGGTGCGATCGCCGCGACGGACGAACGCCACCAGCCGATCATCGGCAGCCAGCCGCAGCCTGACGCGGGAGCCCGCCGTGATGAGTCGATTGCGCTCGGCCAACCAATCTTCTCCCGTCTCCCTCGACCTCGACCTCGCCTATCCGTACCTCACAAAGTCTACTCATCTCTACGCACTGTTTCAAGAGCCCCGGCTCCCACCGACCGGTGAAAACGAGCGAGCCCAGCGGAAAAAATGAGAGCGTCAGAACACTTCGATCGGAGGCCGGTTGGCAGGACCGAGGATTCCATGATCTTTCCTCTCCGGCCAACCTATGCGACCTCTGGGCGTTGATAGGGCAACAAACGAGATAAATATCAATCAAGGGAGTGGCGAAGAAGGTCAACCCGGGGACGTTCAGCGGATCCGCGGTGACGATCTCCTAGAGGGAGGAGTGGTCCAAGAGGAGGAGGGTCCACTTGGCCCTGGCTTGACGAGGAGGAGGACGAGGAGGACGAGGAGGAGGAGGTCCCCCGAGGGACGGGATCTCCTCCTCGGCCGAACCGGAGAGAGCGATTGGCCACCTCGGCGTACAGCCACTCGGTGCGGGATTCCAGCGGCGGTTGCTGCGGGCATTGAGTCTCCGGGTGAGTTCAAGCAGAAATCATTTGTTTATTTGAAAAGTCTAAAGAGTGAGGCTGCTCACCGCGAATCGCCTATCTGAGACGACATGCTCTTCATCCTGATACCAACCGTGTGGCTGGCCGTGGCGACATTCTGTGTCGCCCTGTGCCGCGCGGCGGCGTGCGGCGATGAGATCCGCCTCACCGGCTGAGTCGAGCGGGCCCGCAGGACATCCAAGGATTCGTGGTGGCGACTTGCTTGCGCGCTCCCTCAGCCGGGAGAAACTCGCATAGCCCTAGCGCGGTACGGTAGCTGCCGTCCCTCGATCCCAACATCGACAACCTCGCCGAGCGTCCGCAGACGCTGCAACAGCTCGATGTAGCGCTAGCGCACTCGGCAGATCGAGAGCCCCAGCAGTCCGAGCACCGCGAGCGGCATGACCCACCAGGCCGAGACGCCGGCTGCGGCGACGAGTGCGGTCAACGCGAGTGCCAGCACCACACCGATCGCGGTGCGCCAGTCGTCGCCCACCACGAACTCCCATACGGCGAGCAGGGACCGACGCACCCGTGTCATGCCTTCACGGTTGCCTGGTCGGTTGTTTCGGCGAGCTCTGTCCCGAGCTGTTCGACCAGGGCCGGGTGGGCTGAGTGGCGCAGGGTCCCGGCCATCGCGCTCGCGACGATGAGGACCGCCGGAATGATCGCCAGCAGCGCGGCATCCCCGCCGGGCCAGTTCGCGCCGGCACCCTCGGCGCCCCAGAACATCCCGAACGAGCTGAGCATCACGCCGACGGCGAACTTCATCGTGTTCTCCGGCACTCTGGCGAGCGGGGCTCGCGCCGCGGCGCCCGCTGCGATGACCGTGAGCACCGCGAGCCCGGCGGCCGCGGCGGCCAGGGCGACGCGATGCTGGTTTGAGCCGAAGGTGAGCACGACGAACGCGACCTCCAGGCCCTCGAGCAGCACCCCCTTGAACGCGATCGTGAATGCGTATGAGTCGAAGCCCGCATGCCGGCTGCCTGCCGCGCGCGCGGCGTCGGTCTCCTGCCGGTAGGTCTGCAGCTCGTCGTGCTTGGCCTTCAGGCCCGCGGAGCGCAGGATCGCCTTGCGCAGCCACTGCAGGCCGAAGATCAACAACAGGCCTCCCACGATCACCCGCAGCACGCCGATCGGCAGGGAGGTGAGGGCCGGGCCGAGCGCCGCCACGATCGCGGCGAGCGCGAGCGCCGCGGCGCCGACGCCACCCATCGCCGAGGACCAGCCGCGCGTGCTGCCCACGGCGAGCACGATCGTCAGCGCCTCGACCGCCTCGACCGCACAGGCTAAGAACACGGCGACGGCGAGCCCTATATCCGCGCCGCTCATGCTCCTGATCCTGATTGTCCTCGTGGAAGGCTCACGGTCTGCTGCGGGTCTGCGTCAATCGCGGCTCTCGGCCGACGGCTCGACCCACAGGCGCCCCTCCCCGGCGGCGCGCAGCGCCCGCTCGTCACTTTGCGCGCGCTCCCCGCTTTGCACGTCCCGGCGGGTGATCGCCAGAAAGGCGACCAAGCAGAATATGGCGATCGTCAAGGCCAGGGCGACGGGTCCGTCGCCCCAGCCGAGTCCACCAACGCTCTTGGGCTTGCTCATCCAGTCGGCGAAGGAGGCGCCAAGCGGTCGGGTGGCGACGTAGGCGAACCAGAAGGAGAGGATCGCGTTCCAGTGAAAGCGTCGGTAGCCGACGGCGGGGATCGCGATCACCGCGGCGAACAGCAATCCGGAGGCGAAGTACCCCAGGCCGAAGGTTGTTGCCGTCAGGTCCCCGAGCGCCGTGCCCATCGCGAACGTCGCCACCACCGCGGCCCAGTAGAACGCCTCGCGGCGGGGCGTGTCGATCGTGTGGAAGGAAAGCGTCCTCTCGGTCCGCTGCCAGGTGACGAACACCGCCGCGAGCACAACGGCGTAGAGCACGGTCGAGGCCGCGTAGGGAACGCCGAAGCGGACGTGCAGCACGTCGGCGGCCATCGTGCCGAACACACCGACGCCGACCACCGCCAGCCAGTATGTCCACGCTATATAACGCCGCACCCAGAACTGCAACGACAGAGCCACGACGAACCCGATGAACCCCAGGCAGACCGCAATCACAGGGTTGATCGCGTGGACACTGTAATCGGACGTCGCCTCACCCATCGCCGTGGACAGCGCCTTGATCACCCAGAAGTAGACCGTGATCTCGGGAACCCTGAGGGCGCCGCGGAGCGTCAGTCGTGTGAGTAGAGCGCGGTCGCTCACGGCGACAGTGTCTCACGGCGAAGGCCTACGCCGATGCGCCCCACCTGGCTGACTTCAGTTCTCGTCGGGCGTGTCAGACGTGTCCCGCGGCCGACGAGGGTCAGCGCTCTGGCGTGCAGTATCCGGGGACCCGACGACGGGTCCAGACAGGGGCCGACCCGTCGTGACGCCCTCAATCCGGGGGTCGCGCCCAGGCGCGTGCGAGGTGTTGGTCGTAGCTGAGGAGCTCGCCGCGCAGCTGGCGTGCGCAGGCGAGAACGAGCGCGTCAGGTAGGCGTAGGCGCTCATAGCGGGCATGGAGCTCAGCGGCTTCCTCGGCCATAGGTGCAGTAAGCGGCGCGATGCTTATGCCCATACCCGCCACCGCTTCGCGGGCGTCCTTGATCCGTTTGGCTCGCGCGAACGCGACCAGCGCCTCGCTGTATGCGCTGGCGGGGAGCAGCAACTCCCGTTTCGCCTCGTCGGCGGCCTCGATGTCCTCGACGGCCTGGCTGTGATGTGCGTCCGCGGTGTCCAGCAGCCCGATCATGACGCTGGCGTCGAGGATCAGCGGTCCCACTCGTCGCGCAGGCGGTCGAGTTCGCCGGGGCGGTAGATGCCTGTCGCGATGCCGGCGCGGCGTCGCACCCGAGAACCGCGGATCGCCACCACAACCTCGCCCTCGCCGACGGGACGCACCGTCACCTCGTCACCCGCGTGCAGGCCGGCAGCGCGCATCGTCTCGACAGGAAGGGTGATCTGGTTCTTGGCGGACACGCGCGGCATGCCTTTACTTTAGCACCAAGGAAAGTAAAGGAAATAACTTGGTCAACTTGGCCAAGTTTGCTACCGTTGGTCGCGTGTCCACCACCTACGGCATCGGCGAAGCCAAGACCCAGCTGTCCAAGCTCGTGCACATGGCCGAGGAGGGCCAGGAGGTCGTGCTGCGCCGTGGACGCCAGCCGGTCGTTCGCCTGGTGCCGATCGTGGTTGGGGAGGCCGGGGCGAAACGTAAGCCCGGACGGATGCGCGGTCGTGTGAGCGTGCCCGAGAACTTCGACGAGTGGCCCGAGGACGTGGCGCGCGCGCTAGGCATTGTCGACTGATGCGCCTGCTCGTGGACGCGCACACGCTGCTGTGGTGGCTGGGCGAGGACGAGCGCCTGTCCACGACCGCGCGCAAGGCCATCGAGGCGGCCGAGGACCCCCTGCTCGGCGCCGGCACGCTCGTCGAGATCGCCGTCAAGCGCTCGTTGGGCAAGCTGGTCCTCGACGAGGACTGGCCCGAGCAAGCGCGGGCGGACGGCTTCGGCCTGCTCGCAATCGACTGGGTACATGCGACACGACTCCAGGGACTCCCATTCCCCCAGCTGGCCGGTAAGCCCCACCGGGACCCCTTCGACCGGCTGCTCGCGGCGCAGGCGCTCAGCGAGCGAGCGCCGATCATCACCCGCGACCCGGCGTTCGCGGCATACGGAGTGGCAACGATCTGGTAGCGCGGCGGCCGCTCAGCGCGCGCCGCGGCGGATCGAGAGCACCAGCAACCCGAGCACCGCAAGCCGCATGACCCACCAGGCCAAGACACCTGCGCCAGCGACGAGCGCGGTCAACGCGAGGGGCCTCATTCAGCTACCGCCGCCTCGATCGCCAGCGCTCGATCGGGATCGAGACGATGCACATGGCGAGCACCAGCAGGGCGGCGACGGCGACGATGGCCACGCCGGGCGCGAGCAGCAGCGCCAGCACCGCGACCAGCAGCCCGAGACCGATGTCCAGCCGAATGAGGTAACGGCGTCTGCGCGCCTGGCGGCGGCGGGCGTGCAGGTGGGACATGTCCTTCAGTGGCTTGGTCGCGCTCACTGTCTCAGGCGGCGGAAGATGGGACGGGGGAGCATGCGCATGGCGATCATCAGCCAGCGTAGAGCGGACGGCGCCCACACAGTGTGAGCACCGCGGTCCAGTCCGTCGACGACGATGCGGGTAAGCGCCTGCGGGGTGGTGGACAGCGGCGCGGGCGCAAGGCCCTGTGTCATGCGGGTGTGAACGAAGCCGGGGCGCACCACCAGGACCCGCACGCCGTCGTCGTGCAGCGCGTCGCCGAGACCCTGCGCGAGGGCGTCGAGGCCGGCCTTGGACGCTCCGTAGACGGCGTTCGCGCGTCGCGGGCGCTCGGCCGCCACCGAGGAGAGCACTACGATCGTCCCCGTGCCCTGCGCGCGCAAGCGCTGTGCGCTCGCAAGCAGCAACGAACCGGCTCCGACGAGGTTGACCTGGAGCACCTCCAGAGCAGCGGAGATGTCGTCGGGCAGGCCGCCGCGCTCGCCGAGGACGCCGACGGCGAGGATGACGATGTCGGCGCCACCGAGCTCGTCGACCGCCTCACCGATGACGTGCGCGTGACGGTCGAGATCTCGGGCGTCGAGCTCGAAGGTCAAAGTCCGCGGGCAGCCGGCGCCGGTGAGATCCGCGGCCGCCCGGGTCAGGGCATCGGGGTCGCGGCCCACCAGTGCGACCTCGCGCGGAGCACGGCTCTGCAGTTCGCGCACGATCGCCCGGGCGATCTCCGAGGTGCCTCCCAACACCAGGACACGTCTGCCGGCCGAGCGGCGCTCAGCGCCGCTCACCTTGATGCCTCGCACAGGCCCAGGCGCCGTGCGAGATCCGAGCGCAGCACACCTCCTGGGTCCACGCGGGCGCGCTGGGCTTCGAATCGGTCCAGCTCGGGATACATGCCAGCCACGGTCTCGCGTCGCAGCCGGGCGTCCTTGGTCAGGTACACGCGACCGCCGCAGCAAGCGACCGCCTCGTCGAGCTCGTCCAGTGCCGCCCGCAGCCCGGGTGCGCCCGCCGGCAGATCGGCCGCGAGCGTCCAGCCCTCCAGCGGAAACGAGAGCGGACCCCCGAACGCGGGGCCGAAGCGCTTGAACACGGCGAGATACACGGGCAGCCGGCGCACGCGCATGAGCTCGAAGCAGCGCTCGAGCGTGCGCTCCTGCCCGCAGGGGATCACGAACTGGTACTGGATCAGGCCGGCCGGACCGTAGAGCCGGTTCCACTCGCCCAGGGCGTCCAGCGGAAAGAAATACGGCGCCAGTGCCAGCGGACGTTCGCGCTCGCGACGCGGCGCGGCACGCCAGCGCAGCGCGTTGAACGTACGTATGCTGGCCGGACGCAGCAGGGCGGCGGGAAAGCCGCGCGGAACCTCGAACGCCGGTCGCCGCGAGAGGGCATCGGGATGTGCGCGGGCGCCCGCTCGCCTGCCACGGGCAGGCGGCGTGGCCCCGTCAGCCGCGAGCGGGTCGGCGCGGCTGACGATCGCGCGGCCCAGCTTCGGCCCTTCGGCGAGCAGGTCCAGCCACGCCACCGAGTAGCGGTGGCGCTCGGGGTCGCTCATCAGCGCAAGCGTGTGCTCCAGACCGTCGGTGCGGTCGATGTCGGCGGCGACCCACGGGGACGGCAGCGGCTCTGCTCGGAGCGTCGCCTGCACGATCACGCCGGTGAGGCCCATCCCTCCGAGCGTCGCGTAGAACAGCTCGGGGTCGGTCTCGGGCGAGACCTCGACTAGGCCGCCGCCGGGAGTGCAGAGCGAGAGCGCCATCACATGTCTGGCCAGGCCGCCGTCGCGGTGGTGGTTCTTGCCGTGGATGTCGCTCGCGATCGCGCCCGCGAGTGTGACGTGCCGGGTCCCGGGCACGACCGGCAGGGTGAGCCCGTGGGCGGCAAGGCGAGCCATGAGCTGGGCGATGGTCGCACCGGCCTGCGCGGTTATGAGCTCGCGGTCGCCGTCGATCGCGACGATGCGGTCAAGGCCCGTCATGTCCAGCACCTCGCCACCGCCGTTCTGGGCCGCGTCTCCGTAGCTGCGCCCGGCGCCCCGGGCGATCACGCCAGTCCCCGGTTGCGTGCGCGACGCGAGCGCTTGCAGGACATCCTCCACCGCACCCGGCCGGATGACCCGGCAGCGGCTGCGGGTCGTCCGTCCCCACCCGCACAGCGAGCGCTCTACGCTCGAGAGCGGCGTGCGCGTCGGCGGCTCAGCCACCGACATAGACGCCGCCGAGGAAGAGGAAGCTCCACGCGAAACTGAGCGCCAGCAGCGCTCGATCGCGCAGGATCAGCTCCTCCGGTGCCTGGCCGGCGCCGGCGCCGATCAGGCTCGCGTAGTGAGCCAGCCACAGCAGGAACGGGGCGATCGACAGGCCGTACCAGACAAGGTGCGATGGGCGTGTGAATGCCCATCCGGTGTATGCGGCGCCGCCGACCGTGGCCGCCGCCAGGAGCGTCAGTCGCAGATGACCGAGCGAGTATCGATGCAGGGTCGCACGCACCGGGCCCGACCCGGCATGCTCGCGAAGCTCGGCATACCGCTTGGCGGCGACCAGGAATATGGCGCACGATCCCGTCACGATGACAAACCAGCGCGACAGGTAGATGTCGGTCGCGACTCCACCGGCGAGCGCGCGCAGCACAAAGCCGGCTGCGATCGCCAGGATGTCGAGTACGACAACGCGCCGCAACCACAGCGAATAGCTGGCTGTCAACGCGAGATAGCCACAGGCGACGGCGCCCAGTCCGGGTGCGATCGCCGTGGCGGACACGATGCCCACCAGCGCCAGCACAGCCGCGAGGAGCAGCGCCGCGCGGGGTGAGATCTCACCGGCGGCCACCGGCCGGGAGCGCTTGCGTGGATGCAGGCGATCCTGTTCGCGATCGCGCACGTCGTTGACCAGGTACGTCGCGCTCGCCAGCAGGCACAGCACGAGGAACGCCCCCGCCGCCTGCGCCGCCACCTGCGGCTCATCGATCAGGCCCGCGGCACACGGCGCGGCGAACACGAGCAGGTTCTTGCTCCACTGGCGCGGACGGCACGCGCGCAGCAGCACCCGCGCCGAGGGTGCAACCGCCGGCCGCAACTCGATCGGCGGCTGCTCGTGGATGTTCAGCTCGCTTGCACTGAACAGAGCTTGAGTCTCCTCGACGCTGGCTGTCGCTTGAAGTGAATTAATGTGAAGTCCCTGAGCAAGGAGCGGTCGGCATAACCGTGGCTGCGCGGCCAGCCATGCGGTTCCATATGACTACTGCATCTCCGACTCGATTTCACCTCCGCAAGGTGAGACTTCTCATATGTGAGAGTGCTCTCATTTGATGGTCGAACGACCTGTCGCATAACGCCGGGACGCTTACAGTCTGGGAATGGAGCTCGGTACCGCCACACGCCGCACGCCTGCCCGTGTGAAAACCCCTCCGCCGGCGTATTCCGCAGGAGAAGGTCTGCGCCGGGTCCGCCGAATCGCGCTCGTGGCAGCGCTCATCGCGCTCGTACCCGCCGGGTTCTCCTACGTGGACACGATGGCCGGACCGTCCAATTCGAGCCTCGGAATCCGCTCGGTGGAGTGGCTGCGCGAACACGGCGCCGCCGGGATGGTGGCGCGGGTTGAGTCCATCTATTACTCCCTGACCGCACCCGCCAAGGGCGGGCCGGCGCTGCGCGCGCTTCCGGCGATCGGTTACGGCACAGGCCCCCACAGGGGGCTCGCGGCCGGCGGCGGGCAGGATCGCCGGCCTCGGCCCCCACCGAATACCGGCCCCCGCGTGTTCCGGCGCTGCTGCATCCCGCGTTGCCCGGCGAGGGCGTCTGGCACGCCACCCGCCCGAGCCTGAAAGCTGACCCACCGGTGCTGCTGACCACGTTGCGCGATCAGCCGGAATATCCGCGCGTGGTCGCCGGGCTGGCCTGGATCGACACCAGACGCACGCAGCTCGCCCTGAACCCCGGCCGTCTGGAGCCGTCCGTGCCGATACCGCGAGGCTCGATGGACGTGCCCATCCCGAACCGGCCGAAGCTGCTCGCGACTTTCAACAGCGGCTTCAAGCTGGCCGACGACAACGGTGGATTCGTCCTGCACGGGCACACCTACGCGAGCATGCACAACGGACAGGGCACGCTCGTCGGATACACCGACGGCAGCGTGAACGTGATCGACTGGAATTACGGATCCACAGCCCCACCATCGGTGTCCTTCGCCCGCCAGAACCTGCCCCTGATCGTCGATGCAGGAAAACCGAACCCCAACCTTGCCAACGACGCCGAATGGGGCGCGACGGTCGGCAATGCGATCCTCGTGTGGCGCTCGGCCATCGGCGTCGACCGCCATGGCAACTTGATTTACGCCGCCGGCGAAGACCAGACCGTCAGCAGCATCGCCAACGCCCTGATCCAGGCGGGCGCCGTCCGCGGGATGGAGCTGGACATCAACTCCTACTGGGTCAGCTTCATCACCTACGGCGCTCCCGGCGCCGAAGACCCGAAGAATCTGCTGCCCGCCATGGAACGACCGGACACGCGCTACCTCGAACCCGACGATCGGGACTTCTTCTCGGTCTACTCACGCTAGCTGCAGATCAGAGCCTTCACCGAGGTGAGGCTCCGGCGCGCGGGCCGGGCGCGGGCCGGCAGTGAACCGGGGCAGCTCGATCTCGATGCGCGTGCCCCCCTCGGGCGAGCGGCCCGCGGCCACCCGGCCGCCGTGAGCCTCGGCGATCGCGCGCACGATCGCCAGGCCGAGCCCGGTTCCCCCGGAAGCGCGATCGCGGGCCGCGTCGGTGCGGTAGAAGCGATCGAAGACGCGCTCGCGCTGGGCGGCCGGGATGCCCGGCCCGTCGTCCTCGACCACGAACCGCACGCGCCCGTCCGGGACGTCTTGCACCAGCATGCGCACGAGACCCAGCTCGGGGACAGTGTGGTCGATCGCGTTGCCGATCAGGTTGCGCAGCGCCTGCGCCAGGCGGTCGGAGTCTGCCTGCAGCGTCCCCCGCGGGACCGGGCCGAGCTCGAAGCGGCGCTCGGCCAGCAGGCTCATCCCGTCCCACAGCTCCTGCACGTATCCCTCCAGCTCGATCGGCTCGATGCGCAGGAATTGCGTCTGCTCCGCCTTGGTCAACAGCAGCAGGTCATCGACGAGCCGGCTGACGCGCGCTATCTCCGACTGCAGCAGCCGCTCCACGCGGCGCACCTCCGCGCCCGAGGGACTCGCCTGCGCAGCGAGCACTTCCAGCTGGCCGCGGATCACCGTCAGCGGCGTGCGCAGCTCGTGCGAGGCATCGGCCACGAACGCGCGCTGGCCGGCGAACGCCTCGGTGAGCCGGTCGAGCATGTGGTTGAACGCTTCGGCCAGCACCCTCACCTCCTCGCCCTGACCGCCCGGGTCGTGGATGCGCGGATGCAGATCGCCGGCGTCCACCCGCGCCGCCACCGCCGCCATCCCGCGCAGCGGGCGCGTCACGCGCGTGCCAATCAAATAGCCGCCCAGCAGCGCTCCGGCGAGCGCGAGTATCCCGGCGAGGATGAACGCGCGCGCGACGCCGTTCTGGGCGTGCGCCACGCTTCCCAGCGGCTCGCCCACCCCGATCGTCACACGCAACCCCCCGGGCACATGCACGACGCGCTTGAGCAGACGCAGATTGCCGACGTCGGGCAGCGCCAGCGTGGCGTATCCCGGGGACACGGTCAGCAGCTGCCGAGACAGGAGGTTCTCCTGGGCCTGCTCCGCCGCGGTCTCGCCGTTGTCTGGCTTTGCGTGCGCAAACAGCTCGGGACGGTTGGTGCTGGTGCCGGCTCCAGGCACGATCGCGAACAGGAACGTGGAGCTCGCGCTGAACGGCTGATCGTGGACGTAGACGCTCGCGGCATGCGCCACCTGGGCTGGGGTGCGGGCACGAGAGCTCGCGAGGTTATGCGCGAGCTCGGCCGCGTCGCCCGCGATCTCCTGGTCGGTCTGACCCCGCAGCTGCGTGCCGGTGCCGCGGTATACGGCCACAAACGTGATCCCCGTGCACACCAGCATGACCACCGCGATCCACCCCGCCAGTCGCCAGCGCAGCCCACCGGGAACGATTCGCGCAAGCGCCGGAGCCATCGTCAGTCGCTCAGAGCGCTCGCCGGGACGGACAGCAGGCCGACAGCCGCCCGCCGCTCCCTGCCCGTGTCCTTGTCCCTGTCCCTGTCCCTGTCCCGGCGCGAGCGCATCAGACGGCGCCGCCCAGACGATAGCCGACCGCGCGCACGGTGAATATCGGCGCCGGATCATCGCGGGCGCCGAGCTTGCGGCGCAGGTATCCGACATACACATCGACGATGTTCGTCGCCGGATCGTGCTCGTAGCCCCAGACGGCGCCCAGGATCTGCTCGCGCGAGAGCACCTGGCCGCAGTGGCGCAGCAGGTAGACAAGCAGCTCGAACTCCGTGCTCGACAGTTGCACTGCCGCGCCGCCGCGGCGCACCTTGCGGGTGAGCAGATTCGCTTCGATGCCCCCACCCCGCAGCGTCGTGGCGGAGGTCTGCGCGACGACCCGCAGCTGCGCGCGCACGCGCGCAAGCAGCTCCGCCAGCGAGAACGGCTTGACCAGGTAGTCGACCGCGCCGGCGTCCAATCCGGCGACGCGATCCTCGATCTCGCCACGCGCGGTCAGCACGATCACCGGCACCTCCGGCTTGGCTCGGCGCACCGAGGCGAGCACCTCCAGGCCATCGCGACCGGGCAGCATCAGATCGAGCACGATCGCGTCGAAGCCATCTTCAAGCGCCAGCCGCTCGCCCTCGACGCCGTCCTGCGCCGCCTGCACCTCAAAGCCATCCGCCTCGAATCCGCGGCGCACGAAGTCGACGATCCCCGGCTCGTCCTCTATCAGCAACACCCTCGCGCTGGACATACCACCAGGATAGGCCCCGCCGTGCAGGCATTTTCCCACGGCGCGCGATTCGATGAGCTTTCTCATCAACCGGTTATCAGTTCCTTAGCTCGTCGTCACACACTCGCTGCAATGTCACTCGACCCACTGGCGATTACCCGCGAGTGCCGCGACGGTATCCTCGCGCGAGAGGAGTGTGGCGACTCCGATCGACACTCCGAGCATCGCGCCGGCACCCAGCGGTCCTTGACCGCACGCCTGACCGCCGGTGCAACCACCGGCAACGAACGCCTCACGACCACCACAGGGATCGTCCTGCTGGTCCTGCTCGCCGTGATCGGCGTCACCATCCTGCGGTTACGATCGCTGCTCTGGGTGCATCTGTTCGTGGGCATGCTGCTGATCGGACCGGTCGCGCTGAAGCTGGCCAGCACGGGCTACCGGTTCGCGTGCTACTACACCGGCAGCCCGAGCTATCGCCGCAAGGGCCCACCCCCGGCACCGCTGCGGATGCTCGCCCCGCTCGTCGTCATCTCGACGGTCACGGTATTCGCAAGCGGTGTCGCGCTCCTGCTGGTCGGGCCATCCTCGCGCGACACGCTGCTGCCGATCCACAAGGTCAGCTTCATCGTCTGGGTGATCTTCACCTCGCTGCACGTGCTCGGCCATCTGCCCAAGGTGGCGGCCGCGGTCGGCCTCGGCGGAGAGACGGCATCCAGGGTCGACGTGCTGGCTGCCCTGGGCTCGACCGACCGCGGAGATCTCTCTGCCTGGGAGGCGCCGGGCGCCGCGCTCGCCGCCCGCGCGGGGCACGCTGGACGCGCCGGACGCGGACTCTCGCTCGCAGGCGCCCTGGCGGGCGGCACGGTGCTTGCGATCGCTGTCATTCCCCGATTCGGCCCGTGGCTGCACGCGTCGAGGCTCTTCCACCACCACTGAGCTCTGCCATGCGCCTTCACGCACATACCCGCGACGCCGCGCTACACCGGCTACACCGCGTCAACCGCTGGTTGATCGCCGGCAGCGTCGCGCTGACCGCAATGCTCGCGGAGGTCGCCGCCAGCGCGTTCCCGGGCCGCAGTGCCGCAAAGACCACGGCCGCCAGGCGATCCGGCGGCTCCGGTCATCACTCCTCCTCCAGCGCATCCTCTGCCTCCTCCGGATCGGTCCAACCTCCCGCCCAGGCCCCTCAGGCCACACAGGAATCGGCGCCCACAGAGGAGTCCACGCCCACGCAGGAATCGGCGCCCACACAGGAATCGGCGCCGGCCCAGGAATCCACGCCGTCGCAAGAATCGGCGCCGGCCCAGGAAACGGCCTCTCCCGAACAGGAACCCGCGCCGTCGGCACCCACGCAGGAAGCAGCGCCCGCTCAAGAATCCGCGCCGGTCGTTTCGGGAGGCTCCTGAGATGCGCTCCCCCCAGTCAGCCGCGGCCCTCGACGCCTCGCCGCCGATCGGGCCCCCGCCCGCAGCCGAGGGCCTCGTCGGCGCGAGCTGGGAGGCGTTGGGCACACGCGTCGTCCTGCGTCTCACCGATCTGCGCTCATTTGGCCCCGCGCGCCTGGCGGTGCAGCGAGAGCTGGACGCGATCGATCGCGCGTGCAGCCGCTTTCGCCCGGACTCGGACATAGCTCGCGTGAACGCCAGCGCGGGACGTGCCGTGCGTATCGGTCCACTGCTCGCCGATGCGCTGGCGCTGGCGTTGCGGGCCGCCGCGCTGACCGACGGCGACGTCGATCCGACCGTCGGCTCGGCGCTCGTGCTCGCGGGCTATGACCGCGACTGGCGTCAGCTCGAGCGCCCGGACGAACGCCCGCGAGCTAAGGCGCCCCGATCTGAGCTCCAGCCCTCTGCTGCGGGGCCATCCCTGCCAGGGCTCAGCCCCGCGCCGAGGCTCGCGGCGCGTCCGATGTGCGGCTGGCGCAATGTCATGTTCGACCACGCCGCCCTCACCGTCCGCGTGCCCGCGGGCTTCGCCATCGACCTCGGCGCGACCGCCAAAGCGTGGGCCGCCGACCGTGCCGCGCACGCGGCCGCGCAGGCCGGGGACTGCGGCGCCCTGGTTAGCGTCGGCGGGGACATCGCCCTCAGCGGCCCCGCTCCCGCACGCGGCTGGGCCGTGCACGTGACCGACGATCACCGCAGCGACCACCACGCTCCGGGCCAGACTGTCACGATTCGCTCCGGCGGCCTGGCCACCTCCAGCATCGCCGTGCGGCGCTGGCGCCATCAGGGCCGCACGATGCACCACATCATCGACCCCATCACCGGCGCGCCCGTGCGGGGAACATGGCGCACGGTCAGCGTCGCGGCCGCGAGCTGTGCCGAGGCGAACATCGCCACCACGGCCGCGCTCGTCCGGGCAGGCGCCGCGCCCGCCTGGCTGGCTTCGCTGGGCGTGCCGGCGCGGCTGGTCAGCCGCGCCGGCAGGGTCTACACGATCGGCGACTGGCCGGCCGGCTCCGCGCCAACCCCGCGCCGGAGCTCCCGCACAGCCGCGCAACCCGCCAGGCCGCGACCGGCCGCCGCACAGCCGGCGAAGACCTTGCGATGACCCCGATCATGGCCGCCGGCCCAAGCCTGTACTGGTATCTGACGCGCTCGACAGGCGCCGTCGCGATGCTGCTGCTGAGCGCCGCCGTCGTGCTCGGTGTCGTGGACGTGCGGCGCTGGAGCACCCCCCGCTGGCCGCGGTTCGTCCTGGACGCGCTGCATCGCAACGTCTCGCTGCTGGCGATGATCTTCCTCGCCCTGCACATCCTCACCTCCGTGCTCGACTCCTTCGCCCCGATCTCGCTGATCGACGCGGTCGTCCCGTTCGCCGGCTCCTACCGCCCGTTCTGGCTGGGTCTCGGCGCGATCGCGTTCGACCTACTGATCGCCGTCACGATCACCAGCCTGCTGCGCCAGCGCATGGGCTATGCCAGCTGGCGCGCGGTCCACTGGCTGACATACGCGAGCTGGCCGATCGCGCTGCTGCACGGCTTTGGCACCGGCAGCGACGTGCGCAGCACCTGGCTGCTGGCCCTGAGCGTCGCCTGCCTTTTGGCGGTGCTCGCCGCGGTGATCGTGCGCGTGGCCGACGGCTGGCCGGAGCACCTCGGCCGCAGGGGCGCCGCGCTCGGGGGGGCCGGCGCGTTCTCGCTGTTCCTGCTCCTGTGGCTGCCCAGCGGACCGCTCGGATCGGAATGGGCGCGGCGCTCGGGCACCCCGTCCTCGCTGCTCGGGCATTCGAGCACGGCCGGCGCGCACGGGAGCCGGCGATGAACGAGGAGACGACCCTGATGGTCGACGCCCCGCTCGACTGGACCGCCGAGCCCGGCGATCCGCTGGACCGGGCAACGCTGCCACGACTGCTGGCCGGCATTCCCGCGCACGGGCCGATGAGCCTTGACAAGCACCTCGCCGTCCACGGCCCCGCGCCTGCCCACCCCCGCCGGCGCGGGCGCCGCGGCGAGTCGCCGCTGATCGAGCAGATCGCCCGGGCGGGCCTGCGCGGGCACGGCGGCGCCGGCTTCCCGACCGCCACCAAGCTGCGCGCCGTCGCCGACTCCCGCGGCCGCGCGATCGTGGTCGTCAACGCCGCCGAGGGCGAGCCGGCGAGCCTGAAGGACCGCACGTTGATGCACGCGCTGGCACACCTGGTGCTCGACGGAGCCCAGCTTGCCGCCGAGGCCGTGGGCGCTGAGGAGCTGATCGTGTGCGTGTGCGAGTCAGCCGATGCCAGCATCGACAGCGCCGCCCTGGCTGTCTCCGAACGTGAGCGCCTGTCCTCGGACACCGCGCGCATGCGCGTCGCGGCCGTGCCCGGCCATTACGTCGCCGGCCAGGAGTCGGCGCTGGTCAACCATCTCAACGGCGGCCCCGCGATCCCGACCTTCGCCCCGCCGATGGTCTTCCAGCGGGGCGTCCGGCGGCGTCCCACGCTCGTCGCCAACGCCGAGACGCTGGCCCACGTCGCGCTGATCGCCCGTCACGGGCCTGAGTGGTTTCGTGAGCTCGGCACCCCGTCCCAGCCGGGATCGGCGCTCGTCACGCTGTCCGGCGCGGTCGCCCATCCGGGCGTTTACGAGATCGAGCACGGCGCGTCGCTCGACTCGCTGACCGACGCTGCCGGCGGCACGCTCGGTGACCCGCGCGCGCTGCTTCTCGGCGGATATGGCGGCAGCTGGATCGGCGGCCGGTTCCTGCGCGGCGTCGCGCTCTCAGACGAACACCTCGCGCCCCACGGCGCCTGCCTCGGCGCCGGGGTCGTGCTGCTGCTCTCACAGGACGCCTGCCCTGTCGCCGAAACCGCGCGCGTGACGCGCTGGCTCGCGGGCCAGAGCGCCGGGCAGTGCGGGCCCTGCGTGCACGGCCTGGACTCGATCGCCTCCTCGGTAGAGGAGATCGCCGGCGGCCTCGCCCCGGCCAACGCCGCCCAGCGCATCGCCCGGCTGGCCGCGCTGGTGCACCGGCGCGGCGCCTGCGGCCACCCCGACGGGGTCGCGCGGTTCGTCACGAGCGCGCTCGACGCGTTCGCCCCCGAGCTGGCCGACCACGCCCGGCACGGCCCGTGCGAGGACTGCGCTCATCCGCCACAGCTGCCGCTGCCCGCCCCGCCGCGTACGGATCGACCGCCCCGCGAACCCCGCGAACCGGTGTCGTCGCGATGAGCCACCGCCTGCGCGTGAACCCGATCGCCTGCGAGGCCCACGGCATGTGCGCCGAGCTGCTGCCCGAGCGCATCTCACTCGACGACTGGGGCTATCCGATCGTCGACGCTCAGCCACTGCCGCCCGAGCTCCTCGACCACGCCCGCCGCGCCGCCCAGGCCTGCCCCACGTTCGCGCTGCTGCTCACGCGCGAGCGCGATCGCGTCTCCTAGGTCCGAGGTCCGCCGGCTACAGCCCCGCCGCGTGCACCGCCGCCAGGCCCGCCCCTGGAAGGCGACTCCCTCAAGCGAGCATGGTCACGGCCAGTCGATCCGCTCGGCAAGCTCGCTCGGCCCGAGGTCGATCAGGGCGCTGCGCCGGACCTCTCGGTACTCACCGTCAACCAGGGCGAGCCAGTGAACGGCATGGTCGGCTTGGCCCACCATCAAGACCTCGTCCACCCCATGGGCGGCACAGAACGGGAGCTTCTTCCAGCTCTCATCGCCCGGAGAGACGATCTCCACGACGAGCGCGGCGGTCGTGTGCCAGATGCCGCGCGGGCGCGCTCGATGAAGACCCCCGTCCGGCACACGAAAGTCCTCCTGAGAGTCGCCGAGGTTGAACTCCCCCATAGCGGCAGTCAACCCCGCTGCCCTCGCCGGCGGGCCGAGCAGCTCGGCCAGCTGCTGTTTGATGTCTGCGTGTTCGCCGGTGGGAGCGGGAACCATGTGCAGCACACCCTCCCACACCTCGTCGAGGCGGTGCAGACCCGACCGCTGACGATGCTCCAGCAGCAATTCCAGCTCGCGCGGAGGAGGATCGAGCACCAGCGTGGGCATAGCGCAAGCGTAGCGCTGACGCTGCGTCGGGGGCTGGCCTGCAGCGCCCGACATGGACATGTCGCGGAGCGCGCGTCGGTCCCCCGGCCTCTACAGCCCCGCGGCGTGCACCGCGGCCAAGCCCGCCCACTCGCCGTAGGGCGCGAACAGCTCTCTCACCTGCGCCTCGCTCGCCCGCGCCCTGAGGTCGCCGCCACTGAGAACGCGCCCGGCCAGCTTCAGCAGTCCGAGGTCTCCCGCCGGCAGCTGGTCGTAGCGGCCCTGGCCACACAGCGCCAGCACCTCCACCGTCCACGCCCCGATCCCGGAGATCGCGCGCAACCTGCGCCAGCCCCGCTCGATGAGCTCGTCGGCGCCGTGCAGCTGCACGCGTCCGCTGGCCACCTCGCGCGCGGCTCGTCGCAGAGCGATCGCACGCGCCCCCGCCAGATCGCATGACTCGAGCGTCGCCGGCGCCACCCCACCCAGCGTCGCCGCCGTCGGCAGGTCGCGCAGCCCGCTCGCCCACGCCTCCTCCTCCTCCTCGCCGCCCGCCCAGCGCCGCCCCAGGCGCGTGACCAGCCGGCTCTGGATCGCCGCTGCGCGCTCGTACTCGATCAGCTGCTCGCACACCGCCCACACCAGCGCCTCGAACGGCTGCGGGCGGCGTCTGACCCGCAGCCACGGCCGCGCGCGCAGCGAGCCCCCGATCAGCGGGTCGCTGGCGTATCGCCTTGCGAACTCGCGCAGATCGTCGTCCACGCCCAGCGCGAACCGCATCCGCGCGATGCCGTGCTCGGCGCTGTCTTGCCTGTTCGCGCGCGCGCCGAACAGCACCACCTCAGGCGCGGTCTGCGCCACGCGCACAACCACCGGCTCGCCCTCGGCGTCGTGCAGCAGCCGTTCGATCACGCCGCCCCTGCGGCGCGTCACGCCGTCCCTGCCCAGCATCCGCGGCAGCCTGAACGGGCTCGCCGGCCTAACCTCCACGCGCAGCTCCACGCATGACGCACGCGATCCGCGAGCAGCGCCCCTGCCCCCGGGGTCGGCGCTTGCGCTCAGCGCCGGCCGTGTGCGCTGCGCTGTGCCCGCCACTCCCGCGCGCCCAACTCAGCGGCCGGCGCTGTCCAGCAGATGCACGTCCACCAGCAGCGACCTCGTCCCCACGATCTTCACCAGCTCGCCCGCGCCGCCCCGCCCGCGTGTCGCTCCCCGCCTGCGCCCGCCCCTGCCGCCCCTGGCTGGCCTGGCCGGCCTGTCGCGCCGGCGCGCCGCCAGCCCGACCACCGCGGCACCGGCGAGGAATCCGCCCGCGGCGAGGGCCGCCGCCTGGCCGGCCGGCGCGAGCGCCCGGACCATGGCACGCCCGCGGGGCTCATCGGCGAGCACCGCAACCGCGTCCACCTCCTGCACCGTCTCTACGACCTCGATCTCGCCCGCGCAGCTCACGCGGCTGAGTGTAAACCCCGGTCCCGACCCCTCTTTCGCTACGTGGTCGCCACGGCTCGCTCAGCTCAGCAGGATCGGTGTTGAAAACGCTGTGTCTCGCCCACGCGCCGGGCCGCGGTCACTGCGACCCTTGCTTGCAGCCCGCGTGGGCTCGGCCGGGTGGGCGGGCCTCCTATAAAGCCCGCTCGTAGACCCTGTAGCGCCGCTTGATCTCCCCGCCCATCCCTTCCATCGCGCGGTTCATCGGCTTGTTGACCTCGAGGATCCAGCCCATCTCGCCGCCCGTCTGGGGCGTGCGTTCGGCGGCGTCGAAGTGCATCTCATAGAAGCGCGCCGCCACGCCCGTGTGCTGATACTCGGGCTTGACGCCGAGCGCGAACACGCGCACCGCATCGATCTTGCGTTTCTCGCGCAGCGCCGTGATCCAGCCGAACGGCAGCAGCCTGCCGTTGAGCTTGGCCAGCACCTGGTTGAAGTCGGGCAGCGTCAGGGCGGCGCCCACAACCTCGCCGGTGTCCGGCTTTTCGGCCACCATCGCCCAGTTCTCGTCGAGTACGGGCTTCAGGTCCTTGGCGTAGTGGCGCACCTCCTCCTCGTTCAGCGGCACGAACCCCCAGTTGCGCTCCCAGGCGGAGTTGTAGACCTCCAGGAACCTCGTGATCTCCTGGTGCAGATCCTTCTTGCGGAAGTTCCTGCACACGATCCCGTGCTCTGACTCGAGCCTGTTGGCCATCTCCCAGATCGCGGGGTGCACTTTGTCGCGGCCGGTGACATGCAGGCTCCACATGTACAGGTCCATCGCCTTCTCCATGCCGACGTCCTGCTCGAACAGGCGCTGGTAGTACGGATGATGCCACGGGCAGAGAATGATCGGGGGGTGCTCGTGACCGGCGATCAGCACTCCGATCTCGTCGTTGGTCGTGAAGTCCATCGGACCGACCATGCGGTCGCGGCCGCGTTCGCGCAGCCACGCCTCGGCGGCGTCGAGCAGCGCACGGGTGGCCTCGGGGTCGTCCTCGCACTCGAACCACCCAAATAGACCCCACTCGTTTTCCTGGAACTTGTTGAAGTTCTCATCCACGTGGGCGCTGACACGACCGACTGGCCGTCCGTCGCGATAGGCCAAGAAGTACTGCGCCTCGGCATGCTCGAAGAACGGGTTCTTGCCCTGGTCCAGCCGCTTCTTCAGATCCATCAGCAGCGGGGCCACCCAGTTGGGCTCGTCACGATACAGTCGCCACGGCAGCTTTACGAACGTGCCCAGCTCGCGCCTGCTTCTCACCGGCCTGATCTCCACCGCCATCGCGTCCATACCCTATATGTATGCCCACTCCTACCGACGCCTCCGCCACACCCCTCTCCGGCAACGCCCAGCCCGGCCACCTTCCGCCCGGCGACCCTCAGCCCGGTGACCCCCAGCCCGGCGATCGCCCGTCGGGCCGCCTGCCCGCGACGCCTTCACACACCGACGTCTTCGCCAAGGTCTCAGGCCACGAGCGCGAGCAGCTCCTGCACGCCGCCCGCCAGGCCGACGTGCTGCCCTACTTCCATGTCCTGACCTCGGCCGCGATGCCCGTCGTCGAGATGGAGGGCGCCGAGCGGATCATGCTCGGCTCCAACAACTACCTCGGGCTGACCGGCGACGAGCGTGTGATGGCGGGCGCCGAGGATGCCCTGCATCGCTATGGCACAGGACTGACCGGCTCGCGCTTGCTGAACGGAACGATCCCTCTGCACCTTGAGCTCGAGCGAGAGATCGCGCAGTGGATGCATACCGAGGACGCGATCGTGTTCACGACCGGCCACCAGGCCAACCTCTCGACGCTCGGCACGATCCTCGGACCGCGCGACACGGTGATCGTCGACTCCGGCGACCACGCCTCGATCCTCGACGGCTGCCTGCTCTCGCGCGCGAAGCTCAGGCCGTTTCGCCACAACCGGCTGGACAAGCTCGAGAAGATGCTCGCCCGCGCTCAGACCGACGGCGGCGGCGTGCTGGTCGTGGTCGACGGGGTCTTCTCGATGGAGGGCGACATCGCGCCGCTGCGCGACATCTGCGATCTGTGCGAGCGCTACTCCGCGCGGCTGATGGTCGACGAGGCCCACGGCGCAGGGGTGCTCGGCACGCGCGGGGCGGGCACCGCGGAGCTCTTGGGGGTCGAGGATCGCGTCGATCTGCGCATGGGCACCTTCTCCAAGTCCCTTGCTTCCTGCGGGGGCTTCGTCGCGGGGCCGGCCGAGGTGATCGAGTACCTGCGCATCTACTCGCGCGCGTTCCTGTTCACCGCCTCCGCGGTCCCAGCCGCGCTCGGGGCGGCGCTCGCCGCGCTGAGAGTGGTGCGCTCGGCAGATGGCCCGCCGCTGTTCGCGCGCGTTCTCGACAACGCTCGCCGCCTGCGTGACGGCCTGGAAGACCTTGGTTTCGCGGTGGTGGCGCCACAGGCCCTGCCCGCCGACGTCTCGCCGGCCCCGGGCGTGGTCGCGCAGGGCGCCGGTCGGACTCAGATCGTCACCCCGATCGTCCCGGTCCTAGTCGGCGACGATTGGAAGGCGGCGCTCTTGTGGAAGGCGCTCTATGACGCCGGCGTGTTCGTCAACACCGGCCTGCACCCCGCCGTCCCCCCGGGGGGCGCGCTGCTGCGCACGAGCGTGATGGCCACCCACGACGCTCCCACGCTCGACCGCGCCCTGGAGGTCTTCGGGCGCGTCCGCCGCGAGTTCGAGGACGAGCACGGTCCCCTGCCCGGCCCGGACGGACCCTGAACCACGCTCCGCGACTTGTCCAAATCTTCACAAGTCGATCGGATGATGAAAAAGGTCGCTGCTAGCGCACGAACCGTGCGCGCGCGGTTGACCGGACGCCGCTTGCTGGCTAGCTTGCAGGAGCGCTCTGCATGACCGTTCGGGGCCCGGCTCCGGCGAGGCAGCACATACACACCGGAAGAGGCCCTACGGGGAGGTGGACAGCTGAGCCGGCTCCGCGACTCTGTCGCGGGCCGATCCAGGCGGCCACAACGAGCGTTCCATAAATCCGAATTTCATTTATAGATGTCGCCCGCCGTGTACCAGCGGCGGCGACGGGGAGAGTCTGATCATGAACGCGACCGCGACGATTGCCCCTGCCGACCGGGCGGGCGGGCCTCAATATATGCGCGCGCTGGAACGCGCCAACCAGGTTCGCCTCGCCCGCGCCGAGCTCAAGCGCGGTATCGCGACCGGGGAGATCGATGTCGCCGAGGTGCTGCTCGACCGGCCCTGGGAGGCCGACAGCATGGCCGTCGCCGACCTGCTGATGAGCCAGCGCCGCTGGGGGCAGACCCGCTGCCGCAAATTCCTCGCCCAGCTGTCCATGTCCGAGAAGAAGACGATCGGATCGATGACCGACCGTCAGCGACACACGCTCGTTGCGATGCTGCGCGGCGCGAACGTCTATTCCCTGCGCGACCTACCTGACGCCGATGTGCCGGGACGCCGTCGCTGGGCGACTGTCTGATCTGCCGTGCCCGGGCGCCTGGGCACGATTGACGCGACTTCCCGGGTGCGGCCGACTGGGCGATCTCCGGGTCACGCCGCGCGGCCGGCGTGACCCTTGGCTAACGGACAGCCCGAGGACAGCTTGACCTGCCACCAGCCCGCCAGCATCCCGATCAGGCCCAGGCGCGGGCGCACCTCCCACACGCCGCACCCGCCCTCCCCCATGTCCCTCACCGGCAGGCGCACGAACTTGTAGCGATTTGGTTCGCGCTTCATCCGCTCCAGCAGCTCGCGTGAGCGCGTCTGCAGCTCGGCCCGCTCGGCCGTGGCCCGCCGCGCCATCTGCACCTTGCCGGCCAGCTCGTCGCGCGTGCGCTCCAGCCGCTCCAGGTCCAGCAGGCACGGGGCGCCGGCGGTCCGATGCCCGCGCCCGCCCGCGCCCGTGCACGCTGTGGAAGCGAGATGGGTCCAGGCGTGGTCTGAGACACCCGGCGGGGCGATGTAGGGAAAGCCCTCGGCGACGATCTCCGCCAGCTCACGCTCGAGCTTGG
This sequence comes from uncultured Solirubrobacterales bacterium, assembly GCA_963839945.1. Lineage (GTDB taxonomy): Bacteria > Actinomycetota > Thermoleophilia > Solirubrobacterales > Solirubrobacteraceae > Palsa-744. The sequence continues at coordinate 388,054 of CAWIWW010000004.1, read as the reverse complement.
CCACCTGCGCCCGCAGCGCGCGCCTTGCCCTGAGCTCGTCCGTCCCCGAGATCGAGACGCGATCGGCGCGCTCGATGCGACCGCTTGTGATCTGCACTGCTGCGCCTCCTCCGCTGCCGCTGCCGTATCGCCGTCGTGAGACAATTGCGATTGGTGAGGCGGATTCTACCAGCGCCGTACCGGCGCCGGGCTTCACCGAGCCTGCTCCAGGCCGTTGCGGCACGTCCACAGCGCCTCCTCGACATACAGCGTCGGTACGCCCGAGACCTGCACCGCGAACAACGCCAGCTCGCGCGTGCGCGCGCTCGGCTCACAGTCGCCGGCCAGCTCGCCGAACAGCAGCCCCAGCGCCGCCGAGCCGTCGGCGATGACGAGCCTGTCCGCCGGCAGCGACCAGGCATCGGCGGCCCTGCCGAGTGGCTCCCTGTCATGGCTGAGCCGCACCCCCAACTCACCGTCGATGAACGCCGCATCGAGCGCCCAGATCGGCACGCCCGTGTCGATTAGCGCAATCAGCAACACGTCTGCAAGCAGGCCTTCGGAGGAGAATCCTCCGTGCAGCATCCGCTCCAGCACCGCCTCCTCGAGCGGTGTTCGCGCCAGGTCCGGATCCAGGCCTATCTGGCGGTAGAACACGCGGTATGCGGACGGCACCGGTTCGCGGCGCACCCCCACCGCGCGCGCTCCTTTGTAGCGATTCGAAAGGTCCCGCAAGCGCCGCTCCACACCACGCGGCGAGCGGCCCTTGCTCGCGCCCGCCCTGGCCAGGCGGGCGTGCGAGACCACCAGCCGCAGCTGCGGAAGCTCCTCCTCGACCTCCGGCGAGCGCCAGCCGATCGTCGGTGACTCGTGTCGCTCGGGTGAAGGCGGGAGCGCCCGACCGTTCATGACGCCGGCCTCCCGGCGCCCGGCGACTTCGGCGGGTTGTCGTATCCGCCCGCCCGCCCGCGCGCCGCCGCCACGAGCTCAGCCACGCGTGCGCGCAACTCGGCGCGCGACGGTGTCGAGAGCAGCGCCGGGCTCTGCACGACGCCCCCCGGCAGCACGAAGCTCACCTGCGGACAGCTCGCCATCTTGTACAGCCCGGTCAGCACCCCGTCGCTGTCGAACCCGACCTGCACCCGGGTCAAACCCTGCTCGCGCGTCAGCTTGCGCAGCGGCGTCCGTTCGCCCTTGATCGCCACCGCGGCGAAGCTCACCCCTGCGAACGCGACAGCGAGCGCCTGCATGTCTGAAAGAACCGCCGAGCACGAGCCCGCGTCGACGAACAGCGCGAGCACCAGCGGCCGGTCCGCATAGAGCCCGCACACGTTCAGCACCCCCGCGCCCCGCACGTCGCAGGCCGGCGTCTTTCCGGCGGAGCCTTCGTTCGCGTGGGTCGCGACGTTCACGTCCCCGTTCAGGCTCCCGCTCGCCAGCGGCGCCGCGAACGGTGGGATCGCGTGGCCCGGTTCGATGCCCTTGGCCCCGTTCGGCTTGGTCAGCGTCGCGTTGATCGCCAGCAGCACGACGATCACGAACCCCAGCAGTCCGACATACCGTCCGTAGCGACGCGGATAGGAACCGAGGAGCGGCCCGGCGCCCGGCTCAGACGGGTTCATGGCCCTCCCGGCGCTGGCCCCGGCCGCGGCCAGCGCAACACGCTCGCGAGCGACCGCCGCCCTGGCCGACCCGACGGGCCCGTGCCCCCGACCGGCAGCCGCTCCGAGCCCTCGCGCTCGGCGAGCACCAGCGCCGCGGGCAGGACCACGAGCACGCCCAGCAGCGACACGCTCAGGTCGATCAGTGTCACCAGCCCGAAGTCGCGCAGCATCGCAATGTCCGACAGCACGAGCACCCCAAATCCCGCGATCGCGCTCACCCCCGACGCGGCGACCGCCGCGCCCGTGTGGCGATAGGTGCGCTGCAGCGCCTGCACGACATCGTGCCCGGCCGCGCGCTCCTGACGGTGGCGCTCGGACAGCAGCACGCTGAACTCGGTGGCGATCGCGATCACGAGCGCCCCCAGCGTGACCGACATCGGGTTCAGCGGCACCCGCACCGCGAACAGGACCAGCGCCGACCACCCGCTCGCCAGCACGATCGGCGCGAGCGGCGCCAGCACGCGGCGGACGTCGCCGCGAAATGCGATCGCCAGCACCAGCGCGACCGCCGCCAGCCCCGCCAGCAGCGTCTCCAACCGTCGCCACGGCGAGGCGACCTGCGCGCCCGACTGCGCCGCCAGCACCGGCAGGCCCACAAGCTGCGCCGTCACCCCTCCGGGTGGGTGCAGGCTCGAGCGCATCATTTCGATCACCCGCTGCTGTTCGCCCAGGCCCATCAGCCTGATGCCGAACGCGAGCGTCGCCACGCGCCGATCTGGGGCGATCACGTCCTGGGAGAAGTACGGCGGGATCGCGTCCAGCAGGCCGTTCACCGCGGCTGTGGTCAGCTTCGATTTGGCGCCTTCGCGCTGGAACAGGTCGGGCAGTGAGAACGCCGGGCACAGCCTGGCCTTGCCGCAGCCCTTCTCGCCGCTGTAGCCGAACCGCTTGAGCATCGCGCTCTCATACGCGCTCATCCATTCGATCGTCTTGGGCTTGACCACGTCCGAGCCGCTGACCATCAGGTCGATCTCGCCGCCCACCCCGCTGAGGCGCTCCAGCGTGTACAGGTTCTGCAGTGAAGCCGTGTTCTGGGGCACGAGCTTTTCGATGTTGGTCTGAACGTGCGTCTGGGTGTCCAGTCCCCACCCGAGCGCCGCCAGCACGAGTCCGATCGCGAGCACGCGCCCGGGGCTGCGCACCGCATGGGTCAGCGCCATCCGCGACACGCCCCGCGTCAGCGGATTGTCCACGAGCAGCTCGCGCGCGCCGCGCCAGGCGGGCGCCAGCCATCCAGCCAGACGCGAAACCCTCCACGCCGCGCCCCCGCTCCCTGGGCGTCCGGTCAGGACCAGTGCCGCCGAGCCGGCGGTCAGCGCGCACGCGAACGCGATCGCGATCCCGACCGCCAGCAGCACCCCGAACCCGCGCACCATCGGCACCGGCGAGAGCATCAGCACGAGCGTCGCCGCAACGCTGGCGGCGACCGCCGTGGCGATCGTCGGCGCCCCCACCCGGGCCGCCTCGCATACGGCCGCGCGACGGCCCTCAGATGTCGAGCCATCCGTCGTCCCCGTGAGGAATGCCTCCCCCGCGCGCGACTGAAACTGGATCGCATAATCGACCGCCAGCCCGATCAACACGGGCAGCACCGCTACCTGGGCCACGGTCAGCGAGGAGCTGGCAAGCGACAACGCCCCGAACGTCAGCGCCACTGCGAGCAGCGCCACACCCAGCGGCAACAGGCGCGGACGCCCTCCGAACAAGAGGCTCAGCGCGATCGCCATCACCGCGAGCACAGCGATCAGCAGCAGCTCGATCGCATGGCTGATCGAGCTCGTCAGATCCGAGACGATCGCCGGCTCGCCGGTCACCAGGTAGGTCTCGCCATGCTGCAACCGCCACTGCTTCATCGCCACTGCCTGATCGATCAACGCGATCGTTCGCGTACGTGCCTGCTGCGAGAGCCCGGCGCGCATACGCACCGAGATCAGCGCCGCGTCCGGGCTCGGGAACAGATAGGCGAAGCGCTGCTTAGGAGTGCCGACCGGCTTTGCGGAGTCGAACACCAGCGTCGACACGAACGCGGGATCGTCGAGGCTCGGCTTGGAGGTCAGCCCATACTTCAGCGCCAGCGTCGCGACCCCCTCCTGAAAGCGCGCCATCGTGATCGAGCTAGCCTGCTTGCCCAGCGCTTGCGCTTCCGCGGCCGAGCGCCCGCGCGCGAGCGCGGCTTTGCTCACGAGGAGCTGCGCTTCGCGCGCCTGGGCTTCGGCCTGCTTGGTCTGCGCGCTCAGCTGCTCGTCGATCTGTTCGGCGGCCTCGTTGACGAACGTTCCCGGGCCGAGCACCACCTTCACGGTCTTCAGGCTCGCCAGCTGCCCGCAGGGTCCATTGCGACCGCCCTCGGCGCCCAGCGCGCTCGCGGGGACGTTGCCCGACAGGCACCCCTCCAGCCCGACCAGGCGGTCGATGTCCGAGCTCAGCAGCAGCTGCTGCAGGCTGCCCTTGACGAGCACCTCCACAGGCTCTTCGCCGAAGCTCCGATAGAAGCGCTGCGTCGCCTGATATTGCGGGCTGGAGCTCGACACGAACGTGCTCGTCGCCGCGCTCGGGCTCAACCGGAGCGCGAGCGCGAGCGCGCCCAGCCCGAGCACGGCCGCGAGCGCGAGCGTCAGCCGTGGCCGGCGCGTGGCGCCGCCCACGATGGCGATGAACATTCTGGCGGCGACGCTCACGGGTTGAGGCTAGTCGGTCGGCTCCTCACGGCGGCGCCCCAACGATACGACGAGGCGTCGCCGAATCACTCCATGCCCAGCGGCCCGGCCGCATCACCGGAGAGGAACTGGCGCACGAACGGGTTTTCGGACGCGAACAGCTCGGCTGCCGGGCCGGACTGGACGATCTCGCCCTTCCACAGGACCGCGATATGCTCGGCCACGCGCCGCGCGCTCATGATGTCGTGGGTTATCACGACGTAACAGCCGCCGTTCTCGGCGTGCACTTCCTTGATCAGCTCGCACAGCAGCGCGGTGCGCACGGGATCGAGACCCGAGTCGGGCTCGTCGAACAGGACGATCTCCGGTTCGAGCACGAGCGAGCGAGCGAACCCGGCGCGCTTGCGCATCCCTCCGGACAGCTCGTTGGGCATCTTCTCGCCCTCACCCCCGAGACCGACCTCGCGCAGGCGGCGGTTGACGATCTCGGCGATCTCCTCGTCGCTCTTCTCAGTGTGCTGGCGCAGCGGGAACGCGACGTTGTCATACAGGTTGATCGAACCGAACAGGGCGCCGTCCTGGAACAGCACCCCAAACTTCTTGCGTATCTCGAACAGATCCTCGTCGGATAGGCTCGGGATCGACACCCCCTGCACGAGCACGTCCCCCTCGTCCGGGTACAGCAGGCCGACGATGTGCTTGATGCACACCGACTTGCCCGTCCCCGAAGGACCGATGATCATCGAGACCTGGTTGTCCGGCAGGCTCATGTTCAGCCCGCGCAGCACGTGGTTGCGCCCGAACGACTTGTGCACGTCGATGAATTCGATCGCGTCTTGCGTCACCTCGACGGGATCGCCGCCGACGCCCCCGGCGCCTGCCGCGGTCGTCTCTGCGACGCCTGTCTGCTCAGCCCCCGCGTGCGGGTCCTCCTCACGCGGCGCCGATGACGATGCGTCGTCTGACATGTGACGTCATCCTCCAATCGGGGCGCGCGGATTGGTGCCCCAGAATATCTGTGTGCCAAGCATCCCGATGATGTGCACGAGCACGATGTTGAGCACCATCGACTTGGCCGTGGCCCGGCCCACGCCCACGGGCCCACCGCTGGCGTTGTAGCCGTAGTAGCACCCCACGAGCACGATCGCGGTGGCCATGAACATCGCCTTGATCAGACTGTATAAGTAGTCAGGCGGACTCTGGAACTGCCAGAAGATCAACAGATAGCCCCCAGAGGACACATACCCGATCTGCTGCACGTCGGCGAGGTAGGAGGCGAAGAACGCCGCCCCGATCCCCGCCATGTACATGAACGGCAGCACCAGCCAGGCAGCCAGCAGCCTTGTGCCGCACAGGAACGTCATCGAGTCGATGCCCATCACCTCCAGGGCATCGATCTCCTCTGAGATGCGCATCGCGCCGAGCTCCGCGACGATGCCTGTGCCGACCTTCGCGGCCATCATGTACCCGAAGGCGTACGGCGTGATCTCGCGCAGGTCACACCATGCGCTGAACACGCCCGAGTAGGCGGGCGCGCCCTGAGCCTCGGTGAAGTAGGCGCCCTCGATGCCGCACTCCAGGCCGAGGATGAACATCAGCGCCCAGATGATCAGCGTCGAGGAGACGATCAGGATCCCGGACTGGCGCAGCGCCTCGCCGAAGAAGCGAAACACGCGCAGCCCCCACACGTCGCGGACGATGTTGCCCGTGAACCCCGCGATCTCACCGGTCGAGGCGAGCCATTCGCGCGGCATTGCCAGCAGTTCGTTCATTGCCCGCCCCCTCTCTCTACGCTTCCCTGGGCGGTTGAGGATCAAGTCCAGCACGGACGCAGGGAGCGTGGCGTGCTTGGCACGCGAGCGACCGAGGACACAGCTGGGCGAAGATCATCGGCCGTCCAGGGATCACTTGATCACGAGGATCTGTGGGTGGGTGGCGAGCAGCAGCTGGGTGAAGACGTAGTCGAACGCGAAGATCGCCAGGAACGTGACGACCACGGCCTGGTTGACGGCGCGGCCCACGCCCTCGGCGCCGCCGGAGGCGGTCATGCCCTTGTAGCAGCACACGATCGCGATGATCGCCCCGAACAGCGTCGTCTTCAGGGCCGACCCCCACAGGTCGGTGGTCGACGCGTTCGCGAACAGCGTCGCCCAGAACGGCCCCAGCGGCTGGCCCTTGACGATCTCCGCGAGCAGCCCGCCGAACAGCCCGAACAGGATCGCGTAGATGTTGAACAGGCCGGTGACGATCATCAGCGCGAGAAACCGCGGCACGACCAGGTTCTTGATCGGGTCGACGCCCAACACCTGCAGCGCGTCGAGCTCCTCGCGGATCTTGCGCGCGCCCAGGTCGGCCGTGATCGCGGTGCCGGCGACCCCGGCGAGCACGATCGCGGTCACGTTGGGGCCGATCTCGCGGATCGCGGCGAGCACGAAGATCCCCCCGAGCCTGTCCAGCGCGCCGAAGATTTCAAAGAAGTTCGCCGCCTGCAGCCCTGGAGCGGCATAGCAGATGCACACCGTCGAGACGAGCAGCGGAAACCAGCACAGCCTGACAGCGAACAGGAACTGCTGGACAAACTCTCCCCCGTACGGGTAGGGCGGGCGCAGGGCGGAGGAGATCGTCCGGCCCGTCAGAATCATCATGTCCCCGACTTCCTCGAGCATGTTCCTGGTCGGCAGGAACGCACGCTCCGCTGCGCTGCGCACCATCTGTGGTTGCCCCTCCTCGGGTGGCGGTCGACGGACGGTCACGGAACTCTACGCCATGCGCTGGCGGCGCGCTGCCGCGATGCGCTTGTGACGGCGCCCCACCCCGGCACCCAGCCGGCCGCCCCACTCCGCGCCGGCCCCGTCTCGCCACCCGTGACCGGGCGCCCACGTCGCTGGTATCGTGGCCACGCTGTGAGCAGGGGTCATGTGTCCATCGTTGTTCTACTCGGCGCCTGCGCCGCGATCGTGGCCGGTTGCGGGGGCGCACGCCAGGACTCGGGCGAACCGGACGCGACGTACACGGTCGCGATCGACCACGCGAGCTTCCCGCCCGTGCAAGTTCTAGCGCGCCCGGAGGCGATGACGCTGCAGGTGCGCAACGCGAGCACCGGCACGATCCCGAACATCGCGATCACGGTCGACTCGTTCAGCTACACATCCAACTACCCCGACCTGGCCAGCAACAAGCGCCCGATCTGGGTCATCGAACAGGGCCCCGGCGCGGTGGCCAAGCCCCCCGTGCAGAGCCAGGCGATCAGTCCCCCCGGCGGCGGCCAGACCGCCTACGTCAACACCTGGGCGCTCGGCTCGCTCCCACCCGGGCACGCGCGCACGTTCGCGTGGCGGGTCACCCCGGTCAAGCCCGGCTCCTACACGGTCCATTACACGATCGCCGCCGGTCTCTCGGGCAAGGCCAAGGCGCGTCTCGCCGACGGCGCGATCCCGCACGGGCAGTTCACGGTCGCGATCGCTCCACGACCGCCGGCGAAGCACATCAACCCGAACACCGGCCGCCTCGCGCCGGGAAGATACCCCCCGCCGCCGTACCCGACGCCCGAACCCTGACCCGCGCCGCGTGCTGACGCCCGCGTGCGGCCGACCGGGCGACCGGCCCCGCCTGCTGCGCCGGCCCCGGCTGGCACAGCGCCCTTGCCGGACGACCCGTTTGGCCCGCTGTCGAAACGGGGAAGCGCCGATTTCGCCAGGCGGTGATGCCGATGAGCCGCGCGGGCACTACGATTGCACTCCGGCCCCGCTTCCGGTCAACCGCTCACGGTCCAGAGGATGAGGCACCAGCCCACTCCACCCACTCCGCCCACTCCATCCGACACGCCGAACACGACCAACACGCCACAGGAGGAATCTCCCAGCCCATGCCCAGGACCCGCCAGCAGAACGTCACCGCCGCCCAGTGGAGCGCGAACGGCACCGCGCTCGGCTCCCCCGACCTGACGCTGCCGGGGAACCAGGTGTTCGCGTCGAACGTGTTCAGCGCGAACCTGCAGCGCCACCGTCTGCCCAAGCACGTGTACCGCGCTCTGCAGCGCACGCTCGAACACGGCGAGGCGCTGGACACCTCGCTCGCCGATGCGGTCGCTCAGGCGATGAAGGACTGGGCGATGGAGCGAGGCGCCACGCACTACACCCACTGGTTTCAGCCGCTGACCGGATCGACCGCGGAGAAGCACGACTCGTTCTACGCGCCCGCGGGCGACGGCACCGCGATCGCCGAGTTCTCCGGCAAGGAGCTGATCCAGGGGGAGCCCGACGCCTCCTCGTTTCCGACCGGGGGCATCAGGGCCACGTTCGAGGCGCGCGGCTACACCGCGTGGGACCCGACGAGCCCGGCGTTCATCCTGGAGAACCCCAACGGCGCGCTGCTGTGCATCCCGACCGCGTTCACGTCCTGGACGGGCGAGGCGCTGGACAACAAGATCCCGCTGCTGCGCTCGATGGACGCGCTGTCGGGAGCGGCGATCAGGGCGCTGGGACTGCTCGACTGCACCGAGGGGGCGGACCGCGTGTTCACGACCGTGGGACCCGAGCAGGAGTACTTTTTGATCGACGAGCAGTATTACTTCGAACGTCCCGACCTGCTCACGACCGGGCGTACGCTGTTCGGCGCCAAGCCGCCGAAGGGGCACGAGCTCGACGACCACTACTTCGGCTCGATCCCCGAGCGGATTCTCGCGTGCATGATGGAGACCGAGCTCGAGCTCGCCAAGCTCGGCGTGCCGGTGAAGACGCGCCACAACGAGGTCGCGCCCAACCAGTACGAGTTGGCGCCGATCTTCGAGAACTCGAACGTCGGTTGCGATCATCAACAACTCACGATGCAGATCATGCAGAACGTCGCCCGCCGCTACGGGCTGGTGTGCCTGCTGCACGAGAAGCCGTTCGCGGGCGTGAACGGGTCTGGCAAGCACAACAACTGGTCGATGGGCACCGACACCGGCGTGAACCTGCTGGAGCCCGGCGACACTCCGCACGAGAACCTGCAGTTCCTGTTCTTCTGCACCGCGGTGATCCAGGCGGTGAACGCCCATCAGGCGCTGCTGCGCGCGTCGATCGCCTCGCCCGGCCAGGACCATCGCCTGGGCGCCAACGAGGCGCCGCCGGCGATCATCTCGATCTTCCTTGGGGCGGAGCTCGAAAAGGTGTTCGCGGCGATCGAGTCCGGCAAAGCCCAGCAGTCCAAGCCTGGCTCGTTCCTCGGCCTGGGCACGCCGGTGCTGCCGCCGCTGCCGCTGCACGGCGGGGACCGCAACCGCACGAGCCCGTTCGCGTTCACCGGCAACAAGTTCGAGTTCCGCGCGCTGGGCTCGAGCCAGTCGCTGGCGCTGCCGAACACGGTCCTGAACACGATCGTCGCGGAGGCGATCGACGACCTGGCGGGCAAGCTGAAGACGGCGCTCAAAGGCAACGCGGCGAACCTCGAGAAGGCGATGGCAAAGGTGGTCCGCGAGAGCTGGGTGGCCAACAAGCGGATCATCTTCGACGGTGACAACTACGCGCCGGAGTGGCACGCGGAGGCCTCCAAGCGGGGGCTGTACAACCTGCGCTCGACGCCCGATGCGCTGCCGTGGCTCATAGACAAAGGGACGGTGGCGCTGTTCAAGAAGTACAAGGTCCTGTCCAAGCGCGAGCTCGAGTCCCGCCACGAGGTGTTCCTCGAGCAGTACGCGGTCAAGGTCAACATCGAGTCCGAGACCGCCGCCTCGATCGCCCGCACGCAGATCATGCCCGCGGCGGTGCGCTGCTTGAACGAGCTGCGTGCGACCGGTCTGGAGGAGCTTATCGGCGAGATCGAGCCACTGATCAAGGAGCTGCACTACGCGATCGTCAAGCTCGAGGACGTCAACCTCAAGGAGAACCAGGACGATTCCAACCCGGTGAAGTGGGCCGCGTACATGCACGACAAGGTGATCCCCGCGATGGACGACGTGCGCGACGTGGCCGACCGGCTGGAGGCGCTGGTGGCAGACGATCTGTGGCCGCTGCCGAAGTACTCGGAGATGCTCTTTATCAAGTAGTCATCGACACGCGCCAGCGGTGATCGTGGGCGACGTGGCGTTCTGGTGGGACACCGTCACCTCGTATCCAGTGTCTCCGCCCACGCACACGTCGATCACGTCGGCTTCGGCGGGGCCCGGTTCTTCGGTGACGGTCGCGTCCTGGGAGGCGTACGGGCCGGCGGCGAGCAGCGTGGCGAAGCTCGCGCTCGTGCCGTGGCGCTCGAACTGCAGCGCCCAGCTGGGCTGCTTGAAGCCATAGCTCGAGGAGTACCAGCCCTGCATCGGGTCGGTCGCGCCGTCGAAGCTCTGCAGGGTCATGCCCGAAGGGCTGGCCTGGGTGATCTGCAGCTGCGGCTCGCCGCCCACGAGCGCGGTGACGCTCCCAGCGCTCGCACCAGCGCTCGGGGTGGCGTTCGGCGCGAGGTGCCAGGTCTGGCTGTATTCGTGGGAGCTTTCGCTGCTGAGCTCGTCGCGCACGAGCACGAGACCCTGACGCAGGATCACGACCGTGCGGTGATGGGTTACGCCCGGATAGAGCTTGCTCACGCCGCTCGCCCAGGTGGAGCCTTCGACAGAGCCGTAGCTGCCCGCCTGTGCCGAGCCCTCTTCCTGGTCATGGCCGTCGACGACCACCGTGTTGTGGGAGCGCGTGCCGTGGAAGTACTCCAGGCCCGGTTCTTCGGTGTAGGTGTAGAGCCCGGACGTGGGCAGCACCTCCGCGCCGTTTGAGTACATCGTGATACCCATCGCGTCGAGGTCGGAATGGCTCGTGCGGTAGGTGCCCGAGTTGAACGTGACGAACGTCTGGTTTGGCAGATTCGAGACAGATCCGAGTGGCGAGCGCATCAAAAACAGGCCGGAGATCGGAAACAGCACGGTGCCGTCGGGCGGCGGCGTGCCGTGCGCGCCGCGGGTGAAGGCGAAGTCGAATTCGGGATCGGCGGCGGCCATCGGCCCGTACACGTTTGGGTCCTGGCTCGGCATGTAGGTGGTGGCGGTCGCGCCGAGCATCGGCAGGTAGCCGTTGGGCATCGTGACGTCGGCGGTGAAGGAGAGCATCTTGGTGGCGGCTTCGGAGTAGGGAGCGGCAAGCGTGGGCTCATAGCGCTTGGCCCACTGGGCGATCTGATAGACGAGCCCGAGCACGTACACCTGATAGAAGGGCGAGTTCTCCACCTCCACGCCGTCGGCGTCGATCGTGTTTACGAGCATCAGCTGCAGGCGTTCGAGCGCGAGCGTCCGCCAGCCGCTCGCCCCTGGCATGTGCGGGAAGTTGTCCGCCAGCAGCAGCAGCGCGATCCCCTCGTTGAAGCCGTGGTTGTAGTCGGCCTCGAAGTGCTGGGGTTCGGCGAGGAAGGCGCCCAGCTTCTCCAGCGAGCGGGCGAGGCCCGCTTCGAGGTCTGAGGGCAGCGCGTGCGCGATCTTCAGCTTCACGTAGAAGTTGATCAGCTCCATCGTTCGATATGCCGAGGTGTGATCGTTGTCGAACGTGACGGTGTTGACCGGGCGGGTCGCGTCGTAGGCCACGTAAGAGCGCAGGATCGCGATCAGCTTTTCCAGATACGGCGTATAGCCGGTCGTCTCCCACTCGTACAGCAGCTCCGCCTCGGGACGCAGACCGTAGAAGTAGAACTCCCAATACGCTTCGTGATAGGGGTCCTCGGTCCAGGTCAGCGGCCATTCGAGATACGGAAGTGGATAGCCGCGCGCCGGCCAGACGTTGCCGAGCAGATCCTGCGCCACAGCTTCTTCGCCCTCGTTCATTTCGGCGTACGCGCTCTCCTCTCCGAACGGCAGCGGCGTTGGATAGGCCGTTGTGTTGTGCACATCGACCGTCACCTGTGTGCTCACCGGTTCGCTCGCGTCCGGACCCCAGAGCTTCACGGTCACCGTGTGCGGGCCGTTTGACTCCGCCCGGGTGTACCACGTGTACTGATATGGGGACTCGGCGGGCTTTGCGTATCTGTACTGCCCGTCGACGTCGAACTCGATGCGGTCCGCCGGCAGCCCGCTCACGAAGGCTTTCACGACGACGTTGCCCGACACCGTCTCGCCTTCGCTCAAGCCTTCGATGCTCGCCAGCGAGATGTCGCCGTGGCCGTCGTCGACCGGTCCTTCGCTCTGGGCGGTCACGCTCGCGCTGTGGGATGCCCCGGTGGAGGTGCTCGTCGCTGACAGCGTCTGGCCGAGGTCGGCGAGCGCCGGCGTGTAGGTCGATTCCTCTGCGCCGGCGATGCTCGCACACGGCGGGTGCGTGGCGTCGGCGTAGCGCGCGGCCACGTGCGCGCGGGCGATCGCCTGGGGATAGATCGCGACGTCCGCGAGGTCGCCGTCGAAGAAGCCCGAGTGCCCGCCCGCCCCCGCGCCGATCGCGGTCGGGGCGCTCACGGGGCTGATCGGTGCCGTAGTCGCCCGGGAGCCGATCTGGACGCCGTTGACGAACAGCCTCATCGTCGAGCCGTCGTAGCTGGCCACCACCTGACTCCATACGCCCACTGCCAGTCCCGCGGCATAGGTGATCGAGCTGCTCACCCCGCCGCTCCAGCGCTCGAACCCCAAGCCCGCAGTGGACAGCCAGATACCTGTGCCCTGACGCTGGCCCGCGACCGTTTCCTCCTGGGAGATCGGGAACCTGTAGACGCCGTCAACCGCGCTCGGGCGCACCCACAGCTCGAACGTGTAGGGGCTCACCCCTGGCGCGTCGGAGACTCCTGGCACCGTCACCGCCGAGGTGCTCCCGTCAAACGCAGCCCCTTGGCCGCCCTGTTCGTCGAGCGGCCCGCTGGATGCGAGCGCGTGCGCGCCGAGGTAATGGCCGGGGACGGAGCCGAGCGTGTCGGCGGCCGTTGACGAGGCGTCGCTGAGCGGCCACAGATGCGCCGCGCCGTCGGCCTGAACCATCGTCGTATAGAACGAGCAGCGTTGCCATGCGTAGGTGACCGTGGCGGCTTCGGAGAGCGCCGGGGCCGCCGGGGCGGTGAGCGCGATGCCGAGATGTGCGGCGCCGAGCGTCACAGATTCCTGGGCGATCGCCTCGCCGGCACAGCCGAGCAGGACGCAGGCGAACAGCGCCGAGGAGCAGGCCGCGCGCTTGAGGAAACGATCGGGACCGCTCATTCGAGCGCACCTTCGACAACGGTCGGCGAAGCCCACAACGCCTGGTCCTCCCCACCCAGCCGCCAGACGCCGGTTTGCAGGCCATAGGCACGGGCGACGCGCAGGCGGTCGGCCACGGATTGAGCGTCCATGTACCAGACGCTGTGGGTTACGCCGGCGCGCGTGTAGGTGAACATCGGCTCATCCACCGCACGGTCGAGCACGGGACTCGCACCGGTCGCGTGGATCAGGGTCAGTACGTTTGAGTACTGCAACGCACTCGCCCGCGGATGAGCGGATGGCACGGTGGGCACGGGCCAGTCGAGCCCGTACATCGGCACGCCGAGGACGAAGCGGTCGGCGTGGGGCAGCGAGGCGAGGTAGCGAGCGACGGCCGCCACGTATGACAGCGGGGCGATGGGCCCTGGCGCCGAGCCTTCCCAATGGGTGCCCCAGGCGATCACGAACACGTAGTCGGCCGCCGCCGCCAGCGCGCGATCGTCGTAGAAGCCAGTCGAGATCGACGCGTCTTCGTGGGTGACACCGTCGATGTCCACGCTCAGCTTGCGCCCGTGCGCGTGCAGGGCACGAGCCAGCGCGCGCACGAACGAGGTCATCGCCCCGCGGTCGGCGGACGTGTCGTTCTCCAAGTCGAGGTTCACACCCGCGTAGGTCGGGCTGTCGGCGATGGCCACCAATCCCGCGAGCGTCCGCTCGCGGGCGCTCGGATCGGCCAGGATCGTATGGACAGTCGTCCTGTCCTGACAGCTGAACCTCGGCATGACCGCGATCTGCTCCGAGCGGGCATACACGGCGATCGCGCTCGTCTCTTCGCGTCGTTCTTCACCGCCGGCGGCCCGGCCTTGCGCATCGTCTGTTTCGCCTTGCGCATCGTCTGTTTCCCTGATCATCCCTTCCCCGACGATCCTTTCGTCGATGATCCGCCCACTCCCAGGCGCACACATGTAGTAGGTCGGGTAGACCACCCCGAAATCGTGGGCGTGGGCCTCGAAGTCGGCGAGCGAATCGGAGGCGCCCGCCAGCAGGAACGCCTGCAGCGGCACGTGTGGCGCAACGGGAGCGGCGGCATGGGTGGAGGTCTGCGCCGCGGCTACCCATCCCCCGGCTGTGAGCCCAAACATGGCCACGAGCGCCAGCACCGACGCGAGCCGCGGCGCCGGTCCGATCCCCCAGCCAAGTACGACCCGCCGCACTCCTCAGCTCCCCAAGCCGGGGATTTCCCAGATCGACTGGTCCTCGTTGCCCAGGTGCCACAGGCCGACGCCCAGGCCCAGCGACTGCGCGAGCGCCACGCGCACTTCGAGCGACTGTTTGTCGGTGTACCACACGCTGTGCGGCACGCCATCGTCGACGTAGGAGAAGTGCGGGTCGGCGGCTTCGGCGTCCCATTCGGGGGTGGCCCCGAATTCGTTTGCCAGCGCGACGATTTCGCCGTACTCGAGCGTGGCGCCGGGGTTGCTCGGGCCGCCGTTGTTCGCCCAGTCGATCCCGTACATCGGCATGCCGAGCACGAACTTGCCGCGGTTGGCGGGACTGACGTTGGCGGCGTATTCGGCGACCTTTTTGAACCACGGCAGTTCATCGATCCCGCCCGGTGCGGAGGTCGTCCAGTGCAGGCCCCAGTCCAGCACGAACACGTAGTCGGAGACTTCGGCCAGGGCGGCGTCGTTGTACATCGCCGCCCGGCCGGTCATCACGTTTTCGGTCTTGGCCGTGACGATCGTCGACAGCTTCTCACCCTGTTCGTGCAGCTTGGCCGCCAGGGCGGCGATGAACGAAGTGAACCCGTTGCGCTCGGCCGGCGGCGCGCCCTCGAAGTCGATCTGGATGCCCTGGTAGTGGTAGGTCTCGCACAGCGAGGCGAGCGCTTCGATCATCGTATGCCCGTAGGTCGAGGGGTAATTGAGGACCTGTTCCTCCAGTAGCGGGTTCTGGCAGTTAAGCCGCGGCATCACCGCCACGCCGCGCTCCTGCGCCCAGCCCGTGACGAGCGGATCGTCGCTGCCCGTGACCACGCCCGATTTGCCGCATTCGAAGTAGGTGGGATACAGCACGCCGATCTGCTGGTAGTGGGCCTGCAGGTCGTCGAAGCTCACGTCGGTCGAGTCCAGCAGCGCCGCCTGCGCCGTCCCGTGCGACTGGGGCGGGGGCGCGGTCGTGATCTCGAGCGGCGCCGAGGGTTCGCTGATCGCTTCCTGCGAACCGACCGCGGCGACCGTGATCGTGTAGCCGGTCTCGGGCGCCAGGTGTTCGAGCGTCATGCTCAGGCTCTGGGTCTGGCCCACCGTGGCTCCGTCGCGGAACACGCGGTAGGAGACCGCTTCGCCGCTCGCCGGCGTGCTCGCGTCCCATTCCACGACGGCCGATTCATCGCCGACCGTCTGCGCTTTCAGCCCGCCCGGCGCGGACGGCGCGGACGGCGGGGATGTCGGGGTGGGGGTCGTGTGCGGGATCGGCGGCGCGGCGCCCGCTGTGCGCGGCGTGCTCGGCGCCGTTTTGCCGAGCGCTCCGGGCACCGGGACGGTTACGATCAGCGGGCTGCTCACCGGGCCGAGGTGACCGTCGAGATCGACCGCGGTGACCGTGATGCTGTGCGTGCCCGGGCCGACGCGCACCGTGTAGGACAGCCCGGGCGTCTGGCCCTCGACCAGGCCGTCGCGCTTGACCCGGTAGCCGTCGAGCGGGATGCTCCCGCGAGGAGCCCGGCGCCAGCCGATGCTCACGTGACCCGAGGTCTGAGCGAGCACGCGCAGCCCGTACACCGGGCCGGGACGGCGCAGCGGCTGGCGGTGGTGCGCGCGAGAGTGCGAGCGCACGTGCACGTGGGAGTGGGAATGAGCATGCGATCGCCGACTTGGGGCTGCTTGTGCCACGACACCGAACGAGGCAATCCCGAGCAGCACCGCGGCCGCCGCGACTTTCGCGAACGTGCGGCTCATCGGTCGTGCGCTCCCGCGGGCGGTGGTGCCGGTGGCGGGGGAGCGCCTGTCCACTCGATGCCCGCCCTGCCCGCCTGCGGGAGCGCGCTCCAGCGTCCGTATATCGGCCCCAGGCTGACCAGCGGCCGCCACACGCTCGGGCCGGGCGCAGACGCCGGCTGCAATGAACGCGGGGCTCGGGCCGGCTGCAGGCTGCGCTCCAACCGCTGGACTTCCCCCCACGCCTCGCGCGAGAGCGCGACCGGCGCGCGCAGCACCGACGGGCCCAGCAGCAGGACGGGGGCGATCGACAGCGGCAGCAGCAGCATCGCGAAGATGCGCCCCAGGAAGGCCGTCACGTCATGCTCCCCCATCGCCGCCCGCCATCCCCGCCGTCGCCGGACGCGTGCCCCAGGAGGCGGTGCGGCAGGTGGCGATCGCGTAGTAGGTCTGCCACAGCATGATCGCCAAATAGAAGAAGACGAACAGGATCCCGTACATCCAGATCACCGAGTAGCGCTCCTGGAAGAGGACGTAATAGAGCGAGTAGACCATTGCCAGCGAGTACATCCCGGCGATGTAGATCAGCGGCAGCGTGCTGCCATGCACGAGTGGACCCCACGCGATCGCATGCAGAGCCGCCACGGGCGCGATCAGCGGCAGCACGATGCTCAGGTAGGTGAAGGCGGCGGCGACCGGGTGCTTGCGCCAGATGAAGCGCGAGACCATCAGCGACTCGCGCGTCCACGAGCGCTTCCAGCGCGTCTGCTGCTTGACGAACGCCCGGAAGGTGCTCGGCACGATCGTGTGCGAGACGGCGTTCTTTTCATAGACGATGCGCCAGTCGCGCAGCACGCAGTTGGTCAGCGAGCGGTCGTCGCCGAAGGTCGAATCGACGCCGAGAAACGTCTGTCCCTCCCACCACGGTAGGCGCGGCATGATCGCCTCGCGGCGATAGGCCGAGAAGCAGCCAGAGCAGCAGGTGACCGCGTGAAAGACGGACTCTGCCGCCTTGACGACGCGAAACGCGACGAAGTAGCGCACCGCCTGCATCCGCGTGAGCCAGCTCTCGCGCACGTTGAGCACGTCGGCGTGCCCGCACACCGCGCCCACGCGCG
Source organism: uncultured Solirubrobacterales bacterium (assembly GCA_963839945.1). GTDB lineage: Bacteria > Actinomycetota > Thermoleophilia > Solirubrobacterales > Solirubrobacteraceae > Palsa-744. The sequence goes on along the minus strand of CAWIWW010000004.1, from coordinate 370,594 downwards.
GATCGTCAAGCGGCTGCACGAGCTTGCGCAGCGCGCCGGGCTCGACGACCGAGTCCGAGTCCACGAATACGATCACCTCCGCCGAGGTGGCGCGGATGCCGGCGGCCATGGCGGCGCGCTTTCCGCGGTTCTCAGGGAAGTCGATCACGCTCACGCGATCGTCCGACGCAGCGGCGACCTCGCGTATCTCCTCAATGGTCGCGTCGGTCGAGCCGTCGTTGACCGCGACCAGCTCGAGCTTGTCCGGCGGGTACTCCAAGGCGAGCAGCGAACGCAGCGAGACGGCGATCGCCTCCTGCTCGTTGAACGCCGGCATCACGATCGCCACGTGCGGCTCGATCCCGGCGTCGGGCTTGGAGCGGTAGAACAGGCTGAACAGGAAGCGCGAGAGGATGTACAGGCTCACGCACGTGGAGTAGACGCCGAAGAACACGTTCGAGAACATCAGCTTCACGAACTCGGTCTTGTAGGCGACGATCGCCATGACCAGCCACACGAGGTAGACCACGGCAAAGATCTTCAGGGCCCGGTTGACGATCGCATCCTGCGAAAGCGTCCCGATCCGGGAGAGCATGCTCCTCATGGCAAAAAGCGCCGCCGTCCACCGGGTGTGCGGTAGGTGCAGTCGAGCACCGCCGCACAGCGGCTCAACCACCCGTAGTCGTGGTCGGGGTGCACGGTGGCGAGGATCACCAGGTCGTAGTCTTCGGGCCCGAGGCCGCTCCCGTCGCGACGGGGGTCGGGATCGACGCTGGAAAGCTGCTGGGCGCCGTCGAGCGCGAGCTCGGGCACGAGCGGGTCGTGGTAGTCGACGTAAGCGCCCTCGGCGAGCAGCCGCGCGAGGATCTCCACGGCGGGGGCTTCGCGGGTGTCGGCAACGCCGGGCTTGTAGGAGACGCCGACGAGCAGGATGCGAGCGTCGGTGAGGCGCCGGCCGAGCTCGACGAGCACCTCGTGGGCGCGCCAGGCGATGTGCCGGGGGCGACCGGCGAGCGTGCGCAGCGCCTGCTCAGCGATCGGCGCCGGGCGCCCAAGCTCGCGCAGTGGATGCAGCAGATAATGGGGGTCCACGGCGATGCAGTGACCCCCGACGCCGGCGGAGGGGTAGTGCGCCATGAAGCCATACGGCTTTGAGTCGGCGCCGTCGGTCACCTCGACCGGCTCCAGCCCGTGGACGCGGCAGGCTTCGGCGATCTCGAAGGACAGCGCGATGTTGACCGCGCGGAACGTGTTCTCGTACAGCTTGACCATCTCGGCCGCCTCCGGCGAGGAGACGCGGTGTAAGTGCGCGCAGGTGTGGCGCAACAGCTCGGCCGCCCGCCTGAAGCAGGTCTCGGTGACACCGCCGAGCACGCGCGGGGTCTGCAGCTGCTCGTGGCCGGGGACGCCTGGATCGATGCGCTCGGGGGCGAACGCGACACAGACGTCCTGTCCGACCGCCAGGCCGCGCTCGGCCAGCGGCTCCACCAGCAGCTCGCGCGTACAGCCGACGTACGTGGTCGAGGTCAGCACGAGCGTCTGGCCTAGGCGGGCGTGTCGAACGACCTGCGCGCAGGCGTCCTCGAGGATCGTGGGGTCGGGCAGGCGCTGCTCGTCGATCGGCGTCGGCACGCAGATCAGCACCAGGTCGGCGGCGTCGAGCGCCTCGACGTGATCGGTCAGGACGAAGCGCCCGCCGGCGAGGTGCGCTCGCAGATCCTCGAGCTCTGAGGCAAGCAGCTCGGCCTCGCCGGCGCGGATCGCCTGAAGGCGGGCCGCCGAGGTGTCGATCCCGACGATCTCAGCACCCGCGTTGCCCATCGCGATCGCCGTCGGCAAGCCGACATAGCCGAGGCCGACGACCGCGACGACCGCGTGGGCGACGGAGGGCTCGGCCGCACTCGGGGCAGACGCGACGGTCGCCGCCTGCGCGGCGGGCGTGCGTAGGCCGGCCACCGAATCCTCGGTCAGCCTCGGCGCGTCGGACAGTCCCCCTGTGTGGCTCATGCGCAGGGCAGCATGCACGCTCCGAACGAAAAAAACAGGGGTCCTGGACGATTGATCTAGCGTTGTCCCCGATCGCCATGCACGGGCGTCGTCCGGAACGTGCAGGGACCGCGTCCGGGGCGGGCAATCGGTGTCGGTCGGGAGGCTTGCGGCGAGCGAGCGGGCAAACCGGCCCCAGCGCGGACCCGTCGCCACGGATGTGCTCAGCGCTTGGCGGCGTGCGCCGGAACCCGGCGCACGGGCGGCGCGAGGTTGGTGTCGGCGGCGGGGCTTGCCAGGCGGCGCTCCAGGTCTGTGAACGCAGCGACGATCTCGCGCGCTTCGAAGACGCGGTTGCGCCGTCCCATGCTCACCTGCCGGATCACCCCCGCGTCGAGCAGCCGTGCGATCGCCTCGTTGACAGCGACGAAGCTGCGGTCGATCAGCGCCGCCACGCCCGTGGCCGTGAACAGTGGAGCGCCTGGCAGGGCGCGCAGCAGCAGGTCCAGGGCGGAACCCTCGCGGACTGAGCCCAGGCATTCGCGCCAGCTCTGCTCGATCGAGGAGATCCGCCGTTCGAATGCCACGGCATCTTCGACCGCGCGGGTGCACGCCGCGGCGAAGCGGGCGATCCACAGATTGATCCCCTCGTGCGTGGCACGCGATGTCACCGGGCCGCGATAGCGGTAGGCGGTGAGCCCCTCGATGTAATCCCGCGCCCATGTCGCCAGGACGAGTGAGACAGGGACGAGCACGCGGCTGGCCAGGCCACGGCGACGCAGGACCAGGTGGATGAGCGCGCGCCCGGTCCGGCCGTTGCCGTCCACAAACGGATGGATCGTCTCGAACTGCGCGTGGGCGATAGCCGCCTGGGCGACCGCCGGCAGCGAGTCCTCATTGCAGAACGAGCACAGGTCCTCGAGCAGCCCAGGCACGTGCTCGGGGGGCGGCGGCACGAACACGGCCGAGCATGGGTTGTAGCTCGAGCCGCCGATCCAGTTCTGCTCGGTGCGCACGGCACCGGCGTGCTTATCAAGCCAGGTCCCGCTCAAAAGGCGCCGGTGGACCTCGAGCAGCTGTTCCAGCGTGATCTCGCTTCCCGGGCCGACCTCCTTGAGCGCGAACCGCATCGCGTCGATGTTCGCGAGCACCTCCGCGGCGGTGAGATCTTTGACATGCCCACCCAGTTCGCGCGCAGCCTCGGCGCGCAGCAGCCTGCCGGCGCCAACCTCCAGGCCCTCGATGCGCGAGGACGCGACGGACTCGGCCCGCAGCAGGATGCGCGCCAGCGCCTCGGTTTCGATCAGCGCCGACGCCTCGACGTCCAGGCGCGCGATCGCCACCTCCGCGTCCGCCACGTCGGCGGCAACATCGCCGTCGAGCGCTGTGCGCCGGCCCACGAGCGGATCGGGAACATACGCCTCGTACTCGCAGGACAGGCGGTCTTTGCGGGACATGCCCGCCCCGACGTTGCTGCTCCAGTGCCGCTTGATGACTTTGGACATGACTCTCACAACCTCAATATGGCTTCGCTTTATTATAGGTTATTCGATAACCCATAACAAGTTCCTTCCTTATTTAGCCTTCGGTGAGATCGCCGCCAACCGAAGGATCGCCGATAACCTTCGGTCGCAAACAGACATGTTGAAGGTTATGACACAACCCTAAACATGGCTCTGCGATCGACCTGCGGAAACCGCCGGCAAGCTCGCCCCCGCCGCTAGCATGACCTGCAATGCCCCTCGCGCGTGACTACCTGCAAGCCGTCTCCGAACACGTCGTCGTCTACGACGGCGGCATGGGCGCGACGCTGGAGCAGTTCGACCTGACCAGCGAGGACTACGGCGGGTTGCAGGGCAAGTGCCACGAGGCGCTCGTGCTGAACCGCCCGGACGTGATCGAGGGCGTGCACGAGTCGATGCTCGACGCCGGCGCGGAAGTGCTCGAGACCGACACGTTCCAGGCCTCGCGGATGAAGCTGGACGAGTGGGGGTTGGCCGACTACACGGTCGAGATCAACACCAAGGCCGCGGAGATCGCGCGCAAGGCCGCGGGCGAGCAGCGCTTCGTGGCGGGCTCGATCGGACCGACCGGGTATCTGCCCGCCTCCGAGGATCCCTCGCTCGGGCAGATCCGCTTCTCAGAGCTGGTCGAGGTGTTCTCAGAGCAGGCCGCGGGCCTGATCGACGGCGGCGCGGACCTGATCATCATCGAGACCGCGCAGGACATCCTCGAGGTCAAGGCCGCCGTGTTCGGGGCGCGCGAAGCGTTTACGAGCACGGGCAGGACGCTGCCGATCCACACGTCGGTGTCGCTGCTGCCCAACGGCGGCAAGATGCTGCTGGGAACCGACATCTCGGCGGTGCTGTGCACGCTGGAGGCGTTGAAGGTGGACGTGATCGGGCTGAACTGCTCGACCGGCCCGGAGGACATGCGCGACGCGATCAGGTTCCTCGGAGAGTACTGCCCGGTGCCCGTGGCGTGCATCCCCAACGCGGGCCTGCCGCTGCAGGGACCTGACGGAGAGACGATCTTCCCCGAGCAGCCCGAGCCGCTGGCGGAGGCGCTGAAGGAGTTCGTCGAGCGCTACGGCGTGGGGATCGTCGGCGGCTGCTGCGGGACCACGCCCGCCCACATCGCCGCGATCGCCGAGCGGGTCGCCGGACGCTCCGTCGAGCTACGTCCCGCACCTCGCGCGCCGCACCTCTCCTCGATGATCGCCGCCACGCCGCTCGCGCAGGAGCCGGCGCCGACGATGGTCGGCGAGCGCGTGAACTCGCAGGGCTCGCGCAAGGCCAAGGAGCTGCTGCTGGCCGAGGACTACGACGGCCTCGTGCAGATCGCCGAGGACCAGGTCACCGGGGGAGCGCACGTGCTCGACCTGTGCGTGGCGCTGACCGAGCGCAGCGACGAGGACGAACAGATGCGGCTGGTGGCCAAGAAGGTCTCGCTGACCCAGCCGGCGCCGATCCAGGTCGACTCGACCGAGCCGGAGGTGATCGAACGGGCGCTGGAGCAGATACCGGGCCGGGCGATCGTCAACTCCGTCAACCTCGAGGCCGGCCGCGCCAAGCTCGACCGCGTCGTGCCCCTCGCTCTCGCCCACGGAGCGGCGCTGATCGCGCTGACGATCGACGAGGTCGGGATGGCCAAGACGGCGCAGCGCAAGGTCGAGATCGCCAAGCGCATCAAGGAGCTGTGCTGCGACGAGCACGGGCTGGACCCGGAGCTCTTGATATTCGACTGCCTGACGTTCACGCTGACGACCGGCGACGAGGAGTGGCGCCCGTCGGCGGTGGAGACGATCGCGGGGATCGAAGCGATCAAGGCGGAGATCCCGCAGGTGAAGACCTCGCTGGGCGTGTCGAATGTGTCGTTCGGCGTGAGCCCCGGCGCGCGGGCGGTGCTGAACTCGGTGTTTTTGCACCACTGCGTGCAGGCGGGCCTGGACCTGGCGATGGTCAACCCGAACCACATCACGCCCTACTCGGAGATCCCCGACGTCGAGCGCGAGCTCGCCGACGACCTCGTGCATAACCGCCGCGAGGACGCGCTCGAGAAGTTCATCGAGCACTTCGAGTCCAAGGGCCCCGAGGACGCCGCCCAGGGCGCCGCCGACCCGACCGAGGGCATGGAGCCGGAGCAGGCGCTGCACTTCCACATCCTGCGCCGCCGCCGCGACGGCGTCGAGGACTGGATCGACCGCAGCGTGCAGAAGATCGGCGCGGTGCCGACGCTGAATGAGGTGCTGCTGCCGGCGATGAAAGAGGTCGGCGACAAGTTCGGCGCCGGGGAACTGATATTGCCGTTCGTGTTGCAGTCCGCCGAGGTGATGAAGCGCGCGGTCGCCCAGCTGGAGAAGTACCTGGACAAGATCGAGGGCTACACCAAGGGCACGGTCGTGCTGGCGACGGTGTTCGGCGATGTGCACGACATCGGCAAGTCGCTGGTCAACACGATCCTGACGAACAACGGCTACACGGTGGTGGACCTCGGCAAGCAGGTGCCGATCCAGACGATCGTGGACGCCGCCCAGGAGCACGAGGCGACGGCGATCGGGCTGAGCGCGCTGCTGGTGTCGACCTCCAAGCAGATGCCCGCGTGCATCGCCGAGCTGCACGCGAAGGGATTGTCCTATCCGGTGCTGATCGGCGGCGCGGCGATCAACCGCGCGTTCGGCTACCGGGCGCTGTATCCCGGGGGCAAGGACACCGAGGAGGTGTACGAGCCGGGGGTGTTCTACTGCAAGGACGCGTTCGAGGGGCTGGCCGTGATGGATCAGCTGGTCGACGAGCAGGCGCACGCGGCGCTCGTGCAGAAGCTGCGCGCGGGCGCAACCGCGTTTCGCGAAAAAGGCGAGCAGCCGGTCGAGGAGCAGAACCTCGCCGATGACTCCGTGCGCTCGCCGGCGCGCACCGACGCGCCCGTGCCGGCGCCGCCGTGGTGGGGCGTCAAAGAGGTTAAGGTCGATCTCGAGGAGGTGTACAAGCACCTCGACACGCACGTGCTGTTCAAGCTGCACTGGGGCGGGCGGGGCGTCAAAGGCGAGGCCTGGCAGACGCTCCTGTGCGATGACTTCCGCCCGCGTCTGCAGCGGATGTGGCGCGAGCAGGACTATCTGCATCCGCGCGCGCTGCTGGGATTCTTCCCGTGTTACGCCCTCGGCAACGACATCGTCGTGCTCGACCCGAGCGTGGCCGGCGATCCGGAGGCCGCGCTCGACCCGGCTGACCCCGCAAGCGAGCTGACACGCTTCGTCTGCCCGCGCCAGCCCAAGGGCGACCGCATCTGCCTGGCCGACTTCTTTCGCCCGGCCGTCGACGGCAGACCCCCGGAGGAGCTGGACGTGATCGCCGTGCAGGCGGTAACCGTCGGCAGCGAGGTGACCGAGCTGATGACCAAGCTCGAGGCCGAAGGGGAGTTCGCCGAGCAGCTGTTCGTGCACGGGCTGGGCGTGCAGACCGCCGAGGGGCTGGCCGAGTGGCTGCACGCGCAGGCGCGGGAGATGCTCGGCATCGGCGCCAGCCAGGGAAGGCGCTACTCCTGGGGCTACCCGGCCGTGCCCGAGCAGTCAGAGCACCTGAAGGTGGAGCAGTTGCTCGGGCTGGGCGACATCGGCATGAAGATCACCGACGGCTACGCGCCGGACCCCGAGCAGTCCACGCTCGCGCTGGTGGCGCACCATCCGCAGGCGATCTACTTCGGCACCCGCCAGGGCCGGCTGCTTCCAGACGGCTCGCCCGACGACGTGATCAAGGGCTCTGCGCGCGACCCGTCGCTGTTCGGGGATCTGGCAGACGAGGACCCGCCGGACGGCGCCATCGAGTCCGAGGACGAGCCGGCGATGGCCCCATAGGCAGGGCGCTTCACAAGCGCATGGTCAGGGGGCCGAGCCCACGCGCAAGGCAGGTCACAACGCGCCGTTACCGCGGCAAGTCGCGTGGGCGAAAATGCAGCGTTTTCAAAATGAATCTCATCCCCGGTGTCCAGCGGGGTGAAATCACCCCTCCGCCCGCGAGAGCCCGCGCCCGCCGTCGGGCAGCGCCGGCAGGGTGACCGGCGAAGCGTGCATCGTGCGCAGGCGCACGTCGCGCCAGGAAAGCCCCTCGTTGAGCAGCGCGGGCACGCCCATCAAGAGCGCCGTGGAGACCTCGACGGCCTGTAGGACGATGCCGTAGGCGATCGCGTCGGGCGTGGAGACGTGGTAGGCGCCGGCCAGCACGGCGACGCAGGCGGCTTGGAACACGCCGACGTTGGCGGGCGTGGCGGGGATCACGGCGGTGACGTTGACCGCGAACAGCACCCCGGCGGCGGCCGCCGCGCCCGCGGGGAAGTTCAGGCCCAGCGCCATCAACAACAGCCAGCACGACATCCACTGCAGCGCCCACGCGCCGAGCTGGGCGGCGGTCGCGATCGCCGCGCGGCGGGGCCGGCGAAACACCTGCAGGCCGTCGCGCAGGCGCATCAGCACTGCGCGCAGGCCGGCGAGCAGCGCCTGCAGGCGCCGGGAACGGGAGACGGCGGCGGGCGGGATCAGCACCGGGGCGAGCAGGACCGCCAGCAGCGCGGCCAGCGGCGCGAGCGCGATCAAGAGCAGCGCGCGATCGTGACCGTCCAGCACGCTGACGCTCGACAGCGTGACGCAGGCGAGGATGGCCAGCGCGAGCAGGTTCAGCAGCGTCTGGGAGACCATCGTGCCGAGCACCACGGGCAGCGTCTCGCGCGCGCGGCCGAGGCGGCGGGCAACGATCAGCGCGCGCGAAGGCTCCCCCAGGCGCGCAGGCAGGGTCGATGACATGAGCACGCCGATGAACGTGCCCTGCATCGCGTCGCGGCGTTTGGCCCGGCGCCAGGTGGGAGCGACGACGAGGATCGCGTGCCAGGCGAGCGCACGGACGAACATCGCCGCGCACATCACGGCCAGGCCGGCGGCAAGCAGGCCGGGCTTTGATGCCAGCAGCGAGGCGGCCACGCGGGCGACGCCGATGCGCTGCAGCGCCAGCGCGGCGAGCCCGGCGCCGAGGAGCGAGCTGCTCGCCAGGCCGAGCCGGCGCAGCGCGCGCATACGACGGGGGCGGCCGAGCGCGGACGCCGGCGCAGACACGTCGGGCTGCAGCGAGGCCAGCCGCTGGGCGGGCACGCGCGGCAACAGATCGGCGGGGGCGAGCCCGTGACGCACCGCGACCCGCGCCAGGCGCGTGGCGGGCTCGCCGACGGCCAGGGCCTGCTCGTAGCAGTCGAGCACTTCGGCAGCGACGTGCGGCCACGCGAAGCGCTCGGCGCGCTCGCGCGCGCAGGCGGCCATCCGCGCGCGGCGCTCCGGTTCCAGAGCGAGCCGGCGCAGAGCCTCGGCCAGCGCGAGCGGATCGCCGGCGGGCACGAGCTGCCCGTCGACGCCGTCGCGCAGGACGTCGCGATATCCCGGGATGTCGGAGGCGAGCACGGGCGTGCCGGCGGCGAGTGCCTCGGTGATGACCATGCCGAAGCTCTCACCGCCCAGGGAGGGCGCGCAGAGCACGTCGGCCCGCGCGAGCTCGGCCAGCTTGCGCGGCTCAGAGACCTTGCCGAGCGCGCGCACGGCGCGGTCGTCGAGGGTCATGTGCGCGACCTCCTCGGCGGACGCGCCGACGAGCGTGAGCGTGGCCGGCACGTGGTCGCGCAGCGCCTCGAACGCGCGCAGCAGCGCGGGCAGGCCCTTGCGCTCGACGGCTTGGCCAACGAACAGGATGCGCAGGGGAGCGACGCTGGCGCCTGTTGATGAGAGATCGTCCTCGGGAAGATTGTCTTCTAAAAAGTCTTGGGCGCGCGCGCGTACGCGCGCGCGCGCGGTCTCGCCAAGTACAACGTCTTCTCCACGACCCTCGCCACACAGACCGTCCTCTTCTCCAGGAAGAACAGCCCCGGCCCCAGTCCGCACACCATCGCCGCCGCCGTCCAGGTGCACGCCGTTGGGCACGATCCGGTAGCGCCCCCCGTAGAAGCGCCGCGCGGTCCAGGCCGCGGCCTCGGACACGGCGATACGCACGCGCAGGCGGTTCATGCGCCGGCGTCCGCCCAGCGGGACCGCCGCGATGCCGTTGCTGATCGGGTTCTCGGAGTAGGTGTGAAACGTGCCGACAAGCGGCAGCCCGCAGGCGCCGCGCAGCACGTCCCAGCAGACCATCGGCACGACCGGCTCGTGCAGATGCACAACGTCGTAGCCGCCGTCACGCAGCTCCCGGCGCAGCGCCAGCACCGCACCCGGCAAGCCGGTGATGTTCGAGACGGCGCCGTTGGCGGGCAGCCCGAACGTGCGCCCGAGCGATACGAAGCCCTCAGGCGCCTGCAGGCGCTGCGGGCGTGCCGCACGATGCAGATGGCGGGCAAGCGCGTCGTCGGGGTCATACGGCGCAAGGATGCGGGCGTCATGTCCGAGCGCTCGCAGCTCGGCCGAGAGCGCCTCGATGTGACGGGTGACGCCGCCGGGGTAGGTCCAGGAGTAGGGCGAGATCAGCGCGATCCGCACGCGAGGAGTCTACCCGTTGGGGACGATGGCCCGACGGGCCGGGACGATGGAGGGCGACAGCACAGGACGATCCACCTGTGAGCGCCGAGCGAGCGTTGAATCTCGCCGCCGGCTGCGATAATCGCATGGTGACCGAGCGGCACTTCGTCAAGTACACGTTCCTGAAGCTGGACCCGGCCTGGCGGCGCCTGGATTCCGCTCTGCGCGAGCAGGACAAGCGCGAGCTGATGGCGGCGTGCGAGGACTTCGCCGACGGGCACCTGCTGCAGGCGTTCTCGCTGGTGGGCACGCGCGGAGACGCCGAGCTGCTGCTGATCGCCGAGGCCGAGAATTTGGAGCGCATCCACGAGCTGCACGTCGTGATGGCCCAGAGCGGGCTGATGAAGTGGGCGCAGATCCCTTATTCGTTTCTGGGCATGCGCAAGTCCTCCGAATACTCCGAAGACGAACGCACACAGCCGCGCGGATTCGAGGGCAAGTACGTGTTCGTGTACCCGTTCGTGAAGTCCCGCGAGTGGTACGCGCTGGCAGCCGATGAGCGCTGGCGGATCATGCAGGGGCACATACAGGTGGGTCGCGAATACCCGGGCGTGGACAACCACACGACGTACTCGTTCGGGCTTGACGACCAGGAGTTCGTCGTGGCGTTCGACACCGACGATGTGGGCACGTTCCTTGATCTGGTGCAGCGCCTGCGCACCACCGAGGCGTCGCGCTACACCGTGCGCGACACGCCGAGCTTCACCTGCATCAGGATGTCGCTGGAGCGCGCCCTGAACGCGCTCGACGGCGAGCCGATCGGCACCGAGGCGCTGGGCGCGGCATCGGCCTGAGACGAGCGCCGTGGCCGCTACCGCCAAGCCGTCTCGCCGCCCCGGACCCCGGGCGGGCCTCGCCCAGCTCAAGCGGGCGGACCCGGTGCTCGCCGAGGTGATCGCGCGCGTCGGCCGGCTGCCCGACGCGCGCGACGGACGGCCGGACCGTGACGATCACTACGGCGCGCTGGTGCGGGCGATCGTCGGTCAGCAGCTGTCGGTGAGCGCGGCGCGGGCGATCTACGGACGGCTGACGGCGCGCTTCGACGGCCGCCCGCCCACGCCGACGCAGATCCTCGAGGACGAGCCCGAAGAGCTGCGCGCCGCCGCGGGACTGTCGCGCGCGAAGGTGGGCTTCCTCAGATCGCTGGCCGAGCACGTGCTATCGGGCGCGCTGGAGCTCGAGCGCCTGGACGAGCTCGACGACGACGCGGCGATCTCAGAGCTCGTCGCTGTCAAGGGGCTGGGGATGTGGACCGCGCACATGTTTTTGATGTTCCATCTGGAGCGCCCCGACGTGCTCCCGGTCGGCGACCTCGGCATCCGCCGGGCGATCGAGCGCGCCTACGACCTCGACGAGCTGCCGGACGCGGGCGCGATCGAACGGATCGCGCTGCCGTGGCGACCGCACCGCACGCTGGCTTGCCGGTATCTGTGGCGCTCGCTTGCGAACGAACCGGCGTAGGCCATAGACGCCCGGGCCGGCTTCGCCCGGCCCCTCCCACCCGGCCCTCCGGCCCCTCCTACCCGGCCCCTCCAGCCCGGCCCCCCGACCCTGCCCCTCCAGCCCGGCTCGCCGGCTCGCCAGTTCGGCCAGGCTCAGGCCACGCGCCGCACAGCGACGGTGCGATCGGCCTCGGCGGCGATCTCCCAGCCGGGCGCACCGCCGGCGCCGCCGGCGCGGAAGTGGCGGGCGACGACAGCCGTCGGGCCAGGCAGACCGCGCCCGCCGGGCCGGTCGGCGCGCGCGTCGTGGAAGACGACGTGGCCGCCGAGCGCGACGCGGGGATGCCACGAGGCCCAGTCCCGCTCGCAGCCGGACTCGGAGTGGTCGCCGTCGATGAAAACCAGATCAACCTCCATCCCATCCTCCCCCGTCCGACCCAAATCTGTGCCGCGCCGCCAGCGTGAGGCGAGCTCGGCGGAGAGGCATATGTGCCAGTGAACGGCGGGCGCCTGCCGACCCCGCCGGCGCTGAGCGCGCGAGACCGCGCGCCGGGTCGCCCACTCGGTCGCGCCCCAACCGGCGGGCAGCGCATCGGGGTGGTGGCCGAACGGGTCGACCAGGTGCAGCTCCGCGTCGGAACGCAGCGCCCCGCACAGGGCGATCGCGGAGGCGCCCTCGTACACCCCGACCTCGATGACGCGCCGCGCGTCCCGCGCTGTCTCCAGCAATACGGAGACGTCCTCGGCGGAGTGCATCGTGCGCGGCGGGATCAGCCCAGCGCCGATCGCCAGCGCGCGCAGGCGGACGTCGTCGCGCAGGCGATCGGGAGTCAGCCGGCGGAGACGGCTGGGCAGCGCAGACATCGCGAGCGCACCCTATTCACATACACCCTCTGACGGTCGAGGGGCAAGCTGGTCAAGGACGCACCGAGCGAAGTGTGCGGGTAGCACATGTGCTGGCCGATCGGAGATCGCTTCGATCTCCGATCGGTAGGACGCCGATCCAGCGCCGCCCATCGACCGTCAGACTGCCGAGACCTGCTCCTCCTCGGCCACCCTGAACGAGGAGCCGCAGCCGCAGGCCGCCACGACGTTGGGGTTCTCGACCTTGAAGCCGGCCCCCTGAAGGGTCTCCTCGTAGTCGATCACCGAGCCGCGCACAAACGGGAGGCTGTCGTTGTCGACCAAGAGCTTCAGGCCGTGGGTCTCGAACACGGCGTCCTCGTCGCGCTGCTCGTCGAAGGCCAGCTGGTACTGAAAGCCCGAGCAGCCGCCGCCGCGCACACCGACGCGCAGGCCGGCCATGCTCACGTCCGCGTCCTGAGCGGCCAGGAACTCACGGACCTTCTCGGCACCCTTGTCGGTGATCGTGACCATCGCTTTCCAAAGTATAGCGAGGCACATACGAGTGCACTAAGCTTGACCGAGCATGCCTAAAGCCGAGGAGATCAAGCAGCGAATCGAGGCCGCGATCCCCGGAGCGAGCGCCGAGGTCGAGGACTGGACCGGCGGCGGCGACCACTTCAAGGCGACCGTCACCGCGCCTGCGTTTGCCGGGCGCAGCCGCATCGAGCAGCACAGGATCGTCTACGAGGTGTTCGGCGCGGACATCGGCGGCCCCATCCACGCGCTGTCGTTGAAGACGCAAAGCCCCCAATAGCCAGGAGCAGCCAATGCCAGAGAACGAGCAGAACCAGATCCGCGACGCGATCGAGCAGGCGATCGAGCAGAACCAGGTGATCCTGTTCATGAAGGGAACGCCGGAGGCGCCGGCGTGCGGCTTCTCGGCGCGTACCGTGGCGACGCTGCAATCGTTGGGGATCCCGTTCGCGGCAGTGGACATCCTGCCGGACCCACGTATCCGCGAAGAGCTGTCGGCGATCTCACAGTGGCCGACGATCCCGCAGCTGTTCGTCAACGGCGAGCTCGTGGGCGGGTGCGACATCGTGGTGGAGATGTACGAGTCGGGCGAGCTGGCGCAGACGCTCGGGCTCGACAGCGCGCCGGTGCTGTAGCGTCCGCGCTGGGATGCCAGAGTCCGTCGCGGTAGTAACCGACAGCACGCAATACCTGCCGCGCGAGCTCGCGGACGCGCGGGGTGTTCACCAGGTGAGCCTGTACGTGGGCTGGCAGGGACAGCCCGAGCGCGAGCTCGAGATGGACGGGTTCGACGCCTTCTACGAGCGCCTGTCTCGTGACCCCGAGCTGCCCACGACCTCGCAACCTTCGATCGGCGACTTCCTCGCCGTGTGGGAGCCGCTGCTGGAAGCAGGCAAGGACATCGTCTCGATCCACCTCGCGGGCGGTATCTCGGGCACGTGCGAGGCGGCCAGGCAGGCGCACGGCCTGCTGAGCGAGCGCGGGCTGGGCGAGCGGGTGCAGGTGATCGACTCAGAAACGGCGTGCGGCGGAGTGGGGCTGCTCGTCCTGGCGGCGAGCGCGGCGGCCGCGGCTGGAGCGGATCGCGCGGCGGTGGTGGAGCGAGTGCGCGAGACACGCAGGGCGCTGAAAATATGGTTCTGCCTGGACACCCTGGAGTACCTGCGTCGCGGCGGGCGGGTCGGCAAGGCACAGGCGTGGCTGGGCGGGACGCTGCGGATCAAGCCGATCCTCTCGCTCGAGTACGAGATCGTCCCGGTGGAGCGCGTGCGCACGGCGGGCAGGGCGTTCGAGCGGATGGTGCAGTACGCCGAGCAGTTGCGCAAGGAAGAGTCCGACGGCTGGGTGGTACAGCACATCCAGGCGACCGAGCAGGCCGAGCGCCTGATCGCACGCTGCCGGGAGATATTCGACTCAGAGCCCGTGTTCACCTCCGAGGTGGGCCCGGTGATCGGCACCTACACGGGCCCGGGCCTGATCGGCGTGGGCGCGGTGCCGCGCTCGCTGCTGGGTTGACCCGCTCAGCGCCCGCGGCGGCGCAGCAGGCGCGCGCCTATCGCCAGGCCGAGCACCGCACCGGCCACGACGACCTCCCGGCGGTGGCGCTCCAGATGGCCGCGCCAGTCGGTGAGGTACGCGACCTCGCCGCGCAGCTGCACGATCGAGACGGCGAGCTCGTTGCGGTTGGCCTCGATCGAGCCGCGGATCTCGGCGGGCGAGCGCTGGGGCATCAGGCTGCTCCCTCCTCGCCCGGGTCGGCGGACGGGTCAGGGGCGGGCTGGGCCGGCGCGTGCGGGGCCGCGGCGCCGTAGGGAGCGGGCGCGGAGGACCCGGCCGCCGGTGGAGGCGTGCTCGCCGAGGTCGCGCTCGAACCGGCGGCGACGCCCGTCGCGGGGACGCCGGCGGGGGCGCCGGGGGCGGTCGAGGAGACGGTGTCACGGATCTTGCGCGCCTCCGCGATCGCCATGTCGGGCATCGGAGGCGAGCCCCGTTTGACCGCCCGCGCTGCGATCAGCCCGGCGATCGCCCCGAGGACGAGCAGGATCAGCGCCATCGCGAAGAAGCCCCAGAAGTAGGTGTAGTCGTTGCCGATCGGCAGGTAGTAGTAGAGCAGCCACGCGCAGCCGATCAGCACGAAGAACAGCGCGGTCACGAAGAAGATCCCCGCGGCGATGCCGACGACGGCGCCCTTGACGAGCTTGCTCGCCTTCTCGGCGACCTCGGCCTTGGCCAGCTCGATCTCCTCGCGGACCAGCAACGTCGCACGCTCGGAGACCTCGGCGATCGCGGTGACGATGCCTTTGGGGACGTCTGTACTGGAGTCCCACCCGCCCGCGTCGGCGTCCAGCCCGTCACCACCCTGGCCGCCGCCGACGCGATCGCCGCCGAGAGGAGAGTCGCTCACTCCGGCGGCTCCTCGTCGAACAGGCGCTGCCACACCCGCGCGGCGATGCGGTGGGCGATGACGCTCGACAGCGCGCCGACCCCCGCGAGCAGGCCGGACCACATCAAGCGCTTGACCACATCGTTCTCCACAGTGCTCACCGCGGCAGTCTATTGCCATCGGGCGACACGCTCGGATCCGACGCGCCGCCGACGGCCACGCGCTGAGACGACACGTCCCGCTTCGACGCGCCGTGGGAAGACCGGCTCGTGGACGGCGCGCCCCGGGGCGAGGAGTCCAGTCCGCCGCAGATGGTCTCGACCACCAGGCGCTTGGCCTGCTCGTAATGATCCTCTCCACGCGGCAGCAGTCCGAAGATCCAGCCGGTCAGCACCTGCTCGATCGCGCCGTAGAAGGCGATCGCGGCGAACTCGGCCGAGATCTCGGACTTGAACTCGCCGCCGGCCTGGGCGCTCGTCACGATCTCGGAGATCAGCGTGAACGCCTCGCGGATCTGGGCGAGATGGGTCTGACCGAACGAGTTGGCCGCGCGCGTGACCTCGACGATGATCACCTTCATCAGGTCGGGGTCGTGGCTGTAGGAGTCGATGATGAACGAGGCGATCGCGGCCAGCTTCTCCCGGGCAGGGATCTGCTGGGCGTCGACCTGGCGGATCGTCTCGAGCATGATCGCCCAGCGCTCGAGGAACAGCGTGTCGAGGATCTCGTCCTTGGAGGCGAAGTAGTGGTAGACGAGCCCGTAGGCGACGCCCGCCTCGTCGGCGATGTCGGCGACGCGGCAGGCGTGAAAGCCCTGGCGCGCGAACACGCGCACGGCCGCGTCGAGGATCGAGCGGCGCTTGTCGGCCGTGGTCTTTGCCCGCGTGGCGCTCAACGGGCGCCACCTCCACCGTGGGGTTCGGCGCTTGGAGCCGTCGTCGCCGCGCCAGCCTCACCCAACCCGGCCGGCGCGCCCGTGTCGGGCCAGCTGTACGCCTCCGGACGGCGGTGAGCCAGGGCGGGCAGCTGCGCGCGGATCTGCGCCTGGCGCTTGAAGTCGAGCTCGGCGAGGATGTGCCGCTCGCCGTCGGGGGCCTGCGCGAGCACGACGCCCCAAGGGTCGACGATCATCGAACGCCCGCCGGAGCGAATGCCGCCGGTGTGCGGGCCGACCTGGTTGGCGGCGATCACAAACGCCTGGTTCTCGATCGCGCGCGCGCGGACGAGCACGTCCCAGTGGTCGCGCGTGGTCGGCAGCGTGAACGCGGAGGGCAGGGCGATGATGCGCGCGCCGCGCACGGCGAGGATGCGAAACAGCTCAGGGAAGCGCAGGTCGTAGCAGATCGCCAAGCCCAGCTGCACGCCGCCGCTGACCGCGGCGGCGTCCCCGGCGGAGGCCTCCGAGAGCACGATCTCCTTGCCGGGCAGCTCGAGCTCGGACTCGCGGTAGGAGCGGCCGTCGATCGTGACGTCGAACATGTGCAGCTTGCGATAGACGGCACGCACCCCGCCCGAGGGGCCGACGTGGACGCAGGTGTTGGCGAGCTTGCGCTCCCCCGGGATGCGCTCCAGGAACGAGCCCGCGACGAGGTCCACGCCCAGCTCGCTCGCGGTCTCGCGCGCCCACGCGACGGCCTGTCCGTCGAGCGGCTCGGCTGCCGCACGCAGCTCCTCCTCAGAGCCCATCGCGGTCCACTTCTCGGGCAGCACGATCAGCTGCGCCCCGTCCGCGGCGGCGGCGCGCGTGAGACGATCGGCGGTGGCGAGGTTCGCGCCGAGGTCGGCGGTGGAGTTGAGCTGGACGGCCGCTGCCTTCATATGTGCATTCCCCTTCGCGAGTCGAGTCCCATCCCCACCCGCGATTACTAGATTGACTGGTCAGTCAATCTCCCAAAGCATAGCTCCGGGAGCCCGTGAACAGAGCTCCGATCGCACCGGCGACGCCGGCTCTCGGCTCAGACGCGAAACGCGGTGCGATCCTGCGGCGCCCCGGCCGCCTCGGCCGGCCCCGCGGCCGCACCGCACGCAATGAGCTCGGCCACCTGCTCGGCGCTGTAGCCGGCCTCGCTCAGAGCCACTTCGGTGTGCTCGCCCAGCGCCGGGCCAGGCAGGCGCGCGTGCTCCCCGGGAGTGCGTGCCAGCTTGACGGGGATGCCGAGCTGGCGCACCGGCCGCTCGGTGCCCGGCTGGTCGATCTCGACGACCATCTCCCGTGCGCGCACCAGCTCGCAGTCGAGCGCCTCGTCCAGGTCGAGCACGGGCTCCAGGCAGCAGTCGTGCTCGCGCGCGAACGCCTCCCACTCGGACCGCGGGCGCTCGCGGAAGATCGCCTGGACCTGCGCATGCGCGTCCGAGCCGGGCGCCTGGAACTGCTGCTCGATCAGATCCTCGCGCCCGACGCCGCGACAGAAGGCCTGCCAGAACTTGGGCTCCAGCGCGCCGAGTGTGACCCAGCCGTCGGCGCATTCGTACGGCCGGTAGCAGATCAGCGAGCCGGCCAGCGGCAGATCGCCGCGGTGCGGGACGGCGCCGCCGGCGAAATACCCCGCCGCCACCATCGCCAGCCAGGAGAGCGCGCCGTCGGCCATCGACACGTCCACGATCTGCCCCTCGCCTGACCCCGGCTCAGCCAGGCGACCCTCGCGCGCGGGCGCGCCGTCCCTCTCGCGCAGCGCGGCGAGGATCCCGAACGCACCCATCAGCGAGCCCCCGCCGACGTCGGCGATCTGGCCCGCAGCCTGCACCGGCTCGCCGCCGCGCTCGCCCGTGAGCCCCAGCAGGCCGACGAGGCCGAGGTAGTTCATGTCGTGCCCCGACGCCTCCCGCTTGGGCCCGATCTGGCCGTAGCCGGAGATCGCGCAGTACACGATGCCCGGGTTGACCTCCCTCATGCGCTCGTACCCGACGCCGAGGCGCTCGAGCACGCCGGGGCGAAACGACTCGAGCACGACGTCGTACTCGCGCACCAGCGCAAGCAGCGCCTCGCGGCCGCGCTCGTGCTTGAGGTCCAATCGGATCGAGCGCTTGTTTCGATTGAGCGCCAGGAACAGCGCGGACTTGGCGCTCTCATCCGCCCCGTCGATATAGGGCGGGGACAGGCGGATGTAGTCGCCCATGCCCATATCCTCGACCTTCAGCACGTCCGCGCCGAAGTCGGCCAGCAGCAGCGAGCAGAACCCGCCGGGCAGAAGACGCGAGAGGTCGAGCACCTTGATCCCCTCCAGCGGCAGCCTCATGGTCGGGCCACCCGACTGGTGCGCCGCCGGCACGGAGGCCGGCGCCCACGCGCATCTGTGGGGACCCCGGCCGCCCGGACGCGCGCCAACACGCCCACTGACGTTTCTTCGCCTACATTCATGCCGACCCGCCCGCCAGGGTCACGTTCAGCATCGCCCGGGCCTCCTCGACGGCCGCCGGCCGGCGACCGACCTCTTCGGCCATCTTGCGCGCCTGCGCGATCAGCTCGCCGTTTGAGGAGGCCATCTCGCCATTCGGCAGGTACAGGTTGTCCTCCAACCCGACCCTGACCGAGCCGCCGAGGGTCAGCGCGGCGGCGACCAGCAGCCACTGCTCGCGCGAGATCCCGATCACGCCCCAGTGAGATCCGTCGGGGATGTTGTCGACCATCGCGGCGAGGTTGCGCGCACTCGGGGGGATGCCGCCGACGACGCCCATGATGCAGTCCACGTGCAACGGCTCGTGCAGCACCCCCATGTCGATCAGCGGCTC
Source organism: uncultured Solirubrobacterales bacterium (assembly GCA_963839945.1). Classification (GTDB taxonomy): domain Bacteria; phylum Actinomycetota; class Thermoleophilia; order Solirubrobacterales; family Solirubrobacteraceae; genus Palsa-744. The sequence continues at coordinate 351,651 of CAWIWW010000004.1, read as the reverse complement.
CAATGAGCCGACGTGGCCGATGTCGAAGCACTCGTGCTCGGGTTTGATATGAAGCTCGTTCATCGCCCGCAACAGCTCGACGATCTCCTCGAATGGGTTGGCGAAGACCATCTTGAACACGAAGTCCTTGCGCGAGCGCGAGTACTTGGCGTAGTTCATCGAGCCCATGTTCAGCGCCGCGACTTCGGGGCGGCACTCGCGCAGGTAGGCCACGCGCTTCTCGACGCTCACCCCGACCGCGCCGGTCGAGAAGTTGACGATCGCCGCGTCGCCCACCTCCGCGCGGATGGCGTCAGCGATCGCGCGGTAGTCCTCGACCTCGAAGCTCGGCGAGCCGTCCGGTTTGCGCGCGTGGATGTGGATCATCACGCCCCCCTCGTCCACGATCCGCCGCGCCTCGGCGGCGTACTCGGCCGGGGTGTACGGGATGGCGGGGCACTGCTCGCGGTTGGCCAGCACGCCGGAGATCGCGCAGGTTATGACTACCGGGTCCTCGACGCTCATTTACCGAAAGCCTCCACAGGTGCGTAGGGCAAGCGGGGCAAGGACGCACCGAGCGTGGTGTGCTTGGCACACGAGCGAGGGAGGACGCAGATCCAGCGCCGCCATACGCGCCTGTGGTCAGACGGGTACGACACCGTGTCGCCTCCACGGCCGCTCGACCTTCTTGCCGGCTGACATCTCCAGCGCGCGGCAGATCGTGGCGCGAGTCTCGCGCGGATCGATGACGTCGTCGATCAGGTCGTTGCCGGCGGCGATGTAGACGTCGAACATCTTCCTGAACCCATCGATCAGCTCGGCCTTCTTCGCCTCGGGGTCCTCGGCTTCGTCGACCTGTTTGCGAAACGCGATCTCCACGACGCCCTCGGCCCCCATCACGCTGATCTCCGCGCTCGGCCACGCGACGATCAGGTCGGGCTCGTACGCGCGCCCGTTCATCACGTAGTAGCCCGCGCCGTAGGCCTTGCGTGTGATCACCGTCACCTTCGGCACGGTCGCGTTGGCGACCGCATACAGCATCTTGGCGCCGTGCCTGATGATGCCTTCGGCCTCGACCTTGGTGCCGACCATGAAGCCCGGCACGTCCTGCACGAACACGAGCGGGATCGCGAACGCGTTGCACAGGTTCACGAACCGCGCGGCCTTGTCGGATGAGTCGTTGTCGAGGATGCCGCCCAGCTGCTTGGGCTGGTTGGCGACGATCCCGGCGGGGCGCCCGCCGAAGCGCGCCAGGCACGTGATGATCGTCTTGGCCCACTGGCCCTTGATGTCGAGGTACTCACCATCGTCCACGATCAGCTTGATGACCTCATACATGTCGTACGGCTTGCGATTGGACTCCGGCAGCACGTCCAGCAGCCCCTCCTCGGCGCGCTCGATCGGATCCGCAACCGGCAGCACGGGTGGCGGGGTCTCGCAGTTCTGGGGCATATAGGAGAGGTAGGCCTTGATCTGGGCGATGCACTCCTCGTCGTCGGCCACCTCCATGTCCCCCACCCCGGACTTGCGGCAGTGCACGCGCGAGCCTCCCAATTCCTCCTGGGTGACGTCCTCGCCGATCGCGGCGCGCACCAGGTGCGGCCCGGCGAGGGCCATCGAGCCTCGGCCCTTGACCATCGGCACGAAGTCGGCCAGGCCCGGAATGTAGGCGGTGCCGGCGGCGCACGGCCCCATCAGCGCGGCGACCTGCGGGATGACCCCGCTCATGATCACCTCCTCGCGGAACAGATGCCCGGAGCCGGCGAACATCGCCCCGGCCGCCTCCTGCACGCGCGCGCCCGCGGAGTCCAGCAGCCACACGAAGGGAACGCGCTTGGTCAGCGCCAATTCGCGCAACCGCGTGACCTTGAACTCGCCTGTCATCCCCATCGAGCCGGCCATCACCGTGAAGTCATACGCGCACACCGCGGTCAGGCGACCGTCGATCTTGCCATAGCCGGTGATCACCCCGTCGGCGGGGGCGTCCACGCCATCCATCGCGCGCTGGGTGCTGTGCGGGCGGCCGAGGATGCCGAGCTCGGTGAACGTGCCGTCGTCCACGAGCAGCGCGATCCGCTCGCGCGCGGTCAGCTTGCCGCGCTCGTGCTGCTTGTCGATCTTCTCCTGCCCGCCCCCCAGCCTGATCTGCGCGCGGCGATCCTCGAGGTCCTCGACGAGGGGGCGCAGCAGCGAGGTGGTCTGCTCCTCCTCGGCGCTCATGTGCTCATCCAACGGACATGCCGCGCGCGCGTACACGTGCGCGCGCGGCCCATGCTTTTGGGAAGTACATCTTCACCGCCCTTTCCACACCGGCTCGCGTTTTGCGAAGAACGCGGTCACGCCCTCGACGATGTCCTCCGTCGACAGCGCCAGCGTCAGCTGCGCACGCAGGTAGTCCAGCGCGTCCTCCAGCCCCATGTCCAGCTGGCGGCGCATCGCTTCCTTGCCCAGGCGCATGATCACCGGCGACTTACCGGCCAGCTTGCCCGCCCACTCGGCCACGAGCGCGTCCAGCTCCCCGTCGGACACCACGCGGTTGACGATCCCGGCGGCCAGCGCCTCCTGGGCTGACCAGCGCTCGCCCAGCAAGAGCAGCTCGTTGGCCTTCTTGCGCGGGACGTTGCGATAGATCAGCGCCATGATCATGAACGGGAACGTGCCGACGTTGATCTCCGGCGTACCGAACGTGGCGTCCTGCGAGGCGAGGATCAGATCGCACGCGAGCGCGATGCCGAGCGCACCGGCGAGCACGTGCCCGCGTACGGCGCACACCGTGGGCATGCTCAGCGAGCCGATCAGCTTGAACAGCTCGACGAAGCGCTCGGAGGCGAAGTGCTTCTCCACGAGCGACATCTCGCCCGCGAACCCGCCCAGGTTGGCGCCCGAGGAGAAGGTGCGCTCGTGCGAGGAGCACAGCACGACACAGCGCGCGCCGGAATCTGACTCGGCCCGCCCGAACGCGTCGATCAGGCCGGACAGCAGCTCCGGGGAGAGCGCGTTGCGCGTATAGGGCTCATCGAGCGTGATCGTGGCCACGCCGTCGGCGACCTCGTAGAGGACGACTCCATCGGGCACGCCGGACATCGATCCGTCGGACACGCCCGGCATCCTAACCGCCCGCCCGTCTCCCCGCGCTCGCGCCTGGCCAGCCGGCCAGGAGCTGACCTCTGCGCGCCCGGAGCGCTAGTTTCTGTGCAGACAGCGAGCACAGTACGTCCACGAGCACGACACAAGGAGCCGCGATGGCGACCGCCGAGAGCACTGTCCTGAAGCCCGATTTCCAGGCCAGACGCAAACACATCATCTTCACCGACGAGCACGAACAGCTGCGCGAGTCGATCCGCGGCTTCGCCATCAAAGAGCTCGCGCCGCACTCCGAGGAGTGGGAGGAGACGACGTTCCCCGACTCGGTGTTCTCGCGCATGGGCGAGCTGGGGTTCCTGGGTCTCGACAAGCCCGAGGAGTACGGCGGGCAGGGCGGGGACTATTACAGCGCGCTCGTCCTGGCGGAGGAGATGACCAACGCCAATTCGGGCGGCCTGGCGATGGGCGTGGCCGTGCAGACCGACATGGCGATGCCGCCGATCCTGGCGTTCGGCACCGAGGAGCAGAAGCGCGAGTGGGTGGCGCCGGCGATCAGCGGCGAGGCGATCCTGTGCCTGGGCATCACCGAGCCCGACGCGGGCAGCGACGTGTCGGGGATCAAGACCCGCGCGGTCAAAGACGGCGACGAGTACGTGATCAACGGCTCGAAGACGTTCATCACCAACGGCCACCGCGCGGACGTGATCGTGCTCGTGACCAAGACCGACCCCGACGCGGGCTACGACGGGTTCACGCTGTTCCTCGTGCCGATGGACGCGTCCGGCGTGATCCGCGAGAAGAAGCTGCAGAAGCTGGGCATGCACGCGTCCGACACGGCGCTGCTGGCGTTCCAGGACGTGCGCGTGCCGGAGTCCGCCGTGCTGGGGCAGGTCGGCAAGGGCTTCTACCACATCATGTGGGAGCTGCAGGGCGAGCGCCTGATCGGCGCCGCCGGCAGCGTCGCGGGAGCGCAGAAATGCTTCGATCGCACGCTGCAATATGCCAAGGAGCGCGAAGCGTTCGGCAAATCGATCGGCCATTTCCAGGTGATCCGCCACAAGTTCGCCGAGATGGCGACGAAAATCGAGTCGGCGCGCCAGATGGTCTACGTGACCGCGTGGCGCCACCACAACGGCGAGTACCCGGTGCGCGAGATCTCGATGGCCAAGCTGCACGCCTCGCGCATGGCCGTGGAAGTCGCCGACGAGTGCATCCAGATCCACGGCGGCGCCGGCTACATGAAGGAGTACGGCGTCGAGCGCGCCTGGCGCGATGCGCGGTTGAACCGCATCGGCGCGGGCACCGACGAGATCATGCTCGAGGTCATCGGGCGCTCGTACGGGCTCTGATCGTTGACGCCGAATCCACCCTTCACCGACGAGCACGAACAGCTGCGGGAGTCGATCAGGGGGTTCATCGACCGCGAGCTGGCCCCGCACGCGCAACGCTGGGAGGACGAGCAGTGGTTCCCCGACGAGGTGTTCGCCAAGCTCGCACGGCAGGGGCTGCTCGGGCTGAAGTACCCCGCCGAGCTGGGCGGGCAGGGCGGCGACTACCTGCACGAGGCGGTCTTGTGCGAGGAGATGGCGCGGATCGGCTCGGGCGGGACGGCGGCCGGGATCGGGGCGCACGTCAACATCGCCACGCCGCCGATCTGGAAGTTCGGCACCGAGGAGCAGCAGCGGCGCTATCTCGTGCCCGCGGTCAAAGGCGAGCTGATCGGCGCGCTCGGGATTACCGAGCCCGGCGCGGGCTCAGACGTTGCGGGGCTGCGCACCTCGGCCGAGCGCGTGGACGCCGGGTGGGTGGTCAACGGCGAGAAGACGTACATAACCAACGGCGTGCGCGCGCACTTCATCGTCACGGCCGCCAAGACGACGCAGGAGGGCGGCCACCACGGCATCTCCTTCTTCATCGTCGACCGCGGCGAGGGCGTCGCATCGGCCAAGCTCGACAAGCTCGGCTGGCACGCCTCGGACACCGCCACGATCGCCTACCAGGACGTGTTCGTGCCCGAGGAGAACCTGCTGGGCGGGCTGAACGAGGGGTTCAAGCTGATCATGGCCAACTTCCAGTGGGAGCGCCTAGCGATGGCGCTGGGCGCGGTCGGCGCGATGCGCCTGGCGTGGGAGCGCACGGCGCAGTACGCGCGCGAGCGCACCGCGTTCGGGCGGCCGCTGTCAGGGCACCAGGCGATCCGCCACAAGCTCGCCGACCTCGCCGCGAGCGCGTACTCCGCGCGCTGCGTCACCTACGACGCGCTGCGCCGGTTCGTCTCCGGCGAGGAGCCCATGCGCGAGGTGACGATGGCCAAGCTGTTGACCCAGCGCGCGTGCTATGAGCTGATGGACGCCTGCCTGCAGATCCACGGCGGCGCCGGGTACATGCGCGAGGTCTGGGTCGAGCGCGCCGTCCGCGACGCCCGCCTGGGGCCGATCGGAGGCGGCAGCGACGAGATCATGCGCGAGATCCTCGGACGGATGCTGGAAGCCCCGAGCGCGCCGTAGGCAGGACGCCGAGCGGGGGCACCGGTCGGGCCGCGCGAGCACAAGCACTCGAGCACAAGAACCCAAGCGCAAGAATCCGCCTCCACGGACGGTCGCAACATTGAGGCCCGCGCGCGTGAGCGGCCCGCGGCGGCGCGCGGAGCGGTGCAAGAAATCGTCCAGGCGCACAGTCGTGACTAAGGCCGCGCGCGCGCGCGGCCGAGTCCTACTGTGTGACTCGCCTGCTCACTGCGTTGGGCGCCTGCGCCCTGATCGCGATCGCCGCCCCGGTGCCGATCGCGGGGGCGCACACGACCCGCCCGGCCCGGCGGGCAACCTACAGGGCGGCCCACGGGGTGCGGCCCCACAGGGCAGCGGCCCACGGCCACGGCGGCTCCGCGCGCCACCACGCCTGCCAGCACACCGAGCTGAGGCCCACCAGGAAGAACCTTGGCCTGATCCGGGCTGCGACGCTGTGCCTGATCAACCGCGAACGGGCCGCCCACGGCGAGCGCGCGCTGCGGCCGAACGCGCGACTGCGGCGGGCCGCCCAGGCGCACACCGAGAGCATGGCCGACGAGGACTACTTCGAACACGTCGGCCCGCGAGGTCAGACGCCGCTCACGCGGATGCGTTCGGTCGGCTACATCAGCTCGCGGGTCGGGTACGAAGTCGGCGAGAACATTGCCTGGGGCACGCTGTGGCTGGCGAGCCCGCGCGCGATCGTCGCCGCCTGGATGGCCTCGCCCGGGCACCGCGCGAACATCCTCGACCGCCGCTACCGGCAAACCGGGATCGGCGTCTGCGCCCACCCCCCGGTCTCGCTCGCCCACGGCCAGCCCGGGGCGATCTACACGCAGGACTTCGGCGTGATCATCGCCGGCTGACGCTGGCCACCGGCGCCCGGCGCTCCCTGCCTCTCCCCTGCTCCCCTCGTGCCTCTCCCCGCGGACCCTCGCGCCTCCCTGCGGGCCGCCGGCGCTCCCGGCGTGCCGAGAGGGATAGTCTCCCGGCCCACCAAACAACGCCAGACGACAACCACAACAGGAGAAGTGAGACGACTATGGGAGTACTCGACGGCAAGGCGGCGATCGTCACCGGCTCGGCGCGCGGCATCGGGCGCGCCACTGCGGAGCTGCTGGTCGCACAGGGCGCGCAGGTGCTGATCAACGATCTCGACGGCGACGTCGCCGAGCAGGCGGCGGGCGAGATCGCCGGGGAGACGGCGGTGTTCGCGGGCGATCTGACCAAGCCGGGCGTGCCCGACCAGCTCGTGCAGAAGGCGATCGACGCGTTCGGCAAGATCGACATCATCGTCAACAACGCCGGTTACACGATCGACGCGCCGGTGCACAAGATGTCCGACGAGCAGTTTCAGGCGATGCTCGACATCCACACGGTCGTCCCGTTCCGCGTGATCCGCGCGGCGGCGCCGCACCTGCGCGAGCCCGCTAAGAAGGAGCGCGAGGAAGGCAAGGAGGTGTTCAGAAAGATCGTCAACGTGTCCTCGACCTCGGGCACGTTCGGCAACGCCGGCCAGGCCAACTACTCATCCGGCAAGGCGGGGGTCGTGGGGTTGACCAAAACTATCGCCAAGGAGTGGGGCCAGTTCAAGGTCAACGTCAACGCGGTCGCGTTCGGCTTCATCGACACGCGCCTGACCCAGGCCAAGGTCGACGAGAACACGATGGAGATCGGCGGCGAGCAGGTGCAGCTGGGCATCCCCGAGCAGATGCGCCAGATGGCCTCGATGCTGATTCCCCTCGGCCGCCCCGCCACGCCCGAGGAGGCCGCTGGGGGCGTGTTCTTCCTGTGCACCCCGTGGTCGAACTACGTGCACGGCCAGACGCTGCACATCACGGGCGGGCTGTTCGGTGGGATGACGGGCTGAGCCGGGCTCAGACTCCGCGCAGGTCCAGCTGAGCACCCGAGAAGTACGCCCCGGCGGGCGAGGCCAGGTAGGCCGTCAGCGCGGCCGCCTCGCCCGGGCTGGTGGCGTCGCCGAGGGCGATCGTCACGACCGTAATCCCGTGGCGCGCCCACTCGACGGAGAGCGTGCGGGCGAGGTTCTCGAGACCCGCACGGGCGGCGTCCGCCCGCTCGCCCGCACCGGGCGCCGGCGCGAGATAGACGATCCGCCCGGGGTGGGCGACGGGCAGGAACGCGCCGTTGACGACCGCGCTGGTCGCGTTCCACGCGCTGTCCAGACATGTATGCAGACCCCCGGACGCGAACAGAGCGGCACCGTCTAGGACCAGCACGTCGAGGCCGCCCGGCTCGACGAGAATCTCGTGGGACGCGGATGTGCGCACGCGCGCGCCAAGCTGCTCGGTGCCCTCCGCAACGGCCCGCCCGAGCGAGGAGGCCTCTGCGGTGTCGACCACGAGCACAGCGACGCCCTCCAGCAGACCGTCGCGCAGCAGCTCCACAGAGGACACGCCTACTGCACGGCCACGCGGCGGGCGCTGCCCTCCGAACGGCGATCGGCGCGGGCACGCTCGAGCGCCCCCTTGCGGCCGTGCTCCTCCAAGCCCGCATAGAGCGAGCGGATCTCGGCGAGGATGGCGTCGGCGACCGCCTGCTGCTGCTCGCGCGTTGGGCGCTCGACGCGGGTCCAGCGAATGGGGTCGCCGTACTGGACTGTGACCTCGGGGAAGCGCAAGCGCTTCCAGTTGCGGATGCGCGAGGAGCCGTGGATCGCGATCGGCACGACCGGCGCGCCGCTCTCCAGGGCGAGGCGGCCGATGCCGCGCTTGGCCTGCTCGGCCATGCGGCCAGTGCGCGAGCGCCCGCCCTCGCAGTACATCGTGATGGCGCCGCCGCGGGCGAGGATCGTCTCGGCGGTGATGAACGTCTCCTCGTCGCGGGCGCCGCGGCGCACGGGAAAGACGCCGCCGGGGCTGTAGATAAAGCGCATGGGGAACGAGAACAGCTGCGACTTGGCCATGAAGCGAACCTTGCGGCGGATGTAGCAGCCCATCAGGAAGTGATCCATGAACGAGAAGTGGTTGGGCGCGAGGATGACCGCGCCGGCGCCGGGAACCTTCTCGGAGGAGATCGAGCGTGCGCGCAGCAGCGTGTAGGCGTAGAGCGAGGTGATCAGGCGCGTGGCCTCATACACCCAGTTGGGCTCGCGCGTGCGCGCGCGGGCATGGAAGCGGTCGAAGTACTCGGCCGGCCGGGGGTCGGCGTAGACCTGTTCGCGCATCGGTGCGAGATCGTTCATCTGAGCGGTCTACAGCGCAGGGTCGCGGAAGTTACGCGCGGGTGGCATCTCCATATCCATTCCAGGAAGACCACGGCGCATGCGCCGTGGTCCCGAGGGGCGCATGCGCCCCTCGGCCGGTCGGTACATGTACCGACCGGAACAACATAAGCGTCAATCATCGGGAACGTGCACGATCAAGCGCATGGGACCAACCGTCGAGCAGTCTCGAGCGCTCCTCGGCGGACATGCGGGGCTCGTAGCGCAGGCGCTCTTGCCAGGACGAGGCGAGGTCGGAGAGCGTGCACAGGCCAGCGCCGACGGCCGCGAGGCGGGCCGCGCCGAGGGCGGTGGTCTCGGAGGTGACGCCGAGCACGACGGGGATGCCGAGGACGTCGGCCTGGAACTGCATGAGCCAGGCATTGGCGCTGGCGCCGCCGTCGACCCTGAGCTCGGCGAAGGTCTGCCCGGAGGCGGACTCCATCGCGCGTACGGCGTCGTAGGTCTGGTAGGCGATCGCCTCGAGGGCTGAGCGCGCCAGATGCGCGCGAGTGCTCCCGCGGGTGAGGCCGACGATCGTGCCACGCGCGTGGGAATCCCAGTGCGGCGAGCCAAGGCCGGTGAGGGCGGGGACGAAGTAGACGCCGTCGTTGGTGCCCAGCGACGCGGCCAGGGCTTCGGTCTCCTCCGCGCGGGAGATGATCTGCAGGCCGTCTCGCAGCCACTGGACAGCGGCGCCGGTGGCGAAGATCGATGCCTCCAGAGCGTACGTGGTGGAGGCGCCGATCCTCCAGGCGACAGTCGCCAGCAGGCCCGCAGGCGGCTCGGGCGGGCGAAAGCCCGTGTTGAGCAACACGAATGAGCCGGTGCCGTAGGTGTTCTTGCCGAGGCCCTCCTCGATGCATGCCTGGCCGAACAGGGCGGCCTGCTGGTCGCCTGCCACGCCTGCCAGCGGAACGGCGTGGCCGTGCAGGGCGGAAGGCCGAGTCTCGGCGAACAGGCCGGCGCTGGGACGGACCTCGGGCAGGGCGCGCTCCGGGATGTCGAACAGCGCCATCAGGTCCGGGTCCCAGCGCCCGGCGGAGATGTCATAGAGCAGCGTGCGCGAGGCGTTGGAAGCGTCTGTCACGTGCTCGCCGGTGAGCTTGAACGCGAGCCACGAGTCGATCGTCCCGAACACGGCGTGGCCGTCGCGCGCGCGAGTGGCAAGGCCGGGGACGTGGTCGAGCAGCCATCGGATCTTGGTGGCGGAGAAGTACGGGTCGAGCACGAGTCCGGTGCGCGCGCGGACGAGCGGTTCGTGACCGTCGGCGCGCAACTGCTCGCACAGAGGCGCGGTGCGGCGGTCCTGCCAGACCAGAGCGCGGTGCAGGGGCTCGCCGGTCGCGGGGTCCCACACGCAAACGGTCTCGCGCTGGTTTGAGATGCCCACCGCCTGAAGCTCGCCCTGGCGAACGTCGGCGTCGGCGAGCGCCTCGCCGGCCACCGCGTGAGTGACGGACCAGATCTCGCCGAGGTCGTGCTCGACCCAGCCGGGCCGGGGAAAGTGCTGGCGAAACTCACAGTACGCCCGCCCGACCGGTTCGAAATCGGAGTCCGGGTCATAGACGATGCACGTCGTGCCGGTCGTCCCCTGATCGATCGCGAGTATCATCTCGGCGCGAGCCTATCGGGCGCGGGCCCGCCAGCCGCTTGTCTCTCCTGGGCAAGCACACAGAGGATCAGCGTTTCTGTTTGCGGCGAACCTCTCTTCGTGCGATTTCCAGCGCCTCGATGTCAGCCAGATCCTGCGAACGGCCGGCGGCTCGCTTCATGGCGAGAAGATCATCGAGCGCGACGACCCGTACAAGCATGTCCTCGAACTCGACGATGTCGGCACGGGCACGCATGGTGTCGTACGAAGGTGCACCCGATGGGTCCACGAGCAAGTCCAAGCCCCCGTCCACGGTATCCAGGGTGAGGATCTGTGTGCGCCTCAGCGTATGCCCGTCCGGCACGAATGGGACATCCTCCGGGACGCCTCGCAGACGAGCTTTTGCGGCTATCAAAACCTCACCGAGCGCCTCGAGGTTGGCACGGTCGGTGGCGTAGGTGATATCCAGATCCTTGGTGGCTCGACCATAACCCTGCGCGGCAACCGCGACGCCACCCACCACGACATAGTCCACACCGCCCTCGCTGAGACGATGCAACAAGGCCGTCAGGCGAAGTTCAGGAAGACTCTCCACGAGCCCGCTTCCCAGCCTCAACCAACGATCTCATTTCTCTTGCCTGCCGGTCGAGTTGACGAATCCGCTCGGCGGGAGGGATCGCCAATTGCTGACGGATCAGGCTCTCATCCACGCCTGGGCCTCGAGCCGGAGCGTCCAGCACGAGGCGATGCCCAGTTGCCCACAGCGCGTCGTCCAGAGTATCCACCGTGTGATTAGACCCGGGCCGCTCGAGCTTGGCCACAGCCGCCTGACTGACTCCCAGCCGGTGGGCGAGCTGCGCCTGGGTGAGACCGGCCTGGCGGCGCGCTTCTTTGAGCAACAAGGATGCCTCTGACATTAGGCCTATTATAACCTATGAGCTGTTGAAAAATAACTCATTAGTTATTCAAGGTGGCCCGTGCCAAGTCAGTGAGGCACTCGAAGAACGTTCACCACAACACACGCCCGTCAAACGCACGCCTACCCGGGCGAGCACTACGCTCTGCGAGCCAAATACGCCCGTATGCAGTCGATCAGCTGCCGCCCACGGTGGGCAAATCCGGCAAGGGTCCGGCCGGTGGCGCGATGGGACAGCTCGAGGGGAACCTCCACGACGCGATGGCCGGCGCGGACGGCGTCGATCGTCATGCCGATCTCCATGCCGAACCCGGAGGCGAACGGCAGAACGTCGGGCAAAACGCGCGCGCGCAGGGCCCGCTGGCCGGAGACGGGCGCGCGGGTGGACAGGCCGCAGCGGCGCCGGATCGCCCAGCGGGCAAATGCGAGCGCCAGGCCGAAACCGCCGCCCACGCGCGCGGCAAACGCCGCGACCGCCAAGTCAGCGTCGCCGCGGCGGATCGCGTCCGCGAGGGCGGCCAGCTCGCGCGCTGACTCGCCGAGATCGCCGTCGCAGAGGACGACGATCGGTTCTGCGCCCGAGGCCAGAGCCGAGACCGGGGTCGGGGTCGGGGCCGGAGCCGAGGCCGGGGTCGGGGTCGGAGCCGAGGCCGGGGTCGGAGCCGGGGCCGGGGTCGGAGCCGGGGCCGGGGTCGGAGCCGGGGACTCCGAAAGAGAGTCGTCGAAATCGTCTTGAACGCGCGCGCGCACACACACGCGCGCGGCACCGTCCAAAGAGTCAACGCTCGCCAGCGCCGCCTGCACGGCAGCGGTGACCGCCTGGCCCTTGCCGACCACGCCATCCTGGCGCGATGCCCGGCCGCCCCGGCGCGGTGCCCCGCGCGCACTGCGCACCACGGTCGCGCCGGCGGCACGCGCGAGCTGTCCGGTGGCATCGGTCGAGCCGTCGTCGGCGACCCAGACGGGCGCGCCGGGGAAGGCGGCGCTCAACGCCGTCAGGGTCGCGGAGATGCGGTCGGCCTCGTCGAGGGCGGCGACGACGATGAGGGTGTCAGTGCTCATGCGAGGATGGGTCGGGCCGAGGGATTATTGTCCGCAGCCGAGCGTGGCAATCGAACGCGGCATCCAAGGAGGTGCGCAGGTGGTCGACGTGGAGGCCCATATAACGGGCACGGTATGGAAGATCGAGTGCGAGGTGGGAGACGAGATCGCGGAGGGTGACACGGTCGCGGTGCTCGAGTCGATGAAGATGGAGATGCCGGTCGAGGCCGAAGACGCGGGCACGGTGACCGAGATCCGCTGCAAGGAGGGCCAGGCCGTGAACGAGGGCGACACCCTGGTCGTGCTGGAATAGACGCGGTGTCCGCCGACGCCGACACCGACGTGCGCGAGCTGGCGGAAGGCAAGCTGCTGATCGACGAGCCGGCCGGCGGCGTGCTGCGGCTGACGATCTCAAACCCGCAGAAGCGCAACGCGCTCGACCATCCGATCCTCGACGCGATCACGGCGACGCTCGGCGAGCACGTCGGAGTGCACGCCGGAGTGGGCGGGTCCCAATCCAAAGTGCGCTGCGTCGTGGTGACAGGCGCGCACGGGATGTTCTCGGCAGGGTATGACATCGGCGAGATTCCCGAGGGCGAGTTCGAGGAGCGCGCGCAGGCGCTGGTGGCGCACCCGTTCACCGAAGCGATCGACGCGCTCCAGGAGTTCCCGTGGCCGACGGTGGCCGCCCTGCCGGGCCACACGATCGGCGGCGGACTGGAGCTCGCGCTGGCGTGCGACCTGAGGGTGGCCGAGGACGGAATCAAGCTGGGGATGCCGCCGGCGAAGCTGGGACTCGTGTACTCGCACACGGGACTCAGACGGTTCATCGACGCGATCGGCGCGGCGCGCACGCGCGAGCTGTTTCTACTCGGCCGCTATATCGACGCGGCCACGGCGCTGAGCTGGGGCCTGGTCAACCGCGTCGCGGCGCAGGACGATCTCCAGGAGAGCACCCTGGAGCTGGCGGGCGAGCTGGCGGGCAACGCGCCGCTGGCCCAGCTCGGCAACAAGCGCGTGATCGCGGCACTGCTGCACGCAGAGGGCGAGCTGGCGCCCGACGTCGAGCGGGAGCTGATCGAGCTGCGCCGGGCATCGTTCGCCTCGGCGGACATGCGCGAGGGGATGCGCGCGTTCGCGCAGAAGCGCGCGCCCGAGTGGCAGAACAAGTAGCCGTCCACAGCCCGCTCTCCCTGCATGCGGGACCGTACCCGTGCCGTCCGCCCCGGGGCATAACGTGAGTGCTCATGCCGCCGCTGATCACCCGTGAGGAGGCCGCGCGCTTGGGCGAGATCGAGGATCGCACCCAGATCGAAGCGCTCGTGGAGCGCGCGTGGGAGGCACGGGTGCAGCGATTCGAGGACTCGACCGACATGTGCTCGCTGGTCAACGCCAAGTCGGGCGGGTGCGCCGAGGACTGCGGATTCTGCGCGCAGTCGCGGTTCGCCGAGGCCGAGACCCCGATGCACGCGATGATGAGCCCCGAGCAGATCCTCGAGCACGCACGTGCGGCCGAGGCGGCGGGGGCGCACCGGTTCTGCATGGTTACGCAGGGCCAGGGGCTGTCTAAGCGCGACTTCGAGAGAATCCTGCAGGGCGCGCGGCTGGTGGCCGAGCACACGAACCTCAAGCGGTGCGCCTCGATCGGACACATGTCCGCGGCGCGCGCACAGGCGCTGGCAGAGGCCGGCATCCAGCGGGTGCACCACAACGTCGAGACCGCCTCCAGCTACTACGACGAGGTCTCGACCACCGTCCGCTACGAGGGGCGGATCAGGACGATCCAGGCGGTGCGCGAGGCCGGCCTGGAGACGTGTGTCGGGGGCATCCTGAACCTCGGCGAGACGCGTGAGCAGCGTGTCGAGATGGCGTTCGAGCTGGCGGAGATCGACCCGACGAGCGTGCCGATCAACCTGCTGAACCCCAGGCCGGGCACGAAGTTCGGCGACCGCGAGCCGATCGACCCGTGGGAGGCGGTCAAGTGGATCGCGATTTTCCGGCTGATCCTCCCGGAGGCGCTGTTCAGGCTGTGCGGGGGGCGTGTGGAGAACCTCGGCGAGCTGCAGCCGCTCGCGGTCAAGGCCGGGCTGAACGGCGTGATGATGGGCAACTTCCTGACGACGCTCGGCTCAGAGCCCGACGAGGACAGGGCGATGTTCGAAGAGCTGGGCCTGAACGTGGCGCGCCAGCCGGACAACGGCTCAAACCCGCGGCCGGACAACCGCTCGGGCTGGCTAGACGGCGACACGCCGGATGTGGTGGAGGAGCTGCTGAGCCGGGCGCCCACCGAGCAGCTCGGGCGATCCACCGAGCAGGCAGGCCTGGAGGTGCGGCTGTGGGATCCCTCGACGCAGCTGCGGTTCAAGGCCAAACGGTCGGTCCCGCCTCGCCCTGACGGCGCGCCGAACAAGGCGCCCGCACACGCCGCTTCGCTCATACAGACTGCCGGCAACCCCGCTCCCACAGCCACGCGTGACCGCGTTCCCGTCGCGGGCTGGGGAGACTGACCGGCGAGCGAGCGAGGGGCAGGGCACTGGACATGAACGAGATCGAGCAGCGCCTTCAGGAGCTGGAGCGGCTCGGGCTGAGCAGGCGCCTGCGGATGGTGAGCGGACCGCAAGGGCCGCGCGTCGTGCTCGACGGCAAGCCGGTGCTGTTGCTGTGCTCGAACAACTATCTCGGCCTGGCCGACCACCCGCGCGTGCGCGCGGCGGCGGCTGAGGCGGCTATGCGCTGGGGCGTGGGCGCGGGGGCGTCGCGGCTGGTGTCGGGCACGATGACGATCCACCGTCGCCTGGAGCAACGCTTGGCGGCGTTCGAGCGCAGCGAGGAGTGCCTGCTGTTCGGCTCGGGCTACCTCGCCAACGCCGGCGCGATCGGCGCGCTGGCAGGACGCGGCGACACGGTGTTCTCCGACGAGCTCAACCACGCCTCGATCGTCGACGGCTGCAGGCTGTCTCGAGCGCAGGTGGTCGTGTACAGGCACCGCGACACCGACCATCTCGACTGGTTGATGCGCCGTCACGGCGGCAGCGGACGCTGGCTGATCGTCACCGACTCGGTGTTCTCGATGGACGGCCATGTCGCCCCGCTGGCCGAGATCATCGAGCTGGCACGGGAGTACGGTGCGCGCACGATCGTGGACGAGGCGCACGCCACCGGCGTGCTTGGCCCGGGCGGGCGAGGGGCGATCGCGCAGGCCGAGCTGGAGGGCGAGGTGGACATCGTGGTCGGCACGCTCGGCAAGGCGCTCGGCTCATATGGCGCGTATGTGAGCGCGCGCAGGGAGACAATCCGCTACCTGATCAACACCGCGCGGCCGCTGATCTTCTCGACCGCTCCCCCGCCGCCCGCGATCGCGGGCGCCCTGGCGGCGTTGGAGCTGCTGGAAGAGCGCCCCCACCGCGTGCAGCGGCTGCGCTGCAACGCGCGCGTGCTGCGCCGCGCGCTCGCCGCCGAAGGCGTGCCCGTCGAGGACGTCGAGATGCACATCGTCCCGGTGATGGTCGGCGAGGAGCGCGCGGCCATGAGCCTCTGCGAGGCGGCGCTGCGACGGGGAGTGTTCGCCCAGGCGATCCGCCCGCCGACCGTCGCCACGGGCACCTCGAGGTTGCGGCTGGCGGTGATGGCCAGTCACACCGCCGAGGAGCTGCGCGGCGCGGCGCAAGTCATCGGCGAGGCGGCGCGCGAGCTGGGCCTGGACCTGGCCGCGATGGGATCGGGCGCGGCAGAGGAGTCGGAGTCCTTCCGGCAAACAGGCGTACTCGGCGAGCTGGAGCGGCAGGTGTCCACGCTGGCGCCGGCCGGCGCCTCGGCGACCATCCCGCTGGGGCAGGCCCCACCGCTGCAGGTTCCGTTCGACGGCGAGCGCGACATCGTCATCCACCGCGCGGCCTAGCCGCCCGGAGCGCGAGCGCGGGCATGCGCGGGCTGTTCGTCACGGGCACCGGCACCGGCGTCGGCAAGACGGTCCTGAGCGCGGCGCTGCTGGCCGCGATGGCGGCCGCCGGCGAGCGGGTGCGCGCGTATAAGCCCGTCGTGACCGGTCTGGACGAGCGCTCGCAGACCGGGTGGCCGGCGGATCACGAGCTGCTGGCGAGCGTCGCCGGCATGGCGCCCGAGGAGGTGGCGCCGCTGCGCTACGGCGCCGCCGTGTCGCCGCATCTCGCGGCCCAGCTGGCGGGCGAGGCGATCGATCCGGCCGGCCTGATCGCCCGCGCACGCGCGGCGTCGGGGAGCGGCGATGGCATGGTGATCGTCGAGGGAGTGGGCGGGCTGCTGGTTCCGCTGACCGAGGACTTCACCGTGCGCGATCTGGCCGCTGAGCTCGGGCTGGGAGTGCTGATCGCCGCGGGGCCGGGCCTCGGCACGATCAACCACACGCTGCTGAGCATCGAGGCCGCGCGGGCGGCAAGGCTGGACGTGCGTGCGGTGGTGCTGACGCCATGGCCCGAGACGCCTGCGGAGCTGGAGCTCTCCAACCGTGACACGATCGCGCGACTCGGCGAGATCGAGGTTGCGGGCCTGGGCCCCGTGCCGAGCCCGGCGGCGGCCGATCTCGCGCGGGCGGGAAACGCGCTCCCGTGGCGAGAGTGGTACTAGCCCGAGAGTTCGTCTCAGAGCTTGACCCCAACCGTCAGCCGCCGGCCGCGGCCAGCACCGCCCCGGTCACCTGCGCCAGATCGTCCTCGCCGATCACGTACGGAGGCATGGTGTAGATCAGGTCGCGAAACGGCCGCAGCCACACACCCCGCTCGACCGCGGCAGCGGTCGCGGCCGCAACATCCACGTCACGATCGAGCTGGACCACCCCGATCGCGCCCAGCACGCGCACGTCGGCGACGCCCGGCAGCGCCAGGGCGGGCTCCAGCCCCGCACGCAGGTCACGTTCGATCGCCATCACCCGCTCGCGCCAGCCACCATCGGCGAGCAGCTGAAGCGACGCCAGCGCGACCGAGCACGCCAGCGGGTTGGCCATGAACGTCGGCCCGTGCATCAAGCCGCCGCCCTCGCCGCCGGATACGGCCTCGGCCACCGCGGGCGTGCACAGCGTGGCCGCGAGCGTCATGTAGCCGCCGGTGAGCGCCTTGCCGACGCACATCACATCCGGGGCCACGCCCGCGTGCTCGCAGGCGAACATCGCGCCCGAGCGCCCGAACCCGGTGGCGATCTCGTCCAGCACGAGCAGCAGCCCGTGCGCGTCGCACAGCCCGCGCAGCAGCGCGATGCACTCCGGCGCGTAGAACCGCATCCCCCCCGCGCCCTGCACGACGGGCTCGACGATCACCGCCGCCAGCTCGTGGGAGTGCTCGGCGATCAGCTCGCGCACGTGCGCCGCCCAGCCCTCGTCAAGCCCGGCGCCAAACCCCGCGGGCGGGCGCTGCGCGAACACGTGCTCGGCCAGGACGCCCCTGAACAGGCTGTGCATCCCGCCGAGCGGATCGCATACGGCCATCGCGCCGAACGTGTCGCCGTGATAGCCGCCCCGCAGCGTCAGCAGCCGCGTGCGCTCGGTGTGCCCGAGCGCACGCTGGTACTGCAGCGCCAGCTTGATCGCGACCTCCACCGACACCGACCCGGAGTCGGCGAAGAACACGCGCTGAAGGCCCGCCGGCGCGAGCTCTGTCAGACGCTCGGCCAGGCGGATCGCCGGCTCGTGGGTGAGTCCGCCGAACATCACGTGCGCCATCTGCTGCAACTGCTCGCGCGCGGCCGCGTCCAGCGCCGGATGGCGGTAGCCGTGGATCGCGCACCACCATGACGCCATCCCGTCGATCAGCTCGCGTCCGTCCGCCAGCCGCAGGCGCACGCCCTGCGCAGACACCACCGGCAGCGCCGGCGGTGGTGCGGGGGGCAGCCCGCCGTAGGGATGCCACACGCGCTCGCGGTCGAGCGCCAGCAGCATCGACCAGTCGCCCAGATCAATCCTCGTATGCGACGAAGTCGCGCTTACGCGCGCCGCACACCGGGCAGAACCACGTGTCGGGGATGTCCTCGAATGCCGTCCCTGCAGGGATGCCACCGTCCGGGTCGCCCTCGTCGGGGTCGTAGATATAGCCGCAGGACTCGCAGATCCAGCGCTGCAGGGTCTTGGTCGCGTTCATACCCGAAAGATTACCGTCCGCCTCCCTCACCGTCCACCGGCGCCGGAGGGTAGAGTCGTCACAGGATGAGCTCAGGCGCCCCCGAGGATCGACCGGCTCCCGGCGAGGAGTACAACGCCGGCGCCCCCACCGCTCCGCGCCAAGCCGCGACCGTGATCCTGCTGCGCGGCGGCGCAGACACGCTGGAGGTTCTGCTCGTGCGGCGCACGCCCCAGGCGAAGTTCATGGGGGGCGTATGGGTGTTCCCAGGCGGCGCCGTCGACGCAAGCGACGAGGACGGTCCCGGCGATCGCGACATCGCCGCCGGCGAGGGCACCCCCAGCGACGCCCCTCGCGGTGACAGCGCCACTCCCGGCGAGCGCGCCCTCCGCGCCGCGGCGATCCGCGAGCTGCGCGAGGAGGCCGGCATCGCCGTGGAGGATCCGGCCGCGCTGGTCGCGTTCTCGCGCTGGATCACCCCCGCGGAGGTCAGGATCCGCTTCGACACCCACTTCTTCCTCGCGCCGCTGCCCGCCGGCCAGGAGCCGAAGGTCGACGGCGAGGAGTGCGTGGAGCACGGCTGGTTCTCGCCCCAGGCCGCGCTCGACGCCCACGCCGCCGGGGAGATCGTGCTCGTGTTCCCGACAATCAAGCACCTGCAACAGCTCGCCCGGTTCGACTCGACCGACGCGTTGCTCGCGCACGCGCGCGAGATCGTGGTCGAGCCGGTCCTGCCGAGAGTGATCGTCGAAGGCGACTCCGCCCGTGTGCTGCTGCCGGGCGAGCCCGGCTATTGACACGGCTGTCAAGCGTCCAAAGAGTCCGCAGCAAGACCTGTCGAGCTCCAACCTCTGCTTCTAAGAGCTCCGATCCTGCTGCGCGGCGACGATGTGCGTGACGGCGTTGATCAGCGCGAGGTGCGTGAACGCCTGCGGGAAGTTGCCGAGATGGCGCCCGCTGGAGGCCTCCAGCTCCTCCCCGTAGAGCCCTAGCGGCGAGGCGTACGCCAGCAGCCGCTCGCACAGGTGCTCGGCCTGGCGGCGCTCGCCGATCTCCGACAGTGCCGATACCAGCCAGAACGAGCAGATCAAAAACGTGCCCTCCTCCCCGCTCTGCCCGTCGTCGGTCTCCTCGGTGCGGTAGCGCAGCACGAGCCCGTTGTCGGTCAGCTCTTCGGAGATCGCGTTCACGGTCGCGCGCACGCGCTCGTCATCGGGGGGCAGAAACCGCACGAGCGGCACGAGCAGATTTGAGGCGTCCAACGCGTCCGTTTCGTAGTGCTGGCGGAACACCCCGCGCTTGTCCACTCCCTTCTCGAGGATGTCCTCGCTGATCTCCTCCGCAAGCGCCTGCCAGCGCTGCGCGTGCTCGGGCTCGCCGCGCCGTTCGGCCAGGCGCGCGCCGCGGTCGACCGCAACCCAGCACATCAGCTTCGAGCTGACGTAATGCCTGGGCTCACCGCGCGCCTCCCAGATGCCCTGATCGGGCTGCTGCCACACTCGCGCGGCGCCGTGCACCTGATCGATCAGCACGGGCCACAGCCGCTCGGGTATGTGATCGCGCCGCTTGGAGTGCAGGTACACCGAGTCGAGCACCGCCCCGTACACATCGTTCTGACGCTGGTCGTACGCGCCGTTGCCGATCCTCACCGGACGCGCCCCCTCATAGCCCTTCAGGTGCTCCAGCGTCGACTCCTGCAGGTCCATCCTGCCGTCGATCCCGTACATGATCTGCAGCGACCCGTCCTCGTTGCGCTGCATGTCGGCGACGTACTGCACGAAGTCGTCCGCCTCCCAGTCGAGCCCAAGCGCGTGCAGCGCCCACAGCGTGAACGACGCGTCACGCATCCAGCAGTAGCGGTAGTCCCAGTTGCGTTCGCCCCCGGGCGTCTCCGGCAGCGAGGTGCTCGGCGCAGCCACGAGGGCGCCCGTCGGCATGAACGTCAGGCCCTTGAGTGTCAGCGCCGAGCGCTGCAGGTGCGAGCGCCACGGATGGTCTGGATATGTGCCGTCCGCCAGCCATGTCCGCCAGAAGTGGCTCGTGCGGTTCAGGCGGTCCTGCGCCTGCTCAGCGGTGCGCGGTCCCCCCAGCGCCTCCGTCCAGGAGATCGCGCAGAAGCGCTGCTCGCCTTCGCTCATCGTGTGGCGGGCGTGCACGCGGTTGCCCTCGATCCCCATGCGCATGTCGCTGTACAGCCGCAGCGCCCTGGACTCGCCATCGCCCGCGTCCAGCGCGTAGCCACCCTCCTCGCCGGTGTCGGCGACGCTCCATTGTGCGGGCGTGACGCCGTAGTCGAGCATCGGCTCGCACACCACCTCGACCTGCACCTGGCCCTGCACGCATTCGACCCACCGTACGAGCAGATGGTCGGCGTCGAAGTCCGTCGGAGCGCGCGTATGGCTCGAGCCGTGCTTGTTGTCGTGCCATTCGCCGATCGTCATGCCGTCGATCACCCGCAACCATCCCTGCGGGGTCATCCAGGTCGTCTCGATCAGGTTCGTGCCCGGCATATAGCGCCGGCCGATCGGCACGTTAACGCCGTAGGGACCGATCCTGAAGCTGCCCGCGCCACGATCGAGCATCGCCCCGAACACGGACGGGCAGTCGAAGTGGGGCAGGCACATCCACTCGATCGAGCCGTCCGAGGCGAGCAGCGCGCCGGTATGGCAGTCAGACAGGAACCCGTAGTCGGCGATCGGCGGAAACGCGGACTCAGCCGCGCCCGCGGGCACCTTACCGGCGCCCACTCCCGACGCGGCCGCGGCCGCCGGCGCCTGCCCGGCGCCCGAGTCGGAGTCCGCGTCGGTGGTGCTCGCGCGCGGGCTCACCGGTCGAGGTCCTCCGATGTCGACCGCTGCACGCCGGCCGGCAGCAGCCCTTCGTCCTCGAGCTTGCCCAGGTGCGCGGCCAGCGTGATGCTCGCCAGCGGGCGCAGTGGCTGCGCCACCTCCGGCCAGGCCGCGTCGAGCAGCTCCCGTTCGCTGCGCAGGCCCCGCTCGAGCGCATCCAGCAGGTTGCGCTCGCGCTCTGAGCGATGGCTGAGGTATTCCTCGAGCTTGTCGGCGGCGTCCCACACGATCGGGCCGTGGCCGGGGCACAGCACGTCGAAGTCCGTGCGCGCGCGAAGCCGCGCCAGCGCGAGCATGTAGTCGGACATCGCGCCGCGATGCGGGGCGACGAAGACGCTGCCCTTGCCGAGCACTGCATCGCCGGTAAAGCAAACGCCGCCCGAGATCAGCGCAAAATGATCGATCGAGTGCCCCGAGGTCGCCACCGGGTCAAACGGACCGACCCGCGAGCCCTCCCGCAACCTCACATCGACCTCGCCGCGCCCGCCGGCCAGCGGCGCGGGGTGGCGGGCCAGCAGCTGCGGCACGGCTGCGCAGTGGTCGGCATGGTCGTGTGTGAGCACGACGCCGCCCAGTCCACCGCGGTCCTCGATCGCCGCGCACAGGCGCTCCACGTGCGCCGCGATCGCCGGGCCCGGATCGACGACCCACGCAGGTCCGCGGCCAACCACCCATGTGTTCGTGCCCGTCAGCGTCAACGGCCCGGGGTTGGGTGCGCGCACACGCAGGATGTCGCGGGCGCTCAGCTGTAGCCCATCGGTCCTGGACTCGGAGTCGATCTCTTCGTCGGGATCAGGCGCGGACCGCGTGCTCACGGTTTTGACGTTAGCCGACACTGCCTTCCACGAAACGCTCGTCACCGTCCATGCGTCACAGTCCTGGATCGCTCGCCGGGCAGACGTCGGCGAAACGAGCGCCCTACGCGGTCGCGTAGCGCTTGCTCGCGCGGCGCTCCTCGGGCACCTTGACCACGTCCCAGCACAGGCCCAACCGAGCCATCACGGCGATCACGAGTGCGGAGACGTCGGGCTGACGCCAGCTGAGACCGTGGCTGGCGGAGGTCGGAAACGCGTGGTGATTGTTGTGCCAGGCCTCGCCCAGCGTGGGCAGCGACAGCCATAGCAGGTTGCGCGAGTGGTCATCCGTGGCGTAGTCGCGACGCCCGAAGAAGTGACACAGCGAGTTGATCGAGTACGTCATGTGATGCAGCACGAGCATCCTCACCGCGCCGCCCCACAGCAATCCCGTCAGACCCGCGCGCAGCGAGCCGCCGATCGCGTAGCCGAGCCCGAACGCGGCGGCAAGACCGGCCACGGTCCATACGAAGAAGGTGCGATCCACGAACGACACGACCGGGTCGGCTAGCAGGTCCGGCGCGTAGCGCTCGCGTGAGCCGCGCTGGGTGTGGATGAAAAGCCAGCCGACGTGCGCATGCGCGAGCCCGCGCAGCGCCCCGCGCCAGCCGGCGCCGTGGTCGACGTGCGGGCTGTGCGGATCTCCCTCGCGGTCGGAGAAGGCGTGGTGCTTGCGATGATCCGACACCCAGGAGATGACCGGACCCTCGATCGCGGCCGACCCCAGCACGGCGAACACCCCGCGCAGCGCGGGCGAGGTCTTGAAGCTGCGATGCGTGAACAGCCGGTGAAACCCGACGGTGACGCCGAGCCCGGTGAGCAGGTACATGACCGCGAACACCACCACGTCGGACGGGTGCAGCAGCCCATCCCACAACTGCCAGCCGACGAAGAACAGCGCGACGATCGGCCCAACTGTGATGAGCGCCGTGAGCACGCGGTCAAGCGTCTCGTTCGATGCGGGCTGGATGTCGTCTAGTCCAGGTCCCCTGCTTACCGGACCTCCCAGAGTGATGTCGTCGTTCATGGTGCCAGCAAACAAGTTACCAGCGAGACCAGCGGACTGCGTAGCCGTGATTTGGCTTAGGCTGGCCCTGTCATGCGAGCATCCGCACACGCACCACGGCTGAACGAGCGCGCCGGATGACCCGAGCGCTGTTCGCCCAGCCCGAGCCGCTGCGCCGCGAGCTCGAGCGCGCCCTCCCGGAGCGCCCGTTTGCGCTGCGCATCTCAACGGGGGGAGGCCAGGCCCTCCCCCCGACCCCCTCCCACTATGTTCGCCCGTACTGAGCCATTGCGCCGCGAGCTCGCCGGAGCGCTCCCGGAGCGCCCGTTTGGGCTGCGCTTCTGGGACGGCTCGGAGCTGGCCCCGACGGTCGCGGGCGGCCCCGTGCTGACGGTGAGCTCTCCCGCCGCCGTCGCCCACGTGCTGCGCGCCCCCGGACAGCTCGGTCTGGGCCGTGCCTACGCGGCGGGCGAGCTCGACGCCGACGACCTCGACCGGGTGATTGCCCTGCTCGACACGTTCAGTTCACCTCCGATCGACCGCGCCGCGCGCGCGCGTCTGACGCTGGCGGCGGTGCGCGCATGCGGCCTGACACGCCCACCGCGAATCCCCGCCAGCGAGCTGCGCCCGCGCGGGCGCCGGCACAGCCGCGAGCGCGACGAGCGCGCCGTGCGCCACCACTACGACGTGAGCAACGAGTTCTTCAAGCTGTTCCTCGACGCCTCGATGACATACAGCTGCGCCGTGTTCTCGCGCGGGGCCGCAACACTCGAGGACGCCCAGCTGGCCAAGCGCGAGCTGATCTGCGAGAAGCTCAGACTGAGGGAGGGAGAGCGCGTGCTGGACGTCGGCTGCGGTTGGGGCAGCTTCGTGCTGCACGCCGCCGCCCGTCACGGGGTGCACGCGGTGGGAATCACCCTTTCGGCCAACCAGGCCGAGCTCGCGCGCCGGCGCGTGGCGAAGGCGGGCCTGCAGGACCGTGTCGAGATTCGGTTATGCGACTACCGCGACCTGGGGCGTGGCGGCGAGCGCTTTGACGCGGTCGCGTCGATCGGCATGGTCGAGCACGTGGGCGCGAACCGCATCGACGAGTACGCGCGCGTGCTCGCGCGGCTGCTGGAACCGGGCGGGCGGCTGCTGAACCACGGCATCGCCCGCCTGCGACATGGCGATCCCGAGGCGGGGCCGTTCTCCGAACGCTACGTCTTCCCCGACGCCGCCCCCCTGCACCTCTCGCGCATCCAGCTCGCGCTCGAGCGCGCGGGGTTCGTCACCGACCACGTCGAGGGGCTCGCACAGGACTACGTCGACACGCTGTCGGCCTGGATCGACCGTCTGGATTCCAACCGCGAGCAGGCCGAGCGCCTGGCCGGCGACGAGCGCCTGCGCGTCTGGCGGCTGTACCTGCGCGCGGCCCGCAACGGCTTTCAGAGCGGGTTCACCTCGATCTACCAGGTGCTCGGCCACCGCGCCTAGATCCGCGCCGGGACGGGTTCTGACGGCGCGGCGGGCGCTGGCCGTGCGAGGAGTCGCCCGGCAGTCCGCCCAGCTCCAGCTCGCGATGGAGCCCCAGATCGCCGACCATGCCCGCCAGCTCGCGGGCCTGCTCGTGGGTCACGAGCGTCACGCCGACGCCGCTGGCGCCGGCGCGGGCGGTGCGCCCGATGCGGTGCACGTAGTCATCCCGCGTACCGGGCATGTCGTAGTTGATCACGTGCGTTATCCCCGCGACGTCGATCCCGCGCGCGGCGACGTCGGTAGCCACGAGCGTGTCGACGGACCCGGACTGAAAGCTCGCGAGCGCGCGTTCGCGCTGGCCCTGGGACTTGTCGCCGTGCATCGCCACGGCCCGCACGCTGTTGGACGCCAGTCGTTTGACGAGCCGGTCGGCGCCGCGCTTGGTGCGTACGAACACGAGCGTGCGCCCGCGCTCTGACTCATTCAGCTCCGATACGAGCCTCGAGACCTTGCCCTCGTGGGAGACCGTGACGAAGCGGTGCTCGACATCGCCCTTGCGCTCCTGCGAGTGTGCGTGCTCGTGACGGCGCGGGTTGGAGGTGTAGGCCTTGGCAACCTTCCCCACCTCGCCCTGGAGCGTGGCGCTGAACAGCAGCGTCTGGCGCTCGCGGGCGCACATCTTGACGATCCGGTCGACGACCGGGCGAAAGCCCATGTCGAGCATCCGGTCGGCCTCGTCGAGCACGAGCAGTCGGACACGGCTCAGCGATACATCCCGCCGGTCGATCAGGTCGAGCAGCCGTCCCGGCGTGGCGACGAGGATGTGGGCGCGCGCGGCGATCCGCGCCTGCTTGACGATCCCCGCCCCGCCGTACACGGCCGCGATCGACAGTGCGCGGGCGTGGGCGATCTCGCGCAGATCGTCGACGATCTGCGAGGCCAGCTCGCGTGTCGGCGCCAGCACAAGCGCCGACGGGCGCACGTTGGTGCCGTGCAGGCGTTCGATGAGGGGGACGCCAAACGCGAGCGTCTTGCCCGAGCCGGTCGGCGACTGCGCCAAGACGTCGTGTCCGGCCAGCACGTCGGGTATGACCATCGCCTGAACGGCGAACGGCGTGACGATCCCGCGCGTGGCGAGCTCGGTTGCGACGATCTCGGACACGCCGAGATCGGCGAAAGAATCATGCTTCATGTTGGTGTTGCTCCTTCTGGCGGCCGTCGGGCCGCCGCTGCAGATGGAGATTCGACTGACCCCATCCGCGCGCAGAGCGCCAACAAAGACAAAGAACCTCACGAACGACTTCGCCGCCCGTGGGCTGACCGTAGCAGGGCTGCCAGCGCGAACAAGAGTCTGGGGACTACTGCAAGTTCGCCATCACGTGCTTTACCACTGTGTAGTCCTCCAGCGAGTACACGCTCAGGTCCTTGCCATATCCGGACTCCTTGAACCCCCCGTGTGGCATCTCGGAGACGAGCGGGATGTGGTCGTTGATCCACACGCACCCGAACCGCAGCGCCTTCGACACGCGCAGCGCGCGGCCGACGTCGCGCGTCCACACCGAGGAGGCCAGCCCGTAGCGTGTCGCGTTCGCCCAGGCGATCGCCTGGGCCTCGTCTGAGAATCGCTGCACCGTGATCACTGGGCCGAAGATCTCGCGCTGGATCAGCTCGTCGTCCTGCTCCAGCCCCGCGACGACGGTCGGCTCGACGTAGAAGCCCGGACGGTCGGCGGCTTTGCCGCCGGTTACGATCTCGGCGTTGTCGGGCCTGCGCTCCAGGAAGCCCTCGACGCGCTCGCGCTGTTTGGCGGAGTTGACCGGTCCGAGCGTCGTCTCGGGCGCGAGCGTGTCCCCCATCTCGAGGCCCTGCGCCTGCTCGGCCAGGCCCGCGACGACGTCGTCGTAGACCTTCGCCCCCGCCAGCACCCGCGTCGCGGCGGTGCAGTCCTGGCCGGCGTTGTAGTAGCCCGTGGCGGCGATCGTCTCCATGGCGTGGGTCAAGCTGACGTCGTCGAACACCACGACGGGCGCCTTGCCGCCCAGCTCGAGGTGCACCCGCTTGAGCGTGTCCGCGGCGGTGCGCGCGATGTGCTTGCCGGTGTCGACCGAGCCGGTCAGCGCGAGCATGTCCACGTCCGGGTGGTTGATCAGCGCCTCCCCCGTCGGCTCGCCGGGCCCCGTCACGACGTTCAGCACTCCCGCCGGCAGGATGTCGCAGGCCAGCTCGGCGAAGCGCAGCGTGCTCATCGGGGTGGTCTCCGCGGGCTTCAGCACGACCGTGTTGCCCGCCGCGATGGCCGGAGCGAATTTCCAGATGGCCATCATCAGCGGGTAGTTCCATGGCGTGATCTGCCCGATCACGCCGACCGGCTCGCGGCGCGTGAACGATGTGTAGCCCTCCATGTACTCGCCCGCGGCCCGGCCCTCCAGGCAGCGCGCGGCGCCGGCGAAGAAGCGCAGGTTGTCGGACATCACGGGGATCTCGTCGCTTGAGACGGCGGCGATCGGCTTGCCCGCGTTCAGCGCCTCGATGCGGGCGAGCTCATCGCCGTGCTCCTCCACCAGCTCGGCCAGCGCGAGCAGCGCCTGCGCACGCTGGGCGGGCGTCGTGGCCGACCAGGTGGCGAACGCGCGACGCGCGGCCGAGACCGCGCGATCGACGTCCACGGCGGTCGAGCGTGGCGCGCGCGCCAGCTCCTCTGCCGTGGCCGGGTTCAGGACCGGTTCGCGCTCGCCCTCGGAGGCGACAGGCTCCCCGTCGATGAAGTTCTCGAGCGTCTCTGTCGTGGCTGCCATCAGGCCCGTCCTCCTGTCCAGGTCCTCGTTTGTCCGCTCTGCGCCGGCCGCGCCGGGCCCACCCCGTCGGGCGAGCCCGCGGCCTCCTCGGCTTCGATCCCGGCGAGCGCCGCGATCACCGCCGGGTGGATGATCTCACCGTCGAGCACGTTCAACCCCAGGCGCAGCCCTGGATCCGCGACCATCGCGGCCTGCGGTCCACGATCCGCCAGCGCGAGCACGTAGGGCAGCGTCGCGTTCGTGAGCGCATAGGTCGAAGTGATCGGCACCGCGCCCGGCATGTTCGTGACGCAGTAGTGAGTGATCTGATCGACCTCATACGTGGGGTCCGAATGCGTCGTCGGCCGCGAGGTCTCAAAGCAGCCGCCCTGGTCGATCGACACGTCCACGAGCACCGCGTGCGGCTTCATCAGCTGAAGCTGCTCGCGCGTGACCACGTGCGGAGCCAGCCCGCCGTGGACGAGCACCGCGCCGATCACGAGATCCGCCAGCGGCAGCATCTCCTCGATCGCGAGCGTCGAGGAGTACACGGTCGAGGCGCGCCCACCGAACGCGACTTCCAGCTCGCGCAGACGGTCGATCGAGCGGTCGAACACGAACACGTCGGCCTGCATCCCGATCGCGATGAACGCCGCGTTCATCCCGACCACGCCACCGCCGATCACGAGCACCGTCGCCGCCGCCACGCCCGGCACCCCGCCGAGCAGGATTCCCCGGCCACCGAGCGGCTTCTCCAGCATGAACGCGCCGGCCTGCGTGGCGATCTTGCCCGCGACCTCGCTCATCGGCGCCAGCAGCGGCAGCCGTCCCGCGGAGTCCTCGACCGTCTCATACGCGATGCACGTGGCGCCCGACTCCTGCAGTCCGCGCGCGAGCTCGGGCTCGGCCGCGAGGTGCAGGTAGGTGAACAGCGTCTGGCCCGCGCGCAGCATCTCGACCTCGACCGGCTGTGGCTCCTTGACCTTTAGGATGAGCTCGGCCTGCGCGAACACGGCCTCGGCGCTGGGCACGATCCGAGCGCCCTGCGCGGCAAACTGCGCGTCGGCCATCGCGCTGCCCTCCCCCGCCCCGGCCTGGATCAGCACCTCGTGCCCGCGCGCGCTGCACTCGCGCACCCCCGCCGGGGTGATCGCGACGCGATACTCGTCTGGCTTGATCTCGCTGGGCACTCCGATCCTCATCGCGCCAGCTCCCGGCCGCGCAGCGCCAGCCAGAACTCGATGCGGTCGCGCGCGCTCGAGAAGTCACGTCCGGTCAGCTGCTCGACCCGGCGGATCCGGTAGCGCAGCGTGTGCCGGTGGCAGTACAGCGCGTTGGCCGCCTTCTCCCAGTGGCCGTTGTTCTCGATGAACACGTCCAGCGAGCGCAACAGCTCATCGCCATACTCGCCCTCGCCCTGCTCGACCGGGCCGAGCACGCTGCGGCAGTAGGACATCAGCGCGTCGTCGTCCTGCAGCGACAGCAGCAGCTGGAACGCGCCGAGGTCCTTGTAAGAGGCGATCGCCTCCTCGGCATCCCCGTTCGGATCCCCGCTCTCGTTCCCACCTCGCAGCCGCACGGCCTCCAGCGCGCAGCGTGCCTCGTGGAAGCTCAACCGCAGCGAGTGCGTCGCGGCCGGTCGGCTGGCGGCGGCGCGAACGTCCCCCAGGCGCGCCTGAAGCTCGGAGCGGACGCGTTCGCCGAGCTCGAGCGGGTCGGGCTCGATGCCGTCTATGTCGATAACGGCACACAGCAGCCCCGCGCGGATCGCAACCAGGCTGTGCACCTGCGCGCGCGCGAGCGCGCTCTCCAAGAGCGGCGCGGCGATCGCCGGGTCGGCCACCGCGAACGCCAGCACGGCCGCCTGCTCGCCGATCCCGAACGGCCGCAGCTTCGCGGCGAGCTCTTCGGGATAAAGGCTGCCCGTCAGCGCTTCGGCGAGCACGTCGCCGGCCATGCTGCGCTGCAGCATCTCGTAGCGTTCCTCGACCAGCTGCGCGAACACGCGCTCGGTGATCGCGATGAACGGCAGCTCGTAGGGGACCTCGAACACGGGAAAGTCGTGCTTGCGCGCGGCGTTCACGAGCGCGACCGGCAGCTTCTTGTGGGCGAAGCCCGTGCCGAAGCCCAGTCCGGCGATGTCGTGCTCGACCAGGCGCTCGATCAGCTCGTGCTGGGCCTTGGGGCCGTCGAGCTGGATGCCGGTGCTGAGCAGCAGCTCGCCGCCCTTCAGCCACGGCGTGGGATCGATCAGCTCGGTGATGTGCACCCAACGCACGTGCGTGCCGGCAGAGCCCTGCCCGCTGGCGAGCTGCAGGCCCAGCTCCGCAATCAGACCCTCGACCGTGAGCTCCATCTCGCCATCACCGCCTCGCCGTCACTGTCACCACGTTCTCGAGCACGAGCATGATCTCGCCGTCACATCCCCGACCCCGACTCCGACTCCGACCCCAACCCCGATCCCGACCCTGAGCCGGTCCATCTCGCCATCCATTCCGAGGCCTCGCTCAGCACGGGGCGCAGGATCGACTCGATCTCTTCAAACTGCTCCTCGCCCGCGATCAGCGGCGGGGACAGCTGCACGATCGGGTCGCCGCGATCGTCGGTGCGGCAGATCAGCCCGCGGCGGTACAGCTCGCCCGAGAGGAAGCCGCGCAGCAGCTGCTCGGCCTCCTCGTGATTGAACGTCGCTCGCGTCTGCTTGTCCTTGACCAGCTCGATCGCGTGGAAGTAGCCGGCGCCGCGCACGTCCCCCACGATCGGCAGGTCGCGCAGCCCCTCCAGCATCTCGCGCAGCAAGCCTTCGTTCGCGCGTACGCGCCCGCACAGGTCCTCGCGCTCGAGCACGTCGATGTTGGCCAGCGCCGTCGCGCACGCGACCGGGTGCCCGCCGAACGTGAACCCGTGGACGAAGGTCTCTGAGCCGTGCAAAAACGGCTCGGCGATGCGGTCCGAGGCGATCACCGCGCCGAGCGGAGCGTAGGCCGAGGTCAGGCCCTTGGCGGTCGTGATCATGTCGGGCTGATAGCCGTAGCGTTCGCAGCCGAACATGTGCCCGATGCGCCCCCACGCGCAGATCACCTCGTCGGAGATCAAGAGCACCCCGTGGCGGTCGCAGATCTCGCGCACGCGCTGGAAGTAGCCGTCCTGGGGCACGAAGCAGCCGCCGCCGTTCTGCACCGGCTCGAGGATTACCGCGGCGACGGTCGAAGGCCCCTCGAAGGAGATCGCCTCCTCGATCGCGTCGGCCGCCCACAGCGGATCGCGGTCTTCGGCCCAGCGATAGGAGTTGGTGTTGGGCGCGTGCCGCCCGCCCGGGGTGAGCGGCTCGAACGGCTCGCGCAGCGCGGGCAGGCCGGTGGCCGTGAGCGCGCCCATCGAAGTGCCGTGGTAGGCGAGGTAGCGCGAGACGATCTTGTGCCGGCGGGGCTCGCCGCGCGCCTGGTGGTAGGCCTTGGCCAGCTTCCACGCCGACTCGACGGCCTCAGAGCCGCCGGAGGTGAAGAACACCCGGTTCAGGTCACCCGGAGCTAGTGCGGCGATGCGCGCGGCCAGCTCGATCGAGCGCGGATGGGCGTAGCTCCAGTTGGTGTAGAACCCGAGCTCGCGCGCCTGCCTTGAGGCCGCATCGCCCAGCTCGGCGCGCCCGTGGCCGACATTGACGCAGTACAGCGCCGACAGCCCGTCGAGGTAGCGCTTGCCGTGCTCGTCATACACGTAGCAGCCCTCGCCGCGCACGATCACCGGCACCTCGGCGCCCTCCTCGTAGACGCCCATGCGCGTGAAGTGCATCCACAGGTGGCGCTTGGCCAGCTGCTGCAGCTCGGTGGCCGGGCGATCCCCCTCGTGGACCGGCTCGCCTGGGCCTGTGCTCGTCGGTGTGATCGCCATCGCGCACTCCTCGTCGAATCTCAGCTAACTGGACACACAGGACAACCGTACTCCTACAACATGTCCAGCTCAAGGCGCTGCCCGTTCAAGAAGGTGGTGATTCATTGTACGACGTGTACAACTGAAGGCATACGTTTTGGGGATCGCGCCCCTTGCGCTTGCGCCGGTGCAGGACGTAACTTTCCTCACAACCCGATCAACTGCACCCTGCAGAGAGGAGCCCTAGGGATGGCCACTGTCAGCGCAGCCGCACCGGGATCGCCCGAGCAGTCGGGCGTGATGGACAAGGGCCTGAAAAAGGGCGCGATCGGCTATCTGTCGAACATCGTCATCGGCGTCGCCTCGACGGCGCCGGCCTATTCGCTGGCGGCGACGCTCGGCTTCATCGTCGCCGTCAAGGGCGTCGGCGCGCACGCCCCGGCGGTGATGCTGGTGGCGTTCGTGCCGATGCTGCTGGTCGCCTCCGCCTACAAATACTTCAACCGCGCCGACCCGGACGCCGGCACTACGTTCGCCTGGGTCACGCGCGCGTTCGGTCCGATGACGGGCTGGATGAACGGCTGGGCGATCTTCCTCTCCGACGTGATCGTGATGGCCTCGCTGTCGGACATCGCGGCCATCTACACGTTCAAGCTGTTTGGCTTCACCGAACTCGGGAACTCCAAAGCGGCAATCATCGTCGCCGCCGTCATTTGGATCGCGATCATGACCTGGATCTGCTATCGCGGCATCGAGCTCTCGGCGCGCATCCAGCAGGTGCTGCTCAGCATGGAGGTCTTTATCCTCGCGCTGTTCTCGGTGGTGGCCTTCGCCAAGGTCTACGGCAGCCATCCGCCGGCCGGCTCGATCAAGCCGTCGCTGTCCTGGCTGAACCCGTTCGCGATGAACTTCGGCGACCTGGTCGTCGCGCTGCTGCTGGGCGTGTTCATCTACTGGGGCTGGGACTCCGGCGTGGCCGTCAACGAGGAGTCCGAGGACCCGGCCGAGGGCCCGGGCAAGGCCGCGATCGTCTCGACGATCCTGCTCGTGCTCATCTACGTCCTCGTCTCGGCGGCCGCCCAGTCTTTCCACGGTGTTGGCTTCCTGACCAACGAAGCCAACCAGGAAGACGTCCTGAACGCCCTCGGCACCGGCGTGCTCGGGGGCACGCTCGACAAGCTGCTGATCATCGCGGTGCTCACCTCCGCGTCGGCCTCGACGCAGACGACGATCCTGCCGACCGCCCGCACGACACTGTCGATGGCGCACTGGAAAGCGGTCACCAGCCTGCTCTCGCGAATCCACAAGCGCTACCTGACTCCGACCGTCTCCACGCTCGGCTTCGGAGCGCTGTCGATCATCATCACCGTCGTCCTGCTGTTCCTCTCCGAAAGTGTGCTCGTCGACTCCGTCACAGCGATCGGCTTCCCGATCTGCTTCTACTACGGATTCACAGGCATCGCCTGCGGCTGGTATTACCGCCGCGACCTGACCGAAAGCGTGCGCAACTTCCTGCTGCTCGGCCTCGGCCCGCTGATCGGCGGCCTGATGCTGTTCGCCGTCGGCATCAAGGCGATCTTCTACTACGGCCACGCCGCCAACGTCGAATCCAAGCCGATCCTCGGCATCACGCTGCCGCTGTGGATGGGGATCGGCGGCATGCTCCTCGGCTTCGTGATCATGCTGATCTCAAGACCGGTCTTCCGCGAGTACTTCTCGCGCAAGACCGAAACGGCCCCTCCGGGCCTGCTCGATCAACCGCCGCCGGTGGGGCCGACACCGGCACGGGTGGACTTCTGATCTGATCCACCGGCACGCCGCCCGTCCGGGGGACACGGCGCTCACACGGCTGGGGAACCGTTGTGGGCGCCGTGAGACGGCGCCGTTCAGCCCACCTCCATGACCCCGTGCGGCGAGCCGAGCTCCGCCAGGCGCTCCAGAAACGGCCCCGGCGGAAACGCCTCGGGCCCGAGCACACCCGTGCCTTGCCACGTCCCGTCGCCCAGCAGCTCCAGCGCGACCACGGGGTTGACCGCCGTCTGCCACACCACGGCCTGGCTGCCGTACTCGCGCATGGTCGTCTCGTTGTCGACCACGTGATACAGATACGTCGAGCGCTCGCCGCCGTCCACGCCGGTGCCCGTCACCCACGTGCCCGCGCAGGTGCGCCCGGTCATGCGCTCGCCGAGCGTCGCCGGGTCGGGCAGTGCGGCCGCCACCACATCGCGCGGCGACACCTGCTGCCCGCGCACGGTCACAGGCTCGGTCGAGTCGAGCCCCAGCTTGTGCAGCGTGCGCAGCACATCGATGAACTCCTGGCCGAGGCCGTACTTGAACGTGACGCGCTCGCAGTCCAGGAAGCGGGGGATCAGCACGACCTCCTCGTGCTCGACGTTGACGCACTCCACCTTGCCGATTCCCTCCGGGAACGTGAAGATCTCGGGCTCGGAGAACGGGACCGTGGTGTAGAAGCCGCGCTCGCGCTCCCAGATCAGCGGCGGGTTCAGGCACTCCTCGATGGTCGTCCAGATCGAGAACGTCGGCGCGAAGTCATACCCCTCCACGACGAGGTCCGCGCCGTCGCGCACACCCACTTCGCGCACGTCTGAGAACAGCTCCTGCGCGGCGTATGCGGCGAACACGTCCGACAAGCCCGGCTCCACGCCGATCCCCACCAGCGCCAGCAGCCCCGCCTGCTTCCACTGCTCGTGACGCTTGAGCTGGTGCTCGCCGAGCATCGTCCCGGGCAGCTCGTGCGGGCGCTGCGGATGGGGCTCCGACAGCGTCATCGCCATATCGAGATAGGTCACGCGCGCGTCGTAACAGGCGCCGAAGATGGGCTCGTTGAAACGCGGATCGCAGGCGTTCAGCACCGCGTCGGGCTCCACGCGCCCGATCAGCCGCGTCAGCTCGCCCTGATCGGAGGCGTCGACGCGCTCGGCCACGAACCGATCCGCCTCTCCCAGGCGGGCGACCGCCTCGTGCGCGCGCTCCGGCGACACGTCGGCCAGCACCACCCGCTCGAACGCATCGCGCCGCTGAGCGATCGCGGCAAACGCGGACCCCACGCCGCCGGCTCCGACCACTAGCACCCTCATGCCGAACAGTCTGACGTAAATCCGCTCATCGGAACGTCCCAACAGCGACGCCGCCGTGTGCCGCTGTGGCGCAGGCGGCTCCCGTATGCTGCGCCGATCCGAGCGGCACCGATCGACAGCAGCCGATGAGCACGGGCGTCCCCAGCCCTCCGCGCACACCATCCGGACCCCACCCGCCCGACTCCGGGGCCGGCGATGAGCGCGGCGCTCGGACACGTCCGTACGCAAGCGCCGGCACGCGGCGCTGGGCGCCCTCCCCCACGCTGGGACGCGCCGAGCTGGTGTGGGCGGCGGTCGCAGGGGTGCTCCTCGCGATCCTCACCAGCTGGCCGCTGGTGCTGCACCTGCCCAGCCGCATCTCCCCGGACCTCGGCGACCCGGTCAGGACGGCCTGGGAGGTCGCCTGGGTGGGGCACGCGATGCTGCACGACCCGCTGCACCTGTTCGACGCAAACGTCTTCTATCCCCACCCGCTCAGCCTCGCGTTCTCGGACTCGCTGCTCGGCTACGGCCCGGCGGCGTTCTTCGGCTCGGGCACGGTCGCCGCGCTGGTCCGCTACAACCTGCTGTTCCTGTTCGCGTGGTCGCTGTGCTTCGTCGGCGCCTACCTGCTTGGGCGCGAGCTCGGGCTGAAAAAGCTCGCCGCCGGCGCCGCGGGCATCGCGTTCGCCTACGCCCCATACCGCGTCACCGAGGCGGGGCATCTGCACGTGATCTCCAGCGGCGGCATCGCGCTCGCGCTGTTTTTGCTGCTGCGCGGCTACCGGCGAAGCTCCCGCGGGCTCGTGCTGGCCGGCTGGCTCGTCGGCGCCTGGCAGATCAGCCTGGGGTTCACGCTCGGGATGCAGTTCGCCTACCTGCTCGTTGTGCTCGCGCTGCTCGTGCTGTGGCACTGGTGGCGCACACGCATGACGCCGGGGGCCGCCTGGGACAGCCCTGCGTCCGAGCGCGCGCCAGCTCCCGCTCCCGCCCCCGCGAGTGTGCGCGAGTTAGAGCGCGAGC
Organism: uncultured Solirubrobacterales bacterium; assembly: GCA_963839945.1. GTDB lineage: Bacteria > Actinomycetota > Thermoleophilia > Solirubrobacterales > Solirubrobacteraceae > Palsa-744. Next base: position 316,313 of record CAWIWW010000004.1, on the reverse strand, counting down.
GCGGTCGGCGCGGCCCGCTGATCCCCCGCCGTCTGCTCGCCGTGACCTGCATCGGCGTCGTCGTGCTCGGCGCCGTCACCGTCTATCAGGCCAGGCCCTACCTGAAGGTGGCGCAGGAGTACCCGACGGCGAAGCGCACGCTGAAGGAAGTGGAGACCTACTCCTCCGGGCCGGCGGCGCTGCTGTCGGCCTCCTCGGAGAACCGCGTCTGGGGCGCCGTCACCGCGGGGGCGCGAGCGCACGTGCACTCCAAGAACGAGGACGTGTTCTGGCCCGGCGGCCTGATTCTCGTGCTGGCGCTGATCGGCCTGGCGGGGGTCGGCGGGTCCGTATACACGCGACGATTGCGCCTCGGCCTGCTGAGCGGGATCGTCGTGTGCTCGGTGCTCGCGATGGGCCTCGGCCTGACCGGCGCGGGCTACCCGTATCGCCTGCTGTTCGACTACGCGCCGGGCTGGGACGGCGTGCGCGTGCCGGGCAGGGTGTTCACGCTGGCGACGCTGTTCTACGCGCTGCTCGCGGGGGCGGGCGCACAGTGGCTGCTGGCGCGCGCGAGCGCGATCAAGCTCCCGCCCACCCGGCGCGACGCGACGCGCAGACTCGGCGCGACGGTGGGCGTCGTGCTGCTGATCGGATTGCTCGGCGAAGGCGCCGGGCATCTCGGCCACCCGGTCGTGCCCCAACCGGCCAAGGCGGAGATCGGCCTGCCGGGGCCCCTCTTGGACCTGCCCACCGACGGCGCCGCCGACCGCGTGTGGCAGTACTACTCGACCGACGGCTTCTATGAGATCCCCGTCGGCAACAGCACATTCGACATCCCTGCCGTCGACGATCTGCGCGGCGGGATGAACGGGTTCCCCGACAAGGCCAGCGTCGAGAAGCTGCGCTACTACGGCATCAAGACAGTGGTGCTGCACCTGCACATGCCCAAGCTGCCTGGCATCGTCGGGTACGCCCTGGCCGAGCCCCCTAACGTGCAGGCGGCCGCCGCCAAGCCGATCGCGGGCCTCGGCATCACGCGCCGGCAGGTGGGCTCGATCGTCATCTACGAGATCGGCCCTGGGCCGGCCGCGTTGCACGGCACAGATTGATGAGGCGCGGGCGCATCACCCCCAAGCGCCTCGCGCTGGCCGCGATCCTGCTCGTCGGCCTGTCCTACGCGACGCTGATCCAGAGCTTCTCCTGGAATCAGACATCGCACTACGACCTGATCAGGTCTCTGAACCAGGGCAGGACCACGATCGACTCCTACCAGACGAACACGGGCGACAAGGCCTACTACCAGGGCCACTACTACTCCGCGCGCGCGCCCGGGCTGGCGCTGTTCGCGCTGCCGTTCTACGACGCGCTGAACGTTGTCGGCGCCGAATCGTGGACGGACGCGCATGTGGCCCCGCCGAACCATCCGGGCGACGAGATGATCTATTTGATCGGCCTGTGGGCAAACGTGCTGCCGGGCCTGCTGCTGGCGCTGCTCGTATGGCGCGTGGCCGAGCGCTTCGAGCCCGGCTACGGCGCGGCGGCGGCGGTCGCGCTGGGGCTCGGCACGATGGTGCTGCCGCTGTCGACGCTGCTGTTCAGCCACGTGTTCACGACATTCCTCGGCTTCGCCGCGTTCTGGCTGATGCTGCGCGAGCGCGACGGGCCGCCCAGCGCGATGCTGCTGGGGCTCGCCGGGCTGGCGATGGGGTACGCGTTCAGCTCGGAGTACCCGACGTTCTTCGTCGCGGTCGTGCTCGGGGGGTATCTGCTGTCCCGGCGAGACGCCCGCACCCCGACGCTGATCGTGCAGCGCGCCGGCGCGTACGTCCTGGGCGGCCTGATCGGGATCATCCCGCTGCTGCTGTACAACCACTACGCGTTCGGCTCCTGGACGCACCTCGCCTACTCGAGCATCCCCCGCCAGCAGCAGGGCTTCTTCGGCATCGACCTCCCCAGCCTGAGAGTGCTCGCGACGCTGCTGCTGGACTCGCGCGGCCTCTTGACGATCTCCCCGGTGCTGATCCTCGGGGGGCTGGGCACGGTGCTCCTGTACAAACGCGGCAAGCGAGCCGAGGCGCTGACCATCACCGGTATCTGCGTGTGTTACCTCGGCTACAACGCCGGCTACTACCTGCCGTTCGGGGGCGGCTTTGAGGGGCCACGCTTCCTGACGACGATGCTGCCATTCCTGGCGCTCGGAATCGCGCCGGCGCTGAAGCGCTGGCCGGGTCCCACGGTCGCGCTGGCAGCCGTCTCGATCGCGACGACCGTCGTCGCGACGATCACCCACCCGCTCGTCGGGTATGAGACCGAGACGGTCGTGTGGGCGCGTTACCTGCGCGAGGGGCTGTTCCAGCCGACGATCGCCTCCGCCTACGGCCTCGGCCGCGGCTGGGGCGGGATCTGGCCGTTTTTGCTGGCGGCGGGCGGCGGCGTCGTGCTGGGCGCGTGGGCGACGCCGCGCCTGCGCCTGTCGGGCTCCTCGTTCGGCTACGGCCTGCTCGCGCTGGCCGGCTGGTGCCTGTTTGCTGTGCTCGCGCCGACGCTGCTCGGAATCGACCACGCGGGCTTGGAATCGATCGTCAAAGCCGGCGATCACACCGCGCTGAGCACGACGGCGCACCCGGGCTTCAGCTCATACCCGCTGAAGGTGCTCGCCCCGATCGCCGCGGCGGTGGGTCTGCTGGCGTTGTGCGCGATGCGGTTGTTACGCAACGAGCCGCGGTCACGGCCGCGGGTTGGAGTGATGCCGAGCCCACTCGAGCGTCAAGTCACAGCGTAGTCACCGCGGCCAAGCGCGTGTGGAAAGACACCGCGTTTTCAATATGCGGCCCATCCCCACCGACTCGGCTCAGTTTTTGACCGTTCTGAGGCTGCAGTGCGCCGCGTGCAGCTGCTTGCACACGACCACATAGCCCGGGCGGGGCTGGTCGTGGGCGTTCGTCAGGCCGGCGTCAAAGCGCGTGTTGGAGTTGCCGCCCGTCCAGTCGTAGATGTACAGGCGCCTGATCCGCGGGTTCGAGCCGGCGACGGCGAACATGTACTTGAGCACCTTCGCCGATCGCGTCAGACCAGAGCCGTGCTTGTTGGGGAAGGCGCCGCCGAACTGCACGATCCCGCCGGTCTCGGTCAGCCACACGTCGCCGCCGAGGGCGCGGACCAGTTCGCGCGTGCGCCACGATTCCAGGCGGTTGACGTCCGAGTAGTTGTGCAGTCCCCAGATCTTCGGCATGACCGTCTCGAGTCTGCCGATCTCGTGCTTGAATTCTGAGATGTACTGCAGGGTCGGGCCGATGTACTGCGCGTCGAGCACGTCCAGGCCGATCGCCGTGCAGCCCCGGCACACGCGGATCAGCGCCTGGTAGTACTTGGCGGCGAGAACCGCCGAGGGGCTGGAGAACGCTCCGGGTTCATTGCCGCGGTTGGCCTCGTCGTAGGACTGGTACTGGTGGACGTGGGGAAACAGCTTGACGAACTTGGCCACGTCGCGCTGGTAGGTGGCGACGCTCGGCAGCTTCGTGGGCGTGTACTCGGAGTGGTAGAACGCGACCAGCACCTGCTGGTGGTGAGCTTCGGCTTCGTGGATCCAGACCTTGGCCTTGTCGAGCGAGTAGGGGTGCGCGACCGCGTCGTACGGGGCGATGTAGCGGGCGATCCGCGTGTGCAGCTGCTGCCACAGCGGGTTGCCGAACATCTCGCCCTGCTCGTCGCCGATGCCGGTCAAATACGAGGAGGCTGCGTGCGCGCGCGGCGTTTGGGCGGAGTGCGCGAGCCGGGCTTGGGCGGAACCGAGCGGGGCACCACCGGCGACGCCGGTGGTCTGCGCGATCAGCAGGCTGGCCAGCAGCGCGAGTCCGATCGCGGTCGTGGCGAGCGGTCGAGTGAGCTCTCTGGGCGGCCGGCGAAGTCTCATGTCACTCCTGGAACAGCGGTCGAGGCGCAGGGTTGCGATGCGGGTCTGAAGCTTTGGGTCCGAACCCTTACGCCGCGCCTACGCCTGGTCCTGCACCTTTTACTGCACCTTTACTCTCGCGACGCGCGCGTTGCGGATTCCGGCGTCTGCGTCTCGACGCCGGGGTCCCGCGCCTGCCCGTCCTGGGCCTCGCCGGCCTGCCCGCGCAGGGTCGGGTCGGCGACGATGCGGATGTCCACGCCCGGCAGCCCCCGCAGCAGGCGCGTCAGCAGCGACCGATCGGAGATCGGCCAGCTCAGGCGGCGCAGCCCGCGACGCGACTCGGGGCGGCCCATCAGCACGTAGGTGCTGCCGAGCGAGCGCGCGAGCGCAATCGCCACTGCGGCGACGTCCTCGCCCTCCTCGACGCGCAGGCGCGCTCCCAGCATCGACGTACAGCCGCCGCAGCGCCTCCAGGCGCTCACGGTCGTTGGAGCTCGGCTCGCGCCCAGGGGGACGCATGACCAGCACGTCGAGCTCGGCGTCCAGCCGCTGGGCTGAGCGCCACGCGCGGCGCACCACGCGCTCGGAGTGCGGCGCAAGCGTCGCCAGCGCCAGTAGCCGCTCGGCGATCGCCTGCGGCCCGTCCGGCGGCTTGGCTGGCAGCCCCTCCTCGTCGCGTCGCACCGCCGGCGCCGGCTCCCGCACCAGGCGCTTGACCTCGACGTCCTCGGCCACGAGGCGCAAGGCGGTCTCGCGCAGGGCGGCCAGGTTCTCGATCTTGAAGAAGTTGTTCAGCGCCGCCGGCACGCGCTCGAGCGGATAGACCTTGCCCGCCCGCAGCCGCGCGATCAGCGCCTCGGGCGTCAGATCGATCAGCACGGCCTCGTCGGCCATCGACAGCACCTCGTCGGGGATCGTCTCGCGCGTGCGCGAGCCGGTCAGCTGGGTGATCTGGTCGTTGAGCGACTCCAGGTGCTGGACGTTGACCGTCGAGAACACGTCGATCCCGGCCTGCAGCACATCGCGCACGTCCTCGTAGCGCTTCTCGTGCTCGACGCCCGGCGCGTTGGTGTGCGCGAGCTCGTCGATCAGGCACAGCTCCGGTTTGCGCGTCAGCACCGCCGGCAGGTCCATCTCTGCGAGCGGCGTCCCCCGGTAGACGACGCTCCTGCGGGGAACGATCTCCAGGCCCTCGGCCTGCGCGACGGTCTCCTCGCGCCCGTGGGACTCCAGGTAGCCGACCACGACATCGCGCCCGTTCTCGGCTTCGGCCGCGCCCTCTTGCAGCATCCGGTAGGTCTTGCCCACGCCCGGGGCCATGCCGATGAAGACCTTCAGGTGGCCGCGTTCGTCAGGCACCCAAGAGATTGTGGACTATCAGGTCGATCAGCTTGATGCCGATGAACGGCGCGACGATCCCGCCGAGGCCGTAGATCAACAGGTTGCGCCGCAAGAGCGCGCTCGCGCCGATCGGGCGGTAGCGGACGCCGCGCAGCGACAGCGGGATCAGCAGGGGGATCACGAGCGCGTTGAAGATGATCGCCGAGACGATCGCCGACTGCGGCGTGCCGAGGTCCATGATGTTCAGCACGTGCAGCGGCCCCTTGCCGCCTGAGTTCGTCGCGTAGGTGGTTACGAAGATCGCCGGCAGGATCGCGAAGTACTTGGCGACGTCGTTGGCGATCGAGAATGTCGTCAGCGCGCCGCGCGTGATCAACAGCTGCTTGCCGACCTCGACGATCTCGATCAGCTTCGTCGGGTTGGAGTCCAGGTCGACCATGTTGCCCGCCTCGCGCGCGGCCTGGGTGCCGGTGTTCATCGCCACGCCGACGTCCGCCTGGGCCAGCGCCGGCGCGTCGTTGGTGCCGTCGCCGGTCATCGCGACGAGCCGCCCGTCGGCCTGGTGCTCTGGATCAGCGCCAGCTTGCGCTCGGGCGTGGCTTCGGCGAGGAAGTCGTCGACACCCGACTCCTGCGCGATCTTGGCCGCGGTCAGGCGATTGTCGCCGGTGACCATCACCGTTTTGATGCCCATCGCCCGCAGCTGCTCGAAGCGCGCCGCCATGCCCTCCTTGATCGTGTCCTTCAGGTAGACGACGCCTAGGACCTGGTTGTCGCGCGAGACCGCCAGGGGAGTGCCGCCCTCGTTGCCGATGCGATCCAACTGGACCTGCAGCTCCGGCGGCGGAGAGCCGCCTTCGCCGCGGACGAGCTCGATGATCGCGTCGCCCGCGCCCTTGCGCAGGCGCCGGCCGTCGATGTCCACGCCGCTCATCCGGGTCTGCGCGGTGAACGGCACGAACTCGGCTCCAGTCGTGGCCATGTCGTGCTCGCGGATGCCGTACTGCTTGGCCAGTACCACGATCGAGCGCCCCTCGGGCGTCTCGTCGGCGAGCGAGGCCAGCTGCGCGACCTCGGCCAGCTCGGACTCGGGCACGCCCGGCATCGGCACGAACTCCGACGCCAGGCGGTTGCCGATCGTGATCGTGCCGGTCTTGTCGAGCAGCAGCACGTCGATGTCGCCGGACGCCTCCACGGCGCGCCCGGACAGGGCGAGCACGTTGCGGCGCACGAGGCGGTCCATGCCGGCGATCCCGATCGCGCTCAGCAGTGCGCCGATCGTCGTCGGGATCAGCGCGACCAGCAGCGCGATCAGGGTGGTCTCGGAGATCGACGTCCCCGCGAACAGCCCGAACGGGCGCAGCGTGGCCACGACGATCATGAAGATCAGCGTCAGCGCCGCGAGCAGGATGTTCAGCGCGATCTCGTTCGGCGTCTTGCGCCGCGACGCGCCCTCGACCAGCGCGATCATGCGATCCAGGAACGACTGGCCCGGCTCCTGGGTGATTTCGACGACGATCTCATCGGAGGTCACGCGCGTGCCGCCGGTCACCGCGCTGCGATCGCCGCCGGACTCGCGGATCACGGGGGCGGACTCGCCCGTGATCGCCGACTCGTCGACCGTGGCGATGCCCTCGATCACGGTGCCGTCGCCGGGGATCAGCTCTCCCGCCGTCACGACCACGACATCGCCGCGCGTGAGCTCGGAAGCGGCCCTGGTGGAGCCGTCGCGCATCGTCGCGACCGTCTCCTTGCGCATCGTCCGCAGCGTGTCGGCCTGGGCGCGGCCGCGGCCCTCGGCGAACGCCTCGGCCATGTTCGCGAACACGACCGTCAGCCACAGCCACACGGCGATCGTGAACGTGTACCACGCCGGCTCGCTCCCGCCGAGAGATTGGCCGCCGCCGAGCTGGATGAACCACGTCACGGTCGTGATCAGCGCGCCGATCTCCACGACGAACATGACCGGGTTGTGAACCTGCACGCGCGGGTCGAGCTTTTTGACGCTGTCGATCAGCGCGCGGCGGACGATGTCGCGCTGGAACAGCGAGATCGCCTGTCGTTCGTGCGTTGCGGGGACGGTGGACATCAGCTTGTCCCTCCTGACCCGGGGCTTGGCCCCGTGTGCCCCCCCAGCCGGTCCAGAGCGAGGTTGAGCTCGAGCACGTTCACACCTTCCTCGCCGGAGAAGCCGAGCCCGCGTCCGGACGTGTACTTGGCGATCAGCCCGTCCACCGTCGCCAGCGGCAGATGGCGCACGGCCGCGACGCGGTGGGCCTGGATCCAGGCGTTGGCCTGCGAGATTTCGGGGTCCAGACCCGAGGCGGAGGTGTTGACCGCGTCGACCGGGATCGTCGCCACAGTCAGGCCCGGGTCATATTCGGCCCTGGTGGCCGGGTTCTTGTTGAGCTCGAGGTAAGACTTGATGTTTTCTTGGTCCGCTTCCTTGGTCTTGACGCTGTTGGGCCCTTTGTTTGAGAACGTGCTCGCGGCCGCGTTGTCCGCGCCGCCTTCGGTCGCCGAGGGGCGCGTCTGGAAGTAGCGCTTGTCCGGTTCGGTGACGACCGCGCCTTTGATTTCCTTGACCTTGTCCCCTCCGGGAGACGTGTGAATCGGTGTCCCGAAGTTCTGCCCAATCAGCTTCGACCCGACCAGCTTGCCGTCCAGGTGGATCTGCTGGCCGTTGGCGTTGCCCGGGAACGCCACCTGACTGAGGCCGGTGATGAACAGCGGGTAGACGAGCCCAAGCAGGATCGTGAAGACGACGATGCCGATGGCCGATGTGACGATGTCGCGTTTCATGTCAGTACAGGTGTCCGGTCAAGCCCTGGACGATCGGTCCGAGCAGCAGGGCGGGGAAGAACGTGAGCGCGCCCACAAGGACGATCACACCAATCAGAAGGACGACGAACGTCGGGTTGTCGGTGCGCATCGTGCCGAGGCCCGCGGGCGTGACGCGCTTGCCCGCCAGCGCCCCGGCGACGGCGAGCGCGAACAGGATCGGGGCGTAGCGCGCAAACATCATGTCGAACCCCCCGAGAATGTCCGCAAACGTGATGCCGTGGGCGCCGAGGTTGCCGGCGTTGGGCTGGACGTAGCCGGTGTAGCCGGCGAACGCGGAGCCGTTGTTGTTGGCCTGGGACAGATAGGCGTAGAACGTCTCGGAGAACGCCTGCGGCGTGTGTGTGCCGAGCGTGGCAGAGGTCGCCCCTTCGGAGATCGACGCGCGCCCGGACTCACTCGCGGTGGCCAGCGCCGTGCAGAACAGCGCCGCCAGGGGCGTGATCAGGATGCCCAGCCCGGCGAGCTTGATCTCGCGCGCCTGCAGCTTCTTGCCCAGCCACTCCGGCGTCCTGCCCACCATCAGCCCGCCGATGAACACCGCCAGCAGCACGTACAGCAAAATCGAGTACAGCCCGGTGCCGACGCCGCCGAAGATGACCTCGCTGGCGGACAGGTTCGCGAACGGCACAGCTCCGCCGATACCGGTGAACGACTCGATCGCGCTGTTGACGGCGCCGCACGAGGTAACGGTGGTGATCACGTCGAACAGCGCCGAGCCGGCGATCCCGAAGCGCTGCTCCTTGCCTTCCATATTTCCGCCCGTGGAGCCGTTGATCACGCCGGTGTGCAGGCCTGCGGCGTGCTGGGCGGGCGAGCCGTGCGCCTCGGCGATGTAGGCGACACAGACGGCGCCAAGGAACATCAGCATCATCGCCCCGTAGATCGCATACCCCTGGCGGCGGTTGTGAGTCATGCGCCCGTACATGAACACGAGCGCCGCGGGGATGATCAGCACCAGCAGCATCTCGAAGAAGTTGGTGAACTGGGTCGGGTTCTCGAACGGGTGGGCCGAGTTGGTGTTGAAGAAGCCGCCGCCGTTGGTGCCGAGCTCCTTGATCGCCTCCTGCGATGCGACCGGGCCCATCGCGATCGTCTGGGTCAGGCCTGTGATCGTGTGAACCGTCAGGTAGTTTGAGAGGTTGGCGATCACACCCTGGGAGGCGAGCACGAGCGCCGCGATCACCGTGATCGGGGTGAGCACGTACAGGATCGTGCGCACCAGGTCCTGCCAGAAGTTGCCGAGGCTGTTGCCGCCGCGAGAGACGATCCCGCGCACGAGCGCGACCGCCACGACGATGCCGATGCCTGCCGACAGCCAGTTCTGCACCGTCAGCCCGGCCATCTGGCTGAAGTAGCTCATGGTCGTCTCGCCGCCGTAGTACTGCCAGTTGGTATTCGTCATGAACGACGAGGCGGTATTGAACGTCACGTTCCACGAGCCCGAGTGATAGTCGAGCGGGTTCAGCACGTGTGGCACCCACGGGGCGTCCTGCGTGCGCAGGATCAGGTACAGCACCAACCATCCGGCGAGCGAGAAGACGAGCAGGCTTTTCGCATACTGCTTCCAGTCCTGCTCGCGCTCGTGGTCGACCCGCAGGACTTTGTAGAGGACCCGCTCGACTGGCGCAAAGATCGGTGTCAAGAACACCCGCCTGCCGGCGTAGACCGAGGCCATGTAGTGCCCCAACGGCCAGGCGAGCGCGGTCAGGATTACCGCGAACAGGACGATCGTCAGCCAACCGGCGAACGTCACTAGAGTTTCTCCCCGCGGATCAGCGCGTAGAACAGATACCCGATCACGAGCACCGACACGACCAGGCCGAAGAAGTCAGCCCCGCTCATGTGCGCGACGAAGAAGCCGAGGGGGAACGGCACGCTCATATCCGATCGATCCCCTCGATGATGAGCAGCAGGACCAGGAACATCACGATCCCGAGAGCGACAGCTACGACATCCATGCCCCCACTATCGATCGGCCACCATCACGGCCGCGTGACGATTGGCCGGGTGGACATAACGATTTAGTTACGAAACGGCGGACAACTCGTTATTCAGGGCGTGTCCAACGCAGATGCGCGAAACGTGCAAAGTCGCGATCAAAGGACACAAGCTCGCTTGCATGCTCGATCGCCATCGCGGCAAGTTGGGCATCGGGAATGAGATCGCCCTGGGCGTCTGTATCGACACACAACCGTTCCAGGATCTCGAGATGCAGCGGTCCCGGCCCCAGCATCACATGACTCGGCTGGTCACGAAGCGCCCGCAGATAGCGAAACGCCTCCGGGACCGGCGTCGGCAGGGAAAAGATGCGCCTGTTCGTCGCCACCCGCAGGAACGAGCCGGCGACGAGATCTGTGACGCTGAACGGAGAACGTGTCGCGAGCACGTGGTTGAGCCATGCCCGTGCGATGTCGAAGTGCGGATGGTCTTCGCGATGCGCCGCGAGCACTACGTTTACGTCAAGAAGCCTCACCTGAGGGCGTCGAGCTCGACGCCGCGATCCAGTGCTTCGCGCACCGCGCGGTTGGACATCAGGTCTATACCGGGAAGCGGGCCCCCACCGCCACGAAACACGGGAATCTCCACCGGCTCGACCTCGCTGGGCTCCGCCAGCTCGCGGCGTAGCGCGTCCTCGACGACCTGGCCGAGCGTCAGGCCACGGTCACGCGCGCGACGCTTGGCCGCCACCAGCAAATTATCGTCTACGGCCAGTGTGGTGCGCATGATGCGCAGTTTAGCTCATCACGCGCATCACGGCCTACCCCGCGAACCGGTACCCGACGCCGGGATCGGTGACGATGTATCTCGGCACCGGCCCCGCCGGCTCGATCTTGGCCCGCAGCCGCGCGATGTGCGTGCGCAGCGCCTGCACGTCATCGGCGTATCCGGGCCCCCACACCTCGACCAGCAGCGCGCGATGTGTCATCAGCCGGCCGCGATTGCGGGCGAGCACGCGCAGCAGGTCGAACTCGATCGGGGTCAGGTGCACGGGCTCTGAGTCGCGGCGCACCACCCGCGCGGCCAGATCCACCTCCAGCCCCTCCACCACGATCGCCGGCTCCCCGTCGGTGGATGCGGTACGGCGCAATGCCGCCTGCAGCCGCGCCACCAGCTCGCGCGTGCCGAACGGCTTGGTCACGTAGTCGTCGGCGCCCGCCTGCAGCGCACGGACCTTCTGCTCCTCCTCGCCGACCGCCGACAGCACGAGAATCGGCATCTCGCTCCACTCGCGCAGCCTGCGCGTGAGCTCGATCCCGTCGCCATCGGGCAGCACCAGATCGACGATCGCCGCCTGCGGCGGGCGCACCGCGGCGCGATCGAGCGCCTCTGCGGCGGTCTGCGCCGCGACCACCTCGAACCCCGCGTCGCGCAGCACCACGCGCAGCGCGCGCAGGATCTGCAGCTCGTCGTCGACGACCAGCACGCGCGGCTGGGAGTCAGCCGCCATCGCGCTCGCCCGGACCCAGGACTTCGCCCTGTGTGCCCCCTGCGACTCCCACCGGCGCCGGCGCCGGGGGCGACTCCGGGTCCGGGGCAGGGGCCGAGGCCGCGGCCTGGGGGTCCTCGGCCGCGACGACCGGGTCCAGCGGCAGCTCGAACACGAACGTGGCGCCCTGGCCGGGCAGCGACTCGACATACAGCTTGCCGCCGTTGGCCTGCACGAACCCGCGCGCGATCGCCAATCCCAGGCCCGAGCCGCGATGCCCGCCGCCGGCCGTGCCGGCGCGGTAGAACGGCTCGAACACGCGCTCCAGCTGCAGCGGCGGTATGCCCGGGCCGCGATCGACGATGCGCACGATCACGCGGTCGTTCTCGCCCGCGTGCGTGCGCACCGCCCGGGCGCGCACCGACACGGGATGCCCGCCGGAGTGCCGGCGGGCGTTCTCGAGCACGTTCACGAACGCGCGCTCCAGCTGCGCGGAGTCCGCGCGCACGAGCGGTAGCTCGCGATCGATCGAGAGCGTGTACTCCTCGGCCTTGCCGGCAAGCTCCTCGAGGGCCGCGCCGAGCACCTCCTCCACAGAGGTCCACTCGCGGTGCGGTTCGGCCACCCCGGCCTCCAGGCGCGACTGGTCGAGCAGGTTCTCCACGAGGCGCGACAGGCGGCGCGTCTCCTGCTCGATCACCGACGCCAGCTCCTCGCGCTCGGGCTGTGAGATGCCCGGCAGGGCGACCGCCTCGCCGGCCGCGGAGATCGCCGTCAGGGGAGAGCGCAGATCGTGGGAGACCGCGCGCAGCACCGCCGTCTTGACCACGTCGGCGCGGCGCAGCGACGCCGTCTCGACCACCTCTGAAAGCAGCGCCTCGCGCTCGGACGCCGCGCTCAGCAGCGCCTCCAGCGCCGGCACGACGCGCTCCTGCAGCCGGCGCAGGCTCGCCTCGGGCGCGTCGGCGCCGACCAGCAGCGTCCCCAGCCGGCGGGTGCCTTCGCGCAGCGGGAACGCGACCCGTCGCTCGTCGCCTTCGAGCGCCTCCAGCTCGATCGCCGCCGAGTGCAGGCCCAGCACCTGCGCGAGCCTCGCCGCGGCCGTCGGCAGGGCCTGTGCGAGATTGTTGCCGCGCAGCAGCAGGCGCGCCATCTCCGCGGCGAGATCGGCCTCGCGCCGGCGCTCCTGCGCCTCGCGCGTGCGCGCGCGCGTAACCTCCGCGATCGAGCTGGCCAGGCCGGCCGCGAGCAGGAACGCGATCAGGGCGACCCAGTTCTCGGAGCTCCTGATCTCAAACTGGCCGACCGGGGGCAGATGAAAGAAGTTGAACGCGCCCGCGCTCAGCACGGCCGTCAGGACGCCCAGCAAGGCGCCCCAGACGGCCGAGACGACGAGCACCGCCAGCAGGTAGACGACGCCGAGCGAGACGACGGGCGCGATCTGCCCGAGCGGATACAGCAGCAGCGTGCACACCGCGACGGCCGCGATCGCGACGAGCACGCCCACCCGCTTGGGCGGCGGCTCGGTGGCCAGCATGAAGCCGAACGGGCGCAGCATCGTGCTTCGGAGCGTAATGGGGAACGAGGCGGGACCCGCGTCCCGCCTCGTTCGGTGCGCCCTGCGTGGCTTCGCCCAGGGTCAGCCGAGCTTCACCGTCTGTTCGGCGCGCACCGCCAACCGTGATCACAGCGCGCGCCTCAGCTGACTTGGCCATGATCTTGCGCCGCCCGCGCGGTGAGCGCGTAAAGGAGGCGTGACCTGCGTGTGACCGTCTCGTGACCGGCGAGCTGCCCGTCCCCATCGCCTACCCTTTGCTCAAGCCGTTTACGAGGAGGGTCGATCCTGCAGGAGATGGTGCCGAAACTCCACTTAGAGCCATCGATTGCCGGCCGCCGAGCGATGAGACTGCGCAGATACCGAGTCATGGCCCGCGCCGCACCGATCGCGGCGGGGTTGCTCGCGGGCACGCTGTCGCTCGCGACGCCCGCCCAGGCCACGCTGTCGCCCTCCGCCTTCCGCGTCGGCAGGCTGTGCTCGGCGCCGTCCCCCGGATACTCGGGCTGCCTGGGATTGCGGCTGGTGGCCAAGCAGCCGCTGTCGCTGCGGGGCTCGCGGGCGGCCGCCCCCGCGGCGTCTGCGGCGCCTGCGGCGCCGGCGGCGATCCCAGCGTTGAAACAGGTCGAATACACCTCGCCGTGGGCAGGCAGCCTGTCGCCTCAGAGCGTGCTCACCGCCTACGGCCTCGCGGACGTGCCCGCCCCCGCGAACCGGCAGACGCTGGCGCTCGTCGACGCCTACAACGACCCGACAGTCGAACACGACCTGGAAGTCTTCGACAAGCAGTACGAGCTCCCGGCGTGCACGACGGCGAACGGGTGCTTCACCAAGGTGGCGATCGGCTCGCCCGCGACCAACGCGGGCTGGGCGCAGGAGATATCGACCGACGTCGAGCTCGCGCACGGCCTCTGCCCGAGCTGCAAGATCCTGCTGGTGCAGGCGCGCTCGAACAGCGACGCCGACCTCGAAGCGGCCGAGTCCGAAGCCGAGCGGCTCGGCGCGAGCGAGATCTCCAACTCGTGGGGCGGCCCCGAGGTGGGCGAGACGGCGAAAGCAGACAACGCCAGCCCCTTCGACCATCCAGACACCGTGATCACGGCCGCGTCCGGCGACGACGGCTATCTGGACTGGGACGCCGAAGAATCCTCCGAACAGGGCTATCCCGACTATCCCGCCTCCTCGCCGCACGTGATCGCGGTCGGCGGCACGCGCCTGAGCGTGGTCGAAGGCGGAGCCGAAAGCGGAGCCTGGAGCGAAGAGACCGTGTGGAACGGCTACGGCGCGGGCGGGGGCGGCTGCAGCACGGTGCTGGCGGCGCCGGCATGGCAGCAGAGCGTGGCGGACTGGTCGGCTGTCGGCTGCGGGAGCGGGTCGGGATCGAAACGGGCCGTCGCCGACGTGTCCGCCGACGCCGACCCGTACACGGGGGTGGCGGTGTACGACTCGACGCCGATCAGGGAAGGCAAAACCGAATATCGCGGCTGGTGGACGATCGGCGGCACCAGCGTCGCCTCGCCGACGATCGCCGCAACCTTCGCGCTCGCCGGCGGGGCGGGGACGGGCGCCGGTGGGAAAGCGGTCGAATACCCGGCGCAGACGCTGTACGAAAACCTTGCGGCGCATCCAGGTTCGCTGCACGACGTGATCTCTGGATCAAACGGCGAATGCACCCTGGGGTTCGACGAACTTACCGGGCTGTCCGACTGCTCGCTCGCCGAAGAGGCCGCCTCGTGCTCGGAGGAGGCAATCTGCGTCGCGCGCGCGGGCTATGACGGCCCGACCGGCGTGGGCACGCCCGATGGGATCGCCGCATTCAAACCCAACGACGAAGAAAACAAGCAGCAGAACGAAGAAAAACGGATCGCCGAAGAACAACGAATCGCCGAAGAAAAGCGGACAGCGGAAGAACAGCGGCGAGCAGAAGAAGCGCGGCTCGCTGAAGAAAAACAGCACGAAGAAGAACGGCAGCGCGAAGAACACAAGAAGCAGAAGGAGAAAGAAGAAAAAGAAGAAGAAGAAAAACAGAGCGGTGGCTCCGGCGGCGGCGGCTCCAACGAAGCGGGCGCGGGAGGCGCTGGCAACCAGGTGAGCACCGTCGCGAGCGGCGCCCCGCTTACGACCGGCGTGCAACCGACCGCGCCGCTTTCGAGCACGAGCACGATCGTCCCGATCCTGTCGGCTCTGGAGCTGACCAAGACCGCGACCGCGGCGCTGAGCCGCGACACCCGGCAAGAGGTCTCGCGGATCGCGTTCGCGTTCACGCTGAACGTCCCGGCGCGCGTGCGGGTCACGCTCGCCAAGCTGGTTCTTACGCACGGGCACAGGCGCTGGCAGACGCTGCCGTACTCGCTCACGATCGCGGCCGCGCGCGGGCGCGACAGCGCACACCTGAGTGCGCATCGGACGCTCGCGCCGGGGCGCTACCGGTTGAGGCTCACACCCATGCACGGAGTGTCGCGCACGCTGACGTTCCGGGTCGGCTGAGGCGGGTGGCGATTCGGGGCGTGGCCCCTTCGAGGGGAAAGGGACCACGCCCGTGCTGCGGGTGTCCTCGGCCTAGACGGAGAGGGAGTCCGGGTGGCCGAGGCATCCCCGAGCGCCGTCCTTCATGGACGGCGCTCGAGCTTTCAGAGAACGACAACCGTGCATCTCAGCGCGCCTTGTGTTCGAGCTGGCTCAGTTCGACCGCGCCGGCGGGGGCGCTGAGCGTGACGGGCTGGTTCCACCCGGTGAATGTGGTCTGGCCGGCCTCACGACCGTGTTTGACGATCTCGAGCGGGTAGGGCTTGCCGGTCGCGGCGATGTAGATCGCGCCGGTGTAGAACCTCTCTTTGGTCTTCAGTTCGATCGCCTTCTGCCCGTTGATCGAGGTGATCGGGCCCTTGGTGAGCGAGACGGCGGCGTCGCTCAGCAGCAGGTCGAGCTCGCTGCTGGGTTCGGTGAGGGCGGCGAACCCGGTGAGCTGGGCGCCGTGGGCCGGCGTCTTCAACCAGGTCCCGGGCGCCACGTGTACGCCGGTGCGCTGCGCCAGGCGTCTGTAGAACGCGGGGCTGCTCTTGAGGTAGAGCGTGTCGCCGACACGGATCGCTTCGCTTTCGCTGCCCAATAGCACCACCCGCGCGCGTCCGCCGCCTGTGGTGAGCTGCAGGTCGCTCGTGGAAATGGGCTTGAGCTTCCTGACCTTGCTCCTCACGTTGCCGGTGCTGGCGAATGCCTGGCTTGCCACGTGCACCGCGGTTGCGTTGAGCGCCGCCGTCCTGCTGGTGGCGAGGATCTCAGCGGCCGGTTTGGAGGCGAGGCTTTCCGCAGAGCCGCCGCAGCCGGTGAGCACGACAGCGATCACAGCGACGATCGCCACCGCCGCGAGCAGACCACCCGTGCGCACACGCGCGATAGGACCACTACCGCTCATGTCAACCATGACGGCGAGCCGTCTTGCCCGTGCCGCGCGAAGCCGCGTGGGCGCTGTAGCGCCTGCGCGCGAGCGCTTCGCAGGCCACGCGCTTCTTCTTGGAATGCTTGTCCTGCTTGTGGCACGCGGCGAGCGCGAGGCTCGTGTAGTGCGCGTGCGCCTGGCGTTCGCACTTGGCCCGCTTCGACTTGGAGTGCCTGTAGCGCTTGCGGCACTGCGCAAGGGCCTGCTTCAGCCGTTGCGCGAGCGAGAGCTTCTTGACTTTGGAGCTTTTGACTTCACCGCAGCCCTGCGCGACGATCTTCGTGGACGGTTCGATCACCGCACCGTCCTGAGCGACGATCCGTGTCGGCATTTCAAGACTGGCCTTGCACAGACTGTAGTCTTCCTTTTCAGGCACGTTCGCGGTGAAGATCGAATCCGGACCGGATGGCAGTTCGGTTTCAAACGTCGTGAACGGAGCGTCCGGCGCGGATTCGAACTTGGAGTAGGTGATCCCTTCCTTGATGTCCGTCTTGCCGTCCAGGAGGATCTCCACGCCTTCGCCCTGGAGCACGAACTCGACGTCGGGGAACGCCGCGCCACCGTGGCTGACGAGATAGGCGGGACCGGTCAGGGGGCTCTTCAGGATCGGGGTGTGCACAGTGGCGTGCCCGATCACCGAGTCCGGATCACACGACGCGGGGTTCGTGTTGAACACCGCTTCGGTGCACGCCTTCTGCAGCGTCGTCAAGCGCGAGGACAATGCCTTGGGGAACTGCAGGTCGACTTTGGCGATGTTCGCCTGTCCCACCCCCGCGGAGGTGACCGTCACGTTCAGGCTCGTGCCGTCGGCTTTACTGCCGTGCCCACCCGCGACCGCTGTGAGCTTTGGGCTGAACGGCAGGCTCGCGCAGCCACCGACCTGGAAATCGGAGGACACGCTCGCGCTGGCGCCTTCAGAACCGGACAGGCTGCCTGTGATGCTCTTGGGGTCGCAGTTAGTGGGGTTGAACTCGAAATGTTCACGATCGACGCTCACCAGCAACCGCTTCAACTGCACCGGGATCCCCTTCAACCTTGTCGGCAGCGCATCGTGAATGCCCGGATGGCGTTGGCGCGAATAAGGATCAAGTTGTGTGCCTGTCTCTCGGAGATCGTCATTGGTTCTGATCATCGATGCCGGGAGCCTTCGCATGTCTCGCCTAGCTCCTGTAAATCGATGGCGGGCTGCGAAACTTCGGCCCAGATCTCGGCATGCAGCTCTTCAGCCATCGCGACGCGGTAGCGGCTCCACGGCTCGATGCGCCTGTGGTAGAAGGGCCACCATCGCAATTCGCTGATCGCGTCACTCAACCGCGTCTGGTTGATTGAGAGGTCGGCACGCAGTAGGCGCGCTCCAGCCTTTGCCTGGCGACCTGCCCGACGGCGTTCCAGACGCCAACCCACGACTCCGCCTGCGACGCTCCCAACGAGTGCGCCGCCGATGGCGCTCAGTCCACTGATGATCGCCGCATCCACAGCGATCATTGTGGATGGCGGAGCGGCGGCCACAGCCGCAGAAGCGCGGGTGCTCGATGACGAGGAGGGCGTAGCCCGACGCCTGCGGTGCGACATCTCGGCTACGGCAGGAGGCAGAGATAGGTCGTATCCGATCGGTACGCTCGGGAGTCTGATGTCCGATCTCTCCTGCCACGCCATCTACCGACGCACCCGGGTCTGTGACCCAGAGCTACGAGGAGTTCCTCGAGGACATCAAGGGGCGCATTCGTCGCGCGCAGGCGCGGGCCGCGAGGGCGATCCATGCTGAGTTGATCGACGTGTACTGGCAGATCGGTCACGAGATCCTGCGACGCCAGGCTGAGGAGGGCGAACGACGTGGACGCGGCGGCCCCAAGAGTCGTCGAGCGGCTGTCTCCGGACCTGCGATCGGCTTTCCCCGGCGCGCGCGGTTTCTCCGTGAGGAGCCTGCGTTACATGCGGGCCTTCGCCGCAGCATGGCCCGAGCGAGAAATGCTGCAGTCCGGTATTGCAGCATTGCCGTGGGCGCACGTCACGCTGCTGCTCGAGAAGCTCTCCGACCGGCCGACACGCGACTGGTATGCGGCGCGCGCGTCGAGTTGGTCGAAGGCGGAACTCGCACACCATATCGCCAGCCGCCTGCACGAGCGCGAGGGAGCAGCGATCACCAACTTCGAGCAGGCTACTGGAAGCGGACGACGCCGAGGCGGTGCAGCGGATCACCCGCGACCCGGTCGTCCTCGACTTCGTACAGCTCGCCGATGGCGCCAAAGAGCGCGACCTGGAAGCGGCACTGCTGGAGGACATCGAGCGCTTCATGCTGGCCCTCGGCGAGGGCTTCTACTTCGCCGGGCGCCAGAAGTCACTGGAGATCGGCGGTGAGGAGTTCATCCTCGATCTCCTCTTCTTCCACCATCCGACCCGCCGCTTCGTCGTCATCGACCTGAAGATCGGGCCCTTCCAGGCTGAGTTCGCCGGCAAGATGAACCTATACGTCAACGCCGTCAACGCGCTGATCGCCCATGAGGAGGATCGCGCGACCGTCGGCTTCATCCTCTGCGCCGATCGCAACGAGGCAGTCGCCCACCTGACCCTGCAGGGGATCGCCACCCCGATCGCCGTGACTCGCTACGCAGTCGGCGAGCACGGTGTCCTGGTCACCGGCGAGGACGCCCAGATCACGGAGGGCCTCCAGGAGGAGATGGAGGGCTTGCGGCGCCTTCAGCAACAGGTCACCGAGTTCGCCGCCCGCCGCGCACGCCAGCCCACGCAAGACAACGAGGACACAAGGAGCGGGCCGTAAGCGCCCGTCGCGGTTGGCGGTCTCCGCCGTTTCGTCACTCACACCGAAGGTCCTGATACTGAAGCCAACGCTCACAGGCTGCCGATCGAGACGCAGCATTCCACCCCCGGTGATCGTGGGGACATCGGCGGTGCCGCCGACGATTGCGGCCCGGACAGCAGCGCCCTCTACGCTGCCCGGCGGCTATGGTCTCACATCCATCACGGAGGGCGTAGTCGTCGCTCACGACAGCCTGGTAGCAGCAGCTCGACCAAAAGTCGTTGGCCGGTTTCAGCTGCTCGCGGTCATTAAGGAGGACAGGAACGGATCGGCCCCAACTCATACGGGGGAGTTGCGTCCTGTTCCACGACAAGTCAATGGAGCGAGCAGATGACACGAGCGAACAAGACCTCTGGACTGGCCGATGGCGCCGCGGTGTCGTTGGATGAGCCGCTGCTTGACTGCGTAGCGGCGGCGGCGCTGTTGAACGTGCGGGTCTCGTGGGTCCGCGATGCCGCGCGGCTTGGACACCTGCCGTGCCTGCGCGTCGGGCGTCACCTGCGATTCACGCGGGTGATGCTCGAAGACTGGTTGGCCGAGCAGGTCGACCGTCTCGATCGACGCCTGACCGCGCGTATCCCAGGCCAGCCGCCGGCTCCGGCGGCAGATCGAGCCGTGGCGTGTTCAGACGGAGCACCCAGGCGGCGCTCGTTGCGAGCCTGGCTGAGAGCCCAAGGCACAAGGAGGTGGACGATGAGCGATAGCGATCCTCGCAGGCAGCTGCGGACGGGGGGCGATCGGGGCCGGATGGATCGTCCGCCGGGCTGGGCGGACTCGTTGTTCGCCGGGCGCTCACGCGCGGATTACGAAGCTGACCAGGACGCGTTCCTGAAGGTGATGGTCGTGCTCGGCGGGGTCGTTGTCCTGCTGCTCGTGGGGCTGCACACGCTGTTCACGACGGTCGGCCTGCAGCTGGGGTGGTGGTCGGCGCCGGCGTTCGCGCCGCTGCTGCTCTGGCTGTTCGCCTGCGCAGAGTGCAACCGTGTTCTGCGCCCCGTTGAGCTTGACGATCTGCGCTGGCGTCAGCGTCTCGCGGGCGCCGGGATGTGGGCCGTGACGTTGTGGGTGGCCTGGCCGTTGTGGGCCGGGCCGACAGCAGGGGCGTGGAGGGCGGCGCACGGCGGCCTTGGTCCTCTCGGGCCGCGCTACCCGCTCGGCGCGGTTCTCGGCGCGTCGCCTGTCGCGATGGGCGTGGTCGCATTCATATTGCTCGCGTTGGGCATGGTCCTCGCGCCGCGCATCCGCCCACGCGAGCCCAAGCACACACCGCCGCCTGGTGATCCTGAGCCGCTGCGTTCACCGCTTGCCACCCCGCGCCGACCGGACAATCCCCGCTGGCCCCCCAACGGCCCGCATTGGCCATGATCGCGCTGCTGCTCACGCTCGTGAGCTTCGCCGGGTGTACGGCTGGCGGCCTATGGGCGACTCGTGCGTTCGGCGCCGCCCAAAGGGCGAGTGAGGCTAGTGTTCCCGCGCCGCCCGCTGAGCCCGACGATCCCTGGATCGCCCGTAGCCGGCGCGTCCATCGCCGGGACCACGTGTGGGCCGGACGGACCGGGCTGGTGTGCTGCGCACCCCGGCGGACTGCGCGGCGATCGTCGGGGGGCCGCCGAAGGCGGGCAAGACGCGGAAGGTGATCGCGCCGACGCTTGCGTGCTGGGACGGACCCGCGCTTGTCACCTCGACGAAGGGCGACATTCTGCAGAGCGCGGCGCACCGGGCGCGGCGGGGACCGGTCGCGGTGTATGACCCAACCGGCTCACTCGGGCGCCCCGAGGTCAGCGTCGGCTTCTCGCCGCTCGTCGCGGTGCGGTACATGGGATGGCGCCGTTGAGGTAGCCGCCGCGCTGCTGTCCCCCGCCTCCGCCGATGAGAGCGTCCGTCACGGCGAGCACTTCGCCATCGCCGCCCGCGCGCTCCTGGCCCCGTTGTTTCACGCCGCTGCGCTCTCGGGCGAGGGTATCGACCGTGCGCGCGGGTGGCTGGGGCGCTCGGAGTTCTCCCAGCCCTCAGAGATACTGCGCAAAGCCGAGCGCACAGATCGCTTTGGAGGAGCTTTCCGGGGTCGCCGCGCAGGCCGTCGGGGACTACCGCACCTCTGTGCTCGGCACCGCGCAGGTCGCGCTCGCGTGGGCCTCACGCGCGGCCGTCAGAGCATCCACCGACCCTGCCAAGACACCCCAGATCGACCTCGGGGAGCTGATCGCGCAGCAAGGCACCCTGTATGTCGTCTCTCCGTCGCGTATCCAGCAGGAGCTCGCGCCGCTGATCGCGGCGCTCCTTGACGGGCTCTGCGCGCACGCGATCGACCTTGCCATCACCTCCCCCGCCGGGCGCCTCCAGCGACCCGTTGCTGCTCGCGCTCGATGAGGTAGCGAACATCGCGCCGATCCGCTCACTGCCCCGCTTGCTCAGCGAGGGTATTCAGCAAGGCATCGTCCCCGTGCTCGGGGTGCAGGACATGAGCCAGGCCCGTGCGCGCTGGGGCGAGCACGAGACCGCGACGATGTGGTCCACGCCCGCACTTCGGCTCGTGCTCGCGGGGGTCGCGGACCCCTACACCGCGCAGCTCGTCTCGGACGCCTGCGGCGAGCAGCTCGTCTGGCGCCCACAGATCAGCGAGAACACCTCCACCTCCCACCAGGTCGAGCGCCAAGGCAAGACCTACACAGGCGGAGACAGCCACTCCTACGCCCAGCAGCGCGAGCGAGCCGTGCAGCCCGCAGACCTGCAGAGCGATGCCCGCAGGACGAGCACTCGCGCTACCCCAAGGCAGAGAACCGATCGGCGTCGACCTGTTCCCCGGCGCACCCGGCCTGACCGACTGCGACTGGCAGACGCTCTGCCGCACCGGCCGCGAGCGGCTATGTCATCCGCTCTGACGGCGGCGACGATCCCACACTTTGAAAAATGACGGTTCGCCTGGCTGGCTACAACCCGAGCTGCCAACGGATGCTTTGGCGGTTGATCTCGTCAAACGGGTCCGAGGGGGACCCAGCAGGCGCAGGAGGCACCTCAAGATCGCTCGACTGGAGGCTTACATTCGAGAGTCGCTCAACCGGCGTCGCGTCCATGATCTCGTTGAGCATATGTAGTACACGCGGCAGCAATTGCTCCAGCAGAGTTCCGGGATCGGCGTGCAGACGACCTGGGATGCGTTGTTCGACACCCCAGGCCGCTTCGCCACCAAGCGCCGCGAATGCGGCGAGCAGCTCAGTTTGCTGGGAGGCAGGTAGCCCTACAAGCGTCCCGTCTCGCTGTCGGCCCACTCCGACTCCGAGAGCGGGCAGTGCCTCGCCGTGGATCGAGTTTCCCAGTAGCCGCACGATCGTCAGAGCGTGGACGTGATCGGTGTCACCGCTGCGAAAAGTCGTCCAAGCCCAGGTGCATGTCGCAGACACTTTTGCCACCCATTTCTTCTCGATATCTGCCATCCGGCACTGTAGTACGCTGCCACTGATGCCCAGAACCGCGTGGGCCACCCGGGCGGTTGCATCTACGGCGCCCATGAGTAGCAATAGCGCGACGTCCAACGATGACAGCGCGTCGTCTGCCGTATCGTTGTCTTGGGGCTTGTTCAGAGCGATATGTACCTCATCTCGCACCTGCAGCGCGCGTTGTACCCGTTGCAAGACTGACTGACCGAGAAGCAACAGACTGTCGTTTCCGGGACTCATCGAGTGTTGAACACATGCGGAGAACCATCGCCACGCAGACGGAAGCAGCTCACGAGTGCCCACCCAGTAGTACAGGCCCCGGTTCATAGTGTGGGTGCCACGGCCGGTAGGGTCACGGGAGGTGATGAATGATCCCTGCGAGCGGAGGTAGAGTCCGATGACTCGTAGGGCGTCGTCGAGTTCGCAGTACGTGACAGTCGGCAATGGTCCATGCCGCCTCATAGAGTTATTGACGTCTGTGATGAAAAGTCTGCCCCGCCGTTTCGGCCACCTTCGCCGCAAGTGCGTCTGATCTCCGCTGCTCAGCTGCGACCGCTGGGTCCAGTCCGCTGTAAGCGTCGGTTCGATTGTCTGCTGCCGCGGCGTGAGGGACATCGCCGATCAGCGCACTATCGGTGACGCTCTTATCGTCGGTCGACCACCGCACTGAGCGGTGGCCCATAAGTGCTCCTTGCTCTTCGGGTCCGAGCACTGCCCACCCGATAACCCAATCGCCAACAATGTCGTCGCTGTGCCGTTCGGCATCGGCCGGTGGACCGTCATCGGCGTAGCGAAGGCACTCGACGATCTCAAGGGTGAGCAGGCCAGCCAATAGCCACTCCTTGCTCCATGTCGACTCATCCACCGGACCGAGCACGGCGGAGTCCAGGAGAACGACGAGCTTGCGAAATGGTTGGCGCCCAAGAAACAGCGGTTTCGCTTGCCGCTCGTCGACGGACGGCCACGACCCACTGCCCGGTCGCGAATGCTGCGCCATTTTCAATCTCGGGATCACCGCGCTCCCTCTTTCCCGATCACTTGCCGTAAGCGTCAGTGCTGATCACTATTGACGTACTCCGAGAGAGACGCCGTGAGCATGAGCATGAGGCGAGCATCAGATACGTCAAACTTCTGTTCCGCTGGCTGACCCTCGGGATGATGCGGCGCGTTGACGATATCGACCGCCGCCTTCCATACAGAGTCAACAAAACCGGTGCGCCCATCGCTCTCGCTCCAGCCTCGCTTTCCCGCTATCACAGCCGCCACTGGACGATTCTTCGTGGCCTTCAGTTGGCTCTGCCACATCGCGAGTATGTCTCGACACTCCGAGACGCAATCGCTGTACCGCTGCTCGTCAAGCGCTCGCCTGGCCTTGTCCCACTCGCTAGCCGCACTCGGATGATCTGGCAACGGTGGCGGAAACGATATCTCAATAAGGCGACTACGGTCATACCCAAGGCCGGGCAGAACGTCACGGACCCATGTTGAGCTCTCAATGGAAACCCAAACGGGCGGTATCTTAGTGCGCCAAAAGGGCAACACTTGGGAAAACATCCCGTAGTCCATCGGCCACGGCGACTGTTCTGTGTTAGTGCCTTGTTTCGTCGGTATCTGGTTATATGTCTTGAGGCCAGCGACAATCCCATCGAGACCTAGATACAGCGTGAAAATGTCGCCAGGGGTGGCGTGCCGTTTTTTCTCTAGGTCATCGATATCAGCGGGAGAGAGATGGACGCGAAGCTAGACAGTGTGATCTAGCGAGCCATTCGGCAATGAGCGAACGGGAAATTCTTTCAATAGCAGCTCTGTAGTTGGCTGCCCTATTGATAGATGAGGCGAGGCGTGTTGGTCTGTTGAAAGACCCGCACGCAACCAGCACAGCGCCATCATGGCGTCGGCAGGCGTGTTATTCATCTGGATGGTAAGCGGCACAACGAGCTGTGGTCTTACCGGTCCTCCCTCACCGCGCAGGGAGCCCCCATCGACCCACGCATTCCCCACGATCCGGTTGCCGCCGACAGTAATGCTCTGCTTGCTTATCTGCGCCATAGCTCGATGATACGAGAGAGTCCGAACGCAAGCCGTGACGCCGGGGCCGACATCGCATCGGTCAATAACTCGCCAGGCACGCGACAGTTGCTACCACGGGCATCTCAGCCTCTCCATATGCTGAGCGATTGTGGCTGGCCGGCGCTCTGCCGCGCCGGCCGCGAGCGGCTATGCGACCCACTCTGACGGCGGCGCTCCGCCGGTGAAGCGTGCGGCGGTCGGATCGCCCGCCTGCGTGAGCCGGCGCTCGAGGAGCTCCAAACGATCGTGGAACAGCAGCTCTGCGCGCGGATCGGGGTTCTGCCCGCGTCGAGCTGGGAGCGCCACGCGCTCAGTGCGCCCAGCACCTCTATGAGCGCGCGGTCTGTCCACCAGTCGGCGACGAGCTTTGAGAAGACGCGGGGGTAGCGCTCGGCGAGCGCGGACACGGCCGCCCACAGCTCGCGCCGCCAGCGCTCCTGCTCGCCGGGGGGCTGGAGCCACCCCTGCGACCCGTGCCCCTGACCCTCGGCTGGTTTGGGCGCGGCGGCGGCGCTGGCTGGCTCGCCCGGCCGGCCTGCGCTTGGGTTGAGAGCAGCCCGTCGCGGACGAGCCGCGCCGCTGTACGGGCGACCGGCTCCTTGGCGGCCTGCGCGCGGCCTTGAAGTTCTGCGTGGGCGTGCTCGTCCAGCGTGATCGCGACGCGGCTCACAGCGCCATCCCCGTGTCCTGCTGCAGGCCGGTATCGGGGGCGAGCTGGCGCGCGGTGGAGCGCTGTAGCTCCTCGCCGACATCCGTGCCGCCCGTGACGGCGCGGAACGCGACGGAGGGCAACTGCGCCCGCGAGGCGCGCATCATCTCCGCCAGGCTTCCGACGCGCTCGGCGTCTACGCCCTCGGTTCCCGAGGTCCTCCCTGGCGACGTGCCAGTCGGTGCCGTTGCGTGCGCGGGATGCCTGGACGTAGGCGCCCTCCTGGCTCGTCTGCCAGCCCCCGTTACGACGACCGCGCGATCGACGGTCGCGCCCTGCTGACGGTAGAGATGCTGCGCATAGGAGAGACGCAGACTCGTCAAGGTCCTCGCCGCCGACCGTCACCTCGCGCGCGCCATCGGTCAGCACCTTCACCCGTTGCTCGTCGGGGTCCACGCCGATGATCTCGCCGCGGGTGCCGTTCTCCACACGACGCTCGCCGTCGGGACGGTGCTGGGCGATGAACGCCACGCGGTCGTGTTCACGCAGGCCGTAGGCGACATCGGGCAGCTCGCACCTCCGTGTCGCCGAGTTCGCCGCGCTCGGCGCGGAGGTGCTGCGCACGCGCGTTCATCCTGTCGATCTCCGCGGTGGAGGCATCGGACATGAGGGCGACCTGGCGCACGCCGTCGCGCTCGGCCAGCCCGGCCCACTGCTTGACCGCTCCCTCCAAAGCCTGCTCGCGAGTGTCGCTGAAGTGCAGTTGCCCGCGGGCTTGGTAGTGAGCCATCGCTTGCTCTGAGCGGCCCGCACGCAGGTCCGCCCACGCCCGGCGCTCATCCGGGTCAGTCAGTGCGGCGCACCTCCGAGAGCCTCGCCGTCGGCGCGGTCTCTGAGAGTTCCTCGAACAGGCCGCCGGCGCCGATCGCGGGGAGCTGGCGCGCGTCACCGATCACCACGAGCTTTCCCCCGGACTCCGCGACTACCTCGCTCAGCGCGTCGAGACGGCGGGTGTCAGCCATCCCGGCCTCATCGAAATACACGGTGCTGCGCTCATCCAACGTGAGGCTCCCCGTGCGGGCTTTGGCGACCAGTGAGTCCAACGTCATCGTGCGGCCCTCCAGGGAGGGGCTTTCGCGGCCCAGGCGCTCGGCCGTGTCACCAGCGACCGCGACACCCCAACGGCTCACGGCCCGGCGTGCTGCTCGGCACGCACCGCCGCGTCGATCACCACGCCCTTGCCCGCGCCGGCCTGCCCGACGAGCACCGCCGCACGCTCCGCAGCCACCGAGACCTGCAGCGCCTGCTGCTGCTCATCGCTCAACGGGCCGCCGATCCGCTCGGCCACCTCCCTCACCGCGCCCTTCGGTCCTGCTCGCTTACCGCCGCGCCGGTGCTGGCTGCCATCTCGCTCACGCGCGCGTGCACGGCTTGCTCCATGTCCCTGATCTCGCGGGTCGTCATCCGGCCGCCCTCAAGCTCGATCACCTCACCCGAGGCGACCAGCTCGCGGGCGTGCTCGGCAACCCTGTTCGGCTCCAAGCTCGCCGACGCCCTGCTCAAGCACGCTCGCGCGCAGCTCCCGCTCAGCGAACGTCGCGCCCTGCGCCGTCAACGAGCATCCGTCACCCGCTCCTGCCAGCCCGCCTCGTCCATACGTTGCACGCCGCCCCGATGCTCGGACTGCAGACTCTCCACATGGGCGCGGTCGACGTGCTGCTCCGGCCGCGCGCTCCTCCCACGTGGCTTGTAGCTCGGGGCGATTCTGCGGCGTCTTCGCCTGCCGGTTTTCCAGCTTGACGTTGCGCAGCTCGTCGCGCTCGGGGGCGCGGCCGTAGCGCGCCCGGAAACGCTCAGCTGCCAACCACACCTCACGGCTCCGGCCGCTCAACGCCTCCCGCGCACTCTCGGAGATCCCATCGACCTCGAAGTAGCGGCCATCACGCCCGGTGCCCGCCACGATCTCATACCCCTGCCCCTGCAGCTCCTCGGCCAGCGCGCCGCGGTAGAACGCGCCCAGCTCCCGCGCCGCCCTGAACAACGGACGGCTCGCGACCGCCGCGAACTGCCCGTCCTGGCGCACCACGCCCGTCACGACGACATGGCTGTGAAGCTGCGGGTCGGGTGCCTCACCCCCGGCGACACCCCGCGCGGTCGTGTGACGAAACTCCGCCGCCAACACATCACGCGCCGGGGAGAGCACCCGTCCGCCCGCGCCTTCACGGACCACCGCGACCTCACCACGCAGATGCTCAAGCGCACGCGAGACCGCCCGCCCATGCGCCAGCTCGACGCCCGCGCGCTGCTGCTCAGAGCCGAGCGCCCACACCGCCGAAACAGACTTCGGCGCCGAGAACGTCAAGTCGATCCCGCCCGCCCGCCGGCCGTCGGCGCCAGCCTGGCGGATGAACTCGCCGCTCACCGGATGGCGACCCTCCATCAACGCGACGAGCTGCTCCGCGCGCACCGCCTCGCCCGCCTCCAACCCCAGCCGCTCGCGGGTCTCATCCAGCACATGCCACACGCCCTGAGCCTCCGTCGGCTCACCCGACGCCGACAGGTAGTAATCCCCACGCGACGGCGCGACCGTCCGGGACTCCAGATAGGCGGCGTACCCCGCCGCCTGGCCCGCACCGATGCTCGCAGCCGTCATCATCGACATGTAGAATCTAGCACAGGAAAAATGTCACGTTTTGGCACAGTGCATCTAGTCTGTTTGGATTTTCGCGGTGCTGGCCAGCTTGGCGTACCGTTAGCGTCGGGGGCTAGAGGCACGCCAAGGAGGACCGGCTACGTGCGACGGTCAGCAACAGCACACGAGCGATACGGCGAGCAGACACGCTGCCAGTCTGTGGCCGAGACGCGGACGGACGAATGCCGTGTGAGCCTGTGAGCCACGAGCAGACCATGCGGCGATCACATCCCGAGTCTCTCCCCCTCGGCGGTCATCGCAGCCACGGTTGAGGAGTACGTCGAGAGCGCCCTGCGCTGAGCTCGAACGCCTGCGACCCGAGTTCCGGGGAACATCGGTCGACGAGGAGATGGCCGCCGCCCTCGGCGACTGACGGAGACGACACGGCGGGCTATCGACGGACGACGGGGCCCCGTTTACGACTGCCGTCGCTGACCACGACGGCCAAGCCCAAGTTAGGCGCTGCCGCCACTGCGTTTGAGCTGCTCGGGCGGAAGATTGGAGATCGGGATCAGGTACCAGGTCATTGCGACCTCGGGGTTTCCTCCATCGGACCCACGCTCTCGATATTCGCTTTCCACCACGCGCTTTGATTCCATGTCCATCTTCTCTCGGTCGCTCTCGGAAAGACCATACCCTCGAGAACGCGCGCCAGCCCCTCGGTACTTCCGCGATGCCGAGAGGATGCAGAGAACCGATGGAGTCCGCGTCTGCCCGTGTTGGCTCAGTCGTCATGATCGACTCTCTCTGCGATGTGTTGGACCATCGACAACCCGAACCCTACTTGGTCCATGTGTACTTGATCGGGTTGGACGCGCCGCGTCTTTCGGTACTCGTCCGGGACGCGCTTCCCTACGTACTCCGCTCGCAGCTCGGCTGGGGCCTCTCTGTCCGACGAATGCAAGGCGTCCAGGCGCATCCTCGTGGCCGGGGAAGTTCGCGGCCGTGGCGGGGAGCCAGTCGTCCGCGACGAACGCGTCAACGATGAGCCCTCGGAGCGTGGCGAGGATGACTTCAGCCTGCATTGCCTTCCGGCGACTGATCTTCCAGGCGTAGCGCGTGGCCTCGTAGAGCGATGTCTCTGCCGCGCTGCGGTTGACGCTGATGAGGATGGCCTTGTGCCGGAAGTCCGCTGGCGGTGCCGAGTAGCGGCGGATTATCTCGCTGGGCATGCATGGCGCCGTAGTCGCTGGAGCCCGTGCCGCCGGCAATGTTTGAGAGGCCGGGGTAGGCATCCATGAGCGCGGCCTCGACCTCGAACGCCGTCGCCTCATCCATTCCATGCCGGTGGATGACGTGGGCGACCTCGAAGCCAGCGACGCGGATTTCGCGGATGCGCTTGAGCTTGTCGCTGAGGTCGTCGCCGTCTTGGCTCAGCTCATCGTGGATGTGCGCAAAGACGCGGTTGCCATTGACCCTTGCCCATGTAGAACGTCTCGCCGTTGCGCGGGTCAATGAGGCGGTAAACGTAGGTCTTGAGCTTGGGCACCACATCCGGTGGGAAGGACTTCAGCCTTTGGCATCGAACGCTCACGGTATCCGTGCGGGCGGATGCCCGGAGCCCAGGGGGGCCTGCGAAGACATCCCCGAAACGCGCGCGGGGCAAGGCTGGGGGCAAGGCGCGCCTCGCAGCCAGCGGGGGTGTCGGCTGTTCGATCAGCCAGTCGCGTCGGAACAGGGGTCCCGACGAGGCTCTCGGCGGCCCTACCGCCACCTACAATCAGGGTCCCATCGTAAGAAGAGCGGTTGTTGTTGCGGTGCCTATTGCTGTTGCTGCATCGGCTTCATCAATGATTCATTACACCGTCCGCAGTAGTTCGAACCCGGCTGTTACCAGTGACACATCTGGCATTCCTACATGGTCGTCCTCGGAGGCCGATGGATTAGGGCGCGGGTGTTGCTGTGTCTGCTGTTGCTTGAACTCTTGCTTTGAGGCAAGCAGCGCAGACAGAGGGATGTCCTTATGCGGCAACCCATACCGGGCAAGAGACGTTGCTCCTGTGCTTGCTTGGGGTCTAGCCACCATGGCTCAGATTTCGGAAATGGCAGCGCGTTCGGCGGGCGGTCCTTGCGCTTCCGGATTGAATCCATCGCCACGCGAGAGAGATCGTCATCGTTATGAACTCGTACCAACTCTTGACGTGTCGGCTGGCGTCCTAGCTGTCGAGCTAGCTCGTCTTAGAGTTCCTTCGTGAACGTCGCATTCCCAACCACGGGCCTGATCGTTCGACTTTGGCGCGGGTCGCCGTTAGGCACGCCCCAGAAGGTGCAATAGGCTTCGCAGCGGTCGCCTCTATTGGATTGGCTGGAGGCTCCTTGTCCTCAATGTTCACGCTGAACATCCACATGAAGAACAGAGGAAGGGGCAGGGCGATAAGCAGTGCGGGAACGTGGACGGCAATCACGACGATGGAGGCAACGACGGTGGCAATAAAGACGAGGGCTCGGTAACCCGCTTCCGGAGCAAAGGCCCACTTGACGGTGCGGTACAGAACCCAACCGACACCTAGCGGGAAGAGGATGAGAAGCACCTACCCAAAACCCACCCGCACCGCCCGTACCTTCAAAGTTCCCGACGTGACCTTGGCTGTCGAGTGCATATTCCGAACCGCCTGGGCGGCGATAGACGGTACGCTTCCACCACTTCTAACGAACCGGTCGTTTAGTACCGGTCTCATCATAGTCAGTTCCTTCCTCCGGCACATTATCACGCCGCCGAGCAGGACGAGCGCCAGGCATGTCGTCGTGAGTTTCTTCATTGGCAGCTCTCCTCGCTTATCGACTCGTCTGAGTGAGGACTTATGCCCGCTCGCAATCGGACGCTTGCCTCTGGACAGGTTACCCTCGGTTGATCTACTTATTCATGAGCTTGGAGTTCGCCGCTTTCTACTTCGTCGCTGTCTATTTTCAGCGTTCTGCGCGTTCTTCCTGTCTCTGATGTTCAGGGCTGTTGCATTCTGCTTCCTGTTTGTCCAGTTTTTCGTAGCACGCTTTGTTCGCCTCCCGCTGGGCCTTTTCGATTTGAGGTTTGTCTTTTTTCTTAGTGTTCGTTCAACCTCTTTGTGGGCCTGGATTCTTAGCTTTCTAGGCTCCTTCGGTGCCTTGCATTTTCTTCAGGCGTAGTGTTCAGCTTCTTCGGGCGTGTGTTCTTGCGTCGGCGTCTGTGGAATTCTTCGGTCTTGCTCTTTGGGCCGAGGTAGCAGTCAGAGCCGTGACAGGGCGTTGCGACTTCGCACGCCAGCCCGTGGGCTTGTTTGTTGGAGGCAGTTGCGATCTTCCGCTCGGCAGGCTCTCACGGCGAGGGAGTGACAGGTCAAGGTTTCGGCACTCTGTTGGATGGGCTCCTCCAACGTTAGCGGCTCGTTCCTTTTCGGTGCATGCCTCCCACGCATGCTCTGCGGTAGAGAACGATGTACTACTGCTCCCGCACCCGGCTACACCCCCAGCAGGGCGAGCGCTGCGCGTATCGTCGTCGGTTTCTTCATTTTCTAGTTGAACAGCGAGAAGCTGCTCGTTGGTCTGACTAGCGGTGAGACTTCCTAGCCGCGCGTTCTGCACTTCACGCGCTTGCGCTTGTTGTGCTTGTAACGCTTCTTGCAGTTCGCTACGGCCTTTGCTCGCTTCTGTGTAGGAGTCAGAGCCTGCACGAGCGGGTGAGTCGGAGTCGGAGTGACCGTCGTCTTGGTCGTGGCTAGTGGAGCTATGGTCGGGGTGTTTAGAATCGTCCCGTTCGATGGCTTCCCGTTCGGCTCGCTGGACTTCGTGGGCTTCGGTTTCCGCTTCGACGCGAGCGGCCCTTTCCTGCTGCTTCTTTGGCTTCGCTGCAGCCACCTTCGCTTCGGTGGCTTCCCGTTGCCCACTTCGCCTGGGCTTCCTTCGCGGCCTTCGCTTCAGCTTCTTCAGCTTCTTTGGCTTCCTTCTGCGCTTTCAGTTCTCCGGTCGTGGCTGTTACGTCGAAGTCGGCGGTGGATTCGGCGATGATGTAGCATTCACTCTTTTTCGCACAGACATCGTTATACACATTGCTGCCCCACAGGATGCCGCACAGCGTGAACCACCCTTTTTCGTTTGGTGCAATGAATGTCGTTGTCGGTATCGTTGTGTAGTCTGTCGTTGAGTACCCACTGTACGTCGGGACGAGGCGAACTTCGATGTCCAGTGAGTTCGCATTGTCTTCGAATGGAACGTACCCCCACTGGGTCATCGTCTGGGTGCCCGTCGTACGCTTCGGGTGTTACGGTAAATATCGCGATACGGCGATTCGGCAGCCGCAGGAGCGGCAAAGATGAGCGCTGCCAAGACTGCGAGGAAAAATGGGCTGAAGCGCTTCATGATGTCTCCTTTGGCTTGGGTGGGTAGACCGCAACGGCTGACTGGAAAGCACCCCCGCGACCCCCGAGGGTAGCGTTCCGTTTCACGCTCGCTCCACGATAGCATCCGCTGGCCCCGTAATCGTTGTCCCGCACTTCCATCCATCGACCGCCGTGTCGCTGATGACCGTGGTTCGATCCCAGTCCTTTCGTCCTCTGCCCGCGAAATAGTCCCGAAAGCGCCGCGCAGCGGCACACCAAATGTTGCCCTGCGCTCGGATCTTTTGCCTTGCCATAGAAGCCCGTGAGGGTTCCGCACGCTTTGGTCGATGCCGCCTGACTTCACGGAGCCCGTAGCCGCCCCAACGAGGACGAGCGCCACACATATCGTCGTGAGTTTCTTCATCGCCTGTTCCTCCCCCAGTCTATCGACTCATCCGGAGACGGACTCGAGTCGGAATCTATGGCCAGGACGGGCTCCGCCCGCGACCGTTGCGGGCATGGCTCCACGATCCGATCCTCAAGTCGCCCTCGGGCAAGCCATCCGCCAGGCCAGACTCGCTCGCGGCCTGTCGCAGGAGGAGGTCGCCAACGGTGCTGATCTCCACCCGACATGGCTCAGCCACCTTGAGTCCGGGCGAAACCCAGCCTGGGGCACCGTCCGGCGGATCGCCGCCGCCCTCGGCATCGAGGTCTCCGACCTGGCATCGACTCGCAGAGGAGATCGAGGGCACCCAACACGCCCTATAGAAGTCAATGACGAGTCCAGTCGGAAGAGACGGCGCGCTAGGGTCAGCGAGCTATACCTCGAGAGATTGCACGTCTGCTCAGTCACGCCGCTGCGCGCACGCGAGGACCGCGCTTCTTGGCGGCTGTTGAGCGCTTGGCGGCCGGCTTGCGCTTCTTGGGTCGGAAGGCCGTTGAGAGCAGCTTGGCGTCGTCGGCGCGGCTCTTGTGGTGCAGGTAGCGCATCGTCGTCTGGATGTCGGCGTGGCCCATCCATGCCTGGACCTGGACGATGCTGGCGACGTTGATCGCCAGGGAGCCGAAGGTGTGGCGCAGGTCGTGGAAGCGCAGTCGTCGCAGGCCGGCGGCGTCGAGCGTGCGAGGTAGCGTCGGCGCAGCGCGGAGCCGTCGAGGAGGGTGCCCTCGCGACTTACGAAGACGTGGTCGCCTCTGCGCAGTGTGGTGTCCGCGCTTCTTCAGCTCCTTCAGCGCATGAGCGACCTTGTCGACCATCGGCACGGTGCGCGACTTGCGCGACTTCGGCTTGCCGCTCCGTTTGGCGCTGTAGCCTTCGTACACGCGGATCGAGGACTGCTCGAAGTCGATGTCCTCCCAAAGCAGCGCGAACAGTTCGCTGCGGCGTAGTCCCTCAGAGCCGCCGTGAGGTAGATCGCGGCGTCCTGCTGGTCCTCTTCGGCGCGCAGCGCGCGCTCGGTCTCGCTTACGGCTGGGCGGCTGGGGTCGCGATGGGACCCTTGACCGCGGTGGCTACGAGCAGGTCGATCTCCTCGGGCGAGTAGAAGTCGAAGCGTGCTACTTCGTTGGTCTCGCGCAGCCGCTTGATCTTCGTAACGACGTTGAGAACCAAGTCGAAATGCTTCGACGGCGTGCTGGAAGACGGCGTGTGCCTGTGCGACGATCTTGTTGACCGTCTTTCGCTTGCGCGTGCCGTCCTCGGCGAGTCGGTTGCGCCATTGTTCGATCTGCTTGGCGGTGATCGTCTCTATGCGCTTGGGGCCGAACTCGGGGAGCAGGTGCGCGACGAGGACCGATCGGTAGTCGACCTGCGTGCTGGCCGACCAGTCACGCTCGAACCGTTCCCGGTCGAACCACGTCCTCAGGCGATGTCCGCGAACGTATAGCCGGTGCGCTCCTGGCGCAGCTGCCCGCGTCGAGCGTCGACGAGGATCTCGTCGAGCAGCGTTCTTCAGCCTCTCGTTCGCGAAGGAAGCCCTGCGGCGGGCGAGCCCTTGCCTCGTCCATGCCGGACCGAGACGCTTCTCGTGCTGGCCTTGCTGGTCGCGCCACTTGGCGCACCAGGTGTTTGCCGCGCTTGCCTTTGTACAGCCAGACGTGACCGCTGATCGAGGCGTGGGGATCGAGTGTTCGGGTTGCCATAAGGTCCTTCGCGTGGGTCTGCAGGGAACTGTCCGAGAGGGGGCGGACCTAAGAACCGTAGCGCGTGGGGCGGACAGAATTTCCTCCCGAAGTTCCTCCCCAAACAGCCTTGCCTAACTCGACCTACTGCACCAAAATGGCTTGAATACAAGGCATTAGTGGCCTATGCGCACTGGCTCTAGCTAACTCACCTTCAGAGGGCACCAGGTTGAACAGCGGGACGGTCAACGTGATCACGTGTGCGGCCTCTGGTTCGTCGATCGTCACGCTCGCGACACCTACGACCGATCCGGGCGGACATTCATCGACTTCCGAAAGCGGGGCGTGCGCGGCGAACGCCGACGAGGAGCACTGCTCGGTCGCCTGCGGATCGCCGATCACGCCCAAGGGCAGCTGGAAGCGCAGATTACGAGGCAACGCCGCCGGCTGACGGAGTGTCGGCGAGCCCGTCTGGTTGAAAACGAGCGTGCTCGTGAGCTGAAACGGATGCGAACCGCCCCGAGTGTCCGGCGTGCCATCCTCTTCATAAGGGGCCAGTTCGAACCCCTGTTCTTGCACCCCGAACGGTGTCTTTGCGCCATCGATCCTCACCTGCGACTCACTAGATGCGCCGCGCGTCGCTCCGCCTCCTTCCACACTCACCTCGTTGGGCAGTGTCGTGACCGTTCCCTGCGGCTCCTTGACCCTCACCTTGATCGCGACCGTCAAGCGTTCGTACGGGTAGAGGATCCCCGCGTAGGTGCACCGGAGCGTCGCCAGCGAGCAGCTCGTGGGGTATTTGCCGTGGACGGTATCGCCGACGATTTCGGTCGCTTCCAGCTGTGGCGGCAGCTTGTCGGTAATCACCATCTGATGGCCACCTTCGCCGCTGGCGGGCCCATCGCCGAGATTGCTCGCGACGATTATGATCGCGCCTTCGTCTTTGATCGCGGCTTCGTCTTCCGGCGGCAAGTTGCTCGGGGTCACTTCCTCACCGACACGCCACCACGGCGCCGTGGCTTCCTGCGCAGCCGCCAGGGCCGGGTTGGCGCTGCCCGCCAGCACCAGCAGCACCACACCCGTCAACGCCATCGACGCCAACCGCCGCGCAAAGGCGACCATCGACCCGGCGCCCATCATCACGGATCCCACGTGCATCACCGACCCCCTCCCCCCGCAC
Organism: uncultured Solirubrobacterales bacterium; assembly: GCA_963839945.1. GTDB lineage: Bacteria > Actinomycetota > Thermoleophilia > Solirubrobacterales > Solirubrobacteraceae > Palsa-744. The sequence continues at coordinate 280,572 of CAWIWW010000004.1, read as the reverse complement.
GAGTGGCGGCAGGGCGCTTGGCCCCGGCACGTTTCCTGGCCTTCGATGCAGGCCGATAGAGCTTTCTCGCGTGCGCTTGGCATGCCACGCGTTTGCGCTTGGAGTGCCGATAGCGCTTACTGCACGCCAAGAGGGCTCTTCTCAGCTTCTGTGCTCGCGTCAACGGCTTCACGCTCTTGGTGATCCCTTTGACTTCCTGTTTGGCCGCCGGCGAGGCGAGGTTCCCAGGCCCGGAGAACGTCGCAGTGCCCGGTGCGCCGATCGCACCCGGCCCGGGCAGCGACGCCGAATGGCACGCTTCGAGGGTGCCGCAGGAGGACGGCGAGCCCTGCGGGGGCGCAAGGCACGGCGATTCCACCGTGCATACCCGCGCGTCGTAGATGTCGAACGCGTCATCGGTGTCCTGCGGTGAGAGCTGTGCAGCGGTGAGGAGGAACACGTCGTTGCCGCTGGGGGTCGCTTCCAGGAATGCCGATTCTTTGCTCGAGGTGCCCGAGGAGAGCAGCGCCACGCACCCGCCCGTAGCGCTGGCCGCGCAGCCCCCCACACCGGCGGGCTCGTACTCATACACGTTCTCCACGCCAACCATCCGTACCTGGCCGTTTACGTTCTCTGGACGGGTGCGGTCTTCTTCGGCGATCCCCGGCACCAGCGGATCGGCGCTGTCGAAGAACAACCGTCCTTCGTTAGACAAATAGCGCGACTGATACAACGCGTTCGTGGGACTCTCAGAGGTCCAGCCCGGAATGCTGCCCGCCAGCCACTGTCCACGCCAGCTCTCCCGCCGATCCACGACCAGACCAATGCCTTCACCAGAGTGTTCCTGATCGAACACCCCCACCGGCCGTTCGCCCGTGGGATCACACGACACGCACGTCAGACCCTGGGTGCGAGTGTCATACAGATAGGCCTCCTCATCGAGCCTTTCACCAGAGCGCTTGCTGGAGACATCTTCATTGTCATACCCCGTGAGGCTGCGATCGGACATGAACGCCAGGTATTCCCCGTTCGGCGAGACCCTCGCAGTCTGAAACGCATTGTTTTCAGCGGACACGTTAGCGCCCACATCCCAATCCGGACTGTCTTCTGAGGAGAGCACCGCGATGAACGTCCGCACCCACACCGAGCCCTCACGATGCAGTTCATACAAGTTATCCTGACCCGACCGTGCCGTTTCACCACTGGCGTTTTCGTTGCCCGCCAGAACACCCCGCGCAACCACGAACACGCGCGACCCGTCTTCGCCGGACCCCAACACATCGCCCTGCACCGCACCCTCTTCACCCACATGAACCGGGATCGTTAGATCTTCCAGGACGCACGACAACCGTCCGCCCACTTCGACCATTTCACACTTATACAGATCCGAGATTTTCCTGCCCGGTTCCACACTCCCTTCCGCTTCCTTGACCAACGGCTCATCATCGGTGAAGAACACCCGCGAACCATCTCCGGAGGCCGTCTGGAACCGCGTCGCCCCGACCGGTTCGCCCAAACCCTGCTGCGCCGCATCCAACTGCACCGTCATCCCCGTCGCGAGATCACGCATATACAGGTGCCCCGGACCGCTCTGACTGGCCGTCCAGACCACACGCGACCCGTCATCGGAGATCGCGCCCGCACGCGTATGAAGATAACCAAGCGCCACGTTCGCTCCCGGCGACCCCCCTCCCGGAAATTCACTGACAAACCGCAACCCACCGCCCGCAGACCACTCATACAAACCCGCTCCCGAAGACCCCGCACTGAGGTCAAGGACGACGTTCGCCAGGTCCGGCGTGGCATCGAGAAAACTCGGCGCGGCCACCGGCAGGAACCCCGGGGCCAGAAATTCACTGTTGGCCTGCGCTTCGGCATAGCTGCCCTGCTCCGCCGGACCCGGAGCGATCGGCTGATCGTCGCGCAGGTACACCGTCTTGCCCGACACGCCGCGCGCCAGCGGCGGTTCCGCGACATACGGTTCCACCAGCGCCAATGCCAATTCTGGCGAGAAGAGCTGATACTCGGGAGCGTCGAAGTTGGCCCCCGCCCCTCGATCCTGGGGTGTCGCGATGTCCTGACTACTCCAGCCCTGCGCGCCTCGGATCGCGAGTGCCTGCTGCGGTTCGAAGCTGCGATTGCCCTGCACTTCTTCCTCGATCGCACCGTTGGCGACAAACGCAAACGCATCGCCATCTTCAGCGGCCAGGATCTGCCCGCCTTCTCGCGTCAGCGATTCGATCGGCGCACCATGCTTGTCCGGCGGAGATACCATCTCCCACGCGCGACCGTCAGGCAGGCCGGCCAGCACCGCGCCGAGGATCGTGAAGATGCGTTCGGGACCGTAGACCTCGCCGAACCCGTTTTCCCCGACGATGCGATAGTGGTAGGTTCCGGGTTCCAGGCCGCCGACTTCCTGGCTGGCTTCCCTGCTGGCGAATCCAGCGAAGCCTTCGTCCAGCTCCTTGCCGGGAGTAATCGTGCACGCCCCGTTCGAGGAGGAGCACTTCTGAGGTCCGTATTCGAAGTGGTAGCGCGTGGGAGATCCCGCAGGGTTGACCTGCGCACTGAGCACCCGCGCGTACGGCGAGGCCGTCGTCGCGCCGAGCGCCTGCAGATCTTCGATCGTTGGCCTCCCCGGTGCTTCCAGCGCGAACACGTCAAGCTCACCGGTGGCGGCGTCGGTCACGAACACGGCGCCGTTCTGCTGATCCACCGCGACACCGCCGCCTTCGACGAGCCCCGGCGCTTCCAGCGCCTGCACCAGCCCCCCTTCTCCCGCGGCGAACTGGTCGACCGCGGTCACCTTCCCGCTTTCGGTTGGGGTGACGCTGTCGACATACACATCGCCCTGTTCATCCACTTCGTTTGAGGCCACGTCCAGCGTGTTCACTGCCACCGCATCGGCCTCGCCCGCCACTTCGACTTCCCCAAGCGCCAGACCCGTGAGCCCTTCGAGCTTCGCCACCCACCCGCCTTCCACACCCACGAAGAAGTCGCCTTCCCCGTCGACCGCGAACCCGGGCGCGCCACTCAACCCCGTTTCCAGCGATTCCGCGCCTTCATTCACAGTCGCGTCGCTGAACCTGTCAATAACCCCGTCTGCCTGCCACACCAGCAGCGAACCCGTGGAGTCGACCGCGACCCCCTCGACCGTCGCGAACGAGACGCCGTCAAACTTTTCGATCGTGCCCTGCAGCACCCCTTCGGCGTTGAACTTGTAAATGACGTCGGTGGCCTTTCCCCCCACCACATACACATCCCCCGCCGACGGATCTTCCGCCGCGGTGCAAGTCTTCCCTTCGCCATCGGTGCAATCGTCCACCGCGATCGTGGTCGGGTCGGTCTTTACGCCGAACGCCCGCACGAACTGCTCCCCGCTCAATTCCCCCTTCCCATTCACGGGTTCGAGCTGCACCACCCGCTTCTTCCCGTGATCGGCGACATACACATCACCCGTCGCATCGTTCACCGCCACCCCCAACGGATCGGAGAGCTTGGCTTCCCCCTTCCCCTTGAAGGAGAAACCAAACACATGCCCCCGCTGACTGAATGCCACCGCCGGAGCACACCACAGCACCGAGCCGGCAAGCAGCGCACAAAACAGCGTAAGCGGCCACCGCCACGCACCAACCCTCCACATATCCCTCAATGATCCCATCGAACCCTCTTCATCTCTCTCATCCGCTTGACGCTGTCAGCGTGTGCGTGGGGCTCAAACAGCAACCCCACGCACAACTACTCTTGCTGTTTTTTGTCGTTTTGTAGTTTTCAGCTAAACGGGTTGGGATTTGTCACTCCGGCCGGCCCCGCGAAGCGGGCTTTCCGGCCGGATGACAAACCCGATCCGTTACGCTTTGATCTCCGCGTAACCCGAGCCTACCGTGTTCACATTGGTGATTTCCTCACCAGACGAGTTCCACATACCCTGGAGTCCTGCATTTGGGAATTCCGTCCAGCCTTCGAGAACCTTCAACGACCCGCCTTCGAAGTGGTTCGGCGTGTTTTCGGACTGTGTGTATTCTTCATTCTTGCCAAAGTATTCCGAGTCGCCGCACTGGGGTTCCCATTCTGGCAATTCGGCACACTCGTATGTATTGACATTGACCCGGTATTCCTGCGTAAACGTGCGGGTTAGCGTGTTCACCGGGGTGATCGGCGAGATGATGCCGTCGCCACCGTTCGGTGTGCCGGGAGTGCCTTTCGCTTCGTAGTACGACCCTTCCGCGGCATCTCCAACCCCAACCGTGATCACGCCTTCACCGTTGATGACTTCGACCGTGGCGAACGTACCCCCTGCTACGGCCGGTTCGAGGAGCACGCCGACTTCGTGGTTTGCTTTGTTGAGATAGCCGAGTCGTCCCTTCAGCTGGTTAACATGTATGTACCCGGCTGGTTCACCAGCTGAGTTCGCGGGCAGGCCGAAGAATTCGCAGCCTTCGAAGCGCACGGAGATGTTCGTGACTTCGTTGGTTCCGGTAGCTTCACCGGTGTTGTGCTCGCTTGTGCAATACAGTTTCCCGTCACCGTTGCCCTCCATCGCTTCGGTGCAATCTTCGCGCGGCTTGCGTATGGATTCTTCGTTCCTGTCACAGCTAGTAAGTCCCGTCGACAGGACGCCCGCACCACCTACGCCGCTAAATTTGTCCTGCGGCGCCTTTTCGTAATGACCCTTGTGATCCGGCACACCATGCTTTTCGGCGACCGTCGCACAGTTCGCTTCGGTGTAGTTGCCGTGCTTCTGCGCCACACACGTACCGACCGCGACTTCGTAGTGCCCCTTGTGATCCGGCACGCCATGCTTTTCGGCGACCGTTTTACACGCTTCTTCGGTGAAGTTGCCGTGCTTCTGGGCCACGCAACCGGCCCACTCCGGTTCAGCCGCCGACGCGCTGCTGACCGCAACGGCCGCCAGCGCGAACACAGCCACGAGGCACAGCCCCATGATCTTTATCTGTCTCACTTTCCCATCACTCCCTTTCGTCTTCTCGATTAGCGCTACTAGCTTGTCCTTGCCATCCGGCAAAGTTCTTCCAATGGTCTCGGGCTTCGCCACGCCTTCATGCCGCCCGCCTCTCACTGGCGAGGCCGTTCCTGCGCCGTGGCGAACCCGCAGAGGCACACCGCCGGTCAGCCGCAATACGCGCCGCCGTCGGCTGTCAGCCGTCCAAGCGTTCGGCTCGCCGCCGGGCGCTCCGTACACCCACGTTCTCGATCACCCCGCGCAGCGCCAAGCGGGCGAGCAGCTTGGAGGTCTGGCCCTCGTCGCTCAGCCCCGCGCTCTGCGCGATCTGACGGTTGCTGGAGTACGGCGCCGCGGCGATCGCGCGCAGCACCAGCATCGTGCGATGCGTCGCGCGCACCGGCAGGCGCACGCTGCGAAGATCAGCCGCATCTCCGGGCGGTCTCCTGGCTGGGCGGGCATGCCCAGGAGCTCCGCCTGCGCCACGGCCTGTCCCAAATAGGGCATGACGATAAAGCCATCAGCGCCGGTGCGAGCTCCACCAGCGGCCCGTCCTTGCGTTCGAGCATGCGCGCACGGATCACACGCGAACACGCCACCAGCGACCAGCTCGTCCAAAAGCGACGGCGCGGCATGCCAGCGTCACTGCGGCCCGCCGCTCACGCCCCGCTTCCATCAGTCCCGCCAGCACGCCGAGCACACGCTGCTCACGACCCAGCGCCACCGCGGCGCCGGCACCGGCGCCTCGCGCACCAGCAGCGCGCCCCACCCTGGCTCATCGTCCAGGAACCCCAGGAACGCCACCAAGCCCGCGCGCACACGCGCGAGCCAGGAGCCCTCCCGTCCCGCGGCCTGACAGACCGTCTGTGACAGTCGCTCCAGGGCTTGCTCGAACGCCTGCAGGTAACGCTCCCCGGCACTCTGCTCGGCCTGCTCGGCGCCGTGCAGACCCTCGCCGCACGCGCTCTGAGACGTGCCGTGAGAGACGCTCTGACCAACGCCCGCGCGGGAGTGCACAGACCAGGCTAGACGGGGCTCACTGCCCGGTCGAGCGGCAGCGGGTTACGCGCGAAACCCCTTACTTACGGCGTTTCCGGTCTGTGCCGGTTCGCTGGTGGGGCTCTGACTTGACAAGTTTGGCGCGATATGCTCTCATTGTCCCCGCACGGCAGCATCGGATTCAGGGGAAGATCCAGGGTATTTCAGGAGAGGGACCGTGGAGGGAGACCAGGAGGGAACCATGGACGGAGGCAGCAAAATCAAGGATGCAAGCCCGTTTGCAGGACCGCGCGCCGCGACCGTGAACGAGCCCGCCACCGCGAGTGACCCCCGTCTAGCCTGGTCCCGGTACACGCCTAAAACCGCCTAACCGCAGGGGCCGGCGGGCCGCTTCCCACGCTTAGCCCTCAGATTTGTCGCTGCCGTGTCGCGGGCATCGCGATTGGGACCGCCGCGCGGTGCCGGACCCGATCGGCCAAGCGGGTCGGAACTTGTCATCCGGCCGGCCCCGCGAAGCGGGCTTTCCGGCCGGATGAAAAGTCCGATCCCGCGCCGCTCACCGAACAGCCCTCGCCCCGGGGCGCTCCGGATCGGCGGGAGGCGGGACGGCGACGATGTCGAGCAGGTTCTCGAGCCCAGCGAAGTCATCGATGTTGTGCGTATACAGCGGCAGCTTGTTCGACAGAGCGGTAGCCGCGATTAGCAGATCCATCGTCCGCCGCCCGCGCGCCTTGCGCCCCGCCGTGATCACAGCGGCGTAGATATGCCCGTATACGCGTGCCACCGCGAGGTCGAAGGGGAGCTGGTCGAACGTGTCTTCGGCACGCTGGATGAGCGCGATCCGACGAGCGCGCTCCTCTGCATCGGTCGCGGCCTGTGGTCCGGTTGCCAGCTCGGCCATCGTGATTGCAGAAACAGCAAGTTCGACCGGCAGGTCCGCTGGGCTGAGCAACTCGATGTCGATCACCACCGAGGTGTCGAGCAGCCCGCGCAGGCGCCTCTGTCCGTCAGCCACCGGGCTTCTTCTTATCCCAGGCCCGCGGCGTCGGGTCCTGGTCTACGAAACGATCGATGTCGGCTCGGAACTGCTTGTAGTCGATATGACCCATGCCGGAAAACGCGGCGATCGCCACCTCGGCCGGCACGAACTGGCGGCGGCGGATCGGCCGCAGCTCACCAACGGGCGTGCCATTGCGAGTCACGATGAAGGACTCGCCCCGATCGAGCTCCCGCATGATCTCGCCACTGTCGTTACGCAACTGCCGTTGGGTGATTTCACGGGGCATGGGCATACTGTAGCACATGTGCTACGTCGTTAAGCGACTGCTGGACCAGACCCCGGCCCCTGCCGCGAGCGTCTGCGCAGTCCCCCGACATCGTGCAGCCCATCAATTGGGCGCCGGTGACGACCGTCCCGGGGCGCTCGCGCTCGGGCGAGCGCTCTGGCGCAGGCGGCTCCTGCGCCCGGCGCGCGACCTGTTCGCCGCGGCGGCGGGGGCGCCACACGCGGACGTACTGCGCGGCGACGTAGGAGCCGAGCACGACCAGCAGAGCGAGTAGCTGGGCGGCGATCGTCTGCACGTTGGCGAACACCGAGAACCACGTGCCGGCCCAGCCGGGGACGCTCAGCCCGGGGATCGGCGTGGTGCCGATCCAGCCGGCGAGCTGCATCTCGTTGACCTCCTCGCCGACCATCACCCACAGCACCACCACGAGCATCGCGCCAGTGATGACGAGCAGTTTGCGGTAGGGCAGCCGCTGGTGCAGGGCGAAGGTGAGCACGCCGACGGCGGCGGTGAACAGCAGGCCGAGGACGACGCCCTCCAGGACGACGCTCGAGCCGAAGCGCTCGCGCAGGCCCTGCAGGAAGATCACGATCTCAAAGCCCTCGCGATACACCGAGGTGAAGCCGAGCAGGCCGAACCCGAGCAGCATGGCGCGCTTGGTCCCGTCCTGCACGCCCGAGCCGAGCAGGCCGCGCCTGCGCTTGTGGTGGTGGGAGATCCAGCCGGTCCAGTAGAGCCTGTGGAAGAACCAGTTCATGACGAGCAGCAGCACGATGATCGCGGGGATGCCGGTGGCCGCCTGCACGGACAGGCCGCCGTGACCGAACATGCCGATGAGCCACACCGCCGCGAACCACGTCCCGACCGCGGCCGCCAGCGCCAGCACCCCGCCGGCGGCGACCGGCTTGCGGTAGGCGCGGTTGGCGCCGAGGAAGCTCGCGGTGATCGCCGCGAGCACGAGGATCGTCTCGAGACCCTCGCGGAACACGAGCACGCCGCTGTCGATCACCGCGCTCGTGGGACTCATGCGGATCCCCGGTTCAGCCGGGTTGGGGGTGCCCCCGTGGGCGTGCCAGCCGAGGATCACCGCGGTGACGCAGACGGCGAGCACAATGGCCGTCCATACGTACATGCTCGTCTGCTGCCCGAGTCGCGTGTAGCGGGACCTCGCGGGTCCTCCCGCTGGGTCCGGCGATGCTGCTGGCGGCTGCGAGGACTGCACTGGTGGCGCTCCTTTTGAGATCCCGCGGGAATCCCGACTCCGACGCTTGGATATCTACGCCGAGAAGGTATCACAGGTGGACTTAGGGTGCCCTAAACCTCACCGGGCATGTGGCGTCGTGAGCGCGGCCGCAGGTCAGCCGGCCGCGGCCAGCCGCGCGGGCGCTCCGTAGGGCTCCAGGCACTCGGGAAGCTCGACGCTCGCGTCGGCCTGCTGGCCGTTCTCCAGCAGCGCCACCAGCGTGCGGCCGACGGCGACGGCGGTGCCGTTGAGCGTGTGCGGCGCCTGCGTCCCGCGCTCGCCGCGCACGCGGATGCTCAGGCGCCGCGCCTGGTAGTCGGTCGTGTCCGAGCACGACGTCAGCTCGCGGTAGCGGCCCTGGCTCGGAAGCCACGCCTCGCAGTCGTACTTCTTGGCGGCCGAATTGCCGAGGTCGCTCACGGCGATGTTCACGACGCGATAGGGCAGATGAAGCTCGCCGAGTATCTCCTCCTCGATCGCGAGGATGCGCTCGTGCTCGGCGGCAGCGTCGGCGGGCGAGACGAAGCTGAACATCTCCACCTTGTCGAACTGGTGCACCCTGAAGATGCCCCGCGTGTCCTTCCCCGCCGCGCCGGCCTCGCGTCTGAAGCAGGGCGAGTAGCCCGCGTAGCGCAGCGGCAGCGCGCCCGCGTCGAGGATCTCCTCCGCGTGCAGCGAGGCCAGGGCGACCTCGGAGGTCCCGATCAGATACAGCTCGTCCTCGGACAGCGAGTAGATCTGCTGCTCGGTGTCGGGCAAGAACCCCGTCCCGTACAGCGCCTGCTCGCGCACGAGCACCGGCGGGATCACCGGCTCGAACCCGTGCCCGCGCAGCTTCTGCAGCGCCCAGCGCACCAGCGCCAGCTCGACCAGCACGAGATCGCCGAGCAGGTAGGCGAACCGCGCGCCCGACAGCCGCGCGGCGCGCTCCATGTCGATCAGCCCGCCGGCCAGCTCCAGGTGGTCGCGCGCCTGGAACTCGAACGCGCGCGGCTCGCCGACCGTGCGCACCAGCTCGTCCTCGGGCCCAGGCGCGGCGCTCGGGTCGGGGAGGTTCGGCAGCCGGGCGAGAGCCGCGCCCAGTTGCTTCTCGGCGACCCGTGCCTGCTCCACCAAGTCCTTGACCTGGGTGCTCATCTCCTTCATCTTCGTCAGCTCGGGCTCGACATCGGTGCCCGCCTTCTTGCCAGCGGCGATGTTGTCCGAGTGACTGCGCTGCATCGCGCGCAGGTTCTCGGCACTGGTCGTCAGATTCCGCCAGTGCTGGTCTTTTTCGATCACTTCCTGGAGCACCTGAATCCACTCCTCCCCCCGGCGCGCCAGCGCGGCCTTCACGACGTCGGGCTCTTTGCGGATCAGCTTGAGATCGAGCACTCCGGCAGCCTACCCGTCCCCACCGGCGAGCCTGCGATCCACCGGACCACGTCAGCCAAGCGGGGCGGAAACTTCACGACGGCCGGGCACGGCCGGCGGGAAGTTCCGATCCCGCGCTGTTCCGATCCCGCGCCGCCCGGGAGCCTACCTCCCGGCCCACGACTATTTCGTCGAGAGGGGAATATTCGTGCTCGGCACTTTTTCCGACTGCGAGCCGGCGTAGTGCGACAGGAACTCGGCGACGTCAGTGGCGTTGTCGCCGACGACCACATTCTCGGGCATGATCGCGCCGGAGAAGCCGCCGTTGCGGATCGCGTACAGGACCTGTTCGACGTTCTCCTTGCGGAAGTCGAAGTTGGGGCCGTTCGTCTTCAGGCGGTCCTGGATGTTCGTGGCCGAACCCTCGGCGCCGACGACGGACAGCGTGTGGCAGCCCGAGCAGTGGTCCAGGAAGATGACCGCGCCGCGGTAGTACGGGCTCGTCTTGGGCACCTGGATTTCCTGCGAGCCGCACGCGCCGAGGACGACGCCGGCGGCGATGAGCATGGCGATGGCGACGAGGGGCCTCATGGGTGCGAGAATATATAGGCCCGCCTAGAACCCGTGAGCCGTGCTCGCCGCGCGCAGCGCCAGGAACACGACGACGAGCGCCGACAGCGCCATGATCCCCATCTCGCGGGCCACGATCGCGGCGACGATCGAATGCTGCTCGGACTCGGACAGCGCCCCGACGGCCTGAGCGTCGGCGAGGTCTCGCTGGTCGAGAATCGTCTGCGCCGCGGCAACCCGCAGCTGCTCGGCCACAAACGCGACCGCCAGCGGGAGCAGCGCGTACAGGTAGAACAGCCGGTCGGATGAGTAGTGCCCGGCGACGGCCAGCGAGCCCGTGAGGATCGCCAGCACCAGCGCCGAGCCCTGGCCGGCGCGCAGCAGGATCCAAAACGCCCGGCTGGCCTGCCCGCGATACCAGCGCCATCCCCCGAACAGGGCGGGCAGCGCGTTGAGCAAGGCGACCGCGAGGGCGCACGCGACGACCGCCTGGGTCACGCCGGGATCACGATTTCGCGCGCGGGAGTCACGCCCGGGTCAACGCCCGGACCGTCGATATCGAGCCGATCGTCACTATGTAACACACTGGCACAAAGCGGTGATATAACAGCGCGCAGTGCTGCGCAGCTACCTCCCCGCGATCGTATTCCTCCTGCTCGGCGGGGGCGTGGGCATCGCGTTCGCGCTGCTGAACTCCGTGCTCGGACCCCGCCGGGCGGTCGCCCACAAGCAGGACCCCTACGAGTGCGGGCTGCCCTCAGAGGTCAAGCAGGGGATGCGCTTCGGGATCAGCTTCTACCTGATCGCGATGCTGTTCATCCTGTTCGACATCGAGGTCGTGTTCCTGTACCCGATCGCAATCGAGCTGCGCGCGTACGGGGGCTACGCGCTGGCCGAGACGGTCACGTTCGTGGTGCTGCTGTTCGTCGCGTTCGTGTACGTGTGGCGGCGGGGAGCGCTCGAGTGGAGGTAAAACGCGAAAACCTGCGCGTGCGCGAGCTGAACGCGCACCAGCTGCTGCGCGGATCGGACCTGCACGGCTCCAACAAGCCGGCGCACCTGGAGGGCGAGGAGCTCGAACGCTACGTGCACGAACGCGTGCTCATGACCACGCTGGACAAAGCGGTCGCGTGGGGGCGCTCGAACGCCTTCTTCCCGCTCGGCTTCGGCTTGGCGTGCTGCGCGATGGAGGTGTTCCACACCGCCGGCCCGCGCACGGATATCGGGCGGTTCGGATGGGAAGCGTTCCGGGCCTCCCCGCGCCAGGCCGACCTGATCATCCTGGCCGGGCGCGTGTCGATCAAGATGGCGCCGATCATCCGCCGGCTGTACGACCAGATGCTCGAGCCCAAGTGGGCGATCTCGATGGGGGCGTGCTGCAGCTCGATGGGCGTGTTCAACAACTACGCGCTCGTCCCCGCCGACAAGTTCATGCCGGTCGACGTGCACGTCCCCGGCTGCCCGCCGCGCCCGGAGGCGCTGATGCACGGCATCCTCAAGCTGCGCAAGCTGGTCCAGAACGACCCCGACATGGGCTGGCGCGAGCGCTATGACGCGGTCGGCACCGAGGAGAGTCCCGTAGATGCCTGACGCCACGGGTTTGGAGCTGCTCGCCAAAGAGCTGGGCGACGCGACGCTGCAGACCGTGTACTACCGCAACCGCGCGACGGTCGTCGTCGATCCGGCGCAGATCCGCACCGTGCTTCAGAGGCTGCGCGCGAAGGGGTACGGGTTCCTGGCCAGCGTGCACGGCGTCGACCACTACCCCGAGGAGCCGCGCCTGGGCGTGATCTACGAGCTGCTGGACATGAGCAGGGTCGACCGGATCGCCGTCAAGCTGCGCGTGCCGATTGACGCGCCGCACGTCGAGTCGGTGACCGGCGACTGGCCGACTGCCGACCATCAGGAGCGCGAGATCTACGACATGTTCGGAGTCGTGTTCGAGGGCCACCCGGACCTGCGCCGGATCCTCATGCCCGAGGACTACGAGGGCCATCCGCAGCGCCGGGACTTCCCGATCGGCGGCGAACCGGTGATCTTTACGCGTGACGAGACCAAATGGCTGGAGTCGCGCGAGTGAGCCCGCCCGCCACCGTCGAGGAGCAGCTGTCCGGGTTGGACTCCTCCGAGACCAGCGAAGAGCTGCTGACGCTCAACTTCGGCCCCCACCACCCAGCCACGCACGGCGTGCTGCGGCTGCTGGTGACGCTGCAGGCGGAGATCGTGCGTGATCTCAAACCGATCATCGGGTACGTGCACACCGGGATCGAGAAGACGGCCGAGGACAAGTCCTACTGGAAGGTGATACCGGTCGTCGAGCGGATGGACTACCTGTCTTACTACTTCAACGCGATGGCCTACGTCGGCGCGGTCGAGGCGCTGGTCGAGGTCGAGGTTCCCACCCGCGCCCAGTATCTGCGCGTGATCCACCTGGAGCTGAACCGCATCGCCTCGCACCTGATCTGGCTGGGCACGAGCGTGCTGGATCTCGGGGCGACCTCGATCTTCCTGTACTGCCTGCGCGAGCGCGAGCTGATCCTCGACCTGTTCGAGATGTCTTCGGGCGCGCGCATGCACACGCGCTACTTCCAGGTCGGGGGCGTGATCGAGGACATCCCCACCGGGTTTGAGCGCAAGCTGAGGGAGTTCTTGAAGATCATGCCGGGGCGCGCCGACGAGTACGGCGCGATCCTGAACTCCAACGAGATCGTGCTGCAGCGCCTGCGCGGCACCTGCCCGCTGGACGCCGAGACGCTGCTGGGGCTCGGCGTGACCGGACCGCTGCTGCGCGCCGCGGGCAACCCCTGGGACCTGCGCAAGGCCGCTCCGTACAGCTCCTATGACAAGTTCGAGTTCAAGATCCCGGTGGGCACGGTCGGCGACAACTACGACCGCTTCGCCGTGCGGCTGGCCGAGATATACGAGTCGGTCAAGATCATCTCCCAGGCGCTGGACGGGCTGCCCGAAGGGCCGTACATCACCGAGGACCGCAAGGTCGCGCTGCCGCCCCGCCACGAGCTGGCGACCTCGATGGAGGCGCTGATCCACCACTTCAAGCTCGTCACCGAGGGGTTCCGGGTGCCGCCCGGCGAGATGTACTACCCGATCGAGTCCCCCCGCGGCGAGCTGGGCTGCTACGTGCGCTCGGACGGCTCGTCCAAGCCCGCGCGGGTGCACATGCGCGACCCGTCATTCGTCAACCTGCAGGCGCTCGGGCCAATGGCACGGGGCAGCTACATCGCGGACATGATCGCCACGACCGCGATGCTCGATCCAATCCTGGGAGGCATCGACCGATGACCGCCCGCGGTTGGGATGTACCTGCGGATTTGGACAAGGACCCGGCGACGATCCCCGACCCCGCGACCACGCCGGTGCCCGAGGATCTGCGCCGCGAGATCGAAGCGCACATGGCGCTCTATCCGGACGCGCGCTCGGCCGCGCTGCCCGCACTGGCGGCCGCGCAGCGCGTGCACGGCTGGTGCTCGCCGGAGGCGATCGACCAGGCCGCCTGCGTCATGAGGGTGACACCCGCGGAGCTGGACGCGGTCGCGACGTTCTACGACATGCTCTACACCGAGCCCGCCGGAGAACACGCGATCTATGTGTGCACGAACATCTCCTGCTCGCTGCGCGGCGCGGATGAGCTGTACGCGGCGATCCGGGACGCCGCGGGCGAGGATCAGACGTTCAACGTGCGCGCGTTCGAGTGCCTCGGCGCGTGCGACATCGCGCCGATGGCCTCCGTCGACGGGGTGTACGTGGGACCGCTGTCCGTCGCCGACGTGCCCCGGCTGCTGGACGACATACGCGCGGGCCGGGACGTGCTCCCGGACAAGCAGCTGATCAAGCGCCCCTGCGCCGATCCGGAGGCGCACGCGTGAGCCCCACACACACCCGTAGGCGGGGCCGGACGCCCCGCACCAACACGCTCGTAACGGAACCGCGCCGCCAGGATGCGGCCCAAGATCAAATCCCCAGTTTCAACCTGGCGATGGTCCGATGACCAGCACGCTCCTGTTCGACCGCATCGACGAGCCCGGCCTGAACACGCTCGCCGTCTACGAAGCCCGCGGCGGGTATGAGTCGCTGCGCAAGGCATTGAAGATGACGCCCGAGCAGGTGCTGAGCGAACTGGAAGCCTCCAACCTGCGCGGGCGCGGCGGCGCGGGCTTTCAGATGGGCAAGAAGGTCTCCTTCCTGCCGCACGGCGCGATCGAGAAGTACCTCGTCTGCAACGCCGACGAGTCCGAGCCGGGCACGTTCAAGGACCGCGAGCTGATGCAGAAGAGCCCCCACATGCTGCTGGAGGGGTTGATCATCGCCTCCTACGCGGCGGGCGCGAGCCGTTCGTTCATCTACATCCGCGGCGAGTACGCCCAGCAGGCCGACATCATCGACGCGGCCCTGCACGAAGCCCGCGCAGCCGGCTATGTCGGCGAGCGCATCCTCGGCTCCGAGCACTCGCTCTCGCTGGTCGTCCACCGCGGCGCCGGCGCCTACATCTGCGGCGAGGAGACCGGCCTGCTGGACTCGCTGGAAGGCAAGCGCGGCAACCCCCGCCTGAAGCCGCCGTTCCCCGCCAACCAGGGCCTGTATCAGGGGCCGACGCTGATCAACAACGTCGAGACGCTGTCCACTGTCCCCGCGATCATCCGCATGAGCGGCGCCGAGTACGCCCGTATCGGCACCGAGACCTCCACCGGCACGAAGGTCGTGTCCGTCTCCGGTCACGTGCGGCGCCCCGGCAACTACGAGATCGAACTGGGCATCCCCTCACGCGAGCTCATCTACGACCTCGCCGGCGGCCCGCCGGAAGGACGCGCCGTCAAGTGCTGGTTCCCGGGCGGCTCCTCCGCGCCGGTGCTCACGGCTGAGGACCTGGACGTGCCCTACGACTTCGACTCGCTGGCCAAGGCCGGCTCGATGCTCGGCTCGGGCGCGATCATCGTCGTCGACGACTCGACCCCGATCCTCGACGTGGCGCTGAAGCTGGCCAAGTTCTACCGCCACGAGTCCTGCGGCAAGTGCACCCCCTGCCGCGAGGGCACCAACTGGACGGTGCACATGCTGCAGCGGATCGACCGCGGCGAGGCGACCCCGATGGACCTGGAGATCATGGCCTCCGTCCAGGACCACATCATCGGCCACTGCCTATGCGTATTGGGCGACGCGATGGCGATGCCGATCGGCTCGATGATCGCCAAGTTCCGCGGCGAGTTCGAAGCCCACATCGAGAGCCGCCGACTGAGCGCGCCCGCGCTCGCGGCCGAGCCCGCGCCTGCCGGAGCCGTCGCCTGATGCCGCGCCCCGAGCAGAACATCATCACGCTGACGATCGACGGCCGCGAGGTGAATGCCCCCGAGAACGCGATGCTCGTCGACGCCGCCAAACACGGCGACGTGGAGATACCCGTGTTCTGCTACGAGCCCAAGCTCGGTCAGCCGGTCGGCGCGTGCCGCATGTGCCTGGTCGAGATCGAGGGCATCGGAAAGCTGCAGACCGGCTGCTCGACGCCGGTCAAGGACGGCATGGTCGTGCACACCCAGTCCGATCGCGTGCAGGAGGCCCAGCGCTCGGTCGTGGAGTTCCTGCTGATCAACCACCCGCTGGACTGCCCCGTGTGCGACAAGGGCGGCGAGTGCCCGCTGCAGGACATCACGTTCGGCTGGGGTCCCGGCATCTCGCGCTACGTCGAGCCCAAGCGCCACTTCGTCAAGCCGCTGGAGCTCTCGCCGACGATCGCGATCGACCGCGAGCGCTGCATCCTGTGCTACCGCTGCGTGCGCTTTTCCCAGGAGATCTCCGAAGACCACCAGCTCGTGCTGGCCGAGCGCGGGGCGCACTCCTACGTGTCCACGTTCGACGGCCATCCCTACGTGGCGCCGTTCGCCGGCAACATCGTCGAGCTGTGCCCTGTCGGCGCGCTGACCTCGCGGCCCTACCGCTTCCGCGCGCGCCCGTGGGACATCGAGGACGCGGGCTCGGTCTGCACGCTGTGCCCGTCGCAGTGCAACGTCACGCTGACCGTCCGCGACGAGCGCGTCCTGCGCGTGCTCTCCCGCGAGAACCACGAGGTCGACGATGGCTGGCTGTGCGACCGCGGCCGCTTCGCCTACCCGGCGCTCGGTGGGGTGCGCCCGGCGAACGGCGCCGCAGGGGGCGTGATGCACAAAACTCCCGGCGAGCGCATCACCGAGCCGCTGCTCCGCGACGGCGGCGAGCTGCGCCCCGTCTCCTGGGAGCGCGCGCTGGCCGAGGCCGCCACCGGACTGAGCCGCGCGGGTGAGCGCACCGGCGCGCTGGTGGGTGGCGAAGCGACAAACGAGGAGGGGTTCCTGCTCGCGCGCCTCATGCGCGAGGGCCTGGGCTCTCCGCACATCGACTCGCGCCGCGCGGGCACGCTGCCACTGGATCTGCACCGCGCCTTGAACGACCCCCGCCTGCAGGCGCGGGTCAGCGACCTGGAGTTCGCCCACGCCGTGCTCGTGCTCGCCGCCGACCCGATCGAGGATGCGCCGATCCTGGATCTGCGCCTGCGCAAGGGCATTCGCCGCCACGGCATGGAGCTCGTCCAGGCGAGCGCCGCGGACCTGCTCGAGCGCGCCGACGAGTTCACGCAGCAGCTGCGCGAGACGGCAGGCGGAGAGGACATCGTGATCCTGTGGCACGAGCGCCTCACGGCGGGCCCCGACGGCGCTGCCACCGTCCGGGCGCTGCTCGAGTTGGCGGAGACCCTGTCCCTGGCCGAGACCGAAGGCGCGGGGCTGCTGGAAATCCCAGCGGGCACGAATGGGCGAGGCCTGCGCGAGGCGGGCGTTCTGCCGAACGCCGGTCCCGGGCTCTCCGAGCTTCCGGGCGTCACGAGCAACATGGACCCCCGCGACGCGCGCGGCATCGCCGAAGGGCTGGCCGAGGGCGAGCTGGCGGCGGTGCTGCTGCTGCAGACCGACCCGCTGAGCCCCGAGCATCAGAGCGCCGCAGACGAGCGCACGCCCGCCCATCGCGCCAACGGAGGCGCGCCGGCCAGCGGCGGCTCACCCGATCGCGACCCCGACAGCGAGCTGTGGGAGCGCGCGCTTGAGCGCGCCTCGACCGTCATCGCGGTCGCCACGTTCCTCACGGACAGCCTGCGCGAGCACGCCAACGTGGTGCTTCCAGCCCAGGCGTACGCCGAGAAGGAGGGCACGATCGTGCACCCCGACGGGCGCCTGCAACGGCTGCGGCCGGCCGTCGCGCATCCGGGGTCCACGCGCGCGCAGTGGCAGGCGATCGCCGAGCTGGCCGCCGCGATCGGGCTCGACCTGGAAGTGCTGACCGGCCAGATGGCCTCGCAGCAGCTGTTCGACGCGGTCCCCTTCTACGCGGGGCTGACTTTGGAGGAGATTGGCGGCAAAGGAGTGCGCTGGCAAGACCGGGACGCAGCGGTGGCCGTCTCATGACAGTTCTCGCCACGGTCGGCTACTACGAAGAATGGTGGATCCAGATCCTGAAGGCGCTCATCATCTTCGCCGTCGCGCTCGGGATCCTGCCGATGATCATTATCTATGAGCGCAAGCTGCTCGGGCGCTTCCAGAGCCGCTACGGCCCCAATCGCGTTGGTCCGTTCGGTCTGCTGCAGCCGCTCGCCGAGGTCATCAAGTTCGCGACCAAGGAGCAGTTCCGGCCGAGCACGTCGGTGGGGGCGCTGTTCCGGCTGGCGCCGGTCATCTCGATTCTCACCGCCGTCGCGGCCTTCGCGCTCGTCCCCTTCGGCGACGTCCAGAACATCTTCGGCACGCCAGTCGGGCTGTACGGGATCGACGTCTCGATCGGCCCGCTGTACCTGTTCGCGTTCGGGGCGATCGCCTTCTACGGGATCATGCTCGGCGGCTGGTCCTCGGGCTCGAAGTATTCGTTCCTCGGCGCGATGCGTGGGGCGGCGCAGCTGATCTCCTACGAGGTCTCCCAAGGGCTCGCGCTCCTCGGCGTGATCATGACGGCGCAGACGCTGTCGCTCACCGGCATCGTGGGCGCACAGAAAGGCATGTGGTACATCGTGCCGCAGTTCTTCGGCTTCTTGATCTTCCTGACCGCGGGCTTCGCCGAGACCAACCGCACGCCGTTCGATCTGACCGAGGCCGACGCCGAGCTCGTCGGCGGCTACTTCACCGAGTATGGCGGCTTGGGCTGGATCGCTTTCATGTTCGCCGAGTACCTGAACATGATGGTCGTCGCCGGGATCGTCACGACCGTGTTCCTCGGCGGCTGGCTGATGCCGTTCGGCATCCACCCGCCCGGCTGGGTGGACCCGTTCGTGGTGCTCGCCAAGATGTTCCTGCTGATCACGTTCTTCATCTGGATCCGCGCCACGCTCCCGCGCCTGCGCTACGACCAGCTGATGAGCTTCGGCTGGAAGGTGCTGCTCCCGCTGGCGACGCTCAACGCACTGGTCACGGCCGTGCTCGTGGTGGTGACGCACTGATGCCCGCGACTCCCCCCCAGCCGCCCGCTGCGCCCGCCGGGGTCGTGACCGTCACCGCCTGGAGTCCCGGCGATGACGTGATCGAGGTCACGCGCACCCCCGCCCCCGGTCCGGCGCGCAGCACCTGGCGCACGTTCCGCGAGACCGTGCGCGGCCTGAAGACGACGCTCGGCCGCCTCGTCGAAGGCCCCGTCACGGTGCAGTACCCGGAGGAGAAGACGCCCGTCTACCCGCGCTTTCGCGGCCGGCACAAGCTGCACCGCTTCGAAAATGCGGACCCCACCCACCCCGGCCTGGAGAAGTGCGTCGGCTGCTCGCTGTGCGCCGCCGCCTGCCCCGCGGACTGCATCCGCGTCGTCGCCGCCGAGAACACGCCCGAGAACCGCGTGTCGGCGGGCGAGCGCTACGCCGCGGTGTATGAGATCAACTTGTCGCGCTGCATCTTCTGCGGCTACTGCGAGGTCGCGTGCCCGTTCGACGCGATCACGATGGGCCACGACTACGAGCTCTCCGACTACGATCGCACGGACCTGATCTTCACCAAGGAGATGCTGCTCGCCGAGCCGCTGGAGCGCACGCCCCTGAGGAACGAGGACGAGTAGGTGAGCGCGGTCCTGTTCTTCATCGCCGGGTTCGGCGCGATCGCCGGCGCCGTGGGCGTGGTCGTGCTGCGCGACCCGTTCTTCGCGGTGCTCGCGCTCGTCGGGCACCTGCTGTCGCTGGCGGTGCTGTTCCTGCTGTTACGCGCGGAATTCGTCGCCGCCGTGCAGGTGGTGGTGTACGCGGGCGCGGTGATGGTGCTGTACGTGTTCGTCGTCGCCTACGTCGGCGGGCGCGAGGAGCCGATCGGCGAGCTCTTGCGCGGGCGGGGTGGGCGGGGTCCGGTTGGAACGCAGCTGCGCCTGGGCGCGGCGGTCCTCGGCGGCGCGCTGCTCGTCGAGCTGTTGATCGCGCTGCTCGGCACGGGGTTGAAGGCAGTGGACGGCAACGGCGCCCCCTACGCGCCCGGGCCGCGCACGTTCGGCACCCCTGCCTACATCGGCCAGTTGCTGCTGACGCGATTTCTGCTCGTGTTCGAGGCGGCCTCGTTTCTGCTGCTGATCGCGGCCGTCGGCGCGGTCGTGCTCGCCCGGCGGCGGGGCGGCATCGAGGACGACGAGCCCGCCCGGCGGCTGACCCCGCTCGATCTGATCCGCCCGCGCAACACGGGCACGATGATGGAGGGCGTGGGCGGCCAGGCCTACGAGGCGGCGCAGGCGCGCGCGGAGCACGGCGAGCAGGGCGAGCCCGTGGGGGTAGGCGCCGCCTCGCCCGGCGCGCCCTCCACGCCCGATCCTTCCACGCCCGAGGACGGCCGGTAATGGCGATCGGCTGGTATCTGGCCGTCTCGGCGATCGTGTTCGCGCTCGGCGCCGCCGGGGTGATGGTGCGGCGCAACCCGCTCGTGGTGCTGCTGTGCCTGGAGCTGATGCTCAACGGCGCCAATCTCGCGCTGGTCGCGTTCTCGCGCATGTGGGGCAACGGCGACGGGCAGATATTCGCGCTGATCGTGATGACGGTCGCCGCCTGCGAGGTGTGCATCGGGCTGGGCATGGTCGTCGCGATCTACCGCCGTCGCCTCCCCATCGACGTGGACGAGTTGAGGGAGCTCCAGGGCTGATGGCCACGACGACGTGGGGCTGGCTGGTGCTGCTGTTTCCCCTGCTGGGGACGCTGATCCTCGCGTTCGGCTACCGGGTCCTGCCGGGCAACTGGGCCGGGGTGATCGGCACGGGCGCGATCGGCTTGGCGTTCGTGGCGGCGCTCGGCGCGCTGATCTCGCTGCAGGGGCACTCCTCGGACCACCGCGAGCTGACGTCGTCGCTGTGGAATTACGCCAACACCGTCGGAGTTAACGCGGAAGTGTCGATCCTGGTGGACCCGCTGTCGGTGTTCATGATCCTGATCGTCAGCGGGATCTCGAGCATGATTCACCTGTACTCGATCTCTTATCTTGAAGAAGACCGGGGATTTGCACGGTACTTCGCGTACCTCAACTTTTTCGTCTTCTCGATGTTGTTACTGGTGCTGGCTGGTAACTTCCTGCTGCTGATCGTCGGCTGGGCGTTCGTCGGGGCGGCGTCGTACCTGCTGATCTCCTTCTGGTACCGCCGCACGACGGCCACAAAAGCCGGGATCAAGGCGTTCGTGATCAATGTCGTCGGCGACGCCGGGCTCGTGCTGGGGACGTATTTCATCTTCAAGCACACCCACACGCTCGACTTCCTCGGCACGTTCGCCGCCGCCCCCCACGTGTTTCACACAGGCGAAGCGGACGTCGTCGCCGGCTGTCTGCTGCTGCTGCTCGGCGCGATCGCCAAGTCCGCGCAGATCCCGCTGCACACCTGGCTGCCCGACGCGATGGAGGGTCCGACTCCGGTCAGCGCGCTGATCCACGCCGCGACGATGGTGACGGCGGGCGTGTATCTGATCGCGCGCATGCACGTCCTGTTCGAACTCGCCCCCGCCGCCCAGGACACGGGCGCGGTGATCGGCGCGTCAACGCTGTTGATCGCGGGCACGATCGCGCTCACGCAGACCGACATCAAGCGCGTGATCGCCTATTCGACGATGTCCCAGATCGGCTACATGATCATGGGCGAGTCCGTCGGCGCGTACGCCGCCGGGATGTTTCATCTGATGACGCACGCATTCTTCAAGGCGCTGCTGTTCATGGGCGCGGGCTCGATCATCGGCGCGATGGGCGGCGAGCAGTCGCTGCAGAAGATGGGCGGGTTTCGCAAGGCGCTGCCGTTCACGTTCGCCTGTTTTGTCATCGGCGGGCTGGCGCTGTCGGGGATACCGCCTTTTTCAGGGTTTTTCTCCAAGGACGAGATCCTGCTCGTCACGGCCGAGCGCGGCGGCTGGCACTGGGCGCTGTACGTGATGGGCTACATCGGCGCGTTCATCACCGCGATCTACACGTTCAGGATGATCTTCCGCGCGTTCTACGGCGACCCGGTCGCCGAGGCGCGCGAGCTCGAAGGAGGACACCTGCACCACAAAGAGGTCCCGACCAACCCCGCCAGCGGGGAAGTCGAGGACACCGATGTGGGCTTCCCCGGCCCGCATCACACGGTGGCCGAGCGCGCCCTGCCGATGAAGGTCGCGATGACCGTGCTCGCGATCGGCGCGGCCGGCGCGGGGCTCGTGCAGATCCCGGGCGTCGACGACGTGATCGTCAACTTCCTGCGCCCGACGTTCGCGGAATCGCCGCTGTATGAACCGCACACCCGCGACGGGCTGCTGATCTTCGGCCTGTGCCTCGGCACGGCGCTGGGCCTGACCGGCATCGCGATCGCCTACCGCATCTGGGTCAAGCAGCCGAGCATCGCCGTGCGCGCGCGCGAGCGCTTCGCGCCGCTGTACGAGCTGTCCTTCAACAAGTGGTACTTCGACGAGCTGATCGACGCGCTCGTGGTGAAGCCCGCCGCCGCGGCCGGGCGATTCGCGCAGGGCACGTTCGAGCGCGTGTTTGTCCAGGACACGCTGATCGGCGGCTCGACCGGGATCGTGCGCGCGGGCTCGGCCGCGGTGCGCGCGGTGCAGAGCGGGTTCGTGCGCTACTACGCCGCCCTGCTGGTCCTGGGCGTCACGGGCGTGGCCTTCTACTTCCTGCTGCAGACGTGATGCCACCTCTTTCAGTCCTCATATGGCTTCCCCTGGCCTGCGGCGTCCTAGGTGCGATTGTGGGCCTACGCAACCAGCGCATCCCCGGCGTGCTGGCCCTGGTTGGATCGATCGCCGCGCTCGGCTTGGCGATCGGGTATATCGCCGACTACTCGCCGGGCACCACCGGCCTGCAGCACGTGACCGACGTGGTGTGGATCAGCGAACTGGGGATTCACTACAAGCTCGGAATCAGCGGCCTGAATGTGTTTCTGATCGGACTGACGACACTCCTGTTCGCCGCCGCGACGATCGCAGCCAACTTGAGGATTGAGAGCCCGCCCACCCCACGGCCGAGGTTGTTCTGGTTTTTCTTCATGCTCGCCGAGTCCGCCGTGCTGGGAGCATTTCTGGCCCAGGATCTGGCGCTGTTCGTCGCGTTCTTCGATTTGATGCTGATCCCGTTCTACTTCTTGACCGGAATGTGGGGTCGGGGCACCCGCGAGAAGCGCGTCAAAGCAACGATCAAGCTGGTCGTCTACACGCTCGTGGGCTCGCTGCTGATGCTCGCCGCCGCCGTGGCGACGGGTGTGCTGGCGGCCCAGCAGGGGGAGGGCACATCACGTTCGTGCTGTCATCGCTGCAGGCGATACCCCTGAGCAAGGGCTCGCAGGAGTGGATATTTTTGTTCTTCGCCGCTGCGTTCCTGGTGAAGATGCCCGCGTTTCCGCTGCACGGCTGGATGCCGGACGGATACAGGGCGATGCCGATCGAGGTGCTGATGGTGTTCTCAGGTGTGCTGTCGAAGGTCGGGGCATATGGATTCCTGGCGATCGTGCTGCCTCTGTTCCCGCAGGGCGCGGCTCATTTTCAGACGCTGATGCTGATAATCGCGCTGGTCTCGATCCTGTACGGGTCTGCCGTCGCGTTCACCCAGACCGACGCGCGGCTGATCGCCGGGTACTCGTCGGTGGCGCAGCTCGGGTTCATCACGCTCGGCATCTTCGCGCTGAACCCCCAGGGCGCGCAGGGAGCGCTGTTGCAGATGGTCAACCACGGCCTGGTCGTCGCGCCGCTGCTGTTCATCGTCGCAATCCTGTCGCGGCGCGCCGGCGGCTCGGAGGACGTGCGCGAGATGGGCGGCATCGCGTTCCGCGCGCCGGTGCTGGCGTCCATATTCCTGATCGTCTCGCTGGCAACCCTGGCGATGCCGGGCTCTGCCAATTTCGTCGGCGAGTTCATGATCCTGCTGGGAGTGTTCCAAGCCAAGCTCGCGATCGCGATCATCGCGTTCACAGGGGTGGTCGCGGCCAGCGTGTACGCACTGAGGCTGTTCATCCGCGCGATGCACAACCGCGTCGGCAAGGGCGTTGACTCGCACGAGATGTCACTGCGCGACGGGTTCGTGCTCGTGCCGATCGTGACTGTGATCGTGTTCATGGCGATCTACCCGCAGCTGGCGCTCAAGCGCAGCGAAGGCGCCACGAAGTCCGCGGTGGCAAGCGCGCACGCGGCGCTGCAACCGTTCGCCGCGAGCACGGCATTCACGGTGCCGCCCATCAATCCCGAAGACTACAACCACCCCACCCCCACTCGATGAACTTTTTATTCGCGACGGCCACACTAAAAGGCCCCCATGTGGATTTCGCCGCGCTGTCCCCCCTGATCGCATTGCTGGGCGGAGCGACAGTCGTCCTGCTGGTGGGCTTACTGGGCTCGCGCTGGGCGCGCGCGCAGCTCGTCCCCGCGCTCAGCCTCGTGGCGCTCGCCGCGGCGGCGGGTCTGACGATCTGGCAGTGGAGCGATGAAAAGTCGATAGTCTCGGGCGCGCTGCGCATCGACGCGCTGTCGCTGACGCTGAACCTGATCCTTGTCGCGGGCGGCGCCTGCACGGTCCTGCTGGCCTGGCGTTCCCTGGCGGCGCGCGAAGCCGCGCACGGCGAGTGGCACGCGCTGCTGCTGAGCTCGATCGGCGGGATGTCGATACTGGCGGCGGCGCAGAACACGGTCGTGCTGTTCCTCGGCCTGGAGCTGTTGTCGATCCCGCTGTACGTGCTGTGCGCGACCGAGCTCAAACGGGAGCACTCCTTGGAGTCGGGGCTGAAGTACCTGATCGTCGGGTCCGTGGGTTCGGCGACGCTGCTGTACGGGCTGGCGCTGATCTACGGCGCTACCGGTCAGACCGAGTTCACCGGGATCGCGAGCGCGCTGTCGAGCGGCAGCCTCGCGACCGACCCGCTGACGTTGACCGGGATCGCGCTGTGTGTGGCGGGGCTGTGCTTCAAGGCGTCGGTCGCGCCGTTTCACCAGTGGACGCCTGACGTCTACGAGGGCGCGCCGACACCCGTCACCGCGTTCATGGCGGTCGCGACGAAGGTCGCGGCGCTGGGCGTGTTCCTGCGGCTGTTCGACGTGGCGCTGATCGAAGCCCACTCAAGCTGGGGCCCGGCTGTCGCCGTGCTGGCGGCAATCACGATCGTCGTCGGCAACGTCGGCGCGCTGGGACAGTCTTCGCTGAAGCGGATGCTCGCCTACTCCTCGGTCGCCCAGGCCGGCTACATGCTCGCCGGCGTCGTCGTCGCCACCAAGCTGGGCGCGCAGGCGACCGTGCTCTACCTGGCGGTGTACCTGTTCATGAACATGGCCGCGTTCGCGGTCATCCTCGCGCGCGAGCGCGAAACGGACCTCGGCGACACGGTCGCGGCGATGCGGGGCATCGGCCGCGCGCGCCCGCAGCTGGCGTGGCCGATGACGCTGGCGATGCTCGGCCTGGCGGGAATCCCAGCGACGGCCGGGTTCATGGGCAAGTTCTACCTCATCGACGCGTCGGTCGCGGGCGGCTACACCTGGCTCGGGGTGGTGATCGTGATCGGCTCGATGATCTCGCTCGGCTACTACCTGCCGGTGATCGCGGCGATGTGGATGGGCGAGTCCCCCCAGGACGCGCCGGAACCGGCGAGCACAACCTCCACCGGCCCGGGGTCCGCTCCCACCGAGGGCGCCCTGCCCGCCCTCGCCGGCGGCTCGCAGGAGCTGGACGAGCAAACGCCGGCCACCGTGATCGGCCCGGAGCCCGAGGTGGCCCTGGTGGCGGTCATGGCCGGCGCGGCGACCCTCTTCTTCGGCATCCTGCCCCAGCCCCTGTTCAACCTGGTGCACGGGGTCGGCGGCGCGCTGGGGCTGCTGTGATCGGCCTCAGTCAGGATCGGCCTCAGTCAGCGCCTGCCCGACCTCGCTCAATCTCGCACGTAACGCCCGGCCAGGTACTCGTCGACCCAGGCACGGGTGCTGCGCCACGTTCCGTCGGCTGCCCTCGATGCCTGCAGGCGCCCGCGGGTGGCCGCGACGCGCAGCGCGTTTGCGGAGATCGCCGGTGACGCGAGCGCGGGCAGCGGGGCCAGACGCGCGGGTCCGGCTACGGCGGGCACGACAAATCTGTGAAGGTTGTCGAGAATCGCACGGGCGAGAAGCTCACCGAGCGGTCCCGGATCGCCGTCGTCGGCACGCCGCAGGGCAGTGAGATAACGCGTGCGATCGCTCTTGTAGACAATGGCCGGCGGATAGCCGAGACGGACGAGCAGCAGGTTCAAGACCAGCCGTCCGGTCCGCCCGTTGCCGTCGAGAAAGGGGTGGATCCGCTCGAAGCCGGCGTGCAGTCTGGCGAGCGCCTCCGGCCCGGCGGTGAGCTCTTCGGAGGGCAGCGACCGTGCGGCCGCGATCCAGTCGGCGACGAGCGCGGGCACCTGCGGCCACGGCGGCGGGCGCATACCGCCGGGAAAAGGCTGGATGTCGTGCTCGCGGAACGAGCCCGGACGCTCCCTGCCGGTGGCGCCGGGATGCGGAGCGACATCCCATACGGGTGTCAGTGCGAGGCGGTGCACATGGCGCAGCTCGGTCAGCGAGACCGGTGCGCCGCTTGACCACTCCCCCGCCCGGATGCCCTGTCCGTAGACCCAGTCGGCCGCATCGGCGTAACCGCGCACTTCCAGGTACTCGCGCAGCTCCTTGTTGCCCACGGCGCGCCCCTCCGCCAGCAGCTGCTCGACCTGACGCAGGACGAGGGTGTTCCCCTCGATCGCGGTGGAGTGATGCGCCTCCTCGAACCAGATGCCCCGCCAGATACCACCGGCCTCCTCCGGCGAGGGCAGACCCCCCAAGCGCTCGCGCAGCTCGCCGATCTGCACGCGCAGCCGCTCATAGACGGCCGCCCGTGACGGCCGGCCGCGCGAGCCGACACTTATTTTGTTTGGCTGCGGCACATATCAATTGTACCGAACACTTTGCTGATTTGTTCGGGTGCTGACAAACAAAATGAACCGAACACTTTCATGTTCGGGGCGCCGCGCAACGCGACTCCTCTACCCCCCGAGCGCGTCCTGCGCCGCCGCCTCGGCCTCGCCCAACTGCCGCTCGACGAGGTCCAGGCCCGACTCCCAGAAGCCAGGGTCGGCCAGATCGACGTCCACGATCTTGCCAAGCTCCTCGGGGCTTTTCGATCCGCCGGCGGCGAGCAGCTGCAGGTACTGAGGCACGAACTCGGCTCCGCGCTGCTCGTAGCGCTCGTACACCGACAGCGCGAGCAGCTGTCCGTAGGCGTAGGCGTAGACGTAGCCAGGCGAGCCGATGAAGTGCGGGATGTAGGACCACCACGAGCGGTAGCCGTCGGTGATCTCCACGGAGTCGCCGAGCAGCTCCTCCTGGCTCGAGTGCCACAGCTCGCCGAAGCGCTCCATCGACAGCTCGCCCTCGGTGCGCCGGGCAGTGTGGACGAGGTCCTCGAAGTGGTTCATCGCGACCTGGCGGAACACGGTCGCGATCTGACCCTCGATGTTCTCCGCCAGCAGCGCCAGGCGCGAGGCGGGCGTTGAGTCCTCGGCGAGCAGGCGCCCGAACACGATCGTCTCCGCGAACACCGACGCGGTCTCGGCGAGCGTCAGCGGGGTGGTCTGGTGGAAGACGCCCTGGCGGGCGGCCAGCGCGAAGTGCACCCCGTGGCCCAGCTCGTGCGCGAGCGTGAGCACGTCGCGGCGGCGGGCGGTCCAGTTGAGCAGCACATACGGATGCACCGCCGGCACCGCCGAGGCGCAGAACGCGCCGCCGCGCTTGCCCGGACGCACGGGAACGTCGATGTAGCGCCCGTCGAAGAACCCTTTGGCGAGATTCCCCAGCTCGGGCGAGAACGAGCTGTAGCAGTCGAGCGCGATCTCGCGCGCCTGCGCGAAGGAGTAGGTGACCTCGTCCTGGGTGACCGCCGCCATGCGGTCGTAGTCGGCCAACCGCTCCACCCCGAGCAGCCGCGCCTTCAGCTCATACCAGCGCCGCGCGATCTGATAGCGCCCGCGCACCGCCTCGATCAGCGCCGCCACCGACTCGTCGCTGGCTTCGTTTGAGAGGTTGCGCGCGGCCAGCCAGCCCGGATAGCGGCGCAGGCGATCGTCGGTCGTTTTGTCGGCGAGCAGCGTGTTGAACAGGAACGCACGCGTGCGCAGGCCGGGCTGTAGCGCCGCCGTCACCGCCTCGGCGGTGGTGCGCCGCAGCTCGCGGTCGGGCAGCGCCAGGCGGCTGAGCGCGACGTCCAGCGCCACGGGCTCTCCTTCGGGCAGCGCAACCTCGATCGCCGAGGTCAGCTCCTCGAACAGCCGCGACCACGCCGAGGCGCCGGTGAGCGACTTCTCGGCGAGGATCTTCTCCTCGGGCTCACTGAGCAGATGATCGCGGTAGCGGCGCGCGCTGCGCAGGTGATGGCGGCAGAAGTCGAGGCCCTCGCCGTCCAGCAGCTCCCGGACGCGCTCGTCCGGCAGGGCTGCCCACTCCAGCTCGAAGAACAGCAGCGTCGTCTCGATCTCGGTGCCGCGCTCCTGCGTGCGCTGCAAGAGCGCCCCGCGCGCGGGATCGGCCGTGTCGGTGGAGAAGTCCAGCGCGGCGTAGGAGCCCGCGCGGCCGACGAGGTCGAGGATCTCGGCCAGCTCTCCCATCGCCACTGCCAGGCCCGCGCTGTCGAGCTCATCGAGCTTGCCGGCGTAGCGCTCGGCGAAGGTCTTGGCGCGCGCGAGCGCCTCCTGTAGCCGGCGCGTGACCCCGTCCGGACCCTCGCCGTCGACAAGCGGCCCCAGATCCCAGGCGGTCTCGGCCAGCTCGGGGTCGGCAGGGATTGAGGGGGCGCCGGCAGCCATCGATCAGAGCAGACTATCCGGTCGGTGCATGCTGGCCGAAATGGGGATTCGCGCCGAAGGCGCGTGTCTCCCGGCTTCGGTCCGGCGGGCCGCGCATGCGCGGCCCGAGACACGCCACATGTGGCGTGTCTACCGTCGGCGCATGCTGGCCGATCGAAGATCCTCGATCTTCGATCGGTGGCCGGGGTGCATGCACGCCCCGGGGCAGGGCCGCATGCGGCCCTGCCGCCCAAACGACGCTGATATGTTCAAGCGATGCTCCGCGGGCGACGCACGCTGATCCTGCGGGCACTCGCGCTCGTACTCGGATTGTCACTGCTCGGCGCCGGCGTGACCGCGGGCAGCGCCCTGGCCGCAAAGCCCAAGCGACGCTCCGGCCACGCGCCCGCGAAGACGCCCCCCGCGGAAGTCACGCTGCCGAGCCCCACCGGCGCGGGCATAACGGTCACGATGGCGCCTGTCGGCCTGTCGCTCGAGTACCCGACGATGGCCCAGGATCTCGGCACGGGCGCCTGTCCAGCGCCCGCGCTCGTGAGCGAGCTGCAGGCGCTCGGATCTCCGCCGCTGGCTCTTGCCGGGGACAGTCAGGACTCCACGGCGCCCAGCGGGGCGCTCTCCGGCGCGCCCGCCTCCTGGGAAACGGCCACGCTCTACGCCCTGCCCGCCGCCTTCTGGAGTGAGCTGCACTGCCTGCTGAGCGCGACGAAAGACCCGCTCACCGTCGGCCTGAACACCAAGACGGGCCAGGCCGCGTGGGCGGCGCAGATGGTCGCCGGCGCGCAGAGCGCGGCCACCAACGGCCTGAGCTTCTCGCTCGGCAACGAGCCCGACCTGTACTACCTGCCCAACTACGCCTCGCTGAGCAGGCCGCTGCCCGGTGAAGAAGCCGCGGCGGTGAACACATACCTGCAGGTGGCCGAACAGCTCCAGCCGGCGCTCGCCGGCGAGCCGGTGATCGGGCCGGAACTGGCCAGGCCCGCGCACTGGCGAGGCCAGCTCCCGCGGGTCATCGCCGCGCTGCACGAGCAGACCGTCGGCGTGCACCTGTATCCGCTCAGCGCCTGCGCCAGCCCGAAGGCGGTCACGATCGGGGGAGTGCTCTCGGCGCAGGCGGCCGACACGCCCCGCAGCCTGGCATGGGTCGTCGCGGACGCGAGCGCCGCACACGTGCCCGCGATCATCTCCGAGGCCAACTCCGCCTCCTGCGGCGGCGTGGCCGGGGTCTCGGACAGTCCGGCGAGCGCCGTCTGGGCCGTGCGCTTCGTGCTCGCCGCCCTGAAGACCGGCTTCCAGGAGGTGCGCTTTCACTTCAGCGGCGCCCCGTATGACCCGTTCGTCGTCAGTGGCGAAGCAGTGCTCGCGCGGCCATTGGCGAGCGCCCTGGCCGCGCTCAACCAGTGGCTGCCCATCGGCGCCGCGCTGCGGACGGTCTCAGGCGTACGCGGACTCGTGGCGAGCGCTGTCAGCGAGCCGGCGGCCAGCGCGGGCGGGCCGGCTGGCACAAGTGAGCCTGCGGGTAGCAGTGAACTGGCCGGCAAGACCATGCTCATCCTCGACAACGAGCGCACGCGGGCGCAACCGGTGGTGCTGCGCGGCGCGCATGCCGTGCGCATCCAGGCGCTGACCCCGGCGCGGGCGGGAGTGCAGACGGCGCAGCTCAGCTCCCCTCGCGGCCGGATCAAGCTCACGGTCGCGCCGAACAGCGTGCTGGCCATCTCGCCCTCGCCGTGAGAGCCGCCCCGGGCGCTCGCCCACGCCACCGGCCCGGTCCGCCGTCCGGTCCGTGCTCGCAGGACGCTCGGCTCGGTCATTTCGCCGTCCGAGAGACGCCCTAGCATCGTCCGCCCGATGCACGAGACCACACCCGCCGTCTACCTGATCGCCAGGCCCTCGATCGACGTCGAGGGAATGCGCGCATACCTGCGCGACGTCGGCGGCGAGTCGTGGCTCGATCTTCGCCTGGACGAGCGGGAGGGACCCGGCGCCGGCGAACTGTTGCTCGAGTTCGGCGGGCGCGCGTGCTATCGCAGCTGGGAGCCGGGGCTGAACCCCAACGTGACGAAGATCAGAACCGACCGGCGCGAGTACTTCGCCAACATCCTGCGCTCGGGTCACGGCAGCGTGCTGGAGCACGCCAACTACTCTTTCGTTATTCGAAATTGTTCTCGTGTTTTTACTCACGAGCTCGTAAGGCATCGCGCCGGCTCGGCGTTCAGCCAGGAGAGCCTGCGATATGTGCGCCTGGCGGACATCGGCTTTCGCGTGCCGCCCGCACTGGAGCCCGTGCGCGAGCAGGTGCTGAGCATCGTCGAGCAGCTGGAGGAGTTTCAGCTCACCGCCGCGCGCGAGCTGGGGATCGACGCTGAGGGCGTGCCGTTTCACGTCAAGAAGGAGGTCACCTCCGCCCTGCGCCGCCTGGCCCCGATCGGCCTGAGCACGGACATCGTCTGGACGGCGAACGCGCGCACGTTGAGACACGTGATCGAGATGCGAACAGCCGAGGGCGCCGAGGAGGAGCTGCGCCTGGTGTTCGACGCGATCGGCCGGATCATGCAGGCCGAGGCGCCCAACCTGTTCCAGGACTTCAGCCGCCAGGACGACGGGTCGTGGGCGCCCGAGCACCGCAAGGTCTAGTCACCTTCCCACAGGGGAGTCCAGGGAGTCGATGCGCCGCCCAGCGGCTTCCTCGTCAGGCGTCCATCGTGCGCGTGCGCCATGCGCCGAGCGCGAGGAGCACGGCGAGCCAGACCACGATCACGATCACGGCTGTCCCCCCGGACATCAAGACTTCGGTGCCGCGCATGTCCTTGACACCGGCCGGGCCGAAATGCGCGATCGCCTGGCTGAGCACGAGCTTGCGTCCGCTGCCAAGCGAGGAGATGCTCGAGATCAGCGGACTCGCGATCACCTGCCACGCGATCAGAGCGATGATCGCCCCCGGCTTGGAGTTGATCAACGAGGAGAAGCCGACAGCCACCGCGCACAGCACGCCCGTGGCCAGCAGCACGAAGCCGAGGCCTTCGATTGCCATCGCCCCGCTGGGCGTCGGCAGGTTGGACGCGAACACGAACGTTCCCAGCAGGATCAGGGCGTAGGCCGCGACCATCACCGACCAGCACAAGAGCAGAGCGGCGGGAATGCGCGTCGCGAACAGCGCCAGACGCGAGCGGCCGGTCACGACCAAATCCCGGAAGACGCCGTTGGACTCGTCGGTGGTGCCGGCCTCCACGCCGATCAGGATCGCGACGAGCGGGCCGAAGAAGAGGCCGCCGAGCAGGCGCACGCCCGTGTGGAAGCTGTCGATGCCGCCGGCCGCTTCGTGGCTAGCATTCGACGCGTGTTCGACCGCGTTCACCGTATAGAAGATCACGATCGGCAACAGCGCCAACACGAACGCCCAGATCAAAGTGCTGCGCTTCTTGCGGATCTTCAGCAGGTCTGCGCCCGTCATGCGCAGTGCGATCGCCGTCATGCCCGCACCTCCTCAGACGCCTCGTCCAGACGCGTCGTGACCTCCAGGAAGCGCTGCTCGAGGCTGTGGCGCACGGGCTCCAGGCGCATCACGCCGACCCCGGCGCGCACGAGGGCCGCATTGACCGCGGCCGCCGTCTGCGGATCGCCCGTGAGCTCCACGCGCAGGCCCTCGTCGGAGCGACGGGCATCGCGCACGAGCTCGCTGGCGTCGAGCGTGGAGAGCGCCAGCTCGACGTCGTCCACACCCAGGATCAGCTCGTTACGCACGCCCCCGCCCTGGGCGAGCTCGGCGATCGGGCCCTGCGCGATGACCTTGCCGCGGTCGATGATCGCCGCCGCGTCGCAGATCTTTTCGACCTCATCGAGCAGGTGCGAGGAGAGAAACACGGTGCGCCCCTCCTGCTCGACCATTGTGCGGATCATTTCGCGGAACTCCTGGATGCCACCTGGGTCCAGGCCGTTGGTGGGCTCGTCGAGGATCAACAGCAGCGGGTCGGCCAGCAGGCAGCGCGCGACCCCGAGGCGCTGGCGCATGCCCATCGAGTACTTCTTGACCCTCTCGTCGGCGCGCTCGGAAAGTCCCACGCGCGCAAGCGCCGGCGCGATCCGCTCCGCCGTCTCGCCGCCACGCACCGCCGCGACGATGCGCAGGTTCTCGCGTCCCGACAGATGCGGGTGAAAGCGCGGCTCCTCGACGATCGCACCGACCCGCTGCAGTGCCTGAGCCCGCTGCGCGGGGACGGGCCGCCCGAGCAGGCTCATGCTCCCGGCGGTCGCATGAGTCAGCCCGAGCAGCGTGCGGATCATGGTCGTCTTGCCCGCGCCGTTGGGTCCGAGAAACCCGAACGCGCAGCCCGTCGGCACGCGCAGATCGATGCCGTCGAGCGCCGCGCGCTGGCCGAAGCGCTTGGTCAGGCCAGTGGTCTCGATCGCAAGGTCAGTGGGCACGGGCGCCACAATGCCAACACTACATAAAGACTCCGTCAGTATGAGATCGTTCTCATGCTTCCCACGCCGCAGCAGCGTTGCTGCTACGTTCGCGCTCCCTGCGCCCCGCCAACGCCCCGCTAGTCCTCGTGGGCCCGCAGCTCGGAGACGCGCTGCTCGAGCTGGGCCATGACCGCGGGGTCGCGCAGCGTCGTCACGTCGCCCAGGGCGCGACCCTCGGCGATGTCGCGCAGCAGCCGGCGCATGATCTTGCCCGAGCGCGTCTTGGGCAGGTCCTCCGCCCAGATGATGCGCTTGGGACGGGCGAACTTGCCGATGCGCTCGGCGACCGTTTCGCGGATGCCTTCGACGGTGGCCTCGTCACCCTCGAGGTCTCCCTGCAACGTCACGAACGCGACGATCGCCTGGCCGGTGTCCTCATCGTGCTGTCCGATCACCGCGGCCTCGGCGACGTCGGGGTGCGCGACGATCGCAGACTCGACCTCGGCCGTGGAAAGCCGGTGCCCGGAGACGTTGACGACGTCGTCGATCCGCCCGATCACCCACAGGTAGCCGTCGGAGTCCCGGCGCGCGGCGTCGCCGACGAGATAGGTTTCCGAGCCGAAGCGATCGAAGTAGGCGTTGACGTAGCGCTCCTGCTCCTTGTAGAGGGTGCGCAGCATCGACGGCCACGGGCGCGTGAGCACGAGCAGCCCCTGGCCCTGCTCGATCGGCTCGCCGGTGGACTCGTCGCGCACCTCCGCGGCGACTCCCGGGAATGGCTGCGTGGCCGAGCCGGGCTTGGTGGCGGTGATTCCGGGGAGCGGGGAGATCATGATCGCCCCGGTCTCGGTCTGCCACCAGGTGTCCACGATCGGGCAGCGCTCGCCTCCGATCACCTTGTGATACCACAGCCACGCCTTCGGGTTGATCGGCTCGCCGACCGAGCCGAGCAGGCGCAGCGAGGAGAGATCGTGCTCGTCCGGCCACCGCGCGCCCCACTTGATGCAGGCGCGGATCGCGGTCGGCGCGCAGTACAGGATGCTGACGCCGTAACGCTCGACGAGCTCCCACCAGATGCCCTTGTGGGGGTAGTCCGGAGCACCCTCCCACATCACCGAGGTCGCGCCGTTGGCGAGCGGGCCGTAGACGATGTAGGAGTGGCCGGTGACCCAGCCGACGTCGGCCGCGCACCAGTAGACGTCCTCGTCGGGCCTCAGGTCGAACACGTAGCGGTGCGTGGCTGCGACGCCGGTCAGGTAGCCGCCGGTCGTGTGCAGGATGCCCTTCGGCTTGGCGGTCGAGCCGGAGGTGTAGAGGATGTACAGAGGATGCTCGGCGTCCAGCGCCTGCGCCGGGCACTCCGGATCGGCCGCCGCGCATATCTCGTCATAGAAGACGTCGCGACCGTACTTCATCTCGCAGTCCAGGCCCTTGCTGCGCACCACGACGATCTTCTCGAGCGTGTGAAGGTCGCCCATGACCTCGTCGACGCGCTCCTTGACCGGCGCCGTCTTGCCCTTGCGCGCGGCGCCGTCGACCGTGATCAGCACCTTCGCGTCGGAAAACTCCATGCGCTCGCGCACCGCCTCCGCGGAGAAGCCGCCGAAGACGACGTTGTGCGGCGCGCCGATGCGCGCGCAGGCGAGCATCGCGACGAGCACCTCGGGGATCATCGGCAGGTAGATCCCGACGACGTCGCCCGGGCGCACGCCGAGGTCCTTCAGCGCACCGGCGAAGCGCTTGACCTCGGCCAGCAGGTGCGCGTAGGTGATGTCGCGCTCGGAGCCGTCCTCGCCGCGCCAGTGGTATGCCACGCGCTCGCCCCTGCCCGCGAGCACGTGACGGTCCAGGCAGTTGTATGAGACGTTGAGCTTGCCGCCCACGAACCACTTATAGAACGGCGGGTTTGAGTCGTCGAGCACCGTGTCCCACCGCTGAAACCAGTGCAGCTGCTCGGCCTGCTGCACCCACCACGCCTGCGGGTCGCGCGCCGCCCGCTCATACACCGCCGGATCGTTCAGCAGCGCTCGCTCGCGAAACTCCGCCGAAGGCTCGAAGCGCTCGACATCCAGCAGCTGCGCCAGCTCGCGGTCGAGCGACATCAGCGGCGCTTGCGCCCGCGCTTGCGCGAGGAGCCGCCGGCCGCTGCCGCGGGCTGTGGATCGGGCGTCACGTCGGGCCCGGATGACGCGAGCGCCGGCCTGCCCCTGGTCGAGCCTCCGCCCCCAGACTGCTCTTCACGTTCAGCGCGACGCTCGGCCTGCGTCGGCCACGGGCGCGCCTCGCCGGCCGCCCACGCGGGGGGATCCCCGTTGGGCCAGCGGCCGAGAAAGAGGATGCCCATCCCCAGCATCCAGAACGCGGGCACGATTTCAAGCGTCGCGCCCCCGATCGGCACGAAGATGAGGATGCCCGAGAAGATCCCGATCACCCCCATCCAGCGGGTGAGCAGGCCGACACGGATGGCGTTGACCGACACCCCGATCATGCCCGCCGTCAGGCACAGCGCCGCGAGCAGGTCGATGTACTGACTGCCCACGTTGACCGCGCCTTTGGTCAGCGCCTGTTCGACAGCGTGGTTGGAGAGGTCGTGGCCGACCGCGAAGCTGTGCGCCTGGATCGCGCCGATGACCTGGTGGGCGACGTTGACCACCGCCAGCCCGATCCCTCCGACGAGCACGAGCGGACGCGCCGCCGACCACGTCTGCGGGCGGCGAAAGCGCGTGGCGTCGAGCAGCAGCAGCAGCACGAGCATCAGCGCAACGAGCGACAGCGACTTGATGACGCTGCCGGCGGTCAGGGCGAGGGCGTGATGGCTGATGTATTTGACCTCGGACGCGCGCGGGCTGACCGCCGGATTGGCTTCGCCCGAGAGTGCGGGAGCAAGCCCCTGCACCAGGCCGACCGTCGGCGCGGAGCTGAGCGTCGAGCTGACGACGATCGCGCTCAGGAAATACAGGAAGCCGCCGGCGAAGGCGGGCACAGCCAGGCGCGCGCGGCGCTCGGACTCGCGGGTGAGCTGCTCGGAGATCTCGCTGGAGCTTGGCATCGGTCCGCGCACAATATCTGGCGCCTGAGGGCGAGCACCCCACGGCCGACCGTCAGGACGTCGGCGTTCGCCCGCCCGGGTGCGGGCTACGCAGATGTGAGGCCCGTGGGGAGCCTGCTGCCCCCACGCGGCTCTCTATGATGAGCAGATGGAGAGTGGCGGTCTCGGAGACCTGTTCGGCGATCCGGAGGAGCTTCAGCGCAGGCTGGCGGAGTTCGCCGAGCAGATGCAGGGCCAGCAGCGCCTGGCGTGGGCGGACAACGCGATCAAGCTCGCGGTCGACATGACGGTCGCGGCCGTGGAGCGCATCAACCTGCAGGGCAACGCCGAAGCCCAGGCCGAGCAGATCAGGACGGTGATCGCAAGGGTGTTCCCCGAGGCCGTCACGCTCGTGCGCGAGGCGCGCGACGGGCTTCAGTAGCGCGCGCGCAACCTGGGCGCCGGGGGTCCGGCCGGCGGCGGCGGATCCTCCTCGCCTGACCAGCCCTCGCCCGCCGACATCCCGGCGCGCTCGGCCTCGCGCGAGGCGCGACCGGCATGGAGCACTTCGCCGAAGGAGCGAAACCGGAAGATGAACACGACCGCGGCGAGGCCGACGATCGCCGTGAACGCGGCGATCGCGATCTGCTGGCCGACGGAGTAGGCGGCCACGGCCGCCGTGCCGGCGGTGCTCGTGGCGAAGACCTTGACCAGCAGCGCCTGCTGCACACCCGCCCCGCCCGGCGTGAGCGGGACCGCGCCCGCGACCTGGTTGACGGCAAACACGAGCAGCACGTTCTGGACCGAGGCCCCCACCCGGAACGCTTCGAGCAGGAACCAGAACGCCGCGAAGCGACATATCCAGCCGAGCGCCTGCAGCGAGACGACTTCGCGCAGGTAGCGGCGACGGTCCGACAGGATCGTCACGCCCTGGCGCACCCGCGCCCAGAAAGCGCGGACGCGCATCGACAGCAGCGCAAACGCGACCAAGCCGAGGATCGCCAGCGCGGTGATCAAGAACAGCGTGAACCGGAAGTGCCCGGCCAGGTAGGAGATGTCGAACGAGCTGAGCTTGGAGAAGTCGGGCGGCTTGGGAAACACGCCCTGCGTGAACGCGAAGATCAGGATCAGCACACCCACGCACACGTCGAAGATCGACTCCACGAAAAACGCGGCGGCGACCGTCGGATAGCTCGACCCGGGGATCGAGGAGCGCGTGAGGAACAGCTTGATGACTTCCCCCCCGCGCACGGGCACGACGTTGTTGAAGCCGACCGCGGCGAAGTATGCGCCCCAGATCCGCCGCCACTGGAACCTGACCGCGGGGTAGGCGGCGCGCAGGGTGTTGAAGTACGCCCGCGAGCGCAGGGTCAGGTTGAGTCCAAAGAAGGCCAGCCCCAGCACGAGCGCGCCCCAGCGGACGGACTCCAGGTCAGAGAAGAACTGCCCGGCGGCGTCCAGGAAGGTGGTGAGGCTGTCGCCGATCGAGGTCGATGCAAGCAGCGCCGTCACAGCATCAAGCGTACGGGGACTCTCGCCTGAGCGATCACCACCGACGCGCGGGGTCGGTGAGCCACAGGAGCACGAGCTGCCCGCCCGTGGCTTGCATCAGCCGCGGCCGCGCCACGCGTCCTCGACGGCTCCGCGTTCAGATCTCCTCGTCGTCGTCCTCGTCGATGTCGTCAAACTCGTCCAGCTCGAGCTCTTCGCCATCGGTTCCGAACTCCTCGTCGTCGTCCCAGTCGTCGTCGTCCAACTCGTGCTCGGGCAGCTCGAGGGTGGCGCTCAGCGGCATCTCGGCCCTCCTTTCTCGCTATCGACCGTGAGCGCGGCCGATGATAGAACCTGCGGGCGGGGATTGGACAAGGGACGGTCAAACGTCGATGATGTGCGCGTCCGCGCCCCGCGGGCGAAGGCCCGCCGGCGCGCGAGCGAAACCGACGAAGGGTGGAAACGATGGCGAACGTGGTGTGCGTTCTGTATGACGATCCGGTCGACGGCTATCCGCCGCGATATGCACGCGAGGGAATTCCACGGATCGAGCGCTATCCCGACGGACAGACCGCGCCGACGCCACAGGCGATCGACTTCGCGCCCGGCGAGCTGCTGGGGAGCGTCTCGGGCGAGCTGGGGCTGCGCAGGTTTCTGGAGGGGGGCGGTCACGAGCTGATCGTCACCTCTGAGAAGGACGGTCCAGACTCGGCCTTCGAGCGCGCGCTTGCAGAGGCCGAGATCGTGATCTCCCAGCCGTTCTGGCCGGCGTATCTGACGGCCGAGCGGATCGCCAAGGCGCCCCGGCTGAAGCTCGCCGTGACGGCTGGGATCGGATCGGACCATGTCGATCTGCAGGCCGCCATCGAGCGCGGAATCACGGTCGCCGAGGTGACCTACTGCAACAGCATCAGCGTCGCCGAGCACGTCGTGATGATGATCCTCGCGCTCGTACGCAACTACATCCCGTCCTATCAATGGGTGGTGGATGGCGGCTGGAACATAGCCGACTGCGCCGCGCGCGAGTACGACCTGGAGGGGATGCAGGTCGGGACGGTCGCGGCGGGACGGATCGGCTCGGCAGTGCTGCGCCGCCTTGCGCCGTTCGACGTCGGGCTGCACTACACCGACCGCCACCGCCTGCCGGCGGAGGTCGAGCGGGAGCTCGGCGTGACGTTTCATGAGACCGTCGAGTCGCTGGTGGGCGCGTGCGACGTGGTCACGATCAACGCGCCGCTGCACCCGGAGACCGAGAACCTGTTCGACTCGCAGCTGATCGCCAAGATGAAGCGGGGCGCGTATCTGATCAACACCGCGCGCGGGAAGATATGCGACCGCGACGCCGTCGCGCAGGCGTGCGCGAGCGGACATCTCGCCGGGTACGCCGGGGACGTGTGGTTTCCCCAGCCCGCGCCGAAAGACCATCCGTGGCGCACGATGCCCCACCACGGCATGACGCCGCACACCTCCGGCACGAGCCTCTCCGCGCAGGCGCGCTACGCCGCGGGCGTGCGCGAGATCCTCGAGTGCTGGTTCGACGAACGGCCGATCCGC
Organism: uncultured Solirubrobacterales bacterium; assembly: GCA_963839945.1. GTDB lineage: Bacteria > Actinomycetota > Thermoleophilia > Solirubrobacterales > Solirubrobacteraceae > Palsa-744. The sequence goes on along the minus strand of CAWIWW010000004.1, from coordinate 241,417 downwards.
GAGGAATACCTGATCGTCGACGGCGGCCGCCTCGCAGGGGCCGGCGCGCACTCCTACAGCCCGGGTGACGCCACCGGTGGGTCGGGCGAGGCGGCTCGGTTCAAGGCGGGGTGAGCGGTAGGGACGGTGGCGGTGCGGCCTTCGACTACGCCACCACCCTACGAGTGGTCGCAACCACTACATCCGCTACACTGTAGTTTGATGGCTGCCAACCTCGCCAAGACACAGCCCTTCTCGATCCGGCTCGGCACGCAGGCGAACCTGCTCGTCGCTGACGAAGTCCGCCGTTCGGGACACTCGCGCAGCGTCGTCGTCGAGGAGCTCGCCGAAGAGGCCGCAAAGATGCGGTTGCATCCCGGCATTGCTTTCCGTGATGGCGCGCCGCGGCGTGCCTGGGTGATCGGCAGCGGCCTGGATGTGTGGGAGATCATCGAAATGATCCGCTCTTACCGCGGCGATGAAGAGTCGTTGCTGGCAAACCATCCGCTTCTGAACGTCCAACGTGTGCGTGCCGCACAGGCTTACGCGGAGCGCTTTCCCGAGGAGATCGAGGCTTTGATCCAGGCAAATCATCGGCCTCTGCAGGAGATCCTCGAGCTGTACCCCTTCATCCGTAGACCGCCTTCGCGATAGTCGCGCCTTTGCGGTTTCTACTCGACGCGCACGTCTCGGGGCCGACGGTCGGGCGCCGGCTGGAACACGACGGGCACGATGTGCGGCCGCTTGACCAGGAGCCGGCGCTGGAGGGTCTCGCAGACAAGGATGTCCTCGCGCTTGCGTCCCAAGAAGACCGCATCCTGGTGACCCAGGACGTCCATGACTTTTCCGCGATTTTGCGCGAATGGGCTGCTGCGCAGCGCTCCCATGCCGGAGTGATCCTCGCGTATGGCATCGACCACAGCGAGTTTGAGCTCATCATCCGTGGCGTACAGCGATGGCTCGAGCTCTACCCGGATCCCGCGAGCTGGGTCGACCTGACTGTTGCCGTCGATCGCGACTTCGCCTCCGGCTGAACGACCGACCCCGACGCCTCATACGAGCCGGACAGGTTGCGGGCGCCCACGTTTTCCCGTACATGCTCGCCTGTGCTGGCGAAGCGGAAGCACTCGTCTCGTCGCGCCTCCACCCCGGTCGTGGGTCTGTCGGACCGCCGCGACAAACGTGTCAACGACATCGTTTGCGGGAAGTAAGTGCGCCGGTCAAGAGCGCGGCGAGGGCTGCGTAGACGGGCAGCGGACGGCGGTGACGGACAAGGCCCGAGATAGTTGCCAGGCAGTAGACGCCCAGCAGCCGCGTGTCGATTCGCCTGGTCAGGTGGGTCGCCTTGCGCAGACCAACCTTTGCCTGTGCTTGGCGTGTGAGGAGAACCGTTTGCAGCGCGACCATCGCATAGAGCATGGTGCCGCCCGCGAGCTCTACCCGGATCAGTCGCTCGTGGGTACCGTGAGCGCGAACCAGCCGCGCTATCTGGCGCATGTGGACCAGATGGGCACCGAGGAACCCGCCACGGAAGGCCACCGCCGCGTTAGCGCCCCCGCGATCGCTCAGCGTGCTGGCGAGGACGAGGAACGGCACGGTGGCATGCGCTGTGACCCGCAGCGGACTGCTCTCATCCTCACCGTAGCCATCGGATAGCGACTGCGCGAGCGTGCCTGCGAGGATGCCGAGACCGACACCCGCCGCCGCCAGGCCTCCCAGCCGTGGCACGTCTGTGACAACGACGTCTTTCCTACCCACTTGGACGCCGCTCACGTGGTTCCCCGCATCTTCATCGCGACCCCCGCAGGAGCCAGAAGCCAATCACACCAGACATTCTCGCACGGCCTGTGGCATGTGGGTGACCACCAACCGTCGCAAGGCGCCCCACGAGCCGCACGGCATCTTTACGCTCGCCCAAATGCGAGCCGAGTCCCTGCCTGCCGCATGCCGCACAGCACGAGCTTGGAAAGCCGGGGTCGCACCGTGGTTTGGCCCCCCTTCCACCAAGAGCAGCGTCGGCAACCGCGTGGCCCTCGTCGGAAAGGAGGGAGAAGTCGAGGTCGTACTTGTCGTGGAACTTCTATTCCGCCAAGCCTGGTCCATCCCTGCATCTCTACTTCAACAGCCGCGACAGTCGCCGGTCCTTGAGCACGCGGCCTTCGGTCTGGCAGGCGGGGCAGTAGGCGATCACGTAGTCCTCGAAGTGGACGGCCCGCAGCGTCGTCTGACAGCGCGGGCACGGCTCGCCCTCGTGGCGGTGGACCTGCAGCGGCATCGGCAGCTTGTCGGGGATCGGCAGCTTGATCGCGGTCTCGTAGTGGGCGATCGCGCCACCCAGCGTCTGCACGATCGCCTCGCGCAACCGCTCGCACTCGCCTGTGTCGAGGTCTGAGCCGCGCTTGTACGGGGACAGCCGCGCGTGCCACAGGATCTCATCGACCCAGGAGCGCCCGATGCCGGCGATCACGCGCTGGTCGCGCAGCAGCGGGTGCAGTGGCCGGGGCGCGTCAAGCACGTCGGCGAGCGCCGGCGGGTCCGGCCACGCCTCGGGGCCGAGCTTGGCCAGCGCCTCGTCGCTCTCCAGCTCGTCTGAGCGCAGCAGCTTGACCCAGGCCGCCTGCTTGGAGCCGAACTCGCGCAACCGCAGCTCCGCCTCCGCCCCGGGCCCCAACTCGACCCCGGACTCCGACTCCGGCCCATCGCCCCCCGCCAGGCGCACCCGCACGAGCAGCCTGGATGTCCGCGCCCACCGCTTCGCGGCGGGCCCCGGCGGGCCGGCGCGCTTGTCATACAGCTGCAACCGCCCGGCGGACATCAGGTGGATCAGCAGGACCAGACGGACACCGTCCCCCCCGCCCGAGTCGATCTCCACAATCAGGTTCTTGCCCCGCCGGCGCACCCCGGCGATCGTCTGGCCGTCGAGCGCGGACAGCGGCGGGTCGTACGTCTTCAGCGCGTTGATGCCCGGCGCGAGCGCCGACTCGATCCGCGCCCCGCGCAGGGCCGAATCCAGCAACCGCGCCGTGATCTCGACCTCTGGCAGCTCGGGCATCGTCTCCCAATCGTAGGTGGGGGACGATCCGGGCCGGGGTCTACCTATCTGTACGCGGTTATGGGTGTGCCTTCGTACTTCACGCCGCTCGGACTGATCCAGCGCACGCGCCAGTCCACGCCCTGGGTCGAGGAGTCAAAGCTCCAGTAGCCGAGCGAGTTGGTCGTTACGGTCCTCAGCGTGGTGAACTTCCTGGCGCCGCGGCGCTTGACGAGGATCGTCGCTTTGGTCGAGCCGCTCGCCGAGCGCACGAGGCCCCACAGCGAGTAGCCATGACGCAGCTTTGTGACCGTCAGCGGCACCGGCCAGCTGTAGTAGAGCGGCTTGGGCGCGCCATTGACCGTCTCGAGGCCCGACTGGAAGCCGATGAAGCCGCCGTTGACGCTGGCGCCGGCGGGCCCGCTGCTGAGCGGGTCGTCCTTGAGCAGGTACTGCGAGAACGCCGTCACGCGCGGGTTGCTCCAGGCGATGCGTTCGTCGATCGCGTCGAACTGGGCCTGCTTGGCGTAGGAGACGCCGAGTTCTCTGTTCGGCGGGTTGGTCTGCACCCCGAACTCGGTCAGGTAGATCGGCACGCCCGCGGCGATCGCGCGCGCGCGCGCGGCGAGGTTCAGCGCGTTCGTCAGCCGCGAGAGCACGCCGATCGTGACGTCGTCGGCCTCGGGCGGGCGGTAGTACGGGCCCGCGGGCAGCGTGTAGGCGTGGTGGGCGTAGCCGGCCGTCTGCAACGGACCGCACGAGCCGGATTTCCGGTAGTGACTGTTCAGGCACAGCATCCCGCGCAGGAACGCCAGCGGGGCGACGTCGTGCAGCACCGCCTTGGCGCCTTCCCGGTGCAGCATCGAACGGCTGATCGAGTCATAGCCAAACGGCGCGGTTTCGCCCATCAGCACCTGCGGGTGCGCGAGCCCGCCGGCCTGCAGGCCCGCGTAAGCGGCCTGGTACAGGCCGCGATAGACGCGCGGTGAGGCGGGCTGGCCCTTGGATGTGAACTGCGGACGCAGGAACGCGGGGTGGTTGGGCTCGTTCCAGATCGAATACAGCACCCCCGAGCCATAGTGACGGGCAACGGCGGTCATGAACTGTTCGAAGTCCTCGGCGTTGGGACTCGTGATGTAGGGCGCCGCCTTGTTGGACGTGGCCCAGCGCGGCACGGGCGAGGTGACGGTCAGCAGCACTTTCCAGTGCAGACGCTGCGCTTCGGCGATCAGCGCGTCGTATTCGCCCCAGCTGTAGCTTGCCGGGTTGGTGGCTTCGAAGTTCGGTTTGCTGGCGGACTTCTGGCCGGGCGCGACGTCATACCAGGAGAGCTCGACGCGCAGCGCCTCCACGCCGAGCGCCTGCATCTGCGCGATCGCGTGCGGGCGGGTGACCGGGCTGAGCAGGTCGGTGGAGCCCTCGAAGTACACGGCCTCGTTGTGCGAGGCCACGGCCGTCGCGGGGACGCTCGCCAGGGCGCCGAGGACGGCGCAGCACAGCAGGACGGACAGGAGAGCGAGCTTGTGCGCAAGAGGAAGCCTGCTTGAGAGCGAGAGCCTGTGCGAGAAGGGGAGCGTGTTTGAGAGCATGGTCGCTTAAGACACCTCGAGGCCGAAGAGGTTGCGGTCGTTGTAGCGTGCCGATCGATGAGTGCAGCAGTCGCACCGGACGACATTGTCCGCACACACTCCGACGCGGCGGACAACGCCCGCCCGCCGCTGCTGGTGATCGAGCCGCTGCGCGCGTTCCTGGACGAGCACGGTATCGGAGAGGGCGAGATCGAGGCCCGGCCGATCGGCGAGGGGCACTCGAATGTGACCTATCTGATCAAGAGGGATTCGAGCCCCACCCACCCGGAGGTCGTGCTGCGCCGCCCGCCACGCCCGCCCCTGCCGCCGAGCGCGCACGACGTCCTGCGCGAGGCGCGGCTGCTGCGCGCGCTGGAGGACACGCCCGCGCGTGTGCCGCGCGTGCTGGCGGTGTGCGAGGACGAGCGCACGATCGGGTGCCCGTTCTACGTGATGGAGCGGATCGTGGGCGAGGTGATCGTCTCCAGCGTCCCGCACACGCTGGACAGCCCCGCGCAGAGGCGCGCGATCGGCGAGGAGCTGATCGAGGCGCTCGCGGAGATCCACGCGGTGGACTGGCTGGCTGCGGGCCTTCAGGGCTTCGGCAAGCCGACCGGCTACCTGGAGCGCCAGGTGCGCCGGTTCGGGGGGCTGTGGGAAGTCAACCGCACGCGTGAGATCCCCGCTGTGGAGCGCGTCGGGGCGTGGCTGAGCGAGAACATGCCAGATTCGGGCCCACCCACCCAGGCGACGATCGTCCACGGCGACTATCGCCTGGGCAACACGATCTTCGCAGCGGCGCCGCCCGCGCACCTTGAAGCGGTGCTTGACTGGGAGATGGCCACGATCGGCGACCCGCTGGCGGACCTCGGGTACCTGTGCATGATGTGGACCGAGCGCGGGGACCCGACCGGCGGGATGCGCGAGTACCTCGGCGGAGTGACCCGCGGCGAGGGGTTTCCCACACGCGAGGAGCTGATCGGAGCCTACGAGCGGCGCACGGGCCGCTCGATGGAGGACCTGCGCTGGTACACAACGCTTGCGCTGTGGAAGTCGGTCGTGTTCATGGAGGGCAACTACAAGCGCGCGCTGGCGGGCGCGACCGACGATCCGTACCTGAAGCAGTTCGGCGACGGGGTCGTCGAGCTGGCGACACAGGCGGAGGGGGTGGCGCTCGGTGGCGACTGACGCTGCCCGGGACGATGAGCGGATGCCCGGCTATGCCCCGCACGATGGTCCGCGCAAGGCGCTGCTGATCGACTGGGGCGGGGTGCTGACGAGCAACCTGTTCGCCTCGTTTCACGCGTACTGCGTCCAGGCCGAGATCGACTCGCAGGCGCTCGGCGAACGGTTCAAAGCCGACCCTGACTTCAGGGCGCTGCTGATCGCGCTGGAGACCGGCGAGCTGCGGGAGTCCGCGTTCGAGCTGCGCTTCGCCGAGCTGCTGGGAGTGCAGCCGCAGGGCCTGATCGACGGTCTGTTCGCCGGTGTGGGACCCGACACCGCGATGATCGACGCCGTCAGACGCGCACGCGAGGCGGGCGTAGCCACGGCGCTCGTATCGAACTCGTGGGGCACCCACCGCTACCCGCAGGAGCTGTTCGACGAGCTGTTCGACGGGGTCGTGATCTCCGGACAGGAGGGGATCAGAAAGCCCGCGCGGCGGATGTATGAGCTGGGGGCGCAGCGCGCGGGCGTCGCGGCGGCGGCCTGCGTATACGTGGACGATCTCCCGTTCAACCTCACCCCCGCGCAGGAGCTGGGGATGGCGACCGTGCATCACACGAGCGCGGACACGACCATCCCCGAGCTGGAGCGCCTGCTGGGGGTTGCGCTGCGCGAGCCCACCGGCGAGGGTGTGTCTCAGTCGCGCATTGGTATTTCACCGCGCCCCTGAGGCGGTCGTAGACCAAGCTGGCCGATCGGAGATCTCATTCGATCTCCGATCGGTACGGACGTAGGGAGCGTGGCGTGCTGGCCGATCGGCGATCACGTAGATCGACGATCGGTACGCGAGCGACCGAGGACAAAGCGTCGCGCAGCGTATACGGCCGCCTCAGTCGCGTTTACCCCTGCCGTACAGCAGCTTGAGCAAGCTGCCCAGCCGCTTGGTCCCGCGGCGCGAGTAGGGGAAGAAGTGCGGCTCGCGCTTGAGCGAGAAGCGCGGCGAGGTGACCACGATCGCCTGCTGGGAGCAGTACTTGCGGATGCCGCCGGCGCCGTGGCGCGAGCCCAGGCCGGAGGCCTTGACGCCGCCCATCGGCAGCTCGAGCGCCGCGAAGCTGATGATCGCGTCGTTGACGTCGACCGTGCCCGAGCGCACCCGGCGCGCGATCTGCTCGCCCTTGGCGGTGTCCTTTGTGAACACCGAGCCGGCCAGCCCGTACGGGGAGTCGTTGGCCAGGCGGACCGCCTCCTCGGCGTCGTGGACCTTCATGATCGGCAACGTCGGGCCGAACGTCTCCTCGGTCATGATCTTCATCGAGTGGTCCACGTCCACCAGGACCGTCGGCTCGAAGTAGTGACCGGCGCCCGTGCCGCGGTGGCCGCCCGTGAGCGCGCGCGCGCCCTTGGCCAGCGCGTCGGTCACATGGTCCTCGACGATGTCCACCTGCGGCGGGAACGTCATCGAGCCGACCTCGACGGTGCCGGGGCCCCCGTCGGGAGTGCCCTGGCGCAGCGCGCGCACTTTGTCTGAGACTTTGGCCACGAACTCGTCGTACACGGGCTCCTCGACGTAGGCGCGCTCGATCGAGATGCACGTCTGGCCGGAGTTCTGCATCGAGTAGTACGTCGCCACGTTGGCTGCGCGCTCGAGGTCGGCGTCGGAGAGCACGATCATCGGGTCCTTGCCGCCCAGCTCCAGCGAGGCCGGGATCAGCCGCCGCGCGGCGGCTTCGGCGACCTTGCGACCGGTCTTGGTGGAGCCGGTGAACATGATCATGTCGACCTGCTCGATCAGGGCCGCGCCCGTCTCCCCGCGGCCGGTCGCCACCGCGAAGACGTCCGCGGGCACGCCGCTCCCGCGCAGCCCTTCGGCGAGCAGCAGCGAGGTCAGCGGGGTTATCTCGGAGGGCTTGAGGATCACGCTGTTGCCGGCGGCCAGCGCCGGGATGCAGTCCCCGAAGGAGTTCGTCAGCGGGTAGTTCCACGGGCCGATCACGCCGATCAGGCCGAGCGGCTGGTAGCGCAGGATCAGCTTGCGTCCCTTCACGAGCAGCGAGCTCGTGCGCACCCGCTCGTCGGCCAGGTACTTCTCGGCGTGCTTGGCCCAAAAACCAAAGGCGGCGCCTCCATATGAGATCTCCGCCAGCTGCGCGTCCTCGTAGGTCTTGCCGGTCTCCGAGACGATCGTCTGGATGATCCGCTCGGAGTTGTCCATCACCCACTTCTGCATCCGCAGCAGCACGCGCGCGCGGCCCTCGAAGCCAAACGCTTCCCACCCGGGCTGCGCCGCCCGCGCGCGCGTGGCCAGCTCGGCCACCGCGGCGGCATCCAGATCGGGGACGGTCGCGATCCTGGCCCCCGTCGCGGGGTTCTCGACGGGAATCTCTCCGCCCGCCTGCTCCGCCTGGCCCGCGTGCGCGGCGCCGTTGTGAGTCTGGGGTAGATGCTGCTCGACGGTGGCCATCTGATCCTCCTCGTTAGCTCGTAACGAAAGAGGCTACTCCGACAGCTCGATCGTGGCGATCCCGATCGGCTCGGTCGGCCGGTCCGAGCCGTCGGTGGGAACGCCCTCCAGCTTCTCGATCACGTCCATGCCCTCGGAAACCTGCCCGAACACGGTGTGCTTGCCGTCCAGCCACGGACAGGCGTCGGCGGTGACGATGAAGAACTGCGACCCGTTCGTGTTCGGCCCGGCGTTGGCCATCGCCAGCGCTCCGCGAACGATCTTGTGGGAGTTGATCTCGTCCTCGAACGTGTACCCGGGCCCGCCCGTGCCGGTCCCCTGCGGACAGCCGCCCTGGATCATGAAGTCCGCGATCACGCGATGAAACGTGAGCCCGTCGTAGAAGCCGTCGCCGGCGAGCTTGCGAAAGTTCTCGACAGTGACGGGGGCGTCCGAGTCGAACAGCTCAAACGCGATTGTGCCCTCGCTCGTGTTGATCGTGGCGGTTGACATCGAACATCCTCCTAAGTTCGGGTGAGCGCGCCACGATAGCGAGGGCAGGCTACGAGGGGCCAGCTACCCAGCGACGCGCTCCAGGCTGAGCGCGCGCCCGCGCAGATCGCGCCCGTCCAGCGCGCCGATCACCTTCTCGGCCTCGTTCTCCGGGACCGACAGAAACGAGAACCGGTCGAGCACGAGCACGTCGCGCACCGCCTCGCCGTCCAGGCCCGCGGACGAGGTCACCGCGCCGACGATGTCCGCGACCCGCAGCCCCGCCTGCCGGCCCCCGCCGAGCACGAGCTTGACGTAGCGCTCGTCCTCGCCGCGGCGGCGCGAGACGCGCGGCTTGGAGTGCCGGCGCGGGCGCTCCTTCACCGGCGTGGGCGCGCCCACCGCGCCCGGCTCCCACGCGGCGATCGACATGCCGATGTGGCGCTCGATCGCCTGCATCTCGCGCTTCTGGCGATCCTCGACGAACGTGATCGCGCGGCCCGAGCGCCCGACGCGCCCGGTGCGCCCGATGCGGTGCACGTAGGTGTCGGGAGAAGTGGGCACGTCGTAGTTGATGACGTGCGTCACCGTCGAGATGTCAAGGCCGCGCGCGGCCACGTCGGTCGCCACGAGGATCGGCACGCGCCCGCCCTTGAACGCGAGCATCACGCCGTCGCGCGCGCCCTGGGTCATGTCGCCGTGCAGCGCCCTGACGTTCATGTCGCGGTCGCGCAGGATCTTGAACAGCTGATCGCAGCGGATCTTCGTACGCACGAACACGATCGCCTGATCCGGACGCTCGGCGCGCAGCACCTCCACGAGCTTGTCGGGCTTGCCCTTCGTCTCGACCGGCAGCTGAAACTGCGCGACCGTGTCGATCGTCAGCGTGCTCGCCTGCACCTCGATCATCACCGGGTCATACATGTACTTGTCCGCGAGCTTTCTGATCGGCGGCGGCATCGTCGCGCTGAACAGCGCCGTCTGCCGGCCCGAGGGGGTAAGCGAGAGGATCTTCTCGACGTCCTCCAGGAACCCGAGGTCGAGCATCTCGTCGGCCTCGTCGAGCACCACGAAGCGGCAGTCGTGCAGCACCAGCGAACGGCGGGAGATCAGATCCAGCACGCGCCCGACCGTCCCCACGACGACGTGCCCGCCGGCGCGCAGCTGCGCCTGCTGGGTGCGGATCGGCGCGCCGCCGAACACGGCGACGACATCCAGGCCGGCGTGCGCGCCGTAGGTGCGCAGCGCCTGAGTGACCTGGATGCACAGCTCGCGGGTCGGCGTCAGCACGAGCGCCTGCACCTCGCGCAGCTGCGGGTCGACGTACTCGGCGATCGGCAGCCCGAACGCAGCCGTCTTGCCCGTTCCCGTCTGCGCCTGGCCAATCACGTCTCGGCCTTCCAGCACCGATGGGATCGCCTGCTCCTGGATCGGGCTCGGCGACCCGTACCCGACGTCGCGCAGGGCTTTGAGGGTCTTCTCGGACAGGCCGAGCTCGGCGAATGTTTTGCTCATCCCGCGATGCAGCTTACGGACTCGCGGCGCGCGGGCCCGGATCGGCGTGCTGGAGTGAAATCGCGCGCATCGGCGTCGAGGCTGTAGGTTTTCGCGCCATGTCGATCACCGTCGTCGGCTCAATCGCGTTCGACTCCGTCACCACGCCGTTCGGCAGCCGCGAGCGGATGCTCGGCGGAACCGCCGTGCACTTCTCGCTGGCGTCGTCGTTCTTTGACGACGTGCACGTCGTCGGCCCGGTCGGCGAGGACTGGGGCGAGGCCGAGATGGCGGCGATCGAGCGCCCCGGCGTGCACGTCCAGGACGTCGAGCGCGTGCCCGGCGGCGATACGTTCTTCTGGCGCGGGCACTACGACTACGACCTCAACACCGCCCACACCGACGACACCCAGCTGGGGGTGTTCGCCGAGTTCGAGCCCAAGCTCTCGGCGGAGTCGCGCGCGTGCGAGGTGCTGTTTCTGGCCAACATCCAGCCCGAGCTGCAGCTCAGAGTGCGCGAGCAGTGCGACCACGCGCGGTTCGTCGCGCTGGATTCGATGAACCTGTGGATCGACACGGCGCGCGAGGCGCTCGTGCGCGTGATCGAAACGGTCGATTGCGTGCTGCTCAACGACGCCGAGCTGCGCATGCTGACGGGCAGGCCGAACCTCATCCAGGCCGCGCGCGAGGTGCTGTCTTGGAGCCCGCCCCACCCCACAGCAATTGTCGCCAAGCAGGGCGAGTACGGCGCGACGCTGATTACGCGCGAGGGCTTCTTCTCGCTGCCGGCCTATCCGCTGGAGACCGTGCTCGACCCCACCGGCGCTGGCGACACGTTCGCCGGGGGCTTCATCGGCACGATCGCCGCCGGCGGCGGCGCTCCAGACGAGCAGGCGCTGCGCAGCGCGATGGCCCACGGCACCGCGCTGGCGTCGTTCAACGTCGAAGAGTTCGGCACCGAGCGCGTCTCGCGCCTGCAGCACTCAGAGATCGAAGCGCGCGTGCGCGAGCTGGGCGAGATGACCAGCTTCAGCGGCGCCCCGCTGCCCGCGCGGGGGTAGCCGGGACCGCGGACCGCGGGACTGTACGGATGCGGCTCGCGGGTCTGTACGGATGCCGCGATCGGTAGTAGGATCGGATGGAGTGGATGCGTGGACGTTCATCTGGTTGATGTTCCTGCTGAAGATCCCGATCGTGGCACTGTTTCTGATCGTGCGCTGGGCTGTCAACCAGACCCCCGAGACCGAGCCGGGGCACGACGGCGGCATCGGCCCGCGCCACAGCCCGCACCGCCCGCACCATCCCCGCTCGCGGCTGCCGCGCAGACGCGGCCCCCACGGCGAGCAGACGCCCGCATCCCCGGCGCGGGTGCGCACGCTCGTGGCGCGCGGGCAGCTCATCTCGCGCTGAGCGGTCTCGCGCTGAGCGCGCTGCGCCTGCCGCTCGTGCGAGAATCGCGCGCGTGAGCTCCGACGACGAAGTCCAATCCCCCGCCGCCTCGGTCCTGTCCGACGGCACGATCGTCCGGCTCGTACAGGAGGGCCGTATCGGGATCGACCCGTGGGATGAGTCGATGGTGCAGCCCGCGAGCGTGGACCTGCGGCTGGGGGACTCGTTCAGGGTGTTCCACAACCACAAGATCACGGCGATCGACCTGCGCGACCCCCCGCGCGGGCTGACCGAGCAGGTGAAGCCGCCCGTGGGGGAGCCGTTCGTGATCCACCCGGGCGAGTTCTGCCTCGGGAGCACGCTGGAGCACGTCGAGCTGCCCGACGACATCGTGGCACGCATCGAGGGCAAGTCGAGCTTGGGACGCCTGGGCCTGATCGTGCACGCCACCGCCGGGTTCTGCGACCCCGGCTGGCGTGGGACGCTGACGCTCGAGCTCAACAACCTGACGCGAGTCCCGATCAAGCTGTACCCGGGTCTGGCGATCGCGCAGCTGTCATTCATGACGCTCGACGCGCCCGCGCTCAAGCCATATGGACATGCGGAGCTGGGAAGCCATTACCAGGGTCAGGGCGAGGCGACCGAGAGCCGCTACGGCGCGCGCGCATAACGTAGGCATAAAAGATCGCGCCGCCCGGTGGATCGGCGCTCCGGATCGCGCATAATCGGAGTAGAACCCCACTCGACAGGAGACAGCTCATGAGCACCCCCGAGACACGGGCCCAGAGTCAGGGCCAGGGAGCACCATCGGAGAACGGCGCCGGCTCGCGGGACACGCTCAGCGTGACGGACAACCGCACGGGTCAGACCTACGAGTTGCCGGTCACCGACGGGACCGTGCGGGCGATGGACCTGCGCCAGATCAAGACAGGTGAGGAGGACTTCGGCCTGATGGCCTACGACCCGGCGTACACGAACACCGCGTCGTGCCGCTCGGCGATCACCTATATCGACGGCGAGGCGGGGATCCTGCAGCACCGGGGCTATCCGATCGAGCAGCTGTGCGAGCACTCCTCCTACCTAGAGGTCGCCTACCTGCTGATCAACGGCGCGCTGCCGACCGCGGCGCAGCTGGCCGAGTGGACGCACGAGGTCACGATTCACACGTTCGTGCACGAGAACGTCAAGGACTTCATGCAGGGTTTTCGCTACGACGCGAACCCGATGGGGATGCTGGTCGCCTCGGTCGGCGCGCTGTCCACGTTCTATCCGGACGCGAGCATGATCCACGATGAGGACGTGCGCGCGATGCAGATCATCAGGCTGCTCGCGAAGATGCCGACGCTGGCGGCGTTCGCGTTCAGGCACAACATGGGCCAGCCCTACGTGTATCCCGACAACGACCTCGATTACGCGGGGAACTTCCTGTCGATGATGTACAAGATGACCGAGCTCTCCTATGAGCCCGATCCGCGGCTGGAGCGGGCGCTGGACGTGCTGTTCATCCTGCATGCCGACCACGAACAGAACGCATCCACGAGCGCGGTGCGCTCGGTCGGCTCCACGCAGGTGGACCCGTACTCGGCCGTGGCGGCGGGCGTGGCGGCGCTGTACGGGCCGCTGCACGGGGGAGCCAACGAGGCGGCGCTGCGAATGCTCGCGCGGATCGAGACCGTTGCGAACATCCCCGCGTTCCTTCAGGGCGTGAAGGCCGGAGAGGAGCGCCTGATGGGGTTCGGGCACAGGGTCTACAAGAACTACGACCCGCGCGCGCGGATCATCCGCAAACACCTCGACGACGTGTTCGAGGTGCGCGGCAAGAGCCCGCTGCTGGAGGTCGCGACCGAGCTGGAGAAGCGCGCGCTCGACGACGACTACTTCACCTCACGCAAGCTCTATCCCAACGTCGACTTCTATTCGGGCCTGATCTACGAGGCGCTGGGCCTGCCGGTGGCGATGTTCCCAGTGATGTTCGCGATCGGGCGCACGTCGGGCTGGATCGCGCAGTGGCTCGAGCTGGTGGGCGACCCCGAGCAGAAGATCGCCCGGCCGCGCCAGATCTACACGGGCGACCGGGATCGGGATTACGTCCCGATCGATCAGCGCTAGCGGGCCGCTGGCACGGCGCCATGCTGCGTCCTCGATCGCCACGCTCACTGCGTCCTTGCCTGGCCTGGCCATCGGCCCGCTAGATGACCAAAGTGGCGCCGTGCCGGCGCAGCCAGTCGCGGTCATCGCGATAGCGCGGCCAGCGGCGCTCGAGCAGGGCCCAGAAGCGGCGCGAGTGGTCGAGGATCTCCAGGTGGCAGACCTCGTGCCAGACGACATAGTCGAGCACCGACTCGGGCGCCAGCAGCAGGCGCCAGTTGAAGCTCATGTGCCCCGTTGAGGAGCACGACGCCCAGCGGGTGCGCTGCCCGCGAATCGACAGCTCGCGATAGCGCACGCCCGCCAGCGCGCTGGCGCGATCCAGGCGCGGGGCGATCTCCGCGCGCGCGGCGCGGCGGTAGAAGCGCTCGATCGCCGGGCGGGCCTCCTCGCCGGCGGGGACGTAGAGCCGCTCGCCGCGACGGTGCGCGCGGGTGCGCCCCGGCTGCGCGACGAGGCGCAGGGTCGTGTCCAGGTATGGCAGCTCACGGGTGGCGCGCGGCGTGGCCGGCGGCGGGGAGATCGTCAGCGGTGCGTTGTGGGCGCGGGGCATCGGCCCGCAAGAGTAGTGGCAGCGCCGGGCATAATCTGCGCATGACCGACCCCAGGCACCCAGCCGGCGGTTCGCACACGGGCCCGAAATCCAGGGTGCGGCTCCCGCGCGAGGTGAAGGGCGAGTACGAGGTGTACCTCAACGGCGTGCATCAGCAGCGCGGGAGCGACTACCAGGTGCGCGAAGGCGCGCTGGTGTTCGACGGCGAGCTGCGCAAGGACAGGATCAGCGGGTGGCGCTGGCTGCTGGGGGCGTGGGGCGTGGGCACCTACCGGCAGAACGACTCGGTGGACGTGCGCTACCAGGCGCCGGACGGCTCGCCGCGGGTGGCGGAGGGGCTGGAGATCGAAGCCGTGGGCTGAGCCCACGCGCGTGGGACTCGGTGCCCGAGGCGCTCAGGGCCCGTCGAGCGTGACGCGCGCGCTCGACGGGTGCTCAGGACACCTCGCGCGTGACAGCCGTGCTCGACGGCGCGGCGGCGGCGGCGCAGGAGGCGCGCGCGCCGGCCCCGGAGCCGGACTCCCACGGCCGGGAGAGCTTCAGCGCGGACAGGATCGCTCGCGTGGCCGGCGAGCGGTTGAGCGTGTAGAAGTGGATGCCGGGCGCGCCGGCGGCCAGCAGCTCGGCGCACTGCAGGGTGGCGTAGGCCACGCCGAAGTCGAGCACGGCCTCGGCGTCATCGCCGCGCGCGTGCAGCTCATCGCGCAGGCCCTGGGGGATGCAGGCGCCGCACATCGCGGCCATGCGCTCGATCTGGCCTGAGCGGGTGATCGGCATGATCCCGGGGATGATCGGGACCTCGATCCCGGCGGCGCGCGCGCGGTCCACGAAGTCGAAGTAGACGGCGTTGTCGAAGAACAGCTGGGTGATCAGGAAGTCCACCCCGGCGCCGACCTTCTCGACGAGGTGGGCCAGATCGGCCTCGGGGCTGACCGCGTGGATGTGGGTCTCGGGAAAGCAGGCGGCGCCGATCGCAAAGGGATAGTCGGCGCGGATCAGGGCGACCAGCTCGCGCGAGTACTCAAGGCCCCCCTCGGTCTTGACCCAGTCGTCGTGGCCGGCGGGTGGGTCGCCGCGCAGGGCGAGAACGTTGTCGATGCCGGCTGCGAGCATCTGATCGAGCGTCGAGCGCAGCTCGGGAACGGTCGCGCCGACGCAGGTGAAGTGGGCCATCGCCTCCAGGCCGAGGTCGGAGCGGATGCGCTGGACGATCTCGATCGTGCGCGCGCGCGTGGAGCCGCCCGCGCCGTAGGTGACGGACACGAAGGACGGGTCGAGCGTGCGCAGCTCGGCCAGGGCCGCGTACAGGTTGCGTTCGCCGTCCTGCGTTTTGGGCGGGAAGAACTCGAACGAGAACACCGGCTTGTCGCCGGCAGCGAGGATGTGGTCGATGCGCATCTTTGGAGTGTAATACGATAGTAATTATTAAATCCGAAAGGGACTCGGGTTATGTATAAAGAAAAAAAGTGAGTATTACTATGGGTGTACCGAGTTTTAGAACTAATACATACCCCCCTCTCCTTGACATTCCCTTCACATCAACCTCTCGGCCCCCTCCTGCCTGCACCCCTACCCCACCAGTGCTCCGCGGGCGCGAGTCCACCGCTCGGGCTCGCCGGCGATGCGCACGGCCCGGCCGCTGAGGTGCAGGTGCAGGAGCATCGCCAAGGTCTCGGTCAAGAGCCACTGGGCGGTCATCGGCGAGAGCGCGGCGCCGTGGACGCGCGGCATGATCTCAAACGCCGTCAGCGGCTCGCCGCCGGCGAGGATGTCGAGGATCGCCGACAGGCGCTCAGCTACGAGCGCGCGATTGGCCTCGATGTGAGCGTGCACATCGGTGAACGTGCGGCCGTGACCGGGCAGGCACAGGCGCGCGTGCAGGGCCTCGATGACGTCCAGCGAGCGCACGAATTCGCCCACGGGGTCGGGCGAGTAGCCGTAGTCGAAGAACGGAAACACGCGCCCGAGCAGGTGATCGCCGGAGATCAGCAGACGGTGCTCGCCCTGAAACAGGCACACGTGGGAGGGTGCGTGGCCGGGCGTCTCATGAACGCTCCACCGACCGAGGTCGGTGTCGACGATCACGCCCGCAAGCAGCGGACGGTCGGGCTCGATGAACGCGGCGATGCCCGATTCCGGGCTGCCGCGCTCGGCCGCGTAGCGGCGCAGGGGCTCCTCCGGGACGCCGGATTGGCGCGCGATCTCCAGGCGCCGCAGGATCACCGCGTCGGGGTCCTCGGCCCAACGGCGGGCGTGCTCGTAGTTGGGGTGCATCCACAGCTCGCAGCCCGCGCGCGCCACGATCGTCGCGGCCTGGCCGTAGTGGTCAGAGTGGGCGTGCGTGCAGACCAGCAGGCGAACGTCCTGGAGCTCCAGGCCGCACATCTGAAGAGCGCGTTCGAGCTGGACGAGCGAGCCCGGGGCGTGGATGCCGGTGTCGAACAGGACGATGCCATCGCCTGAGGCGATCGCCCAGGCGTTGCCGTGAGGGACACCGGGCCAGGGCAGCGGCAGGCGCAGGCGAAAGACGCCGGGCAACACGCGCTCGCCGCGTCCCAGCTCGCGCTTGCGGATTCCCTCGGCCACGGGCGAGGAGACTAGACTACGCATCTCTGCCGGAGTCGTCACAAAGGAGGAAGCGAGATGGCCGATGAGGACGAGAAGGCAACCAGTGCGGCCACGAAGGTGCAGGCGGCGGCCGCGAACGTCCAGCAGGCGTCGGCGGCGAAAAAGCGCGGGCGGATAACCGGCAGCAAGACCGATGCCGAGGCCTTGGCCAGGAGATACTTTGAAGCGATCAACGCGCACGACGTGCAGGGCGCGGCGGCGATGTGGGCGCAGGATGGGCGCGAGGACGTGCGCGGTCAGGGGCTGTTCATCGGCCCGGAGGGACTGCGCGAGTACATCTCGAGCCTGATCGAAGCGATCCCGGACCTGAAGGTGGAGATCGTCTCGACCACGAGCGAGGGTGAGCGCTGCGCGCTGCACTGGCGCTTCGCCGGCACCTTCGCCGGGCCGAGCTCCTTCAACGGGATCGCGCCCACGGGACACCGGTTGGAGCTCGAGGGCGTGGACGTGCTGAGGGTGAGCAACGGGCTGATCCGGTCCAACGACGCTTTTACCGACACGATGGCGGTGCCGCGCCAGCTGGGGATGATGCCGCCGCTTCACTCGAGCGCCGAGCAGCTGATGACGGGCGCGTTCAACGTCAAGACGCGCGTGAGCGACGGGCTGGCGGGCGCCGGCGAGGCCAGGCTCGTGGCCGAGGGCGTGTGGGTCGTGCAGGGCCAGCCGGGGCGCTGCAACGTGTACCTGATCGAGAACGGCGGCCCCGAGGGGGGCGTGAGCATGTTCGACGCGGGCGCGCGCACGATGACCCGTGCGGTGGCGCGGGCGGGCGCGCAGCTCGGCGGAATCACTCAGATCGTACTGGGGCACGGGCACACCGACCATCGCGGGAGCGCGCCGGGGCTGGGCGCGCCCGTGGTGTGCCATCCCGAGGAGGTCCAGGACGCCGAGGGTAGCGGTGGTTTTCGCTACACCGACCTGGCGGGGCTGCCGCCGGTGATGCGGCTTCTCCACAAAGCTCTGCACCGCTACGCCTGGGACGGCGGCCCGGTGAAGATCAGCGGGACGGTCAAGGAGGGCGAGGCGGTGGCCGGGTTTCAGGTGATCGATCTGCCGGGACACGCGCCCGGACAGATCGGACTGTGGCGCGAGTCAGACCGGCTGGCGCTCGCGAGCGACTGCTTCTACACCATCGACATGTGGGGGCGCAACTGTGAGCCGAGACTGCCTGAATCTCTGTACAACTTCGACACCGAGCAAGCGCGGGCGAGCCTGCGCAAGCTCGCCGAGATGGAGCCTGCCGCGGCCTGGCCGGGGCACGCGAACCCGGTGGTCGGGGATGTGCGCGGACAGCTGCTCAAGGCGGCTGGCGCGGCGCCCGACATCGCCTGAGCGCGTAGACGTGGGCAAGCGCAGCCGCCGACGCGCCGCGGGAAGCGCCGCGGGAAGGGCGGGCCGCCGGGAGAAGCTCACGGCCCCGACGAGCGAGTACACGGATGCTGACGGCAACACGTTGACGCTGCGCGGCGCGCTGACGGCGGCGACGCGGCGCGAGTATGCGGACACGCTCGCGGGCACGGGCGGCCGGACGTCCACCACCCGAGATGACGCGTGGCAGCGCGCGGTCGAGCTGCTGTTCGAGCGGCTGGCGGCGAGCTGGACGATCGCGGGCGCGCCGGTCGAGAGCCAGCGCGAGCTGCTGGCGCGCTACCGAGCGGCGAGTCAGGCCGAGCGGGCGTGGATCAGGGACGTGCTGCGCGAGCACTGCGCAGAGAACTTCCCGGACGTGAAAGCCCCCTGACGGTCAGAGGGCAAGCTGGCCGATCGGAGAGCCTTTTGATCTCCGATTGGCAAGGACGCAGCATCGCGCCGCCATTCGGCCGTCAGGAAAGCAATTCCAACCGCGGGCCGTGAGATGCGCCGGCCGCGACGAAGCGGGCGGTGGCGGGGCTGAGGGCGAACTCGAACGTCTCGCCGGCCTCGCCGCGCACGCGCAGGCGGCGCCCCTGCTCGGAGACGTCGATGACCGTGCCGCGTTCGTAACCGCCGCCGAAGTGGGCGATGCGCGCACGGGCGCCCACACGCGGAACGGGTCGCGAGGGGCCGAGCATCGGTTGATGGTAGGCCCGACGCAGGCGCCGGTGCGGGCCGGCCCCAAGCCGCCCGCCGCAAACCGCCCGCCGCAGCCGCCCGCCGCAATCGGACGGAATCACCGCTACGGTGCGGAGCATCATGCGCCGCACCAAGATCGTCGCCACCATCGGGCCCGCCTCGCGCGAGCCGGACACGCTGCTGAAGATGGTGCAGGCGGGGATGGACGTGGCGCGGCTGAACTACTCGCACGGGACGCTGGACGAGCATGCCGAGACAGTCAGGCGCGTACGCGACGCCGCCGGGCGTGTGGGACGGCCGGTGGCGATCCTGCAGGACCTGCCCGGGCCGAAGCTGCGGATCGGGCCGCTGCGCGAGGACGTCGTCGAGCTGACGGCCGGCGAGCGGCTGACGATCACAGGCGGCGAGACCGACGAGCTCGGCGACGCCCAGCACATGAGCATCAGCTGGGATGGCCTGGCCGACTCGACGACGCCGGGAGAGGTGCTGTATCTCGCCGACGGATCGGTGCGGCTGCGCGTCGTGGAGGTCCGCCCGGCGACACACGAAGTCGAGGCGGAGATCGAGGTCGGCGGCCCGGTGGCCTCGCGCCAGGGGCTGAACATCCCGGGCCCGGTGCAGTCGCTGCCGTCGGTGCCCGAGCATGACCTGGAGTTGCTGCGCCACGGCGAGTCGATCGGCGTGGACATGGTCGCGCTGTCGTTCGTGCAGCGTCCCGAGGACGTCGAGCTCGTGCGTGGCCACACGCGGCTGCCGCTGATCGCCAAGATGGAGAAGCCCCAGGCGGTGGAGCGCGCCGAGGAGATCCTCCGCGCGGCCGACTGCGTGATGGTCGCCCGCGGCGACCTCGGAATCGAGCTGGCGATCGAGCGCGTGCCGATCGTGCAGAAGCAGCTGCTGCGCCTGGCGGGGCATCTGGCCCGCCCGTCGATCACCGCTACGCAGATGCTCGACTCGATGGTCACCTCCTCGCGCCCGACCCGCGCGGAGGTCGCAGACGTGGCCAACGCGATCCTCGACGGCACCGATGCGCTGATGCTCTCCCAGGAGACCGCCATCGGAGCCTATCCGGTGGAGGCGATCGCAATGATGGCCTCCGTCGCCGAGCAGGCCGAGGCAATCGCGCCATACGAGGAATGGAACGTCTCGCGCGTGCGCCGGATGGACACAGACCCTGCGTACACGATCGCCCACAACCTGTGCGTGGCCGCCCGCGAGCTGCGCCTGGACGCGCTCGTGATCCCGACACTGTCCGGGCGCTCGGCGCGGCTCGTGTCCGCCCACCGCCCGACCGCGCCGATCTACGCGCTCTCGCCCGGCAAAGAGACCGTCCGCCGCTGCGGGCTGATGTGGGGCGTGCAGGCCGCCTCGATGCGCCGGCACGAGACGACCGAGGCGTTGATCGCCGACGCCGCTCGGCGCGTAGTCGAGCTCGGCTGGTGTGAGCCGGGTCAGCGCGTGGGCATCACCGCAGGACTGCCGTCCGGGCGGCCGGGAACTACGAGCCTGGTGCAGATCCAGACCGTGTGAGTCTGGGCGAGGGGGCGCGCGACCCGCGCGCCCGTGGTACGCGGCACAAGACCTGGCACGGACCGCCTGCGTGCCCTTGCATCAGCGACGGCTGGCTGGCTGGCTGGCGCGTCCGTCACTGCGCCGGTGAGCATCGTTGGCACGCCCGTCGCTGCGCTGCCGAGCATGACCGGCGCGCCCGTCACCGCGCCGGCGAGCATGTAGCAATATGCTCTAACTCGCACTGGGCTCTGCCGCCCCTTCACCGGCGTGCGCGGCGGAGTGAGAATTTCAAATGATAGGACGACCATGATCCTCGCAACCAGCTATCCGTTCCTTGAAGTCTTCTGGACGATGCTCATCTTCTTCGCGTTCGTGATCTGGATCTGGATCCTGATCACGGTGCTGGCCGACATATTTCGCCGCCATGACACCTCGGGGTTCGCGAAGGTGCTGTGGATCATCGTCATCATCGTGCTGCCGTACTTCGGCGTGTTCGTGTACCTGATCGCCGAGCACAAGGGCATGACCGAACGGGCGATCAAAGCGCAGCATGACGCTCAGTCTCAGATGGACCAGTACGTGCAGTCGGTCGCCGGCAAGACGGACCCGGCCGAGCAGATCGCCAAGGCCAAGCAGCTGCTGGACGCCGGCACGATCTCCCAGACCGAGTTCGATCAGATCAAGCAGAAGGCGCTGACCGCGAGCTAGGCAGACGCGCGCGTGCGGGGGTCGCTGTCAGGTCAGGCTCCGACCCCGACCATCAGGGCCCGACCCCCGCGCGCGCGTAGAACTCGGCCTCTTGACGACCGAGCTCGGTCACGGGCTCCTCGCCGTACATCCACTCGCGCGCGATCCGGTGCCAGTTCGCGCGGGCGCGCAGCTGTGAGAGGACCGCAAGCGTGAGCAGCTCCATGCGCCGGCCGAACAGGTGCTCGGGGCGCATGTCCTGGTGGCGCATCTCGGCGAAGTAGCTAGAGCGCGGGTCCGAGCTCTCGATCATCACCTGCGTGGCGATCTCCGGCATCAGCTGGACGGGTTCGTCGGCGGTCGTGTACCACCAGATCGCCGACTCGATGAACGCCAGCAGGTGCTCGGGATCGACTCGGTCCGGTTCGGGCAGGAACCCCGACTGCGCGAGCAGCCGGTGCAGCTCGCCGGCGTCGCCCTCGGACACCGCCCGCTGGCAGGCGAGCTCCAGCTCGACCGGCTCGCGGGCCATGCGCTTGAACAGGCCGAAGTCCAGGAACGCGACGCGCCCGTCCGCCAGCAGCAGGAAGTTGCCCGGGTGCGGGTCGCCGGAGAACTGCCGGTGCCGGTACAGGCAGCCGAGGAAAAAACGGAACACGATCTCCCCGATGCGGTCGCGCTCTGCCTGGGGGCGTGCCTTGAGCTCCTCGAACCCGGCGCCCTGCACAAACTCGGTCACCAGCACCCGCTCGCGCGAGAGGCTCGTGAGCACCTCGGGCACGGCGATGAAGGGATGGCCGCGGAAGATGCGCGCGAGCGCGCTCTGGTTCTGCGCCTCCAGCTCGTAGTCGAGCTCCTCGCCGATCCGCTCGCGGATCTCCGCGGCGATCGCCTTGGCGTCCATCCCCGGCGTCATCCGCTTGAGCAGGCGCATGATCATGTCCAGGTTCTGCATGTCCGCGCGCACGGCCGCGGCGACGCCCGGGTACTGGACCTTGACCGCGACCTCGCGCCCGTCGTGCAGCGTTGCCCGGTAGACCTGGCCGATCGAGGCCGCCGCGATCGGCTTCTCCTGGAAGGACGCGAACACCTCGGAGACCGGTTCT
This sequence comes from uncultured Solirubrobacterales bacterium, assembly GCA_963839945.1. Lineage (GTDB taxonomy): Bacteria > Actinomycetota > Thermoleophilia > Solirubrobacterales > Solirubrobacteraceae > Palsa-744. The sequence continues at coordinate 219,168 of CAWIWW010000004.1, read as the reverse complement.
TGCAGGTCGTCCTCGATCACGCGCCGCATCTGCTTGAACGACACCGTCGGCGCGGCGTCTCTGAGCTTGGCCAGCTCGCGCTGGAACTCCTCGCGGTACTCCTCTCCCACCAGACCGACGTCCAGGAACGACATCACCTGGCCGAGCTTCATCGCCGCGCCCTTCATCGTCCCCAGCGCCGCGACGATCTGCTTGGCGGTCTGCAGCTGGCGCTTGGCCAGCGCCCGTTCGGAGGCCTCCTCGCCGCGCGTGACGTTGGCGGCGCGCGTGCCGAACTGCTTGACCGCCTCGCTCGCGGCGAGCTTGCCGACGGTCGCCGTGCGGCGCACGCGCGAGGTCGGGATTTTGTCGTTGCTCTCGCGCGCAGGGGCCATACGCCTAAGCATCCTAGGCCCTGCGCGACTCGCGCTCTCCGGTCTCGCCGCACGCGCGGGCGCGGCATCCCGGTACGCAGGCACGGGACCTGTCCGCGCACGGTCCCAGCTCGCGGCGCGGCGCGTCCCGCGGGGATCGCCGGATGCGCGGGGATCAGACGCGCTGGACCTGGGACCCAGGCACGATGTCGTCCATCCCGCCGGGCCAGCGCACCCATGCCTTGGTGCCGCCGTCGTAGTCCTTGCACGACAGCACCAGCGTCGCGGGCTCGCCGAGTGCCGTGCAGGGCTCCGCCCACTCCGGGTCGAGGCCGCGCCAGACCCGGATGAACGGATTGTGCTCCCACTCGCGCCCAACGCTCGTGGCGCCGGCGTGGCCCGGATGAACGACGGTCTCTGACGGCAGCTCCATCAGCGTGCCCATGATCGAGTCACGCAGGTCGGTGTAGGTGGTGTGTCCGGGCGCGTGAACCCCGCCGACCGAGCCCGCGAACAGCGTGTCGCCGGTGAACACGACCGCCTCTCCCCCAGTGAATCCCCCCGGCGCGGCGCTGACCGATGCTCGTCTGACGGATACCGCTGCGCTCGGCTCGCTGACGAGAAACGACAGCATCCCGGCGGTGTGCCCGGGCGTGTGCAGCGGGCGCACCTCCAGCGTGCCGAAGCGCAGCATCTCGCCGGCCTCCACCACGTCCGCCCGCACCTCCCCCAGCCCCTCTCGCTCCAGCGGATGGATCAGCACCTCGAGCTTCGGCCAGCGCTCGCGCAGCGTGTTCACCTCGCAGACGTGGTCGTAGTGATGGTGCGTCAGCAGGATGTGCGTCGGCGTGATCTCGATGCGCTCGGCCGCCGCGATCAGCGGCTTGACCGGCCCCCCCGCGTCGATGAACAGACCGGGTCCCCCGTCGCCGTCGGCGACGAGATAGGTGTTCGACACGAACTGCGGATGGGACGCGCGCTCGATGAGCATCGCGCCATCCTTGCACGAACACTCAAATCAGGTTGGGCAGCAGCGGCTCGCTGTGGGAGGAGATCTGTGGCCCCAGGAGCTTGGCGAGCCCGTCCAGATAACGCTCGTCGCCGACGTCGCGCCGCCACTGCAGCACTCCCACCGAGTCAGCGCATCTGACGACACGCGTGCGCGCCTGCTCGAGCGTCGGCGCGGTCGTGCACAGAGCAACCGCCCGCGAGGTCCCCAGGGTGCGATAGAGGCCCTCGCCGGCCTGTACGGCGGAGGAGAAGAAGACATGGCAGCCGTCGTGTTCGATCCGCTCGCGGTCGAGCGCGAACTCGTACGTCGGCCCTGCTCGCAACGCGTAGTCGGGCGAGACGAGATACAGCACGAGCGAGGCCTCCTCGCGCAGCGGCACGTCCGCGCTGCTCAGCGCGCCGGCCGCGATCTGGTCCATCGCGTGCGGCCAGCTGCCGTCGAGCAGGCTCATGATGTTCATGCACTCGGGGTCGCCGAAGCGGGCGTTGAACTCGATCACCTTGACGCCGTCCGCTGTGGCAAAGAAGCCGCTGTTCATCACCCCGGTGAAGTGCCGCCCCTGCTCGGCCAGGCGCTCGATGACTCGCTGAACGATCGCGCACGCTTGCTCGTAGTGGGCGGGGCTCATGAACGGCAGCGTCGGCGCGGGCATCGACAGCGAGCCCATGCCGCCGGTGCCCGGCCCGTGATCGCCGTCGAACCGGTAGGGATAGTCGTATGTGGCCGGGGGAAACACGACGGTCCTGCCATCGCTGATCGCCTGGATCGTGAACTCGGCGCCGACGATCTTCTCCTCGATCAGCACCGACTCTCCGGCGCCGCAGCGCGCGAGCAGGCTCAGCGCGTAGTCCCGCGCCTGCGCGTGATCGGCCAAGTGCGGCCCCATCACCTTCACGCCCTTGCCCCCAGTCAGACCGGAGGGCTTGACCGCGACGGGCGTGGAGCCGAACGAGGCGATCGCCTCGTTCACCTCGCGCGGCTCGCGCACCACCTTCAGCGACGGCGCGGACTCGGGCGCCACCTCGGCCAGCAGCGAGCGGGCGTAGGCCTTGTTCCACTCGATCTCCGCACCCGCGCTGGTCGGACCGACGGTGCGCGTGCCCTGAGCCAGCAGCGCGTCGACGACCCCGGCCTGCAGGGGCTCGTCGGCGCTGACCATCGCGAGATCGATCTCGCGATCGCGCGCGAACGACGCGACCGCGCGAGGGTCGCACACGTCGCCGAGGACATGCCCGCCGCCGGAGGCCGCCGCGTGACGGACGATCGAAGGGTTCTCGTGACCGATGAACGCGTGCAGCTCGCTGTGCTCGGACATGCGCAGCGCCAGCGCGCTCTCGCGCCCGCCGTGACCGACGATCAGAGTCCGCAGCACGCCGTGAGTCTAGACTCCCGCGCATGGCGCTCATCCATACCTGCTACCGGATCACCGACATCGACAGCTCGGTGGCCTTCTACAACGCGTTGGGGTTCGAGGAGATCGGGCGGATTCCGATCAAAGACGAGGCAATCAACGTGTTCATGAACCAGCCCGGCGACGGCGACATGCCGCGGTTGGAGCTGACCTGCAACTTCGGCGTGGACTCATACGAGATCGGCACCGGCTACGGCCACATCGCGATCACCGCCGACGATCTCGACGCCACGCTCGCCAGGCTGGCCGAGCAGGACATCGAGCCCGAGAAGCCGCCCTACTCGGTGCGCGAGGGCGGCTCGAGGCTTTGCTTTGTGACAGACCCCGATGGGTATCGGATCGAGCTGATCGAGCAGTAGCCGTCCCGTCGGACTATCGCCCTCGGCGCCGACCTCATCACGCCAGCACGCGCCGGCGGAAGTTGCGTAGCCCGATCGCCAGGAAGATCACGCAGAACGCGACCAGCGCAGGATAGACCGCGTAGAGGGACATGTGAGAGATTTCGGTCAGGCCCGCGCGCATGCCCTCGGCGACGTAGATCAACGGGTTGATGAGGACGATGATCTGCAGCCAGTGGATGCCCCAGACCTGAACGGGGGCAAGGCGCGTCCACTGGTAATAGGTGCCGCCGAGGAACGTGATCGGGAGGACGACGAAGCCGAACATCAGCCCGATGTTGCGGGGCTCGAACGACGTGCCCAGCAGCAGCCCGAGCGCGCTCATCATCACGCACGCGAGCGGGATCACGGTGATCACGATCGGCCAGTGCACGGACAGGTGCGCGTGCACGCCGGGAGCGTGGATGACGGCGGCGATCGGAAACACGATCAGCGCGGCCAGCAGACCCTGAACGGCGCCCGAGAGAACCTTCGAGACGGCCACCAGCCAGATCGGGCAAGGCGCCTGCACGCGATCCTCGATCTCGCGGGTGTAGCCGAACTCGGTCGAGAGTTGTAGCGCCACGGCCTGGATGCCTTGGAACATGATCGAGATCGCCACCACGCCGGGGACGAGCACGGTCGCGAAATGCGACTCGGCGAGCTTGCCGCCGCCGGCGCCGACGCCTTGGCCGATCGACGGAAAGACATACAGGAACACGAACACGAGCAAAAACGGCTGGACGATCGTGCGGATGACGAACTCGCCGAAGTGCTTGCGCAGCACGACCAGGTCGCGCAGGATCAGCGCGCGTAGGGCCGTCCGGCTGGCGGTCATGGCCGAACGGGTGGGCTCGATCGCGAAACGCGAGCGCGAAGGGCTCGGCGCCGCGTCAGGGGTGCTCGTCGTGGCGGAGGCCATCAGTCGCGCAGCTCCGTGCCGGTCAAATTGATGAACACGGTCTCGAGGCTCGGCTCGGACACGGACAGGTCGACCACGTCAAACCCGCCGTGCTCGGCGGCGGTGACCACGCGGGGGACCAGGCGCTCGGCGCCCTTGACGTGCAGCTCCACGCCGCCGTCGGCGCCACCGTCGATCACCCGCGTGCGCGTGACCTCGACGATCTCGCGATCCAGCAGCTCGGCCAGAGCCCGCTTGTCTCCAGAGGCCTTGACCACGACGATCGTGTCGGCGCCAACCGAGCGCTTGAGCGCAGCGGGTGTGTCCAGCGCCAGGATCTTGCCGTGATCCATGATCGCGACCCGATCGCAGAGCTGGTCGGCCTCCTCCATGTAGTGGGTGGTGAGCAGGATCGTCTGGCCCTCGCGGTTGAGCTCGCCGAGGAGCTCCCACAGCGCCAGGCGGCCCTGCGGATCCAGGCCCGCGGTCGGCTCGTCGAGGAACAGCACGGCCGGGCGGTGAAAGATCGCGCGCGCCACCATCAGCCGCTGGGCCATCCCGCCGGACAGCGCATACACAGACGCGCCGGCCCACTTGGCGAGCTGAAACTGCTCGAGCAGCTGATCGGAGATGCGCCGCGACTCCGCTGCGGAGATGCCGAACAGGCGCCCGTGGAAGTAGAGGTTCTCCCACACGGTCAGCTGCCGGTCGAGGGTGTTCGTCTGGGAGACGATCCCGATCAGCTGCTTGGTCAGAGCAGGCTCGGCGATCACGTCGATCGCGCCGATGTGGGCGGACCCCGAGGTGGGGACGACCCGCGTGGTGAGCATCCCCGCGGTCGTCGTCTTGCCGGCGCCGTTGGGCCCGAGCAGGCCAAATATTTCCCCGGCATGAACGCTCAGGTCGAGCTTGTCGACGGCGGCGAAGTCGGTGCCGGCATAGACCTTGGTCAGCTCTGCGGTCCTGATCACCTGATCGGCGGCCATCCTTTTCAATGTACCCTGAACGCGAGCGATGGCAGACCCCGGCAAGATCGCCAAGAACCTCGAGCGGTTTGCGCAGGCCGTGGCCGCACACGATCGCGAGAACCCGACGCACACCGCGTACGGCATCGGGCTGGCGCATTTCGACATGGAGCGGCTCGGGTTCGAGGAGGGCGAGCAGGTGCTGCCGGGCATCACGATCCATGCCGACGGCAAGACCTCGGGAAACTTCAGGGTTCTGTGCGACGGGCAGCACGACGAGGGCGCGCGCGAGTCCGAGTCCGAGATCGAGTTCGTCGAGGCGATCGCCACACAGCACAGCTGAGATATGCGCGGGTTGAGAGTGCCGAGCCCACGCGGGCGGCAAGCACAGTCTCAGCGACCGCGGCCCAGCGCGTGTGCCAATTCAAAGCGTTTTCATCACCGAGCTCATCCCCGGTGTCAGGCGTGATCAATCTCCGTCTGTGAGTGCCGGCTCCACCTCGACACCGGCGCGCGCGGCGATCATGACGACGAGCCGTTCGATCGTCGGACAGCGCAGGCCGTGGCGCGCGCCCGCGCGCAGGATCGCGCCCGGGATGGCATCCAGCTCGGGCGGGCGGCCGGCGGCGATGTCGCGCGCCATCGAGCTGCCGAGCGTGTCGTGCGCGAGCTCCAGCTCGCCGAGCGCGACCTTCGGATCGACGTCGTCGGCGCCCTCGGCCTGTCCGACGGCGCAGGCCTCCTCGATGCTCGCCACCAGGTCGGCGCGCAGCTGCGGCGTGGAGCGGATCTCGCCCAGGAGCTTGTCGTAGGCGCTGGTCGTGCAGGCGAGCGCGTTCAGGCGCACGAGCTTGGACCACATCACCTGCGCCTCGGAGCGCTCGGACACGGGCAGGGTCACCCTGACCGGGACGCCGGCGTGTTCGAGCGTCCGGGCCAGAGCCTGCATGTCCGCGAGCGCGGACTGACTGTGCGTGGCCATGTCGATCAGCACGAACCGGCTCGTGTGGACGATGACGCCCGGCTCGGGACGGTCTGACTCGACGCGGATCGTGCCCGCGAGCACCGTGTCCGGATCGAAGCGCTCGCGCAGCACCGTCAGGTGGTCAAGGCCGTTGAGCAGCGGCAGCACGAGGCCGGGCTCGACCTCGATGCGCTGCAGCGCGGCGTCGAGCCCGGTGGCCTTGGTGGCGACGATCAGGACGTCGACTTTTTCTCGAAGGACCGCGCACGCCCGCACGCGCGCGCGGGTGTCGCCAAACATGACGCTGCGCACCGACAACCCCCGCTCGGCGATCGTCTGCACGGTGGACTGTTGCGCCACCACGACCACGTAGGTGCCGGCGCGCGCGAGCACGCCCGCCACCAGCCCGCCCACGCCGCCGGGGCCGAGCACGGCGATGGTCATACCCGCGCGCCCGTCGCCGGCCGGCCCATCGGGGTCGTGTACGGACGGCGGGGTCATGTCAGCGGATCGATCAGCACGCCCGGGTTCATTATCCCGCACGGATCGACCGCCGCCTTGGCCCCGCGCAGCGCCTGTGCGAACGGCTGCGGGCGCTGACGGTCATACCAGGGCCAGTGATCGCGCCCGACGGCGTGGTGATGGGTGATCGTGCCCCCGCACGCGAGCACCGCATCGGAGGCGGCGCGCTTGATCGCCGTCCACTGCTCTGCCTCCTCGCCCCGGCGAGCCGGCGCCATCACGGTGAAGTAGGGCGCGGGGCCGTCCGGATAGACGTGGGTGAAGCGGCAGCTGACCAGGCCGGCGCCGCGGGCCTGGGGTGCGGCGGCCGAGTCGATCGCCTCGCGCGCGGCAGCGGTGACGCGCTCGTGCAGCGCGGGGAACCGCTCCCAGGTGATTGCGGTCTCGAACGTCTCCGACAGCACGCCCATCGCGACGAACACGTCACGCAGGTACGGCGCGCCGAGGAACGCGCTGCGCCAGGCGCCGACCGCGTCGGCGTGCGATCCCGCGGAACCGCCGGCCCTGGACCCGGCCCCGGCGCGCGCGGTACCATCGCCGGGACGAGCTCGGCTCTCGGGCACGGCGCCACCGTGAGCGGCGCAGATCGCAAGCGCCCGGGCCATCGCCTCCCCGACCGGGTGGTCGGCGGACTCGAAGCCGAGTACGAGCAGCGCAGCGGAGCCGTCGCCGGCCAGCGTCATACGCGCCTCGTGCGCGTCGATCAGGCGGCAGTTGGCCGGGTCAAGGCCCGATTGGCTGAGCGCGCGCACGCACTCGACGCCGTCGAAAAAGCGCTCGAAGCGCACGCCCGCCGAGGCACGGTGCGACGGCCGCGGCTGGACGCGGACCCACGCCTGGGTGATCACGCCGAGGACGCCCTCCGAGCCGGCGAGCATCCGGTCGGGGCTGACGCCGGCGCCCGAGCCGGGCAGCCGCCGGGACTCCCACACACCGGCGGGCGTGATCGCGCGGGTGGACTCGACGAAGTCCTCGATGTGGGTCAGCACGGTCGCGAAGTGGCCGGCCGCGCGCGTGGCGATCCAGCCGCCGAGGGTGGCAAGCTCGAACGACTGCGGGAAGTGGCGCAGCGTGAGGTCGTGCTCGGCGAGCTGGGCCTCGAGGACGGGCCCGCAGGCGCCTGCCTGGATGAGGGCCGCGCGCGAGACGGGGTCGACTTCGAGCACGCGATCCAGCGCGCCCAGGTCGATCGAGACAGCGCCGTTGTAGGAAGCCTCGCCGCCAGTGGAAGCATCGCCGCCGGAGGAAGCCTCGCCGCCAGTGGAAGCATCGCCGCCGGAGGAAGCCGCGCCGCGATGAGCGGCCGCACCGGCCGTGGAGCGGTCGATGTCGGGGGTCACGCCACCGACGACCGAGGTGCCCCCTCCGTAGGGGATCGCGGCGACGCGCTCGGCCGCGCACCACTCCAGCAGGCGCTCGACATCCGTCTCCGAGCGCGGGCGCGCGACGAAGTCCGGCGGGTGGGCGAACCGCCCGCGGAAGCCGTTCACGACATCGGTGTATGACTTGCCGAGAGCGTGCGTCGCGCGCGCGTGGGCATCGCTCGCGCAGATGTCCGCCAGCCCCGCCGGCGGCGCGACGCGCGGCGGGGCCAGCTCGAGCGCGTCGAGTCCGACCGGCGATTGCACCTCGCCGAGGGCGACATCGCCGAGCACGGGGCTCAGGTGGGCGGCAAGCCCCGCGGCGGTCTTGCGCACCTCGGCGAGGGTCGGCTGCTCGTCCTCGAAACCCCAGCCCCAGTGCTTGCGTCGACGGATGTTCACCGAGCCGAGTCTACGGTCACTAGCCTGTAGTCGAAATGGCGGCGCAATCGCAACCCACCTCCCAACCGCAGCCGCAGCGGCCACAGACGGCGGCGGCTGAGCAGCCGCAGATACTCGCGCGCGGGCCGTGGCCGCTGGAGCGCGTCAGAGCCAGCTGGCGGGCGGAGCATTACGAGCCTTCCAGCGAGGACTCGGCAGCGGCCGACGCGGCGATCGGCGCGCTGCGCGAGCGGGGATCGCCGAGTCACGACGGCGTGGCGGCGCGGCTGATCGACTACACCCAGGACCCACATGACGGGATCGCAATGGAGCTGCAGCCGCAGCGCTGGGCACTGAGGCTGATCCCCGGCGACGCCTCGCAGAGCGTCGCGGCGCTGTGCGTCACGCGCTCGGCCGACGGCCGCTGGCTGGCCGGTCGGCGCGCGGGATGGGTCGCCTCGTGGGCCGGACGCTGGGCGCTGGGCGCGGGCGGCGCGGTCGACCTCGACGAGAATCCGGCCGACACGCTCGTGCGCGAGCTGGGCGAGGAGTGGTCGATCACGCCCGAGCGCGTGCGCGCAGAGGCGCTCGTGCAGCTGCCCCACCGGCTGGTGATGTTCGTCGGGCAGGCATGGCTCGCGGAGGGCGCCGACGCCGAGGTGAAGCCCGACCACGAGCACGACGAGTTCGCCTGGTGGCCGCGCGAGATCGACGACTGGCCGGCGGAGGCCGAGCCGCCGCTGCGCCTGATGGCGCGCTGGCTGTCTACCGAGTGAGCCCGCAGGGGCCCATCGCGGACGCGGCGGGCGTAGCGGGCGCCGCGGGCACGGCGGGCGCCGATGTGTCTTCCGGTCCCGGCCTGCAGGCATCTGCCCGTACCGACGCAGATCCCGCCGAGGCGCAATCTGTCATCGCACATGGCGACACCGTCAACGTGTCCTCCCGTCCGACCCGACCAATGAGAGCCAGCGTGGGGCCGATCACGCTCGGGCGCCTGAAGTGGGTGTCGTTCAGCCACTCGTGCATCTATACGGCGCTGCTGGTGTGCGCGTTCGTGGTGAGCAAGCCCGAACCGCTGACGTTTGTGCTCGGGATGTCGCATGGGCTGTTGTGGATCGGCATGTCGTTGACTTGCATCGTGTGCGCGCGGCTGCGCGTGGTGTCGCTGCGACTGGCCGTGGCGGTCGCGGTGCTCGGCGGGATCGGGCCGTTTTTCGGCAGCTATGAGTTCGTGCGCGAGCAGCGGCAAACGCCAAGCGGGGAAGCCGAAGCGGACGCCGTGAAGGCCGTGTGAAAACACTCATGCACCGCCAGCGAGGTTCGAAGGCGAGCCGCGCTAGAGTGAAATAGACATGGCGACGGGCACCACGGCTCAGCAGACGATAGACGTCGTGACCCCAGCCGCGGGCGAGTCGGTTACCGAGGGGACGATCCTCGAATGGCACGCGCAGGTCGGCGATCCGATCAAGGTCAATGACACGATCGTCGAGATCTCGACCGACAAGGTGGATGTGGAGCTGCCCTCGCCGGCGAGCGGGACGGTGAGCGAGATCCTCGTACAGGAGGGCGATACGGTCACGGTGGGGCAGGTGATCGCGCGCATCGAGGTGGGCGATGGCGGTAGCGATGGCGACGGGGCGGTTCCGCCCTCCGTCGGACAGCCCCCGAGCAACGGGGCTGGCGCTCGGAGCGCCGGGCAGGAGTCCCCCGGCAACGGCGCTGACACTGAAGGCGCGCCGCCGACCGCGTCAGCGCCGCGGGCGGCGCCCGCGGATGCAGACACGGCCGTCAAGCCGGCGGGCGACGAGCTGGGCGTCCCCGACGAGGCGAGGGTGTCTCCGGTGGCGGCACGGGCGGCGGCCGCGGAGGGAGTGGACCTCGCCGGCGTCTCGGGCAGCGGACCGGGCGGGCGGATAGTCAAGTCCGATGTGCTCGACGCGGCGGCTCAGAGCGCGGCTTCGGGCAACGGCACGACGAGCGCACTCGGCGAGAAGCCCGCGGGCGCCCAGCAGCTGAAAGGCGGCGGGGCGGCGCTGGCGAGGTACATGGAGCAGTCGCGCGAGATCCCGACGGCGACGAGCTTCAGAACGCTGACCGTGACGATGCTGGACGCGCGCAGGCGCGAGCTGAAGGCGGCGGGCAAGCGGGTCTCTTTCACCCACCTGATCGCGTGGGCAATAGCCCGCGCCGCGCAGGAGAGCATGCCGGTGATGGCCACCCATTACGCCGAGATCGACGGCCGGCCGAACCGGATCGACGACGGGCAGGTGAACCTCGGGCTGGCGGTGGACGTCGAGAAGAAGGACGGCACAAGGACGCTGATGGTGCCGGTGATCGCAGACGCGGGCAGGATGAGGTTCGACGAGTTCGTGGCGGCCTATGACGCGCTCGTGGAGAAGGCGCGCACGAACACGCTCACCGCGGACGACCTGCAGGGGGCGAACATCACGCTCACCAATCCCGGGGGCATCGGCACGGTCGCCTCGGTGCCGAGGCTGATGGTCGGTCAGGGCACGATCGTTGCGACCGGCTCGATCTCCTATCCGCCGGGCATGGCGGGCATCGGCGAGACGATCGGCGCGGAGAAGGTCATGACGATGACCTCGACCTATGACCACCGGATCATCCAGGGGGCGGAGTCGGGACGGTACCTGGCCAGAATCGAGGAGTATCTGCAGGGCGAGCATGCCTTCTACGAGGACGCGTTCGCGGCGCTGGGTGTTGGATTGGGACCCTCGCCGACCATACCCATACCGGCGCCCGCCGCGCCCGCCGCCGCCGCCGCCGCAACCGAGACGGCGGTGACCACGGCGCCGGGAACACAGGCGGGAACGCCGCCGCCGAGCGAAGAGTTGCTGGAAGCGGTCCAGGCGGCCAGTACGCTCGTGACGCGGTTTCGCAGCCACGGCCACCTCGCGGCCAGGCTGGACCCGCTCGGCTCAGAGCCCGAAGGCGAACCGGGGCTGGACCCCGAGTCGGTCGGGCTGACGCCGGCGATCATGGCGCAGATACCGGCGAAGATATTGCACATGTACGTGCCGGGGGCGACGCTCGCGGACGCGCTGGAGCACCTGCGCGAGACCTACTGCGGGACGATCGCGTATGAGATCGAGCACATCTCCTCCCACCGCCAGCGGGTGTGGCTGCGCGAGCGGATCGAGTCGGGCGAGTTCCGCCGGGCGCTGTCAGACGAGGAGCAGCAGACGCTGCTCAAGCGACTGATCGAGGTGGACGCGCTGGAGCGGTTCATGCACAAGGCGTACCTGGGTCAGCACCAGTTCTCGATCGAGGGTCTGGATATGACCGTACCGATGCTCGACGAGCTGATCCAGCTCTCGGCGGCGCACGGCGGCAAAGAGGTGGTGATCGGCATGGCCCACCGCGGACGGCTGAACGTGCTCGCGCACAACCTGGGCCGCTCCTACGACACGATCTTCGCCGAGTTCGAGGGCGCCTCGACGTTGGAGGCCGTGACGACGATTCCGCAGGGCGGGACGGGCGACGTCAAGTACCACCATGGCACGCAGGGCGACTACGAGCTGCCGGACGGGAGCACGATCGAGGTCAACCTGGAGTCCAACCCGAGCCATCTCGAGTACGTCTCGGCGGTGGTCGAGGGGGCCACGCGCGCGGCGCAGACGACCAGGCACGGCCCGCACGCCCATCAGGACACAAATGCGGCGGTGCCGATCGCGATCCACGGCGACGCCTCGTTCCCGGCCCAGGGCGTGGTCGCCGAGACGCTCAACCTGCAGGCACTCGACGGTTACAAGGTCGGGGGGACGGTGCACCTGATCATGAACAACCAGGTTGGGTTCACGACCGATCCCGACGACGCTCGCTCTACGCAGTGGGCCTCGGACCTGGCGAAGGGATTCGACGTGCCGATCATCCACGTCAACGCCGACGACGTGCCGGCGTGTCAGAGCGCGGTCAGGCTGGCGTTTGCGTTCCGCCTCCAGTTCGGGCACGACGTGCTGATCGACCTGATCGGCTACCGGCGATTCGGACACAACGAGTCCGACGAGCCCGCGTACACACAGCCGGAGATGTACGCGAAGATCAAGAGCAAGAAGCGGGTGTCCGAGCTGTGGGCGGAGCGACTGACAGCCGACGGGGTGGTGAGCAAGGAGGAGGTCGACAAGCTCGGTCAGAGCGTGTGGGACAACCTGACGATCCTGCACCAGCGGCTGAAGGCCAAGATCCAGGCGGTGGCCGAGCGCGGCGGCGAGCAGAGCACGGGCGAGTACCAGCTGGACCGCTCGCCGAGCCCTGACGTGACCACGGCGGTGGCGGCCGATCGACTGCGCCGGCTGGGCGAGGAGATGCTGAGGGTGCCGGACGGGTTCACGGTGCACCCGAAGCTCGTCAAACAGCTGCAGCGCAGGCGCGAAGCGCTGAACGACCAGATCCCGGCAGGCCCCGGCGAGCGCCAGGACGACGCCGGCGCGGCCCAGGAGGGCTCACAGCCGGCTCATCCCGCGGTCGACTGGGCGCACGCCGAGGCGCTGGCGTTCGCGTCGCTGCTGACGGAGGGAACGCCGATCAGGCTGACCGGACAGGACACCGAGCGGGGGACGTTCAGCCAGCGCCACATGGTGCTGCACGACGCGAAGACCGGGCAGACGGTGTGCCCGATCCAGAACCTGCCCGAGGCGCTGGCGCCGCTGGAGCTGCACAACAGCCCGCTGTCGGAGCTGGCATGTCTGGGGTTCGAGTATGGCTACAGCCAGGAGGCCCCGGAGACGCTCGTGCTGTGGGAGGCGCAGTTCGGCGATTTCGTGAACTCCGCACAGGTGATCGTCGACCAGTTCATCGTCTCGGCGCTGGCCAAGTGGGGGCAGACCTCGCGGCTGACGCTGTTGCTGCCCCACGGGTACGAGGGCTCCGGACCGGAGCATTCCTCAGCGCGGTTGGAGCGGTTCCTGGCGCTGGCTGCCGAGGGGAACATCCGCGTCGCGAGCCCGACGACGCCGGCCCAATACTTTCACCTGCTGCGCCGGCAGGCGCGCATCGCCAAGCAGCGCCCGCTGATCGTGATGACGCCCAAGTCGCTGCTGCGCCTGGCGCAGGCGACCAGCTCGATCGCCGACATGGCCGAGACCACCCACTTTCAGCCGGTGCTCGCAGAGCCTGGGGTCAAGGACGCGCAGGTCAGGAGGCTGGTGCTGTGCACGGGCAAGATCTACTACGACCTCGTCGGGCATCCCGACCGGCCCAACCACGACGGGCTGGCGGTGGGACGCGTGGAGCTGCTGTATCCGTTCCCGGAGGGGCAGGTCCTCGAGCTGATGGGACGCTATCCGAACCTGAAAGAGGTCGTGTGGGTGCAGGAGGAGCCGCGCAACATGGGCGCCCGCGCATACATGTTCCCCAGGCTGATGCAGATCATGCCCGACGAGATGGGCTTCGGCTACATCGGCCGGCCCGAGCGCGCGAGCCCGGGCGAGGGATACCCGGCCGCGCACATCTCAGAACAGAGCAGGATCGTGACGACCGCGATCAACCCGGGCGTGCCGATATCGCAGTATCCACGCAAGACGCCGGGGCAGCGCTGATGCTGGCGCTGTGGAGACGATTCCGCCAGATCATGGCGCAGCGCAAGCGCAAGAAGCGCGGCTACTGACTAACGCCCCCGCCAGACGCACCGACCGGCGTGCGGTTTGACGTCGGCGTCGGTTCAGCGCGCACGCCAGACGCGCGGCCAGACGCGCGGGTTTGGCCTGAACGCCGGTTCAGCGCGAACGCCAGACGGGGTCGCGCTTGTCCTTGAACGCCGCCGCGCCCTCTTTGGCGTCCTCAGAGACAAACACAGGCCCGGAGATCGCGCCCTGGCGCTCGAACATCTCCGCGGTGGACCAGTCGAACTGCTCCTGCAGAATGCGCTTGGAGGCGGCCACAGCGAGCGGGCCGTTGCGCGCGATGGCCGTGGCAAGCTCCAGCGCCACATCGACGGCCGACCCAGACTCGGCGAGGCGGTTGACGACCCCGAAGTCGAAGAAGCGCTCGGCGGGCATGGGGTCGCCGGTGAGCGCCAGCTCCATGACGACGTGGTAGGGCATGCGCCGGGGCAGGCGCAGCAGGGCGCCGCCGGCGGCGACGAGCGAGCGCTTGGCCTCGGGGATGCCGAGCTTGGCGCCGCGCGCGGCGACGATCAGATCGCAGGCGAGCGCGATCTCCATGCCCCCGGCTAGCGCGAAGCCCTCGATCGCCGCGATCAGCGGCTTGACCGACGCGCGCTGGGCGATGCCCGCGAAGCCGCGGTCGCCGAACCAGGGAGACTCGCCGCGGACGAACGCGCCGAGGTCCATGCCGGCGCAGAAAAATCCCCCGGCGCCGGTGAGGATGCCGACCGACAGAGACTCATCGGCATCGAGCTCGTCCAGCGCGGCGGCGATGCCGGCGGCGACCGCCGCGTTGACGGCGTTGCGCACCTCGGGACGATCGATCGTGATGACGAGCGTGGAGTCGCGGCGCTCGGTGAGGACGGCAGGAGCGTCCCGCTCGTCGGGGGTCGCGGCTGCAGTTTCAACGCTTGCGTCAGGCACAGGCGCAGACTACCGACTGGGACCAGGCTCCGTGGTCTGCGCGGAGCAAGCACGATTCCGTCCGGCGAGGACCGCCGGCCGGCCTCGTTGGCTCGCTCTGCGCTGCTTGACGCTTCCCGTCCAAGGCGGGGGCGAATGGGACGCCGGTCGAGACGCTCGCCTGCTGCGATATGCAGTTCCGAGCCGCCTGGATGCCGGCGAGTGGCACACTGGCATGGTGCCTCCGACCCTTCGTGCTGGACGCGTTACGTTGCGGCCCTTGGGAGAGGGCGAGGTTGACGAGCTCGCGGCCATTCTGGCGCGCCCCGGCGTCAGGGAGTGGTGGGGTCCGCTGGACGATACCGAGCACACGCGGGAGGGTCTTGCCAACGACGGGGCTGCGTTTTCGATCGAGGTCGACGGCGCGTTAGTAGGGTGGCTCGGCTACAACGAAGAGACCGATCCCGACCACCGCTACGCCAGCCTCGACATCTTTTTGGCACCGGAGTACCAAGACCGACGGCTGGGACCCGCTGCGCTGGGGCTCGCCGCGGAATGGCTCTTCGGGCAGCGTCGACATCATCGCCTCACGATCGACCCGGCGTGCGAGAACGTGCACGCGATTCGCGCATATGCGGCGGTCGGCTTCCGCCCCGTTGGGGCAATGCGCTGCTACGAGCGTGGCGCGGATGGCCGCTGGCACGACAACCTGCTGATGGACCTGCTACACGAAGAGCTGCGGGTCGACGATCCGCCGGTCGACTGCCTGCAGCAAGGGCCCCGCTAGCGCACCCATTGGGGTCGCGTCGGCTTGGCGTGAAGCGCGGGTGTTAGCCGCCCGGGCGCCGACGCTTCGAGCCGGTGGCTGGAGCCGAACGCCATGTGGGCGCGCAGAACGTAGGAGCCGGCGGGCAGCCTGCGTGTGAGATCCAGTGCGAAGTCGCGGGTGGCTTGCGGGAGCACGATGTCGCTCGGCAGGCGCCTGTACAGTCTCAGGGCTCCGTTGCGGTCGCGCACGGTCAGCACGAGACGGCTGGAGCCGGCGACGGCTTCGCCGGTGTTGCGCACGCTCGCAAGGAGCGCCAGCACACCGGGCTTGACCTGTGCCACCCGCGCGCCCAGCAGACCTCCGCTTTGCCGGTAACGCCCGGGCAGACGTGGCGTGGTACGACAAACTGACCGTTCGCTGGATCAGCGCTCGTTGCCGGCGCCGGCGCGCTGCTCGCCGCCCGCGTCGCTGCAGGCTCTACACCGTCCACGCATGACCGCGCAGGCCGTGGGACGGTTACTGCCGCCGCTCGTGCCCGAGGGAGGAGGATTGGGTCACCGCCTCGCCAGCTACCTGGATACCTATGTCCGGTGTGATCTCAGGAGCTTGGCTCGATTCCGGGCGTTCCCCGGGTCCGACCGGGCACTCGATCATCATTCTGGTCCATCGAATCTTCTCGACGGTCAGTCAAAACTCCGAGAGGAGGTCAGTGATGGGAGTCGATCAGCCGGGTCTTGGCCAGGGGAGCGAGCGCTCTTCGGACGCACGCCGTCTCTGGCGCTGGCGCTGGAGCGAGCTCAGCGGCTCAGATCGCGATGCGGTGCTCACCCAGCTCTTCTTCGAGGGTCCAGCCCTGGTCCCGTACCTCAGCCGCTATGCGACGCTGATGGTCCTCTCGGTGATCATCGCCTCGCTCGGGCTGGTCGGGGACTCGACGGCAGTGGTGATCGGCGCGATGATCATCGCCCCGCTGATGACGCCGATCCTCGCGCTCGCGGCGTCGCTCGTGATGGCGTGGCCCCGCCGCCAGCTGGTCGCGGCGCTGATCCTCCTCGGGGGCTGCGTGGGCGGCGCGGCGGTGGCGTGGCTCATTTCCAGCGTGCTTCCCGCCGAGCGCTTCGTCGTGCTGCCCAACGAGCTGCTCTCCCGCACGAACCCCACGCTCCTGGATCTCGGCATCGGCCTCGCCGCGGGCGCGGCGGGTGCGTATGTCACCGTGCGAACGAAAGTCGGTTCGGCTATCGCGGGCGTCGCGATCGCTGTTGCCCTCGTGCCACCCCTCGCCGCGGTCGGGATCTTGCTGCAACGGGGAGAGGGTCAGCTGGCGGCGCACGCCGCGCTGCTGCTGCTCACCAACATCACGACGATCACCCTCTCCGCGGCCGTGGTCTTCCTGGTGACCGGCTTCACACCCAGGGCACGCGCGGATCGCATGGGAAACCGCATAGGACTCGGGCTCGCCACCGCGCTCCTGGCGGTGGCTGTGGTCGCCTACCCGCTCGCTCTTGCGAGCACCGATCTGATCGCGCGAGAAAAGGAGCAGTCAACCCTGGAGGATCAGGTCAAACTATGGCTCACAGGACACAGCACGCAGATCCAGGAAATCGAAGTCGGCGAAACCGACCGCTTCCGCATAACCGTCGACCTGACAGGAAGCGATCCCCCTCCCGCCCCGCAACCGATGGCATCCGCCCTCGCGCACAAGCTCAACCATCCCGTGGATCTCATCGTCCGCTACACACCCAGCAGCGAACAGACCGCCCACGGAGCGCCGGGTACAGCTCCATGACAAGCACGACTTCTCGGCCCTCACCTTCACCATCAACAACAGCACCTTCGCCTACGGCGACTTCATCAACTACCTCATCGCGTTCGTATCGATCGCCGCCGCCGTGTTCTTCTTCGTGGTGGTACCCGTCAACAAGCTGATGGCCCACCGCGCACAGGAGGACCCCGACACCAAGGAATGCTCCGAATGCACGAGTGCGATCCCGGCGGCCGCGCGCCGCTGTCCGCACTGCACCGCGCACCTCGAGCAGTCAGATGCAACATAGATCGAGCTGCTACTGCTCCTCACACAATTGCGGGAGGCTTCCCGGCGGGCACCGTGGCTGCTGCAACGGACGAGCTGCACGCGTCTCGGGTCCGCTCGGGAGACTTTCGCTTCGCCCGGCGAAAGCACGTGTCTCCGGACGCTCGACCGGTGCTGTCGAGGCTCGTCCGAAACGACACTGTCGGGCCGGCTTCCTTGCACGCTCGCTTGGCGGCGAACGCAGGCGTCAACGGCGTGCATGAACGTTCAGCGCGACTGGGCCGGACCTCCGGCTCGAGCCGCCGATCAGTGGGGATCGTCCGACTCGCCAAAGTCCTCAACAAGCTGAAAAAGGCGCACGTGGGAACGCGCGATCGCTCGAAGTTCGCGCATCAGGCTGTGAGCCTCACGCGAATCCGTGAGTTCTTGGCGCTCCTTGATCGTTCGCATGCGCACCATCACCATCATCGTGTCGCCATTGGTGCTTTCGTAAAGCTGGGCAGACACGAAACCTCGGCGGCCGACGATTACGTTTCGCACTCCGTCGGAGATCCCTCGGGCTAGCTCACCCTGCTGCGACGGGTCGACCGTCCAGACGTCGATCAGGATCGGGGATTCCATTGGGCGCATTGAGTCTACATCGTTCGTGAGCGCCGAGAACCCAGCAGTTGCGGGATGCCGCTGCCTGCACGTCGAGGCCGAGGTCGATGTATTGGCACTCTTCAGGGGCGTGCTTTCGCATCTGCTGTCCATCGTTGGTCGTCGCTGTCAGGTCGGCAGGGTCCTCCGTGCCGACCCCGGAGCCAAAGGCAGACCGGCGCAAGCTGCTCACCCATCTGCGTCGGGCTGCGTCTCGAGCGTGACGGTCGGCTTGTCGCCGAGGTCGGTCCGGCCGCCTGTCAGCGAGAACTATTCTGTGCGTACATCGCATCGATCTCAGCCGCGTACTTCTCGCAAATGGGTTTGCGCTTGAGCTTCATGGTGGGCGTCAGCTCGTCGCCGCCGGGAAGCCAGTCGCAGGGGAGGATCGCGTAGCGCTTGATCTGCTCTACGCGACTGAGGTGGCTGTTGGCCTCCTCGATCCCAAGCGCTACCGCCGCCTCGACGTCCGGATCTTTGCAAAGCGCTGCCGGCGAGGCGTCCTCGAGTCCATGCTCTGCAGCCCATGCGCTGGCGCCATCGGGGTCGAGCACGATCAAGGCTACGTTGTAGGGGCGGCGGTCGCCGAGGGCGATCGCCTGGCCAATCAGGGGACTCGCACCCTTGATCTGGGCCTCGATGTTCGCGGGCGACATGTTCTTGCCCGCGGCGTTGATGATCAGCTCCTTCTTACGATCGACGATCTTCACATAGCCCTCGGGGTCGATCTCGGCGATGTCCCCCGTGTGAAGCCAGCCTTCGGAATCGATCGTCTCCGCGGTCTGCTCGGGGTTGGATCGATACCCGCGCATCACCATCTGCCCGCGCACGAGCAGCTCCCCGTCCTCGGCGATGCGCACCTCGACACCCGGCAGAGGCGGCCCAACGGTGCCGATCACGGGACGCTCGCGGGGGTTGCACGTCCCCACGCAGGTAATCTCCGACATGCCCCACAGCTCACAGATCGGCAGGCCGATCGCGTGGAAGAACTCGAGCACATCGATCGGCGTTGGGGCGGCGCCCGCATAAAGCATGTTCGCCTGATCGAGCCCGAGGCGCTCGCGCAATTTACCCAGCACGAGCTCGTCGGCCGTCACGTATTCGGCGATCAGCTCAGCTGAAGGTTCCTCACCCGCCTGTTCGGCGTGGACCCGTGCGAGCCCCACATCGATCGCCCACTGGGCCGCCTGTTTGCGGGCGGGATCCTGCTCGGCCGTGATCGCCGCCTCGAGCCCCGCCTTCATCTTCTCCCACACGCGCGGCACCGAGCCGAAGCTGGTGGGACGCACTTCGCCAAGAGCCGCGACCACCTCGCGCACATCTGAGATCGCGGTCACCTGCGTGCCGTAGAGCATCGATATGTAGTGCGTGGAGTAGCGGTCGGCCATGTGGGCGTGCGGCAGGTAGGAGATGACGCGACCTTCGGGCTCCACCGGGATCACCTGCCTGGCGGAGTGGCAGTCCGCGACCACGTTGGCGTGGGTCAGCTCGACGCCCTTGGGTGGTCCGGTGGTTCCAGACGTGTAACAGATGGTGATCACGTCATCACCGGTGACGGCTCTCCAGGTCGCGTCGAAGTCAAAGCCAGACACCTGCAGCGATTCGAGCTGGGCGAGCGACATGGTGCCCTCTGGTGCGCCATCAACACAGATCACGTGCTCGATCGAGTCGAGCCCCGCCGCATTGATCGAATCGAGAAACTGCAGCTCGGTGATCAGGGCCCGGTTCTCAGCATTTGAGAACAAGTAGGAGATCTGCTCCGCAGAGCAGGTGCTGTAGATCGAGAAGGGCGCCGCCCCCAGATGCATCGCCGCGCAGTCGCAGATGTTGAACTCCGGCCGGTTAAGCAGCATGATCCCCACCGTGTCGCCCCGCCTGACGCCGAGCGCCGCAAGTCCCGCCGCGATCCGCCGTACTCGCTCGGCGTACTGCCCCCAGGTGATCGAGACCGCGTCGCCGGGTGTTCGCAAAGCCACCCTCTTGGCATAACGGGCCACCGTCTGTTGAAACGCCTCGCATAGAGTCAGAGCCTCCGACCCCAAACCCTCGTGAACCTCAAACCCCGTGACCGCAGTCTCCATAGTCCGCTGCGTGTGCGCCAACCGCGTATCGGATGTCATGCCTGGCCTCCGGGAGCGGCTGCCTCCACGGGGACACCGTCCTCACGTGTGAGGCTGAAACCGTACCCCATCACCGTGAAAGGCGCAGCTCCTCCCTCCGCACCGTATAAGAGGTAAACCTCGACGGCGCAGTCGACACCATCCAAGTTGGACGACATCTCCTCGACCCTCACCGCCGCGATCATAACGCACATCCAGCAGAGCGCAGACACTATGCCTCTCGGCTCCGCCCTCGTACCGCGCGAGAGCGAGCTTGCGCCTCCGGGACTGCGCGGCACTACACCCAGGAGGCGTCTGTGAGCTGGGATTGTACGCAGGGCGCATGCTCGTGAGAGACTGTCCGGGCGATGGCCGACGTTCTGCGCAATGTGACCTACGAGGTGGCCGACCGGGTCGCGCGGATCACGCTGAACCGGCCCGAGCGCGGTAATGGCATCACGCGGGGGCTGGTCGACGAGCTCGAGCGCTGCGTGGAGCGCGCCGACCTGGACCCAGCGGTCCACGTGATGCTGCTGACGGGCAACGGCAAGGGATTCTGCGGCGGCTATGACCTCGTCGAGAGTGCCGAGGGTGGTGCAGGCTTGGGTGAGGGTGACCCCGATCCTCCACCGGGCTCGCCATTGGATCCGGCTGTGATGGCCGCCAACCACGATCCGGCGGGCACGTGGGACGCGATGGTGGACTACGCAATGATGAGTCGCAACGTGCGTGGCTTCATGTCGCTGTTTTACGCCGGCAAGCCGGTGGTCTGCAAGGTGCATGGGTTCTGCGTCGCCGGAGGCACCGACATGGCGCTGTGCTCGGACCTGCTCGTCATCGCCGCCGACGCCAAGATCGGCTACCCGCCGGCGCGTGTGTGGGGCGCGCCCACCACCTCTATGTGGGCTCATCGGCTGGGAGCTCAGCGTGCCAAGCGGCTGCTGCTCACCGGCGACTGCCTCTCGGGCGAGGAGGCGCTTGAGTGGGGACTGGCGATCGAGGCGCCCCCGCCCGGGCAGCTCGACGAGCGCATCGAGATCCTGCTCGGGCGGATCGCTCGCCTGCCGGTCAACCAGTTGCGAATCATGAAGCTGCTCGTCAACCAGACGCTCCACGCCCAGGGCCTACACGGGACACAGATCTTGGGAACGCTCCTGGATGGGATCGCGCGTCACACCGCCGAGGGCTACGACTTTCAGCGGCGTGCGACGCAGGCCGGCTTCCGCGAGGCCGTGCGCGAGCGCGACGAACCCTTCGGGGACCACGGCGCCTCGACGTTCAAGGGTTGAGCGTGCCGCGTTGGCCGGGACGACGTTGCCCATAAGCACATGGACGACGCAGGGCTAGGGTTCGTCCGCAGACGACCGAGAAGCGGCTCACGCCGCAAACAGAGTCAGCTCGGGCTCGCGGTCGCCGCGCAGGATCTCGACGTCGATCTCGACGCAGTCGATTCCGCGCGAAGCGGCCAGGACGCGGGCCTGGGGCTTGATCCACTTGGCGACGAGCACGCCGCGGCACGAAGCCATAGCGGGGTCCAGGCGGATGCGCTCCAGGTAGCGGGTGAGCTGGCGGACTGAGTCCATCGTGGCGACGCGCTTGATCTCGACGGCCACCCACTCGTCCTCGCAGTCGCGGCACATCAGATCGACGGGCCCGATGTCGGTCGGCCACTCGCGGCGCACCAGCCTGAAGCCCTCGCCGCACCAGTGCGGAGCGTCGGCCAGCAGCTCCTGCAGTTCGCGCTCGAGACCCTCCTTCTCGAGCGTTGCGAGATCATCGACCGCGTGGTCGATGTCGGCGAGCACCTCGGATATCGCGATCTCCAGGCGCTCGTCCGAGCGCTGCTTGCGGATGACGAGATGCTCGAGCGCACCGCCGCGCGCGCCCGCGCGCGCACGCGCGAGGTCCCCGTCGAGATCGTTGTCATCCACGCCGGCGCCGCTCCCAGAGCCGCGTCGCTCTTCCAGGACGGTCGGCGGGGTCATCCAGTTCAGCGGCCGCACATTCGGGCTGCCGCCGTCGGCCCAGACCATGAAGGTGCCGTCGGCCTTGAGCATCAGCAGGCGGACGGCCTCGGGCAGGACGGTGGTGGTGCGACCGATGTAGGAAACCTCACAGCGGGCGACGATCAGGCGCATTGCCCGAACGTACAGGCTCGCCCGGATCGACCTGCGCAGCCGGGGGATGCTCGGGTTTGGGCGACGCGTCGCCGGCGCCGGCGTTCATCGCGTCGCGAAACTCGCGGATGCCTTTGCCCAGCGAGCGCGCTACTTCGGGCAGCCGTTTGGGCCCGAGCACCAGCAGGGCGACCGCGGCCAGGAAGAGCAGGTGGACGGGGTTCTCGATTCCCATTGCGATCTCCTACGTGCCGGCGCCAACAGCCGATCTGATCCAGGGTACCGCCGAACCGGGCCGTAGGCTACGACGGCGTGGCCCAGGAATCTTCCGCGCCCTCCGGCCAGGCTCCGGCGTTCGCCGGCCAGAGCGCCACCCAGCTCGGCCGCCCGTATCCGCCGCCCGGCGCGGGCGAATCGCCGTGGCCGGCGCAGCTGACCGTGCTGGCGGCGATCTGCCTGCAGCTGGCGCTGCCCAAGCGCCTGACGGTCGGCCCCACCTGGCTGGTGCCGGCGCTGGAGGCGGCGCTCTTGATCGGCATGTTCGTGGCCACGCCCAGGCAGCTCGAGGGCGAGCACCGGCGCAGACGGCGGGTCGCGCTGGGGCTGACGGCGTTCGTGAGCGCGGCGAACGTGTACTCGCTGGTGGCGCTGACCCACTTCCTGCTGCACCACGAAGTCTCCAACGGGCGCGCGCTGATCGGCTCGGGAGTGCTGATCTGGCTGACGAACTGGCTGATATTCGCGCTGTGGTACTGGGAGCTCGACCGCGGCGGACCGGGCGTGCGCGCGGCCGGGCACGACGGCCCGCCCGACTTCCTGTTCCCGCAGATGGCGGACGACCGCATCCATCCGAAGGACTGGCGGCCGGGGTTCGTCGACTACCTGTACGTCGCGCTGACGAACGCGGCAGCGTTCTCGCCGACGGACACGATGCCGCTGAGCGCGATGGCCAAGTGCGTGATGGGCCTTCAGTCGATCGTTTCGATCGTGACGATTGGGCTGATCGTCTCGCGCGCGGTCAACATTTTGTAGAAGGGGTGGCCCTCATCGCATGCGATGAGGGCGGCAGGGCCGCATGCGGCCCTGCCCTGGAACCGCACATGTGCGGGTTCCTCGGGTGGTGCATGCACCACCCGTCCACCGATAGAAGATCAGATGCGATCTTCTATCGGCCAGCATGCGGCGACGGACGGGGAGCCGCATGCGGCTCCCCACGACCCCGCGCATGCGCGGGGTCGCCGGTCGGCACATGTGCCGACCGGAACAACATCAGGCGACTGAAGCGGCGCTGCGCGGCTCCAGCGCCAGGGCCTCTTCGATCAGCTCCCGGACAGTATCGCCCGCGCCGAGCTCACCGGCGCGCCGCAGCGCCTGCAGCGCGCCCTCGCGATCGAGCAGGCGCAGGCGCAGGCGACCCAGGCGCTCCCACGCGCCCGCGTCCGCGGGCCCGCGGTCGGCGGCCCGCTCGGCCGCCTCCTCGGCGAGGTCGATCGCGCCGATGTCCTCGTAGATGCGCGCGGCGAAGCGGTGCGCGGCCGGACGGTCGCCGTCCGCGCGCGCCCAGTCGCGCACCGAGCGGGCTGCCGCCTCCAGGTTGCCGGCCTGCCAGAAGGCAAGCGTCATCAGGCGCAATACCGCGACGTTGCGCGGCTCGGCGTCGCGGGCATAGATCAGGCGCTGAGCCGCCAGCACGTACTCGCCTTCGGCCATCGCCCGCTGGGCGGCGATCATAAAGCGCTCGACGCGCTCCTGCGCGGGATCGGGAGTGGAGAAGTCCACGAATTTCATGCTCCCGGCGGGCACGGTCCGCACGCCGTGGCTGAACTTCACGCGGGCCCACTGCTGCACGTCCTCACCCTCCGCGGCAGGATGGGCGGAGAAGTAGATCCCGGCGACCGTGCCGACGCCCCACTCGGGGTATGAGAGACAGCGCGCGTAGCGGTGAACCACCGAGTGGTCGGGCACCCGGCTCCCAAACGGGTCGTTCTCGGCGCGATCGGCAGCCTGCGCGCGGGCGCGCTGCTCGGCTTCATACGAGCGCCGGCCGGCCTCCTCGCGCTCGCGGCGGGCAGCCGCGGCGCTGACCTTGACCGCATTGGCGGAGACGCTGCCCCCGCGTGAGCCCTCGGCCAGGCGCTCGAGCTGGTCGGCGGCCTCGTTGATCGCCTTGAGATGACG
Organism: uncultured Solirubrobacterales bacterium; assembly: GCA_963839945.1. Lineage (GTDB taxonomy): Bacteria > Actinomycetota > Thermoleophilia > Solirubrobacterales > Solirubrobacteraceae > Palsa-744. The sequence continues at coordinate 194,560 of CAWIWW010000004.1, read as the reverse complement.
CTCGTGCTCGAACTGACGGCCGGACGGGGCGACGTCGGGGTGCCAGCGCTTGGCCATGCGCCGCCGCGCCAGCTGGACGTCGCGCTTGTCAAACGGCGGATCGAGCTCCAGCAGGAGCAGATGCTGCTCGACGTCGAGAACCGTGGTCGGCATGACCCTATAACGGTAGCGGTCGCCGGGGGGCGCGTGGAACCGGTGCAGGCAGCCGTGCGCACTCCACGCGAACCACTCCGTCCCGTTGCACATGGGCGGCTCCGCGCGCCGGGGACCGCCTATGCTGCGAGCCGATGTCTTCCCAATACATATTCACGATGCACCGGCTGTCGAAGCTGCATCCGCCCGAGAAGACGGTCCTCGACAACATCACCCTGGCGTTCTACCCGGGTGCGAAGATCGGCGTGCTCGGATACAACGGCGCGGGCAAGTCGACGCTCCTGCGAATCATGGCGGGCCTCGATCAGGAGTACCGCGGTGAGGCGGCGCTCGCGCCGGGCGCCACTGTGGGGATGCTCGAACAGGAGCCGCAGCTGGAGGAGTCGAAGAACGTCAAGGAAAACGTCGAAGAGGGCGTCGCCGAGACGAAGGCGCTGCTGGATCGGTTCAACGAGCTGGCGGCCAACTACTCCGAAGAGACGGCCGAGGAGTTCGGCAACATCCAGGCCAAGATCGACGCGGCGGACGCCTGGAACCTCGACACGCAGCTCGACTACGCGATGGATGCCCTGCGCCTGCCTCCGCCCGACGCGGAGATCGGCCCGCTGTCCGGGGGCGAGCGCAGGCGGGTGGCGCTGTGCCGGCTGCTGCTGAAAGCACCCGATCTGCTGCTCTTGGACGAGCCCACCAACCACCTCGATGCCGAGTCCGTCGCGTGGCTCGAGCAGCACCTGTCCGAGTACAGCGGCGCGATCGTCGCGGTCACCCACGACCGCTACTTCCTCGACAACGTCGCGGGCTGGATCCTCGAGCTCGACCGCGGCAAGGGCATCCCGTATGAGGGCAACTACTCCAGCTGGCTGGAGCAGAAGCAGGCGAGGCTCGCCCAAGAAGAGCGCTCGGAAAAGGGCCGCCAGCGCACGATCGCCGCCGAGCTGGAGTGGGTGCGGACGAATCCGAAGGGCAAACGCACCAAGTCCAAGGCGCGCCTGGCCCGCTACGAGGAGCTGATCGCCGAGGAGCGCAACGTCAAGCTCGACGAGGTCCAGATCCACATCCCGCCGGGACCGCGCTTGGGGGAGAAGGTCCTGACCGCCACCGACGTCTGCAAGGGCTACGGCGATCGTCTGCTGATCGAGTCGCTCTCCTTCGACCTGCCCCGCGCGGGCATCGTCGGCGTGATCGGCGCCAACGGCGCCGGCAAGACGACGCTGTTCCGGATGATCACCGGCGAGGAGACCCCTGACGGGGGCGAGATCGCGCTCGGCGACACCGTGCAGCTCGCCTACGTCGATCAGTCACGCGATGCGCTGAAGGACGAGAAGACCGTCTGGGAGGAGATCTCCGAAGGCTACGAGCACGTCAAGGTGGGCGATCGCGAGGTCAACTCGCGCCAGTACACCGCCGGCTTCAACTTCAAGGGCTCCGCCCAGCAGGCGCGCATCTCAATGCTCTCCGGCGGCGAGCGCAACCGCGTGCACCTGGCGAAGCTGCTGCGCAGCGGCGGCAACCTGCTGCTGCTCGACGAGCCCACCAACGACCTGGACGTGGACACCTTGCGCGCGCTCGAGAACGCCCTGCTCGAATTCCCGGGCTGCGCGATGGTCATTTCCCACGACCGCTGGTTCCTGGACCGCGTTGCCACCCACGTGCTCGCCTTCGAGGGCGACTCCCAGGTGACGTGGTTTCAGGGGAACTTCGACGCGTATGAGGAGCACCGTCGCGAGCGCCTCGGCGCCGCCGCGGACCGCCCGCACCGGATCACCTACAAGCGCCTCGTGCGCGGCTGAATGGCCGCGCCGTCATAGCGATAAGCTGCGGTGCGAGCCCACCTCTGGAACCCGTGGGGCGTGCACGCACGCTCTGGACAAATCCTCGGACACTGAAAGGCTTGAAATGGCTGACTACACCACCAAGCAGATCGACGAGATGGAGGCCGCGTTCGGAGGCGGCTTGAAAAAGGCGCGCGCCGAGCTGGGCGTGGAGTCCTTCGGCATGCAGGTGATCGACCTGCCCCCCAACTACGGCGACTACCCCGAGCACGACCACGCCTCCGACGGCCAGGAGGAGGTCTACTCGGTCATGCGCGGCTCCGGCGAGATCGATGTCGAAGGCGAGCGCATCGCGCTCAATCCCGACATCCTCGTGCGCGTCGGGCCGGCCACCAAGCGCAAGATCTACGCCGGCACCGACGGGCTGCGCCTGCTGGCGCTGGGCGGAACCCCCGGCGCGGCGTACGAGGCGGCGGAATTCACCGAACTGACAAGTGCCAGCGCCTAGCGCGTAAACGCCTGATCGCCGTCTAGCCGCAGCGCCGCGGCGGCGATCAGGCGGGCGGCGGCGTGGACGTCGTCGAGCTGGACCAGCTCGACCGGCGAGTGCATGTAGCGCAGCGGTATTGACACCAGCGCGGTGGGCACGCCGGCGCGCGTTAGGTGGACCGCGTCGGCGTCGGTGCCGGTGGCCCGCGCGGAGGCCTCGACCGTAAACGGGATCTGCTCGGCGGTGGCGGTGTCGTAGAGCAGCTCGAACAGCTGAGGATGGATGGTCGAGCCGCGGGTGATCACCGGCCCGGAGCCGAGCTTGTGAGCGCCGAGCTCCTTGACCTCGACGCCGGGCGCGTCGGTGGCGTGGGTGACGTCGATCACGATCGCCGCGTCTGGCGCCAGCGAGAACGTGCTCGTGCGCGAGCCGCCGAAGGTGATCTCCTCCTGGGCGACCGCCACTGCCGCGAGCTCCCACTCGGCGCCGCCGGCTGCCGCCACCAGGCGCGCGGCCTGCAGGGCGACGAACGAGCCGATGCGGTTGTCCAGCGCGCGCGCGACGAGCCGGCCGCCCAGCAGCTGCACGGGGTCGGCGTCGATCACGGCGACGTCGCCGATGCGCACGCGCTCACGCGCCTGCTCGCCGCCGGGAGCGCCGATGTCGATGTGCAGCTCGCGGATCTCTGTGACCTTCTTGCGATCCTCCTCGCGCAGCAGATGGATCGGCTTCTTGCCGACGACGCCCCTGAGCACTCCTGCACGGGTTGCCAGCGCGACGCGCTGGCCGACGAGGATCTGCGGGTCCCAGCCGCCGACGGGCGCAAACCACAGGTAACCGTCGTCGTCGATGTGCGTGACGATCAGGCCGATCTCGTCGATATGGCCCATCACGAGCAGCCGCTTGGCAGCGCCCTCGAAGCCGTGCTTGGCAGCGACGAGCGCCAGCGGCGTGCCCATCACGTCGGTGCTCACCGCCGCGAACTCGCCCGCCCCGCGTAGCCAGACCGCGGCGGGATCGGTCTCATAGCCGGAGGGGCCGTGCGCGGCGAGCAGCTCGTGCAGCAGCTCGGGGACGGCGCCCTCGCCGGTCACGCCCGCATCGCTCGGATCGCTCATGCCGAAGTCTGGCGCGGGGAGGCCGATCCCGACGAGGAGTCCCTGTCCGAGTCACGCGCGGGTGCGCGGGCCACGAGCGCGCGGAGCACGTACTGGAGGATGCCTCCGTGGCGGAAGTAGTCGGCCTCGCGCGGAGTGTCGATGCGCACGCGCGCATCAAACCGGATCGGCTCACCCGACGCGGGCTGGGCGCTGACTCGGACCTCGCGCGGGGGGGCACCGCCTCCGTTCATCGCCTCGGCAAGGCCCTCGGTCGCGAAGATCTCCTCGCCGGTCAGCCCCAGCGACTGGGCGTCATCCCCGTCGGGGAACTGCAGCGGCAGCACGCCCATGCCGACGAGGTTCGAGCGGTGGATGCGCTCGAACGACTGGGCGATCACGGCGCGCACGCCGAGCAGCCGGGTGCCCTTGGCGGCCCAGTCGCGCGAGGAGCCCGAGCCGTACTCCTTGCCGGCGAGCACCACCAAGGCAACGCCCTCGCTCGCGTAGCGCATGGCGGCGTCGTAGATCGACATCTGCTCAGCGACCAGCGGCCCGCCCTCTGGGCCGTCCGTCGGCGCCCGCAGGTGGCGGGTCACTCCTCCCTCAGTTCCCGGAGCAAGCTGGTTGCGCAGGCGGATGTTGGCGAACGTGCCGCGCATCATCACCTCGTGGTTGCCGCGGCGCGAGCCATAGGAGTTGAAGTCGCGCGGGGCGACCCCCTGTTCCTGCAGGTAGGAGCCCGCAGGCCCGTCGCGCTTGATCGCGCCAGCCGGGGAGATGTGGTCGGTGGTGACGCTGTCGCCGAGCAGCGCAAGCACGCGCGCGCCCTGCACGTCGGCGACCGGCGCCGGCTCCGGCGGCATGTCGTGGAAGTACGGCGGCAGGCGCACATAGGTCGAGCGCTCGTCCCAGGCAAAGCGCGACGAGGCGCCGCCGGCCGAGCCCGAGCCGGCGATCGGCACATCCAGACCGTTCCAGCGCTCGTCGCCCGCGAACACGTCGGCGTAGCTCTTGCGAAACATGTCCGAGTGCACCGCTTCGCCGATCGTCTGGGCGATCTCTCGCTCCGAGGGCCAGATGTCGCGCAGATAGACGTCCTGCCCCTGCTCGTCCTGCCCGAGCGGCTCGTGCGCGATGTCGGCGTCCATCGTGCCGGCGAGCGCATAGGCGACGCACAGCGGCGGCGAGGCGAGGTAGTTCATCTTCACGTCCGGGTTGATGCGACCCTCGAAGTTGCGGTTGCCCGACAGCACCGAGACAACCGCCAGGTCGGCGTCTGCGACCGCCTGGGAGATCTCCGGCGCCAGCGGGCCGGAGTTGCCGATGCAGGTCGTGCAGCCATAGCCCACGAGGTTGAACCCGAGCCGCTCCAACGGCTCGGTCAGGCCGGCCCGATCCAGGTATTCGCTCACCACCCGCGAGCCGGGCGCTAGCGAGGTCTTGACCCAGGGCTTGCTGTGCAGCCCGCGGGCCAGCGCGTTGCGCGCGAGGATGCCCGCGCCGATCATCACCGACGGGTTGGATGTGTTGGTGCAGCTCGTGATCGCCGCAATCACGACGTGTCCGTGGTCGAGCTCGAACGTCTCGCCGTCGTCCTGCGTCACGGTCGCGGGCGAGCCGCCGGGGCGGCGCTCTGTGACGGCGGCCGCAGCCGCCCCGCCGGGCGCCCCCGCGACAGCGGCGGCCGTCGTCTGGCCTGCATAGCTGGGACCGCCGTCGTCGGCTACGGGCCGATCGTTGCCGTTGGCGGGAGGGTCGCTGGAGGGAAAGCTCTCGGCCGAGGCCTCGTCGCGTCCGTCGTAGTCCTGGACGTAGCCGGACAGCGCCTCGCGGAAGGACTCCCGCGCACGCGCCAGCGCGACGCGATCCTGCGGGCGCTTGGGACCGGCGAGGCTCGGTTCCACGGCGCCCAGGTCGAGCTCGATCTCCTCCGAGAAGGTGGGCTCCTCAGAGTGCTCGTCATGCCACAGGCCCTGCTCGCGGGCGTAGGCCTCGACGAGCTCGATCTGCTCGGGGGGGCGTCCGGTGAGACGCAGGTAGTCGATGGTCTCGGAGTCGATCGGAAATATCGCGCAGGTCGATCCGAACTCGGGCGACATGTTGCCGATCGTCGCGCGGTCGGCGATCGGCAGGCCGGACAGGCCGGCGCCGTGGAACTCCACGAACTTGCCCACCACGCCGCGCTCGCGCAGCATCTGGGTGACCGTCAGCACGAGGTCGGTCGCGGTCGCGCCCTCGGGCAGCTCGCCGTGCAGCTGAAAGCCGAGCACCTGCGGGATCAGCATCGACATCGGCTGGCCGAGCATCGCCGCCTCCGCCTCGATGCCGCCGACGCCCCAGCCGAGCACGCCGAGACCGTTGATCATCGTGGTGTGCGAGTCGGTCCCGACGAGCGTGTCCGGGTAGGCCTGGGGCGGGCTCGACCGTCCCCCGTCGCCGAGACCTGGACCTGAGCCGGGGCCGGGAGCGCGATCGCCGGGGCCTGGGAAGACAACCCGCGCCAGGTACTCGAGGTTGATCTGGTGCACGATCCCGGTGTCCGGCGGCACCACCGCGAAGCGCTCGAACGCGCCCTGGCCCCAGCGCAGAAACGCGTAGCGCTCCCGGTTGCGCTCGAACTCGCGCTCGGCGTTGACCCTGAACGCGTCGCGCGTGCCGAACGCGTCGACCTGCACGGAGTGGTCGATCACCAGCTCGGCCGGCACGAGCGGATTGATCTGAGCGGCGTCGCCGCCCATCTGCGCGATCGCGTCGCGCATCGCGGCGAGGTCCACGACGGCGGGCACCCCGGTGAAGTCCTGCATCAGCACCCGCGCGGGTGTGAACGCGATCTCGGTGCTCGGCTGCGCCGCCGCGTCCCAGCCGGCCAGCGCCTGGATGTCGGCGGCTGTGACCGAGCCGTTGCCCTCCGTGCGCAGCAGGTTCTCGAGCAGGATCTTCAGCGAGAACGGCAGCCGCGCCACGTCGTAGCGCCGCTGCAGGGCGTCGAGGCGGAAGATCTCATACGTGCGCTCGCCCACCGCGAAGGTGTCCTGCGCGCCAAAGCTGTTCTGCGGCATACCCCGCAGTCTATGAGGCCGAGGCGCGCGTGACGCGGCCCTTGCCCTGTCGCTTGGAGCGCAGCAGCGCCGCGTCGCAGGCTCCCAGCAGCGCGTCGGTGCCCATCGGCGTCTGCCACTGCGCGACTCCGATCGAGGCGCCCACGCTGGGGTTGGCTTCGCGCGATGGCAGCGCCCGCAGGCGCGCAAGCGCGCGCGCGGCCGCGGCGGCGGCGCTCTCCAGGTCGGCGTTGGGCAGGATCGCCACAAACTCGTCGCCGCCGTAGCGGGCGACGCGGTCGAAGGAGCGGAACTCCCCGACGAGCGCCTGGCCGACCTCGCGCAGCACCCGATCGCCGGCCTGATGGCCGTGGCTGTCGTTGACGAGCTTGAAGTTGTCGAGGTCCAGCAGCAGGCAGGAGAGCGGGCTGCCGGTGCGCATCGCCCGGCCGATCTCCTCGTGCAGGCGCCGGCGCATCGCGCGGTGGTTCATGCAGCCGGTGACCGTGTCGGTCCCGGCCTCGGCGCGCGCGCGCATGAGCGCGAGCGCGGTGGCCGCCTGATCGACGAGCGTCATGGCGAGCTCGATCGAGTGCTCGGTATAGGCCTCCGAGCGCCTGCGACGCACGAGCACCACGACCACCTCGACCTCGCCCCGTACCGACAGCGCCAGCAGCAGCGCGCAGCTGGCCTGCCCAGTCTCGGCGAGCCGCGGCAGCGACGCGGCCAGCTCACGGGCCTCCGCGGCGAGGAAGCTGCGCCCCGTGCTCGCCACCCAGCTCACGCCAGCCGGGCGCTCTGAGCGGGACGCCAGATAGCTGAGCCGCCCGTCGCCCTCGGCGAGGTACACGTCGACGAGCTCGTCCTCGGCGGGAGGTTTGCCGAGATGGTGCACGTGCACCTCCTCGGCGCCGGGCGTGAGCAGCAGCTCCCGGGCGAGCCCTCTGAAGATCCCCTGAAAGTCATCGGCGCCGTCGGCCAGCAGCGTCAACCGCCGCACGCCGGCCAGTAGCCGATCAGCGCGCGCAGGCTCCTCGTAGGTGTCCATACCCCTGCCGCCCACATCTGCAACTGTAGCGGTTCTGGGCGCGATGTTTGGAAGCGTGACGGACCGACCGTAGGGCGCCTCAGCGGCGAAACTTCGCCGTTGTCGACGCGCTCGATCCGCCCAGGCCATGCTGCCTGGGCGTGAACGTCACGTGGACGCCAACCCGCACTTGCCGGTGGGAGCGAAGCGCCTGCAGGCCCGCCCGCGAGAGCGGGACCTCGACCGTGAAGGTCTTGGCCTTGGCGAAGCTCCGGCTGAGAGATCGCAGGTCCCTGCCCCGGATCGTGACTCGCCCGGCGACGAGTGTGCGCAGACGCAGCAGGAGCCTGTGCCCGCGCACGCGGTGGCTGAGAATCCTGACGCCGCAGCCGCCCACCGAGATCCTCGTGTCCTGTTTGACCTGCGCGCCGCTCTGCGCGGTGATCGTCGTCGGCATGAACAGTTTGACGGCGCACAGGTTGCCGACGGCCGTCAGCGCCGAGTGCGGCCCGACGGGCAGGCTCAGCGTGAAGCTCGAGATCGGCACGTCGGGCACCGACGCGAACGTGGAGCTCGTGATCCCGTCCTTGATGTCGGTGGCGCCGGTCAGGATCACCGTGACGCCGTCGCCTTCGAGGACGAGATCGAGATCGGGGAACGCCTCGCCGCCGTGGGAGACCAGGTAGGCGGACCCCGTCAGATTGGCGTCCCTGCCGGGAGGTGGACCCGGCAGCACCGGCGTGGCGACGGAGGCCGTTCCGACTTCGGAGCCCAGCGGGCGGCAGTCGCGGGGATTGGCCGCGAACGTCGCTTCGGGGCAGGCTTTCTGCAGCGTCGTCAGCCGCGAGGGCAGCTGCTTTGGCAGCGCGGCGAACACCGAGGCGATGTTCGCCTCGTGCGCTGGCTGGACGATGCTGACCTGCAGGCTCGCCCCGTTCAGTTTCGAGGTGTGCGCGCTCGTGGCGGCCTTGAACGACGGCTTGAACGCGAGCGCTCCGCAGTTGTTCACCTGGAAGGGGCTCGACAGGGACTGCGTGGAGCCGAATGTCGAGGTCAGCGTCGATGCGTCCGACAGGGCCGAGCAGTTGGTGGGGTTGAGCATGAAGTTGGGTCGGTTGACGGTGACGCCGATCGTGCGCAGACGCAGGGGCACGCCCGAGCTCAGGCGTCCCACCCCTCGAGCGATGCTCGGAAGGCCGCTCGTGACGATCACCCGGCCCGTGTGTGGATTGACTGCGATCTGCGCGCGCGTGACGACGTCGCCGAGGTTGAACGGGCCGGCGATCGCGGGGACGACGATCGACAGTCCGTAGGGAGCGCCGTTGTAGGGACCGGTCAGATATACCCTGCCCATGAACGGGTACGGTTCGCCGGCGCCGGCGGTGACGCTGGCCGCGCCGATTTCGCTCGTGGACGGGCAGGTCCCTTCGTTGGCCTGGGTTTCGCCGCAGAGGGCGACCGACGGGATCAACCCCACCAGGCCGGGCGGCAGCGTCGTTTGAATCTGCGAGAGGTACTGCTGGCCGTCGGAGCGGGTGAGGTTGAACGTGAAGTTGGTGTAGCCGCCGGCGTTGGGGTTCGAGGTCGTTGTGGTTTGAGAAAGAGAGAAGGGCAGAGGGTTGGCGCAACCGGTGATTTCAAACGGTGTGGCATAGGCAAACGATTTGAACACGCCTTCGCCCGAGTAGGCCGTGAAGAGGGATTCGGTCGGCGCGTTTCCGCAGGCGAGCGGATTGGCGAGCGGCGCACGTTCACCACCATTGAGCGTGAGACGCAGTTCGCTGAAGGGCAGCTGGGGGTTGTTTTCGAAGGATACTTCCAACCTGCCGGTGACGGGGTTGGGGTTGACCGTGCCCTGCAGGCGCACGGACACGCCCTCCAAGCCGGTTTTCGGATCCACCCCGGTGGCGTTGGCTTCGAGATAGATCGTGTAGGGAGGATTTTCGATCATCGCTCCGCTGGGACTGGCGAGATACACGTTGCCGGTGAGCGACCCCGGTGGAAGATCCGTTTCGATCGAGACAGTTCCGATTTTCGATCCAGCCGGGCAGCTGGTCGGCGTTGTCGCGCCGATTTCGAAGTGCGCGGCCGAGCACGCTTCCAGGCCCTGCGCCGCCGAGGGATTGAGCGTCAAGCCTTGTGGGAGTGTGACGTGCGCGTTCTGGATGTCGGCGGTGTTGATTTCTTCCGCCCCGGTGTTCTGCTTGACATCGACTACCGTCGTTGCCCCGTCTGGCTGGTCTGACCCCGATGCGGCGAGTTCCGGCCCAACTTCTGACGTTGGCGCAAATGGGACTCTGTCACAGCCTTCGACGCCGACAGGGGTGTGCGTCACGGCGTCGGCGATTTCGGTTTGACCTTGTTCGTTGGGCCAAGATTCGAGTTCGAGATACGAGGTTGTCGTGTTCGAGCACACGCTCGGCAGCGTGAGAAAGTCGCCGCCCGCGTGGCCGTTGAAGTTCAGCTTGGACATCAGGACCTTTAAAGGCGATTCGACTCCGATCAAGGCTTTTACTTCCGCTTTGTCAGGAACATCGTTGATTTCGAAATACTCGTGATAGTCGCCCGATGGCGCCCCCCTCGCTTCCAGCGAAGGTTCCTTCGCCCAACTGAGGTGTCCTTCCAGGAACAGATGGATCGGCGTGATGAGTTCGCCGGCGGGTTCGACCGCGATGCCGAAGTCGAGTGGCAGACCGGCCGGAGCTTCGAGATTATAGACCTTGCCTTCCAGCTTCGGCAACGTAATCGCCAGCAGCCCAAGGGGTTCGGCCGCGGCTTCCAGTTCGGTCGTCCCGACTTCGCTTCCTTTGGGACACCCTTCTGGATCTTTGTCGAACTTTTCGATGCTGCACTTCGGCATCGGCGCCTGGGGGTTGGCGGCGAGCCCTGCTGGGACGTCGACACGGAGGCGCTTGACCGAGGCCCCTTCGATGCTGCTGCCGCTGTGTTTCATGATGAACTTGGTGCCACCCCACGGCGGGTGACCGGCGGCTTGAGTGAACTGTTCGCCGGAACCTTCTTCGATTTTTTTGTAGGTGCAGGCTTTGGTTTCGCACGTTCCAGCTTCGAAGACTTCGGGGCCGAACGACGCCCGCGCGATAGGGGCCGCCATCCCCATCCCCGAGAGCAGAACCGCGCTCGCCAGCGCTGTGAGCGGTGCGATATAGGCGGCGCGGCTCATCTCCACCTCCCGTTATCCAGTGAACGTAGAGATTATATACCCGCTTGCCGTGCTTTCCAGTCCTCGGATTCGCGACTTGCACAGACGGGATTGCCCGGGGACCGCTCTCGCGGCCCCCGGGATCGCCGCTTGGAGGTCTACCCGAAGACGACGGTCACGGACGCCGCCGACGTGGGCGCGCCCTTCTTCTTCGGGAAGAACCCGACGCGCACCTTCGCCCTCAACGGGCGGCCCTTGCGCTGACCGGCGCGCGAGAGCGGCACCTTCAGCGTGGCCGTTTTCTGGGCCTGCTTGAGATGGCGGTAGACGGTGGCCAGATTGGCGCCCGAGCCGCTGATCCGTCCGGCGGAGTAGGTCTGAACGGTCAGGTAGGCGATGTTGCCGACGACCTTGCGCCCGACGATGCGCACCGGGCAGTTGGTGATCCTGATCGCCGTGTTCTGCTTGAACGTGGTCCCGTTCTGAGCCGACGATCGTCGTCGGCATCGTCAGCTTGCTCGCGCAGACGTTGCCGTTGGCCGTCAGGGCGGAGTGCGCCCCGATCGGCAGGTTGACCGTGATGCTCGTCACCGGCACATCCGGCGGCGCGGCGAACGTGGTCGTGGTGATCCCGTTCTTGATCTTCGTGTTGCCGACCAGGATCACGCGCACGCCTTCGGCTTCGAGCAGCGAGGTCGAGATCGGGGAACGCCGCCCCGCCATGCGATACCAGGATCGCCGGTCCTTTCATTTTCGAGGCGAGCGCCGGGGTGTTCGCCCTGACTCCGCCCACGAACGAGCCGGACGGGCAGATGTAGGGGTTCGCGGCGAACGTCTTTTCAGGGCACGCTTTCTGCAGCGTCGTCAGCCGCGAGGGCAATTGCTTTGGCAGCTGCACGACGACCGACTTGACGTTCGCGTCGCCGGCCGGCACGTTGAGCGTCGTTTCCAGGCTCGCCCCGTTGGCTTTCGAGGTCCTCGCGCCCGTCGCCGATCCGAACGCCGGCTTGAACGCCAGCTTGTTGCAGTTGCTCACCTGGAATGGCGTGGACAGGGACTGCGTGGCGGTCCGGCGACGCCAAGCTGCGTGAGCGGTCAGCGTCGTTTCGGTCTGCAGCACGCCGCAGTTGGTCGGGTTCTGCAGGAAGCCCTGCTTGTTGATTTCGACGCCGACTCCCTTCATCCGCAGCGGTATGCCGCCGACGATCGTCGGCAGCGTGCTCGTCGCCACCACGCGCGCGGTGTACGGTTCGACGTTGAGCGTGCCGCGCGTGACCACGTTGCCGAGGCTGAACGGCCCGGCGACCGCGGGCACCACGATCGAGAGCCCGAACGGAGCGCCGCCGTACGGCCCGGTCAGATAGACATTGCCCTTGAACTCGTATGGCCTCGAACCCGCACCCGCCGACACGTTGACTTTGCCGATTTCGCTCGCCGCCGTGCATTCGCCTTTGCACGCCTGCGGTTCGGGGCACTTGTCACCGTCGGCAGCAGCCCGACGAGACCCTCCGGCAGGACCGTCTTGATCTGCGACAGGTACTGCTGGCCGTCGGCCGCGCTGGATGTTGAGTGTGTAGGAGGTTTTAGCGCCCGCGTAGCCGGGAGACTGATTGACGGTGCTCTGGCTGAGTGAGAACGGCAGCGGCGACGCGCACGCGCCGCCTTTGCCGTCGCTGTCCACGGCGAACGAGCTAGAGGGCGTCGCCGTCGCGAACGAGCCGATGTACGGCACGAGGCTCGTTGTGCTCGTCGCCGTGCCGCACGTCAGCGGGTTGGCGAGCGGCGCCAGCGCGCCGCCGGTGAAGTGCAGGATCGCGTTGCTGAACGGCTGTTCGGGGAGTTCGGTGAACGTCGCGGTCAGCTGGCCCGTCGTTTCGTTGGGCGTGACTGTGCCTTGCAGGCGGACTGAAATGCCGTACCGAGGTGACTCGGCGTCGATGTACATCGTGTAGGGCGGTCCGGTGATCGGGCCACCGCCCTTGGGCCCGCCAAGGTAGAGGTTGCCATGCAGAGATTCCGGTTCCACGGCATTCGGTGGAAGGTCTGGGACATCGAGAGTTACGGTGCCGATTTTCGATTCTGATGGACAGGTCACAGGATTCGTTGTACCGATACCGATCTGTTCCGGTGTGCATGCCTTCAAGCTAGCAGCGGCCGACGGATTCAGAGTCATGCCTTCGGGCAAGGTGGCAACGGTCGTTTTGACCTGCGAGGTGTCGAGTTCTGCAGGGTTGGGGTTGTGAAGCAGCTTTAGTTCGGTCGTGATGCCGTCGGGCTGATCTTGCTGCTTGGTTTCGGGATTGAGCAGGAATTCCGGTTCGAAGGGAGGCTGTTTGAAGCCCGCTTCGCCTTTGCAGCCTTCGGTACCAAGGGGTCCGGAGTAGCCCTTGCTTGCGGATTCGCCTTCGTAGGATTCGACGCTAAGCGTAGTCGTCGTCTGGGGTCCGGTGCCTGTGCAGCTGCTCGGAAGCGTCAGGAAGCCGCCGGTGCCGATGTTGCCTTTGAAGTCGATGCGCGACCGTATGAGCCCGGGGGTGACGTTTTTGATTTCGTAGACATCGTGATAGTCCGCCTTGCCCGTCCCCGCTGCTTCGGACCCCCATTCGATGTGGCCTTCGAGGAAGGTGTGCACATATGCCCCCGGGGCTCCCAAAACCGGTTCGAGGCTCAGTGCGATACCAAAGTACGAAGCCATACCTTTCGGCTGTTCGAGATTGTACATCTTGCCTTCGAGGGTGTAGTTTTTAAATACACCTGGGGCTAGTTCGAACACAACGTGAACAACGTTTGAGCCGATTTCGCTGCCCGGGCAATTGGGTCCCGTAAAAGCAGGTAGGCCTGGGACTGGTTCTATTTCTGCCCCTTTGAAGTTTTCGACCGAGCACTTCGTGACTGACTCGGGATTCGTGGACTCACCGGGGCCGACATCGGTGCGTATGTTCTTGACGCTGCCTTCAGGGAATACCACCCCACCCGATTCGAAGTTTTTGATCGTGAAGTCCGTGACCCCCTGGGGGGGATGGCCCGCTGCCTGCGTGAAGATTTCCGAATGGTTTCCTTCGGTGCTGGTCGCGGTACAGGTCGCTCCTTCCTTGCAGTTCGAGGCAAACAGGCTTTCCACGCGAAACGCGGCCTGCGCCGCGGGCGCTGCGACGGCGACACCTGCGCTGACGATCAGCGCGACGAGCGAGACACGGACGTGGGACCTCATGTTTCTACCTCCCATAGCTGGCCAGGATTCCTGTACCTGGCCTTGACCCTTCGCACACCCAATAGTTGCGACCCTTCGAGAGTTCTTATTGGACGAATCCAACCCACTCATCCCAATGTAGAGCAAACTCCGGACACCACTGTACATTCCATTGCAAACCCCATCTTACGCCATCCCCGAGCCGCCGTGCGTCAGAGCCCGCCGTGAGCTCGTGCGGAAGACTAGGTAGCGCCAGCCAGGCCTGACCTTGCAGGGCTGGCCCGCATCACGATGCGCCTGTTATCGCATCACGATGCTACACTGAGCCCATGCGAACCACCGTGACCCTTGCCGACGACGTATCTGCCGAGCTCGACCGGCTGAAGCGCGAGCGCTCGATCGGCGTGAGCGAGGCTCTCAACGAGCTGGTCCGGGCGGGCATGGCGCGCAAGCCGACTCCACGTAAAAAGTTCGTGCAGCGCACGCATGACTTCGGTCGCGCCTACATCGACGTCACCGACGTCACCAAGGCGCTCGAACTGGCTGAAGGCCCAGACTACCGTTGATGCTCATAGACGCGAACCTGCTGCTGTTCGCGAGCAACAAGAAGAGCCCGTTTCATATGCGAGCCCGTGATTGGCTGACCGACCAGCTGAACGGAGTGCGCCGTATCGGCATGCCCTGGCAGTCGCTGGCAGCATTCCAGAGAGTCGCCACTCATCCCCGCATCTTCGAGCAGCCGCTCGATCCGCTCGAAGCGTGGGCATATGTCGAGGGCTGGCTCGCCAACGACATGGTTTGGATACCAGCCCCCTCCGATCGACATGCGGCAGTGTTGGGCAAGCTCATCAAGCACTACCACCTGCAGGGTGACCTGATTCCCGACGCCCAGCTCGCCGCCCTGGCGATCGAGCACGGCCTCGAGGTCTGCTCGGCCGACACCGACTTCGCCCGCTTCACCGAGATCCGCTGGCACAACCCGCTCGCGGACTGAGCCTCGCGCGCGGGCCGAACCGGGCGAGCTGGGATTCAGCGGGCCGAGAACCCCGCGCCCTGGCCGAAGCTGACCCGCAGCAGCGCCCCGCCTCCCGGCGCGTTGCTCGCCTGCGCCCAGCCCCCACACGCTTCCGCTGCCTGGCGCACGATCGCCAACCCCAGCCCCGACCCCGGCAGCGCCCGCGCGCGATCGGCGCGGTAGAAGCGGTCGAACACGTGCTCCAGATCCTGCTCGTCGAACCCCGGCCCGTGGTCGCGCACGCTCAGCACACCGTCCTTCAGCTCGACCTCAACGACGCCCCCGTCCGGACTCCACTTGCGCGCGTTCTCCAGCAGGTTCCCCACCGCCCGGTCGATCCGCTCCGCCTGCCCTGTCACGATCGTCGGTTCCAGCTGCGCCTGCACCCGCACCACCCCGCGCCGCTGCGCCTTCTCGATCGCCGCCGCCACGATCTCGTCCAAGCGCACCTCCTCCGCCGCGTCCGGCCCCTCCGGCACGGCGCCCCGCGCGAGCTCGACCACGTCCCCGACGAGCGCGGTCAGCTCGTCCAGCTCCGCCACGATGTCCGCGCGCAGGCTCTCCTGCTCGCCCGCGGGCAGCCGCTCGGATTCGCCCAGCACCTGAACGTTCGCCCGCAGGCTGGCGATCGGCGTGCGCAGCTCGTGCCCCGCGTCGGCCACCAGCTGGCGCTGCGCTGAGACCGAGCGCTCCAGCGCGTCGAGCGTCCGGTTGAAGCTGTCCGCCATCCGGCCCAGCTCGTCGCGCCCCTCCACGTGCAGCCGCCTGGACAGATCCAGGCTTGCCCCCCGCAGCGCCCCCTCCTCGCTCAGCGTCTCGGTGCGCGCGGTGAACCGCCGCACCGGCGCCAGCGCCACCCGCGCGACGACCGCCCCCAGCGCCACCGCCAGCGCGATCCCGACCACCCCGACGATCGCCATGATCTCCGCCAGCCGGCTCAGCTCGCTGTCGACCTCGCCCAGCGGCCGCGCCACCATCACCGCCCCGCGTGCGCCGATCCCCTCCGTCAGCACGCGCAGCCTCGTTCCCTTTCACCGTCCTGTCCGTCAGCTCGCTCCCGCTCCCGCGCTTGGCGATCGCCTCGTCCCGCGGGGTGGGCGCGATCGTCGCGGGCGAGGCCCCCTGGCCGCCCGGCACCCGCACGTGCCCGTCCGGCGTCACGAACTGCACGTACCCCGACGCGCCCCCGAACGGCGCCGGCTGGACGCTGCTGGGCAGCGCCCCTTCGCCGTGGCCGCCCCCACTGCCGCCTGCGCCCCCCGGCGCCGGTCCAGCCGCGGGCGGCCCGCTGCCGAACAGCCCCGGGGGAGCAGGCCCTTCCGCGCCGCCCTCCGCACCGGCGGCGCCACCCCCGGGCGCCGGCTGCGTGAACGCGCTCGCGCGCGCGCGCAACCCGGCGTCGACTTCCCCGCGCAGGTCCGACCTGACGGCTACATACAGCCCCACCGCCGCCGCCAGCACCGCGACCGCGACCGACACGCCCGCCACCGCGGCGATCCGCGTGCGCAGGGTCACCGCGCGGGACTCCGCTCACGGCTCAGACGCCAGACACGATCGGGGCTCCGGCAACGGCCCGGAGCGCGAAGGTCACGGCTCGCGCAGCACATACCCCACTCCCCGCACGGTGTGAATCAGCTGCCGCGCGCCCGCGCCCTCCAGCTTGCGCCGCAGATACCCGACATACACCCGCAGCGCGTTGCTTGCCGGGCCGAAGTCATAGCCCCACACGCGGTCGTATATGAGGCTGTGCGCGAGCACCCTCTTGGGATTCAGCATCAGCAGCTCCAGCAGCTGGTACTCCGTCCGTGTCAGCTCGACGAACCGCCCATCGACCTCCGCCCCATGCCGTCCGCTGTCCAGCCTGACCTCCGCGAACGACAACGCCTCAGGATCGCCCGCCTCCGGGCCCGCCCGGCGCAGCAGCGCGCGGATGCGCGCCTTCAGCTCGCCCACGTCGAACGGCTTGACCATGTAGTCATCGGCGCCCACGTCCAGCCCGTCGATGCGATCGGCGACCTCTTCGCGCGCGGTCAGCATCAGGATCGGCACCCGGTTGCCCAGCCGCCGCAGCGCCCGGCACACCTCCAGCCCGTCGATCCCCGGCATGCCCACGTCCAGCACGACCGCATCCGGCACGGACTGCACGACCAGCTCGAGCGCCTGCTCGCCGTCCTGCGCCAGCTGCACCTCATAGGAGGCCAGCGTCAGCGCACGGCGCAGCGCGTCGCGTACCGCGCGGTCGTCGTCCACGACAAGAATCCTCACGCGCGTGATTCTGACCTCCCCCGCAGCGCCGCCGCGCGTCCCTTGCAGTCATACAGCGCGCTTTCGCCGCCCGCAGAGCCGCCGCGCCCGCTCGCAGTCGCGCTCTCAGCGCCGCTCGCGCTCGATCCCAGCGTCACCCGTTCGCACGCCTCGGCAGCCGCGGCGAGCGCCTTCTTCGATCCCTGCCGCGTATCGCCCGCCAGCCGCGGCCCGCTCTGCGTACCGCCTTCGACCAGCACCCAGCGGATCTGGCCTTTACTCACCTCGCCCGCCAGCCACGCCACGCTCACGTCCGACTCGCGCCCGGAGAACCCGCCGATCCCGGCCACTTCCGCGCCATCGGAGACGATCTCCGAGGCCGCGCTCGACTGGCTCGCCACCGCCACCGTGCCGCCGCCGTGACGCTTGGCGTAGGCGATCGCCCGCGCGATCATCTGCTCGTTGCCCAGCGGCGCGCCGATCGCACCGCCGCCTGCGCCTGCGCCGGCGCCGCCCGCCAGACCGCCGGTGGGCCCGCCCGCGCCGGGTATGGGACCCGCGCCGGCTGGAGGAGCGCCCGCCACGCCCGACTGGGGTCGCGGCGGCCGTTCGTTACTCGCGCCCGCGCGAGCGCCGCCGCCAAACAACTGCACGCCACCCGGACCGGCGCCCGCACCCGCGCCCGCGGGACGTACGCCGAACCCGCCACCGCCGGGGCCACCGCCGCCACCGGCACTCAGCGCCGACTGCGGCCCGCCCTGCGGAAACGTCCCGTTGGTCGCATAGGAGAGCGTGTCCACCGCCCAGATCCCGGGCCCGACCAGCAGCGCCGCCACGCCGCAGCACAGCGCCGCGGTCCTGATCGCCCGGTCTTTGAACACCCCGAGCACAACGGCCGCCCCCACGCCCACGACGATCAGCACCGGCACGAGCCAGCGCAGTTCGCCGGGGAAGTTATGCAGGACCGCCACCTCGCACGCCACGCCCGCGACGATCGCCGCCGGGGCCATTACCCGCCAGAGCCGTCCGCCGGCGCGCAGCTGCGCCACGCCCGCGCCGCTCAGCGCCGCGGCGAACGGCGCCAGCAGCGAGACGTAGTACGGGTGAAAGATGCCTTTCGCCTCGCTGAACACCACGGCGACGACCACGAACGCGCCGCCCACCGCGATCAGCCAGCCGCTGCGCGGATCGCCGCGCCGCAGCCGGCTCGCCACGAGCACCGCGACGCCGCTCACGATCGCGAACCCCAGCAGCCAGCCGGCCTGGCCGCCCAGCGCGGAGTTCAAGAGCCGCAGCGGCCCGGGCGTGCCGCCGAACATGCTGCCGCCCACGCCCGCCGGCCCGCCGGTCTGCCCGTCCAGGCGTCCGGCGCCGTTGTATTCGGTGATCAGCTGCCAGATCGTGTTGTTGCTCGTACCCGACACCCACGGGCGCTCGAACGCCGGGGTCAGTTCGACCAGCGCCGGCCACGCGCCGCCGACGAGCGCCATCGCAACGCCGCCCGCCCCGAGCTCGCCAAGCGCGCGCCTGCGCCCGTGCGGCGCGATCCACAGCCACGCCGCCGCGATTCCAGGCACCACGATCAGCGCGACGCCCATCTTCGTCTCGAAGCCGAGCCCCACGCACACGCCCGCGAGTACCAGCCAGCGCGTGCTGCGCTGCTCCAGCGCCCGGACCGTGCACCACAGCGCCGCGACGCTGCACAGCACCAGCAGCGCGTCGGGGTTGTTGTGGCGCGAGATGCCGACCGTGATTGGCGTGAGCGCCAGCGTCAGCCCGGCCACGAACCCGCCGAGCTTGCCGAACCTGCGCCTGACCAGGTCGTACACCAGCGCGACGCTCGCCATGCCCATCAGCGCCTGCGGCACGAGCACGCTCAGCGGGTGATACCCGAACACCCGCACCGACAGCGCCTGCACCCACAGCGCCAGCGGCGGCTTGTCGACCGTCATCACCCCGGCGCGGTCCATCGAGGCGAACAGGAAGTCGTGCCAGCTCGCGCTCATCGAGCGCACCGCCGCGCTGTAGTACTCGTTGGCCCAGCCGTTGCGGTTCAACGCCCACAGGTTCAGCCCACCCGCCAGGGTCAAGAGCCCCGCCAGTTGCAGCCTGACGGTGCCGGCGGCTGTGGTAACCGGCGCCAACAGGGCTGTAGAGGGACCGAGCTTTCGCGTTTCCCCCAAAACAGGCTGCTCTTGTGTGCTCATCGCCAAGCAGGATCGCCGCCCGTCGTAGGAGCACCATGTGACGAACCTAATGATTTGCTGAACGCCCTTATGGGCGCGTGTCCATCGTGAGCGCCCCAATCTCAGACGCCGGTCCATACCCGCCCTGAGCCCGTCGCGGCAAGCTGAAAGCCAGTATGGGATAGCCCTACTCGACGCGCCGACGACCCGACCGACCAACGACCGAGCCGAAGCGATGCGAACCCCCAGACGAGCCCCGCGGCGGGCGCCTCCCCAGATCGTGGCCCTCGGCGGGGGCGGCTTCTCGATGGAGAAAGACTCCTCGCTGCTCGACGACTACATCCTCTCGTTGACCGGCTCCGCGCGCCCGCGCATCTGCTTTCTGCCGACCGCCTCCGGCGACGCCGACCACTACGTCGTGCGCTTCTACCGGCGCTTCTCCGCCCACTGCGACGCCTCGCACGTCTCGCTGTTTCGCCGCGACCAGGGCGTCGACGGAGTCGAGGACGATCTCGCCACGCACCTGCTCTCTCAGGACATCGTCTACGTCGGCGGCGGCAACGTCGTGTCGATGCTCGGCGCCTGGCGCGCCCACGGCCTGGACTCGATCCTGCGCCGCGCCTGGCGGCGGGGGATCGTGCTGTGCGGTCCCTCGGCCGGGTCGCTGTGCTGGTTCGCCGAATCGGCGTCGGCCTTCCACGGCGCGCCCCGGCGCGTGCGCGGCCTCGGTCTGCTGCCCTACTCCAACTGCGTGCACTACGACGCCGAGCCCGCGCGCCGCGCCGAGTACCACCGCTTCGTCGCCGAGGGCATGCGCCCCGGCTTCGCCGCCGAGGACGGCGTCGCGCTGCACTTCCGCGACACGCTGCTCGAGCGTGCCGTCAGCTCGCGTCCCGACGGCCGCGCCTACCGCGTCGAGCCCGCCGGGGACTCGGTCGTCGAGGTCCCGCTGGAGGTCACCAAGCTCGGCTTCGTGCAGCGCACGCCCGAGCTCGAGGCCGCCGAGGCCGTCGAGGCGATCAAGGCAGTCAAGGCAGTCGCGTGAGCCTGGCACCAGAGGCGCCCCCCGAGCGGCGTGTGATCTTCGCGATGGGCGGGGGTGGGTTCACGATGGAGCCGTCCAATCCACTGCTCGACGACTTCGTCCTGTCGCTGGCTGAGTCCACACCCGCGCGCGCGCCCGCGCGCGAGCCGCGCATCCTGTTCCTGCCGACGGCCTCCGGCGACACGGCCGCGCAGATCGCCGCGTTTCACGCGCGCTTCTCCGACCGCTTCTGCGTCGCCGAGCACCTGTCGCTGTTTCGCCTGCACGAGCTGCGCCAACCGCTGTCGGAGATCGTGTTCTCCCAGGACATCCTCTACGTCGGTGGCGGCTCGATGCGCAACCTGCTGGCGATCTGGCGCGCGCACGACCTCGACCGCCTGCTGATCGCCGCCTGGCAGCGCGGAATCGTCCTCGCCGGCATCTCCGCCGGGGCGATGTGCTGGTTCCAGGGCGGCATCACCCGCTCCAGCGGACCGCCCGAGGCGCTCGCGGGCCTCGGGCTGCTGGACGGGTCGCTGACTGTCCACGCCGACGGCGAGCCCGAGCGCCTGCCGTTATGGCTCGCGGCCGTGCGCGACGGCGTCCTGCCGGGCGGCTGGGCGCTGGACGACGGCGTCGGCCTGCTGTTCTGTGGCGAGCGCCTTCAGCGCGTCGTCAGCTCGCGCCCGGGCGCGGGCGCCGAGCGCGTGGACCAGGTCGCCGGCGAGCTGGTGCGCCATCGCCTGGCGCCCAAGCTGCTCGGCGCAAGCGACCCCGCCGGCGGCGGCGTGCCGGCCCCCTCCCAGGACGAGGATGTCCAGGAGCTGCGCCGCGTCCAGCGCCTGCGTCGTGGCATCGCCGGCCGGCATGGAGGGCGGCTCGGCGGGATGTGAGCGCCTATGGCGTCAACCGCACGGGCAGCGTCTTCAGCTGGTTGATGAAGACCGACTCCACGATCGCCGTATGGCCCGCCGGCTCCATCGCCGGGAAGCGGGCGAGGGTCTCCTCGAACAGGGTGTTGAGCTCCAGGCGGGCAAGGGCGGTGCCGAGGCAGAAGTGACGGCCGCCGGCGCCGAACGCCTGGTGCTCGGTGGTGCGGCGCACGTCGAAGCGGTCGGGGTCCTCGTGGCAGGTCTCGTCACGGTTGGAGGACACGTACCACATGACGACCTTGTCTCCCTCTTTGATCTCACGCCCGTGCAGCTCGGTGTCGCAGGTCGCGGTGCGGCGGAAGTGCGCGAAGGCGGGGAACATCCGCAGCGACTCCTCGACGGCGCCCGGTATCAGCGCGGGGTCCTCCAGCAGCAGCCGGCGCTGATCGGGGTTCGCCATCAGCGCCTGCATGCCGCTGCAGTAGGTGGCCTTGGTGGAGTCGTTGCCGGCGGCCATCAGCAGGAAGAAGCCCATCACGATCTCGTGCTCCTCGAGCTTCTGTCCGTCCACTTCGGCGTGCACCAGCACGCTGGTCAGGTCGTCGGTCGGGCGCTCACGGCGCTCGGCGATCAGCTGCCCGCAGCGCTCGAAGATCTCCGCGACGCCCGCTTCGATCCCGGCGACGACGCTCTCGTGGGGGTTCAGGTCGGGGTCGCCGGCCCCCAGCATCATGTTCATCAGGCGCGCCCAGATCTCGTCGTCCTCCGGCGGGACGCCCATGAAGCTGCCGATCACGCGCGAGACCACCGGCTGGGCCACGTCGGTGACCAGGTCGCACGTCTCCCGGCCGCGCAACCGCTCGAGCGCCTCCACCACGATCGCCCTGATCGCGTCCTCGTGGGCGGCGATCCGCTTCGGCGTGAAGCCCGCCTGGAACAGGGCCTTGATGCGGTCGTGCTGGGGCGGGTCCATACCGATGAACATCGCCCGCGACAGCTCGATCGGCAGACCGATGTTGGCGGCCGTGACGCCTCCGCGTTCGGATGAGTAGGTCTGCCAGTCGCGGCTGACCGCGTGGACGTCCTCGGCGGTGGTGACCGACCAGTAGCCGGCCTCCTCGGGGAACTCGCTGATGCCCGAAGTCCAGTGCACGGGGCACTCGCCCGCGCAGGCGCGCGAACAGCTCGTGCGGCACGCCGTGCTCCCAGACATCACGCTCGGTTACGCACACGTCTGCAAGATCGCTGCTGTCCACCGTTGCCATCGGGACCTCCAAGCTCGCCGTCGAGAGATGTTCTGCGATGTTACCGGCGTCACGAGCTCGGTGGAAACGATGGTTCGCGCAGGCGTGAGAAGCGTTCGGAGGCTTGCGTGTCCAGCCGCAGACTCACCCAGATGTGACGAGAGCGTGACTTCTCTGTGGCGTCTTTGTGGCACGAGCGTGACGCGACCCCGATGAGAGCTGATTCCGACTGTCGCGGGGCGTAGCGTCGGTCCTCTTTTACGAACGTACGTTCGCGACCGGGGAGTCGACGTTGACCGGCAGGCAAAAAACAACCGCTACAGCCGCCGATCTCGCCGAGTGGATTGTCGATGAGATCAGCCAGGTCGACCGGGACTGGCACGCCATCGAGCTGCGAGCTCGGGAGCTGGTCGAGCTGGCCGCGGGACAGGCCGCCGGGCACGCGCGGCAGGACACTTGACGCCATGACCCTGCCCGCTGCCGAGGACCGTCTACACCCCGGCCGTGGCAGCCGAGCCGGCCAGCGCACGTGAGCGGGCCGCGCGCACGGCCGCGCTGAGCGTCGCCACGTCATAGACGCCGTTGTGACGGCGACCGTTGATGAAGAACGACGGCGTCCCCGAGACCCCGCTCGCGTCCGCGCTCGCCACGTCCTCGCCGACTCGCGCCGCATAGGCGCGCCGGCGCAGCTCATCGACGAACCGCTCGACGTCGAGACCGAGCTGCTGGGCGTAGCCGCGCAGGCTGCTCGGCGTGAGCTCGCCCTGGTGGGCGAGCAGAATGTCGTGCATCTCCCAGAACGCCCCCTGCGCGCCGGCGGCCTCGGCGGCCTCCGCTGCCAGCTGGGCCCAGGGATGCACGTCGCTGAGCGGCAGGTGGCGAAAGACGTAGCGCAGGTCATCGCCCCACTCGGCGAGCAGCTCGCGGATCGCGGGCTCGGCCCGTCCGCAGTAGGGGCACTCGAAGTCGCCGTACTCGACGAGGGTCACCGGAGCGTCGGCGGCGCCGCGGATGTGATCGCGCGCCTCCTCGACGTCCTCGGCGAGATCGATCAGTTGCGCAGCCGTGCGCCCGAGCTGACGAGCTCGCACCGGCGCGGGAACGCGCGCGATCGCCCGGAACACGATCCAGGCCACGAGCGGCGAGAGGATCGCCGCGGCCAGGACTCCGAGCTTCGCCTGCGCCAGGAGCTCTCCGTGAAACGCGCGACCGGCGATCAGCAGCGACACCGTGAACCCGGTCCCCGCGACCGCGCCCACGCCCGCGAGCCCCGGCCAGGTGACGACCAGCCGCGCCGCGCCGCCGAGGGCGCGACGGGTGCCCAGCCAGCAGGAGCCGAGGATGCCAAGCGGCTTGCCGAGCAGATAGGCGAGCACGATCCCGATGCTCACCGGCGAGCTGACGGCGTCGCTCAACACGCGACCGTCGACATGAATGCCGGCGTTGGCAAGAGCGAACAGCGGCACCACGATGAAGCTCGTCCACGGATGCAGCCGGTACTGCAGCCGCTCGTTGGGCGAGATCGCCGCGGTCAGGCCGCGCTGGGCGACGTAGGCGAGCTCGGGCGTGGGCTGTTCGCGGAAGGAGCGCGTCAGCTCGGTCGCGCGCTCCAGATCGCCGCGGGCGGGCGGGTAGGCGCTCGTCACCAGTCCGATCGCCAGGCCGGCGATGACCGGATCGATCCCCGACTCGAACATCGCCAGCCACACCCCGATCCCCACGAGCACGGCGGCGGGCTCGCGCCAGCGTGGGGCGAACCGCAGCGCCACCAGCACCGCGAACAGCCCGAGCGCGATCGCGAGCGCCGGCAGCGAGACGTGATTGCTGTAGGCGAGGGCGATGACGAGCAGCGCGCCGAGATCGTCGACCACCGCCAGCGTCAGCAGGAACACGCGCAGCCGTGTCGCGCTGCTGGGCGCGACCAGCGCGAGCCCGCCGAGGGCGAGCGCAGTGTCGGTGGACATCGCCGTGCCCCATCCCCGCGCGCCGCTGCCGCCGGCGTTGACCACCAGGTACACGCCCACGCACAGCGCCATGCCGCCGAGGGCCGCGAGGACCGGGATCGCTACGCGGCCCCGCTCGCGCAGCTCGCCGAGGTCGAGCTCGCGCTTGGCCTCCAGGCCGACGACGAGGAAGAACAACGCCATCAGCCCTTCGTTCACCCACTGGCGCAGGCTCGCAGACAGCACGTGCCCGCCCAGGCTGAGCGCCAGGCGCGTGTTCCAGAGCGATTCGTAGGAGTGCGGCCAGGGCGAGTTCGCCCACAGCAGCGCCACGAGCGCCGCACCGACGAGGACCATCGCCCCGCCGGTCTCGGTGCTCAGGAAGTCCCGTACCGGCGCACCGAGATTGCGAGCCCAGGCCGTGCGGCCGGCGTCGCCTGCAGGTGAAGAGCGAGCGCTCGCCGATGCCATGCCGGGGAGTATTGCTGGACCCGGCGCCCACCCGGGCGCGGCCCGGCTGCGCGAGAGATCGCTCAGCCCCGGCGCGCACCCAGAGCGCCGCCCCCGGCTGCGCGAGAGATCGCTCAGCTCGAGACGGCGGCGGACCGGTCGGCGTCGTCGAGCTCGTCCTCCCGATCGAGCTCGTCCAGATAGGGCGCCAGATACTTCGAGGAGATCTTGCTCGGCGGCGACCAGGTGGGGGTGTCGGTGATCTCCGAGCTGAACCCCTGCCCGCCGGTGATGCGGGCGGTCAGATAGCGAGGCCGCTCGCCCGTGAGCAGCATGCCGCGGATCACGGGACGAAACGGCTCGGGCGTCACCGGCGCGCCGGCCAGCGCGGCGATCGACTGCGCGACGGTGTCGGCCTGCTGGGAGCCGATGCCGCCGTGCTTGACCGGGAACTCGGTCGCGTCGCCGGCGGCGTAGACGTGCTCGACGTCGAGCACCTGACCATAGGCGTCGACCCGGATGAATCCGTGTTCGCCCAGCGGGATGCCGCGCACGCAGGGACCGTACAGCTCGGGCAGCGCGATCACCCGATCGACCCGCAGCCGACGGTCACCGGGGTTGATCACGAGCTCACCGGCGCTCGGCATCTCGGTGTAGGCCGAGTTGATCGTCTGGATGCTCGCCCGCGCAAGCAGCTCCGCGACGGCGTCGCTCGCGGTGACGCCGAATATCGCCAGCGGGCTGTCCTCGGGGCTGACGATCGTGGTGGCGAGCTCGACGCCCATGTCGTAGGCGCGCCCGGCTGTCATCAGCGCGAGCTCATACAGCGGCAGCGGCCAGGCCATCCGCCCGGGCGCCACGAACGCCAGGCTGTGGACGTAGCCGCCCTCGATGTCCTGGATCAGGCCGTGCAGGGTCTCGTCCATGCGCCGGTCGTCGATCGTGAGCGCGTGCTTGTAGCGCGCGCACGCGCGGGCGCCGAGCGCGAGCACGAGCGCGTCGTACTCGATCTCCTGCTCGGCCCCGGTGTGAAGCAGGTGCTTGCCTCGGGCTCGATCCAGCCCAGCTCGTCGGCCAGCAGCCGCGCGCCGGTGTCGCTCGGCGATCCGCCGCAGCGGGTAGCGGCGCGCCTGGCCGTATGCGAACGGCTCGCGAACGGCCAGCGGGCGGTAGACGAACTCGGCGTTGGGGGCGATGAGCGTCACGTCGGTGCGCCCGGGCGCGAGCTTACAGAGCGCCAGCGCGGTCTCCAAGGCGGCCACGCCGCCGCCGGCGATCACCACGCGAAGCTTGCCGGGATGCGAGTTGTGTTGTCATCCTCGCCAGTCATTGCCCTGCAATCCTAAAGCCGCGGCGAGGGAAGCCGTCAGCCGAGAAAAACCGTCGTGCCGTGAGGGAGAACTACGGAGTAACTGATCTGCGGGCGACGAAATGGAGGGCAGATTCCGAAGAGCTGTGGATTCGCCGCCTGCTGGAAGTCGGGCCGCGCTCTGATGACCGAGCTCGATCTGGGGGTCGTGCTGGATCGGGTGCTCCAGACCGCGCGCGAGATCACCGGGGCGCGCTATGCGGCGCTGGGAATCCTGAACGACGAGCGCTCCGAGCTGGCGCAGTTCCTGACCTCCGGCGTGGACGAGGAGACCCGCCGGGCGATCGGCGATCTGCCGCGCGGGCGGGGAGTTCTCGGCGCGCTGATCGAGCATCCACAGCCGTTGCGCCTCGCCGACGTGGGCCAGCACCCGAGCAGCTACGGGTTCCCGGCGGGGCACCCGGTGATGCACAGCTTCCTGGGGGTGCCGATCGTGATCCGCGGGCAGGCGTGGGGCAACCTGTACCTGACCGAGAAGCAGGGGGGCGAGGAGTTCTCAGAGCAGGACGAGGAGGCCGCGGCGATCCTCGCGGAGTGGGCGGCGATCGCGATCGACAATGCCAGGCTGTACGAGTCCAGCGAGCGCCGCCGCGAGGAGCTCGAGAAGGCGTTTCGCAGCCTCCAGGCGACGCGTGACGTGGCGGTCGCGATCGGCGGGGAGATCGCGCTCGAGCACGTGCTGGAGCTGATCGCCAAGCGCGGGCGCGCGCTCGTGGAAGCGCGGAGCCTCGTGATCATGCTGCGCGACGGACAGGAGCTGGTCGTGCAGACGAGCGCCGGCCATGTCCGGGAGATGCGTGGTGTGCGACTGCCGATCGCCGACTCCACCTCCGGGCATGTGCTCGAGCACCGTCAGCCGGAGCGGATCACCGACGTCGGCGCCAGGCTGGGGATCGCCCCCAGCGAGTTCGGGGTGAGCGACGCGCAGACCGCACTGCTGGTGCCGATGATCTACCGCGGGCAGGCGCTGGGCGTGCTGGCGGCGTTCGATCGCGGCCAGCACAGCGACGTGTTCGGCGAGGACGACGAGCAGGTGCTGCGCACCTTCGCCGCGAGCGCCGCCACGGCCGTGGCGATGGCGCAGAGCGTTCAGGCCGACCGGCTGCGCAGCTCGCTCGCGGCGGCCGACGCCGAGCGTCGCCGCTGGGCGCGGGAGCTGCACGACGAGACGCTGCAGAGCCTGGGCGGCCTGCGCGTGCTGCTGTCCTCGGCGCTGCGCCGCGACGATCTGGAGCGTGTCAAGGAGGCGATGCGCGAAGCCGTGGAGCAGATCGAGCGCGAGATCGCAAACCTGCGCGCGATCATCACCGAGCTGCGCCCGGCCGCGCTCGACGAGCTCGGACTGCGGACCGCGATCGAGGCGCTGCTTCACCGCCATCGCGAGCAGGGCGAGTTTCAGATCGACGACGAGCTTTCGCTTCCCGGCCCCTCGACCGGAGAGGGACGCCTGGACGAGGATCTCGAGACCGCCGTCTACCGGCTGATCCAGGAGTCGCTCACGAACGTCGCCAAGCACGCCGCGTGCGAGCCGCGTACGCGTGGTCGTGCGCGAGTCCGGCGAGGAGCTGCTGGTCGAAGTGCAGGACGATGGCGCCGGCTTCGATCCACAGACCGCGAGCCGCGGCTTCGGTCTGGCGGGAATGCAGGAGCGCGTGAGCCTGGCCGGCGGCACGCTGAGCATCGACTCCGGTGAGCGGGGAACGCTGATCGCGGTCCGCCTGCCGGCACGTCGCCGCGATCCGGCCGGCGAGCGCACAGCTCAGTCGGAATCGAAGTCCGAGCACGCCGTCACGGCGTCACCAGGCGCAATCGGGGCGCCACGCGCGGGCTGACGTAGCGCTCGCCGCGCGCGGCCGCGCGGATCGCGTCGGGAAGCTCCTCGTCGGCCAGCTCCTTGGTGACGAACCCGAGCGCGCCGACGGCAAGCGCGCGCCGCGCAAACGCCGGGTTGCCCTCCATCGTGATGACCACGATCCGGGTCTGCGGAGCGCCCTCGCGCAATGAGCCGATCGCCTCCATGCTCGACCCGCCGGGCAGCCTCAGATCGAGCACGAGCACGCACCGCCGATGGCGCTCCAGGAGGCGCACCACGGAGGCGAGGTCGACAGCCTCGGCGACCACCTCGACGTCCTGCTCACCATCCAGCAGCCGCCTCACGCTGCGGCGCACCAGTGCGTGATCGTCGGCCAGGACGACACGAATGGCTGACTGGCTCGCGACGCCGCCGCCAATTTCGGCGGGAGCCGGCGCAAGGGGTGAATTGCTGGCCATTCTCACACGCTAGCCTCCGCGACTGCTCAAATCGTCAGTGCTAAAGCGTGAAGTTCTAGGGGCAAAGCACGGACATGCCGTCGAGCGACACTCACCTCGCCCCGGACAGCGCATCACCGGCAGAGCAGCCATGCTCTACAGGTGCGCTCGGGTTCGACCCTGTTGCGGTCGCCGCCGAGCGGTCTCGCCACCGCTGGCCGCGGCCAGCAGCGCCACCACCTGCTCGTCGGAGACCGGCGTGAAGTCGCGGTACCACATGCCCACTCCCAACAGCTGCGACGGGACCTCCAGGCAGACGACGCGGTCGGCCTCCACGGCAAGCATCGACACCGCCTCGCCCGAACCAACCGGGACCGCGACGACGATGTGCCGGGCGCCCCGCTTGCGCAGCGCGCGGACGGCGGCGAGGTCGGTCAGGCCGGTCGCCAGACCGTCATCGACAACGATCGCGGTTCGTCCGGTCACCGAAATCGAGGGTCGACCGTCGCGGTAGCGCTCGACCCTGCGGCCCAGCTCCCGTGACTCCAGCGCGAGCGTCGCGTCGAACGTGGCCTGAGTCATGCCGAGCATGCCGGCCGAATGAGGGTCGAGGACGCCCGTGCCGTCCTCGGTGACAGCACCCACTCCCAGCTCAGGATTTCCGGGTGCCCCCAGCTTTCGCACCGCGAGGATGTCAAGTGGTGCGCGGAGCGCACGGGCAACCTCGAACGCGACGGGCACGCCACCGCGTGGCAGCGCCACGATCACCGGCCGCTCCTCGGCGAGGGGCTCAAGCCTGGCTGCCAGTCGAGCACCGGCGTCGTGGCGATCGAGAAACCTCATGTTCGAATCGTCTCTGTTCGTGCTGTTCCGCGCGTTGTCCAGCTCGCTCGCCCGCGATGCCGCTCACGCGACGACGGCGATCCGCTCGGTCTGGGCGGCCGGCGAGCTGCCGCCGGCTCCCTGCAGCACGACCTTCAGGGCGCCAGTGTTCGCCGCGTCGGCGAACACGTCATAGGCGGCCATCGTGTCCCCGAGCGCAAAGCGATGCGTCGCGAACAGCGACGGGTCCAGGCGCCCGGAGGCGATCAACCGCATCAGCTGGGGGATGCTGAACGTGTCGACCAGGCCGGTCGTGATCGTTACGTCGCGGATCCACAACTTCTCCAGATGCAGCTCGGCGGAGCGGCCATGCACCCCGATGTTGGCCACGCGGCCGCCGGGACGGATCAGGTCGGCCGCGAGCTCGAAGGTCTGGGGCACGCCGACCGCCTCGAACGCGACGTCCGCCCCGAGTCCGCCGGTCAGCTCCATGACCCGGGCGACGGCATCCTGGCTGCCGTTGTTGATCGTCTCATCGGCGCCGAACCGCCGCGCAGACTCAAGGCGCGAGTCGGCAAGGTCGATCGCCACGATCCGCCCGGGGGTGTACAGCCTCGCGGTGAGAATCCCCGCCAAACCGATCGGCCCCGCGCCAACGATCGCTACCGTGTCGCCAGGCGAGACCATGCCGTTGAGCACGCCGACCTCGTAGGAGGTCGGCAGGATGTCCGCCAGGAACAGAACCTGCTCGTCGCTCAGCTGCTCGGGGACCTTGTAGACGGAGTTGTCGGCGAACGGCACGCGCGCGAGCTCCGCCTGCAGCCCGTCGATCAGGTGTCCGAAGATCCAGCCGCCCCCGCCCAGGCACTGGCCGTAGCGGCCCTCCTTGCAGAAGCGGCAGCGCCCGCATGAGCTGACGCACGAGATCAGCACGCGATCGCCCGGGGCGACCGTGCTCACACCGGCGCCGACCTCCTGGACCGTGCCGACGGCCTCGTGGCCGAGCACGGTGCCCGGCGTGGTCTCGGGGACGTCGCCTTTGAGGATGTGCAGGTCGGTGCCGCAGATCGTCGAGGTGTCGATCCGCACGATCGCGTCCGTCGGATCGAGGATCTCCGGATCGTCAACGGTGTCCCAGCCCCGCTCGCCGGGGCCGTGATAAACGAGTGCCTTCATTCTCGGTGCCTGCCTTTGGTCGTGAGGGGAGAGGGTGCAGACCGAAGCTAAACCAAGGCGCACGGCCTGCACATCGGGGACTCTCCTCAAAGTTGGATGCGCGTTAGTACGTACTGACGATGTCCCTGATGGCTGCACTCGAACATGCGACACGCTTCTGCACCAGCACAGAAAGGTCCGCCTCGGAGTCCCGTATGCTCGATGCGTCGAGCAGTCCCGCAACCGCAACGACAGTTGGATAAGTGGAGGAGGGGAGCGAGCGAATGAGCGAGGAATACCCGGTAGGACTCTCCGTCGACTACCCCGACCGGGATCTGAACCGTCTCACCACGGCCCTGCGCATCTTCACCGTCATCCCGATCGCGATCGTGCTCACGAGCATCGGCGACTCGGACACCGGCGGCTACGGCGGCTCCGGGCGCGCGATCGCCGTCAGCGGGGTGGGACTGCTGGTCATTCCGGCGCTGCTGATGATCCTGTTCCGCCAGAAGTACCCGCGCTGGTGGTTGACTGGAACCTCGAACTGATGCGCTTCGCCACCCGCGTGGGCGTGTATCTCGCGCTGATGGACGACCGCTACCCCTCGACCGACGAGCAGCAGTCGGTGCACTTGGACTTCGCCTATCCCGACGCGCAGCGCGAGCTCAACCGCTGGCTGCCGCTGGTGAAGTGGCTGCTGGCAATCCCGCACTACGTCGTCCTGTTCTTCCTCGACCTCGGCGCGTTCTTCGCGGTGATCGCCGCGTGGTTCGCGGTCCTGTTCACCGGGCGCTACCCGCGCGGCATCTTCGACTACGTGGAGGGCGTGATCCGCTGGCATAACCGCGTGGTCGGCTATGCCCTCGTCCTGGTCACCGACCGCTACCCGCCGTTCCGGCTGCGCCCCTGAACCGCCGGGCGGGCACAGCCGACATTCACGAGCAGCCCGAGAAGGGCTGGTCAAGTCGATTCAGGCCAGCAACCGTCCGCCGTCGACGACGATCTGCGCGCCGGTCATGTAGCTGGACAGCTCGCAGGCGAGGAACAGCGCCGCGCGCCCGATGTCGTCGGGGTCGCCCATCCGCCGCATCGGGATCATCGCCTCGAAACCAGCCAGCGCCGCGTCGTCCATGTCACCGGTGCCCGGCGTCCTGATCCCACCCGGCGCGATCGCATTGACCCAGATGCCGTGCGGCGCCAGCTCCAGGGCGACGTTCTTGGTGAAACCCCAGGCGCCGTGCTTGGACGCGTCGTAGTGGGCCAGCCCGACCATCGACGGGTGCAGCGCGTCGATCGACGTAACATTGACGATCCGCCCGCCCCTGCCCTGAGCGATCATGCGCGCAGAGACGGCCTTCGTACACAGGAACAGGCCGGTCAGGTTGACGTCGATCACGTGACGGAATGTCTCGACGTCGAGGTCGCTCAGCGGGAGCATCGGATAGATACCCGCGTTGTTGACGAGGATGTCCACGCCGCTGAAGCTCTCGACGGCGGCATCGACCATGCTCTGCACGCTCTCGTGGTCGCTGACGTCGCTGTGCACGGCCAGCGCGCTGCCTGCTCGCGAGGCGCACAGAGCGTCGCTCGCACGCTCGGCGGCGCTCAGGTCGAGGTCTGCGACGATGACGCTCGCGCCCGCCTCGTGCAGGCGATGGGCGATGCCGAGCCCGATGCCCATCGCGCCGCCGGTGACGATCGCGGTGCGGCCGTTGAGGTCGATGAGCTCTGGCAAAGGAGTGGTCTGTGATGTGGCGCTGGTCGTAGTCATGTCCGAAAGGCTGCCGTGCGCGCGCAGGCCAGACATCCGCGATCGGCCGTGTGCCACGGCGGAGAACTACTGATGCCACGGCCTTCCTTCCCCAATCCAGTTTGGAGCGGGATCTCGCCTGAGTCCAGTGTTCAGCCGCCGCGCGGCGACCACTGGAAGGTGCGCACCGCGACCAGCAGCGCGGCGATGCCCCAGGCGGCGACTATCAGCAGGTCGGTGGCGGCGATGCCGGTGCCGTGCGTGTGGATGACCGGCTTCAGCAGGGCTTCGTCGAGGTGGTGAATCGGGAAGACGGTCGCGATGTTGCGCAGGAACTTGGGGATGATGCTCTCGGCGACGAACACGCCGGAGATGAAGTACAGCGGCAGCACGGTCAGGTTGGTGGCGGGGGCCGCGGCCTCGGGACTGGAGATTCGCGTGGCGACGGCGAACGCGATGCACGAGAAGGCGCCGGCGCCGACAATCACGGCGACGAGCACCCCCGGCATCGTCGAGTGCGGGGTGCGCACGTTGTAGGCGAGCTTGCCGATCGCCAGCAGCAGCGCCGACATCACGACGGCCACCACCACGCCCACGACCGCGCGGCTGCCGATCACGAAGGCGGCCGGCAGGGGCGTGCCGCGCAGGCGCTTGTACTCGCCGTTCTCTCGCTGGGTGACGATCGCCTGGGTGAGGTTGACGAACGACGCCGAGATGATCCCGAGCGTCATGATCCCCGGCACGTAAAAGGTGGTGATGCCGACCCGCTGCCCGTCGACGATCGTGGTGCCCTTGAACATCGTCGCGAAGATCACCAGGAACACGATCGGCAGCGCCACGGTGAAGTAGCGCGACTGTGGATTGCGCCAGAACCGCACGAGATCCGAACGGAACTGATGCACGAACACGCGCCAGCCGCTCATTCGGAGCGCTCCGATTCGCCGGCGAGGCGCAGGTAGACGTCCTCGAGCGTCGGCCGGCCGACGGTCAGGCTGTCCAGGCGCTCGCCGTGCTCGAGCGCCCAGCCGGCGAGCGCGTAGAGCGCGCGGGCGGGCTCGCGCACGCTGAGGTGGACGAGGCCGTCATCGCGCTGGCGCGCGATCGAGACGAGCTCGCCTGGCAGCTCCGAGAGGACCGTGCCCGCCGGCAGCCTGAACGAGATGTCGCTGAGCTCCCGGTCGCGGCCGCCGAGCGTCTCGGGCGTGCCCTCGGCGACGATCTCCCCCGCGACGATCACCGCGACGTGGTCGGCCAGGGTCTGCGCCTCGTCCATGTAGTGCGTGGTCAAGAAGATCGTCTTGCCGAGCTCGCGAAGATCTGCGATGACCCCCCACGCGTGGTGGCGGGCGGAGGGGTCAAAGCCGGTCGTCGGCTCATCCAGGAACACCAGCTCCGGGTCGCCGATCAGTGCCAGAGCGACGTCGAGGCGGCGCAGCTGCCCGCCGGAGAGCTGTTTGGTGCGCGCATCGCGCTTGTCCGCCAGACCCACCAGCTCGATCGTCTCGGATACTCCTCGCGGATGCGGGTAGTAGCCCGCGTAGAGCTCGACCAACTCGCGAACCGTGAGCTCGGGGGCATCGTGCACGACTGCAGCACCAGGCCGATCCGCGCGCGCCAGCCGCCGTCGGCGCAGGCCGGGTCCTCGTCCAGCACCCTGACCTCGCCCGCGCCGCGCGAGCGGTACCCCTCCAGGATCTCGACCGTCGTCGTCTTGCCGGCGCCGTTGGGCCCGAGAAACGCAAACACCTCTCCGCGGTGAACCTCGAGGTCGATCCCGCGGACCACCTCGTGCTCGCCATAGGACTTGCGCAGCCCGCTGACGCTGATCACCGGCACGGCGGCGGCGGCCCTCTCCCGAACATCCATGTTGAGCGCATTTAGACGGCTGCTCGCGCCGTTTGCAGAGATATGATCTCCTGATCGCAGACGCGCCGGTGGCACCCTGGAGCGAACTCCGGTCATGCCCGTCACCGTACTCCCCTGTGCAGGCGGGGCATCGGGGGTCTGCCGCATACGTGTTCGGTAGTTCATCGGGCGAACGAGCTAGCGAGGGGCCTGGCGGCTGCTTGCTATCCCACTCCATCGTCCCGTTCACGAGAGCCCGATCGACGCGTGGCCGCCGCGGTCCCGATCCACCGCGCGCGCGAGCGCGGCTAGTTGCGCGTCCAGGGACAGGGTCGTGTCGAGCCTCAGCACGGCGCCGGCGGGCAGCTCGTCGAGCTCCTCGAACGCGCGATACTGCTCCTCGGCGAGCTGCGGTGTCGCGTCGGAGATGCGCTGTGGATCGCCCAGACGCCGCGCGGCCCGCGCGAGCGCAACCTCGAGCACAACCTCGCAGCGGACGACCAGGCGCGTCATGCCGACCCGTCGCAGCCTGTCCAGCAGCAGCGCGCGAGACTCACGCGAGCGGCAGGTCGCGTCCACGATCACACCGTCGCTGTGACGGAGCGCTGACAGCGCGTCACGTCCAAGCTGCTCGTAGGTCGCGCGCGTGAAGCGGGCGCTGTAATGCTCTGCGCGCGCCGGCTCGTGTTCGGCAAGGTGAGCCAGGCGCTTGCGCACAGCGTCAGATGAGACGACCGGCATCTCCGAGCGTCGCGCGAGCTCGGCCGCCAGCGTCGACTTGCCGCTGGCGGCTGGTCCGCAGATCACGACGGCCAGAGGCGACCGGGCGCGCCAGCACAGCCGTTCGCTCAGCCCCCACAGCCGCTGTGCCCGGCGCGTTTGCGCGGCCGCCGCGCTGCTCTGCGCGTCGTGCTCGGCCGCCGCGATCAGCGCGACCTTGGTGCGCACGAGCGCCCAGTGGGCGGCATAGAAGGAGCGCAACGCCTCCCCGCCGGGACTGACGCCCGCGTGGCGGTAGGCGCCGAAGAGCTCCCGGACCGCCCAGCGCTGTCCGTGAGCCTCGAGATCCATCGCCAGGAACGCCAGGTCGCAGGCGACGTCAGTGCGCCGCAGCCGCGGGTCGAACTCGATGCGGTCAACCACTCGGACCGTCGGCGTGGCCGGCATGGGCGACGTGGCCGGCATGGGCGGCCCGGCAAGCACGTGCTCGCAGCGCAGGTCACCGTGCCCGTCGCGGGCGAGCTCCAGCAGCACACGCCGGCGCAGCTCCAGCTCATGCCTCTCCACAAAGACCTCGCCGAAGGAGATGAGGTCATCCACGCGCCACGCGGGCGGATGCCTCATCCCTTCAAGCTCTTCCAGGTTGCCGCGCCAGATGGCGAGCGCCCGCTCCGGGCCCCAGTCGCAGACCACGGCCGCGGCGCGGTGGAAGTCCGCCAGCAGGCGCGCCACGGCGGCGACGTGCGCGCGGGTGAGAGAGCCCGCCGCGATCAGGCCCGCGAACGTGTCCTGCTCTGAAAAGCTGCGCATCTCCACGGCGTACTCGACGGCTTCAGCAGCGCCATCGCGGGCCAGGCGAAATCCCGCCCGGCCGCTGACGATCGCACGCACGCCGAGATACAGATCGGGAGCGAGCTCCCGGTTGACGCTCACCTCCTCGCGGCAGGCGCTGTGCCGGCGCGCCAGCGTGCTGTAGTCCAAGAAGCCCAGCGACACCGGCTTCTTGATCTTGTACGCGCGATCGCCCGCCACGAACACCCACGAGGCGTGTGTCTCGTGCACTACGACCTGAGGATGGCCTGGATACATCGCGGGGGACGCGAGCGCTGCCAGCAGCTCGGGCTTACTATCGTCGGCGTCATGCACAACAACGTCATCTTCCAGCTTCACCCCCGTCGCCGTCTGCCCCGGCCGGCTTCAGCAGGCGCCGTCCTGCTGGCGATAATGATGGCCGCCACCGGCTGCGGCTCGTCGTCCCCCTCCAAGAGCGCCTCCACCCACTCCTCCACCGCCACGAGCGCCCAGCAGAGAACCGCCCCCGCGTCCACAGCGACCTCCACCTCCGGCTCACAGCCCTCCGCCCCGGCAGCGCCCGCCGCGGCCGGCGTCGTGACCGGCGCCGCGGGCGCGGTTACGGCGACGCTGCACGCCGGTACCCATCATCCGAAGGTCAACCAGGCATGGCCGATCCGCTTCACGGTCTCGAGCTCCGGGCGTGCGGCGAAGGCGAGCGTGAGCTATGAGTACCTGTTCGGTGGCCAGGTGGTCGCGCACCGGTCCCATTACACGTTCACCGGGCATTTCTCTGACGTCTTCAGGTGGCCCGCTTCGGCGCTCGGCAATCCGCTGACCTTCCGCGCGCTGATCGTCTCGGGCAGGGCGACCGTGGATCTCGATTACCCCGTGAAGGTCATTCCATGAGCCAACCCGCGGGCGCCGCGGTAGGCGTAGAGGAAGTCGCAAGCACTTCGGCCAGATAGGCGCTGCACGGGCTCTCGCTGCAGGTCGCGCCCGGCGAAGCGATCACGATCACCGGGCGCTCAGGCTCGGGCAAGAGCACCCTGCTGAGCCTGATCGGCGGCCTGGAGCAGCCCGACTCGGGCCGCATCCTGATCGACGGGAGTGCCATCTGGAAGCAGCGCCATCCCGTGCGCGCCCGCCGGGAGGTCGTGGGCTTCGTCTTCCAACGCCACCTGCTGCTGGAGTCGCTGTCCGCCCGGGCGAACGTCGAAGTCCCGCTGATCGGCGCCGGCATGCACCACGCCGAGCGTCGCAGCCGGGCCCTCACGCTGCTCGACGAAGTGGGCCTGGCCCACCGCGCCCACCACCTGCCGCGCGAGCTCTCCGGGGGCGAGCGCCAGCGGGTCGCGGTGGCGCGCGCGCTGGCCAACGAACCGCGCCTGCTGCTGGCCGACGAGCCGACCGGAGCGCTCGACTCGGGCACCTCCGAGCGCATCCTCGGCCTGCTCTTCGGCCTGCGCGATCGCCTCGGCATGACGATGATCGTGGTGAGCTACGACGCCGCCGTCGGCTCGCGGGCCGACCGCACCATCTCGCTGATCGACGGACGCATCCAGGCGGCCGGCCAGTCCGCCGCTGCCGGCGGCTAGCGGCGCGGACGAGCCGGACCGGCGATGCTCGCGATCGTCGCCACCAACCTGCTGCGGCGGCCTGCCCGTCGCTCTTCACCGCCGCCGGGGCTGGCCGTGGGTGTCGCGACGATCGTGGCGCTGCTGTCCTTCACCCAGGGTCTCAAGGACAGCGCCGACTGGACTCGTCCATCTCGGGGGCTCGGAGCTCGGCGTGTTTCAGAGCGGTGTCGCCGAACCGACGACCTCGGTCCTGCCGCAGTCGATGGTTGCGCGGCTCACCGCTCTGCCCAGAGTGCACCGCGCCACGCCACTGCTGCTGATGGTCGAAGTCGTCAAGTACGAACCCAGCGCGGTCGTGTTCGGGGCCGAGCCGACGGCTTCTTCACGCGCAGCCTCGTGATCCTGCCGGCGGGCGCCCGCTGAGCGAAGCGCCGGAGATCCTCATCGGCGACCGGCTCGCCGACCAGCTGCATGCCTGCTCGGCGGCATGCTGTCGTGGCGGGCCACCGACTATCGGGTCGCGGGCACCTATCACTCGGGCATGCTGTTCGAGGACACCGGCGCGGTGCTGGCGATCGACCAGGCCCGCCGGCTGCTTGGCCGCGCCGGGGAGGAGACCGACGTCGTCGTGCGGCTCGACGCCGGGTGCGCGCGCGTCGGCGCCGCCGGCACGGCCATCGAACGCGCCCTGCCCGGCACCCAGGTCATCAGCGATCCCCGAGCAGGCC
The DNA here is from genome assembly GCA_963839945.1 of uncultured Solirubrobacterales bacterium. Classification (GTDB taxonomy): domain Bacteria; phylum Actinomycetota; class Thermoleophilia; order Solirubrobacterales; family Solirubrobacteraceae; genus Palsa-744. Next base: position 156,641 of record CAWIWW010000004.1, on the reverse strand, counting down.
CTGCGCGCCGGCGCCAACGGCCCGCTGATCTCCAACGCGATCCTCGTGATCGTGGTGATCGCGCTGATCGTCGGCGCGATCAGCGTCACCAACACGATGGCCATGTCGATCATGGAGCGCCAGGATGAGCTCGCGCTGCTCAGCACCGTCGGCTGGTCCGCGCCGCGCGTCGCCGTCGCTGATCTTCGGCGAAGGCATCGTGCTCAGCATCCTCGGCGCCGCCGCCGGCCTGCTCCTTGGCGTCATCGGCGGCGGAACTGCTCATCCACGCGCTCGGCGTCAAAGGCCTACGTCTCGCCCTCCGTCACCGCCTGGGGACTGGGCCGCGCGTCTGCTCGTCGGCGTCGCTATCGGCGTGCTCGGCGGCATCTACCCCGCCTGGATCAGGGTCACGCGTATGACGCCGCTGAAAGCCCTCTCGGGAACGTAGGGTCCAGCCGTGATCGATCTGCACTGCCACATCCTGCCCGGGCTCGACGACGGCGCGCTGGACATGCAGGACAGCCTGGGGATGGCCCGTCAGGCGCTTGAGGAGGGCATCGCGGCGGTATGCGCAACGCCGCACATCCGCCATGACCACGATGTGGCGATCGAGCAGCTCGCCGAGCGCATCGGCTTGTTGCAGGCTCGGCTGGACGCCGACGGGATCGACGTGCGGATCCTCGCGGGCGGGGAGGTGGCGGAGACGGAGGCCGATCGCCTGAGCGACGCCCAGCTGCATGCGGTCTCACTCGGCGGCGCGGGCGGGTGGGTGCTGGTGGAGCCGGCGCCCGGACCGCTCGGCGACGGGTTGGAGCAGCTCGTTGCGCGGCTTGCCGGGCGAGGCGTGCGGGCCGTCATCGCCCATCCCGAGCGTCACGCCGGCGAGGAGTTCGCCGAGCGCCTGGGGGCACTGGTGAGCGCCGGCTGCCTGTTTCAGTGGACGGCCGAGTTCCTCGCTCAGGCCGCCCCCGGCGATCTCACGCTCGAGCTGGCCCGGCAGGGTCTCGTGCACCTGCTTTCGAGTGACGCCCACTCCTCCCGCGCAGGCCGGCCCGTGGCGCTCGCGGCCGGGTTCGCGGCGCTGGCGAGCGTGCGCAGTCCCGAGCAGCTCGCATGGTCGGTGCTCCAGGCGCCCGCGGCGATCGTGCGCGGGGATCGGACGATCGCTGCTCCAGCGTCCTGACAGCCCCTCCCACTGCCCCGCGCGCGCCCTGTCTCACTCCCCCGAAGTCGTGATCGGCTCCAGCACGACGCTGTCCCGCAGCCGCTCCACCACCTCGCGGGTGGCGCTGCCGAGTCCGTGGCGCAGGAAGTTGGCCGCGCCCGCGGCGGCACCCACGATGACCGCGCGCTCGAAGTCCTCGCCTCGCGCCCAGGCGGCGGCGAGAGCGCCCATCATCGCATCGCCGCAGCCCTCGCGAAAGCCGTGCCGCAGACGGGGCGGTGTCAGCCACCAGGCGCGCTCATCGGCGAGCACCAGCGCCGGGCGCTCACCACGGGTCACGATCACGGCGCCGGCGCCGCCGGCGCGCAGCAGTGCAGCGGCGGCGCGTAGCTGATCCGGTTCGGACACAGGCCCGCGCACGAACTGGGCGAGCTCCCAGTCGTTCAATTTCACCAGGTCCGGCTCGCCGCGCAGCGCGGAGTCCAGACGAGGAGAGGAGAGGTCGACAAGCGTGCGACATCCCGCGGCGCGAGCGTCGGCGACCAGGTCGCCGTAGATCTGAAGCGGCAGCGACTCGCCGGGCATCGGGTTGGCGAGCACGAGCCAGCCGTCGGCGATCGCCTCCGCGCAGGTGATCGAGAACAGCTCGTCGAGCTCGTGGCGTGACGGTGGATCGCTGAGCGTGCAGGCGAGCAGATCGCGCTCACCGGAGCGACGATCGGTCACGTAGCAGCCGCTCGCGGATGCCGTGCGCACCAGGCGGCGCTCGCCGCCGAGGCCCTGCAGCAGCCCACTCAGCAGCTCGCCGCTCTCTCCTCCCACAAACCCGCACAGCACGGGCTCCGCGCCCAGGCACGCAGCCATGCGCGCCACCCACACTCCCTGTCCCCCGGGATGGAAGTGGACCTGCTCGCGCTCAGGGCCCTCCCGCTCGAGGGTGACGGTGAGCAGCGGATGGGGCGCGAAGATCGCCACGCGCGGAGCTGGCGCGGGCACGCCGCCCGAGCTCACCGCTGCCTGCCGTCGTCGAGGTCGCGCACCGCGATCATCCACACATGATCCAACTGCTGCCGAGCAGTCGCGTGCGTAGTTCTCCGCAGTGCGAGCAGGGCCAGTTCCCGATGCCGGCAAGCGTGCGCTGCTCGAAGATCGCAGTTCATGCCTGGTTTGCATACAGCCCATGCGGCCGGGTCTGCCGATGCAGGAGCCGGCGCCGCTGTCCATACACGACTCGAGCGGGCTCGCGGGCAGGCCTGCCGCGGCCGGCGGACAACCGAGCCCTGGGCATGACCGAGCTGGCGCAAGCGCAAGAGCCGGGCGAGATTGACGCCGAGGAGGCCGCGGATCTGCTCCTGCGCGACCTGCGCAGCTCACGGCACGGCCTCTCCGAACGGGAGGCGCAGCGGCGGCTGATCCAGTACGGCCCCAACGAGTTGCGCCGCCGCGGCGGCCTGCAGTGGCCGGGAGAGCTGGCGCGTCAGCTGACCCACCCGCTCGCGCTGCTGCTGTGGCTCGCCGCGGCGCTGTCGTTCGCCGTCGGCAGTGACACCATCGCGATCGCGGTCCTGCTGGTGATCGTGCTCAACGCTCTGTTCGCGTTCGTGCAGGAGATGCAGGCGGAGCGAGCCGTGGAGGCCCTGGCGCAGTTCCTGCCCTTACGGGTCAGCGTGCTGCGCGACGGAGCGCCCGCGTCGATCATGGCCGCCGAGCTGGTCCCCGGCGATGTCGTGGTCGTGGAGGAGGGCGATCGTGTCGCGGCCGACATGCGCCTGATCTCGGGAGCCGTGGAGGTGGACCTGTCCACCCTCACGGGCGAGTCGATCCCGGTACTGCGCTCGGCCGAGCTCGTGGACACGGGCGTCCCACGGATCGCGGCCCGGGATCTTCTGTTCAGCGGCACCAGCGCCACCGGTGGGGAGGCCCAGGGTGTCGTGTTCGCGACCGGGATGCACACCGCACTGGGTCGCATCGCCGCACTGTCCGAGCGAGTCAAGGAAGAGCCCAGCCCGCTGGAGCGGCAGGTGCGCAGGATCGCGTGGCTGATCGCCGGGATCGCGGTGGGCATGGCCGTCGCCTTCGTTCCGGTGGCGATCTTCGGCGCCGGCCTGTCGTTTCAGAACAGCGTCGTGTTCGCGGTCGGCCTGCTGGCGGGCAACGTGCCGGAGGGGCTGCTCCCCGTGATCACGCTCGCGCTGGCCGTCGCGGTGAGCGCGCTGGCTCGCCGGGGGGCACTGGTCAAGCGCCTGAGCGCGGTCGAGACGCTCGGCTGCACAGATGTCATCTGCACCGACAAGACCGGGACCCTGACCGAGAACCGCATGCGTCCCATCACGGCCTGGACGGCGGCGAGCGAAGTTGATGTCGAGGGCAGTGGCGGTGGCGGGGGCGGGCTCGAGGGCGGGCTCACGGCACAGCCTTCGGTGCGCTCCGCGGATTCCGCGCTCACGGCGCTGGCCGACACCGCTGTTGCCTGCAACAACGCTCGCCTGCAGCCCAGCGGGCAGGACGGCGGAGACCCGACCGAGCTGGCTCTGCTCATGACCGCCCGGGCGCTCGGCGCTCAGATCGACGCCGCTGCCCGCGAGCGCCGGCGCGCCCACCAGTACAACTTCGACGCGCAGCGCAAGCTGATGTCCACGATCGATGCAGGCGAGGACCACGACTGGCTGCACACCAAGGGGGCGCCCGAGTCGGTGCTGCCCAGATGTGTGGAGGTGCTGCTGGCCGACGGGCGGCGGCGTCCGCTGGACCAGGCTGAGCGCGAGCGCGTGAGCGGGCAGGTGGAGAGCTTCGCCGGTCAGGGCCTGCGCGTGCTGGCGCTCGCACGCCGGTCGCTGCCCGCCGGCGAGCGACCGCCGGACAGGGACCAGGCCGAGCGCGAGATGTGCTTTATCGGGCTGGTCACGATGCGCGACCCGCCCCGCCCCGAGGTGGCCGAGGCAGTCGCTCGCTGCCATGGCGCGGGCATCCGGATCGTGCTCATCACCGGCGATCACCCCCTGACCGCCGCGGCGATCGCACGCCAGGTCGGCATCGGCGGCGAGGACCCGCTGGTCGTGGGCGCCCAAGCGTTCGACCATCTGCACGAGCAGGAGGTGCATGACATCCTGGCCGGCGGGCGCGAGGTGATCTTCGCCCGGGCCTCGCCCGAGACCAAGCTGCAGATCGCCGAGGCGCTGCGCAGCCAGGACCATGTGGTGGCGATGACCGGCGACGGCGTCAACGACGCGCCGGCGCTGCGCCGCGCGGACATCGGCGTGGCGATGGGCCGCTCCGGGACCGACGTCGCCCGCGAGGCGTCGACGATGGTGCTCACCGACGATGACTTCGCGACGATCGTCGTGGCGATCGAGGCGGGCCGGCAGGTCTATGACAACGTGCGCAAGTTCATCCAGTACATCTTCGCCCACGCCACCCCGGAGGTCGCGCCGTTCCTGCTGTTCGCGCTCAGCGGCGGCGCGATCCCGCTGCCCCTCACCGTGCTGCAGCTGCTGGCGTTCGACGTCGGCTCAGAGACGCTGCCGTCGCTCGCGCTGGGCCGCGACCCGATCGAGCCCGGCAGCATGCAGCGCCCCCCGCGCCCGCGCTCGGAGGGAGTCATCCGCGCGCCGATGCTCGTCCGCGCCTGGCTGTTTCTGGGTGTCATGGTCGCCGGCCTGTCGCTGGCCGGGTTCTTCTACGTGCTGGGCAGCGCCGGATGGCATCTTGGCGAGCCGACCGGCGCCGGTCACCCTCTGCATCACGCCTATCAGCAGGCGACCACGATGACCTTCCTGGGAATGATTGCGGGACAGATCGGCACCGCCTTCGCGGTGCGCACCAACCGGTCCTCGCTGCGGTCGATCGGCGTCTTCAGCAACCGCTACCTGCTCGGCGCGATTGTGGCCGAGCTGGCGCTCGCCGCGGTCTTCGTGTATGCGCCGCCGCTGCAGTCGCTGCTGGGAACCGCCGCCCTGCCCGCGCACGACCTGGCGTTCCTGCTCCCCTATCCGTTCATCGTCTGGGGCGCGGACGAGCTGCGGCGCTGGCTGCTGCGCCGCCACGGGACGCCGGGCCCGCTCGACGCCGGATCGATCGCCGGCGAGGTCGCCGCAAGCCGCTCAGTGATCTCTACGGAGAACGATCGTGGTAGCCACCGATGATCGGCGCTCTCGCGGCGCATAGGGTGCGGGTGCAGATGCCTGGTCGCAGTTTCCGCATAGCCCGCATCGCCGGGATCCCCGTCGGGGTGAGCCCGTGGTGGCTGGTGATCGTCGCGCTGTTCACCTGGGTGCTCGGGGCGTCCTACTTCCCCGAAGTCGTCGCCGGCATCAGCCCCGGGATGTCCTACGCGCTCGGGCTGGCGAGCGTGCTGCTGCTGTTCGCGAGCATCCTCGCGCACGAGTTCGGCCATGCCCTCGTGGCGCGCCGGCACGGCATCGAAATCGAAGAGATCGACCTGTGGCTGCTCGGCGGCGTCTCGCGCATGCGCGGCGAGGCCCACGACCCCGGCGACGAGCTGCGCTACGCGCTGGCCGGCCCCGCGGTCACCGCGGTGATCGCCGCGTGCTTCGGCGCCGCCGCGGCGCTGCTGCCCTCCTCCACGCCCGCGACCGTGCGCGCGCTGGTCGAATACCAGGCGTTCGTCAACGTCGCGATCCTCATCCTCAACCTGCTGCCCGCGTTTCCGCTCGACGGGGGCCGGGTGCTGCGCTCGCTGCTGTGGCGTCACAGCGGCGAGATCGGCCGATCCACCGAGACCGCCGCAAGCGTCGGGCGGGCGTTCGGCTACGTGATGATCGCCCTCGGCGGTCTCGAGCTCCTGAGCGGCACGCCAGAGGGACTGTGGCTCGCGCTGATCGGCTTCTTCATCGTGATCGCCGCCGGCCAGCAGGCGATGGGCGCGCAGGTGCAGGCCGCGCTCTCGGGCGCGCACGCCTCCGAGCTGATGTCCACGCCGGTCCTCAGCATCCCGGGGCGAACCTCCGTAACGCAGGCGAGCGCGGAGTGGTTCGTGCCCTACCGCTACACCGCGTTCCCGGTCGTGGACGAGCAGGGTCGGGCGGTCGGGCTCGTGAGCCTCCCCCAGATCGAGGCGCTGACGCGCCGGCAGCGCGCGACGCGGCTGGTCGGGGAGATCGCCGACCGCGACCCGGGGCTGCTCGTCGCCGCCGAAGAGGACGTGGCGCGACTGCTGGAGCGGCCCGCCTTCGCCCGGGTCGGGCGGGCCGTGGTCATCGACGAGCTCGGCCGACCGGTGGGCCTGGTCTCGATCACCGACGTGCAGCGCACGCTGCGCGCCGCTAGACTCGCGGATCGCGCCGCCGGCGACAGCGCACCCCTCGCCGCAGGCTGATCGATGCCCACGAGAGTCTTCACGAACATCCTGTGCGCTGTGGACGGCACGCTGGGGAGCACGGCAGCCGTCAGGACGGCCGCGTCGCTGGCTGGCCCCGACGGTCATCTGACGCTGCTGGTGGTAACCGCCGTCTCGGGCTCCGGCGCCTACGCGACGGCTGTCATCAGCCCCAGCCGAGTCGAGCACGTGCTGGCTCAGGCCAAGCGCATCGCCGACGATGCCGGCGTGCCGGCGACCACGGTCGTGGACCCCGGTAGCCCACCCGTGAAGGTCATCCTCGAACGAGCCGCCGATCACGACCTGCTCGTGCTCGGGGCGCCTGCCACCTCATGGCTGGCCGGTATGCTCATCGGGGGCGTGACGGCATCCGCGCTGAGCCGGTTCACCACTCCCCTGCTCGTCGTCCGCCGGCCATTCGCCGGCTCCCTGCGAGATCGTCTGATCCTGATCGCCAGCGACGGCGAGAAGGACTCGGATCACATCGTGGAGCTGACCGGCAGGCTGGGACAGAGCGAGGGGGCGCGGGTGAGCTTGGTCAACGCCCTCGGCGCCGAGTCCAAGATGAACCCCCACGGCATCCAGGCGCAGCAGCGCGCGCTGAAGCGCGCGCTGCCCGACACCGGCGAGCCCTACATCGAGCCCGGCAAGGCCAGGGATGTGATCCTGAGCGCCGCGCGGGACGGCAAGGCCGCCATGATCGTGATGGGCAGCCGGCGGCTGGGCGGCGTGCGCGCCTTTGGCAGCGTCAGCCGGCGCGTCGTGCACGACGCGCCCTGCTCGGTGCTGGTCGTGCCGCCGAGTGCCAGCCCGGCGCGACGCCGAGCAGCAAAGTAGGCTCGTGATGCATCATCCCGAAGGAGTTGGCTGCGGCGATGCCCGATGAGTATGTCCCTCCCGGCGAGGGTCCCGGCCTGGGCCTGCTGGGCCCCCGCAGCCGGCGTCTGCTGGCGCTCGAGTTCGGCAGCGAGGCGCAGTTCGACGATCCGCGCCTTGAGTGGCGCAGGCTGTTCTCCGAGCTGCTCGGCACGTTCCTGCTCGTGCTCGTCGCGGCGGGCGGCGGGATCCTGCACGGCAAGGGCCAGATCAGCCTGGCCGCAGCCGTGGTCGCGCCGGGGTTGATGGTCATGGCGATCATCCTCTTCATGGGCGCCGTCTCGGGCGCGCACTTGAACCCCGCCGTCTCGCTCGCGTTCGCGCTGCGCGGAGACTTCCCCTGGAAACGCGTCCCCGGCTACGTCGTCATCCAGCTCGCCGGCGCGACGCTCGCCTGCCTGTTTCTCTACGCCGTGTTCGGCAACGTCCAGCATCTCGGCGCCACCCTGCCCGGCCCGGGGTACGCGAGCTGGCAGGCGCTGCTGATGGAGATGGTTCTGACCCTGGGACTGGTCAGCGTCATCCTGGGAACGGCGTCGGCGGCACAGAACGTCGGCCCGATCGCCGCGCTGGGCGTCGGGGGATACATCGCGCTCGCCGGCCTGTGGGCGGCGCCGGTGAGCGGCGCCTCGATGAACCCCGCCCGCTCCTTCGGCCCGGCGCTGGTGAGCGGGGACTTCTCGAGCTTCTGGGTCTACCTGCTCGGCCCGATCGCGGGGGCGCTGATCGCCGTCGGCTGCGCCTACATCCTGCGCGGAGGCGGCGGGGACCCGATCTCCTACGCGGCGGGCTCCGGTGTCCTGGACGAGGGCAGCCTCGCCGCCAGGCAGCGTCTGTCGAAGGCCATCGAGCGCGGTGAGGTCATACCGCCCGGCATCGCCGACACCGGCGCGGGCACCGATACCAGCACCGACACCGACACGCAGGCGTGAACGCGCAACCGGTGATCCACACGCAGGGCCTGTCCAAGCGCTACGGCGACACGCTCGCGCTCGACAGGCTCGACCTGACGGTGAACGCAGGCGAGATCTACGGCTACCTCGGTCCGAACGGGTCGGGCAAGACGACGACGATCCGCCTGCTGCTCGGGCTGCACCGCCCGAACGCGGGGCGAGCGCAGCTGTTCGGGATCGACGCCTGGCGCGAGCCCGTCGCCGCCCATCGCCGTGTGGCCTACGTCGCGGGGGAGCCGTTCCTGTGGCCGGCGCTGACGAGCGCGGAGACCTTCGAGTTCCTGGCCCGCATGCACGGAGAGACCGACATCGCATATCGCGACGTGCTCGCGGAGCGTTTCCAGCTCGATACGCGCAAGAAGATCAGGGCGCTGTCGAAGGGCAACCGCCAGAAGGTGCAGCTGATCGCGGCGCTCGCCACGCGCGCGGAGCTGCTGCTGCTCGACGAGCCGACGAGCGGTCTGGACCCGCTGATGGAGGTGGCGTTTCGCGACTGCGTCAAGGAGGCGTCCGAGCGCGGGCAGACGGTGTTTCTGTCCTCGCACATCCTCAGCGAGGTCGAGGCGCTGTGCGACCGCGTCGGGATCCTCAGAGAGGGTAAGCTCGTCGACGAGGGCACGCTTCAGGAGCTGCGCCACCTGGCCGCGCAGACGGTCGAGGTCACGTTCGCCGGCCCAGCGCCACAGCTTCCGGCGCTGGCAGACGTGCATGTGCAGAGCGCCGGCCCGAACGCGCTGCGGTTTGAGGTCTCAGGCAGCATCGGCCCGTTGATCGCCGCGCTCGCCGGGCACCCGGTGGCGACGCTGAGCAGCCGCGAGCCGACGCTCGAGGAAATCTTTCTGCACCACTACGACGGCTCGGGCGGCGGCCGTGCCGGCGGCTAGCGCCAGCGGAGCAGCGCCCACGCCCGCGCCAGAGCCCTCGCCAGCGCCTGCGCCTACGCCTGCGCCGATCGTTCCCGGCTCGGCCGCCGGCGTGGGGCTCGCCCCCGCGCGCGCCCTCGCGCGGCGGGCGTTCCGCGACGCGCGGGTGCGCACGATCGCGTTCGCATACCTGTTCGCGATCTACGCATACATCCAGCCCGTCGGCTACCGCCACGCCTACCCGACGGTCTCCGACCGTCTCGGGTTTGCTCGCGCCTTCGCCGAGAACAAGGCGATCCGTCTGTTCTACGGCGAGCCGCACGACCTGCTGAGCGTCGGCGGCTACGCCGCCTGGCGGGTCGGCGGGACGCTGGCGATCGTCGCCGCGGTGTTCGGGCTGCTGGCCGCCGTGCGAGCGCTGCGGACCGAGGAGGACGCGGGCCGGGCCGAGCTCGTGCTGGCCGGCGTGCTCGGGCGGCGCGCGGCGTATCTCTCGGCGCTGGCCGCGATCGCGGCCGGCATCGTGATCCTGTGGCTCGCGGAGTCCGCCGGCTTCGTCGCGGGGGGCCTGTCCGTGGGCGGCTCGGCGTATCTTGCCCTGGCCACGGTGTCCGTCGTGCCGGTGTGCGTGGGCATCGGCGCGGTCGCGAGCCAGCTCGCGCCCACGCGCCGCATCGCGCTCGAGCTCGGGGGCGCGATCGTGGGGCTCATGTTTGGGCTGCGGGTGATCGCCGACACCTCCAGCGGCGCCGGCTGGCTGCGTTGGCTCACACCGCTCGGATGGGCGGAGCAGCTGCGTCCGTTCGCCGGCGCTGACCCGCTCGTGCTGGCGCTCCCGGTCGCGGCGAGCGTGCTGCTGCTCGCCGCGGCCGCGCGGATCGCCGCTCGCCGCGACATCGGCACCGGGGTGCTCCCGGCACGCGACAGCGCCGCGCCGCGCCTTCAGCTGCTCTCCTCGCCGACGGCGCAGGCGTTGCGCTCAGAGCGCGGCAGCCTGATCGTATGGCTCACCGGCACGGGCGCGTTCGCGTTCGTGCTCGGCATGATCTCCACGAGCATCTCCTCCGCCGGAATCTCGCAGGCCATGCAGCGCGAGCTCGCCAAGCTCGGCTCCGGCTCGATCCTCACGCCAGCCGGGTATCTCGCGTTCGTGTTCATCTTCTTCGTCCTCGCCGTCAGCCTGTTCGCGTGCGCGCAGATCGGCGCCGCCAGGCACGAGGAGGCCGATGAGCGGCTCGAGATACTGCTCTGCCAGCCTGTCAGCCGCGGTCGCTGGCTCGGCGGGCGCCTGCTGCTGGCAGCGGCCGCCGCGACGACGATCTCCCTGACGGCGGGACTGCTCACGTGGGCGGGCGCCGCATCTCAGGGCGTCGGCATCTCGCTGGCGCGGATGCTCGAGGCCGGCGCAAACTGCCTGCCGGTCGCACTCCTGTTCCTCGGCGTCGCGGCGCTGGCCTACGCGATCGTGCCCCGCGCAAGCGCCGGTATCGGCTACGGGCTCGTCACCGTCGCGTTTTTGTGGCAACTGGTCGGCTCTCTGCTCGGCGCGCCGAAATGGCTCGTGCGGCTGACGCCGTTCGCGCACGTCGGGCTGGTGCCCGCGCAGCCGTTCCGTGGCGTCTCGGCGGTCGTGATGCTCGCGATCGGCGTGACCGGCGCACTCGTAGCGATCGCCGTGTTCCGCCAGCGCGACCTGACGGGGGTGTAGCGTGGGCGAGGCGATGGTTATGGCGGCCCCCCTCCCCCCGCCGGCGCCCTGCCGCGGCACGGGCACAGGCGCAGACGCGGGCGCGGGCGTCGCGAACGCGGAGACGGTGGAGTAGTCGGTGCTTCAGCACGTCTCCGTCGGACGGTGGTCGTTGGACGCATACCGCAACATAGTTCCCGAGCCGATCCTGGAAGGGCTGCGCGAGCAGGCCGCGGCACTGCGCGGCGCACGCATCCTGTATGTCAACGCAACCGCCTACGGGGGCGGGGTCTCGGAGCTGCTGCGCTCCTCGGTGCCGCTGCTGCGCGATCTTGGGCTGGCCGTCGACTGGAAGGTGATCGGCGGCAGCCAGGAGTTCTACCGCGCCACCAAGGCGCTGCACAACGCGCTGCAGGGCTCGCCGCAGACGCTGAACGAGGCCGAGCGCGAGGCCTATCTGGACTGTACGCGCGAAAACGCGCCGCTGCTGGACGGCGGGCACGACTTCGTCGTCGTCCACGACCCCCAGCCGGCCGCGCTGCTGAGCGTTCACGGCCGCGGCAGCGCGCGCTGGGTGTGGCGCTGTCACATCGACACCTCCGAGCCCAACCCCGACGCCTGGCGCTTTTTGCGACCGTTCCTCGCCGACTTCGACGCGGCGGTGTTCACGATGCCCGAGTTCGTGCCGCCCGACCTGCCCGTCGCCCTGGTGCGCACGATCGCTCCGGCGATCGATCCGCTCAGCCCCAAGAACCTCGACATCTCCCAGCACACCGCCAATCAGATCCTCGACTGGATCGGCATCGACCTGCCCGGGCGGCTCATCACTCAGGTCTCGCGCTTCGACCCCTGGAAGGACCCGTTCGGCGTGATCGCCGCCTACCGGCTCGTACGCGAGCAGATTGGAGACCTGCAGCTCGCACTGGTGGGCTCGATGGCGCTCGACGACCCCGAGGGCTGGGAGGTCTACCACCAGCTCTCCGAGCACGCCGAAAGCGACCCCCTGATCCACATCTACACAAACCTGACGGGCGTCAGCAACGTCGAGGTCAACGCGTTCCAGCGCCTGTCCGACGTGGTCGTGCAGAAGTCGATCCGCGAGGGGTTCGGCCTGGTGGTCTCGGAGTCGCTGTGGAAGGGCACGCCGGTCGTCGCCGGGCGTGCCGGCGGCATCCCGATGCAGATGCCCGAGGGCGTCGGCGGCGTGCTGGTCGACTCGATCGAGGAGTGCGCCGCCGCGATGCTGCAGCTGCTGGGAGACCGCGCGCTCTCCGAGCGGCTCGGCCACTCAGGCCGCGAGCACGTGCGCGAGCACTTTTTGCTGCCGCGCCTGCTGATGGAGGAACTCCAGCTGCTGTCTTCGCTGCGCTGAGGATCTGCGAAGCGCTCAGCGTGACTGCCCGCGCTCCCCGTCGGCGACCGCGTCCGCGTCCGGGCAGAGAACGACCGGTCCCTGCACTCCGCTGCGCACTTGCGCCAGCAGCGCAAGCAGCTCCGGCGCACGGTCGGGCGTGGGGTGGGCCAACTCCAGTTCGAGGTCGCGAGCGGCCTGCGAGGCGCTGAGGAAGCCGAACATGCCGACCGAGCCGGCCAGCATGTGCGCGGCCCGCTCGGCGTCGCGCATGAGGTCGCTGTCGAGACGGCCGCTCGCCAGCACCGCGATCGCTCGTTCGATCACGCCGATCCGCTCGTTCACACGGCTCCGCTGGCGCTTCCAGACTGAGCGCAATGCGTCGGTCGTCCACAGGGCCGCGCCAGCGCCGGACTCTCGGGTAGTGCCATCGACGGTCTGCATTGCAATCGAGGCATGCATCGGCCGCTGCCACGACGATGACGAGGGGAAAACCCGCAGATCGACAAGTTACTGACCGACGCCTGAGATCGAGCCCAGGGCGTCCGTCTCCGCAGTGCTGGCGCACCGGATCAAATTCAGGATCAATTCACGCGCCAGATTTGACGATATGGACTAGCATGGGGATCAGTTCTCGATGAACGTCCTGCGGTTCAGGCCGGACCTCGGTATTCGCAACGCGAAGGCGCCATCGCCGAAGCTCACGCCGTCGCTCGCGTCGATCGCAGGGCTTGCGGCTTACCTGCTTGTGTATCTGAGCTGGCAGCTGCTCGGCTGGATGCCCGGCAGCAAGCAGGACGTCGGAGATCTTCTGATTCTGCCCGTCGATGTCGTTGCCGTCTACGCGGCATGGTGGGCGTCGCGGCGCTGCGCGGAATCGGAGCGGCTGCACTCGTTCTGGCGGCTGATGGCGCTCGCGCTGGCCGCGGAGACGATCGGCGACCTCGTGCAGGCCGTGTACGACGTCGGTCTTCACTCCTCTCCATACCCCTCGCTGGCCGATCCGTTCTATCTCGCCTTCTACGCGCTGCTGCTGCTGGCGCTGCTGAGAGTGCCGGTCGCGCCCGTCATGCGGGCCAAGCTCGTCAGGACTCTGCTCGACGGCGCCACGATCGTCGTGGGCGGAGGCGCCGTGGTGTGGTACTTCGTGCTGGGACCAACCGCTGTCCAGAGCGGCCAGAGCGCCTTGGCGATGGGGGTCTCGCTGGCGTTTCCGGTCGGCGACCTGCTGCTGCTGGCCGGTCTCGCCGCGGTGCTGTTCCGCCAGAGTCCCCTCGCGCTGCGCACCCCGCTGCGGCTGATCACGGCGGCTGTGGCGCTGGGCATCGTCGCCGACGTGCTGTACGGGTACGGGCAGTTGCACGAAACGTATACGGCGGGCGACTACATCGACACCATCTACGTGCTCGAGTTCATGACGTTCGCGCTGGCCGGCTTCAGTCAGCGCTCAGTGGCGCTGGGCGATCCGAGCGCGGCGGCGGACGCCTCCAGGGAGCACAGATCGCGAGCGAGCTGGCTGCCCTACCTCAGCTTGGCGATCGGGCTGGGCGTGCTGCTCGGCGTGGAGGCAGGCGACCGGTTCTTCCCGGATGTGAGTCTCGTGCTGATCGTGATCGTGCTCGCCGTGCTGGTCGCCGCCCGCCAGTACCTGGCGCAGCGAGAGCTGCTGCAGGCACAGGCGGCGCTGCGCGAGAGCGAGCGCGTCAAGGACGAGTTCATCTCGGTGGTGGGGCACGAGCTGCGCACGCCCCTGACCTCGATCCGTGGCTCGCTGGGACTGCTGGAGGGCGGCGTCTTCGGCGAGCTGCCAAAGGAGGCCCAGAGCATGGTCGCGCTCGCCGTCGCCAACACCGATCGGCTGGCCAGGCTAATCAACGACGTCCTCGACATCGAGCGCCTGGACGCGGGGCGCATGGACCTCGAGATCGCTCCTGTCAAGGCGTCGGAGCTGGTGGGCAATGCCATGCAGATCGTCCAGATGACCGCCACGCAGGCCAGGCTGACGCTGCACGCCGACATACAGGAGGACCTGACCGTCGCCGCCGACGCAGACCGTATCGTCCAGGTGCTCGTCAACCTGCTCGGCAACGCCATCAAGTTCTCGCCCCGCTGGAGCACGGTCACCGTCACGGTCGCCTGCGATCGCGCACGCGCGCTGTTCTCGGTCAATGACACCGGCCGCGGAATCCCGGCCGATCGACTGGAGTCGATCTTCGAGCGCTTCCGCCAAGTCGACTCCTCGGACGCTCGCGAGAAGGGCGGCAGCGGCCTCGGGCTCGCCATCGCACGCAACATCGTCGAGCACCACGGCGGACAGATCAGCGTCGAGAGCGAGCTCGGACAGGGCAGCACGTTTTATTTCACGCTGCCCCTGGCGGGCCGCGTGCGAGTACCGCGGGAGTCCCAGAACCCACAAGAACTGCGGGAGAGCGCCGCGTGAGCTCGCGACGGCTGCTACTGGTCGACGACGAGGACGCGATCCGCACGATCGCCTCCATCAGCCTCGAGCGTATCGGAGGGTGGACGGTCATACCCGCCTCCTCGGGGCAGGCCGGGCTGGAAGCCGCGCAGGACGACGGGCCGTTCGACGCCGTCCTGATGGACGTCATGATGCCCGGCCTCGACGGGCCCGGAACGCTTCAGCGCATGCGCGACGGCGTGCTCGCACCCCAGGTCCCGGTCATCTTCCTGACCGCGAAGGTCGCGCAGGCCGAACGGGAGCGTCTGCTCTCGCTCGGCGCCGGCGGAGTGATCGCCAAGCCGTTTGACCCGATGACCCTCCCCGCGGAGCTCGACCGGCTGCTCGGCACCGCCTGATCGCCCGCGGGAGATCTGGCAGCGCGTTCTGGACGTCTGCATGCGGTGCTAGCCTGTCTAATGTGGAAAAGGCCTGGGATGTGGAACTCCGGCCTGGTGCATAAAGGCCAACCGGAGGCCGCCGCCGAAGCCGAGCCGACGGCCCAGCCCAGGGAGCTTGCGGCGACGGACCTGCTGGAGCTGGCTCCGGATGCGACCGTGGGAATCGGCCGTGACGGTCTGATCGTGCTGGTCAACGCGCAGGTGGAAGCGCTGTTTGGGTACGCGCGCGAGGAGCTGCTGGGGCAGCCGGTGGAGGTGCTGGTGCC
The DNA here is from genome assembly GCA_963839945.1 of uncultured Solirubrobacterales bacterium. GTDB lineage: Bacteria > Actinomycetota > Thermoleophilia > Solirubrobacterales > Solirubrobacteraceae > Palsa-744. Next base: position 141,304 of record CAWIWW010000004.1, on the reverse strand, counting down.
GGAGCGCTTTCACGGCACCCACAGCTCCCACCGCGCGAGATACTTCGCCGATCCGCGCACGCGGCCGATGGGCGCCGGGCTGGAGCTGTTCGGGCGCCGGCGCGACGGCGGCGAGTTCCCTGCCGAGATCAGCCTGTCGAGCATCGAGACCGAGGACGGCACGCTGGCGATCGCCGCGGTCCGCGACGTCAGCGAACGCGTCGTGGCCGCCCGCGAGCGCGAACGGCTGGAGGCGGACGCGGAGCGCGAGCGCCTGCAGAACCAGCTGCACCAGTCCCAGCGCCTGGAGAGCCTCGGGCAGCTGGCGGGCGGGATCGCGCACGACTTCAACAACCTGCTGGCGGTGATCATCAACTACGCAGCGTTCGTGGCGGACGACCTGAACGCCACGCCGATCACCGACAAGCACCGCCAGGAGATGCGCGAGGACGTCGAGCAGATCAGCCTCGCAGCCGAGAAAGCCGCGCACCTGACCCACCAGCTGCTCGCGTTCGCCCGCCGCGAGGTCGTCCAGCCGGAGGTGGTCGACGTCAACGACGTCGTCCGCGACATCGAGCAGCTGCTGCGCCGCACGCTTGGCGAGCACGTGCAGCTGCACAGCTCGCTGGCTGCAGACCTGTTTCCGGTGCTCGCCGATCCGGGGCAGCTCGAGCAGATCCTGGTCAACCTCGCGGTCAACGCGCGCGACGCGATGCCCGACGGCGGCACGCTGCGGATCGACACCGAGAACATGGACATCGACGAGGTCTACGCCGCTTCGCGCTCGGAGCTCTCCCCCGGCCCTCACGTGCGCCTGCGCGTCAGCGACACCGGCGTGGGCATGCCCGCCGAGACAGTGCAGCGTGCGTTCGACCCGTTCTTTACGACCAAGCCGGCGGGGCAGGGCACCGGATTGGGGCTGGCGACGGTCTACGGGATCGTCCAGCAGGCCGGCGGGCGGGCGCAGATCTACTCCGAGCCCAGTGTCGGCACCACGTTCACGGTGATGCTGCCGGCCACCGAGCAAGCGAGCGTGGCCGAGGAGCCGCGGTCCGAGTCCCCGGCGGCCCACGGTGGAGCGACGATCCTGCTGGTCGAGGACGAGCAGGCGCTGCGCGAGGTCACCCGTCGCATCCTGGCCGGGGCCGGCTATGAGGTGATCGTCGCCGCGAACGGTCCCGAGGCGCTGTATGCGGCCGGCACGCACACGGGTCCGATCGACCTGCTGCTCAGCGATGTGATCATGCCGCAGATGCCCGGGCCGCAGCTGGCCGAGCAGCTGCTGACCGAGCGCCCGTCGGTGCGCGTGCTGCTGATGTCGGGCTTCGCCCAGCCGATCCTCGACTCCGGCGGACATCTGAACGACGGCATGACGCTGATCGAGAAGCCGTTCTCACGGTCCGCGCTGCTGTCGAAGGTCGCCCAGATCCTCGATCGTGCGGAGTAACCGAGCATGCCCGAGCTGCTGATAGCCGACGACGACGAGGCGCTGCGACGCTGGGAGGAGCGGGTGGTGCGCGACCAGGGCTACTCGTGCGACAGCGCGGGCGACGCGAGCACCGTGCGCGAGCAGCTGCAGAAGGGCTCTTACAAGCTCGCGCTGCTCGACGTCAACATGCCCGGCGAGTCGGGCATAGAGCTGCTGGCGCACATCCGCCGCAGCCATTCCGAGGTGGCGGTGCTGATGGTCACCGGCGAGGACTCAACCGAGCTGGCGATGACGGCGATCGAGCAGGGGGCCTACGGCTACCTGATCAAGCCGGTCGCCGCGGGCGAGCTGCTGATCAACGTGGCCAACGCGCTGCATCGCCGGCGCGGGGAGATGCAGAACCATCGTCTCATGCAACGCCTGCAGGAGAGCGTGGACGAGCGCGACTCAAAGCTCGAGGAGGCGCTGCAGGACCTCGAGCTGTCCGAGACCAAGGTGTGGGTGTCTCAGGCCGAAACGATATTTCGCCTGGCTCGGATAGTCGAGTTCCGCGACGAGGAGACCGGCCAGCACCTGCACCGCATGAGCTCCTACTGCGAGAGCCTGGCTCGGCTGATGGGAGATGACGAGCAGCATTGCGAGCTCGTGCGCCTGGCAAGTCAGCTGCACGACGTCGGCAAGGTCGCGGTGCCCGACAGCATCCTGCTCAAGCGCGGCAAGCTCACGCCGGAGGAGTTCGAGGTCATCAAGGGCCACGCCGAGACGGGGTTTCAGATGCTCTCGGGCTCGGCCTCGGAGGTCGTGCAGATGGGCGCGCTGATCGCCCGCACCCACCACGAGCGCTGGGATGGCAGCGGCTATCCGCGGGGCTTGGCCAGCGAGGACATACCGCTGCAGGGACGCATCGCGGCGGTGGCCGACGTGTTCGACGCGCTGACCAGCGACCGCGTGTACCGCTCGGCGCTGCCGGTCAAGTCGGCGGTCGAGATGATGCGCGAGGAACGGGGCGCCCACTTCGACCCGGAGATGCTCGATCGGTTCCTCGGGGCGATGCCCGAGATCGAAGCCATCCGGCGGGCGTATGCCGACTAGGCGCGCAACGCCCCCTCGATCGCACGGCCGAGCTGCTCGAGCGTGAACGGCTTGACCAGGGTGGCCGCGAACACGATGCCGAGCTCGTCGAACTCCGCCGGCGGGGCGGCGACGCTCGCGCATATCAGCGGCAGCGAGGGATCGATCAGGCGCGCGGCCTGGGCGGACACGGCGCCGATGGATGCGGCCGGCTCGAGCATGAACACGTCCGCACTCGTCAGCTGCTGGGATGTGGAGACCCTGACCGCGATCGGCTCGTGGCCGAGGCGGACGACCATGTGCTCCAGCATTCGCCGGACATCGTCGTGGGGCTCGCTGATCAATATTCGTGCCATGCGACGATGATCGGCGGGGCACGGGAGATTTCGGGGGGTCAGACGGTATGAACGGCGTATGAGCCGCACCCGGGTCCTGGTGGTAGACGACGACGCGATCACGCGGGAGCTGCTGCGCGGCATGCTGGAGCGCGCCGGGCACGAGGTGGGCGAGGCCGAGGACGGGCGCGCGGGGCTGCGCGAGCTGTACTCGCACTCACCCGACCTGGTGATCCTGGACGTGGAAATGCCCGAGCTGGACGGGTGGGCGACGCTGGAGCGCATCCGTGACATGAGCGACGTGCCGGTGCTGATGCTGACCAGGCGCGAGACCGAGCTCGAGCGCGTGCGCGGCCTGCAGGGCGGGGCCGACGACTACGTGGTCAAGCCGTTCGGCCACCAGGAGCTCGTCGCGCGCGTGCAGGCGCTGCTGCGCCGCTCCGGCGATCGGGGCGAGGCTCGGGAGACCTATGCCGATGCGCGCATCGAGATCGACGTCGCCCAGCGCGCGGTCAGCTATGAGGAGTGCGACGTGCGGCTGACGCCCCTGGAGTTCAAGCTGCTGATGACGTTCGTGCGCAACCCTAATCAGGTGCTCAGCCGCGATCAGCTGCTGGAGCTGGTGTGGGGCGACGCGCTAGGGGTCTCGCCCGAGCAGGTGAAGCTGTATGTCGGCTACCTGCGCCGCAAGCTCGACCCGGCGGCGCCGCAGAGCACGCCGATCGAGACGGTGCGCGGGTTCGGGTATCGCTACCGGCGGGGCTGAGGGGCGCATCGCCGTCAGGACTCTGACTTGAATGAGGGCCAGCGCGAGCAGCGCGCGCTGGCCCCATGCCCACGCGGCGCGACGGTCGGAGTCACCGTCCGCGCCCGGCGAGGAGGGATGACTCGCCGGAGCCGCCAAGGCTGCTCGGCCGGTTCCCAGAGCCGCTCGGCGGTGATCGTCAGCGTGGGCATGCCTGAGAAGGTCGCCCACTCAGAGAGCGAACAGGGAGGGGGCTGGTATGAGACCGGTAGGAGCGGTGACCGATCGGGTCAAGCTGCCCACGGACAGGCTTACGCAGATCCCGGGGTACGGCTCAGCACGGACCTGACCTGCCGGGCAATCTCCAGGTCCTCGCGCGCGGCGATGACGAGGGTCGCAGCAGACGCGCCCGCGGCCGAGACGTCGGCGTCGGCGTCGGCGTCGGCGTCCGCGTCGGCCGCAACAGCCTGGCCGTTGCGCGCCGAGTCCAGGGCCAAGCCCAGGAAGCCGAGCCCGGCGACGGTCAGCTCGCGCACCACCGGCGCGCCCTGGCCCACCCCGCCGGTGAACACGAGTGCATCGACGCCGCCGAGCGCGGCAGCCATCGCGGCGATCCCGGCGCGCAGCCGGTGCAGGTAGACCTCCAGCGCGAGCTGGGCCGGCCGATCGCCTGAGCCCACGCGGTCAAGCAGCTCGCGCATATCGGCCGTGCCCGACAGGCCCAGCAAGCCAGAGCGATGCTCGAGCGCCTCGGCCAGCCCTCCCGCGGTGAGCCTCTCGCGCTCCATCAGCCACAGCAGCATCCCCGGATCGACGCTGCCCGAGCGCGTGGCCATCACGAGGCCCTCCAGCGGCGTGAACCCCATCGTCGTGTCGCGCGACTCACCGTCGCCGATCGCGCACAGCGACGCGCCCGCGCCCAGGTGAGCGCTGACGATCCGCAGCCCCTGCGCGCCGCGGCCGAGCAGCTCGGGCGCGCGGCGCGCGACCCAGGCGTGGGAGAGGCCGTGAAAGCCGTAGCGTCGCAGCCCCCAGCGCTCGCGCCACTCCGCCGGCAGAGCGTACGTGGCGGCCGCCGCGGGCAGCGTCGCGTGAAACGCGGTGTCAAAGCAGGCGACCGCCGGCTGGCCGGGCAGCAGCGCCGTGACCGCATCAAGGGCGGCCAGCGACTTGGGCTGGTGCAGCGGCGCCAGATCGGCCAGCTCGCGCAGGGCGCTCTCGACGTCCGCATCGATCCGCACGGCCGCACGAAAGCGCTCGCCGCCGTGCACGATGCGGTGCCCGATCGCCTCCGCCTCGCCGAGCCCTGAGTCGAGCGCCCGCCGAAGGGCAGCATCGTCGATCTGGGCCCGCGGGGCCGGAAGCTCCTGCGCGGCCAGGATCGCGTCGTCGCCGCCCAGCAGTGCCAGCTTGAGGCTGCTGGAGCCGGCGTTGACGATGAGGACGTTCACTGCCCCGGCCAGGTCCAGTCGCGCAGCTCCGGGGGGTCCTCGCCGTGCTCGCGCGTGTAGGCGCGGTGGCGCAGGCGCTCGTCGGACATGTGCTGGCGCAGGTGCGCCGCGCGCTCGGCCAGGCCGGGGACGCGGTCGATCACGTCGATCACGAGGTGAAACCGGTCGAGGTCGTTGAGCATGACCATGTCGAACGGCGTCGTAGTGGTGCCCTGCTCCTTGTAGCCGCGCACGTGGATGTTGTGATGGTTGGCGCGGCGGTAGGTCAGGCGGTGGATCAGCATCGGATAGCCGTGGTAGGCGAAGATCACCGGCTGTGAGGCGGTGAACAGCGCGTCGAACTCCTCGTCGGGCAGGCCGTGGGGATGCTCGGTATCGGGCTCCAGCCGCATCAGGTCAACGACGTTGACGACGCGGACCTTCAGCTCCGGCAGCTCGCGCCTGATGATGGCGGCAGCGGCGACGGTCTCCAGGGTCGGCACGTCGCCGGCGCAGGCGAGCACCACGTCGGGCTCTGAGCCTTCGTCGCTGCAGGCCCAGTCCCACACCCCGATCCCGCGCGTGCAGTGCGCGATCGCCTGATCCATCGTCAGGTAGTCGAGCTCGGGCTGCTTGCCGGCGACGATCACGTTGACGTAGTCGCGGCTGCGCAGGCAGTGGTCGGCGACCGACAGCAGGCAGTTGGCGTCTGGGGGCAGGTAGACGCGGACGATCTCGGCGCGCTTGTTGACGACGTGGTCGATGAACCCGGGGTCCTGGTGGGAGAAGCCGTTGTGGTCCTGGCGCCAGACGTGCGAGGAGAGCAGGTAGTTCAGCGAGGCGATCGGCCGCCGCCAGGGGATGTCGCGGCTGAGCTTGAGCCACTTGGCGTGCTGGTTGAACATCGAGTCGACGATGTGGATGAACGCCTCGTAGCAGTCGAACAGCCCGTGGCGACCGCTCAGCAGGTAGCCCTCCAGCCAGCCCTGGCAGAGGTGCTCGGACAGGACCTCCATGACGCGCCCGTCGGGCGCCAGGTGGTCGTCGCCGGGCAGCGTCTGGGCGTCCCAGGCGCGATCGGTGATCTCGAACACCGCGCCGAGGCGGTTGGAGACCGTCTCGTCAGGACCGACGATGCGGAAGTTGTCGACGTTGCGCCGGATCACCTCGCGCAGGAAACCACCGAGCAGACGTGTCGCCTCGCTTGTCCTCTCCCCCGGCCGGGGCACCTCGACGGCGTGATCGCGGAAGTCTGGCATCTCCAGGTCGCGCAGCAGAAGACCACCGTTGGCGTGCGGGTTTGAGCCCATCCGCCGCTGCCCTTCGGGCGCGAGCGCAGCCAGCTCGGCTCGCAGGGCGCCGCGCTCGTCGAACAGAGTCTCGGGCCGATACGAGCGCAGCCACGTCTCCAGCTGGGCCAGGTGCTCGGGATTGCCGGCCAAATCGGCGAGGGGAACCTGGTGGGAGCGGAACGATCCCTCCGCGGGCAGCCCGTCCACCACCTTCGGGCCGGTCCAGCCCTTGGGGGTGGCCAGCACGATCATCGGCCAACGCGGGTGTTCGCGCGGGCGGACGGGATCTGCATTCTCGCGCGCGCGGCGCTGGATCGCGGCGATCTCCTCGACGACCTCGTCCAGGGCGCCCGCCATCAGCTGGTGCATCTGCATGGGGTCATCGCCTTCGACGAACCGCGGCGCGTAGCTGTAGCCCTCGAGCAAAGAGCGCAGCTCATCGCGCGGTATGCGAGCCAGCACGGTCGGGTTGGCGATCTTGTAGCCGTTGAGATGCAGCACCGGCAGCACCGCCCCGTCGCGGACCGGGTTCAGGAACTTGTTCGAGTGCCAGCTGGCCGCCAGCGGGCCGGTCTCGGCCTCGCCGTCGCCGATCACGCAGCAGGCCAGCAGGTCCGGGTTGTCGAACACGGCGCCGTATGCATGCAGCAGCGAGTACCCCAGCTCGCCGCCCTCATTGATCGAGCCCGGCGTCTGGGGCGCAACGTGGCTGGGGATGCCGCCCGGAAACGAGAACTGGCGGAACAGCCGCCGCAGCCCCTCAAGATCGTGGCCGACGTGCGGGTAGACCTCGGTGTAGGTGCCCTCCAGATAGGTGTTGGCCACCAGGCCGGGGCCGCCGTGGCCGGGGCCGGTGACGTAGATCGCGTTCAGGTCGCGCGCGCGGATCACGCGGTTGAGGTGCGCGTAGACGAAGTTCAGGCCCGGCGTCGTGCCCCAGTGGCCGAGCAGGCGAGGCTTGACGTGCTCGATGCGCAGCGGCTCGCGCAGCAGCGGATTGTCCAGCAGGTAGATCTGCCCGACCGACAGGTAGTTGGCCGCGCGCCAGTAGCCGTGCAGCGCGTGGAGCTCCTCAGCCGAGAGGGGACCGTCCTCAGCCGAGAGAGGCACATTCTCAGCCGAGACGGGACCGCCGAGTGGATCGGTCGTCATCGCGGCATTGTCGTTCACAGCGCCGGCTGTTGTCGGTAACACGGGGGGCAGCGAGGCTCATCCACATCACGGGCTATGCGGCGAGCACCGGCGGCGATGGCGTGGAGGATGGATGCAGGAGCTGGTCGGCCAGCGCCCGCGCCACCGGTCGCAGATTCCCGTTGCCGCCGTGGACGAGCACGAACCTGCGCGTGAAGCGCAGCCCGCGCACGCGACGGACGACGAGCTCCTGCTCCTGCCCCGCGAGCGCAAGCTGCGAGAGCAGCGCCGGCGTGCACTCCGACAGCGCAGTGGCTCTGGCCGCGCTCGTGCTCCCGAACTCGGCCAGCGGCGGCGCGAGCGCGAGTCCCGCCTGTTCGAGCGCTTGCGTGACTACCCGGCGGCTGCTGGCGTTGGGGTCGCGCATGATCATCGGCGTGCGGACAAACTCGGCGCGCTCGATCTCCTCGAGCTCCGACCAGGGATGCGCCCGCGGCACCGCGACGACGATCTCGTCGTCGCACAGCGGCGTCTCCGACAGCCCTGGCTCATTGCCGTACGGATCGACCGCCGCGAGGCCGAGCTCGACCCGTCCGTCATGTACGAGCTCTCGCACGAGCAGCGAGTTGACGACCATCAGTTCGACCGGTACGTGGCGCTCGTAGTGGCGCCCGAACTCGACCAGCGGTCCGGGCAGCGCGAACTCCGCCAGCGTCGGGCTGACCGCCAGCCGCACCGGGGCCTCCCGCGGGGTCGGACTGCCCATCAGCGCCTCGACGACCTCGACCTCGGCGAGCAGCTTGCGCGCAGCGACATACAGCTCGCGCCCGGCCGCGGTCGGCGAGACGCCGCGCGGCGAGCGCTCAAGCAGCTGCGCGTCGGCAACGGTCTCCAGCGTTCGCAGCCGCTTGGACAGCGCCGGCTGACTGACTCGCAGGAGCCTCGCCGCGCGTCCGAGGCTGCCCAGATCGACAGCCGCGCAGAACGCACGGAGCTCAGCGATCTCCGGCGGACGCACAGGCTTGCTCACAGGAGGGTGAGCATAGCTGCGCCAGCTCATAACCGTCAACTATGGCCGTCACGCCAGAATCGGCTCTACCGGAGCGACTACTTCGCGCTTAGCATCGATGGCAAGCGAAACGAAGGGAACCGCCAAATGTCCAGCGATGATGTGCAGCAGGCACCAGCTCCTTCGGCTCAGGCTGACGGCACGCTGGCCGAATGGGGAAAAGCACGCAGGATTTTGGAGCTCGGAGGCCTGATCGCCGCCGTCGTCTTGATTGCGTTCGGCGCCGGCGCGATCGTCCTGAGCGTCAAAGGCCGTGATGTCGTCCACAGCGAACTCTCACAGCAGAAAATCGTAGGAGCGGCTGACATGAACCCCAGTGCGACCGCGGTCGAGGCCAAGGCTGCCGGCCTGCCCACGAGCATCACCCTTCCCACCTGCACCGTAGCCGGCAAGACGGTTGACAACGGCGCGAGCGCTCGCTGCTTCGCCAGCTACATGCGCATCCACGCGCTCGAGTCGACCGGCGGCCTGGTCTACTCGCAGGTACCGGACTACGCGACCGCCAACGGCGAAGGCACCAATGAAGCCTCCAAGGCGTTGATGTCCCACGAACAGCCGGTGGAAAACCCGGCACGCACCACCTGGGTCACCGAGACGGCGCTCTCGACGGCGCTGAACGCCTCCTACATGGCCGAACAGCTGGGGCTCTTCGGGATAGTCGTCGGCGTGGCGCTGCTCCTGGCGGGAGTCGGGTTCGGGATCCTCGCGCTCACCGGGGCGATCCACGCGCCGGTGACGCCGTTGGCGAGGTTCCTGAACAGGCGCTTGAGACAGGGACCATGAGCAGGCCCGCGCGCGGCCCCGGGTTGGTGGAGCTTCGGGCATTCTGCGCTGCGGTCGAGCTGGGCAGCGTGGGGCGGGCGGCGAGAAGGCTGCACATCAGTCAGCCGGCGCTGTCCAGGCGGCTGCACGTGCTCGAGGCGCTCGCGGGCGCTCGCCTGCTCGAGCGCTCGCGCCGGGGCGTGTCGCCGACGCCGGCGGGCACGCGGCTGTACCCGGCGGCGCGCCGTGTGCTCGCGGAGAACGAGGCGATCGAGGGGCTGATGGGCGGAGTGCTCGCCGATGGACCGCCGGCGCGCTCCGATTAGACTACGCCGATGCCCGAGCGCTGGACGCGCGCGGTCCTGCGCTACCGCCTGATCGTCCTCGCATGCTGGCTGCTCGTGCTGGTGCTCGGCGCGCTGGCGGCGCCGCGGCTCTCGCCGCTGCTCTCTAACTCGCTCGCCGTTCCCGGAACCGGCTCCGAAGCGGCGCAGACGATCCTGGCAGCGCCACTTCGGACGAGCGCCCCGACGGAACCTTCACCGTCGTATTCGTGGTCAGGGCACCCTCCGAGCGCGCGCTGAGAGCCCTGCAGCGGCGCCTGCAGGACGCCGCCCGCGCGGTCCCGGGCGGACACGCGCGGCGCTGCGCTCCGGAGAAGGGATCTCTACGGCGAAGTCGCCACGACGCTCGACCTGCAGCACGCGAAGGGCTGGACCGCCGCGCTGCGCCGTGCGCTGCGCAAGCCGGGCGCTCCCGTCTCATACGTCACCGGCGAGCCGGCGATCCAGCACGATCTGGACCCGATCCTGTCCGCCGATCTGCGTCGCGGCGAGACGGTCGCGCTGCCGATCGCGCTGCTCGTGCTCGTCGCGGTGCTGGGGCTCTCGGCGGCGGTGCTGATCCCGTTCCTGTTCGCCGCCTGCACGATCACGGCCACGCTCGCGGCCCTGTATCTGATCGCGCACGCGCTGACGATCTCCTCCTATGCCCCGAACCTGGTCGAGCTGATCGGGCTCGGGCTGGCGATCGACTACTCGCTGCTGATGGTGTACCGCTTCCGGGAAGAGCTCGCGCGAGACGCCCCCCCAACCCCAGCATCCCCCCCAACCGCGGCATCCATCTCAAGTGCGCCTCATTCCCTCGCGCGGGGACAGGGCGCCGTGGAGGACGCGGTCGTGCGCACGATGCAGACCGCCGGCCGCGCGATCGTCTTCTCCGGCGTGGCCGTCGCGATCGGGCTGGCGGTCGTGCTGATCATGCCGGTTCCGTTCATGCGCTCGCTGGGCGTGGCCGGCTTCCTCGTCCCGCTCGTCTCGATCGCCGCGGCGCTGACGCTGCAACCGGTGCTGCTGTCGCTGTTCGGGCGCCGCGGCATGCGCGCCGTCCGCGTGCGAGCGCCCGGCCGCGCGCGCTCGGAGAGCGACTTCTGGGCGCGGCTTGCAGGCGCGATCATGCGCCGCCCGGTCGGCGTGCTGCTGGCGGGAACCGCGCTGCTCCTGGCGGCGGCGGCGCCGGTCGCGTTCCTGGCGCTGACGCCCGGGTCGATCTCCGCGATCCCCCAGTCCACCGAGTCGGCGCGCGGGCTGGCGCTGCTGGACGAGCGGGTCGGCCCGGGCGCGGTCACCCCGATCGAGGTCGTCGTCGACACGGGCGTCGCGGGAGGGGCGCACACGCCGGCCGTCCGGGCCGCGACCGAACGGCTCGTGGAAGGGATCTCCCGGGACCCGGAGGCGTACATCACGGCCAGCGGCGAAACGGCGCCGTACCTCGATGCCACCGGCCGTTACCGCCGCGTGTTCGTTGTGGGGCGCCACGAATACGGCGATCCGGCGATGCAGGCGCTCGTGCGGCGGCTGCGCGACCGCGTCGTGCCGGCCGCGCGCTTCCCCGCGGGCGTGCGCGTGTACGTGGGCGGAGCGCCGGCGCAGGGCGTCGACTTCCTCGCGCGCGTGTACGGGCTGTTCCCGTGGATCGTGCTGGCGTGCTGGCGCTCACCTACCTGGTGCTGCTGCGCGCCTTCCGCTCGCTGCTGCTGCCGCTCAAGGCGGTGCTGCTCAACCTGCTGACCGTGCTGGCGAGCTACGGGCTGCTCGTCGTGATCTTCAGGCTCGGCGTGGGCGCCGATGTGCTTGGGCTCTACCGGATCGAACAGGTCGAGGGGTGGATACCGGTCTTCCTGTTCGCGATGCTGTTCGGGCTGTCGATGGACTATGAGGTGTTCCTCGTGACCCGCATGCGCGAGTCCTGGGACGAGCACCACGACAACCGGCGCGCGGTCGTGGAGGGGCTTGCGCGAACGGGCCCGATCATCACCGCCGCCGCGGCGATCATGGTCGCCGCGTTCTCGGGGTTCCTCGCGGGCCGCGTGGCGGGTCTGCAGGAGTTCGGCGCCGGCCTCGCGCTGGCGGTGGCGCTCGACGCGACGATCGTGCGCATGCTGCTCGTCCCGAGCCTGATGGCCGTGCTCGGCTCCTGGAACTGGTGGCTGCCGCAGCCGATCGCGCGCCTGGCCCGCGTCAGCAGCTCCCCGCGGACCGACTCACCGCGGCCCGAGGGGGCGTGAGCATCCCGCGCGGGGCAGGAGAAGGCACTGCCCACCCCGCGCGGGACCCGCTCACTGCGCCATCGTGATGGCGAGCTTGATCGAGATCACCGGGCCTTGTGCTTTGTCCCTTTGTGGATCTTGTGCTTGGTCGCGCCGTGCCGCGGCGGCTTCACGATCGTGATCGCCAGCCTGATCGCCGGCAGGTCGTAGCCGAGCGCAAGGCCCGGCAGGTCTTCTCTGAACGTCAGCATCGGGACGACGCCGTAGGGGGTGTTGGCGTACGCCGGCTGGCTGTTGTACAGCAGCGGGTACATGTCGATCAGGTGCGTCCCCGGGCCTCCCGTGGCGACGAGGTTCATGACGGTGTCGCCGTTGGAGTTGAAGCCGCACCCGTAGCCGATGTAGCTGTTGTCGTAGTCGACCGCGATCGTGTTGTCGAGCTGCGTCCAGCCGAGGCCCCTGAGGTGCACGGTGAAGTGCTGGCCTTCGTGCAGCACGAGCGAGGAGACGCCGTTGCCGACGACGCTGCGCTTGACGTAGAACGGCGCCTGCGCCACGACCTTGCCGCCCTGCGTGAGCTGCACGGCGTGCCAGCCGCCGAGGCCGTTCAGGCACCGTCACCTTCGTGCTTGAGCGATCCGCCGGACGGCGTCACCGCTTCGCCGTTGTCGAGCGGCACCGTGACACGAAGTTCCAGCATGTCGACTTCGGGCAGTTGACGCGGCTGCCGATGACCGTCAACCACGTCAGCGTGACCGGCGCGTTCGCCAGCCCCGATGCGCTGACTTCGAAGCCGGTCTGCACGGAACCCCTCATCGGCGTGAGCGTGGCGGCGGCGGTGCTGCCCGCGGCCACGGCGCTCGCCTGCAGCGTCGTACGTGAGCCGTACGTCGGGGCGACGTTGACCGGCCATTCCATCGCCGGCTTCGGGCGGCCCCTGTCCTTCGTCACGGTGAACGTGAACGTGCTGGGAGCGCCCGTGGAGGTGTTGCCGGCGCCCCAGGGGATCGGCGACTGCTGGATGTTCAGATAGCTGAAGGTGATCGAGTCGGCGATCTGGATCGTGTGCTTGCCGACCGGGCCCGAGGCGCGGATCGTAAACTGCGCGCTGCCGCGCGTCCAATACGCCGTCACGTCGCCAGTGAAATGGTTGTCGTAGTTCAGCGAGGCGCCGCCTTCGAACAGCGACGAGCCGAGGCCATGATAGGTGATCGTGATCGGTGTCCCGATCGGGCCCTTCTTCGGGCTGATCGTCGCCGATCGGTCGATGGTGAACGCGCCGACAGCCAGCTGAGCTCCTTCGACGTCGGCGTAGATTTCATGCTTTCCGCCGAAGTCGTTCGGTGCTTTTACGCTCACTTCGAACGAGCCCTGTGCGTTGGTGGTGGCCGTCGCAAGCACCACGGTCAGCGCTTCGGCCGGGGCGAGACCCAGGTAGTCGACGCTGTCCACACGCGGGTCAGCTTCCCAGGTGATCTTCGTGGTCGACCAGGTGATCGTCACGGGCTTGTTGGCCGGCAGGCCGGAGGCGGAGATCGTCACGGGCGCGCCGGTGACGCCTTCCAGGGGAGTCACGTTCAACGGTTTGATGCTCGAGCTCGGCTTCGCCGCGGGTGCGATTGGACCGGGGAGCGCGGGGACGTTTGGAATCGCGGGCGCTGGAAGCGCCGTCGGGTTTTCGGGTTTAGGGGGGGACTTAGCGAAACCGGCCGCCGCTGGCAGGAGCAGAGCCCCTGCCAGCACGGCGCCGCCGCTAAACCCCGGCCTGCTGCCGCCGGTTTGTGTCTCATCTTGGGTGCCTTCTTTCATTTACTGCGTTGATTGATTGATTGTGCGCTCTGTTCTGTTTGTTATTTCTGCTGTGTCTATCGCGTAGTGTCAGTGTCGCGGGTGTCTCGTCCAGCTCGATTTCGCCTAGGGCAGGATCATGAGCTGTGAGGAGATCGGCCAGCCGGCCTGGGTGAATTCGCCCACCTGCCCCGGTTCGGTGACTTTCTTCTTGATCTTCTTGATCACTTTCTTGCCGTTCTTGGTGACTTTCTTCTTCACCACCTTGGTGACGACCACGGGCTTCGTCACAACGCGAATCCTGAAGGCGAGCGGTGTGACACTGTTGGGTGGTATTTCGACTTTGGTTTTTTCGGCGATGGGCGTCAGCGCCCCTGTCGAGGATTCGATCTGCCATGGAGTCACCGCCGCCGCCGTTTCGCCCTTTGTGGTGACGCCGGTCGTCCAGTAGGCGTGCTTGGTTTTTTCTCCTTCGGGTGTTTTTGCCAGTGAGTGTTCGCCCCACACCAGCGGAACCCGGACCGTCGATGACACGCCGTTGACCAGCATGCCGGGGATGATCACGTAGGCGCCCTTTTCGTTTTCGACGTTCTTTTCAGTGAGAGCTTCGCCGCCGGTCTTGACGTCGACGCCCCACATGCGAAAAACGATCAGCTGGCCCACGTGGATGACGTTGGTTTCCGAACAGTTTCCTTTTGCGTCTTCGAGGCTTTTATTAACTGCGGAACCGCTGTTGACGGTGTCCACGGAGAGGACCAAGCCGAGCGGCTTTACGCCCTGAACCGGTGGTGCCGTCACCGCTTTGGTTTCCGTCGCGGCGGCCGGGCCGGCTGCAAGAGCTGCCGCAGCCGCGACCAGTCCGAGCACCGCGATCGTCTGTAGTTTTCTCATGGTCCTCAACCTTTCTGTCATGTCATGTCATGTGAGCGAGCCGGAGATCGTGACCGTGAAGCTGCCGGCGCTCTTGTTGTACGAGCCGGAGAAGCTGAGGGTGCCCTTGGCGCCCTTGAGCTTGCCGCTGCCGTTGCTGACTTTGGCGGTGCCGCTGACGCTCTTGACGTTGCTTTCGCCGCAGCCCTTCGACGTGGAGTTGACGGCGAGCGTGAGGCTGCCGCCGGAGCCCGAGATCGACGCCGGCCCGCTGAAGAACCCGCACGTGCCGCTCGTGTGGCCCGTGCCGTTGCTGCCGGTGAGCTTGTTCAAGCCGTCCGTGCCGCTGCCGGAGCCGCTCACGGATGAGATCTTGATCGCCGAGCCTTTGATGGTGACCGATGCCTTGCCCGAGTATTTGCCGCTGAACTTAACCGTGGCGGCCGCGTGTGCCGCTCCTGACGCCGGGGCATAACTGGGCACGACCGCTGCCGCAACTGCTGCCGCGGCGACGATCGCGGTGAAAACCGCAGGCGTGGAGAAGTGATGCCTGTGCATGAGAGACTCCTTGGTGGTGTTTTGGTAGGTGTGGGTGCTCATCTGAGACTTCCGTCCGTGCAGTCAACCCGTTCACGCGGGGGGTGCCTACCGCACAGCCCACTGAACCGGATGCGTAGTTCGCCGTAGTAGTTCACACGTTTCATCGCGCTCCACGCTAGACCCGGCAGCGCCGTTCCGCTAGACCGGATTTTGGCCTGACGGTGATAGCCGGCGGTTATGAGCCAGCCCGGAAGCCGCCCGCTCCTGCGGCGGTTGACGGCTGCGGCGCATCGCTCTTCACCGCCGAGATCTCAAGCGCGATCTTCACCTTGTTGCCGAGCAGTGCTCCGCCTGTCTCGAGCGCCTGGTTCCAGGTGAGGCCGAAGTCTCGGCGGTTGAGCTCTCCATACAGCGCGAGCTCGATCCGTTCATCGCCGCCCAGGAGGTGGCTCGTTCCATCGAGCTGCCCGTCCAGTGCGATCTCGCGGGAGACGCCACGCATTCTCAACTCGCCCACGATATGCAGCCGGCCACCATCGAGGTGGTCGATCCGGGTCGAGCTGAAACCTATCTCCGGGTAGTGCTCGACATCGAAGAAGTCCTGCGACAGACGCAGATGCTCGTCGCGCACGGGCTCGTCGGTGTTGATCGATGCTGCCTTGACCACGCCCGTCGCCCGCGGGCCCCCCGACCCCATCTCCAGCATCCCAGTGAACTTGCGGAAGCGACCATGCAACGTAGCGAGCATCATGTGCTTCACGCTGAAGGCTACGCTCGAGCGCGAGGCGTCGACCGACCATCTGCCTGCGGGCACGGCGTTCGCGGCAGGGGTCCGGGCCTGATCCACCACGGACATACAGAGACCTCCTGATCGAGTGACGATACTGGGCAGGCACGTTCGCGCTTGCGCCACGCCGGCGCATCGGTAGAAGACCCCATTGTCGGTCCGTGATCCACACGGCGACGCAAGCGCCTGCTCGACCGCGGGCACGCGGCTCACGAGAGGGCGGCGAGACGCGCTATGTGGCTGCGAGAGTGCTCCTGATCCCAGAACTCGGCCACACGCCGGCGGCCGTAGAGGCGCAGCGCGGCCACCCCCAGCGCCGCCTCGAGTCGGGCGCGCTCATCGCGCGTGAGCGAGGACATGACCATCTCCAGAGCCCGGCCGAACACGGGCGCGGAGGGAGCGCCGGCATCGATGGGGCTCGCGCCGGGGCTCGCCGCGTCGCCTTGCCGCGGCCTCAGCGCCTCCCGGCCAAGACAGCGCACCGCCCCTCCGGCGTGGCGCGCAACGATGCCCGCCAGCTCCGGCAGGTGGCGCAGGACGCCTCGCAGCGCCGGGCCCGCTACCGCCGAGCGGGAGTAGAAGCGCCGCATCGCCTCGAGCGTGCTCAGCTGGAGCTCGAGCGGGGTCATGCGCTCGGGGCGCAGCACAGCATGGTGCCCGTCGAAGAACGTCCAGTCGGCCTCGATCAGGCGGCCCTCGGACTCGAGCCGGTCCCACAGGCGAGTCCCGGGAGCCGGCGTGACCATCATCAGCTGGAAGGTGTCGATGCCGAGCCGCCGTGCAAAGGCGGCGGTGGCCTGCGCGCTGGAGGCATCGTCGAAGTCGAGCCCCACCACGAACATGCCGTGCACGGCGATGCCGTGCCTGTGGAAAGCGCGCACCGCCTGTTCGCCCACCGCCACGCTCGTGCGCTTGCCTATGCTGGTGAGGTTCTCCTCGGAGATACTCTCGAAGCCGACCATCGCCATACCGCAGCCCGCCTGTGAGAGCAGCTCCAGAAACTCGTGGTCGATCTCCTTGCCAGCACGGGAGCGCAGCACCGTGTCGGCCCGCATCTGGGCGGCGAAGCTCGGCGTCAGGCCAGCGCCCACCATCGCACGCAGCAGCTCGGCGGTGCGGCGCTTGTTGACGACGAAGTTGTCGTCGTGGAAGAAGAGATCGCTCGCGGACAGTCCGGCGAGCTCCGCCAGAACCTGATCGGTCCGGCGATGACGCACCACGCGGGAGAACTGGGCGGTCACCGAGCAGAACTCGCAGTCATAGGGGCACCCCCACTGGGTCATTGCGGACTTGACCTCCAGGCGCTCATGTCCCTCGATCAGGGAGAGGTCGGGGATCGGGAGGCGCTCGAACTCGGCCTGAGAGCAACGTGATCGAGCGGGATTGTGATGTACCTGGCCCAGCCCATCGCGCCAGGAAAGCCCCGCGATGCCGCCCGGGGGGTCGCCACGCTCGAGCGCGGCGACGAGCTCGATGATCGTCTGCTGGCCCTCGCCCCGCACCACATAGGGAGCATGCTCGAGCGCCTCCTCGACGCGGAAGCTGACGTGTGAGCCGCCGAGGACCACCGCGACACCCGCGGCGGAAAGCTCGTCGGCCAAGGCATAGCCCGCGGGCTGAGTCGACGTCGTGCCCGAGATCCCAACGAGATCGGCGGCGAGGCACTCGCCGAGGTCGATCGGCCCGAGCATCTCGCAGAACACACCGGCGTCATGACCGAGCTCGGAGAGCATCGTGGCCATCAGCGGCAGGCCCAGGCGAGGCAGCAGGACGTGGTCGTAGACATTCTTGCCGGGCGCGCGCGGCTCGACGAAGCGGATGCTCAAGCTCATACTTAGGGCACCCTAACATCCTGGGTCCGCCCAGGAGCGCTGTGCTTCGTCATCCGGCTATGAGCTCGGCGCCGAGCACCTCGTCCACCAACTCGGCGTAGCCCGCGTCGGCCTCCGGATCGTAGCCGGAGAGGAGGTGGCGGCGGACGTGCAGCGCAGCCGCGGCCGCCTCCCCGTGCGCGAGCAGGCACCCTGCCTGCAGCGCGCGCACGAGCTGCTCGAGCTGCCGGCGGAAATGCAGCGAGCCCTCCGCGAGCGAGCGCCGCAGCCGCGGCGCGAGCTGCTCGAGCGCCTCGCAGACCGCGGCCGCGTCGCCGTCCCCCGCAGGCACGCAGCCGCGGACGCGCTCGAGCACCAGCTCCAGCGCGTCAAGCCGGACGAGGTCCCGCAGGACCTGGTCGCAGAGGACGTTGTGCGTCCCCTCCCAGCTCTCGAACACGATCGCGTCGCGGTAGAGGCGCGGCAGCGCCGAGAAGTCCTCGATCGTGCCGTTCCCGCCCAGCGCCTCGATCCCCCGGCGCACGCATCGGGTCGCGGCCAGCGACGTGACGAACTTGTTCGCGTTCACGAGGATCCGGTGCCAGACCAGATCCTCGCTGCCGGCCGTGCCGGCGTCGATCGCCTCGACCAGCGCCGTCAGCTCGAGGGTTGACGCGAGAGCGGCCTGCTCCTCCACCCTCATCACGGCGAGGTTCTCGCGCACGAGCGGGTAGTCGGCGATCGGGCGGCCGAACGCGGTGCGCAGGCGGGAGAAGCTCGCCGTCTCCAGGTAGGCGCGGCGCATCAGGCCAGCCGAGCCGATCGCGTTCAGCCAGCGCGAGGTGTTCAGGACGGCGCCGGCGGCGATGCGGAAGCCATCCTCAGGCGCGCCGACGGCGTATCCGAGCGCGCCCGTGAACTCGATCTCGCCGGTGGCGAGCGCCCGTGTCCCGAGCTTGTCCTTCAGGCGGCGCAGCCGGAACCCGTTCGCCGACCCATCGGGGCGGCGGCGTGGAACGAGGAAGCAGCCGATCCCGCGCGTGCCCGCAGGTGCGCCGCGCGGCCGCGCGGTGAGCAGGAACTGGTCCGCGTCGGCGACCGAGCAGAACCACTTCTCGCCGGAGATCCGCCAGGCCTCGCCTTCGGGCACCGCCTCGACGCGGTTGGCGCCGACGTCGGAGCCGCCCTGCACCTCCGTCAGGAATTGCGCTCCGCGCTGGCAGCGGTCGTAGTCGGGCTCCAGCAGCGGCCCCAGGAACCGCTCCTGCAGCTCCGGTGAGCCATACTGTCGCAGAGCGCGGATCAGACCCGCCGTGCAGACGACGGGACAGGTGTGGCCGCCCTCGCCGGCGTGCGCCAGAAGGTAGAGCAGCGCCGCCTGCTCGAACGCCGGCGCGGCGGCGACGCCCGAGGCCCAGACCGCCCGGCCGGCCCGCGCATATTCGGGGTCGAACGTGACGTCCTGGGACTCGCGCCCGAGCGGATCTGCCGGCTCAAGCGACGGCGGGCGAAGTTCGAGCGCCCGGACGGACGGCTCGAGCACCGTCGCGACGTCTCCCCGAACGCGTGCAGCCCCGGCTCGAGCTCGCGCAGGCCCTCCTCGCCGAGCCGAGCGCGCAGCGACCGCGCGAGGTTCGGCGTGGCGTCGTAGAAGTTCGCCGCCCGAGCCGCCTGCCAGAGCTCGAGCTCGGCGCGTGGGTCGGCGTCCATCGAGTCAGCTGCTCTTGGGCACCATCTGCACGAAGTCCCCGAAGCGCTCGGGCTCCTCCAGTCTGCACGACCACACGAGGCGGTCGTTCCACACCGTCATGTCGGGGCAGCCGTCGCACATGTTCTGGCGTCCGTCCGCGTAGATGTCGGCCGGCTGGATGATCATCACCGACTGGAAGTGCAGGCGCTCCAGCAGGCGCGAGGGCCTGCGCGCGCCCGCCGCAAGCCAGCGGCGCGCGATCGTGCGCAGGCGCGGGTCCAGCGCGGACAGCGCCAGCATCGCCCTGCCGTGGCTGAGCGCGCGCGGTGAGCTGTAGGCGAGATACCTGCCGGTCCTCAGGTGGTGGAAGGTCTGCGCGAGCTCCATCGAGCGCGGCCCGACGTAGCCGTAGATCTTTCCTTTCGCGCCGAGGCGCCCCGTGAGCAGCCACTTGAACGTGTCGGGTCGCTCGGTCCCGTTCAGGTAGGCGGCGGGAGCGAAGTCTGGAAGCGCTTGCGGATCTCGGCCGCGATGTCGGTCGACTGGAGCTCGTGCGGAGTCTGGTCGGTGGTGGCGTAGGGCACCGCGGAGAAGTCGACCGGCTCTCCGCGCACGTAGTGGTCGAAGTCGTTGCCGACCATGCCCGCGCGGAAGGCGATGAACACGATCGTGTTGACGATCTCGATGTTGCGCTGCGCCCACTCGCACGATGTCGGGCACCTGGCGCAGCGTGTCCTCGTAGACGGTCGCGTTGAACGAGCAGCCGATCCCTCCCACCGCAGCGACCATCTCGGCGTAGCGCTGGCGCAGCTCGCACAGCTCGATCTCGTCCGCGTGCTTCCAGCGTGGGCGGCCCTGCTTGGAGTCGATGTGGAATGTGAAGCCGGCCACGCCGGCGCCCTTGAGCTCGCCCAGCAGCTCCTCGCTGAGCGCCAGGCCGTTGGTGTTGACGATCGGCTTCAGGCCGTCCTGAGCGACCATCCGCACGATCTCGACGATCTGCGGATGCACCAGCGGGTCGCCGCCCGCGATCGACACGCCGTCCACGGTACGAAAGCGCTCGAACACGTCGAGGTCGTGACGGACCTCGTCGAGCGTCTTGTGTCCCCGCGGGTCGTTCTCCCGGTAGCAGCCCAGGCACGCCAGGTTGCACTTCTTGGTCGGCTCCAGCCAGGCGATCGCGTTGTCCGGCAGCGACCACGGCAGGCGATAGAGCCGGCGATGATCGATCGTGGCGCTCGCGTCGACCGGCTCGCCGCTGTTGCCGGCCGGTGGGTGATCGGTCGCGTCGGATTGGGTGACACGGTCCAAGAGCGGTGACCGCTGCATGGCGACTCCTTCCCAGTAGACACCGAGTTAGGGCACCCTAACACGGATCGGGCGCAGCAATCGCGGCGGCTCGGGCAGGACGGCCTGAGCGTCTGTCTGTCCGCTCGGTGAGGGCGCTCCCGCGAGTCGGCCGGCAGACGCTCACTCGAAGGCCGGGAGCCTGCGCTCCAGCCAGCGTGGCATCCACCATATGCGCGGTCCGGCCACGCGCATGATCGCCGGCAGCAGCACGAGCCTGACGAGCGTCGCATCGAGCAGCACGGCGATCGTCAGCCCGACGCCGAACTGGCGCAGTGGGATGACGCTGGCTCCGGCGAACGCGAGGAAGACCGCCGTCATGATCGCGGCGGAGCCTGTGATCACGCCCGCGGTGTGGCGCAGGCCGTAACGGATCGCGCTCTCGGCGTCGCCCCGTGCGATCCATTGCTCGCGCATGCGTGTCAGCAAAAAGACCTCGTAATCGATCGACAGGACGAACATGATCGAGATGATGCCGGCGCCCGAAGCCGCGTCGATGTAGCCCGGCCCGCCGAGCACGTGCGTCGCGGTGAGCAGCTCCAGCGCTCCGAGTGCGACGGCGATCGTGGCGAGGTTCAGCGCCACGGCGATCAGCGGCAGCAGCAGCGCCCGCAGCACCACGATCAGCGTGAGCACCGCGACGATCGCCAAGGCGAGCACCAGCCATGGGACGCGGGCCGTGTTGGCGTTGGTGTAGTCGAGCAGGTACTGCGCGCCCTGACCGATCTCGACCCTGCTGGCAGTCGCGGCGGCCAGCGCGGGCAGGCTGCGCTGCAGCCTGCTGCTCAGAGCCGCGGTCGCGCTCGCCTCGGGTGGGCTCGAGGCGACCACCATCATGCGCGCGGCCTGGCCGCCGTCGTCGACGTTGACCAGCTGCGCGACCTGTTCGCGCGCTGGCGAGACCGTGCCGTCCAGAGCAGTCAGCACCAGGTAGCCGGAGTCGAGCGCGTTCGGCGAGTCGGCATGCAGCAGTCGGTAGTCCTGCTGGTAGCCGTTCAGCATCGAAGCGTAGCTCTGCAGCGGTCGCTGCGTCCCGGACAGCCCGGCGGCGAGCGCCCCGGTGCGGCTGCCCGCGGAGGAGAGCCCACCCGCCAGCTGCGCGTTGCCGGTCGCGAGCTCACCGAGTCCGCTGGCGAGCTGGGTGTTACCGGTGGTGAGCTTGCCGAGCCCGCCGGCGAGCTGGCCGTTACCGGTGGTGAGCTTGCCGAGCCCGGTGGCCAGCTGGGCGTTACCGGTCGTGAGCTTGCCGAGCCCGCCGGCGAGCTTCTGGTTGCCGCCCGCGAGCTGGCCGAGCCCGGCAGCGAGCTGCTGGTTGCCGCCCGTGAGCTTGCCGAGCCCGGTGGCGAGCTGGCCCGCTCCGCCGCTGAGGACGGTGAGTCCGCCTGAGAGCGTGTGCCCGTCCGCGGCGAGGGTGTGCAGGGCGGAGTCGAGCTTGACCGCGCCTTCTTCGGATTCCTGCGTGCCGGTGGCGAGCCGGTCGGCGCCCGCGCGCAGCTCATCGAGGCTGGCGGTCAGCCGTGAGAGCTCCGCCGGGAGGTCCGCGAGCCGTTCCAGGCATCCGAGCAGCTGCTGCCGGATGCGGGTGAGCTGAGAGAGGCCGTTCTGTTCGCTCAGCTGCGTAATCGCGGCGAGGTCCTGCGCGAGCGCGTCATACCGAGGGTCGCTGCGTCCAACGGTCATCGCGTCGAGTTCGCGCATCGCTTCGCTCAGCCGGGTGTGCAGCTCTTCATCGGAGGCTCGCAGCGTGGCTATCCACCCGGCCCAGGCGTGGAGCTGTTCGGCGAGTGCCTCGATCGGCGTCAGGGCCGCGTGAACTGTGTCGTCGAGCGTGTTCATGCCTCCCGCCAGTGCTGCCGCGCCGGTCCTGAGTTCGCCGTCGGAGCCGGCCAGACGTTCGGCGCCTGCGGCGGCTTCGTCGAGTCCGCCCGCGAGCGCGGCCGATCCCGTCGCCGCCCGGGTGAGGCCCGTCTGCAGCTGTGTCGCGCCTTCGCCGGCGTGACCGGCTTCGGTTGCGAGTCTCCTCGCGCCCACGTGGGCGCGACCCGTTTCGGTTGCGAGTCGCCTGGCGCCGGCGCGAGCGCGGCCTGCTTCACTTGCCAGCCGCTTGGCGCCGGCGTGGGCGCGACCGGTTTCATTTGCCAGCTGTCCCGCGCCGGTGTGGGCGCGACCTGCATTGCTCGCCAGGCGTTCGCTGCCGGTCTCGGCGCGTGCGGCGCCGCCGCTGAGCGATCTCGCGCCGGTCGCGGCCGAGGCGAGGCCGCCGCGCAGTTCGCGCGATGCCGTCGCTCGCGCGACCCAGTCCCGAGCGCAGGCCCTCGACGCCCTGCTGGGCGCCTTCCAGGCGCTTGCGGCGCGGATGCGAGCGCGGCGTGGGATTCGGCGAGCTCGCGCTGCGCGCCCGCGACCGATGCCGGGCCGAGCACCGCGGCCACGTCGGGTTCGCGAGCGATCGCTTCCTGCCAGTGCGCGAGCGCGTCGATACGCTGGGTGGTGGTCATCGCGCCGCTGTTCGCCCTGGCCACGATCACGAACGGCGCCGACCACCCCGGTCCGATCGTGCGTTCCACCATCCCCACCGCAACGCGCGCCGGGTTGGATGACGGAAGCTCCGCCGCAGACGGCGGGCCCATGCTCAGGGCGCCGGCTGGGGCCGCCAGCGCCAGCATCCCGGCGAGGAGCAGCGGGACCGTGATCGCGGGGTGAGCGATCAGCCGTTCCATCAAAGCCCCCGCTCTGGTGCGCCGCCCCGTGGCGGAGGAACGGGTGAGCCGGATCTCCCAGCGGTCAAGCCGCGGGCCGAGCAGGCGCAGCAGGGCGGGCATCGCGCTGAGCGCCAGCGCGACGCTCAAGAGGCCCGAGATGACGACTCCGATCGCCACGGGCCCGAGCAGCCCCGGCGTTGCGACCTTGCTCGCGGCGAGCATCGTCAGCGCGAGCGTGCCGCCCGCCGCGGCGATCGTGCGCCCGGCGGTGCGGGCCGCGATCGCCACGGCCGCCTCGTGGTCCCAGCCGGCGGCGAGCTCCTGGCGCACGCGCGAGACCATCAGCAGGGCGTAGTCGACGCCGAGCGCGAGGCTCATCATCGCGGCGATCGCGACTCCCAGCGAGTTGATTGGCGTGATGAAGCTCGCCAGCCACAAAAGGCCGTGGCCGGCCATCACGGTCGCGCCGCCCATCGCGAGGGGCACGACAGCGGCGACCGGTGAGCGGAAGACGAGCAGCAGCACGAGGATCAGCACCGGCAGCGCGATCATCTCGGCCCGCAGCGTGTCCGACATCGTGGCTTCCTGGATCGCACGCCCGATCACCGCCACGCCGGTCAGGTAGCTGTGCACCGGGCGCTTTACGGTGCGGGCGATCACCGCTTCGGTGCTCGGCACCACCGCCATCGCGCGGCTCGCAGGCCGGATGAAGTTGACGAGCACGAGCGCGCTCCCAGGGGCAGGGCGCAGCGAGCGCGCCATGCTCGACGCGCGCGCCATGCTCGACCCATCCCAGGGCGAGAGCACCTGGACCTGTTTGATCTCTCGCAGCGCGGCCGTCAGCCGCTGGCCCTGGCGGTCGACCTGCGCGGGCGGGCCGCGCAGCAGGACGGCGATCGGGACCGTGTTGCCGAACTCGCTTGCCAGCATCGCTTCGGCTCGCGAGGAGGGCGTGCCGGGCACCGCCAGAGACATCGGCGCAAGCCTGCTTTCCAGACCGCTGCCGAGCAGTGCGAGCACGGCGATCGCCGCCGCCCAGGCGATCAGGGTCGACCACGAGCGCCGCTTGGAGGCGGTACCGGCCGGCTCGCATGGCTTGCTCATCGCTGCCTCCTGGATGGAGATCGCCCAAGGCGACATCGCACCTACTTTTGTATCATAACTTAGCGTAACATAGACTGATGTACCGTTGTTCACTGGTATGCTTGGCCAATGGCTGAGGCGCGGGACGAGCAGCAACTGACGATCGATCAGCTGGCGCAGGCGAGCGGGCTGACCGTGCGCAACGTGCGCAGCTACCAGTCACGGGGACTGATTCCGCCACCTCAGGTGCAGGGCAGAACCGGTTACTACGACGCCGAGCACCTGGCGCGGCTGGCGCTGATCCGCGAGATGCAGGCCCAGGGGTTCAACCTCGCCGCGATCGCCCATCTGCTGGAGCAGGCCTCGGGCTCAAGCGAGGAGGTCCTCGGCTTCACCCGATCCCTGATGACCCCCTTCGAGACCGAGACGCCCGAGATCGTCGGGCGCGAGGACCTGCTGGCGCGCCTGGGCCCCAACATCGAGGAAAAGCTCGTCGCCAAGGCCCAGCGGCTCGGTCTCGTCATCCCGATCACCGACGACAGCTTCGAAGTTCCCAGCCCGATCCTGCTGACCGCCGGCGAGCAGCTGGTCGCGCTGGGCGTCCCCCTCGATGCGGCGCTCGACATGATGGACAAGCTCAGACGCAACACCGACCGCATCGCACAGACCTTCGTGCAGATCTTCCTGGAGTTCATCTGGAAACCCTTCGACGACGCCGGCCGGCCCGAGTCCGACTGGCCCCAGGTGCAAGCGGCGCTCGATCAGCTGCGCCCGCTCGCCTCCGAGGCGCTCACCGCCGCATTCGGACCCACGATGAGCAAGGCCGTCGAGGTCGCCTTCGGCAGGGAGCTCGGCCGCGGACGCACACGCAGGTCGTGATCGCTGCCGATCTGTCCCCAGCCCCACGCGCCCAGCGAGAGGCTCTTCAGCGTCTCTCCCGTTAGCAGGGCCGTACGCTCCCCGGCGAGCTTGACGCTCTTCATGCCCCCGGCGATCCATTGCTCGCTCACTTCGGAGCAGGTCTTCTGCCCCGCGGCGTTCCTACCTGCCGCTGTCGGCGGTCAACCGGGCGCGCCACTGCTTGGTGTCCCACTGCGCCGGCTCGGTCTCAGCAAGGAATCGCTCGAGCACCGCGACGAAGCGCCCGGGCGCCTCGAGCTGTGGCAGATGGCCGACGCCGTCGAAGACCTCCAGGCGGCTGCCCGGGATGGCCCGGTGGGCGCGTTCACCGTGGTGGGCGGGGATCATCGGATCGCGCTCCCCCCAGATGATGAGAACGGGCACGCCTTCAGCCAGGTACAGCCGGTCACCAGCATCGACGCGCTGGCCCTCGGTGCTGACGACGGCGCGCAGCGTGGCCAGGAAAGCGGCGCGACGGTCTGGGTCGGCGAGCGATGCGTACCCGCGCGCGACCTCGGCGATGTCGGCGTTTGGCCGCAGCCCGACGGCCGCCAGGCCGCGCGCCAGCGCCGACCCCGCCACGCGTCCCGGCCCGGCCGTCGCGGCGATGAACAGGTCGGCGCCCGGGAGCGCCGCGGCGCGCAGGATCGGGCTGACCTCGGGGCCGAGCCCGCCGCTACAGACCAGCACCAGGCGCTCGGCGATCTCGGGGAACTGGTAGGCGAACTGCATCGCGATTCCACCGCCGAGCGAGTGCCCGACGAGCGTCGCGCGGTCATGGCCCTGCGCTATCAACAGGTCGCGCAGGCCGGCGGCCAGCGCCCCCAAGGAGTAGTCGCCACCGCCGCCGGGCGCCGAGGAGCCGTGCCCGGGAAGGTCGGGTGCGAGGACCGTGTGGTCTCGCGCA
Organism: uncultured Solirubrobacterales bacterium; assembly: GCA_963839945.1. Taxonomy (GTDB): domain Bacteria; phylum Actinomycetota; class Thermoleophilia; order Solirubrobacterales; family Solirubrobacteraceae; genus Palsa-744. Next base: position 115,088 of record CAWIWW010000004.1, on the reverse strand, counting down.
AGCGGCTCGATCACCGCCTGCCAGTTCTCATACGTGCCGGCCATCCCATGAATCAGGAGCAGCACGGGACCGCTGCCCGCACTCGGCGTAGGTCACCGTGCGGCCGTGGAGCGTCACCGTCTTGGACTCGATTGCCGCCGGGCGGCGCTGCTTGGTCTTCGTCTCGGTCGTCTCGGGCATCAGCTTTATCACCTTCGGGGTCTCGGTCCCGTCACATAATTCGCGCAAGCCGGTCAGCCGGACCTCCCATCCGTCGGTCGTGATTGATCGTCTCGAGTGCTACTTCGCGCGATCGTCCGATCTGGTCAGCGACCTGCCCGCGCTATCCACGACCTTGCGCAGAAAGTCATACTGCGTATGGACCAGCCGCTGGGCCATCTCCAGGGCGGAGTCGGTGATCTCCTCCCTCCTGGACGGGCCCTCGCCGTGCGGCGGCAGCGCCTCGTCGACGGTCTCGACGAACTTGCGCACCGCGTCGATCGCGCTGCGCGCACCGTCGTCGAGCGACCTGAGCACGTCATCGGACAGCTCCGCGGTCCGCTTGGCCGCGCTTCTGGCATCGCGCCGGCCAGATGACCTGGGGGCCGCGCTGCGGGGGGCCGTACCGCGGTGGGCCGCACTGCGCTTGCGAGCAGCCGCTTTTTTCGTTGTCGCCGGGCGGGGTTTTTTGGTCTTGGTCTCGGGCATCGGTTTCACCACCTTCGGGACCTCGGTCCCGTCACGCAGCTTCGCGAAAGCCGGTCAGCCGGACCTGCGCTTGCGGGCTCGGCGCCACAGCCTTCGCCTGTCGATCCGACACTATGCCAGCCCGATGCCTGTGGCATCCGCAGAAACTCCCGCTTGGCGACGGGCAGACTACGACCCGTGTCGCAGGCTCGGCGCCGCGCCCGGCGCCACGGTGGGCGCAGGGCCCCTGTGCGCCCTGTAAGTCCGTGGCCACGGTGGCCGGTCAGCGCTGCTGCGCGCGGTAGTGCTCGCGCCAGATCAGCTTGTAGATCGGGATCCAGCGCGGGATTCGGTTGACGACGGGAATGAAGGGTATGCAGATGAACGCCAGGCTCAGCAGGCCCATGATGAGGAGCACCTGGATGTCGGCGTTGGCAGATGACTTGATCGGTTCGACCTGATACCAGAGGGCATAGAGCCACAGCCAGGGCTGGCCGGGGTAGCTGCCCGTCTCGTTCATCAGGCCCCACTGCTCGCCGAGCAGGTGCTGTGCTTCGGCGCGTTCGGTGAGCAGCCCGCCGTCGGCCATGAACAGCAGCGGCTTGGTGTAGTCGGTCTGGAAGAACTGGCTGCTGGACACCAGGCCGCCTTCCAGGCCGCCGCTCTGGGCGAGGCTCTGCAGAGCGCTCATCATCGTCGGCACCGGACCGGCGCCGCTTGAATGGACCGTCACCGCACCCGTGCTTGAGTCGACCGACACCGTGCTGGGCGGCGTCTTCTTTTCTTCCACCGCTGCTGAATATTCTTCAAGCGGCTTGGCGTAGGCTTCTGACCATTCCTCTTTCTGCTTTTCGGGCGCAGTCTTTGTATTCGGCGAGCGCGCTCCGCAGCGCCGGGTCGTCTGGGATCGTTTCCAGCGGTTTGACCACGTAGTCGTCGGCCGTGTCGATCGGATGGCTGACGCCGAGCCAGCGCTGCGGGTGCAGGAACAGGAAGTGCTGCACGCTGGCAGAGCTGTGGTTGTACGGGGGGCCGTATTCGGCCGTGTCGCTGCTCCCGTTGAGCTCCAGCGCCGCCGTCGTAGCGAAGTCAGCCGGCAGTTCGTGCGACCACTGGGCGATCGTGCTCGGCTTGTCATCGGGCGAGGACAGCAGGACGGTGAGCAGCACCGCCAGCAGCGTGATCGACGCCGACCGCGATGCACAGCTCTTTGACCAGGTCGTAGTGCGCGTAGGGCCCTTTCCAGGGCTGCGTGTCGTCCTTGGGTTTGAGCAGGCTGCCGAGGCTCATGACGGGCCTCCCGCCGGGGTGGCGGGGCCTCCCGTATCGGGCGTATCGGGACTCGCCGACGAATGGGGACTTGCGGCCCGAGGCGTATCGGGACTCGCGGCCCGGACGGCTGCCAGCTTCTCCTCCAGCTCGAACGGCGGCACGACCCCGTTGCGGCGCACCAGCAGGACATGCAGGCCCACGAGCAGCACGACGGCTATCGGCAGCAGCAGGATGTGGTAGCTGTACATCTGGCCGAAGTTGGTGAGGTTGAAGAACGCGCCGACGCCGACCGAGTTCATCGCGTCCTTGGCCTGGGTGGAGATCCACTGGGCGTCGAAGTTCTGCTGGGAGACGTAGCCGGTCAGCGCGCACGGGACCGCCACGAGGAAGACGATCGCACCGGTCACCCACACGCGCGCGCGGCCTCCGCGCCAGGCGGCCATCCAGTACTTACCCCACAGGTGAACGACCATCGCAAAGAAGAACAGCTCCACGCTCCACAGGTGGATGCTGTTGAAAAAGTGCCCGACCCCGGTCTCGTGCCACCAGGCGGGTCCCTTCAGGGCAAGGATGCAGCCGGACCCGATAATCACGATCAGCGAGGCGATGCTGGCCACGCCGAACACGTAGATCCAGGAGGCCACGTAGGTCGGCTGGCCGTCGGGCAGGAGCCGCTCGGGCGGCAGCTCCTGCACGCCACGTTCGCGGACTTTGACGGTCCAGGACTTCGACGGGGTGCTCGGAGGAGTGCTCGTCGGCGCGGCGCTCATGACGGGGCTCCGCCGCGGCAAGCGGCTTGCCGCCTCGCGGCGCTCATGACGGGCCTTCGCCGCGGCGAGCGGCTGCTCGCCCCGCGGCGCCGGGGAACGGCAGCAGGATCGCCAGGAAGAAGACGATGAGCATCAGGCCGATGACCACGACGTTGGCCACAGACAGGTGGATGAAGTTCCAGTCCACCGTATGGGCCGGGTGATTCAGATTGAAGACCGCCGTCGCCAGCACGCTCATGTGACCGCCCCCCTCGACATGGAAGATGCGCGAACCCTATGTGCCGGTCCCTATTCGCGCGTCCGTAGAAAACCCCATATTCGTCTGGGTGCGCTTCTCACCTGCGCGCAGCGCCCGCGCGCCTGCGATCGAGCAGGAGTCGCAGGTGCAAACCGATCATCCGGGACCGGGGCGTCCGAACGGCTCCATTCCGGCTGAGAGCGCAGACCGTCTCAAACGCGACGTGCCCGGGCAACCCAGCCTCCTCCTCCTCCTCGGACGGCGTTCTCGACATCGATCTCATCCCGCCGATTGGAGATGGTGGCGAGCCCCGCTAGCGTGGAGCGGCAGGTTCGGATTCGGGGCCGATCTGCTCGATGAACGCCGCCAGGGCGGCAACCTGCTCGGGTTGAGCACTCAGGTGCAGGCGCCTGAGCGCCGCGATCATCGGCGCGGGGCTGTATCCCCTGAGCGCGTGGCCGGCGGGATCGAGCAGGGACGCGCGCAGGAACCGTTCGCCGACGAGCACCCGGCGCCCGTCGGCGAGCGTGACGTCGTGACCGGCGAAGCCGGCGAAGCTCGGGGCCAGGCGCCGCGCCGTGGCCAGCAGATGGCACGCCGAGCATCCGTCGGCGACGACCAAGCGGCCGCCCTGGGCGACGAGCTGCTGCTGGTGGGTATACGGCTCGGAGGCGTAGGTCGGCACGGTCGGCGCCGGCCGGCTGTGCGTGCTCGCGCCACAGCCCGGCAGCGCCAGCAGGGCGGCGCTCACAAGCAGCGCCGCGCGGGCCCGTGCGCGGCGGTGTCGGGCTCGATGGTGCCGCGGCGCAATCAGCTCGGCAGACGCTCGGCCCGCGGCCCGGCGGCGGCCGCATATTCGCCGAGCGTCGTGCGCGCGTCCGAGCGGCCGAGCATGTCGATGAACACGGCGGTGAACGCGATCCCAAACACGAGCAGCTCGATGAAGCACATGCTCGCGCCGGCGAGATGCTGGTCGTTGATCGCCGACAGGCCGTACGCGCGGGGGGCGCCGGCGTAGAGCGGGTACTCGGTGGTGGCGAGCCAGGTCAGCGGCAGGCACACGCACGCGCTGGCCAGGCGCGTGAACCCCAGCAGCGCCAGCCGCTCGCCGCCCGGGCGCAGGCGCGCGCGGGGCAGCGGATCGATGATCAGCCACCACATCGCCAGGCCCGTGTAGAACAGCGTGGCGTGCTCGATGGCATGCACGACCTGGTGCTGGGCGGCGTAGTCGAACACGCTCGGGATCGCCCACACCCAGGTGGCCGCCACCCACAGCGGGATCGCCAGCCACGGCGAGGTCAGCCGCGCCAGCACGCGCCCGGAGCGCCGGCCGGGCGCCACCGCCAGCAGCGCATTGCGCGACAGGCCGAGCGGCAGGATCGGCGCGCGCAGGCCGAGCACGAGCAGCGCCGGCGCGATGTCCGACAGCAGGACGTGCTGCATCATGTGCGCCGACAGCAGGTATCTGTCGCCGATTGAGTCCAGCGGCGAGAGCAGCGCCACCGCCAGCGTCATAAGCCCGGCCGCATAGGGCGCCCAATGGCCGGCTCCGGGCGCGGAGGTCGATGAGCGCGCCGCGGCGCGCCGGTACATGCGGCGGTAGACCACGGCCGCGGCCAGCAGCGCGAGGATCACGACCGGCTGAAAGGTCCACGAGCCCCAGCCCGGATGAGCGCTCATCCAGCGATCCTCCCCGCGACCGCGCCGGGGCGGGCGCCCGGTCGGGCTCTGCGCGAATGGGCCTGTGGAGCGCCGGTCATCGTCGGCGGCATCCTACCGATCTTCCGCTACGCCGGCGCGCCGCAGCCGAATCCCAGCCTGCAAGAGGTCTTGCAGTTCCTGCTGCACCGATAAAGATCGCCGGGCGGCGGTCGAAAGGGCTGTGTGAAGACCTTGCTCGCAAGCCGGCGATGGGTTTGGGCGGTGATCGCGGCGGTGTGCGTACTCGCGGCCGGGATCGCCGGCTCGGTGCTGGGCGCGCGCGCGGTGGCGCACAACGACGGCGCCAAGGCGCGGCAGACGTTCGCTCACAGCACAACGGCGATCGCCACGACAATGAGGCTGGCGATCCAGCGCGAGGAAGAGCTCACCGTCAGCGCGAGCACGTACTTCGCGGATCATCCAAAGGCCTCGCACGCCGAATTCGCCGCGTGGCTCAGATCGGCGCGTACGCTGCACCGCTACCCCGAGCTCGACGCGCTCGGCTTTCTGAGGCGCGCCCAGTCCTCGCCCGCGCTGCTGCTGGCCCGGGACGCGGCTGCGAGCGTCTACACGACCGTCCCTTCTGGACGCGGCCCGGCGCTGGCGGTCGAAACACCCGTGTACCGGGGCAGCGTGACGCCACACAGCGTGTTCGGGCGCAGAGCCGCATCGGTGGGCTGGCTGCGCGAGGTGCTGGTGCCGGATGTCATGCTGGAACAGGTTTTGCGGGGCCACCCCGGCTATGCGGTGAGCGCGCGCTACACGACCCCGGGCTCCGCGACGGACATCGTGTTCGCAAGCGGCGCCGCACAGGCCGGCGCGCAGAGCGCGACGAGCAGCCTGCACGACGGCTGGAGGGTGAGCAGCTTCGGCGCACCGGCCGGCGAAGGCATGTTCGAGAACGGCAACGCGCTAGCGGTGTTGATCGGCGGATGCCTGCTGAGCGTGCTGGCCGCCCTGCTGGTGCTCGTCCTTGGCGGCGGCTATCGCGCGCCGGCGTGGGCGCAGGCGCCGAGCAGCCGCAAGCGCCCGGGCGCGGAGCAGGATCGAGACCCGGACCTGTACGACGAGCTGACCGGGCTGGCCAATCGCACGCTGACGCTGGATCGCGCCGCGGGCATGGTCGCACGGGCGGGACGGCACTCGGGAATGCTGGCGGGCGCACTGTTCATCGACGTCGACTGGTTCAGCGACATCAACGAGAAGCTCGGGCCAGAGGCCGGCGATCAGCTTTTGGGAATCGTCGCGCAGCGGCTGGAGGGCGTTATGCGGACGGGGGACACCGTGGGTCGCTACGGAGGAGGCGAGTTCTTGGTGCTGGTCGAATCGGCGGCCCGGGGGGCGCAGCTGGACTCGCTGGCCCGGCGCATCATCGAGGCGCTGCACAAACCCGTCGAGCTCGAAGGGTTCGGCCCGAGCTTCTACGCCACCGCGAGCATCGGCGTGGCGTTCGGCCGGTATGAGACTCATGAGGATCTGCTGCGCGACGCGCGGCTGGCCCTGAACTCGGCCAAGGCCGCGGGCAAGGACCGCTACACGCTGTTCAATGCGAACATGCGCTCGATGATCGAGAGCCGCGGCGTGCTCGAAGCGGAACTGAACGCAGCAATTGCGGAGAAGCAGTTCGACCTGAGCTACGAGCCGATCTACGATCTGGACACGCGCAGGGCAGTGGGGCTGCAGGCGCTGATCCGCTGGCGCCATCCCAAGAAGGGCGTGCTTGGCTCCGAGGAGTTCATCGAGCTGGCCGAGGAGACCGGGCTGATCGTGCCGATCGGGCGCTGGGCGCTGGAGGAGGTGTGCAACCGCGGCGCGAGCTGGGACGTGGCGGGCCATCGAGTTGGGGTCTCGGTAAAAGTCTCGCCCAACCAGCTGAACCGAGACGGGTTCGCCACGGACCTGCGCAGAGCGCTGCAGCAGTCCGGGATGGAACCCTCACTGCTGACGGTGGAGATCGCGGAGACCACGGTGATGCGCGACCTCGCGGCCGCCGCCGAGCGCCTGGGAGAGATCAGGCAGCTGGGCGTGCGCGTGACGATCGACGACTTCGGCGGCAGCGGCTACGCCCGCCACTCCGACCTGAAACGGCTGCCGCTGGACTGCCTAAAGGTCGATCGCGGCTCGCTCGCCGCCTTAGAGGACGAGAACTACCGCAACTGGTTACTGGAGGCGATCCTGATCGTCGGCAAGAACCTGTCGCTGACGGTGATCGCCACGGGCATCGAGACGCCCGAGCAGCTCGACACGCTGCGAGCTATGGGCTGCACGCAGGCGCAGGGCCCGGCCCTCGGCACACCCGTGGCGGCGGACGCCGTCGAGAGCCTGCTCGACGCGGAGCTCCAAACGCAGGACGCGAGCTCAGTCGGCACGCTGCCCTGATCTTGGTGGAACGCCGGTCCGCTGGGGCGGCCAGGATTCGCGCCTCGCGCGCGAACGCCGCGTCCCCATGTTCGGAGATCGGCCGGCTGACACACCCGGAATGCCGGGCGCCCACCGCCGCGGCCGCTTCGTCCAGGCGGTCATCGCCCCAGAACAGCTCGTTGCCGACGGCGATCGTCGGCACGCCGAACACGCCGAGCTCGTGCGCGGCGTCGGTCGCGGCGCGCAGTGCGAGCTTGATCTCGGGATCGCCGGTCGCCTCCTCGACGGCGCTAGCGTCCAGGCCCACGTCGGCGGCGGCGGTGAGCACGTGCTCAGGGACGGCGAGGTCGTTCCCGTCGCGAAACGCGTGGCGAAACGCCTGCACGCAAACTCGCGGCCACGGCCGGCCCGGGACGCGAACGTGGCGGCGCGCATCGCGAACAGGTAGTTGCTCGGCCAAGGCTCGGGCCAGCGCACGGCTGGCAGTCCGTACTCGCGCGCGCGGCGCTGCACCTCGGCCATGCCCGCCTGCGTCGCGCGGGATCGCCCAGCGACCAGGACGAGCGCTCGTTCACTTGAACAGCGCGCCCAGCGACACGGGCCGCCACGCGACCGGCTCGGGCATCGCGGCAAGAACTTCGCCGATGCGCTCGGCCGTCAGGTATGCGTAGGGCGATCCGAGGTCGAAGTAGAACGTGGTCTCGGTCATGCGGCGGCCGGCCCGATTCCTAGCCGGGACTGAGTGGCTGGGCGCACCGCGGCCGGCGCGGACGCGGCCGCGAATGAACCCTAGTTCATTCCCCAATTTATTCTCCGTCTAACCCTTAGCATTGGAGAGCTGCCGGACGAACCTCCCAGCGGGCCCGACCGCCCGAACGACGGGCGCTCCGAAGCCCATCCTCCGCTGCCGCGCGACAAGCGCGGCTGGCAGGTCGCGCCGGCGCCCGATGGCCGGGGCATGCCCGAGCGCGCCCGACCCGCCCGCCGCCGCACCGCAGGCGCGGCTTCTGGTGGTTCGTGCTGGCGCTGATCGCGCTCAACTGGCTGTCGGTCCTCGTTCTTCCGGCCCTCCACCGGCGAACAGCGGGTGACCGTGCCGTTCAGCCCGTACTTCCTGGAACAGGTGAAGGGGGGCACGGTCAGCTCGATCGCCTCCAAGGGCGACACGATCCAAGGCAAGTTCAAGGCCAAGCTGCGCTACCCCGCGAGCGACCAGAAGGCGACGCCGACGAAGCTGTTCGCGACCCAGGTGCCGAGCTTCTGGAACGGCGCCCAGCTGTCCGCGCTGCTGCAGGAAAAGGGGGTAAAGATCAACGCGGAATCGACGACCGCGAGCCAGTCGCTGCTGGCGGAGATCCTGCTGGGCTTCGGACCGACGCTGCTGATCGTCGGGCTGTTCGTCCTGATCTTCCGTCGCGCCAGCAAGGGCGGCGGCATGGGCGCCCTCGGCGGCTTCGGGCGCTCGCGGGCGCGGCGGGTGGACCCGGACACGATCCGAGTGACCTTCAAGGACGTCGCGGGCATCGACGAGGCCAAGGCCGAGCTGACGGAGATCGTCGACTTCCTGCGCAACTCCCGAGCGCTACGGGCGCCTGGGCGGGCGCATGCCCCACGGCGTGCTGCTCTCGGGCGCGCCCGGCACCGGCAAGACGCTGCTCGCCCGCGCGGTGGCCGGCGAGGCGCACGCCGCCTTCTTCTCGATCTCCGCCTCGGAGTTCATCGAGGCGATCGTCGGCGTGGGCGCCTCGCGCGTGCGCGACCTGTTCGCCAAGGCCAAGGAGGCGGCGCCGGCGATCATCTTCATCGACGAGCTCGACGCGATCGGGCGCTCCCGCCAGGGCTCGGTGTCGGTGACGGGGGCCAACGACGAGCGCGAGCAGACGCTCGACCAGATCCTGACCGAAATCGACGGCTTCGAGTCCTCCGAGGCCGTCGTCGTGCTCGCCGCCACCAACCGCCCCGACATCCTCGACCCGGCGCTGCTGCGCGCGGGACGGTTCGACCGGCGCGTTACCGTGCAGGCCCCCGACCGCAGGGGGCGGGTCGAAATCCTGAAGGTCCATACCCGCTCGATCCCGCTCGACGACGACGTCGATCTGGACGCGCTGGCCTCCAGCGCGCCCGGGATGGTCGGCGCCGACCTCGCCAACCTCGCCAACGAGGCCGCGCTGCTCGCCGCTCGCCGGGGGCACGAGAAGGTGCGGATGCCGGACTTCACCGACTCGCTGGAGAAGATCATGCTCGGCTCTCCGCGCGGCATCCTGCTCTCGCCGGCCGACCGCGAGCGGACCGCCTACCACGAGTCCGGCCACGCGCTGGTGGGAATGCTCACGCCCGGCGCCGACCCCGTGCGCAAGGTCTCGATCATCCCCAGGGGCATGGCCCTGGGGGTGACACTGTCAACCCCCGACTCAGACCGGGTGTCCTACTCCGTGCAGGAGCTGCAGGCGAAGATCAAGGTGGCGCTCGGCGGGCGCGTCGCTGAGGAGGTCGTCTACGGTCAGATCACCACGGGCGCGGAGTCGGACATCCAGCAGCTCACGCAGATCGCGCGCCAGATGGTCGGGCGCTGGGGGATGAGCACGGCGATCGGCCCCATCGCCGTGCTCGCAGAGGAGGGGCAGGGTCTGTTCCTGCCCGGCGTCAGCGAGACCTCCCAGGAGACCCAGCGTGTCGTAGACGCAGAGGTGCGCACGCTCGTCGAAGGCGCCCAGCAGGAGGTCACGCAGCTGCTGGAAGAGCATCGCGACCAGCTCGAGAGCCTGGCCCAGGCGCTGCTCGAGGCCGAGACCCTCGACGCGCCCGACGCATATGCGGCGGCCGGCGTGCCCTTCGCCGAGCAGGAGCCGGCTCCCGCCCCGGCCTGAGCAGCGCGTGCGGCGCTGGTGCGGCTTTGCTCAGGCCACCCCTGCGACCGAGTGCATCCGCCGTGCCGCCTCTCGCGCACCCTTTCGGGCATCAGATGGCCGTAGACGTCGACGGTCATCCCGGACTCTCGGACAGCGTTACGAGAAACTCGAGATCGTGGGTGTATGGCAGTTCTATGTCCGCAAGCACGACTGCTACCTTCAGAGCCTTCTCGACTGCCTGCTGAGCATGAAATCCGATGATGCTGTCGTCGATATCCGTGTCGTCAGCGAGCTTCCGGCAGACATGGAGATCGCCCGCCGCCCGGCGTTGGAGCATCTCGGCGTACGACCCGACTCGGCGCTGGGGTATCCCCAACGTGCCCTCGCACCGCCGATAGTCGCAGGGCCCCGGTCTGGGCGGAAGGGACTAAGGCGTGTATCGGAAGGAATCACCAACAGCGTTGGTAAAGACGTACGTTCGCCCCCGTCTTCTGACGCGAAAGTCTCCTAGGCTCGTGAAGCCTGCGGATTCGGTGAACTGCCAACCCGCGGCGGTCACCGGCAGGTGCATTCTGATCGTCGGGTAGATCTCGACCGTAACGAGATAGGCGTCGCTCACTTGGTGGATGCCGCAGTTGTAGTTGCTGGTGAGGGTGCCCGACGCTCCGCGCCCGCCGTGCGGGAGCACACACTTGACCCACGCGCGCCGCCAGTGGGCGTGCGTGTAGAGCGTCACCGCGATGCTGTTTTCCTTGAGGTCCGCCTGGCCGCCTTCCAGGTGCCAGGTGCGGCCGGTTCGGAACTCGGCGTAGCAGATGGAGTATGCGCCTTCTGTTCCCGTGTAGGTCTCGGGACACAGGCGGCCCTCGACGGCTGGGAACGCGGCACCAGGAAACCTCGTGAGGATCTCCGCCTTGAGCGTTGCTTCGGCCGCGCTGGATGTGAACTGGATTTCCGACGGTTCGGCGGTAGCCGCCGAGACGTGGGCTCCCATGATGGCAGCAGCCACGAGCAAAGATGCTCCGACTGTGACCGGTCTCATATGGCAAGGGCTCCTTTCGGTGTCGCGGCAGGGGGGTCGCTCGCCGAACCTCAGCAGTTCGGCACCGACCATACCGTGTGCCTTTGAGCCGCATGGCGGACTGCGGCAGAATCACTTTGATCCGAGACCTCGACGGGTGCGTCGCAGGCCGGCCACGGATTCGTGGAAGCTCGTGGCCTTGGCGCGTCTAAACAGGGTAGAGGAACGTGTACTTCGCGGAAGGGCCGCTCTGGGTCCACTCCGTAAGGCAGTAGCGGCAGGTGCTTTCGTCGTCGGCTCGCACGTCGACCGTGCTCGGGGGGCGGCCCTGGACGACCTGAGCCTCGATGCGTGTGCCTCGCAGAGGACCATCGTCCAGCGTGGCGGTGATGGTGGGCCCGATCTCTTGGTCGGAGGCGCCCGCTCCGGACATCACTCGGTCGCTGAGAGTGTGTGCGGCTCTGGCCCCTTGGTGAGCTCGCCGGCTCTCACCATGTTCGACACCTCTGCTGCGATCGTGCCGCGATCGGCGTTCAATCCCTTGGCCATATCGCCGGTAGTGCCCTGCGGATGCTCCTTGACGTATCCAATGATGCGCCCGTCGATGTCGTCCTTGTGCTGGCGTGCCGTGGCGCGACGGTCGCTCGCGCGACGCGCGGTTGCGCGACGTGTCGAGCGCTGGGGCACCACTGGCGGCGCAAGCGTCGAGTCTGGCGAGAGCGCTCCGTCCACGATTGGTGGAGTCTGCATTGCTGAGAACCTCCTGACCCTCATGGAGGTGCCGCCGCGAGAGGAAGAGGGTACGAGACCCGGACGCGTGGATTCAAGAGCTAGGCCCCGGGGTCTCGATCATGGCCTCAAGCCCCGCACCTCGGCGCGGTCGCGCTTCGGTGACTTTCGGGCTATCGAGGCTGAAGTCCTGCCCGCAGGGTCAGCTCAACTACCCATAGTATCCCCTTTCCGGGCGCTGCGCGAGGCGTTCGCGGGCGCCGCGCGCCCGTGACCCTCACTTTCCTCCATAGTGCGCTGCGCGACCCGCCTCAAATGCAGTAACGCAGGTGAACGACGCCGCTGCCGAAGCGCCGCTCGGCCAGCAGGTGAAGCTGCGCACGGACGCCGCTCGGTAGCGAGGGCTTGCCGGCCCCCACGAGAACCGGCACGAGAAACAGGTGGCACTCATCGACGAGGCCGGCGCGGATAGCCTCGCCGGCAAGCTCGGCGCCACCGATCGTGATGTCGCTGCCCGCCACCTCCTTCATCTGACGGACTGCCTCGGGGTCGAGCTCCCGCTCGACTCGCGTCTTCGCGCTCGATGCCCTCTCCAGCGTCCTCGAGTAGACGATCTTCTCCGCACGGCGCCAGATCGCAGCGAAGTCGCGCGCAACGGCCGTCTGGTCGGCACCGGCGGCGACCGTCTCCCAGAACACCATCGTCTCGTACATCCGCCGCCCGTACAGGTAGATGCCGATGGGCCGCTCGAGATCGTTGATGAACGCAAACAGCTCATCGTCGGGCCTGCCCCAGTCGAAGTTGCCCTCCGCGTCCTCGACATAGCCGTCGAGCGATGTAATCGCCGAGTAGATCAGCTTCGCCATGAGCTCAGTCGAGATTCGTAGGCACCGTAGGTCTCGCGCACGATGCGCACACGGTCGATCGCTGGCATGTCATCCTCCTATGCTCGCTGGTCCAAGAGACTAGACCGCCGCCCGAGGCGACACTCATTGGCCCGTTTGCCAACTCGCCCCCGGCTCCTCACGCATTGACACCAGCTGGCCGTGCTCACGCGGCGGCGTTTCGGAGGTCGTCGGAGCGTCCGGCTTGTAGTCGGGGCCACTGGGCGGTGGGACGTCCGTTCGTGCGATAGATGTACTCGCCGCGCTGTAGCCAGCCGGCGGGCGAGTCCTCCCACTTCTCCTGGCGCCCGTACACCGTCAGGTCGAGCAGCGCGTAGCTGTTGTCCATCGCCTCGGCGCCGCGGCCGTTGGTCCGGTAGGTCTCGAACACCCTCTCGCCGTCGCGCAGGTAGCACACCAGGTGGAATTTGCCGACCTGACGCCCGGTCAGGAGCGTGTCAAGCGACTCTTGGGCTGAGTACCAGGGCATGTCCCAACCCATGAAGTCGCGGTAGCGCACACTCTCGGCGAAGGGACCCTGGCAGAGGGTGGCGTAGGTGACGTCACGGGAATGCAGATAGGACAGCTCTCTGACCTGCGTGGTGTAGTGCGTGCAGCCCTCGCACTGTTCGGCGGCGGGCCGGCCGGTGTACCACATGAAGTAGTAAGCGATGAGCAGCCGGCGGCCCTCGAAGACGTCCAGCAGCGTGACCGGCCCATGCGGGCCGACCAGGCTGGTGGTGGAGTCGACCTCGACCATCGGGAGTCGACGCCGGGCAGCGGCGATCGCGTCCCCTGCGCGGGTGTGCGCCTTCTCTTGCACGCGCAGGGCATCTAATTCAGCCTGAAATGTCGCCCGGTCGACGGCGGCTGGGATTTCTGCATGCGTGATGTCGGGTCCGGGCTTCCGGCCGGTGTTCGCTTGATCATGCATGGTCGCTCCTTCGTTTGGTGTGATCGGTTTCTTCTGGTCGGACCGGTCATTGCGCCTGCCAGCGCCGTCGGTACGGTGTCCCCGCTCCATGTTCCTCAGCGCGCCGGTTCGGGCTGGTGGCTATCGGCGGGTTGGGCGCTCCCTCGTTGGTCGTGATGAGCCGCTTGAGGCTGGTGTTGATGTAGAAGCCCCATGCGCTCGATCAGCAACGCGCGCTGGCGCGGAGCGAGGTGCTGCAGCGCGGCGATGAACGCCAGCCGCACTGTCTCGCGCGCCACGGTCACCACCGCCGGGTCGCCATCGTCGCTCGCGAGCAGCGCATCGGGGATCGGCTGCACCCACGTCGCCTCCGGTCGAGGATTCCCCATCGCGAACTCGCCGGCGCCGGGTGTCCGAGCTCGACCGGCAGCGCCCGCTGGTGGCGCCCCTTGAGCATGTCCAGACAGACGTTGGTCGCGATCCGGTAAAGCCACGGCCGCAGCCCGCCGCGGTCAGCGGAGCGGTCCTCGAAGCGCTCGAGGTGCAACGACATCGCCGCGAGTCTAGGTCACGCGGCGCCTGCTGCCGAAGGGCCCTCCGAGTTCCGAACCGCCGTCCGGGCGGGCGCAGGCCCGGATGCTCACGGTGTCCGCATGTATGCGCAAGCACGGGATCGGGCTTCCCCGATCCGAGCACCTCGCCTCCATCGAACCCGGCCGGCTACAGCGGGGTCATGGGCAACGCGGGTACTACCTCGCGATTCCGAAGTCGATCGACACGAGCTCGCCGGCGTTCGAGCAGGCGTCGGCCGCGTGCAACTTGCGATGAGCCGCCGAAACCGAAGTGATGCGCGCCCCGCTGCCACACAGCATCCATACCAAGAGGCTCACCTCGCCGCGAGCGCGCCTGCTCACCGCCGCAGCCTCCTTGGAATCGTGGACCAGCGTTAGCTCGGATTTGGGAAGCGAACCGTCACGTTCAAGGCGGCGGTGCACGCCTGCGAATCGCTGATCCCCGGTGGTGTGCACGGCGGCTCCAGCTCCTCGCCCCAAGCAGCGCTATGAACGCGTCCCGTCCTCAGCTTTCTTTCAGGTTGGCCTGTCAGCATCGGCCGATGCGTCTGTTGGTGGTCGACGACGATCCCTCCGTTCGCGAGGCGCTCGAGCTCGTGCTGGACCTCAATGGATTTGGGGTGTCGACGGCGACGGACGGCGCTGAGGCGATTCGCACGCTCGCGGTGGACCGGCCCGATGCGGTGATCCTCGATGTGCTCATGCCCGGCCTGGACGGCCTGGAGGTCTGCCGGCGGATGCGCGCGATCGGCGATCGCACGCCAGTGCTGATGTTGACCGCGCGTGCAGAGGTGTCAGAGCGGGTGGCGGGGCTCGAGGCCGGCGCCGATGACTATCTGGTCAAGCCGTTCGCCAGCGAGGAGCTGGTAGCCAGGCTTCGCGCACTGCTGCGACGCACGGGGTGGGAGGGCAACGAGGAGACGATGCGCTTCGAGGATCTTGAGCTCGATCCGCTCGCGCACGAGGCGCGCCGCAACGGGCGTCCGATCGAGCTTACGCGCACGGAGTTTTTGCTGCTAGAGCTGCTGATGCGCCATCCCAGTCAGGTGCTTTCGCGCACGAGGATCTTCGAGTGCGTGTGGGGGTATGATTTCGGGCCAGCGTCGAACTCGTTGGAGGTGTACGTCGGCTATCTGCGGCGTAAGACCGAGGCCGCCGGCGAGCCGCGTCTGGTGCACACCGTGCGGGGGGTTGGCTACGTGTTGAGGACGCGGGCGCGATGAGCTTTCGCCGGCGCATGATCCTGCTCGCCGCCGGGGCGGTGGCAGCCGCCGTGGTGATCGCGTCGGTCGTCGTCTATGTCGTGACGCGCAACGAGCTGCGCGGGCAGATCGATGCGAGCCTGCGTCAGAAGCTCACGCCCGGCCTGCCGCAGGCGGTTCAGATCAAGGCCACGAATGTGAGTTCGGCCGGGCTGGCCAAGCTGCAGCGGGAAGGAAAGCTGCCGAGCCTGCCTTCGACGCATGTCGAGTTCAGCGCGCCGGCCCGTGGGAGCAGCAGCGCCAGCGGCAGCGCTAGCAACAACCACGCCGGCGGCGGCGGCGCGGCGAGCGGCACTTCCGTCGGCCCGTCGGGGAGCGTCGCCGCGGTGCCGGAAGGCTACTCCGGCGGGCGGGAATCGTCGGCCGGCGCCGGGAAGCACCCTCGCGAAGAAGCGATCTCCTCGATCGAACGCAAGACAGTGCTCGTGCCCAGTCGCACCGCCGCGAAGGGCACGGCGCCGGGCGGCGAACCGACCGGTTTCGCCCGGCTCGTGCTGCCGGTGCCGCAGCTCGGCGGCGCCACCGGTTACGTCCAGTTCATCCAGTCCAACGGCCAGGTTCTGCGCTCCGAAGGCAGGGGCTCGCTGCTCCCGATCACGGCCGCGACCCGCGCTGTGGCCGCGGGCCGGCGCGACGCCTTCTTCAGCGACGCGACAGTCGCCGGCACGTCCGTGCGGGTGCTGACCGAGCGTGCGTCCGAAGGGGGGGTGTGGCAGGTGGCGCTGCCGCTGACCGATGTGGACAGCACGCTCACGCACCTGAAGCTGGTGCTGGCGCTTGTGTGCTTGGGCGGGATCGCGCTTGCGGCCGCGCTCGGGCTGCTCGTCTCACGGGCGGCGCTCGTGCCCGTGCGGCGCTTGACGCGCGCCGCCGAGCGCGTGGCGCGCACGCAGGATCTCGGCCACCGCATCGAGGCCGGCGAGGAGGATGAGCTCGGGCGTCTGGCCGGGAGTTTCAACACGATGCTGGCTGCGCTCGAGCGCTCCCGCCTCGCGCAGCGCCAGCTCGTCTCCGACGCCTCGCACGAGCTGCGCACGCCGTTGACGAGCGTGCAGGCCAATCTAGACGCGCTAGCGATCGGCGAGGAGCTGCCCGCACGCGAGCGCGCTCGTATCCTGGCCGCCGCGCAGGCGCAGCTGCGGGAGCTGACGGTGCTGGTCGGCGATCTGGTCGATCTGTCCAAGACCGAGGTCGAGGCGGTCGAGGTGGAGGACGTGCGCCTGGATCTGGCCGCCGCCGGGGCGATCGAGCGCGCCCGCCTGCACGCGCCGGAGTGCCGCTTTCTCCTCGACGCGGAGCCCTGTCTGGTGCGCGCCGCGCCCGCGCGCCTGGAGCGGGCGATCGCCAACCTGCTCGACAACGCCTGCAAATGGAACCCGCCCACGCCGCCTGCCGGGCGGGCGGGCGATCCAATCGAGGTGCGTGTCCGCGACGGTGTACTGGAGGTCCGCGACCGCGGCCCGGGGATCGCCACGGAGGACCTTCCCCGCGTGTTCGACCGCTTCTACCGCGCGCCCGGCGCCCGGGCGCGACTCGGGTCGGGGCTCGGACTGGCGATCGTCAGGCAGATGGCCGAGGCTCACGGTGGAGCCGTGCACGCAGCCAACGATCCAGACGGCGGCGCCAGGTTGACGCTCGAGCTTCCCACGCTTCAGATGACCGACGTCGAGCTCGCCGCATCCGAGCGGTCTGCGCCCGCTGCTTCCGGCATCGCTTAGGAATCTCCTCGCCTTTTCTCAGCCAATTCTCAGATTGCTTCCCGCATGATGTCGGCATGATGAGAATGAACCTCGGCATGGTCGTGCTTGCGAGCGCGGCACTGCTCCTTGCCGGGTGCGGTGGCGGCTCATCCAGCCCGGGTGTCGCGCACCTCTCCTCCAGCACCTCCGGCGACTCGCCCTCAAGTGGCGGCGGCTCATCCTCCCCGGAAAGCAGCGCAAGCGCCCAGCAGAAGATGGTTGCCTACTCGCAGTGCATGCGCACGCACGGGGTGCCGGAATTCCCCGAACCGACCGAAGGCAAGCTGCTCCTCCACAGCAGCGACCACAACGGCCACGTGACCGGCCTGAACCCTTCCTCGGCGCAGTTCCAGGCGGCGCAGAAGACCTGCGGGAAGCTGGCGCCAAACGGAGGGAAGGCTCCAAGCGCAGCAGAGCAGGCCAAGATGCAGGAAAGCGCTCTGAATTTCTCCAAGTGCATGCGCAGCCACGGAGTCCCCAACTTCCCCGATCCGGAAATCTCCCACAGCGGCGGCGGTGTCGGGATACGAATCGGGGGCAGAAGGGCGCCGGGATCGAACCCAACTCGCCGCAGTTCAAAGCCGCGCAGAAAACGTGCCAGTCCGACCTGCCCAGACCGCCGGGCGCCAAGGGCGGGCCGGGAGGCGGCGAAGTCGAGCTCCAGCGGCGGGCCTGGCGGTCCCGGCGGGGAATCCGGGGGTCAGGCCGTCGCGGTCCCGTGAGCGCGGGAAGTCGTCCGTGAGGCCGACGAAACGTTCCCGAAACCGTCGATGTCGTACAAGCATCGTCGATGAGCGATCCCGTGTCCGGTGAAGCCGCGTCCGTGCCCCAGGCGGGCGACCCGGCCGGATCCTCCGGCGAGCAATCGAGGATCGCCCCGCCGGCGGGTCGCGCTCGCCGCAGGGTGCTCGCCGGCATGGGGCTGGTGCTCGTCGCGGCCGTCGTGGTCCTGATCGCGACCGACCCCTTCGGTGGCTCGACCAAGTCCGGCGGTGGCGTTGGCGATAACGCGACCGCGACCTCGCTTGCGACGGTGGCCCGCCGGTCGCTGTCTTCGCAGACGCAGGTGAGCGGGACGCTCGGCTATGCGGGCTCGTCGAGCATCCGCGTGCTGTCTGGCACGGCGCCGTCCGCAGTGTCACAGGCGCAGCAGTCGGTCACGAACGCCGAAGGAATGCTGCAAACAGCCAGAGCGTCGCTGGCGGCTGACAGCGAAGCGCTCGCGGGCCATGAAGCGACCGTGTCAGCTGCCCGCGCGAAGGAGTCGGTCGACTGCGCGGGCGATAGCGCCGCGGAAAGCGCATCCGGCGGCTCCTCGCCGTCGGCGAAAGCCGCCGGGCGGCGGCTCGGGCGCTGTGTGCGAGCGACGTGCAGGCTGTCTCGACTCGCCGCAGCAGAGCGTCACCGGCGCTGCCGTGAAGGTCAACGGCGATCGAGCGCCGGTCTCCTCGGCCGAAAAGTCGCTCGCGAGCGCACGAGTCCAATTTGTCCACGGCGAGGTCAGCGGCCGCGCTCTACGGTCAGAGCTCCACGTTTACGAGGCTGCCGTCGGTGGGTCAGGTCATCGCGCGTGGGCAGATCCTCTATGGGATCAGCGGCAGTCCGGTGGTGCTGCTGTATGGCTCGGTGCTGCCGACGCGGGCGTTCATCGCGGGGATGTCAGCGGGATCGGATGTGGGCGAGCTGAACTCGAACCTCGACGCGCTCGGCTACGGGCAGGGCCTCACGGGCGACACGTTTCAGCGCCGCGACCGGCGCGGCGATACGTGCGTTTCAGTCCGCGCATGGGTTGACTGTGACCGGCGAGCTGCTGCTCGGCTCGGTGGTGTTCGAGCCCGGGGCCGGTGCGCGTCACGAGCGTGACGCCGACGGTCGGACAGGCGGTTATGCCCGGGCCGGTGCTCGCGATCACCTCGACTGCCCGGCAGGTCAAGGTCGCGCTCGACGCGTCCCAGCAGGCCAGTGTCAAGGTCGGCGATCAGGTCATGATCACGCTGCCCGACAGCCAGACCACGCCGGGGCGGATCTCCTATGTCTCGAGCGTCGCGACATCGCCGTCGAGCAAACCCGGTGAAGAAGAAAGCGCGCCGACGATCGAAGTAGATGCCACACCGACAGATCCCGCGGCGACGGGTCACCTGGACCAGGCGCCGGTGAACGTGTCGATCACCACCGAAAGCGTCCAGGACGCGCTCGTGGTGCCCGTCGACGCGCTGCTCGCGCTCGCCGGTGCACCGGTCGCCGGGTACGCGGTGGAGGTCGCCGAAGGCGGCGTGCACCGTCTGGAGGCCGTCACCTTCGGCCTGTTCGACGACGCCGATGGGCTCGTGCAGGTCAGCGGCCAGGGCCTGTCTGCCGGCCAGCGCGTGGTGGTGCCAGCAACATCATGAGCGAGCAGCCAGCAAGCGCCGCATGGGCCGACGGCGCGAGCAGCCGGTGCTCGAGCTTGACGGAGTCAGCAAGGTCTATGGGGCCGAGCCGCCGGTGTATGCGCTGCGGGAAGTCAGCTTTGTGGTGGGAGAGGGCGAGCTCGTGGCGATCGTGGGCCCGTCGGGTTCGGGTAAGACGACGTTGCTGCATGTGATGGGCACGCTCGAGCGCCCGAGCTCGGGGGTCGTTTCGATCACGGGCCTCGATGCGGCGGGGCTGTCCGATCGTCAGCTCGCCACGTTGCGTGCCACGCGTATCGGGTTCGTCTTTCAGCAGTTCTTTTTGGCCGAGCACTCCACCGCGCTGGAGAATGTCGCCGAAGGCCTGCTCTACGCCGGAGTCGCTGTCTCCGAGCGCAGGCAGCGAGCGGCGCAGACGCTCGCCCGGGTGGGGCTCGCCGATCGCGCGCAGTTTCCGTCCGAGCAAGCTCTCCGGTGGCGAGCGCCAAAGGGTCGCGATCGCCAGGGCGCTGGTGGGTCGCTCCCGCGATCGTGCTCGCCGACGAGCCCACGGGGAACCTCGACAGCGCGTCCGGTGAAGCGATCCTCGCGCTGCTTGAAGAGCTCAATGCAGATGGCGCGACGATCCTCGTGATCACCCACGACCATGACCTTGCCGACCGCCTGCCACGACAGGTCCAGGTGCTCGACGGGCGCATCGTGGAGACACCACCAGAGCAGGAGCGGGGCGCTGATGGCACCGATGACGCGGTTGGGCGATGGTCGCCGCCGGGTGGGGCTCGGACTGATCCTAGCCACGAGCTTGGGTGTCCTCGCTTGGCGTGCTCGTGGGTGGCCAGGCTGTTGCCGCAGGGGAAACCGGCGGATCGCTCGAACCGGAACACCACCGCACCGGCACATCGAGTTGTCCGTCGTCCAATCCGCCCAACCAGATCACGCTCGTCGCGGGCACACCGCAGACGGCGATCGCTGCAGACACCGCCTTTGCGACCGGCCTGCAGGTCGCGCTCACGCAACAGCAACGGCTGCCCCGTCACCGGCGCCGCGGGGATCCCGGTCACGTTCAGCGCACCCGCCAGTGGCGCGAGCGGCGTCTTCGCAACCAGCACGTCCAACACCGCCGTCGTCGGCGCCGACGCGTCGGGCACGCGTCGCCGCACCAACCTTCACCGCCAACGACCGACCCGGGCAGCTACACCGTCACCGCCAGCTCGCAATACGGCATCTGTCTCGTTCTCACTAACCAACACCGCCGCGGGCATACCAGCGAGGCTCGTCGCGATCCCCCTGAAGAGCAGATCCGCGAGCGTCACGCGCCGCTATCCCCAGCCGCTGCAGGTCGAGCGTGCTGGACGCAGGCGGCAACCCGGTCGCAGGCACGACGGTCACGTTCACGCTCGGCTCCGGCGGCGCTCAGCGCGTGCGGCACGACCACCTCCTCGAGCGCCGGTGCCAGCTTCACCGGCGGGGGCGCCCAGGCGACCGCGACGACCGACGCATACGGTGTCGCGAGCTCGCCGCTGTTCACGGCAAACAACACGGCCGGGTCGTTGACCGCGACCGCCTCGGTCTCGAGCAGCGGCGGGGCGGGAATGAAAGCGCCGCCAAAGGCCGGGTCGCCCACCGTCACACCGGTCAGCTTCTCCCTTTCAAACCTCGCGGGCAAACCCGCCAAGCTCACCACGGGGGTCGGCTCCACGCAATCCACCCTCGCGGGAACCCCCTTCCCGATCCGTCTGGCCGTAACCGTCACCGACGCCGAGAAGAACCCGGTCCCGGGCGCGCAGATCACGTTCTCGGCACCCACGCGCGGCGCGAGTGGACGCTTCACGGTCCACGCTCGCGGTTCCCGTCACCATCGTGGCCGTGTCTCCATCCCTACACGGTCAAGGTGAAGACCAACGCCTGCGGGATCGCCGTTGCACCCGCCTTCACCGCCAACCGCCTGCCCGGCGGCTACATCGTCAAGGCAACCGCCGAGCACGCAAGACCGGCGGCGTTCGCGCTCGTCAACGAAGCGCCTGGGCAGTCCCAGTGAGGGCGTGGTGAGCGCCGTCGCCGATCCGGACCGGAGACCATGCCGGCGCCGCGGACCTCGCCCCGCTGAGGCTGCGGGCCTCCGATCTTGCGCGGGTCGCGAGTGTGGGGTTGCGTACGCGGCGGATGCGGGCGGGGCTCTCCGCGTTGGGGATCGCTATCGGGGTCGCTGCGATCGTGGCGGTGCTCGGCCTGTCCTCCTCCTCGCAGGCGGGCCTGCTGGAAGAGATCGAACGTCTCGGGACGAACCTCCTGATCGTCACCAACGGCCAGAGCTTCGCCGGCAAGACAGCGGAGCTGCCGCTCGTCGCGCCGGCGATGATCGCGCGTATCGAGCCGGTCGAAACCGTCGCGGAGACGGGGAAGGTCAAAGGCAGTGTGTACCGCTCTCCACTGATCCCGACTGTCGAAACGAACGCCCTGAGCGTCCAAGCGGCGAGCCTCGGCCTGCTGCACACGCTGGGCATCGACGTCGTGCAGGGCCGCTACCTGAACGCCGCTACCGCCCAAGAGCCGGTGGCGGTGCTCGGTTCTGCCGCGGCGCAGCGACTCGGGATCGATCACATCTACCCTGGCGAGCGGATCTGGGTCGCAAACCAGTGGGTCTATCTCGTCGGGATCCTTGGCCCTTCGGTGCTTGCGCCCGAAATTGAAAGCTCGGTGCTAGTCGGTTTCAAGGCCGCGGAACGCTACCTGCAGTTCAACGGGCACCCCAATACCGTCTACCTGCGCGCGCAGAACAGCCAGGTCGCGGCCGTCCAGTCGGTGCTCGCCGCCACCGCGGACCCGGAAGCCCCCAACGAAGTCAACGTCAGCCAACCCTCGGCCACGCTCACAGCCCGCGCCGACGCCCAAGGCGCCTTCAACGGCCTGTTCCTCGGGCTCGGCGCCGTCGCGCTGCTGGTAGGCGCCGTCGGCGTCGCGAACATCATGGTCATCAGCGTGCTGGAACGCCGCTCAGAGATCGGGCTGCGCCGCGCGCTCGGCGCGACCCGCGGACAGATCCGCACCCAGTTCCTCTCCGAGGCGATCCTGCTCGCGCTCGCCGGCGGCGCCGCCGGCGTCGCCGCCGGCACGCTCGCGACCGCGATCTACGCCACCACCAAGGGCTGGACGATCGTCATCCCCACCCTCGCCTGGGCCGGCGGGTTCGGCGCGGCACTCCTGATCGGCGCAGTCGCCGGCCTGCTTCCCGCGCTGCGCGCCGCGCGCCTCTCACCCACCGAAGCGCTACGGACGGTGTGAACGTCCCCACCTCCAATCATATGCCGTCGCAGGCACGTGGCACCGGCGCCAAGACAAAACCATCTGCAGACGATTGTCATAGCGGGGGCGGGATATGTACTTATATCCCCTCCCACCGCACGCACCTTTGTTTGCAGGATCGTGGAGCTGCGAAAGCTCCCGTGATGGACAAAGTAACGCGAAATGCGTTAGACTGTCCTCGATGCCTGGTCGCAACTTCAAGACGCTGTACGAGATCGCCGAGGACAACTACGGCTTCCTGACCGTCGATGACGCCCGGGAGGCGGGTATCCGTCCGCAGCGGCTCGCGGAGATGGCGCGCAGGGGATCGCTGCAGCGCGAAGGGCTCGGGCTCTACCGCCTGGACCCGTTCCCCGTCCATGCGCTGGACAGCTACCGCAAGGCGACCCTTTGGCCGTATGGCGTTGAGGGTGTCCTCAGCCACGAGACGGCGCTTGACCTCTACGAGCTCAGCGACGTCAACCCGGCGAAGATCCAAATCACCGTCCCTAAGCGCTACCGCCTGCGCCGCCGCGAGGCGCCACCCGTCTATCGCTTCCATCACGAAGACCTCGACACGCACGACATCACACGACACGAGGGTCTGCCGATCGTGACGCCGGTGAAGGCCATCCGTCAATGCCACGAGGCGCACCTGCGCCGTGATCTGCTGCGCCAGGCCCTAGAGCAGGCCAGGGAACGTGGCCTGCTTAATCGCAGCGCCTACGCCGAGCTCATGCATGAGGCCGGGTTCGATCCCGCGACGGTGCCGACACGATGAGCGCCGGGCCACCATCGAGGAGTCAGCCGAAGACCGAGAAGCATCTCGGTCGACTGGTCTCCAACTATGCCGAGGCGAGCGGCCTCGGCGTCCGGCGGGTGCGCCAGCGCATATCGGCGATGGCGTTCCTCGGCGCGCTGGAGCGTGTACGCAAGGAGGATTCGCCCGGACGCTTCCTGATCAAGGGCGGCATCGCTTGCGAACTGCGCTTCCAAAACCAGGCGCGAGCGACGCGTGACCTCGACGCTCTCTTCCACGGCTCCCTCGACGAGCTGCTCGCCGACCTCGACACGGCCTTCGCCACGCACTATTCGGGCTTCTCGTTCAGCTACGCGCCGCCGGAAGCGGTCCGCGAGACCGGCGCGCACCGCTTCGACGTCAAGCTGACCTACCAGGCCGAGGCTGGGCAACGCTGCGCGTCGAGGTCTCACCACCGGAAGGACAGGCCCACGAGCCGGAGTCGGTGCCGGCGCTAAGCGTGAGCGAGTTCGGCCTCACGGGACCGGCCGAGGTCACCTGCCTGTCGCTGCGATATCAGATCGCGCAGAAGATCCACGCCAGCACCGAGCGCTTCCCCGACCGTGAAAACGAGCGCGTCCACGACCTGATCGATCTGCAGCTCATGGAAGAGCTGATCGAGGACTACAGCCGCGTGAGAGTGGCCTGCATCGAAATCTTCGAGCTACGCCGGACGCACTCCTGGCCACCAACGCTGACAATCGAGCCCACTTGGCCCGATACGTACCGCGAGTTGGCCGCCGAGCTTGACTTCCCGACCAAGGATATTGACGAGGCCATCACGCGCGTACAGGGGCTGATCGACGAAATCCACGCCGAGCGACCCAACGAGACAGCGTAAGGTCAGGTGCCCTCTTGCTTGTTCCCATCGCTCAATGCTCAAGCGATCAAGGGTCTCAACATTCCCGGGCGGTTCACTTCTTGGATAGCTGGGCGCGGCGGTTTGCACTGGCCCCGGCGCGGCGGCTTGAAGTGGCCCCACTTCGCGTCGGTTGTTGTGTGTAGTTGATCTTCTCTGATTGTGACTTTCGGCGGTGTCTCGTGGAGCGTAGCCCGTAGGGCGTAGCGGAACGAGATATCGCCGGCGCGGCCTGCGGGTGGGGGTCAGGCGGCTCCCTTCTGTTTGGTGCGGTTGAGTCCGTGGTTGAAGCGCCAGGATTCGTTGCCGGTGTCGATGATGTGTGCTCGGTGGGTGATGCGGTCCACGACGGCCTTGGCGAGGCGGGCGTCGGGGAATACCTTGGTCCACTCGCCGAACGGGAGGTTGGTCGTGACGATCAGCGACGCGCGCTCGTTGCGCTCGGAGATGACCTGGAAGACGAGCTCTGCTGCGCCGTCGGGCAGCGCGAGGTACCCGAGCTCGTCGAGGACGACGAGCTCGGTGCGGGCGTAGCGTGCGATGACTTTGCCGAGCAGCGGCGCGAACGCCGGCGCCGACCACCACCCCAGCTGCAGGCCGACCGTCGTAAACAGCGCGTGCAGTCCCACGAGCAGCAGGACAACGACCCCGCCGAGCACGACCGTCACCTTCAGCATCGCGTCCTGATCGGCCTCCCTATCCGCGCGTGAGCGCCCGGCGAACAACGAGTCCGCCCAGCCCGGCGGACGATCCATCCGACCCCGATCGCCCCCTGTCCGTAGCTGCCTGCGGGGATCGCTATCGCTCATCGTCCACCTCCTTGTGCCTTGGGTTCTCAGCCAGGCTTGCCAGAAGCGCGGCCTGGGTGCTCCGTCTGAACCTGCCGCGACTCGATCTGCCGCCCGAACCGTTGACGGGCCGGGGATACGCGCGGACAGGCGTCGATGAGACGGCGACCTGCTCGGCCAGCCAGTCTTCGAGCATCACCCGCGTGAACCGCAAATGGCGCCCCACGCGCAGACACGGCAAATGCCCCAGCCGCGCCGCGTCGCGCACCCACGACACCCGCACATTCAAGAGCGCCGCCGCCGCTTCGCAGTCGAGCAGCGGCTCATCCAACGACACCGCGGCGCCATCGGCCGGCCCAGAGGTCTTGTTCGTTCGTGTCATCTGCTCGCTCCATTGACTTGTCGTGCAACAGGACGCGATTCCCCCGTACGAGTTGGGGCCGATCCTCCCTGTCCCCCTTCATGACCGCGAGCAGCCGAAACCGGCCAACGACTTTTGGTCGAACTGCTGCTACCAGGCCGTCGTGAGCGACGACTACGCCCTCCGTGATGGATGTGAGACTCATAGCCGCCGGGCAGCGTAGAAGGCGCTGCTGTCCGGGCCGCAATCGTCGGCGTCGCCGCCGACGTCCCTACGATCACCGAGGGGTGCGCGTGCTGCGTCTCGATCGGCGCCTGTGAGCGGTTGGCTTCAGTATCACGACCTTCGGTGTGAGTGACGAAACGGCGGAGACCGCCAACCGCGACGGACGCTTACGGCCCGCTCTCGAGCGCGCGCGGCGGGTTCTGAACTCGGCGAACGCGCGCATGCCGGCGTGCCGGCGGGAACTCATGTTCGGCGTCGTAGGAGTTCGAGCGTGCTCTCCCAGAATCCCAGGGCGAGCCGTTCGATGTTGGCGGTGCTGGTCAGTGTCTGCTCGGCGGGCCGCCGCTGCTCGGCGAGCGCGAAGAACAGGTCACCGAGCCCTTGGGCGTGCATGACCTCGTTTAGTCGCCGGCGGTCGGTGAAGCGGCCGGGGAGCTGGGCGGCGCGGGTGACGCCCAGCTCGCGGTAGCGGCCTCGTCCGCCCTCGTGGGCGAACTTCTGAGCGACCAGGCTGGCGACGAGCTCGTGGTCGATCTCGGCGGGGTGCTCGCGGGCGATGTAGGCGAGATCCACGAGGTGCTTTGGGAGATCCTTCGAGCACCATCCGAGCAGCTTCTCGGCCGCCAGCTCGTTGAGGCTGAGGCCCTGAACCTTGAAGGTGTTGTGCTGGGCCAGGAGAGGGTCGTGGTAGTCCAGCGGCGAGCGGGGCGGGTCCAGCCACTCCCCGGGGCGTACCGAGACGCTGACCTTCAGCGGCCTGCTGCGGCGGATCACGATGTCATCGAACGTGAACTCGACGGTGCCGCGAAACTGCTCTCGGCCGGCATGATAGGAGAACGCCGGCTCGAAGGTGATGCCTTGCGAGTCGCCGAGCAGCGCCTGCTCCAGTTCGGGGGCGCTCACGGTCTCGGCCTGGCGATGCAGATAGTCGGCGTCCTGGATCGACTGGCGCGGACTGCTGTAGACGTGCGTCAAAAGCGTTCCGCCCTTGAGCACGAAGTGCTCGCTGTAGGGACCCTGGGCGATGTGGCGCACCGCGGCGCTCTTGGCGACCATCAGCAGCAGCTGGTTGCGTACCAGCCCGGTGCGCTCCTCGGCGCGCTCGAGCAGATCCTGGCTGGTGACGCTCACTTCAGTTCCCGTGCAGAGCTGACGAGCGCGTCGTCTTCGTAAACCCGCCAGCGCGGATCGACCTTGGCTCCCCACCGAGGCGCTCGTCCCGGTTGCAGTGGCACGGCGGACTTGCGGCCCAGGTGCGCCTCCAAGCCTGCGGCGCCCGGAATGTTCAGCTTCTCCATGTAGTACCCCAGCCGGCGGTTGAGCACCGGGCCGCCCATCCTGATCGCGTAGGCCACCAGCCGTTCCGGGTCGAGCGTGCCGTGACGCGCGGCTTGGTCGAGGGCCGCGATCACGACCGGCATCGGTCCCGCCAGGGCGGGCGCGTCGAGCGAATCCAGGAGCGTCTTCTCCAGGTCGGCGACCCATACCGGCGCCTGGTAGGAATCGCTTCGGGAAAAGCCGAAGAACTTGCGTTGCGTGACGCTCACGAACCGCACCGTCTGGGCGCCCAGGCGCACCGGGCGCTTACGAATCCTCACGGCGCACAGCACGGTACGCGACTGCTGCTCGATCAACCCGTGATGCCACAGGCCCGTATGCCACGAGAGGTAGTAACTGTGATCCAGTCGTCTTAGCACGAGCTCCGCCACCGGCTCGAGATCGTCAAGGCGCGGACGGGGGCTGAGCAAACCAGGACGGTTGACGAGATAGCGGCCCGCCTGCAGGCGGTGAGCCTCTCCCTTGGCGACCATCCGCCTCAACAGACTTTCCACATCCGGCGGGTGCTGCCCGCGCGCGCTCGCGAACCGTGCTAGCTCCGGCCCGTCCAACGAGAGATCGAAGGCGCTGCTCGCCTGCCCCCGATCACGCTCGTCGAGCGAATCCAGGTAGCCGTAAAGAAGATCTCGCGCTGTCGCTGGCCTAGCCATAACACCGGATATGTTACACGATTGGTCGCCCATCCGCGCTACGTTTCCAGCGAAACTGCTGCGATGGGCTCGGCCTCGCTCGCGTATGATCGGGCTCGATCGAGCAGCCGCGCTGACACATCGACCACTTTCCAGGGCGTCTCGGCACGCGCTCGTGGACGCCACGGTGGGCAGGCCGATTCGTGGCGAGTCATGCAACCATCCTTGGGATGGCACACCACCGGCGCAGTGGTCCCAAGAGTACGCGCGCCGGATGCCTGCTGTGCAAGCCGCACAAGCACCAGGCAGAGCGCCATCGTGGCCGCGCTCGCAGCGACCGTCGTTGGCAGGAGCAGCAGGTGGCAGCCGACCGCGACGGCTACCGCGATCGCTCAGACCCCGCGAAGTAGACGCACCGCCGATTAGCCTGTAGGTTCGGGCTCGGGAGGCTGGATGGGACCTGTTGGTAGGAGTCCGGAGACCCACCCGATACGCTGCTCGACCATGGATGGGCTGCTGTCCGCTGGTGCGGTGCGGGTTGGCGCGGTCCGGGGGCGCTACTTTCGCGAGAACTTCGCGCAGGGCGGCATCGACCTGGTGCAGATCGTGCCCGAGCTCGTCACGAATGCGGATGCGGCGATCGCGGCTGGCGGTTGCGCGAGCGGACGGATCGAGGTGCGCTTCGGCGCGCCTGATGCGTCGTTCCTCGACGCCTGGCGCGCGCAGATGCGTGCGCTGCGGGTCCCCGCTCTGCTCTCCTGGCGCTTCGAGGTGAGTTGCGCAGACGACGGCGTGGGTGTCAACGCCGCGGCGGTGGACCGCCGCCTCGGCGCGCTCGGGGAGCTTCCAGAGCAGGGCGGACAGCGTGGCTTGTTCGGGCGCGGCCTCCGCGACGTGTGGCTCGCGCAAGGCGCGGGTCGCATCGAGGGCGTGCGGGACGAGCGGGGCGTCGAGTCGTGGTTCTTTCCGGCGGCCGGCGATGATCCGTATGCGTATCTGCACGTCCGTGACGAGCCGGCGCCGAGCGAGCGGCCGCGCACACGCGTGACGGTGCCGCTGGCACTCGAGCGACTACCTGCCGACGGCCGCCTGCGGACGCTCGTCTCGCAGCTGGTCCAGATACGGCCGGTACTGGAAGATCCGACCCGCGAGCTTTGGCTGGAGCTCCCGTCGGGTGTCATCGAGATCGTGCGCCTCCCGGCATCGGAGCCCGATGGCGAGCGCCCGGTGCTGTTCGATGACGAGGTCGAGGTGAGTCGCGGCGTCCGCGCGCGCGTGACTGTCCGCCGCAGCGCGAGGCCGCTCCCGCCCGGAACCTCCCGCGCGACTCGTCTGGGTGGCCTGGTCGTGCGATCGGGGCGCGCGGCGCATGAGTCGACCTTCGCAGGGCAGGAGGGACTGCCCGGGACTAGGCATCTGTACGGAGAGGTGAGATGTGACGCGCTTGAGGAACTACAGCGCGCGGCTCTCGACCGACCGCGACCGCAGGTGGTCGTGAAGGTCGATCGCAGCGGACTCAACGAGAACCACCCGGTCGTCAAAGCCCTGTATGCCGCGATCGACGGTGTGCTGAGGCCGATAGTCGCCGAGGAGGAGCGTCGCGCGGGGGCGCATCTCGTTCGCCCCGGCGGAGCGCTGCGGGCACGGGACCAGGTTGGCCTGCGCGCTCTCAACGACGCACTCAAGAACGCCTTCGACACTCCCGGCACGGCTGGGTTCGAGTCCGGTGGGCAGCCGTCGGCAGGTCCGCCGGTGGTGCAAGACGAGGACGCCGAGATGACAGCCGGCTCGCCCGGGCGCGGCGAAGCCGACCGCACGGCGGTCGAGAAGGCGCCGCTGCGGTTCAAGCAGGCGCTCGTGCGGCTGCACCCCGGCGAGCGGCGGGGTGTCTCGCTGCTCGTCGACCCGACCCGGATTGTGCCCGGCACGCCCATGCACGTGGCCGTCGATCCGGGGCTGGGGGTCAATCTGTCGTGCGACGTCGTTCCGGAGCCCAACCGCAGCGGCTGGTCACGAATCGACGCGAATCTGCGCTGCCGCGTGTCCGCCGAGCCCGGTGCCCGTCTCAGCGTGCTCGCGGAGGCCGGCGGCCACACGGCGGAGCTGGTCGTGCTCGTGGTGCGCCACCACGCGACGGGGTGGGTCCGTGAGATCGCTCGCAAGGACGAGGACGCAGAGATCGAGGCGCACTTCGACCCGGAAACCGGCGTCGTCACGGTGTACGAGGGCCGCCGGGAGTTCAAGGCGCTTGAGAGAGCGGCACGTCGCTCGGGGCTGTCGAAGGCACGGGTGCGCGAATACCTGCCTTACCGCATGCTCGAGGTGGAGGTGGCAGCCAACACCCTGTATGCGTGGGCCGCGGAGGAGATCCTCGCGCGACGCCTGGCCGAGGAACGGCCGGCGGACCCCGCACACTACGCGGCGGCCGTCCGCCGCGAGGCTCAGGCGCTGCGCTACCGCGCCCACGACAAGCTCATGCGCGCGTTCCTGGATGACGCGGTCTACGACGGCCGGGTACGTGTCCAAGCTGAGGATCGCCCCAGGACGGCCCAGCAGGCGCTGCTTGCGGACTGAGTACCGATCGCCCGCTCAGCTCACGCGGCCTGCTCGTCCTCGAGGCCGAGCCCGCGGCGCATCCGTGTCACGTCCGCGACGGGCGCATCCATGCTCCGCGCTCGTGGTCCCACGTGCCCCGCGCCGTCCCGACGAGCACGGGGTCAACAAACGGACGCACGACAGCGAGCGCCTCGTCGAGGGTGTGCGCGGTGGCAAGCAGCGAACGTCTCGCCTCGGCGGCGTAGCCCGACTCCCAAAGCGCACGGTCCGGAACGTCGAACGTCTCTGGCAGGACAATGCAGCGCCGCTCTGCCTCCGACGTGAGCGCCCGGATCTGTTCCTGCGCGTCAATGGACGCGCCCTGGGATATCGCAACAAGATCTACCAAGTCGCGGAATCGAGTCGACGGTCGTTGCGCCGCGCCGTAGCGCTGCACGGTCGCGGCGACCTTGTCAGCGACGTGATCGACCAACGCATAGGCGCGATACCCGCGCTGCGAGACGTCGGGCATGTCGACCTCTGCGAGCGCCGCAACCTGGTCTGGTTCACCGAGCATGTTGAGGTCGGAGCCAACAAGATCCACGCGGAACTGTGCCCACACCGTCTCCCCGACGAATGCCGTGACGTGGAGGCGCACTCCGGTGATCCCCTCTCCGATCGTGCCGCGCGGCCCGATCTCGAAGCGAAACCAATCACCGATGTCGCGTGCTGCCGCCTCACGAAGATCTGCCTCGGCGGCGTCCACGCGCTTGGCTCGGTAGACATCGATGTCAACGGATGCCCGTACGCCGAGGTCCCGTGCCAGCAGCGCAACGGCGCCCTTCACGATCCACCCGTCGTCCATCAGATAGAGGCGCTCGAGCAGACGGTCATAAGCAAACTGGCGCTGTAGCTGCGGTAGTTCCCATCGGCTCTCGCGCGCCAGCGCCGTCAGCTTGTCCGTCAATGCTCGGCGGAACGCAGCGGGCGTGGCGTATTGGCTCATCGCGAGGCGACGCCGCCGACCAGCGCCGGCGCTTGCTCGATATCGGAGTCGCGCTTCATGGTGGCCCGTGCCAGAGCTATCCAGTGCTCAGTATCGAGATCGTCGAGCAGGTCGAGCAGCCAACGGAGAAGGGCCAGCCCATCTCCCCGACGAAGCCCGAAGCGTGATGCGTGGGGGCCTAGTGCGTCGGCGACTGCGCCGGGGTAGGCATAGACGCCACGCAGAGCGTCGCCGATGATGTGCGCGATGGCGGTCGGGTCCTCCCGGTCATAGAGGAGGTCCGACGCGATCCGCGCGGGAGACGTAACCGGCAGCCCACGAAGGACAATCCACTCGTCGTCAATTAGCGGCCTCTGATGAAGTCGAACGTCCGGACGTCTCGACTGGTGTCTTCGGGGGAGCGTGAACTCGTGGCGGTCTTCGCCGAGATGCCCTAGTCCGTACATGTCTGCCGCCGAGCGGTGGGAGACGACCCCGTCGCGAGGACCCCGCTCCCAGGCTCGGACCGCAGGCGCGAGCTGGAGCCAGGCCGCCCTGAGGGCCTGGTGCTCGGGCTCGGGCGCGCCAGCAAGGCGATAGACGCCGTGGGCGAGCCTCTTTAGGACTGAGCTGTCCGCTGCGAGGCGGTTTAGCGTCGCCTCCGAGACGCCGGCGTCGCTGGCCTGCCGGCGTGTAATGAGGCCCCACTGATCCTCTGCGATATCCGCGATGCGCGTAAGTGTCGCTGCCTGTGCCATAGCTGCATTATAGATCACTATAGATATAGCTTGCAGTAGGTCGCAAGATCTCTTGCTGCAAAGCCTATCAATATAGATATGCTTTGCCGTGGACTGCTTGTCAGACCGAACTCTGCGCTCCGACCGCTCTGCTGCCCCCGTATGGTCTTGCCGCCATGGAGATCATTCCTGCCGCTCCGTTGAGCTCCCGGTAGCGCCCGGTCTGCTCGTCGATAAGCGCCGCTAGAGCATGCAGCCCCGGCGAGATCGACGTGGCGGACATGAGAATCCCGCAGCGAGCGGGACGGCCGCTCCCCGAGCGAGAGACGCATCCGAAGCCAGGGCTACTGTCCGGCAGGTGGACATACCCATCACCGTCGAGGACCTGGCACCCGAGGAGCTCGAGGCACTCCGCGCCGCTGGCGCATGGTACGCGAAGTACCACGCTGTGCGCATCGCCGAGCTCGCTGATGACCCTTCGGCATACGCCGAGCAGAAGCGCGAGAAGTTCCTCACGCTGGTCACGGCGCTACGGAAGCTCGGCTTCGAGATGGCGCTCCCCGACGCGCTGCGCGCCGACGAGCGCCAAGCGGCGTAGCTGACCAGGTTGCTCCTCGTGCCAGCGTCGCCGGCGTTCCCGGACCGCCACGGGCACGCGGGGGCCGTGTGGAACGAGTGACCTGCTGCAACAGACTTCTACGAACCAGCACTGCTGCCCGCAGCGGAAGCGGGGATCTCCGGCCGCAGGATCTTCATGAATGTCTGCGCGGTGTCTCGGTTGTCCCAAGCTGCCTTGATGTGTTCCGTCAGCACGGGGATGTCGTCCTCCACGCGACCCTCACACGACGCTACGGATTGCGGCGCGGTGGCCGCCGCTACCTGCACCGGAGGCGTCGGGCTGCGCCCTCCTTGTTACGGCTACCAGCAGGCGTGCGAGGACGAGGCCGAACGCTGCGGCCGGTGAGACTCCTCCTACACGTGCGCCAGGTCGCGCTTCTCGCGAGGGACTACCCCGACGCGGGCACCCAGCGGCGCCAGTAGTGCGGCAAGCGTACTGGCGGTCGGGTTCGTCTGGCCGCGCTCGATCCGCGAAATCTCGGCCTGGTTGATACCGGACGCGACCGCGAGCTGCTTCTGCGTGAGATTGCGCTCCTTGCGCAGCTCGCGCACCTCACGGGCCATCGCGTAGTGAGCGTTGAAGGCATCCCAGCGGGCGATAGCCTCCTGTCCGCCGGCCTTCGCCCTCTCCTCAACCTCGCTGATGTAGTCGTCGAACTTCGTAGCCATCACAGAACCCCAGTAGTCGGGTCATCCAACAGTATTTATGCAGCATACCGCATATTTTGTCAAGACCTCCGCTTGGCACTGGCCCTCTCCTGAGCCTTCCAGCGGGTCAGGCGCTGCTTGGCCCGCTTGATCTCCGCGTTCTGGCGCTTGGCGCTCGGCTCCTTGCCCTTGTCATAGCCAGCCAGCAGCAGGACCACCTTCTTGCCGTGGGCATGGCAGAACACGCGCAGCAGGACGTCGGCACTGGTCTCCTTCAGATGCTCGGGGACCGGCAAGCCGCGCTCGCGCAGGATGGTCGCCGCGTCATGGCGCACCCGAAACTCGAAGATGCCGGGAGCACCAGGCACCCACTTGCCCCACGAGGAGCCGCAGACCCCAATGCCCTCATAGGCGAGAACGTTGCGAAGCGCAGCGGCCAACGCCTGCTCCTTCAGCTCATCAAGGCCGCGCAGGAAGTCAAGCACCGGCTCCCGGCCGCCCTCCTCGTAGAACTCAAGCGTCCACGCCGCGCCGCTCATGAGGACCTGGCGCTCACCGACACAGCCATCTCGGAGTCAGCCTCGTTCGCCATCGTGCGGACATCGCCGCATGATGCCAGCAGACCCCGATACCCCGATACGCTCGATCCATCCTGGGAGGAAATCTCGGGAGGAAGCTCCACCAGCGCCCGAGCCCTAGAACCGCGAAAGCCCTGGATTTCCAGGGCTTTCGCTTAGTAGCGGGGGCGGGATTCGAACCCGCGACCTTCGGGTTATGAGCCCGACGAGCTACCAGACTGCTCCACCCCGCGTCGCTGCTCATGTTTTAGCAAACATTCGCGCTACACCCCGCCCCAATAGCATCCACACCGCATGCGCACGGCCGTGGTCGACATCGGAACCAACTCGACACGCCTGCTGATCGCCGACGTGTCCCCGGACGGCCGCTTGACGGAGATCGTGCGCCGCTCGGTCGTCACACGGCTCGGGGCCGGCGTCGATGCCGGGGGCGCCCTGTCTGAGGAAGCTTGCGAGCGGGTGTCCCGCGCGCTGGCACAGTTCCGTGCCGAAATCGACGCCCATCGGCCCGCGGCCGGCGGAGATGCGCGCGGCGGCGACACCGGCGAGGCGCACGACGACGCCGGCGACGGGACCCGTGGCGATGGCGGAGACGACGGCGAGCCTTACCCGAATCTCGCGGTCATGACCTCGGCGGTACGCGACGCGCACAACGGGACTGCGTTCGCCGAGACTGTCCGCTCCGTGTATGGCCTCGATGCGCGCATCCTGACGGGCGAGCAGGAGGCTCAGATGACTTTCCGAGGCGCGATGTCCGGCCGGCCAATCGACGAGCACCCGCAGCCGACCGTCGTGATCGATATCGGTGGAGGCTCCACCGAGTTCATCGTCGGGACCGGACCTGCGACTGGGTTCCACGTGTCGCTGCCCGCGGGCGTGGTGCGCATGAGCGAGCGCCACATCCATGCCGACCCGCCGGCGCCCACCGAGCTGCAGGAGCTCGCAGCGGATGTGCGCGCGGTCTTCCTCGCCGGCCTGCCCCCGTCCGAGCGCGCCTTCGTTCGCCGCGGCATCGCGGTGGCCGGCACCGCCACATCCGCGGCCGCGATCGACCAGGAGCTCGACCCGTACGACCCGGCACGCGTGCACGGGTATGCGCTGATGCTGGCCACGATCGAGATGCTGCTCGCGCGGCTGGCCGACATGGACGAATCCCAGCGCCGCGCCCTCGCGGGTCTGCAGCCGGGCCGTGCGCCGACGATCGTCGCCGGTCTGATCCTGCTGTCGCAGGCGTTGCGCGCGTTCGATCTCGACGAGGTGGAGGTATCCGAGCACGACATCCTGCACGGCGGCGCGCTGTCGCTGGCTGGGCGTAAGGATTCAGTTCCCCACGGCAGTTCGGATACGTGATACCCTTTCGGAGGAGGAGGCGCGGTTGTACGCGCGCCTTTCCTGCTGATCCATAGACCCGGAGCTCTCCGAGCACAGACCTCGGTTCCCGCTACTCGGGTCACCCCTCCCCGAGGCACGGTTCCCCTGCCCTGTTCCTTGGGGGCCCGCCCCGAGGAAGCCGCCTACCCAGGCGGCTTCCTCACGCCAGAGCCGTACCGCGCCTCCGCGCGTATGCCCCAGCACGAGTGCGACCGTGCCCGCAAGAGCACCGTAGAGCTGCATCTCACCCACGAGCCCTGGACCGGACGCGGGCCCTGACGTACGGACCTCAGGCGAGGTTGGACTTGCGCGGGTACACCACGTCCGGGTCGGTCAGCACGTTCACGAGCGCCGGGACACCGGCGCTGAACGCGCGCTCCAGCGCCGGCACGACATCCCGCGGGCGCTCCACCAGCTCGCCGTACCCGCCGAGCGCCTGCACCACCTGGTCATAGCGCGTCCCCGGGCGCAGCTCTGCCGCCACCGAGTACCCGTACAGAAACTCCATCGGATGCTTCTCCAGCGCCCAGATCCCGTTGTTGCCCATCACGCCGACGACATTGACCCCGTGACGCGCGAGCGTGTCGAACTCCATCCCGCTGAACCCGAACGCACCGTCTCCGAGCAGCAGCACCACCTGTCGCCCTGGGTGCGCAAGCTTGGCCGCGAGCGCATACCCCGGCCCGGTGCCCAAACAGCCGAACGGCCCCGGATCCAGCCAGCAGCCCGGCTGGTAGCTGTCGACCACGCGCCCCGCGTAAGACACGAAGTCGCCCCCGTCGCCAATCACGATCGCGTCGCGCTCCAGCACCCTGGCGAGCTCGGCATACAGCCGCATCGGGTGCAGCGGCGCCCGGTCGTCTTCCAGCTCCACCCCCTCGGCCTCGCGCCGCTCGGTCTCGGCCGCCCGCAGCTCCGCCACCCAGCGCTCGCTCGCCGGCGCCTTCGCCCCCGCCGCCGCCCGCAGGTCGCTCAGCGTCGCCCCCAGCGCCCCGTAGCACTCCGCGGCCACCGCCCGCGGGTGCGGGCGCGCCGGCTCGGCCACATCGATCGCCACGATCTCCGTCTCCTCCCCGAACGCCCCCCCGAAGCCCAGCCTGAAGTCCATCGGCACGCCCACCACCAGCGCCACGTCCGCGCCCTTCAGCGCCTGCCCTCGCGTGCGGGAGTAGAACAGCTCGTGATCGGCCGGCACGCACCCGCGCGCGAGTCCGTTCAGGAACACAGGTACACGTAACGTCTCGGCCAGCTCCAGCAGCTCGGACTCGCCGCGGCCCCAGTACAGGTCGGTCCCCGCCATGATCACCGGGCGCTCGGCTCCTCCCAGCAGCTGCGCCGCGCGCTCGATCTGCGCCCCATCCGCGCCTTTGCTCGCGCGCGCGGGCAGCCCGTCGAGCACCTCGTCCGGCTCGGGCGCCTCCATGAACACGTAGTCCAGCGGAAAGTCCACGAACGCCGGCCCGAAGTGCGGCTGCAGCGCGGCCGTGAACGCGTCGTCGACCAAGCCCGGTATCTCGGCGGTGCTCTCCGGGGTCGCCGCCAGCTTGCTCAGCGGCCGCACGAACGGCACGTGGTCGATCTCCTGCAGCGAGCCCATCCCCCAGCGCCCCGCCGGCGCGCGCCCGCCGAGCACGACCATCGGCGAGTGGTTTGACTGCGCGCTCGCCATCGCGCTGATCCCGTTCGTCACGCCCGGCCCCGCCGTCAGCGCGCACACGCCCGGCTCGCGCGTGACCTTCGCCCAGCCCTCGGCGGCGAACGCGGCCGTGGACTCGTGCCTGACGTCGACGATCTCGATCCCCTCCTCGCGGCAGCCATCGTAGATCGAGAACAGATGCCCGCCCGAGAGCGTGAACAGCCGGCTGACCCCGTGCGCCTTCAGCCGCCGCGCGATCAGACGCCCGCCGTGGAACGTCTCTGTGGTCTCCCCTGTCTCCTCTGTCCCGGTCGCCATCGCCGCGCGACTCTATCGCCCTGCGCTGGTCCGGGGGGATGAGATCCGTTTTGAAAACGTCGGCTTTCGCGGACGCGCTGGGCCGCGGTCGCTGCTGGCCGATCGGAGATCCCGTCGATCTCCGATCGGTTTCCTGCCCCGCGTTCTGGTCTCGGCCCCCAAACAGCCAACCTCGGGCATGCCCGGGACGGGAGTCGAACCCGCAAGCTCGTCAGAGCAGACAGATTTTAAGTCCGCCGACTTTGCCAGTTTGTCCACCCGGGCTCTCCGATCCTAGCCTCCGGCGGCATTCCGCGCGCGCGTTTACGCAACTTTGAGGTTGCCGCGGTGTAATTGCCGGTAGACAAGCAGCCATCGAAGGGGCCGATGAACGCCGTGGAGGTCTCAGCACTGACGCACAAGAGCATGCCGGGCCTGAGCGGTCCGTCGGCTCTGCTGCGGCTGCAGTCGGACGAGCGGCTGATCGCGATGACCCGGCGCGGGCAGCACGCCGCCTTCGAGGTCCTGTTCTCGCGCTACCAGTCGCGCCTGTTGGCCTTCTGCCGGCATATGCTCGGCTCGCGCGAGGACGCCGAGGACGTGCTCCAGGAGGTGTTCACGGCCGCCTTCAACGCGGTCCTCGCCGACGAGCGCGCGATCAACGTACGCCCGTGGCTGTACCGGATCGCGCGCAACCGCTCGCTCAACCACCTGCGCCGCGCATCGGCGATCGGCGTGGACTCGATGGACGTGCACTACGCCGACAATGGCCTGTCCACCGGCGATCGCGTCCTGCGGCGCGAGAGCTTCCGCCAGCTGCTCGGCGACGTCAAGAACCTGCCCGAGACCCAGCGCACCGCGCTTTTGCTGCGCGAGATCGACGCGCTCTCCTACGAACAGATCGCCGACGCGATGGAGACGACCATCCCCTCGGTCAAGTCGCTGCTCGTGCGCGCGCGCATCTCGCTGGCCGAGGCCGCGCAGGCGCGCCAGCTCAGCTGCGAAGAAGTGCGCCTGCAGCTCGGCGAGGTCGCCGAGGGCCTGACCAAGCTGGGCGCCCCCGCGCGCAGGCACGTTCGCGGGTGCGAGCGCTGCCGCTGCTTCAAGAAGCAGCTGCGCGAGAACAACCACGCGCTCGCCGCCATCTTCCCCGTTGGGCCGCTGCTGCTCGCCAAGAAGCTGCTGCTCACCAAGCTCGGCTCCACCGCCTCCGCCGGCCACGTCGGGGCCGGAGCCGGGGCGGGCGCCACCGCCGGGGCCACCGCGAGCGCCGCCGGCGCTGGGGGGGCGAGCGTATCCGGCGGCGTGCTCACCGCAGGCGCGGGCGCCATCGCCACCAAGGCGGTCGCCGGACTGGCCGCCGCGGCGATCGTCACGGCGGGCGCGGTCGCGGCCGAACACGTCACCCGTCCCGCGCGTCACCATCGTGCTGCCGCCGCCGTCACGGCCTCCGTGCCCGCGGTTCGCGCCAGCGAACCGGTCGTCGTGCGCGCCACCGTCCAGCCGCTCAGCGCCGCCCGCAGGCTCGCGGCCGACGACTCCGCGGGCCGTGCCGGTGCTCGTCACCTGGCCAAGGCGCCCAAGCTCGCCTCCCCCGGCACGTTGCCCGCACATCGGCCGCTGACAAGCACGCCGGTGCTCGGGGCCGTCAAGATCGCCACCCCGCCAAAGCCGGCGGTTCCGCTGCAGGTGAACGAGGTCACGACCGAGACGACCGCCCTGCCGACAGACGCGACCGCGCCGGCGGCGGCGTCCTCCACACCGGCCACGCCGGCGACGGGCGACCCGACGGGCGGCACGCCCGCGACGCCCGGCGAAACGACCGCACCCGCGGCGGAAACTGTTGCGCCCCCGGCCGAACTGGAAGCGGAACAGCCCGTCCAGCCGGAGCCGCCCGAGAAGGAAACGCCGCCTTCGGCCGCCGGGCTCGCGCGGGAATCCACCCCCACTCCCCCGGGAACGCCCGCCTCGCCCGAAATGCCGTAGTCACTCGCGCCTGGCGCTGATGCGCGGTGCCGGGGCGGGGTGCGCGCTGCTGCCCGGGCGGGGGGCGCGGTGCCCGGGCGACTCAGCCGAACGTGAACGTCTCGAGCGGCCGTTCGAGCACACCTATGCTACCCACGAGCAGCGGAGACTCCACCTGGGACTCGGCGCCGGGCGCGCTCAGCATCACGATGTGCACGCCCTCGCGCGCACCCGCGCGATCGGGCAGGATCAGCACGTCGCGCCCGTAGACCGTCCGGCCTTCGATCTGAGCTGTATACGCGATGTCATACGCCGGCACGGTGTTCACCCGCGTCTTGCCCTCCCCGCGCAACACGAACCCCGCATAGCGGTGACGCAGGCCCGCGATGTAGGAGGATGCGTACAGCGGCAGCTCGCCGCTCAGCCCACCCGTGTACGGGGGCAGCTGGCAGTGGTCCGACGGCGAACGAGTCCTTCAACGGGCCGCGCGCGGGGCGGCGCACTTGAACGTACTCTCCCGCGGCGGGCTCCGTGCGGTAGAGGTCGCGATAGCTGAACGAGAATGGCGCCGGCCCGCCGTGGGAGTAGTGGGCGTTCTCGAGTGTCAGTCCCGCCCCGAACAGCATTACCAGCACCGCTGCGCAAGCGAGGACGACAAGCGCCTGCACCGTCTTTGACGCGGCGTGCCAGCGGGGTGAGAGCAGGCGACCGAGGGTCGGCCCGTACTCCGGCTTCAGGGGAATCGCCGGCATGGCTGGCATCGAATGGTTGCAGGCCATCGCCAGGCGCGGCCCTACCCACCGAGCGAGAACAGCGATTCAAGATCGTGTCGTGAATATGCGGCGAACGCGACCATCGTCTGAGTTCGGGTAACACCCGGCAGGCCGCCGATCTCCACGGTGACGACGTCAGCGAGCTGCTCGTGGTCGGGTACGCGCACGATCGCGACGAAATCCCACTCGCCGGTCACCGAATAGGCCTCGGCGACGCCCTCGATGTCGGCGAGCGCGCCGCCGAGCGTCGACAGCGCGTCGCGCTCGGCCTCGATCAGGACGACGGCGTTGGTCATCGTCATGGCGAGTATCGCTCTCCGGGCGCGAGCACCACGACCTCAGAGATCCCGGCCGACTCGACGTCTGACTTGAACGCCTGCACATCGGTCTCGATCAGCGGGAACGTGTCGTAATGGCAGGGCACCACCTGCTTGGCGCCGATCAGCCTGGCGGCCGCGACCGCGTCGTGGCGGTCCATCGTGTAGTGGCCGC
The DNA here is from genome assembly GCA_963839945.1 of uncultured Solirubrobacterales bacterium. GTDB lineage: Bacteria > Actinomycetota > Thermoleophilia > Solirubrobacterales > Solirubrobacteraceae > Palsa-744. Next base: position 74,805 of record CAWIWW010000004.1, on the reverse strand, counting down.
CAATGCACATCAGCGCCACGTCGATCCCGCCCGCGCTCTCGGCTATGAGCTTCATGTCGGAGAACAGCGCCGTGTCGCCGAGGTGGTAGATCGTGGCGCCCGCGATCTGCACGATCAGCCCGGCGGGCACGTTGGCCGTGCCTTTGGGGGTCGTGGACGTATGCCAGGCGGGCACGAGTTGGACAGAGCCCCAATCGAGCGACACCGTACCGCCGAGGTTCGGGTCGTGGACCCGCTCGACACCGTCCCCTTTGAGCTCGTTGGCGATCTCCACGATCGCCACGACCTCAGATCCGGCGCGCTTGGCGATCGGGACGGTGTCGCCGATGTGGTCGACATGACCGTGCGTAAGCAGGATCGCCTGCGGACTGAGGTCCTCGGCGGCGACGGCCGCCTTCGGGTTGCCCGTCAAAAACGGGTCGATCAGCACGGTGCTGGCACCGTCGCAGAGCTCGAATGCCGCGTGGCCTAGGTAACGAATGTCCATCGTCGTTTGCCGCTCCTGTGTCGTGTCGTCGGTTAGGTATCCAGTCCGAGCACATCACCGGGCGCGGGGCCGCGGTGTCACGCTCGTGCCAGGCGCGGTGTCGCGCTGATACGAGGACATCATATGAGCGCGTGCAGGCGGTGGGTCGTTCGCGTGAGTGCGGACGGTCGCGGGCGAGATGCGCCTGAGCGCTTTACGGCTCGGACGAGCCGATCAGAAGCGCGCCACCGCCCAGGACCACGCCGACGATCCCGCCGACCACGCCCGCCAGCCAGCTCGCCTCCGGGCGGGCGTAGGGCAGCAGCAGCAGGGTCGCGGCGATCGCGCCGGCGCCGAGCAGCTCCCCCTCGTAGTAGTGGCCGCGACTCGCGGCCTGCAGGTCTGGGATCGACCACGCGGCGATGAGCGCGAGTGCTGCGCCGTTCGCGCCGCTGACGATCGGCTCGGCGTACACCGCGCTCGCCGCCAGCGCGCCGGTGACCGCGCCCCCGAAGAAAACCACGAGCACGATCCCCGGTCCATGGCGGCGCTCCAGCAGCCACCCGAATATCGCGGTGGCCAGCAGCGCGACGAACGCGTACAGACCGTTCACGTAGGCAAACGGACTCGTGAGGAGCTTCCACCAATCGCCATGCAATGGTCCGCCGATCGCGATCTTGAAGAAGCTGACGTACTGACCGGATACGGAGCCGAGGCCCGCAATATGGACCGATCCGAGGTACCCGCCCCGCACCAGCACCCATCCGGCGCAGCCGAGCGCGACCAGGGCGATCGTCGCGTACGGGCGCGAGTCCACGCGTGGATACACCCGTCGCGGCGTGCGCCGCGGGGCGCGCTCACCACGGAGAGTTCGGGCGCGGGTGCGCGTGCCCGCACGAGCCCCGGCGCGCAGCGCGCTCAGGCGCGTGAACCGGCGCAGCAACCCGCCATGGCCGTTGGCGCGCGGCAGCTTCGGAGCGCGCCGGCGCAGCCTGGAGCCACAGTAGGGGCACTCGGTGATGTACGGGCTGACCTCCGACCCGCACTGCTTGCACACGACGAACAGGTCGGGGCCGGGTGACATCGTCGTTCCATTCTACGGACCCCCTACCCCGTCCCGGTCCCGGTCTGGGAGGTCCCGCTATGTGCACACCCACGATCGGCGGGCTCGACACCCACAAGAGCCCGCCGTGGAATACTCAGGCCATGCGACCAGGATATGACCAGAAGCTGTACATACTCGCGTTCGACCATCGCGGGTCGTTTCAGAAGAAGTTCTTCGACATCGAGGGCGAACCCGACCCCGAACAGACGGCGATGATCGCCGACGCCAAGCACCTGATCTACGAGGGGCTCTCCCAGGCGGTCGTCGCCGGTGCAGACCCGTCGGTGACGGGCGTGCTCGTGGACGAGCAATTCGGATCGACCGTGCCCGAAGAGACGCGCGCGCGCGGCCTGCGACTGGCGATGCCCGCGGAGCGCTCGGGCCAGAGCATGTTCGACTTCCAATACGGCGATGACTTCGGTGAGCACATCGAGCGCTTCGACCCCGACTTCTGCAAGGTGCTAGTGCGCTACAACCCCGACGGCAACCCCGCTGGCAACCGCGAGCAGCTGGCCAAGCTGAAGCGCCTGTCCGACTGGCTGTCCAAGCACGAGCGCCGGTTCCTGTTCGAGCTGCTCGTGCCGGCAGAGGACGCCCAGCTGCAGTCTGTCGGCGGCGAGGTCGACCGTTACGATGCCGAGCTGCGCCCCGAGCTGATGCGTCGCGCGATCGCCGAGCTACAGGACGCCGGCATCGAGGTCGACGTCTGGAAGATCGAGGGCGTCGACGAGCGCTCCGACTGCGAGATGCTCGTCGCCCAAGCCCGCTCGGGGGGACGTGATGGTGTCGTCTGCGTCGTCCTCGGCCGCGGCGCCGACGACGCCAAGGTGGACCACTGGCTCACCCAGGCCGCGCCCGTAGATGGCTTCGTCGGGTTCGCGATCGGACGCTCGATCTGGTGGGACCCGCTGAAAGCGTATGTCGACGGCAAGATCGAACGCCCGGTCGGCGCCCGGCGGATCGCCGAGAACTATCTCCGCTTCGTCCGAGTCTACGAGCGCGCCAAGACAGAGGCCGCGGTCAGATGAGGATGGCGGTGGATCGTCGTTCCTGGCCAGGAATCGAAAGCCCACCCGCCCCGCGTGGCGTGCTGGCCGATCGGGGGTCCCGTCGATCCACGATCGGTACGCGAGCGACCGAGGACGCCGCCAGGGGCGACGAGGCGCCGTCATGAGAATGCGCCAAAGCTTGGCTGAGCTCGAGCAGGCGTTCGTGAAAGAGATCTCGCTGGACCGTCATCGTCGCGCGTCGCTGCGTCGCAGCACCGAGCAGCGCGCGCTCAAACGCGAGGTGCAGCGCCGTCACAAGCGCGGCTCGTTCCGGTTCGCGCTACTCGTGCTGACGCTGATCATGACCGCGGCAATCGTCACAGCGGTCATGTTCCGCACGCTCTACCTGCTGCTCGGCTGATCCTCGGGGACCTCGGGCACCGGCTTGCCCGCGTCCGCGCCAGCGCCTTTGTCGGTCTGTGCGCCAGCAGCGGCGCTCGCGGAACCGTCGACCTCGTCGCGGTGGATCTCCAGATAGATCTCCGTGCGAAACACAGGGATGTCTTGGGGCGCCTGAATGCCGATGCGCACCTTGTCGCCCATGACGGACAGCACCGAAACCTCGACGTTGTCCCCGATCATGATGCTCTGATTGGACTTGCGCGTCAGCACCAGCATGGTGCGCACCTTCCTCTCGGCCGGGGGCATTGGACGGGGTTGGTCCCGAGTGCGCCAGTCAGCAAGCATAGTCGCCGCGCGGACAGACCGCGAGCACACCCCCTTCCGAAAGCTATCCCGGCTCACCCGGACCGTCGCCCGGCGAGTATGCGCTAGTCTCCCGGACCGTCCATGGCTCGTAAATCTCTGCGCCCACACCTGAACCAGATCCGCGCGTGGGTACGGCAAGGCCGTACCGACGCCTGGGTGGCTCACCAGCTCGAGGTCACCGTCCGTGACATCGAGCAGTTCAAGCGCCAGAACGAGCTCGTCAGCGACGGAGAGCCTGCAGAGGGCGCCCTCGCCGCCGATTACCCGAACGAAGTAGATCTCAGGGCCGAGGACGACGCGCTGATCGCGGCTGAGCTGGAGGCAGCCGAGGTGCGAGCCGAGCGCGAGCGGGCAGAGTCCGGAGGGGACGAGGAGGACGGGGATGAAGACGAGACGCCTGCCCCCACCCGCCGCCGCGGCCGTCGCGCAGGGCGCAGACGCGGCTCTGCCCGCGGCGGCGCAGGCCCTCTGGAGGGCACGTTCGACCACGGCGAGGAGGGCTACGGCCTGTGGCTTGACCCCGCGATCCAGGACAACCCGATCTATGCCGAGCACTGGGCCGGCCACCGCCCGGTCGAGGTCACCGTCGAAGAGGACCGCATCGTCATCCGCCGTTCTGGGAACGGCGACTAGAAGGGCCCGACTACGCCTCTGTTAGCGCCCGCCGGCCTCCTGCATAGTCGGCGGCCTCTCGCAGATAGCGACCGAACGCGGCGTCGGCCACCACGCTCGAGTCCCACGCCCAGGGATCGTCTGGCGCGAGCGCCATCGCGGTCTGCATGCACCAGCTCGTTCCGGCCGCATACAGGTCGGCCAGCTCCTGCGCCGAGAACCGGCCGCCCAGGCGCCGGCGCAGCTCGGTGACGAGCGCGGCGACCACGCGCTCCAGCAGGGGACCACGCTCGGGCGGAGCGTCGTGCAGGCGCCGCTCGCCACGGCGCCACTGGTAGATCGCGTTCTCGAACGAAGACACTCGGGCGAGATTAGCGCCCGCGGACGGGTGCATGGATCGTCCGCTTCAGTTGTTGGGCAGGCCCGTCACCACGTAGGGCTGCTCGCCCGCGTGCATCATGTCCAGCCGCCGCGCCTCCTCTTCCACGGTACCGCGCCTGCCAAGCGCTTCGTGCTGGCGTTGCAGCCGGGAGTGTTCGCGCTCCAGCGTCACGAGCTGAGCGCTGTCGCCACGCGCCTCGCTGTAGGTCGAGTAGATGCGGATGCCCGCGCTCACATAGAGGTAGGCGAGCGCAACCAGCAGGCACAGCATCGCGATGCGTCCAACCCTGTCCCAGCGCACGCGCGCGACGGGACTCCTCCCGGCGAGCGAACGGGGAGATGCCGTGGACGCTTGGACGTTTGCCACGCTCTCGCATTCGCGCCTACCGGCGAACCTCCTGCTCGGCTCAGCCGCGAAAGACCGAGCGCCCCGGGAACTCGGCGTCGGCGCCGAGCTGCTCCTCGATGCGCAGCAGCTGGTTGTACTTCGCGATCCGGTCCGTGCGCGAAGGCGCTCCCGTCTTGATCTGCCCGCAGCCGGTGGCCACAGCGAGGTCGGCGATCGTGACGTCCTCGGTCTCGCCCGAGCGGTGGCTGATCACGGCCGTGTAGCCGCCCTCGCGCGCGAGGGCGATCGCGTCGAGCGTCTCTGACAGCGTCCCGATCTGGTTGACCTTGATCAGGATCGAGTTCGCCACGCCCTGCTCGATGCCCCGCCGCAGGCGCTCGGTGCTGGTCACGAACAGGTCGTCGCCGACGAGTTGGATGTGCTCGCCCAGGCGCTCGGTGAGCGTCCGCCAGCCGGCCCAATCCTCCTCGTCCATGCCGTCCTCCAACGAGACAATCGGATAGCGCGAGGCGAGCTGCGCCCAGTAGTCGGTCAGCTCATCCGCGCTCAGCGTGCGGCCCTCGTGCTCGAGCACGTAGCCCTCGCCAGCGCGGTAGAGCTCGCTCGTCGCCGGATCCAGCGCGATCGCCACATCCTCACCCGGGGTGAAGCCCGCCGCCTCGATGCCCGCGAGGAGCATCTGCAGAGCCTGCTCGTTGGAGCCGAGATCGGGCGCGAACCCGCCCTCGTCGCCGACGGCCGTGCTCAGGCCGCGCTCGTGCAGCGTTCCCTTGAGTGCGTGGAACACCGCGACGCCGGTGCGCAGGCACTCCGAGAAGGTGGGAGCGCCGCAGGGGACGATCATGAACTCCTGGAAGTCGACCCTGTTGTCGGCGTGCGCCCCGCCGTTGAGCACGTTCATCATCGGCACCGGCAGCACATGCGCCGCCTCGCCACCGAGGTAGCGAAACAGCGGAAGATCCTCCTCGGCCGCCTGCGCATGCGCGGCGGCGAGAGAAACGCCCAGGATCGCGTTGGCCCCCAGACGCGACTTGTTGGGTGTACCGTCGAGCCCGATCAGCGCATCGTCGAGACCTCGTTGATCGGCGGCATCCATGCCCGTGACCGCCTCGGCGATCTCTCCCTCGACGTTGGCCACCGCGCGCGTCACGCCCTTGCCCTGCCAGCGCTCGCCGCCGTCGCGCAGCTCTGTGGCCTCGAACTCGCCGGTCGAGGCGCCCGAGGGCACAGCCGCATGGCCGGAGGCGCCGGAGCGCAGGACCATGCGAACCTCCACCGTCGGATTGCCCCGGCTGTCGAGGATCTGACGGGCGTGGACTCGCTCGATCCGGCTCATGCGCAGGCGCTCCTCATGCCGGTGCGATCACCGGCGCCGGTCGCCTGTGCGAGATGCGGTTGACTCAGCCCTCGCGCTATGTGGCGCCGGCGCCACCCGAGCCGGCCTATTTGGTCGTCGTGGTGGTGGCAGGCGGGGTGGTGGCGCCTTCGGTGGAGGTCGTCTTCGGTTTTTTGTACCCGTGACAGTCCTGCACCTCATAGCCGCTGGCGCATTCGGTTTTGGCTTCCCACTTCTTGCGGAATTCTTTGACGAACTTGCTCAGCGCCTGCTGCTGCCCGGTGGAGGCCAGCTGCTGCTTGATCGACGCTTCAGACTGTGCCAGCGTCTGCTGGCTGCCCGCAGTGGTGCCCGTCACTTCGTAGATGTAGTAGCCGAACGGCGTCTTCACGGGTCCGCCGAGCACGCCCTTCTTGGCCGAGAAGATCGCTTCGTCGAGCGCCTTCTCCTCCTGGCCCTTGACCACGCCCTTCAGTTCGCCGCCGTTGGCCTTGCTCGTCGGGTCGATCGATTTGCTCTTGGCCACCGACGCGAAGCTCTTGCCCGATTCGATTTCCTTCTTGGCTTCCTTGGCCTGCGCTTCGGTCTTGGTGAGGATGATTCTCACATCGCGCTTTTCGGGCGTGCCGAACTTGGAGGCATGTTCTTTGTAGTACTTTTCGATTTCCGCCTTGCTGGGGGTGTGCTTCTCTTTGGCGATCTTCTGCTGGATCTTTGTGGACAGCAGGTTGAGCTTCACGCGCAGCAGCAAATCCGAGACCGTCTGACCCGAGCTCGCGAGGAATTTCTTGAATTCTTCGGCTTTGGGGAACTGCTCGTTCTTGATCTTTTCGAACTGCTTCTTGACTTCCTGGTCGCTCACCTTCACGCCCAGCGATTCGGCTTCGCCGAGCACCCACGACGAGGAGATCAAGAAGCCGAGCACCTCCTGCTGCAGCGATTTGTACTGCTGTTCGCACTCGCTCTTCAGCTGCGCCGTGGTCGGCTTGGACTGGCCCTTGGCCGGTTTGGCAGTGGTCGCTTCCAGATGGGCGATGCAGGCCGTGTAGTCGGGCGGGTCGGGAATGGCCGGCTTGGCCCCGGTCGCCCCGGTCGAGGAGGCGGCCACCGACATCCAGTGTTCGAACGTCGCTTTGGTGATCGGCGTGCCGCCGACCTGCACGACCGCATTGCCGGGGATGCCCCCGCACGCGGCCAGGCCGACGACGGCAAAGAAAACGGCGCCGAGCGCCGAGATGACACGGATCTGCTTGGACACGACGCGGGCACTCTAGCGGAAACTGCGACCTGCGTGTTTAAGTAGTTCCTGAAGACGGTTCCACAGGCCCCTTACGCCGCCTCACGCGTGAGCGACAGCAGCACATCGGCGGCCCTGATCACGGTCGGAAAGCGCGCCGGTCCCTCTCGCGGCACGCGCACCGAGATCTGCGAGCGCCCTGACTCATACAGCGCCTCTGGCAGCTCTTCGCGCAGCCGCCGCGCGCGCACCGAGTCGAGCTCGATCGGCGTGACCGCGAGCCGGTCGCCACGAAAGCTCACGGCCGTGGCGCCAGCCTGGCCGAACTTGATCCGCGCCCGCTGCAGCGCCAACAGGTTTCCCAGCGGCTCTGGCACCGGGCCGAAACGGTCCTCGAGCTCCTCGCACAGCTGCTGAACCTCGGCCACCTCCAGCGCCGAGGCCACGCGCCGGTGGATCTCGATCTTGGCCTGCTCGTAGGGGACATAGTCGAGCGGGATATAGGCGTCGACGTTGACGTCCAGGCGCACCGGCTCGGGGAGCTCCTCATCGCCGCCGCCGCCGGCGGCGGCGGAGCCGGCGTCGCGAACGGCCTCGTCGAGCATCTGCATGTACAGCTCGAACCCAAGCGCCGCGACGTGACCGAACTGCTCGTCGCCGAGGAGGTTGCCAGCGCCTCGGATCTCCAGATCCCGCATCGCGACCTTGAAGCCAGCGCCGAGCTCGGTGTAGTCCGACAGCGCCGCCAGTCGCTGGGCGGCCTCCGGCGTGAGCGCGGCGGCGGAGTCATACATCAGATACGCATACGCCCGCTCGCGACTGCGCCCGACCCGCCCGCGGATCTGGTAGAGCTGGGACAGGCCGAACGAGTCGGCGTGCTCGACGATCAGCGTGTTCGCTTGCGGGATGTCGATGCCGGACTCGATGATCGAGGTGCACACGAGCACGTCGTGCTCGCCGCGTAGATAGTCCATCATCACGCCCTCCAGCTCGCCCTCGGCCATCTGTCCGTGCGCGACCGCGAAGCGCACGCCCGGACACAGCGCACGCAGGCGCTCGGCCGTCTCGTCGATCGACTCGATGCGGTTGTGCAGGAAGAACGCCTGCCCGTCGCGCTCGTGCTCGCGCTCGATCGCGCGCCTGACGAGCTCCTCCTCGTACTCGCCCACATACGTCCTCACCGGACGGCGTCCCTCGGGAGGAGTCTCGATCACGGAGATCTCGCGCAACCCCGCCAGCGACATCTGCAGGGTGCGCGGGATCGGTGTGGCCGACATCGCGATCACGTCCACCCGAAGCTTCAGCTGGCGCAGCAGCTCCTTCTGCTTGACCCCGAACCGCTGCTCCTCATCGACGATCAACAGGCCGAGGTCCTTGGCGCGCACATCGCGCGAGAGCACCCTGTGCGTGCCGATCAGGATGTCGACGCGTCCCTGGGCAAACCCCTCGATCGCCGCTTTCTGCTCGGCGGCCGTGCGAAATCGCGAAACATGCTCGACATTGATCGGATAGTCGACCAGACGCTCTGAGAACGTCCCGTAGTGCTGCTGGGCGAGGATCGTCGTCGGCGCCAACATCAGCACCTGCTTGCCCTGGCTGGCCGCCTTGAACGCTGCGCGCAACGCAACCTCGGTCTTGCCGTAGCCGACGTCGCCGCAGATCAGCCGGTCCATCGGCCGCGGCGCCTGCATGTCGGCCTTGACCAGTTCGATCGCCTCCAGCTGGTCGGCCGTCTCGGGGTAGGGAAAGCGCGCCTCGAAATCGCGCTGCCAGTCGGAGTCTGGCTCGAACGCATAGCCGCTGCGCCGGCGGCGCTCGGCATACAGGCTCAGCAGCTCACCCGCCAGCTCCTGCGCCGCACGGCGCGCGCGCGCCTTCATCGTCTCCCAGCGCGTCCCGCCGAGCTTGGACAGCGGCGGGTGCTCGCCGGCGCCGGCGCCCGCGCCGACATAGCGGGAGATCTTCGCCAGCTGCTCGGTCGGCACGAACACGCGGTCGTCGCCCTGATATTCCAGGTACAGGTAGTCGCGCGTGACCTCGGCGACCGTTCGCGTCTCAAAGCCGGCGAACCGCGCCACGCCGTGATCCTCGTGCACGACGATGTCGCCGGTGCGAAGCTCCGTGAACGAGCGCAGCGCCCCCCGGCGCCGGCCTCCCGGGCCACCATGCCCTGCCTCGTCGGTGGCGCGCTCGGCGCGCCGACGGCGCAGCAGGCGATGCTCGGGGAAGATCGCCAGCTTCAGCGCCGGCGCCACGAACCCCTCGCGCAGCGACGCCGCCGCGAAACGCAGCGAGGGCTCAAGCGCCTGGCGGCCGGCGTCGACGTCCTCTCCCAGCCACGTGGCCGTCATCCGCCCGAGGTTGTAGGCCGCGCGCTCGCCCTCGCCGCGGCGGGGAAACGCGACTACCGTGCGATAGCCGGAGCGCACGAGCTTCTCGAGCTCCGGCTCGGCCTCGGCCAGCGAGCGCGCAGCGGTGTCCGCGGCCTGGGCGCGCAGCTCGATCGGCTGGCCGGCGGAGATCGCCGACAGCCAGATCCGCGCCCGCCCCGCGAGCGCGGCTTGGATGCGCTCGGGGCTCACGTACAGGTGATGCGCGTCCGCGTCGGCGAAGGCCGCGCACACGTCCGTCCAATGGTCACTCAGCGCCGGCTTGAGCTCCTCCTCTGCCGCCACCATCAGCTCGGTGTCGGCGTCGAGCAGGTCCAGCAGCGCGCCGAAGCGCTGCACCGGCAGCAGATCGGCGACGTCGGGGCGGTCATTGTGATCCTCGTGCCGGCTTCCAGCCGGCGTCTGTGATGGCGACGATCGGCTTCCAGCCGATCGATATTCGGAGGCGGCGATCTCCGCCAGCTCGCGATGCTCGAGCGCCAGCTCCGCCGCGGGCGCAATCTCGACCTCTGCGACATCTCCAAGCGAGCGCTGCGTAAACGTCGAGAACCAGCGCAGCGATTCGATCTCGACGTCGAACATGTCCACACGCACGGCCCGGTCCTCCGTGGCCGGGAACACGTCCAGCAGACCTCCCCGCAGCGCGAACTGCCCGCGCTCGGACACCTGATCGACACGCTCGTAGCCGGCCGCGACGAGCTCGGCCGCGCACTCCTCGAGATCCAGCAGCTCACCGGCGCGCAGCGTGAAAGAACGCGGGCGCAGGGCCGGATCGGGGACCTTCTCCGACAGCGCCACGGCGCTCACTACGACCACCGGCGGCTCCTCGCGCGAGGCCTCCGCCAGCGCGTGCGCACCGGCAGGCGCACTCCCGTGCGCGGCCCGATCCCCGCCCGCAGCCGTGTCGCTGCCTCCCTGGGCGGTGAGCAGCGCGTCCAGCGCGGCGACGCGCAGCCCGACCAGGTGCGCCGGCGGCGCCAGGTGAGACTCGTAGGCGACTCCCCTGGAGGGGTAGTAGCGCACCCGCCTGGGCTCTAACCACGCGCGCAGGTCGGCGGCCAGATCGCGCGCCGCGCGGTCATCGCCCACCACGACCAGCGTCGGGCGCGCCTGCGCAGCGGGACCACGATCGGCCAGCGCCGCGATCGCGTACGGTCGCAACGAGGCCGACACGAACGCGTGCCCTCCCTTGCGGGCCAGCGCGCTTGCGGCAGGATCCTCCTCGATCAGCCCGAGCAGCGAGCGCAGCGCCATCTCTACGCCGGTTCCTGCCCGAGCACGATGCTCTGCACCCTGTCGGCCGCACGCTGCACGAGTTCACGCACCTGTCCAGAGTCCTCGCGAAAACGTCCGAGCACATGCGCGGAGACGATCTCCGGATCGGTCGAGCCTGGGCGGCCCACGCCCACCCGCACGCGCACGAAGTCCGCACCGCCCAGCTCGCGCGCCAGCGACTTCAGGCCGTTGTGTCCCGCCAGCCCTCCGCCCAGGCGTGAGCGGACCTCGCCGAACGGGATGTCGATCTCATCGTGCACGACCAGCACGCGATCGAGCGGGAGCTTCAGCGCGCCGCGCGCCGGGCCCGCGGAGCGGCCGGCGTCGTTCATATAGGTCTGCGGCCACAGCACCGCCACGCGCGGGCGACTCGGCGCGGCGATCGTCTCCTCCAGGCCCTCGCCGGGCCCGCCCGGCCCGAGCCCGTAACCCGGGAGATCGGGCGGCACGCGGCCTTCGGCGATGCGCCCGCGGAAGCGCTCCTTCGGGCGTGACAGTCCCCAGCGCTCGGCGAGCGCGTCGGCGACCATGAAGCCGACGTTGTGCCGGTCCTCTGAGTGCTCGCGCCCAGGGTTGCCCAGCCCGACGATCAGCCAGTCGCAGCGCGCGTCCGAGCCGCCGCCGTCTGTGCGGACACCGCGACGAAACGGCCGCCGCAGGGGGTGCTACTCCTCGCCTGAGGAGGAGGCATCCTCGGAGCCGGCGCCCTCGGCGTCCTGAGCCTGCTCTGCGGCCTCGCCCTCGCCCTCGCCGACGAGCTCGGTCTCGGCCTCGATTTCCTCCTCCACTTCGGCCTGCAGCCGCGGCGGGGACAGCGTCGCCAGGACGGCCTCCGGGTCGTCCAGCAGCGTGACGCCGGGGGGCGCCGTGAGAGCGGAGAGCGCGATCGTGTCGCCGATCTGCATCTCGCCGATGTCGTATGAGATCGACTCGGGTATCGCGGTCGGCAGCGCCTGCACGTTCAGCTCGCGCGTGATCTGCTCAAGCACGCCGCCTTCCTTGACACCCGGCGCCTCCTCCGTACCGGTCAGCTCCAGCGGCACGACCGCATGGATCTCCTCGTCCAGGCGCACGCGCAACAGGTCGACGTGCACGGTCTCGCCCCGGACTGGGTCGCGCTGAGCCTCCTTGAGGACTACCGGCGTGGCCTGTGCACCGTCGACGCTCAGGTCCAGCACGGCGCCCGAAGAGGCCAGCGCGAGGCGCAGCTCGCGCGCGTCGGCGTCGAAGCTGAGCGATTTGCCGCCGCCGCCGTACACGATTCCGGGCACGCGCCCGGAGCGACGCAGGCGCCTGGCCGCGCGCGAGCCTTCGGCGGCCCGGCCGTTGACTTGCAGCTTGGTGGTGGTATCCGCCATCGCGGCCGAGAACTCTAGCAACCGCCGCTCATCGTTCTACCTCCGTCGCTTCTTCTTCGTCCCGTTCGATCGCCGAGGGCTTGGCGCATTTTCCTTCGCCCGAGATCGGCGCGCTCAGCCCGAGCAACTGCACGTGGATGCCCGTCAAGAAATTGCCCGTGCGACGCACGTCCACGCACTGGACGACCGGCAGGGTCCCGATCACGGTCCACGCCAAGCGCGTCTTGCCGGTCGCGCCGAACAGCGAATCCGCAGTCTTCGATTCCAGCTGCAAGATCTTCACCGCGCCCGGGCGATGCACGCGCGGGTTGCTCGCGTCGGCCCTCACAGCGGCAACGCACGAGGGGCTCTCACGACAGTCGCTCAGCCGCGCGAGCATGCCGGCCACGTCCCCCTTGGCCTCCGCCTGCACCAGCGCGAGGTCGTCGTCGCGTTCGGCGTTTTCCGCCGACAGGTAGCGCGCGAGAACACCGCTGACCGCGAGGAACAGGGCCGTGCCGACGAGCACGATCACCACGCGCCGGCTGCGCGGCAGGTTCTGCCACCACGCGCGCGGCCCGCGATCAGCCGGGCGAGGAGCCTGTGTGGCCGCCACTCAGAACAGCTGATTCTCGCCGCCGAACACCTCGCTGACGGAGTCGTCGACGAAGATGCGGCGGATCGAGTCGGCGAGCAGCTCCGCGCACGGCAGCACGCGGACGTTGTCCGGGCGGCCGGGGCCGACGGGGATCGTGTCGGTCACGACGATCTGCTCGAACCCCGCGTCCCGCAGGGCCTCGAACGCGTTGCCCGCGAACACCGCGTGCGTCGCCGCCGCGTACACGCGCGCGGCGCCTTCCTCCATGACCGTTTTCGCGGCCGCGGCGAGCGTGCCGGCGGTGTCGATCATGTCATCGACGATCACCGCCGTCTTGCCTTTCACGTCGCCGATCACGTAGCCGATCTCCGCGACCTGCTGGGCGGGGCGCTCCTTGTCGAGGATCGCCAGCTCGGCGCCGATCTTCGACGCGAAGTTCTTGTTCAGCTTCACCCTGCCGGCGTCCGGCGCCACCACCACGAGGTCCGGCAGCGCAAGGTCGGAGAAGTACTGCGTGAGCATGAACAGCGCCGTCATGTGGTCGACGGGCTTCTGGAAGAAGCCCTGGATCTGGCCGGCGTGCAGATCCATAGTGAGAACCCGATCCGCGCCCGCCGCCTCGAGCATGCGCGCGACCAGCCGCGCCGAGATCGGCTCGCGCGGCGCGGACTTCTTGTCCTGGCGCGAGTACCCGAACCACGGCGTCACGGCGATCACCCGATGCGCCGAGGCGCCCACCGCCGCGTCGATCATGAACAGCAGCTCCATCAGCGAGTCGTTCGCGGTCACCCCCGTCTGCGGGTTGCCACACGTGGACTGCACGATGAACACGTCCGCGCCGCGGATCGACTCTTCGTAGCGGCAGTACACCTCGCCGCCCGAGAACGTCTTCAACTCGACCGGCCCGAGATCGACACCGAGCTTGTCCGCGATGTCCGCGGCGAGCTGCGGGTTCGCGCGCCCGCTGAACAGCATCAACCGCTTGTTGTAGTCGATCGGCAGGCTCGTCTGCGCGGCCTGCTGCGGGCGCGTGTCCATCGCGCTGCTCATCGTGCCCCTGAGTGTAGGGACCCGCTGCGACGATGGGCTCGCTGGGCGCCACGTTCGGAGCTCACGCGCCGTTCGGTGAAGCTCACGAGTTGTCTGTTTTCGCGGATTTTTTTTCTTCTTTCTTCGTGGGTTTCTCTCCTGTGGGCTTCTCTCGCCGTCGTCTGCCGGCATAGCCCTCTTTGTTGGTCTGGCGCGCGCGGGCTATGCCCAGGGCGCCCGCGGGCACATCCTCGTGGATCACCGATCCCGCTCCCGTGACGGCGTCGTCGCCGACGTTCACCGGCGCCACGAACGAGACGTGCACGCTGCTGCGCACGTTTCGTCCGATCCTCGTGCGGTGCTTGGCCCGGCCGTCGTAGTTGGCGGTGATCGTGCTCGCGCCGAGGTTGGTGCCCTCGCCCACGTCGGCGTCGCCGATGTAGGACAGGTGCGGGACCTTCGCCCTCGCGCCGATGTCTGAGTTCTTGACCTCCACGAACGTCCCCACCTTCGCCCCCTCGCGCAGGACGGTTCCCGGGCGCAGGTATGCGAACGGCCCGACCGTCGCGCCGTCTTCGAGTACGCAGTCGATCAGATAGGAGTGGCGCACGATGCAGCCCTCGCCGATGCGGGTCGCGCCCCTGATCGTCGTGAACGGCTCGATCGTCGTGTCCCGGCCAATCTGGACATCGACGTCGATCACGGTCGCCCACGGGTCGACGATGCCCACGCCAGCCGCCATATGGCGCGCGTGGATCGCCTCCTGGGCCAGCCCGCGCACCCGCGCCAGCGCCGCCCGATCGTTGACGCCGAGCACCAGCCGCTCATCGGCGACCGCGTGCGCGGCGACCATTCCACCGGCCGAGCGGATCAGATCGAGCGCCTGCGGCAGATACAGCTCGCCCTGGACGTTGTCCGTGTTCAGCCTGCCCAGCGCATCGCGCAGGGCGTCCGCCGCGAACACGTACACGCCGGCGTTCACCTCGCGTATCTGCAGCTGCTCGGGCGTGGCGTCGCCGGCGGCCTTGGTCTCGACCACACGCTGCACGGCACCGTGCTCGTCGTGCACCACCCGCCCGTAGCCGCTCGGATCGTCCAGCACCGTACTCGCCATGGTCGCGCCCGCGCCGCTGGCCTCGTGGGCGCGCACGAGCTCTGCAATCGTCTCGGCGCTCACCAGCGGGACATCCCCGCTGAGCACGACCACCGAGCCGTCGCCGTCCTGACCGCCCGGGCCGCCCGGGCCGCCCGGGCCGCCCTGCTCGCCGGCATCGTCCAGACCGTCGGCGCCGTCCCGAGCCCCCGCGTCGAGCTGTGCCATCCCCGCCACGACCGCGCCGCCCGTCCCATTCGACTGGGGCTGCACCGCGAGCTGGACGCCCTCCGGCAACACGCCCTGCAGCGCTCGCTCGGGTGAGTCGACGACCACGACCCGGCCGGCACCGGCGGCCAGCGCCGCGCGCACCGGCCACAGCACCATCGGAATGCCGCACAGCTCGTGCAGCACCTTCGGCGTGCGCGAACGCATCCGCGTGCCCCTGCCCGCGGCAAGGATCAGGACCGTGGGAGCCGGAGTCACGTCGGGGATGCTAGCCACTCGCTACTGGGGGGCAGGGATTCGAACCCCGATTCCCAGGACCAAAACCTGGTGTCCTGCCATTGGACGACCCCCCAATGAGGCGTACATCGTCGCACGAGTATCCGAGACCTGAAGCGCGATCGCGATCCACCGCCCGCTGACGTCGCGGCGACACACCTCGCGGCGACAGATGTGGGTCCTGCGTCGCGGTGACACACGTGGGTCCTGCTTCTGCAAGTATGCGTGCGCTCGTGCCGGGGGAGAACCTGAGACTGGGATTGCTGCGCACCGGCTCAAGGCGCGCAGCCGCGCTGCTCGTCCTCGCGCTTGGCGCGCTCGCATTGTTCGCCCTGTGCGCAGCCGACGCCCCAGCCGCGACGAGGCGCGGGCATGCGACGCCGAGCGCCTGCGCATGGGCGAGCCTGCAGCCCACCAGCACGGACGCCGCGGCGATCGACGCTGCCACCCTGTGTCTGATCGACCAGGTGCGCGCCGCGCACGGCCTGCGCCCGCTGAAGTCCAACCGCGAACTGCAGTCCGTGGCCGTGTCCCAGGTCGAGAGCATGGTCAGCCTGGACTACTTCGCCGACGTCAGCCCGTCGGGAGCGACCCCGGCGGCGTTGATCGCGGCGACGAGCTACGGACGGCACGCCAGGAGCCTGTCCATCGCGGAGAACATCGGCTGGGGCACCGGACTGCAGGCGACGCCCGCGCAGATGGTCGCAGGCTGGCTGGCAGTCGCCGGCCCATCGCGAAAACATCCTCACGGGCGAATTCCGCGAAGCCGGCGTCGGCGCAACCGCCGCGGCGCCGTCGAGCCTCGCCGAAGGCCAGGCCGGCGCCACCTATGCGCTCGAGCTTGCCCGGCGCAGCTGACGGCCGGATAGCGGCGCGGATGCTGCGTCCTCGGTCGCTCACCGATCGGAGATCACGGATCTCCGATCGGCCAGCCGAGCACACTTCGCTCCCTGCGTCCTGGCCCCGCTTGCTCTCCGACCGTCAGGGGCGTTCTTCAGATCAAGCAGCCAAGCTCAGCGTGTCCGCCGGGCCGAGCGACCGGGCACGCGGCCGCCTTCGGCGCCTGCCTCCGATGCGGGGCCGCCCGCCGCGGAGATGCCGAGCACGCGCATCGCCTTCAGCCCGAGGCTCAGCTTCTCGCGGCCGTCGCTGGAGCTGACGTCCAGGCCCGAGAGCTCGCGCACCCGCTCGAGGCGATAGTAGATCGTGTGACGGTGGGTGAACAGCCGCTGCGCGGTCCCGGCGACGTTGCCGTCGGCCTCCAGGAACGTCGCGAGCGTGCGCACCAGCTCGGTCTCGTACTGCTCGTCGTAGGCGAGCAGCGGCTCGACCGTCTCGGAGTAGAAGCGCTGTAGCTCGGACGGGTTCTCGCTCATCGCGCTCAGCAGCAGCCGGTAGGCGCCGGTCTGCTCGAATGCCAGCGCAACCCCGTCGGACCCTCCCTGCGCCACGTTGGCCGCGAGCAGCGCCTCGCCGGCGGCACGCGGCAGCTCGGCCGGGTCCGCGGCGATGCGGCTGCGCCCCAGCGCGAACGTGTAGCCGGCCAGGCCAGCCTCCATCTCCCGCAGCACCGCCTCCGCAGCGCGCTCGGCGGTCGCATCCTCCCCGCCCGGAACCAGCAGCAGCACCTCCGCTCCGACCGCACCGGCGCCCTCGCGCTCGGACAGCGCGGCGATCGAGCGGTTGACCACGGCTCGCGCGCCCCGCTCGGCGACGGCGCGCACGCGCGCGCGCCAGCCCTCGTCGGTCGGCGCCTGCGGGTGGGCGCGGGCGACGATCATGCTCGCGCCGTCCTCGATGTCGAGCGACAGCTCGCCCGCTCGCCCCAGCAGCTCCTCGCGCTCGGTCAGCTCGCGCCGCAGGATCGCGCGCAGGAACTCAGCCGCGGCCGTCTCCGATGCGCGCTCCGGCGCGCGCACGCGCTCGACCTCCGAGGCGATCATCGTCACCAGCAGCCGTTTCATCTGCGCGCTCGGCTCGCCCGACTCGTCCTCGGCGACCGTCGCACGCATGTGCAGCGTGCCCACGACCGTGTCTCCCACACGCAGCGGCGTGCTGCTCACGCCTTTGCCCTGGCTCAGCAGCGCACGCTCCTCCGCGGGCGAACGCGCCGCCACCGCCAGGGTCGCACCCCAGGCGTCGGCGACCGCGAGGCTCGCGTCCAGGGCCTTCGCCGCCGCGCGCACGACTTCGGGCAGTCCGGCGCCCGACTCGACCGCTTCGGTTACGGCTTCCAGCGCCGCGAGCTCGGACATGCTGACCGATCAGCCCCAGAAGTAGACGACGGCGAGCGCTCCCGCCACGCCGACCCCGACGAGCACGGCGAGCACGTACAGCGACAGGATGCTCGCCGCCACGCGCTCCCACAGGCGCGAGTAGCTCGTCCATGCCGGCACGAGGATCAGGCCGGTGTACAGCGCCAGCCCGAACACACCCGCGCAGACGGCTACCAGGTCGTTGACCGCTGTCCGGCTCATCGATCGTGATTGTGACGCACCGGGATGTCGTGCGCCCGCGCACACGCGAACGCCGCGTCCACGGGAACGGCGCAGATCGGTGCCGGGACCCGTCCACTCAGGCCGTCCGCCGCGCGCTCGGCACGCCCGGGGCCGTTGGACCGCAGGAACAGGCCCACGACCGTCGGACCAGACCCGCTCACGAATGCCGCGTCGGCGCCCGCGTCCAGCGCCTGCGCGAGCGCAGACTCGATCTGCGGGCACAGCGAGATCGCGGCGGCCTGCAGGTCGTTGTGCAGCAGCTCTCGCGCATCCGGCGCCGCCGCGCCCAGCTCGAGCGCGCGCTCCAGCGCGCGGGCGATGTCCGCCAGCGCGTCCGACGCGCGCTGGACGCCGAGCTCGTCCGCCAGCTCGTACACGGCGGCGGTGGACAGCTCGGCCGCGATCGGCAGCGCGAGCACTCCGAACGGGCGACTCGGCGCCGCCAGCGCGCGCAGGCGCTCGCCCGCGCCCGCGGCCAGCCAGCGCCCGGGGGCGATCTGCGCGGGCACGTCAGCCCCTAGTCGCGCCCCAATCTCCAGCAGCAGCTCGTCGGACCCGAGGCCCGACGCATGCCTTGCCAGGCGCAGCGCCGCCGCGGCGTCCGCGGACCCGCCCGCGAGACCGGCGGCCAGCGGAATGCGCTTGACGATGCTCAGCCGCAGCGGTCCCGCTTCCCAGCCGGTCTCCTTGCGAAACAGGCCCAACGCCGCCGCCGCCAGGTTCTCGCCGGGATCGCCCGGAACCCCCGGGCAGACGATCTCGTCGTCCGCGTTCACACCCGCCGGGGCGAGCTCGAGCGTCAGCTCATCGGCCAGCGAGATCGACTGCATGACCGTCGCCAACTCGTGCCTGCCGTCCTGCGGGCGCACCGGTCCCGCGAACAGCCCGAGGTTGATCTTCGCGGGGGCCAGCGCGCGCGCAGGCAGACCCCTCACAGGCCCAACCCGTCCGCCAGCGCCACAAACTCGGCGGGCGCCAACCGTTCCGCGCGCACGTCCGCGGGATGTCCGAGCTCGAGGAGCGCCTCGCGTATCTCCTCGCGAGAGCGCCCTACCCCCGCCAGGGCCAGCGACCCGGTCAGCGCCTTGCGCCGGTGCGCGAACGCCCCGCCCACGAGCCTGCGCACCTGCGGCGAGGCGGCCGGTCCCGTGCGCACGATCCGCACGAGCACGGAGTCCACGTTGGGTACAGGTCGAAACACCGTTCGGGGTATCGCCCTGACGACACGCACCTCACCCGCCAGCTGGGCCAGCACCGAGCTCACACCGTACACCCCGTTTCCCGGTGCGGCCGCCAGGCGCTCGCCCACCTCGCGCTGCACCATCGCGACCCACATCTCAATGCTCCCGAGCTCCTCGATCGTGCGCAACACGACGCCCGCGGCAATCCCGTATGGCAGGTTCGCGACCATCTTGCTGGGCCTCGGCCCCATCGCGGCCAGATCCACGCGCATCGCGTCACCCCACCACACCGTGACGTTCTCAAAGCCCGCAACGCCCTCCTGTAGCGCCGGACGCAACCGCTCGTCCACCTCCACTACATGCACCCATCCCACTCGTGGCGCCAGATAGGCGGAGAGCGCTCCATCGCCTCCCCCCACCTCCAGCACCACATCGCGCTCCGACAGCTCGCTCTCCCGGCCGATCACGGCGAGGATGTTCGGGTCGCGCAGGAAGTTCTGACCTAAGTCCCTGCTGCGGCGCCCGGACCGTCGGGCATCGGCCACGAGGCTCATCACCAGCCGAACACGCGCGCCGCGTTTCGCTCCAGGAGCGCGTCGAGCTCGTTCAGGCTCACGCCCCGCAGCTCCGCCACAAACGCGGCCGTGTGCACGACGAACGCCGGCTGGTTGCGCTGCTTGCGCACGACCTGCGGAGTGAGATAAGGAGCGTCGGTCTCGACCAGCAGCCGCTCGTCGGGAGCCTTGCGCGCCGCCGCCGCCAGATCGCCCGCGCTTTTGTAGGTGACGTTCCCGGCGAACGAGATCGCATACCCGCGGTCTAAGCACTCCTGCAGATGCTCGGGCATCGAGAAGCAGTGGATCACCACGCCGCACCCCTGCGCTTCGGCGGCCAGCTGCGCGAGCGTCTCTGCGGCGGCGTCGCGCGAGTGGATCGTCAGCGGCAGGCCCGTCTCGCGCGCGAGGGCGATGTGCGCGGCGAACGCCCGTTCTTGATCGGCGCGCGGGGCCGTGTCGCGGTAGAAGTCAAGGCCCGTCTCCCCGATCGCCAGGCAGCGCGGGTGCGCGGCCAGCGCGCGCAGCTCCGCGAGGTCCGCGTCGTCGAACCCGGTCGTCGCGTTCGGATGGCGCCCGATCGCCGCGTACACCTGCCCGAACGCCTCGGCCGCGGCAAGCGCCGCGCGGCAGGAGGCGCTTTCGGTGCCGACCGTCAGCATCCGCGTCACCCCCGCGGCGTCGGCCGCGGCGACGAGCTCGGAGTCGGGCGGCTCGCACAGGTCGAGATGAGTGTGACTGTCGATCATGCGCTCACGCCGCCTGGGCGTCGGCGCTCTTGGGAAACAGCGGCTCGATCGGCGCCACACGCCCCACGGCCCCGGCCCCCAGGCGCGCTCCGGCCAGGGCCACATCGGGCGCATTCAACGCTCGCAGCAGAGTCTCCGTGCTCGCCGGCAGGTACGGCCACAGCAGCACCGACACGACGCGCAGCCCCTCGACGAGCGTGCCCAGCACGCGATCCAGGTCGTCCGCGCGCGCGTCGTCCTTGGCCAGCCGCCAGGGCGCCTGCTCCTCGACGTAGCGGTTCAGACGGCGCACCCGCTGCCATATCGCATCGAGCGCCAGCGTCAGCTCGGTGCGGTCGACCAGCTCGCTCACGCGCTCCGCCAGGTGGTCGAAGTCCTCGAGCAGCGGCCGGTCGAGCTGTGTCCCGACGAGGACCCCGTCGCGGTAGCGCACGACCATCGCCAGCGTGCGGCCGGCGAGGTTGCCCAACTCGTTGGCCAGCTCTGACTCGTAGCGCTGCTCGAACGAGTTGGTGGACACCGACCCGTCCTGACCGAACGGCACGTCGCGCAGCAGGTAGAACCGCAGCGCGTCGGCGCCAAACCGCTCGATCACCGCGAACGGGTCGAGCACGTTGCCCAGGGACTTTGACATCTTCTCGCCGTCCATCAGCAGATACCCGTGGACGAAGATCCGCCGGGGAAGCTCAATGCCGGCGGCCATCAGCAGGGCGGGCCAGTAGACGGCGTGGAAACGCAATATGTCCTTGGCGATCACATGGCAGTCGGCGGGCCAGAACTTTGATGTCAGATCTTCGTCCGGGCGTGCATATGAGAGCGCCGAGTAGTAGTTCAGCAGCGCGTCGAACCACACGTAAAACACGTGATCGGAATCCCACGGCACAGGCACTCCCCAGGTGAGCTTGTGTCGCGAGAGCGGAACGTCGCGCAGGCCTGAGCGGATGAACGAAAGCGCCTCGTTGTAGCGCGTGCGCGGCGCGACGAAATCCTCGTGCTCGGCATACAGCCGTTCGAGGGACTCCTGAAACGAAGACAGCTTGAAAAAATAACTGTCCTCCTGCTCGCGCGTGAGCGCGACGTGGTGGATCGGACAGCGGTTGCCCTCCTCGATCTCGTTATCTGACTTGAAGTCCGCGCACCGCGGGCAGTACCAGCCCTCGTAGATCCCCTCGTACACGAATCCGTTCTCGCGCACGCGCGTCAACACCTCCTGGACCTTCGCCATGTGCTGCGGATCGGTCGTGCGGATGAAGAAGTCGTTCGACGCCTCGATCTGCGGCACAAGCGCCTTGAATCGCTCGGCGTTCTTATCCGCCAGCTCTTGGGGCTCGATCCCGAGCGCGTGCGCCGCGTCGGCCACAGGCTCGCCGTGCTCGTCAGTTCCGGTCAGGAAGAACACCTGCTCCCCGCGCTGTCTGTGATGGCGCGCGATCACGTCGGCGGCGATCGTCGTGTAGGCGTGCCCGAGATGGGGCGCCGCGTTGACGTAGTAGATCGGGGTGGTTACGTAGTAGGAGGACATGCTTCGTCGCCCAGGCTACTGCTCCCCGCACGCGCGGCTGCAACCACCAGCACGACCTCTCCTCTCACAGCACGGCCGCGATAGCGCTCCGCGAGCTCGGCCGCGGACCCGCGCGCGACTTCCTCGTGGAGCTTGGTCAGCTCGCGGCACACCGCCACGGGACGCTGCGGATCGAGCTGCGCGAGCATGTCCAGCGTGGCGGACAGACGCCGTGGAGACTCG
The DNA here is from genome assembly GCA_963839945.1 of uncultured Solirubrobacterales bacterium. GTDB lineage: Bacteria > Actinomycetota > Thermoleophilia > Solirubrobacterales > Solirubrobacteraceae > Palsa-744. The sequence continues at coordinate 52,610 of CAWIWW010000004.1, read as the reverse complement.
AACGCCACCAGCGTCTCGGCTGCGTCCGCCAGCAGGCGTTCGCGCTGACCGCGCTTGCGTGGCAGGAACCCGACGAAGCACCAGCGGGCCACGGGCAGGCCGGACGCCACCAGGGCAACCGGCACCGCGCTCGCCCCCGGCAGCACCTCGATCGCCAGCCCCTCCCGAATGCACTCCCCCACCAATGCGTATCCGGGATCGGAGATCAGCGGCGTGCCGGCATCGCTGACGAGCGCGACCGTCTCCCCGGCGCGGATCCGTTCGGCCAGCTCACGCGCCCGCGCGCGTTCGTTGTGCTCGTACAGGCTCACGAGTCGCGCCGCCCGGATACCGTGGCGGTCGAGCAACACCCGGGTGCGGCGCGTGTCCTCGCAGGCGAGCACATCGGCCTCGCCAAGCGCCCGCAGCACGCGCAGCGTGACATCGTCGAGGTTGCCGATCGGTGTCGCGCACACGAGCAATCGACCGTGCGTGCTCAATCCAACCGGAGGGTTCTCCGCGCTCATCACGCAACTATAGGTTCCGCCACCATGCCCGCCGAGCCCGAACAGCCGCCCCAGTACACCCGCTACCGCGCCGGCCACAGCCTGCGCTCGCGCCGGCGCGAGGACGAAGGCCTGCTCGACCCGCTGAGCGCCGAGCGCGCCCGTGCGGCACAGCCACACCGCGGCTGGCGCGAGCGCATCACCCCCAAGCGCGTGATCCTTGGCCTGCTCGGCCTGATCGTGGCCTGGCTGCTGTTCTCGCTGGTGCTGTTCTTGATCAGCTCCCACTTCGAGCGCACCTCCCTGCCGGCGAACGTCGCCGGCGTGCTCGACCCGGCCGGCTATCCGCTGACCTCGGCCAACAACATCCTCGTGCTGGGCTCCGACCGGCGCCAGAAGAACTCAAAGGAACCGGGCGCCGAAACGACGGGGTTCGGGCGTTCGGACACGATCATGCTGATCCGCACCGGCGGCGGGCACGCCGCGCGCCTTTCGATCCCGCGCGACACGGTCATCGAAATCCCTGGTCACGGCCTGCAGAAGATCAATGCCGCGCACGAGTACGGCGGACCGGCCGAGTCGATCGCGGTGATCAAGAGCTGGCTCGGCATCCCGATCAACCACGTGGTGGAAGTCAATTTCGAAAACTTCCCCGCCCTGATCGAAGCGATGGGCGGCGTCACCTACACCGGGGGCTGCATCGTCTCGAATCTCGACGGCGGCTTCAGCCGCGGCGGCTTTACGCTGCGCCTGAGCGCAGGCAGCCACCACCTCGACGGCGAGCAGGCGCTGGCGCTGGCGCGCACCCGCGAGAACCTGTGTGCCCCGGGCGAGACCGACATCCAGCGCGAGGAACACCAGCAGGCCCTGTTCACCGACATGAAGTCCCAGCTGCTGTCGCCGTCGAGCTTCTTGCGCCTGCCCCTGATCGCCTGGAACGCGCCGCCGGCGATCATCTCGGACATGAGCGGTCCGGAACTGCTGGGGATGTTCGCCGCGCTGGCCGTCTCCGGCACACCGCCAACGCATGTGCTCAAGCCGACCGGGCAGATCACCCTGCCCAGCGGCGAAGAAGGCCTGACAATCTCAGAATCGGCGCGCCGCGCGGACGTCGCGCGGTTCATGGCCGGTTGAGCCCAGGGCGGGCTGAGCCCCACCTCCAACACCCGGGGTTGGGTTGGTTGGGTCGAGTCGGTTGGGTCGGGTTGTGGCGCCACAGGTGCCGGCTCAGCTCCTGGCCGGGACCGGCTTGGGCTTCTCTGACTTCTTGGAGTCCTTGGCGTCCTTGGCGCCCGACTCGGGCTTCGCCTTGGTCTCCGAACCAGACGAGACATTCGAGTCCTTCCCCTCCGCCGAGCCACCGTCAGACGTCTTCGACCCCTCAGCCGCGGCGGCGGCGGCGGTCTCGCGCTGGCGATTGCGTGTGCCGTAGTCGGTGTTGTAGAAGCCCTTGCCCTTGAAGTGCAGCGCGGGCGCATGCAGCACGCGCTGCACCGGCACGCCGGTGTCGGGGTCGCGCGTCAGCGGATCGTCGCTGAAGGACTGCTGCACCTCGAAGGTGCTCCCGTCAGGGCGTCTGTACTCGTAAATTGGCATCAGAGCCGATTATATGAGCGCTCAATCGGCCAGCAGCGCGCGTGCACAGGCGATCCCGGCCTGGACGGTCGCCTCGAAGTCGCGCTCTGGCTCGGTCAGCATGCGCAGTGCGAACCCGTCCCCGAGCGCGAACAGGATCTCAGCGACCGCCTGCGGCTCGGCGTTCAGCTTCAGCACGCCGTCGCGCTGGGCGATCGCGAGCATGCCCGCGACCCGTTCGCGGGTGCGGCGCATCAGCTCGGCGTACTCGACCGCGATGTCCCGGTTGCGGCGCGACAGCGTGAACAGCTCGAACATGAGCGTCACGAAGTCGGGGTCTTCACTCACGGTCTGCTGCAGGTTTCGGGCCATCAGCCCGATGAACGCCTCCGCCGTACGCGCGCCCGCGAGCTGGCGCTCGAGCAGTTCCATGCGCAGCTCGCAGTCGCGACGCACCGCGTGCAGGAGCAGTTGCTCCTTGGTGCCGAAGTAGTAGTGCAGCAGCCCCCGCGAGACACCGGCCTCGCGGGCGACGTGGTCGAACGTAGAGCCGGCTGTCCCGCGACGCGCGACGCTCGAGCGCATCGCCTCGACGATCCGCTGCGCCTTCTCGCCCTCAGCGACCCGGCGCGGCTTGCGCGGCGCGGCGACCGTGCTCGATTTCGCGTCCTCGACGGTCGCCGCCATCTCGTGCTGTCCGTCCTCAGGAGGCCGGCGCGGGCTCGGGCGCGGGCGCCACCGGGGCCGTGGTCGAGCTGTACTCGAACTCGTCCTCGGAGCCGAACAGCAGGTCCAGCACCTTTCCGCGCAGATCCTCGCTCAGGGCCAGTGCGAGCACTGCGGCGATCGCAAGCAGCACGAGCTTGCGGCCGATCCCGCCGCCGCCACGACGCCGCCGGCGCTTGGGGGGCGGCTCGCGCAACGTGTTCGCCGCGTCACGCAGCGCATTGGCCGCGTCGCGCAGCTCGTTCTGGAGCTTGCGATCCTCGAACAGCGCCTTGCTCGCAGGCTTGCCGTTGCTCATGCGCCCGTACGCGCTGCGCGCCGCTCCGTACGCGGCGAGCAGGCTCCCGCGGAGCTCCTCGTCTTCGATCAGGCGCTCGATGTACCGGTTGCGCCGCGCAGCCCGCGCCGCCTCGCCGGCCTTGCCGAATGCACTGCTTCCACCACTACGATCCTTCGCCGCCATCTGGGCCACCGCCTCTATGGGAGAGCTTGCAGTTCTGCCACCAATATACGCCCCCACGGCCCACACGCGAGAATAGAGGCGTGCCCACGTTCCAGGCGACCGTCACCGCGCTGGGCCTGCTGCTGATAATCGGCGCGCTCCTGTCCGGACTGGCGCGGCGCTCGTTCCTGTCACTCACCGCCCTGTTCGTGCTCGCCGGCTTCGCCCTCGGTCCGGGTGGTTTTGGCTGGATCGACTTTCGCGCCCACTCGGGCTTCGTCGAGGATCTCGCGTTCGCCGCGCTGATCGTGATCCTGTTTCGCGACGGCCTGGAGGTCGACGGCGAGATGCTCCAGCGCGAGTGGCGCCTGCCGGTGCGCAAGCTCGTGCTGGCGATGCCAATCACAGCGGTCATCGCCGCCGCCGCCGCACATGCGTTGATCGGATTCTCCTGGACCGAGTCCTTCTTGATCGGGGCTCTGCTCTCGCCCACCGACCCGGTGCTGACCTCCAGCATCGTCACCAACCCGCGCGTGCCGCGTCTGATCCGCCATTCGCTGAACCTCGAGTCGGGCCTCAACGACGGCCTCGCGCTGCCCGCCGTGCTCGCCCTGCTGGCCGCGCTGTCCGCCGGTTCCGAACACTTCGTGTGGTGGCGCTTCGTCATCCAGGACATCGGCCTGGGCTTTCTCTTCGGACTCGGCTGCGGGTGGCTGGCCTCGGTGCTGATGCCCCGCGGCCAGCGCCGTCCGCTGGAGCACTCGATCCCGTCTCACCAAAAGTCTCTGTTCGCGCTCGGGGTCGCGTTTGCGACCTACGGCCTGACCGTGCTCTCCCCCGAAGGCAACGGCTTTATTGCCGTGTTCGTCGCCGCAATCGTGCTCGGTGTCCGCCGTCCGGACCTGCGCCTGCACTTCGAGCGCCGCGCCGACGAGCTCGTGGAGATCGTCAAGCTCGGCATCTTCCTCGTGTTCGGCTCGCTGCTCACGCTGCACGCACTCACCCGCGAGGGCTTGCCAGCAATCGTGTTCGTAGCCGTCATGTTCGGACTCGCGCGCCCGCTCGCGGTGTGGGTCGCGCTGCTCGGCACCAAGACCGACCGTCCCACGCGCCTGTTCATGGGCTGGTTCGGACCGAAGGGCGTCGCCACGATGACCTTCGCCCTGCTCGTGCTGGACCGCAACATCGCCTCGGGTCCGCGCATCTTCGACCTGATCGCGCTGGTCGTGTTCTGCTCGATCATCCTTCACGGCGCGTCGGACACGCCCGGAGCCAACTGGATCGCCCGTCACGCCGAACGCGCGCAGCAGCCCTCCTGACTCTCCGCTGTACCGGCGCTCTCTCAGGTGTGGTGCAGCGCCGCCTGCTCCTGAGCCGAGGGAAACGCCCAGGCCGCCCGCGTGCGGCGCTCCTGACGAAACACGAACCGCAGCTGCTGCGGCGGTTTCAGCTGGGCCTCGTTCGGGCGAAACGTCGCGCACGGCTCGTCTAGATCTAGCGCGCACAACAGATTGCGCCGGAAGAAGCAGTCCTCGCAACTGACCTGCTTCGCTGCTCGCTTGCCCTGCTTTCTCTGCACACTGCCCCCCAGCGGGTCGGACGGTCGGTTGCAACGGATCGCGCCATCATCTCACGGTCCGACACGCCCGCTCGGGGCCATTCCGCAAATCGCAGACAAAACCGACTTCTACCCGGAATAGCCTCCTTGGAGTCACTTTCTCGTGACGATCTCTGTCTTTTTGGCGCACTTTGCGGCTTCACGAGGCCAGTCGTCATCATCTACGGCATGCGCATCCTCGTGACAGGCGCCAGCGGCTTCGCCGGGTCGGAGCTCATCCCGCGACTGCTGTCCGACGAGCATGCCGTACGCGCGCTCGCGCGCGACCCTGCTCGGGTCGATCTGCAGAGAATCTCCTCTGACACTTTGTTTTCGCACAAACTGGACATCCTCACCGGCGACATCCTCTCGGGCGTCGGCCTCGCGCCGGCGCTGCGCGACGTCGAGGTCGCCTACTACCTGATCCACTCCATGGAGTCCTCGCCGGCGGGCACGAGCGTCACAGACGGGCGAGCCACTCCATTTCCCGAGCGCGAGCGCATCGCCGCGACCCACTTCGCCGCGGCCGCGTCGGCGGCTGCGGTGCGCCGGATCGTTTACCTCGGAGGTCCCACGACAAGCTGGCTCGCCACCGGTGAACACGTCGAGGAGCGCGAAGCCGAGCACACCCGCGAGCCGAGGGGCGGGTGGCCGGGCGGGCGACCGGCCGAGGGCCTGGACTCGGGCGATAGCAGCGCTCTGTCGCCCCATCTGCGCAGCCGCGAGGCGGTCGAGCGCATCCTGCGCGAGGCCGTCCCCGACACCCTCGCCTTGCGTGCATCGATCGTCATCGGGGCGCGCTCGCGCTCGTTTCGCCTGCTCGTGCGGCTGCTCGAGCGCATGCCCGTGCTCGCACTGCCCGCCTGGCGCACGCAGCGCACGCGGCCGATCGACGCGCGCGACATCGTCGACATGCTGGCCGCCGCGGCGACCGTACCTAGCGTCGAGGGCGAGTCGCTGGACGTGGGCGGGCCCGATCTGCTCAGCTACGGCGAGATGATCCGGCGCATCGCCGATTTGATGATGCTGGCGCGTCCGGCCGTCGGGCTTGGTGTGAACGCCACGTCGTTGACCGCTCGCCTGGCCGCGGCGATCGCCGGCGAGGACCCGGAGCTGGTGGGCGCGCTGATGGGAAGCCTGCAGAGCGACCTTCTACCAGGCGGTCCCAGCGGCTCCTCGCACCTGCACGCCGCCGAGCTGCTGGGCGTCGATCTGCACTCCTTCGACGCGGCCGTCGAGCGCTCGCTGCGCCAGTGGGAATCGTTCGAACCGCTCGCGGCACGGTGATCGCGGGACGGTGAGCAGGCCAGGCGACCACGGCACGGTGAAACGATGAGTCTCGTCACGGCATCCGTCCACATCGACGCGCCTGTAGAGGAGGTGTGGAAGCTGGTCATGGATCCGAGCAGGCTGGGCGATTGGGTCACGATCCACCGCGGGCTGGGTCGCGTGGACGCAGGTCCTGCACGCGTGGGCTTCCGGATGGACCAGCACGTCCATCTGCGCGGTGTCAGCCTCAACGTTCACTGGACTCTCGTCGAGTGCAGCCCGTGCGCGCGCGCGGTATGGGAAGGTCGCGGACCGGCACGCTCGCGCGCGCACACCGAGTACCTGCTCGAGGCCGAGCGCGGCGGCACGCGCTTTGACTATCGCAACGAGTTTCATCCGCCGCTCGGCCCTCTCGGCGCCATCCTCAGCAGGACGCTCGTCGGAGGCATGCCCGAACGAGAGGCCACGCACACGCTCGCTCGGCTGAGTGCTCATTTTGAATGAGATTTGCCCACCCGCAAATCACAGCGTTTTCTGCCTGCTGATAGTGTAAGGTGCGACCGGAGATCGAAGTGACTTAGATCACATTTACACTAGTGAAGAGGATAAAACCGTGACCGACTTCCTTGATGACAAGCGCCGAGAGATCACCACCCGGATGAACGAGCTGGGTCCGGCGGTGGAGGAGTACAACCGTCTGGTGGCCGCCGCCTCGGCGCTGGACGGAATCGGTGGAGCGAGCGCCGCCCCGGCCGCGGCCGCTGCACGCCGCCGTGGACCCGGGCGCCCGCGTGGCTCCGCCAGCAAAACCGCCACCGTCGCCGCGCCCGCCAAAAAACGGGGTCGCCCCCCGGGACGGCGCAAAAAAGTGGGCAGGCCCAAAACCAAAAAAGTGGGACGCCCGCCGAGCAGCGCCACCAAAGCGGCGGCTGCCCCCGCGGCTGGGCGTCGTCGTGCCGGACGGCGCAAAGGCAGCGGCACGCGCGCCGCGCAGGCGCTGAGGTTCGTGCAGGGACAGCCCGGCATCACCATTCCCGAGCTCGCGGCGAAGATGGGCATCAAGCAGAACTACCTCTACCGCGTGCTTCCCGGGCTCGAGCAGGAAGGCAAGATCAAAAAGCAGGGCCGCGGCTGGCACCCAAAAGGCTAGCCTCGTCGCCCTTGGCGGGTCACGCAGAGTCAAAGAGGGGCGCGGTCAATCAAAAGATCGCGCCCCTCTTGCTCTTTAGATTCAGATCAAACCCAGAGCTTTGACCGCGTCGCGCTCGCCGATGAGCTCGGCGACGGAGGCGTCAATCCGGGCGCGTGAGAATGCGTCGAGCTCCAGGCCCTGCACGATCGTGTACTGGCCATCCGCGCACGTGCACGGGAACCCGCAGATCAGTCCTTCGGGGATGGAGTAGGAGCCGTCGGAGGGAACGCCCATCGACACCCAGCGCCCGTCCGTGCCGGCGACCCAGTCGCCGACGTGATCGATCGCCGCGTTCGCCGCCGACGCGGCGGACGAGGCGCCGCGCGCCTCGATGATCGCAGCCCCGCGTTTGCCGACGTCGGGAAGGAACTGGTTCTCGATCCATTCCTGGTCGTCAACCACCCCGGCGGCCATCTCACCTCCGATCCGGACGTGAAACAGGTCGGGGTACATGGTGGGCGAGTGGTTGCCCCACACGCCCATGTCGGAGATGTCGGTGACTGGTACCGCCAGCTTGGCGGCCAGCTGGGCGATCGCGCGGTTGTGGTCGAGTCGCATCATCGACGTGAACCGCTCGCGGGGGATGTCTGGCGCGTTGTTCATGGCGATCAGACAGTTGGTGTTGGCGGGGTTGCCGACGACGAGCACCTTCACGTCGGGGGCGGCGACCGCATTCAGCGCCTTGCCCTGAGCCGTGAATATCTCGCCGTTTGCGCTGAGCAGCTCTGAGCGCTCCATGCCCTTCGTACGCGGCCTGGAACCGACGAGCAGGACGACGTTCGCGCCGTCGAAGGCGTCCGCCGGATGGTCGTGCAGGTCAAGACCGGCCAGCAGCGGAAACGCGCAGTCGATCAGCTCCATGGCCACTCCCTCGAGCGCGCCCATCGCCTGCGGTATCTCCAGCAGCCGCAGATCGACCGGCTGGTCGGGGCCGAGCAGCTGTCCGGAGGCGATGCGAAACACGAGGCTGTATCCGATCTGCCCAGCGGCGCCGGTGACTGTGACTCGTACTGGTTTGCTCACTGAAGATCAGCTCCCTTGGTCGGTTGGTCGGGTCCGTTCGAGAGGAGGTGCGGGAATGAGTGTTCTATTTTTTGTCGAGTATAACAATAGTAGTACCCGCTCTAAACTTTAATACTCCGCATCAAGCCTTTATCTTTCGCCGGGTTCACGTGGCCATCGACCGTTGCAGACTCTCATCGATCGAGGCCAGGAACTCCTGCGTGGTCTGCCACTCCTGGTCCGGACCGACGAGCAGCGCGAGGTCCTTGGTCATCTTCCCGCTTTCCACGGTCTCGATGCACACGCGCTCGAGCGTCTGCGCGAACTCGCTCACCTCGGGCGTGCCGTCCATCCGCCCGCGCGCGGCCAGACCGCGCGTCCAGGCAAAGATCGAGGCGATCGGGTTGGTGGACGTCGGCTTGTCCTGCTGGTGCAAGCGATAGTGGCGCGTGACAGTACCGTGCGCGGCCTCCGCCTCGACAGTCTTGCCGTCGGCGCTCATCAGCACACTTGTCATCAATCCCAGTGAGCCGAACCCTTGGGCGACCGTGTCGGATTGGACGTCCCCGTCGTAGTTCTTGCACGCCCACACGTACCCCCCTTCCCACTTCAGGGCCGCCGCCACCATGTCGTCGATAAGGCGGTGTTCGTATGTGAGCCCGGCCGCTTCGAAGTCTGCCTTGAACTCCTGCTCGTAGACCTCCGCGAAAAGGTCCTTGAAGCGTCCGTCGTAGCGCTTGAGGATCGTGTTCTTGGTGGACAGATACACCGGGTAGCCACGGTCCAGGCCGTAGCGCATCGACGCGCGCGCGAAGTCGCGGATCGAATCGTCGAGGTTGTACATCGCCATCGCCACTCCGCCGCCGGGGAAGTCGTACACGTCCAGCTCGATCGGCTCACTCCCGTCGGCGGGTGTATAGGTGAGCGTGAGCGCCCCCGCGCCCGGGACGACCATGTCGGTGGCGCGGTACTGATCGCCGAACGCGTGACGGCCGATCACGATCGGCTTGCGCCAGCCGGGCACCAGACGCGGGATGTTGGAGATCACGATCGGCTCGCGGAATATGACCCCCCCAAGGATGTTCCTGATCGTGCCGTTGGGCGATTTATACATCTCCTTCAGACCGAACTCCTCCACGCGCGCCTCGTCGGGCGTGATCGTCGCGCACTTGACGCCGACCCCGAGCTCCTTGATCGCCTCGGCCGCTTCGACCGTGATCCGATCGCGCGTAAAGTCGCGGGACTCGATGCCGAGGTCATAGCGACGCAGGTCGATGTCCAGATACGGCAGGATCAGCTGCTCGCGGATGAACGACCAGATGACACGTGTCATCTCGTCGCCGTCGAGCTCGACTACTGGGTTGTGCACCTTAATCTTGGTGATGGTGATGATGCTGCTGGTGGTGGAGGTTGAGGAGGAGGAGGAGGCCATGTCTCGGTCCTTGGGCAGGGAGGGGAACTGTCGCCGGGCGGGCGATGCTATCGCGGGGGAGTACCCTGTCATGTGATGGCCACCATGCCGAGAACGGCCACAGGCTCGTTGGAGGGCGCCGGCGCGCCGTGGCGCACGCACGAGGTCTTCAACCAGGTCCCGCCCCTGCAGGGGCGCAACGTGTTCGCCGACAACACCCCCCTGGTTGAGGCCACCGAGCGCGAGGGCGCCTCCTGGGCGCTGCAGCGCGCAAGCGAGCTGGGGGAGCTGATCGGCGAGGCGGGCGGGCCTCAGGAGGAGTGGGGACGGCTGGCGAACGAGAACAAGCCGGTGCTGCACACCCACGACCGCTACGGGTATCGCATCGACGAGGTCGAGTTCCATCCCGCCTGGCACCAGCTGATGAAGCTCGGGGTCGAGCACGAGCTGCACGCGCTGCCCTGGCGCGAGCAGGACAAGCCCGCGACGCACGTGGCGCGGGCGGCCATGTACATGACCGCGATGCAGGCCGAGGCGGGGTTCGCCTGCCCGATCACGATGACGTTCGCGGTGGTGCCCGCGCTGCGCGCCCAGCCCGAGCTCGCGGACGAGTGGGAGCCGCTGGTGACCGCCACGACGTATGACCCGCGCTCGATCCCGGCGGCGCAGAAGGGCAGTGCGATCGCAGGCATGGCGATGACCGAGAAGCAGGGCGGCTCGGACGTGCGCGCCAACACCACGCTCGCGCGGCCCCTGAACGGCGGCGGCGCGGGGGGCGAGTACGAGCTTGTCGGCCACAAGTGGTTCTGCTCGGCGCCGATGTCCGACCTGTTCCTCGTGCTGGCCCAGGCCGAGTCCGCGGGCGGCGAGGCCGAGGGGCTGTCGTGCTTTCTGATGCCGCGCATCCTCCCGGACGGCACGCGCAACGCGATGTACATCCAGCGGTTGAAGGACAAGCTCGGCAACCACTCCAACGCCTCCTCGGAGATCGAGCTGCAGGGAGCGTGGGCGCGCATGGTCGGCGAGCCGGGCCGGGGCGTGCCGACGATCATCGAGATGGTCGGCCACACGCGCCTTGACTGCGTGATCGGCGCCGCCGCGGGCATGCGCGCGGGGGTCGTGCAGGCCACCCATCACGCCGCGCACCGCTCGGCGTTCGGCAAGCTGCTGATCGACCAGCCGCTGATGAGAAACGTGCTCGCCGACCTGTGCCTGGAGGCCGAGGCGGCCACAGCGCTCGCGATGCGCCTGGCGCGCGCGTATGACGAAGCGGGCGCAGAGGCCGGCGCAGGCAGCGACGAGCTCTCAGACGCGCACCTGTTCAAGCGCCTGGCGACCGCCGTCGGCAAGTACTGGGCCTGCAAGCGCGCCCCCAACCACGCGTTCGAGGCGCTCGAGTGCCTCGGCGGCGCGGGCTACGTCGAGGAGTCGGGCATGCCGCGGCTGTATCGCGAGGCGCCGCTGGCCTCGATCTGGGAGGGCTCGGGCAACGTCATGAGCCTTGATGTGCTGCGCGCGCTGGTGCGCACGCCGCGCTCGCTCGAGGTGTTCCTGGCCGAGATCAAGCAGGCCCAGGGCGCCGACCCGCGCCTGGACGCCAGAGTCAAGGAGCTGGAGTCCCAGTTCGCCGGCGATCCCGCCACGCTCGAGCAGCGCGCGCGCCGCGTGGTGGAGAGCATGGCGCTGTGCCTGCAGGGCTCGCTGCTCGTGCGCCACGCCCCCGGCGCGGTCTCGGACGCGTTCTGCGCCGCGCGGCTGGCCGGCGACGGAGGTCTCGAGTACGGGACGCTGCCGGCCGGCACGGACTTTCCGGCGATCATCGCCCGCGGTCGTCCGCAGGTGTAGCGGCCGGCGGCGGCCCCGGCCCCGCCGCCGCCTACCATTGAGTCATGGTACCGCGCACGAACTTCCAGCTGGCCCGTGTATTCGGCATCAGGATCGGCGCCGGCATCAGCTGGTTCGTCGTGCTGTTCTTGTTCGTGATCGTGTTCACGCCGGGCTTCCACGAAATACTCGGCGGCACGGAGACGACCGCCTATCTGGTCGCCGTGGCGGTCGTGCTGTCGTTCTTCGTATCGGTGATCCTGCACGAGCTCGGGCACGCGCTCGTCGCGCGCCACAACGGCCTGTCGGTGGCGGGCATCGACCTGTGGGCGTTCGGCGGGCTCACGCGCATGCGTGAGCTGCCGCGCACGCCCGGATCGCAGCTGCAGGTGGCGATCGCGGGCCCGCTGGTGACGCTCGCGGTGATCGTCGCCTGCGCTCTCGCCGCCGGGCTGGCGGCGCCGGGCGGACACTTCACCGAAGTGGCGACCGGCGGCAGCAGCGTGCAGGCGACGCCGGCGCTGGTGTGGCTGAGCTGGGTGGCGATCGTCAACCTGTTCGTGCTCGTGTTCAACCTGATCCCAGCGTTCCCGCTGGACGGCGGCCAGATCGCCCAGGCCCTGATCTGGTGGCGCACCGGCGACCGCAACCGCGCCACGCGCTGGACGGGCCGCGCCGGTCAGGGGCTGGCGCTCGCGCTGGGGGCGTTCGGGCTGATCGGGCTTGGGCGCGGCGAATCGTTTGGCCTGTTCACGATGGTGCTCGCGTTCATCCTCTACCAGGCGGCCAACGGCGCGGTGGCGCAGGGGATCTTCGGGCAGCGCATCGCGAGCATCACGGTCGCCGACATCATGGATCGCGAGCCGGTGACGATCCCCGCCGGGCTCAGCCTGCTCGACGCCCAGGAGCAGTTCTTCCTGCGCTACCGCTGGCCGTGGTTCGCGGTGGTCGATCCGGCGCGCCACTTCCTCGGAGTCGTGCGCGAGCAGCGCGTGGACGAGGAGATCGCCGCCGGCCGGCCGGCGCTGGTAGTGATTGACGTGCTCGAGGAGGACATGCCGGTGCGGATCGCCGAGGATCAGCCGGTGGAATCGCTGCTGCGCAGCGAGGGCATGGGGCGTCTCGGCGCGATGGTCGCCGTCGACGAGCAGGGCGTGCTGCGGGGCGTCGTGACCGTCGCCGCACTGCGCAAAGCGCTGCGCCCGGCCACCGGTATATAGAGTTCCGGCCCGTGCCGGCACATGACGTCCTGATAATCGGAGCCGGTCTCGCCGGGCAGCGCGCGGCGCTGGCCGCCGCGCAGGAGGGCGCGAGCGTGGCGATCATGAGCAAGGTCCACCCCGTTCGCTCGCACTCGGTGGCCGCCGCGGGCGGGATCAACGCGGCGATCAGCCTCGACGACGACTGGCACTCGCACGCCTATGACACGGTCAAGGGCTCGGACTTCCTGGGCGACCAGGACGCGATCGAGATCATGTGCTCCGAGGCCCCGCACGAGGTCATGCACCTGGAGCACATCGGCGTCACGTTCCACCGCAACGAGCGCGGCGAGCTGGATTTGCGCGCGTTCGGGGGCGCCTCGATGAAGCGCACCGCCTACGTCGCCGATATCACCGGCCAAGCGATATTGCACGTGCTGTATGAGCAGCTGATGCGCCACCACGAGACCGTCGAGCGCTACGAGGAGTGGTTTACGACCTCGCTCGTCCAGGACGAGGACGGACGCTGCGCCGGCGTGGTGGCGCGCGACGTGCGCTCGGGGCAGATAGAGACTTTTCATGCCAAGAACGTGATCCTCGCCTGCGGCGGAGCGGGCCAGGTGTACAGCCCGACGACCAACGCGCTGATCGTGACCGGGGACGGCATCGCGCAGGCCTACCGGGTCGGCGCGCCACTGATGGACATGGAGATGGTCCAGTACCACCCGACGACGCTCGTCGAGAACGGCCTGCTGATAACGGAGGGCGCGCGCGGCGAGGGCGCCGTGCTGCTCAATTCGGAGGGCGAGCGGTTCATGGAGAAATACGCGCCCAACAAGATGGAGCTGGCCTCGCGCGACGTCGTCTCGCGCGCCGAGCAGACCGAGATCCTCGAGGGGCGCGGCGTCGGCGCCGACGGTTCGGGCATCTGGCTGGACATCACGACCGTGCCGCGCAAGCGCACGCTGGAGGCGCTGCGCGAGATCGTGAACATCGGCAAAGACTTCGCGGGTGTGGACATCACGCGCGAACCGATCATGATCCGGCCCGGTCAGCACTACATCATGGGCGGCGTCAAGACCGACGTCAACGGCGCCACCTCGGTCGACGGGCTATATGCAGCTGGAGAGGTGGCGTGCGTGTCGGTGCACGGTGGCAACCGCCTGGGGGCGAACTCGCTGCTGGACACGCTGATCTTCGGACGGCGCGCGGGCGAGCACGCGGCCAGGCGCGCGCAGACGATGACGATGCCGAACGCTGCGGAAGAGCAGCTGCACAAGGACGCAGCGATGATCGAGGCGATCCTCGCGCGCGATAAGAATGGGGGACCCACCCACGCCACCCCGCGACGCGTGTCGGAGATCAAGCAGGAGCTCGGCGCCACGATGAACCAGCACGTCGCCGTCTACCGCGACGCGGAGGGGTTGCAGACGGCGCACGAGGTCGTGGGGCGTCTGCAAGAGCAGGCGCAGAGCGCGTACGTGGACGATCGCGGGACCGTGTTCAACCAGGATGTGCTCGGCGCGATCGAGCTCGGCTACATGCTCGACTGCGCCGAGGCGACCGTCGTTGCTGCGATCGAGCGCACGGAGTCGCGCGGGGCGCAGTTCCGGACCGACTATCCCGAGCGCAACGACGAGCAGTGGCTCAAGCACATCGATATCTCACTGAACGGCGACGGACCGCAGGTGAGCTACTCGCCGGTCACGATCACCCGGTGGCAGCCCGAGGAGAGGAAGTACTAGCGATGGCCGAGACCCACCACCCGCCGGAGACGTTCACGCTGCGCATGCGCCGCTACGACCCCGAGTCCGGCGAGGCGCCCTACTGGGACGAGCACACGATCGAGCTGGAGCCCCACCGTTCGGTGCTCGAGGGAATCCTGCAGGCGAAAGCGCGGTTCGACGGCTCGATCGGCATCCGCTGCTCGTGCCGGGCGGCGATCTGCGGCTCGTGCGGGGTGCGTATCAACGGCGAACCGGGCCTGGCCTGCCACACCCATCTGGATCACGCGCGCGCGGGCTCGAGCGACGGCACGATCGAGATCGAGCCGATGGGCAACATGCCGGTGATCAAGGACCTGATCGTGGACATGGACGCGGTCCATTGGAAGAAGGTCCAGCGGGTCACGCCGTGGCTGATCGCCTCCCAGCCGGTGCCCGAGCGCGAGTACATCGTCCCGAAAGAGGCGATGGTCGACGTGACCCAGTCGATGGCCTGCATCCAGTGCGGGGCGTGCGTGTCGGACTGTTTGGCGATGGAGGTCGACCCGGGGTTCATCGGCCCGGCCGCGCTGGCCAAGGCCTACCGCTTCGTGGGAGACCCGCGCGATGCCCAGCGGGATGTGCGCCTGCGCGACTTGGCCGAAGACCCGCAGGGGATCTACGACTGCACGCACTGCTTCAAGTGCGTCGAGGCCTGCCCCAAGGACGTCAACCCGATGGGCCAGATCATGCGCCTGCGGCGGATAGCCGGCTCGGACGAGCACATCGTCGACCAGAACAACGGCTACCGCCACGAGCACGCGTTCGTGAACAACATCCACCGCAACGGCCTGCTGCACGAGTCCGACCTGCTGGCCGACTCCTTCGGCGGGAAGTTCCACCCGCGGGCCGTGCCCGAGCTGATCGCCGGGCTGCCCACCGCGATCCGCGGGCTGTTGCGCGGCAAGATGACGCTGCCCAAGATCCTGCTGCACCAGCACAAGGCGCCCAAGCAGGTGAAGAAGTATTTCGAGCAGATCGACGGCAAGCCCGAGCGCTATGAGCTGAACCTGTACGTGACCGGCTCCGACGAAGAGGAGGCAGGCGGGAGCATGAAGGTCGCCTACTGGCCCGGCTGCGTCAGCCGCGGCTTCACCCCCGAGCTGCACGGCTCGATGGCCAAGGTGGCGCCGCTGCTCGATATCGAGCTGGTCGAGCTCGACCGCGCCAGCTGCTGCGGGGCCGGCGTGATCGCCGAGCACAACCAGGAGCTGGCGGACACGCTCAACGCGCGCACGTTCGCACTCGCCCAGCAGGTCGACGGGGCGGAGCTGATGATGAACATCTGCTCGACCTGCCAGGGCGCGCAGAGCGAGTGCCAGGAGCGGCTGGACTCGAGCGCGGAGTACCGCGCGCACGTCAACCAGACGCTCGCTCCCGAGGGCCTCACCTATGAAAAGGATCCGGGCGGGCCCTTGACAAACAAGAACTTCCTGTGGCTGCTGGTCGAGGAGATCGGTCTCGACGAGCTGCGCTCGAAAGTGCGCCGCCCGCTTGAGAACCTCAAGGTGGGGCCGTTCTACGGCTGTTACATCGTGCGCCCGCGCGCGCGGCTGGGCATCGACGCAGAGCACCCGCGCGACCACTACCTGGAGCGCCTGATCGATGCGCTCGGAGGCACCGTGATCGAGTACGCCGGCATGCGCAAGTGCTGCGGCTTTCCGATCATCACCATGAACAAGCAAGCCTCGCTGACGCAGGCCGGCCGCCACCTCGGCGACGCCGTGGACGCGGATGCCGACTGCCTGGTGACGCCATGCCCGCTGTGTCACCTGAACCTCGACCTGCAGCAGCCCGCGGCCGAAAGCACGGTCGGGCGGGAGCTGAAGATGCCGGTCCTGCACCTGCCCCAGCTGGTCGGCCTCGCGCTCGGGCTGGAGCCGAAGGAGCTGGGTTTGCAGCGCCATGTCGTGCGGCCGACCTCGGTGATCGATTGGTCCACCTCAGTCGTGGGCGCAGCAGCGTAGAGGTGCCGGCCGGCGCATGCGCCGGCCGGTGGGACCTCGCATGCGAGGTCCCAGGACGAGCCGCATGCGGCTCGTCACCGCCGGCGCATGCGCCGGCGGCCGAGCCACACATGTGTGGCTCGGGGCTATGCCGTATACGGCATAGCCAACCCAATAGGAGATCGGGTCCGTGAAGATCCTCACCGTCGTCGGCAACCGGCCGCAGTTCATCAAGGCCGCGGCCGTGTCGGGGCCGCTGCGAGCTCAGCACGAGGAGGTCCTGGTGCACACCGGCCAGCACTACGACGACGCGCTGTCGGCCGTGTTCTTCGCCGAGCTCGGCCTGGCCGATCCCGACCGTCAGCTGGGGATCGGCGGCGGGTCGAACACGTCGCAGACGGCGCGCATGCTCACGGCGCTCGAGCCGCTGCTCGGAGAGGTGAAACCGGACGCGGTGCTCGTGTACGGCGACACCAACTCCACGCTCGCGGGCGGTCTGGCCGCGGCACAGGCGCACATACCGGTCATACACGTCGAGGCGGGAATGCGCTCGCATGACCGCGCGATGCCAGAGGAGCTCAACCGTGTGCTGACCGACCATCTCTCGGAGCTGCTGCTGTGCGCGTCGGACACGGCGGCGGCCAACCTGCGGGCGGAGTCGGTCGCCGGCCGGATCGAGGTCGTGGGCGACGTGATGGTCGACGTCGCGCTGCGCCGCCTGCCTGGCGCGCGCGCCGACACCCAGACGCTCGCGAAGTTCAAAGTCACGCCCGGCGAGTACCTGCTGTGCACGGCCCACCGCGCCGGCAACGTCGACGACCCCGCGCGACTGAGCATGCTGGTGAAGCTGCTGCGGGCGCTGCCGGGGCCGGTCGTGTTCGGAGTGCACCCGCGCACGCGCGCGCGACTGCGCGACGCCGGCATGCTGGCGGAGCTGGCGGACACGCCGGGCATGACACTGACCGAGCCGCTCGGATACGCCGAGCTGAGCGCGCTGCTGTGCCAGGCGCGGGCGGTCGTGACCGACTCCGGGGGCATCCAGAAGGAGGCGTATCTTGCCGGGGTGCCCTGCGTCACGCTGCGCGCGAACACCGAGTGGGTCGAGACCGTGCGAGCCGGCTGGAACACGCTCGTGGACCTCGACGCGGACGCCGCGCTCGCGGCGCTCGCGCGCACACGGCCCGCCGAGAGGCCGGCTCTGTACGGGGATGGGCACGCCGCAGAGCGCTGCGTCGCGGCGATCGGGGGCCTCGAGCAGAGCCGGAGCGCACAGCGATGATCGGCGCGACGGTCGTGACGCCCGGATCGACGCACGACCGGGCGTGCACCCCTACCTCGATCGGGGCGCCATGAGCCCCGCGGAGACGCCCGTCAGGGTGGGAGTCGTGGGACTCGGCTACTGGGGGCCGAACCTCGCGCGCAATCTCGCCTCGATCTCAGGCTGCGAGCTGACGTGGCTGTGCGACGCCTCGCAGCCCGCCCGCAAGCGCGTGGCCGGGGCGCACCCGAGCGCGCGCACGACAGCAGACCCGCAGGAGCTGCTGGATGACTCCGAGCTCGACGCGGTCGTGCTGGCCACGCCCGTGCCGACGCACGCAGAGCTGGCCGTGCGGGTAGCGCTGGCGGGCAAGCACTGCTTCGTGGAGAAGCCGCTGGCGACGAGCGTCGCCGACGCGCAGCAGGCCGTGGACGCGGCCGAGCGCGCCGGCAGGACACTGATGGTTGGGCACCTGCTCGAGTACCACCCGGCCGTGGACCGCCTCAAGGCGCTGCTCGACGGGGGGGAGCTCGGGGAGCTGTACTACGTGTACGGCGACCGGTTGAACCTCGGCAAGCTGCGCGCCGACGAGAACGCGCTGTGGAGCCTGGGGGCGCACGACGTGTCGGTGATCCTGCACCTGATCGGCGAACAGCCCGAGGAGTGCGTCGCGCACGGGCGCTCCTACGTGCGCGCGGGCGTCGAGGACGTCGTCTTCTGCTACCTGCGCTTTCCCTCGGGGATCGTCGCCCATCTGCACCTTTCCTGGCTGGACCCCCACAAGGAGCGTCGCCTGACCGTCGTCGGCGAGCGGCGCATGGCCACGTTCGACGACATGCAGATCGAGGGCAAGCTGACCGTCTACGACAAGGGCTTCGACCAGGACACCCGCTCTTGGGGCGAGTACATCGCCCGCTCGGGGGAGATCTTCTCCCCCCAGATCCCCAACGTCGAGCCGCTGCGAGTCGAGTGCGAGCACTTCATCGACTGTGTCCGCACCGGCGCCGCGCCGCGCTCGGACGGGCACAGCGGCCTGCGTGTCGTCAGGGTTCTGGAGGCACTACAGAACTCACTCGACGAGAACGCTTAGACCCTTGCCACAAGGGCCGGCTTTGCCGGCCCGACGCTGGAACCCTGCTGGCCGATCGGAGATCCCGTCGATCTCCGATCGGCGGGAGGGATGTTTGGCGAGCCCGCCCTCCCCCAGAGCGCGTCAGCGCACAAGGATCGGCGGGCTGTAGTTGTAGACGTGGGCGCCGTCTGAGATCTTGATGAGCGCCCGGTAGACACCGGGGTGGCGGATGCGCACGATGCGGCTGAACTGAGACACGTCCGACGTGCCGGCTTTGACGACGGTGCCGCCCTCGTTGATCGAATTGCCTCCCGGGTGCAGCAGCTGAAAGCCGACGAGCGCGCCAACCTCCGCCGGGGCGACCGTCCCGTACAGGCGCGCGTACCCGCGCCGGCGCGTGCGGGCCGCGTGAAAGCTCACGCGCACCGGCGACGCTCTCGAGCACTACCGGACTCGTCACGAGCGTGCCGCCGAGGGTGAGCACCCGCAGCTGGGCGTTTTCGAGCAGCCCCAGGTACGGGAACGAGAACCCGCCGGTGCTGCTCGTGACCTCGGGGTTGCCGACGGCGTGAAACCCGGCGAGGTAGGGAAACGGGTTGGATTCCAGCATCACCTCGCGGTTGGCGGCGCCGGTCCCCGACAGGTTGCCCTCGACGACGAACGGATCGCCGAACACGACCGGATTGGGCACGCCCGCGATCTGCAGGGACAGCGGGATCTTGGCCGTTTTGAACTTGTGGTCCCCGCCGTCGGCCGTGCCCGCCGAGTTGACCGCCACGATCCGGTAGTGATAGGTCGTTCCCGGCTGCAGGCCCGCGATCGTCTGGCTCAGCTTGATCGTGCTCGTCCCGTTGCCGGCGGCCGCAAGCGGCGTCTGCTCGCCGTAGCCGCTGGTGGTGCCGTACTGGAACACGTAACCGGTGGCCAGCCCGTGCGGATTTACATAGCCGTAGACGATCACCGTGGAGTACGTCGCGTTCGAGGCGCTCGAGGTGGCGACTTTGGGCGCGGATGGTGTCGTGGCGGCCAGTGCGCCCGGGGCAGGCAGCAGCAGCGCCAACAGCAGCGCGCTCGCGGTCAGCGCGAGCAGGACGGCGAGCGGGCGCGGCTCAGGGCGGGCGCCTCGTGGGAGGATGCGAAGATAGGGGGGCATACCAGCTATATACCCGGTTGGCGATTTAAGTAGCGGCGGAGGCGCGGGATGTGGGACGGGATCGCGCCGGCGACGCGGAGCGGGTGGCGCGCGGGGCGGGCTCGCGTGCTCGGCGCAGACGGGATCGCATCCGAGCCTACAGCGTCCCGCCCGCCGCGAACGGCTGCTCGGGCACGATCGTGTCCGGACCGGACAGCTCGAACGCGGAGTGCAGCGCGCGCACGACCGACTCGACGCGGTCGCGGGGGATGACGCAGGAGATCTTGATCGGCGAGGTCGAGATCATCTCGATGTTGACGCCCTCGCGCGCGAGCACGGCGAACACCTTCGCCGCGACACCGGGGTGCGAGCGCATGCCGGCGCCGACGATCGAGACCTTGCCCATGTCCTCCTGGGCGATCAGCTCCGCGTAGGCCTCGTCCGCGAGAGGCTCCAGGGCAGCACGCCCGTCACGCAGGTGCTCACGGGCAACCGTGAACGAGATCTCGGCGAGACCGCCCGTGGAGGTGGGGACGTTCTGGTCGATCATGTCCACGTCCACACCCGCTTGGGCCAGCGCTTCGAAGATGCGCGCGGCGGCGCCCGGCTCGTCGGGCACGCCCACGAGCGTGATCCGCGCCTCGGACGTCGAGTGGGTGACGGCGGTGATAAGCGGCTTCTCTGCATGGTCCATGTTCTCTCCTTCCGACACAACCACGGTACCGGGACAGTCGTCGAACGAGGAGCGGCAATGAATGCGCACGCCGTGGTTGCGCGCGTACTCGACCGCGCGCAGCTGCAGCACGCCCGCGCCCGAGGCGGCCATCTCGAGCATCTCCTCGAAGGACACGACTCCCAAGAGGCGCGCGTCGGCGACGATGCGCGGGTCGGCGCTGAACACGCCCGGGACGTCGGTGTAGATCTCGCACACCTCCGCGCCGACCGCCGCCGCGAGCGCCACCGCGGTCGTGTCCGAGCCCCCGCGTCCCAGCGTGGTGACCTCGCTGGAGTCGGTCGAAACGCCCTGAAACCCGGCGACGAGCACGATCCGATCCTCGTCCAGGGCGGCCAGGATGCGCTCGGCGCGCACGTCGATTATGCGCGCGCGAGTGTGCGAGGAGTCGGTGACGATCCCCGCCTGGGAGCCCGTCAGCGAGATCGCGCGGTGACCGAGGTCGTTGATCGCCATCGCGCACAGCGCGCACGAGATGCGCTCGCCGGTGGACAGCAGCATGTCCATCTCGCGCGGGTCCGGCTCCCGGGAGACCTCCGCGGCCATCGCGATCAGCTCGTCGGTCGTGGACCCGCGCGCGGACAGCACCGCGACGACACGGCAGCCGGAATCGCGCTTGTCGACGATGCGCCGCGCGGCGCGCACGATGCGCTGGGCGTCGGCGACGGACGTGCCGCCGAACTTCATCACTGTTATGTCGCTATCAGGGCTACAGGAGGTCATGGTGGTGTTGCGGCTCGATGGCTATATCCGTGTCGGCAGGGTCGGTGGCCGGATCGGAGAGAGCTTCATCTCCCCGGAGGTTCAGCGAGAGCAGATCGAGACCTGGGCTCGCCTGATGGAGGCTCAGGTTATCGAGTGGCATACCGACCTGGACCAATCGGGCGGGACGATCGCTCGACCGGCGTTCCAGCAGGCATACGACCGCGTCCTGCGCAAAGAGACGGGCGGACTGGTCGTCGCGAAGCTGGATCGCTTCGCGCGCAGCGCCGCCGACGCGGGCCAGGTGGTGCGCAAGATCCTGGACGCGGGCGGCGTGTTCGCCAGCGCGGCGGAGAGGATCGACCCGACGACGCCGTTCGGGAAGTTCGGGCTCACGATCATGTTCGCGATGGCCGAGCTGGAAATCCAGCGGACATAATGCTCCTCCTTCGCTCGGGGATGGACCGAGCAAACTAGGCCGCGACCGCGACGAAACTCTCCACCGCACGCGCCCCGGATCGCCAAAAGCCCGTGAAAACCTGGCGCGAATCCGTCATCGTCCCGGAGCGGCGGTCCTCGCCCGGCCGGACCTCAACCGGGCCCGCTGAGGTCACAAAGCCGTGTCGAGAGGGGGCCGAGCCCGCAGCGGGCGGCGATAGGGCTCGCAGTGACCGCGGCCCGGCGGGTGGGCGAGGTATGACGTTTTCGATATGGCTCTCATCCCCACTTAGAGAGTTCGCTGCGGACCTCTCACGAGAACGCCTCCGCCAGGGTGGCCGGGATGCCTTCGCTGTTCTCCTCGCCGCCGACCGCCATGCACGCCGCCGCGGACGTACACGACACTCCCTGCAGTTCGCTGGAGGAGGCGCCGCCGGGATCTTCCGTCGACTGGACTTCCCATTCCCTGCCGCTCCAGTGCTCGGCGAGCGTGAGGAGCGTGCCGGAGCTGTTTTCATAAGACCCCACGGCGGTGCATCCCGAGGAGGACGAGCAGGAGATCCCGTCCAGCAGGCTCTTCTTCGCTCGTTCGGGATTCGGCGTTGACTGGACGTGCCATTCGGTGCCGTTCCAGCTCTCCGCGAGCGTGACCTCGGTGCCTTCGCCGTTGTCGTAGGACCCCGTCGCGATACACGACGTCGAGGAGGAGCACGACACGCCACTGAGGAAGCTGTTCTGCGACCCGGTGGGATCGGGCGTGGACTGGACCGTCCATTTTGTGCCGTTCCAGCTCTCCCCCAGCGTCAGATCCCTGCCTTCGCTGTTTGTGTAAGACCCGTCGGCAATACACGCCGTCGAGGACGTGCACGACACTCCGCGCAGGAAGCTTTCCTTGGCCCCGGAGATCGCCGGCATCGTCGCGAGTGTCCATTTTGTGCCGTTCCAGCTCTCCGCCAACGCGAGCTCGACACCGCCTTCGCTCTCATATTCCCCGACCGCCTCACACGCCGTGGCGGACGCGCAAGAGACCGCGCGCAACACGCTCGACTTCGCGCCTTCGGGAGCTGCGGCCGCTTTCACGATTTCCCACTGCGTGCCATTGAAGCTCTCCACCAGAGCTTCCAGCTTGCCTTCGCTATCGACAGAACCGCCCGCCGCGCTGCACGCGCTCGGCGAGGAGCACGACGCGCCCTGCAGATAGCTTTCCCTCGCCCCGGCCGGATGGGGGGTCGTCAACACCTGCCACTGCGCGCCGTTCCAACTCTCGCTCAAGGCGGCGACGATGCCTTCCGCGTTCTCATATTCGCCGACAGCGACGCACGCGCTCGCCAACGAGCACGACGTCTTCTGCAGGTCGCTCTTCTTCACTTCCCCAAGATCAGCCGTGCTCGCAACGTGCCATTCGAGGCTGCTGCCGCTCTCAACGAGTGCCTGCGGCCCACCTTCGGCGCCTTCATAGCTTCCGGCAGCATCGCACCACGATGAGCTACACGACACTGTTTGCAGTTCGCTTCTCCTCGCGCCAGTGATGCCGGGAGCCGAGCGCACTTCCCACTCCGTGCCGCTCCACCGCTCGACGAGGGCCTGGGGACCGCCCGAACCGCGTTCGTAAGAACCGGTCGCCACGCATTCCGTGAACACGGTGCACGACACGCTTTGGAACTCGCTCTTGCTCGCTTCGCTTGGACTGGGGGCGCTCACCAGGTCCCATTCGCCGATGTACAAGATCCCGCCGAGCGCGACCTGAGCTCCGGTGTTGCTTTCGTACGATCCCACCGCCACGCAGCTCAGGCTGCACGTGACGCCGGTCAGGAAACCGTTCTTGGCTTCAGCGGGGTATTCGACTTTCTGCTGGCTCCATGCGCTGCCATTCCAGAGCGTCCCCAGGGGCACATCGTGGCCAGCGCTGTTCTGGTAGAAGCCCACGGCGGTGCACCATTTAGAGGATTCGCACGCGACGCCGCGCAGAGTGCTCGTCACGGCGCCGGTGATCACCGGGGACCCCAGTTTCCAGCTGGTGCCGTTCCAGCTCTCCGCGAGGGCCAGCCACGCGCCCGTGCCGGTCTCGTATTCACCGACGGCCTCACAGGCGCTCGCCGCCGAACAGGACACCGAACGCAGCACGCTGCCCTTGGATTCTTTGATGGCCGCGGTTTTCTGGATCGTCCACGTGCTGCCGTTCCAGCTCTCGGCGAGTGCTTCCTTGGCGCCTTCGGCGTTCACGGCGGCGCCCGTCGCGACACAGGCGCTCGACGAGGTGCAGGAAACACCCAACAGATAGCTTTCCTTCGCGCCTGCCACGGCGGGCGTCGCCAACACCCGCCACTGCGTTCCGTTCCACTGCTCAGCCGCCGTACCCGTCACACCAAACAGATTCTCGTATTCCCCGACCGCAACACAGGCCGTCGAGGACACGCACGAGACGCTGCGCAGATCGCTCTTCTTCACTTCTCCGAGGCCGGGGGTCGACGCCACCCACCAGCCAGTCTGAAACGTGCGATCCGCCCCGTAGGTAGTTTCCCCATCGCTGTTGCGCGCGACGAGCCGGAAGTGATACACCGTGCCCGGCGAAAGACCGGTGACGGCCTCGCTCTCTTCGACGTCGCGCGTGCCCGACCCCGCGCTCGCACCGGCCGCCGGCACGTCCGTCCCGTACGCGGTGCTCGTCCCGTATTCGAACTGGTAGGTTGTTTCCGAGCCCCGCGGATTCACGATGCCATGCAGCGAAGCTTCGCTCCATATCACACTCGTCGCCGGTCCAGTCCATGCAGACGGCGCGGGACTGACCTCGAGCGGGCCGTCGGGCGTGCCGTTGCCGGTAGGACCGTTGAAGCCGAAGGGACCGTCGACGCCGATCCCCGCGATACACCAGTACGCGTCTTCTTCCGGCGGGGTACACGTGCCGTTGCTTCCTTCCGTCACATCGAAAAGCGATTTGTCCCCAGCGGCCAGCCAAAACGCTTCCGCACCGAGCGACCTCACGCTGCTGGACGACAGGCCCCAAACACCCGCCACGAACGGAGAGGATGCGCTCGTGCCGCCGGTATCCAGCCAGCCTCCATCGGAGGAGTCATACACAGAGACCGGTGACTTTTTCCCGGCGGCATCCGCTGCCACATCGTTCTGTATCCGCTTTCCGCACGCTGTATCGTCCTCCCACTTCGGCTTGGGCTCGTAGACGCTGCAGCCGCTGCCTGTGCCGCGTCCCTTTGTGTCTACGGCATCTTCGGGATTGGACCACACTTCCTCGGCCCACCCGCGAGGACTTCCCGGTTCTTTTCTGAGCGCGGTACCGCCGACGGAGATTACATACTGCGATACCGCGGGATAGCGGACCGCGTATCCGTAGTCGCCACCCGCGAAGAAGATCGCCGTCCCGGGCTGGTCGAAGTATGGATCGTCTTCTTCCTCTTCTTTCTGGCTTACGCAGTACCGTTTTTCTGCGCTTTCGCAGTAAGCCGCATCTGCGGGATTGTGCGCCTCGAAGCCAAAGTTCCAGCTGTTGGTGACGGCGGTCGCACCCAGTTTGACGGCCGTCTTCTGGGCTTCCAGTTTGCCGAGCTGTCCGTTGCTCGCTTCGATGAGCACGATATGGCATTCTTGACAGGCGGCTGAAACCATGTCCAGGTCGAGCGATATCTCGCCAACCGATTCTCCCGCTGATGTGGGGTTGCTGGGTTCGCCGTGTTCGTTGACCTGCCTGAAGCAGCCGTTTTCTTTGGTGCATTCGGGTAGGCCATATTCTTTGCGATAGACGGCAAGATCGGATTCAGCGTCAGGATCGGAGGGACCATCGACGACCGCGATCGTGCTTTCTTTCCCCCCTGTCGAGGGAAGGTCATAGGCTTCCCGGAGGTCTTTGGGATCGAGTCCTTCTTCTCTGCCGGTGCCCTGATATTCGAGTCCCGGTACCGCCGAGGGATCCGGCACCACGATGAGTTCGCACTCGGCGTGTTCCTTTGTCGCCGGCGGACAGGGAGTCCACGGTTCCGTGGCTGGTGCCTCCCGTGAGTTGGCCGCGTATTTTACACCTTCGGTGGAAGGCTCCTGCCCGCTCGCGGCCTGCGCAAGGGCGCCGCCAAGCGTCGCAGCGAGAAGAACCACACAGCAGGCATTCCCGATGCGGGAACGGGCAACCGTTCTACCGCATCGTTGCAGTCCCGGCCATACATGCCTCATCTGCTGCTCCTCCTCGCTTTGACGCTACCTGGGCGATTCATACCCCCTCCCGACCGGCCGCGCTACGCCAATATGACCAGGTTCACGTCGCGAACTTGTACATGTTGCAACGGTGACACGTCGCTATTGGCCGCCCACGACCATCCACGCGACAATTTCACCGAATAATCGGAATCTCAGGAGGTCCGCCCACTGCGGCGAGCTCGTCCAGTAGCAGCGCGACCTCGAGCTCGGGCGGGCAGGGATGCAGGGTGCGACCCAGTCGCTCTTCGATCGTGCGCAAACGGTTTGCGACAGTGCTGCGCGCGACGTTCAGCTTGGCGGCGGCCGAAGAGACGTTGCACTCCACCGCCAGATAGGCGCGCAGCGTTGCCCGCAACACCGCGCCGCCGTTGCCGCGAGCATCCTGAAGCGGCGCGAGATACACCTCGACCAGCGCCCTGGCCAGCATCTCGTCTTTCAGCGCGCTCGCCAGCAGCGCGACATCGGCGTAGCGCGTGCACCCCCGGGGCCGGCGCAGCGCGACCATGAGCGCCGCCTGGGCCTGCCGATGGGTCAACCGCCAGCCCTCAAGGCCCCGCGCCGGCTCGCCGAGGGCGAACACCACACCATCGCCCACGAGCTCACCCACGCCCATCCCCTCTGCCGACACCGTCCCCGCGAGCACCCGCTCGAGAGCTCCAAACGCCCGCCGCTCCCGTCCGCCGAGCCACGCCCACACGCTCTCCCGCCCCTGCTCCACGCTCAACAACCGGCGATCCGCTCCCAGCTCCCGCACGGCCCGCGCCGCGCCCGCACCGACGGCGATCACACCCACGTGCCACCCCTCCAGCTCATAACCCAGCTCGGCCCCGCCGTCGAGCGACTCACCGGCAAGCAGCGCCCGTACCTGCTCTACCCGCCGCCGCTGCGGCGAGCACCCCACCCGCGCAAGCTCATCCCGATACCCGCCCGTGACCGCGCCCAACAAACGATCGAGCACCACAGCCTGCGCCCGCAACACCCCCGGCAACACGCCCAGCTCATACGGATGCTCACCCCGCTCGGCCTCCTCCATCACAAAACCCTCAAGCAGCGCATCCCCAGCGACATACCGCCGCAGCACCGTATCCAAGCTCACACCCACACGCGCCGCGCGACGCGCCTGCACGACCGCCACCACCGGAACCGGCCCAACCCACTCCTCCCCACGCTCTATCCCCTCCAAGCCATAATCCACCGCTGCAACCACCGCCCCCCGTAACCCCGCCACGTACTCCGCGTCCTGAGCTCCAGCCCGATCGAACGCATCACCACGCACCCGCACAAAAATCGCCTGCACGAGCTCGCTCCGGCGCGAACGCAACCGTCCCACCACCCTGGCCCGCGCAACGTCAACCGACTCCACATCGGTTCTCATCTCATAAAATGCCCCGTTACCGGTTGATTCGGCTGGGGCGTGGCCCCTTCGAGGGGAAAGGGACCACGCCCCGTGCTGCGGGTGTCCTCGGCTTTATACGGAGAGGGAATCCGAGCCGAGGCATCCCCGGGCGCCGCCCTTCCTGGGCCGGCGCTCGAGCTTTCAGACAATCACGCATCCGCTCAGCGCCCTTTGTGTTTGAGAGGGCTCAGTTCGACCGCGTTGGCGGGCGGGTTCAGCGTGACTGGCTGGTTCCAGCCGGTGAAGGTGGTCTGACCGGTCTCTTGGCCGTGTTTTACGATCTCGATCGGGTAGGGCTTGCCGGTCGCGGCGATGTAGATCGCGCCGGTGTAGAGCTTGCCCTTCATCTTCAGTTCGATCGCTTTCTGTCCTTTGATCGTGGTGATCTTGCCCTTCGTGAGCGAGAGGGTGGGGTTTCGCAACAGCAGGGCGAGCTCCCCGCCCGATTCGGTGAAGAAGGCGAACTCACGCAACTCGGTTCCGTTGACGGGCGCCTTCAGCCATCTGCCGCGGGCCACGTGCGCGCCCGTGCGTCGCGCCAGGCTCCTGTACAGGGCGGGGCTGCCCTTGACGTAGAGGGTGTTCCCGACCCTGATCGTTTCGCTTTCGCTGCGGAGACGCACGAGCCGCGCGCGACCACCATCACCACCGGTCAACTGCAGTTCGATCGTACTAACGGGCACGAGCTTGGTCTCGGGCTTGCCCTTCGCTTTGCTCTTCACGCTGATCGCGATGGCGTAGTACTGACTCTTGACGTGCACCGCGCTCGCCTCGCGCGCAGCGATCTGGCTCGCGGCGAGGATCTCGGCGGCCGGTTTGGAGGCGAGGCTTTCCGTAGAGCCACCGCAACCGGCGAGCACGACAGCGATCACAGCGAGGATCGCCACCACCGCCGCGAGCAGACCACCCGTGCGCACACGCGCGATAGGACCACCACCGCTCATGTCAACCATGACGGCGAGCCGTCTTGCCAGCGGCACGCGAAGCCGCATGGGCGCCATAGCGCCGCCGCGCAAGGCTTTCGCACGCCACGCGCTGCTTCTTAGCGTGCTTGTCCTGCTTACGGCACGCGGCGAGGGCGAGACTCGTGTAGCGCGCGTGCGCTTGGCGTTCGCACTTCACGCGCTTGGACTCGGAGTGCTTGTAGCGCTTGCGGCACTGCGCCAGGGCCTGCTTCAGCCGTTGCGCGAGCGAGAGCTTCTTGACTTTGGAGCTCCTCACTTCACCGCACCCCTGCGCGACAATCTTCGTTGTCGGTTCGATCACCGTGCCGTCCTGCGCGACAATCCGTGTCGGCATTTCAAGACTGGCCTTGCACAGGTTGAAGTCTTCCTTTTCGGGGACGTTCGCGGTGAAGATCGAATCGGGACCAGACGGCAGTTCAGTTTCAAAGGTCGTGAAGGGAGCATCGGGAGCACTTTCAAATTTGGAGTAGGTGATCCCTTCCTTGATGTCGGTCTTACCGTCGAGCACGATTTCCACGCCTTCGCCCTGGAGTACGAACTCGACATCGGGGAACGCGGCACCACCGTGGCTGACGAGGTAGGCAGGACCTGTCAGGGAGCTTTTCAGCAGGGGGGTGTGCACGGTCGCGTGCCCGATCACCGAGTCCGGATCACAGGACGCCGGGTTCGCGTTGAACGCAGCTTCGGTGCACGCCTTCTGCAACGTGGTCAGGCGGGAGGACAGCGCCTTGGGAAACTGCAGGTCCACTTTCTGGATGTTCGCCTGGCCCACCCCCGCGGAGGTGACCGTGACGTTCAGGTTCGTGCCGTTCGCTTTGCTGGCATGACCGCCCACCGAGGCTGTGAGGGTAGGGCTGAACGGCAGGCTCGCGCAGTTCGAGGCCTGGAAGGGGTGGGAGGCTTCGCTGCTCGCGTCCTGCCACCCGTCCAAGGTCGCGGTGATCGCCATCGGCGAGCAGTTGGTGGGGTTGAACGTGAAGCCGGGACGATCGACGTTGACGGTGAGATCTTTGATTTGGGAGGGGATGCCTTTGATCATTTCCGGCAGGCCCGCGAACGATTCCCTGACGCCCGTCGAGCTGATCAGGGTGGTCGCGGCGGTGTCAATGCTCGCCGCCGCGGTGTTCGGGTTGATCGTGATGCCCGAGCGCACCACGATCCTGCCCAGATCGAACGGGCCTACGTGTTCCAGCGGCGTGACCGAGGAGAGCCCGAACGGCGCGCTCCCGTAGGGGCCTGTCAGATAGACCTTGCCCGGGAGCCCGTACGGTTCGCTGCCCACACCAGACTCCGCGAGCGACTGGCCGATTTCGCTTTCAGGGCTCGTTTCCCCACAGGCGCCTTCCGCGGCCGCCGGTTCCGGGCACAACGGGACCGACGCAAGCACCGCCGCCAGGCCAGGGGGGAGCCCGAGCGAGAAGGACTGCAATGCCTGGTCGCCGTCGGGACGCGCGATCTGCAGCGTAAATGGGGTGAACATGCCCGCCTGACCGTTGGTTGCCGCCTTCGGCAACGAGGGGGAGAACGGCAGCGTGCCGGTGCTGCAGCCTTCGGTGATCGGGAATTCTTCGCCGGTGGAGCCGGCGGGCGTCGCCGGGGCGCCCAACTGGACTGACCACGGCGTGAACGACGCCACGGTGGAGTAGTTCCCGCAAGAGGCAGGGGTGCTCAGCGACGCGCGCTGCCCCCCGAAGAGTTCGACCTTCAGTTCTTCAAACGGCAGCTGCGGGGTGCTCTTGAACGTGGTTGAGACCCGTCCGGTGCTCTGGTTCAGTTCGCCTTCGCCGGCGAGCTTGACCAGGATCCCCGCTTCGTGGTCTTCGGCGACGATGTACATCGCGATCAGCGAGTCGAACGGGTTCTTTTCGCCTTCGCCGTTCGGTGCGGGTTCGGCGAGATAGAGCGCGCCTTCCAGTTCCCTGGGCAACAGCGGCGTCTTGATGCGCACCGTCCCCAGCTTGGAGGCTTCCGGACAGTAGCTTTCCCCGGACTTGGGTTCTGTGGGTGGCGTGAGGTCGAACCCTTCGCTGAAGGTCGCCGTCGGGGCTCCCGGCTGGAAGTCCTCGAACCCGGTGAAGCCGATCCCCCCGGCGGTGATGCCCGGTGAGACTTCGCTGCCGTGCTCGGGGCACGCCTGCAGGCCGTTGGCGGCGGAGGGGTTGACCTGCACCCCTTCGGGCAGCGTCACGGTGGTGTCGCGGACGTCGGCCTCGGCGAGTCCTTCGGGGTTGGGTTCGAGCGTCGTGTTCTGCGGCAGCTTCACGCTCACGTCGAGGCCAGTGGGGGTACTGCCGGTGTGCGTTTCGGGCGCCACCCCGATCGACGGGGTGAACGGCAGCGCTTCGCAGCCCACCGGCGCGAGCGGTTCTTGCAGGGGACCCGACCACGAGTACTCGCTTTCAACAATATGCCCCGGTTCGGTCCACGATTCCACCTGGGCAGTGGACGCGAAAGGTTCGCTGGACGGGTTGGCCGCGCAGGAGGTGGGCAGTGTCAGGAACGGCGTCTGGGGCAGGTCGGTCGTGGTGGGGCACGGGGTTGAGACTTCCCCTCTTTCGTGGTGCACGCCGCCTTCGACGCATTCCCAGCCGCGGGACTGGTTGTGGCTGGGATCGCCGGGAACACCCCACAACGTGACCTGGCTCGAGAGCAGTCCCGCGAGCTCGCTCGCGTTCTTGACGCTCGCGATCACGGCGTAGTCATCGCCGGGATCGACAGCGGTCTGGATCACGACGGGGACCAGTCCCAGCGCCTCGAACCCGAACCGTGCCGGTTCGCCTTCGGAGGGCACGAGGTTGAACACCGGGGCCGTGAGTGTGACTACGTCGAAGTGCTCGGGTTCGTCGATAGTGACGGTCGCGACACCCACGACCGAGCCCGGGGGGCATTCATCGACCTCGGAGACCGGGGTGTGCGCGTAGAAGTCCGAGGCCGGGCACTGCGCTGTGGCCTGCGGGTCACCGACCAGACCGAGGGGCAGTTGGAAGCGCAGGTTCCGCGGCAACGCCACCGGCTCGCGTCCATTTGCATCGCCGGTCTGGTTCATGATCAGCGTGCTCGTCAGCTGGGACGGGTGCGAACCGGCCTGCGTCGCGGGCGTACCATCCGAGTCATACGGCGCCAGTTCATAGCCCTGCGCCTGCACCCCGAACGGTGTCGGCACGCCACTGATCCGCACATCCTGGACACTGGATGTTGCGCGTGGCGCGCCGCCGCCTTCCACGCTCATCTCGTTCGCCAGCGTGGTCACGGTGCCGGCGGACAGGGTGGCCTTCACGTCGATCGTGATATGGATCTGTTCATACGGGTAGAGGATCCCTGTGAAGGTGCACTGCAGCGTCGCCGGCGAACAGCTCGGCGTCCCGTGTTGGGCTTCACCGCTGATCGAGGTGGCCGTCACCCCAGCCGGCAGCCTGTCGGTGATGATCACCGGATGACCGTCCGCGCCGCTGACGGGTCCCTCGCCGAGATCGCTGGCCACCACGATGATTTCGCCTTCATGCTCGGGCGGAAGGTTGCTCGGGGAGACTTCCATGCCCACCCGCCACCACGGCGAGAGCGTCTCCGCACAGGCAGGCACCGTGCCCGCCAGCACGAGCACCAGCACACCGGCGAATGTCACGAGCACGCGCCGCATCATTTGCTTCTCCCCGCTTTCTTCTTTTTGGGCCCGTACAACTTGCGGGCATGCGCTTCGCACGCCTTGCGCTTCTTCTTCGAATGGGAGTGCTCCCTACGGCACGCCTTCAAGCCCTTGGCGAGCTTCTGCGCACGAGTCAGGGGTTTCGGGCTCGCCTTTTTGACGCCCTTGACTTCCTGCTTGCCCGCCGGCGGGGAGAGGTTGCCCGCGCCGGTGAACGTTTCGCTACCGGACGCTCCCCCAAGCACAGGCGGCGTCACGAGCCCGGGACGGCATTCGCTCCCTGTAGCGCACGGCGTCGAGGACGCCCCCGGTGGCGCCAGGCACGGCGAAGAGGACGTGCAGACCCGCGCGTCATAGATATCGAACGCATCATCGGTGTCCTGGGGCAACAGTTGCGCGGCCGTCAGGAAGAACACGTCGTTCCCGTCGGGGGTCGCTTCCAGGAACGCCGATTCGTTTTTCGATGCGCCCGAGGAGACCAGTCCCACACACCCGCCAGCGGAGGCGCTGGCGCAACCGCCGACACCCGCGGGCTCGTACTCGTACACGTTCTCCACACCCACGCTCTGCGGATGGCCGCCCACGATCTCTTCCCGCGTGCGGTCTTCGGCCGCGATCCCCGGCACGAGCGCATCGGCGCTGTCAAAGAACAACCGTCCTTCGTTTGACAGGTAGCGTGACTGGTAGAGCGCGTTGGTGAGGTTGTTCGACGTCCAGCCGGGGATGTTGCCCGCCAGCCAGTCCCCGCGCCAGCTCTCGCGCCGGTCGGCGACCAGGCCGATCCCTTCACCGGAGTGTTCCTGGTCGAGCACCCCGACCGGACGCGCACCCGTGGGATCGCAGGAGACGCACGTCAGACCGCCCGTATGCGCGTCGTACTCATAGACCTCCTCATCCAGGCGTTCCCCGAGACGCGTGCTCGAGACGTCTTCGTTGTCATAACCGGTGAGGCTGCGATCTGACATGAACGCCAAATATTCCCCGTTCGCCGATACACGCGCGGTCTGGAAGGCGGGGTTTTCATCGGACACGTTCGCACCGCGATCCCAGTCCGGACTGTCTTCGCCGGAGAGCACAGCGATGAACGTGCGCTTCCATTCCGTGCCGTCGTAGCGCAGCTCATACAGATTGTCCTGACCCGCCTTGGCGGTTTCGCCATCGGAGTTTTCGTTTTCAGCGAGCACGCCCTGCGCGACCACGAACATGCTCGAACCGTCTTCGCTGACCCCGAGCGGGGCGCCTTGCACATCGGCATGTTCACCCGCGTGCAACGGGATCGTCAAGTCCCGCAAAGAACACGACAGCTCACCGCCAGTTTCCACCATTTCGCACTCGTACAGGTCAGGCTCTTCCCGGGCAGGTTCCACACTCGCGCCCTTCACCAGTTCCTGATAGTCGGTGAAGAACACCCGCGAACCATCACTGCTGGCGGTCTGGAACTTGGCCTCACCCACCGGTTCGGGAAGACCCTGTTCGGCCTTGTCCAGTTGCACCGTCATTCCCGTCACGTTGTCACGCATGTACAGATGACCCGGTGTCGACTGACTGCTCGTCCAGATCACACGTTCCCCGTTTTCAGAGATCGCGCGCGCCCGGGTGTGGTAATACCCGAGCGCCACCGAGGATGCGGGCTTCCCGGGTTTCCCGCCTTCTTCGGGCAGCTCGCTCACGAACTGCAACACACCACCACCAGGCCCCTCAGACCACTCATACAACCCGGCGCCCGAGGAGGACCCCGTCAACGCTTGACGAGATTCGACCACGACATGACTCAAATCCGGTGTCGCGTCGACGAAGCCCGCGCCGGCCGACGAGGCTTCGGGAGCGTCTTCCTTACTCACCAACGGCAGGAACCCTGGTTCCAGAAAACCGTCGTTCGCCTGTGCCTGTTCATAGCTCTGGCGCTCCAGCGCTTCGGGCGCGAGCGGCGGATCGTCGCGCAAATAAACCATCGCTCCCGTCACCCCGGGTGCCAGTGGCGGTTCCCCCTCATACGGTTCCACCAGCGCCAACGACAGATCGGACGAGAACAGGCGATACTCCGGCGCGACGAGGTTGACACCCAACGCCCGGTGCACCGGTGTAGCGATGTCCTGCGAGCTCCACCCTTCAGGGCCGCGGGTCGCGAGCGCCTGCGTGAATTCGAAGCTGCGATTGCCCTGCGCTTCTTCGCTGACAGCACCGTTCGTGACATACGCCAGCGCGTCGCCGTCTTCAGCAGCGAGGATCGTCCCGCCTTCCCGCGTCAACGCTTCGATCGCCGCGCCACGCTTGTTCGGTGGAGAGACCATCTCCCAGGCACGTCCGTCCGGCGGTCCTGTCAAGACCTGTCCGATGATCGTAAAGGTGCGTTCCGGACCGGTACTCGTGCCGAACGCGTTTTCCGCGATCAGCCGGTAGTGGTAGGTCCCCGGCGCGAGCCCACTTACTTCCCAGCTCGCCTGCCTGTCCCCGAACCCCGCGAACCCTTCACCCAACTCCCTGCTCGGCGAAACCGCGCACGCGCCCGGCGAGGACGCACAACCCTCAGCGCCGTATTCGAAGCGATAGTGGGTCACCGACCCCGCCGGGTTCACCCGGGCGCTCAACGATCGCGTATACGGCGAGACCGGCGAAGCGCCGAGCGCCTGCAGATCTTCGACCGCGGGCTTCCCGGGCTCTTCGAGCGTGAACACGTCCAGATCGCCCGACGCGGCATCGGTCGCGAACACCGTTCCAGTCTGCTCATCGACCGCGACACCCCCACCTTCGACGAGTCCTGAAGCTTCCAGCGCCTGCACCAGCCCTCCTTCTCCGGGAGCGAACTGGTCGACCGCGGTCACCTTCCCGCTTTCGGTTTGGGTGACGCTGTCCGCATACACATCGCCCTGTTCATCCACTTCGTTCGCCGGCACGTCCAGCGTGTTCACCGCCACTGCATCGGCCTCGCCCGCCACTTCGACTTCCCCAAGCCTCATACCCGTGAGCCCTTCAAGCCTCTGCACCCGCCCCCCTTCCACCCCGACGAAGAAGTCGCCTTCCCCACCGACAGCGAACCCGGGGGCGCCCTTCAAACCAGTTTCCAGCGATTCCGCGCCTTCATTCACAGTCGCGTCGCTGAACCTGTCGATCGCCCCGTCCGCCTGCCACACAAACAGCGAACCCGTGGAGTCGACCGCCACCCCCTCGATAACCCCAAACGAGACGCTTCCAAACTTTTCGATCGTCCCCTGCAGCACCCCTTCGCCGTTGAACTTGTAGATGACATTGGTGGCCTTTCCCCCCACCACATACACATCCCCCACCGACGGATCTTCCCCCACGGTGCAAGTCCTGCCTTCCCCGTTGCGGCAGTCGTCCACCGCGATCGCGGTCGGCTCGGTCTTTTCGCCAAACGCCCGCACGAACTGCTCCCCGCTCAATTCCCCCTTCCCATCCACGACCGGTTCGAGCTCCACCACCCGCTTCTTCCCATGATCGGCGACATACACATCCCCTGTCGCATCATTCACCGCCACCCCCGACGGATCGGAGAGCTTAGCTTCCCCCTTCCCCTTGAACGAGAAACCAAGCACATGCCCCCGCTGACTGAACGCCGGCGCCGGCGCGCACCACAACAGCCCCGCCGCCACCACGCACAGCGCCACCAGTGGCCACTGCCGCGCACCTGTCCTCCACATATCCCTCACGGAACTCATAAGCCCTCTTTGCCTCTCTCATCCGCCAACGTTGTGAGGGTGTGCGTGAGGCCAATCACCGGCCCCACGCACAACCACTAATTGTTGTTTTTGTAGTTTTCAGCTATGCCGTGTGCGAGATGGCCTTTTTCGGCCGACGCCCGCGAAGCGGGCACCTTACGGCCGAAAAAGGGCGCTCGCATCACGGCTCACCCTTTGATCTCCGCGTAACCGGACGCCAGAGTGTTCACATTTGTGATTTCCTCACCACCCGGCGACCACTCGTCCTTGCGGCATCCGGCGAACTTTGGCTCGTTGTCACATTCGGTGTACCGTTCATAGTAGACTTCGAGCTCCTCAAGCGGCCCGCCTTCGAAGTGGCTTGGTATGGTCAGATCAGCTCCATACTCTCCAGGGTTCTTCGTGCCGCAGGTAGGGTCGTTGCAGGGATACGGCACTTCTTCAGCCCTGTAATTCTGCGTGAAGGTGCGCGTCATTGTGTTGACGGGACTAATCGGCGAGACGATGCCATCGTTGCCAGTGCCATCATTGCCGGCGGGCACGACAGGCGCGTTATTTTCTTCATAGAACGAACCCGCTGTCGCCGGATTCCCCACGCCGACACGCCAGATGGTTGCAAGCCCTTCAACTTCGAATTCCGTGAAATAGCCTCCTGCGGTTGCCGGTTCGAGCAGCACACCCACTTCGTGCGCCGATTTATTGATGTATCCGAGCCTTCCCTTCAGCGGATTGACCTGTATTTCCCCGACTTGCAGACCGAGACCGGGCGTCGTCACCGGGATGCCAGCGGTCTGACAGCCCTTGAACCGCACCGAGACGTTCGCCACTTCACTCATCCCCGTCGCTTCACCCGTCGCATGCTCGTTTTCACATTCTACGTGGGCATAATCTGTAGCTTCATAACCGTTGTCTGTCTCCCCCTCTTCGTAACGGCGGCTTCCAGGTCCATTATGCTCGCAGTCTTCGCGGGGAAGTTGCTCTCTCGAATTCTCGTTAATGCCTTCCCACGCTTCTTCTTCTTCGTTATAAAATTCACCGGTCTCGGACAAACACGTGTATTCTCTTACGCCCAGAACGCCCGCGCCGCCCGCGGCGGTGAATTTGTCCTGCGGCGCCTTTTCGTAATGACCCTTGTGATCCGGCACGCCGTGCTTCGTGGCCACCGTTTCGCATTTTTCTTCAGTGTAGTTGCCGTGCTTCTGCGGCATGCATGTGCCGACCAATACTTCATAGTGGCCCTTGTGATCCGGCGCGCCATGCTTTTCGGCGACCGTCGCACATTTTTCTTCGGTGAAGTTGCCGTGCTTCTGGGCCACACAACCCGCCCACTCCGGTTCCTGCGCCGACGCGCTGCTGACCGCAACGGCCGCCAGCGCGAACACCGCCACGAGGCACAGCCCCATGATCTTTATCTGTCTCACTTCCCATCACTCCCTTTCGTCTTCTCGATTTGCACTGCTTGCTTGTCCTCGTTGTCCTTGCCATCCGGCAAAGTTCTCGATCGCTCCCGGCCGCTCATGCCGCGCGCCTCTCACTGGCGAGACCGCTCCTGCGCCGGGGGAAATGCTTAAAAACGCGGGCTGCTTTTTTGACAGCTAGAACTTCTCTGGTGGAGACACGGGGTTTGTGTGCTTGCCGGATATTTCGTGTGAGCTCCACAGATGTTGGTTGCCGGTCGGCGACCGGCGGACCTGTGCCGGGGAAACACTTAAAGACATGGGCTGCTTTTTGGACAGCTACGCGAAATTCTCTGATGGTGACACGAGGTTTGTGTGCTTGCCGGATATGTGTCAGTGTTGAATTGAGCTCCACAGATGTTGGTTGCCGGTCGGCGACCGGCGAACTAATGTAAGATGCGATTGGACGCCCCTTGTGGAAAGCCATCACGCCTCCCCCCGAACGCGTCGCGGCGAGCCCACGCAGGGCACACCACCGGTCAACCGCAATACGCGCTCGCCTTCGGAGGTGAGACGCCACGCGTTCGGCTCGCCCAACTCGATCCCGTGACCGACGTTCTCGATCACGCCGCGCTCGGAAAGGCGCCAGAGCAGCTTCGAGGTCTGGCCCTCGTCGGAGAGGCCCGCGATCTGCGCGACCTGACGGTTGCTGGAGCACGGCGCCGCGGCGATCGCCTTGAGCACCAGCATCGTGCGATGCGTGGGACGCACCGGCAGGCGCATGTCCCGCAGTTCGTCCGCATCCAAGCGCGGCTCCTCCGCGGGCGCGGACATCCCCGCAAGCTCGGTCTGCGCCGCGGCCTGACCGAGATAGAACAGCGCGATGAAAGCCATCAGCGCCGGTGCCAGCTCCACCAGCGGCTCGCCCTCGCCTTCGAGCACACGCGCCCGGATGACCGCGAACACGCCGCCGGCCACCAGCTCATCCAGCAGCGGCGTGCAGGACGCGAGCGCCTCCGGCGCCAGCGCCGGCTCACGCCCCGCTTCCAAAAGCTTCGCCAGCACGCCCAGCACCCGCTGCTCGCGACCCAACGCCAACACGGCGCCAGGCACAGGCGCCTCGCGCACCAGCAGCACACCCCACGTGGGCTCATCATCAAGGAAACCCAGCAGCGCCACCAGCCCCGAGCGCACCCGCGCCAGCCACGAGCCCTCCCGGCCCGCGGCCTCGCCAACCGTCTGCGACAGCCGCGCAAGCGCCTGCTCGAACGCCTGCAGGTAACGCTCCCCGGCACTGTGCTCGGCCTGCTCGGCGCCAGGCAAACCCTCGCCGCGCGCGCTCTCAAAAGCGCGCTGCCCGACGCCCGAGCTGGTATGCACCGACCATGCCAGACGGAGAGCACTCGCTCGCTCGCGCGCCTACAGACAGCCGTGGAGGCCTCGCAGAGCCCGTGTTTTCAGGCTTTCACGGTCCGCACGGACGCCGGCGAAGGGCTCAGTTTGACAAACAGAGCGCCGTCTGCTCTAATTTCCCCACACCGTCCCACCACGTTTCAGGGGAAAAAGCAGGGCCATCAGGCGAGGGGCGGTGGAGGGAAAGCGAGGAGGGAACCATGGATGGCGGGACAAGAACCGAGGAGCAGAGCCCGAACAACGGGCAACTCCCCGCGACCGTGCAGATGCCCCCAACGGGCAGTGACCCCCGTCTGGCATGGTCCCGGCACACGCCAAAAAGCGCCTAACCACAGGGCCTCCCGGACCGCTTCCCACGCTTAGCCCTCAGATTTGCCGGGTTCGTGTCGCGAGGGGGGCTGGGGCGGCCGGGGGAGGTATGCTTGCCGTGATGCCGCTTCTGCGAAAGACCAGATCAAGCCAGGCCTTGGACGCGCTGATGGAGATGCTCAGCCACCTCGGGGATCTGGTGCGCAAGCTCCAAGCTGACATGGACTCAAGGCTGGACACGATGACCCAGGCGTTCGAGTACCGCAGCGCGGACGAGGAGGCAGAGGCGCTCGCGGCAGAGCGCATAAGAAGCGGCGCCGCCGAACGCACGCAGGACGGCGCCGAGGCGCTGAGCCAGCTCGGCATCCACGCTCGCTGACGCGATGGGCTTCCGAGCCCCTCGCGTCAGCGTCGGCTCACGCTCGTTCGCACCGGGCGATGCGGGAGCGTTGTCGCCGCCGCCGATCAGGCCCCTTGCTCGTCCAACTCAAGAGCGATGTCGAGGACGCGCACGACTGCTCCAACCGCATCGGGAGCGGAAGCCTGGTGAGAACTTGGCTCGCCGACGTTCCATTTGGGCAGTGATCGCAGCGTCCGATCAGCGCTTCCTGGCTTGCGCTCAGGTCGCGCAGGAGCAGTTCAGCTTATGCTGGCGATCCGGCGGCGACTTCGACCGAGACGACCCGGTTGGGGGCAGCAAGCGCCGACTGCGCGGCGG
Source organism: uncultured Solirubrobacterales bacterium (assembly GCA_963839945.1). GTDB lineage: Bacteria > Actinomycetota > Thermoleophilia > Solirubrobacterales > Solirubrobacteraceae > Palsa-744. The sequence goes on along the minus strand of CAWIWW010000004.1, from coordinate 13,123 downwards.
CCTCCAGCGCTTCACGGTCGAGGTCGTAGCGATCGGCCACGGCGGCAAGCGGCTCGGAGATCCCCATGTCGGGGTACAGCAGTTGCACCTCAACAGGCTTGCCCGCCGCCAGAGCGACGATCGCTCGTGGATGCACCTCATCGCTCTGGTCGGCGCTCGGCGCATCGGTGATAGCAATCGAGATCGCGTTCGCGCTGCTGTCGTAGTCGGCTTGCATGTCAACTCCGATGAAAGACGGTGATCACAAAGCCAGGATCGTCCCCGGCAACCACAACAAGGATAGGACGGCCATCGCCTGTCTCCCCGGCCAGCCGAGCATTGCCGCGCTCATCGGGCTCCCGACTGGCCGGATCGGCCACCGTAGCCTCCACGTCCTCGGCTCTGATCCGGTAGAGCCGCATCTCGTTCTTGGCGTGCCGGCTGAGCCTCATCGCAGCCATGAATCCTGACGCTCCGGGCGGCGGACCGGGGACTCCTCCTGTTGGCCGTCGCCATCGAAGTGGGAGCGGGCAATTCGGTAGCCACGCCGAGACACCCCCTAGATGGGATGCCTGCGCCGCATGCGGCGCAGGCGCCAGGGCCGCATGCGGCCCTGGCTCGGACCCGCGCATGCGCGGGTCCGCCGCCGGCGCATGCGCCGGCGGGATGACGAGCCGCATGCGGCTCGTCACGGGGCCGCACATGTGCGGCCCCGCCGGGCGGCCATCGGCCGCCCGGAACACCAAACCCTACAGCGAGCGCCGGCCCGCGAACGCCTTGCCGAGGGTCACCTCGTCGGCGTACTCCAGGTCCGACCCGACCGGCAGCCCGCTGGCCAGGCGCGTGACCGTCAGCTCGGGGGCGCGCGCGCGCAGCTCGTGCGCGATGTGCAGCGCCGTGGCCTCGCCGGTCGTCGTGGGATTGGTCGCCAGCACGATCTCGCGAACCGCCTGCGTGTCCGCGGCCACGCGCGCGTACAGCTCGGCGATCTTCAGATCCTCCGGGTCGATCCCGTCGATCGGCGACAGCGCCCCGCCCAGCACGTGATAGACGCCGGAGTACTCGTGCGTGCGCTCCATCGGGATCACGTCACCCGGCTCCTCGACGACGCAGATCAGGCTGTGGTCGCGGCGGGTGTCCTGGCAGATGAGGCAGCGCGAGGAGTCGGTCAGGTTGTAACAGACCTCGCACAGCCCGATCCGTTCCTTGACCTCGCGGATCGCGTCCGCCAGCGCGAACGCGTCCTCGTCGGAGGCGCGCAGGACGTGAAACGCCAGGCGCTGGGCCGTGCGCGTGCCGATGCCGGGCAGCTTCGACAGCTCGGTCACGAGCCGCTGGACCGGCGGGGCGTAGCCGCTCACGGCTGGGGTCCGTAGAGGAATAGATTGGGGGCTGAGGGGGTCGGGCCGCGAGTGCCAGACGACGCACGCGAGCGGAGGCGTGCTGGTGGCACGTCGAGCATCGCGGGTGGCGGCTGGTGCCGCGGAACGGCGTTCTCAGACGTCAAGATATTCATCTACGGACCCCTACTAAAGGCCCGGCAGGCCCAGACCGGGCGGGAGGGGTCCCAATCCCCCCCAGGTCGAGGCCCTCGGTCGCGCCGCCGAGCCTGTTCGCGGCCAGCTCCTGGGCGGCGCGCAACGCCTCGTTGACGGCCGCCATGACCATGTCGGCGAGCATGGCCACATCCTCTGGATCGACAGCCTCGGGATCGATCGTCATCGATGTCAAGCGCAGGTCCCCCGTGACCTGCACCGTCACCATGCCCCCGCCCGCGGAAGCCGAGACCGTCTCGCGGTCGAGCTGCTGCTGGGCAGCCTCCATGTCCTGCTGCATCTGCTGAACCTGCGCCATCATCTGCTGCACGTTCGGCATGCCGCCCTTCTGCTGCTGCCGGCCCGGCGCGCCACCCTGAGGGTGGCCTGGCATGGGTCGGGTGGATCGTTTGGCCACGATCAGGCCTCCTGACGTTCGCTGCCCGCGGCCGCGGGCTCGCCGGACCCGGGCTCGACGGGCTCGGACTCGATCGTGATCTCCTCGGCGTCGAGCTCTGACTTGAACCGCTCGATCCACTCCTCCTCGGTGTACGTGCGCGGAGCGCCATCGCCGCCCGCAACGTCGAGACCTTCGCGCAGCTCATACGAGATCCGCCAGCGCCCGCCAGCCAGCTTGCGCAGCGCGTCGGTCACGATCTGGCGGTTGGACGGGTCCTCGGCCTTCTTCTTCAGGAACGCCGCGCTCGCCGGAAACCCGACGGTCAGATCCTCGCCGGCGAGCCCCACCGGCACAGTATCGGCGATTACCGCCCCGCACAGCGCGTGCTCAGCGCCGACCAGCTCGACCACCGCGGGCCACAGCTCGATCAGCGACTGGAGGTCTTCGGGCGGCTCGACCACGGGCGCGACCTCGACGGCGTCCTCGGGCTCGACCTCGCACGGCGTCCTCGGGCTCGCTCGCCACAGGCTCGACCGCCGGCGATGGCGATGGCGGCGCCACAGGCACAGGCGTGACCGCAGGCGCATCGCCGCCCTCCAACCGCTCGATGCGCGCGAGCAGCGCCTTCGTCGTTGCGTCCACCTCGGGCTTGGCGGCCTTGACCAGCGCGAGCTCCAGGCAGGTGCGCGCGTCCGCGCCCGCGCGCACGGACTCCGCGACTGAGCCGATCAGCTCCAGCAGGCGCACGACGGTCGCGTGCGGCACGCGCTGTGCCTGTGCCTGCAGCCGCGCGTCGGCCTCGGGGGTGAGCGCCAGTTCGGGGGGGATCTCGCCTCCGAGGGTCTGCACGATCAACAGCTCGCGCGCCCTGCCCTCCAGGCCGGTCGCGAACGAGCTCGCGTCGCGCCCGGAGTCGGCGCACTCCGCGAGCGCCAGCAGCGCCCCGCGCGCGTCCCCGGCCGCGATCGCGTCGACGGTCCGCTCCAGCAGGGCCGCGTCCGCGACGCCCAGCACGGCGAGCACGTCCTCCAGGGCGATCGTTGCGCCGCTGTAGGCGAGCAGCTGCTCCAGCGTGCCGAGCGCGTCGCGGAAGCTCCCGGTGGCAGAGCGCGCGAGCGCAGCGATCGCCTCGGGGGGAATCTCGATCGCCTCGGACTCGGCCGTGCGGCGCAGCACCTGCGCGATCTGCTCGACCGAGGGGCGCTGGAAGTCGAAGCGGTGGCAGCGATCGACGACGGTCGCAGGCACCTTCTGAGCCTCGGTCGTGGCGAGCACGAACACCGTGCCGGGCGGCGGCTCCTCGAGCGTCTTCAAGAACGCGTTCCAAGCGGCGGTGGAGAGCATGTGGGCCTCGTCGAGGATGTACACCTTGCGCCGGCCCGACACCGGCGCGAACGCGACCGAGTCGCGCAGCTCGCGGATGTCGTCGACCGAGTTGTTCGACGCCGCGTCCATCTCGATCACGTCCAGCGAGCTCGCGCGGGCGATCGCCGTGCACGAGTCGCACTGCCCGCATGGCTCGATCGTCGGTCCGTGCTCGCAGTTCAGGCACGCCGCGAGGATCTTCGCCATCGAGGTCTTGCCCGTTCCGCGCGAGCCGACGAACAGGTACGCGTGATGGACCTGGTCGCGCTGCACGGCGTTGCGCAGAGTGCGCACGACCGGCTCCTGGCCGACGACCTGCTCGAACGTGCGCGGCCGGTGCCGGCGGTACAGAGATGACTGCTGCTCCTGAGGCTGGGTCGACACCGGTGTCCTTGAGTCTACCCACGGGCGGGCCCTCGCCCGCAGCCGGATCGAGGCGGAGCTCGGGTGCGCTCGACTGCCGCCCAACCGGATAGCGTCCGCGCGCGTGAGGATCTGGTTCAAGCGCCTGACCGTGCCCGCGGGGATCGTCGCCGGGGCGGTCGTGCTGCGGGTGATCGCGGGCGTGGGGTTCGTGAACTACGACACGCTGTACGCGCTCGCCTGGGGTGGTCAGCTCTCGCGCGGCTCGACGCCCGCCTACGGGGTCCCGATCGCGCCCACGCCCCACCCCCTGGTCGAGATCCTCGGCGTCGTGCTGTCGCCGCTCGGGCCGCACGGCGTGCTGGAGGTGACCGTGGCGCTCGCATTCCTGGCGCTGTCCGCGTGCGCATGGGTGGTGTACGCGCTCGGGGCGCGCTGGTTCGGGCGCGCCGCCGGAGCGCTGGCCGCGCTGCTGCTGATCACGCGGGTGCCGGTGCTGTCATACGGCGTGCGCGCGTACATCGACGTCCCGTACCTGCTGCTCGTGCTGAGCGCCCTGCTGGTGGAGTCCCGCAGTCCGCGCGCCGGCTGGCCGGTGCTCGCGCTGCTCGCGCTCGCCGGGCTGTTGCGCCCGGAGGCGTGGGCTTTTTCGGGCCTGTACTGGCTGTATCTGATCGCCTGGCCGGCATGGCCGGGGCGGCTCGATTGGGAGCGCCGCGCACCGGCGTGGCTCAGGCACCGACCCGCACACGACGGATCGGCCGGCGCGAGATGCACGCCCGCGGTCGCCTGGGACTCCGGGCGCTCACGGCGAGAGCTCGCCGGCCTGACGCTGCTGGCGGTGGCCGCGCCACTGGTGTGGGTGCTCAGCGACCTGGCGATCACCGGCGATGCGCTGTGGTCGCTGACCAACACGCGGCACACCGCCGAAGTGCTCGACCGCGTGACCGGGATCGCGAACGTGCCCGAGTACATACCGCGGCGGATCGGCGAGATCCTGCGCCCGCCCGTGCTCGTCGGAGCGGCGCTGGGAGGGGTGCTGTCGCTGTGGTGGCTCCGAGCGCGAGCGCGCCTGGCCGCGATCGTCGGGGTCGTGGCGGTGGTCGTGTTCGCCGCGTTTGCGACGGTCGGGCTGCCGATCGACACGCGCTACGCGTTTGTGGCGGCGGCGATCCTGTGCCTGTTCTGCGGCGTGGGCGTGTTCGGCTGGACCCAGCTGGAGCGCGGCGATCCGCGGCGGCGCTGGTGGATGGCCGCCGGGCTGCTCGTGCTGGCGGCGCTGATCACCTACGCGCCGAGCCAGTACAAGGCGGCGCACCGCGAACTGGACGCGCTGGCCAATCAGCAGCGCATCGAAGGCGATCTCGTCACGCTCGTGCGCAATCACTCGATCGGGCTCGAGTGCGGGCCGGTGGAGGTGCCCAACCACGCGCCGATCCCGCTGCTGTCGCTGTATTTGAAGACGAGCCCGGTCAACGTGATCAGCGCCCAGGTCAAACAGATCGCATACGGAACGTACGTCGATCCGGCGAGCGTCGAAGTCGAACGCGACTACGTGCTCGACCCCCGCGACCCGCACCTGCCCGTGAGCGTGCCCTCCGGGTTCGGCGAGTCGGCGACCAACCGCTCGTGGCTGATCTTTACGCGCTGTTCGTGACGGAGCTCCGCGGGAGTTCTTCTTTATTTTCGAAAATAAATTCTTCGTATCGCCACAGTTATGCGACGTCGAATCGTGAACGCAATACGGACCGTGCACCCCTCGTCGTCGCGATCGCATCCGGCTGCCTGGTCGTCGCCGCAGACTCCGGTCCGGGAGCTCCCGCTGCGCCTGCCGGTTATCGCTTAAGGCTGCTTCCTTCCGGACCTGACCTGGTTCGCGAGCCGGCACCGCGCGGGACCCGAGCCATCGACGCCCGCGGCGGCGGGGCGACCGGGACGAAAGCCCCTCGGAGAGGAGTTCAGCCCCGCTAGAGCGGATTGCGGATTCAGGGCGCCGCTACATCCCCGCCTAGCACGGTCCGCGACGATCGTAGCGCGCGGGGGTCGTTTTACGTTAGTCTGCCCCGCCGTGACCTACTTCAGAGACGCCTCCCCACGATTCCAGCCCACTCGCGCGCGCCTCGGCGTGGGCTTCGCCGCGCTCGGCGCGGCGGTCCTGATCGCCGGCTGCGGCTCCGGCGGATCGAGCACGATCACCGTCGGCAACGAGAACAAGGCCGACGAAGCGCTCGCCACGACGAGCACGCCGGCGAGCTCGACCAGCACGAGCCCGACCGCAACCGCGGCGGTGAAAACGCCGACCACCGGCCCGCTGTCCAAAGAGCCCCACGTGACTCCCCCGAGCGGCCCGGCCCCGACCAAGCTCGTGACCAAGGAACTGATCGCGGGAACCGGCGCCGAAGCGAAGTCAGGCGACGCGGTGACGGTCAACTACGTGGGCGTGCTGTACAAGACCGGCAAGGTGTTCGACGCGTCCTGGAAGCGCAACGAAACGTTCCCGTTCACGCTCGGCAAGGGCCAGGTCATCCCCGGCTGGGAACAGGGCGTCGAGGGCATGAAGGTCGGCGGACGGCGCGAGCTGATCATCCCGGCCTCGCTCGCCTACGGCGCCAAGGGCTCGCCCCCGACGATCCCGCCGAACGAACCGCTCGTGTTCGTCGTCGACCTGCTGAGCGCGTAACGGCGCGATCCGCGACGTCTGTGCGGAGGACGACCCGGGGGCCGGCGTTGCTCCTGCTGGTCGTCCCCGTCGCGGTGGCGCTGTCAGGATGCGGGGCGCACCATCGCAGCCAGGCCGAACTGAGGCTCGAGCGCGAAGACCTGATCGCCGTGTGCCGGGCCCTGCGAGAAGTGCAGAGCCCGGTCACGACCGAGCTGGCGGCGGCCAAGCGAGCCTGGCCGCTGGTCGTCAACGGCCTGCCGAGCAGCGCCCAGGGACTGGCGAACGCGCGGGCGCCGATCGCGGTGGCCGCGGCGAGCGCCGCGCGGATCAAGACGCCGCCGCTGCTGAGCGAAGCCCAGGCGATGTCCCTGACCGGTCCGGGCTCCCCGCTCGCGGGCCTGTTCCGAACCTACACCGGCCTGAGCACCCGCGGATGGGCGCTGATCGCCGCGGCGAACGATCAGATCGAGCACGGCTCGCCGGCGAGTGCCCGGTTCGCGCGGGCGAACGTGGGCTTGTACATCGAGAGCGTCTATGACGGCCACTTCGACCTGGCCCAGATCGAGGAGCGCCTGCGCGACGGCTATCGCGAACTCGGGGGCCAGGCTCAGTTCGGGAGTGCGCTGACCCAGGCCGAAGTGGACGCGCTGGGGGCGGCGTACTCCGAAGCGAGCGCCCGGTTGTATCCGCATGTGGGGATTCGGTTTGGGTCATAGGGGATGGATGTCCTGTGCGAGGGTGTGCTCGAGTCGTGCCAGTCGCAGGCGTGGAGACTTCATCGTGCTCACGGCTCATCGCACGGGCGCGAACGGGATGATCTCGTCGTGCCCCTTGGCGATAACTCCACAGCTGGCCTCGGGCATCTCCCGCCAGGCGCCGGGCAGGTCGCCGATCGGCTCGGAGACGACCAGGCGCGCGTCGGATGAGACCTCCTTCAGGATCTGCCGTTCGGGGTAAAGCTGCCTGAGCGTGGGCACGTCGGCGGTGTAGAAGAGCGAGCGCGAGTCGCCGGCGCTGGAGTAGCGGAACGTCCACATGCGCTCGCCGTCAGTCGTCGCGATCGTGCCCTGGAAGGGATCGGCGACGCCATGTTCGTGACCGATGGTCTCGACCCGCCCGATCGCCCGCGCCACCGCGCCGGGGGGATCGTCGATGAGGCCCATAGTGAGCGCAAGGAAGAACAGGACCTCGGAGTCGGCGCTGCCTTCGATCCTGGGGTACAGCGAGGGATCGACCGCGAGCACCAGGTCGCGCTTGAGCGAGGCGAACTCGGCGATGAAGCCGTTGTGCATCCACAACCAGCGCTCGTGGCGGAAGGGATGGCAGTTTGTCTGCTGCACAGCCGAGCCGATCGCGGCGCGGACGTGAGCGAAGAAGTGCCCGGAGCTGACGTGGCCGGCAAGCTCGTGCAGGTTGCGATCGTTCCACGCCGGCTCGATGCTGCGGAAGATGCCGGGGGCAGGCGTCGCGTCATACCAGCCGACGCCGAACCCGTCGCCGTTGGTCGCCTCCGCCCCGAGTCGCGAGTGCAGGCTCTGGTCGATCAGGGAGTGCGCGGGCGCGTACAGCGCCTCGGAAAGGAGGATCGGCGAGCCGGTATATGCAAGCCAGCGGCACATCAGCCCTCCGGACAGCTTGCCACTTGGGCGGGCGGGCTGCAATAGAATCAGGCATTCAGGGCGCGTAGCTCAGTGGGAGAGCGCTCGCTTCACACGCGAGAGGTCGCAGGTTCGAAACCCGCCGCGCCCATTGAAGAACCGCCTGGAAACGGGCGGTTTTTTGGTTGGAGAGGGAGACATTTGATGGACTTCGTGAAGGGCGGGGAATGGGCCAGTGCCCAATAGTGCCCAATCAAACCTGCGTCGGGCCCCGGCCTGCGGGCCATGCTGGAGTCGTCAGCGCGGCGACCGCCGACTCGATACCCCATGTGCGGTCGGCGGTGGCAGCCGCTCTACGCAAGCGGGGCGCTTGGGGGTCAGGGCGTTTGATTCCTGATCCGGATGACGAGGCCGTCCGCGCCGGGATCGCCGAGGATGTGGGGCCAGTCGAGGTTGCGCTGCTTGACGATCTGGGCGAACTTCTGGATGCAAGCCTGGAAGGCAGGCCGGTGGACAGCTTGGGCGGTGAGGGCCGAGCGGCCGGACCCTCGGCTGGCCTCGAGGTCGGTGTGCAGCTTCCATGCCTGCTTGGCGTCGATGAGCTCGTGTCCGGCGGCGGCCAGGATCATCGTGAGGATTGAGCAGTGCGGGGCTTTGTAGTCCCGTGCGGCCTTTTGGCCGTTGGAGTCGTCGATGATGGCGGTCCATCCCTGGCTGGCGCACAGCACGACGACCTCCGCCTCGCCGCGGTCTTGCCCGGCCTGGCGACCGTAGCGGCGGTGGATGTTCGCGACGTCTTGCAGCGCTGATGGCTCGGTGATGGAGGCGGTCTGCAGCCACGATGCTTCGAGGATGGCTTGATTCTTGGGGTAGGTGTGGAGGTGGGCGCGGATCTCCTCCTCGATCACGACAGCCGGCGCGAAGGCGCTGGGAAACCAGGCGCCGAGCGTGTCGAGCTCTCCGATCGCGTTGAAGTGGATCAGGGCGGTGGTGTCAAAGCAGACCCAGGCGCTGCCGGTGGGCAGCGAGGTCATGGGGTGCGCAAGAGAGCATCGACGGCGTCCTCGTCCACCGGCAGCTCGCTGACGGGGTGTACGTCCCGCTCCTCTGCGAAGGCGAGCGCGTCGGGCAGGGTCATGTCGAGCAGCTCGGCGAGACGCTCGGGCGATACCACGTGGTCTTCATACAGGCGCAGCGCGGCGTTGATGTGCGAGCGCGGCAAATGCGCCGGCGCCTTGAAGATCGCCTCCTCATCCAGGCCGGCTCGTCGCAGACGCTCCTCGACCTTCGGGTTCTCGGCGAGCGCTGTCCGCTGCGCGTGAGTGATGACCCCAGCATTGAGCAGGCGCCAGGTGGTCGCGTCGTAGGACAGGCCAAAGACGCCCATGAGCTCAACGACGAGGTCTTGCGTGACCTGCTCGCCCCTGCGGTCGCCGACGACGCGGCGGACAGCCTGATCGGGCGCGAGGAGATATGCGGCGAAGGCGTTGGCCTCGATCTCCTGCGGGTCGCCCGCGCGGAAGATGTCCTGATCGGCGATCAAGAGTCGTTCAGTTTCGAAGCGGTGCATCTCGTGGTGCCCCAGCTCGTGTGCCGCGGTGAAGCGCTGGCGGCTCGCACGCGTGCTGGCGTTGACGGCAATGAACGGTTCGCCGTCTTCCCAGAGGTAGAGCCCGTCGCCCGCGTCGGGCCCGAACTCGTGCAGGGCGGTCGGGATCTCAAGACGCTCCAACAGCTGCCAGATATCGACCGGGCCAAATCCCAGCTCCTCGCGTAGACGGAGCGCTTGAGCGGCCTGTGTGCCGCGCACGTGCGCCGGTTGTTCGCTAACCATAGAGGCGGGATGCTTCGTCGCGGACGAATGCCAGATCGGCCTTCATCTTGCGCGCCCAATCGGCCATCTCGTGCATCGTCTCGCCATCGGCCTCGCGCGCGAGCGTCAGCGGCTCAGCGGCAGCGAAGAATCGATCCATCGGCACGTCCAGGGCACGTGCGATCCGACGCAGAATCAGGCTGTCGAGTCCACGCTGGCCGTTCTCGATCTTAGAAAGCACCGTGTCGTCGATGCCGACGATCTCGGCGAGCCGAGCCTGGGTATAGCCGGCTGCCTCCCGCTCATGCCTGATGCGCTGGCCGATCACTGTACGGTCGCTCATCATCATCTCCTTGGTCGTAAAGCAAACAATACCAGTCCGTCTTGCCGAATCGGCAAATCATCCCCCTCTGCTTGAGGCAGCACGCTTGGGGGTGCTCGCACGCTGACGAACCCGGCCCCGCTTCCCGGTCTTGCGCAACGGGCGCCCCTCGATGAGGGCACGCAGACGCTCACGCTCACCCGCCTCCTGGCGCATCGCCTTCGCGTAGATGCGCAACGTCAGTCGCGCATCGGTGTGACCGAGCTGCTCCATGACCTCGGGTGCGGAACAGCCCAACGCGAACAGCAGCGAGGCGAAGGTCCGCCGCAGGGAGTGGGGCGTCAGGCCGCCGGGCAGCGGCGAGGCTTCTCGCTGCTTCAGGAGCTCGTCGGCGCGCTTGCACGAGCGGTCGAGCACCCGCCGGCGGATGTTGCTCGGCGATTGTGGTCTCCCGCGCGCGGTCCCGAACACGAGATCGCCTGGTTCTGGCTGTGTCGTTGCCTTGAGCGCCGCGAGCTCGTCGTGCAGCGCCGGCAGAATACGGACCTCGCGGATGCCCGCGTCGGTCTTGGCCTGTCCGACGTGCAGGCGCCCGCCGGCGAGGTCCACGTCACACCAGCGCAGCGCGATCAGCTCGCCGATGCGCAGGCCCGCCAGGGTCAGGGTGCAGAGAATCGCCTGGCGGGGCGTCGGGCGATCCTCGCGCGCCTCGCGGTCGAGCTGACCGGCGGCCTTCAGCAGCGTCTCGATGTGGATCGCCTGGTCGATGTAGGTCCGCTGGGGCGCAGCGGCGCGCAGCTTGCGGCGACGGCGGTTGACGCTCATCGGGTTGCGCGCGATCAGCTCGCGCTCTTCCGCCACGTCGAGGATCTGCCCGAGCCGCGTGAGGGTCTTGTTGATCGAGGACGCCGACAGGCGCTGCTCACGTACCTTCTCCGTGCGGTAGCGATCCACCTCAGTGACCGTGACCTGGGAGAGCCGGTGATCTTTGAAGAACGGCAGCAGATGATGTGTGAGCTGCCAGCGATAGTCGAGCACCGTGTTCGGCCGCAGCGTCGGCTCGATCTCCGCCAGCCACTGCGATGCGAACACGTGAAAGGTCGGCTCGACCGTCGGCTCCGGCGGCGGCGTCACGGGCTGCGGCGGCTGCCAGATGCCGCGCCGCACATCCGCGAGGGCGTTCTGTAATTCAAGCTCAGCCTTAGCGCGTGTCCAGCCCTCCTCGCGGTATCCCAGCGTCACGTAGCGGCGAGTGCCGTACGCGCGGAAGCGCAGCGCGAGCACGGCCCCGTGACCGGTCTGCCGTTCGACTACTTGCCCTGTTGCTTGGCGTGCCATCAGCGTGACCCTTAGTCTACAATCCGCGCCAGCGGCTGAAGATGCCTCGGCGGCGTGGTCCGTGTATAGGCAGGAGGGGCACTGTTGCGGACGGGTGTCGGCGGCGTGGTCGCCCTGGCCGTGGCCCGTTGGCCTTTGCCGGGGCTGGTTCGCTTCTGCGCTGGCGGTCGTGCAGAGCCTGTTTGGCGGTCTGAGGGTCGAAGCGTAGGCGTGGTCGTGGTCCGTCGCCGAGCTGGATCGCGCCGAGTGCCTCGGCGTGTTCATAGACCCATGCGCGGGTGAGCCCGAGATGCCGCGCGAGCTGCCCGGCGTCCATCAGGTCGTCTCGCACGACTGCGTCGTGACCGGCGGGCTGGGGCTCGTGGCGCATGAGCTGCACGACGCGCTGGGCGATGCGCTCGATCGTCTCGGGGGCGATCTCGGCGGCGGCGTGACGCGCCCGCGCGAACCGTCCACGGCCCGCCATCGGCGACGGGGGAGGGTCTGTCCTGTGGGGGTTTGGTGTGATCGTGAGCGTTCGCATCTTGGCCTCCATGATTTTGTGTTTGTCGTCGTCGGGGACGGCAGGGTTTTCCCTGCCGTCCTGAGTGCCCGGCAGCACGCCTGGCAGGTTCTGTCAAGTCCAGGCCGGCAGGCCCCGCCGTAGGCGGCCCGAAGGGTGGACTTGACATGGTTCTGACAGGCGTGCCACTTGCGCCGCTTCGCATGGTCCCGCGGGCGGGTCCGTGCGAAGTACTTCGCCTCCGCTGGTTGACAGAGAGCGGTCTTTCATGCGGGTAGCGATCCTGGTTGTGATGGTCCCGGCAACGGTCCGCTCCTCGCGGTACTGGATGGCTGGCCGCCGAGCATGGCGTTTCTGAGCTTGTCGATGCGCAGCTCTGTTGAGGGGTGGGTGTGTTCGGTGAGCCAGACGAAGGGGACGGGATGGTCGTGCATGAGGGCGTGGACCTCCAGGAAGTCCGCGAGCTCATCGGACTGGCCGAGACCTGCCGCGAACCGGTCGGCGGTGTACTCGCGTTCGCGCCAGTGCGAGCCCCAAAACGGTGCTGTGATGCGCAGTCCGAGACCGCCTTTGGCGAACACGATCGTCTTGCGCAGGACCCACAGCAGCGAGCCGATGATCGTGACCGTCAGCAGCGCCCGATCGTCGGTGATGATCACCGTGCTGCTCTTGGCCGGTTCGCGTTCGGCGGGTTTCGGGGGCGCGTGTATGACGAGACGGTTCAGTGCCGCGGTGAGCTTCCCGTCGGTGCTGGCGAGGTGTCCCAGCTCGTGCGCTAGCACCGCCACGAGATGGCCGCTTTCCAACAGGCCACGCGAGAGCATCAGCGTCCTGCCGCACACCGCGGCGTCCAGTTGGGGATCGTCGAGCACGAACCAGCTGGAGGGCTCGCGCAGTAGCGGGGTGCGGTGACGCAAGTGATGGATCGCGTCTTGATAAGCGGTCCGCTCGCGCTGTGAGGGTTCGCGTCCACCGAGGTTCTGTCGCCACCACCAACCACCACCGAACGGCGTGATCAGCGCGAGGACCGACCATCCGGTCGGGATCAACGCCAACAGCGCGAATCCCGCTGCGCCGGCGATCGAATGATGGAGCACGAGCAGTATCAGCGCCACGCCGGCGAGGGTCAATAGCCAGCGCGCGAGGATCACGGGCGTTTCGAGCAGGACTGTCGCGGCATACAGCGCGAGCACGGGTAGCGAGGACAGCCAGGGCGTCAATCGAGACTGCATGAGACATCGTCTCC
>CAWIWW010000003.1:0-184185 GCA_963839945.1 uncultured Solirubrobacterales bacterium | reverse complement strand
CCAGCTCAAGCGCAAAGACATCCGGCTCGCGGGTGTAGCGCAGCGCGCCGCGGTAGCCGATCATCGGGTTGGCCTCCTTTGGCTCAAAGCGCTCTCCGCCGCGCAGACCGGCGAACTCGTTGGTGCGAAAGTCGATCGTGCGGTAGGTCACGGGCCGCGGCGCGAAGCCGACCGCGAACGCGCTCAAACCCTCAGCCATGCGGGCGACAAGCTCCTCGCCTCGGTCCTCCTTGAGCAGCGTGCGGGGATGATCGCCCGCCAGCGCCTCCAGCACCATCATCTCCGCCCGCAACAAGCCAACACCGTCGACCGGCAGGTCCTTGACCCGCTGCACCTGCGAGGGCTCAGATAGGTTCACGAGGATCTGCGTCGCGGTCACGGCAGCCGCCGAGGATGCACCCAGGCTGACCCTCGCGGCCTGCTGGCCACCGGAGGGCACCCGCGCGAGCTCGGGTGCACATGCGCCCTCCAATACGAGCCCGCGAGTCGCATCGACAGTCACGATCTCGCCGTCGCGCAGCTTGCTGGTCGCTTCGCCGGTGCCGACTACGCAGGGGATACCAAGCTCGCGTGAGACGATCGCGGCGTGGCAAGTCATGCCGCCCGAGTCGGTGACGACGCCGGCCGCGCGGCGCAGCAGCGGCAGCCAATCAGGGGAGGTCATGTGGGTGACAAGCACATCCCCGTCGCCGAGCGCAGCGGCGTCGGCGAGCGAGGTGAGCACGCGAGCGGCGCCGCTCGCGCTGCCCGGCGCTCCGCCCAGCCCACGCAAGAGCACCGTCTGCGGCTGCTCAGACCGCGCTACGCCAGCGCTGGGTATGGGCTGCTGCTCGTCATGGAGCGTGGTGATCGGACGGCTCTGCAGCATCCACAGCTTCCCGTCGGGGTCAAACGCCCACTCCGTGTCCTGCGGTGAGCCGTAGTGCTCCTCGATGCGCAGGCCAAGCGCGGCCACAGCCATGACCTCCCGCTCATCCAACGTGGGACGCAGACCCTCCTCGTGCGAGAGGGGCCGCGTGCGAGTGCCACCCTCAGCGTCATATTCGATCGCCAGCTCCTTGCAGTGAACGTCACGGCGCCACACCGACGCCGGGTCCTTCCGCACCACGTAGCGATCGGGTGAGACCGAGCCTGAGACGACGGCCTCGCCGAGACCGAAGGACCCCTCGATCACGAGCTCGTTGCGCTCGCCCGTCGCGGGGTTGACGGTGAACATCACGCCGGCGCGCGTGGAGGCTACCTGGCGCTGCACGACGACCGCGATGTCCATATCCGCCTGTGCGAAGCCGTTGATGCCGCGGTAGTAGATAGTGCGCGTCCCAAACAACGACCGCCAGCAATCGCGCACCGCGTCGATCACCGCGTTTGAGCCGCGGACGTTCAGGAAGGTCTCGTTCATTCCCGCGAACGAGGTCTCGGCGGTGTCCTCCGCCGTCGCTGAGGAGCGCACGGCCACAGGCCCCTCGGCGTCCTCGCCCACAAGCTGCTCGTAGCGCGAGCGTATCTCGCGCTGCAGAACCTCCGGCATCGGGGTAGCGTCGACCATCTCTCGTGCGGCAACGCTCGCCGCCTGCAAAGCCGCGGTGTCCTCGACATCCACGTCGTCAAGCAACTCCGCGAGGCGCTCGCGCAGCCCGCTCTCAGCGCAGAACGCCGCGTAGGCTGGGGCACCGATGACGAAGCCCTCTGGCACGGGCAGACCCGCGCGGGTCAGCTCACCCAGGTTCGCGCCCTTGCCGCCCGCGAACTGCACATCCTCACGGCCGAGCTGCGCGAACGAGCGGACCAGCTCCAGGCCGGACATGGCAGGTGCTGGGGGCGAGACGCTCATTGTTAGTTCCTCCTGTGTCGTGGCTGCTCGATCGCGGTCGCTCTGACCGCTTACAAGTCAACTCGCCGCCGGCGCGGGCGCCTACCGCACTCCTCCCTGAACGAACTCGGTAGTTCCCACCCATGACCGTGCTCGCCGCCGGCGCGTAGTGTTGAACGTCGGATGAAGGTGATCTCCCAGCGCGACTTGCACACGGCGCTCGCCGCGCTTAGCGCCGGCGAGCCGCGGGTCGTCGCCAGCGGGAACCTCGGGACCCCTCGGGTCCTGCTCGACGCCCTGGAGGGCGCGGTGGAGCGCTACCGCCTGTTCATGCTCGCCGCTCAGGCCCCGTTGCCCGCCCGCGAGGGCGTCATTTTCGAGACGCCGTTCGTGGGGCCGGGGATGCGCGACACCGGCGAGCGACTGGACTACCTGCCGATGCGCCTCTCACTCGTACCCAGGCTGTTCAGCACGCTGCGCCCGCCCGACGTGGTGCTGCTGCACACCTCCATGCCACACAAGGGGAAGGTCTCGCTCGGGATCGAGGTGAACATCCTGCCGGCGGCCGTCGAGCATGTACGCGCCCGCGGCGGGCTCGTCATCGCCCAGCTGAACTCCGACATGCCCTACACCCTCGGCGACGGCGAGCTGGCCGAAGACCTCATCGACCTCGCCGTCGAGGTCCAGCAAGACCTCCCGACCCCGGCCATCGGCGCCAACCACGACCATGCGCAGACGATCGCCGAGCGCGTCGCCAATCTCGTGGGAGACGGCGCCACCTTGCAGCTCGGGATCGGCCAGGTCCCCGATGCGACGCTGCGCGCACTCGTCAGCCGACGCAACCTGGGGATCTGGTCGGAGATGATCTCCGACGGGGTGATGGGCCTCGAGCAAGCCGGGGCACTCGACCGTAAACGGCCGATCGTGTGCTCCTTCATGTTCGGCTCCAGGGAGCTGTACGAGTGGGTTCACCACAACCCCAGGCTTCGCATGACGCGCACCGAGACGACCAACGATCCCTCGCGGATTGCGGCACGAGCTCAGATGATCTCGGTCAACACGGCGCTGCAGGTCGATCTGCACGACCAGGCCGGCGCAAGCCACATCGGCGGGCGCGTTTACTCAGGTTTCGGTGGCCAGCCCGACTTCGTTGAGGGCGCCCTGCACTCGCCCGGCGGGCACGCCGTGATCGCGCTGCGCTCCTGGCACGAACGCAGCGACACCTCGACGATCGTGCCCCACCTCGACGGACCCGTGACCTCCTTCCAGCACTCCGCGGTCATCACCGAGCAGGGCGCCGCGCACATCTTCGGACGCAGCCAGCGCGCCCAGGCCCGCCTCATCATCGAGCACGCCGCGCACCCCGACGCCCGCGATCAGCTACGCGAGCACGCCGCGCTGCTCGGGCTCGGCACTACGCCCGAGCATCCGATGCGAAGCGTTTGTGAGCCAGTCGCCAGCCCGCGGTGAGGAACTCGACCCTCTGCTCCGGCCCATCGTGGCGTACCACACGCCCATCGAAGCCCTCTCGAAAGACATCCAGCATCGCCCGGTTTTCACAGAGAACCTCGGCTACGAAATGCGTGATCCCACGCTGCTCGGCGACGATCGCCAGCTGTTCGATGAGGATCGTCCCGAGGCCGCGGCCGTGGAGATGATCGGCGACCTCGACCGCGACTTCCGCCCGCGTGCCATCCAGCTGGATATACAGGGCGTGAGCGACCATCGCCCCCATCTCGTCATGGGCAACCAGCCCGAAGCAACCCGTGCTGGTGTCCGCCGCCAAATGAGCAGCACAGCCTATGTCCACGGCGCCGCTGAAGAACCGCAGACGCCGCGCCTCCAGGCACAGTCCCGCCAGGAACGAGCGCAGCGCGGGCTCATCGGCGGCCGTGGTGGGACGCAGCGTGACCAGCGAGCCATCGCGCAGCCGGACAAGCTCGGGCTCGTCGATATCTGCGACGGCGCTGGGTGCCTGTGACAGCGAAGGAACGGTCATGGTGTTCGCAGCCTCGCGCCCGGCGCCGCCCGGTGCATCCGTTGCTGCCCCTGGCGGTGGCGGGGAGAAACTACGCGGGCGGCGAGACCGACCGACCTCGATGCGTGCGCTGTGCTCATGCCGGGTCGCCCTGTCGGGCTGGGTGGTGCACGATCGCCTCGTGGTCGGCGGGGTAGACGATCGACTCGTGTCCTTCATCCCAGCGAACGCGGAAGTGGGGATGCTCAGAGCTGCCGAGCACCTCCCTGATCTGTCCACGCCGCGAAGGGCGCTCGCCAACGCCCTTGACCTCAAGCCAGTCGCCGGCGCGAGCGCACGATATGTCTCGATCTTCGGACATTGGCCAAGCAGATCAGATCACGCACGCACAAGCCAAGCATCGGTCCTCGCTACCCAGCCGTGACGTGGGGAACTACCCGCCTACCAGTTCCCTTGCACCGGAGGGACGGCGACCACAGGCGTTCCCGCGATATAGGGGCAGCACTCCCTACAGCGGCCAGTAGTGGCCCACGTGAGCGGCGGCGCGCGATGTCAAGAGCGGCTCCGGTGCCGCCGACTGCGCTGGCTCATCGGAGGCGAGCGCGGCAAGCGTCTCCCGCACGCACTCCGCCAGCGCCACAGGCTGGTAGCCACCCTCGAGGACGGCTCCGAGTGGCACGCCGAGTGATGTAGCCAGCCCCCGCACGTGACGGGCCATCTCCGCGAACGAGCCCGCCTCCAGACGACAGCCAGCCAACGGGTCCTCGCGGTGCGCGTCAAAGCCGGCAGAGATCAGCACGAGCTCCGGCGCGAAGCTCTCGGCGACCGGGAGCACGATGTGCTCGATCGGCGATAGCCACAGCTCCTCCTCCGAGCCGGCCGGGACAGGCAGGTTGATCGTGTAGCCCTCGCCCGCACCCGAGCCCACGTCGCTCATCGAGCCCGTGCCCGGATAGATCCCCGCCTGATGGATGCTTACGAACAGAACATCCGATCGGCGCCGGAACGCCTCAGCGGTCCCGTTGCCGTGGTGCACATCCCAATCCAGGATCAGCACCCGCCGAGCGCCCAGC
The DNA here is from genome assembly GCA_963839945.1 of uncultured Solirubrobacterales bacterium. Classification (GTDB taxonomy): domain Bacteria; phylum Actinomycetota; class Thermoleophilia; order Solirubrobacterales; family Solirubrobacteraceae; genus Palsa-744. Next base: position 179,324 of record CAWIWW010000003.1, on the reverse strand, counting down.
TCTCGGATCGCCAGCTCCGCGGCGATCGCAACGTTGTTGAACAGGCAGAAGCCCATCGCGCGATCCGGTTCGGCATGATGGCCAGAAGGACGCACGCCGCAGAAACCGAGCGTCGCCTCGCCTGCCATCAGCGCCCTTGTCATCTCGCACGCGCCGCCGGCGGCGTGCAGCGCTGCACGATAGGAGGGCTCGCCGACGAAAGTGTCCGAGTCGATCGCGCCGCCACCGGCCAGCGACAGCTCCATGATCCTCTGCACATGCCTGGCACTGTGGATCAATTCCAGCTGCGCTACCTCGGCCGGCGGCGCGGCACGCCGCTCCCAGCCCAACCAGTTGTGCTCGGCCAGCATCCGCTCGATCGCCTCAAGCCGCTCAGGCGTGTCCGGGTGCTCAGGCATGTGCACACGCGGATCGTGTTCGAGGCACGCCGGGTCGCTGAAGTAGAGGCCCGCCGGCCGCGAGTTCGCGGAGTCTTGTTCACTCACGGGCGCGCTGTGCCCGCGGCGGATGGCATTGAGCGCGGTTCACTGAGCATCGAACCTTGACTGTATGTCCTCGCCAGGACCCCTGTCGAACGGTCGTCAGACCTTGGCCTGCTCGGCAAGCCAGTCGTCAGCATCGGGCACGTGAAACGAATGTCCCACCGACACGTCACTCTCGACATCTGGCGCCATACGCGAGCCAGCCAGTTGGCTGCCGGCAGCCTGCTGAGGGCTGGGCTACCCTCGAACACGAATGCCGCTGCCCCTACCGCCCCTAGACCACGTAGACCTGCTGCCACTCGATGACCCGCAGTGGGAGTGGGACGCCTTCGAGCGGTTCTGCCTCGCCTACGTCAACGGCCAGCCCGACGTCGCCAGCGCGCACAAGTACGGCACCCGCGGCCAGGGTCAGCTCGGCATCGACATCGCCGCCGAGCTCACCGACGGGCGCACACGTACCTACCAGTGCCGAAAGTGGCGGAAGTACACCAAAACACACGCGAAAAGCACCGTTGCGGAGACCGAGTACGACGCCGACGAGCACGTCATCCTCGTCGCCTGCGAGGTGGGCACCACCGTGCGCGACTACGTTGCCGCACTCGACGGCTGGAGGCTGCTCGACAAGGAGGATCTCTCCCAAGGCGTCCGTGCGATCGAGCCGCGCGAGCGTGCCCGGCGGCTGATCGAGGACACCTTCACCGTCCACTGGCGCCGTGCGTTCCTCGGGCCACGCGGGCCGTTGTGCTTTCACGAGACCGACGAGTATTTCCGGCCTCTGCTGGACGAGGATCATCTGTTCCGTCACACCTGGGCGCTCGTCGGCCGTGACGAGCTGCTCGCCACCATCGACCAGCAGCTAGCCAACCAGGAGATTCGCGTGCTTGTGCTCGTCGGCCGCGGCGGCATCGGCAAGACCCGCATTCTGCGCGCGCTCGCCGAAGCCCACAAGGCGAGCCGAACCGTGCTGTTCGTCGACGACCAGCTAGCGCTCACGGCCGAGTCGGTTGAGGAGCTTCCGTGGACCGCGCCGCTCGTGATCGTCGATGACGCGCACCGGCGCGAGGATCTCGCCGCGCTGATCGGCGCCGCCACCCGGCAGCCCAGCGCTCCGACGCTCGTGCTCGCCACCAGGCCACACCGTGCCGAGGAGCTTCGCTCGCGCCTATCGCTCGCCGGCCTCTCACCCGAGAAGGTCTGGATCTCAAAGCCGCTTGGCGATCTGCCAGTCAAAGACGTGCGCGCACTCGCCGCGCAGGCTCTCGGCGCCGAGCACGAGCACCTCGCGGAGCATCTCGCCGACGCCACTGCCGACTGTCCGCTCGTGACCGTCATCGGCGGTCAGCTGCTCGCGCGGCAGGCAGTCGCGCCGGAGTTGCTTGAGCGCCACGCCGAGTTCCGCATGACCGTGTTGGACCGCTTCCGCGACGAGATGCTCGGCAAGCTCGGCGACGAAGTGGACGCGCAGGCCGCACGCGACGCGCTGATCCTGATCTCCGCGCTCGGCCCGCTGTTCATCGAGAACACCGTCCTGATCGAGCGGCTAGCCGCCGACCTGCAGATCGAGGATCACCAGCTTCGCTCACTGGTCTCCCAGCTCGAGCAGGCCGGGGTCCTGACCGCCCGCGGGCGGCTGCGCCGCATCGTCCCTGACGTGCTCGCAGACCACATCCTGCACCGCGCCTGCGTAGACCATCAAGGCCGACCCACCGGACGCGCGCAGGCGCTTCTCAACCGCTACGCCGACGTTGCGATCATCGGGCTCCTGCGCAACCTCGCCGAGCTCGACTGGCGCATCGGCCAGGAGGAGCAGACCGACAGCGCACTACTCGACAAGTTCTGGCGCGACCTACATACCTTGTTTCTGCGTGGGCACGCCGAAGAACGGCTGCGGATCATCCAGCTGATCAAGCCCGTCGCCCGGCTCGCACCGGCGGCCGTGTTCGAGATCGTCACCTGCGCGCTCGCCAACCCCGCCGCGTCAGCCACCGACGACCTGTTCGCCAGCCAGCTCACCGACGCTGACGTGCGTCGCCGCCTGCCCGAGCTGCTCGCCTCGATCGCCTTGACGCCGAGCTTCCTGCCCGAGGCGCTCGACCTCCTCTGGCAGCTCGCCTGCGATGACCCGAGGCCCCTGAACTCGAACACCGACCATCCGGTACGCCAAATCCAGAGCCTCGCAGGCTATGAGCTACCGCTGCTGTTCGCACGCGGCGTGCTGCAACTGGTCGAACGCGCCCTCCAAGACGACGCCAGCGCATCCGCATACTCACCGCTCGAGCTGCTCGCGCCGCTGCTCGCCCGCGAAGGCGAGACCACACACGCAGCCGAAACGGGCTTCCAGATCAGGGTCTTCCCGGTCTCCGCGAAAGCGACCGCTGACATACGCGCCACGATCAGGACAATCCTCGCCGCCCAAGCCACCAACGGCGCTGCCCGCGAGCGGGCGCTAGCCGCCCGGCTCCTCGGCGACGCGCTACGCCCGCCAATCGGCGCGTTCGGCCGCGAGATCACCGACACCGAGATTGAGCAGTGGCACGACGACCAGCTGGCAATCCTCGACGCGATCGAGACCGTGATGAGCGACACCCAGGACCCGCACGTGCGGCTGAAGCTGCGCACCGCCCTCGGATGGCACTCGCAGCGCAGCGCCTGGAACGACGTCCGTGACCGCGCCCGCCAGATCGGTGAGCAACCCGAGATCGAAGACGAGAGCCTCGCCAGCGCGCTGCGCAACCCGATCGACGTGCTCGACCAGGACGGGTCGAAAGCCAAGCTCCACGCCGTCGCAGACGCCCTCGCCGCCAGCAGCGCAGGCACCTTCGATGCGCTCGCTGAACGTCTGGACGCACACGTATCAGCGATCAACGATCTGCCGGAAGACACAGCTGCGAACGCGAGTCCGCTGCTGATCGCGCTCAGCGAAGCGCACCCCGAGCTCGGCGAGGCGCTGGCCCGCTGGTGCGCCGCCAACCCCGACCGGCCGCTCGCACAGTTCGGAGGGACGCTGCTCGCCGTCCTCAGCTCACACAGCCCCCAGGCGACCTACGGGCTGCTCGAAGGGCTGCGTGCCGGCCCGACCTCAGCGCGGCGGCAGCTCGCCGACTACCTGTTCAACGGCAACTGGTTCGCCGATCCCGACGCGCCAGAGGCCGCGATGCTGCGCGAGCTCGTCGCCGACAACGATCTCAACATCGTCAACGTCGCCCTGCACGCCACCCGCCGCCTCGCACACATCAACGCTCCCCTGGCCCTCGACATCGCGCTCGCCAGCGACATCCACGAAAACAGCCACCTCGCCGACTCGCTGTGCGCCCTGATCGCGCTGGTGATCGACCACGTTGAACACAGCCAGATCCCCGTCCTGCTGGACAAGCTCCGACCGGCGCCGAGGCTCGAATACTTTGCCAACGAGGTTCTCGCCAAGCTCGCGCCCGAACACCGCGACGAAATCCTCGGCTTCCTCCTCGCCCGCGCCGCCGCCGGCGGGGAGATCCGGGCGCTCTCCTACGACGACTTCAACGCCGACCTCCTCGGCGGTGCCACGGGCGAGGAGCTACTCGCGCTACTGCGGCGCATCCGCGATGCCATGCTCGACCCAAGCCCACGCCTACGCTACGAAGCCCCCGGTCTCTACTGGCGGCTCGCCACCAACCAAGATGCTGCGCTCACCGTACTCCTCGAGTGGCTCACAACGAGCGAGGAATCGAGAATCGACGCCGCCGTGGAACTGATGGGAGCAATGCCGTGGCAGGTCGCGCTTACCCACCCGCAGTTCGTGCAGGAGACTCTCGAGGCTGCGCACGCGCGAGGCGCAGAAAGCCTGGCCAAGGTCGCCCGTGCGCTGCTGTCGGTCACTGTCATCACCGGCAACCAGAGCCGCACGATGGGCCAGCCGCCACAGCGCCACATCCAACTGCGCGACGAGAGCCGAAAGCACGCAGAAGCATTCGCGCCCGGTACACCCACCCGCGAGTTCTACGAGGCCGTCGTCGCCAGAGCCGAAGCCCACCTGCGCGAAGCCGAGCTCGAGGACGAGGAGTTCCCCGAGCTGCCCATCTAGGCCCAACCGAGCCACGATCGCGGAGGGATACTGCGCCTCGATGACTGCCCGCGCTGAGGGAGGTCGCTCGCAGACAAACTCGTTGGCCGGATGAGCGCCCTGGGGGTCAGTAACCCACATGAACGGCGATGGAACGTCTGGGATCGACCTGCTCAAGCCATCCGAAGTAGCGACGCGCCTGCGAGTCTCGCGGACCTGGCTCTACGACGCCGCCAAGCAAGGCCGCATCCCGTCGATCAGGATCGGTGGGGAGGAGGGGCCGTTGCGCTTCCACCCCGACGACATAGAGCGCTGGGTCAACGACGCCAGGGCCGCATGGAGCCCAGGCCGCTCCGCGCAACCTACCGCTACGGTGCGGCCCGCTCAGCGAGTGCCCGCGCGGGCTTGACGGGCGTAGGCGCTGCGCCGGCGGCCGTTGTGCTCGCGCACCGCGCGGGCGATCGCCGCCTCGGTCGCCTTCGCGCCCTCCTTCTTCACGTGGCGCTCCAGGTGCCCGTAGTAGCGCTCGGTCGTGCGAATGTCACCGTGCCCGAGCTGGTCCTGCACGTACTTCAAGGAGTTGCCGCCCGCCAACCACGCCGCCGCCGCGGTGTGCCGCAGAGCGTGCAGCGGCATATCGCGCAGGTCCGCGTCCTGCAGCGCCGCCTTGTGCCAGTCGCGCGAGACAGTCGTGCGATCGAACGGCTTGCCATCGCCGTCGCCCTCCCAGCGCCCCTGGTCGGTCTTGCGGACGCGCACGGGCATCGTGTAGAGCAGCGCGTCCAGCTTGTCGCCGCCGGCCATCGCCGCGCGCTTTTCGACCTGCTCGCGCACCACAGCCGAGAGGCCAGGCCCGATCTCCACCGCGCGGAAGCGATCTGACTTCGTTGAGCCGACCTTCCCCTTCTTGCGCGAGCGGTAGACCACGATCACGCCGCCCGAGTCTTCGAGTTCCAAGTCGCCGAGCTGCAAAGCTATTGCCTCGGAGATACGCAGGCCGCTGCCGATCAGCAGCTCCGCGAGCGGGCGATAGACCAGCGAGCACGAGTCGAGATACAGCGGGATCTCATGCAGCCGCAGGTACTCGCGCTCCACATGCGCGTCCGGCAGCTTCGGAATCTCAAGCGCCGGGTTCGTGACCATCAGCTTGTCTTTCTTTGCTTCGTTCAAGCAGACGACGAGCGTGGTGAGCGTGTTGTTGACCGTCTTCGGCGCGATCTCCCCGGCTTCCATCCCTTCGGTCATCACGTCCATCAGGTCACGGACGTGCTCGACTTCCATCACCCCGAGCGGCACCGACTCCAGCGCCGGAAGAAGCCGGATGCGACCGTCGCGCTCATAGCAACTCCAGCTGCCCTCCTCGAGATAGGGCTTGCGCCGAGTCAGCCAGCGCGGGAAGAACTCGCCGAAGGTCTCCTTCGTGTGGACGACCTCGCGCCGCTCGACCCGCTCAAGCTGACGACGCCGCCAGTTCGCCGCCGCGCTCGGGCTTGTGAACCCACGCTTCTGAGACCACTTCCCATCCGAGCGCTTGACCCTGCACCGCCACCGCGTGCCCTGCGCGGTCTCATAGGGGTAGACGCCGCCGCTCTCCCCGTAGCCCGCTGGCTTGCGTTCCTTGCCCTTCTGGTCGTGGATCGCTTCATCGAACGCCTGTGCGGCCCGCTCGTCATCACCGAAGCGACGCGAGCGCTGTCGCCCATCGCCACCACGCCAGCGCACCTCCCACACACCCCTGGTCAGGCTGTAGCTCATCTCGCGCCTCCGGGCTGCTCGCTTGAAGGGCGGACACCACGCCGGTGAGCGCGCTGCCCGTGGCACATCTGGCACATCTTGTTCGGCTCCAGGTGGTCGGAAGGACCTCTCATCTGCGTAGGTCTTTGACCCTGAAGCCGAACAACCGGCACACGAAATGTTCGGCAAATTGTTCGGCCGTGCCATTGGCACAAAACCGAACAATCGCCCCGCGCCCCCCTCGAGACCGCCTTAACTACGAAAAGCCCCGATTTGCAGGGCTTTTCGTATGCGCCCGAGTGGACTCGAACCACCACGGAGAACAATCTCCACAAGGCCCTCAACCTTGCGCGTCTACCAATTCCGCCACGAGCGCAGAGGGGGCGAGTATAGGGCGTATCGCGTTCGGCGCTTGCATCCGTCCACCCGGCACGCTATCGTGCGAACACATGTTCGTCGAAGTCCCCAATCAACCCGACCAGGGAGCGGAACAGGCATGGATCTGACCAAGCGCCAGCAGGAGATCTTCGACTTCATTCGCAAGCACTCGGCGAAATACGGCTACCCGCCGACGGTGCGCGACATCGGCAAGGCGGTCGGCTTGGCCTCCTCGTCGACGGTGCACGCGCACCTGGCCAACCTGGAGAAGATCGGCCTGCTGCGCCGAGACCCCTCCAAGCCGCGCGCGATCGAGCTGCTCGACCGCGCGGCCGGCGCCGCCGTGGAGAGCGTGCGCGGGATCGTGCGCCCGGACAGCCTGCCGCTGCTGGGCTCGGTGGCCGCGGGAGCGCCGGTGCTCGCCGAGGAGAACGTCGAGGAGTACGTCTCGGTGCCCGAGCTCGCGGGCGGCGGGGATGGGCAGTACCTGCTGCAGATCAGCGGGGAATCGATGAAGGACGCGGGCATCCTCGACGGCGACTACGTGGTCGTGCGCTCGCAGGACACCGCGCGTGACGGCGACATCGTCGTCGCGCTGCTCGGGGAGGAGGCGACCGTCAAGCGCTTCTTCCACGAGTCCGACCACATCCGGCTGCAGCCCGAGAACGAGACGATGGAGCCGATCCGCAGCAGCGACGTGCGCGTGCTCGGACGGGTCGTCGGTCTGCTCAGGAGCGTTTGAGCGAACGCGGCCTTCTCCCGCGGGCCGTCTACCGCTGACATCTCCTTTACACGATGCCGTTGAAGCGCTACCGTGACCGTGCAGGTCAGGCAGCTGCGGGGACCGCAAGCAAGGTCCTCGAGGAAAGTCCGGACACCGAAGGGCAGGGTGGTCGAGCGATCGACCCGGGGAAACCCGCGGGAAAGTGCCACAGAAACAAACCGCCTACGTCCGCCGTCCCACGTGAACGGCGGGCCGGCAAGGGTGAAATGGTGCGGTAAGAGCGCACCAGCGTCGCGGCGACGCGGCGGCTGGGCAAACCCCACCCGGTGCAAGGTCAGATTGGACCGCTCGCAGGCTGCCCGCCGAGGTCCAGGTAGGCCGCGCAGATGGATGGCTGCTCAACGACAGAATCCGGCTTATCGACCTGCTACGGAAAAGCCCCGCTCCGGCGGGGTTTTTCTATGTACAGGCGTCGAAGTCGCGAGCAGGGGCCCTGTGGGCGGCCGCGCCCTGGTGTGCCACGGCCGCTCAGCGGGCTTTGGTCTGGCCGCGACAACCGCCCGGTAGCCGTGACCGCCATGCCACAGCCGCGCTCAGACGTCCTTGACCGCGGAGACGTTCACCAGGATCTTGACCTTGTCGCTGACGACGACGTTGCCCGAGCCGAGCGCCGCGTTGAAGCGCATCTCGAAGTCCGAGCGGTTGATCTGCACGCTCGCCGACAGGCCCACGCGCTCGGCGCCCTGCAGGTCGGTCTCGGTGCCCTCGATCTCGGCTTTGAGGGTGATGGGGCGCGTGACGCCGTGGATCGTCAGCTCGCCGTCGATCTCCAGCTCGTCCTCGCCGGCTCGCCTGATGGCGGTCGAGCGAAAGTCGATCTGCGGGTAGGTGTCCACCTCGAAGAAGTCGGCCGAGCGCAGGTGCTCGTCGCGCTGGGGCTCGCGCGTGTCGACGCTGGCGGTCTGCACGGTGCCGTATGCCTCGGCGCCGCCCGGCCCGACCTCGACCGTGCCATCGAACTCCTTGAATTGGCCTTTGACCGTCGCGATCCCGAGGTGTTTGACCTGGAACTCGACGCTCGAATGAACCGGATCGACCTTCCACGTGCCAGTGGGCAGGCCCGTGTCAGCGGGTGTGGCGGTTGCGACTGCGGACTCAGCAGACATCGGTGCTCCTTTCGCCGGCCGGGCGCTTGGAGGAGCCCGGGCCAAAGTAGTTGTCCACGCAACAGTATCAGATTGTTTGCGCAAACAACTAGGAGGCCCCCCCAGGGTGATCTCCCTGCCTGTCTGCCCGCCGCGCCTCAGCGCGGCTGCACGACCAGCGTCTGGTGCGCGCGCCCCACCGGCCCGTGCACGTCGTGCAGCACGCTTTCCGCCGCGCCCACGCCGCCGTCCATGAGCACGGTCTTCGCGTCGAGCCCGATCCACTCGCCGCGCGGCGCTCGCCACAGGTGGATCGTCAGGTCGGCGTTGATGAACAGGTAGGACTCGAAATCCAGCTCCCTGCTGACGCCATTGCCGAAGTCGGCGGTCGCCACCAGGCGCGCCAGCGGCGAGGCCTCTTCGCCGGGCACGATCGGCTGGCGCGGGCGCATCCACACTCTGCCGGGCCCCAGTGCCTCGGGATCGGTGAGCCAGCTCATCTCCATGCCCGTCGTCGCCAGGCTCTCCGTGGCGAGGTCGTTCAGCGCGAACCTTATGACCGTGCCCTGCTCGGGACCCGGCAGCGCCGCGATCGGCTCGGGACCGGGCGATGCGCGGCGCCCGTCTGCGTCTGGCAGTCCGTCCGGCACCGCCTGGACTCGCAGCGCGCTCGCCCGCCCGATCAGCTCGGCGCCCGGGGCGCCGCCGCTGCCACCACCGCCGGAGTCGCCGCCGGGGGCGCCGCCCTCCGATGCGGTTCTGAGCTCGGCCGCCAGCTCCTGCACGCGCCTGCCCTGACGCACGACCGTCGTCGTCACCTCCAGCTCGGCGAACGGGATCGGCCGCAGAAACTCGAACTCGAGCCGCGCGATCGGCAGCTCCGCGCCCGGCCGCATCCGCTCGAACGCCCGCGCGAGCAGCGCCGCCGCCGCGCCGCCGTGCAGCGCGTTCGGGTCCCACGGGCCGCGCGCGTGCTCGGTCGGGGTGAGCAGCCGCCCGTCCGCGGACGGTGTGAACAGGCCTTCACTCACCGTGTCAGCCGGGCAGCTTCGCCACGAACCGCGCCAGCTTGTCCGGGTCGCGCAGCGGCGCGCCGTGGCCGAAGCACGCCAGCGCCGGTCGCAGCTCGGCCAGCCTGCGCGCGGACCCGCGGTTGCGCGCCGGGTCGGGCGTGAACATGTCCGGCGGCATATGCAGGCCGGGCATGCCGGTGATGAAGTGCATGTTGCCGAGCACGTCGCCGACGATCAGAACGCGATCGGACTCGCGCCAGAAGGAGACGTGCCCCGGCGAGTGCCCGGGGGTCTCCAGGACGGTGAAGCCGGCGACCTCGTCGCCCTCGTGCAGCGCGCGCGCCACCGGGTGCGGCGGCCCCGTCATGAACCGCCCCTGCAGCGCGTTCAGCCAGCCGGGGGCCTTCGGGTTGACGATCGCCCCGGGGGTCTCCATCGCTGGCACGTCGCCCTGCCCGCACCACAGCGGTATCGACAGGCGCTCGCAGACCGCGTGGCTGGAGCCCTGGTGGTCGGGATGCGCGTGCGTGAGCGCGTGCGCGGCGATCGACCTGTCCGCGATCTGGCGCATGATCCGCTTCTCCGCCTGCCGTGTCGCCGCGTCGATCAGGACGTCTCCGACCACGTACACGTTGATCGCGTTCTTCGGCCGTCCCTTCAGCACGTACACGTCCTCGGCCAGCTGCTTCATTTTATGCGTTGCCTCCTGGTGCGAATCGGGTTGATTGGACGACGCGGTGTCAGCGTCGCTCGGGGTGGGATCGGTCGGGCGGCGGCCGGCTGTTGGGCGGCGACCGGCGACCGTTTCCGGCGCGGCGCACCACAGCCTATCTATCCGCGCCGCCCCTCCCAGGTGAACCCCCTCACCGCCAGCCAGATCCCGAACACGCCCCACAGCGCGATCACGGCCAGCGCGTCGAGGTTGTGCTGAAGCCCCGATCCGCTGACCATCGCCGCGTAGAGCCCGTCGATCAGCGGCTTCAGCGGCAGCGCGCCGGCGAGGGTGCGCACGAATTCGGGGGCGCTGGAGGTGTCGAAGGCGTAGAACGAGACGAACACGACCGGCAGGAACACCGCGTTGACGTAGGCGGCCGTGGACTCGAAGTTGGGGATCACGTGCGCGAAGGCGACGCCCAGCGCGGCCAGGCACACGACCCCGGCGAGCACGAACACGATCAGCTCCGCCCAATCCTTCGGCCAGCCGATCCCGAAGAAGAGCCGCCCGGCGATCACGACGATCGCGATCTGCAGCGCCGTATTCGTGACCGCGTTACAGGCCACGCCGCCGAAGTAGGAGCCCGCCGGCAGCGGCGTTCCGCGGATGCGCTTGAGCACGCCGCGCTCGCGCAGGAACACGATGTTGTAGGCCAGCGCCGTGAACGTCGTCGACATCACGCTCATCCCCGCGATCGCCGGCACCAGCTTGTTCAGCTGAGACTGGTTTCCGTGCAGGATCGCCCCACCGCCGATCAAGAACAGCAGCGGCAGCACGAAGTTGAAGAACGCGGCGCTGGGGTTGCGCCAGAACATTTTCCGCTCCAGCCGGTACTGGCGCCAGGTGAGGGCCAGCGCGTCACTCATCGGCCGTCAGCTCCAGGTACACGTCCTCCAGCGTCGGGCGGCCCACGCTCAGCTCCCGCAACGGCTCGCCCCGGGCCAGCGCCGCGCCCGTCAGCTCGTGCAGCAGCCTGGTCGGATCGTCGGTCTGGCGCGCCACGAGCTCGCCGGCGCCGTCGCGCCAGGCGACCCGGTACCGCGATGCCCCGGCGCTCAGCTCGCGCGGGGGCCCGATCGCCAGCACGCGCCCGTCCTTGACGATCGCCACCCGGTCGGCCAGCTCCTGGGCCTCGTCCAGGTAGTGGGTCGTCAGCAGCACGGTCTTGCCGAGGGCGCGCAGGCTGCGCACCGTCTCCCAGGCGTCGCGCCGCGCCTCGGGGTCGAACCCTGTTGTGGGCTCGTCCAGGAACATCAGCTCCGGGTCGCCGACCAGCGCGAGCGCGAGGTCCAGCCGCCGCAGCTGACCGCCCGAGAGCCTGCGAGAGCGCACGTCCGCCTGGGCCGTCAACCCGGACAGCGCCAGCACCTCCTTGACATCGCGCGGGTGCGGGTAGAAGCTCGCCCAGTGCGCGAGCGCCTCGCGCGGGGTCACGTGGCTGTAGATGCCGCCGGACTGCAGCACGATCCCGATGCGCCGGCGCAACTCGATCTGCCGGCGCGCCGGGTCATGCCCGAGCACCGACACCTCGCCGCTGGAGCGCGCGCGGTAGCCCTCGAGGATCTCGACTGTCGTCGTCTTGCCCGCGCCGTTGGGTCCCAGCAGGCCGAACACCTCGCCGCGGCGCACCTCGATGTCGATCCCGCGCACCGCCTCGTGCTCGCCGTAGCGCTTGTGCAGGTCGCGCACCTCGATCGCCGGGCTCGCGTCGGTTACCAGTGCACGCCCCTCGTGAGCGTGGCCATCGCGATCTGCTCGAACGAGGCCCGCTCCTCGACGTCGCTCTGACCCTTGGACGCGGCCGAGTCCGGGAACACGCGGTAGGCGAGATGCAGCAGCCTGTCCACCGCCGTCGGCGACAGCGAGTAGGCGACCTCGCCGAACGTCCCCAGGCGCGTGCCCATGTGCTTGGGGCGTGCGCGCAGCGCCTCGCAGATCATGTCCGCCGCCTCGTCAGGGGTGATCGCGGGGAACGCGTCATACATCTTCGTCGGGGCGATCATCGGCGTGCGCACGAGCGGCATGTGAATCGTCGTGAACGTCACCCCGTCGCCGATCACCTCGCTGGAGACCACGCGCGTGAACGCGTCGAGCGCCGCCTTGGAGGCCACATACGCGGAGAAGCGTGGCGGGTTGGTCTGCACGCCGATCGAGGAGATGTTCACGATATGTCCCGACCCCCGCTCGCGCATGTGTCCCAGCAGGCCGATTATCAGCTTGACCGCGCCGAAGTAGTTCAGCTGCATAGTGCGTTCGAAGTCGTGAAACCGCTCGTAGCTGAGCGCGATCGAGCGTCTGATCGAGCGCCCGGCGTTGTTGACGAGCATGTCCACGTTGCGATGGTCCGCCAGCACCCGCTCGACGAGCCGGTCGACCGAGTCCATGTCGGACAGGTCCGCCGCGTACACGTACGCGGTCCCGCCCGCCGCGACGATCTCCGCGCGCGTCTCCTCCAGCTTCTCGACGTTGCGCGCGACCAGCAGCGGCACCCCGCCCGCGGCCGCCACCTTCAGCGCGCTCGCCCGTCCGATTCCAGAGGAGGCGCCCGTGATCATCACGTGCTTTCCATCGAGTGCCTCCTTCAGCGTGCGCCCGCGCGCCGTGCCCTCGTCCATCTCGCGCTCCCAGTAGTCCCACAGCCGCGCGGCGTAGGCGTGCAGCGGCGGGGGCTCGGCCAGCGGCGAGCCCGCCAGTGCCCTGCCGGCTTCGCGCGTGTCGAACCGGGGCACGAGCTCCATGTGGCCCAGCACCTCCTCGGGGATGCCCAGCTCGCGCAGCGCCAGATTCTTCACCTGCCGCCACGGCGGCAGCGCCAGCGCCAGGGCAAGCGGCCACTTGGGCAGAGGATCGGTCAGGCGTTTGTCGATGCTCACCGCCACCTTCGGCGCGTGCGCCGCCGCGGCAAGCTCGTTGATCAGCTCGTCCACGCGCTGGCGGCGCGGGTCGGTCAGGTGAAACGCCCTGCCATCCAGATCCGGCTCGTGCGCGATGTGCTCCAGCGCGCTCGCCACCCAGTCGACCGGCACGACGTTCGTGTTGCCGAGGTTCAGGCCGACGAGCGGCGTCCACTCCGGCAGCAGCTGGCGCATCCGCTGGATCGCCTTGAAGAAGTAGTACGGGCCGTCGATCTTGTCCATCTCGCCCGTGCGCGAGTCGCCCACGACGATCCCCGGCCGGTAGACACGCCACGGCACGTAGGGCTGCTCGCGCACGATCCGCTCGGACTCGAACTTGGTGCGGTGATAGGGCGAGGGCAGGCGCTGGCCCTCGTCGAACATGCTCTCCTCGAACGTGCCCTTGTATGTGCCCGCGACCGCGATCGAGGAGACGTGGTGCAGGTGTTCCGCCTCCAGCGCGCGCGCCAGTTCGACGGCGTGCGTCGTGCCGCCGACGTTCACCGCGGTGTTCTGCTCCGCCGGCGCGGTCATGTCGTAGATCGCGGCCAGATGGAAGAAGTGCTCGATCTTCCCGCGCAGCTCCTCCACCCGCTCGGGCTCGACGCCGAGCAGCGGTTTGCGCAGATCGCCGATCAGCGGCTGCACGCGCTTGGCGGCGCCGGCGCCGGCGAGCGCCCGCCAGCGCTCGGTCAGATCCTCGAGCCTGCCCGTCGAGCTCTCCCTGACCAGCACATACACCTTGCCCTGGCGCTTTTCGAGCAGCTGTTCGACGAGCCTGCGCCCGATGAACCCGGTCGCGCCTGTCACGAGATATGCCATCGTCAGTCGAGGATATAGGGATGTGAGTCGCGCCCGCCCCCGTGGGCGAGCGCCGGGGCCTGGGCGCTGGGCCGCTGCTTCGCTCAGGCGCCCGCGCCGGCGCCGCCGCGGCCCTCGCCCGCGGCGAACCGCGCCGCGCCGCGAGCGCCGTCGGCAAACACCTCCGGCCCCGTCTGCGCCTCCAGCGCAAGCCCATCCGCGAGTGGCATGCCGAGCCCCTCGATCGCCGCACGCCGGTCGGCCAGCATCGTGGGCTGTGGAAACCTCGCCAGCCCCTGCGCGAGCGCCAGCGCACGCTCCAGGTGCGCGCCCGCCGGCACGACCTCGCTGAGCAGCCCCATCGCTAGCGCCTCGTGCGCGTCGATCATGCGCCCCGTCAGGATCAGATCGAGCGCGCGCCCCAGCCCGACGATGCGCGGCAGCCGCTGGGTTCCACCGTCGATCAGCGGCACGCCCCAGCGCCGCTCTGGATAGCCGAGCGTCGAGCTTGCCGTGGCGATCCGCAGGTCGCACCACAACGCGAGCTCCAGCCCGCCCGCCAGGCAGAACCCCGAGATCGCGGCGATCGCCGGCTTGGAGGGCGTCAGCCGCGTGAACCCCATCGGCCCCTCCGCCGAGGTCAGCCTGCTCGCCATCGTCTCCGTCGCCTTCAGATCCGCGCCCGCGCAGAACGACACGCCGCCCGCGCCGGTCAGCACCATCACGCGCGCGCCCTCGTCGGCCTCGAAGCGCAGATAGGCCGAGTGCAGCTGCGCGGCCGTCTCGCCATCGACGGCGTTGCGCCGGTGCTGGCGGTCGATCGTCACCACCGCCGCCGCGCCCTCGCGCTCGTAGCGGACGGCGTCCGGCTCGCTCACCGGAGAGCTACCAGCCGCCGCGCCACTCGGCCTCGCCGAGCTGCTTTTTCGCGGCCTTGCTAGCTTCCTTGCGCTTCTCCAAGCGCCGCTGGATCATGCTCATCACGAACACGAACGTCGGGAAGAACACGATGATGATGAACCCGGCGTTGGTGACGGCCGCGTCGTTCGTGGAACCGTAGAACCCGCGCCCGTCGTTGTCGGCCAGGGCCGCGGCCGGAGCGAGCGCGAGCAGCAGTGTCGCGGACATGGTGCACGTGATCAGCAGGCGGCGGCGCATCGCGCCGCGGATGCTAGCGCAGCACGCGGCCTACCATCAACAGCCGATGGCCCTGCTGATCGCATCCGACCTGCATATCGACATGGCGGGACAGCCGCTGCTGCGCGGCGTCTCGTTCAAGCTCGAGCGCCGCGAACGGATGACGCTGGCGGGCCGCAACGGCGTCGGCAAGACCACGCTGCTGCGGGCGCTGGCGGGGGAGGCCTCGATCGATCGCGGCGAGCTGAGCATCGCCGGGGGCGTGCGGATCGCCCTGCATGACCAGCGCCCGCCGCTGGACGGTCCCGGAGGCGGTGGTCGCAAGCTGCCGTTGCGCGAGTACGTCCTGTCAGGCTGCACCGAGGAGCTGAAGATCGAGGCCGAGCTGGCCAAGCTCGAGTCGCGTATGGCCGCCGGCACGGCGGATGAGCCCACGCTCGCCCGCTACGCCCGTGCGCAGGCGCGTCTGGAGGCGCACGGCGGATACCTGTGGCGCGACCGTGCGACCGCGATGGCGCACGGCCTCGGGTTCGCCGACGGCGATCTGCACCGGGCGCTGGGCACGTTCTCGGGAGGCCAGCTCACGCGGGCCTCGCTGGCCCGCGCGCTGGCCACCTCGGCGGACGTGCTGCTGCTGGACGAGCCGACCAACCATCTCGACATCGAGTCCCTGGAGTGGCTCGAGCAGACACTCGTGGGGCTCGACGCGGCCGTCGTGCTGGTCGCGCACGACCGCTGGTTCTTGGAGGCCGTCGGCACGTCCGTGCTGGAGCTCGATTCGGGCCCGCCCGCCCGGTCGCGATTCTTCGCCGGCAGCTGGCACGCCTGGCGGCGCGAGCAGGCTGCGCGGGAGATTGCCCTCGGCAAGGCCATCGACCGCCAGCAGGCCGAGATCGCGCGCATGGAAAGGTTCGTCGAGCGGTTTCGCTACAAGGCGACGAAGGCCAAACAGGCGCAGTCGCGCGTGAAGAAGCTCGCCAAGATCGAGCGCATCGAGCGCGATCTGAGTGATGGGCAGTCGCTCGAGTTCTCCTTCGCCGCGCCGGCCCGCTCTGGGCGCGTCGTGTTCGAGCTGACCGGCGCTCGGGTCGAGGTGGGTGGGGAGGTGGATCGCGGGGAGGTGGATCGCGGGGATGCGAACGGCAGTGGAAGCGATGTTCCAAAGAGCGAGGACCGCGCGCGCACGCGTACGCGCGCGCGGTCTCGATCAAAAGCAACAGGCGCCGACACCGCGACACCCCCGACCAACCTGACCAACGACGACGCTCCAATTCACCCTGCGCACCTCGCGGACCCCGCGGCGCCCGTGACCCTGCTCGAAGGAGCCGAGCTGTGGCTGGAGCGCGGCGAGCACGTCTCGCTCGTCGGCCCCAACGGGTCGGGCAAGACGACGCTGATCGAGACCCTCGCCGGGCGCCGCCCGCTCGCGCAGGGCAAGCTCAGCACCGGGCACAACGTGCACGTCGGCTACCTGTCCCAGCACGCCGACGAGCTCGGCGCGGGCGGTCAGCTCGGCCAGAGCGTGCTCGACGCGACCCAGCGCGCCACCGGCTTGACGCCCAACAAGGCCCGCGCGCTGCTGGGGCGTTTTCTGTTCTCAGGCGAGGAGGCCGAAAAACCGCTGGACGGGCTCTCCGGCGGCGAGCGCCGGCGGTTGTCACTGGCGGTGCTGGTCAGCTCCGGCGCGAACGTGCTGATCCTCGACGAGCCGACCAACCATCTCGACATCGAGTCCCGCGAGGCTCTGGAGGACGCGCTGCGCGCGTTTACGGGCGCGATCCTGCTCGTCTCCCACGACCGCGCGCTGCTGGACGCGGTCGGCACGCGCACGGTCGCGGTCGAGGACCGCTCGCTGCGCAGCTATGTCGGCGGCTGGCCGGAGTACGTGCGCGTGCGCGACGAACAGAAGGGCGAGTTGGGGAGGCCGACGCCGCATGCGGCGTCGGCGCCAGGGCCGCATGCGGCCCTGGCAGGGAGCGCGCATGCGCGCTCCCACGAGGCGGCGCATGCGCCGCCTCGCCGGTCGGCACATGTGCCGACCGGAACAACACCCCCACCCGGCGGGAATGGGTCCAAACGCAGATCCAAGCCCAAGCCGGCCGGACCCTCCAAGAACCGCCTCACCGCACAGGCCGCCGCCGAGCGCGAGGTCGAACAGGCCGAGGCGGCGATGCGTGCGCTGCAGGACGAGCTCGCCGACCCGGCCGCGTGGGCCACGCGGTACGAGTCGGCCAAGTCCGAGGCCCGGCACACCGCCGCGCGGCGGGCGGTCGAGGAGGCCTACGCGCGCCTGGAGGCGCTGGTCGAGTGACCTAGAATCCGTCTAAGTGGACCGCCTCAAGACCACGCGCAACGTCGCGATCGTGGCGCTGATCGCCGCGGCCGTCTACCTGCTGCCGTCGGGCGGGCAGGCGGCGAACACGTTCGAAGCGCTGCTGTACGTCGGGTTCGGCGTCGCGATCGGCTATCTCGGGCTGCGGTTCTACCGCGAATACCGGGTGACCCTGCACGGTCTCGGCGACCGCTACCGCGGGCTGCTGTACGGAGCGATCGCCGGCGGCGTGCTCATGTGGATGTCACGCGCGCGCATGTGGCAGACGGGTCTCGGCGAGCTGCTGTGGTTCGTGCTGGCCGGCGCGATCGTGTATGCGCTGATCGTGGTCGTTCGCCGCTGGCGGGCCTATTGAGCCTCGCCGCGCAACGACGCGCGCTGCCCAACCAGCCCGGGGTGTACCTGTTCAGGGACGAGCGCGGCAGGGTCATCTACGTCGGCAAGGCCGTGTCGATCCGCAAACGCGTCGCCTCGCACTTCGCGCGCGCCAACGTCCCCAGCAGCCCCGGGCACGCCGAGATGGTCGCGTCCGTCGCGCAGGTCGAGTGCGTGGTCGTCGCCAGCGAGTCCGAGGCGCTGCTGACCGAGCAGGGGTTCATCAAGCAGTACCGTCCGCGCTTCAACATCCGGCTGCGCGACGACAAGTCCTATCCGTTCATCGCGATCTCCCTCGACGAGCCTTTTCCGCGCGTGTACTTCACCCGCGAGCGCCACCGCCCGGGCCGCGCGTACTTCGGCCCGTATTCGAACGCCAAGCGCGTGCGCGCGACGCTGGAGGTGCTGGCGAAGGTGTTCATGTTCCGCTCCTGCACCGCTGCCGAGCCCGGCCGGCGCAGCGGCAGCCCGTGCCTGGACTACTACATCAAGCGCTGCACCGCGCCCTGTGTCGGCTACATCTCGCGAGAGGACTACCGCGCGGGCATCGACCAGGTGATGGACTTCCTGTCCGGGCGGTTCGCCGCGATCGAGCGCGACCTGCAGGAGCGCATGCGCGAAGCCGCCGCGGCTGAGGAGTTCGAGCAGGCCACCCTGGAGCGCAACCGCCTGCGTGCAGTGCGCTCGCTGCTGGAGCGCCGTCGCGTCGCCAACGCCTCGGACGGCACGTTCGACGCGGTGGCCGTGGCGATCGACGGGCGCGACGCCAACGCGCAGGTGTTTCAGGTCCGCGACGGCGTGCTCTCCGACCGGCAGTCGTTCTATCTGGCCAACGAGACCGAGCGCGGCGTCGCGGACGTGGCCGAGGAGTTCATGCTGCAGTACTACGCCGGTCACCTGTCGATCCCGGCGCTGATCGTCGTCCAGCGCGAGCTGTCATCAGGCGCGGAGGCGCAGCCCCTGGCAGGTGCTCTCTCCAGCCGCCGCGACGGTCCGGTCGAGATCCGCGCCGCCGAGCGCGGGGAGAAGCGGCGGATGCTGGAGCTGGCCGAGCGCAACGCGCTGCTCGCGCTCGACACCGAGCGCCTGCGCGCGGAGCGCCGCCGTCAGAGCCGGGTAGATGCGCTCGAAGGGCTGCAGCGGGTGCTCGGGCTGGACGCGCCGCCGATCCGGATCGAGTGCTACGACATCTCCCATCTCAGCGGCGATCACACGGTCGCCTCGATGGTCGTGTTCGAGGGCGGCGCGCCCAAGAAGGCCGACTATCGGCGCTTTCGCATCCGCTCGCTGAAGGCCGGCGTATCCGACGACTACGCCGCGATGGCCGAGGTGCTCGAGCGCCGGTACGCCCAATGGGAGCTCCAGGTGGACATCTCCCCGCACGACTCTGCTTATGACGCGAGCTTCGCCTCACTGCCCAGCCTCGTCGTGATCGACGGCGGCGCCGGACAGCTCGCGGCCGGCCTGGGGCCGCTGCGCGCGTGGCGCGAGCGCGGGGTCGCGGTCGTCTCGCTGGCCAAGCGCATCGAGGAGGTGTTTCAGCCCGGGCGGCCAGCGCCGCTCGTGCTCGACCACTCCACGCCGGAGCTGCAGCTGCTCCAGCGCGTCCGCGACGAGGCCCACCGCTTTGCCGTCGCCCACCACCGCGTTCGCCGCGACCGCGCGATGTCCAGGTCGCTGCTGGACGACCTGCCCGGGATCGGCCCGGCCCGCAAGCGGGCGCTGCTTACGCACTTCGGCTCGCCCGAGGCCGTCGTGGCCGCCTCCAGCGAGGAGCTCCAGGCGGTCCCGGGCCTGCCCGCGAAGGTGGCGCGGGAGCTGCACGCGCACCTGCACCGTGCTGGGTGAGGTGAGGTTCCTACTGGCGCATGGGCCAGTGGCCCGGGCGGCGCATGCACTGCCCGGGGACCCCGCGCATGCACGGTGTCCGGCCAGGCCCGCGTGCGGTCCTGGCCCCGAGTGAGAGAGGGTGCTGGCCGATCGGCGGTCCCATTTTGACCGCCGATCGGTAAAAGTGACACGAATGTCCGCGTAGCACGCAACAATCAAGTGCATGGCCGTCATCAGGCCCCTCCGTCCACTGCGCGCGGCGAGCAAGCCGGCCGTGGAGTCGCGCCTGCAGGACCTGGTCGTGATCACCGGCTTCTCCGGCGCGGGCAAGTCCACGGCGATGAACGTGTTCGAGGACGCCGGCTACTTCTGCGTCGACAACCTGCCGCCGGAGATGATCCGCTCGCTGGTCGAGCTGTTCGTGCACGGCGGCTCGAAGGTCGAGCGCGCCGCGGTCGTGTCAGATGTGCGCGGCGGCGCCTACTTCGAGGCGCTGCGGGCCGTCGTCGATGATCTCGATGCGCTCGGTCTCAGCCATCACGTACTGTTCCTGCAGGCCTCCGAGCAGACGCTCGTGACCCGCTACAAGGAGACCCGCCGCCGCCACCCGCTGGCGCCCGAGGGCAGCGTCGCCGCCGGGATCTCCTCCGAGCGTGCGCTGCTGGAGCCGCTGCGCAGCCGCGCGGACCTCGTGATCGACACGACCGGCATGTCCGCCGCGATGCTGCGCGGGCGCATCGCCGACGAGCTGCTGCCCCGCCAGACCGCCGGCAAGCTCGCGGTCACGTTCATGAGCTTCGGCTTCAAGCACGGCCCGCCCCGCGAGGAGGACCTGGCGTTCGACGTGCGCTTCCTGCCCAACCCCCACTACGAGCCGGAGCTGCGCGAGCTCACCGGTCACGACGAGCGCGTGATCGAGTACGTCGCCCGCGACGGGCGCCTGGACGAGCTGTACGTGCGCCTGCACGCGCTGCTCGACTTCCTGCTGGGAGAGTACGTCGCCGAGGGCAAGGCCCATCTCGTGATCGCGGTCGGCTGCACCGGCGGGCGCCATCGCTCGGTCGCGATCGCCGAGCACCTCGCCGAGCGCTATCGCGACCACGACGATCTCGACGTGACGGTCGCCCACCGCGATATCGACAAGGGTTCGCGGAGCTCCTGAGGAGATCCAGAGGCTCGGCGGGCGCGCGGGGCTGACCGCGCCGGCTCGGCCGGCGGCCAGCTCGCGGCGCTCCTGAAGGGTCCCGGGGAGAGCCCGGCCCCTCATCGGCTCTCCGGCCCCTCGGGCGCTGCCGCCGCCTCCAGGCGGGCGGCAGAATCGCTCGCTGATAGCCTTCGCCGGGCATGCCGGGCGACGGAGCGGTGCTTTCCGAAGCCCGGCCTCGTTCATTTTCGCGCGACTAGGAGGCCGTGCAGACATGTCAGTACGTGTGGGAATCAACGGGTTCGGCCGGATCGGCCGGAACGTGTTCCGCGCAGCCCAATCCAGACAGGACGCCGACGCGATCGAGTGGGTCGCGGTCAACGACCTGACCGACTCGGCCACGCTCGCGCACCTGTTGCACTACGACTCGATCCTCGGCCCCTACCCGGGCGAGGTCCAGGCCCGCGGCGAGAGCGCGATCGAGGTCGACGGACAAGAACTGAAGGTCCTCGCCGAGCGCGACCCGGGCGCGCTGCCGTGGGGCGAGCTGGGTGTCGATGTCGTGATCGAGTCGACCGGGCTCTTCCACGACCGCGCCAGCGCCGCCAAGCACCTGGCCCAGGGCGCCAGCAAGGTGGTCATCTCCGCGCCCGCCACCGACGCCGACGTGACGGTCGTGCTCGGGGTCAACTTCGACGAGGTCTATGACCGCGCGCGCCACGACGTCATCTCCAATGCGTCCTGCACGACCAACTGCCTGGCGCCGGTGGCCAGGGTGGTTCACGACACGGTCGGCATCTCCCACGGGCTGATGACGACGATCCACGCCTATACGGCCGACCAGCGCCTGCAGGACCTGCCACACAAAGACCTGCGCCGCGCGCGCGCGGCGGCGATCAACCTGATCCCCGCCTCCACCGGCGCGGCCAAGGCGATCGGCCTGGTCATCCCCGAGTTGCAGGGCAAGCTGCACGGGTTCGCCATACGCGCGCCGGTGCCGACCGGCTCGGTCGTCGATCTGACCGTCGAGTGCGAGCGTGCCACCAGCGTGGAGGAGATCAACAGCGCATTGCGCGCAGCCTCGGAGTCCGGTCCGCTTGCTGGGCTGATGGCCTACACGTCCGATCCGATCGTCTCCAGCGACATCGTCACCTCGCCGTTCTCCTCGATCGTGGACTCCCAGCTCACGGCCGTGATCGACGGCACGATGCTCAAGGTCGTCGCCTGGTATGACAATGAGTGGGGCTACTCCAACCGTCTGGTGGACCTCGTGCAGAGGGTGCTGTGAGCCGACGGAGCCCCCGCCCGCCCAGGCAGACGGGTGGCCGGCCGGGGGATATCGTGACGGAGCGCGACGGATGAGAGGAAGTCGATGAGGAGCATTGACGACTTGGACGTGCACGGCCGCAGGGTGCTGGTGCGGGTCGACTTCAACGTGCCCCTGGGCACTGACGCTGACGGCGAGACCGTGTTGAGTGACGACACGCGGATCGTGGCGGCGCTGCAGAGCATCGAAGAGCTGCGTGGACGGGGGGCGAGGCTCGTCCTGATCTCCCATCTCGGCAGGCCCCACGGGCAGGTTGTGCCGGAGCTGTCGATGGCGCCGGTGGCTCAGCGCCTGCGCGAGCTGACGGGCGCGCCGGTCACGCTGGCGCCGGCCGTGGTGGGCGATGAGGTCAAGGCCCTCGCCGAGCAGCTTCGCGACGGTGAGATTCTGCTGCTGGAGAACGTGCGCTTCGAGCCGGGCGAGACGAGCAACGACCCGGCGTTCGCGCGCGCTCTGGCTGAGCTGGCGGAGCTTTACGTCAACGACGCGTTCGGCGTGGCTCACCGCGCGCACGCGAGCACAGAGGGTGTGGCGCACCTGCTGTCAAGCGCGGCGGGACGGCTGCTGGAACGCGAGGTCAAGACGCTGACGGGGATCCTCGAAACTCCGGCCCGACCGCTGACGGTGATCGTCGGCGGGTCCAAGGTCGCGGACAAGATCGGCGTGATCGACCGCTTCCTGGAAGTGGCGGACGTGCTGATGATCGGCGGGGCGATGTGCTTCCCGTTCCTGCGCGCGCAGGGCCACAACGTCGGCGACTCGCTCTGTGAGGTGCAGGACACCGAGCATGCCCGCGCGCTGCTGGCGCAAGCGATCAAGCCGGGGCGGGCTTCGGTGATGACGCCGGATGACCTGGTGATAGGCGACCGGCTGGCTCACGATGCCGAGCACCGCGTCCTGCATGGAGTGGAGGTGCCACAGGGCTGGATGGGCCTGGACATCGGACCGTCCACCGCGGAGCGCTACTGTCGTGAGATCGCGCGCGCGGGAACGGTTTTCTGGAACGGACCGATGGGCGCCTTCGAGCTCGAGCCGTTCGCGGCGGGGACCCGCGCAGTGGCGCAGGCGGTCGCGCAGGCGCAGGGTCTGACGGTGGTGGGCGGAGGGGACTCCGCGTCGGCGCTGGCGCACTTCGGGCTCGAGCACGCGGTCGACCACCTATCGACCGGCGGCGGCGCCACGCTCGAGCTGGTCGAGGGCCACGTCCTGCCAGGAGTACAGGCGCTGCAGGGCGCCGTTGCGGGCGTGGGAGCGGGGGCCGCGGCAGCCGGAGCTGGTGCGGGTGCGGGTGCGGGAGCGTCCTGTTGAGCGACCGCACTCCGCTGATCGCGGGCAACTGGAAGATGTACAAGACCGAGGCGCAGGCCGAGCAGTACATCCAGGCGCTGCTCCCACGCATCTCCGCGGTGGACGGCGTCGAAGTGGCGATCTGCGTGCCGTTCACCGACCTGCGCGCGATGGTCGACTCCGCGCGCGGCTCGCGCGTGCAGGTGTACGCGCAGAACATGCACTCCGAGCCCGAGGGCGCCTACACCGGCGAGATCTCCGCGCCGATGCTGTGCGAGCAGGATGTCCACGGCGTTGTGCTCGGGCACTCAGAGCGTCGCGAGCTGTTCGCCGAGACCGACCGCGCCCTGGCGGCGAAGGTTTCCACGGCGCTGGAGGCGGGCCTTGCGCCGATCCTGTGCGTTGGCGAGACCGAGTCAGAGCGTGACGGGGGCGACACCGAGCGCAAGCTGCGCCAGCAGGTTCGCGACGACCTGGCCTCCGTGCCCGACGAGCGGCTCGCGGATGTCGTCATCGCCTACGAGCCGATCTGGGCGATCGGCACCGGTCGCGTCGCCACGGCCGAGCAGGCGCAGGAGGCGATCGCGTTCATTCGCGCGCTCGTGGGCGATCGCGACACCTCCGCGGCCGCGCGTGCGCGAGTTCTGTACGGAGGCTCGGTCAAGCCCGAGAACGCCGCCGAGCTGCTCGCGCTTCCAGACGTCGACGGCGCGCTGGTGGGCGGCGCCTCGCTGCAGGCCGAGTCGTTTGCGCAGATCGTGTCCGCCGCCGCGGCATGAGCGCTTTGCCCGGCTCTGCTCCCGACGCCGGCTCGCCCCTCGGTGGCGGCGCACCCGCTTCGCGGGTGTGCCTGGTCGTGCTCGACGGCTGGGGTCTGGCCGAGCCCGGTCCCGGCAACGCCGTCTCGCTCGCGCACACGCCCGTGTTCGACGAGCTGTGGCGCGAGCACCCGCACACGACCCTCCAGGCGTGTGGCCGGGCGGTGGGTCTGCCGGACGGGCAGATGGGCAACAGCGAGGTCGGCCACCTGAACCTCGGCGCGGGCGCGGTCGTGCGCCAGGACCTCGTCCGTATCGATGACGCGATCGCCGACGGCTCGTTCGCCTCAAACCCCGTCCTGCTCGCCGCGCTTGCCGGCGCCGAGCGGGTGCACCTGCTCGGGCTCGTGTCCGACGGGGGGGTGCACTCGTCGCTGGGACACCTGTTCGCTTTGATCGCGTTAACGCGCGCGCACGCGCGCGCGCGGTCTTCGCGCGACGACGATGACCGAGATCGCGACGACGATGACCGAGATGTGATCGTGCACGCGTTCACCGACGGACGCGACACTCTGCCCCATGCGGGCGCCGGCTTTTTGGCCGAGCTCGACGCGACCGAGGGCGCGCGCGTGGGCTCGGTCGTCGGTCGCTACTGGGCGATGGACCGCGACCGGCGCTGGGATCGCACCCAGCGCGCCTACGACCTGCTCATCCACGCACGCGCTCCGCACAGCGCCTGTAGCGGCGAGGAGGCGGTCAGGGCCGCGTACGAGCGCGGGGAGAGCGACGAGTTCATCGAGCCGACCGTTGTCGGCGCTGACACCGCGATCGGGCCCGGGGACAGCGTGATCGCATTCAACTTTCGCCCCGACCGCATGCGCCAGATCACCCGCGCCCTGGCCGAGCCCCGGTTTGGCGAGGCAGATCGTGGTGTGGCGGACGGCGGCGATGCAGCGAATGGCGGTGATGCAGCGAACGGCGGGAGTGCAGCGGATGGCGGTGGCGAGGACGGCAACGGTGCGAGGGAGGAGCTGCCGGGCTGGGCTGGTCGGGGCGGGGCCGAGCCCGTGGCGCGCTACGCCACGCTGACAGAGTACGAGGAAGGCTGGCCCTACCCGGTGGCGTTCACGCCCGAGCGCCCGTCGGCCACGCTTGCCGCGACGATCGCGCGTGCCGGCGTGCGTCAGCTGCACGTGGCCGAGACCGAGAAGTACGCGCACGTGACCTACTTCTTCAACGGCGGCGTCGAGGCGCCCCAGCCTGAGGAACGGCGCGAGCTGGCATCCTCGCCGCGGGACGTGCCCACCTACGATCACGCCCCCGAGATGAGCGCCGCCCAAGCCGCCGAGCTGTTCGTGCGCGCCTGGCGGGGAGATGGGGACGGGGCGGGCGGGTTTCAGTTCGGCATCATCAACTTCGCCAACGCCGACATGGTCGGCCACACCGGCGTCATCGGTGCGGCGGTGCGTGCCGTGGAGACAGTCGATCGCTGTCTGGGCGAGGTCGTCCGGGCGGTGCGCGAGTCCGGCGGCGTGTGCGTGATCACCGCCGACCATGGCAACGCCGACCACATGCTCGAGCCCGACGGCAGCCCCAACACCACGCACTCGCTCAACCCCGTCCCGCTGATCGTGACGGCGCCAGGCGAGGTCTCGCTGCGCGCTGAGCAGGGCATCCTTGCCGACGTCGCGCCGACCGTGCTTCAGCTGCTCGGCATCGATCAGCCGGCGGCGATGACCGGACGCTCGCTGATCGAAACGGGGATTCCCGCCGTAGGCGGGTGTCTCCCGGCTTCGGTCGAGCGTGGGTAGTCATGTCCCCCGGAGCTGATAGATATTCCGCGATGAACCGTTCACGCGCGCTGCTCAGCGGGTTCTTCATCGGCGGCGGGATCAACCACTTCGTGATGCCTCGCACGTATGAGTCGATCGTGCCGCCGAGCATGCGAGACGACGCCGCGCGCCTGGTGGCGATCAGCGGCCTCGCCGAGATCGCGGGCGGCGTCGGGGTGCTGCTGCCCCGCACGCGGCGACCGGCGGGCATTGGCCTGATCGCGCTGCTGGCAGCGGTGTTCCCGGCCAACCTGCACATGGCCCGCAACCCCGACCGGTACCGGCGCATCCCGCGTTGGGCGCTGTATGCGAGGCTGCCGCTGCAGCCGTTGATGATGCGCTGGGCCTGGCGCGCGACGCGAGGATGATCCGCCATCCAAACTGCGGAGACTCCGAGACCGGCTCCTGACGCTGCTATGTTCGGTTGAGCAGGGTTTTCGTATCGATCCTCACCATGTCCACCGTGACCGCAGTCAAGATCCCACCGGGGGAGCAGGAGTCTCTCAGCGAAGGCGAGCTCCGTGCGTGGCGCGGCCTGCTGCGAGCGCACGCCTGTCTGGCCAAGCGCCTGGACGCCGAGCTCGAGCGTGAGCACGGCCTGCCGATGACCTCATATGAGGTGCTCCAACGTCTCAACGACGCGGGCGCGGGGCGTATGCGCATGTGCGACCTCGCCGATCAGGCCCAGCTCTCACGCAGCGGGCTGACCCGGCTGGTCGACCGCCTGGAGCGCGACGGCCTGCTCGAGCGCTGCTCCTGCAAACATGACGCGCGCGGCTCCTACGCCTGCCTGACCGATCTGGGCCGCGAACGCCTGGTTCAGGCGCGCACTACGCACCTGGCGGTCGTGCGCGAGCACTTCTTCTCCCGCTTCTCCGAGCCTGAGCTCGGCGCGCTCGCCGATCTGTGGGACCGCATCGCGCCGTGCGCCAACGGCAACGGCAACGGGCACGCCAACGCCCACGCCAACGGCCACGGCTGAGTACGCCCGGCGCTGCGCCGATCCTCGCACCGAAGGCGCTCGCGGTCGAGACGGTCTGCTTCGGTACGCGGGATCGATCTGATCTGACGCTCAGGAGCGCTTGGCGTCACCGGGCGCCGTGGACGCCGGTGCTTCCGCTGGTGCCTCGACGCTGGGCCTCGCTCCCATCCGGCGGTCGAGCGTCTCGCTCATCCTGCGCTGATGGCGCTTGTAGGCGACTCGCATGGCGACGCCGCCGATCAGCACGGCAACCAGTCCATAGATCCCGAACGCCTCGATCGCATTGCTCGCCGCAGTGCCGAGGAAGTAGGCGATCAATCCGATCCCGGTTGCCCAGCAGATGCCGCCGAGCGCATTCCACAGCGCGAACGTGCGCCAATGCATGCGCGTTGCGCCTGCCAACCATGAGGCCCATACCCGCAGGCCGAGCAGGAATCTGCCGAAGAACACGGCCTTGGGGCCGTGTCTCTCGAAGAACGGCTCGCCCAGTTCGAGCGCCTGCATGCGCTGACGCCGAAAGCGCCCTGGTCTTTCCAGCAGCCATCGCCCGCCCTTACGGCCGATCACATATCCGATGTTGTCCCCTACGATTGCACCCAGAGCCGCGATCGCGATGACGAGCTCTATCTGCAGTTTTCCCCGTGAGGCAAGCACCGCCGCGGTGATCAGCCCGGTCTCACCGGGCACCGGCACGCCACTGGACTCCGCTGCGACTGCCAGGAACAGCAGCGGGTAGCCGAACGTTTCGACGAGATGGCTGACGTTGACGATCGCGGCGAGCATGATGGGTGGTCCCGGACGGCGGCGGAACGCGGCGTACACGGGCGGGCGCCGTTGGTCTGGTCACGATAGATGGTGGGCGGCGCCGGTCCATAGGATGGCCCACCGGTGTCCCCGTTCACGATCAGCGCCCGCGATCCCACCTCCCGTGCTCGCGCGGGCGTGCTGAGCACGGCCCACGGCGACGTTCGCACGCCCGCGTTCACGCCCCTGGCGACGAAGGCGACCGTCAAGGGATTGCTGCCCGAGGAGGTCGCCGCGCTCGGGTACGAGATGGTGCTCGGCAACACGTTTCACCTGCTGCTGAACCCCGGCCCCGAGCTGATCGCGCGCTGCGGCGGTCTCGGCCCGTTCATGGGCTGGCCCGGGCCGACGATCACCGACTCGGGCGGGTTTCAGGTGTTCTCAATGGGCCACGGCACCGTCGCCGAGGAGATCAAGGGCCGTGCGCGAGGCCGTCCCGGCGAGCGCGAGGGGGCGATCCTCGAGATCGGCGAGTCCGGGGTGCGCTTTCGCTCCTACGTGGACGGCCGTGTCCGGTTCATCTCCCCGGAGGACTCGATGGCAGTGCAGGCCGCCCTGGGTTCGGACATCGCGCTCGCGTTCGACGAGTGCACCCCGTTTCATGTCGACCGCGACTACACCCAGCGCTCGACCGAGCGCACCCACCGCTGGCTGCAGCGTTGCCTGGATTGGCACGCAGAGCATGGCCCGGAGGGGCGGCTCGTGTACGGGATCGTGCAGGGCGGCGTCCATGAGGATCTGCGCCGCGAGTCCGCGCAGATCGTCGCCGCGAGCGCATGCGATGGCGTCGCGATCGGTGGGTCGCTGGGCGCCGAGAAGGCGCAGATGTATGAGGTCGTCTCGTGGGCTGTGTCCGAGCTGGGCGGTGAACGCGAGACTCGGCCCCGCCATCTGCTCGGGATCGGCGAGGTGGATGATCTGATCGCTGGAGTCGAGCTGGGCATCGACACGTTCGACTGCGCGATGCCCACCCGTCTCGGCCGCCACGGCACCGCGCTCGTGCCGGACCCCGGCGCGCGCTGGCGCCTGGACCTGACCAAGGCAGGCCAGCGCGAGGCGCGAGAGCCGCTGCTGGAGGGCTGCCCGTGTCCGGCTTGCTCCAAAGGGTTCTCGCGCGCCTACTTGAGCTACCTGGCCCGCGCCGGCGAGCTGACCGGCACGCGGTTGATCACGATGCACAACCTCGCTTTTCTGGCGCACCTGATGAGCGATTTGAGACAGGGAATCCTCGATGAAGACTTGGAAAACGTGGCACGCGCATGGCGCGCCGGAGAGTTTCGTCTCAAGTGATGCGTACTTTGGATCGTGGCATTCCGGTGTGGTGTAAGGGCAGCACGGATACCTGTCACGTATCAGGTGCCGGTTCGAGTCCGGCCGCCGGAGCCATGTGTTGAAAGGCGACGGTCGAGGCTGCTAGCCTGCTGGCTACGTGACAGGTATCCAGCCCGAAAGGGCAGTTGTCTTACCGAGGGGCCCGCGCAAGTGGGCCTTTCGCCTTTAAGCAACGAATGTCCGACGTTACTAGTCTGCTGGGCAATTGACGGTTGCCCAGCCCGAAAGGGCAGCAGCATCCCGAGGGGCCCGCATAAGCGGGCCTTTCGCCTGTTCAGGGGCGGGGCCGTCGTGAGCTGGGGCCGTCGTGAGCTACTTCGTGTTTTCGCCCACGAGCTGCTTGAGCGCTTCGGCGGATTCGTGGACGTCTTCGTAGACGACGTTGCGCAGTACGATCTTCGTCGTGGCGGGCGCGGTGATCACGACGATCGCTGCGATCACTCCCGCCAGCGCGAGCAGCCCCAGCATGAGGAGAGCCAGCCGTCTCGGACCACCTCCCCTGGGTCTCGACGCGGCCGCGCCGGCGCCAGCGGTCTGCCCGGCGGCCGCCCCCGAGCTCCTCGCCGGCCCTGGCCGCGGCTGGCGCGGGGCGACGGCCTTGGTCTTGGCCGCGGCGGCGCCCCCTGCGCCGCTCAGCACGCTCGTGGCCGCGGTGGGCTGACCCGCGCCCTGCGCCAAGTGCCGGGTCACCGCAGTGCCCGATGACTCGACCGGCGAGATCCCGTCCGCGCCGTCGCTGATCGCCCGGCCCATCTCGCGCGCGGTCTGGTAGCGCTCGTTGGGGTCCAGGGCGAGCGCGAGCGCAATCGCCTCGGCCAGCTCGGGGCCGACGGCCGCGACCAGCGTGTCGAGCATCGGCGGCTCCTCGCGCTGCTGCTTGAGCGCCAGCTCGGTCAGCGAACTCGCCTCATACGGCAGTCGCCCGGAGATCAACTGGTAGGCGACGACCCCCAGCGCATACAGGTCCGCCCGCGGCCCGGCCTCCTCGCCCCGCGCCTGCTCGGGCGCCAAATACGCGGCGGTGCCGAGCACCGAGCCGACCTGGGTGATGCTCGACTGCTCGGTCGCCTTGGCGATGCCGAAGTCAGCCAGCTTGACCTCGCCCTCGCGCGAGCGCAGCAGGTTGCCGGGCTTGACGTCGCGGTGCACCACACCGTGGCGATGGGCGTAGTGCAGACCCTCGCACGCCTGTTCGATGATCGCGACGGCCTCGTTGACCTCCACCCAGCCGTCGTCGCGCAGGATCTCCGCGCAGGACTGGCCTTCGATGTACTCCATCACGATGAAGTGCCTGCCCGAGCCCTCGTCCAAGCCGGAGTCGAAGATCTGCACGATGTTCGGGTGCACGAGGCGCGCGGCGGCCTGCGCCTCGCGCTGAAACCGCGAGACGAACGCCGGGTCCTCCGCCAGATGCTCGGCCAGCAGCTTGACCGCGACGCGCCGTTCCAGGCGCATGTCGAACGCGAGATGAACCGTCGACATGCCGCCGAAGCCGAGCCTGCCCTCCAGGCGGTAGCGCCCGGCGATGATGTCGCCCTCGCTCACGCTTGTCCCCTCCGAGCGGCGCACGCCCCATCGGTGCACACACGAGCATCGTCGGTGCGGATGAGACCCGCAAACGATGTCGCTCCGGCCTCGTTCATCTCATTTCACGCCTTCCTGAGCCCCGGCGCCCGATTCGCCGGCCCCGGTCCCGCCTCCCGGTCCCACTCCTGGCGCGCTTTCGGCGCCGGGCGCCACGGTGCCGCCCCCGTTGTTCGGCGTTGCCGCCGCCGGTGTGGTCGGCGTCGTCGAGGTGGTGGGCGTGCTCGTAGTCGGCGTCGTGGTCGCCGGCGGCTGGGCCTCGGTTTTCGTGGCGGTCGTCGTAGTCGTGCGCGCAGCGCTGGTGGTGGTCGTCTGCGCCAGCGGTTGCGCGCACAGGGCGAGCGCGCGTTCGCGCAGGTTGGAGATGCCCTTGCTGAGCGTGTGGCGCAGCCCCTGGTCGATCGCCGCGGGCAGCGCCGCGAAGTCCTGCTCGGTCTTGTTGATCGCTTCGGTGGTCGCCGTGCAGTTGCCGTCCCCGCTGCGGGCGGCCTGGGCGACCGCTTCGAAGTCGCTCTGCAGCGGCCCCGCGTTGGCAAGCGGGATCAGTCCCTTGCCGGAGCTTCCGCACGACACGAGCACGGCGGCGCTCACCCCGAGCAGGGCTGCGACAGCGAGGCGGATGAGCGTGCGCATGGTCATTGACCGTACTCCAGCCGCTCAGCGAGCGAGTCCGGCAGACGCGCCGCGCGAATCGCCGCAGCCGCGCCCGCGACGTCATAGTGGGTGCGCTGAAATGACGCCGTCAGTCCGTCGAGGTCCAGCAGCAGCCACGACGCGCGCGGATCGCCGTCGCGAGGCTGCCCGACGCTGCCGGGGTTCAGCAGCCATTCGCCGGCGGAGATGTCCAGCCGCACGCCCTCCCGTCGCGGTTCGCCGCTGGCCAGCTCGCCAGCGTGGCGCACGAACGACAGGGCGACGTGCGAATGGCCGATCAGGCAGACGCGATGCGGCTGGCGGTCCAGGCACAGCTCTGCCAGCAGGGCGGAGAGCACGTACTCCCAGACGGGGTCTCGCGGGCTGGCGTGATACAGGCCGATCGGACCCTCCTGGCCCTCCGGACGCAGGCCGGTGAGGAAGTCGAGGTGCTCGGAGGCGATCACCTCCTGCGTCCACTGCGCCGCGAGGCTGGCGCCGCGGGAGAACTCCTCGAATGAGACCTCGCCCGTGACGGCGAGATCGTGGTTGCCGGCCAGGCACACCGCGGCGTGCTCTGAGGCGAGCGCCACGCACGCGTCCGGCTCGGCTCCGTAGCCGACCAGGTCGCCCAGGCACCACAGCTCCGCGGCGTCGCTGGCGGCGACAGCGTCGAGCACCGCCTCGAAGGCGTGCCGATTGCCGTGGATGTCGGAGATGACCGCGACCTTCATCGTCGTCCGCCGCACGCTCGCCGGCGGTGCGCCCGCGGCCGCGGCCTCTGCTCCTAGTCCTCCGCGTCCCTCGGCTCGGTGCCGCCGTACTCGGGTAGGTTCTTGATGCTCTTGATGCCCTCGCGGGTTCGCCACTTGGAGTAGTTGTCCTCCATTGCGTCGATCAGCTCGCGCATGAACCTCGGGGAGAGGTTGACCCGCGAGACAACCACGCCGGGCACCTCCTCGGCCTCGACCTCGTGGTCGACGCGCGCGAAAGTGACCGTGAACTCGTAGTCGGAGTGGCTTACGTTCGCGAAGTTCGCATATACGCCCCCCATGATCTCTGGGGACAGATGGATGTTTATGTGGCGCTCGGCGCCCGGGTCTTGGTCGTTCACGTAGTTAGTATCCCAATCTGTGAGCCAGATGCATGCGACAGGTGCGAGCACGCCGGTGGACGGCCTGCGCGAGGCGCTCCTGGACGCCGCCGCCGAGCTCGCCGGCGCCGACGGCGCCGACGGCGGCTCACCGCCCGGCAGGCCTGACGCGATCACGCTCGAACGCCCGCCCCAGGCTGACTTCGGCGACTACGCGACCAACGCTGCGCTGCTGCTTGCGCCGTCGCTGGGCGTCCCACCGCGCGAGGTGGCCGAGCGCCTAGGGGCGGAGCTCGAGCGCCGGCTCGGTGAGGGCCTGCAGCGTTATCGAGGTCGCGGGGCCGGGCTTTCTGAACCTGTTCCTCGCCGATTCGTGGCTGCGCGCCGCGCTGGCGCGCGCGCTCGCCGCGGATGATGCGTTCGGTGCGGGCGGGGCGCGCGCGGCCCGAGCGCATCCTCGTGGAGTTCGTCTCGGCCAACCCGACCGGCCCGATGCACGTCGGCCACGCCCGCAACGCCGCCTACGGCGACTCGCTGGCGCGCGTGCTCGCGTTCTACGGGCACGAGGTCCAGCGCGAGTTCTACGTCAACGACGCCGGCTCGCAGGTGCGCGCTCTCGGCGCATCGATCCGCGCGCTGGCGCGGGGCGAAGAGGTCCCCGACGGCGGCTATCGCGGCGATTACGTGCAGGAGCTCGCCTCAGAACTGGATGGAGCGTCTGGCGCTTGACCCCGCCGAGCTCGGACACGCCGCCGTGGGTGTGATGGTCGCCCGGATGCAGGCCTCGCTGCACGCGTTCGCGGTGCACGGCTTTGACCACTGGCAGCTCGAGAGCGCACTGCTCTGCGGCGACCAAAGCCCGGTGGCGCACACGCTCGCGCTGCTGGAACAGCACGGCCACACCTATCGCAGCGAGGGGGCGCTGTGGCTGCGCAGCACCGACTATGGCGACGACAAGGACCGCGTGCTCGTGCGCTCCTCCGGCGAGCACACCTACTTCGCCTCGGACATCGCCTACCACCAGGACAAGCGCGAGCGCGGCTTCGAGCGCCAGATCGACGTCTGGGGCGCCGACCACCACGGCTACCTGGCGCGGATGCGTGCCGCCTATGCCGCGCTCGGCGGCGACCCCGAGCATCTGGAGATGCTGACGATGCAGCTCGTCCACCTCGTGCGCCGGGGCGAGCGCACGCAGATGTCCAAGCGCTCGGGCGAGTTCGTCACGCTCGAGGATCTCCTCGGCGAGGTCGGCGTCGACGCCGCCCGCTGGTTTCTGCTCTCTCGCTCGCACGACACCACGATCGATCTCGACCTCGATCTCGCGCGCGAGCAGTCCAACGAGAACCCGGTCTACTACGTGCAGTACGCGCACGCCCGTATCGTCTCGGTGCTCGCCCTGGCCGGCTCCGAGCGCGTGGCGGCGGCGCTGCAGGAGGTGGCCGGCGCCACTGGGGCGGGCACTGACGACGGTGGGGATGAGGATGCGCTGCACCCGGCCGAGCGGGCGCTGATCAAGCGGCTGCTGGCTCTCCCTGGCGAGATCGCGAGGCGGCACAGCGGCGCGCGCCACACCGGATCGCGGCCTATGCGCTCGAGCTGGCCCAGGACTTCACGGCCTTCTACCGCGACTGCCGCGTCGTCGGCGCCGAGCCGACTGACGCTGAATCTCTGCGACTGGCACTGTCCGTCGCCACGCAGCGCACGATCGCCCGCTGCCTGGATCTGCTCGGGGTCGGCGCGCCGCAGGAGATGTGAGGGCCGCGCGGTCAAGTCGGGCCGTGCCGCAATGGTTCCTGGCCACCTCTTTTGACATTGATGCGAGCTCGCAGTGCAGCTCCAACACAGGCCACACGGGTGTGGAGCTCCTGCGATGCCTACCGATCAAACCGCGCCAGGTCGGCATCCAGGCGCGCCGTGTCCGCGGCGGTGAGTGCCGGGCCCACCTGCGGGCGGTGCTCTGCTGGCCGATCGCAGATCCCGCCGGGAGGATCTCCGATCTGCGCGCGCGCCGTCGCCAGCGTGGCAGCAGCAGCGCAAGTGTCGCCACCAGCGCGAGCACCGCGGCGAGCGGCACCAGGTAGGCGGCCAGGTCGAACCCGTGCGCGCTCGGGCAGCCCGAGCACCGCCGGGCCGTACTGGCTGACCAGCGCGCGTTCGATCTGGGCCTCGTCTCGCCTTCGTCGATCAGTCCCCGGATGAATTCCCGCTCGCGTTCGGCCTGTGGGGACTCGGCGACGATCAGCGGGATCTTGCAGGTTACGCACATCACCCGGCGTTCGATCGTCGGCAGCGACGCGCGGGGCCTAGGTGTGGGCAGCGACTCGTGGGGCGTCGTGATGGGCGGTGTCCTCACGGGCGCGGTCGCGGCGAGGGTGCTCGCCGCGGAGGACAGCGCCCCGGTCGCGCTCACGACGGCCAAAAACACCAGCGCCGCGCCGCCAGCATCCGGCGGTCGTCGTTCTCAGCCGGCGCGCGGGCGCTCACGAGGACTGCTTTCCGCGAGCCCGATCGCTTTGTTCAGGAACGCCTGGTCGATCTCGCCCCTGGAGATCGCGACGATGTCGCCGGCGCGGTCGATCACGAAGCTCTCCGGCAGCTGATCGGTGCCGTAGGCGTGCGCGAATTCGCCAGTCGTGTCGCGCAGGTTCGGGTAGGTGATGTGGTGTTCGCGCACGAACCCTAGCGAGTCGGTCGAGGCGTCGAGATAGGTCACGCCGAGCACGGTCGCGCCATGCGCGGCCAGAGCCGGCCCTGGGCGCGCTCCAGCAGCGGCGCCTCGACCTGGCACGGCACGCACCACGACGCCCAGAAGTTCAGCACGACCACCTTGCCGCGGTACTGCGCGAGCGAGCCGGTCGGCCCGCGCGCCCGGACAGCACGGGCAGCCTGCGCGCGGCTTGCGGGGCCACCGGACGCTGGCCCTGTGCTACCGCCTCATCGAGCGTGCGGTTCGCCGACCGCGTGTCTCACGCCGTAGACCAGTAGCCCGATCAGGCAGGCGCCGGCCAGCGAGATGAGGATCGGGGCGATGCGACGGCGCACGGGGTTCAGGATAGATGGACCGCGAGCGCGTAAGATTCACGCCCGCAAGCGGTGGTAGCTCAGTTGGTAGAGCGCGAGCTTCCCAAGCTCGAGGTCGCGGGTTTCGAAGCCCGTCCGCCGCTCTCTCTCAGTCGAGTCGCACGCTCCGCCCGGCGAGTCCGCGCCGCCGAAAGGCCCGGTCGGCCGGTGCCGCAAGCCGGCCGAGGGGCTATCTTTGTGCCATGGCCACGATGGTGCTCGACCCCTATGCCTACGAGCTCGATGCCCTCAAAGAGCGTCGGCGGATCTCGGAATTGGACCGTCTCGACGAGGTGTGGGATGGTGTTCTGCACATGGTTCCGGCTCCGAACGACGGGCACGCTGATCTCGCCCAGCAGCTGGCGATCTTGCTGAATGCCCCTGCCCGTGCCGCGGGGCTGTTCCCGACCATGCACGAGTTCAACCTCGGGGACTCCATCGACAACTACCGCGTGCCCGACGGCGGCCTGCACCGCGCGCGCTACTGGGGCACGTGGGAGCACACCGCGCCGCTCGTGGTCGAGATCGTCTCCCCGGGCGATGAGACCTGGTTGAAGCTGCCGCACTACGCCGCCCACGAGGTCGATGAGGTGCTGATCCTCGACCCCGCCAAGCGCACCGTCCACTGGCTCGGGCTCGCGGACGGCGAGTACCGCCCGATCGAGCGCAGCGGCGCGATCGACCTCGGCCCAGCTGAGCTGGCCGAGCAGATCGACTGGCCGTAGCGCCTCGGTCTCCAACACCGCGGTATAGCTCGATCCCTGGTCTGCGCTCTCGGTGCGGCGAGTCGCGCGCTCCGCCGAAGGCCCTCTCCCGGGCAACCGCCGCAGACCCGGGGATGCCTGTAGTTGAGCTTTTTTTGGGACGGCGCGCACCCCCTACGCCGCTGAATGCGTGAGAATCACTTCCAATGCACGTCACCGCCAAGGCCGACTACGCGGTGCGCGCGGTCATCGAGCTCGCCTCCGGCAGCCGGGACTCGCCGCGCAAGGTCGACGAGCTCGCGCAGGCTCAGGGGATTCCGGTGTCGTTCCTGGAGAACATCCTCACTCAGTTGCGCTCCTCCGGGATCGTGCGCAGCCAGCGCGGCCCCGAGGGCGGCTACTGGCTCGCCAAGCCCCCCGAGGAGGTCAACCTCGCCCAGGTCATCCGCGCGGTCGAGGGTCCGCTCGTCGGTGTTCGCGGGCTGCGCCCCGAGGAGGTCGCCTACAGGGGCTCGGCCGAGTCGCTGCAGCAGGTCTGGCTCGCGCTGCGCGCGAACCTGCGCAAAGTCCTCGAGCACGTCACGCTCGCGGACGTCGCCTCAGGCACGCTGCCGCCTGAGATCGTCGCGCTCACCAAGCAGGAGGAAGCCTGGACGACCCGCTAGGGAACCCCGGCTGTTTGAGCTACGCTTAACGCTCCCCGCGCCTCGTTCGATCCTATCGCTGTCGCCCCGCGCGCTCCGGCCCGCGCCGCATCCAAAAGGAGATCCCGCCAGATGTCAGCCACGCCCACCGTCGCCACCCCCGAGGAGACGAATCACTGCCGAGGCCGCAGAGGCCGCCGTCGAGGCGATCACGAGCTCGGCCGGTCAGGAGGCGACGTTCTCGCTTGCGCTGACCCAGGACCAGAAGGACATCCGCGACTGGGTGCATGGGTTCGCCGCCGACGTCATGCGCCCCGCCGCGCACGAGTGGGACGAGAAGGAGCAGACGCCCTGGCCGATCATCCAGGAGGCCGCCAAGATCGGGCTCTACGGCTTCGAAGCGCTGGCGCAGTTCTTCGCCGACCCGACCGGCCTGACGCTGCCGATCGTCAACGAGGAGCTGTTCTGGGGCGACGCCGGCATCGGCATGTCGATCATGGGCACCGCCCTCGCCGTCGCCGCGATCTTCGGCCAGGGCACGGGCGAGCAGATCGGCGAGTGGATCCCGCGCTGCTTCGGCACGCTGAGGGCGACCTCAAAGTCGCCGCCTTCTGCGCTTCCGAGCCGAACGCCGGCTCGGACGTCTCCGGGGTGCGCACGCGCGCGAAGTTCGACGAGGCCGCCGGCGAGTGGGTCATCAACGGCCAGAAGGCGTGGGCGACGAACGGCGGCATCTCCGACGTGCATGTCAGTGATCGCCACCGTCGACCCCGAGCTTGGCTCCAAAGGGCACGCGGCATTCGTCGTGCCGATGAGCGAAGCGAAGGGCATCTCCCAGGGCACGAAGGTCTCCAAGCACGGCCTGCGCGCCTCCCATACCGCCGATGTCTTCCTCGACGACTGCCGCATCCCCGCCGGCTACGTGCTCGGCGGCAAGGACAAGCTCGACGAGCGCCTCGCCCGCGTGCGCGAGGGCAAGAAGGGCAACTCCCAGGCGGCGATGCAGACGTTCGAGTCCTCGCGCCCTACGGTCGGCTCGCAGGCGCTCGGGATCGCCCGCGCAGCCTACGAGTACTCCCTGGATTACGCCAAGGAGCGCGAGCAGTTCGGCAGCAAGATCATCGAGAACCAGTCGATCGCGTTCACGCTCGCGCGCATGAAGCTCGAGATCGACGCGACCCGCCTGCTCGTCTGGCGTGCCTCCTGGATGGGCCGCAACCAGGTTCCGTTCGAGAACGCCGAGGGCTCGATGTCCAAGCTCAAGGCCGGCGAGGTCGCCGTCTGGGTCGACCGAGCGTGCGATCCAGATCCTCGGCGGCAACGGCTACACGCGCGAGTTCCCGGTCGAGCGCTGGCACCGCGACGCCAAGATCTACGACATCTTCGAGGGGACTGCGGAGATCCAGCAGCTCGTGATCTCACGGGCGATCTCGGGGATGTACATCAGGTAGGTCTTGGGCCGAGACAGATGGTCGTGGCAGGCCCGGGCACCGTGTCAGCGGCCTCGCGCGTGTGTGAATTGGGAGCGTTCGCTGGTCGATCGGAGATCCCGGCCGGACGATCGGAGATCCCGGCAGGTCGATCGGAGATCCCATTTGATCGCCGATCGGTCGATCGGTCGAGCAGGGTACGTCTGCGATTGAGCGGGCTGTCGTCGGGGGTGTCTACCAGGCCTGATCCGCGCCGCAGTGCGGGCATCGCACCGTCGTCGAGACCGACGCGGCGAACACGAACCCGCAGGCGCATGTGTATGAAGCGTTGTCGATCGGGCCGCCGGCGTTGCGTACGCGGGCGCAAGGGCGGTGTCGGGCTGCTCGACGGGAGCGGTGCACGGCGCATGGCGTGCGGCCGCGTGTTTGCGCTCGTGCCGGCGCGGGTGGCGGAGGCGCGGCGTCGGCTGGGTGGGGCAGATGTTGCAGCAGAGCGGTGGCTCTCATGACGATCTACCTATAGAGACTCTCGACACCCTCAAAGGTTTCGCTTCTGGCGCACATTTTCCTGGGCGTGCCCCGCCGGACACGGCGGATGGCTCTGTTGCCGGCGACGCCTGCCGCGGCGCCGCCGGCAAGCCCGGCGTGACGCCCAGGAGCCCGGCGCGTGGAATACTTGGGCGGCGATGAACCCCGCGCGCAAGCGAACGGTGCGGCTGACGGTGGCCCTGAGCGCGGCTGTCGTGCTGGCCGGGCGTTGATCTACACGAGCTTCAGTGCCGCCTCGCCAGCCCTAACGCCGAGTCAGCTCGTCCGCGAAGCCCAGCCCGGGCGCAGCTATCAGCTGACGGGCACGGTGGTGGGCGGCTCGGTCCATCGCGAAGGCGGCTCGCTGGACTTCAGCGTCGAGGATCGCGCGGGTAGCACCGCCGTTCCGGTCGCCTACACGGGCACGGTCCCCGACCCGTTCCGCGAAGGGCGCGAGGTGATCGTGACCGTGCAGAAGCAGGGCGGCTCTTACGTCGGCGAACGAAACTCGCTGATCACCAAGTGCCCGTCCAAGTACAAGGTCGCGCCGCCCAGCGGTAAGCAGAGCTACTGATGCTCTCCCGGGCGGCGGACACCCTGATCGGGCCGTGCGCGCTGATGGCGGGCCTCGGCAGCGCCTGTTTGCTGCTCGCGCTCGCCGTATGCGTGTACGGGATCGGCGCCTCCCTGTACGGGGTGCGCCGCTGGCGCCAGGAGTGGTCTGACTCCGGGCGGCGCTCGGTGTACGCGCTGGCGGGCGTACTGACGGTCGCGTTCGCGGTGCTGGAGGTTGCGTTCCTGCGCAACGACTTCTCGTTCAACACGGTCGCCGACACCTCCAGCCTGACCACGCCGACGTTCTACAAGGCCGCCGCGGTGTGGTCCTCACAGGAAGGCTCGTTGCTGCTGTGGGCGTGGCTGCTGTCGATGTGGTCGAGCCTCGTGCTGTTTTTGACGCGCAGGCGGATGCGCGACGTGGCAGCGTATGCGACCGCGATATTGCTCGGGTTCGGTGGGTTCTTCGTCGTCGCTGATGATCTTCTACGCGAACCCGTTCGTCACGACCCACCCGGCGCCGGTCGAAGGCGCGGGCCTTGACCCGCTGCTGCGCTTCCCGACGATGATGATCCACCCGCCGATGCTGTACTCGGGATACACGCTGTGCACGGTCCCGCTCGCGTTCGGCATGGGCGCGCTGCTCGCGCGGCGCGTGGACGCCGAGTGGATCAGGGCGATCCGCCGCTTTGCGTTCGCCGCGTGGTTCTTCCTCGGCATCGGCATCCTGCTCGGCGCGCGCTGGTCCTACTCGGAGCTCGGCTGGGGCGGCTACTGGGGCTGGGACGCGGTCGAGAACGCCTCGCTGATGCCGTGGCTGACGGGCACCGCGTTTCTGCACTCGCTGATGATCCAGGAGAAGCGCGGCATGCTGAAGGTGTGGAACGCCTCGCTCGTGCTCGCGACGGGCACGCTGGCGATCATGGGCACGTTCCTGGTCCGCAGCGGCGTGCTGAACTCGATCCACGCGTTCGGCGGGCAAACGCTGGGCGTGCCGTTCGTCGTGCTGATCGGCGTGCTGATCGCCGGCTCGATCTATCTGCTCATCACGCGCCGGGACATGCTCCGATCCGAGCACCGCATCGACTCGCTGCTCTCGCGCGAGTCGATGTTCCTCGCCAACAACGTCGTGCTCGTGGGGCTCTGCTTCGTGATCTTCTGGGGCACCTACTTCCCGCTCATCTCCGAAGCTCTGACCGGCCAAGCCGCATCGGTGGGCCCGCCCTGGTTCGATCGCTACACGGTGCCGCTGGCGCTGATCCTGGTGCTGCTGAGCGGCATCGGGCCGGTGATCGCCTGGCGCCGGGCGACGCTGGCCAACGCGCGGCGCAACTTCCTGGCGCCGGCATGCATCGCGCTGGCGACGCTGGCGGTGCTGCTTTTGATCGAGTCCCCGCCCACCATGACCGGCAAGCCGTTCGCGCTGGCGATGTTCTGCTGCGCGGCGTTCGTGTTCGGCTGCATCGGGCAGGAGTTCCTGCGCGGCGTGCGCGCGCGGCGCGCGATGGCCGGCGAGGCCGTACCGGTAGCGCTGATCGCGCTCGTGCGGCGCAATCGCAGGCGCTACGGCGGCTACATCGTGCACCTCGGCATCGCCGTGCTGTTCGTCGGCGTGGCAGCGTCCTCCTCGTTCCAGCACATCGTCGAGCCGACGCTGTCGGTCGGCCAGTCCAGCCGGGTCGGCGCCTACACCGTCCGCTACGTACGCCCCACGGCGACCGTCACGCCCAGCAACGACGCCGCCCACACCGGCGCCACGCTGAGCCTGGGCGCTGTGCTGGACGTGAGCAAGCACGGCCGGCATGTGGCCACGCTGTATCCCAGCGAGGGCTACTACGCCTCCGACGAACCCTCGCAGGGTTCGGTCGGCAGCCTGATCGGCGGCCAGCCCGTCAGCCACGTGGCCATGAGCGCCGGGATCACGCGCGACGT
The DNA here is from genome assembly GCA_963839945.1 of uncultured Solirubrobacterales bacterium. Taxonomy (GTDB): domain Bacteria; phylum Actinomycetota; class Thermoleophilia; order Solirubrobacterales; family Solirubrobacteraceae; genus Palsa-744. Next base: position 138,096 of record CAWIWW010000003.1, on the reverse strand, counting down.
GTGGAGCGCGATCGCCCCGGACCTCGAAACGCCCCAGCTGAAGCGCATCGTCGCAATCGGCAACCGCACGATCCCGTTCACGGCGCCCGAAGACGCCCTGATCGCGGTCGCGTTCCTCGCGCGCTCCTACCTGCAGCAGCCCCCGCCGGCGCAGTTTCACTTCATCGTCTCCCCGCTGGTCATGTGGATCTGGCTCGGCGGCCTGATCGTGTTCGGCGGTGGGCTGATCGCGATCTGGCCCGCGCCGAGCGTGGTGCGCCGGCGCGTGGCGGTGCTCGCGCGCGGCCGTCGTGCCCGTGCCGCCCAGGGCTTGGCGCGCGCCTGAGCGGCGCGGTGTCGGCGGCTGCGACCATGTCGATCGGCATCGCCTCGCGCCCGAGGAGATAGGTGAGATGAGCGCCGCAGTCGTTCTCGCCACCCTCGTCGTGCTCGGCGCGGTGATCCTGCTCGTCAGCGCCCCGCTGCGAGCCGCTCGGCGACCGCCCGAGCCGCCGTCAACTGCGGACCGTGCCGACCTGCAGGCCGCGCGCGAGGCCAAGTACCGCGAGATCCGTGACGCCGAGCTCGACTACCGCACGGGCAAGCTCTCCCAGCAGGACTACGCCCTCATCGACGGTACGCTGCGCGTCGAAGCCGTCGAGATCCTCGATCGGCTGGCGGCGCTCGGAGGTGACCCCCCCGAGGATTCCTGAGCGCTCAATATGCGCGTTCTCAAGCCCAGGGCCGCTTCAGCAGCAAGATCGCATTCAGCGCGAACAGGATCGCGAAGAAGATCGTCCAGCGGTTGAGGTTGCGCTCGACCATCGAGCCGCCGCCGAGCGGACCCTGGCCGCTGCCGACCCCGAATGCGCCGGACAGACCGGAGTCCTTGCCCGAGTGCATCAGCACGAGGAAGACCAGGGTCACGCAGATCGCGACCTGCAGGACGGAGAAGATCGTTTCCATGACTGGCCTCAGAGGTTATCGCGTCGGCGTCGGCGGCGGCGGCGGCGCCCGCGGGTCAAGCAGACGGGCAGGGGAGGGTGGCGGAGGCGCTCGCTGTGGAGCCGTCGGCGAACGCGAAGCTGGCGGCGAACGGGAATCCGCCGGCGGGGCATCTGCGCGGCACGAGGATGGCGCCGGCGGCGGCGTGCGCCAGGGGGTTGTGGCCGATCCCGCCGACCGTCAGCGACAGCGAGTCGAACGACGCGTCCGGCTCGAACACCAGCGTCGGGATCGCCGGGATCGAGACCGTCAGCTTCGAACCGTACGGGGCGCTGTCCGGATCGAGCACCGCCGTGCTGATCGAGCTCTGATCCAGCGGGGTCCTGCCCTGCCCGAAGATCTCCAGCGTCGGGCGCCCAGCCCGGTCGGGACCCCGAAAGATCGCGATAGTCGTTTCCTCGGGGACCGCCAGCGAGCCGGCGTGCACGCTCATCATCGCGTGGCCGCGCCCGACGAGCGATCCGGCCGGGCAGCCGCCGGCGCCCCTGTGCCGCAGCCGCGACCCCGCGCAGGTTCCGACCCCGCGCAGGTCGATCGTCAGGCCTGCGGGCAGGCGCACGACCATCGCGCTCAGAGGCGGCGGAACGCCTTCGTCGCCGCCCGAGAGCCTGAACGCGAGCGTGAGCGCGGTGCTCGCGCCCAGACGGTCTGGCAGCAGCGAGGGGTGCATGCTCGCGCTGCTCGCCGTCTGCGCCGCCGGCGCGGCCCCCGGCGCAAGGGCGCAGAAGCACGCCGCCAGCACCAATGAGACCAGTCGCCGGCTCACTTCTTCGGGCAGGGGATCTTGACCGTGCTTTTGACGGTCGAGCCGTCCTCGAAGCTGATTTCCGAGGCGCCTGGCCAGCCCCCGCGAGGACAGGTCTTGGGGGTGATGATGCCCTTGACGTGCAGCAGCTTGCGCTTGCCGTGGATCGTCCTGTAGTAGGCGACGTTTTTGGCGCCAGCCGTGAAGAAGGCGCTGATCGCCGAGGCGTCGGAGGCTTCGGGCAGGACTTTGATCAGCGGCACTTCGAGGCTGAAGCCGAGCCCATAGGGCTTAGGGAACTGGATCACCGGCGCTTTGAACACGAGCTGGATCGAGACCGGGCTGGAGCCTTCGAGGTAGACCAGCAGCGCCGTGTGCCCCGGTTGGTTGTCGGCAAGGAAGAAGTCGACCGTGTATTCCTCGTGGATCACTTCTTTGGCGATTTCATACGCGCCCACGCCACCGCCGAACCCGGCCTTGGAGTCGGCCGGGCAGGCCTGTGGGCCGCTATTTTCGAGCGCCACCGCGGTGCACGTGCCGGTGCCTTCGAGATTCAGGGTAAGCCCGGCCGGGCCCATCACGTTGATATGGGTGATGGGCGAGGGCACCGGCAGGTCGGTCGAGCCGATCGTCGCTGAGCCAAACACGTTGGTCGGCACTCCGAGCGCGTCGGGCGAGAAGCCGGCCTTGGTGATGGTCACGGTCTCTTCGGCCTGTGCGGCGCTCGCCGCGGCGAGCATCAGCGCGCAGCCGGCGAGCAACGTGGCGATGATCCGAACTCTGGGCATGCGCGCAACGACTCCTCTCCCATCGTTAGCAACGACCGCCGGATCGATCTCCGGCTCCGTCAACAATAACCCTCCAACGCGAAGAATGGAGCGGTTGGTCGAGACTGCGACGTTCCGCCGCGAACATCGCTACGGTCTGCTCTCGCAAACGGCCGGCCAGAGGCGATTACGAATCCTTTACGGGTTGTTGCTTATTTGCCGATATGAATACAGGTGGCGTGCCCCGCGATCGTGGGTCAGCCGCGCCGACCGACGATCTGCGATGAGAACACAAGCGACCGCACGATGACCAGTCTCACACGAGGCCGCCGATGAGCGGCTTGCGCGGGGGTCCGCGCCATATTCGGGCTTCGCGCCGGATGAGCTGGCGCACGATGCTGTCCGCATTGGCCGGCGGCGGGCTCACCGTGGCCGGCCTCGGCGGGCCCCTTGCAGGCGGCGCCCTCGGCGCGGAAGCGCCCGCCGGTTCGACCACTACGGGGGAAGGCGCCGAACCGCCGGTCACCTCGACCACGCCGGAAGCCGGCACATCCACGACGGGCTCGGGTCAGTCCACGACGAGCACGTCGACCGCTGCGTCCGCGCCCACCCCTGCGAGCGCGCCGTCCTCCACCTCCACGTCCGCCGCCACGACGACCGGGCCGTCGACCCCTGCTCCCACACCCTCAGCCGGAGAAGCTCCAACGGTGCTCGTGCGACACAAGCAGCAGACGACCCCCGGCGGGCCGGCGAGCCGCGGCGGTCTCACCCAGACCAACGCCAAGTCCACCGGCGGGTCTGTAACGAACGCCAACGGTTCGGCCGGGACGAGCGCGATGGCCGGCGTCCCCAACAACGTGGCGCTGCCGCCGCAGGTCGTGGCCGCCCAGGCGCAGGCGCTGGCGGCGATGCTGGACGGCTCGACCGTCTCGCTGCAGGCGCTGGACTTCTACCGCATCCCGCTGTTTTTGCTGCCGATCTACCAGGCCGCCGCCGTCCAGTACGACGTCCCCTGGCCGATCCTCGCCGCGATCAACGAAATCGAGACCGACTACGGGACCGACCTGTCGGTCTCGAGCGCCGGCGCGGAGGGCTGGATGCAGTTCGAGCCCGGCACGTGGCTGCAGTACGGGGTCGACGCGCTGAACGCCGGCTACGCCGACCCATATAACCCGGTCGACGCGATCTTCGCGGCGGCGCGCTACCTGAACGCTGCGGGCGCGGCCCATAATCTGAGCGGGGCGATTCTCGCGTACAACCATTCCGAAGCGTATGTCAGCTCGGTGCTGCTGCGCGCGAAGCTGATCGCCGCCTATCCCGATCAGGTGATCGCCACCCTGACGGGCCTCGTCGACGGGCGCCCGCCCGTGACGGGCAAGCGCATCGGCTGGGAGCTCCTGCCCGCCTCGACCGGCGCCACCGTGCCGCTGCCCTCGCCGTCCAGCGCGACCGCGGGAGCGAGCGCCGTCTCGCCATCGGCGAGCCCGACCGGCGCCGCCACGCCGGGTGTCTCGGCCGGGCAGGCAGCCTCCGGATCCTCGGCTGCTGCGCCGGGCTCCTCGGCCGCGCCCGCCCCGGCGAGCGCGGCGAGCGGCGCATCCACGAAGAGAGCGGCGCTTCGGTTCGTGGACATCACGAGCGCACCGAACGCACATGTGGTGGCGGTGCAGGACGGGCGGATAGTCAAGCTCGGCAGCTCGCGCAAGCTCGGCTCCTACGTGGTCTTGCAGGACGTCTACGGCGATGTGTTCACCTATGCCGGGCTCGGCAGCATCGCCCGCAGCTACACGCCCGCGGAGTCGCAGTCCGCGGCGCAGTCTGCGGCGGCTGGCGCCTCGGCGCAGGCCGCCAGCGCCGCGACACCGACCGGCTCAGCGGCGGGCGGCTTGCCCACGGCAGAGTCCGCCCCCACAGCCGAATCCGCGTCCGCGGGGACTGGCAAGGTGCGAGTGTTCGCGCATCCGGCGAACAACCCCGACGCGCGCGTGGCGATCCGCCTGCGGGCAGCCGCCGGGCGGGCGGCTGCGGACGGACGCCTGCCGCTTCGCGCCGGTGCGATCGTCACCGAGGGCACGGTGCTCGGCCACGTCGCCAATCCCGCTGGCGCCAGGGACGGTCACCTGCGCTTCGCGATACGCCCGGCGGGCGATGCCGATACGATCGATCCCCGGGCGATCCTCTCCAACTGGACCCAGCTCGACGCGGCGCTTCATCCACGGGGCGCGAAGGGCGACCCGAGCCTGCTCGGTGCGACCGCGAGCGATGTGTTCCTCCTGTCCAAGAGCGGGCTCGAGCGCGCGGTGCTGTCCGACCCGGGCATCCTGCTGTCCGCCTGCTCGCGCCACGAAGTCGCCTCCGGGGCGATCGACAAGCGCGCGCTGGCGGTGCTCGCGTTCCTGTCACGCAGCGGCCTGAAGCCAACCATCGGCACGCTGCGCTGCGGGGCGTATGACGCCTCCGGCTACGTGCTGCCCGGCCACGCGGGAGACGCGGTTGCGATCGTCGCGATCAACGGCGTCCCGATCGCCGGCCATCAGGGCGCTGGCTCGATCACCGACACGACGATCCGCACGCTGCTGACGCTCCAGGACAAGTTCGCGCCTGCCCGGATCGTCAGCCTGATGCGCTATCCGGGCGCCCCTGCCACGCTCGCGCGAGCCGACCACGGCGGCTACATCGAGATCGTGTTCGCGCCCGCGCCGGCACCACGCCCACGCGCCGTCAAGTCCGCCACGATGGGCCCCGCCGCCCGTGCGGCCGGCGCCGGGAAGACCACACCCGCGCCGGTGACGGTCGTCGGCGAGCTGAGCCCGGCTCAATGGGAACAGCTGATCTCGCGCATCGCCGCGCTGCCCGCGCCGACCGTCGCGGTCAAGCGGAGCTCCGCGGCGATCCCCGACCACTGAGCCGGACAGTCAGATGGCCTGATCGGAAGTGGGCGCATCCGGGAGCTGTGCTGGTGTTGCGGCGTTCGCCGTTGCGAGGATGCCGTCGAGTACGGTAGCGATCTCCGGGTCTATGTCGGTCGGGTCGACATGGTCGGCCAGCACATGGTAGTTCGACTTGCGGATGAGGTTCTCGATCCCCAATTCTGCGAAAAAGGCCTGAAACAGCCGATCTAGGAACTGCTCGCTGATCTTGGTCTCGCGCCAGTAAGGATCGGCTGGATCCTCCAGCGCGACGGGTGGCACGAGGCGCTGAAGCTGTTCGGTCATCACGGTCTCCCAGCGATCGGCTTCGGCAACCTCGAATAGGCCGCCGAGGCTGCGTTCGCCCCCGGTCTGACGTGCCCACGACAGCAGTGTCCCGGGCTGACATATGTAGTTCTCGATCTCGCGTCGCGCCCACATATGCATGTTCAAGCCTGTGCCGCTTTCGGGGGCTCGGTCGAGGCGATCGAACAGGGCAAAGCCAACGAGGCCAGGGACGGCCTCGCGAAGACCGTGAAAGCGATTGCGCGCGAGCTGTGGTTGATCGAACACATAATCGATGAACGGTCCGTCGAGAGGCTCGATCGCGGCGTGGCCGAGACGCCGGGCAAGCGCGTGCAGGATCGCCAGGTCGGTGGACCCCTCGAGGAACAGAATCCATCCGCGCTCCTCCGCTGCGTAGTAAGCCTCGAAGCCGATATCCGCAAGCGACTTGGCGAGCTGCGACTTGCCTCGATCGTCGATGCGGTGCGGACGTCCCAAGAATGCGATAACGGTGTCTCGCCGTGCGGCCTCGTTGAGAATGACCTCGGAATGGCTCGCCGCGATGATCTGTCCTCCGGTTTCGTTGGCCATCTCGCTCAGCATCGCGTAGGTTTGACGCTGACGCAGTATCTCCAGATGGGCGTCGGGCTCGTCCAGGAGCACTACGGCTCCCCTGTGCAAAGTCAGAAAAGCGAGCAACAGCAATGTCTGTTGCAAGCCGCGACCGGCGGAGGCCAGATCCAGGCGTATGCCAGCGCTCGTGCGATAGCTCATCGCGATCTCTCCGCGCTCGGAGATCTCGCGCGGTGGATCGAGTTCGGCGCCGAAGAGTCGCGCGACTCGCTCCGATATCTCCACGAATCTGGCGCCGTCGTCAGCCTCGTCGCGTTCGAGGACCTGGAAGCAGAGATTGCGCAGAACCTCAGCCGTGCGTCCCTCACCAATGCGCACGTCTATGGCGCCAGGGGGAAGCCGCGTCTCATTCGCCGCCAGGCCTGACATAGGGGCGAGTAGCGCCACGTTCGCGTCGGCTGCCAGCTCTGGGATCAGCATGCGCTCCTCGCTGTTTTCACCTCTCAAAGGGCGAACGTAGATGGACTCCTCGTTCGCGTAGTCGAACTCGAGACCGCATGCCCACGGCTGGCCTGCGTTGACACCCTCCACGATCACATCGACGCGGATCTTGTCGGCGTGTTTTCCCTGCCAATCTGTCCAGTTGTGGAGCACGTAGAGGTCATGCCATATAGCCCGCGCAGTGGCAACCGGAATACCGGTCAGATCCTTTCGGTTGATCGCGATTCCGGCCCGCGTGTCGGGCACGTTCGAGGGGCGACGCTTCTCGAGATACCGTCGCAGGCCGATCTGCCACAGCAGGAGCGCCTGCAGCGCGCTGGTCTTGCCGGCGTCGTTTGGGCCGACGAACACGACCGGGTTGCCGAGCTCGATGTCGGCCTCGACGAAGCGCTTGAAGCGACGTATCACGAGACGGGTCAGCATGGCGCGCAAGCCTACGACCTACGACGTGTGGCCGTCGCCCCAGTGCATGCACGCTCAGCGAGGCGGTGCGCATCGGCGCGCTGCCCGCGCCAATGATCCCGGTCAAGCCGAGCTCCGCGGCGATCCCCGGCCGCTGAGCCGGGAATCGCCGCTCGAGTCTGGCTGCAACCTGGCGTCAGCCAGTGGAGGCGCTGCCGGGCGCTCCGCCCGCCGAGCCGCGCCGGAAGGCGCCGGTCAGGTCGCTGCGGCACTTGGACTCGGCCGCCTTGAACTGTGAGCTGGCGGTGTCGATGCCTTTGGTGTCGAAGATCGGGCCTTTGCCCGAGGTGTTCGGCGCCGGCACGTTCACGCCGTTTTCACGCATGCAGGCGGCGAACTTGCTCAGCGCCGCCAGATAGGCGGGGCTTTTCAGGCGGGCGGCCGCTCCGCCCGCGAACGCTCCGCCGCCACACTTCTTGATCGCGGCTTCATACTGCGCGCGCGTCACGCCGCTGGGCAGTTTCGGACCGCCCGCGCCAGCGCCGCCGCCGAGAAATCCGCCCGCGCCGCCCGGACCGCCGGGACGATGCTGCCCGGGTGTCCGCTGGGGCAGTGTGATCCCGTTTTTCTGCAGGCATTCGCGCAGCGCTTTGAAGCGCGATGCGCCCGCCCCCGTGGGCCCGGTGGCCCCTGTGCCCGCCCTGCCAGCAGGGGTCGTGGCGGAGGCGCTCGTGCTGGTGCTGGTGCTGGTGTTCGTGGACGAGCTGTTCGAGGAACTTCCGCAGGCCGCCAGGGTCAGGCAGGCGAGCGGGAGTGCGAGCGCCGCGACGGCACGCGCCGCGGGTTTGCGTCTGTTGCTGTCGATGTGAGACATGAAGCTCCTTTTTCGATGATCGTGCTCTCGGACGCGCACTCCGCCTCGTGGCGATCGCCGGTCCGCAAGATAGTGGGTTGGTGGGTGGGTGATGTCCGCTTCGCCGCCGCCGGTCGTCCTCGACTCTCAGCCGCCGCTGCCGAACAGGGACGGTTCACCGCTGGTTTTGCCGCTGCTCCCTCTGCCGCCGGAGCCTGTGCCCGAGCCGCCGAGCAGCGCCGCGAAACCGCCGCCGCTCGAGCCGACGCTGATCGATTCGGCGCTGACGGCGCCGCCCGAGCCGCTGGCGCCGGTGACGGTGACCGTTTCGCCGGGGTGGATGTCTTTGACGCTCGATTTCACGGTCTTCGTCACGCTGGTACCCGCCGAGGTGGTCACCTTGACGGTGTTGCCTTCGGAGTTGGTCACGTACAGCGTGCTCCCGGCGAGGTACGCCACGGTGCCGGCGGTCGGGCGGACGAAGCCCGTGCTCGAGCCCGGCGATCCGCTTGTGGAGGTCGAGCTCGTACCCGTGCCCGTGGCGCCCGCACGCAGCGCAGCGAAGCGCGAGGCGAGGCCGGCGCCGGCGCTGGCGCCCGAGGAGGAGCTCGATGAGCCCTGGCCCTTCTCGACGAGCACGCCGCCGATGAACCCGCACGCGATCAGCAGCACGCCGAGCAGCACCAGTACGACGGGATTCCCACCCGCCCCGAGCAGGCGCCGGCGCGGGCGGGGAGGCAGCTCGTCGATCGGCTCGTCCCACTCCTGCTCATCGTCCTGCGCGAGCGGCTCGTAGCCGCCGAGCGCGCCCGCGGCCGACGCCGGAGTCGCGGTCTCGCGGGTGGGGGCATCGTGCGCGGCGACGGCCGCGGCCGCAGGCTCCTCGGCGGTGGCCTCCTGGATGGTCGTCTCTGGGTCGGGCATGACAGGCTCCTCGTGTGGCGTGACGGACGGCTCGTGGGGGGATGGATCACTCAAAGCGCAGCGCCTCGATCGGTCGCAGCGCGGCGGCGCGAGCGGCGGGGTAGGTGCCGAAGAACAGGCCCGACAGCGCCGCCGCGCCGAAGGCCAAGAAGATCGAGTAAGTGGCGACTTCCGGATGCACGCCGGCGATTTCGAACTGGCTGCCGATCACGCCGACGAGCACGCCGACGACGCCGCCGACGAGGGACACCAGCACGGCCTCGGTCAGGAACTGGGTGAGGATGTCCGAGCGCCTGGCGCCGACCGCCTTGCGAATGCCGATCTCGCGCGTGCGCTCGGTGACGGACACGAGCATGATGTTCATCACGCCGATCCCGCCGACCAGCAGCGAGATCGCGGCCACCTCTCCCAGCAGCGTGGTGAACACGCTCGAGGTGGAGCTGGAGGTTTCCAGCAGCGAGCCCTGGTTGAGCACGCTGAAGCCCGGTTCGGAGGTGTCCTTGATCTTGTGGCGTTCCTCGATGATCGTGGTGACCTCCGCTTCCGCGGCGTTCAGCGAGGACTCGGATTTTGCCTGCACGGTGATCGAGTCGATCGGCCCGAGGCCGGTGAGCGAGTCCTGCACGGTCGTGATCGGGGCCATCACGACGTCATCCTCGTTGGTGGTGCCGTTGGTCCCCTTTTTGGCCAGTACCCCGACGACTTCGTAGTTTGAGCCGTTGACCTTCATGTTCTGCCCGACGGCGCTTGAGCCGGCGAACAGTTCGTGCAGGACTTCCTGGCCGATCACCGCCACGCGGCGGTGCTTGCTCACATCTTCAGCGGTGAACGAGGCGCCTTCGGCGATCTTGTAGGTGTGGGCCGTCAGGTAGGAGGGCGTCGTGCCCACGAACGAGGACGGTTCAAAGCTCGTGCCGTCATAGACGAGCGACACGTCGCTGGCGTTCACGACGGGCGAGGCGCTCTTGACGTCCGGGGCGAGGCTGGGGGTCTGGAGGGCTTCGGCGTCGGCCTTGGTCAGCGAGACGGTCGGGGCGGTGCTCGCCCGTGCGCCGAAGCGAAAGCCGCCGCTGGACTGCACCACCAGCACGTTGGTACCGAGGCTCTGGATCGTGGACTGGACGGCCTTGGAGGAACCGTTGCCGACGGCGATCAGCACGATCACCGAGGCGACCCCGATCGTCATGCCGAGGATCGTCAGTCCCGAACGGAGCTTGTTGGCGGTGATCCCGCTCCACGCGATGCGCAGCATCTCGGCGCCGATCATGTCTGCGCCTCGATCGCCGGTTGGGCCACGCTCGCCGTCCACGCTCGCCGGCTGGGCGCGGCCGCCGGCGGGCGCGGGCGCGCCGTCACGGGGGTGAGCCGACTTCTGATGGTGCAGCGCGGGCGGGGCGTCGTGCACGCCGAGCGTGCGCCGGTCCTCGACGACCTCGCCGTCGCTGAGACGGATCATCCGCTTGGCCTGTTCGGCGACGTCGGGCTCGTGGGTGATCAGCACGACGGTCCGGCCTTCTTCGTTCAGGCGCGCGAAGATCGCAAGGACATCCTCGGTGGAGTGCGAGTCCAGGTTACCGGTCGGCTCGTCGGCGAGGATCAGCGAGGGGTTGGTCACGATCGCGCGTGCGACCGCGACCCGCTGCTGCTGACCGCCCGAGAGCTCTGAGGGCTGGTGATCGAGGCGGTGGCCCATGCCGACCGAGCGCAGCGCCCGCTCGGCGCGCTTTCTGCGCTCGGTGCCCCGCAGCCCGGCGTAGGCGAGCGGCAGCTCCACGTTGACGAGCGCGCTCGTGCGCGCGACGAGATTGAAGCTCTGAAAGACGAAGCCGATCTTGCGATTGCGCAGGTCGGCCAGATCGTCCTCGTCCATGTTGCGAACGTCCACGCCGTCGATCAGATAGCGCCCGCTTGTGGGTATGTCCAGGCAGCCGAGAATGTTCATCAGCGTCGTCTTGCCGCTGCCCGAGCTGCCCATGATCGCCACGAGATCGCCGGTGTCGATGCGCAGCGAGACGTTGTGCAACGCGCGCACGCGGATCTGTCCCAGCGCGAAGGTCTTGCTGACATCGTGCACGTTGATGACCGGATGACTCCGACGACGCCCATCGCGCCCCGCCGCAACACGATCGCTCGCCTCTCGCGCCACCAGCGGCCGGCTGCGCGGGGTGCGCGGGCGGGCGCCCGGCATGCGCGAGCGAAGCGAGCGGGCCATCAGCCACCACCCCCCATCAGCCACCACCCCTGAAGAACGCGGCGCCGCCGCCGCCAGCCAAGCCGGCGCCGCCGATACCACCGCCACCGAGCCCCCCGCCGCCGAGGCGGCTGCCGAGCCTGGAGGTGAGGCTGCTGGTGCTCGAGCTCGTGGTGCTCGCCGCCGGCAGGACCACCGTTTCAGCGGCCTTCAGGCCGCTGAGGATGATCGTCGAGGTGTTGCCGGCCAGTCCCGTGACCACGCGCCGGCGTTCCTGCTTGCCGGCGTGCAGGACGGTCACCGAGCCGGCGGAGATCGCGCTGGTCGGGACGTTGACGCCTTCGGCCTGCTTGACGACGACTTCGGCGGTCGCGCTCATGCCGAGCTTCAAGCCCGCTTCCAGCTGGTCGAGCCGGAAGGTCACGTCGTAGCTGACCGCACCGCTGCTGCTCGTGGAGAGCAGGGCGACTTCGCTGACGTGGGCGGCCAGCTTGCTGCCGTTCGAGGGCTTCGACGGTGACCGTGGCGATCTGCCCGTCCTTGACGTTGCCGATTTCCGATTCGCTCAGCGGCACCACGAGCTGCATCGAGTGACAGGTCGCTGAGAACCGCGAATGCCGAGCTCGAGGAGGAGCCCGAGCCGGTAGAGCTGGAGGAGCCGGCGGAGGAGCTCGAGGACCCGGCGGCGGAGCGGCCCGCCGAGGAGGCGCCGGTCCCTCCGGTCGCGCTCGATCCAGAGCCGCCGGATGAGCCGCTGCCGCTGCCGCTGGAGCTCGAAGCCTTGGTCGTCCCGCTGCCGGACACGACTTCCCCGACCTGGCCGGCCAGTGAGACGATCGTGCCGTCCTCGGGCGCGTACAGCTTGGTGTCTGGACGGCCTGTTCGTCGCTCTGCACGGTCAGCTCCTCGCTCTTGACGGCCGCTTTCGCGGAGGCGAGGTTCGCTTCGCGCGTGGCGGTGCTGACGATCGCTTTTTCTTTTTCATCTTGGCCCTTTCCTTTTCGCGTTCCTTTTCCCGTTCCCGTTCCTTTCCCCGTTCCGCTTCCTCGTCGACCTTTTCCTGCGTCTCCCCTCCGGTGGCTTTGCGTTCGTTCGTGGTGGCGCTCGGCGTGGTCGTGCTTTTGGCTCGGGGTGGTGCTCTGGAGTGGTGGTGCTCGGAGTGGTCGTAGTCGGAGTGGTCCTGCTCGGGGAGGTTGTGCTGGGGGACGTCGGCGTTTGGCGTGACGGCGGGCCAGCGGTGGCGGCGGCCATGCGCCCGCGCCGCGAGCCGGAGCCGGTCGAGGTTTCGCCGTCGGTTTCTTCCTCTTTGGCGAGGTTGGCTTCGGCGGCCTGCAGGGCGGCCTTGGCCTGTTCCAGCGTGACTTCGGCGCTCTGCGGGTCGAGCGTCGCCAGCAGCTGGCCCTGCGACGACCTGCTGCCCCTGGGTCACGTAGATGTGCGTGACCGTTCCGCTCGTCTTGAAACCGAGGTTCAGCTGGCTGGCGGCCTGCAGGTTGCCGCTGCCCGACACGGTGGACTGGACGACGCCCTGCGCGACGGTTGCCGTACGGGTAACGGCCGTCTGGCTGCCGGACGCGGGCCCCACCACGAGGATGGCGGCGACGATCGCGCCGGCGCAAAGAGCCCCCAGTACGTATACGAGCCAGGATGCTCTGGTGCGCTTTGTCATGTCCCTCGACTCAGATGCTGGTTCAAGCCGGTAAGAGGGTACGAAGAAACGCTGCAAGGAGACCTAAATTCGCCTAAATGTTATGGCCGTTCTTCTTTATGCACGACAGAGCCGCTCACCCCTGTCGACTCAGCCGAGCGGTTGGACATTTTGCACGGCCGGGTGTATCCGGCCGGAGCGAAGTGCCGACCACCCGATGCGCGATGATGGCGCCGATGAGCGCCTACGGCGGGATCGATCTCGGCGGAACGAAGATCCAGACGGTGATCGTCGACGACGACCACAAGGTGCTCGGCTCCGCGCGCCATCCCACGCCGACGAGTGGCGGACCGCGCGACGTGGCGGACGCGATGGCGCGGGCGCTGCGCGACGCGGCCGGGGCGGCCGAGATCGAGCCCGCCGAGCTGGCCGGGATCGGGGTCGGCTCGCCCGGGACGATCGAGGACGGCAACGTCACCAGCGCGCGCAACCTGCCCGGCTGGGAAGGCACGTTTGCACTTGCGTCGACGCTCAAAGACGCGCTCGGGGTGGGCGGGATCCCAATCAAGGTCGGCAACGACGTGCAGGTCGCCACCGACGCGGAGCTCAAGCTCGGCGCCGGACGGCTGTACAGCTCGCTGCTGGGCGTCTTCTGGGGGACGGGGGTCGGCGGCGGGCTGATCCTCGACGGCAGGCCCTGGATCGGGCGCGGCGGCGCCGGGGAGATCGGGCACATGGTCGTGGAGATCGACGGCGCGCGCTGCACCTGCGGGCGGCGCGGCTGCATGGAGGCCTACGCCGGACGCGCCTCGATGGAGGCGCACGCGCGCAAGCTGCACGAGGAGAAGGGCCGCAAGACCGACCTGTTCAAGCTGATGCGTGAGCACGAGCGCGAGCGCCTGACGAGCGGGATCTGGGCGCGCGCGCTCGAGCACCACGACAAGCTCGCCACCGAGATCGTCGACCGCGCGGTGCGCGCGCTCGGCGCGGGAATCGCCTCGGCCGTGAACCTGCTCGACGTCGAGGCTGTCATCATCGGCGGCGGGCTCGGCGTCCGTCTCGGAGACCCATACGCCAAGCGCATCGCCGCAGGAGATGCAGCCGCACCTGTTCGCCGACTCCAGGCCCCCGCACGTCCACGTCGCCGCGCTCGGCGACCTCGGCGGCGCGATCGGAGCGGCGCTGCTGGCCGAGCCGTGATGGTGACCTAAAGACCCCCGATAGTCGTGACCACCAGGACTATCGACAGCGTCGAGGCGACCGCGACGGTGATCCCGGAGGCGGCCCCCAGCGCGGGACCGCTGCGCATCTCGCCCATCACGCTCGCCGAGCGCGAGAGCCGCCAGATGAAGAACAGGTTGATCGGCAGCAGCAGGCCGTTGACGACCTGCACTCCGACGAGCAGCGCGATCACCGGCACGCCCGGGATGACCGCGACGACGGTGGAGATCGCGATCATCGCGGTGATGATGCCGACGAACACCGGCGCCTCGCCGCGCGTGCGACCGACGCCCTTCTCGTAGCCGAGCGACTCGGAGATCACATACGAGGTCGCGATCGGCAGGATCGCGCAGGCGAGCAGGCTCGCGCCGAGCAGCCCGATGCCGAACAGAGCCTCGGCGTAGCTCCCGGCGAAGGGGCTCAGCGCGCGCGCGGCTTCGGCGGCGGAGCTGATGCTGTGGATGCCGTGGGTGTACAGCGTCGCGCCGGTGGCGATGATGATCGAGGCGGCGATCAGGTTGGCGAAGATCGACCCCGCGACGGCCTCGCGCTGCTCGTGGGCGAGTTCGTCCTCGCGCACGCCGCGCTCGACCACGGCCGACTGCAGGTACAGCTGCATGTATGGCGTGATCGTCGTCCCGGCGGTGGCGACCAGCAGCAACAGGAACGCCGGTTCGATGTGTATCTGGGGCGTGACGAGCCCGTGTCCGACGGACTGCCAGTCCGGGTGGGCCAGGATCGCGGCGATCGGATAGGCGAAGAACGGGATCGTCATCCAGATGAAGATCTTCTCCGCCGAGCGGTAAGAGCCGCGCACGATGATCGTCCAGATGGACACCGCGGCGATCGGCACGGACACCTGCGCGGGCACACCGGCCAGGCCCAGCGCGGCGCCGACGGCGACGAAGTCCGAGATGCAGATGCCGAGGTTGGCGATCAGGACCGCGGTGGTGGCGATCACCGACCAGCGGATGCCGTACTCCTCGCGCACGAGCTCGGCCAAGCCCTTGCCGGTGACGACCCCCATGCGCGCCGCGAGCATCTGCACGATCGCCAGCGAGATCGTGATCAACACGATCGTCCACAGCAGCTGGTAGCCGTACTTGGCGCCGACCGAGGAGTAGGTGGCGACGCCGCCGGCGTCGTTGCCGGCGTTGGCGGCGATCAGACCGGGGCCGAGCAGGCCCAGGAAGATGAACAGGCCGGTGCGTCTAGGGTGAAGCCGGGCAGGCAGGCGCGGCCGGCCACGTACGGCCGAGCGGACGCGGCGCATGACGGGCGGTACTCGGACCGCCATCGAACTTTCCCGTGGACACGCTCACGCCGAGCAGTCTATTCGCCCGGCGCCTGCTTGGCTCTCGCGGGGCGCGTTCTTGCGCGTGGTGGGGTGGGTCTGAGGATGTGTTCTTTTTTTCTCGGTATAACAATAGTGCCAGGTATATACGAAAGATATCGGGTTCTTTATGTTTTTGTATATTGTTAGTATATACTCTGCACCATTGTTATACCCAGTTCAAAATCAATACATGTTTCCGCGCCACCGTTTACTTATGCAGTTCACACAACGAATACGACGGTGCACGGTGTGCTGAAATTCAAGACACATCCTAATCCTCGCCGAGCAGCCCGAAGCGCTTGCGCCATCCGCGCGGGAGCATCGCCTCGAGCACGTCATCGACGGTGACGACTCCCACCATCCGCTCGTGCTCGTCGGCGACCGGGATGGCTGTGAGGTTGTAGTCGGCCATCAGCCGGGCGAGCTCCTCGAAGGAGGCGTCCGGGCGCAGGCAGGGACTCTCGTGCTTGACCAGGTGCTCCAGCCGCCGCCCGGGCTCGGCGCGCAGCAGGGCGGTCACGGGGATGCTGCCCTCAAGCGTTCCGTCGGCGGCGCTGACGAACACGGCGGTGAGCAGCTCGGGGGCGATCTTGCTGTGGCGAACGGCTTCCAGCGCGTCGCCGGCCGCCGTGGAGTCGCGCATCATCAAGAAGTCCGGGCTCATCAGCCCGCCCGCCTCGGCGGGGTCGTAGCCGAGCAGGGCGCGGACCTTGACGCGGTGGCTGACGGCAAGCAGGGCCAGCACCGGCTCGCGCCGGTCCTCGTCGAGCTCGCCGACGATGTCCGCGGCGTCGTCGGGCGCCATGCGCGAGAGGATCTCGGCGACCTGCTCGTCGGTGCGGTCCTCGAGGAACTCGCGCTGGTGCTGGTCGTCGAGCTCCTCGAACACGTCGGCCTCGAGCTCGCGGTCGTCATCGCCGACGGCCTGGATGATCTCCTCGCCCTCGCGCCGCGAGGCCGCCTCGACGAGGTCGGCGATCTGGGCGGGATGGAGCTTGGCGAGCTTGGGGTGGGGCACGCGCAGGCGCACGGTCGGCACGTGCCCGACGAACGGCTCCACGCCGGCCCAGTCCAGGAACTCGCCGGTGGCGATGCGCGCGCCCAGCGGCTTGGGCAGCAGGCGCCGCAGGCCGCCGCGCGGGCCGGTGTCCACGCCGACCACGCGCCAGGACCCGGCGATCAGCGCCAGCTCGATCTCGTTCGCGCGCACCAGGCGCGCGCCCTGCACGTTGATCAGCTGGCGGTCGAGCACGTCTCGCTTGAGCAGCACCTCCTCGGGACGGCGGTCGAAGCGGCGCAGGTCGAGCTTGGCCTTGCGCAGCACGACGCCGTCGGGGCCGATGTCAGAGACCCGCTGCACGCCGAGGAACGAGGTTCGCCCGGCGACCGTCGCCAGGAAGCCTGTGATCGGCGGATAGCCGGCGCCGCCGAGGCGGACGATCACGTCCTGAACCTTGCCCAGACGCTCGCCGTCTGCGTCGCGCAGCGGGCTGCCCACGACCGAGGAGAGGTGGAGGATCGGCGGCGCCCGCTTGGCCGGCGCGTTCGTGTTCGCGTTCACGTCGCTCATCGTAGGGCTCACCGGACACCTCGCGTGCCTCAATCCCCGCGAGGCGCGTCGAGCTCGCCGGACACTTCGCGTTTCTCAGTCCCCCGCGAGGCTTGTCGGGATCGGCTGACCGGGGGAGGGGGGTCGTCGAGCATCAGCCGCGGGATCGTGACTGCCCGCAGGCCGCGCTTGCGCAGGCCGGCGATGATCGCCGGCAGCGCCGCGACCGTCTGCGAGCGGTCCCCGCCGGCGTCGTGCATCAGGATGATCGCGCCCGGATGGGCGCCCGCGAGCGCGCTCTGCTCGATCGCGGCGACTCCGGGCAGGGTGTAGTCGGAGGTGTCGGTCGACCACAGCACCATCAGCAGGTGCAGCTTGCGCAGCTGGGCGAACGTGGTCGCGTCGAACGAGCCGTACGGGGGACGGAACAGGCGCGGGCGCGGCCCGCCGAGCAGTTCGATGCGCGCGATCTGTTCGAACAGCTCTTCGTACTGTTCGTGGGCGGACATCAGCGCCATCATCGGGTGCGTCTCGGTGTGGTCGCCGACGACGTCGCCCGAGCGCAGCTCGAGCTGCGTGCCCGCCGAGAACCAGCGCTCCTCCACGCCGATCGCGAAGAACGTCGCGTGCACGTGGTAGCGGTTCAGGACGCCCACCAGCTGCTGGGTGTACGGGCCGGGGCCGTCGTCGAAGGTGAGCGCCACCTCGTCGCCGTGCGCGCCCCCGGAGGTGATCGCCGGGGTGTAGGCCAGCACGTGGTCGATCGCTCCTCTTCGGCCTGCCTGGCTCAGCGCCTGTTCTTCGGTGGGCGTTCGCCTCACGGCCGCCTTGGCGTGCGTGGCGGAGCTCGTGGTCGGAGCGGACCCGCGTGCGCCTACGTGCCAGCTCAGGGCGAGCACGACGAGCGCGAGCGAAGCCACCGCGACGATCGCCGCGACCGCGCGCCGGCGCCGGTGGACATGGTGCGGGCTGGACGACTGCTTCTGGCGAGCGACCATCGCGGAGTCCCTATGTTGGCAGAACGATGCTCGCGTTCTCGGTCTCGATCGCCGTGCTGTCGCTCGCCCAGGGCGCCACGGTGGCTGTCCCGCGCGCGTGGGACGCCGGCCGGCTGGCGCGCCTGCGCAGCCGCCGCTGGGCGCTCGTCCCGCCGGCGTCGGTGATCGGGTTCGTGCTGGTCGCGAGCCTCGCCGAACGGGCGAGCGCCGACGGGCTGACCTATCTCGCGCTGGTCGCCGTGCCCGTGCTGGCGGCGCTCGCGCTGGGCTGGCTGGCCTGGAACGCCGACCCGCCGCGCCCGGCCCGCGCGCTGCTGGTCATCCCGCTGTTCGCCCTCGCCTGGGCCGATCGCGGCGCGGAGCCCGGGCAGGCGGCCGCGCTCGTGCTCACGGCGCTCAGCTGTGCGGCGCTCGGGGCGATGCTCGCGGCGGTCACGCCCTCGCGCTGGCTGGCGGGCGGGATCGTGGCGATGGCGGTGGCCGACACCGCGCTGGTCGTCTCCGATCTGCTGCAGCGGCCGAACAACGCGCTGAACGCCGCACACCCCGCCGCGGGGCTGCCGCGGCTGCAGTCGGCGGCGTTCGGCTCGGCCGTGATGGGCTACGGCGACCTGTTCGTCGCCGGCGTCCTCGGCGCGCTCCTGGCCAGCGCGATGGGGCGGCGCGCGCAGCTGGGAGGGGCGGCGCTCGCGGCGGCGCTCGCGCTCTGCTTCGATCTGCTGTTCTTCTTCGTGGACGAGCTTCCGGCGACGGTGCCGGTTGCGCTTACGCTGCTCGTTCTGATGGCGCGTCGAGGGGGTCTGACGAGGGCCCGGACGGAACCCGCGCCGGCAGGGGGTGGGCCGCAGGCGCGTGCGCAAGCTGCTCGGGCTGCTCCGCCGCGGGCTGCTCCGCTTGGGGGCGCTCCGCCACGGGCTCCAACCTCGCCGTGATCGGACGCGCGGTGGTCTCGATCGCCGGGGGAGCATCGATCCGGCGCTCGGAGGAGACGCCCGCCTGCTCGATCGAGCGGATCTGAGGAACCAGCTTGTGGTCGAAGGAGCCGACCGCTCTGTTGTAGGCGCTCACGGCCGAGTCGAGCTGGCGGCCGGTCTTGGCCAGGTGCTCGGCGAACGGGTGAAGCCGGCGGTGCAGCTCGCGCGCGGACTCGGCGATCTCGCGCGCGGACTCCGCGATCTGCTCCTGACCCCAGCCGTAGTGCACGGCTCGCAGCAGCCCGATCAGGGTCGTGGGCGTGGCCATCAGCACCTGCTGGGAGACCCCGTACTCGATCAGCGCCGGGTCCTCGGCGAGCGCGGCCTGGTAGATGCCGTCGGAGGGCACGAACATCACGACGAGCTCGGGCGTGGAGTCGAACTGGCGCTGGTAGCCCTTGGAGGCGAGCTTGGTGATGTGATCGCGCGTCTGGCGGGCGTGGCGGGCGAGGTCCAGCTCGCGCTGCGTCCGATCCTCCGAACCGGCCTCGATCGCCGCGAGATAGGCGTCGAGCGGGACCTTTGAGTCGACCACGATCACCTTGCTCCCGGGCAGGCGCACGAGCAGGTCGGGGCGCAGGAGCCCGTCTTCGGTGTGGATCGTGGTCTGCTCGACGAAGTCGCAGTGGGCGACCATGCCAGCCAGCTCGACCACGCGGCGCAGCTGGATCTCTCCCCAGGAGCCGCGCGTCTCCGGGCGCTTGAGCGCGGACACGAGCTCGCCGGTCTCCCGGCGCAGCGTGTCGGTGCCGGCCGACAGCGCGCGCACCATCTCCGAGAGCTGCGCCTGCCCGTCGCGGCGCTCGCGCTCCAGGCGCCCGAGCTCTGACTCCACCTTGCCCAGCTTCTCGTGCACCGGCTGCACGAGCCCCTTGATCTCCTCCGCGCGCTTGGCCATCTCGCCGGAGGACCGCTCCTCCTCGGCGCGCCGCGCCTCGCTCAGGCGCTGCGCGAGCGAATCGCCGGTCTGCGCGAGCACGTCGAGCGAGATCGCCTTCAGCTCGTCGCGCATCCGCTCGCGCTGCTCATCTTCGCGCGCGCGCGAGCCGTGGCGCCCGAGCGCCAGGGCGCACGCGGCGCCCAGCAGGAGTCCGAGGATCAGCAGCAGGACAGGCATGGCCGATGAACGATGACAGGCGCCGCGGACGGGTTTTGTCTCGCCGCCGGTGGGCTGTCGCGGGCTATGTGTCCAGACCTGGGATCGGCTCGATCGGGAGCTCGCCGTGGAATGACTCCAACTCTTCGAGGTCCCTGCGATCCTGGGGGCGTCCCGCGAGACGCTTGAAGCCGACGATGCTGCGCAGGCCGGCGATAAGCGCGTGTTGTGCACCGACTTCGGCGGCGATGGCGCCTTTGGCGACGGTGTCATAGTCAAGCGGCGGGAGCCCGCCGCGCATGACGTCCACGATGCCGCGGCGGCTGCTGACACGCAGGTGCTGCGCGCCCGCCACGTCCTGTCGGGTCAGAACCCCGCCGTCGCGCAGGCGACGAGCTTCGATCCGGTCGAGGAAGCGAAGGATCGCCTCGTCGGTCTCCTCGCCGTCCGGTACGAGCAGGTCGGAGTCCTTCGTTGCCCGCAGGAACCCGTTGGCCACGACGCTGAAGCCGCCGATCACCACATACTGCAGCCCGACCGCGTTGGCGTCGGCGACGACACCATCGAGGTCAGGACCAGAAGGCTCGTCGTGGGACATGGCCGGCGCGTATGGAGGCGGCCAGCAGGGAGACCGCCTGCTGGGAGAGCTTCTGGCCCTGCGCGATGCGCTCAGACGGAGTCATCGCCCGCGCCGTACGCTGGTGGTACTCGCGCTTTTCACGATTGAGCTCAACCCACTCGGCCTCGTGGCCGGCAGAGAGGAGGGGGGTGGCGCGGTCGCTTTTGCCCATGTTTTCGAGTCTAGCGCGCACCCCGGGAGAGAAGACCGAGCAGTAGGGCTGTTGTTGGGAGGGGCCGAGCCGCAGCGGGCGGGGATACGGCACGCAGTGACCGCGGCCCAGCGCGTGTGGGAATTGCCGGCGTTTTCGACATGGCTCTCATCCCCGCTGATTGGGCGCGTGGCGATTGGGGGCGCGGCTCCCTCGAGGGGAAGGGGACCGCGCCCCGTGCTGCGGGTGTCCTCGGCCTAGACGGAGAGGGAGTCCGGGTGGCCGAGGCATCCCCGGGCGCCGCCCATCCTGGACGGCGCTCGAGCTTTCAGAGGACGACGGCGGCGGTGCATCTCAGTGCGCCTTGTGTTCGAGCTTGCTCAGTTCGATCACATCAGCCGGCGCTGTCAATGTGACGGGCTCATTCCAGGCGGTGATGGTGCTCTGGCCGGTTTCCACGCCGTGCTTTGTGTGCTTGACGGGGTAGGGTTCGCCGGTGGTGGCGATGTAGAGGGCGCCGGTGTAGAGCTTGGCCTGCTCCTTCAGTTCGATCGTTTTCTGTGCGCCCACATCGGTGGCCTGGCCCTTGGTGATCGGGCCGGTGTTCCTGAAGATGAGGTAGATCTGCCAGCCGGGGTAGGTGCTGGTGGCGTAGGTGGAGAGCTCGCCGCTGGCGACGGTGCCCTTCAGCCAGGCGTCCGGGGGGACCTTCGTCTTGGTGTGGCTGAACATGCGCTTGTAGAAGGCGGGGTTGCCTTTGAGGTAGATGGTGTCCCCGATGCGGATCGCTTCGTAGCTGAGCGGACCGAAGCTCAGGCGGCTGCGGCCCTCCTGGCGGGAGGCCTGCGTTTCGCTGGTCAGCTTCGCTCCGCCTGCGGTGTCGTTGGTCTGCACCCGCAGTGAGCTTGCGTGTTCGGCGGCGGTTTTGCTGGCGGCGCGGATTTCCGTTGCGGATTTCGAGGCGATGCTGTCGGTGCCGCACCCGGCGGCGAGAAGGGTCACGAGCGCACCGCTGAGCAGGAGTGCGAGCGCGATGGCGCGCGGGCGTGCGCGCAGGAGGTAGCGAATCGGATTGCTAATCGGATCAGGCATGTTGGTGGTTTGCTTTCTTGGTCTTGGGCGTGGGCTTCTTGACGCCGTAGCGCTTTCGCGCCAGCTTTTCGCAGCCCGCGCGCTGTTTGCGCGACTGCTTGTGCTCCTTGCGACACGCCGCGAGCGCGAGGCTCGTGTAGCGCGCATGAGCCCGGCTTTCGCAGCGCTCGCGCCTTACCTTGGAATGCTCGTACTGCTTGCGGCACTGCGCAAGGGCTTTCTTCAGCTCCTGTGCGAGCGAGAGCTTCTTGACTTTGGAGCTTTTCACTTCACCGCAGCCCTGCGCCACGATCTTCGTGGTCGGTTCTATCACCGCACCGTCCTGCGCGACGATCCGTGTAGGCATCTGCAGGCTCGCTTTGCAGAGGTCGAAGTCTTCCTTTTCGGGCACGTTCGCGGTGAAGATCGAATCGGGACCGGATGGGAGTTCCGTTTCAAAGGTCGTGAAGGGAGCGTCGGGAGCGGATTCGAACTTGGAGTAGGTGATGCCTTCCTTGATGTCCGTCTTGCCATCGAGGACGACCTCGACGCCTTCGCCCTGGAGCACGAACTCGACGTCCGGGAACGCCGCGCCACCGTGGCTGACGAGATACGCGGGACCGGTCAACGGGCTTTTCAGGATCGGGGTGTGCACGGTGGCGTGCCCGATCACCGAGTCCGGATCACACGACGCCGGGTTTGCGTTGAACGCCGCTTCGGTGCACGCCTTCTGCAGCGTCGTCAGCCTGGAGGACAGCGCCTTGGGGAACTGCAGATCCACTTTCTGGATGTTCGCCTGTCCCACTCCGGCGGAGGTGACGGTGACGTTGAGGCTCGTGCCGTCGGCTTTGCTGGCCTGGCCTTTGGTGGAGGCCGTGAGGGTCGGGGCGAACGGCAGGCTCTGGCAACCGCCGACCTGGAACGGGGAGGACGCGTTCGCGTCGGTTCCTTCCGATCCGTTCAGCGTCCCTTCGATCTTCATCGGGGCGCAGCTCGTGGGGTTGAACATGAAATTGGAGCGGTTGACGTTCACCGAGAGGCGTTTGAGCTGCACGGGGATGCCTTTGATGATCGTCGGCAGCGCGGAGGCGAACAGGGTTGCGCGCCCGTCCGGTTCCAGCAGGCGCGTTTCGCGGGTGGCGATCGTAGCCGCGGCAGTGGTGGGGTCGACTTCGATGGTGGAGTTCGCGATGATCGTGCCGATGTCGAACGGGCCGACCCGTTCGGCGGGGGTCGCGACCGAGATCCCGAACGGGGCGCCGTCGAACCCTTCGGTCAGGTACACCGTGCCTGACAGCACGAACGGTTCAGAGCCGAGACCGGTGCTCACGCTCGATTCCCCGACCATGCTGGCTTCCGGACACTGCGCCGCGTCCGCGACCGCGATCGGACATGGCGTGACCGACGCCAGCAGCGCCGCGTCGCCGGGCGGCAGGTGCATGCTCAGACCGCTGAGCGCCTGCTGACCGTCGGGGCGTTCCAGTCCGAGATGAAAGGACGTGAACGCGCCCGCCTGCGTGCTCGTGCCCTGCGCGAGGAACCCTGGGCCGAACGGCAGCGTAGCGCCAGCGCTCGTGCAACCTTCGGTGATCGCGAGCTCTTCGCGGGGACCGCTGACGCTCACAGGCGGTGCGAACGGGGCTGACCAGGGGGTGAAGGACGCTTCGCTCGAGTATTCGCCGCAGAGGGCGGGGGTGCTCAGCGACGCGCGCTCACCGCCGAGAAGCTCGACCTTCAGTTCTTCGAAGGGCACCTGCGGGGTGTTCTGGAAGCTCGTGCTGATCTGCCCGGTCGCCCGGTTCAGTTCGCCCTCGCCGGCGAGCTTGACCAGTACGCCGGAGACCGGGTCTTCAGCCACGAGATACAGCGCTATGAGCGAGTCGAACGGGTTCTTGCCTTCTTCACCGGTGGGCGCCGGTTCGGCCAGATACAGCGCGCCGGTCAGTTCGTGGGGCAGGAGCGGCGTGCGGACGTGCACGGTCGCGACCTTCGAGGCTTCCGGGCAATGCTCCGGCGCATCGGTGAACGGCAACGGCTCGGGATCGCCCGGCGCGTAGGGGTCGCGATGGTGATCGGCGAGCTCTTCTTCGTCCAGTTCGCGCTCGAAGCCGGCCTGTTGCTCAGAGCATGCCTGCAGACCGTTCGCAGCCGAAGGATTCAACTGCACTCCAGCGGGGAGGGTCACGGTCGTGTCCTTGACTGTGGCCTCCGCGGTGCCTTCGGGGTTCTGTTGCAGCGTCGCTTCCTGCGGCAGCTTCACCGCCACGGTCATCCCCGTCGGTGTGCTGCCCGCATGCTCTTCCGCAATGCCCTGAAGCGATGGTTCGAACGGCAGCGTCGCGCAGCTCGCACCAAGCATCCCGACCGGTTCTTCAAGCCCCCCAGACCACACCGACAGCGGGGGCGACACGTATTCGGCGGGGACCGCCCAGGAGTCCAGTTCGGCGCCGAAGCTCAACGGTTCGCTGGAAGGATCGCTCGTGCACGCGGTCGGCATCAACAGGAACGGCCCCTGCGCGAGGCTCGTTTCGGTGGGACACGGCTTGTTGCCATCGTCTTCGCGGTAGGCGCCACCATCGACGCATTCCCAGCCGCGGGACTGGTCATGGCGCGGATCGCCGGGTACGCCCCAGATCGTGACCTGGCTGGAGAGCAGCGCGCCCAGCTCGGTCGCGTTGTTCACGCGCGCGGTCACGCCGTAATCGGAGCCGCTGCGCACCGCGGTGTCGATCACGATCGGGATCTTGCCGAGCACCTCGAAACCGAACCGCGCCGGCTCGCCCTGCGAGGGTTCGAGATTGAACACGGGCACGGTCTTGGTGATCAGCCCCACGACGGGTTCGAACGCCGTCACTGTCGCCACGCCGACCACGGTGCTCGGCGGACAGAAGTTGATCGTCAGCACCGTCGCGCTGAACTGCGTCATCGGGCACTGCGCCACCGCGGTGGGATCGCCGAGCACTCCCGGCGGCAGATCGAAGCTCAGGTCCTTCGGCAGCGCGGAGGGCTGGCGCGGCCCTCCTTGCTGTTTGGTCTGATTCAGCACCAGCGTGGTGGTTAACTCGAACGGGCGCGAGCCGGCGAGCGTGTCGGGTTCCCCCTTGGAGTTGTAGAGACCGACTTCGTAATCCTGCACCCCGAAGGGCGTGGACTGACCGATCCTCACCTGCTGCGTTCTGGTGAGCTTCGGCGCGCCCCCGCCTTCCACGCTCATCCTCAACGGCAGCGATTCGCCCGCGCGAAGCGATTCTTCGGCCTTGACCTTGATCGAGAAGCTCGCCCTGCCGTAGGGCACGATCGTCCCCCCATACGTGCAGCGCACCGGCGGGCCCGTCGTACAACCGCTCGCGGTCGCGCTCAGACCGGCCGGCGGTTCGACGCTGACGACGGCCTGCTGGCCGCCGGCGCCGGTGAAGGTGTCGTCCCCGAGATTGCTGAGAACGACGATGATTTCCCCTTCCCCGCCCGGCGGCAGATCGCTCGGCACGACTTCGCCGGACAGGCCCCACCACGGCTCTCCCGCACCCGCCGCGAACGCCGGCGCCGCGCCCGCCAGCGCCGCCAGCAGCACGAACCCAAGCAATGAAACGACAAGCAGACGGCAGCGACGGCGGCGGCGCATCACTTCCTCCTGCTGTTCTTGTCGGCGCTCTTCTTCTGGGTGCTCTTCTTCGCAGCGGCGTACCTGCCGCGCGCCTGCTTTTCACAGGCTGTCCGCTTGTGCGTGCTGTGCTTGTAGCGCTTGCGGCACTCGGCGAGCGCTCTGGCAAGCTTCTGCTTTCGCGTCAGCGGTTTAGCGTGCGTCTGAACGCCCTTGACTTCCTGCTTGGCCGGTGACGGGGCGAGGTTCCCCGGTCCGGTGAACGCCGAGGTGCCCGACGCGCCTTCCTCTCCCTGCCCGGAGAAGGGCCCCGCGCGGCATACTTCGGTGGTAGCGCAACCGGCGGGCGGTGGGGCCGGCGGTGAGAGGCAGGGCGATTCGCTCGTACACACGCGCGCGTCGTATATGTCAAACGCAGTGTCGGTGTCCTGGGGCAACAGCCGCGCGGCAGTGAGGAAGAAGACGCTCCCGCCGTCACTGCTGGCTTCCAGGAACGCCGATTCTTCAGCGCCGGTGCCCGCTGAGATCAGCGCCACGCACCCTCCGCTCGCGCCCTGGCAACTGCCGACGCCGGCGGGCTCGTACTCGTACACGTCGTTCTTGTGGTTCACGGCCTGGGCGATGAGGTCATCCGGGCTGTTGAAGAACAGGCGCCCTTCGTTTGAGAGGTAGCGCGACTGATACAGCGCGCTTTCGATGTTCTGCGCGGTCCAGCCCGGAATGTCCCCGCCGAGCCAGTGCCCCGCCCAGATCTTGCGCTTGTCGATCAGCAGCCCCAATCCTTCGTTGGCCTGCACGCTGTCGAGCACTCCCTGCGGGCGTGCGCCCGAGGGATCGCAGGAGACGCACGTCAGGCTCTGATCGCTCGCGTCGTAGAGATAGACCTCCTCATCGAGGCGTTCCCCGGGATGAACGCTGGAGAGGTCTTCGTTGTCATACCCGGTGAGATCGTTCTGGGACATGAACGCCAGAAAGCGCCCGTTCGCAGAGACGCGCGCGGACACGAACGCGCTGTCGCCCGGTATCGCCCCGTTCCACCCCGGATTGTCTTCATCCCACTCCGCGCTGTCTTCCCCGGACAATCTCGCGATGAACGTGCGCGACCATTCCCCGTTCCCTTCACGCGCCAGCACGTACAGGTTATCTGCGCCCGCCAGCGCTCTTTCCCCGTTCGTGTTTTCGTTGCCCGCGAGCACGCCCTGCGCGACGAGATACACGCTCGTGCCTTCCGTGCTCGTGCCGAACAGGAAGCCCCGCACGGTGGCGCTGGCGCCACCGGCCTGATAATCGACGGTCAGATCGCGCAGTTCGCACGCGAGCTTGCCGGCCCGCACCACCATTTCGCACATGTACAGGTCGGCGCGTTCATGGGTCGGTTCCGCTGTGGAGTCCGCCGTCAGGCGCTCGTCATCGGTGAAGAACACGCGCGACCCATTGCTGGAGGCGCTCTGAAACTGCGCCACCCCGGTTCCCGCGGGTTCCGTGACGCCCTGCGCGGCGTCCAGCTCGACCGTTTCCCCCGTGGCGGTGTCGCGCATGTAGAGGTGCCCGCGATGCAGGTTTTCTTCCGGGCTCGTCCAGATCACCCGCGACCCGTCGCTTGAGACGGCGTTCGCGGCCACGTTGTAATACCCCAGCTGCGCTTCATGCGCCGCCACCCCCGAAGGCAGCACACTCACGAACTGAAGCGCCCCACCGGACCACTCGTACAATCCCGGCGCGGACGACCCGCCCAGCAGCGCCACCCCAGAGTCGATCACCACATGCGAGAGATCGGGCGTAGCGCCAGCGAAATGAACATGCTGCCCGAACAGCACGCCGGGCGCGTTCGCGTTCGTCACGAGCGGCACATAGGAGCCCGTCGCGTCATCGCGCACATACAGCGTGGTCTGCGTCACCCCTTCAGCCAACGGTGGTTCCGCCGCGCCCTGCCCAGGCGGTTCCACCAAAGCCGAGGACAACTTCGGCGAGAAGAACCGGTACTCCGGAGCGCTGCCGGTCTCCAGCCCCAGCGCTTTGACCTGGGGAGTCGCGATGTCCCGCGAGACCCACCCGCTTTCCGTTCGGGTCGAGAGCGCCTGCTGCAGTTCCGGGGAGCGGTTGCCCTGCGTTTCTTCAGCGACGGCGCCATCGGTGATGGCGCCGTCGGCGACATACGTCATCGCGTCACCGTCTTCGGAGGCGAGGATCAGCCCGCCTTCGTGGGTCAACGGTTCGATCGGCGCGCCGTGCTTGTCCGGCGGGGAGACCAGCTCCCACGCGCGCCCGTCGGGCAGCCCGCTCACCGTCTGCAGCAGCGTGAAGCTGTGCTCGGGACTGTCCAACGTCCCGAACGAGCTTTCCGCCACCACCCGGTAGTGATAGGTCCCCGGGGCGAGGTCCTGCAGTTCAAGGCCCACTTCCCTGTCGCCGAAGTCATCGCCGAGGTCCACCGGCGATGTCGCGGTGCACGGAGACGGCGTCGCGGCGCAGCTCGATGTCCCGTACTCGAAGCGATAACGAGCATCGGCCCCGTCCGGATCGATCCGCGCGCTCAACCGCTCCGCTCGGCCTTCCAAGGACGCCACGCTCTGCGCCGAGACACCTTCGATCCTCACGGGACCTGCCGCTTCCAGCGCGAAGGCGTCCAGCGCATCCGCGGTGCTGTCGGTGACGAACACCATGCCCGTCGCATCATCAACGGCGATGCCCGCGCTCTGGCGCAAGATCGACCCGCCATGCGCTTCCTCTTCGCCTTCGGATGGGAAGCGCTGGATCAGAGCACCGGGCACGCCACCGGTTTCGGGCGCGAACTGCGCGACGCTGCCCGCACTGACCGCATACACATCGTTCAGTTCAACTACTTCGTTCGCCGGCACATCGCTCGTGTTCACCGCGACCCCGGTCGTTTCTTCACCGTCCAGCGCGCCAATCAGAACCTTGCC
Source organism: uncultured Solirubrobacterales bacterium (assembly GCA_963839945.1). Lineage (GTDB taxonomy): Bacteria > Actinomycetota > Thermoleophilia > Solirubrobacterales > Solirubrobacteraceae > Palsa-744. The sequence goes on along the minus strand of CAWIWW010000003.1, from coordinate 109,774 downwards.
CGTGATCCCTTCGAGCTTGGACACCACCGGAAACCCGCCCGTGCCCAGCATGCCGACGAAGAGGTTGTCTTCGGAGTCGAGCGCCAACCCGGGCGTACCCTGCAGACCCGTTTCCACGCGCGATTCGCCTTCATTGACCACCGCGTCAGTGAACCGATCGACCGCACCGCCTTCCTCATGGACGAACAACGACCCGCCGGCGTCCACCGCGACACCCACGACCCCTTCCAGCTTGCTCGCCTTTTCCTGCTGTCTTTTTTTCTTCTTTTCCTCGGCTTCGGTTTCTTCTTTTTCTTCCCGCGTTTCAAAGCTCTTGAGCGCGCCGATCGGAGCGCCTTCAGCACTGAACTTGTAAACGACCTTCGCGCCATCCCCAACCACATACACATCGCCTCTGGAGGGATCGGAGGCTTCAGTTGAGTCATCCACCGCGACACCCGAAGGCGTAGGCACTTCGAAAGACCGCACAAATTTCTCGCTAACCAGTTCGTCCTGCCCGTTCACCACAGGTTCGAGCTGCACAACCCGCTTGTTCTTACGATCGGCGACATACACATCACCCGTCACATCATTGACCGCGACACCCAAAGGCCCAGAGAACCCACCTTCCCCCGACCCCTTCGACCCATAGGAGAAGCTGAACACATGACCCCGCTGACTGAGCGCCAACGCCGGGGCGCACCAAGCCAGCGGCGCCGTGACCAGCGCACACAGCACCACCAGGGGCCACCGCCGAGCAAAACGCCCCAGCAGCCCCACACTCCAGATGTCCCTCAGAACTCTCATCGAACCCTCGTATTCTCTCTCTCTCTCTCTGTCACTCGACTCTATGAGAGGCGCTGTGCGTGGGGCCAATGAATGCCCCACGCACAACACGCGTTCTTCTTGCTTTTCAGCCCTAGCGTGTGCGAGATGCGCACCCGTCCCGTTGCTTGTGCCAAACGAGGCATATTGCATAGACAGATTTGGCGGGACGGGGGCGCGCTCGCATCACGCTACGCTTTGATCTCCACCTTCCCTTCCGTTTTCGCGGTGTTCGTCACCTGCTCGCCACCACGACCCCAACTCCAACCGGCCTGGGCCCAAGTCTTTTCGTGAGCCGGGTCCTCCTCCGTGTTCGAAAGTCTGCTCCCGTACTTCGAGCTCCTCGAGCGGGCCGCCTTCGAGATGCGTGGGCTGGCTTTCGGATTCTTCGGCGCTGTTGACCGTGTACTGCTGCGTGAAAGATTCGGTCATTGCGTTGACCGGCGTGATCGGCGAGATGATCCCGTCGTTACCGGTCGTCGGATACCACGAACCTTCCTGACTGTTACCAACGCCAACGATGATGTGGAAGTTGATGTCTTGGACTTCGAACTGGGCGAACGTCGGACCCCAGTGGGGCACCATGTTTAGTTCCACCTGTTCTCTTGCGAACTCGTACCGAAGTTTCTTCGTTGGTTCTTCGATGCTTGCTTCCTTTTCTTCGGCTTCTGTCTGAGTTATTTCGTGATTTGCGAGTGCGAGTTTCGGTTTCGTTGAGTCTTCGCGTTCCTCCCTTTCCTTTTCCACGCGGAGGGGTGGCACGTCCCACGCGGGATACGTGCTCGGTTCAGACGGTTCGAGCAGCACGCCGACCTTGTGTTCGCCTTTGTTGATGTACCCCAGCTTGCCCTTTAGGGTGTTGACGATGATTTCACCCGTGTTTGCGCCTTCGTTCTGAGCGTCAAACTCACCTCGAGCGAGGCAGCCCTTGAAGACCACGTGAATGTTCGCGAGTTCATTCGCACCGACCGCTTCGCCGCTGTTGCTCTCGCTTTCGCATTCGATCTGCTCAGCATGCGATTCTATGCCCGTGCCGCCGAAGTCGCCTTCTTCGCATTCTTTCTTCCCCATCACGTGCTCGAGGGTGTTATTCGCAAGTGAACGCCCGCGAGGTCAGCACGCCCGCACCGGCTGAGCCGGTGAATTTGTTGCCGGACGTCTTTTCATAATGTCCCTTGTGATCCGGCACGCCATGCTTTGTCGCCACCGTGTTGCATCCCGATTCGGTGTAATTCCCATGCTTCATCGCGTAGCATTTGGCGTCCGCCCCACCGAGCCATTCGAAATGCCCCTTGTGATCCGGCACACCGTGCTTTTCGGCCACGGTCTTGCAATTGCCTTCGGTGTAGTTGCCGTGCTTCTGGGCCATACAGCGACCCCATTCCGGCGCAGTAGCCGACGCGCTGCTCGCCGCAACGGCGACCAGCGCGAACACGGCCACGAGGCACAGCCCCATGATCTTTACATGTCTCACTTCCCATCACTCCCTTTCGTGTCTTTGTTTTTCACTGCTCGCTTGTCCTTGCCATCCGCCGCCGCGGCGAACCCGCAGACGGCACACCACCGGTCAGCGCCAACACACGCCGGCCGTCGGCTGTCAGCGTCCAAGCGTTCGGCTCACCGCCGGGCGCTCCGACACCCACGTTCTCGATCACCCCGCGCCGCGCCAGCCGGGAGAGCAGCTTCGAGGTCTGGCCCTCGTCGCTAAGCCCGGCGATCTGCGCGACCTGACGGTTGCTTGAGTGCGGCGCCGCGGCGATCGCGCGCAGCACGAGCATCGTGCGATGCGTCGCGCGCACCGGCAGGCGCACGCCTTGCAGTTCGGCCCCGCCCGCGAAGCGCCTCCCCGACCGGCGCAGACATGCCCGCGAGCTCCGCGCTGGCCGTGGCCTGCCCGAGGTAGGGAGTGACGATGAACGCCATCAACTCGGGCGCGAGCTCCACCAGCGACTCGCCATCCCCCTGGAGCACGCGCGCACGAACCAGCGAGGCGATCCCGCCGACGGCCAGCTCCGCCGTCATCTGCGGCGCGGGCATGACTCCCCGATCGCCTGCGGAGCGCCGTCGTCCAAAAGGCCGCTCAGGACGCCGAGCACGCGCTGCTCACAGCGCAGCGTGAGCAGCGCGTCCGCGCCCGGCGCGTCGCTGACACGAGCAGCCGACCCCACTCGGGCTCGTCGTCGAAGAACCCCAGGAACGCGACCAGTCCCGCACGCAAGCATGCGAGCCAGGAGCCCTCCCGTGCCGCGGCCTCAGCGACCGTCGCGGACAGCCGCGCAAGAGCCTGCTCGAACGCCTGCAGATGACGCTCCTCGGCGCTGTGAAGAACCTCGCGGGAACCGCTGTAGGAAACGCCCTCGCAGGAGTGCACAGACCAACCTAGACGGGGCTCACTGACCCGTCGAGCAGCCGTGGGCTACGCGCGAAACCCCTTACCTACGGTCTTTCCGGTCTGCGCCGGCTCGCTGGTGGGGCTCTGACTTGACAAGTTTGGTGCGTTTATGCTCTCATTGTCCCCGCACGGCAGCATCGGATTGCGGGGAAGATCCAGGGTATTTGAGGAGAGGGACCGTGGAGGGAGAGCAGGAGGGAACCATGGACGGAGGCAGCAAAATCAAGGATGTAAGCCCGTTTGCAGGCCACAGCGCCGCGACTGTGAGCAAGCCGGACGCCGCGAGTGACCCCCGTCTAGGTTGGTCCCGGTACACGCCAAAAAGCGCCTAACCGCAGGGCCCGGCGAGCCGCTTCCCACACTTAGCCCTCAGATTTGACGCTGCCGTGTCGCGAGGTGGGGTCGGGGCGGCCGGGGGAGACGGAGCCGCGTCGGCTGACCCTTCCCTATCCTGGCCACGATGGAGAGTCGGGAGCAGAGCGTCATCGAGCCGGACGGCCGGCGGGTCGTGTTCGACACCGGCTCGCACCTGCACCTTGCCCAGGGGAGCGCTCGTGGCTGCTGGACCACGTTGAGACGATCCTCGCAACGGTCGAGTTACCCGACTACCGCGACGACGATCCGCGATCGGGACGCGAGCGCTTCTACCGCCAGAACGCGCTCATTCAAGGACGGTGGATGCGGGTTGTCGTAGACTTCAACGATGTCCCAGGCTGGGTCGTCACCGTGCTGATTCAGGACGACGATCCCCGACCACAGCGAGCCCCATGAGCATCACGATCGCCGGCACCACCTTCGAGCGCCACCACTACGACCAGCGCGGAGACGTGCTGTACCTCAGCGTGGCGCACTACGAGGGTCCACCCGCCAGGGCGACCTCGACCCCGGAGGGCCACAACATCGAGTACGACACGGCCGGCCGTGTCGTCGGCATGACCCTCACGAACGTATCCTGGCTGCTCGATCGCGACGGAGAGATCACCATCACCCTGCCCGCCGGCCACGTCAGCCCAGACGATCTCGCCCAAGCGCTGCGCCCGGCCGCATAGGCAGCCGCCCCGGCGATCCACGCGCAACCACACAAGAACGCTGACGCTCAGGCGTTCGCGAGTCGCGCGCCCGGTCACGCCGGACCCGATCGGCCAAGCGGGACGGAGGGACCTGTCAGCCGGACCGCGACGGGCGCGATGAAAACGTGTCGTCTCCGCGCTGTGCCTCGTACTCGCGAGCGACCTCTTCGAGCACGCTCAGCATCGCCGGCGCCGCGGGCAACAGGCGCGTGCCGGCGGCCGTGGCGGCGATCACCCGGCGCGCGGGGGGACGGGGGAGAGGGCGCGGATGACGATGTCCTCGCGCACGACCGACAGCGCGAGCTCGGGGATCAGCGCGACGCCGACGCCGGCGGCGACGAGGCCCTGGACGGTCTGGTAGTCGTCGCTTTCGAACGACACGTTCGGCTCGAACCCGGCGGCGTGGCAGCAGCGCACGACGTGGCGCGCGCCCGGGCTTGCCTGGGTGCTCTGCACCCAGGACTCGCCGCGTAGGTCCTCCAGGCGCAGCCGGCGGCGCTCGGCGAGACGGTGCCCGCGTGGCAGCGCCAGGTGCAGCGGGTCCGCCAGCAGCTGCACGCGCGCCAGCTTCCCGCCGGCCGGCTCCCCCGGCTCATCGGGCTCGGGCTCGTCGAACTCGAACAGCAGCGCCAGGTCGAGCTCGCCCGCGCGCAGCCGCGGCACGATCTCCAGGGGCTCGCCCTCGGCGAGGGTCAGCTCGACGCCGGGGTGGCGGTGGGCGAACGTGGCGATCGCCAGCGGCATCAGCGTCGCGCCGGCGGTCGGAAACGAGGCCATGCGCAGGCGCCCGCCGCGCAGGCCGGCGATCTCCGCGAGCGCGATTTCGGTGGCGTCCAGATCCGCCAGCACGTTCTCGGCGTGCCCGACCAGCGTCTGGCCGGCCGCGGTCAGGCTGACCCCGCGCGGATGGCGCTCCAGCAGGGCCATGCCGGTTTCGGTCTCGAGCGTGGCGATCTGCTGGCTGATCGCCGACTGGGTGTAGGACAGCTCCTCGGCCGCGGCCGAGAACGAGCCGCGGTAGGCGACTTCCTTGAGGATCTTCAGCCGGCCCACATTGAGCATAAGGACTACTTATAGCAGCGATCAAAACAATTACTGGAGCTGATGGCAGGATCGTGCCAGGATGCAGTGAAACCACCTTCTGAAACTTCAACCCGGTCGCGCGTCAGGCGCGGCCGAGCCGACACGACAAGGAGAAGCCGTCATGCCCACCAAAGTCATAGTTTCCTACGACGGGACCGCCAACGAGGACGACGCGGTCGCGCTCGGCGGCCTGTTCGCCGGCGCGGGCGCCGAGGTCTCCCTCGCCTACGTCCGCCATACCGCCGAGCCCGACAGCGCGCGCGAGGACATCGCCCAGCACGAGGCCGAAGCGCTGCTTGCGCGCGGCGCGGAGCTGCTCGGCAACCCGTCCGTCAAAAAGCACGTCGTCACCGATCGCTCCACCCCCGAGGGCCTGGCCGTGCTGGCCGAGCGCGAGGGGGCGCAGGTGATCGTGTTCTGCTCGGACTCGCACACCGCCAAAGGCCACATCGCGGTCGGCAACTCCGCCGAGCGCCTGCTCGAAGGCGCCAGCACCGCGGTCGCGATCGCACCGGTCGACCTGGCCGAGCAGAACGGCGCCACGGTCAGTCAGGTCGTGACCGTGGGCGACGCCGACGGCGGCGCCCGCGAGACCGCCGCAGCGCTCGCCGCGGCGCTCGGCGCCAGCGTGGCTCCGGTCGCCAACGAGCAGGCCGATCTGCTGGTGATCGACTCGCGCCCGGAGGTGGAGCAGGGCCGCGTCGGGATCAGCTCCTCGGCGGCGCACCTGATCGAGATCGCCACCTGCCCGGTGCTGGTCCTCCCGCGTGGCGCGACGCTCCAGTTCGGCGGAGCTCCGGCGCCGGCCGCGGCGTGAGCGCCGCCGCCTAACGCACGGTTTGGCCGCGTGCTCGGGCCAGCAGGTAACGCCCGAGCGCGTGGCCGAAATCCAGGCCCCCGCCGACCAGGTGGCCAAACGGCCCGGTCCACAGCCACGTCTCCAGGCGTCGCGCGGCGCTCACCGGGGGAACGGTATCGTGGCGGGGATGGGCGAGCCCATCTCCACGACAGTCACCGAGCTGGCGGACTCGCGCGTGCGCGTGGACGTGCAGGTCCCGGCGCAGGAGATCGAGGCACGCGTGCAGCGCTCCGCCCGCCGGCTGGGACGCGAGCTGAAGCTGCCGGGGTTTCGCAAGGGCAAGGTGCCGCCGGCGCTGGTCCTGCAGCGGGTCGGCCGCGAGGCGGTGCTGGACGACGCGGTGCGCGACAGTCTCGGAAGCTGGTACGTGCAGGCGATCCGCGACGCCGAGATCGTGCCCGTCGGAGATCCCGCGATCGACCTCGGCGAGCTGCCCGAGCAGGGCGGCGCCCTGCGGTTCTCGATCGAGATCGGCGTGCTGCCCGTGGCCGAGCTGGGCGAGTACTCGGGGCTCCAGGTCGGACGGCGCGAGCCGCAGGTGGCCGAGGAGCAGATCGAGCAGGAGATCGAGGCGATGCGCGAGCGGCTGGCCCGCCTGGAGCGCGTCGAGCGCCCCGCGGCCAAGGGCGACTACGTTGTGGTCGACTACGTGGGGCGCCTGCCGGGCGCCGAGGACGCGCCGGGCGAGGGCGCGCTCGTCCCGTTCCAGGGCGGCGAGGGCCGCGACCAGCTGATCGAGCTCGGCGGGGGCAACCTGATCCCCGGCTTCGAGGAGGGCCTGCTCGGCGCCGGCGCGGGGGAGACCCGCAATGTCGATGTGAGCTTCCCCGCCGACTACGCCAACCATGAGCTGGCCGGCAGGCAGGCGTCGTTTGCGATCGCCGTCAAGGAGGTCAAGGCCAAGCGGTTGCCGGACGTTGACGAGGACTTCGCCGTGGACGCCGGCTTCGACGACGTGCCGCAGCTGCGCGAGGACATCGGCCGGCATCTGCTCCAGGCGGACGAGGCGCGCGTGCGCGAGGAGTTCCGCGAGGCCGCGCTCGACGCGGCGGTGGCCGGCGCGCGGGTGTCCGTCACCGAGGAGCTCGCGCGCGCCCGCGCGCAAGAGATGTGGGAGCGGATGCTGCACTCGCTCTCGCACCGCGGTATCTCGCGCGAGACCTACCTGCGGGTGGCCGGGCGCGGCGAGCAGGAGATCCTCGCCGAGATGCTCCCCGAGGCCGAGCGGGCGCTGCGCCGCGAGGCGGTGCTCACGGCGATCGTCGCGGCAGAGGGAATCGAGCCCTCCGAGCAGGACCTGCTGGAGGCGGCCAGGCCGAGCGCGGAGCGCGAGGGGGTCGCGCCCGAGCAGGCGCTCGCCCAGCTGCTGGCCGATCCCCGATCGGTCGGCCGCCTGGAGGAGCTGCGCGAGGATCTCGCCGTGCGTCAGGCGATCGAGCTGATCGCGCGGCGCGCCGTGCCGATCGGACTCGAGCAGGCGATCGCGCGCGAGAAGCTGTGGACGCCGGAGCGGGAGGCGGCGGCGGCCGGCGCCGGCACGGGCGGGGCGGGATCGCCCGGCGGGCTGTGGACGCCGGGCGGTTAGGCGAGAGTTGGCGTGGGGTGTACTAGGCTGAGGCTGGATGTGGGAGTGAGATCACCGCAGTGCGTGGAGCCGGTCGTGTTCGGAAGGAATCCAGCGAGCAAAGCGAAACTGATGCGCAAGCTATGAGTCCACTGGTTCCCATGGTCGTCGAGCAGACCTCGCGAGGCGAGCGCGCGTTCGACATCTACAGCCGCCTGCTCAACGAGCGGATCATCTTCCTCGGCACGCCCGTGGACGACCAGATCGCCAACCTGATCGTCGCCCAGCTGTTGCACCTGGAGTCAGAGGATCCCGAGAAGGACGTCTCGGTGTACATCAACTCGCCCGGCGGCTCGGTCTATGCGGGGCTGGCGATCTACGACACGATGCAGTTCATCAAGCCCGACGTGCAGACGATCTGCGTGGGCATCGCGATGTCGATGGGCGCGCTGCTGTTGGCGGGCGGCGCGGAGGGCAAGCGCATGGCGCTGCCCAACGCCAAGATCCTGATCCACCAGGTCTCCTCCTCATTCCAGGGGCAGGCGACCGACATCGAGATCCACGCCAAAGAGATCATCGACGTGCGCCGGCGCCTGGATGAGATCATCGCCAAGCACACGCACAAGGACCTCGAGCAGGTCCGCAAGGACACCGACCGCGACTACTTCATGAGCTCCGAGGAGGCCAGGGAGTACGGGATCATCGACAGGGTGATAACGGAGCACTAGATGGCGCGCCCGACCGACTCCAACGAGCAGCTGCTGTGCAGCTTCTGCGGCAAGTCCCAGCGACAGGTCAAGAAGCTGATCGCCGGGCCCGGGGTGTACATCTGCGACGAGTGCATCGACCTGTGCAACGAGATCATCGACGAGGAGCTCGCCGCGCCGCCGGCGTTCGACCTCGAGAACCTGCCCAAGCCGCGCGAGATCTACGAGGTCCTGGACGAGTACGTCGTCGGCCAGGAGGCCTCCAAGCGCACGCTGTCGGTGGCCGTCTACAACCACTACAAGCGCGTCCAGATGATGAGCGCCGACGAGGATGAGATCGAGCTGCAGAAGTCCAACATCCTGCTGCTCGGCCCGACCGGCTGCGGCAAGACGCTGCTCGCGCAGACGCTCGCGCGAATCCTGAACGTGCCGTTCGCGATCGCCGACGCGACCGCGCTGACCGAGGCCGGCTACGTCGGCGAGGACGTCGAGAACATCCTGCTGAAGCTGATCCAGGCCGCCGACTACGACGTCAAGAAGGCCGAGACAGGCATCATCTACATCGACGAGGTCGACAAGATCGCGCGCAAGGCCGACAACCCGTCGATCACGCGCGACGTCTCCGGCGAGGGCGTGCAGCAGGCGCTCTTGAAGATCCTCGAGGGCACCCAGGCCTCGGTGCCGCCCCAGGGCGGGCGCAAGCATCCCCATCAGGAGTTCCTGACGATCGACACGACCAACGTGCTGTTCATCTGCGGCGGCGCGTTCGCCAACCTCGACAAGGTGATCGAGCGGCGGATCGGCAACAACGGGATCGGGTTCGCCGCCGCGATCGAGTCCAAGGCCGAACGCGACACCGGCGAAGTGTTCGAGCAGTGCCTGCCGGAGGATCTGATCGAGTACGGGCTGATCCCGGAGTTCATTGGCCGCCTGCCGGTGATGAGCGCGGTGCACCAGCTCACCCGCGAGGATCTCGTCTCGATCCTGACCGAGCCGCGCAACGCGCTGGTCAAGCAGTTTCAGCGCTTCTTCTCCTTCGACGGGATCGAGCTGGTGTTCAGCGAGGATTCGCTCACAGCCGTCGCCGAGCGTGGCCTGGAGCGCGAAACCGGCGCGCGCGGGCTGCGCTCGATCATCGAGGAGATCCTGCTCGAGGTGCAGTTCGAGCTGCCCTCGCGCCGCGACGTCAAGAAGTGCGTCGTCACCAAGGAGACGGTCGAGCGCGGTCTGACCCCAACGCTCGTGACAGAAGCCGCCCCCGAGGACTCCGCGGCGGCTGACTCGCAGCTGCGCGAGGAGTCGGCGTAGGGCCCGCCGCGTGTGAGTGAGCGCCCGGGCCGCGGCTGCGCGCGCCGGCGGCGTGAGCTCGGCCGGACGCCGATCTGCGCTCGACCGCTACCATCGCCGCTGTGCGCAAGCCCGGCAAGTCGCTCGCCAAGCCCGACTCCAAGCTCAAGCGCACCGCGAAGGCGGTGCCGTGGGCGACATTGCTGCAGGGCACGGTGATCGTCGGGCGGCGCTGGGCGGCGCTGTCGGTGAAGGAGCGCGCGCGCTCCAGGGAGCTCATGCGCAAGTCCCGTGGACGCCTGCGCAACCTCAGCGTGAGAGAGCGCTTGGAGCTGCGCAAGCTGGCGCACAAGCTCGATCTGAAGGGCATGAGCCGCGAGCTGACGCTGCTCGCGCGCGGCAAGCGCTCCCGCCGGAGCCGGCGGGGCTGACTGGCAGATGACCGACGATCTCGACAAGCTCTCCACGCGCGAGCTGCACGACCGCGCGGTTCGGCGCGCCGAGCGGCACATGGACATGAGGTTCTTCTGGTCGCTGTTGAAAACGATCCCCGCCGCCCAGCTGGTCAGCGGAGACGCCGGCGAGGCCGACTACGACCTGGAGTCCTCCAAAGGCCTGATCTCCGACGCCGTGCACAGCGGCGACGGAGCGCTGGGCGAGGCGCTGCGGCCGCTGTTCATCGACTATCTGCGCAAGCACCACGACGCGTAGGTGACGTGAGGCACTGGACGCCGGTTCAGGCCGAGCACCACCTGCAGACGCTGGAGCTGTTCGGGATGCGCTTCGGCCTTGACCGGATGCGGCGGATGATGACCGCGCTCGATTCCCCGCAGCGGCGCTACGACGCGATTCACGTGCTGGGCACGAATGGGAAGACCTCGACCACGCGCATGATCGCGGCGATCCTGCAGCGCCACGGCCTGCGCACGGGCGCGTATTTGTCTCCGCACCTGATCTCTTACTGCGAACGGGTGCGGATCGGCGAAACGGACCTGCGGGCGGACGCATTCGCGGCGGCGATCGAGCGTGCCGCGCGGGCCGAGGAGCGGGTCAACCGCACGCTGGCCGAGGACGACCGCGTGACTCAGTTCGAACTCCTGACGGCCGCGGCGCTGTCGGAGATGGCCGATCGAGAAATCGACGTGGCGGTCGTCGAGGCGGGTCTCGGCGGACGCTATGACGCGACCAGCGTGATCGACGCGCCGATCACGGTGCTCACGAACGTCGGCCTGGAGCACACCCGCTGGCTGGGGCCGACGCTGAGCGACATCGCCGAGGAGAAGCTCGCGGTCGTTCGCCCGGGCGGGACGCTCGTGCTCTCCTCCCGGCTCGCGGGCGAGGCGCTGGCGGTCGCCGAGCGCGTCGCCCGCGAGCGCGAGGCCCGGATCGTGCTGGTCGATGCTCCGGCGGTGGATGATGCTCGGGCGGTGGCCGATGCTCCGGCGGTGGATGATGCTGTGTGGGAGGGCCGCACGCGCGCGCGTACGTGGGCGCGTTCTGTGCTCGGCGCGGCGGGTCACCCTGCGACGGACGATCTCGGCGCGCCAGCCGGTGGCTCGCAGGAGATCTGGCTGCGCGCGAAAGGCGCATTTCAGCGGCGCAACTTCGCGCTTGCGCGCGCCGCCGCTCAGGTACACCTGCGCGGTGTGGGGATCGAGCTCGACGAGCGGGCCGTCCGCGCGGCCGCCGCCGCAACCGCGGTGCCGGGCCGCCTGCAGGTCGTGGACGAGCGCCCGCTGACAGTGTTCGACGGCGCGCACAACCCCGACGCCGTGGCGGCGCTGGTGCAGTCGCTGCGAGAGGTTCTGGGTGGGCGCGCGATCGGGCTCGTGATGGGGGTGCTCGAGGACAAGGACGCCGCGAGCATGCTCGCGGCGCTGACCGGACCCTCAGTGTCCGGGTCCGGTGGCCGAGTCTGCGAGCGTGCCTGGTTCACCGCGCCCCCGAGCCCGCGCGCGCTCTCGCCGGCCACGCTGCAGTCGCTCGCGCGCCAGCTCGGCTTCGACGCGGTCGCGTGCGAGCCCCAGCCGTGGCGGGCGCTCGAGCAGGCGCGTCGCTGGGCCCGCGAAGGCGAGGACGGGGATGAGGATGGCAGGGCGGTGCTCGTCACGGGCTCGGTCTATCTCGTCGGCGATCTGCTGCGCCGGCTGGAGGATGACGCCTGCGCTACGCTGCCCGCAGGACAGGCTGCTTTGAGAGGTTGAGCCCAGTGAACGACGACGGCCCATCAGTGCTCACGATGATCGGCGCCGTGGCGCTGATCGTGGCACTGGTCATCCTCGTGTTCTTCGCCGCCGGCTACGGATTCGGCCGGTTGTTTCTCTAAACTCAGCCGCCCGATGCCTCCGCTCGCATATTTCGGGATCGAAAGCAGTGGTCTGAGCCTGGCCATCGATCTGCTGATCCTGTTCGCGGTCGTTCTGTACTTCTCGCTGATCTACTGGACCTACGCGGACGCGCGGCGGCGCATCCTCGATCCGATGCTCGTCGGCTGCGCGACGGCGGCGTCGCTGTTCCCGTTCGTCGGCACGATCGTCTACGTGATCCTGCGCCCGCCCGAGTACCTGGAGGACACGCGCGAGCGCGAGCTGGAGCTGCGGGCCGCCGAAGCGCGCCTGCACGAGCTCGATCACGGGCTGTGCCCGCATTGCGACTACCGCATCGAGCGCGACTTCGTGCGCTGTCCCAGCTGCCTGCGCAAGCTCAAGGAACGCTGCGTCAGCTGCCAGCGACCGCTCGACCAGGCGTGGACGATCTGCCCGTACTGCGAGACCGAGGTGCCCGGCGCGATCGCCCCCGCCCGGCGCAGACGCCGGCGGCGCACGCCCGCCGAGGAGGAGGACCGATCGGAGATCGTCCAGCAGCCGGTCGAGAGCGGACCCACGGCGCCGGGCCCATGACGCGCACTCTGATCCTTGTCAAGCCAGACGCGTTCGCGCGCGGGCTGACCGGCGAGATAATCGCCCGCTTCGAGCGCAAGGGCCTGAAGATCGCCGCGCTGCGGCACATGACCGTGACCAGGGAGCTGGCCGAGCGCCACTACGCCGAGCACGCAGAGCGCCCGTTCTTCGGCGAGCTGGTCGACTTCATCACCTCGGGCCCGATCGTGGCGATGGTGCTCGAGGGGACCGACACCGTCAGGGCGGCGCGGCAGGCGATCGGCGCGACCGATCCGCTGGAGGCCGCGCCGGGCTCGATCCGCGGCGACTACGCGATCGAGATGTCCCAGAACATGGTGCACGGCTCGGACTCGCCCGAGTCCGCGGCGCGCGAGGCGGCGCTGTTCTTTCCAGAGCTCCAGCAGGGGTAGCGACGATCGCGGCCAGACCCATCCGCCCGGCGCCCGGGCGCGCGCTGGTGCTGGCCTCGCGCTCGCCCCAGCGGCGGGCGATCCTGGAGCGGCTGGGAGTGCCGTTCACGGTGCGAGCCACCGACGTGCCGGAGCTCGGCGAGGGCGATCCGGCGAAGGTGGCGTCAGAGAACGCGCTGCGCAAGGCCCGCGCGGCGCGCGCGCGGGGCATGGTCGCGGATGCCGATGCCGGTGCGGGCGCACGCGCCGATGCGGGTCCGGACGCCGGGGAGCTCGTGCTCGGGTGCGACACGCTGGTGGCGCTCGACGGCGCGATCTTCGGCAAGCCTGGCGACGAGGACGCCGCACGCGCGACGCTGCTGGCGCTGGCGGGCGCCACGCACGAGGTCGTGAGCGGCCTGGCGCTGCTGGCGCCCGGCGAAGGCGAAGGCGGCGGCGGCGGCGGCGAGGAGCGTGGGGCGATCGCCCGCACGGCGGTCACGTTCCGCGCGATCGACGACGCGCTGCTCGACTGGTACATCGCAACAGGCGAGTGGCGCGGGCGGGCCGGCGGCTACGCGATCCAGGGCGCCGGCGCGGCGCTGGTGCGGGCGATCGAGGGCGACTACGAGAACGTCGTCGGACTGCCGGTCGCGACCCTGCTGGACGTCTATCCGCAGCTGTTGGGGGTTCGTTTTTGAATTGCGAAAGGGACAGGGTCAGCTTGGCTGTCAAGGGATTGTGAAAGAGCTTTGTGTGTGTTGCTCATTTTGTGCAGCGATAGCCAATGTATATGCGACTACCAGGACTGACGCACCCCTATCGGTCCCTTTCGAAAAAACAAATACATTCGTAATACCGGCCACAAAAACAGAGACAATCCTCCTCAACCTGCAAATCCCCTCCCAGCCATGCAGGCCGGCGACAGGGGTCCGCTAGACTGCCGCGGGCAACGTCGGCCACCGGGAACGCTCAAGAATCGCAGGGGCGCAGCCGAGCTCCAGCGCGTGTGCGCTGCAGCCCGACGGAACGCACCGCACCTGAGCGATGAGCATCTTCACCTACCTGACAGGCTTCGGCGGCCGCGACATGGCGGTCGACCTGGGCACCGCGAACACGCTCGTGTACGTGCGCGGGCGCGGCATCGTGCTGTCCGAGCCGAGCGTCGTGGCGATCGACTCGCGCACCGGCGAAGTGCACGCCGTCGGCATCGAGGCCAAGCGCATGCTCGGGCGCACGCCCGGCACGATCCAGGCGATCAGACCGCTCAAGGACGGCGTGATCGCCGACTTCGACGTGACCGAGGAGATGCTCAGGCACTTCATCCAGAAGGTCCACCAGAACCGCTGGGCGCACCCGCGCGTGGTGGTGTGCGTGCCCTCGGGCGTGACCGGCGTGGAGAAGCGCGCCGTCGAGGAGGCGTGCCTGTCCGCGGGCGCGCGCACCGCGTACCTGATCGAGGAGCCGATGGCCGCGGCGATCGGAGCGGGGCTGCCCGTGGGCGAGCCGACGGGCTCGATGGTCGTCGACATCGGCGGGGGCACCTCGGAGGTGGCCGTCATCTCGCTCGGCGGGATCGTCGTCTCGCAGTCGATCCGCGTCGGCGGCGATGAGATGGACGAGGCGATCATCAGCTACGCCAAGCGCGAGTACAAGCTCTTGATCGGCCAGCAGACCGCCGAGGAGCTGAAGCTCGAGATCGGCTCGGCGTGCGTGATGGCAGAGGAGCTGCAGGCGGAGATTCGCGGGCGCGACATGGTCTCCGGATTGCCGAAGACGGTGGTGCTCACCAGCGAGGAGATCCGCACGGCGCTCGCGGAACCGCTGAACCAGATCATCGACGCGGTCAAGGAGACGCTCGACCGCACCCCGCCGGAGCTGGCCTCGGACATCATGGACCGCGGGATCATGCTCGCGGGCGGCGGCTCGCTGCTGCAGGGCCTGGACGAGCGTCTGCGCGAGGAGACGCAGATGCCGGCGCATCTCGCGGAGTCTCCGCTGACATGCGTGGCGGTCGGGTCGGGACGGTCGCTCGAGGAGTTCGAGGCGATCCACCGTTCCAACCGCAGCTCGCGCCGGCGGCGGCGCAGATGAACGAGGGGACGTTCGCGGGTGGCCGAGCCTCGTGCGCGGGCGAGGCCCGGAGCGTCGATCGTGGACTGCGCGTACTCTCTGCTATGAACGCTTCGGAAGGCCCTGATGACCTGTGTATGACAAGACGGTCCGGCGTCGACGTGCGGTGCTCGCGCTGCTCGTCGTGCTCTCCCTGATACTTCTGACAGCCTATTTCGGCGAGACTCCAAGCGGAGGCCTGCACTCGGTGCAGCGCGGCTTCTTGACCGTCCTCTCCCCGATCCAGGACGGGGCCAACAAGGCGCTGAAGCCGGTGCGCGACCTGTTCGGCTCGATCGACGAAGTCTTCCATGCCAAAAGTCAGAACTCTGAACTGCGCAAGCAGGTTGCCCGGCTGCGCCGGGAAGTCGTCGCCGAGCAGGCCGAAAAACGCTCCTATCGTGAGTTGCTGGCCCTGTTCCACGTGGATCAGCTCGGCGTGGGCGCCTACCGTCCCGTGACCGCGACCGTGGTCTGGAAAAGCCCCAACCTGTGGTACTCGACCGTCGATATCGACAAGGGCGAATCCGCCGGCGTGCGGGAAGACGACCCGGTCATCGACGAAGACGGCTTTTTGATCGGCAAGGTCGCCCAGGCCGCCTCCGACGCCGCCGTGATCGATCTCATCACCGACAGCTCGATGGGCGTCTCGGCGAGGATCGGCACGAGCAAGGCGACCGGCATCGTCGAGCCCAAGGTGGGCGACCCCAACGATCTGCTGCTCCAGTATCTGCCCGCCAATACGCAGGCCAACAGCGGCGAATACGTCGTCACCTCCGGCACGCTCGAAGGCCACGACGACTCGCTGTACCCGCCGGGACTGGTGATCGGTCAGGTCTACTCGACCAACGAAGCAAGCGCATATACGTCGGTGAATGTGCATCCGGTCGCCAACCTGCACGAACTGGACACAGTCCAGGTGCTCACAGCGGCAGCCGGTTCGCAGCCAGCCCGGCTGAGCAGCTCCGTGTCGAGCCTGCCATCGGGCCAGCTGTCAGGCGCCGAACCCGCTGCGTCCGGGCAGCTCGCTTCGACCGAAGTCGGTGGCGGATGAGCACAGCCACCGCCCAGCCCCCACCGGCTCCCCTATGAGCGGCCAGGGCGTGTCCACAGGACTGCTGGCCCGCATCGCGGTGCTGTCGGTGGCGATCGTGTTCTTCCAGATCGGGGTCGTCTCGGAGGTGACGGTGTTCGGCGTGACGGTCGATCTGTCGATCCTGCTGGTCGCGTTCATCGGTCTGCTGTGCGGTTCGACGGTGGGGGCGGCGTGCGGCTTCGCCATCGGCCTGCTCGTCGATCTCGCGCTCGTGCAGACGCTCGGGCTGACCTCGCTGGTGTTCACGCTCGTCGGCTACTGGTGCGGGCGCCTGCATGAGCTGCGCGACCCCCAGGCCGCTCTGACGCCTGTGCTGGTCGCAGGGGTGGCGACGGCCGCGGCGCTCGTGGGCTATTCGCTGGTTGAGTTCATGCTCGGCGTCGACGCCCCCGTGAGCCTGCAGCTGCTGCGCCAGATCGTGCTCGGGATCGTCGTCAACACGATCGTCGCGCTGCCGATGTGGATACTCGTGCGCCGCTGCCTGATCGGCGGCTTGCCCCAAGACCCGCGTCGTCGTCGTCGTCGCGCCTACACGACCGGCGGGCTGAGCCCGCTGTCGAGGACCCCGTAGGCGCGCAGATGAGCGCGATCGAACGGTTTCGTCCCGGCGATACCGCCGGCAAAGGGAGGGACGGCTCCGGCTCCGGGTCAGGCTCCGCGCGCATGCCCCCGGTCTCGCCGCAGATGGCCCTGCGCGTGGCGATCCTCGGTGGGATCGCGCTCGTGATGTTCGGGGTGATCTTCTTCCGGCTGTGGTATCTGCAGGTGCTGACCGGCGAACAGTACGTCCAGGAAGCGGCGGCCAACGCCGTGCGCGACCTGCCGATCGCCGCGCCGCGTGGGCAGATCCTCGACCGCGAAGGCCAGCCGATCGCCGCCAGCACGGTGGCCAACGCCGTGCAGATCGTGCCCTCCGCGCTGCCGCCCCCGGGCCATCCCCGCCTGGAGCTCTACCGGCGGCTGGGAGCGCTGCTGGGGATGAGCGCTGCTCACATCCAGGAGCTCGTGATCAAGGGCCGCACGGCGCTGCCCTACGCGCCGGTGACGATCAAGACCGACGCCGGCCGGGGCGTGCTGACCGTGCTCGCCGAGCAGCAGAGCAGATACCCCGGCGTCACCCAGCAGCCGGTCTCGATCCGCTCCTACCCGTACGGGGAGATGGCCGCGAACGTGCTCGGCTATGTCGGTCAGGTCTCCGAACCGGAGCTCGAGCTGCACGCGTTCGCGGGCGTCCGGCAGGGGACGGTCGTCGGTCAGGAAGGTCTCGAGTACTACTACGACCGCTACCTGCGCGGCCACGACGGCGAGCAGCGCGTGCAGGTCAACTCCGAAGGCTATCCCGTGCCCACGCGCCTGCAGCCGACGCCGCCCACAGGCGGCTACAGCCTGAAGACCACGCTTGATCTGGGCCTGCAGCGCGAGGGGGAAAAGGCGCTGCTGCAGGGGATCGAAAACGCGCGGGCGGGCGGCAAACCGGCCCCCGCGGGCGGGTTCGTGGCGATGGATCCGCTCAACGGGGAAGTGCTCGCGATCGGCTCCTACCCGTCGTTCGACCCCAACAAGTTCGCCAAACCGCTGACTAAGCAGGAATATGAAGAACTGGAGGGCGTCACAGGCGCTGGCGGCAGCGAACAGGTTCCGTCCCGGCTGATCGATCGTGCGACGAACGGCGCTTACCCGACCGGTTCGACGTTCAAGCCGATCACCGCGATGGCCGCCCTGGAAGGGGGCGTCATCAACCCGACCGAGGGGCTCGGCGCGGGTCAGTGCATCGACGTCGGCGGCGAGCAGTTCTGCAACGCCGGCCACGCCGATTACGGCGCGGTGGGGCTCGTCGAAGCGCTGAAGGTCTCCTCGGACACCTACTTCTTCACGGTCGGCGATCTGGCCAACAGCTATGGCAACGTGATCCAGAACAAGGCCCACGAACTGGGGATCGGCGAGCAGACCGGGATCGACCTGCCGAGCGAGACGACCGGCACCGTCCCCAGCCGGGAATGGCTGGCCCAGCAGAACAGGCAAGAAGCCAGGTGCCAGCGTGCGCACCATGGCCACCCGTGCCACATCGTGGCCGAACCGGGCGAGCCGTGGACCGTCGGCTACAACATGGATCTGGCGGTCGGCCAGGGCAGCCTACAGACCAATCCGCTGCAGATGGCGGTGGCGTACTCGACGCTCGCCAACGCCTACCTGCACGGCGGCCACGGCGAGGTCGTGCGCCCGCACCTGGGACTACAGATCGACGAATCGGACGGCGGCCTGGTGCAGAGCCTGTCGTTCCCGCCGGTGCGCCACGTGCACCTGAACGACGAAGATCTCAGCCTCGTGATGGAAGGTATCCACGAGGCGGCCAGCCAACCAGGAGGGACATCCGCGGACGTGTGGGCGGGCTGGAACCAGGAAGAGCACCCTGTGTACGGCAAGACGGGCACCGCCGAACGTCCTCCGCACCTGGAACAGTCGTGGTACATGTGCTTCGTCAACGACCCCGCTCGCCCGATCGTGATCGCCGTGACCGTGGAAGAAGGAGGCTTCGGCGCCGAAACCGCCGCGCCGATCGCCCGGTTGATCGCCTCGAAGTGGTTCGGACAGCCCGAGAAGTTCATCGCCGGGACCTCGAAAACGTTCTGATCGCGATGCCGCCACGACTATTCGCCACGTCCACGTCCACGCCCACGCCTGTGGCCGATCCGTGTTCGCGCCCCTGAGCAGCCGATGCCCGCGCCCCTGACCAGCCCGATCAAAGCCCCCGCGCGCATCGAGCAGCCGCCGGCGCGTCACGCCGATCAGGGCAAACGATTCGCGATGCCGCTCGACCCGCTGCTGACGCTCGCCGTGGCCGGGCTGGGGATCGCCTCGGTGATGACTCTCGGGACGGCCACGCGCGAAGCGATACCCGGCGATCCCAATTACTACGTCAACCGCCAGGCGATCTACCTGGTGATCGGTGCGATCTTCATGCTGGTGCTGGCGCGCATCGACTACGCGCGACTGCGGCCGCTGAAAAACGCGATCTACGCGCTGCTGATCGGAAGCATCCTGGCGGTGCTGGCGGCGGGCCACTCCGCCAACGGCGCCCAGCGTGCGATCAGCCTGCCGTTCTTCTCGTTTCAAGCCTCCGAGCTCGGCAAGGTGCTGCTGATCCTGGCGCTGGCCGCGTTCGTGGTCGATCGCGCGCGCAGGTTGCGCGAGCGCGACACGACCGCACGGGTGATGCTGGCGGCGCTAGTGCCAGCGATGCTCGTGATCGCTCAGCCGGATCTCGGCTCGGGGATGGTGTATATGGTGATCGCGTTCGTGGTGCTGCTCGTGGCGGGCACGCCGTGGCGGCAGCTCACCGCGCTGGTGGCGCTCGTGGCGGTGTCCGCCGCCCTCGTGCTCGCGCTCGCCCCGGCCGTGGGCGTCCACGTGCTCAAGCCCTACCAGACCGAACGGCTGACGGCCTTCCTGCACCCCTCCTCGAACTTCGAGGAAATCAAGGAAAAGGAATCCAAGACCGGAGAACCCAATCCCTCATATCAGCTGGACGAGTCGAAGATCGCGATCGGCTCCGGCCAGAAGACCGGCCACGGCTCGGACGCCACCCAGATTCGCCTGAACTTCGTGCCCGAGGACGACACCGACTTCGTGTTCGCCGCCGTCGGCGAGCAGTACGGCTTTCTCGGCGCGGGGCTCGTGCTGTGCCTGTACGCGCTCTTGATGTGGCGCACGCTGCGCATCCTGACGATGTCCAGGGACCTGTTCGGCTCGCTTCTCGCCGCCGGTGTAGCGGCTATGCTGATGTTTCAGGTGTTCGTGAACGTGGGAATGACCATTGGGATCATGCCCATCACCGGCGTCACGCTGCCCCTGATGAGCTATGGCGGCTCGTCGGTGATCACAACTCTTCTGGCCGTAGGTCTGCTGCAGTCAATCTACGTCCGGGCGCGCGCCTCGGCTGCGCTCAAGGGCCGCGTGCCACTTTATTAGACATGACAATTCTCAGACTGGATCGAAAAATTGAAAAAGCAAGTGCTTGTCAGCGTCGACCGCGCGGAGACGCGCGTCGCGCTGCTGGAGGCGTCCGGGACACCGGGCGCGGCGAAGTCCCCTTCGCGGAGTGCCCGGCGCGGCAAAGGCGCTGGCGGCAAACCCGGGGCCGGCTACCGGATAGCTGAGCTCTACATCGAGCGCCGCGGCGGGCGCTCGATCGTGGGCAACATATACAAGGGCAAGGTCGACAACGTCCTGCCCGGGCTGGAGGCCGCGTTCGTCGACATCGGCCTCGAGAAGAACGGGTTTTTGCACGTCGATGAGATCGTGCTGCCCGGCGTCGAGATCGCCCGGCGCGGCCGCGGCGGTTCCCAGCAGAAGATCTCCGAGCTGCTCAAGCCGGGCCAGGAGATCGTCGTGCAGGTGATCAAGGACCCGCTGAAGACCAAGGGCGCGCGCCTGTCGATGGATCTGACGATCGCCGGGCGCTACATGGTCTACGCCCCCACCGGCGAGGGCGTTGGCGTCTCCCGGCGCCTGGAGGACAAGGAGCGCGAGCGCCTGCGCCGGCAGACCGCCAAGCTCGACCTCGGCGAGGGCGGGGCGATCGTCAGGACCGCCGCGCACGGAGCCAAGCGCGAGGACTTCGAACGCGAGCTGAAGTACCTGCACAAGCTGCACGAGGTGCTCGTGGCGCGCGTGGCCGAGACCCAGGCGCCGGATCTGGTCTTCCAGGAGGCCGACCTGTCGGTGCGTGTCGTGCGCGACATCTTCTCGGCCCACTTCGAGCGCGCGATCGTCGACGACGAGCAGCAATACCACCGGCTGGTGTCGTTCTTCGCGCGCACCGCGCCCGAGCTGGTGGAGCGCGTCGAGCTGTGGGACGGGCGCGAGGGGCCCCTGTTCGATGCGTATGGAGTCGAGCAGGCGATCGACGGCGTGATGTCCCGGCGCGTGGATCTGCCCAGCGGCGGCTATCTGATAATCGACTACGCCGAGGCTCTGACCGTGATCGACGTCAACTCCGGCAGCTTCATCGGCCGCGGCAAAGGGGCGGCCCTGGAGGACACGATCACGAAAACCAACCTCGAGGCGGCCGAGGAGGTCGTCAACCAGCTGCGGCTGCGCGACATCGGCGGGATCATCGTGATCGACTTCATCGACATGGCGCGCGCGCGCAACCGCGACGCCGTGATGAAGACCCTGCGCAAGGCGCTCGACGAAGACCGCACGAAGACGTTCACCGCGGAGATCTCAAAGCTCGGCCTGGTCGAGATGACCCGTCAGAACGTGACCGAGGGCGTGCGCGAGATCATGAGCCGCCCCTGCCCGACGTGCGAGGGCGAGGGCGTGATCAAGAGCGAGGAGACGATCGCGATCGAGTTCGAGCGCCGTCTGCGCGACGTCGCCTCAGAGCACCCCGACGTGCAGGCGTTGCTGGTGCAGATGAACCCGCGCGTGAGCACCCAGTTCACCGGCCACGGCTCGCGCGTGCTGCATGCTTTGGAGTCCCAGACGGGCAAGTCGTTCCTGTTCGAGGGCTCCGAGGGGCTCGCGCTGGAGCACTTCGCGATCACGTTCGCGGGCACCCGCGAGGAGGTCGAGGAGCGCGCGCTGCCGTTTCGCCAGGGCGATGAGGTGCTGGTCGAGATCGTCGAGCCGCACATGTACGACGTCGACGACGCGGTCGCGAAAATCGACGGCTACATCATCTCGATCGCCGGCGCGGCCGCCCATGTCGGGGAGAAGCGGATGGTGCGCATCGACCAGGTCGGGCGCACCGCCGCGAGCGCGCTGCTGCTGGACGAGTCTGGCGAGGTCATCACGCCCGCGCCCCGCGCGCCGCTGCCGGCCAAGCGCAAGCCCAGAAGACGAACGCCGGCTGCACCCAGGTCCGCTGCCGGCACACCGGCGAGCGAGCCGGCCGATGCGAGCGATGACGCGCCGTCCGAGAGCGCGGCCGGACCGGCCGAGGCAACGCAGGCGGGCAAGGATGGCCTACAATCGAAACCTCGGCGTCGTGGCCGCAGGGGCGGGCGACGCCGTTCGGCTGCAAAGGCCAAGGCCGGCGCGGCCGAGACTGGCACGAAGTCATAGGAAAGGCATCGGCTGAGCATCGTCATGTACGCGATCGTCAAGACAGGCGGCAAGCAGTACCGCGTCGAGCGCGGCCAGCGGCTGCTGGTCGAGCGGCTCCCGATCGCCGAGGGCGAGAGCGTGGCGCTTGAGCCGATCCTGTACCGCTCCGAGGAGGCCGTGTTCGACCGGGAGGGCCTGCAGAGGGTGAAGGTCACCGCGCGAGTGATCGCGCACGAGCGCGGCGAGAAGCTGCGCGTGTTCAAGTTCAAGCCCAAGCGCGGCTACAAGCGGCGCACCGGTCACCGTCAGGAGCTGACTCGCATCGAGGTCACCGAGCTGGGGCCGGGCGGCGGCGCGAGCGAAACCGCGCAGCCGTCGAAAGCCACAGCCGCGGCCAAGCCCGGCGCGGGCGAAACCCGCTGACCGCGCGAAACCTGCCGCCGGCGAAACCCGCGCCCGCCAAAGCCGCGGCCAAGAGCACGGCACCAAAGCCGGCGAGCACCGTCAAAGCCCGCCAAGGCCGAGGCACAAGCCAAAGGCGGCGTGACAAAGACGCGAAGCGAGGAGACGAAGACAGATGGCGCATAAGAAGGGCCTCGGATCGAGCCGCAACGGGCGCGACTCAAACGCGCAGCGCTTGGGCGTCAAGACGTTCGCCGGCCAGACGGTCACCGGCGGGGAGATCATCGTGCGCCAGCGCGGCACCAAATTCAAGCCGGGCGCGGGCGTGGGCATCGGCAAGGACGACACGCTGTACGCGCGCGCCGCCGGAACCGTGCTGTTCACCGCCGGCCGGCGCGGGCGCGTCGTGAGCGTGCTGCCCGGCGACGTTTCGGGCGCCTAACCACCGACCTCCTGCGCCGCCGCTGATCGGCGGCGAGAAGGTCCGAGGGGCTCACCCCCGCGGACTGTCACGATTGCCACCATGCTGCACGACCGCGCGAGGATCCACGTCAGGGCAGGGGCCGGGGGAGACGGGTGCATGAGCTTTCGCCGTGAAGCGAAGGTGCCGCGCGGTGGGCCCGACGGCGGCGATGGTGGGCGCGGGGGAGAGGTGGTGCTCGTATGCGACGAGTCGCTGCGCGACCTGCACGGGTTCAGGCGCAGGGTCCAGTACCACGCCGGGCGAGGCGGTCACGGCGAAGGCGCGCTCAAGCACGGCGCGGACGGTGAGACGCTGAGCATCAGGGTGCCGCCCGGCACCGAAGCGCTGGGCGAGGGTGCAAAGGACACGGGCGGCGGCCGCGGTGGCGGTGGCGGGGGCGAGGACTCGGATGACCTCGCTGGCCGCCGCTGGGAGCTGCTCGCTCACGGTCAGCGCGTCACGATCGCGCGCGGAGGCCCCGGAGGGCGCGGGAACAAGCGGTTCGCCACCTCCACCCGTCAGGCGCCGCGCTTTGCCGAGCACGGGCTGCCCGGCGAGGAGGGCTGGATCGAGCTGCAGCTGAGGCTGCTGGCCGATGTCGGTCTCGTCGGGATGCCGAACGCCGGCAAGTCCTCGCTGCTCGCACGCATGACGCGCGCGGCGCCGAAGATCGCGGACTACCCGTTTACGACGCTCTCACCCGTGCTGGGCGTGCTCGAAGACGAGCTCGAGCGGCGCCAGCTCGTGGTCGCGGATATCCCTGGGCTGATCGAGGGCGCCAGCGAGGGGGCTGGACTGGGGCACGATTTCCTGGCCCACGTCGAGCGCACGCGTCTGCTGGTGCACGTGCTCGACATCGCACCCGAGCTGTCTGGCGCCGAGAACGCCGACGCGGCCTCCAACCACGCCGCGATCGAGCACGAGCTGGCCGCACACGACGAGCGCCTGGCGGGGCTGCCGCGCGTGCTCGCCCTGTCGAAGATCGATCTCGTCACCCCTGAGCGCACCCTGGAGGCGGTCGCCGAGTGGCGGCGCCGGCTCGGGCCGGACGTGCCGGTGATCACGACCTCCAGCGCCACGCGGACGGGGGTGCGCGAGCTGGGGGAGCTGCTGCTGGCGATCGTGCCCGAGCTTGCCTCGGGGCGTGGCGCTGCGGACCCGGGCATCCCGGTGGACGCGGCAGGCGAGCAGGAGCTGGCCGAGCACATGGTATTTCGGCCCGGCGCCCGCGACGGAGGGCGCGGGTTTACGGTGCAGCGGCTCGGCGAGGGCGCGTATGCGGTGAGCGGTCGCGGGATCGAACGGCTGCTGGGCCGGTATGACGTCAACAACGAGGACGCGCTCGCCTACCTCGAGGAGCGACTGCGCAAGATCGGCGTGCTCGACGCGCTCGCGCGCGAGGGATTCGTCGCGGGCGATGAGGTCCAGATCGCGGGCGTCGCCTTTGAGCTGGATCCGGGCGCGTCCGCGTAGTCTCTGGGCGATGAAACGCGTGGTTGTCAAGCTGGGCTCCAGTGTCGTCGCCGACTCCGGCGGCGAACTGCGCGAGGACACGCTGGCGCGTGTGTGCGACTCAGTTGCGCAGGCGCACAAGGCGGGCGATGAGGCGATCATCGTCACCAGCGGGGCGATCGCACGGGGGATGCGCACGATGGGGTTGCCCCAGCGCCCGAGCACGATCGGCGAGCTGCAGGCAGCCAGCGCGGTTGGGCAGGGAAAGCTGTATCGGGTGTATGACGAGCTGCTGCGCGAGCGCGGCGTGACCAGCGCGCAGGTGCTGCTGACGTTCTTCGACATGTCCGCGCGCACGCACTACCTGAACGCGCGCCAGACGCTCTCAACGCTGCTGGCCTGGCGGGTGCTGCCGGTGATCAACGAGAACGACACGACCGCCACGGATGAGATCTCCTTCGGCGACAACGACTTCCTCGCCGCCCAGGTCGCGGTGCTGATCGGCGCTGAGGAGCTGATCCTGCTGACGGACATCGATGGCCTCTACACCGCCGATCCGCGCCGGCGCGCCGACGCGCGGCTGATCGAGGACGTCAGCGACTTCGCAGCGCTCCAGGAGCTCGAGATAGGGCACACCACCTCTCCTCTGGGCTCGGGAGGGATGCGCTCGAAGGTAGTCGCCGCCGACATGGCGACGGCCGCCGGCATCGCAACGACCATCTGCAACGGCCTGAGCGAGGATGCGCTCGCGAGCGTGCTCTCCGGTGAGCGCGCGGGCACGCGGTTTGCGCCGCGCGAGGCCCGCTACAGCTCGTTCAAGCTGTGGCTGAAGTACGCCAAGCCATCGCGCGGCAGGCTGATCGTCGACCAAGGCGCCGCGCGCGCGGTGCGCGAGAGCAGCGCGAGCCTGCTGCCCGTCGGGGTGGTGGATGTGCAGGACGAGTTCGACGCGGGCGATGCGGTGGACATCATCGAACGGGACACGGCAGCCGGAGGCCGCTTGAAGCCCCTGGCAAAGGGCATCTGCAACTACTCCGCGCCGGAGCTGCGCCAGGTGATGGGCATGCAGTCGGCGGCCGTGCGCGAGCTGCTGCCGCGCGCCAGCGACGAGGCCGTCCACCGGGACTACCTGGTCCTGGACTGAGGTCGCCGTCGGCGGCGAAGGTGCACTGCCGCTCTATGCTTCCTCAAAATGGCTGTAACGGTTTCAGGGGCGACATCGGTGAGCGACATCTGCCGCGCGGCCAAGCGCGCCGCACGAGAGCTCGCGCAGGTCGACACCGCACGCAAGGACGCGGCGCTCACGGCGATCGCACAGGCGCTGATAGCACGCACCGAGGAGATCCTGCAGGCCAACGCCCGCGACATGGAGTCGGGCCGCGAGGCGGGCTTGGGTGAGGCGCTGCTCGACAGACTGGCACTGGACGAGGCGCGGATCGCCGGGATCGCACGCGCGGTCGAACAGATTGTCGCGCTGCCCGACCCCGTCGGCGAGGTGATCGAGGGCCGGCGCCTGCCCAATGGGCTGGATGTGCGCAAGGTGCGCGTGCCGCTGGGAGTGGTCGCGGTCGTGTACGAGGCGCGCCCGAACGTGACGATCGACGCGACGGCGCTGTGCCTGAAGTCGGGCAACGCGATCGTCCTGCGCGGCTCCTCCACGGCGGCACGCTCAAACGCCGCGCTCGCCCAGATCGCCGCCGAGGCCGCCGTCGCAACCGGGCTGCCCGAGGGGTGCATCGGCCTGGTTGCGGGCGGTGGACGAGATGAGCTGGCGGAGCTGGCTACCCAGGGCGAGACGGTCGACCTCATCATCCCGCGCGGCGGCGAGGGGTTGAAGGCCGCCCTGCAGGATGTTGCAACGGTGCCGGTCATATACGCGGCCTCGGGCAACTGCCACGTGTATGTGGACGCCGGCGCCGACCTCGACGAGGCGGAGGCGATCGTGCTCAACGCCAAGACCCAGCGCCCCGGCGTGTGCAACGCGGCCGAGACGCTGCTTGTGCACGAGGCGGTCGCGGACGTGTTCCTGCCGCAGATCGTCACGGCGCTGGACGAGGCCGGTGTGCAGCTCAGGGGCGACGATCGCGCGCGGGCGTACGGCGAAGGCTCGCCACTGGCGTCAGGTGAGTCCGGCGCGGCTGACGATTCCGCCATGGCCGGCGGGCCTGCCACGGCGAGCGGGTCCGGGGTGCGAGGGTCTGCTGCAAATGGGTTCGCGGCGCGGCTCCAGCAGGCGAGCGAGGAGGACTGGGAGACCGAGTACCTGGCGTCGATCCTGGCGATCCGGGTCGTCGATTCGCTCACAGAGGCGATCGAGCACATCTCACGCTACGGAAGCGGGCACTCCGAGGCGATCGTCACGCGAGACACGGACGCCGCGCGCGCATTCCAGCTGGGGGTGGACGCGGCGTGTGTGTACGTGAACGCCTCGACGCGGTTCACAGACGGCGGCGAGTTCGGGATGGGGGCGGAGATCGGCAACTCGACCCAGAAGCTGCATGCGCGCGGGCCGATCGGGCTGCGCGAGCTGTGCACGTTCAAGTACCTCGTCACGGGCGACGGGCACGTCCGCGGCTGAACGATCCCGGTGGCTCGTGTCGGCATTCTCGGCGGGACGTTCAACCCGCCGCACATCGGACACCTCGCGCTGGCGCGCCACGCGCACTCCCAGCTGGGCCTGGAGCGGGTGCTGCTGATGCCGGCGAACGTCGCCCCGAACAAGCCAGCCGCGGCCGAGGATCCGGGCGCGGAGCACCGTCTTCAGATGTGCCGTATCGCGGTCGCGCGCGAGCCCGGACTGCGGGTCTGCGCGGTGGAGATCGAGCGGGGGGGAGTGTCCTACACGGTGGATACCCTCCAGGCCATCCATGAGGAGCATCCCGAGGCCGAGCTGACGCTGATCGTCGGAGCCGACACCGCGCGCACGCTGCCGGATTGGCGCGAGCCGGCGCGGCTGCTGGAGCTGGCGGAGCTGGCGGTCGCCGAGCGCGACGAGCTGGACAGTAAGGGGGTGCGCGAGGTGTTGTCGGCGGCGGTGCCCGGACCCGGGCTTGCGCCGCGGATGACGCTGCTGAAGATGGGCCGGATCGCGGTGTCCTCCTCGTCTGTGCGCGAGCTGCTCGCCGCGGGCGAGTCGGTGAGGGAGCTCGTGGGCGAAGCGGTCGCGGGGTACATCGCCGAGCACGGTCTGTATCGGCCCGCGGGCGCGGCCGCGGGCCGCGTCGGGGACATCGGCGGCGCGACATGAAGCCCGAGCCCGAGCAGCCGATGGGACCCGAGCTGCTGCTGAGCGAGATCTCGCGGTACGCGGCCGGCAAGAAGGCCGGCGAGGTGGTCGAGCTCGACCTGCGCGGCCTGCTCGGTTATACCGACTACTTCCTGATCTGCTCCGGCAACACCGAGCGCCAGACCAAAGCGATCCACGACGGCATCCTGCAGGGCTGCAAGCACGAGCACGAAACGCTCCCGCGCCGAGTCGAGGGGTTCGGCAAGGGCGACTGGATACTGATGGACTATCTCGACGTGGTCGTGCACATATTCACGCCGGCTATGCGCGAGTACTACCGCCTGGAGCAGCTGTGGGGCGAGGTCCCCGCGCGCGCTGCCGGCGGGGTGTAGGCGGCGGGCGGCGCCTGACCGCGACTTGCGTGCGTGTGATGGGTTCTAACGGGTAGAGAAAAACGAGTAGACGACAGCAACACCCGCCGGTTTCCAGCGGCGCCAGAGCGCGCGCGGCATCCGGAGGGGATCCGAGCTGTCGAACACGTCACACACAAGGAGGCACCACATGCGCAGAATCGGATGCGCCAACCAGATGCGCAGAACATCCGCCTGCCTGGCCGTGCTCGGCCTTGGCGCCTTCGTCCTGCCGATCACCGCTTCGGCCGCGCCGACAATCACGCTCAAAGCAAAGGCCGTGCCGATCCCGGGCTTCCCGCACACCGGCAACATCCTCGGCGCGGGCGCGGCGCTGCAGACCGAATTAACGATCTCGGGGACCGAATACGGCGGCTTCCCGGCGCCGCTCGTCGGGGTGAAATTCTACGGGCCGGCGAGCGCGAAGCTGCACCCGCAGGGGTTCGCGACGTGCGCGCCGACCACGATCGAACAGCGCGGACCAGGGCCGTGCCCGAAGAAGTCTCATGCCGGCCCGAAGGGCAGCGCGAGCGGGGTCGTCAGCTTCGGCACCGAACGCGTGCACGAGACGGTGTCGGTGCAGCCGTTCTTCGCTCCCGGCGGCGGCCTGGAGTTCTTCGTGGACGGCACCTCGCCGGTGTCGATCGAAATCCTCTCCAAGGGCCGCATCGTCAACTCCGCTGCGCCGTTCGGCCCGACCATCCTCGCCCAGGTGCCGCTGGTCGAATCGGTGCCCGGAGCGCTCGACGCGTCGACCGAACGCATCAGCGTCACGACCGGCGCCGCGTACAAGAAGGGCAAGAACACCGTCTACTACATCACGGTCCCGAAAAAGTGCCCGAAGGGCGGCTTCCCGCTGAAGGCCGTGATGGAATTCGGCAACATCGGCAATCCCAGGGAACCGGGCGAAAAGGCGGAAGCCTCCTACAAGGCGCCGTGCCCCAAGAAGTAAGCACATGATCCTCCCGTGAGCCATGGCCGTGACAGCCGCCGCCGCGGCTGTCACGGCTGGGAGGCCACCGCCGGCTCGCCCTCGGCCGCGCCCTCGGCCGCGACATAGTCGCGCGCGAGGAAGAACTCCGCGCCCTCGATGCTCATGTGCGGGACGACCCGTTCCAGCCAGCCCGGCATGTACCAGTTGACGCGGCCCATCAGCAGCATCAGCGCGGGCACCAGCAGGCAGCGCACGACGGTCGCGTCGAGGATCACGGCGACGGCGAGCCCAACCCCGAACTGCTTGATCGTCGGATCGCCGTTCAGGACGAAGCTGCCGAACACGAACACCATGATGAAGGCGGCCGAGGTGATCACCCGCGCGCTCGTGACCAGCCCCGAGACGACCGATTCGCGGTTGTCCTGACCTGAGTGGACGTGCTCCTCGATCTGGCTGACGAGGAACACCTCGTAGTCCATGGACAGCCCGAACAAGACCGCGAACATGAACAACGGCACATAAGAGACGACCGGGACCGGTCCTTCGAGGCCGATCAGGCCGCTCAGCCAGCCGTACTGGAAGACCGCCGTCAGCACGCCGTAGGCGGCGCCGATCGACAGCAGGTTCATGATCGCCGCCTGGGCCGGGATCACGACCGTGCGGAACGCCAGGATCAAAAGCAGGAAGCTGAGCGCGATCACGACGAATATCTGCAGCGGCAGCTTTTCCGAGATGCGCGCGGCCAGATCGACGAACCCGGCGGTGCTGCCGCCGACGTCGGCGTGCATGTCGGTCGCCTGCTCGGCGTTCGGGATCGTGCTCGAGCGCA
The DNA here is from genome assembly GCA_963839945.1 of uncultured Solirubrobacterales bacterium. Taxonomy (GTDB): domain Bacteria; phylum Actinomycetota; class Thermoleophilia; order Solirubrobacterales; family Solirubrobacteraceae; genus Palsa-744. The sequence goes on along the minus strand of CAWIWW010000003.1, from coordinate 79,744 downwards.
GGCGCTGCACCAGTTCTTCGGTCCCTTTCTCCGCCGGACCGGTGGTGGCGATCGCGTTGAAGAAGGCCGTCGTCCCCGCCTTGTCGATCTGGACCTGAGTGATCGCCGCGACACCTGGGGTGGCGGCGACGTCGTGCGCCAGCGTCTGCAGGCGCGGGTCACCGGCGTTCTTGGCCGGCGATCCCAGCGAGACCGCGATGAGCAGTGGTCCGTTGACGCCTGCGCCGAACTCGTCGGTGAGCAGGTCATAGGCTTTGCGTGCGGTCGTCGAGGTGGACAGCGCGGCGGTGTCCTGCTGTCCGAGGGTCAGCGACAGCAGCGGGATCGTCAGCGGCAAGAGGATCGCGAGCGCCGCCAGACCCGCGATCGTCGGGTGCTTGGCGATGTCGTTCGCCCATTTCGCCCACATCCCCTGCTGAGTCTCGGCCTCCGGGCGCAGATCGCGATGGGCTGGGCGCACGCGCAGGGAGTTGATGCGCGGCCCGGTGATCGCGAGCGCCGCCGGCAGCAGCGTGAGCGCCGCGAGCACCGCTACGACGACCGCGATGCCCGCCATCAAGCCCATCGTCGTGACCAGCGGAATGCCGGCCACTGCCAGGGAGACGAGCGCGATCGTGACGGTCCCGCCGGCGAAGAACACCGCCCCGCCTGAGGTCGCGGCGGACCGGGCGATCGACTCGTCGTAGTCGAGCCCGTCGCCGAGTCCCCGAAAATGGCGCGTGACGATGAACAGCGCGTAGTCGATCCCCACGCCCAGCCCGATCATCGTGGCCAGCGTCGGCGCCACGCTCGGGACCGTCGTGACATGGCCGAGGATGCGGATGATCGCCAGCGAGGTGAGCAGCGCGAGGATCGCGTTGAGGATCGGCAGCAGCATCGAGACGATCGTCCCGAACGCGAACGTCAGGATGATCATCGCGGCGATGATCCCGATCAGCTCGCTGGTCTCGGTGGAGGGCTTGGAGACCTTCTGACCCAGCTGCCCGCCGGTCTCCACCTCCAGTCCGGCGGCCTTGGCAGGGCTGGCGGCATCGACGATCGTCTGGGCTTCGGAAACCGACAGTTCGCCCGGGCTGACCGCCAGCGTCACCGACATGTACCCGGTGCTCTTGTCCTTGCTCAGCGCCGATGCGCCCTGGGGCGTGAGCGGGTTGGTCACCGAGGCGACATGCGGGGCCTTCGCCACGTCGGCGACGGCCTGATCGACGGCACTGGAGTACTTGGGTTCGGTCAGCCTACCGTGGTGGGCATGCAGGACGATCGGGCTCGTCCCGTTGGCCTGGTCGGGGAACGACTTGGACAGCGTGTCGGTCGCGCGCTGGCTGTCGGTCCCCGGCAGCGACAGGTTTTCGCTGGTGTTTTCGCCCAGCCTGTGCGAGATCGCGACCAGCGCGATCGCCGCCACGAGCCATACGCCGAGCACGACGAAGCGGCGCCGGACGCAGAACCGCGCCAGCCCGTACAGCATCCCTGTCATCGCCCGCCTGCTCCCATGGCTTTACGGTTCACTGAGGCGCTCATCCTCGCGTGCGCGACGGCGGCTGTCAAGGACGGGCGCCCGGGGCCAGACGATGTCCGGCCACCATTCTCTCGATCGCGTCAGCTGCGCTCGCCTGGCCTCCGGCCGCCGCGTATGCTCGGCTCACGCGCCGTGCTCCCTCGCGACATTCGATCGCCGAGCGGACGGCGTCCGCGAGCCGGTCCGGGGTCAGGCGGCGGGGCGAGATGCGGACACCGGCGTGGGCGACTTCGACGCGGCGCGCCGTGTCGAGCTGGTCGCGCCCGCAGGGCACGACGACAGCCGGCACCTCGGCCGCCAGCGCCTTCTGGGTGATGCCCATGCCGCCGTGACAGACCACGCACACCGCGCGCTCGAGGATGGGCTCATGGGGGAGGAAGCGCACGACTCTGCTCCCGGGCGGCGCGCTGAACTCATCAGGGTCGTGCGCCGCGGCGGTGCCGATGACCGACATGCCTGCCGCAGGCAGCGCTTCCAGCGCAACGTGCAGCAGGCGCTCGTCGCGCTGGCGCTCGGTCGAGCAGGTGACGAGCACGAGCGGGTCCCGCATGTCATCCAGCCATACCGGCGCCGGCTCGGGCGGGGACCAGTTCACGGCGCCGATCAGGCGCACGTTCGCCGGCCAGTCGCTGCGCGGGTACTCAAAGCCCTCGGCGGTGAGCGCCAGCAGCAGGGGCGGGCGTTCGAGCAGATCGCTGTAGCGATCGAGCGCGGGCAGTTCGTGCTGGGTGCGCAGCGCGTTGACCGTCGGCATGACCGCTCGATCGAAGCCGATGTGAAAGCCGCGGCCTACGATCGCGTCGCGGATCCGCCCGGCGGGGCCGCCCATCGGCGCCAGCCCGAGCCCGAAGGGTGGGGCATCGCGGGAGGGCAGCGGCAGCAGGTAGGGCGAGTACACCGCCCATGGCAGCCCCGAGGACTCGGCCACGGTCGCGGCGCCCCAGCAGTTGACGTCGATAAGCAGCGCGTCTGGCTCGAAGCGGGCGATCGCCCGCGCGAGGTCGGGCGCCTCGCCGGCCGAGCGTGCCGTGAACGTCTTCAGCACCGACAGGCTGCCTGCGAGCAGCGATCGCTTTCGCCAGTCCTCGATCTGGATGCGCTCCACGGCGGTGTCGATCGCCGAGCCTTCGATGCCGAGCTGCGTCAGGTGCCCGAGCTCGCCGGAGAGCGCGACGACGGTGGTGTCGTGACCGCGCGCGGTCAGCTCGGCGAGGATCGGCACAAGCGGATAAAGATGCCCCCGGGCGGGCGAAGTGTAGGCGAGGACACGCATCAGCGAGGTGCAACCAGACTTTCGATCAGCTCGATCAGAGCTGCTTGCGCTTGTGACACGTTCAGCTTCATGTCACGACGCAACAACTTCCAGACGTACACGTCGCAGACGGCCACCAGCTGAGCCATTCGCACCTTGCGCGCCTCATCATCTCGGAGGCTCCTCAGCTGCGGCTCGAAGGTTCGCTTGACCCACTCCAAATGCACCTCGCGACCGCGATCGGTCACCTTGCGGACCAGGTAGGACCGGTGCCCCTCGGCCAGCAGCCGCATCATCAGGTCTCCGTAGCGCTCATAGTGCTTCATCAGGTTGCGCACCGCTCCCGGCACGTCGCCGACGGGCGCCTTGGCGCGTTCTTTGCGTACGAGCTCGCTTGCGCGGCGGATGGTGGCCTCGATCAGTCCTTCCTTGGAGCCGAAGTGCCGCAGCAGCGTCTGCTTGGTGACACCGGCTTTCGCCGCCACCGACTCGAGCGACGCGTGCGAGAGCCCATCCCTGGCGAGCTCCTCGTCCGCGGCGTCGAGCAGCGCGTCGCGGGTGCGCTGCTCAGACTGCTCGCGCGCCACCTTCTTGTACGGGCGGCGAGCGGTCGCGGCGGCGATCAGCCCGGTGTACACGAGCATCGCGTGCATGGCGGCAAGCGCGCGCGCGACGACGAGAGCTGCTGAGGTTCGTCTGGTCATGGCATTGGTAGGTGCATCGACGAGAGCGTCAGTCCTGCAGCGCGAGCGTGGCTGGTACGGAGGCGGCGAGGTAGCCGGGAATGGCCAGGGTGGCGAGCGCGGCGGCGATCACGAGCGCAAGGCTCCACAGCGCGGTCAGCGGCGCGATCGAGTAGGTGATGGGGAAGTTGATCGTCTGCGCGAGCGCATGGTCGGCGAGCTGCTGGCCGTAGAGGCCGTACACGGCGCCGGTGAGGCAGCCGGTGGCGAGCAGGATCAGGCTCTCGATCAGGATGGTGTGCCACAGCGCGACGCGGGGCAGTCCCTCGAGCTTGAGCTTTGCCAGGCGCGGGCGGCGTTGCCAGACCATCGCGCCGATCGCGGCGGCCATCGCGAGGATCGCGACGATCAGGATTAGCGTGGCGATCTGTGTCAGGCGTGCCAGCGTCTGGCGGCTGAGCGCGATCTGCTGAGCGGTGTGCTGTTTGGCGCTTTGCACGGTCAGCCCCGAGTGCGCTCCGAGCGCGCGTTCGATCTCGCGGACGGCCCGCGCCGGCGGGATTCCGGGTGCGAGCAGGATGTTGTAGGCGCTCGCATCATGGCTTCCCCACGCGCGGGCGTAGTCGGTGGCGTTCATGAGGATCGCGCCGGGCGCCCAGCCCATGTTCGTGGACAGCGCCGCGATGCGAAAGACGGTCGGGTTGGGGCTCGGCGGTGTGAATGCCTGGCCTATACGCAGGTGCTGTTCTGTGGCGAGGGCTTGGGAAAGCACGAGCCAGCCTCCGGCGCGTATACGTTCTGCAGCTGTGGTTGCGTTGCCCTGCACGATCTGGCCCGCTGCCAGCAGCGGGGTGGACTGGCGTGGCGGGGCGATCACGAGTATGCGGCGCTGACCGTAGTCGAGCAGCCCGCTGCGGTAGGCGCGCACCGCGCGCACGCCGGGGAGGTGCGCGAGCCGGGCTTGCTCGACGGGCGCGAACGGGGTGGTGTCGAACAGGTCATAGGAGCCGGTGGGCGCGACCCACACATCCGTGGCGGCGTTCAGTTCGCGCGATGCGCCTTCCAGGCCCGAGAGCAGGTCGCCGTGCGCCCCGGCGATCGCGACGCTGCCGAACACCGCGATCGCGCCAGTCGCTGCGATCGCCACAGCTCGCGCGCGCCCGGCATTCAGCTCCATCACAGCGACATGGGGTACGGCGCTCGTGATCGTGCGGGCGAGGTGACCGGCGAGCGTGAGCGTCATGCCGAGCACGAACGGCAGCACCAAGAGCAGCGATGCGACGAGCAGAATCATGCCGGGTATCGCCGCGTCGGGCTCGGCGAGCAGGATCAGGGTGGCGGCGGCGAGACAGGCCAGGCCCGCAAACGCTCGCCGCCCACCGCCATTCCCGGTTGCGATCGCGCTGCCACGGGTTCGTGGCGGGTTGATCGCGGCGAGGGGATCGCGCGAGATGATGTCGCGCAGCGGGCTCAGCACCGCGACGATCGCCGCGATCATGCCCCCGCCCATGGCGATCGCGACGCTCTGCCAACTCACGATGCGCTGGGAGCCGACGGCGAACGCCAGTGACAGGAACGCGGGTTCGGAGCGCAGCACGTGGATCGAGAGCTCCTCGCCGAGCGCGAGCCCGAGCACGCACCCGATGAGCCCGAGCGCGAGCGCGTCGAGCAGCATCACCCCGATCACCGTCCGTGGGGTGTATCCGTCGCGGCGCAGATCGGCGATCAGTCGCCGGCGTTGAGGGACGGTGAGGAGCATCGCGTTGAACGCGAACAGGAACCCCACCAACGCGCTGATCACCGCGAACAGCTGGGTTGACTGGTTGCTCGCTGTCGCGGCCTGCGCGAACAACGTCTGGTCATAGCCGATCGGCTGCACGTTCAACCGTCCCGCGGCGAGCCGTACCAGCGCCGTCCTGACCCGGGATTCCGTGCTGGGAGCGGGCGCTATGAGGATGCGGCTGACACGACCCTCCAGGCCGGTCAGTTCCTGGGCGTAGAACAGCGGCGCCAGCGCGACCGGCGTGGAGGCCAACCCGCCGATCTGGTGTGGGGACAGTTGTTTGTATAACGGGGCGCCGAGTGTGCGCCCGGCGATCTGAAACGTGGCTTCCTGGCCGAACTTGGTTACGCCGATCGCGCGTGCAAGCGGGGAGGGCAGCACGACCGCGCCGAAGCCCCCGAACGGTTCGAGCGTGACATGACGCACGAGCGTCCCGCCGAGCGCTGACAGGCTGGGGCCCGCGCCGATCAGCTCGACCGACTCGCTGCCGCGCGGACCGGTCGCGTTCGCGCTCGCTTCAAGCAGCGGCGCCGCGACACGCACACCGGGGATGTCACGCACCCGCGCGAGCATGCTCTGGGGAAAACCGTGCGGGTCGCGCGCCATCAGCTGCAGCGTCGCGTCGCCGCTGATCCCGCGCGAGAGCCCGGCCACCGAGCTCTGCAGGCTGGAGTTCGATACCTGGGAGGCGAACAGCAGTGCTACTCCGGCGGCGATGCCCGCGATCGCAAAGCACTCTCCCGCCAGCCGCGCGCGCAGGCGCACGCGGTACAGGCGCAACGCGTTCGACAGCTTCACAGCGCGTAGGCGCGATCGGTCTCGTGCTCGCCGAGCCGCCCGTCGCGCAGCGAGTAGACACGGTCGGCGTACCGGGCCGCCAGCGGATCGTGGCTGACGAGCACGGCCGCGACTCCCCGTTCGCGGCACAAGCTGCGTAACAGCTCGAGCACTTCCTGACCGCGCTTGGTATCGAGGCTTCCCGTCGGCTCATCGGCGAGCAACAGGCGCGGCTGAGTGGACAGCGCGCGGGCGATCATCACGCGCTGACGCTCACCCATCGACAGCGTCTCCGAGCGGTGATGCAGGCGCTCGCCCATCCCGAGCTGTTCGAGCAGCGGAGTGATAGTGCGCTGCGCCTCGCGCCAGCGCATCGTGCTGAGCAGCTTCAGGATCGCGTTGTCGATCGCCGAGACACCCGGCAACAGGTCGAAGCTCTGGCGGATGAAACCCAGCTCGGAGAGCCGGAAATTAGACGCCTCGCGCTCTGACAGCAAGGACACGTCACGCCCCCCGATCAGCACCGCCCCGGATGTCGGCTCCAGCAGCGTCGCGATCATCAGCAGCAATGTCGTCTTGCCCGACCCGCTCGGCCCGTACAGCGCGACCATCTCGCCCGCCGCGACGTTCAGCGACACGCCGTCGACCGCGCGCACCGTCTCACCTCCCACAGCGGGGTAGTGCTTGACGATGTCACGCAGCTCCAGCACCTGCTCCGCTCAGCCCCAGTCCAGTGTCAGTCCGAGACCGTGCCGCTCAGATGCACGGTGATCGCGTCGGTCGATCTGGCGATCGTTCCGCTGAAGCTCAGACCGGACCCGTGGGCGTGGGCATAGCTGCCGCTCCCGCGACCGATCGACGCCGACCCGGTGAACGTGGCTGTGGTGCTGCCCCGGTCGTAGTCCGCGCTGCCATAACCGGTGATCGAGCCTGCGCGCGTATATATATTCACTTCGGCCGTAACACGACTGGTCGAGACGACCGTCAGGTGCACGTAGATCGTGCCCGCGATCGTGCCCGACGCGGTGCCCTTCTCGTTGAGGGTGAAGCCGTGTTTGCTGGTCTTGTGCAGGCCGCCGGTCTCGTTCAACGAGAACGTGCTAGCCGCGAGCGCCTGCGGGGCCGAGCGGGCCACTGCCGCTTGGGCCACACTCAGACCAAGAGACCCGAGCACCGCCACCACGCCGCAAGACGCCGCTGTGGCCTTCAGAACCTCGCCAAGCCTTGACGGCGACCATCGATCATGCTGACGACGCATTCTCGGCACTCCCTTTCTCTTCTGAGGGCTGATCACGGACATGGAACCGTCGCCAGCGCGCTGCCGGCCGAGCCGTCGGCGTAGGTGAATTCGGCGGCGAACGGCCACCCGCCGAGCGGGCAGCTGGAGGGGATCGTGACCGTGTTGCTCGTGCGCTGCGCTCGGTGCCCTCCACTCGTGCCGATCGTAAGCGAGAAGCTGGCGATCGAGGCGTCGGGCTCGAAGGTCAGCGTGGGGATCGCAGGGATGGACATCACGAGCTCTTCTCCGTAAGGGGCGCGGTCCGGGAGCACTTCACCACTGAACACCATCCGCTCGTCGATGGGGGTGTAGCCCTGGCCGAGGATCTCGAACGTCGGTTCGAGGTTGTGAGGGGGACCGAGAAACAGCCACAGAGTCACGTCCTCGGCGATGGTCAGAGACCCCGCGTGCACCTTCACGAGCGCGCTGCCGCTGCCGAGCTCAGACTGCGCCGGGCACGCGCTCGCGCCGCGGGCGCGCAGGCGCGCGGCCGAGCAGCTGTGCAGGCTGGGGATGTCGAGGCTCAACCCGGCGGGAAACTGCAGCACCGAGCGGCGCACGGGGGAGGGCACGCCGAACGCGCCGCCCGCGTACTGGATGGTGAACGTCAGCGAGCCCTTGGCGTTCAGGCGATCGGGAGAGAGAGATGGCGCGATCGTGGCGGACGTCTGCGGGAACGAGGCGATCGAGGCGAGGGTCTCCGCCGGTGGGGGCGCCGCCTGTGCCGACACGGCCAGTCCCGCGCAGATCGTCACGGCGAGCACGGCCGTGCGGGCTGCTCCCACGGCGATCGTGGTGCGCGCGCCATCCGCGGCGGATGTGTGGGTGTGGGTCGCTCTGAGTCTGAGCGTCATGCGATGACGTTCAGTATGTCGCGCCCACGGGTGCTCATGCGAAGCTGCGGGCGCGGCCGGTCGGGGGTGCGCCGCGAAGCGGTGGCCGTGGCCCATCGTTCGACTACCTGCCCGGGCACGGGATGGCGCCGGTGCTGATGAGCGAGGTGCCGTCTTCGAAGGAGACCAGCGCCCTGTACGGGAAGCCGCCGCCGGGGCACCTCTTGGGAACGACGATGCCGCGGACGTGGAGGAGCCTGTTCCTGCCGTGGACCTTCCGGTAGTAGGCGACGTCCTTGTCGCCCACTGTCAGAAAGACGCTTTCGATCGAGGCGTTGGAGGCTTCGGGGAGCGTGGGAATGGGCGGCACGGCGACGCTGAAGCCGAACCCGTAGGGCTTGGGCGCCTGGATTTCTTTAGCCACCACGACGAGCTGAAATGAGGCGGGCGAGCTGGCGTTGACATAGGCGAGCACCGCCAAATGCCCGTCTTCGGAGGGTCCGAGAAAGAGGTCGAGCGTGTAGGGCTCGCGAATGACTTCGTGCGCCAGTTCCAGCAGTCCCGTACCCCCGCCGAGGCCGATGCGCGAGTCGGCCGGACAGGCGCCGGGGCCGCTCGCTTCCAGTGTCGTCGCGGTGCACGTGCCGGCGCCCTGGACGTCGATCTGGAGGCCGGCGGGCAGGTACACGATGACGTGGCTGACCGGCGAGGGCACGCCGGTCGTGGTCGCGTGGAACTGTCCTGTGGCCGAGACGTTCGTGGGGGCTCCCAGCTTGTCGGGGTGAAAGCTCGCCTGGACGGTCAAAGTCTCCGCCGCCCACGCAACGGCGGTGACGAGCAGGCACACACAGGCCAGGAGTCCCGCGAGAAGGATCTTGATCTTGGGATGCGTCACGCGCTCTGATCCTCCTCTTGTGACTGTCGTGCACGGCGCCCTGCGAATGCTCCATACTCCACCGTGGTCCTGGCCCTCTAATTCACATTACTGACAGTAACACGAATCTAGAGGGCCGTCAACCACGTGGGCGTCGGCGGCGAGGCAGGACAAGCGCGGCCTCTCGTGTGAGTTATCTGATCTGATAACATCTCGATGTGGAGCCTTCGTTGAAGGAAGTCCTGGAAAAGGCCGCGCGCCTGCAGGAATTGGTTCCCGGCGCCGTTCTGGTCGGAGGCTCCGCGGCGGCGCTGCATGCCCATCATCGAGAGTCGCGCGATCACGACCATGTCGTCGAGGACCTGGCGGAGCGCTTTGACGCGATCCTGGAGAACCTCGAAGCGCTGGGAGACTGGTCGACGGCCAGGGTCCAGCCCGGCAAGATCATCCTGGGCGAGCTCGGCGGCATCGAGACCGGGGTGCGCCAGCTGCTGCGCGGCCGTCCGCTTCAGAGCACGGCGGTCGAGATTGGCGGCAAGCGGCTGATCGTGCCCACCGCGGCGGAGATCCTGAGGATCAAGGCATGGCTTGCGCTGAGTCGCAACCAGACTCGGGACTACCTCGACATCGCCGCTCTTGCGGACCACATGGGACTCGACGAGGCGGCCGGGGTGCTGGCAGGCATCGACGACTATTACGCCGACGTCAACCGCCGGCCGGAGGCCGTGGCCACGCAGCTCGCCAGGCAGCTGGCGGACCCCCGCCCGCGAGACGCCGAGGTCACCACGCAGCTGGCCAGCTACAAGGCGCTGGATCCTCGCTGGCACGAGTGGTCGGCGGTCAGAGCGGTGCTCGCGGACCTGGCGCAGAGAATGGTGCGATGACGACGCTGCAATTTCGCAACCTCGACTTCGATCCGGCGGCGCCGGTGGATCAGTGGCCCGCAGAGGCGATCGAGACGGCGATCGATCGCGGCTCGCTGTCGGATTGGCGCCGTCTCGCGCAGGCGATCCGGCGCAACCCCTGGGGTCCCGCGGCGCGCACGGCCGAGACCGTGGCCGCCTGGGGCGAGCACTATGGCGTCGACGCGCTCATGTCTGGCGTGATTGGCCGTGCCCGCGAGGAGATCGCCCTGCGGGGACGAGCCGAGTACGCTGCGCAGATCCGCTCCTGGCGCGCCCAGACCGGGATGACGCTGCGCCAGTTCGCCCTGGCGGCCGGCACCTCCGCGTCCCGGCTGTCCGACTACGAGAACGCGAAGGTCGCCCCCACCACCGACGTGCTCGGCCGCCTCGGCCATGTCGCGGCGACGCAGCGCAGTCGCCGCGGAGACCGGCGGTCCCAAAGCGACGCGTCCGCTGATCGCTGACCGGGTCCAAGCCCCGCATGCCCAAGCCGCGCATGCCCGTGGCCCAAGCCCTACGCACCGCCGGCGTCCCGCCCGTCGAGGAGCGTCGCGGGGAGCGTCGTGACCACCACCACTCCGCGGTCCTCGCCTTCGAGCTCCGCCGGCGCCTGTCCGTGCCGGGCCGAGACGAACGTCACGTCGCTCGGCGCCAGCAGCGTGGCCCAGTCCGAGTCCTCGTCCTGGTCCAATCGCTGCGCGGGGCCGCCCGCGACGCGCAGGGCCAGCTCGCGGGTCACCGACGAGGAGTCGCCGCGCTCGTCCTGCCCCTCCTTGCCCCCGTCCCCGTCATCCTCCAGGAGCATGCGCACGGTGCCGAGCCGCTCGGTGCTGCCGCGCACGAGCGCGACCGGCGGCGCATGCGAGCGCGCGCCGGTCCCGGCGTCTGGCGCGTGCTCAGGCCGGGTCCGGTCCGTCTCGCCCGGCTCTGCGACGAGCACGAGCGTCGCCTCCTGCGCCGCGCTGGCGCGCATCGCTCCGTGCAGCAGCGAGCGGTCGACGATCGTCGAGGGCAGCCCGTCCGCTCCCGTGGCGGCGACGGCCTGCTCGAAGCGCTCACGCAGCGCCCTGGAGGCGATCGGGGCCGATTCCGGCAGGACCAGCACCGGCGCCACCACGCCTCCGTCGGCGCGGGCGATGCGCACCGCGATCGACAGCGCCCCCCGGGCCAGCGCGGGATCGCCGACGCCGACCACCACGCGCGTGCCCAGCGGCTGGGGACCGTGTTCGTGCGAGGGCAGGCGGGCGCTCGAGCGCGTTCCGACGATCGTGGAGGCGAGCACGCTCACGAGGATCACGACCAGGATCGCGTTGACGACCGCGCTGTCGAACAGGCCGAGCTGAAAGCCGATCACGGTCGCCGCCAGCGTCGCGGCGGCCTGCGCGGCGCTCAGCGAGAACAGCAGCCCCGCCTGCGGTCGCGAGAATCCGAGCAGCCGTGCTGAGAATGCCGCCGCCAGCGTCTTGCCGCCCAGGCACGCCAGGATGAACAACCCGGCGAGTTCCAACGTTTCCCCCTTCACCATCACGGCCGGGTTGAGGATCAGGCCGACCGAGACGAGGAACACCGGGATGAACACCGCACCGCCGAAGAAGTCGATGCGGTCCATCAGCTGCCCTTCGTTGGGCACGAGCCGGTTGAGCGCGAGCCCCGCGAAGAACGCCCCGACGATGCCCTCGATGCCGAACAGCTCGGCGACCGTCGCCGCGGACAGGAAAGCCGTGATCGCCACCACGTAGCGTACCGAGCGCTCGGCGCCGAGCCGGCGAAACGCCCACCCCGCGAGCAGCGGCAGCACGAGCAGGCTGTACGCGATCAGCACGATCAGACCGACCGCGACCTGTACGGCGACTTCCAGCGCCGAGCGGCCTCCTCCGACCGAGCCCGCGACCCCGGCCAGCACGACCAGCGCGAGCGTGTCGGTCAGCACCGTGGACCCGACGACCGTCGCCACCGCCGGGTCTGAGGCCAGGCCCGCGTCGCGGACCGTGGGGTAGGTGATCAGCGTATGCGAGGCCAGCAGCGAGCCGAGCAGGATCGCCGCCTCGGTTTCCCATCCCAGCCCCAGGCCGACGCTCGTGCCGAGCACCATCGGGAACGCGAACGTGAGCAGCCCGAACAGGATCGCCCCGCGCCGGTATCGGCGCAGCAGGTTGAGGTCGAGCTCCACACCGGCGACGAACATCAGGTACAGCAGCCCCAGCTGGCCGAGGTCCGGCAGCGTGTTGTTGCCAGCGCCGATCAGGCCCAGGCCGTGGGGCCCGATCACATACCCGCCGAGCAGCAGCCCGATGATCCCGGGGATGCGCGCGCGCCTGACCAGCACCGGCCCGAGCAGCAGCGTCGCGAACACGACCAGGAACTCCCAGGGGGCGCCCTTCGGCGAGGAGATGTCGAGGAGCGTCGCCGCGATCGCCGTGTGAGCTCCAGAGGCGATCATTCTTCGGTCCTCAGCACCGGTACATGTTCCGCCTGGCCTTCCTGCAGGTCGGTGTGCAGCCATTCACGTCCCAGGCGTTCGATCGTGCCGTCGGAGCTCAGCGCGCGCAGCGCCGAGTCGACCGCTTCCAGATTGGCCGACCCCTTCGGCAGGGCCGCCGCGAGCACGTCTTCGCTGTGCAGCTGCGCGGCGACCGCGTAGGTGTGCGGCGATTCGCGCGCGTAGGCGAGCGCGACGGGTAGGTCGAGCATCACCGCGTTCGCCCGCCCGGCGCGCAGCGCGAGCAGCACTTCGCGCTGGTGGTCGAGGATCTGCGGGGCGCTGGAGGGTTCGATCGCTTCCGCCAGCGCGCTCTGCAGGGTCGTCCCTGCCTCCACGGCCCAGCTCAGGCCCTGTGCTGCGTGCACGTCGGTCACTTCGGTGCCGGGGCGCACGAGGATCGCCGGCGGCGCGTTCAGATAGGGCGTGGAGAAGTCCACGTGCTGGGAGCGTGCCGCGGTGACGGTGATGTCCGACAGCGCCAGGTCGGCGCCGGCCAGGTGTCCGGCGGTCAGCGCTCTGAACGGCACTTCGACCACCTTGATCCCGCCAAGGTGAAACCGCGCGGCCAGCGCCTGCGCGAGCCCGTACTCAAATCCGCCGGTGGGGTGCTGAAACGTTCCCGACCAGAACCCGGGGTCGGGAATCTGGGCGGTGGCGACGGTGAGCGTGCCGGGCGTACGCGGCGTGAACCTGCCTGCCGCCCCGATCCCGGCGGCGCCGCCGCAGGCGCTCAGCCAAGCTCCCAGGAGCAGCAGGGCGGCGCCCGGGATCGCCAGTCTGAGCAGCGTCGCGCGCATCACGCGCTGAGACTCTATCCCGCGGCTTGCGGCCGTTCGGTCTTGTCGATCGCGCGCACGCAGTTTCGAGTGTGCAGCACGAGGTTTTCGCCGCAGATCGCACGAAGATCGTCGTCGGCGCGGTCCCTCAAATGTATAACACATGTACAACACATCTTCAATGTTCCAAAGAAGACACAAATTCGGCAGACAATTGTATACCTGAGACAGACAATTGTATGCATTAGGTCATATGACCTGTAGTCATGTCCATGTGGAGCGGCGATTGTCCGGGTGTGTCCACCGCGGCCGCACCCACCAATGCCGAGCTGGGCTGTGCGATTCGCCGGTTGCGTCGCGACAGGCGCATGACGATCGAAGGGCTTGCTCACGCCGCCGACATGCATCCGACGTACCTGTCGGGCATCGAGCGGGGCCTGCGCAACCCGACCTGGAGCAAGCTCACCGATCTGGCGGGCGCGCTAGATGTGCCCGTCGCCGAGATCGCGCGGGACTCCGAAGCCGAGGCCCAGCTGGCGCAGCGAATGCGCGCCGCCAGGGCCGAGCTCGGTCTGTCCGAGCGCTTTGCCTGAGCCGCGCCGGGACCCGCGGAGGCTTCTGGCGCGGCGCGGCTCTGCGGAGACATCGGCGCCGGCCCCGCGCCGCGGAGACTTCCGGCGCGGCTCAGGCCTTGCAACACCATACGCCCGGCCCGGCGGAGACTTCCGGTGCAGAGATTACGCTCAAGGTATGACGCAACGACGGTCTCACCCGCAGCCTCGCGGCGGGCGCCTGGCGGTGATCGACCTGGGCTCCAACTCGTTCCGGCTCGTCGTGTTCATATCGGCCGGGGGCTGGTGGCGGCGCGCCGACGAGATCTACGAGCCGGTGCGGATCGGCGAGGGCCTGGCGGCGAGCGGCAGGCTGGGGGAGGAGCCGATGCGCCGCGCCCTGGCCACGCTGGACGTGTTCGACCACTTCTGCCGCGCGGCCGGCCTGGGCGAGGACGAAGTGGACGCGGTCGCCACCAGCGCGATCCGCGACGCCGAGAACTCAGACGGGTTCCTGGCACTGGCGCGCGAGCACACGAGTCTGCCGATCCGCGTGCTCAGCCGCGAGCAGGAGGCGCGCTACGGATACCTGGCGGCGGTCAACTCGACGACCCTGACCGACGGCTGCGTGCTGGACCTCGGTGGCGGCTCGCTGCAGCTCGTGCGAGTGGTCGATCGCAACGCACAGGAGCTTGGGTCCTGGCGCCTGGGCGCGGTGCGCATGACGGAGCGGTTCTTGCCTGCGAACGGTCCCGCGAAGCGCAGGCAGATCGATGAGCTGGGCGAGCACGTCGCGCGCGAGCTGGAGCAGGCGCAGTGGCTCGCGCGCGCCGGACCGCGCCTGGTGGGCATCGGCGGGACGGTTCGCAACCTCGCCGCAGCCGTCCAGCGAGCGGAAGGGCTGCCGTCCAATGGGGTGCAGGCGATGATCATCTCCAGCGAGGCGCTGGGAGAGCTCGTGGAGCGCCTGGCGGCGCTGCCCGCCTCGCAGCGCAGCTCGGTGCCGGGCATCAAGCCGGCGCGCGCGGACCTGGTCCTGGCCGGCGCGATCGTCGTTCAGGGCGCGCTGCTCGCCGGCGGCTTCGACGGCCTGGAAGTCACCGAGGCGGGGCTGCGCGAGGGTGTCTTCTTCGAGCGACTGCTCGCCGATCGTTGGCCGATCCCGGACGATCGGCCGCCGCTGTTCGCCGATCTGCGCCGCACGAGCGTGCTGAACCTGGCGGCGCAGTACCGGCCCGACATGGCCCACACCGAGCATGTCGCCACGCTCGCGCTGGCGATGTTCGACGAGCTCGCGCGTCTGCACCTGCACGAGGGCGAGCGGGTCGAGCGCGAACTGCTGTGGGCGGCGTGCATGCTGCACGACATCGGCATGTCGGTCGACTACGACGACCACCACAAGCACTCGCGCTACCTGATCCTCAACGGCGGCCTGCCCGGCTATTCGCCGATCGAGGTTGCGATCGTCGCCCAGGCCGCCCGCTACCACCGCAAGGGCATGCCCGATCCCGGCCCGCTGGCGGCGCTGTTTGGTCCGCAGGACATGGCGCGCCTGGACCGCTGCGCCGTCCTGCTGCGATTGGCCGAGGATCTCGAGCGCTCCCGCGACCAGCTTGTGCGCGGCGCCCGCTTCAAGCTCGCCGGCCCGCCGAACGGGGATGCGCCCGCCGGCGAGTCCTATCCCGGCGGGGCATCGTCCGCCGGCAAGTCCGCCGTGGCAGCGGACGCGAGACCGCAGGCGGGCGGGGATGGTGGCGAGGTCGAGCTGCGTCTGATCGCCGACGGCGAGCCGACCGTGCCACGCTGGGCTGCCCGGCGCGAGAGCGAGCTGTTCGCGCGCGCTTTCCACCGCGAGCTGCTCGTCGCCGCCTGACGGGCGCTGGGCGGCACGATACTGCGTCCTCACTCGCTCGTGTACCGATCGTCGATCGACGGGATCGCCGATCGGCCGGCACACTTCGCTCGCTGCGTCCTTGTCTCGCTTGCCCAGCGCCCGTCAGGTACTGCGTCCTACCGATCGACGGGATCGCCGATCGGCCAGCTTGCCGATCGACCGTCAGGGGGCCAGTGAGGTTACCTCGGCCGTGCGCGACCGCACGGCGCTCCGCGCCGCGTGCCTCAGCTTCCTCGCAGTGCGCGCTCGTGCCCGGCGCAGTCGAACAGCAGCAGCGCGTTGGGGTCGACCGGCCGCGGCTGCCAGGCCACCGCGGGAACCACTGCGCAGGAGGTGATCACGGCATCTGTGGCCGCGTTGCCGCCGCGTTCGGCGTATGCGCCCCCGAGCACGACGTAGCGGGCTTCGCCGCGCGCCACCAGCCGCGCCAGGCTCGGCCCGTCCACGGCCGGGTCGTTGCCGCTGTAGCCGCCCATCGCGCCCGCGTCGTAGCCGAGCAGGACCGCCGGCGCGGCGGTGTCCGAGGCCTCGGTCAGCACGTCCCAGCGCGTGCCAGGATGATGTGCGGTCACGTATGCGATCAGCGCCTTGGTGACCCGCAGGCCGGGCGGGTCGATGCCGAGCGGGCCTACCGAGCCGGCGGCGTGCGGGCCGGCGGCCGGGAATGTGCCCTCGACCGCGAACTCCCACGTGGTCGCCGCGTAGGCGGCGGGGGCGAGCAGCAGCAGGCAGAGTGTGAGCGCCATCGCCGGGCGGGTGAAGCGGCGCAGCGCCAGTAGCGCGACGACGCCGAGAATGGCCCCAACGATCAGGATCGGCCAGAACCAGTGCAGGTAGTGTTCGCGATGCAGTATCACGAGCTGGACCGCGACGGTCGCGGCGATCGCGAGCGGGACCAGCGCGAGCCGCAGGCCCCGGCGGGGCCCGGGCGCGAGGAATGCCACCGCGCCGCCGCCGATCATCGCCGCCGCCCCCGGTCCCAAGGCAGACACATAGTAGGGGTGCACGATCCCCTTGGACAGGCTCAGCACGGCAGCCTCGACGAGAAACCAGCCTCCCAGCACGATCAGTGCGGCCAGGCGCGGATCCCGCCGGCCGCGATCCTCCTTGGAGCGTCCGCCGATCGACCACAGCGCGAGCGCGATCAGGCCGAGCAGCGCGAACGGCAGCATCCAGCCGGCCTGACCGCCCAGCTCCGCTTTGAACAGGCGCAACAGCCCGGTCGGCCCGCCGAACGCGGTCGGCTCGCGCGCCCGGCCGTTGGGCAGGTACGCGGACGGTGGCTTTGGCTTTGGCGTGGGCTTGGGCGCGCGTGCATGGACGCCACTCGCGGGCGCCGGCGTAGGAGCGGGAGTCGCCGGCGCGCCCCCGGCGCCCCCGGCGCGGGCGCGCAGCGCTTCTCGTTCGATGTGCGCGAGCGAGCCGAACTTGACCAGGACCGGGATGCGGCCGGGACCGCCGACCTGTCCTTCCACGCGCCCGAAGCCGTTGTAGTCGAACGTCAGGTTGTGCTCGGTGTTGTCGGTCGAGCCCCCCACGAAGGGTCGCTGAGAGGCGGGAGTCAGTTCCACGATCGCCGACCACGAGGCCGATACGAGGAGCAGCGCCGCGCCCGCCGCGAGCAGCTGCGTACACCGGCGCGCGAGCGATCCCGGCGCACACACCAGGTAGCCGAGGCCGAGCCCGGGGACGATCAGGTACGCGGCCAGGGTCTTCGTGTTGAACGCCAGCCCCACGAGCGCCGCAGCACCCAGCAGCGTGCGCAGCCTGCCCGTTTCGCACGCGCGCAGGCCGGCGCCGCAGGCGAGGATCATCAGCAGGATCAGCAGCGAGTCGACACCGTTCTCGCGCGAGACTGCGACGAACGACGGGTACACCGCCAGCGCCAGCGCGCTCGCCACGCCCGCCGCCGCTCCGAACCGGGGCGTCAGCACCCAGTAGAGCGCGGCGACGGCGAGCACGCCCATGATCGCCTCTGGCAGCAGCAGGCTGAGCGGGGTGAAGCCGAACAGCTTGGCGCTGAGCGCCTGCACCCACAGAGCCAGCGGCGGCTTGTCGACCGTGATCAGCCCCCCGGGGTCGAACGAGACGAAGAAGAAGTTGTGCAGCGATTTCAACATCGAGTGCACGGCGGCCGAGTAGAACGTGTTCCCATATTCGTTGCGCGAGAGCCGGTTTATGTTCAGCACGGCCGACAGCGCCAGCACCGCGGTGAGCGCGAGATGCTGAGGCAGCACGCGCACGCGCCGCCACGGAGCCGCTCGGGCCTGCGGCTCGGAGGCGAGCGGCTGCGACGCCGGGAGGGTGGTCGTGGTCTGCTCGGCGGAGCTCATTTGCAGGGCGTCACCGGCAGCGACGCCGGAAGGATGATGTGGCCTGCTGAGCGGGATTCATGTGCAAGAGCGTCATGTCGCGAGCGCCGCCAGCAGCCGGTCGAGGTCGTCCTCGTCGTTCCACGCCCCGACGGACGCCCGCAGCCAGGGCGCGCCGGGAATGTTACGCAGGAGCACCCCGTGCTCGCGCAGCCGCTCGCGCTCGCGCTCGGGGTCAGGGCTCTGAAACGACACGAGCGTACTGTCCCCGCGCGGCGCCACCGCCCGGCCGCGCTCGCCCAGCAGCTCCACCAGCCTCCCCGCCAGCTCCCGCGCGCGCTCGTGCACTGCCCGCCAGCCGGCCGACTCCAGCACGCGCACGGCCGCGAGCGCGCACGCAACGGACTCGGCGCTCAGCGACATCGAGTCCAGGGCGCGCGCGTCCTCGTGCACGCCGGCGTCCAGCCCGGCGTCCGGCTGGGCGAGGTTCGCGTAGCCGCGCCGCTCGATTCCCAGCCGCTCGCGCAGGCCCGGGCTCACATACAGCATGCCCGTGCCGTCGGGACCGCACAGCCACTTCTGGCCGGCGCCCGCGTAGGCGTCGCAGCCCAGCGCGCGCACGTCCACCGCGATCGCCCCCACGCCCTGCGCGCCGTCGAGCAGGACCGGCACGTCCAGATCCGCGAGTCCCGCCGGCGCGAGGCGACCGCTCATCCAGCCCACGTGCGAGCACGCCACCAGGCGCGTGCGCGGGCCGACCGCATCAGCGATCTCCGCCAGCGGGACCATGCGCACCGTCACGCCTTTCACATCTCGCGCGCCCGCCAGCGCGCCCAGCAGCCCGGGGTGCTCCTCGTCGCTTGAGAGGATCTCATCGCCCGCGCCGAGCTCCAGCCCGCCGATCACCTGGGCGAGACCCTCGCTCGTGCACGTCGTCAACGCCAGCTCGCCCGGCTCGCAGCCGAGCGCGGTGGCGTAGGAGGCGCGCAGCTGCCCGTTCAGCTCGAAGCGCCGCACGAAGTGGGCCCAGGTGCGTCCGTCCTGCGCCTCGCGCGCCAGCTCCTGGGCGGCCGCGTCGACCGCCACGGCGGGCAGCGGTCCGTCGGTGCCCGCGTTCAGGTACGCGAGCCGGCTCAGGACGGGAAACTCGGCGCGCAACTCGGGCACGCGCAACTCGGACAGGGTCACAAACCGCGAGAATAGCCCGCATGCCCGACGCACCCCGGCAGACGCCTCTGTGGGAACCGTCCGCGCAGGATCGCGAGCGCGCGCGGATGACCAAGTTCATGCGCTGGGCCGGTGAGCGTCACGAGCGAACGTTCGCCGACTACGACGAGCTGTGGCGCTGGTCGGTGGAGGAGATTGAGGACTTCTGGGCGGACATCTGGGAGTTCTGCGGCGTGCGCGCCTCGCGTCCGTATGAGCGGGTGCTCACCGATCGGGGATCGGAGGATCCTCGATCGCCCAGCACCGGATGCCCGGCGCGCGCTGGTTTGAGGGCGCGGAGCTGAACTACGCCGAGAACATGCTCATGCGTGACCGTGAGGGTGGGCGGGACCCCAATCAAGTCGCCGTCCTGCACGCGTCGGAGCTGCGCGAGCTGGCAGGAGATCACCTGGGGCGAGCTGACCGAGCAGGTGGCGGCCGCGGCCGCCGGTCTGCGCGCGCTGGGCG
Organism: uncultured Solirubrobacterales bacterium; assembly: GCA_963839945.1. Classification (GTDB taxonomy): domain Bacteria; phylum Actinomycetota; class Thermoleophilia; order Solirubrobacterales; family Solirubrobacteraceae; genus Palsa-744. The sequence continues at coordinate 60,150 of CAWIWW010000003.1, read as the reverse complement.
TGACGCGCGGCGACCGCGTGGTCGCCTACATGCCCAACGTCGCGGAGACGCTCGTGGCCTTCTTAGCCGTCGCCGCCATCGGCGCGATCTGGTCCAGCGCAGCGCCGGAGTTCGGGGCGCGCAGCGTGATCGACCGGTTCGCGCAGATCGAGCCGGTCGTGCTGCTGTGCTGCGACGGGTATCGCCACGGAGGCCGCGACTTCGACCGCACCGAGCAGGTGCGCGCGATCGTGGCCGAGCTGCCCACGGTCAGGCACGTCGTGTCGCTGCCCTACCTCTTCGCCGGCACGCCGGCCGGGAGCGAGCGGCCCGGGACGCAGACGGCCGGGCAGGCGAGCGAGAGCGCGGTCGCGCCCGGGAGGCTCACCTGGCGGGAGCTGCTCGGCGCCGGCGCGGGCGCAGAGCTCAGGTTCGAGCAGGTCCCGTTCGAGCATCCCCTGTGGGTGTTGTACTCCTCGGGCACGACCGGCCTGCCCAAGGCGATCGTGCACGGGCACGGCGGCATCCTGATCGAGCAGCTCAAGAAGAGCCTGCTGCACCTGGACCTGCGTCGCGGGGACCGCATGTTCTGGTTCACGACGACCGGCTGGATGATGTGGAACTTCCTCGTCGGCTGCCTGCTGAGCGACGCCGCGATCGTGCTGTACGACGGCAGTCCCGGTCATCCCGACATGGGCGCGCTGTGGAAGCTGGCGCAGCAGACCGAGATGACGTGCATGGGCGTCTCGGCGGGCTATCTCGGGGCGTGCGCCAAGTCGGAGATCGAGCCCGCGCGCGACTTGCACCTGCACGCGCTGCGCGCGATCGGCTCGACCGGATCGCCGCTGGCGCCGGAGAGCTTTCGCTGGGTCTACGAGCACGTCGGTGCCGGCATCTGGCTGTTCTCGACCAGCGGCGGCACCGATGTCTGCACCGCGTTCGTCGGCGGCTGCCCGCTGTTGGCGGTTTACGAAGGCGAATTGCAGTGCCGCGCGCTGGGCTGCGCGGTGCAGGCGTGGGACGAGCAGGGCAACAGCCTGATTGACGAGGTCGGCGAGCTGGTGATTACCGAGCCGATGCCCTCGATGCCGCTGTTTTTCTGGGGCGAGGACCCGCCCACGCGCGATGGCCGCGGCGGCGAGCGCTACCGCGAGAGCTACTTCGAGATGTACCCGGGCGTGTGGCGCCACGGCGACTGGATCAGGATCACCCCGCGCGGGGGAGCGGTGATCTACGGGCGCTCGGACTCGACGATCAACCGTCAGGGCGTGCGCATGGGCACGAGCGAGATCTACCGTGCCGCCGGCGCCGTGCCGCATGTGCTCGACGCGCTGGTCGTTGACGTCCCCGCCAGCGCCCGGGGCGCCACCGGGGCCACAACCACCGCGGCTGCCGCCGCCGGCACCACGACGACCACCACCACCACCACGACCACTGCGGCCGGTGACGGCGGGGAGCTGTGGATGATCCTGTTCGTCGTGCTGGCGCCCGGGATCGAGCTCGACGAGGAGCTGACGGCGCAGATCAAGCGGCGCATCCGCGAGGACTGCTCGCCGCGGCACGTTCCCAACGAGGTGTTGCAGATCGAGCAGGTCCCGCGCACGCTGTCGGGCAAGGTGCTCGAGGTGCCGGTCAAGAAGATCCTGATGGGCACCCCGCCGCACGAGGCCGCGAGCGTCGATTCGCTGGCGGATCCCGGCTCGCTGGAGTACTTCGTGGAGCTTGCCAGAGCGAGGCAGATGCGGTGAACGTGCTCGACATCCGGCAGGAGTGTGAGGCGCCGGCGTCGAACAGTGCGCCGATGAAGCGTGTCGCCACCGCAGACCCTCCGCCCGGACCCGTGAACGGCACGAGCGAGCATCAGAGCCTGTCGAAGTACATCAGGGCGCGCTTCGACGAGTGCTCGCGCTCGCAGAAGGACGTCGCCCAGTACATCGTCGACCATCTCGACGAGGCGGCGTTCCAGACCGCGGAGGAGCTGGCGCGCCGCGCCAACACGTCCAGCTCGACAGTGGTGCGGTTCTCCCAAGCGCTCGGGTTCGAGGGCTTTCCCGAGCTGCAGGCCGCCGCGCGCGAGGAATATCGCCGCGTGCACGCCAAGGCGCCGGCCGGCGGCGCCCCGAGCGAGGCGGCCGGCTCGACGCCGCTGTTCTCGCTGGACCAGAACGAGTTCGAGTCCTCGCTGACCGCCGACTACCTGAACGTCGAGGACACCGCGCGCAAGGTCTCGCGCAGCTCTGTGGAGGCGCTGGTGCAGGCGATCGTCGGCGCCGAGAAGGTGCTCGTCGCGGGCACAGACCAGATGGCGTTCTTCGCCAGTTATCTGCGTCATCTGCTGATGCTGCTGGACCTGCGCGTGGACGTCGTCGCCAGCCCGTCCCAGGAGGCGCTGTCCCGGCTGGGGCGCATCGATCAGAGCACGCTCGTGATCGGCCTGTCGGCGGGCCGGCCGCATCCGCTGGTGGTGCGCGCGATGAAGCTCGCGCGCCACCGCAAGGCCAGCACCGCCGCGATCACCGACGCGACGCTGTCGGAGGTGGCGAAGCTCGCCCAGATCAAGCTGTACTACTCGTCGAACTCGCCCGCGTACGTGCGCTCGCACACCGCGCTGCTGAGCATGATCCAGGCGCTGGCGTATGGCGTGTACTCGCAGGACTCCGCGCAGTACGACGACCGCATCAAGGCGTTCCGGCTGAAGTAGTTGTTTTTGGGAGGCAGGGCCGCATGCGGCCCTGCTCGGGAGGGCGCATGCGCCCTCCCGCCGACGGCGCATGCGCCGTCGGAAGACGCGCCGCATGCGGCACGTCACGGGCCGCACATGTGCGGCCCGACTGGGGGCGCATGCGCCCCCAGAAAAACATCCCAAGCGGTCCGTACGCTGGTGTAGCCGCCTTCGGGCGGCGGAGCCCTCGCCGCCGGACGCGGGCCCTGGCTTCACTAACTGGGGTTGGCGGGTTCGACTCCCGCCGGGGGCGCTACACTTCAACCCAGTGAAGCCGGGGCCGTTTCGGCGGCAACCCCAGTTCGTGAGCGACCCGCCATGCGCGGGTCGTTTGCGTTCTCGGCCCGCAAGCTATCCTCCTAGCCATGCGTGACGAGGCGACATTTCGGGTCAAGACCGGCCTGGCGGAGATGCTGAAGGGGGGCGTGATCATGGATGTGGTCACCCCCGAGCAGGCGACGATCGCCGAGCAGGCGGGGGCCGCCGCGGTGATGGCGCTCGAGCGCGTGCCCGCGGACATCCGTCGCGATGGGGGCGTCGCGCGGATGTCCGATCCGGAGATGATCTGCGGCATCCAGGAGGCGGTCAGCATTCCGGTGATGGCCAAGGCGCGGATCGGGCACTTCATTGAGGCGCGCGTGCTGGAGGCGCTGGAGGTCGACTACGTCGATGAGTCGGAGGTGCTGACGCCCGCGGACGAGCACAACCACATCGACAAGCACCAGTTCAGGGTCCCGTTCGTGTGCGGCGCGACGAACCTCGGCGAGGCGCTGCGCCGGATCGGCGAGGGCGCGGCGATGATCCGCTCCAAGGGCGAGGCCGGGACCGGCGACATCGTCGAGGCCGTGCGCCACATGCGCGCGATCACGGGCGCGATCCGCCGGCTGAGCACGCTGGGCGAGGACGAGCTGTCAAGCGCCGCCAAGGAGCTGGGCGCGCCCGCCGACCTGGTGCGGTCGGTCGCCGCGGACGGGCGGCTGGGAGTCGTGCTGTTCTGCGCCGGCGGGATCGCCACGCCGGCGGACGCGGCGCTGATGATGGCGCTCGGCGCGGAGGGCGTGTTCGTGGGCTCGGGCATCTTCAAGTCCGATGACCCGCCCGCGCGCGCGCGCGCGATCGTGCAGGCGACGACGCACTGGCAGGACCCCGAGCGCGTCGCGGACGCCTCGCGCGGCCTCGGGCCGGCGATGGTCAGCCTGGAGAGCTCGAAGCTGGAGGGTGAGGAGCTCCTCGCCCAGCGCGGCTGGTAGATCGTGCCGTTGGTGGGCGTGCTCGCCCTGCAGGGCGGGTTCGAGGCGCACGAGCGGGTGCTGCGCGGGCTGGGAGCCGAGGTGCGCGAGGTGCGCGCGGTCGCCGACCTGGCCGGCATCGACGGGCTGGTGATACCGGGGGGCGAGTCGACGACGATGACGCTCGGGATCGAGCGCGAGGGGCTGCGCGAGCCGCTGCGTGCGCTCGTGACTCCGGGCGCTGGCGGCGCCGGCGGGGGCGGGGGCGGCGGCAGCAGCGGCGGCAGGGCGGGGGGGCTGCCGGTCCTTGGCTCGTGCGCCGGGCTGATCATGCTCGATTCAGACCATCTCGGTCTGATGGACATGCGCGCGCAGCGCAACGCGTTCGGGCGCCAGCTGCAGAGCTTCGAGGCCGACCTCGACATGCGCGGGCTGGATGAAGGTCCCGCCCGCCCGCTGCGGGCTGTGTTCATCCGCGCGCCGTGGATCGCCGAGCACGGACCGGACGTCGAGATCCTGGCCGAGGTGGACGGTCACCCGGTGGCGGCGCGCCAGGGGAACATGCTGGCGGTGGCGTTCCACGCCGAGCTGACCTTCGATGACCGTGTGCACCGGATGTTCCTCGACGCGGTCGCCGCGCGGGGCTGATCGGTGTCAGGCCGCCTCGAACCGCACGACGCCCTCCGCGTCTTGCTCGCGTTCGACGACACGCCCTTCGTCGAGCAGCAGGTCGACGTGGCCGAGCACCTCCGATAGCGTTAGAAATGCCTGGGTGACCGCGACGTTGCCCCACAGCTCGAGCGCGATCTCGTGCGCCGTGCGGGGCTGGGCGGCGATCAGGCCGTGGATTCGCTGCGCGCGGCGGCGGTGCATGCGAAAGCGCTCGTCGATCAGCGCCGCGTGGTCTGAGATCGGCGCGCCGTGGCCGCTCAGTACCAGCGAGAGCTCCATCGCGCGGGTACGCTGCAGCGAGGCTATGTAATCGACCAGCGCCCGCGGACGGGGCCCTGAGAAATCCGGTCCCGCGCCAAGGGGGCGCGCGAGCAGCGGGTTGGAGGATATGTGGGCGATCAGATGGTCGGCGGCGAGCAGGATCGCGCGGGATTCGTCGTAGAACACCGTGTCCGACGGGCTGTGCCCGGGACGGTGCAGCACGCGCAGCGTGCGGTCGCGCAGCCGCAGCTCCTCGCCATCGCGCAGCGGCCGCGTGATCTCCACGTCCGCGCCCCAGGCGCGAAAGCTCGCCGAGACCGCGCGCAGCGCGGTCACAACATCGGCGGGGATGCCGTGGCGAAGCATGATCTCCTGGGCGAAGCGGTCGTCGAGCTCGGCCGCCTCGCGGAAGCTCGCCAGGTAGGGCGCGAGCTCATCGAGCGCCGCGACCTCGGCGCCCGAGCGCCGCGCGAGGATCGACGCGAGGCCGAAGTGGTCGATGTGCTGATGGGTGACGACCAGCAGCTCGATGTCCTCGATCGCGTGCCCGCGCGCACGAAGCGCCTGTTCGAGCTCGTCCAGCGCCTTGCCTGAGTTCGGCCCCGAGTCGATCAGCGTCAGCGGCGAGTCCTCGATCAGATAGGCGTTGACCCGCCCGACCTGAAACGGCGTCGGAATCGCCAGCCGGTGGATCCCCGCCTCAGCAGCCCTATCGAGCAGCTCGTCCTCACCAGGATCTTGTCCGTTCATCGCCCAACCCCCAGCCCGCCCGTAAAGGACGAGTCAAATCGCCGCTTCCACAGATCGCCGGTCGCAGACCGGCCAAAGACTCCTTTAAAGCTCAATTCAACACCGACCCATCTCCGGCAAGCCCACCAACCGTGTGTTTCCACGCGAGTAAAGGCGTAGCTCTAATCAAAGCCCCCCATATTGGTTCAACACACAATTCAACACTCCAATTCAACACTCACCCACCTCCAAAGCCCACCCATAAAAGACGAGTCAAATCGCCTCTTCCATACATCGCCGGTCGCAGACCGGCCGCCAACTCCTTTAAAGCTCAATTCAGCACCTACCCATCTCCGGCAAGCCCACAAACCCAGTGTTTCCACACGAGTAAAGGCGTAGCTCTAATCAAAGCCTCGCCGTTTCGTCCCCATCACGAGCGGGCATCACGAGCGAATCAGCGCCAGCACCTCGTCGCGACGCCGCTCCATGTCCTCCCTGGAGACCAGCGACTCCAGGCACAGGCGCAGCAGCGGCTCGGTGTTGGACGGGCGCACGTTGAAGTGCCAGCCCTCGTAGTCGATCGAGATCCCGTCCAGGCGATCCTGTCGCGCGTCGGAGTAGCGCGCTGCGATCTCCTCCATCTTTGCCTGCTGGTCGGAGACCTCGGAGTTGATCTCGCCGGAGATGAAGTAGCGCTCGTGGTAGGGCGCCAAGAGCTCGGACATGCGCTTGCCCCGCGTGGAGAGCAGCTCGAGCACGAGCAGCGCAGGCAGCGTCCCGGAGTCGGCGCAGTAGAAGTCGCGGAAGTAGTAATGCCCGGAGACCTCTCCGCCGAACAGCGAGCCCTCCGCGCGCATGCGCGTCTTGAAGAAGGCATGGCCCACGCGGTTGATGTACGGGACGCCGCCGGCGCGCCTGACGGTGTCGGGCACGGCCCGCGAAGCCCGCACGTCATACAGAATCGCTTCGCCGGGGGGGCGCTTGGCCAGCAGCGACTCGGCCAGCAGCGCGGTGAGGAAGTCCCCGTCGACGAACGCGCCGGTGTCGTCGATGAAGAAGCAGCGATCGCCATCGCCGTCCCAGGCGATCCCGAGCTCGGAGCCGCTGTCGCGCACCTGCTCGACGATGAACCGGCGGTTCTCGGGAAGCAGCGGGTTGGGCTCGTGGCCGGGAAAGCTGCCGTCGGGCGTCCAGCAGGTCTCGATCAGATCCAGGCCCAGGCGCTCGAGCAGGGGCCCGACCATCGGCCCGGCCATGCCGTTGCCGCCGTCGAGGACCACCTTCAGGGGCTTGATCATGCTGGGATCGATCAGCGCGAGCGCGGCGCGCTGGAACTCCTCGTACAGATCGACCTCCTCGACGCTCCCGCGCGCGGGAGGGCTCTCCCCGTCCCGGTCGAGCCCGGCCTCGATCGCGCGGCGGACGTCCTGGATGCCGGCGTCGCCGGACAGCGCGATCGCGCCCTCGCGCACGAGCTTGGCGCCGGTGTAGGCGGCGGGGTTGTGCGAGGCCGTGCACATCAGCCCGCCGTCGAGCTCGCGCGAGCCGACCAGGTAATAGAGCATCTCCGAGCCGACCTGGCCGGCGTCGATCACGTGGGCGCCCTCGCGCAGCAGGCCCTCGCGGTAGCGCGCCGCCAGCTCGGGCGCGGTCAGGCGCATGTCGCGGCCCAGCCCGACCATCAGCTCGGCGACCGGCTTGCCGGCGAGCTGTGACAGCACGCGCGCAAACGCGCGCCCGATCAGCTCGGCGCCGTCGCCGTCCAGCTGCGAGCCGTACAGCCCGCGGATGTCATACGCCTTGAATATTTCGGGGTCCAGGGACGTCATCCCGCTGGGCATCCTAGACTTCGCGGCATGTCCGGACACTCCAAGTGGGCAAGTATCAAGCACAAGAAGGCGATCGTCGACTCGCGGCGCGGCCAGCAGTTCACGAAGCTCGCGCGGGCGATCACGGTCGCCGCGCGCGACGGGGGCGGCGATCCGGACTCAAACGCGACGCTCGAGAACGCGGTGCGCAAGGCCAAGGAAGCGAGCATGCCCAAGGACAACATCGAACGCGCGATCGCCAAGGGCACGGGCGCCGGCGCCGACGGCGAGGCGGCGCTGGAGAGCGTGCTCTACGAGGGCTACGGCCCGGGCGGGGTGGCCGTGCTGGTCGAGGCGGTGACCGACAACCGCAACCGCACGAGCGCGGACGTCAGGCACGCGTTCTCCAAGCACGGCGGCAACCTCGGCGAGCCGGGCTCGGTGGCGTACCTGTTCGACAAGCAGGGCACGCTCGCGATCGACGCCACCAAGCACGACGAAGACGAGCTGATGGTCGCCGTCGAGGCGGGCGCGCAGGACATCTCCGCCGAGGACGGTCTCTGGGAAGTCGTCACCGAGCCGGCCGACTACGCCCGCGTGCTCGCGGCGCTCCAGGACGCGGGCGTCGAGATCGACAGCGCCGAGCTGGCCTACCGCCCGTCGAGCCTCGTGCCGGTCGACGAGGCCAAGGAGGCGCAGCTGATGCGGCTGATCGAGGCCCTGGAAGAGAGCGACGACGTCGGCGAGGTCCACGTCAACGCGCTTTGAAGACTGAGCCCGCGACACGGACCCGACAAATCTGAGGGTCAAGTGTGGGAAGCGGCCCTCAAGGCCCTGCGGTTACGGGCTTTTTGGCGTGTGCCGGGACCACGCTAGACGGGGGTCACTGCCCGTTGCGGGGGTCTGCATGGTCGTGACGGTCGGCCTGCGATGCAGGCTCTGGTCCTCGGTTCTCATCCCGCCATCCATGGTTCCCTCCTCGCTTTCCCTCCACCGTCCCTCGCCTAATGGCCCTGCATCTTCCCCTGAAACGTGGTGGAACGATGTGGGGAAATTAGAGCAGACAACGCCATGTTTGTCAAACTGAGCCCGTCGCCGGCGCCCGCGCGCCCCCGGAAAGCCTGAAAACACGGGCTCCGCGCATCCTCCGCGGCTCTCGCGCGGCGCGCGAGCGAGTGAGTGCTCTCCGTCTAGCGTGGTCTGTGCACTCCCGTGCGGGCGCCGGGCAGGGCACTTCTGAGAGCGCGCGTGGTGAGGATTTGCACGGTGCCGAGCTGGGCGGGCTGAGCGCCGGGGAGCGTTATCTTCGGGCGTTCGAGCAGGCGCTTGCGCGGCTGTCTGTGACGGTGGCGCAGGCTGCCGGCCGGGAGGGCTCATGGCTGGCGCGGGTGCGCTCGGGGCTGGTGGCGCTGCTGGGGTTCCTCGATGACGAGCCCGGGTGGGGTGCTCTGCTGCTCCGCGAGGCGCCGGTGCCGGGCGCCGTGGTGGCGCTGGGTCGCGAGCAGCGCGTGCTCGGTGTGCTGGCGGGGCTTTTGGAAGCCGGGCGTGAGCGCTCGCCGGAGACGCTCTCCTGCGCGCCGTCACTGCTGGATGAGCTCATCGCCGGTGGCGTGTTCAGTGTCGTGCGGGCACGCATGCTGGAAGAGAGCGAGGGCGCGCGGATGGTGGAGCTCGCGCCGGCGTTGATGGCGTTCATCGCGCTGCCATACCTGGGGCCGGCCGCGGCGAGCGCGGAGCTCGCGGGGATGTCCGCTTCCGCGCAGGAGCCGCTCTTGGACGCGGCCGAACTGAGGGACATGCGCTTGCCGGTGCGTGCCACGCATCGCACGATGCTGGTGTTGCGCGCGATCGCGGCGGCGCCGTGCTCCAGCAACCGCCAGATCGCGCAGAGCGCGGGTCTGAGCGATGAGGGTCAGACCTCCAAGCTGCTCTCGCGCTTACAGGCGCGTGGGGTGATCGAGAACCTCGGTCACGGCGTGGAGTGGGGCGAGCCGAACGCCTGGCGGCTCACCTCCGACGGTGAGCGCGTGCTGCGGCTGACCGGTGGTGTGGCCTCCGCAGGCTCGCCGCGCCGCGTTCGGGGGCAGGCGTGATGGTTTCCCAGAAAAGGCGATCAATCGCATCTTACATAGGTTCGCCGGTCGCAGACCGGCAATCAACATGTGTGGAGCTCAATTCAACACTGACACATGTCCGGCAAGCGAGCCGTGATGCGAGCGCCCTTTTTGCCGGAAAACCCGCTTTGCGGGCGCCGGCAAAAAGGCCATCTCGCACACGGCATAGCGCAAACGTTACGCCGGGCCGGCGGTATTCCCTGCGCGGGCTCGCCACGGCGACGGGGAGCGCAGCTGCGATGAGAACGATCGAAAACTTTGCCGGTTGGCAAGGACAAGCGAGCAGTGCAAATCGAGAAGACGAAAGGGAGTGATGGGAAGTGAGACATTTGAAGATGATGGGGCTGTGCCTCGTCGCCGCATTCGCGTTCAGCGCGCTGGTGGCTACGGCGGCACAGGCATATACAAATCCGGAATATAAGCTCGGTGTCTGTGTGGCCAAGAAGAAGTCCGTGTACGCGAACTCGAGCTGCACGGAAGTCGCCATGAAGAAGGGCAAGCCAAGCCACAAGGGCGGATACGAACTGGCGACAGCCGGCTGTGTGGAACAGAAGAAGGCCGTGTACGCGAACTCGAGCTGCACGGAAGTCGCCATGAAGAAGGGCAAGCCGAGCCACAAGGGCCACTATGAAAGAACGGCCTGCTACCCGGCTGTCAGCTGCGGCTCATTCCCATACACGTTCGAAAGTGTGGAGGGCGCGACCACTATCAAAACCGAAAGCACGACCGAAGAACCGGAGAAAGTGGTATGCGCCAAAGGCAAAAACGCAGGCGAATACACCTCTACCGAAACCTCCGAAGAGACGATCACATTCGAAGAATGCAAAAACCAAAATGACGAAGCCTGCACAAGCCCGCTTGCGACTCCGGCTGGAACGATCGTAATGGAGTCCCTACTGGGCTACCTGGAGTGGGTCAACGTGGGCGAAACCGAACCCGGCATCTGGGCCCGGTCGGGGCATGGAGCGATCACATTTAAATGCGGAGCCGAAGAAGTCGAACTGGAAGGCCATCTGGCCGGCGCGATCGAAAACACCCCTACGGGCGAGACGATCACCTTCAATGGAAACAAACCCATCTGGTCAAACGGGAGCAAAATACCTGTTGAACTCTACTCAGAACCCTCAGAAGAAGAATCGACGCTGGTAACCGTCGAGCAGCAGACGGGGGCAGGTGTCAATCCCTAGCGGCAGGTAGAAGCAGCAGCAGCAGGCAGTGGGTGTGTGGGGCTCTCCGAGGGTCCCACACACAAGGATCGCGCCACACCGATCGGGCGCAATGCGAGTGTGAAACATAAGGGAACTTCATGACGACTCACACTTCATAACGACTCACGTAACACAAATCCAAGAGGAGAGGTGAAGCATGATGTTTCCACGACTGCGCAAGCACATAAACCCCGCGACGATCCTGGCCTTCGCGGCCCTGGTCTTCGCGATCACCGGTGGCGCGTATGCCGCGAGCTCAAGCGGGGGCTCCGCGCACGGCAAGCTGACCGCGAGCGCGGCCAAGAAGAAGTCCTCCTATGTGATCACCTCGACCAGGCAGATCAGCCCGACGGTGCTCAAATCGCTGCAGGGCAAGGCCGGCGCCAATGGCGTGAACGGGGCCACGGGTCCCGCCGGCCCCGCAGGCGCCAAAGGCGAAACCGGGGCGAACGGGGCGGCGGGCGCCAACGGCACCGGCGAAAAGGGCGACAAGGGCGACACCGGCCCGGCGGGCACACCGGGCACGAGCGTGACGAGCGCCACGCTGGGCAAGAACACGGCCTGCAAGGAAGGCGGTTCTGAATTCACCGCCGCCGAAGGCAAAAAGACCTACGCCTGCAACGGCGAAGCCGGCGCGGGTGGTGGTGGCGGCGGGGAAGCAACCTCTTTCGGCACGCTGGCTGCCGGCAAGACCGAGTCCGGCGTGTGGTCGCTCGGGCCGGTGCCCGCACGTGCATATGGGAAGGTTCCTAAGGTGGCCATCGGCTCTTTCCCGATCCCGCTGGCCGCGTCACTGGGCAGCGATACCGGCTGTGAAAATCACGCAGAGGCGTGCAGCGGCCCGTTGCACTTCATCGCCGCCGATGGCAAGGAAGTGGTGGGGATCGAAAACGCAGCAGAAGAAATTGAAGAAAAGGAATACACCTCGACAAAGTGCAAGGGGAGCGCGGCGATCCCGACGGCCGAACCCGGCAACCTCTGTGTCTACGCCGAACAGGAATATGCCGGCACTCAAAGCAACCATTACGGTCTGTTGGGAGCCAGAACTCGTTCTCAGTTGATCTACGCCGGTACTCGTGGGGCGTTCGAGGCGTTTATAACCGAAGGCACAACCGAAGGGACCGCGGAAGAAGCAAGGGGCTACGGCACGTGGGCGGTGAGGGCCCCCGAATGAGCGTGCGGACCCGTGTCGCTCGCTTGCCGCTGGCGCTCGCCGCGGCGCTGATCGGCGTGCTCGCCCTGTCGATGACCCTCGCCGCGGCCTCGCCCGCGGCGGGGGGGTGCGCCAACGAACAGCTGCGCGAAGAATCCCGCCTCGACCCCACGACCGGCGAACCCTATGACATGGGCCTGCCCGACTGCCGCGCCTACGAGCAGGTTACCCCCGTCGAAAAGAACGGCGGCGTAGTCACAGTTCAAAATGGCATAGAGGCCATAGCGACTGACGGGTCGAGTCTGCTGGGCACAAGCTATGCGGCGTTTGCCGGACTGACGGACGGCGAACTCGCCACGGAGACGACGGCCCTCTATCGTTTCGCTCGCACCGGCGAAGGCTGGAAGACCACCCCACTGACGTGCTGCGGCCTGCAGTACGCGAATCCCGACAACAACGGCCCGGTCTGGCAACCCGCGCAAAAGACAGGAGAAGGCGCCGGCGTCGCGCATCTGTCCCTCAGCAACGCGGACGGCTCGATCGGCGAGATCGGCCCGGTGTGGCCGCCCGCGCTCGGGCCGGCTCCTGAAGGGAACGCCTATCTGGTCGAAGGGGCGGCGGGCGAAGCCTCGCACGGCGTCGTTTTCAAGAGCTACGCACAGGCGCTGTTGTGGCCGTTCGATCGGACGGTCATCAGCGAAACCAAGGCCACCTCGCTGTATGAGTATGTCGGGACGTGCGGCGGCGAGGCCGAATGCGAAGAGCGCGAACCGGCGCTCGTAGGGGTCGAAGGGCCCGCCGGGAGCACTACGCTCGTGGGGGAGTGCGGCATCAGCCTCGGCGCCGCGGAGTCTGAGGCCTTCGGAAGTACGTACAACGCGGTCTCCGAAAGCGGCCAGAGCGTGTTCTTCACCGCACAGGCTCACGGTCGGAGCCTGTCCTCCACACCGACCCCCGCATGGGCGTCCACGAGCACGTGCTCGGAAGGCGGCAAAACCGGGACGGCGCCGCCGACCGACGAGCTGTACGCGCGGTTGGACGGGTCTCAGACCGTGTGGGTCTCAGAACCGCAGTGCACGCCCGTCTCGGCCTGCCAGGACGTCAGCACCGAACCATACACGACCGAAGCGGCCTCCAAAGCCGCCGCGGCGCTCTTCGAAGGCGCTTCGGCGGACGGCTCGAAGGTGTTCTTCACCACGACCCAGCAGCTGCTCAACGGCGACACGGACACCACGCGCGACCTGTACGAGTACGACTTCGACGAACCGGCCGGGCAGCGGCTGATCCAGGTTTCCGCGGGCGGCAGCGGCGATCAGACGCCGGGCGCGGGCGCGGAAGTGGAAGGCGTCTCGCGGATCTCCGAGGACGGCTCGCACGTCTACTTCGTCGCCAGGGGCGTCCTCACGACCTCCCCCAGCCCGGACGCGCAGGGCTATGGCGAGCACGGCGAAGCGGTGCAAACGGGCGCCGTCGCGCAGCCGGGCGCGGAGAACCTGTACGTGTACGACACCGAAACGAAGCAGACCGCGTTCATCGCCGATCTCTGCTCGGGACCGGAAGCGTCCGGGAGCCTCACCGACGCTCAGTGTCCGAGCAGCCTGAACTCCGAACCCTGGAACTACGGACCCAGCCGCAACGATCAACATCTCTGGAGCCACGGCGAAGAAGGCGGCGATCATGAGCGTCCGGTGTCGGCGACGCCGGACGGTGGCTTCCTGGCGTTCACGAGCTACGGTGATCTGACGGCGGACGACACGAGCACCGCCCGGCAGGTGTTTCAGTACGACGCGCAGCAGGAAAGCCTCGTGCGCGTCTCGGTCGGCCGGGACGGCTTGCACGACAACGGCAACGCCGAAGGCGGCAGCGCCGAAGACGCGAGCATCGTCTCCAACAGCTATAGCCAGGGCACGGCCCGCGGCGGGCAGTTCGAGCGCACGATGTCCGACGACGGTTCCTATGTGTTCTTCCAGAGCCCGGTGGGGTTGACGCCGGGGGCGCTCAACGACGTTCCGGTCGACGCTCAGGGCGATCTGGCGCAGAACGTCTACGAGTACCACGACGGCGGCGTGTCGCTGATCTCCGACGGCAGGGACACCTCGGCGTTTGCCGAATCGGACCTCTTGGGGTCGGGTGTCTCACTGATCGGCACGGACGCGTCGGGCGCCGACGTGTTCTTCAGCACCGTGGACCCGCTGGTCGCGCAGGACACCGACACGCAGCTCGACGTCTACGACGCCCGCATCGGCGGCGGGTTCCCGGCGCCGTCCGCCTCCACTGAATGCCAGGGAGAAGCCTGCCAGGGCCTCCCGGGGGTGCAGTCGCTGCTGGGCGGCCCGTCGAGCGCGACGTTCTCCGGCCCGGGGAACCTCGCGCCGCCTCCGCCCGGCCCCGTGAAGAAAGCGCAGGCGAAGCCGTTGACCAGGGCGCAGAAGCTCGCCAGAGCGCTGAAGGCGTGCATAAAGAAGTCGAAGAGGAAGCAGCGGCGGAGCTGTGAGTCGCGGGCGCGCAAGCGCTTCGGCGCCAAGGCCAAGGCCAAGAAGCGCGGGAAAGCCACGCAGGGCGATCGGAGGGGCCGGTGATGTCCGCGCGTTCTGAGGGCCGGCTCGTGCGGATCGTCTCCCGGCTGGGATTCGCGGCGCTGGCGGTCGCGGCGCTCGGGCTCGGGGGCGCCGTCCCCGCGGCGGGCGCCGCGACGCCGAGCGCGGCGTGGTCGATCCGCTCGATCGCGCAGCCGACGAACTTCGCTCCCGGCGATGACAGTGGATACGACGCCTATGTGATCCTGGTGACGAACGTGGGCAGCGTCGCGAGCGACGGCGCCCAGGTGGTGATCGCCGATGTGCTGCCCCAGCACGGAGTGACCCTGAAGTCCGTCGTTGGGGTCGACTGGGAATACGGGAAGATAGAAGGCGGACGAGCTAAAGGCAAAGGCGCACTGGCGTGTACGGAAGCGCCGCTGCAGTGCGGCTGGGGTGGCGTGGTGCCGGCGGGCGGGGTGCTCGAGATGGAAGTCGAGGTGACGACCGAAGCGAGCGCGTCGGGCGCGCTGACGAACGCCGCGAGCGTCAGCGGGGGCGGCGCCGCCGAAGCGCGAACGAGCGCGCAGAACGCGATCGGCGCGACGGACGCGCCGTTCGCGATCGACAACTTCGGCTTTGACGCCGAGGGCGTGAACGGGGCTCCCGAAGTCCAGGCCGGCGGTCATCCCGCCGCCGTCACGACGACGCTCGATCTCCCCACCCACGTGGAAGAGGCAGGGTCCGTAGGGAAGTTCATAGGGGTCCACGAGGCCGCCGAAAGCGTCAAGGACACGGTCGTCGAACTGCCGCTGGGGTTGGTGGGCGATCCCCAGGCGGCGCCGCGCTGTCCGCTCACCGGGCTGGGGTTGGAGCCGGTGGGGCCGTCCGAACCGACGCGGCTGCAGTGCCCCGCGGACACGCAGATCGGCGAGGTCACGCTGGACGAGCCCTCCGGGTTCGCGTCGTCGCTGTTCCCGCCCACAGAAGGTGACGCCGTGTTCATATCGAGTGTCTCGGCGCTGTACAACCTCGTGCCGGAATACGGTCACCCGGCGGAGTTCGGGTTCGACTACGCCGGGCTGGTCAGGGCGATCCTCTATCCGAGCGTCGTGCGCACGAGCTCGGGCTACGTGCTGCGGGTGACGACGCCCGACACGCCGGGCGCGTTTTACCCCGGCCCGGGGTTCGTGAGCGGCTTCTCGGTGACGTTGTTCGGCGATCCCGCCGAGCACGACGGGACGGGCGGCGAAGCGCCGTTCTTCACCAGCCCCGCCGACTGCTCCGCGGACGGCACGACCGCGACGATCCACATCGACACGTGGACGCGCCAGGCGACGCTGACGAACGCGGACGGCACGCCGGACTTCAGCGACCCGAACTGGCAGACGGCGACGGCGAGCCAGCCGCCGGTCACGGGCTGCGACGCGCTGCGCTTTGACCCAGAACTCGAAGTCACGCCCAGCACCGGCCGCTCTGACTCCCCCACCGGCGCGATGGTCGACCTGAAGGTTCCCCAGGCGCCGAGCAGCGACGCGACGCCGGCGACCCCGGACCTCAAGGACGCGACGGTGACGCTGCCGGCGGGGATGTCGCTCTCGCCGTCGTCCTCCAACGGCCTTGAGGCGTGCTCTGAGGCGCAGATCGGCCTGGAAGACAACAGTCAGCCGGCGTGTCCGGAAGCGTCGAAGATCGGGACGGTCGAGCTGACGACGCCGCTGTTGGCAAATCCGATCGGCGGGTCGCTGTATCTGGCCGAACAGGACAACAACCCGTTCGGGTCGCTGATCGCGCTGTACATGGTCGTCGACGACCCCACCACTGGCACGCTGGTCAAGCTCGCCGGTCACGGCGAACTGGGGAACGGCTCCGACGGCCTGGCGCCGGGGCAGATCAGGACGACGTTCGCCAACAATCCGCAGTTGCCGTTCAGCGAACTGAAGCTGACGCTGAAGGAAGGCCCGAGGGCGCCGCTGACCACGCCGCAGACGTGCGGCTCCTACGCGACCACGAGCCTGTTGGAACCGTGGTCGCACGAACCGGGGCCCGGCGAAGCGCAAGGCACCCCCGACGCGATCCCGTCCTCGAGCTTTCAGATCGCCGCGGGCCCGAACGGCGAAGCGTGCGCGCCGCAGGGCTTCTCCCCGTCGTTCACGGCTGGGACGACGAACAACCAGGCGGGCGCGTTCAGCCCGTTCACGCTGACGCTGGCCCGCACCGACGCCGACCAGGGTCTCGGCGGGCTGACGGTGAAGACGCCGCCGGGGCTGCTGGGGATGCTCTCCCACGTCCAGCTCTGCCCCGAACCGCAGGCCAGCCAGGGCACGTGCCCGGCGGCGAGCCAGATCGGGCACGTGATCGTCGGCGCTGGCCCCGGCCCCGACCCGGTGTACGTGCCGCAGGCGGGCAAGCCCGAAGACCCCGTGTTCCTGACCGGTCCCTACAAGGGCGCGCCGTTCGGCCTGTCGGTCGCCGTCCCCGCCGAAGCGGGGCCGTTCGATCTCGGCACGGAGGTGGTCCGCTCCGCGATCACGGTGGATCCCCACACCGCTCAGGTCACGATCACGAGCGATCCCTTCCCGACGATCCTGCAGGGCGTCCCGTTGCAGGTCAAGAGCATCGAGGTGGCGATCGACCGCGAAGGGTTCATGTTCAACCCGACCAGCTGCGATCCGCTGAGCGTGACCGGGACGGTGCTGAGCACCCAGGGCGCCCAGGCCGGGGTCGCGAGCCCCTTCCAGGCCGCGGGCTGCGCGGGCCTGCCGTTCGCTCCCACCCTCACAGCCTCCGCGGGTGGGCATGCCGGCAAAGCGAACGGCACGAACCTGAACGTCACGATCGCCTCCGCCGGTGTCGGACAGGCGAACATCCAGAAAGTGGACCTGCAGTTCCCCAAGGCGCTGTCCTCCAGACTGACCACCCTGCAGAAGGCGTGCACCGAAGCGGCGTTCAACGCCAACCCGGCGTCGTGCGATCCGGACTCGGTGATCGGGCACGCCACCGTGCACACCCCGGTGCTGAACAGCCCGCTGACCGGCCCCGCCTACCTCGTCAGCCACGGCGGCGCCGCGTTCCCCGACGTCGAGTTCGTGCTCCAGGGCGAAGGCGTCGAGATCGTGCTCGACGGCAAGACCGACATCAAGGAAGGGATCACCTACTCCAAGTTCGAATCCGCCCCCGACGCTCCCTTCACGAGATTCGAAACGGAACTCCCGGCCGGACCGGACTCGATCTTCACCGCCAACGTCCCCGAAAAGGAAGACTTCAACCTCTGCAAAGCCAGCCTTGAAATGCCGACACGGATCGTCGCGCAGGACGGCGCGGTGATCGAACACTCCACAAAGATCGCGGCGCAGGGCTGTGGTGAAGTCAAGAAGCTCTCGCTCACGCAACGGCTGCACAAGGCTTTGGCGCAATGCCGCAAGCACTACAAGCACTCGAAGTCAAAGCAGGCGAAGTGCGAACGCGCCGCGCACGCGCGCTACACGAGCCTCGCGCTCGCCGCGTGCCGCAAGCAGCACAAGCACGCAAAGAAGAAACGCACATCGTGCGAAGCGCTTGCGCGCCGGCGCTATGGCGCCACCCCGGCGAAGGGCCGCTGAGTCGCGATGCGCTCGTGCCGCCCCTCCCCCTCACAAGCTCGAGCGTCGTCCAGGAAGGACGACTCCCGGGGAAGCCTCGGCCACCCGGACTCCCTCTCCGTCCAGGCCGAGGACACCCGCAGCACGGGGCGTGGTCCCTTTCCCCTCGGGGGGGCCGCGCCCCAACCCCTCTACTCAGGCGGCGCCGGTGGTTGGTTCTTCGGCGGGGGGTTCGAGCTCTTCGGGTGTGACGACGAAGCCGAGCTGGTTGGTGCGGCGCCACAGCGGCCCGTCGAGGGTGACGAGGCGGCAGCCCAAGATTTTGGCGAGCGCGAGGTACTCGGCGTCGTAGGTTTTGGCCCAACCGAATGCTTTGGCGATGCGCCGGGCTTCGTCGATCAGGTCGTCGGGGTGCCGGGGTTCAGTGCTCTTCGCGGGAGCGTCTGATGGCAGCGACGACGTTTGGCACGGGTTGGCCATTGTCCATGGTTCCCCAGCCCTTGGGACGTCCGATGACATCGGGCTCGTCCTCGTCTACGACAATCCGCGCCTTTCCGACCTGCGGCTCGGGCAGGGCGTCTACCTCTTCATGCAGTTCGTCACGTGTAGCCATGGCCTGGATTTTACTGCGCAGCACGGGGCGTGGTCCCCTTCCCCTCGGGGGGGCCGCGCCCCACATTTAGCGCGCTGGTCGCGGCCGCGGCGGATCGGGGAGTAGCGGGCATGCGATCCTCTCACGGCAGCAGGGTGAAGCTCGCGACGTGCCGAGGGCGTACGACGCTGAAGTGCCAGCGGTCGAGTGTGGCGATCTCGCGGGCAGCCGTGTGCGCGCAGGTGGCGTTCCAGCTCGCGCCGCTTCACGCCGCGGCGACGAACCGCAGGTGCTCGCGCTCGGCCTGCAGGGCCTGCCCGGCCAGCTCGTCGTCCGGCGTCAACACGGTGCGCAGGGCGTCCAGGACGTTCTCCCGGGCCTGCTCGCGGGTGCGGCCCTGGCTGAGCGCTCCGGGCACCTCCAGCACACGGGCGACGATCCAGCCGTCCTCGTCGGGCTCGTCAAAGGCGATCGTGAAGTCAACAGACGCTGCCATGCTCAAATCGTATCGCGTGGGCACCCGCCGGCGATATCAGACTTCGGGCGCCGTCCGGCAAGGGCGGCGCCCGGGGATGCCTCGGCCAACCGGAGCTCCCTCCCCGTTTGCGCCGAGGACAAACCCGCAGCACGGGGCGTGGTCCCTTCACCCTCGGGGGGGCCGCGCCCCACAATCGCCACCCACCTGATCAGAGGGGATGAGATCCTTATTGAAAACGCCATACCTCGCCCGCCAGCTGGGCCGCGGTAACTGTGAGTCCTGTCGCCGCCCGCTGCGGGCTCGGCCCCTTCCAACACATCTGAGCGCCGATTGGGAGCTCGCCGTCAGCGAAAAGCCGTTGAACCCGATCGCGCCGCTGCGCTAGGATCACGGTCATGGACGACGTCATTTCCGGTCCCGGCAAGCTCGTTCCCGTCACCGGTGTCGAGGTCATCGGCGAGTACCGGTTGCGCCTTACGTTCGGGGATGGCACCGTGGGCGATGTCAGCTTCGCCGATCGTGAGTGGAACGGCGTGTTCGAGCCGTTTCGCGATCCGCGGCGTTTCGCGCGGGTCTCCATTGAATTCGGCACGCTCGTCTGGCCCGATGACGGCTTGGACATGGCGCCCGAGCCGCTGTACGAACGGGCCTGCCGGCACCAGGTCTCCTCCGCTCCGGTCAGTGCGGCGTAGCGCGCCCGCAAGCTGTCGTGGGTGTAGCGCAAAGGCGCGAGCAGGGTAGCGGACGGGCGGCGCCAAGGCCGCTCGTCGTGATCCTGTGCGGCGGGCGGGGGACGCGGCTGCAGGAGCACACGCGCGAGATCCCCAAGCCGCTGGTGGAGATCGGCGGCGAGCCGATCGTGGGGCACGTGATCAGGGTCTACGCCGCGCAGGGATTCGAGCGGTTCGTGCTGGCGACGGGCTACAGGGGCGCCATGATCGAGGACTACGTGCGCGCGGCACGCTGGCCCGAAGGGGTACGGGTGCAGTGCGTGGACACGGGCATCGAGACCCCGACCGGCGGGCGGATCAAGCTGCTTCAGGAGCGGCTGGCGGGGGAGGGGACATTCTGCGCGACCTACGCCGACGGGCTGGCGGATATCGACCTGGACGCCCTGCTGACGTTCCACGCGCAGCACGGCGCCCTGGCGAGCATGACGGTGGTGCGGCCAGAGCTGCAGTTCGGCGTGGCCGAGCTCGACGGCGACGGCAGGGTGAGCGGATTCCGCGAGAAGCCGCGCTCGGAGCACTGGGTCAACGGGGGCTTCTTCTGCTTGCAGCCGGGCGTGCTGGAGCACATCACCGAGGCGAGCGTGCTCGAGCGCGAGCCGTTGGGAGAGCTGGCCGCGGCGGGCGAGCTGCGTGCCTACAGGCACGAGGGCTTCTGGGACTGCATGGACACCTATAAGGACGCGGTCGCGCTGAACGACCTGTGGGCCGCGGGCCAGGCTCCGTGGCGTGCGTGGGGGTAGGGTTCCCTCGGAGATGCTGGTTTCGGTGGCTGCGGACGAACGGGTCGGAATCGCCGAGCGGCTGATCGTGAGCCTGCGCGAGCGCGGACACGAGGTGCTGGCTCACGGCGCGCTGGCCGGCGGGGGCGAGGAGGGCGAGCAGGCCGGCCCGGACGAGCGCTCGGACTGGGCGTGGGCCTCGGAGGCGGCCGCGCGCGACGTCGCGGACGGGCGCGCCGAGCAGGCGATCGTGTGCTGCTGGACCGGCACCGGCGCGTCGATCGCGGCGAACAAGGTCCGGGGCGTGCGCGCCGCCCTGTGCGTCGACGCGGCGAGCGCCTCCGGAGCCCGGCGCTGGAACGACGCGAACGTGCTTGCGCTGAGCCTGCGCTCCACCTCGCAGGCGGAGCTGGCGGAGATCCTCGACGCGTGGTTTGAGGCCGAGCCCAGCGGCGAGGCCGAGGACTGGGCGAACGTCGCTCACGTGCGTGAGATCGAGGGGTGCTGAGAGCGGCGGGCGGACTCAGGACGCAGGTAGGCGTCCCGGCAGTGGTCCTGGCCAGACTAGGTGACCAGGTCTATAACGGACCATGCCGAGCAGGCGTCCGACTGAGCACGCAGAATCAACGAGGATGATCGTTCTCGGCATCGATCCCGGCCTGGCCAGCACGGGCTATGGCGTGGTCGCGCGGCGTGACGGGCGGCTCGTGGCGCTCGACGGCGGCGTGATCGAAACGCGGGCCGGCGCGCCCCAGGAGCGCAGGCTGGCCGACATCTATGCGGGGATCGACGCGCTGCTGGCCGAGCACGAGCCCGACGGCCTCGCCCTGGAGGAGCTGTACTTCGGCCAGAACGTGCGCACCGCCTTCGCCGTCGGCCAGGCGCGGGGCGCTGTGATGCTCGCCGCGGGGCAGCGCGGGATCGCGTGCGCGGGCTACACCCCGCAGGCGGTCAAGTCCGCGGTCTGCGGCTCAGGGCGCGCGGACAAGCAGCAGGTCGCGCGCATGGTCGCGGCGCTGCTCGGATTGGAGTCGCCCCCGGCGCCCGACCACGCCGCCGACGCGCTGGCGGTCGCGATCTGCCACGTCAACCGCGCGCCGCTGACGCGGGCGCTCGCGGGGGCGGAGGCGATCGCATGACTGGTGGCCTCACAGCCAGTGGCGCAAACTGGTCGGCGTCTCCTCGGGATGCTCGCCCAGCAGCCGGTCCAGGACGGTGACCATGCGCCCGATCGTCCCCGGGCTGCCCCGCGGGTAGCGACTGGGTGTGACGAGCACGAGGCCAAAGTGCGCCTGGCCGCGCTGGTCGTAGCCATTGGCGATGACGCTGAAGTCGTCGATGTTCTCGGTGACGACGGCGCGCCGCTCCAGCTGGGCAAGCGCGAAGATGGCGATGTCCGCGAGCGAGCGTAGCTCGGCGCGCTCGGTCACCGCCTCGGCGTCGTGCTCGCGGTCGCGCAACTGCTCGGCGGTCGCGGATGAGTACATCTCGTCGAACAGCAGCCTCAAGCGAGCGCCGCCTGCGCTCGCTTCCACGCCGCGTACTGGCGTTCGGACTCCTTGCGGTTGCGCTCGATCCGCTCGTCCACCTCCTCGGGAAAGTCGGCGTAATAGCGTATGGCCACCTCGACCTGTGCGCGTGACAGGTTGCCCCAGAACATGGCCCCCGCGATCGCCTGCTCCCGCACGGGCCCCGTTTCCTTGAGCGTTTTCACGACCTCCCACACGTCCGGTCCCATGACGAGCGCCGCGCGGCGTCCCGTCGGGCCGTCCTTGAACACGATGCCCGGGTGGTCCTCGATGCGCAGGCCCTCGTCGATCAGCCGCTCCGCCGTCCTTGATTTGGCCTCGCCGCGGCGCTGTGCGCCCACGTCCAGACGCGCAAGCGTCTGTGGGCTCATGCGGATCGAGAATGGCTTCTGGGCTACCCGGGAGCTCATGTAGTTATCTGTAGTCTAGCGTACTACCTTGGAGCAATCGCTTGTCGGGATGAGACTGCAAATCGATCGGCGCGCTCGATCGCCTGAGAGCAGGCGTCCGACGCGGCGCGCAGAATCAAACGGGCATGATCGCTCTCGGCATACATCCGGGTCTGCCCGGCACACGCCACGATGTGCTCATCGTGGGGGCGCCGGCATGATCGGCGTGCTCAAGGGCGAGGTCGCGGTGCGCCGGGCAGACCACGTCGTGCTGCTGTGCGGCGGCGTCGGCTACCGGGCCGCGGTGTCCACGCAGACGCTGCACCACGTGCCCGCGGCGGGCGAGAGCGCGATGCTGCACACCCATTTGATCGTGCGCGACGACGCGCTGACGCTGTACGGGTTTCACGCAGAGTCAGAGCGCGACCTGTTCCTGATGCTGCTGTCGGTGCAGGCCGTCGGCCCGAAGGTGGCGCTGGCCGTGCTCTCGGGTGGCCCCACGTGCGAGCTGATCGGGGCGATCGCCGCCGGCGACGCGGCGCGGTTTCAGGCGGTGCCCGGGATCGGCAAGCGCACCGCGGAGCGGATCATCGTCGAGCTGCGCGAGGCTGTCGTCGGCGCGCGCGGCGCGATGGATGAAGGACCGATCGTGGTGGCCCGGCGCGGCGAGGGTCCACGCGGACTCGCGCGCGACGGGCTGCTGGAGCTCGGGTACGGACCGGGCGAGGTGCAGGAGCTGCTGCGCGACGCGCAGGGGGAGAGCGCCGAGGAGCTGATCGCGCATGCCCTGCGCGCGGCGAGGACAGGGTGATCGGGCGATGACTGAGACGACAACCGAGACGACGACCGCCACGACCGCTGCCGCCGACCGCATCCAAACGCCGTATCTCGTGCCCGAGGATGAGCTCGACCGCTCGCTGCGCCCCCGGCGCCTTGCGGAGTTCGTCGGCCAGGACACGCTGCGCGAGCAGCTTCAGGTCGCGATCGAGGCCGCAGCGGCGCGCGGGGACGCGCTCGACCACGTGCTGCTGGCGGGACCGCCCGGGCTGGGCAAGACCTCGCTGGCGCAGATCGTCGCGACCGAGCTGGGAGCCCCGTTCGTTCAGACGGCCGGGCCAGCGCTGGAGCGCAAGGGCGACATCGCGGCGTTCCTGACGGCGCTGGAGCCGCGCAGCGTGTTCTTCGTCGATGAGATCCACCGCCTGCCGCGGGCGCTGGAGGAGACGTTCTATCCGGCGATGGAGGATCACCGGCTGCCGATCACCGTCGGGCAGGGCGCCGGCGCGCGCGTGGTCACGCTCGATCTGCCCCCGTTCACGCTCGTCGGCGCGACCACGCGCACCGGCCTGTTGACGACCCCGCTGCGCGAGCGCTTCGGCATCCAGGCGCGCCTGGAGCCCTACGCGACCGATGAGCTGGCGGCGATCGTGCGCCGCTCGGCGGGGATCCTCGAGATCGAGCTCGACGAGGACGGCGCCCTGGCGATCGCGGCGCGCAGCCGGGGGACGCCGCGCATAGCGAACAGGCTGCTGAAGCGCGTGCGCGACTACGCCGAGGTGCGCATGCAGGGCGTGGTCACGGCGGTCGCGGCGCACGCGGCCCTGGAGCTGTTGGAGGTCGACGAGCTGGGGCTCGATCGGCTGGACCGGGAGATCCTGCGCGCAATCTGTGAGCGGTTCGACGGCGGACCGGTCGGGCTGTCCACGCTGGCGGTGGCCGCCGGCGAGGAGCAGGACACGATCGAGGACGTCTACGAGCCGTACCTGCTGATGCAGGGCCTGATCAAGCGCACTCCGCGCGGGCGCGCGGCCACGCCCGCCGCATTCGCCCATCTGGGCCTGCCGGCCCCCGAGCCGGAGGGCTCCGCGTTGTTCTGAGCCCCCGCGGCCGAGTCTCACGGCCGAGTCCCGCGCCGCGGGCGCACGGCGGCGCGGATGGGGACCTCGACACGTCGGCTTCCCTAGTCTGTGGCTACATGGCCCATCCGTTCATCTGCCCCAACTGCGGACATCGCACGTCAGAGCTCGATCGCAACATCGGCTTCACGCGCCAGCCCAAGGGCTGCGAGAAGTGCGGGTTCGCGTTCCTGTTCGAGCTGCTCGACGACTACTACCCGGCGCCCGACGCCGCGTTCTTCGTGTGCGACGGCGAGGGCCGCGTGATCGGCTGCGGCAAGAACTCGTTCGCGTTCACCGGCCTGGAGGAGGAGGAGGTGATCGGTCAGCGTGTGGAGCAGGTGCTCGGGTTGAGCTTCTCAAACGGCGATGACCCGGTCGCGACAGTGCTCGAGTGGGGGGTGCGCGCGCTGGAGGTGCCTGTCGTTGTAAGCGGCGAACGCGACGTGGCGGCGAGCGCAAAGGCGGACATGTTCCCCGCATATGACGACGACGGCGGGCTGTTGCTCGTGCTGACCCCGGAGAAGTAGTCTCCTGAGGCGATGTCTTCGATGTCTTTCCCGATTACCAACCCGCCGACCCGCCACCGCAGGTCATGACCGACCGCCGTCGCAACGGGTTCATCCTGCTGCTCGTCGCGGGCCTGTTCGCGGTCTCGGTCGCGGCGATCGCATTGAAGCCGACGAAGCTTGGCCTGGAACTGAAGGGCGGGGTGCAGCTCGTCTATCAGGGCAAGCCGACGGCCCAGTCGAAGGTCGACCCCGAATCGCTTGAACGGGCGATCAACATCATGCGCACGCGCGTGGATCAGCTGGGTGTCGCGCAGCCGGAAATCCAGCGCAGCGGGACCGACGAAATCGACGTGGCGCTGCCGAACGTGAGCAACGCCCAGCGCGCCGAAGCCGAGGTCGGCAAGACCGCGCAGCTGTACTTCTATGACTGGGAGCCGAACGTGATCGGCCCCAGCGGCAAGCCGGCGGCGCCGACGGAAACGACCGTCACCGGCGGCGCGGCGGCAGGCTCCTCGGACTACGGCCTGCCCGAGTACCAGGCGGTGCTGCGCGCCGCCAAGCGCCCGGCGATCTTGCGCAAGAGCGACACGACCTGGTCGCCGGGTTGCACGCCCGCGCAGGCGGACGGGTGCGTGTACGGCGACTGGTACCTGCTCGACACCGCCCACGAAAAGATGCTGTGCTCCGGCGGCAAGCCGATCTGCGAGCCGCAGGAAACCGAACAGAACCTGTATGCCGACGGCTACAAACCGCCGCCGGGATCCAAGCCCAAGGCGGTGCGCGTGAACCCCGGCACGGTGCTCGTGCAGGCCCGCCCGGTGGAATCGGCGAAAACAGGCAAGGTCACCGAGCAGAGCCCGAACAGCTGGTACGTGCTCAACGACGAACCGGTGCTGACGGGCGCCGACGTCAAGAACCCGCAGCAGGGCTTCGACGAAGGCGGCGGGGGCACGGGCGCCCCGAACGTCAACTTCGGCTTCACCTCGCACGGGCAGGGCGTGTTCCAGCGCGTGACCAAGGAAATCGCCCATCGCGGCCAGGAAGCGCAGCTTCCGGGCGTGAGCCACGAAGCGGCGCAGCAGCACTTCGCGATCGCGCTGGACGGGCAGTTGATCACGACGCCCTCGATCGACTTCACCCAGTACCCCGAAGGGATCGACGCCTCCCAAGGCTCGGAGATCTCCGGCGGGTTCACGATCACCTCCGCGCAGGAACTGGCCGACGAGCTGCAGTCGGGCGCGCTGCCGATCCGCCTGGAATTGATCTCCAACTCGCAGGTCTCGGCGACGCTCGGCAAAACGGCGCTGAGCCAGAGCCTTGTCGCGGGGATCATCGGGTTCGCGGTGGTGTGCCTGTTTTTGCTGCTGTTCTACCGAGTGCTGGGCGCGATCGCGGTCGGCGGGCTGATCGTGTACGGGACCTATCTGTTCGCTTTGATCAAGCTGATCCCGATCACGCTGACGCTGCCGGGGATCGCCGGGCTGATCCTGACGATCGGCGTGTGCGCGGACGCGAACATCGTGATCTTCGAGCGCGTCAAGGAGGAGATCAGGGGCGGCCGCTCGATCGTGTCGGGGATCGCGACGGGATACACCCGCGGGTTCGCGGCGATCGTCGACGCCAACGTCGTGACGTTCATGACCGCGTTCATCCTGTTCGCGCTGGCCACCGCGGAAGTCAAGGGATTCGCGTTCATGCTGGGGATCGGCACGCTCGTGTCGCTGTTCACGGCTGTGCTCGCCACGCGCGCCGCCCTCGGCGCGATGGGGCGCTCGCGACTCGTGAGCCATCCCGCGGCGCTCGGCGCGGGCAAGCCCAAGCGGGCGTGGACGTTCGACTTCATGGGCGCGTCGAAGTGGTTCTTCTCGCTGTCGGGCACGATCCTCTTGATCGGCGCGCTGGCGATCGGCGGCAAGGGGCTGAACTTCGGCATCGACTTCAAGTCCGGGACGCGTATCCAGACGGCGTTCGTCAAGCCGGTCACATCGGCGCAGGTGAGCGCCGTGATGAGCGCAGAGGGTTACCCCAGCGCGCAGGTCCAGAAGTACTCGAGCAAGGGCGTGGGGGGCAGCGGATATCAGATCTCCACCGAGAAACTGAAACCGACGGCGGTCCACGAAGTCAAGGACGCGCTCGACGCCAAGTTCGGCAACGGGCCGAGCTCGCCGGGAACGAAGGACTTCTCGAGCACCTCGATCGGGCCGACTTTCGGAAAAACGATCGCCAACAGCGCGATCATCGCGATCATCGCCTCGCTGCTTGTGATCTCGGCGTACATCGCGCTGCGCTTCGAGTGGAAGTACGCGATTCCCGTCCTCATCGCGCTGATGCACGACCTGCTGATCACCTCGGGCATCTACGCCCTCACCGGCCGGGAAGTGACCTCGGCGACCGTCGCGGCGCTGCTGACGATCCTCGGGTACTCGCTGTACGACACGATCATCGTGTTCGACCGCGTGCGCGAGAACGTGCCGCGCATGCCGCGCGCGGCGTTCTCGCAGATCGTCAACCGCTCGATGTCCGAGGTGCTGACCAGATCGCTGGCGACGAGCTTCTGCACGCTGCTGCCGGTGATCTCGCTGCTCTTGTTCGGCGGCGCGACGCTCAAGGACTTCGCGTTCGCGCTGATGGTCGGGATCGCCTCGGGCGCGTACTCCTCGATCTTCATCGCCTCGCCGGTGCTCACGCACTGGAAGGAGCGCGAGAGCGCCTATCGCGCACGGCGCGCGCGGATCGTGCGCGAACTGGGCGCCGTGCCCGCGTACGCGACCGCGGTCGGTGGCGCGCCCGTGGACGTGGAGCCCGCGCAGCAGCGCAAGCGCACGCGCAGCGGCAGCCTGATCTCCACGGAGGAGCCGGGCGAGCAGATCTCGCGCGGCGAGTTTCAGGAACTGGTGCGAGACCTCGACATCGACGGCGTGCGGCCGAAGGGCGAGCCGCACGAGCCGGACGAGACGCCCACGCCCGACAGGCCCGCAAGGCGCAGCCGCGCGGGCGTGGCCCAGCGCGCGGGGGCGCCGCCGGGGGCTTCCGATGCAGGCGGCGCGGCGCCGAACGGCCAGGGTGACGGCGTGGCGCAGGATGTCAGCGGCGAGGCGGCGCCCGAGCGCGACCCGGCGGCGGACCTGACCCCGGAGGATCTGGTGCTCAAGCAAGCCCCCAAGCCGCGCGAGAAGCCTCGCAGGCGGGGGCGCAACAAACGGCACGGGAGGTCGCGCTGATGGGCATGCTCGGTTGGGTGATGATGGGCCTGGCGATCTGGCACTTCACGATCTTCCTGCCCGACCGCTTCTGGGGCGGGATCGTCGGCGCGTTCGTCGGGTCCCTGGTCGGGGCGATCGTGATCGGCCTGGTCATCTACGGCGCGAAAGTCGGGGCGTTGAAGGTGCCGGGGCAGAAGGCCACGGACATCGCCGTGGTGCTGTACGCGGTCCCGGGCGCGCTGATCGGCATCGCCGCCGTGTACATCGAGGGGATGCGCCGCGAACGGATGCATCCCGGTCGGCCCAGCGCCTGAGCACGGTTTCCCCCGAGCCTCGCGGTTCCGTCCAGCGCCGCCCGTAGGTTTGGGGGGTGGGGGAGCCTCGCTTTCAGATCGCGCAGTGTGAGCCGGCGGGGGTGCAGCGTCTGCGGCATGAGCTTGGCATCAGCGGGCCGCTCGCGCAGGTGCTGGTGCGCCGCGGCCTGGCCGAGCCGGCCCGCGCACGGGCGTTCATGGCGGCTGAGGAGGAGCATCCCTACACCGCGTTTGCGGGCATCGAGAAGGCCATCGCGACGATTTGCAGGCATGTGCAGGACGGGACGCGGATCACCGTGCACGGGGATTACGACGTCGACGGAGTGTGCTCGACGGCGGTGCTGGTGCGCGCGCTGGGGCGGCTGGGGGCGGACGTCGACTGGTATCTGCCCGACCGCGCGGGCGACGGGTACGGGCTGAGTATGAACACTCTCAGGCGACTTGCTGCGCGGGGGACGAAGCTGCTTGTCACGGTGGACTGCGCGATCACCGCGGTCGAGGAGGTCGCGGGCGCACGGGAGCTGGGCATGGACGTGGTCGTCTCAGACCACCACAGCGTGCGCTCGGACGGCGTGCTGCCGGATGCGCCGATCGTGCACCCGGTCGTATGCGGGTATCCGTATGCGCAGCTGTGCGCCACGGCGGTTGCCTACAAGCTGGCTCAGGGTCTGCGGGACGCCTGCCCGCATGTTCGCGCGAGCGAGAGCGCGGCGGGCGCCGGACGGGCTCCGGGCGCGCCTGAGGACGATCTCGATCTGGTGGCGCTCGCGACGATCGCGGATGTCGTTCCGCTGCTCGGCGAGAACCGCACGCTCGTGCGACGGGGGCTGTGTGCGCTGGCGGGCACCGCCAAGCCGGGATTGCGTGCGCTGATGGCGGTCGCGCGCGTGGACCCCTCCCGGGTGGACGAGCGCTCGGTGGCGTTTGGGCTGGCGCCTCGGCTGAACGCCGCCGGGCGGCTGTATCGCGCTGACGCCGGGCTCGAGCTGGTTCTGACCGAGGATCTCGCGCGCGCGACGCAGGTCGCGCGGGAGCTCGACAGGGTCAATCACGAGCGCCGCGTCACCGAGCGGACGATCAGGTTGCAGGCAGAAGCGCAGATCGCGGCGCTCGGGGATGGAGCCGAGCCTCGTGCGCTCGTGCTCGCCGGCGAAGGCTGGCACGTCGGTGTGATCGGCATCGTCGCCTCGCGCCTGGCCGAGACCCATAACCGCCCGGTCGTGCTGATCGCGCTGGACGGGCATCGCGGCCGGGGATCGGGACGCAGCGGCTGCGAGTCCTTCGACCTGCTGGCGGGACTGACCGCGTGCGGCGAGCACCTGAGCCGCTACGGCGGCCATCGCGCCGCGGCGGGCCTGGAGGTCGAGCGCGAGCGCATACCCGGGTTCGCGGCCGCGCTGGACTCCTACGCGTCCAGCGTGCTCGGCGCCGAGGACACCGCGCCGGCGGTGCGCGTAGATGCGGTCGTGGACGGCTCGGAGCTGGGGATGGCGCTGGCGGAGGAGCTTCAGGTGCTGGCGCCGTTCGGCCAGGGCAATCCACCCGTGTCGCTGCTTGTTGAGGATGTGACGTTCGCCGACGTGCGAGCGATGGGCGAAGGCAAGCACGCGCGCTTCACCGTGCGCTCGCGCGGGGCGCGGGCGCGGGCCGTCGCGTTCAACACCGGCGGACGCCTGGGAGTGGCTGAGGGCGAGCCGGCGCAGGCGACGTTCGTGCTGGAGGTCAACGAGTACAACGGCGTCAGCGAGCCGCGGCTGGTGCTGGGCCATGCGCGCGCGGCCGGCGCCCCACGGATCGAGGATCGCCGGTCAGCTCGCGCTTCCCCACCGCGCGAGGCGCCCGCGACGGAGGCTGACTCGCAGGAGCTCGTGCTGTTCGGCTGAAGTCTTCAATCTGGGCGCACGGTCCCCTAACCTGTGAGTATGGCGACATCCGAGGATCCCACCAGCACACCTATGGTCGGGGTGCACGAACCGGTCGCCGCGGCTGGAACGCTGGAGCAGACGCCGGGCCCCGACGGGAACGTCCGCGCGCAGGATCGGAGGGTCGCCACCGCGGCCGGAGCTCGCCTTGACCTGAACGAGCTGGAGCGCCGGCTGCTGGGCGATCTGTTCGCGATCGTCTCCGAGCACGCCGCGGATTCGGCCGTGGAGATCGACCGTGAGCGCGTGCAGGACGCGTTCGTGTTCGCCTGCGAGCATCACGCCGCGCAGCGACGCAAGTCGGGTGAGGACTTCATCGTGCATCCGGTCGGTGTGGCGCGCATCTGCGCGGGCATGCGCCTGGACACCGAGACGCTGTGCGCGGCGCTGCTGCACGACACCGTGGAGGACACCTCGGCCTCGATCGAGGAGGTCTCAGAGCGCTTCGGCGAGGAGATCTCCGCAGATTGTTGACGGGGTGACGAAGCTGACGGGCATCACCTTCCAGTCGCGCGATGAGGCGCAGGCGGAGAACTACCGCAAGATGATGGTCGCGATGGCCACGGACGTGCGGGTCATCCTGATCAAGCTCGCCGACAGGCTGCACAACATGCGCACGATCGACGCGATGGGCAAGCAGAAGCAGATGGAGAAGGCGCGCGAGACGCTCGAGATCTACGCGCCGCTGGCGCATCGCCTGGGCATCCACGCGATCAAGTGGGAGCTCGAGGATCTCGCGTTCGCGACGCTGCACCCGCGCAAGTATCAGGAGATCAAGGGCCTCGTCGCCCAGCAGCGCGACGAGCGCGAGCGTTATGTGGGCGAAGCGGGCGAGTATCTGACACGCGAGCTCACGCAGCTGGGGATCGAGGCGCAGATCGCCGGACGGGCCAAGCACTTCTACTCGATCTACTCGAAGATGACCAAAAAGGGCCGCGAGTTCAATGAGATCTACGACCTCACCGCGATGCGGGTGATCGTGGACTCCGTCAAGGACTGCTACGGGACGGTCGGTGCGATCCACTCGCTGTGGAAGCCGCTGCCCGGACGGTTCAAGGACTTCATCGCGATGCCCAAGTTCAACATGTACCAGTCGCTGCACACGACCGTGATCGGGCCCGAGGGCCGGCCGCTCGAGATCCAGATCCGCACGCAGGAGATGCACGAGATGGCGGAGTTCGGGGTCGCGGCCCACTGGATGTACAAGCACCTGCCCGGCTCCGAGCGGGCGAGTCGCGATGGCGGGGCGGGCTCGCCCGAGGACGCGAAGCTGCAGTGGCTGCGCTCGATGCTCGACTGGCAGAAGGAGCTTTCAGACCCCCAGGAGTTCATGGACACGCTGCGCACCGACCTGTTCGAGGACGAGGTGTACGTGTTCACGCCCAAGGGAGAAGTCAAGTCGCTGGCCGCGGGCGCGACGCCGCTGGACTTCGCATATGAGGTCCACACCGAGATCGGCCACCGCTGCGTGGGCGCGCGCGTGAACGGCAAGATCGTGCCGCTGCACTGCGAGCTGAGATCCGGAGACATCGTCGAGATCCTCACGGCCAAGCGCGAGCGCGGACCCTCGCGCGACTGGCTGGCGATGGTCAAGACCACACGCGCGCGCAACAAGATCAAGGCGTGGTTCAAGGCGGAGTCTCGCCAGGACACCGAGCACACCGGGCGCGATCTGCTGCAGGAGCACCTGCGCAAGCAGGGCCTGCCCGCACAGAAGATCACCGGCTCGGCGCTTCTTGGCGGACGTGATCCGCGAGGTCGGCTACCGCAAGGCTGACGACTTCTACATCGCGCTCGGCGCGGCGAAGGTTTCGCCGAAGGTCGTCGTAAACAAGGTGATGCAGCGCCTGAAGCAGGGCGAGGCCGCCGACGGTGACGCCACCGGCGCGGAGCTCTTGCGGGTCGGGCGCCCGCGCCGGCGCCCGACGAAGTCATCGGGGCAGTACGGGATCAAGGTGGAGGGCGTGCAGGACGTGATGCTGCGCCTGGCCAAGTGCTGTCACCCGGTGCCGGGTGATGAGATCGTCGGCTACATCTCGCTCGGGCGGGGAATCACGATCCACCGCGAGGATTGCCCGAACGCGGTGATCCTCGCGCGCGACCCCGAGCGGTTTACGAGCGTCTCCTGGGAAGGAGAGCGCAGCACGGCGTTCGTGGTCGAGATCCAGATCGACGCGTGGGACCGCCACCGCCTGCTCGAGGATCTCTCGCGCGTGTTCAGCGAGTCGGGCGCGAACATCCTCGAGGCGCGCTGCCTGTCGAGCCCGCCGATGGTCAAGAACCGGTTCGTGGTCGAGGTCGCCGACACCCACACGCTGAAGGGCGCGATCACGCGCCTGCGTAACATCGAGTCGGTGTTCGACGCCTACCGGGTCACTCCGGGCGGCGCCGCGGCGTAGCGATGCAGCCCTCACGAAGCGAGGCGCCCCCGGCGCGCGCAACGCTCTCGGAGCGTCATGAGCGGGCCGGATCATGCATCCCGAGACCGACCGCCGCACGGGGCATGGGGAGCGCAGCTACGCGACGACGTTCAGGGCGCCCGGCAGGATCGAGTAGCGCGCCTGGCAGACCTCGCCGAGATAGTCGCCGTCGACCTGCAGCGGCAAGGGGCGCTCGTCGGTTGAGCGCACGGTCAGCTCGGTCAGCTCGGACAGGTCCGTGACCTGACGGTGGCGGCTGACGCGCGCGTGAGCGGAGAACGCGCGCAAGCCGAGCGAGGGCATCGACAGGGGCGTGGCGCGGTGCAGCACGCAGCCGCACAGCGTGCCCGAGTCAAGCGTTGTGCCATCGGCGATCTCGATCGGGCGGTTCTGGAAGTAGGTGAACGGTGAGCCGTTCTGAACAATCGCCGTGACGCCCGGGAGCGCCTCATCGCCCGCGAGCACCTCCATGCGCGGGGGCCTGATGAGATAGCGGCGGGTGAACGTGCGCAGTGCCACCCACGTGAAGTAGTAGGCCCCGAGGCGGGCCTTCAGGCGGGGGTTTGAGTCGACCAGCTCGACCACGCTGGCGTCGACGCCGAGGCCGGAGGCGAAGGTGAAGCAGCGGCTCTCGGCAAGGACACCCTCGGCGTTGGCGGCGCTGACCAGACCGAGATCCACGCGGCGCGGGCGCCAGTCGTCGGCGAGCGCGAGCAGGTGCTCGGTCGCGTCGACGAGCTCGCCGGGGATGCCGAGCATCTTGGCGAACACGTTCGCCGAGCCGCCGGGCAGGCAGCTCAGCGGCGTGGCGGAGAAGCCCGCCGGCGATCCCATCAATCCGTTGACGGCTTCGTTGACGGTTCCGTCGCCGCCGAAGGCAACGACCACGTCGTAGCCCTCGTGCGCGGCCTCGCGGCAGAGCTCGGTCGCGTGCCCGCGAGCCTCGGTGTCGACCGCATCGACCTCGAACCGGCCCTGCAGGGCGTAGACCACGAGCTGGCGCAGCCGGTCGGAGACAGTCGTCGCGTACGGGTTGACGACGATCAACATGCGCCGCTTGACCCTCGTAGCGTCGGGCTCGAAGTCGGTGGCCGCGTCGCTCGGGCGCGGCGTGAGCTCGCTGCGCGTGGGGGCCCGCTCGCGGAGGGTCGTGGTCGTCGCGCTCATCTGAAGCGCCCTACACCGGGCATGCCCAAGCGTTACCTGCGCGAAGCTCCACACCGAGCGCCGCGCAGGTCGCAGCACAAGCGTCCGCACGCTTGCTAAACTTTCGCGCTGCATAGCAGGACACATCAAGAGGGGTGGAGGGACTGGCCCGACGAAGCCCCGGCAACCACCGTCTGACGACGGGAAGGTGCCAATTCCAGAAGATGTGTGGCGGGCTTCTTGCTCTTCGCCACACCGTTGAACTGGCGAAGGTCTTCAAAAGGAGCCCCAATATGGCTGTCACCCATCTGCAGTGCAAGGAGTGCAAGTCCGAGTATCCGCTGGAGGCGCTGTACGTATGCGAGCGCTGCTTCGGGCCGCTGGAGGTGGCTTACGATCACAGCCGGCTGGCCGGCGGCGACACCGACGAGCTGCGCCGGCGGATCCAGGCGGGACCGCAGAACATCTGGCGCTACGCAGACTTCCTGCCGCTCTGTGACGGCCCTCCCGGGCCCTCGGGCCGTCTCGCCTCGCGCGTGGGACTGCCGGCGGGATGCACGCCGCTGATCCGCGCCGACCGGCTGGCGCAGCGGCTGGGGTTGCGCGAGGTGTGGGTCAAGAACGACGCGGCCAACCCGACCCACTCGTTCAAGGACCGCGTCGTGTCCGTGGCCACGGCGCGCGCGCGGGAGCTGGGCTTTCAGACGATCGCGTGCGCATCGACGGGCAACCTCGCCAACTCGGTGGCGGCGCACGGAGCGGCTCTGGGCCTTGAGTCCTACGTATTCATCCCGGCCGACCTGGAGGAGCAGAAGGTGCTCGCGACGGGCGTGTACGGGACGAGACTGGTCGCGGTGGAAGGCAACTACGACGACGTCAACCGTCTCTGCACCGAGCTGTGCGCCGAGCGCGAGTGGGCGTTCGTGAACGTGAACCTGCGCCCGTACTACGCGGAGGGCTCCAAGACGCTGGCGTTTGAGATCGCCGAGCAGCTTGGCTTCGAGCTGCCCGACCGCATCGTCGCGCCGATCGCCTCGGGGTCGCTGTTCTGCAAGATCGGCAGAGGCTTTGCGGAGTGGCGCGAGATCGGCCTGCTGGATGGCGAGCTGCCGAAGATGAACGGCGCGCAGGCCGAGGGCTGCGCGCCCGTGGCGAGCGCGTTCGCCGCCGGCCACGACGTGTGCAGGCCGGTCAAGCCGAGCACGATCGCCAAGTCGCTGGCGATCGGCAACCCCGCCGACGGTCCGTATGCTTTGGAGCTGGCGCGCGAGACCGGCGGCTCGGTGGACGCCGTCAGCGACGAGGAGATCAGGCAGGGATCGCCCTGCTCGCGCAGAGCACGGGCATTTTCACCGAGACCGCCGGCGGCGTGAGCGTCGCGGTGCTCGCAAAGCTCGCCCAGCGCGGTGACATCGACCCAGACGAGCGCGTCGTGCTGGCGATCACCGGCGATGGCCTGAAGACGCTCGACGCGGTGCGCGGCACGTTTCAGACGCACCGGATCGCCCCGACCGTCGAGGCCTTTGAGGCTCGAGTGCCCGAGGCGGTGACGGCCTGATGGCGGTGGTCGTCAAAATCCCCACGCAGCTGCGATCCGCGGCTGGCGGCGAGACCGAAGCCGAGGTCGATGGCGCGACCGTCGGGGAAGTGCTGGACGGGCTGTATGCGCTGCACGGCGAGTTGCGCGAGCGCCTCAGCGACGAGGACGGCTCGCTGCGGCGGTTCGTGAACGTGTACATCGCCGGTGAAGACATCCGCTTCCTGGACGGTCTGCAGACGCCGGTCGCGGACGGCTCGGAGCTGACGATCTTGCCCGCGGTCGCGGGCGGCTAGCCCAGGACGCCGCAGGCGCGGCGCGATGCTGCGTCCTCAGTCGCTCGCGCGCGGGCAGTACGCCACGCTCCCTGCGTCCTTGGCCAGCTTGGCCTGCGACGCCCTGGGGCGCGGTGTGGACCTCAGCGATTTGATGATGTGCTGGAACGGTGTGTGCCGTGGCGGTGGACGGGGCGCGGTGGGCCGTAGCCGGCGTGGCGCCGCTGAAGCCGATCGTCGAGAAGATCGCCGCGCCGGACATCACGGCGATCGTCAGCGCGCGCATGCGGCGCGGGGTCAACCAGCCGAAGTGGTGGGTCTGCATCCACGTCCGAAAGCCGGTCGCGGCCGAGGCGGCACACATCACACAGCCGACACACATGCTCGAATCCTAGCTCGCTCGCAGCACGACGGGGCGTCGTGCTTTGAGGGCTCTCAACGCTCGGGGGCCTCGGCACGGCTCTCAAGGCGCCGGCGCAGCTCCGCTCCGCGCCCGGCCGCGACCGCGCGCGCGGCGCGGGCGTCGGTCAGATCGAGGCCCTGCGCCCGCGCGAAGTCCAGCAGCTCCTGGCGCTCCTCGCCCTCGCGGGCGGTGCGCAGGAACAGCCAGCAGAACAGGCCGAGGGTGAGCAGCGACTCCTCGACCATCATGACCGCCCCGGCGATGTTCTGATCGGCGATCGGAGAGATGTGGTAGAGCGCGTCGCCGTGGATGTAGTACGGGTAGAAGACGGTGCCCGACCACAGGAAGATGTTGCCGAGGATCGTGCCGGCGAGGCGCACGGCGATGATGTAGATGAGCTTGCCGAGGTTGCCGAACCAGCTCGGCATCGGCAGCGGGCCGAACAGGCACATCCACATGTTGATCCCGAACCCCAGGAACATCGCGTGCTCGAGCGCATGCACGCCCGCGTGACGCAGCGCCGCTTCGTAGAAGACGGGCAGGTGCCACATGTACAGGTCGATCGTCCACAGCGGAAAGGCGATCAGCGGATTGGCGAGGACGCGCAGGCGGTCGAAGAAGCCGATGCGCAATATCGGCGCGATCAGCGGGCCGGTCAGGCCGAGCACGATCAGCAGCGCCGCGATGTCGCCGAGCAGCAGATGCTCGACCATGTGCACGAACAGCAGATCCTGGCTGATGCGGCCGAGCGAGGTCAGGGCGAGCGCGATCACCACAAACCCCGAGTAGAAGCACGCCTGGCGCCAGCCGGGCACGGGGTGCGGCCCTCGTAGGCGAGGGTGCGCACGCGCTGGGCGTAGAGCAGCCCCAGGATCGCCAGCGGCCCGAGCTGGAAGGCGGCCTGGATCTCGGTCGATACGGCGATGGGTGCCACGATCATCTCTTGCTGGAGGGTACGGGTTCAGGGCAAGTCGCTTCGCTCAGGGCAAAGCCCGGAGAGGGCAGCGAACACCCCGACGGACGCCTCACTTCACCGGTTCGGCTTGCGCCCGGATCGAGGCCGGGCCGTAGACTGCGCCGGGCATGAGAGTCAGCTCCCGCGCCCGCAAGCTGCCGCTGCTGCTCGGCGGCTTGATCATCGCGGCGCTGGCCATACCGGCGAGCGCCCAGGCGCATGGGATCGTCGGGCGGGCGGACCTGCCGATTCCGGTTTGGCTGTTCAGCTGGACGGCGGCGATCGTGCTGGTGGTGTCGTTCGTGGCGCTCTCGACACTGTGGATGACGCCGCAGCTGCAGGAGCAGCACCGGCGGGCACTCGTGCGCCTGCCGGCCGTCCTGGAATGGCTTGCCTGCTTGGTCGGGGTGGGGTTGTTCGCGCTGGTCGTGTACAGCGGTTTCGCCGGCGCACAGGTGACGCAGGCGAACTTCTCGGTGACGTTCATCTACGTCGTCTTCTGGGTCGGCACCCCGCTGGCAAGCGTCCTGTTCGGCGATGTCTTCCGCGCGCTCAGTCCGTGGCGGACGTGCGCGCGCGTGCTGAGCGCGCTCGCTGCGCGCGATCCGCGGGGGCGGGCGCAGTGAGCCGCCGCTGCGCTATCCGCAGTGGCTGGGAATGTGGCCGTCGGTCGCGACGATCGTCGCCTTCGCGTGGCTGGAGCTGATCTACGTCCCCGCCGACCGCGACCATCCGGCGACGCTGGCGGTGCTCTCGCTGGCGTACTTCTCGCTCGCGCTAGCCGGGATGATGCTGTTCGGGATCGAGCAGTGGGGCGGGCGCGCCGACGGGTTCGCCACCTACTGCAACCTGTTCTCGCGGCTGTCTGCCATCTTCCGCGACGAGGACGGCATGATCTGCCTGCGCCGCCCGCTGAGCGGGATCACCGGCCTTGAGATCCGCCCCGGCACGGTCGCGCTGATCTGCACGATCATCGGCACGACGACGTTCGACGGGTTCAGCAACGGCGGCGTCTGGCGCAACCTCGAGCCGAGCCTGCAGAGCCTGTTCGCCGATCTCGGCTTCAACCAGACGCCCGCCTTGGAGCTTGCCTACTCCGTCGGGATGCTGTTCTGCCTGGGGCTGATCGCTGGTGTCTACCGGCTCGGGATCGCCGGGGTGCATAGCGTCAGCACGCGCTATGACACCTCCCGGCTGACGCACTCCTTCGCGCACACGCTCGTGCCGATCGGGTTCGCGTACGTGCTGGCGCATTACTTCTCGCTGCTGATCTGGCAGGGCCAGGCGATCGGCTATCTCGCTTCGGACCCGCTCGGCAACGGGGCGAACCTGTTCGGGACCAGCAGCTATCAGATCGACTACAGCATCATCTCGTTCGCGGCGATCTGGTACGTGCAGGTGGCGGCGCTCTTGACCGGCCACGTGGGCGGGCTGGCGCTCGCGCACGACCGCGCGCTGGCCATGTACGACGACGTCGAAGACGCCGTGCGCTCGCAGTACTGGATGCTCGCGGTGATGGTCGCGTTCACCAGCTTCGGCCTGTGGCTGCTGTCGGCCGTCGGGACCTAGCGCGGGCTTGCGCGCCGGGCCGGAGGATGAGCCTGGGCTTGTAGGGTTTGGCGCACATGCGTGCCCGCCGCAGGCCAAGACGATTCCCCGCTCCTCGCCTCTCTGTCGCGACGCTCGCAGCGGCCGCTGCGCTCGTGCAGGCGGCACCTGTGGCTGCCCAGGACCAGAGCGCGACTCAGCCCAATCTCACCCAGCTCACCACCGAGAGCGGCAACCCGATCAACGATCAGGGCAGCAACTACGACTACCGCTCGAACATCACGAGCGTCACGCCGAGCGTGCCCGGGCTGAGCCTGGAAGTGCTCGAGTTCGCCGACCGGCTGGTGCTTATGAACCACACGGGCAAGACGGTCACCGTGTACGGCTACGAAGGCGAACCCTACGCGCGCGTGCAGGCCGACGGCACGGTGCAAGTCAACACCAGCTCGCCCGCCTACTACCTGAACCAGAGCTTCTACGCCAACGTGACCGTACCCCCATCGGCCAGCTCGCACGCAACGCCGCACTGGGTCGTGGCAGATCGCACCGGTCAATTCGAATGGCACGATCACCGCATCCACTGGATGTCGCCGATCCCGCCGGCGAAGGTCAGGAACACGAGCAAGCGCACGCTGATCTTCGACTGGCAGGTCCCGATCCAGGTCGGAACGCAGCGGGGCGAGATCGACGGACAGCTGTTCTGGACGCCCGAGAGCTCGAGCGCGCCCACGGCAGTGATCGTGCTCGGCGTGGCGATCGTCCTGCTCGGCCTGCTGTTCGTGTGGTTCGTGCGCCGCCGCCGCGCGCGCTCCGCGGCGGGGGAGGGTTCGGGCAATGGCGGTGCAGATGGCGCCGGCGGGCCCGATGACCGTGACCGGGGCGCCGGCGGGCCGCAGGCGCCGACGCAGGAAGCGTGGTGAGGGCGTGCTAGCTTTCCGGGAGATGGTCTCGCTGGCCTGCCTGATGCATTGGTATATCTCGATGCTGTACGTCGTGCCTGTCCTGGCCGTCGGCGGCTG
This sequence comes from uncultured Solirubrobacterales bacterium, assembly GCA_963839945.1. GTDB lineage: Bacteria > Actinomycetota > Thermoleophilia > Solirubrobacterales > Solirubrobacteraceae > Palsa-744. The sequence continues at coordinate 20,591 of CAWIWW010000003.1, read as the reverse complement.
GTGCTGGTGGAGCTCCAAGCGCATGTCTCGCCGCTCCGGCGGGCCGCCGAAGAACACGCGCGCGGCCTGACTACGTGGGCACTGGGTGGGACGTGGGCACAGGGTGGGCCCGGTCATTCGATCTCGCTGCGGCGAGGCGGGCGAGATGTGCCCGATCCGTGCAGCCGCGCGTCAGCGGCGGCGTCCTGTCGAGGAGCGCGAGGAGCGCCGCCCGCTCGAGGGGCGCGGCGGGTAGCGCTTGCGCTCCTCGGGCGTCATCTGGCGAATCGTGAGTAAACCGTCCTGCACCTGCTGGCGGATGTCCTGGAGTTTTGCTTGGCGCCGCTCGGCCGCGCGATCTGCCTGTGTGAGCATAGATCCAGGGTAGCGCGCCGACCGGCGCACGTCGGCGGCATTCTGGTTAGGCTCCCCGCCGGTTGAGTCCAGTGACATGTGATCGTGCTTGCGTGCCGCCGGTGCGCGCCCTGCTGGTCGGCACGGTGGCGCTGCTGGGAGTGGCTCTTGCGCCGGGGCGCGCGGACGCGGGTATGACCGCGCCCAGCTGCGTGCCGCGGACGCTGAACGTCTCCGCGGCGCTCGCCGACGGCGCGGTGACCGTCTCGCCGGCGCCCGACTCGATGGACGCCTCACACCTCACCCAGATCAGCTTCCTCGGCGTCCCCGCCGCCGACATCTCGGGCGTCGTCGTCGTTGGATCGCGCAGCGGCGCCCACTCCGGCCGGCTCGCCGCCTACTCGCAGGGCGACGGAGCGAGCTTTCTTGCGAGCAAGCCGTTCTCCGAAGGGGAGGTCGTGACCGTGCACGCCGTTCTGCGCCAGGGCGCCACCACGACGCCCTTCGCCTGGCGCTTCACCGTCGCCGAGGTCGATGCCGTGAGTCGCTCGCTGGAGACGCCGCCGCCCCCGCCGCCGCCGGCCAAGCCGAGCGAACTGCAGCACTTCGTCTCGCGTCCGGACCTGCAGCCGCCGACCGTCACGGTCAGCGCCAGCTCGGGCGTACACACGCCTGGGGACATCTTCCTGGCGCCATACGCCGGGCCGGGCCAGTACGGCCCGATGATCCTGGACGGCGCCGGCGGGCTGATCTGGTTCAAGCCGATCCCCGCCGGAGAGCGGGCGGCGGACCTGCGCGTGCAGGAATACGAAGGCCGGCCGGTCCTGACGTGGTGGCAGGACCCGCTCGTGGCCGGCGGCCGGCGCGACGCCGGGGTCGTGATCGCCGACAGCTCCTACCAGGACATCGCGATCGTGCGCGCCGGCAACGGCTACCAGCCCGACCTGCACGCGTTCGAAATCACGCCGGCCGGCACGGCGCTGTTCACCGTATATGACGCGATCCGCTGCAACCTCGGCGCCTACGGCGGCCCCGCCGACGGCGCCGTCGCCGACACCCTGTTTCAGGAGATCGACCTGAAGACGGGACTCGTCCGCTACGAATGGCACGCGCTCGACCACGTCGCGCTGACCGACTCCTACATGCCCGTGGGCCAGGGCGGCACGCTCCTGTCTCCGTGGGACTACTTCCACATCAACGCCGTCTCTGAACACGGCGAAGACCTACTCGTGGACTCGCGCAACACATGGGCCGCCTACGACGTCGACGCCCGCACCGGCCAGATCGTCTGGCGCCTGGGCGGCAAGCAGTCGAGTTTTCAGATGGGGCCGGGCGCGAGCCCCGCCTGGCAGCACGACGCCCGCGAAGAGCCCGACGGCACGATCTCGTTCTTCGACAACGGCGGCACGCCGCAAGTGCACTCGCAGTCGCGCGTGATCGTGCTCGCGCTCGACAAGCAGACGATGACGGCCACGCTTGTGTCGAGCTTCCTGCACCCGACCCCGCTGCTGGCGGCCAGCCAGGGAGACTTCCAGCCGCTGCCCGGCGGCGGCTGGTTCGTCGGCTGGGGCCAGGAACCGTTCTTCTCGGAACTCTCCCCTTCAGGGCAGATGCTCCTCGACGCCCACTTGCCAGCGACCTACCAGTCCTATACGGCGCTCAAGTTCCCCTGGTCGGGCGAGCCGACTGGGCCGCCGGCCATCGCGGTCCGCGCTCGCTCCCATGGGGGCCTCGTCGCCTACGCCAGCTGGAACGGAGCGACCGCGGTGACGGGATGGCGGCTGCTGGCCGGGGCGAGCCCGCACGCGCTCACCTTCGTTGCCGCCGCGCCGCGCACGGGCTTTGAGACGGCGATCGCGCTCTCGAGCGCGCCGCGCTACCTCGCCCTGCAGGCACTTGGCGCGGGCGGGACGGTGCTGGGCGCCTCCGCGCCGGTCGCGCTCAGCCCGGCCGCGGCCGAGAGGTAGCGTCACGCCAAAGCAAATCCAGCTTTAGATGCTTTAGATGCTTTAGATGAGCATGTTGACGGCTGCTCGGGGTCGCGACATACGCTGGCCCGCGTCAATTGGAGTCATGTCAGCCATGCGGACAGCTCCTTCAGGGCGTCGGGGATGACGTAGTAATAGGCCCACAGCCCCTGTCGCTCGGAGTCCACGATCCCGGCGTCGCGGAGCTTCTTCAGGTGATGGGACAGCGTGGGCTGAGAGATCTCGAACAGCGGCACGAGCTCACATACGCACACCTTGCCGGCATGTTTGTGCAGGACATCGACCAGTTGCAGGCGGATGGGGTCGCCGAGGGCCTTGGCCACCTCGGCCATCCGCAGTGCGCTCTCGCGCGCCACGTCCGGGTAGACGACGGGCTCGCAGCAGCGCTCCCCGGTCGCTCGCTTCTGCTTGGGGGACAGCTCCAGATCGACGGACATCGATCTACTTATATCAATAACACTCACGGACGTCAATGTAATACGATCCGCGCCGTGAACACTGACAACGCACCCGGCGCCGAACCGGACGCGGTTGCACGCGTCGGCATCAATGGCTTTGGCCGGATGGGTCGGCTCGCGCTGCGTGCCGCGTGGGGTTGGCCGGAGCTTGCGTTCACGCATATCAACGAGCTGAGCGGCGAGGTGAGCACCGCTGCCCATCTGCTGACGTTCGACTCGATCCACGGGCGCTGGTCAGAGGACGTGCATGGCGACGGGGATGTGCTGACGGTCAATGGAACAGAGCTTGGTTATAGCCGTGCCGCTGAGCCTGGGGATGTGCCGTGGGGCGAGCTCGGTGTCGAGATCGTGCTCGAGTGCTCCGGCAGGTTTCGCACACCGGAGCTCCTCGCCCCTTACTTCGAGCAGGGGGTGCGCAAGGTGATCGTCGCGGCGCCGGTCAAGCAAGACGCCCTGAACGTGGTGGTCGGGGTCAACGACCACCTTTACGAGCCGCAGCGCCACCATCTGCTGACGGCCGCTTCATGTACGACCAACTGCCTTGCGCCCGTGGTCAAGGTCATCAACGAGGGGATCGGGATACGCCACGGACAGATCACGACCCTGCACGACATGACCAACACGCAGACGATCGTCGATGCCCCGCACAAGGACCTGCGCAGGGCGCGCGCCGCAAGCGTCTCGCTGATCCCGACTACCACCGGGTCGGCAACCGCCATCGGGCTGATCTTTCCCGAGCTGGAGGGCAGGCTGAACGGCCTGGCCGTGCGGGTGCCGCTGCTCAACGCCTCCCTGACGGACTGCGTGTTCGAGGTGTCCCGCCCCACGACGATCGAAGAGGTCAGCGGTCTGCTCGAGGCGGCGGCGGCCGGGACGCTGGCGGGCATCCTCGGTTATGAGCGCCGGCCGCTCGTGTCGGTCGACTTCAAGGACGATCCGCGCTCGGGGATCGTCGACGCGCCCTCGACGATGGTCACCGACGAGACCCAGGTGAAGATCTTGGCCTGGTATGACAACGAGTGGGGCTACGCCAACCGCCTTGTCGAGCTCGCCCGTATCGTCGCGGAAAGCCTCCCCGCGACGGGTGAGCGAATTGCGGGCTCCGCCAGGGCGGCCGATGCCTAGGGGCACGGTGACGACCGCCGCGGACACCGCACCGGGACGGGGAGGGGACCTTCGCAACTACGTCCTCGTGACCGGGGCGTACTGGGCGGACACGCTCGTCGACGGGGCGACGCGGACACTCGTCCTGTTCTACTTCGACCAGCTTGGCTACACGCCGCTGCAGGTCGCCTCGCTGTTCGTGCTGTACGAGATCGCGGGCATCGTCACGAACCTCGTCGGCGGCTGGCTCGCTGCTCGCCTGGGCCTGAAGATCACGCTGTTCATGGGGCTCGCGGTGCAGGTTCTGGCGCTCCTGATGCTGGGCCTCGCCCCCGTGTCGCTGCTGGTCGTGCCCTATGTCATGGCCTCCCAAGCATTCTCGGGCATCGCCAAGGACCTCACCAAGATGAGCTCCAAGAGCGCCGTCAAGCTCGTCGTGCCCGAAAACGACCAGTCTTCGCTGTATCGCTGGGTCGCGATGCTGACCGGATCGAAGAACGCGCTGAAGGGTGTCGGCTTCTTCCTCGGTGGCGCGCTGCTCACGCTGTTCGGATTCCAGACCGCAGCGCTGGTCCTCGCGGCGTTCGTCCTCATCGCCCTGCTGGTCACCTCGAGCTTGATGCACGGACACCTCGGCCGCCCGGACAAGAGCGCGAAGTTCACGAAGATGCTCTCCAACAACCGCGCGGTCAACATCCTCGCCGCGGCGCGCATCTTCCTGTTCGCCGCCCGCGACGTGTGGTTCGTCGTCGGCCTGCCGTTCTTCCTGTACTCCGAGCTGGGCTGGAGCTTCTGGGCGGTCGGGACCCTGCTCGCCGTGTGGGTCATCGGCTACGGCGCCGTTCAGGCGGCCGCGCCGCGCTTGGTGCGCCGCCGTGGCCACGGCTCAGGCGGCGAGCCCGACGGCAGGACCGCCGTCTGGCTGGCGCTCGGGGTGGCACTGTGCCCCGCGGCGATGGCCGGCGCCCTGAACGCGGGCGTCGACCCGACCGTGGTGATCCTCGGCGGGCTGATCCCGTTCGGGATCGCGTTCGCGATGAGCTCCGCCGTGCACTCCTATCTGATCCTCGCCTACGCCGAGGACGACAAGGTCGCCATGAGCGTCGGCTTCTACTACATGGCCAACGCCATCGGGCGCCTCGCCGGCACGATCCTCTCAGGACTGCTCTACCAATGGCACGGACTCACCGCGTGCCTGTGGACATCGGCCGCCTTCCTGATCGCAGCCGGCCTATTGTCGCTCCTGCTGCCGGCCGAGATCTCGAGACCACGACTTCATTCATCCACATGAGCTCCGGGCGTGCTTCTCGACATATGTAGGAGATCGGTATATATACTGCGCCGCTCCATTCGGCCGATTGCACGTACGGACCGATCCGCAGGGGGGCGCGGACGGATGGCTGAGCCTCCCAGGCGTGCCGTACATTTCACAGAACGGGGTGTTGCTATGACGGCGTTGTTGAAGGTCCCATGTAGAGCTTTGATCTCGCGAGCCGCACACGTCAGCCGGCCGGGGGTGTTGGCGCTGCTGGCGTGCATCGCTCTGGTGGCGCTTCCCGCGGCGGCGCAGGCCGAATCGCCCGGGCTGAGCAACGCCGGCACGGAATTCTGGCTGGGCTTTCCGACCAACTACGCCCGCGGCGCCGAGCTGACGCTCTACATCACTGGCAGCACGGCTACGACGGGCACGGTTTCGGTTCCCGGCGAATCCTTCAGCGAAGGCTTCTCCGTCACGCCGGGCAGCGTGACCGCCGTCAGGCTCCCCCAGGGTGCCGAGATGGCGACCAGCGACGGCATCGAAGCAAAGGCGATCCAAGTGACCGCCGGGGCGCCGGTGATCGTCTATGGCCTCAACGACGAAGAGTTCACGACAGACGCCTATACGGCGTTGCCCGTCAATGCGGTCGGGACCAGCTATACAGTCTTGGCGTTCGGCTCCGGATGTTGCGGCAACTCCGAGTTCTCGGTCGTGGCCACCCAGAACGACACGGAAGTCACGATCACCCCCTCTGTGAACGGCGGTGGAGGCGACACCAGGCCGGCCGGCGTCCCCTACACGGTGACCCTCAACCAGGGCCAGGAGTACCAGCTGCAGGCGACCACCAATCCCGAAGACCTGACCGGAACCAAGATCACCTCGACCGCGCCGGTGTCTGTGTTCGGCGGTGAGCAGTGCGCCAACATTCCGAACAACGACTATGCCGCGTGCGACTACGTCGTCGAACAGAACATCCCCGACGATGCGTGGGGGACCTCGTTCCTCACTGAGCCGTTGAAGATGCGTTTGCACGGCGATTACTTCGAGCTGGTGGCCGACGAGAACGAAACCGAAGTGAAGCTCAACGGTGCCGTGGTCGCCATGCTCAACGCGGGCGAACACTATTCCCAGGAGGTCGAAGGCGCGTCGGAATGGAGCTCCAGCAAGCCGATCGAGCTCGCTCAGTACTCCAACAGCTCCACCTACGACGGCACCACCGGCGATCCGTCCATGATGATCATCCCGCCGTATCAGCAGTTCGAGACGAGCTACACGATCACGACTCCCGTGAACTCGGAAACCGTCTTCACGAACTATGTCAACCTTGTTGTGCCCAAGAGCGCCGTGGGGTTGGTCGCGATCGACGGCACTCCCGTGCCGGCCTCTGAATACAATGCGATCGGCTCCAGCGAATTCGAGGGTGCGCAGGTCGACCTCACACCGGGCAGCCACGTGATCACAGGTAACGGCGAGCCGTTCGGGGCGTTCTCGTATGGGTTCGCCGCATTCAACGCGTACAGCTACTACGGCGGCATGTCGCTCGCGCCGGTGGCGAGCGTCACGAACGTCACGCTCGAACCGGCCACCGAAACGGCTCTCGTCGGCACCGAAAAGTGCGTGACGGCCGTGGTCACCGGCCAGAACGGCAATCCGCTTCCGGGCGTGAGGGTCGACTTCCTGGTCAGCGGCGCCAACTCCGCCGAAGGCTCGGTATTCGCCGGCAGCGAAGGCAAGGCGACGTTCTGCTACACGGGCGCGAAGGTCGGGGTGGACTCGATCGCCGGATCGGTCGGCCTGATCAGCGGCAGCGCCACGAAGACCTGGGTCACGGAACTGCCAAAGGCAGCATCCACGTCCGCCCCGGGAGCGCTCGCCTTGAAAGCCGCAGCCCCGAAAGCGTGCGCCAGCAAGCGTGACATCAAAATCCACATCCAGAACATCAAGCAACTTGGGCTCGTCTCGGCGGTGGTCAAGGTCAACGGCAAGGACAAGAAGACGTTGAGGGGCAAGCACCTCTCAGCCGCCATCAACCTGGTCGGGCTGCCGCAAGGCACCTTCACGGTGGAGATCGTCGCCCGCAGGCGCGACGGGCGAACGGTGAAGGGCAAGCGTGTCTACCACACGTGCGTGAGCAAACTGCCAGGGCACGCCCACCTGCCGCTGTAAGAGCACCTAACGCAAAATACGCGCCCGGCAAGATTCGAACTTGCGACCTCCCGCTCCGGAGGCGGGCGCTCTATCCACTGAGCTACGGGCGCGGGCGTGTCGCTACCGTAGCGAACCATGGACCTGTCCTTGTTCTTCGCCGGCACCGGCGGTTCGGTGCCCAGTGCCCGCCGCGGGCTGCCCGCGGTGCTGGTGCGCCGCGGCGGCGAGCAGATCCTGTTCGACTGCGGCGAGGGGACCCAGCGCCAGCTGATCCGATCGGTCGGGCTGGCGGACGTCGATGCCGTGTTCATCACGCACTTCCACGCCGACCACTGGCTGGGGCTGCCGGGAATGCTGAAGTCGTTCGCGCTGCGCGAGCGCACGCAGCCGCTGAGCATCTACGGGCCGCGCGGCCTGGAAGAGCTGATGGAGCGGATGCGCTTCGTCTACGGGCGCCGCCTGCCGTATGAGCTGAGCGTCATCGAGCTCGCACCAGCCGAGACCGTCGCGCGCGAGGGGTATCTGATCGGCGCGATCCCGGTTCGTCACAAAGGCGACTCCTGTTACGGGTACGCGCTCGTCGAGGAGGCAAGGCCAGGGCATCTCGATCCGCAGCTCGCACAGCGGCTCGGGGTCAAGCCCGGCCCCGACTTTGGCCGGCTGCAGCGCGGCGAGACGGTCGACGGGGTCACGCCAGAGCAGGTGCTCGGGCCGGTGCGGCCAGGACGCAAGCTCGTCATATCCGGCGACACGGTCCCGTGTGAGGCGCTGATCGTCGCGGCGCACGAGTCCGATGTGCTCGTGCACGAGGCCACGTTCGCCGAGGAGGAGTCCGAGCGCGCGCGCCAGACATGTCACAGCACCGCGCGCCAGGCGGCCGAGGTCGCACTCGAGGCGCGCGTGGGGATGCTCGCGCTGACGCACATCTCGAGCCGCTACCCCGGCGGGGAGTTGCGCGAGCAGGCGCGCGCGGTGTTCTCTCAGACCGAGGCTCCGCGGGACTGCGACACGATCGAGATCCCGTTTCCCGAGCGCGGCTCGCCCCGGCTGGTGCGCTGGTCAGAGCGTCGCGCCCGCGAGCATGCGCCCTCCGCCGAGCCGGCCGAGCCCGCGGAGTCCGCGGAGGCGGTCACGGCGGGATAGATCAAGACAGATAGACAGACAGACAGACCGCGGCAGAACACCGGTCGTCCCGGCGCGCTGATACAGTTTGGCGCAAGCGATCCTTTAATCCGGTCCTGAGAGGCCAGGAAGGTAGAGCCAAAGTGGATTCCAGCGGCGAGAAGGCCGTCCTGCACGGGGACGAGCTGCGGCGAGCGCTCACGCGCATCGCCCATGAGATCGTCGAGCGCAACCCCGGCGCCCCCGGCCATGCAGGCATATCCGGGGCTCCCTGCGACCCGGGCGATCTCGATTCCTCCTCCGCCTCGCTCGTCCCGGCGCTCGTCGGGATTCACCGGCGCGGCGCGTTTCTGGCGCGGCGGCTGCAGAGCCAGCTCGAAGGGCTGCTCGAGATCGAGGTGCCGCTGGGCGACCTCGACATCGGCTTCTACCGCGACGACGTCTCACGCAGGCCCGACGCGCCGATCGTGCATGCCTCGCACATCGACTTCGACGTCGATGGCCGGACGGTGGTGATCGTCGACGACGTGCTCTACACAGGGCGCACCGCGCGCGCCGCGATCGACGCGTTGTTCGACTACGGTCGCCCCGCGCGCGTGCAGCTGGCCGTGCTCGCCGACCGCGGCCACCGCGAGCTGCCGATCCGCCCGGATTACGTCGGCAAGAACCTGCCCACTTCCCGTGCCGAGCACGTGTACGTGCGGGTCGCCGAGCTCGACGGCATCGACGAGGTCGCCATAGCCCCTGCACCGGTGGAGGCGACGGCGTGAACCACCTGCTCTCGATGGAGGATCTCGACCGTGAGGCGATCGAGCGGATCGTCACCCAGGCGGCGCGGTTCGCGGAGGTCTCAGACCGCGAGATCAAGAAGGTCCCGGCGCTGCGCGGGCGGATGGTTCTGAACCTGTTCTACGAGGCCTCGACTCGCACGCGCAGCTCGTTCGAGCTGGCCGCCAAGCGGCTGTCCGCGGACGTCGTCAACTTCGCCGCCAGCGGCTCCAGCGTCGAGAAGGGCGAGTCGCTGAAGGACACCGTGCTGACCCTCAGCGCGCACAAGCCCGACGCGATCGTCCTGCGCACCCCGTGGGCGGGCGCGGCGGAGCTCGTGTCCAGATGGTGCAGCGCCGCGATCGTCAACGCCGGCGACGGCAAGCACGAGCACCCGACGCAGGCGCTGCTGGACGTGTACACCCTGCACGAGCGCCTCGGCGGGATCGACGGGGCGTCGATCTGGATCGTCGGCGACGTCGCCCACTCGCGCGTGGCGCGCTCGAACATCATCGCGTTTCAGCGCATGGGCGCTCATGTCACGGTCGCCGGCCCGCCGACGCTGATCCCGCGCGGGATCGACGCGCTCGGCTGCGACGTGCGCTACACCCTGGACGAGTTGAGCACGGCCGACGTGGTGTATGCGCTGCGCATGCAGCACGAGCGTATGAGCGAGACTTGGGTGCCATCGTTGCGCGAGTACGCGTCGTGGTATCAGATCAACGGCCGGCGCCTGTCAGCGCGTCAGGTGCTGATGCACCCCGGCCCGGTCAACCGCGGGGTCGAGCTCTCCGGCGAGGTCGTCGACTCCCCGCAGGCGCTCATCACAGCGCAGGTCGAGGCTGGCGTGGTCGTGCGCATGGCCGTGCTGTATGAGCTGCTTTCGGGGGCGCGACCGGAGGGAGCGTCTCCCGGTCCGGCGGGGGCGCGCGTCCCCCGGCCCGTTTCCGAGCCCCAGCTGGCGTGATGGCCGCCAACCCGCTCATCCACGGGCCGAGCACCCCGGCCGAGCTGCTGCTGGCAGACGTGCACGTCCTCGACCCCCGTGCGGGTGTCGACGCGCGCCGCGACGTGCTCGTGCGCGAGGGACACATCGCCGAGCTCGCAGAGCCCGGCGGGATCGAGGGTGCGGAGGGGATCGAGACGGTGGACGGCCAGGGCCGGCATCTGCTGCCGGCGTTTGTGGACCCGCACGTGCACCTGCGCACTCCAGGGCAGGAGCACAAGGAGGATCTCGAGACCGGCACCCGCGCGGCGGCGGCAGGAGGGTTCGGCGTGGTGATCGCGATGCCGAACACCGATCCTACGATCGACTCTGCGCCATTGCTGCGGTCCCTGCGCGACTGTGCCGCCCGCGAGGCGCGCGTGCAAGTGGGCTTTCTCGCGGCGATCACGCGCGGGCTGGGAGGCGAGGAGCTGACCGAGATGGCCGAGCTGCGCGAGCAGGGCGCGCTGGGGTTCACCGACGACGGCCGGCCGGTCGCAAGCGCCGGGATGCTGCGCAAGGCGTTGCAGTACCAGCGGTTGTGCGGCGGGGTGATCAGCCTGCACGAGGAGGACGAGACGCTCTCCCACGGCGGCTGCATGCGCGAGGGGGCTCTCAGCGCGGCGCTCGGCATCGGCGGAATACCGAGCGTGAGCGAGTCCACGATGGTTGCGCGCGACGCCGAGCTTGCGTCCTACGAGTCCGCGCGCGTGCATTTCCAGCACCTCAGCTGCGCGGCGTCGGTGCAGGCGCTCGCGTATGCCAAGTCCGCCGGCGCCAATGTCAGCGCCGAGGTCACGCCCCATCATCTGCTGCTCACCGACGAGTCCGTCCGCGGGCTGGACACGCGCATGAAGATGAACCCGCCGCTCGCGGGCGAGACCGACCGCCAGGCGCTGATCGCCGGGCTGCGCGAGGGCACGATCGACTGCGTCGCCACCGACCACGCCCCGCACGCGCGCGAGGAGAAGGAAGTCCCGTTCGAGCAGGCCCCGATGGGCACGACCGGCCTGGAGACCGCGTTCGCCGCGCTCTACACCGGCCTGGTGCTGACGGGCGAGCTGGCGCTGGAGGTGCTCGTGCAGCGGATGACCGCGGGCGCGGCCCTGTTCGAGCTGCCGACCCCCACAATCGCCACGGGCGAGCCGGCCAACCTGACGCTCGTCGATCTCGACGCCGAGTACCTGGCGGGCGAGCGCGGCTGGGAGAGCCGCTCGGAGAGCTGCTGCTTCGCCGGGCGGCGCCTGCACGGGCGCGTGCTGCTGACGCTGGCCGCCGGCGCGGTCTCCTATCGCGAGAGGGTGTTTTCAGTGGTGGCCGCATGAGGGCCGCCCGCACGTGTTCGCGGGGCCGGACGCCCCGCGCCCGCGCCCGACGTGGCCCACTCGCCTGCGCGGATGCGACCCAAAAAAGGAGGAACCGTCGATGAGTCTGCTCGAACGCGACAGGATGACGCTCGTCGTCGTGGACGTCCAGGAGGGGTTCAGGTCCTACGAGTCGTTCGCTGGGGTCGCGGACGCCTGTCGCAAGCTCGTGCAGGCCGCGCGGATACTCGAGCTGCCGAGCATCGTCAGCGAGCAATACCCGAAAGGCCTGGGCCATACAGCCGCCGAGGTGGGTCTCGAGGATGAGCTGCCGATCGAGAAGAGCGTGTTCTCCGCTGCGCGCACGGACGGTTTCGACCTGAAAGGGCGCTCCCAGGCGATTGTGTGTGGGATCGAGACCCACGTGTGCGTCAGCCAAACGGTTCACGATCTGCTCGATCAGGGTGTCGAGGTGCACGTGCCCGCGGACGCGGTCGGCTCGCGCCATCAGATCGACTACGAGCGCGGGCTGCAGCGGCTGGAGCGCGCGGGCGCGGTCGTCACCACGGTCGAGGCCGCCCTGTTCGAGCTGCTCCAGCGCGCCGGCACGCCCGAGTTTAAGGCCGTCCAGAAGCTGATCCTCTGAGCGCAATGACTGAAACGACTGCCTACGTCTTACTGGAGGACGGCACGCGCTATGACGGAATCGCCTGCGCGGCCGCCGGCTACGCCGTCGGTGAGATCGTGTTCACGACGGGCATGTCCGGCTATCAGGAGTCCATGACCGACCCGTCGTTCGCGGGCCAGCTGATCGCGTTCACCTATCCGCACATCGGCAACTACGGCGTCAGCTCGCAGGCGATGGAGTCAGAGCGGGCATGGGCGCGCGCGGCGATCATGCGCGAGGCGTGCGACCGCGAGGACTCCCCGGGCGCGGAGAGCGGCTGGCTGGGATGGCTCACCGACTGTGGCGTCCCGGCGATCAGCGGTGTCGACACGCGCGCGCTGGTCATCCACATTCGCGACCGCGGCGCGATGCGCGGCGGGGTGTTCCCTTGCTCGATGCCCGCGTCCCAGGCGCGCGGCCTGATCGAGTCAGAGCCGGCGATGGCCGGCCAGGACCTCGCGGCGCAGGTGACCCCGAGCGCGCTCAGCCGCCACGGTGAGGCGAACGCGGGAGCACACATCGCGGTGCTCGACACCGGCATCAAGAGTTCGATGGTGCGCGAGCTGATCGAGCGCGGCGCGCGCGTCTCCCTGCACCCGTGCACGAGCAGCGCCGAGGAGCTGCTCGTCGACGATCCCGATGCGATCTTCCTTTCAAACGGCCCCGGCGACCCGGCGGCGCTCGGCTACGTCGTGAACACGGTCCGCGAGCTCGTCGGGCGCAAGCCCGTGTGGGGCATCTGTTTGGGCCATCAGCTGCTGTGTCGCGCGGTCGGGCTGGACACGTTCAAGCTCCCGTTCGGCCACCACGGCGCCAACCATCCCGTCAAGGACCTGCAGACGGGACGCATCGCGATCACCTCCCAGAACCACGGCTTCGCCGCGCTCGGCCCGGGCGGCGCGCGCACGATCGACTCAGACGAGCCGGTGCGCTGGCAGACCGACTTCGGCGAGGCTCAGCTCTCGCACGTGAACCTGTACGACCGCACGGTCGAGGGGCTGGAGCTGCTGGACGTGCCGGGCGGGACCGTCCAGTACCACCCCGAGGCCGGTCCGGGCCCGCACGACAGCCTGTACCTGTTCGACCGGTTCCTGGAGCGCATCACGGAGGTCGCGTAAATGGCCGGCGGGTTGATTTTTTGGGAAACGCGTGAGCTCGCCTCCCCTACAGCCCCACCGGCGCCGGTTACCGCACCTGTTGGGATTCCGGGAGCCGTTGGAGAGAACTCGTCCTTCAGAACGCGAGCGAGCTGATGCCCAGGCGCGATGACATCCACAAGATCCTGATCCTCGGCTCCGGGCCGATCGTGATCGGGCAGGCCGCCGAGTTCGACTACTCAGGAGTGCAGGCCTGCAAGGTGCTGCGCGAGGAGAGCTTCCAGATCGTGCTCGTCAACTCCAACCCGGCGACGATCATGACCGACCCCGAGCTGGCGGACGCCACGTACATCGAGCCGCTGCTGCCGGGCCCGGTGGCGCAGGTGATCGCGCGCGAGCGCCCCGACGCGCTGCTGGGAACGCTGGGCGGTCAGACCGCGCTGAACCTCGCCAAGGCGCTGCACGACGACGGCACGCTGGCCCGCTATGAAGTCGAGCTGATCGGCGCCAACTACGAGGCGATCGCTTGCGCGGAGGACCGCGAGCTGTTTGGGGAAGCGATGGCTGCGGCTGGACTGCGCATGCCCAAGAGCACAATCGTCACCGGCTGGGTTGAAAACGTCGCTGCGGTAGCGGCGGGTGCGCCGCCCGGCACGGGATCGGTCGAGATCGAGGTCGGGCTGAAACAGGCCCGGGCGGCGCTCCCGGAGATCGGCCTGCCCTGCATTGTGCGTCCCGCGTTCACGCTCGGCGGGCGCGGCGGGGGCATCGCCCGCGACGAGCGCGAGTTCGAGCGGATCGTCGCGCGTGGCATCGAGGTCTCGCCGATCGGACAGGTGCTGCTCGACCAGTCGGTGCTCGGCTGGGGCGAGTTCGAGCTGGAGGTGATGCGCGACTGCGCCGACAACGTCGTGATCGTGTGCTCGATCGAGAACGTCGACCCGATGGGCGTGCACACCGGCGACTCGGTCACGGTCGCGCCCCAGCAGACGCTCACCGACCGCTGCTATCAGCGGCTGCGCGACCAGGCGATCGCCGTGATCAGGGCTGTCGGCGTGGAGACGGGGGGCTCGAACGTGCAGTTCGCGGTGAATCCTCAGACTGAGGAGATCCTTGTGATCGAGATGAATCCGCGCGTGTCGCGCAGCTCGGCGCTGGCCTCCAAGGCGACGGGGTTTCCGATCGCGAAGATCGCCGCGCGTTTGGCGGTCGGGTATCGGCTGGAGGAGATCGACAACGACATCACCGGAGTCACGCCGGCGTGCTACGAGCCGGCGATCGACTATGTCGTCGTGAAGTGGCCGCGGTTCGCGTTCGAGAAGTTCCCCGGCTCGAGCTCGACCCTGACCACCCACATGAAGTCGGTGGGGGAGGCGATGGCGATCGGGCGCACCTTTCAGCAGGCGTTCGCCAAGGCGCTGCGCTCGCGCGAGCTGGACAAGCCGCCGTGTCTGCAAGACGTCTCCGACGGGGACCTGCTGGACGGGCTGGATGTCCCCGGCCCGGATCGATACGAGGCGATCCTCGAGCTGCTGGGTCGCGGCTGCAGCGTGGAGAAGATCCACGCGCGCACGTCGATCGACCCGTGGTTCCTGCGCGAGCTGCAGCTCTTCGAGTCAGACCCCCACAGGCCGTTCGCGGGCGAGCGCGCGTTTCGCTCGGTCGACACGTGCGCCGCGGAGTTCCCGGCGCGCACTCCCTACTACTACTCCGGCTGGGAGCGTCCGTCTGCCGCCGGTGGCCCGGCGAGGAATGAGGTCGTGCGCGGCGATCGCCCGTCGGTCGTGATCCTCGGCGCCGGCCCGAACCGGATCGGGCAGGGGATCGAGTTCGACTACTGCTGCGTGCACGCGGCGATGACCGTGCGCGAGTCAGGCCGCGACGCGGTCATGATCAACTGCAACCCCGAGACGGTCTCCACCGACTACGACACGTCCGACCGTCTCTACTTCGAGCCGCTGACGCTGCAGGACGTGCTCGGCGTCATGGAGGTCGAGCGGCCGCAGGGAGTGGTCGTGCAGTTCGGCGGGCAGACTCCGCTGAAGCTCGCCGCCGGGCTGGCCGCCGCGGGCGTGCCGCTGCTGGGCACGAGCGTCGAGGCGATCGACCTGGCCGAGGACCGCGGGCGCTTCGGCGCGCTGCTGTCGAAGCTCGGCTACAAGGCGCCGCCGTACGCGACCGCGCGCTCGATCGAGGAGGCGCTCGCACAGGCCGAGCAGGTCGGCTACCCGCTGCTGGTGCGCCCGTCCTATGTGCTCGGGGGCAGGGCGATGGAGATCGTGTACTCGCACGAGGGCTTGGCGGACTATCTCAGCCGTGAGCCGCCCCCCGACGACGGCGGCGAGATCTTTCTGGATCGGTTCTTGGAGAACGCGACCGAGGTCGACGTGGACGCCCTGTGCGACGGCAGCGAGGTGTGGATCGGCGGGATTATGCAGCACGTCGAGGAGGCGGGAGTCCATTCCGGGGACAGCGCCTGCGTGCTGCCGCCGCACTCGCTCGGGGAGGAGATGCTCGAGCAGATCCGCTCGGCCACGCGCGAGCTGGCGCTTGCGATCGGCGTGGTCGGGCTGCTGAACGTGCAGTACGCGGTGCACTCGGGCGAGCTGTACGTGATCGAGGCCAACCCGCGCGCCTCGCGGACGGTGCCGTTCGTCTCCAAGGCGGTCGGCGTGCCGCTGGCCAAGCTCGCGTGCCGGATCATGCTGGGCGAGCGGATCTCGGACTTCGAGTTGCCACCGGGAAGGCAGGGGATCGGCTTCGGCGAGCACATCTCCGTCAAGGAGGCCGTGCTGCCGTTCGATCGCTTCGAGGGCTCCGACGCGCTGCTCGGCCCGGAGATGCGCTCCACGGGCGAGGTGATGGGCATTGCGCGCGACTTCCCCACGGCGTTCGCCAAGGCCCAAGCCGCCGCAGGAGTGCCGCTGCCAGCGCACGGGACCGTGTTCATCACCGTCACCGACTCGGACAAGGCGGGCGCGATCGGGGTTGCTCAGAGCCTGCACGAATGCGGCTTTAAGATCGTCGCCACGCGCGGCACCGCCGAGGCGATCGCGCGCATGGGGGTGCCCGCGCAGGCGATCAACAAGATCGCCGAGGGCTCTCCGCACGTGCTCGACTGGATCGAGCGCGGCGACGTCGACCTCGTGGTCAACACGCCCACCGGCGTGGGCGCGCGCAGCGACGGCTACGAGATCCGCCGCGCCGCCGTAGCTCACGGCATCCCCTGCCTGACCACGCTCGCGGCCGGCCTCTCCGCCGCGCGCGCCATCTCGAGCGCCAGCCGCGACGGCGGGGCGGGCGGGTTCGAAGTCCTGTGTCTGCAGGAGCTGCACGGCGAGTCTCGCCCCGGGGCTGGCAAGCCGGACGGGGCCGGGGCCGGGGTTGCGTAGGTGGTGGGCGCCTCGACAGAGCGAACCCTCGCCGCGCCGCATCGGCGGCTGCTGCGGGTGACGGCGAACGAGCCGCTGGGCTCCTATCGCGTGCTGCGGGTCTCAGACCCGGCTGGACCGGCTCCAGACCCGGGCCAGTTCGCGATGCTCGCCGCCGCCGAGCGCTGGGGCGGGGGGCAGGACGAGCGTCCGTACCTGGCCCGCGCGTTCTCGTTCGCGCGGGTGCGCGATGGCGAGGCGCACTACCTGCTGGAGGACGTCGGTCCGGGCACGCGCCGGCTGTGCGAGCTGCAGGCGGGGGCGGGGCTGCTGGCGCTGGGGCCGCTCGGCCGGGGGTTCGTGGCGCCGCACGAAGATCGTCGCGCGCTGCTCATCGGCGGCGGCGTGGGGATCGCCCCGCTGGCGATCCTGCAGGACACGCTGGCATCGGAGGGCATTGCGAGCACGGCTCTGCTCGGTTTTCGCGACGGCGCGCGCGCCGAGGGCGCGGCGCTGCTGAGCGACGCGATCCTCGCCACCGACGACGGCTCGGTAGGGCATCGCGGCTTCGTCACCGAGCTGCTGGCGGCGGAGCTCGACCGGGACGGGCGTGCGGTCGTGTATGCGTGCGGGCCGGCGTCGATGCTCGAGGCCGTGAGGGCGATGTGCGCGGCGCGCGAGGTTCCCGCGCAGCTCGCGCTGGAGGCCGGCATGGCGTGCGGGTTCGGGGCGTGCTATGGCTGTGCGGTGCCCACGCGCGGGGGCGGATACATGCGCGTGTGCGTCGACGGGCCAGTCCTCGACGCGGCCGAGTTGGATCACGTGGACGCTCACGCGGGAGCGCCTTCATGAGCGTTGAGTTCTGCGGCCTGGAGCTGGAGCATCCTGTGATCAACGGCTCGGGCACGTTCGACGCGATCGCTGCGCGGCGGGCGTTCGGCGAGGCGCTGGAGCGGGAGTTTCCGTTCGCGGCGTTCGTGTCCAAGACGATCACGCCGCGCCCGCGCGCGGGCAACCCGCCGCCGCGCTTGTGGGAGGCGCCGGCGGGCCTGATCAACTCGATCGGCCTGCCCAACAGGGGACTGGAGGGGTATCTGGCCGAGGACCTGCCCCAGCTGGCACGACTGCCTGTGCCGCTGATCACGAACGTGATGGGCTCGACCGCGGCTGAGTTCGCGCAGCTTGTGAGCGCGTGCGACGCGCGCGAGGAGATCGCGGCGATCGAGCTGAACGTGTCCTGCCCGAACGTGCGCACCGGCCTTGACATCGGTGCCGATCCACGCCAGCTGGAGGAGGTCGTGCGTGCGGTGCGTGCGAGCACGGGCAAGCCGCTGATCGTGAAGCTGACCCCGAACACCGCCGACGTGGCGCAGTGCGCGCGCGCCGCGCAGGATGCTGGAGCGGACGCGGTGTCGCTGATCAATACGCTGCGTGCGATGGCACTCGCGCCTGCCGTCAACCCGGCGTTGCCCTGGCTGGGCGGCGGTACGGGCGGCCTGTCCGGGCCCGCGATCCGGACCGTGGCGCTCGCGCAGGTCGCCGCGGTGGCCGCGAGCGTGGATATTCCCGTGATCGGCATGGGCGGCGTGCAGTGCGCGGCGCACGCGCGGGATCTGCTCGACGTGGGGGCGACGCTCGTGGCGGTCGGGACCGAGAGCTTCCGCGATCCGCTGGCGGGGGCGCGGATAGCGCGCGATCTGGCATCCCTGCCGGCCTGAGACCCCGCGAAAACTGGCTGAGTGGCCAATCTGGCGTCTGATAAAAACCCCTGCAAACGCGCTACACGACCGTCCAGGACCCTCGACATAGCTTGACCTCAGGTTGAGGTATAGCTGAATTCGACTCGTTGCCCTTGATCGTTGCTCGTCGGTGTGTAGACTCGCCGCCCATGGCGACGGCGACCGAACCGACGGGGCAAAAGCACGTGATGGCTCCAGAGCGGTCGCTCAACCAGCGCATGGACGCGCTCGCGCGCGCCAACCTGATTCGCACCAAGCGCGCCCAGCTCAAGCGCGACCTGAAGGCCGGCCGGCTGTCGATTCACGCGCTGCTGCTGAACCCGCCCGAGTACCTGGAGACCGCCAAGGTGTTCGACATGCTGCTCGCGGTTCCCAAGTACGGGCGCGTCAAGGTCAACAAGATCCTCGCCCACTGCCGCATCTCGCCGAGCAAGACGATCGGCGGGCTGTCAGAGCGCCAGCGCAGTGAGCTCGTTTCATTGCTGCGCCGCTAGGACGTCCGTGGACACTTCGCGGATACTGCGTCCTCGATCGCTCGTGTGCGAAGCACACTTCGCTCACTGCGTCCTTGTCCCGCTCGGTCCACGACCGTCCTAGGAGCACGCTGGACGCCTGCGCGCGCGGCTCCACCCGACGCTGGCATTAGTGTCCTGCCAGTGGCGCGCGTGTTCGTCATCACGGGACCGTCGGGGGTCGGCAAGGGAACGCTCATCAGGGGGCTGATGGAGCGGGTGCCCCAGCTGCAGCTGTCGGTCTCGGCGACCACGCGCGCGCCGCGTCCGGGTGAGCGCGACGGTGTCGAGTATCACTTTCTCACGCGCGAGGAGTTCGATCGCAAAGCGGCCGCGGGCGAGTTCGTGGAGCACGCCGACTACGCGGGGCGCAGCTACGGGACGCTGCGCTCAGAGCTCGAAGGCCGCGTGCGTGAAGGCGTGCCGGTCGTGCTGGAGATCGAGGTGCAGGGCGCCAGGCAGGTCCGCGCCGCCGTGCCCGGCGCCGTGCAGGTGTTCATCGCGCCGCCGTCGCTGGCCGCGCTGCGCACGCGCCTGATCGGGCGCGGCACCGACGACGGCGCCGAGGTCGAGCGCCGGCTGGAGGTCGCCGAGCAGGAGCTGCGTGCCCAACCCGAGTTCGCGCACGTCGTCGTCAACGACCGCCTCGAGGACGCCCTGGCCGAGCTGACGGAGATCGTCGCCACCGAGCTGGATTGAGCGCAGCCACTACCGCAGCCACTACACTTGCAAGGCCAACCAGGAAAGGCCCGAACCCAAGTGATCTCCCCTCGTATCGACAGACTGCTGGAGAACGTAGACTCCAACTACGCCAGCGTGCTCGTGGCCGCCAAGCGGGCGCGCCAGATCAACAGCTACTACCACAACCTCGGCGAGGGCACATTCGACGAGTTCCCGCCCCCGATGGTGGACACCGCCTCCAAGAACTACCTCACGATCGCCCTCGAGGAGGTAGCGGCGGGCAAGATCAAGTACCACTACAGGTGACCGCATGGCGGCGCGCTGCCGCGTCCTCGATCGCTCGTGTGCGTAGCACACGTCGCTGCGTCCACTGCGTCCTTGCATCGCTTGCCCAGGTTGCCGGCCCCCTGACCCCTCTAAAACCAGTCCATGTCCCGAATCCTGCTCGGCGTGAGCGGCGGCATCGCCGCGTACAAGGCGCTCGAGCTCGTGCGCCTGGCGACGGGGGCCGGACACGCGGTCAGGGTGCTGCAGACCCCGGCGAGCAGGCGCTTTATCGGGGCCGCGTCGTTCGAGGCGCTCACGGGCGCGCCGGTGCTGCTCAGCGAGTTCGAGCGCGACCCCGCGCGGGGTGCGTTCCCCGGGCAGACCCAGCCCGAGCACGAGCCGCTCAGCCACCTGGAGCTGATGGCGAATGCCGAGGTGTACGTCATCGCGCCGGCGTCGGCGAACACCATCACATTTCACACATCGGCAGACGCATGGCCCCTGAACATAAACCCATGAGCGATGCTGCTGTCTTGACGGGATGGGATTGGTTTCGATAAATAAGGCCTCAATTAATGCCAGCAGCTTTTCATTGATGGCCTTGGCGGAGGCCACTTCGCCTTTGTTAAAAATATTGACCAGCTCTGCAATGTCCTTGGGCACAATATTGGAAGCCACTGAAATGATACCAACTCCTCCCATGGATAAAATCGGCAATGTCAAGGCATCATCTCCTGAAATAAGCAAAAAATCCGCAGGACAAAGCTCACGGATTTTCTTCATTTGTTC
>CAWIWW010000002.1:0-589034 GCA_963839945.1 uncultured Solirubrobacterales bacterium | reverse complement strand
CGAGTTCGACGCGGCGCTCATCGCCGGAGCCGGCGGGGTGCTCGCCGACGCCGAGACGCTCTCAGAGGCCGAGATCGAGGCCGAGGCCGAGCTCGAGGGCGACCTCGGCGAGGACGAACTGCAGGAGCTCGGGGGTCCGTCGGGGCCCGGGGGTGCCGGCGGAGGCGGTGGCGGGGGGGTCGGTGATGTGGGGCCCGAGCGCGCCTCCGGCGCGCCCCTGCGCAAAGGCAATCGCGCGATCGGGTTCGTGCGCGCCAGCTGGGCCGAGCTGCAGCGGGTGCAGTGGCCCGATCGCCGGCATGTGTTTCAGGCGACGGCCGTCGTCCTGGGCTTCGTCGCCGTCGCCGGCGTCTACCTGGGCTTGGCGGACACCGTGGCCAAGGAAATCGTCGAATACATCTTGTAAGGGACGCTGAGCTGAATGTTTCGCTGGTATGTCGTCAACACCTATTCAGGCCACGAGAACAAGGTCAAGCAGAACCTCGAGCACCGCGTGGTCTCGCTCGGGCAGCAGCGCGCCGTGCGGGGCGTGGTCGTCCCGACCGAGTCCGTGTCGGAGATGAAGGACAACCAGAAGATCACCGTCGAGAAGCGCACGATGCCCGGATACGTGCTTGTCAACATGGAACTCAACGAGGACTCCTGGGGCGTCGTGAAGGGAACGCCGGGCGTGACTGGGTTCGTCGGCGCATCCCAGGAGCCGGTGCCGCTGACCCAGGTCGAGGTCGACCGGCTGCTGCACAAGACCGACGTCGCGACGGCGCCTCGCACGCGCGCGCAGTTTCAGATCGGCGAGTCCGTCAAGGTGGTGTCCGGACCGCTGTCGGACTTCTCCGGGGAGATCTCCGAGATCAACGACGACGCGGCCAAGCTCAAGGTGCTTGTATCGATCTTCGGGCGGGAGACTCCCGTGGAGGTGGGTTTTGATCAGGTCAAAAAGATCTAGATCGGCCGGTCGGCCCATGCATCTCAATAAAGCTGAGAAGGTCGGGTCGGCACATGTGCCGACCCGCGGGCGGGCGCATGCGCCCGCCCGGCCAGCGGCGCATGCGCCGCTGGCGGAGCCGCACATGTGCGGCTCCTACGCAGGCGCGCATGCGCGCCTGCGGCCCATGGCGCATGCGCCATGGGCATAGGAGATATGGAAAGACGTCAATCAAGCTAAGGTTTTCGACCACGCGATCATGGCAAAGAAGGTCCTCACAACAATCAAGCTCCAGGCCAACGGCGGCCAGGCCAGCCCGGCGCCGCCGGTCGGTCCTGCGCTGGGCCAGCACGGGATCAACATCATGGAGTTCTGCAAGGCGTTCAACGCCCAGACGCAGTCGGAAACAGGCACTGTCATCCCGGTCGTGATCACCGTGTACGAGGACCGCTCGTTTACGTTCGTGACCAAGACGCCGCCGGCGGCCGTGCTGATCAAGCAGGCGCTGCGCATCGGCAAGGGCTCGGGCGAGCCCAACCGCGAGAAGGTCGGCACGATTACCCAGGCGCAGCTGCGCGAGATCGCCGAGCGCAAGCTTCAGGACCTGAACGCGCACGACATCGACCAGGCGGCGAAGATCATCGCCGGCACCGCGCGTTCGATGGGCGTCGAGGTCGCGTCATGAGCTCGCACCACGGCCGCAGGCATCGCGAGGGTCTTCAGAAGATCGATCGCGAGCGCGAGTACGAGCCCGCCGAGGCGGTCGCGCTTGTCAAGAGCCTGGCCGGCGCCAAGTTCGACGAGTCGATCGAGCTGCACGTGCGCACCGGCCTGAACGTGCGCCACGCCGACGAGCAGTTGCGGGGCACGATCGCGCTGCCCAACGGCCTGGGCAGGGATGTGCGCATAGCGGTGTTCGCACAGGGCGACCGTGCCCAGCAGGCCGAGCAGGCCGGGGCAGACGTGGTCGGCGGCGAGGATCTTGCCAAGCGCATCGAGGAGGGGTTCGACGAGTTCGACGTGGCGATCGCCACGCCCGATCTGATGTCGGTGGTCGGGCGTCTCGGGCGCATCCTCGGCCCGTCGGGCAAGATGCCCAACCCGAAGGTCGGCACGGTCACGATGGACGTGGCCAAAGCCGTCGAAGAGTCCAAGTCGGGCAAGGTCGAGTACCGCACCGACCGCACGGCGATCGTGCATATGGTGATCGGCAAGGCGAGCTTTGACGAGCGCGCGCTGCTGGAGAACTACGCCGCGGTGGTCGAAGAGCTGATCCGCGCCAAGCCCTCGGCCGCGAAGGGTCGTTATCTGCGCACGATCACCCTGACTCCCACGATGGGCCCCGGGGTCAAGGTCGATCCCAGCCGCACACGTGACATCATCGAGGAGGCGTCGTCCGCAGCCGCGGCCGCATAACGTCACAGCCACAAGCCCAAGTATCCAGGCCACCAAAGACCCCCGGCGACCACCGATCTCAGATCGGCCGGCGTAAGACCGGGACAGGAGCCAGTCAATGAATCGAGACCAGAAGGCCGCCGCGATCGCCGAGATCGCGGAGCACATACGCAAGTCCGAGGCGGTGTTCGCCGTCGACTACGAGGGCATCTCCGTGCCCCAGGCGGCGGAGCTGCGCTCGAAGCTGCGCGAGTCCGACGCGACCTTCAAGGTCGTCAAGAACTCGCTCACCGAACGCGCCGCCGACGAGGCCGGTGCGCTCCAGCTGAAGGAGCTGTTGCGGGGACCGACGGCGCTGACGTTCGTGCGCGGCGACATCGCTACCGCCGCCAAAGTCCTCGCCGACTACGGCCGGGCCACGCAGCTGCTGCCGTTCAAGGGCGGCCTGATGGACGACGCGGCGCTGGAGCCCGCGCAGATCCGCTCGATCTCCCGGCTGCCCTCGCGCGAGGCGCTGTACGGGCAACTCGTCGGGATCGTGGCCTCGCCTGTCAGCGGTCTGGTCCGCACCCTCGGCGGGCTCCTGGGCGGGCTGGCGGTGGCGCTCGGGCAGGTGCGGGAGAAGAAGGAGTCCGGCGAGATCCCCGCGGGCGAGCCCCCGGTGGCAGAGGAGGCCGCGCCCGAGAAGGAGCCCACGGTCGCGGAGGAGC
This sequence comes from uncultured Solirubrobacterales bacterium, assembly GCA_963839945.1. GTDB lineage: Bacteria > Actinomycetota > Thermoleophilia > Solirubrobacterales > Solirubrobacteraceae > Palsa-744. The sequence goes on along the minus strand of CAWIWW010000002.1, from coordinate 586,004 downwards.
CGGCGTCCATCGAGGAGCCTGTGGCGGAGGCGGAGGAGCCCGAGAAGCCAGCGGAGCCCGAGAAGCCAGCGGAGCCCGAGAAGCCAGCGGAGGCGGAGGTGGAGGCGCCCGAGAACCAAGCCGAGCCGGAGCAGGCACAGCCGGCGCAATCAGATGACAACCAGGCGGACGTCTCGGTGCAGGCCGAGTCCGAGGACGCCGAGACGAATCCCCCCAAGGAGGACTGACATATGGCTGCAGCAACAAGCACAGAGAAGTGGATCGAGGAGCTCAAGGGCATCTCGGTGCTCGAGCTCGCCGAGCGGATCAAGGCGCTCGAGGAGGAGTTCGGCGTCTCGGCCGCTGCCGTGGCCGCCCCCGCGGCCGCCGCGGGCGCGGCTGTTGGCGGCGAGGGCGGCGGTGCGGAGGAGGAGGCAAGCAGCACGGTCGACGTGCTGCTCACTGCATCCGGGGACAAGAAGATCCAGGTGATCAAGGTCGTGCGCGCCGCGACGGGCCTCGGGCTGAAAGAGGCCAAGGCGCTTGTCGACGAGGCGCCCAAGCCCGTCAAGGAGGGCATCGAGCGCGAGGAGGCCGACAAGCTCAAGGCCGAACTGGAGGAGGCCGGCGCGACGGTCGAGCTGAAGTAGCGCTGCGTCGGAGCCTGCGCGCCGGTCGCTGTCGGAGGTGGGCCGGCGCGCGAGTTGAGTCTCTCGTTCGACGCCGCGCGCGCGTGAGGGGCCTGACGGGAGGTGGGGTGGCGTGGGATGAGGTTCTCGTTTGAAGGGCCGTGTATGTGTGCGCGCGCGTCTGACGAGTACGTCAGGGGAATGTGCGTCAGGGGGAATGCGTCGGCTGGGTTAGTTCTGTCGTTCGACGGCGCGCGCGCGTGAGGGGCCTTGACGGGAGGTGGGGTGGCGTGGGATGAGTGTTCTCGTTTTTGGAGCTGCCGCACGCGTGCGTGGGTGCGCGCGCGGCCCGTGCGCCGAGAGTGGACCTCAATGCCGCAATGCCGCAGTGCCGCAACGCGCCGTCACGCACGTTCGCCCCCAGCCTTACCCGCGCCCTACAAAAGTGCCGATTTTCCGGTAAAGTGCCCTGCGCTGGCCGATAGCCGCAGCCGACCTGGAAGGACGACGCCGCGCCACATACGCGGTCGCCGAGGGCGGGGTCCGTGAGCGCTGGCAGCCCCACTTAAGGGCGTCGATGGCCTGTGCTATATTCGCTGGTCGCGCTCTCGGGCGCCCGCCTACGTCCGTATCTCGCCCTCCGAAGGAGACGTTTTCTTGGCTGCTGTTGATGCTCTCCGGACGCGCCGAAGCTTCGCGCGCCTTGACAAGACCGTTGATGTTCCCAACCTGATCGACATCCAGCGCCGCTCGTTTGCATGGCTGACCGAACCCAAGGGCGGCGGGCTGCGCGAGACGATCGACGACATCTCGCCGATCGAGGACTACACCGGCAACCTCGCCGTGCAGTTCGGCGAGTTCGTGTTCGACGAGCCGGTCGCGTCGCTGGAGCAGTGCCGTGAGAAGGATCTGACCTACGCGCGCCCGCTGACCGTGACCGTCGCGTTCATCAACCGCGAGACGGGCGAGATTCGCGAGCAGTCGGTGTTCATGGGCGACTTCCCGTGGATGACCGAGCGCGGGACGTTCGTGATCAATGGCACCGAGCGTGTGGTCGTGACGCAGCTCGTGCGCTCGCCGGGCGCCTACCTGATGGAGCCCAAGGACCGCGAGAAGCAGGTGTTCATCGCCAACCTGATGCCCGCGCGCGGATCTTGGCTGGAGCTCGAGATCGACAAGAAGGGCAAGGTCTACGTCCGTATCGACCGCAAGCGCAAGCTGCCGGTGACCGTGCTGCTGCGCGCGATGGGGTACGCGACCGACGAGGAGATACTCAAGCTGTTCGAGGACTCGCTGTACATCCGCAACACGATCGAGTCCGACACCGAGGCGACCCGCACCGAAGAGGGCGCGCTGATCGAGCTGTTCAAGAAGCAGCGCCCGGGCGAGCCGCCCAGCGTGGACAACGCCAAGGCGCTGCTGAACCAGCTGTTCTTCGATCCCAAGCGCTACGACCTCACGCGCGTCGGGCGCTACAAGCTGAACAGTCGCCTGGGGCTGGACATCGACATCGACACGCGCACGCTGACCCACGACGACATCCTGGCGCTGGTGCGCGAGCTGGTGTCGCTGCCCAAGCGGCTGGGCATCCCCGAGCAGGAGGGCGAGGTCGAGATCAAGGATTACGCGGCGGAGGCGATGAGCATGCCGCGCGAGCCCGTCGCCGAGCACCTCGACGAGTACGAGCATTTCGGCAACCGCCGTCTGCGCACCGTCGGGGAGCTGATCCAGGAGGCGTTCCGGATCGGGCTGTATCGCATGGAGCGCGTCGTGCGCGAGCGGCTGACGACCGAGGACGCCGACACGATCACGCCGCAGACGATCATCAACATCCGCCCGGTGGTGGCGGCGCTGAAGGAGTTCTTCGGCTCATCCCAGCTCAGCCAGTTCATGGACCAGACCAACTCGCTGGCGGGGCTGACACACCGCCGCCGCCTGTCGGCGCTGGGCGCGGGCGGGCTGACGCGCGAGCGCGCGCCGATCGAGGTGCGCGACGTGCATCCGACCCACTACGGGCGCATGTGCCCGATCGAGACCCCCGAGGGGCCGAACATCGGGTTGATCGGCTCGCTGAGCTCGTTCGCCGAGGTCTCCGAGTACGGGTTCGTGACGACCCCGTATCGCGTCGTCAAGGACGGCGTGGTGACCGGCAAAGTCGTGCGCCTGGACGCCACCCAGGAAGAGGAGCTGCTGATCGCGCAGGCGAACACGCCCGTGGACCCGAAGACGGGCAAGCTGAAGGGCTCGGAGATCCTGTGCCGCACCCAGGCCGGCCAGTACGTGACGGTCGGGCCAAAGGACGTCGATCTGGTGGACGTCTCGCCCGAGCAGATCTGGTCGGTGGCCACGGCGATGATCCCGTTTCTCGAGCACGACGACGCCAACAGGGCGCTGATGGGCTCGAACATGCAGCGCCAGGCGGTGCCGCTGTTGAAGGCCGACGCGCCGCTCGTGGGCACCGGCATGGAGCGCCGCGCCGCGCTGGACACCGGCGACGTCCTGCTGGCGGAGCGCGCCGGCACGATCGAGCATGTCGACGCGACCCAGATCGTGGTTGCGACCGATGCCCCCACCCACCCCGGCGCCGGCAAGAAGGACGAGTACGAGCTGCAGAAGTTCATGCGCTCCAACCAGGGCACGCTGATCCACCACAAGCCACGCGTGCGCAGCGGTCAGAAGGTCAAGGCGGGCGACGTGCTCGCCGACGGCTCCTCCACCGACAAGGGCGAGATGGCGCTCGGCAAGAACCTGATGGTCGCGTTCATGTCCTGGGAGGGGTACAACTTCGAGGACGCGATCATCCTGTCAAAGCGCCTGGTGCAGGACGACGAGCTGACCTCGATCCACATCGAGGAGTACGAGATCGACGCGCGCACGACCAAGCTCGGCGAGGAGGAGATCACCCGCGACATCCCCAACCGCTCGGAGGAGTCGCTGCGCAACCTCGACGATCGCGGCATCGTGCGCGTCGGCGCGGAGGTCGCCTCCGGGGACCTGCTCGTCGGCAAGGTCACGCCCAAGGGCGAGACCGAGCTGACCGCCGAGGAGAAGCTGATCCGGGCGATCTTCAAGGAGAAGGCGCGCGAGGTCAGGGACACCTCGCTGAAGGTCCCGCACGGCGAGGGCGGCGTGGTGATCGACGTCAAGACGTTTCACCGCGACGCTGGCGACGACCTGCCGCCGGGTGTGAACGATCTGGTGCGCGTGTTCGTGGCCAAGAAGCGCAAGATCTCCGAGGGCGACAAGCTCGCGGGCCGGCATGGCAACAAGGGTGTGATCTCGAAGATCGTGGACGTCCAGGACATGCCGTTCCTGGAGGACGGCACGCCGGTCGACGTGATTCTCAACCCGCTCGGCGTGCCGAGCCGCATGAACGTCGGGCAGATCCTCGAGACGCACCTCGGCTGGGTGGCCGCGCAGGGCTGGTATGACGACGGCTCGGAGGCCTACAAGGACGCGCACGCTCCCAACGGCTCCGCGAACGGCAGCGGCGCCTCCGGGCGCGGGCGTGTGTATGTGTCAACGCCCGTGTTCGACGGTGCCACGATCACCGACGTCGACGAGGCGCTCGTGCGCTGGCAGGACGAGCACACCGGGCGCATCCGCATGGACATCGACAAGAGCCGCCGTCCGGGCGAGCGGGCGTCGGGCAAGATGACGCTGTTCAACGGCCGCACGGGCGAGCCGTTCGCCGAGCAGGTGACGGTGGGGTACATGTACATACTCAAGCTCCTGCACCTCGTCGACGACAAGATCCACGCCCGCTCGACCGGCCCGTACTCGCTCGTAACCCAGCAGCCGCTGGGCGGCAAGGCGCAGTTCGGTGGGCAGCGTTTTGGCGAGATGGAGGTGTGGGCGCTGGAGGCGTTCGGCGCGGCGTACACCCTGCAAGAGATGCTCACGATCAAGTCCGACGACACGGTTGGGCGCGTGAAGGCCTACGAGGCGATAGTCAAGGGCGAGAACATCGCCGAGCCGTCGATCCCCGAGTCGTTCAAGGTGCTGCTCAAGGAGATGCAGTCGCTGGCCCTCGACGTCAACGTCGTATCCGAGGAGGGCCAGCGCACGGAGATGCGTGACGAGGACGACGATCTGCTGCGCGCCGCCGAGGAGCTGGGCATCGACCTCTCGGGAGTGCGCGCTCCCGCAAACGCCGCCGCCGACGAGGCGCTTGAGGGCGAGGACGCAACCGACGCGGCGGATGGCTCAGACGGCGAGACCGGAGAGGGCCCCGGCGCGACCGACCAGGCGGAGTCCCCGGACGCCGGCGTGGAGGACATCGCCGTGGACGGACTCGACGTCGAGGATCTGCTCGGCGAGGGCGCAGCTGAGCTGGATATTGAGGTGCTGGCCGAGGGCGTGTCCGAGGATGACCTGGTGCAGGAGACCGAGACGTAGTTCCGCAGGAAACCGTGCCGGCGGACGCCCGCCCGCGTGGCACGCTCATCCCGCGTCCGGCTCGGCGGGATCTCGATGCAGGAGAGCCGGCGGCGGTGCAGAGCCGCGATCCGTCCAAGTCTCACCCGAGCGAAAGCAGTCATCAGATGATCGACATCAACAACTTCGACGCCATCGAGATATCCCTTGCGTCCTCCAAGCAGATCCGGTCCTGGAGTCACGGCGAGGTGCAGAAGCCCGAGACCATCAACTATCGCACGCTCAAGCCCGAGAAGGAAGGCCTGTTCTGCGAGAAGATCTTTGGTCCGACCAAGGACTGGGAGTGCTACTGCGGCAAGTACAAGCGCGTGCGCTACAAGGGCATCGTGTGTGAGCGCTGCGGGGTGGAGGTCACCCGCTCGAAGGTCCGGCGCGAGCGCATGGGCCACGTCGATCTGGCCGCTCCCGTCAGCCACATCTGGTTCTTCAAGGGCGTGCCCAGCCGCATCGGCTACCTGCTCGACATGGCGCCCAAGGAACTGGAGAAGGTCCTGTACTTCGCCGCCTCGATCGTCACCTGGGTGGACGACGAGGCCCGCGCGAAGGATCTGGACACCCTGGAGAAGGAGGTCAACAAGGTCCTCGACGCATACGCCGCCGAGCGCGAGGAGCGCGTGCTGGAGCTGCGCGAGTCGCTCAAGCGCCGCGAGAGATACCTGCAGAACGGCAAGCAGACGCACTTCAACGACGAAGACCACCTGTGGGCGGACTCGCTCGACGTCAACCTGCAGAAGATCTCCGAGGAGGAGCGCGAGAAGCTTGTCAAGGAGCTGCGCAAGACATTCGACGCCGACATCGCCGACACCGAGGCCTACATCGAGGACGCCGCCGAGCGCATGCGCGGAGTGTGGGAGCTGTTCAAGACGATGGAGCCCAAGCAGATCGAGCACGACGAGACGACGTTTCGCGAGCTCAAGGAGCGGTTCGGCTCGCCGTACGGGTTTGGCGAGTACTTCCGCGGCGGGATGGGCGCCGAGGCCGTCAGGGATCTGCTCCAGCAGGTAGACCTCGAGGCCGAACGCAAGGAGCTCGAGGAGCAGGTCAAGACCGCCAAGGGCCAGAAGCAGGCGCGCGCGGTCAAGCGGCTGAAGGTCGTCAGCGCGTTCATCCAGTCTGGGAACAAGCCTGAGCAGATGGTGCTCGACGCGGTGCCGGTGATCCCGCCGGAGCTGCGTCCGATGGTTCAGCTCGACGGCGGGCGGTTCGCCACCTCCGACCTCAACGACCTGTATCGCCGGGTGATCAACCGCAACAACCGCCTCAAGCGGCTGCTCGATCTGGGCGCGCCGGAGATCATCGTCAACAACGAGAAGCGCATGCTCCAGGAGGCTGTCGACGCGCTGTTCGACAACGGCCGCCGCGGGCGCCCCGTGACCGGCCCGGGCAATCGCCCGCTGAAGTCGCTGTCGGACATGCTCAAGGGCAAGCAGGGCCGCTTCCGCCAGAACCTGCTGGGCAAGCGGGTGGACTACTCGGGGCGCTCGGTGATCGTCGCCGGGCCGTACCTGAAGCTGCACCAGTGCGGGCTGCCGAAGATCATGGCGCTGGAGCTGTTCAAGCCGTTCATCATGGCTCGCCTGGTCGAGCGCAAGTCCGCGCAGAACATCAAGGCGGCCAAGAAGATGGTCGACTCGATGATCGGCGAGGTCTGGGACGTGCTCGAGGAGGTCATCCGCGAGCACCCGGTGCTGCTCAACCGCGCGCCGACGCTGCACCGCCTGGGCATCCAGGCGTTCGAGCCGCTGCTGGTCGAGGGCAAGGCGATTCAGGTCCATCCGCTCGTGTGTCACGCGTTCAACGCCGACTTCGACGGAGACCAGATGGCCGTGCACCTTCCCCTCTCGGCGGAGGCGCAGGCAGAGGCGCGCATATTGATGCTCTCCTCCAACAACATCCTCAGTCCCGCGCACGGCGCGCCGCTGGCGACCCCGACGCAGGACATGATCCTCGGGGCCTACTACCTGACCTACGGCCCCGAGGCCGAGGAGCTGTCAGCCAGGCGCGAGCAGCTGATGGGCGGCAAATGGCCCTCCGGCGAGGCGCGTCCGCACGTGTTCAGGACAGCACAAGAGGCCGAGCTCTCATACGAGGCCGGCGTGGTCACGCTGCACGATCTGGCCGAGTTCAGGCCGTTTGGCCGCGAGGGCGGTCACGTGCTGAGCACGGTCGGGCGGATCGTCTACAACGACCGCATCGAGCGCGCGCTGGCCGAGGCGCTGGGCGACGGCTTCGACGCGAGCAAGTACGTGTTCGTCAACCAGTCGATGAAGAAGCGCGACACGACCAGGCTGATCGACGCGCTCGTGCAGACATACGGCGCAAGCACGATCTCGCTCGTGCTCGACGCGTTCAAGGATCTCGGCTTCAAGTACGCGACCCAGGCCGGGATCACGATCTCCAAGAACGACGTCGTCGTGCCGCCCCAGAAGCAGTCGATCCTCGACAAGTACGAGAAGCTCGTGGCGGAGATCTCAGACCAGTACGACATGGGCCTGATCACCCAGGAGGAGCGCCACGAGGCGGTCGTGGAGAAGTGGAACGCGGCCACCGACGAGGTCGCCGACGCGATGATCGAGAACCTCGACACGCTGAACCCGATCTTCATGATGGCCAACTCGGGCGCGCGCGGCTCGTTCAAGCAGATCCGCCAGCTCGCGGGCATGCGCGGGCTGATGGCAAACCCGAAGGGCGAAATCATCGAGCGGCCGATCAAGGCCAACTTCGTGGAGGGGCTGTCCGTGCTCGAGTACTTCATCTCCACGCACGGCGCGCGCAAGGGCCTGGCGGATACCGCGCTGCGGACCGCCGACTCGGGCTACCTGACGCGCCGGCTGGTCGACGTTGCTCAGGACGTGATCATCCGCGAAGCCGACTGCGGCACCGAGGAGCACATCGAGATGGCCGTGTGGGGTGACGGATCCGAGCCCAACGAAGACCTCGTCGGGCGCATCGCCGCGCAGCCGATCACGACCAAGCGCGGGCGCATGCTCGCCGAGCAGGGCTCCGAGATCGGGCGGGCCGAGCTCGCCGACATCGTGCAAGCGTTCACCGACGACCACGCCAAGGGCGTGCGCGTGGCGGTGCCCGTGCGGTCGGTGCTCAAGTGCAAGGCTCCGAGCGGGGTCTGCCAGGCCTGCTACGGGCGGGCGATGGCCACCGGCGCGCTCGCGCAGATCGGCGACGCGGTCGGGATCATCGCCGCACAGTCGATCGGCGAGCCGGGAACGCAGCTGACGATGCGCACGTTCCACACCGGTGGCGTCGCCGGTGCGGACATCACGCACGGATTGCCGCGGATCGTCGAGTTGTTCGAGGCGCGCAAGCCGAAGGGCCTGGCCAAGATCGCCGAGCAGGACGGAACGGTCTCGATCGAGGAGACCGAAAAGGCGCTCACGGTCACGATCACCGACGCCTCGGGCGAGGAGCACAAACATGCCTTCCCGCGGCGCACGCGCCTGTACGTGTCCGAGGGCGAGAAGATCGCCGCGGGCAAGCAGCTCAACGAGGGCTCGCTGTATCCGCACGAGCTGCTGGCGATCCGCGGGCGGACCGAGACCGAGCAGTACTTGGTCAAGGAGGTCCAGGAGGTCTACAAGTCCCAGGGCGTGGACATCAACGACAAGCACATCGAGCTGATCGTGCGCCAGATGCTCAAAAAGGTGCGGGTCGACCAGAAGGGCGACACCGACTACCTGCCCGGGCAGTTCGTGGACCGGTTCGAGTTCGCCAAGGTCAACGGCGAGACCGCCAAGGGCAAGGGCGAGGCGGCCCAGTTCGAGGACATCATCCTAGGCATCACCAAGGCGTCGCTGAACACCGACTCCTTCCTGTCGGCCGCCTCCTTCCAGGAGACGACCAAGGTTCTGACCGACGCCGCTCTGGAGGGCAAGACCGATCGGCTGAACGGCCTGAAGGAGAACGTGATCATCGGCAAGCTGATCCCGGCCGCGACCGGCCTGAAGCGCTACCGGAGGATCGAGATCGAACCGTCCGAGCCGCTGCCGCGGGCGATCGACGACGTCGGGCTGCTCGATCAGGACGAGATCGCCGCCGAGCTGGGGCTGTCGGGCGGCGAAGGGCTGGCCGGGTACGGTCAGGAGTTCGACGCTGACCTTGCCTCGCTGGAGAAGATCGGCGCGGGCGGCACCGACCCCGGGTTCGTCGAGGAGATCGCCGATCTGGAGGTTCCGGAGGAGCCGTCCTCGGGGGGGTAGTCCTGTCTGCGCGGCCGGGTCGTTGGTTTCGACCCCCGGCGCTGTAGCCTGGCGCCTGCATGTGGGATCAGCTGACAGTCCGCCTGGAGGGACAGATCGTCGTGCTGGAGCCGTTGGAGGCTCGTCACGAGGAGGGCCTGTTCGCCGCCGCCCAGCACCCGGAGATCTGGAGCTGGCTGGCACCGATCGCCGAGAGCCGGGAGTACTTCTCGGAGTGGTTCGCCGCCAGTCTCGCCGAGTCGGCCGCCGGCAGGGAGGGGGTGTTCGCCACGATCGATCGCTCAAGCGGTGAGCCGATCGGCAGCACCCGCTATCTGAACGTTCGCGAGGCCCATCGGGGCGTGGAGATCGGCTGGACCTGGCTTTCGCCCGCTGTGTGGCGAACAGGGGCGAACGTCGAGGCCAAGCTGCTGATGCTCGAGCATGCGTTCGGAGCGCTGGGATGCATACGCGTGGAGTTCAAGACGGACGCTCGCAACGAGCGCTCCCGCGCGGCGCTTCAGGCGCTGGGAGCCCAGTTCGAGGGCATCTTGCGCAAGCACATGCTGGTGCCGGGCATCGGCGTGCGCGACTCTGCGTACTACAGCGTCATCGACGAGGAGTGGCCTGCGGTGCGCGCGAAGCTCGAGCGCCGGCTCGCGGCGGCTAAAGGCTCCGCGACCACATAGTGAGCTGCGAGACCTCGGTCGAGGTCAGGCCACGCGCCGGGGCGGTCTGGACGAGCAGCGTGGGGGCTGCGCGCGCGTCTGCCCAGGCGTGGCAGGTGTGATCGAACGCATCGTCGATCCACGCCAGCGGGCGCGCTCCGGCGTATGTCTCGATCGCCGCGAGCTTCCAATGCTCGTTGCCACGGGTGGGTGGGAGTCCGGTCGTACGCTCGAAGCGCAGGAACGGCAGGCCCGCAGGCACGCCGAGCAGGCGCGGCAGGTACTCCTCGGCCTTCTCCTCCCAGCCGCTGGCCCACACCAGGTCGAACTCGGCGCTGAGCTCCAGCAGGTGGTCGGCGGCCGCCCGCGACAGGAAGTGGGGTATGCCGTCGATCGTCGCATAGCAACCGTCGGCCGTCCCGGAACCGTCAGCGCTCTCACCGGAACCGCCGGCCATCCCGGAATGCCCTGTCCAGGGGGTGCGGCCGGCGAAGCCGAACAGCGAGATGACACCGTCGATGTCCACCATCAACAGCGGCCTGCCGGTCTCCTCGGTCGGCTCTTTAGCTCCCATACAGGTTCGCCCAGGTAATCTGCCCGGATCGAGTGCGGCCAGTAAAGCATTGACCCGCCGCTGTCGATGACCACCACCCATGACCCTCGCACTCGGTATTCTGCTCGCGCTCGTCTGCGCGTTCGTAGCCAACCTCGGCTTCTTCTACAAGTACCGGGGCGCCAACGCCGTGCCGGCAGTGCAGGTGCGCCATCCGCTGCGCTCCGCGCGCGCGCTGTTCGCCTCGAAGTGGTTCACGCTCGGCATGATCATCGCGACCGGCAGCTGGGCGCTGCACGTGGCCGCGCTGACGCTGGCGCCGATGTCGGTGATCCAGGTCTCGCTGGCGGCCGGCATCGTGTTCATCGCGGTGATGGCCGACCGGATGTTCGGCTTCGAAGTCGGCCGGCGCCAGTGGCTTGGCCTGTGCCTGACGGGCGCCGGCCTGGTGATGCTCGGCGTGACGCTGCCGGCGATGCACGGCGCGCACTCGCAGTTCTCCCAGGCGGCGATGATCTCCTTCGAGGCCGGTCTGTTCGGGCTGGGAGGCCTGTTGATCATGGGCCCGCGCATGGGCGGCCCGGTCGAGCACCACGGCATCATGCTGGGCGCCGCCTCGGGCATCCTGTTCGGCGTCTCCGACACGGCGATCAAGGCGCTCACCGGCATCACCGGCGCGCACGGCCCACTCGCGCTGCTGCTCAGCCCGTGGCTGGCCGTGGCGGCGCTGGCGTCGATCGTCGCGTTCTACGCCTCGGCGCGGGGACTTCAAGATGGAGAGGCCGTGCCGGTGATCGCCGTGACCGGAACAGCTGCGAACATCGCGGGCATAGCGGGTGGGATCGTCGTGTTCGGCGATCCGATGGCGGCCAGCCCGATCGGCGTCGTGGTGCAGTCGCTGGCGTTCGTGCTCGTGATTGTCGCCTGTGCGCTGATGCCCGCTCCGCTCCGCGCGGCCGGCGTCCCCGCCGGCGCATCCGCCACTGCGTAGGGCTGGCCTGGGACTCGCCCGTGCGCACGGGCGCGCGGCGCTGCTACCATCCCCGGCCGATGCCGACCACATCACAGCTCGTGCGCATTGGCGCACCGCGCCTAAGAAGAAGCTCGCGACCCCTGGCCTGAAGTCGGGCAAGGGCCGCAAGAAGAAGGTCGCCGCGCCACAGCGCCGCGGCGTGTGCACGCGCGTGTATACGACGACGCCGAAGAAGCCCAACTCCGCGCTGCGCAAGGTCGCGCGCATACGCATCTCCGGCTCGATCGAGGTCACCGCCTACATCCCCGGCGAGGGCCACAACCTGCAGGAGCACTCGGTCGTGCTCGTGCGCGGCGGTCGTGTCAAGGATCTGCCGGGTGTCCGCTACAAGGTCGTGCGCGGCACGCTCGACGCGGCCGGCGTCAGCGATCGCAAAAAGGCGCGCTCGCAGTACGGCGTCAAGAAAAGTAACCGATGCCCAGACGCGCAGCCTCTCAGGTTCGCCCGCTGGAGGCGGACCCGATCCATCGCTCCAAGCTGGTCCAGCAGGTGATCAACAAGGTCATGCTCGACGGCAAGAAGTCCACGGCCGAGCGGATCGTCTATGACGCGCTGGCCCTGCTGGGCGAGCGCTCAGACAAAGACCCGATCGAGACGCTGGAGGCCTCGATCAAGACGCTGACTCCGACCCTGGAGGTCAAATCGCGTCGCGTCGGTGGCGCCACCTACCAGGTTCCGGTCGAGGTCGCCTCGAGGCGTGCCCGCACGCTGGCGGTGCGCTGGCTGGTCGAGTTCGCCCGCCAGCGCCGCGAGAAGACGATGGCCCAGCGGTTGGCGGGCGAGCTGATGGACGCCCAGTCCCAGCAGGGCGGCGCGTACAAGCGCAAGGATGACATCTACCGCATGGCCCAGGCCAACAAGGCCTTCGCGCACTATCGCTGGTAGGCAGACCAGGTGGCGCCCGGCGGCCTTGTGTGACGGATCACACACCGCAAGCCCTTGAAAGAAGAAGGTTCGGTACCTAAACTTTCGGTACCAAATGTCTTCCAGAGCCGCCGACACCGACATTCAACCCGGCCGCGTCCGATCATATCGAGCGCCACGTCTGGGTCATCTCGGGCGTGGTGATCCTCGGGATGATGATGTCGATCCTCGACACGACGATCGTCAACGTCGCGCTGCGCACGCTCTCCAACGACCTGCACAGCCCGCTGGCGCAGGTCCAGTGGGTGATCACCGGATACCTGCTCTCGCTCGCCGCGGTGATCCCCGTCACGGGCTGGGCCGCCCGGCGGTTGGCGCCAAGCAGGTCTACATGGTCTCGCTCGTGCTGTTCACAGCCGGGTCCGCGCTGTGCGGGCTGTCTAACTCGATCACCTCGCTGGTGTTGTTCCGCATCTTGCAGGGCGTCGGCGGCGGGATGATCATGCCGGTCGCGATGATGATCATGGCTCAGGTCGCCGGGCCGCAGCGGATGGGCAGGGTCATGGGGTTCGTCACGATGCCCGTGATGATCGCGCCATCCTCGGGCCGGTCGTCGGCGGGCTGATCCTCGAGAACCTGCACTGGTCGTGGATCTTCTTCGTCAACGTCCCGATCGGCGTGATCGCGTTCGTGCTCGGCTGGCGCATGCTGCCCCGCACCGACTCCGGCGTGGCGGGACGCCTGGATGTGCTGGGCCTGGCGATGCTGCCCACCGGGTTCGCCGCGATCATCTATGGCGTCAGCAGAACTCGGCTCCGGCGCCGCGCTGGGCTCTGGCGAAGTCATCCTGCCGACGCTCGCGGGTGTTGTGCTGATCGTGCTGTTCTGCCTGCATGCCCTACGCATCGAGAACCCGCTGCTCGACATCCGCATGTACGCCAACCGCGTGTTCGCCGGCGCCGCGTTCATCAACTTCGGCCTCGGCGCCGCGCTGTTCGGAGCGATGATCCTGGTGCCGCTCTACTACCAGGAGGTGCGCGGACAGAGCGTCATCAATACCGGGCTGCTCACCGGCCCGCAGGGGATCGGCGCGCTGATCGCGATGCCGCTCGCCAGTCGTCTCACCCAGCGCTTCAGCGGCGGTCGCGTGGCGCTCGCCGGGATCTTGATCCTGTGCGTCAGCACGATTCCGTTTACGTTCATCGGCGCCGAACACCTCGATTCTGGCCATCTCGCTCGTGCTCGTCGTGCGCGGGCTGAGCATCGGGATGTGCTTCATGCCCGCGATGAGCGCCGCGTTCGCGGCCATGCGCCCCGAGCAGATCTCCGACGCCACCCCGCAGATCAACGCGCTGCAACGGACCGGCGGCGCGATCGGGACCGCGATCCTGGCTGTCGTGCTCCAGCGCGCGGGAGCCCACGCGCACTCCCCGGCGGAGCTCGCGAGCGCATTCGACACCGCCTACTGGTGGGCGCTCGGGATCGCCGCTCTGTCGTTGATCCCCTGCCTGGTGCTGCTGCGGGCCGAGAGCCCGCGGGAATGCAGGCCACTCACGACACAGCCGGCGGCGCCGATGCGACGGTCGAGCCGGTCGGTAGCGCAGGGACCGCGATGAGTCCCGCCCCCAGCCCCGCCCCAAGCCCTGCCCCCGCCATCATCGAGCCTGAGTGGACAGCTGAGCTTGACGAGCTCGGCAGGGCCTTCCGTCGTGTGTTTCGCAGTCTGAGTCGCCTGCGCGGGCGCGACACGCATCTCGGCGGCTCGGAGCTCAGCCACGCGCAGTTCGAGCTGCTGATCGAGCTGTACGAGCGCGGCGAGCTGCCGGCTGGAGAGCTCGCGGGCGCGGCCCGCCTGACACCGGCCACCGTCACGCAGATGCTCGAGCACCTCGCCGACTGCGGCCACGTCGAGCGGGTGCGCTCGGAGCACCGACCGCCGGGTTGTCGTCTCGCGGCTGACGCCGCAGGGCAAGCGCAAGATCGAGGCCAAGCGCGCCGCCTGGCAGGAGCGCTGGGAACGGGCGCTTGCAGGGATCGAGCCGAGCGAGTTGCGCGCCGCCACGCGCGTGCTGCAGCGTCTCAGCCTTGCCTTCGAGGACGCTCCTGCCACGGAGTCCTGTCCCCAGCCGCCACCCGAGCCCGTGGACCCCGCTGCATAGCGGCGAGCAAGTCAAAGACCGCCCAAAATCCTCTGCTATAGTCGGCCACGCCTCACGTATGGGCGCGGTCTTGCGAACAGGCCCGGCGCGAAGCCAAGCAATCAAGATGGAGATCTCGAGCAGATAGCGACGCGAACCGGTCCGGACACGATCAGCAGCGCGCGTGGGCCCGAGGGGCCCATTTTTTTGCCCGAATCGGCCACCGCGACACCCTGCCCACAGCCAACACACCTCCTGCCATGCCACGCAAGTTCACCCTCCAGAACACCCGCAACATCGGGATCATGGCGCATATCGACGCCGGCAAGACGACGACGACCGAGCGCATCCTGTACTACACCGGGCGCACCTACAAGATCGGCGAGGTCCACGACGGCGCGGCGACGATGGACTGGATGGAGCAGGAGCAGGAGCGCGGCATCACGATCACCTCCGCCGCCACGACCGCGGAGTGGAAGGGCCACCGCATCAACATCATCGACACGCCCGGCCACGTCGATTTCACGGTCGAGGTCGAGCGCTCGCTGCGCGTGCTCGACGGCGCGATCGCGCTGTTCGACTCGGTCGCGGGCGTCGAGCCACAGTCTGAGACGGTCTGGCGCCAGGCCGACAAGTACCACGTCCCGCGGATCGCCTACATCAACAAGATGGACCGCACTGGCGCCGATTTCGAGCAGGGCGTACAGACGATGATCGACCGCCTCGGCGCCCAGCCCGTCCCGATCCAGCTGCCGATCGGCTCCGAGGGCGAGTTCGAGGGCGTCGTCGATCTGGTGGCGATGAAGGCGATCGTCTACAAAGACGAGCTCGGCACCGAACAGGAGGTCATCGAGATTCCCGAGCGACTGGTCGAGCAGGCCGCCGCCGCGCGAGAGCATCTGCTGGAGGAGGTCTCCCACTACGACGACGAGCTGCTCGAGCTGCTCCTCGAGGAGAAGGACATACCCGAGGAGACGATCAAGCAGGCGATCCGCAAGGCGACGCTCTCGACCAAGCTGACCCCCGTGCTGTGCGGCAGCTCGTTCAAGAACAAGGGCGTGCAGCCGCTGCTGGACGCGGTCATCGACTACCTGCCCTCGCCGCTGGACGTGCCGCCGGTGACTGGCACCGAACTCGTCCGCGGCGAGGAGGGCGAGCGCGAGGTCACGCGCCACGCCGACGACTCCGAGCCGTTCGCCGCGCTGGCGTTCAAGATCATGGCCGACCCCTACGTCGGCAAGTTCGACCTACTTCCGCGTCTACTCCGGGCACCTGCAGGCGGGCTCGCGCGTGCTGAACGTGGGCAGCGGGCGCACCGAGCGGATCGGGCGCATCCTGATGATGCACGCCAACGACCGCGAGGAGGTGCCCGAGGTCTACGCCGGCGACATCGCCGCGGCCGTGGGCATCAAGCAGGTGATCACCGGCGACACGCTCGCCGCCCCCGACGCGCCGATCAAGCTCGAGAACATCGAGTTCCCCGAGCCCGTCATCAAGGTGGCTGTCGAGCCCAAGACGAAGGTCGACCAGGAGAAGATGTCTATCGCACTGGGACGCCTCGCCGAGGAGGACCCGACGTTCCAGGTGCGCTCGAACGAGGAGACCGGCCAGACCGAGATCTCCGGCATGGGCGAGCTGCACCTGGAGGTGCTCGTGGACCGGATGAAGAGGGAGTTTGGAGTCGAGGCGAACGTCGGGCGCCCACAGGTCTCCTACCGCGAGACGGTGCGCGGCTCTGCCCAGAAGGTCGAAGGCAAGTTCGTGCGCCAGACCGGCGGCTCGGGCCAGTTCGGGGTCGTCTACATCGACCTGGAGCCCGCGCCCGGGGAGGGGTTTGACTTCGTCAACAAGATCAAGGGCGGCGCGATCCCTTCCGAGTTCATCCCGGCTGTCGAGAAAGGCGTCGAGGAGGCCCTGGAGAGCGGGGTCAAGGCCGGCTATCCGATGGTCGACCTGCGCGTCACGCTCGTGGACGGCAAGTATCACGACGTCGACTCCTCGGAGATCGCGTTCAAGGTGGCCGGCTCGATCGCCTTCAAAGAGGCGGCCCGGCGCGCCAAACCGGTGCTGCTGGAGCCGATCTTCGCCGTCGAGGTTGTCACCCCGGTGGATTTTCAGGGCGAGGTGATGGGCGACTTGAGCCGTCGTCGGGGACAGCTCGGCAACACCGAGCAGCGGGGCAACGCGATCGCGCTGCACGCGCAGGTGCCGCTGAGCGAGATGTTCGGGTACGCGACCGACCTGCGCTCCAATACGCAGGGCCGGGCGACGTACACGATGCAGTTCGAGGGTTACGAGGAGGTTCCGCCGAACATCGCGGAGAAGATCGTCGAGCAGCGCACCGGCGAACCTGTGGCGGCCTGAGATGACCGTGAGCGCTTCGCCATACTGCGTCCTCGGTCGCTCGCGTACCTTCGTACGCCACGCTCCCTGCGTCCTTGTCTGGCTTGACTCACGGCCATCTCAGAAGGTCATCTCAGAACAAGGCGGATTGCAAGCTGCACACCACCACCGAACACGAAGCACCGCATTTAGATAGATTTCTCAGGTTCGCCTAACAACGGGCGAGCATCCAAGTCGATACAGGAGCGAACAGAAAGTGGCGAAGGAGAAGTTCGAGCGCGACAAGCCGCACGTCAACGTCGGGACCATCGGTCACATCGATCATGGAAAGACGACGCTGACCGCTGCCATCACGACGGTGCTGGCGGAGAAGATGGGCGGCGAGGCCCGCAGCTTCGAGGAGATCGACAACGCTCCGGAGGAGAAGGAGCGCGGCATCACGATCGCCACCTCGCACGTCGAGTACCAGACCGAGAAGCGCCACTACGCGCATGTGGACTGCCCCGGTCACGCCGACTACGTCAAGAACATGATCACGGGGGCAGCCCAGATGGATGGGGCGATCCTGGTCGTCTCTGCGGCCGACGGCCCGATGCCCCAGACGCGCGAGCACATCCTGCTCGCCCGCCAGGTCGGTGTTCCCTACATCGTTGTGTTCCTGAACAAGGCGGACATGGTTGACGACGAGGAGCTGCTCGAGCTCGTCGAGGTCGAGGTGAGAGAGCTGCTCTCAGAGTACGACTTCCCCGGCGATGACATCCCGTTCATCACCGGCTCGGCGCTGAAGGCGCTCGAAGGCGACGAGACTTACAAGGGCAAGATCGTGGAGCTGGCGGAGGCCCTCGACTCCTACATCCCCGAGCCCGTGCGCGAGCTCGACAAGCCGTTTCTGATGCCCATCGAGGATGTGTTCTCGATCACCGGGCGCGGCACCGTGGCGACCGGGCGCGTCGAGCAGGGCATCGTCAACACCGGCGACACCGTCGAGATCGTCGGCGTCCACGACACGACCAGCACCGTGGTCACCGGCGTGGAGATGTTCCGCAAGATCCTCGACCAGGGTCAGGCGGGAGACAACGTCGGGTGTCTGCTGCGCGGGACCAAGCGCGAGGAGATCGAGCGCGGTCAGGTGCTGTGCAAGCCCGGCTCGATCACGCCGCACACCAAGTTCAAGTCCGAGGTCTACGTGCTCAAGAAGGAGGAGGGCGGCCGCCACACACCGTTCTTCACGGGCTACAGGCCGCAGTTCTACTTCCGCACCACCGACGTCACCGGCGTGGCCAAGCTGCCCGAGGGCGTCGAGATGGTCATGCCCGGCGACAACGTTCAGATGGAGATCGAGCTGATCCAGCCGATCGCCATGGACCAGGGCCTGCGATTCGCCATCAGGGAGGGCGGGCGCACGGTCGGCTCGGGCGTGGTCTCAGAGATCATCGAGTAGCACTCGCGGCCCCTTCGGGGGCCGTATTCATTGGCAGTCCGATACGACGAATTGAAGGCTCCGCCGTTGCGCAGGCGCGGTGAGGGGCGGATTCCCCGTCATGGGAGTCCGCCCTTTCTCTCGCCTCCCACGGCGGGCCGAACACTGAACTGAACTGAGCTGAACCGAAACCGAAAAGCACATGGCAGCTGCAACCCAAAACAAGATCCGCATCAGATTGAAGGCCTACGACACCTCTGCGATCGAGTCCGCGGCCAAGGAGATCGTCGAGACGGCCACGCGCACGGGTGCGAGCGTCTCGGGCCCGGTGCCGCTGCCGACCGAGAAGAACGTGTACTGCGTGATCCGCTCGCCGTTCAAGGACAAGGACTCGCGCGAGCATTTTGAGATCAGGACCCACAAGCGGCTGATCGACATCCACCAGCCGACCCCCAAGACGGTCGACTCGCTGCAGCGACTCGATCACCTGCCCGCTGGCGTGGACATCGAGATCCGCCTGGCGACCTGAGGCGATCCGATGCCCGCGATCCTCGCCAAGAAGCTCGGCATGACTCAGCTGTTCCTGAAGGACGGGGCGGTCGCGCGCGTCACCGTGCTGGAGGCTGGACCGTGTCCGGTGACGGCGATCCGCAGCGTCGAGCGCGACGGCTACGAGGCCGTCCAGCTGGCGTTCGGCGCGGCTCGTGAGAAGCACCTGAGCAAAGCCGAGCTCGGCCATCTCAAGAAGGCCGACGCCCCGCCGATGCGCCATCTCGCCGAGTTCCGCGGCGAGGCCGCCGAGCTTGTACTCGGCGAGACCGTGACCGTCGAGTCGTTTGCGGTCGGGGGTCGGGTGAAGATTGCGGGAACGTCGAAGGGCAAGGGCTTTCAGGGAACGATCAAGCGCCACAACTTCGCCAGCGGCCCTAAGTCGCACGGCTCGCACAACGTGCGCGCGCCGGGCTCGATCGGGGCGTCGGCGACGCCCTCGCGCGTGCTGCGCGGACTGCGCGGGCCCGGACACATGGGCGGCCGCCGGGCGACCCAGAAGGGGCTGGAGGTCGTGGCCGTGGACGCGGAGCGAAACCTGCTGATGGTGCGCGGCTCGGTGCCCGGTGCTAGGGGCAGCGTGGTGGAGGTGCGGGGCGATGCCTGAGGCTTCCGCCAAGACACGCCCCGTCGCGAAGGCGTCTCCCGCCGGAAAGAGGCGCTCTGCCGCCGCCGCCAAGGCGCCAGATGCTCCCGTGCTCGGAGCCTCTGCCGCCAGGAAGGTCAAGCTCGACGAGAGCGCCTTCACGGCCCGCTTCAACGAGCCGCTGGTGCACCAGAGCGTGCGTGCCGAGCAGGCTGCCCGCAGGCGCGGGACGGCGTCCACCAAGACTCGCGGCCTGGTCTCGGGCGGCGGCGCCAAGCCGTGGCGCCAGAAGGGCACCGGTCGCGCCCGCGCGGGCTCCAGCCGCTCGCCGATCTGGACGGGTGGCGGGACGGCGTTCGGGCCCCAGCCGCGCTCCTATACGTTCAAGGTCAACCGCAAGGAGCAGCGCGCGGCGCTGCGCAGCGCGCTGTCGCTGCACGCCCAGCGCGGCTCGATCGCGGTGCTCGACGCCGCGGAGTTCGCGGCGCCCAAGACCAGCAAGGCCGCGGATCTGCTGGATGACTGGGGTCCGGCTGCGGAGGTGTTTCCGGCGCTGGTCGTGCTGACCGGCGAGGAGCGCGACGCGGCGCTGTCGTTTCGCAACCTCGCGCGCGTGGCGGTGCTGACCCACGAGAACGTCGGTGTAGCTGACCTCCTCGGCGCCGCGTCGCTGTTGATCTCACAGACTGCCCTCGAGGCACTGAGCGCTCGGGCCGCCGGGGAGACACCAACGACCGAGGCGAGCGTCAAGGCGGCAAAGCCCTCGAAGACTGCGAAGGCAGCCGAGCCGGTCGCAGCCGCGGAGGACAAGGCCTGATGGACGCCTCGCAGGTCATCATAAGGCCGGTCGTGTCCGAGAAGAGCTATGTGCTGTCGGCTGCGAATCGGTACACGTTCAGGGTGCATCCGAATGCGCACAAGACGCAGATCCGCCAGGCAATCCAGGATTTGTTCGACGTACACGTGGTGGACGTCAGGACGATCAGCGTCAAGTCAAAGCCCAAGCGCCGCGGCACCGTCAGCGGACGCACGCGCGCCTGGAAGAAGGCGATCGTGCAGTTGCGCGACGGCGAGAGCATCCCGATTTTCCACGGCCTGGCGGCCCTGGACTGAGATGGCCGTGTGCACTTCGCCATACTGCGTCCTTACCGATCAGAGATCGACGGATCTCCGATCGGCCAGCACGCGTACCGAGTACGCCACGCTCGCTGCGTCCTTGTCTGGCTCGACCCACGACCATCTCGGTAGGCAGTAATGCCGATTCGCAAGCCCAAGCCAACCAGCCCAGGACGGCGGTTCGTCTCCTATCCGGACTTCGCCGAGGTCACCAAGGACGAGCCCGAGAAGACGCTCGTCGAAGGTCTGAAGAAGAGCGGCGGACGCAACGTGCACGGGCGCAAGACGGCACGTCATCGCGGTGGCGGCGCTAAGCGCGCCTACCGGCGCATCGACTTCAAGCGCCGCAAGGACGGCGTGCCCGCGAAGGTTGCGGCGATCGAGTACGACCCGAACCGCTCCGCGTACATAGCGCTGCTGCATTACGTCGACGGCGAGAAGCGCTACATCCTCGCACCCCAGCGTCTGACCGTGGGGATGACCGTCGCATCCGGTGAGGGCGCCGACATCACGGTCGGCAACTGCCTGCCCTTGGCGCGCATGCCGGTCGGCACGGTCGTGCACTGTGTCGAGCTGCAGCCCGGTCGTGGCGGTCAGATGGCGCGTTCGGCGGGCGCTTCAGTGCAGCTGATGGCTCGCGATGGCGAGATGGCGACGCTGCGGCTGCCATCCGGGGAGATGCGACTTGTGCGCGCCGAGTGCCGGGCCACGGTCGGGACGATCGGCAACGCGGAGCACCAGAACGTGAAGGTGGGCAAGGCGGGCCGCAAGCGCCACATGGGTGTGCGCCCGCAGACGCGCGGCACCGCCATGAATCCGGTCGATCACCCGCACGGCGGCGGCGAGGGCTCGACCACGGCCGGTCGTCACCCGGTCACGCCCTGGGGCGTGCCGACGTTGGGGTATCGCACGCGCAAGCAGAACAAGGGCTCTGACAAGTACATCGTGCGCGGGCGCCGTCGCGGGAAGGGCAAGCAGCGATGAGCATGCGCAGCAGCGAGGGGATGGCGATATGAGCAGATCCAGCAAGAAGGGGCCGTGGGTGCAGGAGCGGTTGTTGGCCCGGATCGAGGCGTTGAACGCGGAGAACAACAAAAAAATGCTGCGCACCTGGTCGCGCGCGTCGACGATCTTTCCGGAGATGGTCGGCCACACGATCGCGGTGCACGACGGCAAGAAACACGTGCCGGTGTTCATCAGCGAGTCGATGGTGGGCCACAAGCTCGGCGAGTTCGCGCCTACGCGCGTCTTCCGGGGACACGCAGGCTCGGCGAAGGTGCGTTAGTCATGGCAGAGGAGAAGCCCGCAGAGAAAAAGGCTGCTGCCAAAAAAGCGCCGGCCGCCAAAAAACCAGCCGCCGCCAAAGAGCTGGCTGCTGAGCAGGAGTCCGCGGTCGAGCCGAAGCTGGCCTCCGCCAAAGAGCCGGCTCCCGCCAAAGAGCTGGCTGCCGAGCAGGAGTCGGCTGCCGAGCCGAAGGACACCGCTGCCGAGGAGCCAAAAGAGCCCGTCGCCGAGGTCAAAAAAGCTCGCTCCGTGCCCGCCAAACCGCCGCGGCGCAGGGTCGTGCGCGCCCATGCCCGCTACGTGCGCACGTCGGCGCGCAAGGCGCGGATGGTATCCGGGCATCTGCCAGGCAAGAGTGTTCCAGAGGCACGCGCTATCCTCGCGTTCACACCTCGTGAGGTGGCGCGGGACTGGAGCAAGCTGCTGGAGTCGGCGGTCGCCAACGCCGAGAACAACCACGAACTGCTCGAGGACGATCTCGTCGTGCGCGAGGCCTACGCCGACGAGGGACCGACGATCAAGCGCTTCCGCCCGCGCGCGATGGGGCGCGCGACGCCGATTCACAAGCGTACGAGCCACCTGACGATCACTCTGACCCCCGGAGCCTGAGCAGCGCGAGCAGAAAGACACTGGATAGACACTATGGGACAAAAGGTTCACCCCGAGGCGATGCGCGTCGGCTACATCCACGACTGGAAGTCGAACTGGTTCAACGAGCGCCACTTCGCCGAGTACCTGGCCGAGGACGTGCGTGTCAGAGAGCACATCATCGGCAAGCTCGCGCACGCGGGTCTGTCGGATATCACGATCCGCAAGGACGCAAACGAACTCGAGGTCAACATCCATACTGCCCGCCCGGGCATCGTGATCGGCAAGTCCGGCACCGAAGTCGATGCGCTGCGCCGCGATCTGCATCGCCTGACCAACAAGCAGATCAAGGTCAACATCCTCGAGATAAAGCGCCCCGAGCTGGACGCCAAGCTGGTCGCGCAGTCGATCGCCGAGCAGCTGCAGAACCGGGTGGCGTTCCGTCGTGCGATGAAGCGCGCGCTGACCAGCGCGATGCGCTCGGGTGCCAAGGGCGTCAAGGTCCAGGTGGCAGGGCGCCTCGGCGGAGCCGAGATGGCTCGCACCGAAAGCTACTCCGACGGTCGCGTGCCGCTGCACACGATGCGCGCCGACATCGATTACGGCTTCTACGAGGCGCGCACCACGTTCGGGCGGATAGGAGTGAAGTGCTGGATGAACAAGGGCGAGATCATGCCCGAGGGCTACACCGGCACCGATCTCACCGACATAACGGCGCCGGCGGCGCCGAGCTCTGACCGCGACGGTCGCAGCGGACGCGACAGCCGTGGCGGCGGCGAGGGTCGTGGACGCCGGCGCGACGGCGGCGGTCCGGGAGGGGGCCGCGGGTTCGGTGGCAGTGGTCCCGGCGGTGGCGGTGGCGGGCGCGGTCCGGGCGGTCGTGGCGGGCGCGGCGGTGGCGGTGGCGGCGGGCGCGGCGGTCCCGGAGGGGGCCGCGGCGGTGGCGGTTCCGGCCCGCCCGGCGATGCGGGAGCGCGCTGATGCTGTCTCCCAAGCGTGTCAAGCATCGCAAGCAGCACCGCGGTCGTCGACGTGGCGTCTCGCGCGGCCAGGTCAAGGTCCAGTTCGGCGAGTATGGGCTGAAGGCGCTCGAGCAGGGTTGGCTCACCAACCGCCAGATCGAGGCCGCACGTATCGCGATGACGCGCAAGATCAAGCGTGGCGGCAAGGTGTGGATCAACGTGTTCCCGGACAAGCCGGTCACCAAGAAGCCGGCCGAGACGCGCATGGGCTCGGGCAAGGGCTCGCCCGAAGGCTGGGTCGCCGTGGTCAAGCCCGGTCGCGTGATGTTCGAGCTGGCCGGCGTGCCTGAGCCTCTTGCTCGCGACGCGATTCGCCTGGCGGCGCACAAGCTCCCCGTGAAATCCAAGTTCGTGCTGCGCGAGGACTGAGGCGAGGATCGACCGATGGACGCCAAGGAGATCAGAGACCTGCAGGACACAGAACTGAATGAGCGGATCGCGACGATGCGCAAGGATCTGTTCGGCCTGCGCTTCGCCAACGCCACTGGTGAACTCGACGACACCGCCGGTATCGGCCGCGCCAGGCGCGACCTGGCACGAGCGCTGACGGTCGCGCGCGAGCGGGGGCTGACGAGCGGTTCAGGTTCAGAGAATCGCGAGTAGAGGAAAAGAGCACAGACATGGCTGACGAACCAGACAACGAGACCGAGCTGACCCCCGAGGAGTCCTCCGCGCCGGAGTCCGCCGCGCCGGAGTCCGCCGCGCCCGTACAGGATGCGCCCGAGGCCTCCGCTAAGGCCCCGGAGCAGGCCGACGCGCCGGGGGAGCCCGCGCCCGAGGCTGCCGCGGATGCGCCGGAGGAGTCCGACGCGCCGGAGGAGCCCGCGCCCGAGGCTGCCGCGGATGCGCCGGAGCAGTCCGACGCGCCGGGGGAGCCCGCGCCCGAGGCTGCCGCGGATGCGCCGGAGGAGTCCGACGCGCCGGGGGAGCCCGCGCCCGAGGCCGCCGCGGACGCGCCGGAGCAGTCCGAGGCGCCGCAGGTCTCTGCGCCCTCTGCAGCGGCTGAGGCCGGTGGACAGCTCTCATCTAAGGAGCGCCGCCGCAGGGCGCGTTCGACGCACACCGGCGAGGCGCGTCCGGCACGCTCCCCAGAGGACCGCCACGCCGAGCGCGCGGCCGAGCGCAAGGACAAGGCGGCTCGTCGCCGTGCCCGTCGTCGGCAGGAACGTGAGAAAAGGGTGGCCGCGCGCGGTCGCGATGGCGGCGCCTCCCAAAGCGACCGATCGGAGATCGGCCAACTTGCTCCCGTGCATGCGCGGACCGAGGGTGTGCGCAAGGTGCGCCAGGGAGTCGTCGTCTCCGACAAGGCCGACAAGACGATCACCGTTCGTATTGACACCGCGCGCAGGCACCGACGATACGAGAAGATCGTGCGCAGTTCGAGCACGTTGCATGCGCACGACGAGAACAACGACGCTCGCGAGGGCGACACCGTGCGCGTGGTCGAGAGCCGCCCGCTGTCGCGCAGCAAGCGCTGGCGGCTGGTCGACGTGCTGGAGCGGGCGAGATGATCCAAAACGAGACGAGGCTGCGCGTGGCCGACAACACTGGCGCGCGCGAGATTTTGTGCATCCGTGTGAAGGGCGGCTCAAAGCGCCGGTATGCATTCGTCGGAGACGTGATTACCGCGACCGTCAAGCAGGCCAACCCGCAGGGCGCGGTCAAAAAGGGAGAGGTCGTGACCGCTGTGATCGTGCGCACGAAGAAGCCGATCGGGCGGGACGACGGAACGTACATCGCGTTCGACGAGAACGCCGCGGTGATCATCGACGACCAGAACAACCCACGCGGCACGCGCGTGTTCGGCCCTGTCGCGCGCGAACTGCGCGAGCGCAACTTCATGAAGATCGTTTCGCTCGCCCCGGAGGTGCTGTGATGGCCAGTGGCAGATCGGCCAGCGCCGCCACCGGCGCCAAGCGCCGCGCGCTGAAGATCCACTCTGGTGATCACGTGCGCGTGATCTCGGGCAAGGATCGTGGCAAGAGCGGTCGCGTGCTGCGGACCGAGCCGCGCAGTCAGCGAGTCTACGTCGAGGGCCTGAACATGATCAAGCGCCACACTCGCCCGCGGGAATCGCGCAGCGGTCCCAGCGGCCAAGACACTGCCGCCCAGCTCGGCGGCGTGATCGAGCGTGAGGGTCCGATACACATCTCCAACGTGATGCTGCTGGATGCCAAAGGCCAGCCGACGCGCGTACGGATCGATCGCAGCGACGGCAAGCGCTCGCGTGTGGCCGTACGCTCGGGCGCGACCATCGATTAGGGACGCCAGACCATGAATGCGACAGCCACCCCAGCCCGCCTGAAGGTCCGCTACCTGGAGGAGATCCGCCCCGCGTTGATAAGTCGCTTCGGCTACTCCTCGCCGATGCAGGCGCCCAGGCTCGAGAAGATCACCCTGAACATGGGCGTCGGGATGGCCAAGCAGGACTCCAAAGCGCTCAAGGCGGCACGCGATCAGCTCGCGACGATCGCCGGGCAGCAGCCGAGCGTGCGCCGCGCGCGCAAGTCGATTGCGGCGTTCAAACTGCGCGAGGGTATGCCCGTCGGCGTCGCGGTCACTCTGCGAGCCGAGCGCGGCTATGAGTTCCTCGATCGACTCGTCTCGATCGCGATTCCCCGCATTCGCGACTTCCGTGGCCTGAACCCGCGCTCGTTCGACGGGCGCGGCAACTACTCGCTGGGTGTCAAGGAGCAGATCATCTTTCCGGAGATCGACTACGACGCGATCGACCAGGTTCGAGGTCTGGACATCACGATCACGACGACCGCGTGCAGCGACACCGAGGCGTTCGCGCTGCTGATGGCCTTCGGCATGCCTTTCTCGACCAAATGGCGCCCCAAAGGCTTCGACGAAGCGATCGGCGTGACCTCAGAGCCGACGGACGACGACGGTGCGAGGGTGTCGACCGCCAGTGCCCCCACGGAGCAGACCACGAGTAGGATTGAGGACGCCGTGGACGAGGCTCCAGAGGCCGAGGTCGCCGTGGAGTCAGAGGCTCCAGAGGCAGCTGAGCCGGAGGCGTCGGACGCGCAAGCGGAGCAGCCCGCAGTGCAGACGCCGAGTGAGACTGTGCCAGCAGAGCCCGAGGCCGCAGCGGCGCCCGGGGCCGAGCAGGAAGGCGCCCACGACGACGGTGACTCACAGAACACCGAGAAGGAGAGCAACGACTGATGGCCAAGACCTCTCAGCGCGTCAAGCAGACGCGCACCCCCAAATTCAAGACGCGCGCCTATACTCGCTGCAATCGCTGTGGGCGCCCGCGCGCGGTGTACCGCAAGTTCGGGATCTGCCGAATCTGCCTGCGCGAGCTTGCGCACAACGGCCAGATACCGGGGATGACCAAGTCCTCCTGGTAGCGGCGCGTCACGACCTTCGAACCCTGAGCCTCCGAGCAATCACTAACACACCATGTCCATGACCGATCCGATAGCCGACTTTCTTACGCGGGTGCGCAACGCGATCCACGCCGCTCACGAGACGGTCGACATACCGGCCTCCAAGCTCAAGTCAGAGCTCGCGCGGATCCTCGCCGAGCAGGGCTACATCGAGGCATGGTCGGTGCTCCCGACGCCAGACGGAGGCCCGGGCCAGCTGATCCAGATCAAGCTCAAGTACACCGAGGACCGCCGCTCGGCGATCTCCGGCCTGCGCCGCGTGTCCAGGCCCGGCCGGCGCACGTATGTCGACGCCAAGCACATCCCGAAGGTGCTCGGCGGGATGGGCACCTCGATCGTGTCGACGTCGCACGGCGTGATGACCGGCCACGACGCGCGCGCGGCCGGTTTCGGCGGCGAGGTCCTGGCGCAGGTCTGGTGAGTGAGGAGCCGATCGAGCGATGTCCAGAATCGGTAGACAGCCAATTCCGGTCCCCTCCGGCGTGACGGTTGCGATCGAGCCCGAGTCCGTGCGCGTGAACGGCCCTAAAGGCGAGCTCTCAGAGCGCGTGTCGCGCGACATCGAGGTCGTTCAGGACGGCGAGCGGCTGCTCGTGTCGCGTCCGACCGACCGCGGCGAGCACCGCGCGCTGCACGGTCTCACTCGCTCGCTGATTGCCAACATGGTTCAGGGCGTGACCGACGGCTACGAGAAGCGTCTGGAGATCCAGGGCGTCGGCTACAGAGCGCAGCTGAAGGGCAAGAACCTCGAGCTCGCGGTCGGCTACTCCCATCCCGTGCCGATCTCCGCGCCTGCGGGCATCGAGTTCGAAGTGCCTCAGCCGACGCGGATCGTCGTCAAGGGCATCTCCAAGCAGCTCGTCGGCGAGACCGCCGCGATCATCCGCAAGCAGCGCCCGCCCGAGCCGTACAAGGGCAAGGGCATTCGCTACGAGGGCGAGTATGTCCAGCGCAAGGTCGGAAAGAGGGCCTAGCGATGACCGTCATCACTAAGGAGCGCCGCCGCCTGAAACGTCGCCGCCGGGTGCGCGCGAAGATCTCCGGCACTGCCACGCGCCCGCGCATCTCGGTGTTCCGCTCAAACCGCGGTCTGTCGGCGCAGGTGATCGACGATGTGTCCGGGCGCACGCTGGCGGCGGTCGCATGGTTCGAGCCCGAGCTGCGATCTCTGGGCAAAGCCGACGCCGCCACGCGCGCCGGGCAGCTGCTCGCCGAGCGCGCCAAAGCAGCCGGCGTGTCCGAGGCCGTGTTCGATCGCGGCGGCTATCGCTACCACGGCCACGTTCGCGCGCTGGCGGAAGCGATGCGCGAGTCCGGGTTAACCGTCTGAAGACCGCGGCCGGATAACCGCATACCACAACCCCCTACCCCATAACGCTACCCTCCCTCTGCCAACATGCCCATCTCATCAGATCGCTCAGTCAGCTCGTCCGGCCTGGACCTCCAGGAGCGGGTCGTGGAGATCAACCGTGTCGCCAAGGTGGTAAAGGGCGGGCGGCGGTTCTCGTTCACGGCTCTGGTGGTGGTCGGCGACGAGCGCGAAACGGTTGGGGTCGGCTACGGTAAGGCCAACGAGGTTCCCCTCGCCATCCAAAAGGGCGTCGAGCGGGCCAAGAAGGACCTGTTCAAGGTGCCTCGCCACGGCAGCACGATCACCCATCAGACGACAGGCGTGTTCGGCTCAGGGCGCGTTCTGCTGAAGCCCGCGTCCCCCGGCACAGGCGTGATCGCCGGCGGCGGCGTGCGCGCGGTGCTCGAGCTCGCCGGCATTCATGACATCCTGTCCAAGAGCCTCGGCACGCAGAACCCGATCAACCTCGTCAAGGCCACGATCGAAGGTCTGCGCGGGCTGCGCACGCCCGAGGAGGTCGCACGGCTGCGAGGCCTGACGATCGACCAGGTGCTCGGCCTCGGGGGCAAAGAGTCTGTCGCCGAGGTGATCCATGCAGACGCCGACGAGGCAGAGGCAGAGACCGAGCCCGAGACAAGTGCCGCCCCCGAGACAAGTGTCGAGCCCGAGACGAGCACCGAGCCCGAGACAAGTGCCGCCCCCGAGACAAGTGTCGAGCCCGAGACGAGCACCGGGCCCGAGACGAGCGCCGCCCCCGAGACAAGTGTCGAGCCCGAGACGAGCACCGAGCCCGAGACGAGCGCCGCCCCCGAGATGAGTGTCGAGCCGGTCGTGTCTGCTACCGACGGGGCATCCTGATGGCCGAGCTGAGAGTCACCCAGCATCGATCCAAGAACGGTGCCAACGGCAAACAGCTGGACACCCTGCGCTCGCTGGGTCTGCGCCGCATCGGCCACACGGTCGAGGTCAAGGACACAGAGCAGGCGCGCGGCATGCTGCACGCGGTCCGCCATCTGGTCGAGGTCAAGGAGGGCAAGTGAGTCCCGAGGTCGACAAAGAGCGCGTAGGGCTGCACAATCTCAAGCCCCCCCCCGGCAGCCGCCGGCCGCGCAAGCGCGTCGGTCGCGGCGAAGGCTCGGGCACGGGCAAGACCTCCGGCCGCGGCCAGAAGGGCGCGGGCGCGCGTTCTGGCTCCAAGCGCCGTGCGCGGTTCGAGGGCGGGCAGATGCCGATTCATATGCGCATGCGCAAGCTGCGCGGTCCGCACATGAAGAAGTCGATGCCGTTCGAGATGTTTCGCACGCACACCCAGCCGGTCAACATCGGCGATCTGCAGGCCCGCTTCGACTCTGGCGCCGAGGTGACGGTCGAGCTGCTCAAGGCCGCGGGGCTGGGCACCCGCAAGGATGTGCCGATCAAGGTGCTGGCCAAGGGCGAGCTGAACAAGGCGCTGACCGTTCACGCGCATGCGTTCAGCGCGAGTGCCCGCGAGCGCATCGAGGCCGCAGGCGGTGCCTGTGTGGTGCTCGGGCCTGCCTCCGATCGGTCATCCTGATGGAAACCGACCCCATCCGGGCGCCGGTCGTCGCTGCGCGACTCGCCGAGAGCTAGAATCAGGCGCTCCGCGGACCCCGTCCGGCGGACACAAGACCAATGCTCTCGACGATCCTCAACGCGTTTCAAGTAGCGGAGATCCGCAAGAAGCTCGGGTTCACCGCGGCGATGCTCCTGATCTACCGCCTCGGCTCGCACGTGCCCGTGCCGGGCGTCAACCTCACGGCGGTCAACAACATCCAGAAGGAGTTCGGCGGTGGCGGGATACTCAGCTACCTGAATCTGTTCTCCGGCGGTGGATTGTCGAAACTGGCCATCTTCGCGCTGGGCATCATGCCCTACATCACCTCCTCGATCATCCTGCAGTTGCTGCAGGTGGTCGTTCCGTCGCTGGAAAAGCTCTCCAAGGAAGGCGAGGTCGGCCAGGCTCGCATCACCCAGTACACGCGCTACCTCACGGTCGGGCTCGCGTTCGCGCAGTCGATCGGCTACGTGTTCCTGTTCCACTCCCTGCAGGCCAAGGCGGGCGAATCGGTCGTCACCCACTTCGATGCGCCGCACGTCTTTTTGATCGTCATCTGCCTCACCACCGGCTGCGTGCTGCTGATGTGGATCGGCGAGCTGATCACCCAGCGCGGCATCGGCAACGGCATCTCGCTGCTGATCTTCGCCTCGATTGTCTCGCGCCTGCCAGAAGGCATCCAGAAGTGGTGGACGACCCAGGATCAGGTGTTCAAGGTGATGATGCCGTTCCTCGTGCTCGCTGTCGTCGCCGGGATCGTGTTCGTGCAGGAGGGCCAGCGGCGCATCCCGGTGCAATACGCCAAGCGCGTGATCGGGCGGCGCATGTCCGAGGGCGGCCAGACATATCTGCCGCTGCGCGTGAACATGGCCGGCGTGATCCCGGTGATCTTCGCTGCCAGCATCATGGCGTTCCCGCCGACCGTCGGCCAGCTCGTCAAAACCAAATGGGGCCAGTCGATCTCTGACTTCTTCTCGCCCAACGGCTGGCACTACATAATCGGGCAGTCGCTGTTCATCATCCTGTTCACCTACTTCTACACAGCCGTCACGTTCAACCCGGTCGACCAGGCCGACAACCTCAAGAAGTATGGAGGCTTCATTCCGGGCGTGCGCCCCGGGCGCCCGACCGCCGAATTCCTCGATCGCGTCCTCGCCCGACTGACGTTTCCCGGCGCGCTGTTCCTCGCCGCTGTGGCGGCGCTCCCGGCGATCCTGTTCGCGCGCACCCACCAGCAGTTCAACTTCGGCGGCACCTCGATCCTGATCGTGATCGGCGTCGCCCTCGAAACGATGAAGCAGCTGGAGGCCCAGCTGATGATGCGAAGTTATGAGGGGTTCTTGAAGTAGTCTCCTCGGGCGAAGTGTCCGAGCTCAACCTGATCCTGCTCGGTCCCCCGGGCGCCGGCAAGGGCACGCAGGCCGACCGTCTGCGCGACGACTTCAGCCTGCCGCACATCTCCACCGGCGACATCCTCCGTGCCCAGGTGGATGCTGGCACCGACCTCGGCAGGGAGGCCAAGCGCTACATGGACGCCGGCGAGCTGGTGCCCGACGAGGTGATCGTCGGCATGATCACCGAGCGGGTCGCCGGAGGGGACGCCCGTGATGGTTTTCTGCTCGACGGCTTTCCCCGCAACGAGAGTCAGGCCGATGCCCTCGCCAAGGCGCTCGGTGGACTCGAGCGTCGCCTGACAGCCGCCCTCCTGGTGGAGGTGCCCGACGAGGAGGTCGTGCGGCGGCTGGCGGGCCGGCGGGTGTGCGTCAAGAACCCGGCCCACATCTATCACGTCGACTTCGACCCGCCCAAGCACGAGGGCATCTGCGACCAGGATGGCTCGCGGCTGATCCAGCGCGACGACGATCGCGCGGAGACGATCCGCAAGCGCCTGGAGGTCTACCACGCTCAGACCGAGCCGCTGATCGACTACTACGACCGCGCCGACCTGTTGCGACGCTTCGACGGGACCCGCGATCCAAACGAGGTCCATGCCCACATCCGGGCCGTGATAGCCACCCTGCGGCTCGAGGAAGACCTCTGACGCCCGCTGAACGGCACAATGCTGCGTCCTCACTCGCTCGCGTGCCAAGCACGCCACGCTCGTTGCGTCCTTACCGATTGGAGATCGATGGAATCTCCAATCGGCCAGCTTGCTCAGCGAACGTCAGAGCGACGCCCGAGACTTGTCTTGAGTGTTCTGCCACAGCTAAGCTCGTGAAGTGATCATCAAGAAGAGTCCCGAGGAGATCGAGAAGATGGCGCGCGCCGGCGAGGTGCTCGTCGCGACGCTGGACATGCTGGAGGGCAAGGTCCGCGCGGGGGTCAGCACCGCGGAGCTCGACGCCGCCGCCGAGCGCTTCATCCGCTCTCGCGGCGCTACGCCCTCGTTCAAGGGCTACCGCGGATTCCCCGGCTCGATCTGCGCCTCGCCCAACGCGATGGTCGTGCACGGCATCCCCGGCCCGTACGAGCTGTCCCCGGGCGATGTCATCTCGATCGATGTCGGCGTCACGCTCGACGGCTGGGTCGCCGACGCGGCCCGGACGTTCCCGGTCGGCGAGATCGACCCGGTCGCTCAGAACCTGCTGGGCGCTACCCGCGCCTCGCTGGACGCCGGCGTCGAGCAGTGCCGGCCCGGCAACCGCCTGGGCGACGTCTCCAGCGCCATCCAGCGCGTCGCCGAGGGCGCCGGGCTGTCGGTGATCCGCTCGCTCGTCGGGCATGGCGTCGGGCGCAGCATGCACGAGGACCCGCAGGTGCCCAACTACGGCAAGCCCGGCAAGGGGCCGCGCCTGGAGGAGGGCATGGTGCTTGCCGTCGAGCCGATGATGACCGCCGGACACGCGGGCGTTCGCGTCGCCGGGGATGGCTGGGCAATCTTCTCTCAGGACGGCTCGCCGGCCGCCCATTTCGAGTTCACGGTCGCGATAACCGCCGATGGCCCGCGCATCCTCACCGCCTGGCATCTGCCGCCCGCCGAGCGCCCGTCGAGCCTGGCTTCGCTGCGACCACCGGAGTTGCTACCATCTTGAGTCCTGCTCGAACGCGAGGTCGTACGTGCGCGCGAGAGCGTATCCACGACCAGGTAGCGGCAGCCACTTCGGCAGCCAGAGCCGGGTCGCCGGAACCCAGCCGCCGAAAGGGATCATGAAGGTCAGACCGTCGGTCAAGCCGATGTGCGAGAAGTGCAAGATCATCCGCCGCCACGGAGCGGTCCTTGTGATCTGCCAGAACAAGCGCCACAAGCAGCGCCAAGGATGACCGGGGCGATCGTCTAAATGGCACGTATCGCCGGGGTCAACCTGCCCTTGAACAAGCGCTCGGAGATCGGTCTGACCTATATCTACGGGATCGGCCGCTCGACCTCGAACAAGATCCTGGCCGAGGTGGGAGTCAGCCCCGACACCTACGTGCGCGACCTGACCGAGGACGAGGTCGCAAAGCTGCGCGATCAGATCGACCGCTCGCTGACCGTCGAGGGCGATCTGCGAAGGGATCGCTCGCAGGACATCAAACGTCTGCAGGAGATCGCTTGCTATCGCGGGCTGCGCCACCGCCGCGGGCTGCCCGTGCGCGGGCAGAAGACCAAGACCAACGCGCGCACGCGCAAGGGCCCCAAGCGGATGCAGGTCGCGGGCAAGAAGAAAGCCGGCAAGAAGTGAGCGCGACGGTGACGGGTGCCGGAGGGCCGAGCACGGCTGGAAGTCGTGCTGGCCGATCTTCGATCGGCAATTCAGGACGCGGGCGTGGACGGCCCGCGGAGGACTGACATGCCCCGCCCAAACGCGCGCGGGGCAAACGCAAGCCCAAGAAGAACATCCCGATCGGACAGGCGCATATCAAGACTTCGTTCAACAACACGATCGTGTCCCTGACGGATACAACCGGCAACGTGATCGCCTGGGAGTCTGCCGGCGGCGCCGGATTCAAGGGCTCGCGCAAGTCGACCCCGTTCGCCGCCCAGGTGACCGCCGACGCGGCCGCGCGCAAGGGCCTGGAGCAGGGGCTGCAGAAGGTCGAGGTCTACGTCAAGGGTCCGGGCTCGGGCCGCGAGACCGCGATCCGCTCGCTGCAGGCCGCGGGCCTCGAGGTCACCGGCGTGAAGGACGTCACCCCCAGGCCCACAACGGCTGTCGCCCCCGCAAGCGACGGAGAGTCTACGAAATGGCACGAGACACAGGCCCGCAGTGCAAGCAGTGCCGCCGCGAGGGGCAGAAGCTGTTCCTCAAGGGCGAGCGCTGCCTGACGGACAAGTGCGGCGTGGAGCGCCGCTCCTATCCGCCGGGTGAGCACGGCCGCGGGCGGATGAAGCAGAGCGAGTACCGCCTGCAGCTGCGCGAGAAGCAGAAGGCGCGCCGCTACTACGGGGTGCTCGAGCGCCAGTTTCACGGCTACTACGAGAAGGCCTCCCGGCAGCCGGGGATCACGGGCGAGAACCTGCTCGCGCTGCTGGAGTGCCGCCTCGACAACGTGCTGGTGCGCCTCGGGTTCGCCGCCTCACGGAGGCAGGCACGGCAGCTGATTCGTCACGGTCATTGGACGGTCAACGGCCGGCGGGTGAACATCCCCAGCCACCAAGTGCGCCCGGGCGAGGTGATCGCCATCAAGGCGGGCACTGCCGCGACCCAGGTGGTCAGGGACGCGACCGAGCTCACAGGACAGATACCCGCGTGGCTGCAGGCCGATCACGAGTCGCTCACGGCCAAGGTGCTGCGCAAGCCGGAGCGACGCGAGGTGGCCGCGCCGGTGCAGGAGCAGCTCATCGTCGAGCTGTACTCGAAGTAAGCAGCTTTGCCCATGCCGCCAGGACTCGCCCGCGGGCGGGCAGGGCGGCGCTCCGGAGCCGGTGTTCTAAAGGGATGCCGGTGCGAGACCAAAACGACGTTAGGACGCTGATGCTCGACTTCCAAATCCCCCGGATCACAAGTGAGTCCGCGGAGCAGAACCGCGGCACGTTCACCATCGAGCCGCTCGACCGCGGCTTCGGCTACACATTCGGCAACTCGCTGCGGCGCGTGCTGCTCTCCTCGCTGGCCGGCGCTGCCGTCACGAGCGTGCGCATCGAGGGCGTCGCGCACGAGTTCTCGACGATTCCGGGCGTCAAGGAGGACGTGACCGACATCGTGCTCAACCTCAAGGGCATCGTCTGCCGCATGCACTCCGACGCGACCGAGGTCGAGGCGCCGCTGGTCGTGACCGGCCCGGGGGACATCACCGCCAAGGACATCGACCTGCCCGCGGGCGTTGAGATCCTCAATCCAGACGTGCACGTCGCGACGCTCGAGAAGAAAACCAAGCTCGAGCTGTACATGACGATCGGACGCGGCCGCGGATACAGGCCAGCGGAGGAGAACAAGTCCCCCGACCAGCCGATCGGCGTGATCCCGATCGACTCGATCTTCTCGCCTGTGCGCCGTGTCGCCTACGCGGTCGAGCAGGCGCGTGTCGGCCAGAAGACCGACTTCGACAAGCTCACGCTCGACATCGAGACCGACGGATCGATCGATTCGCAGGCGGCGCTGCGCGAGGCGGCCGAGCTGCTGATCTCACAGCTGGCGATATTCACCGACGCCGACCGCATCCAGGAGCTGCGCGCCGCGCCGGGCGGTCAGCTCGACGGGCACGGCCTGGCGGTCCCGGGCGCGGGCGGCGTGCCCGCGGGAGCGCTGCAGGGCGAGGAGTGGAGCATCCTGATCGAGGAGCTCGAGCTTGGCGTGCGCTCCTACAACTGCCTCAAGCGCGCCGGGATTCAGACGGTCGGCGATCTGATCTCCAAGTCCGAGGCAGAGCTGAACGCGATCCCGAACTTCGGCAAAAAGTCGATCGACGAGGTCATCGAGACCCTGCACGCGCGTGGACTGGATCTTCGTCAAGACTGAACCCGTTCCGGCGAACTAGACTCAAAAACCATGCGCCACCAGAAGACCAAAAACAAGCTCAGCCGTGACAGCGCGCACCGCAAGGCGCTGCTGATGAACCTGAGCAAGGAGATCATCGAGCACGAGCGGATCGAAACGAGCGAGGCGAAGGCCAGGGCCGTCAAACCGGAGGTCGAGAAGCTGATCACGCTGGCCAAGCGCAGCGACCTGCACGCGCGCCGCCAGGCGCTGTCGACGCTTGCGCAGGACAAGTTCGCGGTGCACAAGCTGTTCGAGGATCTCGCCCCTCGCTACGCCGATCGCCCGGGCGGGTATACGCGCATCCTCAAGCTCGGTCCGCGCCGCTCGGACTCGACCGAGATGGTGTTCATCGAGCTGGTCTGAGCCGCTGATCACGAAGCTGACGCTGGAGTACGACGGCACCGATTTCATCGGCTGGGCGCGCCAGCCCGGGCTGCGGACCGTGCAGGAGGTGCTCGAGCGGGCGTTGCAGACGGTGTTGGGGGAACCGCTGACTCTCACAGTCGCCGGTCGTACAGACCGCGGCGTGCACGCCTGGGGACAGGTAGCGAGCTACGAGCAAGAGGCGGTCGATCCACAGCGCCTGAACGGACTGCTGGGAGCGGACGTCTCGATCATCGCCGCCGAGCCGGCCCCGGCCCGGTTCGACGCGCGAGGCGACGCTATCAGCAGGACGTACTGCTACCGCCTGCTCACACGCCGCTCACGGGGCGTGTTCGAGCGCCGGTATGCCCTGTGGTGGCCACGCGAGCTCGACCGTGGCGCGCTGGATGAATGCGCGCAAAGATCGATCGGCAAGCACGACTTCACCGCGTTCACGCCGACCGACACCGATCACGCGCGCTTCGAGCGCAACGTCTTAGCCGCCGAGTGGCGGTCCGACGGCGAGCTGTTGGAGCTGTGGATCGAGGCCGACACGTTCATGCGCCACATGGTGCGCATCCTCGTTGGCACAATGCTCGAGGTGGCCTCGGGCCGGCGCACGCTCGCCGAGTTCACGCGGCTGCTGGAGGGCAGACCGCGGAGCGAGGCGGGACAGACCGCACCCGCGCACGGGCTGGCGCTGGCAGGCGTGTCCTATGCTGGCAGCAAATGCTGAACGTGCTGCTGACAAACGACGACGGAATCGAGGCCGAGGGCCTGCAGGCGATGCGCGCCGCGCTCGCCGGCCTGGGCGGGGTGCGCCTGGCGGTGATCGCGCCCGACGGCAACCGCTCGGCGATGGCGCGCTCGATCACCACGCGCCGTCCGCTGTGGGTGGCCGAGACGCCGTTCTCGGACGGCAGTGTCGGGTATGCCAGCGACGGCACGCCAGTGGACTGCGTCAGGCTGGCGAGCCTTGGTCTGATCGAGGGGTTTCAGCCGGACCTGGTCGTGTCGGGGATCAACCACGGGGCGAACCTCGGCGATGACATCACCTACTCGGGCACGGTCGCCGCGGCCCTGGAGGGGGTCGTGCTGGGCGTGCCGGCGATCGCCGTCTCCCAGCAGTCGCGGGCGCGGGCGCTGGACTTTCGCTATGACGGCGGGTTCGGGTTCGACGTCGCGGCGGCGTTCGTCGCGCGGCTGGTGGAGCGGATCGAGGACGTGCCGCTGCCGGCGAGCACGCTGCTGAACGTCAACGTTCCCGCGGGCGAGCCCCAGGGCGTGGAGGTGACCAGCCTCGGCAAGCGCATCTACGAGGACAAGCTCAAGCTCGAGCGCGAGGAGGAGCACCGCCGGCGCTACTGGATCTACGGCTCGGACCCCGGATTCCACGACGAGCCCGGCACCGATCTAGCGGCCGTCGCGGCGGGGCGCGTGGCCGTGACGCCGATCCACTTCGACCTGACCGACCGCGCGGGCCTGCAGGCGCTGAAGAGCTTCGACCTGGAGGAGCTGCTCGAGCCGGTCACACCACACGCGTCGTGAGCGCGGGGGTGACGCCCGCGCAGACTACGCCTCCCTCCGAGGAGGTGCTGGCCCGCGCGCGGCAGCTGCGCTCAGAGCTCGAACACCACTCCTACCGATACTACGTGCTCGACGATCCCGAGATCGGCGACGACTCCTACGACGCGCTGCTGGACGAGCTGCGCGGCTTGGAGGCCGAGCATCCGTCGCTGCGCACCCCTGACTCGCCGACACAGCGGGTCGGCGGCGAGCCGGTCAGCCGGCTGGAGAAGGTCGAGCACCTGGAGCCGATGCTCTCGTTGGGGAACGCCCGCTCGGCGGAGGAGCTGCGGGCGTGGGTGGAGCGGATGCGAAACCACCTCGCCCGGGAGGGGATCTCCGAGCCGCGGTTCCGGTTCGTGGTGGAGCCGAAGATCGACGGACTGGCGATCAGCCTCGTCTACCGGGACGGCGTGCTGGAGCGCGGCGCCACACGGGGCAACGGGGAGGTGGGGGAGGACATCACCCACAACCTGCGCACGATCGGGGCGATCCCGCTGCACGTGGACGGCGTGCCGGCGCTGCTGGAGGTGAGGGGGGAGCTGTA
Organism: uncultured Solirubrobacterales bacterium; assembly: GCA_963839945.1. Taxonomy (GTDB): domain Bacteria; phylum Actinomycetota; class Thermoleophilia; order Solirubrobacterales; family Solirubrobacteraceae; genus Palsa-744. The sequence continues at coordinate 547,901 of CAWIWW010000002.1, read as the reverse complement.
CATGTCCCTGAAGGACTTCGCCGCGCTGAACGAGCGCCGCGCCCAGGCGGGCCAGTCGACGTTCATGAACCCCCGCAACTCGGCCGCGGGGACCGTCCGCCAGCTCGATCCGGCGCTCGCCGCGCAGCGGCCGCTGTCGATCTGGTGCTACCAGGTGGGGGTCGTCGAAGGGGTCGCGTTTCATACCCACCACGAGGCCCTGGCGTGGCTGAAAGAGCGACGGTTCAGGGTCAACCCGGACATCCAGCTGTTGGACAGCGAGGAGGAGGTGATCGAGCAGTGCCTTGCCTGGCAGCACCGCCGGGGGGAGCTCGACTTCGAGATCGACGGGGTGGTCGTGAAGGTCGACGACCTCGAGCTGCAGCGCCGGTTGGGATCGGTCGGTCGGGACCCACGCTGGGCGATCGCGTGGAAGTTCCCGCCCACCACCGCCGTGACGAGGCTTCAGAAGGTGATGTGGAACGTCGGCAAGTTCGGCGACCTGCGCCCCTACGCGGTCTTGGAGCCCGTCGCGGTCGGGGGCGTGACGATCAAGCTTGCGACCCTTCACAACGAGGAAGACCTTCGGCGCAAGGACATCCGGGCGGGGGAGGACGTGATCGTGATGCGCGCCGGGGATGTGATCCCGCAGGTTCTCTCGCCGGCCCCGCACGTGGTCGACGGCAAGAATCGCCCGCCCCGCCCGCGCCCGCCCGCGAAGTGCCCGTTCTGTCACACCAAGACGGTCAAGCCGAGGGACGGGGTGTTCACCAAGTGTCCCAACCGCGACTGCCCCGCGCGCGCATGGCAGCTGCTCAAGCACTTCGTCTCCCAGGGCGCGATGGACATTGAGGGCCTCGGCGAGAAGCAGGTGGCGCAGCTACAGGAGCACGGTCTCGTGAGGAGCGCCGGGGACTACTACCGCCTGCGGGAGGAGGAGCTGCGGGAGCTGGAGGGGTTCGCGGAGATCTCGGCCCGCAACCTGATCGCCGCGATCGGGTCATCCAAGCAGCGGCCGTTCGCACGAGTGCTGTTCGCGCTGGGGATCGAGGAGGTGGGGGAGGTGACCGGCCGCAACCTCGCGCAGCGCTTCCGCGACATCGACGCGCTGCTGGCCGCCTCACCGCAGGAGATCGAGCAGACGCCGGGGATCGGCGAGAAGATGGCAACGCTCATCCATGAGCAGCTCCACGACGAGCGCATGCTCGCGCTGATCGAGGACCTGCGCGCCCTGGGCCTGCGGCTGCGCGAAGCGGGCCCGCTCCCGTCCGAGGGACCGCTCGCGGGCAAGACCCTCGTGCTCACCGGCACCCTGCCCGACTGGTCACGCGAGCAGGCCACCGAACGGATCACGGCCGCGGGCGGGCGGGTGACGGGGTCGGTGTCTAAGAAGACCGACTACGTGGTGGCGGGGGAGAGCGCGGGGTCGAAGCGCGAGAAAGCCGAGCGGCTGGGAGTGCATGTGCTCGACGAGGACGGGTTGCGGGAGCTGCTGGAGGGTTGACGTCCGAACACATGTGTACAATGAGTCACACGGAAGGTGCAGTGACGTGGTCGTCACGGGCGCTTGATAACCGCCTTTCGGAGCGATCCCTTCGGATGGGTTCGATTCCCACACCTTCCGCCACATACTGGCCGGGCGACTTGGGCAGGCAGCCATGATCATGCGCCGAGACGAGTTAATCGCCGTCGCGCCCGTCGCTCGGCCGTCTGGTATCATGCAGCGCGGTTATCAAGCGTCTGCGACGGCCCGCCTCCGGCGGGTCGCTCCGTTTCTGGGGTGTGGAGTGCACGCCGCTCACCCCCGCAACCGCCCTCAGTAATCCGCAACGGTGATCGCCATGTGGTCCTGGAAGATGTGCGCGGTTTCGGTGGCGATCCCGTCGGTGAAGATCGCGAACGCGAGCGTGTGCCCGTCCGCGGCATTGCAGTAGCCGACCAGATTCGACACACCGGTGAGCGTGCCGGTCTTGCCCTGGCAGTTGCCCGCTGCGCGCGTGCGGCGCATCCGTTCGGCCAGCGTGCCGGTCTCGCCGGCCACCGCCATGCTGTCGCGCAGCACCGGGCCGATCGGCGTCGAGGCGAGCTCCACGAGCAGATCGGCCACCTGGTAGGGCGAGGTTTTGTCCTCTTCGGAGAGCCCCGAGCCGTCGACCACATGCGGGTGGATGCCGAGCAGCGTGGCGATCGTCTGGCGCACGACCGCGGCGCCCGCGGAGGTCGTGCCGGCGCCGCCGTACAGCGCGCCGAGGTCCTTGACGAGGGTCTCGGCGAAGAAGTTGTCAGACGGCGGCAGCATCAGGCCCAGCAGCTGGGTCAGCGTGGGCGAGGAGACCTGCGCGAGCTGAGTCGCCCCGGCCGGCGTGGTGGCCGCGCCGCTGTGTCCGGCGACGCTCACGCCATCGCCCTTCAGCGCCGCCAGCAGCTCGTGCGCGGCATACGCGGCCGGCGCGTGCGGGCCGCGCTCGGGGCCGCTTGCGCCGCGGTTGAACGCCAGTCCCGAGAGCGTGCCTTCCAGGAACGGGTCGGGCGCGTAGCCGCTGGAGGGCTCGCCGCGCAGGGAGTCGAGGAAGGACTCGTCGCCGAGCACCGAGCCGGTGATGCGGCGGATGCCGTCGGTGCGCGCGAGCTGGGTCGCGAGCGTGGAGACCGACGCGCCGATGCCGTCGTAGTGGGAGCGGATGAACGCGTTCGAGCCGAACGTCGGGTCGCCGCCGCCGCGCAGGTAGATGTCGCCTTCCCACACGCCTTCTGGAGCGAGCCTGCCGGTCCCGTACACGGTCGTGCTCAGGTGTCCGGACGGACCCATGCGCTCCAGCGCGGTGGTGGCGGTGTAGAGCTTCTGGACCGACGCCGGCGGGCGCATCGTGGAGGCGCGCTCGGAGAACAGCGGCTGCTTGGTGGTCAGGTCATACACATACGCGCCGTCCGCCGGCCCGGCGAGCGCGAGCTGGCGGGCGAGATCGGCCTGCAATCCCGCGAGGCCGCCGTCGGCGGCGGCGGCGCGGGCCGCCGGGCAGGCCAGCCCCGCGACCGGCAGAAGTCCGCATAGCAGAATCGCGGTCTGGGCAAGGCGGTTCCGGGGCACGCGACCGTAGAATGTGTCGGGTATGGGCAACGTTGTCAAGCTGCAACCGCCGGCCAGGGAGGGTTCCAGGGCCAAGGCGCGTACGCGCCCGCTGACGCCTCGCGGCGTGGGCCGCCCAGCGTCGGTCGAGCGCCGCCGGCGCTCGCGGCGGGACAAGACCGCGCTCGTGCTCGGCGGCGGAGGGTTCACCGGCGGGGTGTATGAGATCGGCGCGCTGCGGGCGCTCGACCTGCTGGCGGTGAACAGCACGGTCAACCAGTTCGACATCTACGTCGGCACCTCCGCCGGGTCGTTCGTCGCCGCGCTGAGCGCGAACGGGGTTACCCCCGAGGAGATGATGCAGGTCGTCACTCACCAGGCGCCCACACCGTTCGAGGACGTCGATCTCGGCGATCTGCTGCGCCTGAATCTGTTCGAGCTGGCGCGCAAGGGCGCGCTGCTGCCGTGGCGGGCGCTGGGGCTGGCGCGTCAGGTGGTGCGCCAGCGCGGGCAGCTGTCGCTGATGGACGTATTGCTGGGCCTCGCCGAGGGGCTGCCCTCGGGCGCGTACACGGGCGCCGGCATCGAGTCCTACCTGCACAAGGTTCTCAGCGAGCCCGGGCGGACCGACGACTTCGCCGAGCTGCGGCGCGAGCTGTACCTGACGGCGACCGATCTCGACACCTGCGAGCGGGTCGTGTTCGGGCAGGACGGTCTGCGCGACGTTCCGATCTCGACGGCGGTGCGCGCGTCGGGGGCGCTGCCGATGGTCTACGCTCCGGTCGCCGTGGGCGATCGCGAGCTGGTCGACGGGGGCCTGATCTCCACGACGAACCTCGACATCGCGGTGCAGGCGGGCGCCAAGCTGATCGTCGTGATCAATCCGATCGTGCCGTTCGTCAACGACTTCTCCGAAACGGTGCGCACGCTCGGGGGGGTGCGCGCGAAGCGGGTCTCGGACATGGGGTTCGCGCGGATCGGCTATCAGGCGTTCAAGCTGCTAGCCCACCAGCGCCTGCACGATCTGGCCGCGCGCTGGGAGGAGCGCTACCCGGGGGTGGACATCGTCCTGATCGAGCCCGAGCCCTCGGACAAGCTGATGTTCCAGACCTCGATGATGCACTACGCCTCGCGCGTGGAGATCGCCCGGCACGGGTTCGAGTCGGTCACGCGGCACCTGGCCAGCGAATACGAGCGCTACCGCGCCGTCGCCGAACGCCACGGGCTAGACATCTCCGGCGAGCGGCTGCGGCGCGTGGTGGAGCACGTCGACGAGGTCGAGTCCGAGTCTGCCGCGTGGCGCAGGATTCTCGAGAGCACCACCGGCGCGCTGCTGCGCCAAGCCGGTCTGGCGGGCTAGCAGCCGTAGGAGGGGAGGCAGGGCCGCATGCGGCCCTGCCCGGACCCGCACATGTGCGGGTCCGCCGGTGGGCGCATGCGCCCACCGCCGAACGGCGCATGCGCCGTTCGGAAAGACGTGGCGCATGCGCCACGTCTCGACCCCGCGCATGCGCGGGGTCGCTGGGCGGTGCATGCACCGCCCAGAACAACGACGACGACAACGACGCCTACAGCACTTTGTCGAGCGCATCCAGCAGTCGCGTGGTGGCTGCCTGATCGCGCAGGCCGATGCGCACGTGACGGGGCTCGCCGAGCGCCGCGCCGCCGGCGACCAGCACGCCGGCGCGGGCTAGGCGCGCGGAGAGCTCGCCGCCCTCCAGCGACGAATGGGCGGCCCAGACGAAGTTCGCCTGGCTTTCGCTCACGTCGAACCCGCGCCCGCGCAGGGCCTCTGTCACGGCGGCGCGCTCGCGCGAGATCGTGGCCGTGCGCTGGGCGATGAGCTCGGTGCAGCTGCGCAGCGCCTCCAGCGCCCCGGCCTGGGAGACCTCGGAGACGCCGAGGTCGGGCGCCAGCTCGGCCAGCAGCTCCTCCGAGCCGGGTCCGCCGATGGCGTAGCCCACGCGCAGGCCTGCAAGGCCCCAGGCCTTGGAGAAGCTGCGGAACACGAACAGGCGCGAGTGCTCAGAGGCCAGCTGCAGCGAGGAGTTGACCGGCTGGGCGTCGGAGAACTCGATGAGGGACTCGTCCAGCAGCACTGCCACGTCGCCGGGTAGTCCGCCGAGCAGGCGCTGCAGCTCGGCTGTCGGCAGCAGCTCGCCGGTCGGGTCGTTGGGGCTGGCGATCGCGATCACGCGCGTGCCCGGCTCCACCGCGGCTGCCAGCAGCCCATCGACGACGCCGCCCCCGCCGCTGCCACCGCCACCGCCCCCGCCGTCACCGCCGCCGCCGCCGACTCGTACAGCCTGACCGTGGGCGCGGTGGGCCATGATCGGAAACAGCGGGTAGGACGGCCACGCGCTGAGCAGGCGCTGGCCGGGTTCGATCAGCGCGCGCGCGGCCGAGCTGAGCAGCTCGGCCGCGCCGTTGCCGAGGATCACCCTGCCGGGCTCGACGCCGTGGCGCTCGGCCAGCTCGTCGTGCAGCGGCGAGCCCCGCTGCAGATGCGGATACCGATGCAGGCCGCGGCGGGCGACGAACGTGATCGCGCTGACCACGCTCGGATGGGGCAGCTCGGGCCAGGTCGTCTGGGACAGGTCGAGCGCGTCGACCCGCGTCAGCGCTTTGCGCTTGCGCTCGGCCGCCTCCTCGCGCAGGCCTTCGTTGACCTCCTCTTCGGTCATCGCTTCGAACTGGCGGTAGTAGTCGAGCAGGCTCATGACGCGACGCTCGCCCGTTCAGCGGGCGCTCAGGCGCCCAGGCCGGGGCCGTGGATGACTACGAACCAGAACATGAAAATGCCGCCGCACACGGCGGCGGTGGTCGCGAACACGCGCCCGAGTATTCCCGTGCGCTGGTCGTGACCCGCGGCACGGCGCACGAGGATCCAGGCCTGGTCCAGCCGGCGAAGGATCGCCAGCGTGCCGAACAGCAGCACGAACAACCCGACGAACGCGATCAGGATGCCGAGGCTGACGCTGCCCGTCAGGTAGTTGAGCTGCGAGCCGAACCACAGGCAGGCGAGCGGGATCGGACCCCAGCAGAGCAGACAGAGCAGCACGATCGCGCCCAGCAGGATGCCCGCCAGCGAGCCGTCCAAGCGCCGGCGCAGGTGGCTGCCGCGCTTGGGCAGGGCGCGAAAGTGGACCGGCGCGGTGCCGGGCCGGCGGCCGACGAACAGGCCGCCGGTCTCCGAGGGGTCGGTGCGCATGGGTCTATCTTCGCAGCTAACGCGGCTCGGACGGGCCCGACCGTCGGGGGCGCCCGCGAGACGGCCTGACGGACCGGGCCGCGGGGCCGGACGTCCGGCGGTGCGTGCTAGCCCGCATACAGCGAGTCGAGCACGTCTGCGTACTTGTCGTTGACGACATTGCGCTTGACCTTCAGCGTCGGCGTCAGCTCGCCCGTCTCCTGGGAGAGGTCGTGGTCGAGGATCGCGAACTTCTTGACCTGCTCGACCTGGGCGTACTTGGCGTTGGTGCGGTCGAGCGCCTCCTGCACGAGCGCCCGCACCGCGGGCTCGCGCGCGAGCGAGGGGATGTCGGAGGGCAGGCCGTGCTCGGCGGCGTAGCCCGCGATCTCTTCCTCGTCGAGCGTGATCAGCGCGACGGGGTAGGGACGCTGATCGCCGTGCATGACCGCCTGGGAGATCCAGCGGCACTGCTTGAGGTGGTTCTCGATGTTGGCCGGCGTCAGGTTCTTGCCGCCGGCGGTGATGATGATGTCCTTCTTGCGCCCGACGATGTACACGAACCCGTCCTCGTCGATGCGCCCGAGGTCGCCGGTGTGCAGCCAGCCGTCCTCGATCGCGCCGAACGTCTCTTCGGCGCGGTTGTGGTAGCCCTGGAAGATGTTCGGTCCTTTGACCAGCAGCTCGCCGTCATCGGCGATCCTGACCTCGACACCCGGAAACGGCCTGCCGACGCTGCCGAAGCGGTGCGCCTCGGGGGTGCACGCGGTCGCGGCGGTGGCGGTCTCGGTCATGCCGTAGCCCTCCATCACGGGCACGCCGCAGGCGTAGAAGAACTCGAGGATCTCCCTGGCGATCGGCGCGGCGCCGCTGACGGCCTCGCGCAGGCGCCCGCCGAAGGCGGCGCGCACGTTTTTGAACAGCTTCTCCTCGGCCTCTTCGAACGGCACCTGCAGCTCGTCGGGGATCGGGCGTCCCGCCTGCTGGCACTCGCGCACCTGCATACCCACGCGCACGGCTCCGGCCAGCTCGTCGGGGTCGGGGGCGTTGGCGCAGACGAGCGTGTAGATCTTCTCGAATATGCGCGGCACCGACGGCAGGTAGGTGGGCTTGACCTCGGCCAGCTCGCCGACGATCTGCTTGGTGTCCCCGCCGAAGTAGGCGAGTGTCACGCCGAGATCGAGCACGACCAGCTGCAGCAGCAGCGCGTAGGAGTGCGCCAGCGGCAGGTACAGGTAGACGACGTCCCCGGCGTCGCTCTGCAGGCTCCCGCGAGCCTCGACCATGTCGAGGATCGCGCGGTAGTTGCCGTGGCTCAGCACGCAGCCCTTCGGCGGGCCGGTCGTGCCGGAGGTGTAGATGATCGTGTAGGTGTCCTGCGCCCTGACGCCGGCGCGGCGCGCGTCGAGCTCCTCGGGTGAGCGGTGCTCGCGCCCGCGGGTGCGCAGATCCTGCAGTGGGATCGCATCCAGCGCCGCGATCTCGGGGGTGATTTCCTCCCCGGTGGGCACATCGATCACGACGATCGTGCGCAAGTGCGGGAGGGTGTCACGGATCGCCGCGACCTTGGCCAGCTGGGAGGCGTCCTCGCAAACGATCGCGCACGCGTCGGAGTCGGAGATGACCCAGTCGCACTCCTCGGGCGAGTTGGTCTGATAGATCGGCACGACGATCGCGCCCGCCGAGGTGACGGCGAGGTCGGCGTAGGACCACTCGGGGCGGGTGTTGGCCAGGATGCACACGCGCTCGCCGGGCTCGATCCCGAGGTCGATCAGGCCGAGTGCGACCTCCCTGACGATCTCATCCAGCTCGGCATAGCTGACGTCCTGCCAGGCGCCGTCGCGCTTGTAGCGGACGGCGGCACGATCGGCGTAGCGCTCGGCCGCGTGCGGGACCAGGTCGGCGATCGTCTGCGACGCGGTTGCCGACGGCGCGGCGGTGACCTCCATGGATGTTGCCTCCTCGCTCAGGCTGTGACGACGTGACCCCTGATCTTAGGGTGTTCGCGCCCGCGCGTGAAGGACGGCGGTCAGGTCTTCATCGAGGCGACGGGACGCTGCGTGGACGCGCCTTGGCGCAGCGAGGCGAGGAACAGGCTCTTGTCGATGCGCCCCTTGAAGATCGGGACACCGTGCTCGAGGCACTTCGACAGGACTTCTCGGCGCCCCAGTCCGGCTTCGCGGGCAAGCTCGGTGGGCGTCAGGTGGTTGGCCATCGGGAGATCTCCCTGCTGTCCGAGATGTACGTATGTCGCTGCTGACTGCTGAGTGCCGGGTAACCTAGCGGTGAATGCGGACGAATGCAACGGGACATTCCCGCAATGTCCAGGTCTTGTTCCGTTTCGCGGTCCCATCCTGAGCCGCGCCCGTACTACACCGGGTTGGGCACGTCCAGGAACACGTCGCGCACGCCGAACCGTTCGGCCAGGTGCTCGCCCAATGCGCGCACCCCGAGCGTCTCTGTCGCGTAGTGCCCGGCGGCGATGAGGTGCAGACCGAGCTCATGCGCCTGCGTCATCACGCGCTCAGTCGGCTCGCCGGTGAGCAGCGCATCGGCGCCCGCGGATGCCGCGTCGGTGAGATAGTCGCAGCCGCCGCCGGACACGATCGCCAGCGTGCGGATCTGAGCCGGGCCCGCGTCGAATACGAGCGGCTCGCGCTCGGTCAGCGCACGCACCCGCGCGAAGACCTCGGCCGCCGGCAGGCCCTCGCCGGGGAGTCGCGCGAGGCAGCCGATCGGCTCGCCGTGGTGGAGCGCGAACGGCTCGTCGAGGCGCTGGGATCCGAGCGCGGCGGCGATCAGGGCGTTGTTGCCGAGCTGTGGATGCGCGTCCAGCGGCAGGTGATACGCGGCGAGCGCGATGTCGGCGTCGAACAGCAGCTGCAGGCGACGCTTGAGCTGGGCGTCGATCGGTCCTGGGCCCGGCCCCGTGCCCCAACCCGAGCCCCAGAACAGGCCGTGGTGGACGAGCAGCAGTCCCGCGCGCTCGCGCGCGGCCAGCTCGAACAGCTGTGCGCTCGCGGACACGCCGGTGGCGATGGTCGATACCGTCGCCGGCCCGGGGACCTGCAGGCCGTTGGGGCAGTAGTCCTGGAAGCGAGCAGGTTGCAGCAGAGCGTCGAGCTCGGCGAGGATGTCGGTGACGGGTGTGGGTGTGGGCACGGACGCGGGCACAGGCACGCGGGCGACGATAGCGGGCGCCGCCGGGGCAACGGCTCTGGGGGCGGTGCCGGTGTGGTGTGGGATACTGGCGTTGCGTCGGGGCGTGGCGCAGCCTGGTAGCGCGCACCGTTCGGGTCGGTGAGGTCCCCGGTTCGAATCCGGGCGCCCCGATGATCAAGCTGCCGCGAACGGCACGAGAGGCCGAGGCTGTGGCTGAGCGTCGCCGCCGCCCAGTCAGGTGAGGGTCCTACTGGACGCGTTGCGCCGATTGCGCTGCTGGCTGATGAGTCTGCGGCGGACGAGGCGGAGGGCTGCTGCCTGGCTCGCCGCCGCGAACGTCTACGCTTGGTTTCCCAGATGCCCTCGTGCACCCATCTCGATCGTGTTCTCATCACACAGCTGCCGGAGTCGGTTGAGGGCTGCGAGGACTGCTTGGCCAGCGGCGGGCAGTGGCTGCATCTGCGCATCTGCCTGCAGTGCGGCAAGGTCGGCTGCTGTGATGACTCTCCCAATCGTCACGCTCGCGCGCACGCGCACGGCAGCGCGCACCCGCTGATCCGCTCGCTCGAGCCCGGCGAGAGGTGGTCCTGGTGCTTCCCGGACGAGGTCGCGCTGCTGATTCCTCGCGTGCACGGCGAAACGCGCATCCCGCCGTCCCCGCTGGGCTGATCGGATTTCCGGCCGAGTCGGGGGCGAAACGCTCGAAATCTGTGGGACCGGCGTGGGGAGGGGCCCGCCGGCCCCCATGTTTAGGGGTTTTTAAGGGTGTGCCCCCACCTCACCCATCCGCTCACTGCACGCGGTCGGTGACGGGCTCGGGGCGCTCGCCGAGGTACTCGAACCAGGCTTTCTTGACGCATGGGTAGTGCTTGTGGGCCTCGGCCGCGTCCATGAAGTTCACGATGTTCGTGTCAAAGCGCTGGCGCAGCCGCTCGTCGGCCAGCCGGCCGTCGCCGTCGAAGGCCTCGTGGGCCTGCGCTAGCGAGAACATGTCGGGGTAGATGCGCGCGCCGAGATGCTCGAACGGCACCCGCAGGGCCCACAGCCCCCGGTTGCCGCCGGCCATCGACGGCGAGGCTGACAACAGCAGCCCGTCGAGCTCGTTGAACGGCTGGGGAGCCAGGCGCGAGACCCAGTCGATCGTGTTCTTCAGCACCCCGGGCATCGAGGCGTTGTACTCCGGGCAGGAGATCACGAACGCGTCGCAGAGCTCCAGCCGCCTGCCCAGCTCGACCGCTCCGGCAGGCATGCCCACCGCGTCCTGCACGTCGCCGTTGTAAGACGGGCAGTCGAACTCGGCCAGCGAGGCGAGCTCGGCGCGCCCGCCGTTCGCCTCGATCGCCTCGGCGGCGAGCTTCGCGAGCCGCGTGTTCAGCGAGCCCGCGCGCAGCGACCCCGAGAAGACCAGGAACTCCACTGCTCCACGAGCGTCTGCACCGCCAACTGCTCGAGCTCCGTCCATTCAACAGAGGCTACCTGGAAGGCTCCGCCCGCCGCCCGCGCGCGCCAACCACTACTGTTCGCGGCACCCCATGCCAGTCAGCGACGCCAGCGGCGGGCGTTCCAGGAACCTGATCCTGGCGGCGATGATCTTCGCCGTCTCGATGACGTTCATCGACCAGACGATCGTCTCGATCGCCGCGCCCCAGATCCAGCGCGAGCTGGGACTGACCAGCACCGGGGTGCAGTGGGCGATCAACGCCTACCTGCTGTCGCTGGCGGCGCTGTTCGCCTTCGGCGGGCGTCTGGCCGACACCGTCGGGCACCGCCGCATGGTGACGCTCGGCGTGATCGTGTTCGCCGCCTCCTCGGCGATGTGCGGGCTGACCCCGACGGGCAGCCTGGCCGAGGCGTGGATCGTGACCTTCCGGGTCATCCAGGGGGCGGGCGGGGCGATCATGTTTCCGGCGGCACTGGCGATCGTCGTGCAGACGTTCGAGCTGCGCCAGCGCGGCCGCGCGCTGGCGATCTTCTTCGGCATCGCCGGCGGCCTGACCTCGATCGGACCGATCCTCGGCGGCTACCTGACGCAGTGGACCTGGCGGGCGATCTTCTGGGTCAACATCCCCGTCGCGCTGATCGCGCTGGCGCTGATCGCGATCTCCAGGCCCGTCACCGCGCACCGCCCGGCGCGCATGGACTACCGCGGCCTGGCGCTGATCGCCTCGGGCGTGGCCCTGAGCGTGTTCGGCTTTCAGCAGTCGTTCACCTGGGGCTGGAGCGATCCCGCCACCGGCGCCTGCGTCGCGGTGGGCGCGCTGCTGCTGGTCGTGTTCTACTTCGTCGAGCAGCGCACCGACTCGCCGCTGATCGAAGTGCACATCTTTCGCATCCGCCCGTTCCTGGTCGAGAACCTCGTGCTCGGGATCACCATGCTCGTGTTCATCCCGGTGTTCTTCTTCGCCTCGGAGTACGCCCAGATCGCCCTGGGCAAGACGCCCTCGGAAGCCGGCCTGTTCCTGCTGTACTTCTTCATCGGCTTCGTCGTCGCGGCGCAGGTCGGCGGGCGGATGCTCGACCGCGTCGGCGCCAAGCGCCCGGTGGTGCTCGGCTGCGTGCTCGGCGCGGTCGGCTTCTACCTGTGGGCCGGCAAGGTCACGGGCCTTGACTTCGGCTCCCAGCAAATCGACATCATCCTCGCCGGCGCCGGCATGGGCTTCATGCTCGGCCCGGCCAGCACCGACGCGGTCAACCGCGCCTCGCGGCTGTCCTACGGCGAGGCTACCGGCATCACCCAGACGGTCCGCAACTACGCCGCCAGCCTGGGCCTTGCGATCCTCGGCACGATCCTCGTCTCGCAGCTGCGCTCGCGGACGATCGCCTCGCTGATCGCCAAAGGCGTGCCCAGCACGCGCGCGCATGCCGTGGCCGCCCACATCGCCCGGTCCCAGAGCTCCGCCGGCGCAAGCGTCGCCTCGATTCCCCACTTCGTGCGTCTGGACTTCGCCTATGCCACCCGCTCGGTGCTCTACGTGATGGCGGCCATCATGGCGCTCGCGGCGATCGTGGCCGCCGCCGGCCTGCGCGCCGGTCTGCAGGAGGAGACGGCCGGCGCCGGCGCGCAGGCGCCGCATGACCAGGCCGCCGCCGGCGCGGCCTCGCGCGATGCGCCCGCCGGGGACACCCAGCACGGGAGTCCCGCCGCCGACACGGCGTAGGGACGGCCATCGCCGACACGGCATGGCGGGCTCCGCACCCCCCGCGGTGGCCTCCGCCGCTACCGGGCGCCGACGGTCTTCGACAGCTGGCGCTCGGGCGCGATGTGCACGACGTCCCACACGAGCCCGACGCGCTCCATCGCGCAGATCAGCCACCCGGACGGGTCCAGCTGCCACCAGCGCAGTCCGTGACGCGCGGAGGTCGGGAACGCGTGGTGGTTGTTGTGCCACGCCTCGCCGAGCGTCGGCAGGGCGAGCCACACGTTGTTGCGCGACTCGTCGTAAGTCTCAAAGCCGCGCCGGCCGAAGAAATGGCACAGCGAGTTGATCGAGAACGTCGCATGGTGCAGGAACACGATCCGCACCGCTCCTCCCCACAACAGGCCCGTGAGCCCGCCCACGATCGAGCCCGTCAGCGCGTACCCCAGGGCGAACGGGAACGCCAGCCCCGCGAGCACCCACAGCACGAACGTGCGATCGACGAACTTCACGACCGGGTCGGCGATCAGATCCTTGGCGTAGCGCTCCTCGTCGGCCAGCGCGTCGCCGCCGAATATCCAACCCACGTGGGCATGGAACAGGCCGCGCAACGCCCCGCTCCAGCCGCTGGCGCGATCGACGTGGGGACTGTGCGGATCGCCGGGCTGGTCGGAGTACTGATGGTGCTTGCGGTGGTTTGAGACCCACTCGATCACCGGGCCCTCGATCGCGGCCGACCCGAGCGCCGCCAGCAGCGCCTTCAGGGGCGCGCTGGTCTTGAAGCTGCGGTGTGTCAGCAGGCGGTGAAACCCGACCGTGACGCCCACGCCGGTCAGCAGGTAGGTGATTGCCAGCACGACCAGGTCCGGCCAGCGCAGCGCGCCGCCCCACATCTGCCACATGGCCAAGCCCAGCAGCCCCAGCGGCACGATCGTCACGACCAGGTTGGCGATCCGGTCGACCGTCTCGTGCTCCCCCGCGATCTTCTCCCTGGCGCTCGCCGCATGCCCGGCGCTCGCCGCATGCCCGGCGCTCGCCGTGTCCCCGGCGCTCGCGCGCGTTACGTCCACATGACTCTCTACGACCACATTTTCAACCAATCTTGGCGGTGCGCTGCTCTGTCGCATTGCAGCGAGCGTACTCCTCATCGTGGTCGTAGCGCCGAGATCGATCTACCCGAGCTCGCGCAGCGCTTGCACGATCGTCTGCGCGTACACGCTGCGCCCGGCGACCGACGGGTGCACGCCGTCCACGAGCATGCGTTCGCTGCTGTGGGCGTACCAGTCGGCGAGCACCGCCTGCGGCCAGATCGGCACGAACGCTTCGAGCGTGTGGTTGACCTCGTTCTGCCAGCTGCGATCCACGCGCACGTTGACCAGGACGACGTGCTCGACTCCGCTCAGCACCGCGCGCAGGCGCCGCAGGTTTTCAAACCAGACCGGCCCGTTGTCACCGATCTGCACGATCACGGTGTGTGCAAGCGCGCCCCGCGCCCGGTATTCGGCCAGACGCGCGATCGTGTCCACGGCCTGGCGGCCGACGACGGCGTCCACGCGCAGCCGCCGGCCGAGTCGCTGTTCGAGCACCGGCGCGCAGCCGAGCATCACCGAGTCGCCGACGGCCAGGATCGGCCCCTGCGGCAGCGATGCAACGGCAGCGGGGCCGGCGGCGCGGGAGGCGCTCGGCGATGCCCCGGCGCCGGGGCCGGCTCCGGGGATCGAGCCCGCGAGGCTGGGCACCCGCGCGAGCGCGGCCGGGGTCGCCAGCTGCGACGGTCCCGCGCCGGGCGCCGGCAGCCCCAGCGTCAGGCCGAGGATCACGAGCAGCGCGGCGAGCGTCGCGCCGGCCCACCCGAGCCGCTGGCCGGGGGTGCACGCGTCCAGCCAGGCGCGCAGCCGCCGCTGCGCCTGCCCCGTGCGCACGGGATGCTCGACATACCGGTAGGAGGCGGCCGCGAGCGCGACGGTCGCGGCCACCTGCGCCAGCACCAGCAGCGTGCCGTGCCAGGGCACGTCGACGCCTGCTCTGCTCAGCTCCATGATCGGCCAGTGCCACAGGTAGATGCCGTAGCTGCGCACGCCCACCCACCGTAACGGACGGCATCCGAGGGCCGCCCCCAGGCGTGAGGCGGGATGCCCGGCGACCGCGACCAGCACGCCCGCGCCCAGGGCCACGAGCAAGAACCCGCCGCGATACAGCCCCGGCGCGTAGTCAGGCACGCGCCAGAACGCAGCCAGGATCCCGATCAGCGCGGCGAGGCCGACCCCGTCGAGCACGTCGCGCGCGCGAGGAGACGCCTGTGCGCGGGCGCGGGCCGCCGGCCACGCGAACGCCAGCAGCGCGCCGACCAGGAGCGTCGATGAGCGCGTATCGGTGCCGTAGTACACGCGCGAGGGGTCCTGGTTGGGGTCATACAGCGTCCACATCAGCGCGCACGACGCCAGCGCGCCGAGCGCGCTCAGCACGAGCATCCTGCGCGTGCCCAGCCATCGCAGCCCCCCGGCGAGCAGCAGCGGCCAGATCAAATAGAATTGCTCCTCGACCGCCAGCGACCAGAGCTGCTGCAGCAGCGACGGGCGCCCGAACGCGTTGAAGTACGAATGGCTGGCCGCTATTTCATGCCAGTTGGTCATGAACACGACCGAGGCGATCGCGTCCCCGCGCGTGCGCGAGAGATCGTCACGCGCGATCGTCGAAGCGGCGATCAGGCTGAACAGGACGACCAGCCCTAGCGCCGGTAGCAGCCTGCGGGCGCGCCCTGACCAGAATCGCGAGAGATCGATCCGCCCGGCGCCGGCGCGCTCGGCCAGCAGCATCGAGGTGATCAAATAGCCGCTCAGCACGAAGAACACGTCGACGCCGAGAAACCCGCCTGGAATCCACGACACGCCCGCGTGATAGAGCACGACGCCCGTCACCGCCAGCGCGCGCACGCCGTCCAGCCCTGGACGGTAGGGCAGGCGCGGGCTCCAGTCGGGCGAGACCTCGCTCGCTTCTCTGCCGCCGCCGCCCGCGGGTTCATTCACCTGCTGCTGGTCTTGTGCAACCGCCACACGCCCATTCTTTCATTCGGCTAGCCTGCCTTCATGGTCACGCGGACAACCCCGATGCATGGCTGACGCCGAGACCCAATCAGCAGACGTATTCGTAGTATTCGGAATCACCGGCGATCTTGCCAAGGTGATGACGTTTCGCTCGCTCTACCGCCTGGAGCGGCGCGGCCTGCTGGACTGCCCGATCGTCGGCGTTGCGGGCGACGATTGGACGCTCGATCACCTGCGCGAGCACGCGCGCAAGTGCATCGAAGGCACCGGCGAGCCGCTGGACGCGGATGTGTTCGAGCGCTTCGCCGCGCGCCTGTCCTATGTGAGCGGCGATTTCACCGACGCCGCCACCTACGAGCGCATCGCCGCTGCCGTCGGCGACGCCCACACGCCCGTGTTCTACCTGGAGATCCCGCCGTTCCTGTTCGGCCAGGTGATCGGTCAGCTCGCCGCCGCGGGCCTGACCAAGTCCGGGCGCGTCGTCGTGGAGAAGCCGTTCGGGCACGACCTCGCCTCCGCGCGCGAGCTGGCGGCGGAAATCCACCAGCACATCGACGAGGATCAGCTCTACCGGATCGACCACTTCCTCGGCAAGATGGGCACGGACGAGTTCCTGTACCTGCGCTTCGGCAACACGATGATCGAGCCGATCTGGAACCGCAACCACGTCGCGTGCGTGCAGATCACGATGGCCGAGTCCTTCGGCGTGGAGGATCGCGGGCACTTCTACGATCCCGTCGGCGCGCTGCGCGACGTCGTCGTCAACCACCTGATGCAGGTGCTCGCCGTCGCCGCGATGGAGGCGCCCGCGGGCAACGACGCGGATACGTTCAAGGACGCCAAGTACGCCGTCTTTCGCTCGACCTCCACCGCCGATCCGGCGCACTACGTGCGCGGCCAGTACGACGGCTATCTGGACATCGACGGCGTCGCGCCGGACTCCACCACCGAGACCTACGCGGCGATGCGCCTCCAGATCGATAACTGGCGCTGGTCGGGCGTGCCCTGGTTCATCCGCACGGGCAAGCGCCTGCCCGTCACCCAGACCGAGCTGCGCGTCGTCTTCCGCCACCCGCCGCGCCTGGGCTTCATGGAGCACGGCCACCGCCGCCCCGAGCCCGACCAGCTCGTGGTCAAGCTCGACCCCTCCACCGGCACGCGCGTGATCCTCGACGCCCACCGCGCCGACGCCGGCGGCCCGCGCGCGATCACGCTGGACATGGAGTTCGCCGAAGAGGGCGGCGAGGCGCCGACCCCGTATGAGGTGCTGCTGTCAGATGCGATGAACGGCGACTCCACGCGCTTCACCCGCCAGGACTCCGTCGAAGAGGCCTGGCGCATCTTCCAGTCGCTGCTGGACTCCCCGCCCCCGGTGCACCCCTACGCCCCCGGCAGCTGGGGCCCGGCCGAGGCCGAGCGGCTGGTCGCGCATTACGGCGGCTGGCACGGCCCGTGGGTGGCGACGTGACCGGCGCGGGGACCGTATCGGAGCGGGTGGGATGAGTCCGGCGAAAGCGAAAAGCGCGGGCAAGGCCGCGGGCGGGGCCGCCGCTAACGACCGCACGGCCCCCGCGATGCCTCAGAGCGCCGCGGCCCCCTCGCCGTTCCCGCCGATCGCCGACTACGCGTTCCTGTCCGACTGCCACACCGGCGCGCTGGTCGCTCCTGACGGGTCGATCGACTGGCTGTGCGTCCCGCGCTTCGACGCTCCGAGCGTGTTCGGCACGCTGCTCGACCGCCAGGCCGGCTGCTTCCGCCTGGGACCCTTCGGCATCAACGTGCCGTCGGCGCGCATCTACGAGCCCGGGACGAACATGCTGCTGACCACCTGGAGGACGCCCGGCGGCTGGGTGATCGTGCGCGATGCCCTCACCCTGGGACCCCGCCGTGGCGTGGACCGCATCACGCCGCACACCCGTCCCCCGGCCGACGAAGACGCCGACCACCTGCTCGTGCGCGTGGCGATGTGCCTGGTGGGCGAGGTCGAGCTGGAGCTGACCTGTGAACCGGTGTTCGACTACGGGCGGGTTCCCGCCCAGTGGTCGGTCCACGAGGACGGTCACAGAGCCGACGCGAGCGCGGAGGAGCTGACGATCAGGCTGCAGACGGACATGGCGCTCGGGGTCGAGGGCGATCGCGTGAGGGCCCGGCACACGCTCAAGCCGGGTGAGCAGGTCTACTGCGCGCTCTCCTGGGCCGAGGAGCTCGCCGCGCCCGAGGAGATCGACGAGGCCAACGAACGCCTCGCCGCCACCGCCCGCTTCTGGCGCGGCTGGCTCGGCCGCGCGCGCGTGCCCGACCACCGCTGGCGCGATCCGATCCAGCGCTCGGCGCTGGCGATCAAGGGGCTGACGTACATGCCGACCGGCGCCACCGTCGCGGCGCTGACGACCTCGCTGCCGGAGACGCCGGGGGGAGAGCGCAACTGGGACTACCGCTACACCTGGCTGCGCGACTCGACCTTCACGCTGCAGGCGCTGCACTTCCTGAACCTCGACTGGGAGGCCGAGGAGTTCATGCAGTTCGTCGCCGACCTGGAGCCCAACACCGACGGGGCCCTGCAGATCATGTACGGGATCGACGGGCGGCGCGATTTGACCGAGTCGATGCGCGACGATCTCTCCGGCTACGCCGGGGCGAGCCCGGTGCGCGTCGGCAACGGCGCCTTCGACCAGCGCCAGAACGACGTGTTTGGGGCGGCCCTGGACTCGATCCTGCTGCACACCCGGCGCAGCCAGCGGCTGCCCCGGAGGCTGTGGCCGCTCGTGCAGGCGCAGGCGGAATGTGCGACGAAAGTCTGGCGCCAGCCAGACCAGGGAATCTGGGAGGCCCGGGGCGAGCCCAAGCACTACGTCTCGTCCAAGCTGATGTGCTGGGTGGCGATGGATCGCGCCGGGCAGCTCGCGGCGATCCGCGGCGATGCCGAGCGTAAGGACGCGTGGCAGGCCACCGCGCAGGAGATCAGAGAGGACATCCTCACCCACGGTTTCAGCGATCGCGGGGTCCTGCGCCAGCACTACGAGACCGACGCGCTGGACGCGTCCAACCTGCTGGCGGCCGGCTTCGGCTTCTTGCCGGGCAGCGACGAGCGCATGCGCGCGAGCGTCCTGGCGATCGCCGACGACCTCACAGAGGACGGCTTCGTGCTGCGCTACCGCACCGAGGAGACCGACGACGGCATGTCGGGCAAGGAGGGCAGCTTTCTGATCTGCTCCTTCTGGCTGGTCTCGGGACTGGCGATCATCGGGGAGCCCCAGCGCGCTCGCGACCTGATGGAAAAGCTGTTGCGGGTCGCCTCGCCGCTCGGGCTCTACGCCGAGGAGTTCGACACGAGCACGGCCCACCACCTGGGCAACTTCCCGCAGGCCTTCTCCCACCTCGCGCTGATCGAGGCCGCCGGGCGGATCATCTTGGAGGAGCTGACGCAGGAGATCTCGTGATGCCGCGAGGTGAAGAGCGTGACCGCGGAGTGACAGGAAGATAAAGAACGTCTAAAGGCCGGCTGGAGAAACACTTCAAAAAAAAGTGCGTATGACGATGGATATACGCACTCTAAAAAGAGTTACTTACATTCCTCCGTCTTTATCCGCCCGTCACAGCCCGGTCACAAACTGGGTCATGATTGGGACGTGAGAGCGCTCGATCAGAGGCTGCTCGGGTACGCGCGCGCGACCCGCACGTTCCTGTTCGTCTCGGTCGCGCTGGGAGCTCTCAGCGCGCTGCTGATCGTCGCGCAGGCGTGGCTGCTCTCCGACGTCGTCGCGCGCGCGTTCATCGGCGCCAGGAGCCTCGCGCAGCTGCAGACCCCGCTGGCCGCGCTGCTCGCGGTCGTCCTCGCCCGCGCCGCGGTGGCATGGGCAGCCGAGCTCGCCGCGAGCCGGTCCTCGGCGCGCGCGAAGTCGCAGCTGCGCGCCGCGCTGCTACAGCGCATCCCGGCGCTCGGGGCCGACAGCTCGCGCGAACAGCGCACGGGCGAGCTCGCGATCCTCGCCACGCGCGGGATCGACGCGCTCGACGGCTACTTCTCGCTGTACCTGCCGCAACTGCTGCTCGCCGTGATCGTGCCCGTCGTCGTGATCGCGGCCGTGCTGTCGGGCGACTGGATCTCGGCGGCGATCATCGCGTTCACGATCCCGCTGATCCCGCTGTTCATGGCGCTGGTGGGCGCCAGCACGCGCGAGCGCATGGACCGTCAGTTCCGCACCCTGGAGCGACTGGCCGGACACTTCCTCGACGTCGTGGCTGGACTGCCCACGCTGAAGGTGTTCGGGCGGGCCAAGGCCCAGGCGGCCGCCATCCGCGAGATCACCGAGCGCTACCGCAGGACCGCGTCCTCGACGCTGCGGGTCACCTTCCTGTCCTCGCTGATCCTCGAGCTCGTCGCGACGATCGCGGTGGCGCTCGTGGCGGTGGCGATCGGCCTGCGCCTGCTGAACGGGCACCTCGACCTGCGCACGGCGCTGTTCGCGCTCGTGCTGGCTCCGGAGGCGTTTCTGCCGCTGCGCCAGCTCGGCGCCAACTACCATGCGAGCGCCGAGGGCATGGCCGCCGCCGAGCAGGTCTTCGCGGTGCTGGAAACGGCCCCGGCGCCCACCGGCGCGCGCACCAACTTCCCCGACCCCGCCGTCTCAGACCTGGAGATCGACGGGCTGCGGGTCACCTACCCCGGCCGCGGCGAGCCGGCGCTCGACGGCGTCTCGCTGACGGTGGCGGCGGGCGAGGTGCTGGCGCTCGCCGGCCCCAGCGGGTGTGGCAAGTCCACCCTGCTGAGCGTGCTGCTCGGGCTGCTCGCGCCCGAGCGCGGCTCGGTCCGGATCGGCGGCGTCGAGCTCGCCGAGCTGGACCTCGACGCCTGGCGCGCACGGCTCGCGTGGGTGCCCCAGCGCCCGCATCTGTTCCGTGCGTCGATCGCAGAGAACGTGCGCCTCGGGCGCGGCGGGGCCTCGAGCGAGGAGGTGTGGGCCGCGATCTGCGACGCCGGCCTCGCGGACGCGGTGCAGAGCCTGCCGCGGGGCATCGACACGCTCCTCGGCGAGCGCGGCGCCGGGCTGTCCGCCGGGGAGCGCCAGCGCCTTGCGCTGGCGCGCGCGTTCCTGCGTGACGCGCCGCTGCTGCTGCTCGACGAGCCGACCGCCGGCCTCGACGGCGAGACCGAGCGGGAGATCGCGCAATCGATTCGCCGGCTCTCCCGCGGGCGCACCGTCGTGCTCGTCGCGCACCGGCCGGCCCTGCTGGCGATGGCCGACCGGGTGCTCGAGCTCGTGCCGGCGGAGGTGGCGGCATGAACACGCATGGCGGCGCTGGATCTGCGTCCTCGGTCGCTCGCGTGCGTAGCACGCCACGCTTCCTGCGTCCTTGCCCAGCTTGCCCTGCGTGTCCATGCCGAGGTTGCTTCTCTTCAGAGGTCGCGGCATGAGGCGCCCGTCCCCGATAGAGCAGGAGCACGGGCCGCAGGCGCCGCTGCTCAGAACGCTCGCGATCGCGCGCCCCGCCGCCGGGCGCCTGGCGCTCGCGACGCTGCTCGGCGCGGGCGCGATGGCCGCCGCGATCGGCCTGATCGCGACCTCGGCCTGGCTGATCTCGCGCTCGGCACAGCGCCCGCAGGAGTCGGCCGTGGCGATCGCGATCGTCGGCGTGCAGTTCTTCGCCCTCGCCAGAGGCCTGTGCCGCTACGCAGAGCGGCTGGTCGGTCACGACGCGGCCTTCCGCGTGCTGTCGGACATCAGGGTCGGCGTCTACGAGCGGCTCGAGCGGCTGGCGCCGCTCGGCCTGCCCGCGTTTGCGAGCGGCGATCTGCTCGCCCGTCTCGTGCACGACGTCGACGCGCTGCAGGACCTGCTGCTGCGCGTGGTGCCGCCGTTTGCCATCGCCGTCACCGTCGGCGCGGCGACGGTCGCCGTGGTGTTCGCGATGCTCCCGGCGGCCGGGCTGATCCTGCTCGCGGCGCTCGTGCTCGCGGGGACGCTCGTGCCGTGGCTGACCGGCAGGCTCGCCGCGCGCGGCGAGGCGCGGCAGGCGGCGGCGCGCGCGCAGCTGACCCACACCGCCGTCGACCTGACCGAGGGCGCGCCCGAGCTGATCGTGGGCGGAGCCGTCCAGGAGCAGCTGCGGCGCGCGCTCGCGGCGGACTCGGCGCTCACCGACACAGCCCGATCGAGCGCCCGCACGGCGGGCGTCGGCCAGGGGCTTACGAGCCTGTGCCGCGGTCTGGCGATGTGGGGAGCGCTCGTGGTCGGCGTCGCGGCGGTCCACTCAGGGCGCCTGAACGGGGTGCTGCTCGCGGGCCTCGCGCTGATCCCGCTGGTTGCCTTCGAGCTCGTCGCCGGGCTCCCCGCCGCCACCCAGACGCTGCAGCGCGTGCGCCGCTGCGCCGCGCGCGTGTTCGAGGTGATGGACGCGCCGGCGCCCGTGCGCGAGCCCGCGCACCCGCTCGCGCTGCCCCCGCCACCACACGCCCTGCGCGTGCGCGACCTGCGCTTCAGCTACCCGGGCGCGCAGCGCCCGGCTCTGGACGGGGTCGACCTCGATCTGAGCCCGGGCAGGCGCGTGGCCGTGGTGGGCCCGAGCGGCGCCGGCAAGTCGACGCTCGCGGGGGTGCTGCTGCGGTTCCTCGACTATGAGCAGGGGTCCGTCACGCTCGATGACGTGGAGATCTCAGACCTCGACGGCGATGCGCTGCGAACGGTGGTCGGGCTGGTCTCCCAGGACGCCCACATCTTCGACAGCACGCTCGAGGAGAACCTCCGGCTGGCCCGGCGTGAGTCGAGCGTCGAGGATCTGTACTCGGCTCTCGCGGGCGCCCGGCTGCTGGACTGGTCCCAGCGGCTGCCCGCCGGCCTGGGCACGGAGGTCGGCGAGCGCGGCATGCGCATGTCCGGCGGCCAGCGCCAGCGCCTGGCGATCGCCAGGGCGCTGCTCGCCGACTTCCCCCTGCTCGTCCTCGACGAGCCCGGCGAGCACCTCGACACTCAGACGGCGGACGCGATCGTCGCCGACCTGCTGGCGCTCACGCGCGATCGCGCGCGCGAGCACGCGACCCTGCTGATCACCCACCGTCTGGCCGGGCTGCAGGAGGTCGACGAGGTGCTGGTGCTCGACCGGGGCCGCGTGGTCGAGCGCGGCACGCACGGCGAGCTGCTCGCCCGCGGCAGACGCTACGCGGAGCTGTGGCAGCGGGAGAGCGGAGAATGAGCGTCCTGGCTGATGGAGCGGCTCGTGATTGCGAGCCTACGCCGCCACGGCGCGCTCGATATAGATGCCTGGTCCGGAAGGCTCCGGGATCGCTTGTCCGTCCTTGTGCATGAGGTCGAGGTGGGCGGCAAGGGCGATGCGCATTTGACTGACGCACTCCTCGATGCTCGCCCCAGTCGCCACGCAGCCCAGAACGTCCGGTGACCATGCCGAGTAATTTGAGGGAGGGCCACCCTCTACCAGGATCAGATACCGGTCACTCTCTATCATCGCTTCAAACCTGCCTGATCCATGATGCTCCCTTCGGTCTTGGGATGCAAGTCATCGCGTGGATGACCGGCCACCGTTACGGTGCCGGGCTTGGTCGGATGCTGGTAATGGCGGTGACTGCCGGTCTGGCGAACCTGTCGCCAACCGTCCTGCTCGATGAGCTTGATGATCGCACGAACCTTCATTTCGAGAAAGCTACGCACGACTTGGGATGGCACTCTCGGCTGGTCTGAAAGCCAGCTCGGCTAACGCCGTTCGCCGACCTTGCTGGCCCTAACCCCCGCTTCGCTCCTCCACATACCGGGCCAGGTCTTCCTCGCCCGGTTTGATTCCCGCCTCCTGCGCGATGATCCGGGCGGAGACCTGGTGCATCGTGATCGTGCGCTCGTCGCGGGACTTGCCGACGAACGCGCTCAGCCACTTGAACAGCGCGATCCAGCGGTTCTTGAAGCCCGTCAGGAACGTGAGGTGCACGAACGCCCACATCAGCCAGCCGACGAACCCGCCGACCTTGATGCCCCTGAAGCTGACGATCGCGCGAAAGCGCGAGATCGTCGCCATGCTGCCCAGGTCGCGATACCGAAACGGCTGCGCGCCGGCGTCGCCCTGCAGGCGCCGTTTGATCGTGCGAGCAGCGTGAATACCCGACTGCATCGCCACCTCGGCCACGCCCGGGAGCCCGTTCAGGGTCATCATGTCGCCGACGACGAACACCTCGGGATGGCCCGGCAGCGTGCAGTCGGGGAGCACTTGTACGTGCCCGGCGCGGTCGGTCTGAGCGCCGGTGGCCTGCGCGAGCATCGCCCCCAGCGGCGAGGCCTGTACGCCGGCCGACCACACCTTCGTGTGGCATGACACACGTTCCTGTGTGCCATCAGGGCCCTGGACGACGATCGCGTCTGGCTTGACGTCGGTCACGCGGCTGCGCATGCGCAGCTGAACGCCCGTGCGTTCGATCTGGCTAGTGGCCTTCGCGCAGAGCTTTTCGCCGAACGTGGCCAGCGGCTCCTCGCCACCGTCGAACAGCAGCACCTGCGCGCTGGCCGGATCGATCCGGCGGAAGTTCCGCCGCAGCGCTCGGCGCGAGAGCTCGGCGATCTGCCCGGCCATCTCAACGCCCGTGGGCCCGGCGCCGATCACCGCGAACGTCAGCCACGTCCGCTGGGCCTCGGGGTCCTGCTCGAGCTCGGCCATCTCGAAGGCGCCGAAGATGCGCGCGCGCAGCTCCAGGGCGTCGTCGACGGTCTTCATGCCCGGAGCGAAGCGCCCGAACTCGTCGTGCCCGAAATACGACCCCGTGGCGCCGGCCGCCACGATCAGGGAGTCGTAGGGAACGCTCAGCGCGGGCCCCAGCGGTCTGGCGGCGGTCAGGGTCCGGGCCCGCAGGTCAAAGCCGGTGACGTCCGCGAGCTCGACGCTGACGTTGCGATGCTTGCGCAGCACCTGGCGCAGCGGGGGCGCGACCGCGCCCTCGGACAGGATTCCGGTGGCCAGCTGATACAGCAGCGGCTGGAAGGTGTGGTGGTTGGTCCGGTCTATCAACGTCACATCGACCGGTGCACGCCGCAGGAACTTCGCCGCGAACAGGCCGCCGAAGCCGCCGCCGACGATCACCACACGGTGCGGCGATGCGTCAGTCATATCGAGCTCACAGGTCGGCCGCTGGACGTTCGGTGGCCGGCCCCTCGTTGCTCATGCCGCGACACATCTGACTCACGACACTAGGCCTGCGATGCGGGCGCCAGCCCCGGAGGTGAGGGTGGGGGCGGATCGGGCGGCGAGGGTGGCGCCTGGACGCGAGCGCGGAAGACGTGAAAGGACCAGCCCTGGTAGATCAGCACGACCGGGAACAGCAGCACGGTCACGATCGTCATGACCACCAGCGCGTAGTGACCGGAGGCGGAGTTTGAGACGGTCAGGTTGTAGGCGGCGTCGGTGCTCGAGACCATCACGTTTGGGTACAGTTCGATGAACAGCGAGCCCACCGTCGCGGCGATCGCGAGCGCCGATGCGGTGAACGCCCAGCCGTCGCTGTCGGTGCTCGCAAGCCGGGCCGCGGCGAGCACGGCGAGCACCGCCAGCACCTGCACCGGTCCCGGCACGTCGGCGTGCCCGGTCACCGCGAGCGTCCAGGCCACGAAGCCCACGACCAGCGCGCTCGCGATGAAGCCCAGCGGCCCGGCGAGCGCGCGCGCGCGCTCGCGCACCCGATCGGTGGTCCTGAGCTTCAGGAACGTCGCGCCGTGCAGCAGGCACAGGCTCAGCAGCGTCAGGCCGGTCCACAGGCCATACGGTGTCAGCAGGTCGAAGAAGTCGCCGGTGAAGTTGTGGGCCGAGTCGATCGGCAGGCCGACCAGGAGGTCTCCCAGCCCGACGCCGATCAGCAGCGGGATCAGCAGGCTGCCGAGCGTCGTGCACCACGTCCACGTCGCGCGCCAGCGCGGGTCCTCGTTCTTGCCCTGGAACTCGAAGGCCACGCCGCGCGCCATCAATGCGGCCAGCACCAGCAGCAGCGCGAGGTAGAGGGCCGAGAACATCGTGGCATACCAGCCGGGGAAAGCCGCGAACGTGCCTGCGCCGGCCACGATCAGCCACACCTCGTTGCCGTCCCACCAGGGGCCGACCGTGTTGATCGCGACGCGCCGCTCGGTGTCGGTCCGCCCGACGATCGTGTGCAGCATGCCGACGCCGAAGTCAAAGCCCTCCAGCACGAAGAACCCGACCCACAGGATCGCCAGGACGATGAACCAGAGGGTGTCGAGGTGCAGCATCGGCTTTCTCAGCGCTCCGTCGTTGTTCTCGTCAACGTGGTCGTCATCGTCAGTAGGTCAGCGCCGGGATCGTGGTCGCGCCCTCGGCGCCCGCGCTGGAGCGAGCGCCCGCGTCGCCCCCGTCGTCCTCCTCGCCGAGCCCTTTGCGCGCGTAGCGCATCATCAGGAGCACGTCGGCGGCGCCGAGCGCGAGGTAGATCGCCACGAACACGATCAGGCTGATCCAGATGTCGGTGGCTGTGACCGAGGGGGAGTTGGCGTTGATCGTCTTCATCAGCCCCTGGACAATCCACGGCTGGCGGCCGTTCTCGGTCAGCATCCAGCCCGCGGTGTTCATCACGAAGGGCGTCAGCACCGCCCACATGGACAGGCGCAGGAACCACTTCGAGTCGGCGAGCCTGCCGCGGTGGGCCAGCCAGCCGCCCCACAGGGCGAGCAGCGCGACCAGCGAGGCCAGGTAGGCCATGACGCGCATCGACCAGTACTGGATGAACACGTCCGGGATGTAGTTGCCGGGCCCGTAGATCGCTTCGTCCTGGCGCTGCAGCTCGTTCAGGCCCTTGACTTCGCCGCTGAGCGAGTTCGTCGCCAGCACCGACAGCAGGTCCGGTATTTCGATGATCTGCGACGGCGTCTTGTCGTTTTTGCCGCCGCCGATCTGAAAGGCCGAGAACGAGCAGTGCCCCGTGCAGGTGCTCCACTGCGCCTCCGCGGCGGCAATCTTCACCGGTTGGTACTTGGCCTCCACGACACCCAGCTCGCTGCCGACGAACATCGTCATCACGATCGAGGGCAACAGCACGATCACCGAGATCCGCGCGGTGTGCACGAAGGAGCCGGCGTCGCGCCCCCGTCTGATCTGCCAGGCCGAGACCGCGAGCATCAGCAGCGAGCCCGTTATCAGCGAGGCGAGGATCACGTGCACGTAGCCCCACAGGAACGTCGGGTTGGTGAACAGCGCCCCGATGTTGTTCAGTTCCGGCTGGCCGTGGCTGTTCAGCGCATAGCCGACGGGGTGCTGCATCCACGAGTTGGCCACCATGATGAACATCGCCGAGAGCACCGTTCCCGCCGCCACCAGCCAGATGCACGCCAGGTGCACGCGCTTGGGCAGCCTGTCCCAGCCGAACAGCCACAATCCGAGGAACGTGGACTCCAGGAAGAACGCCGCCAGTCCCTCCATCGCCAGCGGAGCGCCGAACACGTCGCCGACGAAGCGCGAGTAGGCCGACCAGTTCATCCCGAACTCGAACTCCTGCACGAGGCCGGTCACGACCCCGACGGCGACGTTGATCAAAAGCAGCGTCCCGAAGAAGCGCGTCAGGCGCCTGTACTCCGGCTTGCCGTTGCGGTGCCAGGCGCTCTGCAACAGCGCGACCAGGAACGCCAGCCCGATCGTCACGGGCACGAACAGGAAGTGATAGATGCTCGTCGTCGCGAACTGCCAGCGCGCCAAGTCGTTGGTCATGCGACGAAGAGTCTACGCCTGTGCTCCCGGGGCGTGAGATCGCTCGCCGAGCTCGCGTGCGAGCAGATCGTGGGTGGCCATCCAGTCCAGTAGATAGACTTCGTGGCAGGCGTCATAAGGCGCCACTGAGCATAGGGGGAGCACATGCGAGGTGTTGGTAGCGCATTGTTCGTGGGCATCCTGCTGATGGTGGCTGGTGTCCTCAACATCATCTACGGGATCGCCGCCGTCGGAAACGCGAGCTTTTGGGTGAACGACACGCAGTTCGTCTTCTCGAGCCTCCACACATGGGGCTGGATCACGATCATCATCGGTGCCATCCAGCTGACTGGCGCCTTTTCGCTGTTCGCCGGCAACACCTATGGGCGCGTGGTCGGGCTCATCGCGGCCACCCTGGGCGCGCTCGGGGCGTTGCTGGACGTCGGCGGGGCGCATCCGTGGTGGGCGCTCGGCGTGTTCGCCATCTGCCTGGTCTGCATCCACGGCCTCGTGGTCCTCGGTGAGCCTGAGGAGGCTCGACCGTAGGGAGTCGGGAGTGCCGGGGGCGCATGCGCCCCCGGCGGGGATGCACATGTGCATCCCCGACCCAAGCCGCATGCGGCTTGGGTTCCGAACGGTGCATGCACCGTTCGGGGGAACCGCGCATGCGCGGTTCCCAGGGAGGGCCGCATGCGGCCCTCCCGCCCTCGTCGCATGCGACGAGGGCGCCCGCTCAGCTTTCGTGCCCCGCCGGCTTCTCGTCGTGCCCGCCGAAGCCCTTGCGCATTGCCGACTGCACTTTGTTCGCGTACTCGTCCAGGTCGCGTGACGCGAACCTGGAGTACAGCGCCGCGGTCAACACGGGCGCGGGGATGCCCTCCTCGATCGCCGCGATCGACGTCCAGCGCCCCTCGCCGGAGTCCGATACGCGCCCGGCGAACTCTTCCAGCTTGGGCGATGCCAGCAGCTCCTGGGCGGTGAGATCGAGCAGCCACGAACCGACGACGCTGCCCCGGCGCCAGACCTCGGCGACCTCGGTCGTGTCGATCTCGTAGCGGTAGTACTGCGGGTTCTCCAGCGGGCTGGTCTCGGCGTCCTGCTCCTGCTGGCGCAGGCCCGCGTCGGCGGAGTGGATGATGCTCAGCCCCTCGGCGTAGGCGGCCATCATGCCGTACTCGATGCCGTTGTGCACCATCTTCACGAAATGCCCCGCCCCGTTGGGGCCGCAGTGCAGGTACCCCTGCTCGGACGGGCTCGGCTCGCCGCTGCGCCCCGGTGTGCGCGGGGCGGAGTCCACTCCCGGGGCGATTGTGGCGAACAGCGGGCTCAACCGCTGCACGACCTCGGTCTCCCCGCCGATCATCAAACAGAACCCGCGCTCCAGGCCCCACACGCCGCCGCTGGTGCCGCAGTCGATGTGGTGGATGCCCCGCTCGCGCAGTTCTTCGGCGTGGCGGATGTCGTCGTGGTAGTGGGTGTTGCCGCCGTCGATGATCGCATCGCCGGGCTCCATCTCCTCGGCCAGCTGCGCGATCGTTTTGTCCGTGATGTCGCCCGCGGGCACCATCACCCAGGCCGCGCGGGGCTTATCGAGCGCCGCCACGAACTCCGCGATCGTGCCCGCGCCCTGCGCGCCGTCGGCCGCGAGCGCCGCCACCGCCTCGGAGCTGACGTCATACCCGACGCAGCGGTGCCCGTCGCGCATCAGCCGGCGGACGATGTTCGCGCCCATGCGCCCCAGTCCGACCATCCCCAGTTGCATCGGTGTCTCAGTCGCCATCGTCGCCGGCTCCTCTCATCGTCGTCTTCGTTAGGCCGATACGGTGCTCCCTGCAGTGTCCCTCAATATGCCCTCATCCATCCCGGCGCCCGCGATCCGCCTGCTGCTCGCCGACGTGGACGGCACGCTTGTGACGCCCGAGAAGGCCCTCACCGAGGCTGCGATCGCGGCCGTTCGCGAACTGGACGAGGCGGGCGTCCTGTTCGCGCTCACGAGCGGGCGCCCGCCCCGCGGGATGTCGATGCTGGTGGAGCCGCTTGACGTGCGCACGCCGATCGCGGCGTTCAACGGCGGCCTGCTGGTAGACCGCGACATGACGGTCATCGAGCAGCGCACGATCCCCGCAGCGCTCGTCGCCCCGGCGATCGCGCTGTTGAAGGCCCAGGCGCTGGATGTGTGGCTGTATCGCGGCGCCGACTGGTACGTGCAGAACCTGACAGGCCCGCACGTCGATCGCGAGGCGCAGACCGTCCAGTTCGCGCCGACCCTGCGCGAGGACTACGACGGCCTGGTCGATCAGATCGCCAAGATCGTCGGCGTCAGCGACGACCACGACGCGGTTGAGCGAGCCGCGACGGCCGCGCACGAGCGCTTCGGCGACCATGTCTCCGCCGCGCGCTCGCAGCCCTACTACGTCGATGTGACCCACCCGCAGGCGAACAAGGGCAGCGTCGTCGAGTTTCTTGCGCATCGTTATGAGATCCCCGAAGCGCAGGTCGCCACGATCGGGGACATGGCCAATGACGTGCTGATGTTCGCCCGCTCGGGCTTGAGCATCGCGATGGGCAACGCCGACCGCGAGGTGCAGCGCGCCGCGCGGCGCGTGACCGCCTCAAACGAGCACGACGGCTTCGCGCAGGCCGTCCGGCGGTTCGTGCTGCCGGTCGCGGCTCAGCGCAGCGAGCGGTAGCGGCGGATCAGCGCGTTCGTGGAGCTGTCGTGCTCCAACCGCGGCTCGTCCGCGGAGGTCAGCTCGGGAATGATCTGCCTGGCCAGCGCCTTGCCCAGCTCCACGCCCCACTGGTCGAAGGAGTCGATGCCCCAGACGACGCCCTGGGTGAACACGCTGTGCTCGTACAGCGCGACCAGCGCGCCCAGCGTGTGCGGCGTAAGGAGCTGCGCGAGGATCACGTTCGTGGGGCGGTTGCCCTCCATCACCTTGTGCGGCACGACCGCCTCGGGCGTGCCCTCCGCGCGGACCTCCGCCGCCGTGCGCCCGAACGCGAGCGCCTGGGCCTGGGCGAACACGTTGGACATCAGGATGTCGTGATGCTCGCCGAGCGGGTGCAGCGCCTGGCCGAAGCCGATCAAGTCGAGCGGGATGAGCTTCGTGCCCTGGTGGATCAGCTGGTAGAAGCTGTGCTGCCCGTTGGTCCCCGGCTCGCCCCAGTAGACCGCGCCCGTCTGGTAGTCCACGCTCGCGCCGTCGAGCGTGACGTGCTTGCCGTTTGACTCCATCGTCAGCTGCTGCAGGTAGGCGGGGAAGCGCTTGAGGTACTGCTCGTAGGGCATCACCCCGCACGTCTGCGCCCCGAAGTGCTCGCCGTACCAGACGGCGAGCATGCCCATCAGCACGGGCAGGTTCTGCTCGAATGGCGTCGTGCGGAAGTGCTCGTCCAGCGCGTGCATGCCGGCCAGCAGCTCGGCGAAGCGCGCGGGCCCGATCGCGAGCATCGTCGAGAGCCCGATCGCGGAGTCCATCGAGTAGCGCCCGCCGACCCAGTCCCAGAACCCGAACATGTTGTCCGTGTCGATCCCGAACTCGGCCACCCCGGCGGCGTTCGTGGAGACCGCGACGAAGTGCTTGGCGATCGCCTGCTCGTCGCCCAGCGCCGCGAGCGCCCACGCGCGTGCGGAGCGCGCGTTGGTCATCGTCTCCAACGTCGTGAACGTCTTGGAGGAGACGATGAACAGCGTCTCTGCCTGGTCCAGGTCGCGCGTGGCCTCGACGAAGTCGGTGGAGTCGACGTTCGACACGAACCTGAACGTCATCTCGCGCCGCGAGTAGTGGCGCAGCGCCTCATACGCCATCACCGGGCCGAGATCCGAGCCGCCGATGCCGATGTTGATGACGTTCTTGATCGGCCTGCCCGTATGGCCGAGCCACTCGCCTGCGCGCACCCGCTCGGCGAAGGAGCCCATCCGGTCGAGCACCTCGTGCACCTGGGCGACCACGTCCACGCCGCCCACGACCAGCGACGCGCTCGCGGGCATGCGCAGCGCGACATGCAGCACGGAGCGGCCCTCCGAGACGTTGATCGGATCGCCGGCGAACATCGCCGCGGTGCGCTCGGCCAGCCCCGACTGCTCGGCCAGCTCGACCAGCAGCCCCAGCGTCTCCTCGGTGACGCGGTTCTTGGAGTAGTCCAGGAACAGCCCCGCGCCGGCGGCCGTCA
Organism: uncultured Solirubrobacterales bacterium; assembly: GCA_963839945.1. Taxonomy (GTDB): domain Bacteria; phylum Actinomycetota; class Thermoleophilia; order Solirubrobacterales; family Solirubrobacteraceae; genus Palsa-744. Next base: position 516,467 of record CAWIWW010000002.1, on the reverse strand, counting down.
TGCGCTCCCCGCGCGCGGGGTCGGAGGCGAACAGCTCGCGCAGGTGCGTGTCGCGGATCGCCTGGAAGTGGGAGCCGAGCGCGGCCCAGGAAGGGCGCTCGCGCAGGGCGCTCACGCCGGCTGACTGCTCGCCCGGCAACGTGTGGCGCCCACCCGGCGCCTACTCCTCGCCGGGGGCGGCGCCGGCGCCGGCGTCGATCACGTCACGGCCCCGGTAGGTCCCGCACGTCGCACACACGCGGTGGGGCAGCTTCGGCTGATGGCACTGCGGGCACTCATTCGACGCCGCCGGCGCGATCTTGTGCTGCGCGCGGCGCTTAGCCGTGCGCGAGTGCGACTGTTTCTGCTTTGGGGTCTGTCCGCCCGCCATCGCCGCCGGACTCTAGCAGCGGGGATGAGCCGGCGGCCGCGATCACCCGGTTGCGTCCCTGTCGCTTGGCCTCGTACAGCGCCTCGTCCGCGGCCTTGAACAGCGTCTCGTAGTCCACGTCCGCTCCGCTGGCCGCGCTCACACCGAGGGAGATCGTGATCGGGATGCCGCGTCGGCCGCGCCTGCTCCACCGCCTGCGCAGCCGCTCGGCCGTAACGCAGGCGCCCTGCAGGCCGATGCCCGGCAGCACGAGCAAGAACTCCTCGCCTCCCAGCCGGTACACGAGCTCGAACGAGCGCAGCAGCTTGCGCAGCTCGTAGGCCACGTCGCGCAGCACCGCGTCTCCGCGGTCGTGCCCGTGCTCGTCGTTGACCGCCTTGAACCCGTCCACGTCGCACAGCACCAGGCTCACCGGCTGGCCCGTCAGGCGCGCCTGCTGGGAGATCTCCACGAGCCTCGGCACGAGCGCGTGGCGGTTCAAGCAGCCCCGTCAGCGGGTCGAGGATCGCCTCGTCGCGATGACGCAGCTCGGCGGACTGCAGCGCCCACACGATCGACACCACCCCCACCAGCAGCGCGAGCGTCGCCACCACCGGGGACGGTTCCTGGATCGCCCACTGCGGGTGCACGCCGACCGTCGTCGACGAGGGTGATCGCGACCGTCAGCCCCAGCGCGGCGATCATGACCTTGGGGCGAAACCGCGCGGCGACCATCGCGGCGGGCAGCACCATCCAGGGGATCGCCGGGCTGCGCGGGCCCCCGCTGAGGGCGACCCCCGTGCCGATCAGCCCCATCGTGATCACGATCGCGCTACGCGCTCACGCGCTCTGGATGCGCGCTCCTGCCGATGCGCAGATCCACGCTGATGAGGTTGATCGCCGACACTGCGAACAGGATCAGCGTCCACCAGCCGATCCAGGGAGCGCAGACGATCAGCGCCGCGCCGATGGCCGCGCTCGAGCCGATCATGCGGATCGTGCGCACGCGGTCGTTGGCGTCCACCAAACGGTTGCGGTCGAGCTCGGTCGGGCACAGCCAGGACGATGCCGATCCCATACTCATCTATCGATATTCGACCGCTTTCTGGCCTGGCTTGAGGGGTGGCCCGACGTCCAGACGTTTGTCTGCGCCAGGCCTGGCAGGAGAGGTCTGGCAGTAGGCTCTGCGAGCGATGTCTTCGGAGTCGATCCCCAGCGTGCGCGAGCTGATCCGCCGCGCACCGGCGAGGAGATGGCGCTGAACGACCGCTATCTGAACCCGCAGATGGGGCGCATCCTGCGCACGCTCGGCTTCGATCGCGTCTGGACCGCCGGCGAGGGGTCCTACCTGATCGACTCCGGCGGCGAGCGCTATCTCGACCTGTTCGGCGGCTACGGCGTGTTCGCGATCGGGCGCTCTCACCCCGCCGCGATCGCCGCGATCGAGCAGGTCATGGCTGCGCGCACCGCCAACCTGCCGCAGCTCGGCGTCACGCTGCTGAGCGGCGTCCTGGCCGAGCAGCTGCTCGCGCGCGCGGGTGGGCGGGCTTCCAAAAATCTCGGCGCGATGGTCCCCGCGAACAGCGGCACCGAGGCCGTCGAGGCGGCGATCAAGATCGCGCGCGCGGCCACCTCACGGACGCGCGTGCTGTACGCCGAGCACGCCTTTCACGGATTGACGCTCGGCTCGCTGTCGCTCAACGGCGATGCCGTATTCCGCGAGGGCTTCGGCCCGCTGCTGCCCGGCTGCGAGTCGGTGCCGTGGGGCGATCTGGACGCGCTGGAGCTCGCGCTCGCGCGCGGGGACGTGGCGGCGTTCGTGGTCGAGCCCGTGCAGGGCAAGGGCGTGAACCTTCCCCCCGACGGCTACCTGGCCGGCGCCCAGCGGTTGTGCCGCCAGGACGGCGCGCTGCTGGTCTGCGACGAGGTCCAGACCGGACTCGGCCGCACCGGGCGGTTTCTCGCCGGCGAGCACTGGGCAATTGAGCCCGACCTGATCTGCCTGTCCAAGGCGCTGTCCGGGGGTCTCGTGCCGATCGGCGCGGTGCTCGTCTCGCGGGCGGCGTTCGACCGCGTGTTCGACGGCATGGAGCGCGCGGTCCGCCACGGCTCGACGTTCGGCGGCAACGACCTCGCCGCCGCCGCCGCGCTGGCGACGCTGCGGGTGCTGGACGACGAGGGCCTGGTCGCGCGCGCGCAGCGCCTCGGCGCGCTGCTGCTGGAGCTGACCAGGCCGCTGGTCGATCGCTACGAGGTCGTGCGCGACGTGCGCGGCCTTGGGCTGATGTGGGCGATCGAATTCGGCCCGCCCTCGGGCCCGTTGGCTCGCCGCATATGGGACCGGGTCGAGCGCCGCCAGCCCGGCCTGTTCTCCCAGCTCGTCACCGTGCCGCTGTTTCACGAGCACCGCATCTTCTGCCAGGTCGCGGGGCATCGCATGAACGTCATCAAGGCGCTCCCGCCGCTCGTGATCGAGGAGTCTGACATCCGCCGTTTCGCCGCCGCCCTCGAGGAGGTCGTCGCCAGGGCCGAGCGCTATCCGTCCGCCCTGGCCAGGTTTGGGCTGCGAATGGCTCCCCGCGCGCTCGGTCAGCGGGGATGAGAGTCGTTTTGAAAACGCTTTGTCTTCACACACGCGCGTTGCCGCGGTAGCTGCAAGTTTGATCGCCGCCCGCGTGGGCTCGGCATCTTCGACGTCCTGGATACTGCCTCCGCACGGGAGCTCCCCATCCGCCGAGTACCCTCTCCGCCGTGCCCCTGGTTCCTAGAGACGACATCCGCAACGTCGCGATCGTCGCGCACGTCGACCACGGCAAGACGACGCTCGTGGACGCGATGCTGTGGCAGTCCGGCGCCTTTCGGGTCGGCCAGGAGGTGGCCACGCGCGTGTTGGACTCGATGGACCTCGAGCGCGAGAAGGGGATCACGATCCTCGCCAAGAACACTTCGCTGCGCTATCGCGACGTCAAGCTGAACATCGTCGACACCCCCGGGCACGCCGACTTCGGCGGCGAGGTGGAGCGTGGGCTGACGATGGTCGATGGCGTGCTGCTGCTCGTCGACGCCTCCGAGGGGCCGCTGCCGCAGACCAGGTTCGTGCTGCGCAAGGCGCTGGAGGCCAAGCTGCCCGTGATCCTGGTCGTCAACAAGGTCGATCGTCCCGACGCGCGCGTGGCGGAGGTCGTGGACGAGGTGTATGAGCTGTTCCTGGATCTCGACGCCGACGAGCACCAGATCGAGTTCCCGATCGTCTACTGCAACGCCAAGGCCGGCCGCGCGTCGCTTCGGTACGACCCGGGTACGCCAATGCCCGAGGACGCGACCCTGGCGCCGCTCTTGGACCTGCTGCTGGAGCGCATCCCGCCGCCGATGTACGACCCCGAGCACCCGTTGCAGGCGCTCGTGACGAACCTCGACGCCTCCCCCTACGTGGGCCGGCTGGCGATCTGCCGCGTGCGTAACGGCACGATTCGCAAGGGCCAACAGATCGCGTGGTGCCGCGCGGACGGCTCGATCCAGAAAGCCCAGGTGGCGGAGCTGTACGTGACCGACGCGCTCGACCGCGTGGACGCGCCGCAGGCGGGGCCGGGGGAGATCATCGCCGTGGCGGGCATCGCGCAGGTCACGATCGGCGAGACGCTCGCCGACCCCGAGGACCCGCGCCCGCTTCCAGTGATCACCGTCGACGAACCGGCGATGTCGATCACGATCGGCGTCAACACCTCGCCGCTGGCGGGCAAAGACGGCGACAAGCTGACGGCCCGCCAGATCAAGGCGCGCCTCGACCAGGAGCTCGTCGGCAACGTGTCGTTGCGCGTGCGCGACACCGAGCGGACGGACACGTACGAGGTGCAGGGCCGCGGCGAGCTGCAGCTGGCGGTGCTCGTGGAGATGATGCGCCGCGAGGGCTTCGAGCTGACCGTCGGGCAGCCGCACGTGCTCGAGCGCGAGATCGACGGCGCCCGCCACGAGCCCGTCGAGCGGCTGTCGGTGGACGTGCCCGAGGAGCACGTCGGCACGGTCACCCAGCTGCTGGCCGCGCGCAAAGGGCGGATGGAGCACATGACCAACCACGGGACGGGGTGGGTGCGGATGGAGTATCTGGTGCCGGCGCGCGGGCTGATCGGGTTCAGGACGGAGTTTCTGACCGAGACGCGCGGCACGGGCATCATGCACCACGTGTTCGAGGACTGGGAGCCGTGGGCGGGGGAGCTGTTGACGCGCACCTCCGGCGCGCTCGTCGCCGACCGTCGCGGGATGACCGTCAGCTACTCGCTGATGACGCTGCAGGAGCGCGGCACGCTGTTCGTCGGACCGGGCGAGGAGGTCTACGAGGGCATGATCATCGGCGAGAACACCCGCTCGGAGGATCTCGACGTGAACCCGGTCAAGGAGAAGCACCTGACGAACATGCGCTCCTCGACCTCCGACGTGCTCGTGCGGCTGGACGCGCACCGCAAATTGACGCTCGACGAGGCACTCGAGTTCGTGCGCGAGGACGAGGCTGTCGAGGCGACCCCGCAGAACGCGCGCATGCGCAAGGTCGTGCTGGAGAAGGTGCAGCGGCTGAAGGCCATGCGCATCGCGCGCAAGTAGCGGGTTCTAAGACCGAGGCCCGCTGGAAGCGGGCCTCAGGACGCGCGACCGTCCCTCGTGTTCAAGACTACCGTTAGAGTGCCGCGGATGAATCGATCGGCCAGAGCGCTTCGCCGCATCGCCCTGACGGGCGCGTGCCTGACCCTGGCGCTCGCCGCGAGCGCGACCGCGAGCGCCGCGAGCGCGATCCACTTCGAACGCGAGGGCCTGCCGGCGCTCGCCGTGCAGGTGGGCAAGCACGAAGTGCACGCGCTGACGTTTCACCCGACGCCGGCGCCCGGACACGTGCACGTTTCGATGAACGACGGCCGGCACTTCACGGTCTCCTACGCCGCGAGCGAACAGGCGCGGCTCGTGGCACTGGGGCGTGGCGCAGGCGTGCCGATCACGATCGCCACGGCCAAACCGAAAGCCGCCAAAACGACGCACCACACGCTGCGCTACATCGCGGCGGGCATCGTGATCGTCGTGATCATCGTCGTCGCGGCGGTGCTGCTGGTGGACCGCCGGCGCAAGCTGCGCGAAGAGGACTCGAGTACGACTCCTGCCGCGTCCTCGTGACACGAACGAGCAGAGCTTCCCTCACCATCGCGATCGCGACCCCGGTGGCGGCCGTGTCTGTGGCATGCGTGTGTCTGGTCCTGGCCGCGAGCGCGGCGGGAGCCGAAGAGCACTCCGAAGCCGGCGTGCACTTCACGCAGGAGAGCATGCAGGCCTACGAACAGCAGCTCGCGGCCGGCCAGATCAAGTCGGTGAGCTTCCGCAGGAAGGTGCTCTCGATGCACCTGACGCTGAAGGACGGGCGCCGCGTGCACGTGAGCTATCCGCCTCACGGCGAAGTGAAGCTGGTCGCGGAGCTAAAGGCCAAGGGTGTGCCGGCGCGGGCGGTCAAGAACACCGCCAGCCACAAACGGCGCTACATCGCCGCTGGGATCGCGATCGTCGTCGTGATCGCCGTCGTCGTGGCGCTGCTCGTTCGTCGGCGTAGACGCCGCGAAGAAGAATAGGGCGGGATCTCTCAAAAACCCGTGTTCGTCTTCACGCGCTTGCGATCGGACGAGTGCAGGCCGCCCTTGGCGTCGAGCGTCGCGCACGCCTGGGCGATGTCCTGGCCGAGCGCGGCCGTCAGCGAGTGTCCGAGCGTCTCCTTGACGAGGACGCGCATGATCTTGATGTGTTCGGCGTTCGGGGGGAGCGTGTAGGCGGGGACCATCCAGCCGCGATCGGCGGCCAGCTGCGCCGAGATGTCGAACTCGTCATATGGATGCTCGCCTTGAAGTTTGAAAGCGACCAGCGGAAGCTGCTCGTCATGCTCGCCGCCGATCACCTCCAGGTCGCACGCGGCGATCTCGGCGGCGAGCGTGCGCGCGTTGTACTTCATCGTCTCCATCACGTAGCGGTAGCCGGCATGGCCGAGGCGCGCGAAGTTGTAGTACTGGGCGAGCACCATCGCCGAGCCGGTCGAGAAGTTCAGCGTGAACGTGGCGTCGCGCTTGCCCAGGTAGTTCTCGTAGAACACGAGATTCTCGGGCAGATCAGCGGTTTCGCGGAACACGAGCCAGCCGATGCCGGGGTAGACGAGGCCGAACTTGTGGCCGGAGACGTTGATCGAGCGGACCTGCTCCAGGCGGAAGTCCCACTCGGAGTGCGGGTACAGGAACGGCCATACGAAGCCGCCGCTAGCGGCGTCCACGTGCAGCGGCACGTCCAGTCCCCGCTCGCCCTTGAGGGCCAGGAGATGGTCGTTGATCCCGGCGATGTCGTCGGCGTGCCCGGTGAAGGTCGTGCCGAGCACGGCGGCGACGCCGATCGTGTTCTCGTCGATGTGCGGCTCTACGTCCTCCGGTCCGATCGTGTACTTCTCGGGCGCCAGCGGGACGATGCGGGGCTCGACGTCGAAGTAGCGGCAGAACTTCTCCCACACCACGTGCACGTCGCCGCCGAACACGAGGTTCGGGCGGTCGGTGGACTTGCCGGCCGATTCGCGCCGCGCGCGCCAGCGCCACTTCAAAGACAGCGCGCCGAGCATGATCGCCTCCGAGGAGCCCTGCGTGCGCGCGCCCGTGGTCTCGCCCGGCGCGTTGAACAGGTCCGCGAGCATGCGGATGCAGCGCTGCTCGATCTCGGCCGACTGCGGGTACTCGGCGTGGTCGATGAAGTTCACGCGCAGCGATTCTCCAATCAGCTGATCGGCCTCGGGCTCCATCTGAGTGGTCACGAAGGTCGCCAGATTGCGCGCCGGCAGGCCGTCGAGGACCGTCTCCTGCTGGATCAGGCCAAGGGCTTCCTCAGCCGACATGCCCGACTTCGGCAGCTTGTGGTCCGGCGCGGGCTCGAGCAGGTAGCGGTTGCCGTACATGGCCTCGAGCGTCTCGATCTGAGCGCGCGTGAGCTCGGTCGGGGGTTTGTCGGGCGAGTGCTCGGCGGGGGTGGGCTGCTGGTCAGGCTGTGATCGGCGGGGCGGCGGCATGCGTGGCGATCATACGCCTGCGACGTCCGAGAGCGCGCGCGCGCGGGCGAACGCGCGCGGGCGGGGCGGGCCCAAGATCTGCGACCCGACGCGGGCGGCGATCTTGACCGAGTCGAGAATGAGACTCAATCTCGTTCTTGATAGGGTGGGCAGATGGCTGTGAGGATCAAAAGCGAAGTGTGTCGCTCCCGCTCACCGCAGCGGGCGGTTTGGCCACCTCGTCCACGTACGAGCGCGGTGATTGCGATCTGCGCGTTGATGGCCGCGTTCGTCGCGGGCTGCGGAACCAGTGGCTCAGGCGTCGCGTCCGGGGGCAGGATAGTCGCCGTGGGGGCGGAGAACGAGTACGCGAACGTGATCGAACAGATCGGCGGCAGATACGTGACGGTGAGCGCGATCGAGAGCAACCCGAACACCGACCCGCACACCTTCGAGGCCAGCCCGAGCGTCGCCCAGGCGGTCAGCGCCGCGAGGTTGCTGGTCGAAAACGGGGTTGGGTACGACACGTACATGGAAAAGATCGAGTCGGCCGGGGGGGCGGGATCCGATTCTCAGCGCTTGGTCATCAACGTCCAGCATCTGCTCGGCCTCCCGGATTCGACTCCCAATCCGCACCTCTGGTACAGGCCGCAGACGATGCCGGCGGTGGCCAGGGCCATCGCCGCCGACCTGTCCGCGTTGGCGCCCGCGCACGCGGCCTACTTCCAGGCCAACGCGCGCGCTTTCGAAGCGTCGCTGCAGCCATGGTTTACGGCGCTGCGCGAATTCAGCTCGCGCTACCCGGGCACGACGGTCGCCACGACCGAGCCGGTGGGCGACTACATGCTGGAAGCGGCCGGGACGAAGAACCTGACCCCGTTCGGGCTGCAGGCGGACATCATGAACGGCACCGACCCCGCCCCCCAGGACGTGACCTTCCAGGAAGGGCTGTTCTCTCAGAAGAAGGTCAAGGTGTTCGTGTACAACCAGCAGGTCACCGACTCGCTGACCCAGTCCTTTCTGCGGGCGGCCAAACGCAACGGCGTGCCGGTCGTGGGGGTCTACGAGACGATGCCGACGCCGGGGTACGACTACCAGTCGTGGATGCTCGCCGAGGTCAAGGCGCTGGAACGGGCCGTGGGGCAGGGCGTGTCCACCGAAAAGCTGTGAGCCCGGAGGACGCGGCGGCGATGAGCCTGGACACACAGCGGACGGGTACACGCGTCGAAGAGCCGGGACGCGCGCCGGCGAGCAAGGACATCCTCGCGGTGCGGGGCTTAGACGTGCGGCTGGGCGGGCGCAAGGTGCTCGACGGCGTGAGCTTTAGCATCGCCCCGGGCGAGTTCACCGGCCTGATCGGCTCAAACGGGGCAGGCAAGACGACGCTGTTCCGGGCGATCCTCGGGTTGCAGGCGGCGAGCGCCGGCAGGGTGCTGCTGGCCGGTCGGGCGCGCTCACGGCGTGACCCGCTGATCGGGTACGTGCCGCAGAAGTTCCTGCTCGACCAAGACCTGCCGCTGCGCGCGCGCGATCTCGTGGGACTCGGCCTGGACGCGAACCGGCTCGGGGTTCCAAGACCGTCGCGGGCCCGCAGGGCGCTGATCGATCAGATGCTGCAGGCGGTCGACGCGACGAGGTTCGCCGACACGCGCGTGGGCAGGCTCTCCGGGGGCGAGCAGCAGCGGATATTGATCGCCCACGCGCTGATCGCGCGCCCGCGGCTGCTGCTCTTAGACGAGCCCCTGGCGAACCTGGACCTGCCCAGCGCGCACGAGGTGGTTCAGCTGTTGGCGCGCATCACGAGAGAGCTCCAGATCGCGGTGCTGATCTCAGCGCACGAGATGAACCCGCTGCTTGGAGCGATGGACCGCATCGTCTACCTCGCCGCCGGCCGCGCGGCGAGCGGGACCACCGAGGAGGTCGTGCGCGCGGACGTGCTGAGCGAGCTGTACGGAAGCCACGTGGACGTGCTGAACGTGCACGGGCGCGTGCTGATCGTCGCGGGCGCCGGCGAGGAGTCCGACCGATCGGAGATCGGCCAGCACGGCCACGAGGCCGTACTCCGCGGCGGAGAGTTGCAGGTCCGTTCGTGAGCCGTCTCGTCGTGAATAGCCTCCCGGCCGCGGTGCTGGCGCCAGGGTTCTTCGCCAGCGAAGCGGTCCGGATCGCGATCGGGGTGGGGGCGCTGGTCGCGGTCGTCACCGGGGTGGTCGGGGTGTTCACGGTCATGCGCGGGCAGGCGTTCGCGGGCGAGGCGTTCGGCGACATCGGCACCACCGGAGGCTCGGGCGCGTTCCTGGTCGGAGTCGGGCCGCTGTGGGGGTTCGTGGTGGGCAACGTCGTGGCGGCCGGTGCGATGGAGCTGATCGGCGTGCAGCGTCCGCGCGGGCGCGACCTCGCGACCGGAATCGTGCTGGGCGCCGCGATCGGGCTGGCCGCGCTGTTTCTGTACCTGGACACCACCTATCACAACACCACGGGCGCGGCCGTGACGATCCTGTTCGGGTCGGTGTTCGCGATCTCGAGCTCCACGATCCCGTTGATCGGCCTGCTCAGCCTGCTCGTCCTCGCCGCGATGCTGGCCCTGTATCGCCCGCTGCTGCTCAGCTCGGTGAACGCCGACATGGCGGCCGCGCGCGGCATCCCTGTGCGGTTGGTCGGCGTGCTGTACCTGTTCGCGCTAGCCCTCGCCACGGCGCTCGCGGCGATCACGATCGGGACGATCCTCTCCACGGCCCTGCTCGTCGGTCCCGCCGCCACCGCGCTGCGCCTGATCAAGCGCCCGCTGCACGCGATGCTCGCCGCGGCCGGGATCGGGGTCGGGACGATGTGGCTGGGGATCGTGCTCGCCTACGACAGCTACGACTGGCCGCCCGCCGGGCGCGGCTGGCCGGTGAGCTTCTTCGTGGTGACGCTGATCTTCCTCTTCTACCTGGCGTCGGGACTGTGTTCTCGGGGTTCATGATCAACGCCTGGACGGTCGCGAGCATCGTCGCGGTCGTCGCGGGGGTCGTCGGGTTCTTCACCGTCCTGCGCGGCTCGGCGTTCGCGGCTCACGCGATCCCCAACGGAGCCTTCGCGGGGGCGGCCGGCGCGAGCCTCGTGGGCGTCAGCACGCTGCTCGGGCTGGGCGTGTTCTCCCTCGCCGGGGCGCTTACGATCGGCCTGCTCGGGCGCAGGGGACGCCACGACGTCGCGACCGCCTTGGCGCTCGTGATGATGCTCGGCCTCGGCGCGCTGTTTCTCAGCATGAGCGTCGAGTACGCGCCGGAGGTCTACTCGCTGCTGTTCGGCGAGGTGCTGGGGATCGCGAGCAACGAGATCGCCCCGACGGCGGTGCTCGGCCTGCTGTGCATCCTCGCCGTCGCGGCGCTGTACCGCCCGCTGATGCTCTCATCGGTGCTGCCCGAGGTGGGCGAGGCCCAGGGGGTGAGCCGCTTTGCCATGGAGATGCTGTTTCTCGCGGTGCTTGCCCTGGCGACGACGATGACGGTGCCCGTCGTCGGGACGCTGTTGATCTTCAGCCTGATGATCGGCGCGCCTGCGGCCGCCAGGTCATTCACCGACCGGCCACCCGTGGCGATGGGACTGTCGGTGGCGATCGCGCTGCTGATCGTGTGGATCGCGATCGCCGCCTCCTATCAGACCAACTACCCCGTCGGGTTCTTCGTCGGCTCACTGAGCGCCGGCGCGTATGCCCTCGGGCGCGGGTGGGCGGCGTGGGGCCCGGGGCGGCGTCGCGGGGCGGGCACGCCTGGAATGAGGCCTGGACCCGTCGTTGCTGGAGGTCTACCATCGTGAACGTGAGTCCCGATCCCGCACGTGTCCACGCCACCGAAAACTGGACTGAGCGCGCCGAGGCGACGCTCGCCGCCGCCGGACACCGGCGCGGTGGCGCCAGACGCGCGCTGCTGGAGCTGCTGGACCGGCAGGAATGCGCGCTGACCGCACAGGAGATGGAGGACGCGCTGCGCGCGCGCGGGCGCGTGCGCAGCCAGGACAGCGACAAGGGCAGGCGGGTGAGTCGGGCCAGCGTGTACCGGATCCTCGATGAGCTGGAGGGGCTGGGGCTCGTGCAGCGCGTGGAGACCGGCCAGGCGATGGTCCGCTACGAGCGGGTGTGCGAGCACACCGAGCACCATCATCACCTGGTGTGCGACGAGTGCGGCGTGGTGATGCCGTTCTCCGACGCCGGGTTGGAGCGCGCGATAAAGACGCTCAGCGAGCGGGTTCCGCTGGCCGTGTCCGAGCACGAGATCGTGCTGCACGGGGCGTGCCGGGACTGCGCGGCCTAGCAAGGTAAGGCTGTGCTACACTGATATCGTTCTACACGTAAAGGGCAAGATATGGGTAATTTGACGCTGTCGATCGACGATGAGCTCCTGAAGCGGGCGCGTATCCGGGCGCTCGAACAGGACACGTCTGTGAACTCGCTCGTGCGTGACTATCTGCAGAAGTTCGTGACGAATGGTTCAGAGCCATCGGGCATGAAGGATTTCCTTGCGTGGGCCAAGACGGTCCACGCCGGCAGTGGACCCGAGGGTCGTACGTGGACGCGCGACGAACTGTATGAGCGATAGGACGTTTGTCGACACGAACGTCTTTGTCTATGCCATCGATGAAGACGAGCCCGCCAAGCGCGCTATAGCCGCGAGTGTGCTGGCTTCTGACAAGTACGGTGAGCTCGTGTTGAGCGCGCAGGTTCTCAGCGAGTTCTACGTGACGGTTACCCGCAAGCTCGCCGGACGCGTCTCGGAGGCGGAGACGTTGCAGGGGCTCGATCAACTGAGCCTGCATACGGTCCTGCCGATCGGCGCCTCCCTGGTCAGGCATGCGGTCGAGATCAGTCGCTCCTCACAGATCTCCTACTGGGACGGCCTGATCGTCGCGGCCGCGGCCGCGGTCGGCTGCGAGCTGCTGCTGACGGAGGATCTGAACCACGGTCAGGAAATCAACTCAGTTCGCGTCGAGAATCCGTTCCGCGACGTGGACTGAGCCGATCCCGATCGGGTCGTATTCGCAGACGATCCTGAACGTGTGCGCGTGAGGCGTCCGGTGCGACAGCGGGCGATGCCCACAGATACGTGAGCACACAGCCGAGCGCGAACACCGCGACCACGAGCAGCACTGGGCCGGAGTCCTCGACCAGCGCGCCGACCACGCCCGCGGCGAGGCCCCCCGAGAGGGCCGCCAGCCACGCGGGGTCGCCGACGACTGGGGCCAGCAGGCGCTCGCGCCGGCGCAGGCCCAGCGCGGCGGCCAGCAGCGCAAAGGCGGTGGCCACAGGCATCGCTCCGTTGTGCAGCTCATCCCAGGCGGCGGTGTAGCGGCGGACGATGATGTCGCGCACGTCTCCGAGCGAGCGGGCATGCAGGACACTGCCTGTGTAGTGCCCCGTGCCGTGGGCGGTGGCCAGGTCGAGCGCCGCCAGCGCCACGAGCCCGACCACGGGCGCGATCAGCACAGTCAGCGCACGCCGGCGAGTGAGGGCGCCCGGCAGCAGCATGACGGTCGCGACGGCCGTGCCGGCGCTCACAAGGATCACGCCGCCGACGCCGGCGCCGATCCGCGCCGAGCCCTCGACGACGGCGAGCACGACGCCCGCGCCGGCCATCGCCAGGACCGCGCGGCGACCCCGCACGGCGGGGTACAGCGCGGCGGCGACCGCACAGAGCACGAGCACGGCGAGGCCGGACTTGAGCTCGTTGCCGATGCCGTAGAAGCGCGCGCCGAGGATCGGGTCGGGGCCTAGCAGCGAGCGCATCAGCAGCTGCGTGCCCGCGAGCGCGTCGGCGGTGAGCGCGACCACGGCCACGATCGCCGGGGCGAGCGGCGCACGTGGCCAGGGCAGCAGCAGGTCGCTCAGCGCGCCGAGCCCCAGGCAGGCGAGCGCGATCGTCGCGTATTCGACCGCCGCGCCGGGCTCCAGCGCGGCGGGTATCAGCACGACGACGGGCGCCCACAGCACGCCGAGCGCGCCCGTGCGCATCGCCCACGCGCGGGCCCGGGGCCGGGTGCGCGAGCGGGGAGCCGATGCGCAGGCGCCCAAGAGCAGCGCCCAGGCGATCAGCAGCCAGGCCAGCGCGCGCAAGCGCCGGGAGGTGATCACGTGCAGGCGCGCCATCAGCGCGCGCAGGGAGGCGGAGTGCAGGGGACCGTCGGTGCGGAGCGGATCGCCGCGCATGTCGGCTGGGATCGGCAAGCTCAGATGGCGCAGGATCGTGGGGGCGATGTCGATCGCGGCGATCAGTCCGCGCTCATTGGTCGTCTGTGAGGTCAGCTCGGTGTTGCGGGCGCCGGCGCTGCCGCCCCTCCCGTCCACGTCGGCTCCCGCGGCGGCCCGCGAGGGTCCGGCGGGCGCTTCGCCCGAAAGTCCCGCGGCGGCCGCCCACAGCAGTTCGTGGCCAGGGGCGGAGCGGGCGCGCTGTAGGACGAGCAGCAGCTCCCCGGGCGCGCGGGTGGCGCTCAGGGCGCGGAGATCCTGCCGGCCGCCTGGGCCCGCCGGCAGGTCGGCGACCACGAGCGGGTGCGCCCGGCGCAGCGCCGTCACGCGCGCGAGCAGCGAGGAGGTTGCGCCCAGCGACACGGCGGCCACGCGGCCGCCGCGGTCTGTGGCCGCGATCGCATCGACCGTGCTGTGCGCGCGGACTCCTACGTATGCCGCGCCACCGGGAATCTGTGCGGCGAGCAGGCCCGGGCGCAGGAGCTGGGGCGCGCTTTCCGCCCGGCGCCGCGCCGCGGGCCAGCCGGCGATGGCTCCTTCGACCGCCGGTCCGGCTGCGCCTGCTTCGGCGATCGGCTCCCCCACTCGACCGCCTGCGGACCGCGGATCGGAGATCCGCAGCGCCAGGCGCGGCGGGTGCTCGGTGGAGTAGGCCGAGGACGCGATGCGGGCGCCCTGGGTGATGTCGAGCAGCAGCTGCGCGGCGGAGTAGGAGCCCTGGCTGGCGGACATGATCCCGACGGACATGCCGGGGACGCTTGCGAGCTCGGGCTCGCCGGTCGGGACGAACGCCAGCACGACCGAGCTCTCGATCGTGCCTGCGGGAGACGGGGAAGTCGATCCGGTTGCGGCCCGTGCCGGCGCGCCGGACGGCGGGGCGAGCCTCGCGGCGCCGATCTCTGCGGCGGCCACCGCCGCGGCGCTCGAGGCCGACGCGCCCGAGATCGCGCCGGCGAAGAGGATCGCGGCGACGCAAAGGGAGGGGGCCGCTACGCCGACCGTGCTCGACGTCGCCCTCCGCCGCGGCCGTGGGCTCAGCCCTCGGCCCCCTCTGTCGCGACGCCTGGGCGCGGGCGCGCAGGCGCGCCCGGGGGCGCCGCCGGGCCGGTGCGCGAACCATCGTCGGCGGTGTCAGACGGCAGCACGGTGCCCTCGATGTTCAGCCGCGGCAGCGCCCTGTCCAGCCACGCCGGGGTCGACCAGGTGCGCCTGCCGACGAGGTGCAGCACGGCGGGCAGCAGCAGGCAGCGCACGACGAGCGCGTCCAGGAACACGGCGCTGGCGAGGCTCAGGCCGAACTCCTTGATGATGCGGTCTTCGCCGAGCATGAACGACAGGAACACACACACCATGATCGCCGCGGCCGCCGTCACGACGCGACCGGTCAGGGCGAGGCCTTCGGCGACGGCGCGCGAGTGTTCGCGCGTGTGCGTCCAGCGCTCGTGCATGCGCGAGACGAGGAACACCTCGTAGTCCATCGACAGGCCGAACACGATCGCGAACAGCATCACCGGAATGAACGACTCGATCGGTCCCTGCTGGACGCCGAACAGGGCGCCCAGCCAGCCCCACTGGAAGATCGCGACGATCACCCCGAGCGCCGCGCTGATGCTGAGCAGGTTCATGACGGCGGCCTGCAGCGGGATCACCAGCGAGCGGAACACGATCATCAAGAGCAGCGCGCTCAGCAGCACGACGACGCCGATGAACAGCGGCAGCTTGTGGCCGAGCACGGCGGCGAAGTCCACCGCGCCCGCGGTCACGCCGCCGACGTACACCTTCATGCCGGTGGCGGTCTCTACCGGCGGGATCACGTGTTCGCGCAGCTGGGAGACGAGCTGCGTGGTCGCGTACGCCTGCGGGGACGAGTGCGGATACACGGTGATCGTGGCCACTTCGCCCGAGGGGTTGAGCTTGGCCGGCGCGACCGACACGACGCCGGGGGCGGTGGCGATGGCCGCCCGCAGCTTTTCGACTGCGGCTGTGCCGGCAGAGGGGATCGGCTTGACCACGACCTGAGGGGAAGCTTCACCCGATCCACCGGTGCCACTGTGCGAGTTGCCGGCGGCGCCGACTCCGAAGCGCTCACTATCCGTTACGCGTACGAGTTTGGGCACCTTCGCCACGACGAGCAGCGGGCCGTTGAACCCTTCGCCGAAACCCTGCGCCAGCAGCTCGTACGCGCGGTGCGTCGTCTGGCTCGCCGGATCGTTGGAGGCGTCGCTGGAGCCGAGTCGCAGCGCGAGCGCGGGGGCGGCGATCACCAGCATCGTGAGCGTGGCGCAGGCTGCGATCGTCCACGGCCGGCGCTGTACGAACGCGCTCCAGCGCAGCCACGTGGCGCCGGCTTGAGGGGCCTTGCTCGCGGCGAGCGTCTGTGCGCCGGCGGGCTGCACGGCCGGGGCGCCGGCGGCACCGGCGGCGGCCCCGGTCGCTGCCGCGCGGGCTTGGCGCGCGCGCGCGCGGCGGCTCGGCCGCGCTACCCGGGCGCCCGCGAGCGTCAGCAGCGCCGGCAGCAGCGTCAGCGAGGCGAGCATCACTAGCAGCACCCCGATCGACGCGGAGATCGCCACGCCGTAGAGGAAGTCGACGCCCAGCAGCATCATGCCGAGCAGCGCGATCACGACGGTCGTGCCCGCGAACAGGACGGCGCGCCCGGCGGTGTCCATCGCCTGCACGACCGACTCGCGCGCGTCGCCGAACGTCGGCCCCGGCGTGCGGTAGGCCTCGCGGAAGCGCGTCAGGATGAACAGCGCGTAGTCGATCCCGACGCCCAGCCCGATCATCGCGGCGAGCTCGGAGGAGAAGTTGGGCGTGTCCACGACATGCGTGAACAGCGCGATCGCGCCGAGGCCGGTGCCGAGGCCGAACAGCGCGGTGACGATCGGCAGGCCCATCGCGGTCAGGGAGCCGAACGTCAGCAGCAGCACGACGATCGCCGCCATCAGCCCGACCGCGGTGGACAGGCCGAAGCCGGCCTGCTCGGTCGCCTCGATCGCCTGCCCGCCGAGCTCCACCTGCAGTCCCGGCCGGCCCGCCGCGCGGGCGACTGCCACGACGCGTTCGGGGGCGCTCTTGGGCAGGAGGTTCGCTTTCTGGTCGAACACGACCGTCGCGAACGCGATCTGTTTATCGGCCGAGATCGCCTTGCCGGCCGATGCGCCCGCGTAGGGGCTGATGACGGCAGTGACATGAGGCAG
Source organism: uncultured Solirubrobacterales bacterium (assembly GCA_963839945.1). Taxonomy (GTDB): domain Bacteria; phylum Actinomycetota; class Thermoleophilia; order Solirubrobacterales; family Solirubrobacteraceae; genus Palsa-744. Next base: position 499,650 of record CAWIWW010000002.1, on the reverse strand, counting down.
CCGGGCGACCCGCGCGAACATCGCGCTCATCCGCGCGCGCACGGCCGGGTAAAGGACGGTGCCGGAGGAGACCTCATAGACGATCGTGTCGCGATCGCCCGCCTGCGCCGGGAAGCTGCGCTGCAAGAGGTCGGCGGCGCGCTGGGCGTCGGAGTTGGGCAGCGTGAAGTTGTTGGAGTAGCTCGTCCCCGCCGACTGCGCGAATGCGTTCACGACGAACAGCAGCGCGACCCAGCCGATCAGCACGTACTTGCGATGGGTCGTGGTCCAGCGGGCGAGCTTCAGCATGGCGGTGCGCTCCAGATGGATCGGCGGGACGACGGAGGTCGGGGACTCCAGGAAGGGTAGCCGTCTCGCGCCGGTTTCTCCGCCGGGAGGACCAGTCAGGACCCGTATGTCAAGGAGCGGGCGCCGGACTTCCCCTGCTCATGGCAACACCTGGAGGCTCTATCGGAGCTACTTCGCTGGACTGGCGATCATGATCCATCGGAGGGGCCCGTGCCGGAACAAAGTATGCTGCCCTTGGATCCAGTGGATCGTCGGCGAAAGGAGCGCGTGCAGCGATGGCGAAGACGCCGCGAGTGGGCGAGCAGGCGCCGGATTTCGAGTTGCCCGGCACCGACGGGGTGTTCAAGCTGTCCGACCATCGTGGCGAACGGGTGGTGCTGCTGTTCTATCCGGGCGACAACATGATGGTGTGCACGAAGCAGTTCTGCTCCTATCGCGACCGGACGGAGGACTTCGCCGCGCTGGACGCCACGGTCGTCGGCATCTCCTCCCAGGATCTCGACTCGCACGAGGATTTCGCGGCCAAGAACAATCTCAACGTGCCGCTGCTGGCCGACGTGGACAAGTCGGTGGCCAGGGCCTACAGCGCCACCATGTCAGGCGTCGGCTCGACAAGTCGCGCGGTGATAGCGATCGACGAGCAGGGCATCGTCCGCCACCGTCACGATCACCGCCTCGGTCTCGACTACCAGTCTGTGGACGATCTCAAAGCGATGCTCGACGCCCTGCCGGTTGCCGCTGAGTGACACCGACATTGCGCGCCTGGCGCGCCGGCGAGCTTGGTGCGCGCCGGCGGTCTTCGGCGAGCACGGCTGCGTAATGCCGCAGATGTCTTCCCCCGCGCGGCCATCCGCGTATATACATGAGTGCATGAAGGTCGTGAAGGTCAGCGTGACGAGCAATTCTACGAAGTTATGCGCCACTATCCAGTCTTTGTCGGATATCGTTGGATAGTCAGAGATAAGTCTGATAACTCTGGGTAGGGCCCATACCGCACCGCCGAGATCGCCAAGCGTCTCGGCAGGTGAGGACTGCTCGGCAACAACGACGAGCGCGCCGGTTCACCTCCGCGATGTGTTCCTGACGCTTTGAGTATTGCCAACAGACAACACGATGGTCTGCAGGGCGGGCCCGAGCGCTCTCGCTCGGGTATCTGCTTGAATGGCGCGATGGGCCTGCCCAGGCGCTACGGCGTCGTGTACGACAGAGTGGATGGTGCCCTTCGATATCACCGTGTGCTCGACGAACTCGAGGACTTCTGGCGGGACGACCTTCGAATCCTGGAGGTCGGGTCTGGCTCGGGGGGGATCGCTCAGTATCTCGCACACGCCGTGTCAGGCGTTGACAGTCAGTTCGACCGAACCGCGCCAATCGCACATCCGAACCTGCTAGCGATCCCGGGATCTGCGGCGGCGCTTCCGATCGAGGACGAGTGCGTCGACGTCGTGCTGAGCCTTGAGATGCTCGAGCACATTCCGCGTCCGGAACGATCGCAATCGATCAGCGAGATGTACCGGGTCTTGGTGCCCGGCGGCCGCATGGTGCTGACATTTCCCTCTGGCGAGGATGCGCGTGTGCTCGATCGCTGGCTCAACGAGAGCTACCGCGCGAAGTTCGGTGAGGATCACCCATGGGTGATCGAGCACCTCCGCGAGGGAGTGCCGGATCCAGCCGACGTCCAGCAGGAACTGGAAGCACTCGGAGCGTCCGTGCGCGTGAGTCACCACTTCAGCGTTCCCGCCTTCGTGCTGGTTCAGGGACTCTACAGCGTGCTCTGGGGCGGGCCGATCCTCGGTCGCATCTTCCGCTCAAGACCTTTCGCGACGGTTGTCTTCCGCGTTCTTCTTCGGGACCCAAACCCACCGGCGTACCGAGCGTTGATCGTTGCAGCCAAGCCAAAGTGACAAGTTCTCAAGTTCTCCTGCGTCGTCGTCCTGGCGCTCGTTTGCGAGTCGGCACCGAGCGGCCATCGCTGGCCGGCCGAAGCGGTCCCGAGCCGACGGAGTCGCCGACCGATGCAGGGCCTAGCGCTCGGGGTCGCGGTAGCCGCCGCGACGGTGGGCGACCCGCAGCGCGCGGAGCACCAGCCGTATTGCTCGCGCGTGATAGGAGTCGTCTCGCCCGGCGCTCATCAGGTGCCTCCTCAGGACGACGAGAAGGTCCGTGAGCGCATCCACGACATCGGCGAGCGCATCGTCGCTGAGCACGGGGAGGCGCTGCAGATCCTCGCCGATCACGACCCCGATATCTCCCAGCCGTAGCCGGTATGGACGAGGAGCAGACTGGCGGGATCGAGCCCATCTTCGAGCTGATCTATCTCACACTGGCATCCTAACCAGAGCCGCCGAGCGCCACCGTCTCGAGCTCGCCGCCGGCTCGCTCGGCACCCGCCCGCGTCGCATGCAGCTCGGCGAGCTCGAGCTGCATGCTGCGCGGCTGCTCATCCGGGCCCGGCGAGCGCCTGCTCCAGGCGCCCTCTGCGTCGAGCTCCCATGAGTTCTGGTTGTCGGCGAACGCCCGCTCCAGCGTGTCGAGCAGCTCGGCGCGCAGCGCCGGGGACTCGATCGGGGTGGCCAGCTCGACCCGGTGGTCGAGGTTGCGCGGCATCAGATCGGCCGAGCCGATGTAGATCGTGTGCTCGCCGTCGCGCTCAAAGCAGAACACGCGCGAGTGCTCGAGCAGCCGCCCGACGATCGAGACGACTCTGATGTTCTCCGAGATCCCCGGGATGCCAGGCCGCAGGCAGCAGATGCCGCGCACGTTCAGCTCGATCTGCACGCCTGCCTGCGAAGCTTCGTACAGGGCCCTGATGCAGCGCCCGTCCACGAGCGCGTTCATCTTCATCGTGATCCTGCCAGGGTTCTCTGAAGAGTGTGAGGCGATCGTCAGCTCGATCTGCTCGAGAATGCCCTCGCGCAGCTGGTTCGGCGCGATCAGCACCTTGCGATAGTGCAGCGGACGCCCGAAGCCAGTGAGGTAGTTGAACATGTCGGCCACGTCTGAGCCGATCTGCTCGTCGGTCGTGAACAGCCCGAAGTCGGTGTACAGCCGCGCGGTCGCGGAGTGGTAGTTGCCGGTCCCGATGTGCACGTAGTTGCGCACGCCGTCGCCCTCGCGGCGGACGACCAGAACGCACTTGGCGTGCGTCTTCAGCGCGGGCTGGCCGTAGACGACATGCACGCCGGCCTCCTCCAGTGCCTTGGCCCAGTGGATGTTCATGCGCTCGTCGAAGCGCGCCTTCAGCTCGACCAGCGCCACCGCCTGCTTGCCGCGCTCGGTCGCGTCGATCAGGGCCGGAACCAGCGGGGAGTCGTCGCTCGTGCGGTACACGGTCTGCTTGATCGCGAGCACGTTCGGGTCGGCCACGGCCTGCTGGACGAAGCGCTCGACCGAGGTCGCGAACGAGTCGTAGGGGTGGTGCACGAGCAGATCGCCTTCGCGCATCGCCCCCAGCACGTCCGGGCGCTCGCCCTCGTGGCGCAGCAGGCGCGGATGGGTGCTGCCGAGCTGCTGACCGATCTCCGATCGGCCCTCGCGCAGCTCTGCGTAGCCGGGAAGCCTGACGATCTGCCACAGCGCGCCCATGTCGAGCAGCCCGTCGACCGGGTAGACCTCGTCCTCGGCGACGCCCAGCAGCTCGATCAGCTCATCGCGCAGGCGCTGCGAGCAGCTCGTGCCGACCTCCACGCGCACGATCTCGCCGAAGCGGCGGCGGCGCAGCTCGTCCTCGACGGCCTGCAGCAGGTCGGCGGCGTCGTCGGAGACCTCCAGGTCGGCGTCGCGGGTGACCCGGAAGACGTCGCAGTCGACGATCTCCATGCCCGCGAACAGCGCGTCGAGATGGTGGGCGATCACATCCTCCAGCGCCACCAGCGTGGCCTGAGCCGGATCGGTCCCCTGCAGCGCGACGAAGCGGGGCAGGATCTCGGTGGGGACCTTCACGCGCGCGAACACGGTCTCGTCGGTCGCGGGGTCGCGCACGAGCACGGCCAGGCTGAGGGACAGGTTGGAGATGTAGGGGAACGGCCTTCCGGGCGCGACCGCCAGCGGCGTCAGCGCCGGGAAGATCACGCGCTGGAAGTGTCGCGAGAGCTCCGCGCGCTGGTCGTCGTCCAGGTCATCGACGCCGACCACGGCGATCCCGTGCTCGGCCAGCGCCGGGCGCAGCCGGCCTTCGAAGCAGTCACTCAGCCGCCGCCCCAGCTCCAGGGCGCGCTCGCGGATCAGGGCGATCGTCTGCGAGGGCGTGCGCCCGTCCTGTCCCGGGTTCTCCACGCCCGCGTCGATCTGGTCGTGCAGGCCGGCGACCCGGACCATGTAGTACTCGTCGAGGTTGGTCGTGTAGATCGCGCAGAACTTGACCCGCTCGAGCAGCGGCGCGCGCTCGTCCTCGGCGAGCTGGAGCACGCGGTCGTTGAAGTCCAGCCAGGACAGCTCGCGGCTGATGTAGAGCGCGGGATCCTCCAGCTTGGGGTGATCGTCGAACATCGCTCAAGTCACGCTACACCGTTCCACGAACGGCAGGGTGAAGATCACGCTAGTCTGAACGGCGGGGATGGCGCGCCAACTCTGGCTACTACGTCACGCCGATGCCGGCCGATCGGCTCGGCCAACACGGAACGCGATTGGACTCGCAACGGCGGCTGACCCGGCGCGGAGAGCACCAGGCGCGCGCCGCGGGCATCGCGATCCAGAGCACATGGCGGTCGCGTTCGACGAGGTGCTGTTCAGTCCCAAGGTGCGCGCGGCGAAGACGGCCGAGCTCGCGGCGGAGGGTTGGAGTTCCGAGCAGCGCGCGCTGCTGCGCGAGCACCCGCCGCTGGCGGGCGGATTCGACGTGTCCGCAGGCGCTCGACGCGCTGCCGGTGTCCCCGCCGCAGGACGGGCGCCTGCTGCTGGTCGGGCACGAGCCCGACCTCTCGCTGCTCGCCGGTGGTCTGACGGGCGGGCGGATCGATCTGAAGAAGGGTGGTCTGGCGGTCGTCGCCTGGAGGGCGGGACCCCGCGCCCGAGGATGGGACGCCGCGCCTAGACGGCGTGGTTGGCGAGCTCGCGATCCTGATGCGCCCCCGCGAGCTCGCCCTCATCGCCGATGGGGCGATCCGAGCTGCCTCGCCTCCCAATCCACCGGGACTGACGTGGGCGCGGCCGCGGGCGGCATGCCCGCCTCGACGTCCGCGCCGGAGCTCGCGCGGGCGCTGACGGCGTCCAGCGACTCCGCCGCGAAGCGGTAGCCGATGCCGAAGTGGGTGTGGATGTAGCGCCAGCGCGGCGAGGCCTTCTCCAGCTTCTGGCGGAGCTTGCGCACGAACACGTCGACCGAGCGATCGCCGCGCACCATCGTGTAGCCCCACAGGCGCGAGTAGATCTCCTCGCGCTCGAGCACCCTGCCCTCGGCGACGGCGAGCAGCTCGATCAGCTCGAACTCGCGCCGGGTCAGGTCGATGCTGTCAGCTCGCCCACGAATGCCTGGAAGCGGTCGGCGCGGATCTGGACCTCGCCCGCGACGATCGGCTTGACCTCCGCGCGATCTGCTGGCTGCGCCGGCGACAGCGCACGACGCCCTGCACGCCGGGCGATGACCTCCTCGGGGTGGCACGGCTTGGTGATCCAGTCATCGGCGCCCAAGCGCAGCCCGCGCACGCGCTGGGCGACCGTCGAGGGACCGGTGCAGACCACGACGCCCAGCTCGGGCAGCGCGCCGGAAAGCCGCTCCAGCCACTCCCACGCCTGCGGGCCCAGCACGGCGAGATCGACGACCAACGCGCTCAGGCGCATCGAGGCGACCGCGTCAGCCGGCACGGGCCCGCCAGCACGCGGTGCTCCCAGCCGAGGCGATCCAGGCGCTTTGCGAGCACCTGGATGAAACCGCTGTCGCGGTCGAGCACCGCGATGCGCGAGGACGTGCCGCCCGGGGTGCTTGACGGCGCCGCCTCCTCCATGGCGCGGATTGGTTCCGTCATCGCCGTGCAGTGTATGTGAGCGAGCGGACCGGCGTGCGGTCCCTGCCTTGGTTACAGGATGTTCACAAGCAAAAGCCGCTAATTGCGCGGCATCCGCCGTGCCGTCCGCCGCGCCGCCGGCCGCGTCAGCGCGGGTGAGAGGAGTCCGAGAACTCGCGGAACAGGCCGGTGACGACGAACGCGACCTGCTCGCCGATGTCCACGGCGTTGTCGCCGATCCGCTCCAGGGCGCGGGCGACGAGGATCATGTGCATCGCCCACTCGCGCGTGTCGGGATCCTCGCCGATCTCGATCGCCATGCGGAAAATGTCGCGGTTCAGGCGGTTGATCTCGTGGTCCTGGCGCACCAGATCCTCGGCCAGTTCGACGTCGCGTCCGGCGAAGGCGGCGCGGGACTGGATGACCTCCGAGCGCGCCTGGGCGCCCATCTTCAGAAGCGCGTCCAGAACCTCGCGGCGCACCGGCGGCTCGTGGCCGGAGAGGGGGATCAGCTTGGCGATGTTCACGCACTGGTCGCCCATCCGCTCCACGCGCATGATCACGTGCAGCAGTGCGGCGACGAGACGCAGGTCGCCCGCGACGGGCGCCTGCAGGGCGAGCAGCGAGAGGATGCCCTGGTGGACCTCCAGATAGCGGCCGTCGAGGCGGTCGTCGTCGGCGATCACCATCTGCGCGAGCTCGACGTCCTGGTGGCCCAGAGCCTCCAGCACGCGGTCGAGCTGCTCCACGACCAGGTCCAGGCCGCCGAGCGCGCGCTCCTGCAGCTCGAGCAGCTGCTGCTGGAAGTGGGCGCGCCCCTGCTGCCCCTGGGCCGGCGCGGCGCCGTCGTCGGGACCGCCCAGCACGGTCGGCGAGCCAGGCTCCTCAGCCGAACTTTCCGGTGACATATTCCTCGGTCCTGGGGTCGGACGGCGTCGTGAAGATCTCGTCGGTCGGGCCGACCTCGACGAGCTCACCGCCCAGCATGAACGCGGTGCGGTCCGCCACGCGTGCGGCCTGCTGCATGTTGTGGGTGACGATCACGATCGTGACGCTCGTCTTGAGCTGCTCGATCAGCTCCTCGATCTTGAGCGTCGCGATCGGGTCGAGCGCCGAGCAGGGCTCGTCCATCAGGATCACCTCCGGGTCGACCGCGAGCGAGCGCGCGATGCATAGCCGCTGCTGCTGCCCGCCGGAGAGCCCCGAGCCGGGCTCGTGCAGCCGCTCGGCGACCTCCTCCCACAGCCATGCCGCGCGCAGTGCCGACTCGACCTTGTGGTGCAGGCCGGCCTTCGATCGCTCGCCGCGCCCGCGCGAGGTCATGCGCAGCCCGGCGGCGACGTTGTCGAACACCGACATCGTCGGGAACGGGTTGGGCTTCTGGAAGACCATCCCGATCGCGCGGCGCACCGCGACGACGTCGACCGAGGGGTCGTACACGTCGAGCTCGTCGAGCAGCACCCTACCCTCGGCGCGCGCGCCGGGGATCTCCTCGTGCATGCGGTTGATGCAGCGCACCATCGTCGACTTGCCGCAGCCCGAGGGCCCGATGATCGCGGTCACCTCGTTGGCGCGGAACTGCAGGTCGACGCCCTTGACCTGTTCGGCCTCGCCATAGAAGGCGCGCAGGCCCTCCAGCCTCACGCCGAGTCCGGGCTTGGGCACGGCAGCAGGCCTGGAAGCCGCGCTGGGCTGCGGGCGCGTGGGCACCGGAGCGCGAGCCTGGCTCGGTTGCGCGATCTCGTCGGGCTCCATCTCAGTGGCGCTCGGGATCGAGAGGGCGCTGTTGGGGGGGAGGGTCATGCAAGGCGACTCCTTCGCGAGGCGAGGCGGGCTATCAGGTTGAGCAGAAGGATCATGACGACCAGGGTCAGCGCGGCACCCCACGCACGGTTTACCACCGCGGTGGTCGGAGATGTGACGTCGTTGTAGATTTGCACAGGCAGCGAGTTCATGAACTGGCCCAGGTTGAAGTTGGTGTTGTGCGTATAGGCCGCTGTGAAGAGCAGCGGCGCGGTCTCCCCGGCGGCGCGCGCGATCGCCAACAGCACGCCGGTGACCATTCCCGGCAGCGCGGTCGGCAGCACGATGCTGAAGATCACCCTAAAGCGTGGCGCGCCGAGCGCGAGCGCCGATTCGCGCAAGGCGCCCGGAACGAGCAGCAGGACCACCTCGGCGGAGCGGATGACGACCGGCAGCATCAGCAGCGACAGCGCGAGCGAGCCCTTGTAGCCGGCGTAGGAGCTGCCGGTCCCGACGATCAGCGCGATGTAGATGAACAGGCCGAAGATGATCGAGGGCACGCCCGTGAGCACGTCCACGAAGAAGCGCACGATGCTGGCGAACCACGAGGCGCGACCGTACTCGACGAGCCACACCGCGACACCGATGCCGATCGGGATCGCGATCGCCGAGGCCAGCGCGACGATCTCGATCGTGCCGAGGATCGCGCTCTTGATCCCGCCGATGCTGGAGCTCTTGAAGAACGTGTTGCCGGTGGGATCGGTCGTGAAGAAGCTCCAGCTCCACGAGCTCAGGCCCTTGCGCAACAGGTAGTAGACGATCAGCACGAGCGGGATCAGCGCGATCACGGTGGCGGCCAGGATGGCCACGCGGGCGATCTTGTCCTTTCGCCGGCGCGAAGGACTGACCGCGAACTGCGCCAACCGCTCGCTCGGGGAACCGTGTGCGCTCATGCGCCGGCCGCCGTGTCGGCCAGCAGCGTCGCACCGCCCCCGGACCCCTGCTCGCGGGCGGCCCGGGGCGAGCGGTTCCCACGGGCGGCCCTCATGACGATCAGGCGCGCGATCGCGTTCACCAGCAGCGTGAACACGAACAGCACCAGTCCGGCGGCGAACAGCGCCGAGCGGTGCAGGCCCTGAGCCTCGCCGAACTCGTTGGCGATCACCGCGGCCAGGCTGTAGCCCTGGCCGAACAGGTGGCTCGGCAGCTGGGGGGCGTCGCCGATCAGGATCGTCACGGCGATCGTCTCGCCGATCGCCCGGCCGAGGCCGAGCATCGCCCCGCCGACGATGCCCGAGCGGCAGTACGGCAGCACGGCGATCCGGATCATCTCCCAGCGGGTGGCGCCCAGCCCCACTGCCGCCTCCTTGTGGTCGGCGGGCACTGTCTTCATTACCTCACGGCTGATTGCACAGACGATCGGCAGGATCATGATCGCGAGGATCAGCCCAGCAATGAAGATGTTGGGGATCGTCACGAGTCCGCCGCCGATGAACGGGATGAAGGACAGGCGGTCGGCGAGGAACTGCTCTGCCGGCTGCAGCTTGGGGGCGAGGAAGAAGATGCCCCAGAGGCCGTACACGACCGACGGGACCGCTGCCAGCAGGTCGACCAGCACGGTCAGCGGCGCGCGCAGGCGCCTCGGGCACAGCTCGGTCGCGTACACCGCGGTGGCCACCGCCACCGGGACGCCCATCGACAGCGCCAGCGCGGAGGTGATAAGCGTCCCCACCAGCAGCGGCAGCGCCCCGAAGTGTTCTGCGCTGACGTTCCAGTCGTTGCCGAACACGAAGCCGAACACGCCTTCCTTCGCGAATGCGGGCCTGGCCTCGCCGACCAGGCGAATGAAGAAGTAGACGATCAGCGCGAGGATCAGCCCCGCCAGCACGGTCAGCCCGTACTTCAGGGCGCGATCCGGGAGGCGCGCGAGCGGTGACCGCGTGAGAACGCTGCGGTCACCGCTCGGGATCGATGCTGCTTCCAATGCGCTTTTCCTAGCCCCCGCGAACCGTTGGACGACGCTCAGTCGCCGGGGGCATCGGCTGCGCTTGCCCGCCCACTGCGGTCTTCATCGTCGTCCTCCTGGCGCACCCGGGTCGCGGGGCATCGTGTCGTGTCGCTCAGCCGATCGCCGAGCCGTTGCACTGTAGGCCCGCGACGGCTTCCTTGGACTTGGCCAGGATCGCCGACGGCAGGCCGGCGTAGTCGGCCTTGGAGAGGATCGACTGTCCTTCTCCGAGCCCGTAGTCCAGGAACTTGACCACGCCCTTGGCGGCCGCTTCGCCGCCGGGGATGCCCGCCTTGCAGAGGTCCTTGTTGACGACGATGAACGTCTGCGAGGTGATCGGGTAGGCGCTGGGCGACGGGGAGTTGATGACTTTGATGCCGAGGTTCGCCGGCACCGTCACCCCTTCGCCGGAGGCGCTCGTTGACGCCAGCGTCGGCGCGACGAAGCTGCCCGCTTTGTTCTTCACCGCAGCGACGGTGAAGTTGTGCGTGAGCGCGTACGCCTGCTCCACGTAGCCGACGGCTCCGACCGTCTGCTGAACCCCGCCGGCCACGCCGGCGTTGCCCTTGGCGCCTGTGCCGACCGGCCACTGCACCGTCTTGCCTTCGCCGACCTTGCTCTTCCATTCTGGATCGACCTCGGACAGGAAGCTGGTGAAGCCCGACGTCGTGCCCGAGGAGTCCGAGCGGTGGATCACGGTGATCGCCGTGCTCGGCAGGTTGACTCCTGGGTTGAGCGCCTTGATTTCGGGCGCGTTCCAAGCTGTGATCTTGCCGAGGAAGATGTTGGCGACCGTCTTGCCTTCGAGCTTGAGACCCGTCGCCACGCCCGGCAGGTTGTATGAGACGGTGATCGCGCCCAGGAACATCGGGATCTGGACCGCCGGGCTGCCGTTCTTGGCGATCGCTGCTTCATCGGCCGGCTTCAGCGGCGGATCGCTGGCTCCGAAGTCGACGGTCTTGCTCTCGATCGCGGTGATGCCGGCGCCCGAGCCCACGGACTGGTAGTTGACGGTCAGGCCCGACTGGGCCGAGGCCCACTGTTCATAGACCGGGGCGGCGAACGTCGAGCCGGCGCCGGAGATCGTGGTGGACGAGCTGCTCGAGCTCGAGGAGCTGCTTGAGGAACTTGAGCCGCACGCGGCGAGGCCGAGTGCGAGCGCCACGACGCCTGCGAGCGCGCCAATCTTTTTATGAATCACAACATCTCCTCTGATGGATTTATGCGTGTCGCCGGCCCACAGGCGCCCGCGCGGACGCGGAGTTCCCTGCCTGGCGATCAGTGCTGGCCGCGGTCCAGTCTCACGAGTTCCCGACCGCCCCGATGTGAACATTTCGTGAAAGCGTCTCCTGTCCGGGCCCAGACACCGGCTCCAGCCCAGGCTCAGGCTCGGCTGCGGCGATGTCCTCGTCTTCGAACGCGGCCGTCGCCCCGGCCACGGCGCCGGCCTCGCGCGAGGGCTGTGGCTGGAAGCGGTAGCCGAAGCCCGGGTGGGTGTGGATGAAGCGCCGGTCGGGCATCGCGGTCTCGAGCTTGTTGCGCAGCTTGCTCACGTACACGTCCACGGAGCGGTCGCCGGGCCGCAGCTCGCCGCGCCAGACCTCGGCGTAGAGCTCGTCGCGCGTGACGATCGCGCCTGCCCGCATGGCCATCGCGGCGAGCAGCTCGAACTCGCGCACGGACAGTCTCAGCGCCCGTCCCGTGGCCAGCACGAGACCCTCGCCGAGCCGTATCTCCAGTTCGCCGGCATACAGGGTGCTCGCATTGTCGGCTGAGGCCGCCACGGGCACATAGCCTCGCCGCGACGGCGCCCGTACGAGTTGCAAAGTCGTGATCGAGTCGTGAAGAACTCGTGAAGAGAACACGCCTGCGCTGGCGATGTCCATAATCTGCGTCGATGAGCTTGCGTCGGCGCCCAGCCGCCATGATCGCCAGTGCCCGCGTAAGAGGTCGAGCATGAGCTTGCTCAGCCGCCCCGTTGACACGACCCTGGCCGCGCTGCTCGAGGATGCGGGCAGCAACGTCGAGCGCTCGGCGCTGCTGCTGCGCGAGCTGCTGGCGGCGTTCCCCGAGCATGCAAGGCTGGCCCAGGACCTGGCCGCCTGCGAGCGGGAGGGCGATCGCATCACCCACGACATCATCTACCGCATGGGCGGCGTCCGGCGCGTGCGTGCCCCGTTCGACGCGGGCGACGGATATGCGCTGGCGACCGCGATCGACGACGTCGTCGACTACACCGAGCAGGCCGCCGCCCAGCTGGATCTGTACGGGGTCGAAGCGCCGATGGAGCAGGCCGGCGAGTTCGCCGACGTGCTGGTCGCCGCCGGCGGGGAGATCCTCGGGGCGCTGAGATGCCTGCACGGCGGCGGCGGCGATCTGAGCTCGCATCTGGTCGAGCTGCACCGCTTGGAGAACGAGGGCGATCGCCTGCAGCGCGATGCCGTGACCTCGCTGTTCGCGGGCGGCACCGACCCGATGGTGGTGATCCGCTGGAAGGACATATTCGAGTCGCTGGAGGCCGCCGTCGATGCGTGCGAGACGGTCGCGCACGTGCTCGAGGGGATCACGCTCAAGCGCGGCCGGCGCTGAGTTCGTGTAGGCCGTATCTGGGTCCCGTGCGGTGGCATGCTGGCCGATCTTCGATCGGTCCGGCAGACGCCGCATGCGGCGTCTGCACCGCCGGCGCATGCGCCGGCCAGGCCGTATGCGGCCTGGACCACCACCCTCACCCGAACGTGCTCGCCGGCGCGCTCGCTTCCAGCGCCGCACCCGCTGCAGTCCCCACGAGGAACGCCTGGAACGGGACCGAGGCGCCGGGCGCGACTTCGGGGACCACCGCCCTGCCGGCTGCGACGATCCGCCCGGCGCGGTGCGCGATCACGTAGACGACGAGCTTCTGTTGGGCGACCTTCGAGCGGTTGCGCACCGTGCCAGCGACTTCTCCGGTGGACGCTTCGGCAAGATGCGTGCCCTGCGCTTCGATTCGTGGTTCGGGCCCATGCGCGATGGGGGCTTCGCCTGCGATCGCGCTGACGCTCGCCGGCCCCCCGGCGCTCGGAATCTGATCGTCCACCCACGTCACAGTGGCGTGCGCCGGTAGCGAGGCGAGCTCAGTGAGCGCCGCTTCCAGGCCGGGAGCGTTGTTTTGATAGAGCGTCTGCCCGCTCGCGCTCCTGACCGTGACCGCGATCGGCACGGAGCTCAGCGTTTGCCCGCCGGCGTTGCTCACGGTGACCGCCGCCGCGGCGCCTTCGGGATCGCGCACCACGGCGGCATCCAGCACCTTGACCTCGGTGCTCACGCTTGTGATCGTCAATCCTTTGTGCGCAAGCGTGAAGTGCTTGGCCGTCTTTTCGAGCTTGGCGCTCTCTTCCTGAGTGGTCTCGCACCCGCTCAACGCCAGCGCCGCCAGCAGGAGCGCCGCCCACCTCATCCGAACGCCCCGCCGATGTACTCGCGGGTGCGAGGCATAGCCGGCCGGTCGAACACCTGCTCGGCCGGCCCGTACTCGACGAGCTCGCCGAGGTGCATGAATGCGACGTGGTCGGCCACGCGGAAGGCCTGCTGGAGGTTGTGCGTGACGATCACGATCGCCACGCTCTCGCGCAGGTGAACGATCAGCTCCTCGATCGTCGCGGTGGAGATCGGATCCAGGGCCGAGCACGGCTCGTCGAGCAGCAGCACCTCTGGCTGGGCGGCGAGCGAGCGCGCGATGCACAAGCGCTGCTGCTGGCCGCCCGAGAGCGCCAGCGCCGAGCGGTCGAGGTCTCCGGCCACCTCGTCGTACAGCCCGGCTCTGCCCAGCGCGTCGTTCACGGCACGCTCGAGTTCGGCGCTTCGCCGTCGCCGTCGCCTGCGTGGGGGACTCTGCTCGGCCAGCGAATAGGCGACGTTGTCGAAGATGCTCATCGGGAACGGATTCGGCTGCTGGAAGACCATCGAGACGCGTCGGCGCAGGGCGTTGACCTCCAGCCCATGGATCTCCTCGCCGTCGAGCGTTATCCGACCGGCGCGCGCCGCTCCGGCTGTGATCTCGGTGAGGCGGTTCAGCGAGCGCAGCAGCGTCGTCTTGCCCGAGCCCGATGCTCCTATCAGCGCGAGCACCTCGCCCTGGCGCACGGGCAGGCTGACGTCGCGCACGACCCAGTTCTCGCCGTAGGCCAGCCACACAGATTCGACCTGCATCCGCTCGCGCACGGCGCCGGCCGGCGGGCGCGCGGCACGCAGGTGCGATGAGGCGGCTGGGCGTGCCGCCGCGGCCGTGCGCGCGCCATTGGGGATCGCCGTGGGCGCGACCACCTTCGGCTCCCTGCCGACGGTGATCCGCCGCACGGGGGGTGGCGTGACCTGGTCCATCAGGATCTCCTTCCTGTGAAGCGGGTCACGGCGAAGTTGAGCACGAGCACGATCATCAGCAGCACGAACGCCGCGGCGTAGGCCTTCTGGTGGGCGTTGCCCTCGCCGGCCGGCGAGTTGTAGTAGACGTAGTTCGTCAGTGTGGAGCCGGTGCCGCGCAGCAGCCCGACGATCGGCGCGCCGCCCTGGGATTCGGTCTTCAGCGTCCCGCCGAGCAGGATGATCACGATCGCGGTGTCCCCGATGATCCGGCCCATGCCGAGCACGACCCCTTCGGCGATGTTCGGGCGGACCGCCGGGAGCAGCACGTGGCGGATGGTCGTGGCGCGGGTCTTGCCCAGCGCGTGGGAGGCCTCGCGCATGCGGTCGGGCACCTGCGCCAGCCCCTCGCGCGTTGCCCCCACTATCAGCGGCAGCGCGAGCAGCGACATGATCGCGCCGGCGGTCAGGAACGACTGTCCGGTGACAGCACCGCCGGCGGTGTTCTGGGAGAGGAATCCGAGGAAGCTCTGGCTGAACACGAGCAGGCCGAAGATCGCCAGCACGACGCTGGGAGCGCCGGCAATCATCTCGACCGCCGACTCCACCGCGCGCGCGAGCCTGACCGGCCGGCCGTACTCGCTCAGCCACGCCGCCAGCGCCACGCCGATCGGCGCGGCGATCGCGATTCCCACCGCGGTGAGCAGGAACGTGCCCTCGATCGGATCGAGAAACCCCCCGGCCTTGGCCTGCTGCAGCGAGGGGGCGGGCGAGGTCACCAGCAGGTGCAGGCTCAGGTAGGAGAGCCCCTCGATCAGCATGTACAGGACGATCGCCAGCGCGATCGCGCACAGCCCGATCCCCGAGGCCCAGCACAGCCCGTAGCCCAAGCGGTCGATCAGCGGCCAGGCGGCGGTGCTCTGGCGCGGCGGGCGCGTCACGCTCAGGCCCGCAGGCGGCGATGTCAGGCCCGGCGATGCCAGATGTCCTTCCGAGGCCATCTCAGGCCCTGATCCCGTAGCGCTTCAGGGGCTGCTTGGCGGCCCAGCCGGCGAACGACAGCAGCGTCGCGGAGACCAGCAGCACGGCGCCCATCGCGTAGAGGGTGTGGCTCATCGCCCCGATCGTCAGCCCCTCGGATTCCTGGAAGATCGTGGCGGCCAGCGGCCTGACCGGCTCGAACAGGAAGGTGAGCCCGTCGAGCGGGTTGGCGGCGAAGCCGCGCGAGCCGGCGACCATCGCCAGCATGATCGCCTCGCCCAGCGCGCGCGCGGTGGCGAGCACGGTCGCGGCGGCGATCGCCGGGCGGGCGGTGCGCAGGCAGACGCGCACGATCGTGCGCCAGCGGTTGACCCCGAGCGCGGCCGATCCCTCCTTCCAGGATGGCGGCACTGAGGCCAGCGCGCCGGCGATCAGAGCGACCATGATCGGGGTGATCATGACCGCCAGCACCAGGATCGCGAGCATCAGGTTGGTGCCTTCCAGCTGCACCACGTAGGCGACCGACTGCTTGCGGGTGTTCGAGATCAGGTGGTTGCCGATCCACGGCGCGAGTGCGAGGATCGCGACGAGGCCGTAGACGACCGAGGGCACGCCGGCGAGCAGCCGGACGATCGGCTCGAGCGTGCGGCGCATCGGCGCGGGGGCGAACTCGGTCAGGAAGATCGCCGCCAGCGTGGAGACCGCCAGCGCGATCAACACTGCCGGAATGGTCGTGACGATCGTCCCCCAGATCAGCGGCCAGGTGCGGATGTACAGGATCGAGTGGCCGGGCAGCGCGACGCCTTCGTCCATCGCTCGCAGCTGCGTGTCGACGTTGCCGCCCGAGCCGAACCAGCTAAGCCCGTTGGCCTGGAACGAGGGCCACGCCTTGATGAAGACCGTGACCACCATCGCGGCGATCAGCACCAGCGTCAACGCCGCGAGCACGCCGAGCACGTGCTCGGTGCGCCGGTCTCCGCGAGCGGCCCCGCCGAGGCGTGCACGAACAGCTCGATGTGCAGCCCCGGCGGGCACCGTCACTTAGTGAACCGCGATCCAGCTGGAGTTG
This sequence comes from uncultured Solirubrobacterales bacterium, assembly GCA_963839945.1. GTDB lineage: Bacteria > Actinomycetota > Thermoleophilia > Solirubrobacterales > Solirubrobacteraceae > Palsa-744. Next base: position 483,284 of record CAWIWW010000002.1, on the reverse strand, counting down.
ATGATCGCGTCGACCTGCTTTTTGCCGCTGGTGACCCAGTCGATGAACTTGGCGGCTTCGCCTTTGGGGGCGCCTTTGGTGACCATCCAGAAGTTACGCACGCCCTGGTACTGGCCGGAGCGGGCGTTGCGCAGGTTGCAGGCCACGCCCTGGTAGGCGACCGGGTTGACGCCGGCGGTGTAGGCGAAGGACACGAACCCGATCGCGTTGTTGTTCTTTTCCACGTGCAGCTGCTCGAGGCCGTTGGACGCCTCGGCCACGGCGCTCGGCGCGATCTTCAGGTATTCGCCGAGGAAGATGTGCTGGAAGGCGTCCTCGGTGCCGGACGCGCTGGTGCGCTGGAACAGGGCGATCGGGCCGGAGACCTTCGCGCCGGGAACTTCGCTCCAGTCGTGGATCTTGCCCGTGAAGATGCCTTCGACCTCCTGCTGGGAGAGGTTGGAGACGGGGTTGTTGTCGTTGGTGATCACGCACACGCCGTCGCGCGCGATCTTGGTGAACGTCAGTCCCGAGGGGTCGACGCCGACGATTGGGTCGCGCGATGAGTCGCCGATGTCGAGGCTGCCGTTGGCGGCGCCGCTGATGCCGATGTCCGACTGACCCCCGCTCACCTGCGGCGCCGGGATCTTCGGGTAGGCCTTGTGGTAGGCGGTGGCGAGTTTCTGCATCAGGGGAAGCACGGAGGTCGAGCCGCCGATGATCAGGCGCCTGGCCGCCGCGCCGGCCGGCACGGCGAGGACCAGCGCGAGGATCAGGGTGACGACGAGGGTTCGGTGTGCGCGCACGTTCAAATCAGCTCCTTTGCTCTGCTGTCGGGCTTGGGTACGGCGTCAGCCCCGGAGGACGCCGGGGGTGGAAACGATTCGATGCATGGATCGATGCGGAATGCGCGATGAACGTCACCCCGGCGCAAGAGTGTCGGTCGCCGGTTTGCGCGATGTGTCGTTTTTGTGAACGGCATTGCTTTTCCGAGCGCGTCGTGTGAGGCTGGCGCGGCTCGTTCAAGCCGCCGGGCATCGACGGCCCAGCCGGCCTGCCCGCCGACCGCCAACCGCCACCAGATGCCAACCGCCACCAGATGACCGACGAACCCAACTCCCCTGACGCCGACGGACACGACGACTTCCCGGGCGAGCCCGGCGACCCGCACGAGCACGGCTTCCCGGAGCCCGCATCGGCCAATGGCCGGGCGCGCTCGCAGGCGCCCGCCGTGCGCTCGGGCTTGGCGCACCGGCGCAATCCGGCGCTTGTCGCGCTCGGCGACTTCGCGCAGGGCGCGCGCCGCGCGGCATTGCGCGACCCGCTCGCGCTGTTCCTGCTGCTCGCCTCGATCGGGCTGGCGATCGCCTTCGCGACCCTGCTCGGCGACATCAAGCCGAGCAGCTCAGGGACGCAGGCGCCGCTCAGCACCGTGCAGAAGCTGGCCAAACGCAAGGAGATCTCAAACGCGCTGCTGCTCGACCACGACAACCGCGTCGAGGTCACGACCAGGATCGGCGCCTCGATCTCCGTCCCCGGCATCGTCTCCGGCGCCGGTCGTGCCACCACCGTCGTCGTGCCTCGCCTGTTGTGGGCCTCCTATCCCGCCTCGGGCGCGCTGACCCAGCAGCTGCTGCGCGAACTCGACGAAAGCGGCGCGAACGTCGCGGTCGATCAGCAGTCTGGCAAGGGCACGAAGACGATCATCGTCCAGTTCCTCATCCCGATCCTGCTGCTGGTCTGCCTGTTCTCGCTGTTCATGCGCCTGGGCGGGGAAGGCGGCGCGGCGGGCGGGATCGCCGGCTTCTCGCAGTTCACCGGCAAAGGGCGCAAGAAGGGCAAGGGAACGAGCGACAAGATCACCTTCGGCGACGTCGCGGGCGCGGGCGAGGCCGTGGCCGAGCTGCGCGAGATCCGCGATTACTTGGCCGACCCGTCCAAGTACCTGGAGGTCGGCGCGGCGGCGCCCAAGGGCGTGCTGCTGGTGGGCCCGCCGGGCACGGGCAAGACGCTGCTGGCCAAGGCGGTGGCCGGCGAGGCCGACGCGTCCTTCTTCACGGTGTCGGGCTCGGACTTCGTCGAGTCGCTCGTGGGGGTTGGGGCGGCGCGCGTGCGCGACCTGTTCCGCAAGGCCCGCAAGTCCTCGCCGGCGATCATCTTCATCGACGAGCTCGACGCCGCCGGGCGCAAGCGCGGCGCGGGCATCGGGCAGGGCAACGACGAGCGCGAGCAGACGCTCAACCAGATCCTGGTCGAGATGGACGGCTTCGGCGGGGACGGCGGCCTGGTCGTGATGGGCGCCACCAACCGCCCGGACATCCTCGATCCAGCGCTGCTGCGCCCGGGTCGCTTCGACCGCCAGGTGGTGATCGACGTGCCCGACGTGCACGGGCGCATCGAGATCCTGCGCCTGCATGGCGGCAAGCGTCCGCTGGCGCGCGACGCGTCGCTCGAGGAGGTGGCGCGCCAGACGCCGGGCTTCAGCGGCGCCGAGCTGGCCAATGTGATCAACGAGGCGGCTCTGCTCAGCGTGCGCGACGGCCGCGTCGGAGATCGACCAGGCACACGCTGGAGGAGGCGATCGACCGCGTCGTCGCCGGCCCGGCCAAACGCCACATCCTCACCGAGGAGGAGCGCTGGCTGATCGCGATCCACGAGTCCGCTCACGCCGTGGTGACCGACGCGCTGGGCCACACCGCCTCCACGCGCAAGCTGTCGATCGTCGCGCGCGGGCGCCAGCTCGGCACCGCCGCGCACATGCTCTCCGACCGCGACCAGATCGATCATGAGCAAGCCCGACCTGCAGCGCCAGCTGATCGTGATCGCGGCCGGCCTCGCGGGCGAGCGGATCGCCTTCGGGCACGTCTCGACCAGCGTCAACGACGACCTGCACGCGGCCACCAACCTGGCGCGCAGCATGGTCACCTCCTTCGGCATGTCCGAGGCGCTCGGTCTGGTCACGATCGGCGAGAAGGGCGGCGAGGTGTTCCTCGGCGCCTCCCTGCAGGACCTCGGCTCGGTCGGGCCGGAGACGCTGAACCTGATCGACAACGAGGTCGAGCGCCTGGTCGGCGACGCCGAGGCGCGGGCCGGGGCGATCCTCGATCGCAACTGGAACACGGTGGAGGAGACCGCGGCCGCCCTGCTCGAGCAGGAGACCCTCTCCGGGGTCGCGCTCGACGCGGTGCTGTCCACGGTCCAGGAGGTGACGCTCGAGGAGCTGCACGACATCCGCCGCACCCCGCCCGCACGACGCGACCCCAAGCAGACCTCATGAGGCCGCGCCTGCCCTCGCCGGCGATGATCGTCGCGCTGATCGCGCTCGTGCTCTCGAGCACCGGGCTGGCGGACGCCGCCCGCCACGCGGTGATCAGCGCGTTCGCCGGCCACCCGGTCAGCACCAAGCCGCACGCCGGCGGCATCCTGCTGCTCGGCAAGAACAGGAAATTCCCAGCCTCGGCGATCCCCACGGTCAAGAACGCCAGAGAGGTGGGCGGCAAGACCGCGGCGCAGCTGGAAGGGACCTGTCCGCCCGACATCGATCAGCGTCGGGCAGCTGGTGCATGGAAACGACGGTCTACCCGCTGACCAACGCGGACGTGGGCAAGAACAACTTCATGTGGGCCAGCAAGACGTGCGAGGAAGCGGGCGGGTGGCTGCCCTCGGCCTCGCGAACTGATCGGCGCGGCGGCTCAGATCAAGCTCGAGTCCATGATCCACGACTCGCAGCTGACCGCCACGATCAACCTCGACCCCACGCGCGGACTGAAAGACGAACGCGAGATGAGCTCGACGCTGGTCACGACCGAAGCGGGCTCGGCGGCCGCGGGGTTCGAGGGTGTCAGCGAAGGAGCGACGGGCGACCCTCGCCAGGGCCAGGCCAACCCGATCCCGCTGCCCGCCAACCCCTATCCGGAATCGCTGCAGTACGTGACCGTGTACGACAACTGCAACAAGGGCGGGTTCGCCGGCTCCGAGCCGGTGATCGACCCCGAGAACTTCCGCTGCGCCTACAACAAGACGCCCGGCGCGCTGAACAAATCCGAATCCTGAGGGGCGACCTCATCGACCCTGAGGGCCGAGCGGCCGGTGGACCCGACCGTTCTTGTGACCAACTCGTGATCTTTCTGTGAAGCCTGCCCTTCGACCGGCTCGGTGGGGTCTTGTGGCGTCTATCTTGCCACTCGATGATGAGCGTCGCAGCCGGGCCGAGTCAGCTTCTCCGGGCGCGCCGGTGGCGCGTGCCCGTGCCCCTGCTTGCCATCGCCGTGACGTTCCTCGCGGTCCATGTTCAGCAGGCACGCGCCGTGATCCTGCCGGCGACCACGATCGACGGCCCGAGCGAGGACATCGTCGGCTTCGGCGGCGTGGCGATGGCCACAGACGGCACGGGCGGCGTGGTATATCTCAAGCGCGTCGACGGGGTCGCGCACGTGTTCGTCTCGCGCTATGTGCTAGGGCGCTGGCTGGCGCCGATCCAGGTGGACACCTGCCGGGTGGTCTCGTCCTCGGCAGAACGGACAGAAGAACGAAAGCGGGAAGAAAAAGGGGAAGGCTGCCAGGAGCCCTACGCAGCCAGCTGGCCGCGCATCGGCGCGGCCGAAGGCGGCGAGCTGATCGTCGTGTGGGCGACGCCGTTCGCCACCAGGGACGGCAAGCCGGTGTACGAGCTGCTCGCGGCGGAGCTCGGCTCAGGCGGCGAACGCTTCGGCCAGGCGATGATCGTCGACCCCGACATCGAAGAAGCCACCGGCACGAGCCCCGACCTCGCGGTCAGCTCGACCGGCCAGGCCGACGTCGTCTACAGGGTGGTCGAGCCGAACAACACGAGCGTCGCGCTGCTGCACACCGGCGATGTGGTCGAGCAGGTGCGCGTCGCGCACTTCGACGGCCAGCGCTGGTCGAACCTCGGTGCGATCAACCGCGACCCTGGTGTCGGGATGCGCTCGCCCACGACGACCAACGCGCCGCAGGTGGCGATCGGCCCGACCGGCAACGGGGTGGTCGTCTGGCAAGAGCCGGAAATCGAAGGCGTCGCGCGCATCTGGGCCAGGCGCCTGTTCGGAAGCACGCTCGACTACGTGCTGCCGGTCTCATCGAGCACCTTCGACGGAGCTCCGGTGGGCGACGACGCCGACGCGCCGAGCGTGGCCGTCTCGTGGCTTGGGCAGGCCGACGTTGCCTACCGCCAGAGCGCGGGGCCCGGCTCCTCGTTGCCGGGACCGCGCATCTTCCTGAACATCCTGCCCAACGGAGAATCGAGCAGCGGCGCGGAGTTCGACGGCGCGAGCATCGCCGACAACGCGGTGCCGGGTGGAGAGAGCGCGTCGATCGGACCGCCGAGCATTGACATCGACGAAGAGGAAGACCTGCGGCTGCTGTACGACTGCGGTGGCGTGCCGCGCGTGATCGAGGGCGACGACAAAGGGTTGACGGCCACGCTCTCGCTGGGTCCGCCGTTCGCCGGCTCGGAAACCGCCTCGGCGAGCGTCATGAATCCGCAGGGGGGAGGCGTCTCGGCGTGGCCGAGCGCCGACGCGCAGGGCGACCCGGCGGTGGGCGTGCGCGAGGACTTCCCCAGCGGCGCCGTGCAGACGGGCCTGGTGAGCGGCGGGGCCGGCGGCGAAGTCGCGGAACTTGCGGTCGGCCGCTCGGGGCTGGGCGACGGCCTGATTGCCTGGCGCCAGGGGCCGCTCGGCAACGCCGCGATCGTCGCCGCCCAGGCCACCGCGCCGCCGGCCGAACTGGTCTTCAGCGTGCCGAAGGGCTGGGTCAAGCCCACGCAGGCGCTCGTCAGCTGGCAGCCGGCGGTCAGCGCCGACGGGCCGCTGCGCTACACGGTCGTGCTCGACGGCCGCCGGCAGGTCACGCCCGCGAACGCGTCGAGCCTGCACCTGGATCCGCTCGGTCTGGGATCCGGCCGCAATCGTGTGCAGCTGCTGGCGACCGACATCGAGGGTCAGTCGACGCTCTCCAAGCCATCCACTCTGCTCATCGACGGCCAGGCGCCGCTGGTCGAGATCGCGCGCGTCCAGCACGGCACGGGTGTCAGCGTGCGCATCCACGACCCCTACACCGGGATCGATCTCCACGACGTGACGGTCAGCTTCGGCGACGGCCACAGCGCGCGCGGGCGCAAGCGTTTCGTGCACCGCTATGCCCGCGGCGGGGTCTATCGTGTCGTCGTGCGCGTCCGCGACAAGCTCGGCAACACGGGCGTTGTGAGTCGCTGGGTGAGCGTGGGATGAGGCGGGACCGCGCCATGACCGCGCGCGTGCGCAGGTTGCGCCTGGGGTGGCGCCTCGGGTGGCGAGTCCCCGCGGCGCGATCGCCCCTGCCGGCGGCGGGGCTTGCGTGCGCGCTCGCCGCGGCCCTGCTTACGGCGTCAGCCCCGCCGCCGGCAAACGCTGACGTCTTTGGCCCGATCTCGCTGGCCTCCGAGGGGTCTCTGGGCGGCGGTGCGCCGCAGCAGGCCGAATACGCCCACGACGCGGCGATCTCCGGCGACGGGCGCTACGTCGCCTTCGACGGCTCGTTCGGCGGCGTCACGGGGGTGTGGCGGCGCGACCTGGCCACGGGCGTGATCGAACCGGTGGCCGGCGGCGACGCCGAGCTGCCCTCGATCAGCGAAACCGGGCGCTACATCAGCTTCACCAGCACCGAAGAGCTCGTGCCCGAAGACGAGACCACCGGGCCGAACGTGTGGGTGCGGGACATGGAACCCGGGCCCGGAGAACCGGAGTACCTCCTCGTCTCCGCGGTCAACGGCTCGGCCAAGGGCCTCACCTACGAATACGCCGAACCGGAACTGGAAGAGCGGCGATACGGCTCGGAGGCGACCGGGCGCTCGGCGCTCGGCGAGGGCGAACAGGGGCTCGAGGTCGCATTCGTGACCACTGCCGCGTCGAATCTCGCCGGCCCCCACACCCCCCCGCTGCAGGTGGCCGTTCGCTACCTGCAAAGCGAGCAAACGGTGCTCGTCAGCGGAGCATACGATCCGCTCGATGGCCAGACGACCGAAGAACCGGTGTCAACGCAGGAAGGCGGCAGGACGTTCGGCGCCGTCTACCCGGGCGCAGGATCGGCCTTCCGCGCGACTCCCGCCAACGGCAAATGGGCGGGCAGCCCGCCGCCCGGCGCCTCGATCAGCGCCGACGGATCGACCGTCGCGTGGCTGGGAGAGGACGTCGGCGAGCAGGTGCGAATGCTCCCCGAGGAAACTCCATCCCCGCTGTACACTGAGCCGCTGTGGCGGCGCATCGCGCCGGGCTCGCAGACGCCCACCGAGCGGGTGACGGGCGGCTCTGATCCGGCCGACCCGGCCTGCGCCGCGAGCGGCGAGCGCGCGCTGCCATCCGTGGAAGCCCAGTCGGCCGCAGACCCCTGCCAGGGCCCGTTCCGCGTTGGGCTGGCGGCGGAGAGCGAATCCCGCGGGATATGGAGCGAATCGGACTCCGGCGAAGCCGACTTCGTGCCGCGGCTGAGCGCCGACGGCTACACGGTTGCGTTCGCCGCCTCGGCGCTGCCGATCGCGCTCGGCCTGGGCTTCGGCGAAACCTACGAAGGTGAGGCCGCCGACCTCTACGTCGCGGACATGCACCCCGGGCTCACGCGCGTGCAGGCGCTCACGCCGGTGACCGAGATCGCCGGCGTGGGCGACGCCACCGCGGACCCGATCACCGACTTCGACATCTCCCCCGGCGGCGGCCAGGTCGCCTTCACCACCAGGCGCACGGAGTTCCCGCTGGGCTCGCCCGCGTACGTCAGCGCTCCCGCGGCTGTGCCCGGCGAGAGCGAGCTGTTCGACGCCGACCTCGGCGACGACACGCTCACGCAGGTCACGCACGGCTACGAAGGCGGCCCGAGCTTCCAGCCGCACGGATCGCTGCTGCAGTGCGGTGGCGGCGAAGACGTGTACTGCACCGAATACACCGAGGGCGCGCAGTCGCCCTCCTTCTCCGACGGCGGTCTGATCGCGTTCTCCTCGACCGCCTCAAACCTCGTGTTCGGCGACGGGAACACGCCGCCCGCCGGCCCCCTCGACGGCAGCGACGCGTTTGTGGTCGAACGCAGGACCTTCAGCGCGCTGCCCACGCCGCAGGACATATCGCCGGCGCGCGAACCCGTCATCGTGCCCGCATGGCAGCTCGGGGTTACCGCGCTCGCGCGCCCGGACGGGAGCGTGCTGCTCTACGTGCAGGCTCCCGGGCCGGGAACGCTGCGCGCGGATGCGCGCGGCTCGGTGCTGGTCAGGTCCTCGGCCCGGACGGCAAAGGGTGGCCCCGGCGGCGGCACGAGCCGAACGGGACGCGCCGTCCGCGGGCGGGGCGCGACACACACCCGCGAGCGGATCCTCACGCGCACCGTCGCCACCGCCGCCAGGCTCGCGCGCGCCGGCGCAGGGGAACTGGTCGTGCTGACGCTGACGCTCGCCAAGCCCTACGCGGCGCTCGCGTCAGCCGGCGGGGGCCTCTCGGCGGGTGTCAGCCTCACCTTCGCCGCATCCGGCCATCCCGCGCTGCACCAGTCGATCGAGGTGACGTTCCACCGGACGATCCATCCCAAGCGCCGTCCGCGAAAGCACAGCGCGGCGACCGACCGGCGGCGGAGGCCGGGCCGGTGATCCGCGGTCGCGCAGCCGCGGCCGCCGCCGTGTCGGCGGTCCTTGCCGGCGCCTTGCTCCTGGCCGGCGCCTGGACCCTCGCGGGGCCGGTGCCCGCCGCGGCGGCGGAAGCGACGTGGAGCGGCCTGGAACAGCCGATCCCCGCGGGCTCCACATTCCCGGTCGGCCTGGGCAAAATCGGCGACGTCGAGTTCTGGGCGCCGAACCGCGGTCTGTTGATAACCGCCGGTGAGGAACCCACGGTTCCGGCCGGCGTGTGGGCCTACAACGGAGTGCAATGGCACGAGCTCTCCGACGTCTGCGGGGCCACCGACGGGCGCATCGCCTGGGCCGGGCCGGGCGAATTCTGGACCGTCTCCGACGGGCGCGCGGGACAGGCCAACGAAATCATCGGCGGCGGCTCCGAACGCGAAGTGCCGCTGCAGGACAACACGCTCTGTCACTTCGCCCACGGCGAAGTGCTCGCCTCCTACGCGCATCCCGCCGACCAGCCGGACTCCTACCAGGCGATGCACGCGGCCGCGTGCCTGAGCTCCACCGACTGCTGGTTCGCCGGCGACCCCCTGGAAGAACCGCAGGTCGGCGCCTTTCACCTGCACTGGAACGGGAGCTCGCTGGAAAACGAACCGTACCTCGGCGAAGGGCACGCGATCGAGGACATGCGCGCGTTCGAAGGGGCTCTGTATGAGAGCGTGCGCATCTCCAGCACCGATCGCGTCTCCGAACAGCAACCCCTCACACCGGTGCTCCATCGCATCAACCCTGAAGGAGTCTCTCCCCTGATCGAACCCGAAGAAGTGCCGTTTGGCGCTCTGTATGAATCCGAAGAGCCCGCCAAATCCCTGGACTACCTGCACCTCTCGGCCGCCGACGGCGCCCTGTGGGCGGCCGCGGGGGTGAGCTCGGAACCGGTCGAACCGCTCCACAAGGCGGGGCAGGTCACGGTTGCGCGCGACGTCAAGGGCGAATGGACCCAGCTGATCGGCCCGCAGCACCCGCTGGGCGCGATCCTCCCTGCGGAACAGCGCTCCGAAGAACGAGAACTTCTCGGAGGCGAAGCGAAGGGCGCGGTCGTGAGCGCGATCGCGGCGGAACCGGGCGGGGGGGGCGCGTGGCTCGCGCTCTCCTCGCCCCTGGGCAGGGCTCCACAGGCGCGCGCGGTGCTCGTGCACGTGTCTGCGGAAGGCGTGGTCGGCGAAGAGCGCACGCTCCCCTCCGACGAGGAAGAGCAGGAGGGCATCGGCCCCAAGGGGCCCGCCGCGAGCCTCATCTGCCCAGCGCCCGAAGACTGCTGGCTTGCGACCACGCAGGGCTGGCTGTTCCATCTGGCACCCGCTGGTGAACGGAGCCTGCCCAGGGACCCGGACGAAGGCGAATACTTCACCGGCCTGATCACCTACCGCCCGCCCGACCAGGGCCTGCCGCAGGTGGTCCCCGACGCCCCGCCCCCCGACAACTCCGGGCAGGTCGAAGAACCCCCCGACTACGGCGGCACGTTCGCGGAACAGAAAGCCCCGCCGGTCGAAGCCAAGGTGAGCGTTCCGCTGCTCGCGGACCTGCGCAGCCGCCTGATTGGAAGGACGACGCTCGAACTGCGCTTTCACCTCGCCGTCAAGGCGCGCGTGCGCCTGCTCGCCAAGCGCCGCAGGAAGGTCGTGGCGAGCACCCCGATGCATACGTTCGCGGCGGGCTACCGCAAGCTGCTGCTGCGGTTGAACCCGCGCGAGTGGCCGACCAAGCTCTCGCTGCAGACGCATGCCCTGGCGCCGCTGCCGACCACCACGGTCAAAGCAACCGTGGGAGGGCCCGAACACGGCGGCGCCGGGTCCAACACCGAGACGACCGGCCTCATGGTGCTCCCGCAGGTGCCCTCCTTCACCGGGTTCGGAACGCTGCCTTGAGGGGGCTGTGGGAACGTACGGTCGCGGCGCTCGTGCGGCCGGCTCCGCTCGCGCTCGCGGGTGCGCTCGTGCTCGCCGGGGCGCTGATCCTGACCGGCGCCCTGTCTGTGCCGGGAGCGGCCCCGACGGCCTCTGCGCTGGGTCCCTTTCCCCCGGCCGAAGCCACGACGCCCCAGACCGACGCCTCGGTCCCGGCGAGGGAAGTCACGCTGATCGGGGCCACCCCCGAAGAACCGGGGGCGCCCGGTCGCTACGAGACGTGGGGCGTCGGCGGCACTGCCCAGGGCAAGGCGCTCGTGCGCTACTACCAGCACCCGGGACCAGGCGGGGAAGAAGGCTCCTGGACGATCGACCAGGTGCTGCCCGCAGGCTTTCACCCCGAGGGTGAAGGCCCGCTCTTCGGCGAGATGACCCCCAGGGGCGCGGGGGTGCTGGCGGGTGAAACAGGTGCGCGGCAGGTCGTGCTCGTGCGCGGGTCCGGCGGCGAATTCGAAGCAACCAAGCCCGTGGAAAAAGCGGCGGACGGGGAAGAACCGAAAGCAGGCGAAGAACCGGTGCTGAAGGAAGACGAAGCGCTCTTCAGTCCCTTGCGCGCTCCACTGATCGCCCCGCTGGAAGAAGAAAACGGGCAGATGGGAGCGCTCGTCGTGCCCGTCAACCTCCTCGGCGGCCCGGCCGTCGAGGATCAGGTGCTGCACTGGGACGGCCAGAAATGGACGAGCGAGCCGCTCGAAGTGCCTACGGAAAGCGGCGAAAGCCTGCGCGTGCTGGCCCTCGGTGCGAGCTCGCCGACCAATGCGTGGCTGCTCGCCCAGCTGGCCCAGCACAGCTCCTACCCCGAAGGCGCCGTGGCGCTCTTTCGCCGCATGCAAGTTGCCGGGAAATGGCGCTGGCAGCCCGTCGCCCTGGGCGCCGCGGCGGGCGACGGCAAGGCGCACCCGCTGACAGTCCCGGTGCAGGGCGCCGAACCGGAGCCCTTCACGGTGCCCGGCGCCGGCTCGCCCCCGAAGATCAAGGGCCAGGTCCTCACAGTGACGAGCGAAGGCGTATGGATCGACGGCGAACGCGCGGACGTCCAAGTCAGCGAACCGGCGTCCACGACCGTGTTCTTCAAGCCCGCGCCGGCGGGCGCCGCCGCCGGCAGCGTGCTCTCCAGCTGGTGTGAGCTGCCGCAGACCGCGCCCGCGGGGACGCCGCCGTGCGCGCATGAGCTGCCCGAAGCCCTGCCGAACGGCTACTCGCGCTCGATCGCCTGGGCGAACGGGACCACCTACGGCGAGCGCGTGATCACCGGGCTGCCCGAAGGCGTTAGCCTGCGCCTGGAAGGCGAATCGTTCACACGCGTGCTGGCCCTCGGCGGCGGCATGGAACAGTTCGAAGATCCAGGCTCTAAGCTCGGCGCCGCCTTCTCCGAACCGACCGAGGGCTGGCTCGGCGAGAGCGGCCCGCCCGTGCATCTGACCACCAAACCGGCGCCCAGCGAGCTCACGCCCTGGCCGACACCCTTTCGCCACCCGCTGCTGGCGATCGCCCCCCAGCCGGGCGCGCCGGTGGGGGCGCTCTCGAGCGAAGCTCTCGCCGTCGGCACCGAAGGCGCGGTCGCGCGCTATGAGCCGGGCGAGGGCTGGCTGCCCGAAACCCTGTTCGGCCCGGGCGAGCGGGTGGAACGCAACGTGCGGCTGCGCGCTGTCGCCTGGCCCACCACGGCGCGCGCCTACGCGGTCGGCGATCACGGCCAGATGTGGCTGTGGCGGGGGGAAACGGGCCTGTGGGAAAAAGACCCCGCGACGCCGCTGAACTTCCGCGGCAACCTGCTCGGCATCGCCTTCGATCCCGAAAACCCGGCGATCGGCTATGCGGTGGGGTCGAGCGAAGTCGGCCTCGGGGGAGTGCTGCTGCGCTACGGCAAGACCTGGACCGAAGAAACGGCGCTTCCCGCTCAGGTCCAGGGGGCCGCCTTCACCTCGATCGCGTTCGCCGGCTCGGAGGCGATCGTCGCTTTCAGCAGGCAGGTCAACCTCAACGAAAACCGGTTCGTCGGCGGTCTGCTCGTCAAAGTCAACGAAACCTCCGGCTGGCAGGTGGACGAAGAAGCCGAACGGGCGATCGGCATCGGGGTGCCGCAGGAGGTCGCCGGGCTGCCCGACGGCGGCGCCGCGTTCACCGCGACCGGCAATGGAGGTACGCGCCTATACGAGCGCCAGCAGGCGGGCGCCCCCTGGCTCCAAACGCCCACGCCGCTGCCCTCGGACGGCGGTCAGCTGGCGCTGTTCCGCGAAGGGGGGGCGCTGCGGGCGCTCGTCGCGGGCGGCGGCGTCGCCAGCCTCGCGCTGCAGGAGCCGGCGCCGCCGGGGTCCCCGCCGGACCTCTACCCCCCCGTCGGCGAGCAGAGCCCCGGCGCTGCCGGTGCGGTCCTGCTGCGCCAGACCGCGACCGGCTGGAGCGACGAGAGCCACGAACTGGACCCGGTCAAGCAGCCGCCCGGCGGCTACACCGGCCAGGACCTCCCCTACCGGCCCGATCCGATCCTGGCGGTGCTGGTCGACGCGCAAGGCACGCAGGGCTGGGCGGTCGGCGGCAGCCAGGGCAGCGAAGGCCTGCAGACCGGCGACATCGAGCGCTACCCGGCCGAAGGCTCGGCGCCCTTGGGCCTGGGCGAGGCGACGGTGGCGCTGGACCCCGAGGACGCGACGTTCGCGGTCGGCGGGCACGCGGAATGCGAAGACCCCTGCGCCGCTCGCGCGCGCGCCGGCGTCGGCCCGCAGGTGTGGCTGACGGCGGCGCTGGGCCTCGCGCGCCGGATCGGCGTGCGCGCCTTCCTGTACACCGGCCCCTCGGTCACCAAAGGCCTGGTCGAAGGGTCGCGCTCGCTCCCGATCCCGTTCGCCCGCGAGCTCGAAGAGACCGCCTCGATCCTCGCGCCCAGCCCGCCGCTCGCCCCCGCTTACGCGGCCGTCGCGCGGCAGGACCTCGCCGCGCGTCCCGAAAGCGACGGCGCAGAGGCGACGTTCGCGCAGGCATTCGCCGGCTTTCCGCAGGCCGCGCTCTCCGCTGCGGACGCCGGTGAACAGGGATGCGACGGGACGGTCGGCTGCCAGACCGCCTACTACTCGTTCCTCTCCGAAGGGACGGGCCCCACGGTGCGCGTGATCGTCCTGGACGACTCCGGCGAAGTCGACCAGGGACAGCTGGCGTGGCTGGAAGGCCAGCTCGCCAACGCCAGAGCGAGCCGGACGCCGGCGATCGTTCTCGGCAGCGCCGACCTGAACGCGCAGCTCGCCGCCAACCAGGTGCAGGCCAAGGAAGTCGCCAGGGCGCTCGAAGACGGCGAAGCATCGGCGTACTTCTATGACTCCCCGGAAGAAAACGTCGTCAGGCCGCTGCGCTGGGGCGCGGAAAAGGTCCCCGCCTTCGGCTCCGGCACGCTCGGCTACGCGAGCGTCCTGACGCAGCAGGGCGGCGACTTCCACGGCGCCGGCGGCATCCTGCTGGCGCAGGTCGGCGCCCGCGAGCCGGGCGGCAACCGCGCGCCGGTCACGGCGCGGCTGATCCCCGTGATCGGCGAACTCGCGCTCGAAGCCAAGGGCGGGACGCTGCTGCGCCGCAGCGCGCCGGCGCTGTTCGAAGCGCTCGCGCGGCGTCCCCGCGCGGGCTCTCATGCGAATGCCAAAAACGACGAACCCGAAGAAGATCCCTACATCCAGATCCCCAAGGAATGCGTCGGCAGGGAATGCGCCAGCGGGCTGTTCCCCGAATACACGTTCGCCTCCTCGGACAAAGAAGTCGGGCAGTTCGTCGAGCACAACAGGGCGGCGGCGAGCCAGCCGCTTGCCGTGCTGCAGAACGCCAAAGGCGAACCGATTCCCGACGAACCTGTCGGCGAAGTCAACGGCCAGCTGGTGAACGAACGGGGCGAAGCGATACCCCGCGAACAGTCGGGGCTGTTCTGCCCGTACTTCCACGGCACGACGGTCGTCACGATCGAAACGGGCGGGCTGAAGTCCTCGCTGCCGGTGACCGTGCAGGCCGGCAGCGTGCGCCAGCCGTGCGGCACCGTGCCGCAGAAGCACCTGCTCGCAGCCGCCTCGTCGGCGTCCGCACCCGCGCCTCCCCCGGCGCCCGCGCCGGCGCCGGCCGGATCCGCGCCCGCGGGGGCGCCGCCCGTTGTGCCCGTCCCGCTGCCGCCGCCGGCTGCCGTGCCCCCCCCGCCGAGCCGCGCCACGCCGGCGCCGTTCTTCCTGCCGCCCGCGCCGGTCACGCCGGTGCTCGCGTTCGTGCCTCCGCCCGTCCCGACGCCGGCGCGCCCGACGCCCCCGAGCGGCACCTCGGCGGTCACCTCGCCGGTGGAGATGGCCGAACAGGAAGAGGAGGAGGAGGAGGCCACCGAGTCGGTCTCCAACCAGGCGCTCGCCTACCGCGCCCCCGAACACGAGCCCTCACCTGTCTACGTCCTCGGGATCGTGCTCCTCGCGGCGTTCGCGGGCGCCTCGATCCGCCGGCGTCCGCGCCGCGGGCGGCGTGAGCTGCGCGTCGCGCCGGCGACGCTGTCGAGCATGCGTTCCCAGCGGCGGATGGCCTCTGGCTCACAGCGCAGGCGCTGAGCCCGAGCGTTCGCAACCCGTTCACACGCTGGCAACACGAGCGGGTCGGCGATCAGCGAGCCTTCGCGCGTGGGACCCCGATCGATGACCGCAGCCCGTTGCCATACACGCCGCATTTTGCTGCTCGCGCTCGCCGCGGCGAGCCTGCTGGTCGCTGTGCTCGCGAATCCCCCCCGCGCCGGGGCCGCATACGGCGCGCTCGGGCGGGTGGGCACGATCAAATTGGGAGAAGGCGGCATGCCGGGCGAAGTCGCGGGCCCCGCAGAAGCGCATGGCTTTGCCGCCGACCCGGCCACGGGCGACTTCTTCATCGCCGACGAGTACGAAGGCGAAGTCAAAAGCGGCAAAAAAACAGAATTCCACGACTACGCGCGCATCCAGGAGTTCAACGCCACGGGCAAATTCCTCGCCGAAAACCGGGTCCTGCTGCCTGAAGTCAAAAAAGCACTGCCAGAAGTCGAAAGCCTGCAGCTGGCGGTCGGCGGTGAACCGGGCCACGAACACGTCTATATGCTCGTGGTCGACGAACGCGTGAAGGTGACCGGGGAAGTGGACGAAGAACTTCCCGTGGCGACGGAACTGTACAGCTTCTCGACGGCGGCTGCAGGCGAAAAGCTGGGGGAAGAAAAACTGCTCACCTCACAGGAACGCTTCGAGCCCTTCTCGACCGCCTCGAAGAACAAAAAAGCGCCGCTCCTGCTGCCGTCGGGAATCGCTGTCGAACCCAAGGCCCCTCACGACCTGCTCATCACAGCGCAGCAGGAAGAAGGCACGAAGAAAGAAGAAGAAGAACTTCACGCCGTCGTGCAGCGCGTCCATACCGAAGGAGCGGACGAAGGTGAGCTCGGCCCCCGCTATCTCGACGAGAAAAACTGCCTCGACGAAGGCGAAAACTTCAAAGAAGGCGAAGAATGCCGCAAAGGCGCGAAAGGGGAAGTGGGAGACGGGGAGGGCAGCGAAGAATTTCCGTCCTCACCGATCGCGACGCCCGAAGGTAAGGTGTACGTCGAGGAGCACGGAGCCTCCGGCGAAATCTGGGAAGTGCCGGCGGCTGAACACGAGACAGAAGCGTTCAAAACGAACGAAGAATTGGTCGTCGCGGGCAACGGCGTGGTGGCGTCGACCCCCAAGCGCATGTTCACCCTGGGCAGCGAAGCGCCGAGCCTCGAATTCTCCAAGCATCAACAGGAGGTCGAATTCGAATCGAACGCAGCAGAAGGGCTGGACGGTCCGCAGGGCGGCTCGATGTCATACGTGCCGGGAGAACCCGGCAAGGGCACGTTCTATGTGCTCGCGGGGATCATGCAGGGAGAACGCGGCGGAGAAGAACAGGTGACCGGAGTGGCGCTCATCGACTACACCGAAAGCTCCACAGAAACGAAGGAGCAGGGGTGGACGGGCGCCGGCCTCGAAGCTCCCCGGACGAGCTGCTCGCTGGCCCCCGACGGTTATACCCAATACCTGCGCATCGCCGGCGATAGCGGCGAACGGGCCCTGGCGTTCAACGCGGAGACGGAGGGTGGGGAAACGTTCGTGGAAGTGCTTGCGTTCGGACCCAGCGGGAAAGCGTGCGGCCAGCCCAGCGTCAGCACGCCCCGGGTCGAAGTGGGCGAAGAGACGAACGCCACCGAAGTAAACGCCGGCGAAACCGTGGCGGTGAAGTCATTCGTGCACGGCGCCGACGTGCTCAGCGCCAAATGGCAGTTCAAGGACAAGACGACCGGGGAAGTGGAAAAAGAAGAAACCACCGGTCATCAGTACCGCCAGCCGGGTCTCGCCCATGACTTTGAACACGCCGGTGAATATGAAATCATCGAGACGGTCCAGACGGACTGCCTGGGAGAGCCCACTGTGTCCGTTACCAGGACGGGACTAAAAGTAAAAGCCAACTCAAAAGCTCCCAAAGTGACCAAGAACCCGGCGTCTGTCACAGTCGTGGAAGGTTCCAGCGCCAAATTCGAAGCCGCGGCGACGAACGAGACATCTGTGCAGTGGCAGGTGAGAAAAGGTGGCGGCGAATTCGTAAACGACACGACCGATACGGGGAGCACGACCGACACGCTGACGGTGGCGAATACGACGGCGAGCGAGAGCGGCAACGAATACCGTGCCGTGTTCAAAAACTCCTCCGGTCAGACCGAATCGACCGCCGCGACCCTGGCCGTTGAACAGTCGCCGCCGCCGCCACCACCGCCACCACCGCCGCCGCCACCACCACCACCACCGTCCGGCGGCGGCACTGAACAGCAAGGGAAAGGCGGGAACCTCGGCGTGCAGGTGACTGCGGACCCCGAAGCAAAACTCGCAGGCGCGTCGATCTCGGTGAGCTCCACGGGCGCCCTCGAGCTCAAGGTGACGTGCCCGAGCGGCCAGTCGAGCTGCATCGGCACGGCGACCCTGCGCACGCTCACCGCCGTCAGCGCCTCGGTGCACAAGAAGAAGATCCTGACCCTCGGGAGCGGCTCGTTCAACGTCGCCGGCGGCGCCGTCGAGACGGTGACGCTGCATCTCTCCGCGACGGCTCGCGCCTTGCTGGCGCACTCGCACGGTGTGCTGCGCGTACAGGCCACCCTCGTGGCGCACGACGTCGCGGGCGTGACGCGGACGGTCAAGACGGTCGTGACGCTGCGCCTGGTCAAGCCTGCGCACGCCCACAAGCACTGACGCGCGTACGGCGGCCGACGGCGGCGGTGCGGTCCGTTTCCCATGTCGGTGAACGGTGTGTGAAGAAATCGTCAATGCGAGCGCAGCCCGTCAATCGTGTGAACAGGCTGTGAAACGGACTCACGGGTGCCCCCGGATCGTGTGAACAAACCGTGAAGCCCGCTTGCGGGCACAGGATCGTAACCTCAGGCGCATCCCCGGATGCGAGTGTTTCGCCCCAGCGGGGAAAGCAATCCCGCGCGGCGGGCCGAGGGTCCGCGCTGGCAACGGAATCGCAACCAGGAGGTAGTCAACACCATGACGTCTTTATTCGCGCGCCGTGTGGCCGCGTGCATCGTCTCGGCCGCCGCGCTGGCCGCTGTGGCGCCGGCCGCGTCGAGCGCATACACAACTGATCGCTATGGCAGGTGCGAAGGCGTAAGCATCGACGGCTGGGGTTCGACGTTCCAGAACCCGGTCCAGAAGGTGTGGGAGGGGCAGGTGGCGGGCAAGGGATTCAACGTCAACAGAAAGGCGGGATGCACCGCCGCGGGCGCGCCGACCGCCACATATGTCCAGAAAGAAACCCCAGTAAAGACAAAGGGCAGCGGCGCGTGCCTGAAGGCGCTCGGCGCCGAAGGCCAAGTTAAGAACACGACGGTGGACTTCTGCGGCACCGACGAAGCGCCCAACCCGACCCAGAAAAAAGAAATCGAAGAAGAATTGACGGGCACCTCGCTGGGGTCGTCTCCGTTCTTGGCAAACCCAGAAGAAGAAGGCTGGCTGGAGACCATTCCGGTCATTCAGGGCGCGGTCGCGGTGATCGTGCACCTGCCCGAAGGGTGCACGGCGAGCAGCCCAGCCGCGGCGCATCGTCTGTCGCTCGACGGCAAAACGGTCGGTGACGTCTACCGCGGCCTGATCACGACCTGGAAGGGTCTGCTCGCGACTCAGACCGACGGCAGTAACAGCATCAGCTGCGCGGGCACTACCGAAAGCAAAGCAGGCGCCATCATCAAGTACGAAGAAGGCGGCGTAGTCAAAGAAGTGGCCGAAGGAACAGATGCGACGGCCGCTCAGGAAGAAGAGGAGATCATCACGCCGGTCGTGCGTCATGACCACTCGGGCACGACGCACATCTTCAAGGCCTACCTCGCGCAGGTCGACCCTGGCACCTTCGAAGGGGAAGGCGCCTATAACGAATGCTCCGGCGGTACAAAAGGCGTTGGGGTACCCGGCGGTGAAACCTGGTACACGACGAGCACCGGCTGCGAAAACCAGCGGTGGCCGGCGGCGCATTCCGTTGCGGCTCCCAACTACGGAGGCATCTTCCGGCCCGCCGAAGAAGGCAACCCGGGCGTCGTGAACACAGTGGGCACGAAGCAGAGCAGCCTGGGCTATGCCGATCTGGCGGTTGCCCGTGAATTCTATTACTTCTCGGCTACGTGCACCGCACATCCCACCGCATGCGGTGGCGAAAACGGTGAACCGACGGGTAAACCGCGGTTCTGGGCCGTGCTCGAGAACAGTGCCAGCAAGCACACCTACAAAGACCCGTCGACCGACGGGGACGTGGAAGCGCCCGCCAGCTCCAACTGCAAGAAGGCGGAGTACATCAATACGGCGACGAACAAACCATTCCCGCCCGCGACGACACGGGATCTGTGGAATGGCGCTACCGCGCTGGCGGAAACCAAGAAGGCCTACGGGATCTGCGGCCTGACCTACGATCTCGCCTTCAAGTACTACATGCCGTTCTTCGGTGAAACTGCCGAACCGGCCGCAATAGAAGAAGGCAAGAAGCTCGCGACGACCGTCGAGAACTACCTGTCTTACGAGATCAACAAGAAGGGCGGCGCCAAGGAAGCCAAGGGCGTCGACTACGAAGCTCTGCCGAGCAGTATCCTCGTGAAAGACCTGGCAGGCATCGAAGAAATCGGCTACAAAGTGTCGCACCCGTAAGTAAGACATATCGCATGCCGGCTCACGGTCGCTGACGCGGCCGTGTGGCCGAGCACGGATGCAAGGCAGGACCCGGCCGGGCCGCTCAAGGACAGAGCGGCCCGGTCTTTCTTTTACATCGCATCGACATCAACATCGCAAGAATATCTCCCCGCCGCCGGCGCGGATCGCCCGGCCCCCCGTGCGGACGCCGCCGGCGCTACGTGCCAGCGCAGTTCGCCCCCGTCCATGCTATGCTCACGGGTCATGTCCTCCGGGATGAGGTCCGGGGGAGGGTGAGACGGAAGCGCACATGTGGATGACGCACCTGAGATGCAGCAGTGCAGGAGCGGACTCTCGGACTCCAGACCAAGAAGGGGAGAATCTCGGAACATGAGAACGATAAGGATCAGGATTACGTTTGGACTGCTCGCGGCGGTGGGTGCCCTGGCCATAAGCGCCGTCGGCGCAGCGTCGGCATCGGCCGGCGAAATCGCGCCGCTTGGAGAATTCTTCGCCAGCGGGAAGGAAGGCAAGGCGCCGCCCATCAAGCTCAAGGGACACGGCGTGGGCCCGCAAGAGTTCGCGTTCAGGAAACTCAGGGTGACGTGCAATCAGGCGAAGGTGACCGGCAGCGTCACGAGTGCGGCGTCGCCGACTCTCACGCTCGCGGTCTCCTACAAAGAATGCGTAGGGGGTCCCTTCAGCTTCGGGAACATCAAGCGGCGGGTGTTGCCGGTGAAGATAAGAGGCAGGGCGGTGCTCACCTATCACTACGGCGGGTGGATCGAAGACAGCACAGAAGTGGAAATGCTCACGAAATGGTTGAAATGCCTGACGGACTGGTATCCAGGAACATATCCCGAAAAGGCCTTTGAAGATCCGCTAGCCCTGTATCCTGACGCCGAGTTCCTGACAGAAGAAATCCCGAACCCGAATACGACCCTTTATCCGACGGGCAAACAGCACGTACTGCTGATCGCCAACAACGTCCAGGGCCACGGCCTCGAATGGGAAGAAGAAGGCGGCGGGGCCTGTGAAGCCGAAGACATCGAACTGTCCGAAGGTGAAAAGGGCAAGTACGCCGGCGATCTGCTGGTGGAAGCCTCGAAGGGCAACATCGAATTCAAGGAAACTGCCTGAGCGAACCCGGCGCGCCCGCGGCGCGACGGTACGTCCGAGGTGTCTCGCCCTCACCGGAGCGCGGGAGTGGACCGGTCTGCGGTCGCGCTCCCGCGCTCCGTTCGTTTCTTCGACGAGCGCAGACTCGAGCGACTCGACCGCGGCGGCCGCGATCGGGCCGCCGGGCCGCTGCAAGCAGGGCGGTCCGGCCGCTTTTGCGCCGGCCGCGGGCAATCCAGCGGTCAGCCCTTGACAAGCGCAGGAGGCGCGTTATAGTACCCACACGTCGATCGCACTTCACTTAAGTGTTGGTCACGGAATCTCGACATTTGTTCGAGAGGGGTGCAGGACAATAGGGGCACGGGCGGCGACGAGCAAGGAGGCAGGGAGACGCTATGGGTGTCGAGACTGAAAGCGGGACACGGGGGGGTGTCCCATGGAGCCCTCCGCTGTACGACGGCTCGCTAGGAGTGGGGCGGCTTGGCGCCGGGCGCCGGGCGGCGCGGGGGGAATCGCCGAGGCCCGCGGGCCGGCGGCGTGCATGCGCCGGGACGCGCTGTTTCGCCGCTCGCTGCTGCTGGCGGACGTCATCGCGATCGTCGTGGCGCTGGTGCTGACGGTCGCGCTGTCCTGGGGGCGGGTGCCGCTGGATCTGACGTGGGAGAGCATGATCGGCGTGCCGCTGCTGCTGGTGGGGGCGAAGCTGCTGGGCCTGTACGACCGCGACGAGATGCTGCTGCGCAAGACTACTCTCGACGAGGCGCCCAAGCTGTTCCAGCTGGCCACGCTGAGCACGCTGGTCGCCTGGCTGGGGGGCCGGGTGGTCCTCGCCGGCCCGCTGGACCGCAGGGAGGCGCTGTTCCTGTGGCTGGCGCTGGGCTGTCTGCTGATCCTGGCGCGCGTCGTGGCGAGAACGTACGCGCTGCGCGTGGGTCCGGCCGAGCGCTGCCTGCTGATCGGCGACGAGCGATCGATCGAGATGGTCCGCTCGAAGCTGGGCGCTCACGGCGGGGTCAAGGCGGAGGTGGTCGCGCAGCTAGATCTCGACAAGGCCGCCCCGTGGCTGACCGATAGCTTCTCCGCGCCGAGGCTCGCGGAGATCCGCGATCTGGCCAAGACGCTCGACGTGCACCGCGTGATCGTCGCGCCGGGATGGGAGGGGGAGGTGGACGGGGGCGAAACGCTCAACCTCGTGCGCACGATGAAGGCGGTGGGGGTGCGGGTGAGCGTGCTGCCGCGCCTGCTGGAGGTGGTGGGGTCCTCGGTCGAGTTCGACGACCTGCACGGGGTGACGGTGATGGGTGTCAGGCGCTTCGACCTCACGCGCTCCTCGGCGGCGCTCAAGCGCGCGTTCGATCTGCTCGGCGCGTCGATCGGGCTGCTGGCGGTCTCGCCGCTGATGATCGCGTTCGCGGTGGCGATCAAGCTCGACAGCTCCGGCCCCGTGCTCTTCCGTCAGCTGCGCGTGGGCCGGCACGGAAAGCGCTTCCACATGCTCAAGTTCCGCACGATGGGCGCCGACGCCGAGATGCTGAAGGACTCCCTGCGCTACCGCAACGAGGCGCATGAGGGGCTCTTCAAGATCGCCGAAGACCCGCGCGTGACCCGTGTGGGCAGGTTTCTGCGCCGCAGCTCCCTGGACGAGCTGCCCCAGCTGCTGAACATCATCCGGGGCGAGATGAGCCTGGTCGGCCCCCGCCCGCTGGTGGTCGACGAGGACCGGCGCATCGAGGGATGGCACCGCCGGCGCCTGGAGCTGACTCCGGGGATGACGGGCCCCTGGCAGATCCTGGGGCCCGTGCGCGTGCCGCTCAAGGAGATGGTGGCGATCGACTACCTGTACATCGCCAACTGGTCACTGTGGACTGATATCAAGATCCTGCTGCGTACAGTTCCCCACGTCGTCAGGCTCCGCGGGCTCTGAAAGTACCTTCTGCCGCCCTGCCCGGGCGGTGGATGGGGGGGATGGCCGCACGCCAATCCGGCGCGCGGAATCTAACGCTTGGCGACTTCTTCGCGTTCGCGTTTCTTGAACGCAGCCTGTTCTTGCGCTTCTTCGGAGGCGAACTGCTTGCGAGCAGCTTCTTCCGCCGCGTCTTCGCCCGCAGGCTTGCCCGCTTTCTTCGGCTTCTTCGCACCCTGCTTGCTTGTGCTTTTCGTGTGTTTTTCGCCTGTCGCGTGCTTCTTTTCTGCGGCCGAACGCTTGTGGGCGGCTGACGTGCTTTCCGCCTGCGCCCTCTTCTTGACGGCTTCCAGTTTCTTCTTGATGTCGGCTTCTTCGGATTCTTCGCTCTTCTTCCTGCGGGCCGCCTGTTGCTTCTTGGCTTCGGCTTCCCGGGCTTCTTCACCGACCACCGGGGTTTCCGCACCCGATTCCGCTTCCTGGTTTGAGCTGTGCGCCGAGGTCCCTCCGCAGCCGGCGAAAGGCACGGCGCACGCTGCCACCGCCAGGATCAGGGCGAGGAGAACCGCCGGCGAACGATTGCGGGCGCCTGGCGGAGGGTTGCGGGCGTCCGGCGGATCGCCTGCGCGTCTGTCTCGCCGGCGCGTCACTGGCCCGCCGCTTTCGGGGGCGTCGTCGTCGTTGCTTGCGGCTGGGTCGAGGTAGTAGTCACCTGCGGCCCCGTCGAGGGCTTCTTTTCTTCCACGGTCTTCTGCTTGGTCTTGGACAGCGCTTCGCGCTTGCGCTTGATTTCCGCTTCGGCGGCTTCTTCTTTGGACTTGACGTTTGCCTTCGCTGCTTCTTCCCGCTTCTTGACCCTGGCTTCGGCGGCTCGTTCTCTCTTCTTCGCCTTGGCCGCCGCGGTCTGTTCTGTCTTCTTGGCCTCGGCTTCCGCGGTTTCTTCCCGCTTCTCGGCTTCCACCGCCGAGAGCAGTTCACGGGTTTTCGCCGTTTCTGTGGCTTCTTCCTGCTTCAGGGCAGCCGCTTCTTCGGTCTGTTCGGAGTGTTCGATGGCCTTGCCCGAGACCGACGTCGCGGCGCCTGTCGAGCCGCCTCCACAGCCGGCGAGGGCGCAGGCGCTCATCACCGCGACCAGGCACGGGAACACCATCATCCCTGTCAGACCGCGAACGTTCACAGCAAGATGTTACCGGCGGGAGTCGCCTCGATGCTCCCGGTCACGCCCGGTCAATCTCCTCAGCAGCCGGTGTCGTGGTCGGCTCGACCGGCGCCTGCGGGCCGCCGGCGGCCCGAGGACGGCTGCGCTAGGGACGCCTGTCTCCAAGCGCCAGGACGCGGCGATCCTCCAAGACGACCAGCCCGTCGCCGGCTCCGGCCGGGCGCGAATGCGCCCCCGCGGCCGACTGAAGCGTCATGTCGCCGTGCGCCGCCATGTGGCAGACCGCCACCAATAGCGTCATGACGGACAGCCAGGTGATTGGGATGAGGATGAGGAGCATGACTGTAGGTTGGGGGCGACCCGGGTCTTTCCTCCTATCGGACGTGATCGTGCGGTCCTTGAGGCCCGCGGCGTGAATCGATCAAACGTCCAGAGGGGGAGTCAGTCGCGCAGAGCGCCCGCGCGGTGCGAGTCGGCGCGGGCCGCGCCATTCTCGGCGGGGTCGCCGAGGCATTCACGCCGGGCGCCATCGACGAGCCGGTCGAGCGCGGTCGAGATCCGCTCGCAGACCAGCTCGGGCGCGAACAGCCGCTCGGCCTGCGCCCGAGCCCCGGCGCTCATCTCCCCGGGGTTGTGCCTCAGGGCGGCGATCGTCGCGATGATCGCGCTCGCCATACCCTCGACGTCGCCCGGCCGCACCTCGGCGATGACCGAGCGGTCCACGCCCTCGATGGCGCCGACCTCGCTGGTCGCCACCACCGGCACGCCGGCCGCCAGCGCCTCGCCCACGGTCAGGCCGAACGGCTCGTACTTGCTCGCCTGCAGCAATACGTCGCTGCGAGCGAGCTCCGACGGTATCTCAGCGGCGGGGACGCGGCCGGCGTATTCGGCGTTCTCGCCAGGCAGGTCCTCGAGCAGCTTGGTGTAGTCCGACCACAGACTCGGACCGCCCAGAACGCGGATCCGGACATCGGCGTTGCGTTCGAGCAGCGTTCTCGCCACCGCCACGACATCCTCGATGCCCTTGCGAACGGAGATCCGGCCGAGCACCAGCACGGTCGGCGGCTCACCGAGCGCTCTTGGCACGGCGGCAAATCGATCGAGCGCCACCGGGTTCGGGATGACGACGGTGTTCGCAAGGGGGTAGCCGTAGTCATGAACAAGGTGATCGCGAAATACACTGCTGATGCATATGAGCAGGCTCGCCTGTCGAATTGCGAATCTCTGCACGAGCGCGCGCACCGACATAATCGCCGCCACGATTGCCACCACGTAGGCGGGCTGACAGCGCAGGCTCAAGCGGCGCTCGGCGATCAGCCACCTCAGCTCGCCGGCGATGTGGGTCTCGGGGTGGATGACGAGTGGCACCGAGCTCCTGAGCCTTGCCGGCATCGCGGGGGTCTCGATGGTCGAAAACTGGTAGACCAAGTCATACGGTTCCTGCCGGTGGCGGTGAGCGATCTCGTGCCGGAGGCGCACCGATGCGCGACCGCGAGCGTACAGACCCGTAGCGAAGGCCCCGATTCTGGTACGGCTGTACCACCGATCCCATTTCCAGCGACTTGTACCCCATATAAAAGTGAGGTTTTTATGTTCGGCGAGCTCGGGTGGCAGCGGGTGGCCGGCCGAGGGGAAAAAGCAGTCAATTCGGTGACCGAGATCCGCCAGTCCCTGCAGCAGCTCCTGAGCGGCGCCCCTGACGCCCGAGATCCCGCCCGGGACCGGCCCGAGCCAGGCTATGCGCAGTGATTTTGATTTGACAGGCACTGCGGGCAACCTACAGGATCGCCGCCTCTATCGAGCGCGGCTCTGCAGCGCCCGTGTCACCTCTTCCGAGAGGCGTCGCCGAAAGGCGGCCACCGAGAAGCGCTCGGCGTTGCGCACCGCCTGGGCGGGGTCGAAGTCGAGATCGTCGATGCCTTCGATCGCTCGCTGGAAGGAGTCGACGTCATCGAGCGTCGCGAGCAGACCTGTCCTTCCGTCGAGCACCGTCTCCAGGGCGCCACCGGCGGCGGCCGCGATGACCGGCCGCCCGGCCGCCTGGGCCTCGACGGCGGTGATCCCGAACTCCTCCATGCTCGGCACGAGCACCGCGCGGGCGCTCGCGTAGAGCTCGGCCAGCTCCTCGTCGCCTGTGCGCCCGAGGAACTCCGCCTCCGGGTAGGCCTCGCTGAGGGCGCCGTGGTCGGGTCCGGAGCCGACGACTCGAATCGGCGCGCGCGCGCGCCGGGCGGCCTCCAATGCCACCTGCAGACGCTTGTGGCGGACGATCTCCGAGACGAGCAGCAAGGAGTCGCCGGGCATGCCGGGAGTGAAGCGGTGAGTCTCCACCGGCGGGTGGACGATCGTGGCATCGCGGCCGTAGAAGCGCTTGATCCGTTCGCGACTGAGCTCTGAGATCGCGAGATAGACGTCCACTCTGCGGCTCGCTGCGAGGTCCCACCGGCGTATGCGGCCCAGCTGCGCACGCAGCAGCCCACGCAGCAGTGGCGAGGTCTCCTCGAGCGCTCGGGCCTGCTCATACCAGGCATAGCGAAACGGCGTGTAGCAGTAGCAGATGTGCACCGCGCCCACGGGAACGCGCACGCCGTGGGCGAACGCGCTGCTGCTGCTCAGCACCGCGTCCGACGCCGGCAGCCTCAGCCGCTCGATCGCCCATGGGTAGAACGGCAGCAGGCGCCTGAAGTTGGCCTGGCCGGCGCCCAGGCGCTGGAGGTGAGAGGTGGTGATCGAGCGACCCGCAAAGCGCTCGTTCGTGCCCTGCTCGTCGTAGAGCAAGGTGAAGATCGGAGCCTTCCAGTACAGCTCGGCGATCGCGGCAAACGTGCGCTCGGCGCCGCGCATCACCAGCAGATAGTCGTGGACGAGGCTGACGCGCTCGCCCGCGGGAGAGGTGCTCTGCGTGCTCTGGGTGTGAGTCATCGGATGCTTGCGGTTGGTCGGCGGACCGAGACGGGGTGCCGCGCTCGCCTCTACTCTAGGCGGCGCTTTGCGCGGGGCGCTTGACGGCGCACAGCGCGACGCTGAGATGCGGATAGCGCAACATCCTGCTCAGCGGTGCGTCGAACACCACCAGCGTGCGCAGTGGAAGCACGACAATCCAGGCCGGAAAGAGCCCGATCCGGGCGCTCAGCCTTCTCATCATGTCGGTCAGCTTCTGCGAGACCACGCCGCTGATTAAGCCCTCGCCGTCCACGTCCAGGCCGGCGTGATCGACGATCTGCCGCAGGCGGTCTGGCGAATACCCGTAGCGAACGTGCGAGCCGTCCTCCACGGGGCTCGGCCGTGGGTCCTCGGTGTACAGCGGCCGGTGGCGGTCGTACGGAGCGCTCAGCAGGATCCGGCCTTCGGGCGCCAGCATCGCGGCCAGGGACTTGACCAGACCCTCGTCGTCGCCGACATGCTCGATCGTCTCCAGGCAGATGATCTGCTCGAACGTCCCCAGGGCGCCGCGGTGATCGTCCAGGTTGCGCAGGTCGATTACACGAAAATCGATGCCGGTCACTCCAAGCATCTCCGCTCGTCTGCGCGCGCTCTGCTGCTCATCAGGCGAAAACGACGCCGCCACCACCTCATTTCCGATACGCGCCGCGAAGATGCTGAATGCGCCATTGCCACAGCCGGCGTCGAACGTGCGCGCGCCGCCGCCGCGCAGATGGCCTCGCAGCCACAGCCACCTGTCAAGGACGCACGGGTCCCCGGTTATGAGCAGAAATCTCCACCCAAAAACTCGCAACATGAGGTCGAGCATGCGGTGAGGATATCCCACCCCCACAGGGGCCGATCTGCTCTACGGGTACAATCACCCACGGTGACCGAGCGGTGCACGGACAGCGACAGGACCGCCGGCACGATGGCTGGGGAGCTCCCATGCGCGTCCTCATAACGGTCCCATGGGGAGAGCCTCTCGGGGGGGCCGAGGCGATGCTGCAGGCGGTGCTCGCCGGCGCGCGCGAGGAAGGACACGAGCTCGAGCTCGTGTTCTTCGAGCCCGGGTCCTGGCCGGCCGCGCTCGGCGACGCGGGCTTTCGCGTCGAGGTAATCGCGGCCGGTCGTGTGCGCGAAGCCCACCGCTGGATCCTCACCGTCGCCCGCCTGTCACGGATCATGCGCTCCCGCCGACCGGATCTGATGCTCAACTGGGCCGCCAAAACGCAGCTGTACGGCTCGCCTGCCGCCGTCCTCGCCGGCATGGCCGACCGGGTCGTGTGGTGGCAGCAGGCGATCCCGCGGCGCCTGTGGCTCGATGTGTGCGCGACCATGCTTCCGGCCAGGGCCATCGGCTGCTACTCGAACGCCTCCGCGCGGGCGCAGGCGCGACTGTTTCCAGCGCGTCGCACGTTTGTCGTGGCCGCCGGCGCGCCGGTTCCCGTGAACGGCTCGGATCCGCAGGGCTCACAGCCGGCGCCGCTGCAGCTTCCCGCGGACGTCCCCGTGGTCGGCCTGGTGGGACGCCTGCAGCCCTGGAAGGGCCAGGATCGGCTGCTGAGGGCTCAGGCCCTGCTGCGCGAGCGAGGACACCGGATGCACACCGTGATCGTTGGCGGAGACGCCTACGGCCTGTCCGCACAGTACGCCGCGTCGATACCGGCGCTCGTGCGCGAGCTCGAGCTCACCGAGGACGTCACGCTGACCGGTCAGGTGCCTGACGCGGGACCGTACATCGCTCAGCTGGACATCCTCGTGAATGCTTCGGACCCCGAGCCCTTCGGCATCGTCCTGCTGGAGGGCATGTCCCGGGGGGTGGCGGTCGTGGCTGTCGACTCGGGCGGCCCCGCCGAGTTCATCGAACACGGGCGCACGGGTCTGCTCGCGAGCTCGGGCGAGCCCGGCCCGCTCGCGGACGCGCTGGAGCCCCTGCTCCTCTCGCCCGCCCAGCGCCAGGCGGTCGGTCGCGCGGGCCGAGAGAGCTTCATGCGCGAATTCACCGATGTCGCGATGCGCAAGAGGTTCTTTGACAATCTTCAAGAGGTCCTCCAAAGCAGAGGCGAGCCGTCGAACGGCCGCGTGTCTCACGCATGAGCGGATGAGATCGGTTGCGGGCGAGCAGCCCGCCGTCGGGCAGGCGCATGAGAGTCAGCTCGCCCCGCCCGCGTGCGAGGTGACCATCGTCGCGCACGACATCGGCTCGGTCCGGGGAATGGAGCGTCAGCTGTCGGCGCTCGTGACCGGGCTGAGACGGCTGGGGTATGAGGTGACTGTGATCGCGCGCACGTGTGAATTGCCGGTGAGCGCCGGGGTCGCCTTTCACCGCGTGCGGGGGCCCAGCCGCCCGTTCGTGATCGCGTATCCCTGGTTCATGCTGGCGGGGTCGCTCGCCGTGCGCCGATGGCGCCGGGGTGTGGTGCAGGCGACGGGCGCGATCGTGCTGAACCGTCTCGACGTGGTCGCCGTCCACTACTGCCACCAGGTCGCCACCCCAACGCCCCGCCGTTCGGAGTGGCCGTTTCGCGCGCACGTCAAGCTGGCGGGTCTGTTGAAGCGGACCGGCGAACGAGTGTGCTTTCGGGTGAACCGCCCCGCGGCGTTCGTATGCGTCTCCGATGGCGTAGCCGCGGAGATCCGCGAGCACCACCCGGAGCTCGCAGAGCGGATCGTCACGATCCACAACGGGATCGACACCACGCTCTTCGCACCCGGTGCGCGCGAGCAGGACGCCCGCTCGGCACGTCGAGCGCAGGGGATCGCAGCTGGGCGGCTGGTGGCCGTGTTCGCCGGGAGCGAGTGGGAGCGCAAGGGCCTTGAGCCGTTGATCCGTGCGCTGGCGCTCGTGGCCGCGGACTGGGATCTGCTCGTGGCGGGCGAGGGGGACCAGCGGCGCTATCAGGCGCTGGCCAACTCCCTCGGTGTCGGCGCATGCGTGCGCTGGCTGGGAGTCAGCACCGACATGCAGCTCGTCTACGGGCTGGCCGACGCCTTTGTGCTTCCCTCGAGCTATGAGACCTTCTCGCTGGTCACGTTCGAGGCCGCCGCGAGCGGCCTTCCCATCGTGGCCACGCCGGTGAACGGCGTCCGTGAGCTCATCGAGGACGGGCGCAACGGCTTCCTGATCGATCGCGATCCCCACGCGATCGCCGCGCGCCTGGCGCGGCTGGCCGCGGACCCGGCGCTCCGCAGGCGCCTGGGCGACGCCGCGCGGCAGTCCGCGCTGCAGTTCGACTCCGAGAAGATGGTCGCCGGGCATCGCGAGCTCTACGCGCGACTCAGTGGGACTCGGCCGCTCTGAGGAGCATGCGCTCCAGGCGGTCTGTTGCAGCGGGCACCGAGAACAGCTCCTTTACGGCAGAGCGGCCCCTCGCGGCCAGCTCTCGACGAAGCTCCGGATCCTCGCGAAGCCTGGCCAGCGCAGCCGCCAGCGCGTCGCGATCGCCCTCTGCGAACACCAGCCCTCCTCCGGTCAGCTCGATCAGCCACGGGATCTCACCGGAGTCCGAGCCGACCACGGGAACGCCGCACCACAGGGCCTCGACGATCGCTCGACCGAACTGCTCCTTCCAGGTGGGCGTGGTGTGCGAAGGTAGGACCAGCACGTCGAGCTGGGCGTATCCAAAGGACATCTGATTGTGGGTGAGCGTGTCCAGGACGCGGACCCGCGAGCCGGGGATCGGCTGCCCGTCGAGCTGGGCTCTCAGTTCACCGTTGCCGATGAGCACCAGCTCCACGGGCGCGTGGAGCCTGCGCACCGCCTCCAGCAGGTCGATCAGCCCCTTGCTCTCGATCAGCCGGCCCGCATAGCCGATTTTGAATGGATGCCCGCCCTCCCGCTCCGCGAGCGCGGGCGCCACCTCCCAGTCGGGGACCGCGGGGGGAACGAGCTCGACTTCTCCCGCGGCTCCCCACGCACGCGCCAGCCGCGCCGCTCCGGCCGAGCGGGCGGCCACAAAAGCGGCGTCGCGCAGGACACGCGAACGCAGCCAGCGTACCGGCGGCGGCAGGTGACGGTCGATGTTCTCGTAGCACTGGACGCCGAACGGCACGCCTAGCCGGGTGAACGCAAGGCCCCACTGCGTGGCGACGAGGGAGTAGGGCTCGGCCTCCACGAACGCCACATCGGGGCGCGAGCGTGCACACAGCGAGCGGGGGTTGGTCAGATAAAA
The DNA here is from genome assembly GCA_963839945.1 of uncultured Solirubrobacterales bacterium. GTDB lineage: Bacteria > Actinomycetota > Thermoleophilia > Solirubrobacterales > Solirubrobacteraceae > Palsa-744. Next base: position 452,315 of record CAWIWW010000002.1, on the reverse strand, counting down.
ATGGCGTTGCGGGTGTCCGGTAAAGGCGGCCCGAGTGGGACGCAGCGCACCCTCCAATCCTGGCAGGGCGCGCGGGGTGACGCCCGCCTGCGAGTAGGAGTGCCGCCAGCGGCTGGGCACGACGATCGTCACCTCCCATCCCCGCCGGGAGAGCTCTCGATACACCTCTTGGTTGACGTCCACGACGGCGGGGTGGCTGATCGCCAGCAACCTGCGCTCGGGCTTGCTCATCGACGCGGGCATCCGAGGCAACGCATCGTGCAAGGATGGCACCATGCGCGTATCGGTGGTCATCCCCACCTACAGGCGACCGCAGAGCCTGGCTCGTTGCCTGGACGCTCTCGATCGCCAGACCCGGCCCGCCGAGGAGATCGTCGTGGTGGTTCGCGACGACGATGCGGCCAGCGACGAGCTCGCGCGCACACGACCGCGACAGGTGCGCGTGGTGGCGGTGCAGCGCCCCGGCGTCGTGGCGGCCATGAACGCGGGTCTGGACGCGAGCAGAGGGGACGTGATTGCACTGACCGACGACGACTCCTCGCCCCACCCCGACTGGCTGGCGCGGATCGTGGACGTGTTCGCGAGCGAGGACCGGATCGGGGCGGTCGGAGGTCGAGACTGGGTCTACTCCTACAGGACCGGCCGGCTGATCGAGGGATCCGAGCCCGTGGTGGGCACGATCGGCCGGTTCGGTCGCGTGACGGGCAATCATCACGCGGGTGTCGGTCCGGCTCGAGACGTCGACGTGCTCAAGGGCGTCAATCTCAGCGTCAGGGGCGAGCTGCTGCGCCAGATCCGCTTCGACGAGCGGCTGCGCGGCGTCGGGACCGAGCACCATTGGGAGCTGGCGCTGTGCCTGGCTCTACGTCGGCGGGGCTGGCGAGTCGTGTATGACCCGGCGATCGCCGTCGACCACCACCCCCAGCCCCGCGTGAATGACTCGCGCGAATTCAGCCCGCGTGAATTACGCGATTCGCGGCACAACGAGACCCTCGCCGTGCTCGAGCATCTGCCTCCCTGGCGTGGCGGGCTCCACCTCGTCTGGGCCGGCGCGATCGGCACGAGCTCGTCCCCCGGCGTGGCGCATCTGGCCCGCTTGCTGCCATCGCGTGGCGCTGCCGGCTGGTCGCTGTTCTGTGGCGCGCAGGCGGGTCTCATCGACGGCCTGCGCACATACCGGCGCTCGCGCCGCGCACGGCGCGACGGTGCAGAACGGGCGAACGCGGACGAGGGGCGCAGGGGCCCTCCGGTCGGGGGATCTGCCGCGGCGGGGCGTCGTCGTCGCAGCCGGGCGTTATGAGGGTCCCAGCCGGGCGGATCGTGGTCGCAGCCCGAGCGTGGTGAGCCGGTGCAGCCGAGCGCATACGTGGTTGGACCTGACCTGCCAGAAATATCCCACAGCGATGGCCACCGCAAGGCGTGTCGATAAGCTTTAACGGTCGCTTACACGCTGGCCTATGCTGGCGATGGCCGAGAACGGCCTTTGGACGGATCCATAAGCCGATGAACGAGACCACCGACACCACCGCCGTCTTCGATCCACTGTGGAAGCGCAAGTGGCTGATCCTCGCCGTCGCGATCCTGGTCGCCGCCGGAAGCTACCTTTACTACAAGCGCCAGCCCTCGCTCTATTCGGCCACGACGCAGGTCTACCTCGGCAACGGCGCTGAAGAAGAGTCTCAGGTTGGCGCCGGCGGCGGCGGCGCCAAGAAGTCCGGCGCCCTCAACCCCACCACGCAGGCTGCGCTGATCAATACGAGCATCATCAAGGAACTCGTTCGAGAGCGGCTGCGCAGAGAGCGCAAAACCCCCGCCGTCCGTGCGGCGCAGAAGGGCAAGGCGAGGGCGAAGGCCAGTGAAAAGAGCGAATTCATCGCGATCGACGGTGAAGCGCACAATGCACGCGGCGCGGCGCTGCTCGTCAACACCACGGCGCAGACCTACGTCAAACGCGAGAACTCCCACTACCGCACGAAGGTCGAAAACGCGATCGCCCTCACCCGCCGGCAGCTGCGGAGGATCGAAGCCAACCAGATTGCGTCCTTGACCGCCGCGGCCGGGAAGGGAAAGGCAGGGGGGAAGGGCTCCTCCGGCGCCTCGGCCACCATCCAGTCGGCGACGCTGAACACCAAGATCAACCAGCTGGAATCAGAGCTGGGGGTGTCGGAGGTTGCGCAGGTCAACCCGGCCAAGGCGAAGGCGTCGCTGCTGCTCTCACCGCATCCGCGCAACAACGCCATCTTCGGGTTCGCGATTGGCCTGCTGCTGGCCGCGTTCGCCGCCTACGCCCTCAGCCGGCTCGACCGCCGGCTGCGTTCGCTTCTCGCCATCGAGGAGATCTTCCAGACACAGGTTCTGGCCGCGCTGCGGGCCGTCAAGCGCCCGCTCATCGTCCGTGACGGGCGCGTGGCGCCTGCCGCTGCCCTGCGCGAGGCGCTGTGGCGGCTGCAGACGACGCTGCGGGTCGGAAACGCGGCCGAGCAGGACCCAGCCGCAGCCGAGAACGGCCGGGGGCGCAGCCCCCGCACGATCCTCTGCGTGAGCGCCGACGCCGGCGACGGCAAGTCCACGCTGATCGCCGCTCTGGCCCTCGCCTGGGGCGAGGCCGGCGAACGGGTGGCCGTCGTCGAGGCGGACTTTCGCAGACCCGTGCAGAGCAGGCTCCTGCAGCTGAGCGGGTCGCACGGGCTGGCGGACGTGCTCACGGGCATGCTTTCAGTCGAGGACGCGATGCAGTCGGTCAGCCTCACGCGCCCGGAGGCGGACGTCGGCCCGGCGACGCCGAGCGCCGCCGGGAGCACGGCCACCGTGGTCGAGCCCGCGGGGTTGGTCTCGGTGCTGGTGGGAGGCACGAAGGTCGCCAATCCGCCCGCTCTGCTCGGCCGGCCGGCGACCGCGGAGCTGGTGCGCTCGCTCGCGGACGAGTTCGACTACGTGTTGATCGACGCGCCGTCGCCGCTGCAGGTGAGCGACGCCATGCCGCTGCTTGGAGCGGTGGACGGGATCGTGCTCGTCGCGCGGGTCGGGCACACGCGCGTGACCTCGGCCCGGCGCCTGCTGGCGCTCCTGGAGCACACGCCCAGCGCGCCGGTGCTGGGCGTCGTGGCCAACGCGGTCTCGCCGGCGGACATCAAGAAGTACGGCATCCAGGCAGACGCCGGGCAGGACAGGCGCGGATTGCGCCACAAGCTGATCGGGCTATGAGCACCCCCTATCCGCATCTGGCCGATCGCGTCGGATGGGACCACCCAAGTGTGCTGAGCCGGCGTACGCGCGGGCACCTGCTGGTGGCCATCAGCATGCTGGTCCCGCTGGTGCTCGCCCTCGCCATCAGCGTCGAGATGCCCAAGCCGACCGTGGGGAGCGTGGTGGTCGTTGTCGGGCTCGCGCTCGGAGCGGTGGCCGTCGTCGCGCTCATGCTCAGCACGCGCTACGCGGTGACGCTCACCCTGCTGGCCCTCTACCTGGGGCTGCTGGATGGGCCGATCAAGCTCGAGAGCACCAGCAAACTCGCGTCGGGCGCTCGCGACGTGCTGATCATCGCGATCGTCCTCGGCATGCTCATGCGCCTACCTCTCAAACGGGAGCGCGTGACGCTGCCCGCGCTGTCCGGGTGGGTGCTGGCCTTCGTGGCCGTGGTGGCGGTCGAGGCTCTCAATCCGCACACCGGCAACATCTTGAAGATCATCGGCGGTTACCGCCAAGAGCTCGAGTGGGTGCCGTTTTTCTTCTTCGGCTATCTGATCATGCGCAGCAAGCAGCGCTTCCGCCAGCTGTTTTTGATCCTCGGCGTGATCGCGCTGGCCAATGGGGTGGTGGGCGCATACCAGTCGCGGCTCAGCCCGGGCCAGCTCGCCAGCTGGGGGCCGGGCTACGGCGAACGAGTCAAGGGCAACGGGGGGGGGCAGACCGGACGCACCTATTCCGTCGAAGGCGTCTCGCATCCCCGTCCGCCGGCCCTGGGCTCGGACAGCGGATTTGGCGGTGGCGTGGGCGTGGTCGCCCTGCCCGGCCTGCTGGCCCTGCTGGCGGCCGGAGGGCTGCGGCGACGATGGCCGGTCGTGCTGTGCTGTCTGGGGGCCCTGCTTGGGATCGCCACCTCCGCGTCGCGAACGTCGATCGTGGTCGCGGTGGTGACCCTGCTCGGCTTTGCGGCGCTGTGGATGATCGCCGGGCTGCGTGTGAGCCGCGTGCTCGCCGGACTGGCGGCGTTCCTGATTCTGGCGGGTGGAGTGGGATTCGCGCTTGTCGCTGCCGATGGCAGCTCGGTGTTCGCCCGTCAGGAAGGTCTCATCAATCCGCGTGTCAAGGAAGGCAAGGGCTTGGAAACCGAAGAAGAAAAGGGTGGCGACGCCAAGGAAAAACACCTCTCAGAAATCCCAAGAGACATCGTGCACGCTCCATTCGGCCTGGGACTCGGCACGGGTGGCTCGGCGGCGGGCTTCGGGGGGCATGAAAAAGTGAGCATAGAAAGCGAAAAGGTGAGTGGGGGGTCGGCGTACAACCTCTTGGTGGTCGAACTGGGGGCGCCCGGCCTGCTCCTGTGGCTCGGTCTCACGCTGAACGTGCTGGTGCTGGCGATCCGCCGGCTGCGACGCATCGTGGACCCTGAGCTGCGGCTGTACCTCGTGGCGGTGCTCACGGGCTTCGTTGCGCTCCTCATCCAGGGACTCTCCGGGCCGACGTTAGCGGTCACAGTTGGGGCCTACCTGTGGTTCACGCCCGGAGTTCTCGCATTCTGGTTTGCGGGGCCCGGTCGCGAGGCGATGGGGGCAAGATCGAGCGGCGCTCTGACGACGGTTGACCTGGCAGCGGCATGATGACGCGGCGTCAGGGTGGGCGGGATGCCCCAGGGGCACCGCCGCGTGTGTCGCTCTGGACACGGCTCAGCCCGATGGTCGGCGATCGGCGTGGGGCGATCTTCACGCTCGCGATCCTCGCGATGCTCTCTGGTTTCGTCGAAGCCGTGCTCCTGGCCATCCTCGCGGAGATGGCGGTCACGCTCGCCACGGGTGCGAGCCGGGCACACGCTCACATCGGTCCCCTGCACCTGCACGTGTCGCTGGGGACGCTCTTCGCGGCGGCGTTCACGATGGTGATCGCTCGCCTCCTGCTGCAGGTGCCGCTCTTGACCCTGTCTCCGCGGATCGCCGCCGACACGCAGGCGAAGATGCGCACGAGCCTGTTCCATGCTTTCTCGCGGGCGTCGTGGGACGTGCAGGCCCGCGACCGCGAGGGACAGCTGCAGGAGACCATGACCAACCAGGTGATGCAGGCGACCGGAGCCGTGATGAACACGATGGGCCTGCTCACCTCGACGCTCAACCTCGTCGCTCTCCTGGCGTCGGCGATCCTGCTCAATGTGCTCGCAGCCGGAGTCGTGTTCGTCATATCCATGCTCCTGTTCGGCCTGTTGCGACCGCTGCGGGGGTTCGGGCGGCGCCGTGCCCGCGCACTCTCGCGCGCTCAGGTTCAATATTCGCGTGGGATCGCGGAGTCGATCCGGGTGGCGGAGGAGACCCAGGTGTTCGGCGTGGGAGCGGCGCAGCGCGCGCGTATAGACGGCTATCAGGCGACCACCCGGAGACACCTGCTGGTCACTCAGACGCTGCTCAGGCTCGTCTCGAACCTCTACCAGGCGCTGATATACGTGGTGTTCGTAGGCGCGCTGTTCGCTCTGTATGAGGTCGGCAAAGGGCATGCGGGCTCGCTTGGCGCGGTGGTGTTGATCTTGGTGCGGGCGAGCTCGGGGGGACAGAATGTGCAGAACGCCTATCAAGGTCTGATTCAGTCGTTGCCTTTCGTCGAGCGTACGCAGGAGGCGGAGCGGCGTTATCGGGAGAGCGCTCCGGTGGAGGGGACCGTGCCGTTGGCGCATGTGGGTTCGCTCGTGTTTGAGGGTGTGAGCTATGCCTACCGGCCGGGTCGTCCGGTGCTGTCGGGGATCGCTTTCGCGGTGGATGGTGGGGAGGTGGTGGGTGTGATCGGTCCTTCCGGTGCGGGCAAGTCGACGCTGGTGCAGTTGTTGTTGCGGTTACGGTTCCCGTATGAGGGGAGCTATCTGGTGAACGGGGTCCCCGCGGGAGAGATAGCACCGGCGGATTGGCACAGGCTGGTGGCCTATGTGCCCCAGGAACCGCGTCTGTTGCATGCCTCGGTGGCTGACAACATTCGTTATTTTCGCGACATCGAGGACGAGGAGGTGCGGCGCGCGGGACGGCTGGCGCGTATCCACGATGACATCATGGGCTGGCCTGATGGTTATGAGACGATCGTCGGTCCCCGCGCCGATGCGGTCTCCGGCGGGCAGCAGCAGCGTATCTGTCTCGCGCGTGCGCTGGCCGCGCGACCGGAGCTGCTCGTGCTGGATGAGCCCACGAGCGCGCTGGACCCCACATCGGAGATGCTGATCCAGGAGTCCCTGACCGGGCTCAAGCAGGAGCTGACGCTGTTCATCGTCGCGCACCGCATGTCAACACTGGACATCTGTGATCGCGTGATGATCATCCTCGACGGCAAGCTCGCGGCGTTCGACACGATCAGTCATCTGCAACGACACAACACTTATTACCGCTCCGCTTCCAGGCTCGCGGCCGCGGCGCCCGGCGGCTCCCTACTATGAGAGCTGATGACAGGCAGCATCGACCCGAGCACGGTGAAGTCCACGACCGAGGACACCGCCGGCCCGGCCACCACCACGAACGCCGCCAAGGCCTCAGTGCTCGCGCCCGGCGGAAGAACGCCTGACTTCTTCATTGTCGGACACCCCAAGTGCGGCACGACCGCCCTGTATGAAGCGCTGCGGCGTCACCCTCAAATCTACATGCCGGACGGCAAGGAGCCGTGGTTCTTCGCCGATGAGCTGCACGTTCGCACGCCGCCGCGCCCGGAAGGGACACCGCAGACGCTCGCTGAGTACCTGTCGCTGTTTGCCGCAGCCGGGCCGGAGCAGATCGCCGGCGAGGCTACGGCGCTGTATCTGTGGTCGCAGACCGCCGCGGCCCGCATCGCCGAGGTTCAGCCGGCGGCCCGCATCATCGCGATCCTGCGCGAGCCCGCGAGCTTCCTGCGCTCGCTGCATCTTCAGTTCGTCCAGAGCTATGTCGAGACGGAGGGCGATCTGCGCAAGGCCCTCTCGCTCGAGCAGGAGCGTCGTGGCGGGAGATCGATCCCCCGCCACACCTATTGGCCACAGGCGCTGTTGTACTCCGACCACGTGCAATATGTCGAGCAGCTTCGTCGCTATTACGCCGAGTTTGCACCCGAGAACGTGCTGGTGCTGATCTATGACGATTTTCGTGCTGACAACGAGGGGACCGTGCGGGCGGTGCTGCGGTTTCTCGATGTGGATGAGACCCTGCCCGTCACAGTGCCGGACGCAAATGCCACCGTGCGCGCCCGATCGCAGCGACTGCACGAGCTCGTCCACGCCGTGTCGGTGGGGCGCGGACCCCTCTCGCTGGCCGTCAAGAGGGCGATCAAGGCGGCCATCCCCCGGCGCTTGCGCCGCCGGGCGCTCGGTGTGACCCAGCGCCGCGTCGTGTTCGCCGATCCTCGTCCGGCGGACGAGGATCTGATGCTCGAGCTGCGCCGGCGTTTCAAGCCCGAGGTCGTGGCTCTGAGCGCGTATCTGAATCGTGACCTCGTCGGCCTCTGGGGGTATGGCGATGTCGATTGAGCCGTCTGAGCTCACGCACAGCGAGCGTTCGTTCGGGCGCGTGCCGGACTTCTTCATCGTCGGGCATCACAAGAGCGGCACCACGGCGATGTACGAGATGCTCAGGCGCCACCCGCAGATCTTCATGCCCGGGATGAAGGAGCCGGAGTTCTTCGGCAGGGAGCATCCCGACCCGCGACAGGCGTCGCCCGGGGCCGGCAGGCGCCCGAGAACCTACGCGCAAACGCGCCCACAAAGCTATGCCGAGTACCTGAGCCTGTTCGCCGGGGCGGCGCCCGGCCAGCTCGCGGGGGAGGCCTCGCCGTCCTACCTCGGCTCGGCTACAGCGCCCGGCGAGATCGCCGCAGCGCAGCCGGACGCTCGGATCATCGCGATCCTGCGCGAGCCCGCCAGCTTCCTGCGCTCGCTGCATCTGCAGATGCTTCGCAACCACGTCCAGAGCGAGCCGGATCTGCGCAAGGCCATCGCCGGCGAGGGTGCGAGGAGCGCCGGCGCTCGCACCCCGCGCTACGCAGATCGCGTTCGCTACGTCGAGCAGCTGCGTCGCTATCACGACGTGTTCGCGCCGGAGCAGGTGCTGGTGTTGATCTATGACGATTTTCGCGCCGACAACCGAGCTGCCGTACGCAGCGTGCTGCGCTTGCTCGATGTCGATCCCGACGCCCCGATCGAGGAGGTGAACGCCAACTCCACCATCGCGGCGCGTTCACGGCGTCTCGACGAGTGGGTTCGTGCGCTGCGCACGGGCCGCGGACCCGTCACGGGCGGGGTGAAGTCCACCGTCAAGGCGCTCACGCCAAGCCGGGTGCGCCACGGGGCGATTCGCGCGTTGCAGGCCAAGGTGGTCTTTGGGAGCGCCCCGCCGCCGGACGAGAGTTTGATGCTGGAGCTGCGCCGGCGCTTCAAGCCGGAGGTCGTGGCTTTGAGCGAGTACCTGAACCGCGACCTCGTCAGCCTGTGGGGCTATGACAGCATTCTGTAGAATCCAAGGGATTCATGGCCATGCCATCCGAGTTGCCGACGCCCAAGTCACCGCCACCCTCGGGCTCGGAGAGGCCCAAGGTCATCTATGTGATGGGCCAGGGCAAAAGCGGGAGCACGATACTTGGTGTGACGCTCGGCAACTGTGACGACATATTCTTCGCGGGCGAGCTGTGCACTTGGCTGATAACCTCGAGCAGGCCGAGTCTCGGGGGCTCAGAGCGGATACGGTTCTGGCAGGGTGTCAGCGAGGACGTCGATGGCGCGGCCGAGCTCTACGGCGACGAGGCCTTCGACTGCTTCGAACGCGCGTCGTCGGCGTTTCGTCTCGACAGGTGGCCCGCTCGACGCCGGCTTCGCGAGCGGTACCGGCGCGTAATGCAGGCTCTATACCTGTCGATCGCGAGCAGAGCGGGCGCGACGCACGTCGTCGACACCTCGCACCTGCCGATGCGGGCGCGACAGCTGCAAGGTTTGAGCGGGATCGATCTGTATCTCGTTTTCTTGGTTCGTAACGTCGAGAGCGTTGTGTCCTCGCATTATGCTCGCGTCAAACGGTACACGGCCGCAGAGCGAAGGCGGCGGGTTTTAAGATAAACACTCGTCTATGGCCCACCTATCTGCTGTCAGTCATGGTCTTTCTCAGCCATCCGAGGGACCGGCGCCTGCTCCTGCGCCACGAGGATTTCATCGCCAACCCCGAGCGAGTTCTGCGCGAGATCCTCGACTTCGCGGACTCCCCAGCCGAGATCCCGGACCTGACATCTCTCAGCACTGGTATTCCGCTGAGAGGCAACAGGCTGATCCGCTCCGAGGTGGTCGCGCTGAAAGCCAAGGCTGCTCCGGCGCAGCGGCCGTCGCGACTCATGAGGCTGGCCCAGCGTCCGTGGACGCTGATTCTCGCACACCTGCAACCCTCCGTCACAGCTGACACCTCGCGCGAGGACGTCCCGGCCTCCGCCCCCGAGTCCAGCTGAATTGAGCGAATGCCTGGGCCACGACCTTGTTACTCTGTGGACTATGGCGGCATCGACTGATGCGGTGGTGGGCGTGGACGCGCTGAAACAGCGCGTCCCTGACTTCTTCATCGTCGGCCATCCCAAGTGTGGGACGACGGCCCTGTATGAGATGCTCAGACGCCAGCCCGAGATCTACATGCCCGAGCTCAAGGAGCCTGTGTTCCTGGCGAGCGACCTGCTTGCCGGCGTGCGCAGAGTCGCTGTCCGCGCTCGCCCGCAGACGCTCGAGCAGTACCTCTCGCTGTTCGCGGGCGCGCGGCCGGAGCAGCGCGTGGGCGAGGCTTCGGTGCTTTATCTGTGGTCGCGCAGTGCGGCCGCGAACATTGCGGCGCTGCAGCCGTCCGCGCGCATCATCGCGATCCTGCGCGAGCCCACCAGCTTCCTGCGCTCGCTGCACCTGCAGCTGCTGCAGAACCACAGCGAGACGGAGCGGGATTTCGGCAGGGCGCTCGCGCTCGAGCCCGCCAGGCGCCAAGGCAGGAACATCCCACGCGACTGCCCTCGCCCGCCGGCGCTGATGTACTCGGAGTACGTGTGCTATGTCGATCAGCTGCGTCGTTACCACGCGGTGTTCCCGTCAGAGCAGGTGCTTGTGCTGATCTACGATGACTTCAGGAGTGACAACGAGGGTACTGTGCGTGAGGTGCTGAACTTCCTGGAGGTGGACGATCGCGCGCCGGTCGAAGCGCTCGAGGCGAACCCCACGGTGCGCCTGCGTTCCAAGCAGCTCGACGAGCTGATACACAATGCGACCGTCGGCCGCGGCCCTGTCATGGGAGGGCTCAAGGCGGGCGTCAAGGCGATCACCTCTCGACGGCTGCGCCACGGTGCGCTGCGGATGCGCCGCCACATGGTCTATGGCGCGCCCGAGCCGTCCGACGAGCGGCTGGAGCTCGAGTTGCGGCGTCGCTTCAAGGGAGAGGTGACCGCGCTCAGCGAGTACCTGAACCGCGACCTTGTCAGCCTGTGGGGGTATGACCGCGTCGACTGAAGCGCCCCCGGCTGCAGTTGCGTCGCGGCAGAGGGTCCCCGAATTCTTCATCGTGGGGCATCACAAGTGTGGGACGTCGGCCCTCTGGGAGATGCTGCGGCGTCGCCCGCAGATCTACATGCCGGAAGTCAAAGAGACGTGGTACTTCTCGCCTGAGCTGCGCTCCATCGGCAAGAAAAAGCGCCCGTCGCCCGGCCGGCCGGAAACGCTGGAGCAATATCTTTCACTGTTTGCCGACGCCCGGCCGGAGCAACGCGTGGGTGAGAACTCGCCTGCGTATCTGATGTCCAGCACGGCCGCGGGGCGAATCGCGGAGCTTGCACCCGATGCTCGCATCATCGCGATCCTGCGCGAGCCCGCGAGCTTCCTGCGCTCCTTTCACCTGCAATGCCTGCGCAACCATGTCGAGACGGAGAAGGACTTCGGCAAGGCGATCGCGCTGGAGGCGTCCAGGCGAGAAGGCAAGCGCATTCCGCGCCACTCACATCGTCCCCACGAGCTGCTGTACTCGAACCACGTGCGCTATGTGGAGCAGCTGCGCAGCTATGAGGCAGTATTTCCGCGCGAGCGGATCCTCGTGCTCATCTACGAGGACTTCCGGCGCGACAACGATGGGACCGTGCGTCAGGTGTTGAGATTCCTCGACGTGGATGACTCTGGTCCGATCGAGGTGATCGAGGCCAATCCCTCGTTCGGCGTGCGTGCGCCGAAGCTGAACGAGCTGGTGCGTTCGGTGTATGTCGGCCGCGGACCGTTCTCCCGCGGTGTCAAGGCGGCCGTCAAATCGATCACCTCGCGCAGGACGCGCCTGGAGCTTCTCCGTGTCACCCAGAAACACGTTATGTATGGCGAGCCACAGCGCCCGGACGAGCGCGTGATGCTCGAACTGCGACGCCGCTTCAAGGGAGAGGTGCTTGCTCTCAGCCAGCATCTCGATCGCGATCTCGTGAGCCTGTGGGGCTATGACGGGATCGACTGAGCCGGACACGGCGCAGACAAAGTCCGAAGGACCACTCGGAGCGAAGTGGCGTGCGGAGCGTAAAGCCGCTCAGGAGCAGGTTCTGCCTGCTGGTCAGATCGTCGTGTCGTGCCTCGCCCCGTTCGGCGCCGGCGGTCTGGGGCGTCACCTGAAAGAGATCGTCGACGCGGCCGACCATCGCGGGCCGCCGGCCTTCTGCCTGTGCGGTGAAGCCCTGGGCGATTCCCCGCGCTCGGAATCGCCATCGTGTCAGGAACTGTGCGCGCGCCCGCGCGCCACACCGCTCGGGCGGCTGCTGCGTTTCTCGCCGGCCTGGAGAAACCTGCGCCGCAGCGTCGCCTTCGATCGGCTTGCCGCGCAGCAGCTGCCCGCGTTCGAGCGGTCATCTGCAGCCGGGCATCTGCTCGCCTTCAACGGCCAGGCGCTGCGACAGTTCGAGGCCGCGCGGCGAGCCGGCTATGCGTCGATATCGCTCGTCGCCGCAAACCCCCACCTGCGACGCCTGATACGCCAGCACGAGCTGGCGCATCGCCGCTACCCCCTGGAGGGGACGTGGGCGACGCATCTCCTGAGGCGGAACCTGAAAGAGTACAAGCAGGCTCAGCGCATCTACGTCGCGTCCCGCTACACATGGGAGTCGTTCGTGCAGGAGGGCGTTTCCGAGGACGTGCTGTCGCTGTTTCCGCTGATACCGGACCCTCGCTTCACACTGCGCGAGCCCCCCGCGAAAACGGGCACCTTTGACGTCGTGTTCGTCGGGCGCCTGTGCGTGACCAAGGGCGTGCCCCTGCTGGTGGATGCCGTGCGCAGTCTCGCCCACGAGGATCTGCGTCTCGTCCTCGTCGGTGGCTGGAGCTCGAGGGGAATGCGTCGCTTCCTGCAGGAGGCCTGCGCCCGGGATGCACGGATCGCGATCGGTCCCGGCGACCCGCTGCCGCATCTACGTGACGCGCGGCTCTACGCGCACCCGGCCTACGAGGACGGGTTTGCCTATGCTCCCGCCGAGGCCCTCGCGTGCGGTGTTCCGGTATTGGTCAGCGAGGACACGGGCATGAAGGAGCTCATCGATCCGGGCGTCAGCGGTCTGATCCTGCCCACCGGTGATCTGAAGGCGCTCACGGAGGCGATCGACGCCGCGTATCGGGGTGAGATCTTCGCCTGACTGAAATGAAGGAGCTGACTCACGGAACGGTGGGTCCCTCCAGCTGGTTCTGGGATACTTTGCCGATGGTGGCGGCGAACGCGGTACGCATGCGATGAGCGTGTCGGGGAGGAGGCCTGTGCTCACGAGGGCGCGCGCACGTGCGCGCAGAGCGGGACGCAGGCTGAGGCGGAGGCTTGACATGCGTCCCTCGACTCGGCGAGCCGCGCTCGTGGGAAATCCAGAGCGCTGGGAGACGCAGCGTCGCTTTCAGTTCGAGTTTCTCACCTCGCGCGGGCTGACGCCCGGGCACCGGCTGCTGGACATCGGCTGCGGCGCGCTGCGGGGCGGCATCCCGCTGATCGAGTACCTGCAGACCGGTCACTACACGGGCATCGAGGCTCGCGCCGCCGTGCTGGACGAGGGCGCCAAGGAGCTGGCCGAGTCCGGGCTCGAGCACAAGCGCCCGGCGCTCATCAACGCGTCCGATCCCGCGCAGGTGCAGCTCGCCGCTGCGGTCGACTTCGCCTGGGCGTTCATGGCGCTCATTCACATGCCCGACGAGACCGTCGACGGGTATCTGGCGCTCGTCGCAAAGAGCCTCTCGGAGAGCGGCCAGTTCTACGGGAACGTGAATCTAGGAGACCGTCCCGAAGGAAGCTGGCAGGGCTTCCCTGTCGTGTCGAGGCCACTCGCCTTCTACGAGCAACTGGCAGCGTCACGGGGTTTGACCGTGGAAGCGGTCGGCACCCTCGAATCGCTGGGTCATCGCGTGGGCGCCCCCGGCGACAGGACGACGATGCTCCGATTCACCCCGTCGTCCTGATTGCCCGCTCAGAGCGCCTGCCGCCCTGTGCCGCCGCCTGCAGCCGGCACGCCCGGCGCCCGGGGCGCCAGGCTGTCTCAGCCGAGATCGTCATAGCCCCAGAGCGACAGCAGGTCGCGACCCAGATACTCGGCCAGCGCCTCCACCTCCGGCCGAAAGCGGCGGCGCAGCTCCAGCATGAAGTCCTCGTCGGGCGGCGGCGGCTCGGTCAGGACCATGCGCCGCCGCAGCAGCGAGAACGCGTCTTTTCGCAGCTGCTTGCTCGGCATCGCGATTCTGGCTGTCGTCTTGACAGCTCGCGCCAGCGAGCCGTGCCCTTGGTTTGCGGCGCGCACCATGCCATCCAAGCGCACGGAGCGAATGCGCACGGTGGGATTGGCCTTGAGCGTCTCGATTCCGATGGCGTCGTCCACGTCGAGGAAGCGCAGCACTCGGCGCACGGTCGCCTCGTTGTCGTCGCGGAAGTCCTCATACAGGAGCACGAGCACCTGCTCGGCGGGGAAGACCGCGTGATAGCGACGCAGCTGCTCGACATACCTGACACGGTCTGTGTAGATGAGCATCTGTGGCCAATACGCATGCCTTGGGATATGCCGGTTTTCACGACGCGCGTCCTCGAGCTCGATCGCGCTGCGCAAGCTCTTCTCCGTCTCGACGTACGTTGACAGCATCTGCAGGTGAAGCGAACGCAGAAAGCTGGCGGGCTCGCGAAACATCGCGACGATGCGCGCGTTGGGCCGCATCGCAGCGATCCTCGCCGGTGCGTTTACAGACCAGAGATACGCCGTGGAGGCCTCCCCCACGCGCTGATCGGCTTTTGCGCCGGCAAAGAGCGACAGGTAATCGTCCAGACTTTCGCGCTTTCTCCCGGTGAACTCGATCGAACGCTTCTCGGAGATCTGCGGGTCCGGCTTCTCACGAGCGAAGAACATGGGCTCCTTGGGGTCGGACATGAAGACCTGCGGATGGCGTTTCAGCATCTCGTAGAGGGCGGTCGTGCCGCACTTCGCATGTCCGACGATAAAGAAGTCGGGTAGCCTGCCGCCCGGCGTGAGCACTGTGGCCGGTCCGGCGGCTGGGGTGGCGGTATCACGGATCGTGGACTTCATCGTGCTCGGGTCGATGCTGCCTGTCATCAGCTCTCATAGTAGGGAGCCGCCGGGCGCCGCGGCCGCGAGCCTGGAAGCGGAGCGGTAATAAGTGTTGTGTCGTTGCAGATGACTGATCGTGTCGAACGCCGCGAGCTTGCCGTCGAGGATGATCATCACGCGATCACAGATGTTCAGTGTTGACATGCGGTGCGCGACGATGAACAGCGTCAGCTCCTGCTTGAGCCCGGTCAGGGACTCCTGGATCAGCATCTCCGATGTGGGGTCCAGCGCGCTCGTGGGCTCATCCAGCACGAGCAGCTCCGGTCGCGCGGCCAGCGCACGCGCGAGACAGATACGCTGCTGCTGCCCGCCGGAGACCGCATCGGCGCGGGGACCGACGATCGTCTCATAACCATCAGGCCAGCCCATGATGTCATCGTGGATACGCGCCAGCCGTCCCGCGCGCCGCACCTCCTCGTCCTCGATGTCGCGAAAATAACGAATGTTGTCAGCCACCGAGGCATGCAACAGACGCGGTTCCTGGGGCACATAGGCCACCAGCCTGTGCCAATCCGCCGGTGCTATCTCTCCCGCGGGGACCCCGTTCACCAGATAGCTCCCCTCATACGGGAACCGTAACCGCAACAACAACTGCACCAGCGTCGACTTGCCCGCACCGGAAGGACCGATCACACCCACCACCTCCCCACCATCCACCGCGAAAGCGATTCCCGACAGCACCGGACGACCCGGCCGGTAGGCATAGCTCACACCCTCAAACACGAGCGAACCCACATGCGCCAACGGCACGGTCCCCTCCACCGGAGCGCTCTCCCGATAACGCCGCTCCGCCTCCTGCGTACGCTCGATAAAAGGCAACGACTGAATCAGACCTTGATAGGCGCTCTGCACATTCTGTCCCCCCGAGCTCGCCCGCACCAAGATCAACACCACCGCGCCAAGCGAGGCGATGTGACTGACACCGTCGATATGGATAATGAAAAGGCCGCTCACGAGCAGTAAATAGACGAGGCTCTGTGAGACGTTGGAGCCGAGTCTCCCGACTAGCTGCGTCTGGAAAAAGAGCTTCCGAGCCCTGGCTATGAGCGTGTCGATGCGATCGCGCTGAGCCGCGCCTGCACCGAACACCTGAGTCTCCTCCGCCACCCGGACCGACTCGGCGATCCCGCTGGCATACCGAATCTGAGCGCGCGAGAAAGCACCCGCCAGGCGCCTGCCCAAGTTGCGCAGCGGGCGCAGCAGCGCGAACATGCTGAATGCCACCGCCACCACGATGGCGGCCGCGATGAGGTTGAGCGCAAAGGCCGACGCCAGCAGGATCAGAAATGTCAATGTCGAGGCGATCAGACCCAGCAGGCTGCCCACGCCCGCAGTGGCCTGCCCGGCCTGGTTGGTCATGGTCTCCTGCAGCTGGCCCTCGCGATCGCGGGACTGCACCTCCCATGAGGCGAGGGTGAAGGCCTGGAACAGGTTGGTGCGCAAACGAGTCCGCACGTCGACGTTGACCCGTGCCGGCAGCACCGAGATCGGCACCTGCAGCAAAAGGCGAGCGACGGCGATCGCGAAGGCGGCGAGGATCAGCGTTCTGGTGGGCGCGTGTATGTGCAGCAGTGTGAGCCGCTGGTGGGACCCTTTTCCCTGGACCAGAGTGGCAGCCACCTGTGCGATCAGCGCGAGGAGGATGACTTCGGCGATTGCCGAGACGATCGCGAGGAGCGCGATCACGCCGATCGCTTTGCGCTTATCGCCGATCAGCAGGTTCATCCGCGAGCGCATCGACGGACCCTGCGGGCGCGCGCCGGCGGACACCTGGGTGACGCGCCCGGCGGCGGGGTCGAACCTCATGTCGTTGCGCGTTGCAGTGATGTCATCGGCCTCGTTCATCGGCTGCCCGGCTCCGTCCGGGCTGGCTGCGCGGTCATACTGGTGTAGCTTATCCACTCCCGCGACCGCCTTCCAGCGCCGCCGCGCTTCCTGCATGGCGGTGTTCTCGCCACTCTGGGGGTGTGCTCGTCCACACGTCGCTGGACCCCGCGGGCGCTGTGTATCATGACAATAACCGAGGAGACGCCTTGCTCTACATTGCTACGGTCCACTACAAGTCGCCTCGCTGGATTGAGATCCAGACGAGACATCTGCGACAGCATCTTTCGGTTGAATATCAGACGTGGGCCTCGATCGAGGGCATAGACCCCTCCTACTCGGCGTCCTTCGATCGAGTGCTGGAGCAGCGTGGTCAGCACGCCGGCAAGCTCAATCACCTCGCGCGCGAGATCTGCCACGTCGCCTGCGACGATGACCTGATCATGTTTCTCGACGGCGATGCGTTCCCCATCGCCGACCCCATGCCGGTGATCGCGGAAAGTCTCGAAAAGGCGCCGCTGGTCGCGGTCAGGCGTGCGGAGAACGTCAACGATCCTCAGCCGCACCCCAGCTTCTGCGTCACCACCGTCGCCACTTGGCGGAGTCTGCCCGGCGACTGGTCGGTGGGGCCGGTCTGGCCCGCCGTGGACGGCAAGCTCGTGACCGACGTGGGAGCCAACCTGCTGCGCGCTCTGGAATTGTCAGACACGCCGTGGGTGCAGCTGCTGCGAACGAACGGCTCCGCCTTGCATCCGCTGTTCTTCGGGATCTACGGCAACGTTATCTATCACCACGGTGCCGGCTTCCGCGACAACGCGCTCCCTCGTGCCGACCGTCAGCGGCTGAAGGCGCAGACAGCCGAGCGGAATGCCCGGCATTGGGCGGGGCGTCTGTTGCAGGCCGGCATGGAGCGCGTCGGCGGAGGGCCGTGGAGCAGGAAGGCTGAACGTAACAACGAGCAGTCGCGCCTCATCTTCGAGGCGATTCAGGCAAGTGACTCCAGCTGGCTGGCTCAGGTCACGGACGGCGTGGCGCTGGAGCAAAGCTCCTGATGAGGGAGGACGATAGCGGTATGTCGATTATATTCGCAACGCAGGACGGTGGTTGTGGACCCGCAAGCTGGGGTTAAAATGGGGGTCGGCGGCGGGCAATCCGGCTAAGCTGGCGTCCGCGGTTGCGGAAAGAGACGGAGCAGGCCCTGCTCTTTTCATCTGAGCATAGGGCCAAAAAACATTGGTCAAACCGGCACAAAACAACGCCAGTGATAATCCTACCGCGTCAATACCGGTGGGTGAAAAGGCAGGCATGTGGCGTGCGAGCAGCTCACACTTGACCGCGAGACAGCCTGAGGGCAACGCCATATAGTTACGCGGCCAGCTGCTCAGTCCGATATAACTGAAGACCGAGGCAGCAATCTCACCCTCTATCAGTTGAAGCTGCCGGTCCGCATACACATATCCCAGTGGAGCGCTTCCGGAGCGGTTTTCCACCGCGGCGCCCACCACGCCGGTGTCCGGCTGGATGGTCCGCCCCACCAGCTCATTCAGCCAACCTCCGTGCGCGGCCGTAACCCCAGCATCGATGAACACCGCCACGGCGCAGTCTGCCAGAGCCGCCGGTGAGTAGTCAGCCACCGTCACAAACCTCACTTCACCAGCATAGTCGATGGGTAATGCCTGCTGCTGGTTGGCGCCGGCGACCACGGCCAAAGCTTTTGGGCGGTCATTGGTTTGGTAACACAGGCGGTAAGCTGTTGGCCGGTTTTGTATCCCGACAACGTCGGCGGCGATGTGGCTTCGGCCGACATGGTCGGCCAGAGCCCGTTTGCCGGCCGCAGCGGCATAGCTTTTATGGTTGGCGGCGGCGGCGGTTGAGCCTTCGGCCTGCCTCCAGTGATACGACATTTGGGGGACGTGGTGGAACACTGCTTTTTGGCTGATCAGCCGCAGCACCAGATCATAATCCTGTGCTCCATCATACTCGGAACGTAGGCCTTTAACCTTTTGCAGCAAAGAAGCCTTCACCGTCAAAAAATGACAGACATAGTTGGAGGTCAGTATTAGGTCGTGGTTCAAGTCGGGCTTGAAAAAAGGGTAGAATCGCTGCCGGCCATCGTCGCTGAGCTTGTCCTCGTCGCTGTAAAAGACCTCAATCGCCGGATCGGCATCAAGGGCCTGAGCCATGGCGCCTAAAGCCTGGGGGGCGATGGTGTCATCGTGGTCCAAAAAGCTGATGTAGCTGCCGGCAGCTGCCGCAATACCGGCATTGGTATTGCCGGCGATATGAAGATTGTCGTTAACCCTCACTACCCTGATGCGGCTGTCGCGCTGGTTCGCTTGTGCTACTGCCGTGGCGTCGTCCGGCGCGGTGCAGGCGTTTACCACCACCAACTCCCAGTGCGGGTAATCCTGGGCGAGGACCGAGTCGATCAGCTCGGTCAGATAGCGTCGACTGTATTTGTGGGTCGGCACGATGATGCTAAAAACCGGACCGGTAGGCTCGGGCGACGAGGAGGCGGTCGAGGGGACGGTCGTATTGGTGTCGTGAAGTCGCACCCAGCGGCGATACGAGCGGTTGCGATACCGGGTGCGGGCAGCGATCGCCGCGCCGTAAAGTCCGGTCACTTTGAGAATGTCGGCAGTCAGTCGTTTCAATGACTTGCGCATTGGCCCGATAATACCCCAGCGCATTGGTGCACGGCGCATGCCTTGAGGCTGCAAGGCACAGGACGCCTCGTGCGGCTACGGCGAGGGCGCTACAGCTTGATCTCTGCGGGCGCGCCGTCGCCGCGTGCAAGACACTAGACTGGTCGCCTATGGCCACTTCAATCGAACGAGCAAAGCAGCTGAGGGCTGTTGCTCGGCGTATGAGACGCGGTATGGCGTTCTCTCGCCGTAATGTGTTTGTGACGACCGCACCGAGTCCGCAGACGGCGGTCGATGCGGTCCCTGACGCTTGGGCTTCGCGTCTACCGAGTCCATTGCAGGATGTGCAGGCGGGCGACACGGACCTGTTCGACGATCAGCGGATTCGCTGGGCCTTCGAGCGCTTGGGTGGTGTGTCGGGGGCCAGCGTTCTTGAGCTCGGCCCGCTCGAGGGAGGTCACAGCTATATGGCGCAGCAGGCCGGCGCGGAGAGGGTTGTCGGCGTGGAGGCGAACAGGAAGGCGTTCTTGAAGTGCCTGGTGTCAAAGGAGCTGCTCGGACTCGATCGGTGTTCGTTTCTATGTGGCGAGATAACCGAGTATCTCCGCTCCAGCCACGAGTCGTTCGACGTCTGCCTCGCGTGCGGTGTCCTCTATCACATGGTCAATCCCATCGAGCTGCTTGACTTGATTTCGCAACGGGCGTCGCGACTTTTCATCTGGACGCACATCTACTCTGACGACGCCTCGAAGCATCCGGGACTTGTCCGGCAACTGGGTCCTGCACACCGAATCGACTACAACGGCGTTTCCTACGACGCTGTTCGCCACAGCTACAGCATCGACCGCCGGCTGATCGGCTTCTTGGGCGGTGTTGCGTCGCACAGCAATTGGCTCACGCGCGCAAGTCTCATCGATGCGCTGCGTCACTTCGGCTGGCGGGACATCGAGATCGCATTCGATGAGCCGTTTCACCAAAACGGCCCAGCGCTGGCGTTGGTCGCCGAGCGAGACAGCAGAACGACCTAGCCCGTCTCCCACGCCAACGCGGTGAACGAACAAGTCTTCGCTTTCGTCGCCGGGTGCAGTCACGAGCGTCAACCGCCGCCGTGGCGCGGGCTAACGACGGATTCACCTACTGCGACCCCCACGTGGCCCGGGCGTTCGCGTAGGCGTCCAGGATGGCGGTGAGGTGGCGCTCGGGTGAAAAGCGCAGGTTGACGGACTCCCTGCCGGCCATTCCCATCGTTCGCTGTCGCTGCGGATCGGCGAGCAGCTCGTTGAGCGCGTAGGCCAGCGCATCCACGTCTCCCGGCGTAACGCACAGGCCGCTGACACCATCCTGCAGCCAGTCCCCGATGCCGCCGGTCGCGCTCGCGATGACCGGCCGCCCGGCGGCCAGGGCCTCGATCCCGACCAGTCCGAAGGGCTCGGGCCACAGCGACGGCACAACCACGACCGACGCTTCGGCGAGCTCACGCGCGAGCTGCTCGGGGTCAAGCCAGCCCCTGAACGCGACGCGCCCCTCCACGCCGCTGCGTCGTGCCAGCCTGCGCATCGCCTGCAGCTGGCGACCGTCACCGCATATGACGAACTCCGCGTCCACCTCGCGGGCTGCGCGAATCAGAACGTCCAGGCCCTTCTCGCGCACCAGCCGACCGGCGAAGAGGACTCGCCGCCGATCGGCGTGCTCGGTTGCGCGCTTGAGATCTGGATCGGGAGCGGGAGCGATGGTGGTCACGTACGGGACGAGCCTGCGCCGCTGCAGGCCGTTGGCGGCCAGGTGCCGGTCAACCGAGCTGGAGTATGAGACGACGAGGTCCGCACGCGCCAGCGCGACGGCCCTGCGCGACGCGTTTTTATAGCGTTTTGGGAACGACTTGGGGTTACGCGTATGGGCGCAGCCTCGCGCGAGCATATTTGCGATACATCCGGGACCGTGGGCTCTGGTGCATTCCTGGCCAGGACGGAAATAGTGCACGCCCGCCGAGCACGCCGAGTAGACGTGAGCGCTGACGATCACCGGCGCGCTCTCTCGCATCGCCTCGACCACGTCGGGGAGATCGACCTGGTGAAGGTGAACCACCTCCGGCTCGAACGCCAGCGCTTCGCCGATGCGCTTGACCATCGGCGCATCGTTGTTGAACAGATCGGGGCAGGGATAGACGGTCACCCCGGCGATCTCCTCGGTGGACTCGATCCGCGCGGCGAGCACGCGCACGTCCAGGCCGTGCCCGGCAAGGATCGCGGCGCTCGTCTGGACGTGGGCGGAGACGCCGCCATCTCTGGTCCAGCGCGGCACTCCCAGCAGCACCGAGCCGGGGACGGGCGGGCTGGGAGAGGGGGATCGGCTTATGGATCGATCGCTCTGGTTCATGTGAGCAGCAACGATAGCCCCTGGAACGTGACAACCATGCGTCCGAAAGGCGCGGGCAGGCAAATGCTAAAGTCGCCCGGCAATGGGCTGCGCCGTGATCGACGATGACGACGACGGAGGCCCTGCCGAGAGAGACCCTTCCGACAAAGATCCTGCCGACAAAAGGCCCTTCGTGACCGCCGAGCGCGCGATCGTCCTCGGCGCTCCGCGGTCGGGCACGACCTTCCTGATGGGCGTGCTGAGCGCCAATCCGGCGCTCGAGTGCGTCAGCGGCAACCTGCTGCCGGTCGGCATCGCCCACCTCGCCGCACAGGAGCTGCCGGATGATTTTCGCGAAGGGCTTCAGCGCAGCTTTCGCGGCGCGCTCGCCGACTACCTCACGAGCAGTCTCTACCACTCCCGCTCGGCCGCGTTGCGCAAGTGGTGGGCCGCCAGCAGGCGCCCCACCGCCCTGGCGCCCGCGCTCAAAGGCCGGCGGGTGGAGCGGATGCTCGTCTACAAGGAGCCGTTCCTGGCATTTGCGCCCGAGCTGGCCTACGACGCACTGGGGCAGGCGCGACTGCTGTACATATACAGAGACGGGCGAGACGTCGCCGACTCGCTGGTTCGCACCTACAACGTGCTCACCGACCGCAAGCTGGCGAATCTGGAGAGCAACGAGGTGCATTTGGGGCGCAGGGTCGGCGAGCGGTATGTGCCCTGGTGGGTGAGCGACAGCGAGCAGTTCCTGCACATGAGCCCCTATCTGCGCGCGGTGTGGATGTGGCGGGAGATGATCAGGCGCTGGCGCGATTTCTTCAGCCGCTCGGATGTGGCGGCCTCGGGGCGGGTGCTGCAGGTGCGCTACGAGGATCTGATCGGCGATCCTCTGCGCCAGGGCCAGGCGATCGCCGAGCACCTCGGCGGGCAGCTGACGCCCCGGATGCGCAGGCGCCTGTTGAGTGCCCACCCGCGCTCGGTCGGGATTCATGGGCTGCGCGAACGAGCCGAGCTCGCTGACGCCGAGCGCCTGGCCGGCGCGGAGCTGCAGGATCTGGGCTACACCCTCACTTACTCTTAGGCGGCCTCGAATCAGCCACGTCCGTGGATCTGAGAGGATCTTCGATGTGAGTCCGCTCAACGATCCACCCGGCCTGTCATATCGCCTCCGTGGATCTTTGGGCAAACTCACGAGGAGAGCCATCGCCATGCGTCGAGATCTCCAGTTTCGAGCTACGCGGCGGCGCTTGGCGAGACAGTATCTGCACGGCAACGGCCTCGAGATCGGCGCTCTACATTGTCCGCTGCCATTGCCCCGGGAAACAACTGTGCGCTACGTCGACCGAATGAACTACGCCGGACTGTGTGAGCACTACCCGGAGCTCGCCCGTGAGGCGCTTGTCGACGTGGACATCGTCGACGATGGCGAGACGCTCGCCACTCAACCCGACTCCTCGGTGGACTTCGTCGTTGCCAACCACTTCATCGAGCACACCCAGGATCCGCTTGGAGCCCTCGCCAACCATCTTCGCGTGCTCCGTCCTGGAGGTATCCTATATCTCGCCGTTCCCGACCGTCGCCGCACGTTCGATTCCGACCGGCCCCCCACGCCCCTGGATCACCTTGTCCGAGACCACCGCGAGGGGGCCGCTTGGTCACGGTCTATTCACCAAGAGGAATGGGCTCGCCTGGTTGACAAAGTCTCCGCCACCGAGGTGCCGGACCGGGTGCGTGCACTCGAGCAGAGCGACTACTCGATCCACTTCCACGTGTGGACTCCATCAGAGTTTACTGCTCTACTGGAGCACGCCCGCCACGAGGGCTTTCCCTTCGAGATCGAAGAGCTGGAGAACAACGGTCATGAGTTCATTGTCATCCTCCGACGCCAGTAGAAGTGAACCTGTAGTTTTTGTCATGGCGATTCACGAAGCCACACACCTGCGTGCGCACCGAGTCTGCCCGGAACGCCCCCTATACGGAACGCCCACTATGCCGACGGGAAATATGGTAAGTGACGGGTGCGGACATGCTGGTCTTATATGTCCTGCCTGAGCGCACCACGACTCGCAGGTTCGCCTCGCCAGGCTGGAAGAACGTATGGGGAATCGAGTACTTGCCTTCGCCGTCGACCAGGCCGAGGCCGATGCGCTGCCATCTGCCTTTGCGGTATTCACGCTGCAACGCGACGGAAGCACCCGTATCGTCCGGACTGACCGTGCCGGTGAAAGTGACCATGTTCGCACTCGCGCTGTCGGCGCTTGTGGTGTTGCCGGTGCTGCTGTTGTTGTTTTCGGTGGTGCTGGTGTCGGCAGTGGTCGTGGCGCTGGTGCTGGTGCTGGTGCTGGTGTCGGCGGTGGTCGTGGCGCTGCTGTGGCCAGTCACATGTTGGTGCGCGGCATGGCCGGTGCCGATGAACAGCTCCGTGCCGGCGGCGGGAGCTTCTATGTCGACCTGGAGGGCGACCCTGACCTTGGTGCGAGCGCTCCTTGAGCCCTCGCAGCGTACGTAGAAAGTGCTGTTATCTTCAACTCCGGACAGGGCGAACTGGAACGCGCCGCCCGCTTCGGTGGTTGCTGTGGCTGCGAGGCTGAACCCGGGCGTGCGGGCGACCTTCCGATGGAGGGTCACTGTCTGGCCGGCCGCACTCACACCTTCGGGGCAGCTCACGATCCCGGCGAGGCTGAGCGGGGCTCCGGGCGCGATCGTCGACGGCGTCGCCTCGAGGCTGACGCGGCACCCTGTCCCCGTCAGAGCGTCGTGACGTGCATGCCGTTTATGGCGCGGCGTTTCGCTGCCAATTTCGGTGGTCGGGCTCGCTTCGGTGTTCGTTTCGGTGGCTGGTTCCGTTTGGGTGCCCGATTCGGTGGCGGGATCGGCGGTGGATTCCTGGAGTGGACCGACAGTGGAGACGCCCGATTCCAGATGCGCGCGCCGGTGCGCTCCGGCAGCCGCGGGAGACAGCAGGCAGAGGCAGGCCGCGAGCGCCGTGAGGCCGAGCAGCGAGCTTCGTCGCACACACCAACGACGCGAGAGGAGCATGGTTGCGAGGGAGAGCATGGCGGGATCGCTTTCGTGTGGCAGTGCAGGGACGAAGGACTTCGGAACGTGAGCGGAGGAACGTGAGTGGAGGAACGTAGGTGGAGGAACGTAGGTGGAGGAGCGTGGCCTGGCTGATGGATCGACAGCAGGCGTGCGATCCTTTAGCTCCAGCCGGCGAGCACGGCCGGGAAGCTCGTTTCAGCTTCAGCGGGCGGGCTTGCGACCCGTGCCACTGCCCGTCGCCGCGAGCACGCTTTCATACACCTGCTCCAGCCGCTGCGCCACCGCGTCCGGTTGATAGTCCGAGACGGCGCTCCGGGCGGCTGCTCCCAGGCGTCTGCGCTCGCCCGGGTCATCGCGCAATGCGCGCATGGCGGCGGCCAGCGAATCCAGCTCGCGGCTGCGAAACAGGCGGCCGGTCTCGCCGTCGGCGATCACGCTCGCCGGGCCGCCCTCGTCGGGCGCGATCACCGCAAGGCCGCCAGCCATCCCCTCGAGCACGACGGCGCCGAATGGCTCCGGGATCACGGAGGCGTGCACGAGCACATCCATGGAAGCCAGCTCGGGCCAGATGTCCTCGCGAAAGCCGCGGAACTCCACGCGCTCGGCGATCCCGAGGCTCGACGCGAGCGCGTGTAGCTCCTGCTCGCAGCTCTCCTCCCCGAACATCGCCGCGCCCACCACGACCGCCCGCTCCTCTCCCGTGGGAAAGGCCGCGGCGAACGCGCGCAGAAACAGATCCTGTCCCTTCCACGGGGCGATCCGCCCCAGCATGCCGAACGTGGTGGCGCTCGAGCGCGGGGCGCGAGGCTGGGTGGGGATCTCCACCGACGCGGGGATGACCCAGCTCAGCTCGCCTCGAACGTCGGCCGGAAGGGTCTGCAGCGTGGCGGTTGAGTTCGCGACGACGCCGTCGGCCAGGTGACGGATGAGGGCGCGCACGAGACGCACGGCTGCGCTCGGTATGTAGTCCTCGGCGATGCGGTCGCGCACGTGCCACACGACCGGGACGCCGGCGGCCCGCGCTGCGAGGCTGCCGTACACGCCGGCCTTCAGCGAGTTGGTGTGCACGAGGTCCGCGCGCAGCCTGCGTAGGCGCAGGGCGAGCCGTGCGATGTAGGTCAGCGTGTGCAGCGCCGCCACGGGCGCGGCGGCGCCGGGGCGCACCGTCTCGCGGCGCAGATCGCGCGCGGAGGCCGCGATCGGCAGGACCTCGACCGAGACGCCGGCCTGTGCCAGACGGTCGGCGAGCGGCCCGTCCTCGCCGAGGATCACGTGCGGGTTGACGCGCTCGAAATGGGTGAGCAGGCGCATCAGCTGGATCTCGCCCCCGGACAGTCGTGCGACGTGGTCGAGGTACACGACACGCAGCCGCCCGTCGCGCTCGCCGTCTACCAGCCGGCGGTGCAGCTCGCGGTGGCGCTCGGCGAGCTCCTGCCAGGAGAAGCCCTCGGCGAAGCTCCGCGTCGCCTCGCGTGTGGGCAGCTCTCCGCGCGCTGCCGCCTGGATGCGCTTCCCGAGAGTGGCCGCGTCGCCTGGCGCCACCACCAGCGAGCGGTCCAGCGGCAGCGTAACCTCCGGCAGGCCGCCGACGTCGCTGACGATGCTCGGCGTGCCGCACGCCGCCGCCTCGGGCACGACCAGGCCGAAGCCCTCCAGGCTCACGCTCGGCACGACGGCCACGTCCGCGGCGCGGTAGGCCTGCACGAGATCCTCCTCGGCCAGGCGGCCAAGCAGGCGCACGCTGCCTGACAGCGGCGCGTGCACGGTGCGCTGCGCCAGCACGTCGCGCAGCGGTCCGTCGCCCACCAGCAGGAGCTCCGAGTCGGCGGGCAGCGCGTCCTGGATCTGCTCCCACGCGTCCAGCAGGACGTCGAGGCCCATGCGGGGCACCAGGCGTCGCACGCAGACGGCGACAAAAGCCCGCTCCTCGATGTCCAGCCGCGCCCGCGCCCGCGATCTGTCGCCGGGCGTGAACAGCTGCAGCGCAACGCCCGCAGTCCAGACGTGCACATCCCAGGGACGCACCCGACAGCGCTCGACGAGCTCCCTGCGAAAGGCCGAAGACAGAACGATGTGGGCGTCCGCGCGCCGCAGCACCCGCCGCTCCAGCGCCGCGCGCAGCGCATACCTGACGCGCGAGTCATCACCCGCGGCGACGTTCTCCTGCGCCCATGGCCCGTGGAAGTGGAAGACCACGGGGCGGCCGCGCAGGCTTCCCAAGAGCAGCGGCGCCGCGGCATACAGCGCGAAGTGCGCGTCGATCACCTCGGCGCCGCGCGCCGCGCGCCGGGCGGCGCGCCAGAAGTCCAGCAGGCGACGCGCGAGCCGGGTATTTGGATCGTCGAGGACGCTCACCGATGGGGGCGCGTCCTTGCCGGGGCCGATCACCACTCCGCTCGCCTCCGGAAGCTGCTCGAGCAGTGAGCGGTAGTAGCGGTTGAGGCCTCCGAGCGTCTCGGGAAACCAGCCCATTCCCAGCATCAACACGCGTGGACGGCGATCCGGTGAGCCGGCCGACCCGGGAGGGGTGTCCTGCGCTTCGGGGGAGGCTTCGGAGGAGGGTTCCCGTGTTGTGCTCATGCTCGTGGGCGAGCCGGAGGACGCGGCGGAGGCTGGATCGTCCGCAGGCGCTCGCACCGTAGCAGGGCATCGACCCATGCCAGCTCGACGCCCGGCGTCGATATCCTGAAAAGTTGGCGCGTACGGCGCGATCTTCACGGGTCTCGAGCAAGGAATGCCGCATACTGGAGCACACGATGCAGGACACTGCTCACCAAAGCCAGCCGACCGCGGGCGCCTTGAGATCGACCGTCCTCAGGCCGGACCCGAGGGTCCCGGACTTCTTCATCGTCGGCCACGCCAAGTGCGGCACGACGGCCCTGTACGAAACGCTGAGGCGTCACCCGCAGATTTACATGCCCGCGAAGGAGCCGCGGTTCTTCGCCTTCAAGGAGATCGAAATGCGCGCCGGGGAGATCGATGTGCGCGCCGAGCAGTCGATCGCAGCCTCCTCGCCGGGTCGACACTCACGGCAGACGCCGGGTAAACGCCCGCGCACGCTCGACGGCTATCTGGCGCTGTTTGCCGGAGCGCGCCCGGAGCAGCTGATCGGCGAGGCGTCGCCCGCATATCTCAGGTCCCCGCTGGCCGCAGGGCGAATCGCGGCGGTGTGCCCGGATGCCCGGATCATCGCCATCCTGCGCGAGCCCGCGAGCTTCCTGCGCTCCTATCACCTGCAATCGCTGCGCGGATACAACGAGACGGAGAAGGATTTTCGCAAGGCGCTTGAACTGGAGCCGGAAAGGCGGGTGGGACGGCGCATCCCGCGCCTGTCGCGGACGCCGGAGGATCTTTTGTATTCAGAGCACGTGCGGTATGTCGCGCAGCTGCGCCGCTATCACGCCGTGTTTGCACCAGAGCAGGTGCTGGTGCTCATCTACGAGGACTTCAAGTCCGACAATGAGGCCGTCGTGCGCACGGTGCTGCGTTTTCTGGACGTCGACGACACGTTGCCGATCGAAGCGGTGCAGACGCGCCCATCGCGCGATCTGCGCTTTCGCCGGCTGCACAGGCTGGTCAACCTGCGACGGATCGCGTTGCGCAACCTGAGCGTCGTGAGCGCATTCTCGCGAACCGTGAACGCTCTCACGCCAGACAGACTGCGTGGAACGGTGCGGACACGCTGGCGCAGCGTCGCCTACGGCGACCCGCCGCCCCCCGACGAGGAGCTCATGCGCGAGCTGCGTCGCCGTTTCAAGGGAGAAGTGCAGGAGCTGAGCAGGTATCTCGATCGGGATCTCGTGACCCTGTGGGGCTATGACGATGTCGGCTGACACCTCGCTGGGTCGAGCGGGGCTTGCCGACCAATTGGGTGAAACGGGGCAAGCGCTTACCGGCGAGTCGGGGATCGCTGCCGCTGAGCTGTCAGAGCGGAGATTGCCCGACTTCTTCATCGTCGGTCACGGCAAGTGCGGCACGACCGCCCTCTGCCGGATGTTGGAGGCTCACCCGCAGCTGCACATGCCCGTCAAGGAGCCGCGCTTCTTCGCGCCGGAGCTGCGCACCCGCTACTGGCGACCGGCGTCGAGCAGGCGCAAGCACCCGCGCACGCTTGACGGCTACATGTCCCTGTTCACCAATGCGCGCCCGGAGCAGCGCATCGGGGACGGTTCGCCTCAATACCTCAGGTCTTCCTACGCCGCGGGCCGCATCGCCGCGGTGCGTCCCGACGCGCGAATAGTCGCCATCTTGCGAGAGCCCGTGAGCTTCCTGCGCTCGGTTCATCTTCAAGCTCTGCGTAATTACGACGAGACCGAGAAGGACTTCCGCAAGGCGATCGCCCTGGAAGAGGACAGGCGCCGGGGGAGACGCATCCCCCGTCTCTCGCAGGTGCCCAGCGTGCTCCTGTATGCGGAGATCGTGCGGTATGCAGAGCAGCTGCGCCGCTACCATGCCGTGTTTCCAGCAGATCAGGTGCTGGTGCTGATCTACGACGACTTTCGCGCCGACAACGAGGGAACCGTACGCCAGGTGCTCCGGTTCCTGGAAGTCGATGACACGCTGCCCATCCCCACGGTCGAGCTGGATTCGTTGCGCGTCCCGCGCTACCTGTTCCTCGACCAGCTCGCGCGCGGATTCTCGATCGCCGGACGCAGCACAGCTGTGCGCCCCGTCTCGCGAGCCGCGAGCGCGCTCACGCCGAGACCGCTGCGGGACAGCGAAGCGCTAGCGGCACTCTGGCGCCGCGTCCGCTTCACCGAAGCTCGCCCGCTTGACGAGGAGTTCACGCTGCAGCTGCGCCGTCGTTTCAAGGGGGAAGTGGAGGCGGTGAGCGACTATCTGGGTCGTGATCTGGTGACCCTGTGGGGCTATGACAATGTCGGCTGATGTCGCGCGCATGGCTCGGCCCGCCGCCCGGGAGCCGGATCGGAGGTTTCCCGACTTCTTCATCGTCGGACATGCCAAGAGCGGTACGACCGCGCTGTGGGACATGCTCAAGCGCCACCCGCAACTCCACCTGCCATACAAGGAGCCGTGGTTCTTCGCAGACGAGCTGCGCCCTCCAACCCCGCCACGACCGATCGGCACGGGCAGGACGCCGAGCACGCTCGAGGAGTATCTGGCGCTGTTTGACGGTGCGAGGCCCGAGCAGCTCATCGGAGAGGCGTCGTGCCTGTATCTCTGGTCTGCCACGGCCGCCAGCCGCATCTCCGAAGTGCAGCCCGCCGCGCGCATCATCGCCGTCCTGCGCGAGCCTGCGAGCTTCCTGCGCTCGCTGCATCTTCAATTCGTGCAGGTTTATCTCGAGTCCGAGAAGGACCTGCGCAAGGCGCTCTCGCTCGAGGATGCCAGGCGCGAGGGCCGATACCTGCCCAGAAAGCCATACTGGCCGCGCGCCACATTGTATTCAGAGCACGTTCGCTACGTCGAGCAGCTGCGCCGCTATCACACCGTGTTTGCATCAGAGCAGGTGCTGGTGCTCATCTACGACGACTTCCGGGCCGACAACGAGGCTTCGGTGCGCAAGGTGCAGCGCTTCCTCGGGGTGGACGACACACACCCGATTGACGTCAGAGATGCCAACCCGACGGTGCAGGTGCGCTCCCAGCGCGCATATTCACTGCTCCATGCGGCGGCCAACGGAGAAGGCCCGGCGGCACGAGCCATACAGACAGCGGCGCAGAAGCTCGCACCGCGAGGACTCAGCCGCGAGTCGGCCGTGGCGATCCGGGATCGCTTCCTCTACCGCAACCCTCCGCCACCGGATGAAGGCTTGATGCTCGAGCTGCGTCGCCGCTTCGAGCCGGAGGTCGTCGCACTGAGCGAGTACCTGGGGTGCGATCTCGTCACGCGCTGGGGCTATGACAGCATCGGTTGATGTGCGGCTATGACGGCATCGGTCGTGGGGCTATGACCGCATCGGTTGAGCGACTGGCTGGCGCGTGTGCGCGGGAGCAGAGCGGGAGTGGTGGCTGATGGGCGCCTGGCCGGACCCGGGGTCGATCTCCGTCGTCGTGCCGAGCTACAACGACGTGCAGCGCATCGGCGACGCGCTCGCTTCGGTAGTCAACCAGACCGAGCCTCCCGCCGAGATCGTGGTGGCCGACGACGGCTCCGAAGACGGAACCGAGCAGTTCGTGGGCGACTTCGGCGCCCGGCACGGGGGCGTCGTGGAGGTCCGCTACGTGCGCCTGGAGTCGCGTTCGGGCGTCGTGGCGGCGCGCAATCGCGGGATCGAGGCCGCGCGATGCGACTGGATCGCGACGTGTGACTCCGACGACGCGTGGGCGCCCACCAAGCTCGCGCGGCAGACCGCGTTTTGGCGCGAGTGGACGGGCAGACGGCGCATCGCGCTGCTCGGAACCCACGGCTACAACGTGAACGACGCGAAAAAGGTGCTCTCTCCGGCGATCATGGGGCCGACGACGGAGGAGCAATATGAGACGGTCAGAGCAGAGGGGCGGATGTTCTATGCGATCCACTCCTCCGTGCTTTACTCCCGCGAGGATTGGTCGGCGATCGGCGGCTACACGACGGAGTACGGATGGGCGGACGATTACGACTTCTTCTGCAAGATGGCCGAGCGAGGGGTCGTCATCAATCTGCCCGAGCCGCTCGTCCACTACCGCAAGCGAGCGGGCTCGGTCCAGCTCGCTCGCTTCTGGGATCAGCGTCAGGGCCTGATGCGCCTGAGCGAGAACCAGCGCCGGCGAGCTGCGGGCCAGGCTCCGATCGGGCCAGAGGAGTTCGCGGCCCGCCTCGCAGCGGCACCCCTGCGCAGGCGGTTCGCCCTGCGCAAGCAGGCGTGGGGAATGTACTACTACCGAGCAGGCGCCACCAACATGGTCAACGGCCGCCGGGTACGAGGGAGCTTTGAGCTGCTGCTCGCCTCGATCCTCGATAGTGCGCGTCTTCGCTCCGGTGTTCGGGGCGTGCTTTCGATGCGGCCTTCCCGAAAATCGCCGGCCTAACCTTTGTGCTTGCCGGTCTTCTTCGTGCCCGTCTTCTTCGCGGGCGCATGCAGCAGGACGCTCTGGCTGTGGCCGGACACGAAGGGACCCGGGCGGATCTCGACGAACGCGCGGTAGTGGCCGGAATCGCGGACGTTCACCACGGCGCTGAAACGCGAGATCGTTTTGGTGCCCCGCTTCACGACCGTGCTGAACTTGGTCGAGAACTTCGGGGCTTCTGCACGTTCTTCGGCCTTTTCGGACTTTCCGGACTGTCCGGACTTCCCGGGCTTCCCGGGCTTTTCGAGCTTGGCTGGTTTTTCGCTCTTGACGGTCTTTTCGGTCTTCGGCGGCGTTTCGAGCTGGAAGAAGACGTGTGCCCCCACCTCCGCCGGCGTGACCGTCCCATACAGGCGAACGAGCCCCTTGTGGCTGCTGGAGCGTACTTTCAGGGCGACGCGCACCGCCACCTGCGCGGGCACGATGAGGCTGTGCACGGGCGCCGAGCCGAGCGTGCTGACGCGGAACCTGGTGCTGGTCGACAGGTTGGCTACACGGAAGGAGAAGCGGCCCGCGGCATTTGTGACGATGGGACTGCCGACGTCGGCGAAGGGTGCGCTGTAGGGATATGGGCTGGCCTGCAGCACGATCGCGCGGTTGGCGTTCCCGGGTCCCGTCAGGGTGCCGCTGAGGATGAACACTCCTCCGAGCGGGGTCGGCGCGAAGCTCTTGGGAAGCGTAAACCCTGCCTCCTCCTTCTTCTTCTTGGTGGTGAAGGTGCGGTCATGACCGAACTTCGTGCCGTCGGTGTTCGTCGCCACCAGGCGGTAGTGGTAGCCCGGCTGCAGTCCGGTCACCGACCGGCTGACCTTGATCGTCGCAGCGCCGGCCGCCAGGCCGGCGGGAGTCGTCTGCGCGCCGTAGGCGACGGTGGGGCCGTACTGGAAGTAATAGGTCGTGGCGAGGTTGTGAGGATTGACGCTTCCCTCGAGCGTGGCCGAGGTGCCGCTCACGTGACTGACCTCCCCGGTGGCCACGTGCGGAGCCTCGGGCTTGGTGCCTTTGGCGGTCGCGGCCGGCGAGGCGAGTGGAAGCGCCGATGCGGCGCAGAGCAGGATGGCGACGCTCAACGCGATCCGCCTGGCGATTCTCGATCTGCTCATATCCAAATCTCTCCCTGTTCGCTCTCATTGGTGTGCGTGCGGATCCCTGTGCCCCGCACCGCTATCCTTGAAACACGTTACGCGTCATAACGATGCGGTCGCTGACGACCATGACCGTGACGACCATGACCGGTCGCGTGCTCACCCTGCGACGCGATCCTGAAGCGTAGCGCTCCACTGCGGCCCCGCGCCCCGGGCCGCGTTTTGCGAGTTAGTTTGCCGGCCCGCCATGCCAGCTTTGATGAGGTTTGGCAACAGTCGTCCAGACCGGCTTAAAGGGCGATGGATCGCTGTATCATACTTCTCAAGACTTGACTTAGCTGCTGTGGTTGTGCAGCCTGCATCGAGGGAGCGCGAGCGCCGGCGGCTGGCGGATTGAGCAACGGCGAGTAGACGGAGATTGAGAGACGCGACTATGGATGGTTGCCAGGTGCCTAGGCCGATCGGTCTTCTCACCGATAACGGAATTGAACGCTCGATGATCGAGCGGACGGCGCTGCCGATAAGAGCTGTGGCTCCGTGGCGGCTCGCGCTGGTGGCAGCGCTGGTGTCTGCGGTGCTGGGCGTCGTCCTGGCGCGGGGTCTGGTCACCAAGCGTTCCTCCTCCTCTGCGCCACCGGCCGCGCGCTCGGCCGCCGCGCCGCGCGAGCGGCTGTTGAGCCTGCCGGCCGCGGCGCAGGCGCCGGTTTCGACGGCGCTGGGGAGCGCCGATCCGCGCTACCGCGTGAACGCCTACAAGGGGGGCTTTGAGGCGCTCAACCCGGGACAGCGGCTGAGCGCTCGCTTCGAGCGCTCCGGAGTGCTGCTCGGTTCGGGCTCCGCGCGGGTGACCTTGAGCTTGGACGGGGTGGGCTACGGGCGCTCGCTGCGGCCGGCCGGCGACGTCCTGTCGCACGTGGAGGCCAATCGCGCCGCCTACACAGGTGACGGGCTGAGCGAGTGGTATGCGAACGGACCGCTCGGCCTCGAGCAGGGCTTCACCATCTCGCGGGCGCCGGCGGGCGGTCAATCCGCCGGCCAGCTGACGCTCTCGATGGCTCTCTCCGGCGACATGCACGCCGCGCTGGCCCCCGGTGGACAGAGCGTCGTGCTCAGCGGCCGCGGCGGATCGTCGCTGCGCTACGGGGATCTGGTTGCAAGCGACGCTCAGGGGCACACGCTGCGCAGCCGGCTCGTCCTGCACGCCGGGCGGCTCCAGTTGCGCGTCGACACGCGCGGCGCGCGCTATCCGCTGCGTATCGACCCCCTGCTCCAGCAGGCCAAGCTCACCGGGGGCGCGGAAGCGCAGGGCGAAGGCCTGCTCGGTGACAGCGTGTCCCTGTCCGCCGATGGCGACACCGCGCTGATCGGCGCCCCGAACGACGACGGTGTCGGCGCGGCCTGGGTGTTCACCCGCTCGGGCGCAACCTGGTCCCAGCAGGGTCCGAAGCTCACCGGGGGCGAGGCGGGCGGCGCGGGCCCCGCTGAAGAACAGTGCGAACTCGCACCGGGCGAAGAAGAAGAAGAAGGCGAATGCGGCTTCGGCAAGAGCGTGGCGCTGTCCGCGGACGGCGACACCGCGCTGATCGGTGGGCCCGCCGACAACGGCCGGCTCGGCGCGGCCTGGGTGTTCACCCGCGAAGGCACGACCTGGACATTGCAGGAGAAACTCACAGGCGGGGTGCAAGAGCGACCCAAAGGCGGATTCGGCGCGAGCGTGGCGCTGTCCAGCGACGGCGACATCGCCGTGATCGGCGCTCCCGGAGACGCCGGCTATATCGGCGCGGCCTGGGTGTTCACCCGCGAAGGCACGACCTGGAGCGAACAGGCGAAGCTCACTCCCCCCGGCCAAAGCAGCGAAAGGGAAATGTACTTCGGCCGCAGCGTGGCGCTGTCCGGCGACGGCGGCACCGTCCTGATCGGCGCTCCCGGAGCCGCTGATCGCGCCGGCGCGGCCTGGGTGTTCACCGGCTCGGGCGAAACCTGGACACCGCAGGGTCCGCCGCTCACCGGCGGCGGCGAGAGCGACGAAGGTCACTTCGGCTACAGCGTGGCGCTCACCGGTGACGGCGCCACCGCGCTCGTCGGCGAGCGCGCCCACGAAGGCTCCATCGGCGGGGCCTGGGTGTTCACCCGCACAGGCACGACCTGGAGTGAACAGGAAAAGCTCATGGCCAGCGGCGAAGGAAGCGGCAAATCCAAATTCGGCTACAGCGTGGCGCTCTCCGCCGACGGCGCCAGCGCGCTGATCGGCGATCCCCACTACAGCGGCGCCGGCGCCGCCTGGGTGTTCACCCGCTCGGGCTCGACCTTCGGCTCTGGCGAAATCCTCAAAGCCGACAAAAGGGAAGAGAACGGCAAGGGCTGGTTTGGCGCCAGCGTCGCGCTTTCGGAAAGCGGCGAAGCGGCGCTGCTCGGCGCCCCCAAGAACAGCGAAAAGTCTGGCGCGGCGTGGTCGTTCGCGGTCTCAGCGACGCCTCCGGCCGACGGCGGCGAAGAAGGCGGCGAAAGCGGCGGCGAAATTGAACACCACAAAAAACGCGGCGTTGAAGAACCTGGACCCCAGGCGACCGCTGGCAATGGGGGTGACAGCGGGTCCGGCAGCAACGCCGTGCTGGCGTTCGGCCCGGCCGCGGGCCCCACCTGCGTGGTGTCGCTGCTCGGCAGGAACATCACCGTGCAGAGCCACTACCGCGCAACGCTCAAGCTGATCTGGAAGGGCAAGCCTGGTTCGGTCCTCACCTGCCGGGGCAAGCTGACGCTCAAGGTCAAAGTCAAAGTGAAAGGCGGCGCGAAGAAACACTCCAAGACAGAGACGATCGGCAGGGCCGGCTTCTCGATCGTGTCGGGGAAGAGGAGGGTCCTCACAATCAAGCTCGACGCCGCCGGGCGTGCGCTGCTCACCGCTGGTCATGGACGCCTGAGCGCGAGTCTGACGATTCTCAGGGTATCTCCTGCCCCGGCGCACTCGCAAAGCGCCGCCGTCCGTCTCGCGCTGCGGCGAGCGGGCCGATCGCCGCAGCGTGCGAAGTAGCCCTCCGGGCCACGCGGAGGGCTTGGGCTTTGTCGGATATCACCTTCACCGCGACGAGCGACCGTTGGGGGTTGC
This sequence comes from uncultured Solirubrobacterales bacterium, assembly GCA_963839945.1. Taxonomy (GTDB): domain Bacteria; phylum Actinomycetota; class Thermoleophilia; order Solirubrobacterales; family Solirubrobacteraceae; genus Palsa-744. The sequence continues at coordinate 416,482 of CAWIWW010000002.1, read as the reverse complement.
GTCAGCCGGCCCGGGACGAAGACTCCGCGTCCCCCAGCGCGGCCATCGCGCAGGCGGCCCAGCAGAGTGTCACCACAGTCAACCAGACGATCGCTATCAGGGCAAAGAGCATGGTGGCGTCGATTTGTGGGAGTCCATACATTTTATTCCTTCTATCGGGACGGTTCCCCAAACCTGCTATCTCGGACTTGTCTAGACTATCGGACTCTGACTCTATACGCGTGCGCCAGAGAAGTCAATGCGCGCAATCGGCGATCAGGGCAATTGGCGATCGGGCGCCTGCGTCTGTCCGTGGTGTGGCGAGCGTCCAGGCTGCCAGCCGCTCGCTGAGCTGGGGTGCGGTTCCGGAAGGCGGCCGACCGGGAAGACGTGATCGAGCGGCGGGCTCGGGCTCGGGCTCGCGGTCCAGCGCCAGCCGCCAGCCGCCCCATAGATCCGGATAGTCGGCCTTCCTGTCCCTGTCCCGGTACATTTAACGAGATGGCTGAGAGCGGCTCATATGCGGGGGCGGACAGCAACGGCGGAAGATCGGGCGCCGCGGTCGCGACCGATGGGCAGGCACACCCTCCGATCGGGGAGGGCTCGGCGGGTCCGTCCGGTCGCGGGGCCGAGCATTCCATCGAGCTGTTGCGTCTGGTCACCGCGGGCTCGGTCGACGACGGCAAGAGCACGCTGATCGGGCGGCTGCTGTTCGACTCCAAGCAGGTGCTCTCAGACCAGCTCGAGCACGTCGAGCAGGCCAGCCGGAGCATGGGCCACGACTTCCTCGACCTGTCTCTGCTGACCGACGGTCTGCGGGCCGAGCGCGAGCAGGGGATCACGATCGATGTCGCCTACCGCTACTTCGCCACCGACCGGCGCCGGTTCATCATCGCCGACACCCCCGGGCACGAGCAGTACACGCGCAACATGGTCACAGGCGCCTCGACGGCCGATCTGGCGATCGTGCTCGTCGACGCGCGCCACGGAGTGCTGGCGCAGTCCAAGCGTCACGCGTTCATCGCCTCGCTGCTGGGCATCCCACACCTGGTGGTGTGCGTCAACAAGATGGACCTCGTCGGCTTCGATCAGGGCGCGTTCGACGCGATCGTCGAGGACTTCGATCGGTTCGCGGCGCGTCTTGAAATCTCCGATGTGACGTTCATCCCGATCTCGGCCCTGCACGGGGACAACGTCGTGGAGCGTTCCGAGGCGATGCCCTGGTATCAGGGTCCCCCGCTGCTGTATCACCTGGAGCACGTCCACATCGCCTCCGATCGCAACCTGATCGACGTGCGCTTTCCGGTGCAGTGGGTGATCCGCCCGCGCGGGCATCAAGTCCGTGCCGGCGCGACCGACTATCGTGCGTATGCGGGCCAGCTCGCCGGCGGCATCCTGCGCCCGGGCGACGACGTCGTGGTGCTGCCGGGCGCCAGGCGCACGCGGATCGCGGGTATCGACTCCTTCGACGGGCCGGTGTCCGAGGCGTTCCCGCCGATGTCGGTGGCGTTGCGCCTGGAGGACGACATCGACGTCGGCCGCGGCAGCATGATCGTGCGCTCCCACAACCAGCCGACCGTCTCGAGCAGCTTCGAGTGCCTGATCTGCTGGATGTCCGAGCAGCCGCTGGACTCGCGCCGGCGCTACCTGGTCAAGCACACCACGCGCACGGCCCCGGTGGGCGCGGTGGACGTTCGCTACCGCATCGACGTCGACACTCTGCATCGTGACGAGCGCGCCACGACTCTGGAGCTGAACGATCTCGCGCGGGTGCGCCTGGAACTCGGATCGCCGCTCGTGTTCGACTCCTACCGGCGCAACCGTCCCACGGGCGGCCTGATCGTGATCGACGAGGCCACCAACGAAACGGCCGCCGCCGGCGTCATCCTCGACACCGAGACCGAGCTTCAGGAGATCCCCGGCGATGAGGCCGAGACCGGACGCAGCCCGAACGTCCGCTGGCAGGGCTCGCGTCTGACCCGCGCGCGCCGCTGGGAGTCGCTCGGGCACGCCGGGGCCACGGTCTGGTTCACGGGCCTGCCCGGCGCCGGCAAGTCGACGATCGCCGCCGCCGTGGAGGAGCGCCTGATCCTCGCCGGCCGGCCGGCCATCGTGCTCGACGGCGACAACCTGCGTCACGGCCTCAACGGCGACCTCGGCTTCGACGAGGAGGCGCGCCGCGAGAACGTGCGGCGCACGGCGCACGTCGCACGGCTGCTCGCGGAATCCGGCACGATCGCGCTGGTCAGCCTCGTCAGTCCCTACGCCGCGGACCGCGCCGCGGCCGCGGCGCTGCATATCGCCGGTGACCTGCGCTTCGTCGAGGTCTTCGTCAGCGCCTCGCTGGAGCAGTGCGAGCGGCGCGATCCCAAGGGTCTGTACGCGCGAGCGCGGGCGGGCGAGCTCCCAGGCCTGACGGGCGTCGGCGCGCCGTATGAGGCGCCCACCCGCCCGGACCTGGTGCTCGGAGAGCGCGGGGCCACCGTCGAGGAGGACGTCGAGCGCGTGCTGCAGGCGCTTGCCGCCCAGGGGCTGATCCCGAGCACCCGCTGAGGCTTGGCGCGGGAGAGCTGTCCGGAGCACGCGATTTGCGAGGACCGCCGGCGCCCGAAAAATCCCCGCTCAGAAGCACAAACGCAGGGTTGGGTCACCCCACATCGGGTGCGGATACCCGCATTTTCCGCTTTCGAGCGCTTTTCGTGTAGTCTCCTCCGCGCGGGCGGGCGCTGCTGAAACGCAGACCGGTGCACGGAGGCCCAACAGATTGATGCATGGAGGCGACTGAGCGATCCATGCGGCATTCGTCCTGACAGGCTCCCGGAGGGAGCTACAGATGCTCAAGGGCCGTGTGGCGCTGGGGCGTATGACGAACAGGAGAATGAGATGACTGGAATGATTCCTAACAGAGCAGCGAAGCTGGCTGTGGCTATTCTCGCGGCAGCTGTCTTCATGGCGGTCGCAGCTGGGGCGGCGAGCGCGTCGACGGAAGTTATCTACAACAACACGAACACGGTGCCACCCACGGTGACCTCGTCCCTGGGCACGTTCCCGAACAAGACACCTTCTCGGAAGGCTTCGAATGTTGTGGGAACCACTCGATTGGTGGCGAGATCAAAGCCGGCGGGATCAACCGAAAACCGTCAAGTCCGTGACTGTGCAGGTCGACAGCTTCCAATGCGAACAAGGGGTCGTACAACCTCGAAAACTGCCGGAGCAGGGAAGGCAAGAAGTTCCACCAGACGTTCTCGGCCAAGGTCTATGCGGTGACCGGGACCAACGAACGGGGCCCTCTGCTCGCAGAAGCGTAAACGTCGGCCAAGATCCCGTATCGGCCGACCACCAACGCCACCTGCCCCGCAACGGGCGAAGGCAAGGGGTTCGGACCGAACTGCGACGTCGGCGGTTTTCTGGCCACTGTCAAGTTCAAGCACTTCTCGTACAACGTGCTGCCCGCCAGCGGCCTGGCGATCGTCGAATTCGGAACAACGCCCGAAGGCGATGTGAACATCGGGCTGGAAGAGTCCTACGACAAATACGATGTCGGACCGGAGAATACGATGGCGCCCCCGGCTCAGGTGCACCCTCCATGGGGACCGAGCCAGACCCGGGCGCGCTCTTCCGCAACGGCCTCGGGGTCGCCAACTCCAGGTTATCAAGGCGCTCAGCCGGTGATGGAAATCACCGCCAAGGGTAAGGTCGAGCATCAAGGGCGGCTGGAAGCCGGTCAACGAACCGGCTTCTGGCCCCAATGAGACACGAAGGCCCCGCCATTTGGCGGGGCCTTCGTCGTGACTGGGCCGGTTGTGTGATCGCAGGCGCACGCCGGTCTTGCGCGGTCGTGGGCTGACAGCAGGCGATCGAGCCGATCGAGCGGCGCTTCACCAAATCGTCACGTCTGGATGGGCGCGTGCGAGCACCGTACGTATACTCAGGCGCACGACAGCGTCCGGGCGGCGCGTGCCCGGTGCTCTGTGTTCGTCCAGTCACCCGCAGCACTTTCAACGAGGCAGCACCCTGTCCACCGAATCGATCACCAGCCCATCGTCGTCGCCCGCCACCGGCGTGGCCGAGTCCTGCGTGGCCTGCGGAGCGCCGCTGGCCGACGACCAGCGCTACTGCCTGGAGTGCGGCGAGCGCCGCCTGCCGATGAGCAGCGTGCTGCTCGGCGGACCGCCATCGGGCGAGTCCTCCCAGCAGGCGCAATCGGGGGCCGACGCCGCCTGTCCCGCCCGGCTGGGCGCCCGCGGACGGAGCCGGGCGCGGCAACGCCGTCACAGTGATCGCCGGCGTCGGCGTGCTGCTGCTGGCGATGGGCGTCGGCGTGCTGATCGGCCGCTCGAGCGCTCCCAAGCAGAGTGCCGCTCCGGCTCAGGTGATCACCGTCGCCCAGCCGGCGGAGCGAGCACCCCGGGCGCCACGACGACCCCGACGACACCGACCACGCCTGAATCCTCCGCCAAGGGCGGCTCCGCCTCGTCCAAGAACGGCGCGAAGAACGGAGCCTCCAAAGGCAGCTCCGGCGGCGCCGGCGGCGGCGGGAAAGCCGGCGCGCCGGCGGCTCCCAAGTCCAGCAGCTCGCCCGGCAGCGGCAAGAGCTATGAGGAAAAATCCAAGAACCTGCCCAACGTGGTCGAAACGAAATAGCCGCATGGGCACGAACGTCGAGGACGCGACAGGGCAGGGCCGCTCCGAGCTGCGGCGCAAGCGCGACGCGCTGGCCGGGCAGGTGACCGAGCTGCATTGGGATCTCGGGGGCCTGGCCTATGAGATGGCGATCCGCGACCACTTTCGCCTCGACGTGCTCGTGCGGCGCGCCGCGGTGCTCCAGGAGCGCGATGCCGAGCTGGCCGAGATCGAGCGCCTGCTCGCTCCGCCCGCGGTCGAGTGATCGCGTGGGCAACCTCTCGCTTGGAAACCTCTCGCTGCCGTCCCCGCGAGTCTGCGCAGTGCTCGTGCTCGCGTTCCTCGGGTTCGGAATCCTGATCGGCAACGTCACCGCCTCGCCCGTGCAGGACACGCTCGCCGCATCCTCCGGCCGGCACGTCAAGCTGATCCTCCCGCCGGCGCCGGCGGGCTCGACTTCGACGCCCGAAGCCTCGCCCACGAGCGAACCGCCTTCGGCGGAATCTGAACCGACTCCCTCCGCGGGGGCCTCCTCGGCACCCTCCTCCACCGGGGGCGAATCCGGCTCGGGCAAGCCCTCCTCGCCGTCGAGCTCGAAGGACTCGGGCGCCGGCAAGGGCTCCGGCGGCGGCAAAGGCGGATCCTCGGCGCCCGCCTCGGGCGGCTCGAGCACGAAGCTCCCGCCGATCAAGCACGTGTTCGTGATCGTGCTCTCCGATCAGCCCTACGCCTCGGTGTTCGGGCCCTCCTCTCCCTCGCCATACCTCTCCCAGACACTGGAGCGCAAGGGCGAGCTGCTGGTGCGCTACTACGCGGTCGCCCACCAGGAGCTCGCCAACGCGATCGCGCTCCTCAGCGGCCAGGGGCCCACCGCGGAAACGGCCGCCAACTGTCCCAACTACACCCTGATCGCCCCCGCCACGGTCGGCTCCGACGAACAGGTTAAAGGGACGGGCTGCGTGTATCCGAGCTCGACCAAGACGCTCGCCGGCCAGCTCGCCGCCAAGCGCCTGCCCTGGCGAGCCTACATAGAGGGGATGGGTGAACGCCCGGGCACAGAATCCGGCGGCGCCGACGGCGACTGCGGGCACCCGGCGCTCGGCACGGCCGATCCCACCTCGGCGGCGACCCCGCCGGCGGGGCAGACATATGCCACTTATCGCAACCCGTTCGTCTACTTCAGCTCGCTGACCGGCGCTCCGGCATGTGAAGCCGACGACGTGGGGCTCAATCAGCTTTCATTGGATCTCTCGACCCCCAGCCGCACGCCCAGCTTCGCCTACATCGTTCCCGACCGCTGCCACGACGGCAGCCCGACGCCCTGCGCGAGCGGAGCGCCGGCCGGGGTCGGGGCGGCCGAAGGCTTCTTGAAGCAGGTCGTTCCCGAGATCCTTGGCTCGAAGGCCTACAAGGAAAACGGCCTGCTGGCGATCACCGTCGACCAGGCTCCATCCAGCGGCGAATTCGCCGACTCCAGCGCCTGCTGCGGTCAGCCGCAGTTCCCGAACCTGCCGGCCTCCACCTCTGGCCTCGGTCCCGAAGGCGGAGGCCAGGTCGGCGCGCTGCTGCTGTCGCCGTTCATCAAGGGCGGGGGCGTCAGCCAGGAACCGTACAACCACTTCTCGCTGCTGCGCACGATCGAGGACCTGTTCGGGCTGTCCCACCTCGGGTACGCAGGGCTGTCGAAGGTCAGCTCCTTCGAACCGTCGATCTTTTCGAAGTCGGGATAGGGGAGCCGCTGAGCGCAGCAGGCGCCGCGTACGAGCGATGAGAATCCACTCATCGCCCGCGCTTGACGCTGGCTCGTGTCCCGATAGGTCCGTAAGCTGTCGCCGCGATGCTGACGATCGTGGCGACCTCGGCGATCACCTACTTCCAGGCGATCGTGCTCGGCATATTGCAGGGCGCGACCGAGCTGTTCCCGATCTCGAGCCTCGGGCACACGGTGCTGTTCCCGACCCTGTTCGGCTGGAACGCCCTGGTCGACGCGCAGTCCCAGCAGGAATCGTTCTGGCTGGCGTTCATCGTGATGCTCCACGTCGGCAGCGCGCTGGGCCTGCTGTTCTACTACCGCAGCGACTGGGTGCAGATCGTGCGCGCGTTCTTTCACACGCTGTCCACGCGCCGCGCGCAGACCAGCACCGAGCGCCTGGCCTGGCTGATCGTCGTGGCGAGCATCCCGGCCGGCATCCTCGGGCTCGCGTTCGAGCACGAGCTGCGCACGCTGACCGCCAAGCCCGAGATCGCGGCGATCTTTTTGATGGTCAACGGCTGCGTGCTGTTCGCCGCCGAGTGGTTTCGCCGCCGCGCCGCGGTGCGCGAATTGGCGGTCCGAGAGGGCCTCAACACCGAGGGAGGGCGCGAGCTGGACACGCTGGAGTACCGCGAGGCGCTGCTCGTCGGCGTCGCCCAGTCCACGGCCCTGGTCGCCGGGATCAGCCGCGACGGGGTGACGATGGGTGCGGGGCTCGCGCGCGGCCTGGATCACAGCGACTCGGCGCGGTTCGCGTTCCTGCTCGCCACTCCGATCATCCTCGCCGCGGGCCTGTTCAAGCTCCCGGATCTGCTCGGCCACCTCGGCGACGGGGTGCGCGGCCAGGCGCTCGTGGCGTGCGTGTCTGCGGCGGTGACGGCGGTGTTCACGGTCACGTTCCTGGTCAAATACTTCAAGACCCGCACCTTGATCCCGTTCGCGGTCTACTGCCTGGTGTTCGGCGCGTTCATGGTCATCTACACCCAGGTTTCGTAGTCCCGCCTAACATCGTGGGGCCGATGCCCGTCCCGAGAACGCCCCAGAAGATGTTCGAAACCCGCAGCCAGGCGTGGAGCGAGGTCGGGCTGCTGGACCAGGTCAGCCCGCGCGCGGCCAGACGCGCGGCCTGGGAGGCGGTGCTGCTGGGCGTCCTGTTCGTCGCCGTCGTCGTCTGCTACGACAACCGCACGAGCCTGTTCGGGATCGAAGCGCGCGGCAGCTCGCCCGAAGCGAACACGGCGGTGCGCATCGTGACGGTGATCGTGCTGCTGGTGCTCGGCTGGGCGATCGCGCGCAACTTCGGCCGCGCGCTGGGGCCGGCGCTGTTCCGGCGCCTGGATCCGGCGACCGCCGGGCCGGTCGGCTTTTTGATCCGCCTGGCGATGCTGGCGATCACGCTGCTGATCGCGCTGAGCGTGGCCGGCGTGCAGGCCCGGACGCTGCTCGTGGGCGGCGCGTTCACGGCCGTGATCCTCGGCCTGGCCGCGCAGCAGACGCTGGGCAACCTGTTCGCGGGCATGGTGCTGCTCAGCGCGCGTCCGTTCAGGGTCGGCGACAGGGTGCGCCTGCAGGGCGGTCCGCTGGCGGGTCAGATCGAGGGGACGGTCAGCTCGCAGGGCCTCCTGTATACGACCTTCGTGACGGGCGAGGGCCCTGTGATGGTGCCCAACAGCGTGGTGCTCAACGTCGCGGTCGCCGCTCAGCCGCCCGCCGGCACGCGGTAGCGCAGGAACAGGCGCGAGTCGTGCTCCAGCACGGAGCGCAGCTCCAGCTCGATCGGGGGCCGCAGGTCCGTGCCGGCGAGGATGCCCAACGCCGGCTCCCCGCCCGACCGATCGCCGCCGGCGAGCAGGGGGGAGATCGACAGGAACAGCTCGTCGACGAGCCCGGCGGCCAGCAGCTGCGCGTTCAGATGAGGGCCACCCTCGCACAGCAGCGTGCGCACGTGCAAGCGATCTTGCAGCTCGGCCAGCGCCGCCGGGAGGTCGAGCGACTGCTCGGCATCGTCGCGGCGCGCACGCACGTACTCGACGTGGGCGGCGGTCTTGGGGAGGCTCTTGCGCGACGGCGTCACGATCGCGACGCGCGAGTCTGGGTCGCAGAGCAGAGGCAGGTCGGTGGGGAGGGCCAGGCCCGCGGAGACGACGCAGGCGAGCGGGCGCTCGCCGAGGCCCAGCTGGGCGCGCAGGCGACGACGATCCGGATCGGGCACGATCGGGCCGTAGCGCTCGGCGCGCACAGTGCCGGCGCCCGCCATGACCGCGTCCACGACCGATCGCAGCCCGTGGAACATGGCGCGGTCGGCGCCATCTGAGATCGGCCCCGAGCGCCCGTTCAGGGTCGCGCGCCCGTCGAGCGTTGCGACCATGTTCAGGACGACGTACGGGCGCGGCCGTCCGGTGGCGCCCGGCGTGGCGGCAGACGTTCGCGGCGTGTCGGTGGCGCGCGGCGTGAGAGCAGGCGCGCCCGGCGACGTGGCGGCGGGCGCCCTTCGGGAGGCCTCGGCATCCGCGCCCGAGGGGCGCTCGTGCAGGCCCAGGCCGATGACGATCTCCTGCGCCGTGGCCGGATCGCCTCCGGGAAACAGGCGTTTGAACGTGATCGGCTCAGAGGGGATGGCGGTCGAGATATAGCAACTTGTACACACTCGAACGGGCCGACCTGCTACGGTCGGGGCTTCTGGCCGGTGATGAGACCGGCGAAAAGCAGTAGTGCAGGCGCTCGCAGGTCGAGGCTCTATGCAGCATCCTCCGCGCAGCAGCAAGCACCAACACACCGTGGAGGAGTTGTCACATATGCCTACCGGCACCGTAAAGTGGTTCAGCGACGACAAGGGGTTCGGCTTCATCACCCCCGATGACGGCGAGAAGGATCTGTTCGTCCATCACACCGGCATCAACGGCGAGGGTTACCGCTCGCTGCAGGAGGGCTCGAAGGTGTCCTATGACGCCGAGCAGGGCGACAAGGGCCCCAAGGCCGTCAACGTCCAGTCGATCTGAAGTCGCTCCCGCGGGGCCTGAGCTCCGCGGGTCAGAGCTTGACCTGAGGGCCCGCTTCGGCGGGCTCTCGGCCGAAGTACGCCGGGAACCCGATCGCCATGGGCGCGCTGGTCGATGCTGGTGGCGTTGAGCCTGCTGTTCGTCGTGATCGCGGCCGATCGCCCGAGCCTGTTCGCCGCGACCACCCACGCGGGCTTCTTCCCGGGCTGGATGGCCGGTCCGCTGGGCGGGCTGTGGCCGGGACTGACGCGCGACGGGACAACGCTGCGCTGGATGTTCACCTCCGGGTTGGCGGTGATGTACGTGTGCTATCTGCTCGCGCTCTGCCACGTACCGCACATGCGCGGCGGAGCGCGCGCTGGGCGATCGCCGCGGTGGTGGCGGTGCACGCGATCTTCTTCCTGGCGCCGCCGATGTCACTGACGGACATGTTCAACTACATCAACTACGGGCGCATGGAGATCGTCCATCACCTCAACCCGTACACCACCCTGCCGATCTCCGAGCCGCACAGCGACCCCAGCTACGTCCTGTCCAACTGGCATGAGCTGCTCAGCCCGTACGGCCCCCTGTTCACGCTGCTGACGTTCGCGCTGGTGGGGCTGGGCATCGCCGGATCGTTCTGGGCGATCAAGACGATGCTCGTGGCCGCGAGCCTGGGAACGATCCTGCTCGTGTGGCGATGCGCGCAGATGCTGGGCCTGGACCCGGTCAAGGCGATCATGCTCGTCGGCCTGAACCCGATCGTGATCGTGTGGGGTCTCGGCGGCGACCACAACGACTTTTTGATCGTGTTCTCGATCGTGCTCGGCTTCTATCTGCTGCTGCGCGCGCGCCCGCGCGGCGCGGGCGCGCCGCCCGATACGTGGCTAGCGCCGGGAGCGCTGCCGGGGCGGATCGGCGGCTGGCTGTGGCCCCTGTCCGCGGCGGAGATCGGCGCGGGCGCGGCGTTCGTGGCGGCGACCGCGCTGAAGGCCTCGGGCGGCGTCCTGATCCCGATCGTGCTGGTGGGCCTGCTGCGGGCGCCGCGACGCCTGACCCAGATGCTGCTCGGGATGATCGTCGCGGGCGTGGTCGTGGGCGCCGCGAGCCTGATCGCGTTCGGCCTGCACATCCCCGACCTCAGCACCCAGAGTGAGCTGGTCACCAACGAGAGCGTGCCCAACCTGATCGGCCTGGCGCTCGGCGCCGGCGGCGAGACCGAAACGCTGCACACCCTGCTGAGCGCCGCGCTCTTGCTGTCGGTGCTCGGCTGCTGCGCGATGGCCTTTCGCCGGCGGGACTCGATCACGCCCTCGGGCTGGGCGACCGTCGCGCTGCTGGTCACGCTCGGCTGGGTGCTGCCCTGGTACATCCTGTGGCTGCTGCCGCTCGCGGCGCTGTCGCGCTCGCGCAGGCTGCGCACGACCGCGCTCGTGCTCGGGGCCTACCTGATCCTCGCCTGGGCTCCCGCCTCGGGCCTGTTGTGGAGCGCGATCTCCTTCCAGCCCGCGAAGACCCCGCTGGGGAGGCTGCACGGGCGTTATGTCAAGGAGCTTTTGAACTAACCCTCATCCGCCGCAGGCGGGCGGCGGCCGAGCTTGCGCTGGCCCGCACGGCGCTTGGCGTCGAGCCGCCGGGTGCGTGACGCCGCCGTGGGGCGGGTGGGACGTCGCTGGCGGGGCACGACCAGAGCGCGCGCCAGGCGCTCGGCCAGCCGGCTCAGCGCCAGCTCGCGGTTGCGGGCCTGCGAACGCTCGTCCTGGGCGACCGCCACCAGCCGTGGCCCGGCGCGCGCGAGCACACGCGTGCGCTGTGACTCGCTGAGCGACGGCGAGGCGAGCACGTCGAAGCTCGCTTCCACGCGCGAGGCGGTCACGTTGGCGTGCTGTCCTCCAGGACCAGAGGAGCGGCTTGCGCGCACGGCGATCTCCGCGAGCGGGATCGTCAGCCGGTCGTTGATTCGAAGCCCCTCGGGCAAGCGCTCGATCCGGTTCTCTCGCTGCGTCGCGCTGGTGAAGCGAGCGCTCAGCCGCCGGCGCCGGGACTGGCCGCGCCAGAGTCGGTCCGACCGGCGCCGGCGGCGCCGGGCGGGCCGCTGGCGCGTTGCTGGCCGTCGGAAAGCCGCCCGTCGCGGCCGATGTAGCCGTCCTTGCCGCCGGCGCACAGGTAGACGGCGTCGCCTTCGCCGACGTTGCGCAGCTTGCGCACGGTGGCGGCGTCCACGCGCGCGAAAGCGCCCTCGGGGAGAGGGTGCACCGAGCCGTCGCCGAACTCGATCTCCATGCTGCCGCGGTGCACGAAGTAGAGCTCCTCCTGGAGGTCGTGGTAGTGCAGCCCGCTTTCATATCCGGGCGGCATCACGATCGCATTGACGCCGAACGCGGTCACGCCGAGGCCCTTGCGGACCTTGCGAAACCCGGCCCTCGCCCAGCGCGTCGAGATCGCCGACGGCATATCCCTCGCCGACGGTTACGTCCGGGTATTGCGCTGATGCCTCCATCGCGATGCTCCTCTCAGTTCGTCCTAATGCTCGGCAACGTATCCGTCCCGCGGCTCCAGCGGCCTGCCCTCCCGCGCCCAGCGGACCAAGCCGCCACGCATCGAGTAGGCCTGAAAGCCCGCGGCCCTGAACGCCTGCGCGGCCATGTCGGAGCGCGAGCCCACGCGGCAGTAGAACACGACCGGTCGCTCGCGCTGCACGGTGGCCGCCTCGGCGGTGAGCTCGGTCAGCGGGATGTGGCGGGCGTCGGCGATGTGGCCGGCCTCGCGCTCGTAGGGCTCGCGCACGTCGATCACCTGCAGCTCGGGCTCCCGCGCGCGCCAGTCGGCGAGCTGCTCGGGGTCGATCTCGATCTTCGTGCTGTCAACCGCCGCGCTCACCCCCATCAGCCTAGCGGCGGCGACGCGACTGTTGGGTCTGCAGTTCGGTCGGCGCATGCGCCGACCGCGACCCCGCGCATGCGCGGGGTCGGACCATGCCGCATGCGGCATGGTCTTCACTAGGATCAGCTCTCATGCAGACTCTCGACGCCGTCTACACAATCCCCCAGGAGCATCTCGACCTCTGCCAGACGATCGGTCAGATCGCGCGCGAGCGGATCGCCCCGCGCTCGGCGGAGATCGACGAGCGGGCCGAATACCCGTGGGACATCCGCAAGGTGCTCGCCGAGCAGGACATCCTCGGGCTGCCGTTTCCGGTCGAGCACGGCGGCACTGGCACGGGCACGCTGATGCTGAACATGGCGGTGCAGGAGATCGCCAAGGTCGACGCTTCGTGCGCGCTGATATTGATGGTGCAGGAGCTCGGCACGCTGCCGATCCAGCTGTACGGCACCGACGAGCTGAAGGAGCGCTTCCTGCCGCGCTGCGCCACCGGCGAGTGGTCTCCCGCGTTTGCCCTGTCCGAGCCAGAGGCCGGCTCGGACCCGGCGGGGATGCAAACGACCGCCGTTCAGGACGGCGACGAATGGGTGATCAACGGCACCAAGAACTGGATCTCCAACCTCGGGATCGCCGATTTCTACATCACCTTCGCGGTCACCGACCGCGAGAGCAGGCGCATCACCGCGTTCGTGGTCGAGTCAGACCGGCCGGGATTCAGCGTGGGCAAGCTCGAGCACAAGCTCGGCATCCGCGCCTCGCCCACGGGTCAGCCGATCTACGAGGACGTGCGCGTGCCTGCCGCCAACGTGATCGGCGAGGTCGGCCGCGGGCTGTCGGTCGCGCTCGGCACGCTCGAGCGCACACGCCTGGGCGCGGCCGCACAGGCGGTGGGAATCGCTCAGGGTGCGACCGACTACGCCGTGGCGTACGCCCGCGAGCGCGTGCAGTTCGGCAAGCCGATCATCGAGCTGCAGGCGATTCAGTTCAAGCTCGCCGATATGGAAACCCAGACAGCCGCCGCGCGCGAGCTGCTGTACAAGGCGTGCGCGCTGGCCGATCAGGGCCATCCCAAGCGGGCGAAGTACTCCTCGATGGCGAAGGTCTTCGCCTCGGACACGGCGATGGCGGTGACCGTCGAGGCGGTGCAGGTGCTGGGCGGCTACGGTTATGTCAAGGAGTATCCGGTGGAGCGCATGATGCGAGACGCGAAGATCACCCAGATCTACGAGGGCACGAACGAGATCCAGCGGCTCGTGATTGCCCGCACGCTCAAATAGGACGGGTGCGGTGCGCGGGTCGTTCTTCTCACGACAGCGCGCCTCCGGCCAGTTGCGCCGCGCGGGCTTCGCGGCTCTGATCGCGATGTCGCTCGGCCTGATCGTGATCGTGCTCGGGCAGGGCTTCAGCACGATCGGCGCGGTCAGGGCGCTGGAGGACGTCGCGCTCGGGGTGATCGTGATCGTGTTCATCATCGGCGCCGCGGCGTTCGCGGCGGTCCGGCTGGCTGGCTGGCGCGACCCCGAGTCTGAGGTCGAGTTCGACGAGATCGTGCGCCATTCCGAGGAGCTCGCCCGCGAAGGCCTGGCGGTGGACCCCGACGAATCGGAGTTCCTCGAGCTGGACCCGCTCAACGACGAGGACTTCGAGGAGCTCGTGCGCGACGCGCTCGACGACCTGCCCGACCTGCTGCGCAACGCGCTCGCGCACGTCGCGGTCGTGATCTCCGACGGCGGCCGGCGGCGTGGCGCGTACGGGCTGTACGAAGGAGGTCAGAGTCGCCGCGAGGACACCCACGACCGCATCGTCATCTTCAGAGACACCTTGCGCCGGGACTTCGGGCACAGCCCGGATCTGCTGCGCGACCAGGTGGTGCGCACGGTTCGCCACGAGCTCGCGCACCACGTCGGCTTCGATGAGCTGGGCGTAAGCCGGCTGGATCTCTGACCGATGGCATAGGATGAGGCCCAAGGGGAGCAGGGAAGCAGCGCCGGGGCGCAAAACGACCAAGGAGAAGAGCGCCAGATGCCAGAGGCAGTGATAGTCGACGCTATCCGCACGCCGATCGGACGTGCGGCCAAGGGCTCGCTGAAGACCGTCCGCGCCGACGACCTCGCCGCGATCCCGCTGAAGGCGCTGATCGAGCGCAACCCCGAGGTCGACTTCTCCTCGGTGGGCGACGTGATGATGGGCTGCGGCTACGGGGAGGGGGAGTCGGGCTACAACATCGGCCGCATCGCCTCGCTGCTGGCGGGCATCGACCACCACGTGCCGGCGTGCACGGTCAACCGCTTCTGCTCCTCCTCGCTGCAGACCGCCCGGATGGCCTTTCACGCGATCAAGGCGGGCGAGGGCGACACCTATATCGCCGCGGGCGTGGAGGCCGTCAGCCGCGTCGGGCGGGGCGGCCAGTTCGAGTTCAACCACGCCGTCGACGGCTCGCCCGGGTCCGCCTACAACGTCTACATCCCGATGGGTATGACCGCCGAGAACGTCACCGAGCGCTGCAACGTCAGCCGCGAGGCTCAGGACGAATGGGCGCTCGTCTCACAAACGCGCGCGGTCGCGGCGGTGGAGTCCGGCCACTTCGACTCGGAGATCGTCCCGGTGACCGTGCCGGCGCACAAAGACGTTGACAAGGAGGGCAACGAGATCGACGTGCCCGAGACGGTCGTGACCAAGGACGACGGCCCGCGGCCGGGGACGACGATGGAGAAGCTCGCCGCGCTCCCGCCGGTGTTCAAGGAGGGCGGGTCGGTCACGGCCGGTAACTCCTGCCCGCTCAACGACGGCGCCGCGGCGCTGCTGATCATGAGCGAGGAACGCGCGGCCGAGCTGGGCTGCCAGCCAAAAGCCCGGATCATCGCCTCCACCGTAGCCGCGATCCGCCCGGAGATCATGGGCCTCGGCCCGATCCCCGCGGTCCAGAAACTGCTCGCCGCCACCGGCATGTCGATCGGCGACATCGACGTGGTCGAGATCAACGAGGCGTTCGCCGCCCAGATCGTGCCGTGCATCGAGGAGCTCGGCCTGGACCGGGAGAAGCTGAACCCGTTCGGCGGGGCGATCGCGCTCGGCCACCCGTTCGGCATGACCGGCGCGCGCATCATGACCACGCTGCTCAACGACCTGCAGACGCTCGACAAGACCTACGGCATCGAGGCGATGTGCGTGGCCGGCGGCATGGGCATGGCGATGCTGGTGGAGCGCATCGGCTGAACGCTCCGTGTGGGGGGCTCAGATCAAGTCACTCAGCCAATCTGGATCGTTTCGCTGGATCTTTTGGTAGAGGAGCTGGGACTGGCGAACATGGCGCTTATGAGCTTTGTATCCCCATGAGCGCCGCCTCACCCGGTTGATGCGGCCAACCAGTTGACGCAAGATCGGTACGCGGGGCAGCGGCCGCGGCTTGGGTTCGAGGGTGTAGTGGACTCTGGAGAATCTGCTTTCGCGAAAGCCGGCGCCGTGGTGGTAGATGACGTCGCCGTAGACGGCGAAGAAGATGGGGTCGGGATTCTTACGATTGGAGCGGAGCACCTCGACCCAGGGCGTTTTTCTGCAGCTCGAGCTCGCGCAATAGGTTGCCCCCCGGATCGGTCACGCGAGCTCCCCTGCTGTCGGTCCACCTGTAGCCGGCCGACCAGTCGCCGTTCAGCTTGCGCCATGCGCCGACCGTGGTCACACAGAAGCAGGGGTGCGGCTGCCTGTCGTCCAGGTTCTCCGCTCTGCGCACCGCTATCAGCGGCGCCCTGGATAGGCCGTCGGCGATGAGGGGCATGGGATCGGCAATCGGAAACGCGTCGCCGTCGAGGAACATCAGCAGATCGTCCTCGGATGCCTCGTGTGCGATCTCGATCGCCAGGTGATTCAGCTTGCCGGGGTGCCTGCCCCCCTGGTCGACGACTCGATCGAAGTGCACGGAGTACGCCGGGTCGATCCGCTGCAGCGAGGCCCAGGTTCGATAAGGGATCGAGATGTGCTCGCGGAGGTGCCTCGTTTGGATCTCGATCCAGTCCGGCGAGCCGTAATGCACTGTGGCTATGTAGAGCACTGATCGGTCTCTATCGGCGACCCCGGTGGGGCGCTGGGCGCGGGCACCCTAGCAGACATCGCGCTTCCCACCCCAGGTCAGGGATCCAGCCCCATCAACCGGTCGAGCTCCGCCAGCGACTTGGTTCGCGAAGCCTGGATGCGGCGCCGGTCGGCAAGCATCGCGGGCAGTCCGGCGATGGCGTCACGCCATACGCGCAGCCACAGCGAGACGCGCCGCATGCGGGCGGCGCGCTCCAGATGACGAATCTGCACGGACAGCAGCTCGGGCGCATGGCGCACCAGCGCCCACCCCGGGTAGTTCTTGGCGACGACCCAGATCGCGTTGCGCCAATTGTGGTAGAGCTTGAAGTCCCTCGCCGCGCTGCGCAGCGTCGCGCTGATCAGGTGGTAGGCGACCGCGGTGGGGACGTAGCGGCAGCTCCAGCCGGCGAGCTGAGCGCGAAAGGACCAGTCGACGTCCTCGTAGTTGAAGAAAAACCGCTCATCGAAGGAGCCAACCTCATCGAGCGCGGTGCGCCGGTAGACGGCCGCCGCGGCGCACGCGCTGAAGACCTCCTGCGGCTCGTCGTATTGGTGAGTGTCCCGCATACCCTTGCCCCGACGTTTGGCTCTACCCCCCCAGCTGTAGTCGTCGCCGGCGCCGTCGAGCAGCTCGCGGTGGGAGTAGTCGAGCAGCTTGGCGCACGCCACGGCGGCCTCGGGATGGGCCGCCAGCGCATCGACCAGCTCTCCCAGGCAGCGGGGGTCGAGCTCGACATCGTTGTTGAGCAGCGCCACCAGCTCGGCGCGATCGGCCGTTATGCAGGAGTTCAGCGCGGCGGTGACGCCGCGGTTGCTCGGATGGACGATCACCTCGACCTCCGGCCAGTGCTCGGCCAGCCACGCAACGGTGTCGTCGCTGGAGGCGTCGTCGACGACCACCACGCGGAAGTCGCGGAACACCTGCCGGCGCAGCGACGGCAGCACGATCTCGAGCAGCTCGCGGCCGTTGTACGTGGGGATGCCCACAGTCAGACGGGGCTGTGCGGGGCTCACCGGCCGGCCTCAACGCGGGGGCATCCGCAGGGCGCCGTCGAGACGGATGGTCTCGCCGTTGAGCATGCGGTTCTCGACGATGTGGCACACCAGCTGGGCGTACTCCTCGGGCCGGCCCAGGCGCTGGGGATAGGGGACGCCGGCGCCCAGCTTGGCGCGAGCCTCCTCGGGCAGCGCGGCCAAAAGCGGCGTGTCGAACAGGCCCGGGGCGATCGTGTCGACCCTGATGCCGTACTGCGCGAGGTCGCGCGCGGCGGGCAGCGTCATGGAGACGATCCCGCCCTTGGAGGCCGCATAGGCGATCTGGCCGACCTGGCCCTCGTAGGCGGCAACCGAGGCGGTGCTACACGCACACGCCGCGCTCGCCGTCCTCGGCGGGCTCGTTGGCGATCATCGCAGCGGCGGCGTAGGCGGAGCACGTTGAACGTGCCGATCAGGTTGATCTGGACGACGGTCTCAAACGGCAGCAGCGGGTGTGGGCCTTTCGAGCCCGCGACCTTCTGCGCCCAGCCGACGCCGGCGCAGCACGCGGCGATCCGCAGCCCGCCAGTCTTCTGCGCCGCCTGCGTGACGGCCGCCTGCACCTGCTCCTGCACGCGCACGTCGCAGGCGACGAACTCCACGCCCAGCTCACTCGCCAGGGCCGCGCCTTTCTCGGCGTTCAGATCGGCGACGGTCACGACCGCGCCCCGTGAGTGCAACCGGCGCACGGTCGCCTCGCCGAGCCCCGAGGCCCCGCCGACGACTATTGCTGAGCTGGCCTCGATCTGCATCGGCGGGAGCCTACCGGCTCGTGGCGCCAACGCCGGGGCGCCTCAGACCGTCCTTTAAGACGCGACCTCCGTGCCGCGCTCGACACCCGCGACAGGGTCAGCGCGAACAGCTCCTCGGGGTCGGTCAGCCA
Source organism: uncultured Solirubrobacterales bacterium (assembly GCA_963839945.1). Classification (GTDB taxonomy): domain Bacteria; phylum Actinomycetota; class Thermoleophilia; order Solirubrobacterales; family Solirubrobacteraceae; genus Palsa-744. The sequence goes on along the minus strand of CAWIWW010000002.1, from coordinate 398,274 downwards.
GCGCACGAGCTGAGGCCCGCCGCCGAGAGGTCGCCGCACAGGCGCTCGGGGGTGAACTTGGCGCTGATCTCCGTGCGCAGCTCCTCTCCGGCCGCAAACCGCACCGGCAGATCCAGGGCGCGCACGTGCGTGGTGTGCTCGCGGCGCGCGCGCAGCCGCATCTCGATCCACTCGTGCTCGGGGTCGAATCTCGCCACGTGCTCGAAGTCCTCGGGATCGAAGTCCGCGTCCAGCTCGCGGTTGAGCACGCGCAGCACGTTGCGGTTGAACTCGGCCGTGACGCCCTGGGCGTCGTCGTAGGCGGCCTCCAGCACGTCCGGATCCTTGACCAGGTCTGTCCCCATCAGCAGGTGATCGCCGGGACCGAGCAGTCCCGCGATCGCGCGCAAAAAGCGGCGGCGGCTGCCGGGCGGGAAGTTTCCGATCGTGCCGCCGAGGAACGCCACGAGCCGCGGCCCGCCGGCATCCGGGATCTGGTCGAGGTGGCGTTCGTAGTCGCCGATCACGCCGTGCACGCGCAGCCCCGGGTACTCCTCGATGAGCGCCTGAGCGCACTCGCGGACCATGCTCTCGGTAACGTCGACCGGCACGTAGCGGCGCAGCGTGCCGGCCTCGTGCAGCGCGTCCAGCAGCACCCGCGTCTTGGCCGCCGTCCCGAGCCGAGCTCGACCAGCTCCGCAGCGCCGGTCAGCGCCGCCAGCTCGGCGGCGGACTCCTGCAGGATCGCGCGCTCGGCGCGCGTCGGGTAGTACTCGGGCAGCTCGCAGATCCGATCGAACAACTCCGCCCCGCGCGCGTCGTAGAAGTGCTTGGGCGGCAGCTCCTTCAGTGGCCGCGTCAGCCCGTCGAGCACGTCGTCGGCGAGCGACCTTTCCTGCGCGCCGTCGAGATGCGAGTCGATCCGGATCGCCTGGGCTCGGCTGGGTGTTGCGTATCGGCTCCATCTATGCGGTGGCCGCTAGCGCAGTCGCGCCGCGTGCGCCGGCTCGCCTTTCACGCGCTCCCGCGCCAGCCGCAGACCGGCGAAGATCTGGCGGCGCTGGGGCAGGTCCCAGTTGCGGAACGTTACCGTCTTCACGCGCGGGCTGGTCGCCCACGAGCCGCCGCGCAGCACGCGGTAGTCCTCGCCGAAGAACACTTCCGAGTACTCCCGGTACGGATACGCGACGAAGCCCGGGTAGCCGCCGAACTTGCTGCCCGTCCACTCCCACACCTGTCCCACACCCGCCGAGCAGCCCGCGAGTGGCGGCCTTCTCCCACTCGGCCTCGCTCGGCAGTCGCGCCCCGCGGGCCCTGGCGAACGACTCCGCCTCGAACCAGCTCACGTGGCAGACCGGCGCGTCGGTCGGCGGGGCGACCGCGGATGTGGGCGATGTCTGCTCTGCGTCCACGCCCAGCCCGCGTCCGACCACGCTCGCGCCGCTCTGCCGCCGTCCTGCGTAAAGCGCGCCCAGCCCGCGTTCGTCACCGGACGGCGGGCGATTTGAAAGGCGGGCAGCTCAACCGTGTGACGCGGGCGCTCGTTGTCGTAGGCGAACCCGTCGGCAGGAGCGCCCATCTCGAATCGGCCCGCCGGCACGTCGATCCATCTCGTCTGCGCCCGCCGGCGTGCAGGCGCTGGGCGATCTGCTCGCCGATTGGAGATCCCGCCGATCTCCAACGGTAGTCGCCCGACGGCAGCAGGCCCGCGAGCGCCATCGTCTGGCGCATCGTCTCCGAGTGCTGCAGCTCGTGCCTGATGACCATCTCGCACACGAATCCATCGCCGGTGCCGCGCTGCGCGATCGCCCGCGCGGCGCGCTCGCGCACCTCGCGCATGTACGCGCGCGCGGCAGCGGGTCCCAGCGCAGCGATGTCCCCGCGCACCGCGCGGGGCGTCTCAAACGCGTCGTACACGCCGGCCAGATCTGGGCGCAGCAGCTCGAGGCCCGCGTGCCGGTGCGCCAGCCACAGATCCTCGTAGGCGGCGATGTGCCCGAGATCCCACGCGAGCGGGCTCATGATCGGCGAGTGGACCCTGCTCAGCTCGTCGTCGCCGAGGTGCGCCACCAGCGCGAGCGTGCGCTCGCGCGCTTGATCGAGCGCGGCCAGCGCCTGCTCCTCCGGGCTCGGTGGTGCGGCATTGATCGGGTCGCGGTCGCGATCGAGGCCATCAGGAGCTCGCGATTCACTGGTTGCGACGCTCCCATCTGCGGAGCCCGCGCGGACGGCTGGCGGGGGCGGCCGCGTCGTCGACGATCACGCTCAGCCTGCTCCGCCGCAGCAGGCTCGCGGGGACGTGCCTGGTCGGCTCGCCGAGCATCGCGCGCGATCGCGTCGGCCTTGGCCGCGCTCGTGGCCAGCAGCTCGCAGCGCCGCGCGGCGCGCAGCACCGCCATGCTCAGCGTGATCCGCTCGGGCGGGGGCTTGGGCGAGTCGTGCACTGCCACGCACAGCGCGTGCTCGCCGGCGTCCAGCGCCGGCGCCCCCGGAAACAGCGACGCGACGTGTCCGTCCGGGCCGATTCCCAGCACGATCACGTCGAGCACGGGCAGATCGCCGTCGCGGGTGCCGACGTGCTCGCTCAGCTCCCGCGCGTAGCGCTCGGCTCCCTGCTCTGGACCCAGCTCGCCCTCCATGCGGTGCACTTGCTCGGGCGGGATGCCGGCGGGCCCGAGCAACGTCTTGTGCGCGAGCCTGTAGTTGCTTTCCTCGTCATCGCGGCCCCACGCAGCGCTCGTCGGCGAACCACAGCTCGATGCTCTCCCAGCTCGCCGTCTCGCTCGCCAGCAGCTCGTAGGCGCGCCCCGGCGTGGTGCCCCCGCTGAGCGCCAGGTGCGCGACGCCGCGCTCGCGGCGGGCGCTTCCGCAGGCGCGCACGATCTCGAGCGCCGCGCGCTCGGACACGGCCTCGGCATCGGCAAGGGTGCTCAGCCTGGTCATACCGGCTGCCCTCGGGCGCCTCGGGCAGCATCGCCCGGGCGGCCTGCAACGCGGGTCGATAGGTGGGGTCGCGCAGCAACGCCTGCCTGATGCCCTCGCCGAGGATGCCTCCCTCGCCGCGCGAGGCGCCCAGCAGCGTCCATGTGCGCTCGGTGCCGTCGCGGCAATCGCGGCACCGTGGCGCGCCGTCCGCAGGGCCGTGTCGGAGCCGGTGGTGGGCCGGCGGCGACGGCTGCAGACCTCCCGGTCCACGGTCGAGCTCAGCCCCAGTCCCGAGAGCTGCTGAGCCGAACGCCCGCCAACCCAGGCGCCTGCAGCTCGGGGGCCGCCTCGCAGGCGCAGCTCGACGTCTGCGCCCCGTCCGCTCTGGCCCTGCCGATCAGCGCGCCGTCAAGGCCAGTCCGGCCCTCGATCCGCGCGGGCCCGAGCTCCCAGCCCAGCCGCGACGCCAGCCAGCCGACGAACAGCATCGCCGCCACGGTCGAGTCCGGGCGGTGGCGGATCGTAAGCGCGCTGAGCAGGCCCAGCTCGGAGCGCATGCTGGCGGGATCGAACGTGGCAGCGACCCGCTCGCGCCACGGAGTCGAGCGCAGCCACGCGAGGTCGACCACGTAGAGGTGCTCGGACAGCGCGCACGCGCGCTCGATCGCATCGCTCCAGGTTGGCTCCTCGATCGAGTCGATCAGCGTCGCCTGTGCCAGCCCGAGCAGCGCGTCGGCGGCCTCCGGATGACGATGGGGCGACCACAGCAGCGTCGGCAGGTCGCTGACGACCAGTGGATCGGCGATCGTCATCAGGTCGTCGAGATGGCGCTCACCGATCTCGACGATCGCGGTTTCGCGCAGCAGCGCCACCTCCCCGGGCCCCGGTTCGCCTTCGGAGGCGACTGTCACACGCGCGTTCAGGCGCTCGCGATGGGGCTCGTAGGAGAGCACGACCGTGCGCGAGGCGTGATAGCGCCCCACGCCGCGCAGCCTGTTGGCGATCTCTCCGCTGTACTCGCTCTCCACGAACACGAGCATGTTCAGTACGCGCGCCGGCACGAACCCGCCGTTCTCGGCGTGCTTGGAGGCCAGCAGCTCGCGCAGCGCCGCTTCGATCGCATCAGGCGTCGTGCCCTCTTCGCTCCAGACCGCGTCGCTGATCGCGGGCATCCTCAGATCGCCCGCCAGGAGTGCCCCTCGCGCAGAATGCCCTGCGCCTGCACCGGTCCCTGCGATCCCGCTGGATATTGAGGCAGCCCGCCCGCCTGCGGGCCCGGAGCATGCGGGCTGCCGGGCGCCCAATATTTGACGATCGGGTCGCAGATCAGCCACTGGGCCTCGACCTCGTCGTTGCGCGTGAACAGCGTCGGGTCGCCGCGCATCGCATCCATGATCAGCCGCTCGTAGGCCTCCGGCGACTGAGATAGAAACGAGGTTCCGTACAAGAACTCCATGTTCACCGGTCTGATCGACATCCTCGTGCCCGGGATCTTCGCGCCCAGCTGCAAGGTCACCCCCTCGTTGGGCTGCACGGTCAGGATCAGCTGGTTGGGCTGCACCCCCAACGATCCGTCCTGGCTGAAGGCGAGGTGCGGGACGGGCTTGAGCGTCACCGCGATCTCGGTCACCTTGCGCGCCAACCGCTTGCCGGCACGCAGGTAAAACGGCACGCCCGCCCAGCGCCAGTTGTCGACTTCCAAGCGCAGCGCCGCATAGGTCTCGGTGATCGAGTCCTCCGGCACGCCCTCCTCTTGCAGATACCCCGGCACGTCCTCCCCGCCGGAATGCCCGGCCGCGTATTGCCCGCGCGCGGCCATCGCGGGGATGTCGCGCTCGGTCGCGGGCGCGATCGCGTGCAGGACCTTGACCTTCTCGTTGCGCACCTCTTCGGCAGTGAAGCTCCCGGGGGGCTCCATCGCCACGTGGCAGAGCAGCTGCAGCATGTGGTTCTGGATCAGGTCGCGCAGCGCGCCCGCGCCGTCGTAGTAGCCGGCCCGGCCCTCGATGCCGATGTCCTCGGCGGCGGTGATCTGCACGTGGTCGATGTAGTTGCGGTTCCACAATGGCTCGAACATGCCGTTGGCGAAGCGGAACGCCAGCATGTTCTGGACCGTCTCCTTGCCGAGGTAGTGGTCGATGCGGAACACCTGAGACTCGGCGAACACGCTCAGCACACGCGCGTTCAGCTCGCGCGCCTGTTCAAGCGATGCGCCAAACGGCTTCTCGATGATCACCCGCACCTCGGTTTCGGCGCGGCGCGAGAGCCCTGAGCCGCCAAGCTGACCGATGATCACGCTGAAGAAGCTGGGCGCAGTCGACAGGTAGAACGCGCGGTTGCACCGCTCCCCGGCCTGCTCGTCGAACTCGTCCAGCGTTCCGCCAAGCTCGGCGTACACGCTGGGGTCGTCGAACACTCCCGCCACGTACCTGACGTTTAAAAGCAACCCCGCAAGCACGTCGTCGTCGGGCCGCCGGCGGGAGAAGGCGCGGATCGCCTGCTCGCACTCGGCGCGATAGTCCTCGTGCGCCTTTTCCCGGCGCGAGACCCCGACCAGGTGAAAGCGCTCGGGCAGGGCGCCCTCGTGCGCCAGGTTGTACAGCGCCGGCAGCAGTTTGCGCTTCGCCAGATCGCCGGTCGCGCCGAAGATCACGAGCGCGGTCGGCGCGACCGGCCGGCGCTCGAGGCCGGCGACGAGAGGGTTCTCCGGGTCGGCCGCGACCGCGGCGCTCGCCGTCACGCCTCAGTCCTGTCCAGCGCGGGTGCTCCGATCGGTGCCATCCGGCACGATCGTAGTCGCCAGCGGCGTCACGGGGTCCCTTCCCGCGATAGCCGCGACTCGGCACACGACGCCGAGCGATGTCGTGCGCGCCCAGGCGTCGATCAAAGGGAGCGGTCCGCTACGTTCCCGGGATCGCATGACCCTCGATCCCACTCACAAGCGACCTGACCGCAACCTCGCCCTGGAGCTCGTGCGCGTCACCGAGGCGGCCGCGCTCGCCGCCGCCCCGCTGGTGGGACGCGGCGAGAAGGAGGCCGCCGACCAGGCAGCGGTCGACGGCATGCGCTACATGCTGCACTCCGTGCCGATGGACGGCCTCGTCGTGATCGGCGAGGGCGAGAAGGACGAGGCGCCGATGCTCTACAACGGCGAGCAGATTGGCGACGGCTCCCCGCCGCAGGTAGACATCGCCGTCGATCCGCTGGAGGGCACGACGCTGGCGGCGCACGGGATGCCCAGCGCGCTCGCGGTGATCGCACTGTCCGCGCGGGGCACGATGTTCGACCCGGGTCCATGCGTGTACATGGAGAAGATGGCCGGCTCCCCCGACATCGCCGATCTGCTCGACCTCGACCGCCCGCTGGGAGATACCATCAAGCTCATCGCCGAGCGCAGGGGCTGCCCGATCGGCGACGTGATCGTGGTCGTGCTCGATCGCCCTCGCCACGAGGCCGGGATCGCGGCGATCCGCCAGGCAGGCGCACGCGTGCGCCTGATCGCCCACGGCGACGTCTCTGCCGCGCTGTTGGCCGTCACCGAGCGCTCCACCGTGGACCTGCTGTGGGGCATCGGTGGCACGCCCGAGGGCGTCATCTCCGCCGCCGCGGTCAAGTGCCTGGGCGGGCAGCTGCTGGGACGGCTGTGGCCACGCGATGAGACAGAGCGCCAGGCTGCGCTCGACGCCGGCTATGACCTTGAGCGCGTGCTCACGCGCGATGACCTCATCGCCGGCGAGGACGTCTTCTTCTCGGCCACCGGCGTCACCGACGGCGACGTGCTGCGCGGGGTGCACTACCCCAGCGCGGGGGGCGCCACGACCGAGTCGCTGGTGATGCGCACGCGCTCGGGCACGATCCGGCGGATCAGCGCCACGCACGACCGCGCGAAGCTGGCGGCATTGCGGCGGTAGCTCCTCGGGGCTCGCAAGGACCCCTCGGCGGGCCGTGGGTGATGAGACATACAGCCATACGGCCGACCGGGTGCGAGGAAGCGCACTCAGCGCACGGTCGAGTCGGAGGCGCCCTCCTCGCCACCCGCGAACCGCCCGATCCGCGACTCGGCCAGGTCCAGGCGTGCGAGCGAGCGCAGGAAGCCATGGGTGATGAGCACATGGATGCGCGATTGCGTAGCCCCGTAGACCCGGCGGCCGAGCCTGGAGGCGATCGCGGGATAGAAGCCCGCCACCTCGACCTCGATGTGCAGCCGCGCGCTCTCCGCGGATTCGGCGGCCAGGCGACGCACGTCGATCTGCAGGTGCCCGGCGCCGTCGCGACCGCGACGCGCGACCAGCAGGCCGCGGGCGATGCGCCAGCGCACGATCCCGTGACCCGGCTCCAGCAGGTACTCCGGCGCCGCGAACGTGATCAGCCTGAACGCCGGCGCCAGCAGAACCAACGAGCGCCCGGACTGCGAGTAACGCACGCGCACGAGGCCGAGTGTGACCCGAGTCAAAAAGCGCCAGTAGGTGCGGGCCAGGCGCTCCAGGTACATCGGCGACCAGAGCTCGCGCAGCGCCGCCTCGGGCAGCCTCAGGTCGGCGGCCTGGACAGAGCGGATCGCGCCGGTGCGCGCGTCTTCGCTGGTACGGTCCTCGAGGTTTGAGATGGTGGCGGGCTCGGGCTTCATGGTGGTTGCTCCTGCACAGCTGCAGGCTACCCGCGAGTGTGGGCCGCCGGCTGCGCGCCGGCTGCTCGCTGTTTGCGAGATTCGCCGGCACCGCACGATGTCCGCGTCTGCTGATATGCAACGTCCGTGAGCGATGATGGGCTGAACCCGCGTCTCGCCGAGCGCCTCGCGCGCGCAGCACGAGCGGCCCAGACTCTGAGCGAGGTGTTGTGGGAGGCGTTGCGCGAGGAGCTGACCGACCCGCGCGCGCAGCGTGTCGCCGAGCTGTCCGAGCGGCTGGGAGATGTATCGGCGACCGTGGCTCTGCTGGCGCGAGCGGACGTTGGCGCGCCCCCGGCAACGGAGCCTCCCGGCGTGCCCGAGTCCTCGCAGCCGCTCGCCACGCCTTCCGAGCGCGAGCCCGCGGCTGCGCGCGTAATCCACGAGCACGAGGAGTCGCGCAGTACGCCGGTTCGGGAGTACCCGTCGGCGCAGGAGCAGCCATCGGCGGCCGTGCTCGTCGACGAGCTGGCGCTCCCGGAGTCGTCCGAGATCGAGATCAGAGACGAGCGCCACGAGGACTCGCGCAGCGAAAGCGCGCATCGGGAGGGCCCGAGCGCGTGGATCGCGTCGATCGGCCGCAGGCTGGAGCGCCACGAGCGTGACGGCGTGCCTTTCGCGGTGCTCCTGGTCGAGCTCGTCGACGTCGAGCGCCTGCGCCATGCCGAGCTGCCGGGCGAGGTGGCGCGTCTGACGGGTCTCATCGAGACGGCGCTTGCCAACGAGCTGCGGCCCGCCGATTCGCTGACGCGCGAGAACCCGGGTCGCTACTGGCTGCTGGCGCCGGAGACCGACTCGCACAGCGCCAGGGCGCTGGCCGGGCGCCTGACTGGCGCGGTACGTGGCACGGTGAGCCACCGCGGTGCCCCGCTGCAGGTCGCGGTCGGCATCGCCGTGTGCCCCGCGGATGGCAGTCAGGCGGCGGCGCTGGCCGCGCATGCGGACATCGCGCTGTTCGCCGCGCGAGCCTTGGGCCGACCGCTCGCCTGACAGCTAGGCAGTGATGAGGTGATGGGGAGCTACCCCGGACGCCTGATAAGCACTGCTCATACTAGCATTGGGTAGACCATGCCGGCCCGGTCTTTCAAGCCACGGTGGGAGCTGCCCACAAATGCGTGATGGTTGCATTCGCTGCTAAAGACCAGGCGCAGCAGGTCAGTTGCGGAGGGCGGGAGACTCGAACTCCATCCGAGGGAGCTACCCCCGAACTCAGGCTTATCAGGCGTTCGCCACACCTCGTGGCTTCACCCTCCCGTCAAAGACGGTAACGGGCGACGGTGGGAATCAGCCGGCCTGGGCTCCGCCGGTGGCCGCTTCTGCAGGCGTGACTGGAGGCGAGCCGAGCGTCGGAGTGTTGGGCGCGCTGCCAACGATGTGAGCGCAGATGTGGACCGTTTCGGTGATGTCGAGCGCCTGGGCCGCGCCGGCGGTCAGGTCCCAGTCGGCGTGGTTGGCATAGGGCCCGCGGTCGAGCACTGGCACTGTCAGGGCGTGGCCGCGGTAGCTGACCCGCACGAGCGTGCCGCAGGGCAGGGTGCGGTTGGCGACGCCGACGACTGCAGGCGTGAGCGTCTGCCCACAGGCGGTCACCTGGCCGTACAGGCCGGGACCGAACCAGGTGGCGACGCCGGTCGGATGGACCTTCGCCTTCGCTGCCTGCGAGCTCGACGGCGCGCTGGCGCCCCCGGTCGCGGTGCCCGCATCGGCCAGCGCGCTCATGCTGGGCGCTACCCAGCAGGCGAGGCAGGCCGCGCACGTGAGCAGGGCAAGCAGGGGCGTCGTTTTGGGGCGAGCGAAACGCATGATCGTCGGACAGGCGCCTACGGGGTGAGCTGACGGGCTCGCGCGGTCAGTGTGACGACGGCGCTACGGCCCGGACGGACCGATTCGCCCCAGCGGATCGAAGCCGATCCGCATTGGGTCCCCCGCCTTCCGCGACCTGGGCCGTGGAAGCTCGGCGTGGCGCGAGTATACAGATCGCCCCCGCGGACGGGTCGGGGGCGATCGTAGCTATGACAACCGCACGACCGGCAAGTTGCGCAAACTGCGGATCGTTCGTGCCCTTCGTGCCGCTCGCCCGCGCGCGCTCAGCCGGGCAGGCGCGAGAGGAGGTCTTTGACCAGGCGTGCGCCGGTGGTGACCCCGGACTTGGCCAGCTCGCCCGCTAGCTCGGCGGCGGAAGCGATTAGCTCCGTGCCGCCGGGTGGCTGGACCGCGCCGCACAGCGAGTCGGGCTCGGCCTCGAATCCCTGCCTGGGCACGGGTTCCTCGCCCGATCCGCGGCGCGTGGCTCCCCGGCGCCGCTTGGTCTGGCGCCGCGGGGCTTTGCGCGGCTTGGCCTGAGCCCCGCTCGATCCCGCGACGCGCCCGGCCCCGGAAGCTCCCCGCGAGGCAGCGGCACGCGCCGCAACCCGTCGTGCGCTGGTGCGTTGGGGGCGGGTGCGGGGCAGGCCGGCAAGGACGCCGGGACCCTCGGCGCCGCCGGCGCCGAGGTCCACGCCGGACCCGCCGGTCCGGGACCGCGCGGGAGGATCCCTGTTGGGAGAGTCGCTCATGCGCGTTAGCATAGGCGCCGGAGAAGTTGAGATATCCGCATCGTCGTTCGGTGTAACGTCGCGAGCGCCGCGACCGTAGTGTTCTGGCGAGGCGTCAGTCCTCAGCCAGACCTCGGAAGGACCCCGGGCTTGGCCCCAGGGTTGGATCGATCACACAGAAACGGAAACCAGCATCAGCCATGTCAGTAGTCGAATTGCAGGAGCTCGATGAGGTGAAGGGCCTGCTGGCCAAAGGCCAGCAGGTGGGCGTGCTCACGTTCGCGGAGATCTCGACGGCGCTCTCGGAGGTCGACCTGGACGAGTCCGACGTCGAGGAGCTGCACGGGTTCCTGGAGAAATCGGAGATCGAGCTCGTCGAGGACATCGACCCGGCGACGGCGGCGGCGCTGGCGGTCGAGCGTGCGCCCGACAAGCGGGGCCGGCGCGGCAAAGCAAAAGCGGCGCTGGATCTCAAGCCGGACATGACGACCGACTCGCTGCAGCTGTTCCTGAAGGACATCGGCAAGGTCAGGCTACTTACAGCGCAGGAGGAGGTCGATCTGGCCAAGCGGATCGAGCGCGGCGATCTCGACGCCAAGCAGAAGATGGTCGAGTCGAATCTCCGGCTGGTCGTGTCGATCGCCAAGAACTATCGCAACCAGGGGCTGCCGTTCCTGGACCTGATCCAGGAGGGCACGCTCGGGTTGGTGCGCGCGGCGGAGAAGTTCGACTACCGCAAGGGGTTCAAGTTCTCCACGTACGCGACGTGGTGGATCAGGCAGGCGATCGCGCGCGCGCTGGCGGACAAGGCGCGGACGATCCGCATACCGGTGCACGTGGTGGAGAAGCTCAACAAGATCGGTCGCGCCGAGCGCAAGCTCGTGACCGAGCTCGGGCGCGAGCCGACGGCCGACGAGATCGCCGAGGTCACCGGGATCGAGCCCGAGGAGGTCGATTCGATCAAGCGCTCCGCGCAGGCGCCGGTGTCGCTGGAGAAGCCGGTGGGCGACGAGGAGGAGTCGGAGTTCGGGCAGTTCATCGCCGACGAGCGCGCCGAGTCCCCGTACGAGCGCGCCGCGGAGATCCTCACCAAGGAGGCGTTGCGCGAGGCGCTGGAGAACCTCTCCTACCGCGAACGACGCGTGCTCGAGCTGCGCTACGGCCTCGGCGGCGAGCACCCGCGGACGCTGGACGAGGTGGGGCGCACGTTCAACGTGACCCGCGAGCGGATTCGCCAGATCGAGAACCAGTCGCTGAAGAAGCTGCAGTCGCTCGCAGAGGCCCAGAAGCTGCGCGACGTCGCCTGACACAGCGCATGGGCCGCGCGTGCGTGTACGCGCGCGCGCGCCTGCATTGTTCAGCTCAACCCTTGCTCGCCTCTCGCTACGCCCCCTCGCGCGACCGCGCGGTGCGAGCTCGTCCATCGCCTCAACCGGCGCTCAAGCCCCATGGTAAGGATGCCGATTGGGAGGACATGTTCGACGTCGAAGCGGCCCTGCGCGAGCTCGTCGATCGCGAGGGCTCGGATCTGCACCTGAAGGTGGGCAGCCGACCGCTGTTCAGGGTGGACGGCAACCTCGCCACTGAGCAGGATGGGCCGGTGCTGAGCGCGCAGGACACCGAGCACGCGATGCGGGCGCTGCTGCTGGACGAGAGCAAGCTCGCCGAGTTCGACGCCGAGCACGAGGTCGACTTCTCGTTCGAAATCGCCGACGTGGCCAGGTATCGCGTGAACGCGTTCCAGCAACGTGGCGTGATCTCGATGGCGTGCCGGGCGATCCCCCACCGGATCAGCACGATCGAGGAACTGGCGCTGCCCGACGTGGTCAGAGCGCTGGCCGAGGAGGAGCGCGGGATCGTGCTGCTGACGGGGACGACGGGCTCGGGAAAGAGCACGACCCTGGCGGCGATGATCGACCACATGAATCACACGACGAGCAAGCACATCGTTACGATCGAGGACCCGATCGAGTTCGTGCACGAGGACAAGCGCTCGGTGATCAACCAGCGCGAGGTCGGCATGGACACTGCCTCGTTCAAGCGTGCGCTGCGGCGCGTGCTCAGACAGGACCCGGACGTGATCCTGATCGGCGAGATGCGCGACGAGGAGACGGTCCACGCGGCCCTGTCCGCGGCCGAGACGGGGCACCTCGTGCTGTCCACGATCCACACGGTCGATGCGGCCGAGTCGATCAACCGGATGCTGGACTTCTTTCCGCCCCATCAGCACAGCCAGGCGCGGAGCATGATCGCGGGCACGATCAAGGGTGTGATCTCACAGCGGCTCGTGCCGGGAGCGAACGGCGGGCGGGTGGCGGCGTGCGAGATCCTGCGGATGACCGGCAGGGTGCGCGACATGATCGTCGACCCGACGCAGACGGGCAAGCTGATAGAGGTGATCTCGACCGGGGGCTACTACGGCATGCAGACATTCGACCAGGCCCTGTTCGGGCATGTGAAGGCGGGCCTCGTGAGCTTCGACGACGCGATCAAGGTCGCGTCCAGCCCCGCCGACTTCAAGCTGCTGATGCAGGCCGACGGCAAACGCGGCACGACGATGGAGGATGTGGCCTCCGCTCAGGCGCGCCGCGGCGAACCGACCAAGCCCAAGCTGACCGTCGCTTAGGCGCGAGACTTTCTCGGGCCGGCTGCTTGTGCCCGACGGCGGTCATCTTCGTCAGCCTTCCATACGCAGCAAGATGGCCACCAGCACGAGGGCGCCCACGACCGCGACCGCGAGCACGATTCGTCCGCTGACCGCGAGGGGGATCATCGGCGACACGATACCGGCGGCCGGGCCAGTATCGACCACTCCCGCGGAGCTTCGATACTTCATTTGGTAAAGTAACGAGTATGGCAGTGGTAGACGAGACTTGTCCGGTGTGCCGGACCGCAGAGGTGGTGTGCGGGAAGTGGACGCTGCTGCTCGTCCGCGATCTGGCCGAGGGCCGCTCGCGCTTCTGCGAGCTGGAGCGCTCCCTTCAGGGGATCAGCCCGCGCACGCTCTCGCTGCGCCTGCGGGCGCTGGAGGAGGAGGGGATCGTGCAGCGGCACACCTTCGGCGAGGTGCCCCCGCGTGTGGAGTACGCGCTGACGGAGAAGGGCCTGGCGCTGCTGCCGATCATCGACGACATGCGCTCCTACGGCGAACGCTGGCTGGGCGTAGAGTGCGTCGAGCTGGTCGACCCTCAGGTTCTCGCGGTCGCCTAGGCACGGGCGGGCTGGATCACAGACGGGAATGTCGGTGGCAGATCGAATATCGCGCTACCGGCGTCGGCTGCGTCGCACCGCCAGGCTGTCCCAGCATCCGACGCGCATTCGGCGCAAGATGCACCGGCGCCGGCGACAGCTACAGCGCGAGCGGCTGCTGGCCCTCCTACCCGAGGGCTCGGCGTGCGCCGAGATAGGCACTATGCGAGGAGACTTTGCCGCTGCCATTCTCCGCAGCCGACGCCCTTCGCAGCTGCACCTGATCGACGCATGGGAGTACCGCACGGAGGCGGAGTACGAGCACGCGAGCTACGGAGGCCACAGCGGGGATGGGCAGCAGAGGATGGATGCGATGTACGAGAGCGTCATCGATCGCTTCCGGTCGGAGATCGAGTGCGGGCAGGTCATAGTCAGGCGCGCGCGATCCGTCGATGCGGCGGCCTTCTTCCCCGACGAGAGCTTGGATTGGGTGTACATCGACGCCGACCACGCCTACGAGGGCGCCAAGCGCGATCTTGACGCGTATTTCCGTGTCCTGAAGTCCGGCGGCTTCATGGCCGGCGATGACTACGGGCATATGGGCGGATGGTTTCAGGACGGAGTGACGCGGGCGGTAGATGAGTTTGCCGGTCGCTGCACCGAGGTCACGATCATCGGTACGCAGTTCCTGCTCAAGAAGCCGTAGGGAACGCATCCGCCCGGGCTGCAAGAGGTGGTGCGTCGAGCAGGAGCGCTCGGCGCGAGCGCGAAGTCAGCCGACCATGCGCATTAGCGGGTTGTCGAGTGGGCTTGAGAGCGCCCTCAGCGAGTATGCGCAGGCGGCGGCTCACCTGCTGCACGCCGACGTGGTGGCTGGAGCCGAGGTCGAGCTGGAGCTCGGATCTCAGCGCGGGCGGGCGCAGACCCCGTTCTATAGCTGCCGGCCGCTGACGGACCGGTTCATCGCCGAGCGCGCGCCCCAACTAGAGCGGTTGCCCGAGCACGGCGCGGCCGTGGCCGCGCTCGAGGGGTTCGACGGGCTCGATCGCTATCTCGCCGCCGGGCACCGACGCGGGGGCGAGAGCAAGGCTGCCCGTGAAAACTATCTGGCAAAAGGCGGTGCACGCGCGGACCGATCGGGGGCACACAGCCCGGATGGCTGGGTCGGCCAGCACGCGCGCGGCCCGCATGCGCTGAAAATGCTGCTGGACGATGCGTTCGCCGAGCAGACCGAGTTCGAGCTGCGTCCCGAGCGCCTGACGGCGGCGCTGGCTCGGCTGGAGCGCGCCGAGCTGACGAGCACGCCCGAGACGGTCACGCTCGTGGCGACGCTGCACGGGCTGACGATCGCCTCACCGGAGATCAAGCTGACGAAGGGGCTGACGATCGCGACGCCCAGCGCGCTGCGTTGGGCGCCCGAGCAGGCGCTCGCTCGCCGTCGACGGCTGTGAGGCCGACCATCTGCTGCTGGCGCTCAGCTGCGAGGACTCCGCAGACGGGCGAGAGGTGCTGAAAGACCTGCTGCGCGCCCTGCGACTGTTCGGTGACGGACGGGTGACCCTCGGCCAGCTGGCGTGGGCGCGCGCGGGCGGCGAAGACGCCTGGAGCACCGTCGCGCTGGGCATGGGCGGGCGTCCGCACGGGATGCTCCTCGTGACGGCCGAGCAGGAGGACGAGCTGCGCGCATTCTGCAACCTCATCTCACGACGCTCGCCTGACGGCAACGAGCTGGCATGGGCGCTGCGCCGGTTCGAGCTGGGCTGCGAGCGCGCAAGCGCGTGCGAGGCGCTGAGCGATCATCTGCTCGCGCTGCGCGCGCTGCTGGAGCCCGAGGGGCCGTCGAGCGGCCTGCTGGCCGGGCGGATCGCGGCGCTGTGCGCGAAGCCCGAGGATCGCGTCGAGCTGACCGCACGGATGACCTCAGCCCAGGCGCTTGAGCGCGATGTGATCGCGGGCATCCCCGCAGCGCGTGCGAGCCATAAGGCGCTTGCACGGGACGTGGCCGATCATCTGCGGGCGCTGTTGCGAGACGTGGTGTGCGGGCATCTGAAGCCCGACCTGGTGACGCTCGCCGATCAGCTGCTGCTGGCGCCGGCGCCAGAGCCCGCGGCAGCGCCGGACGCTGACGCGCAGGCACAGGCGGAGGGTGAGCAGATCCTCGTCGAGGCGTAGACGCCCACGACCGATCGCATGGTCAGCCCAGCAGGTGCGTGGCAATCCGGGCCAGGCCTGCGAGATCCTGGATGTCCTCGTCCAGATATGGCACCTGGACCTGTGTGAGCCCGGCGGGCCCGTCCAGCTCGTCTGAGAGTCGCGCCACCGTCGCGGCGTCGCGGCGGGCGAGGATGTCGAAGTCGTCGAGGTTCGACGCCACGCGCGCGGCCAGGCGCTCGCCGAGCTCGGGCTCGAGCAGGGCGGTGACCTGTTCGGGCGTGTGGCCGTGCAGGCCCTCGGTGTGGACGCGGTTGACGATCAGGCCCTCGCGCGCCATCCCGGCCTCGTCCAGGCGGGCGGCAAGATAGGCGCTCTCACGCGCGGGCTCGGGCTCGGGGGAGGTCACGATCACGAACGCCGTGCTCGGGGCGCGCAGCAGCTCGGCGACGGCCCGGGTCTGCTCGCCGAAGCCGTCGATCACGCCCGCGAGCGATGCAAAGAAGCGCGAGAGCTCACCGAGCATGTCGATGCCCGTGACGCGGGCGAATATCCCGAACACGATGCCCGTGCCGCGCCCGAACAGGCGCGCGGTCAGCCCGGTCGGCGCGAGGAACACCTGCAGCGCGCGTCCGTCCAGGAACCCGAGCAGGCGGGAGGGCGCGTTCAGGAAGTCCAGAGCGTTGCGCGAGGGCGGCGTGTCGAGCACGATCGTGTCGAAGTCGTGCTCTTCATGCAGCTCGTACAGCTTGGCGATCGCGCTCATCTCGTGCGAGCCGGCAACGGCCGTGGACAGCTCGCGGTAGACCGGGTTTTCGAGGATCGCCGCGAGTTTCTCCTCGTCGGGCTCCAGGCGCGTGACGATCTCATCGAAGGTGCGCTTGGCGTCGAGCATCATCGCCCACAGCTCGCCGCTCACAGGCACACCCTGGGCGCCGAGCAACTCCGGGTCGATCCGGTGGGGCGACGCCGAGAGCTCGTCCAGCCCCAGCGCGGCGGCCAGGCGGTTGGCGGGATCGATCGTCACGACCGCGACTCGCCGGCCATGGCTCGCCAGCCCCAACGCCAGTGCGGCGGAGACTGTCGTCTTGCCGACGCCGCCCGAGCCGACGCAGATAATCACGCGCTTTCCCGTCAGGCGCTCGCGCAGATCGCGCGCGTGTTTCCGTCCGGACATCCCAGGATCGTAGGCGGCAAGCAGGAATCCGGTATTCGCATGCGAATACCCCCGGACAAAGGCGTTCCCGCAAAAACCGAGCATCGGAGCCTCCCGTGCAAGGCAAGGCCAGAGTCATCGCGTTCGCCAATCAGAAGGGCGGCGTGGCCAAGACGACCACAACGCTCAACCTCGCCGCCGCGTTCGCGGAGGAGGGTCATCGGGTGCTGTGCGTGGATATGGACCCGCAGGGCAACCTGACGATGTCTCAGGGGATCGACCCGGACACGATCGAGCAGTCGATGTATGACGTGCTCGTGCACAAGGTCTCGATCCGCGAGGTGATCCGCAAGCGCGAGATCGACGTCGCCTGCGCCTCGATCGATTTGGCCGGCGCGGAGATCGCGATGTCGACGATGATCGGCCGCGAGCGCTCGCTGCAGAAGGCGTTCGAACCGATCATGGAGGACTACGACTTCATCTGCATCGATACGCCTCCGAGCCTGGGATTGCTGACAATCAACGCGCTGACGGCCGCCGACAAGGTGATCGTCCCCGTGCAGTGCGAGTATCTGTCGATGCGTGGGCTCATCCAGCTGCAGAACACCCTCGCGATGATCCGCGAGAACCTCAATCCCGACGTCGACATCGAGGGTATCCTCCCGACCTTGGTGGATTCGAGAACCATCCACGCCAAGGAGGCGATCGAGATCCTCGAGGAGAACTTCGGCGACCGCGTGTTCGCCTCGCGCATCCGCAAGACGGTGCGGTTCGCGGAGGCGCCCGTGAAGGGCATGTCGGTGCTCAAGTACGAGCCCGACGGCGTGGCCGCGCAGTCCTACCGGCAACTCGCGCAGGAGGTCCTCACACATGGCAAGTCCTAAACGGTCGATCCGATGAGCAACTCCAAACGTGCATCGATGCGCGAAGGACCGCTCGCGGCCCTGTTCCGCAAGACCGAGGAGGACGAGGCGGCATCCGGCGCGCAGGCGCCGCATCCGGCCCTGGACGTTCCGCCGCAGACGCCCGCCCCCAAGGACCGTCTCAAGCAGGCGTTCTCATCGGAGATCCCGGCGAACGTGATGGACCGTGAGCGTCAGCCCGAGCCGGCGGCGCGGGCGGTGATGGACCAGTACGAGCGCGAGCATCCCACGTTCGGCGACGGTCCCGCCGGGCAGCCACGGATCAGGGTCGTCGGTGTCGGCGGCGCGGGCGTGAACGCGGTCAACAGGATGGTCGAGGCGGAGGTCGAGGGCGTCGAGTTCCTGGCTGTCAACACCGATCAGCAGTCGCTGCAGCAGTCCACGGCCGACATCACGCTGCACATCGGCGCGGAGGTCACGCGCGGGCTGGGCTCGGGATCGGACGCGAACGTCGGCAGGCAGGCCGCGATGGAGGACTACGACCGCATAAAGGCGCTGCTGAAGGGCTCGGACATGATCTTCATCACCGCGGGCGCAGGCGGTGGCACGGGCACGGGCGCGGCGCCGATCGTGGCGCGGATCGCGCGCGAAGTCGGCGCGCTGACGGTTGCGATCGTGACCAAGCCGTTCGGCTTCGAGGGCTCGCGCCGCTCAGAGCAGGCCGAGCATGGCATCGACGCGCTGGCCGAGGAGGTGGACACGCTGATCGTGGTGCCCAACAACCGGCTGCTGAGCGTGCTCGACAAGCAGACCGCGATGGTCGAGGCGTTCCGGGTCGCGGACGACGTGCTGCGCCAGGGCGTGCAGGGCATCTCCGATCTCGTGACGCTCCCCGGGCTGATCAACCTCGACTTCGCCGACGTGCGCACGATCATGTCAGACGCCGGCAACGCGCTGTTGGGCATCGGCATGGGCGCCGGCGGCGAGCAGCGCGCGGCGGACGCCGCGATGCAGGCGGTCGCCTCGCCGCTGTTGGAAACCTCGATGGAGGGCGCGCGCTCGATCCTGCTGTCGATCACCGGCGGGCGCGACCTGTCGCTGTGGGAGGTCAATGAGGCCGCCAAGGCCGTGTCTGAGGCGGCCCACCCCGACGCGAACATCATCTTCGGCGCGATGGTCGACGAGAAGCTCGACGACCAGGTGTGGGTCACGGTCGTAGCCACCGGCTACGGCGACGCCAAGCGCCAGATCGCGCGCGACGCGGGCGGGCTGCGCGAGCCCGCGGGCGAACCGCGCGTGCGACGCACGAGCGGGCCGCCCCGCCCCGCGCACGCGCAGCGCCGGGCCAGCCTCGCCGTGGATGAGCTAGACGTCCCCGAGTTCATGCCCCGCGTCTGACACGTCAGCACTTCGCCATGCTGCGTCCTCGATCGCTCATGTGCAAAGCACATCTCGCTCACTGCGTCCTTGCCTGGCTCGACTGACGCACGTCAGACGGCGTAGTGCTTCGTCCAGGCGTCCTGTGGTATCGCTCTGACATGAGCGATACGCCTGAGCACGCCGAGCGCGGAGTCGTAGCGGCCGGGCACCCTCTGACAGCGCAGGCCGGGGCGGAGGTGCTGCGCGCCGGGGGCAACGCGGTCGATGCGGCGGTGGGGGCGATGCTGGTGTCCTTCGCGGCCGAGCCGCTGCTGACCGGGCTGGGCGCGGGCGGGCACATGCTCGTCGCGGGCGCCGGGCAGGAGCCGGTGCTGCTGGACTTTTTCGTGCAGGCGCCCTCACGCCGGCAGGACGGTGGGGCGGCAGAGCTGGAAGCGGTCGATGTGTCGTTCGGGGATGCCGTGCAGGTGTTCTACATCGGCCCCGCTTCCTGCGGGGTGTACGGAACCCCGGCAGGCGTGTGTGCGGCCGTGGAGCGCTGGGGGACGATCCCGCTGGCACAGCTCACCGCCCCCGCGGCGCGACTCGCGCGCGAAGGGGTGACGCTGAACGCCAGCCAGGCCTACGTCGCCGAGATCCTCGCCGACCTGCTGACCTCCACGCCCGAGTGCGCATCGCTGTGGGCGCCGCACGGACGCGTATTGCGCGAGGGCGAGCTACTGCGCAACCCCGAGCTGGGCGACGCCCTGGATCGTCTCGGCTCAGACGGCGCCGAGCCGTTCTACCGCGGCGACATCGCTCGCGCGGTGTGCGACTGGCTGGCGGAGCGCGGAGGCTCGTTGACCGGGGCCGAGCTCGCCTCCTATGAGGCGATCGTTCGCGAGCCGGTGAGCGTGGGCTATCGCGACCGCACCGTCCTCACCAACCCGCCGCCCTCGGCCGGAGGCACGCTGCTGGCCTACTCGCTGGCGCTGCTGGATCGCGGTCCGCAGCCGCCGCCGCTTGAGGGGGTTCTGGCGGCGATGGAATCGGCGCAGTCCGAGCGCACCCCGGAGTTCGTGGAAGGGCTCGTCCAGGAGGGGTTTCTGGAGCGGTTTCTCGCGTCGAGGCTGGGATCGACGACGCACATCTCGGTGCTCGACTCCCACGGGAGAGCGTGCAGCGTGACATGCACGAACGGGGAGGGCTCGGGCGTGGTCGTGCCCGGCACGGGGATCCACGTCAACAACGTGATGGGCGAGGAGGATCTCAACCCGCTGGGCTTTCACCGCCACCCGGCGGGCCGGCGAATGCCGAGCATGATGGCGCCCTCGGTCGTGCTGCGCGAGGACGGCGCGGTCGAGCTGGTGGCGGGCAGCGCCGGCTCGAACCGCATCCGCTCGGCGATATTGCAGACGATCGTGGGAGTCGTCGATCACGGTCTCGGTGCGCGCGAGGCGGTGGACGCCCCGCGGGTGCATGTCGAGGATCAGATCGTCTATCACGAGCCGGGCATCGACATGAGCGCCGTGCACGCGTCAGACCCCGAGCGCGAGATCGTGCAATTTCATGCGCTGAACCTGTTTTTCGGCGGCGTCCAGGCGGTGCACAGCGCGGGCGGACGGATGAGCGGCGCAGGCGACCCCCGTCGCGGCGGCGTTGCGGTGAGCGCGTGAGGCTTCGGTCCAGGCGCGGTCCTCGCCAGCCTGGCGGCGCTCGCTGGGGTCGCCGGGCTCGGTGGGGCGGCGACGCTCGGTGGGGTGGCGACGCTTGGTGGGGCGGCACGCGCGTGCGTGTGTGCGACGGGCGCGAGAAACGGTCCTCGCCGGTCATCCGCGGGGCCTCGCCGGTCGTCCTCGCCTGGCTTGCGGCGGCGGTGCTCGTGGCCCCGATCGCCGGGTGCGCCGGCGGGGTGCAGGCGCCCGACCTGTTCCTCGTCGAACGCTCTGGCCCCGGGCCGCGGCTGACGGTGCTCGTCGACGAAGAAGGCGGCCTGCGCTGCGACGGTGGGCGCAAGCTGAAACTGAGCGAGCCCCAGATCGTGCAGGCACGAGCGATCCAGGAAGAACTGAAGACGCCCGCCGGCGAACACACCTCGCTGCCCGCGCGCGCGGGGTCGGTGTTCGCCTACCACCTGCGCGACGAAAACGGCAGCGTCAGCTTCGCCGACAACTCCGCGCGCCAGCCCAAGGTGTTTCGCAACCTGGCGCTGTTCGTGCTGCAGGTGGCTCAGCAGAACTGCCGGCTGCCCCAGCCGGGCGCGTAAGAGCTCAGCTCAGTCTGCGGGCGTGTGTCCGGTGAGCATCAGGTTGTAGAAGATCGCCGCCGGAAGTCGTTGCTCCAGCAGGCGCCGATCCAGCCCCTGCAGCAGCAGGTATCCGCGATAGGCGTATTGGCGCCATCCCCACGGCACATCGCGCGGGTCGGCCGTGGCCTCGAGCGTACGGTTGATCCAGCCGAACCAGTTGGCCAGCAGCTCCTCGCCGCTGACGCGCACGTCTTCGAACCCCGCGCCGCGCGCGGCGTGTGACAGCTCGGCCGGGGCGAACGCGTGCACGTCCACGTATCCCTCAAGGGCCGCGTCCGGGGCTCCGTCCTCGGCGATCGGAGCCCGCCGCGCCCCGATCGCCTGACGCCACAGCGGCGCGAGCGCGCCAGCCGCGCGCTTGGGCACGTCCGCCAGGCGATCGCCGTAGCGCGAGGGCTCTCCGGCGAACATGATCCTCCCGCCGGGCGCCAGCACGCGCGCGAACTCGCTCAGCGCGCGGTTCAGGTCGGGGATGTGATGCAGCACCGCGTGGCCGAGCACCAGGTCGAAGCTGGCGTCCGCGAACGGCAGCTGCTCCGCGTCGGCGGGCTTGGTCTTCACCTTCAGTCCGAGCTGCCTCGCGTTGGCTTTGAGCGCGGCCAGCATCCCCGGCGAGATGTCGCTGCAGGTCGCCTCGCCGATCAGCCCGGCGCGCAGCATGTTCAGCGTGAAGTACCCCGTACCCGCGCCGATCTCGAGCGCCCGCGGATACCGCTCGGGCGCGCCGGGGCCGAGCGCCTTGCGCGCCTTCGCGCTCACCTGTTCGAGGCCGAGATCGCCGAAGTCGATCCCCCACTTGGCGTCGTAGTGGTCCGCGGCCACGTCGTGATAGCGCGTGTTCACGTCGCGGATCTCCTCGGCTGTCAGGGCGGGCGTCATATATATGGTGGGGAGGAGAGAGAGGACCCTATACGGCCGCTACGCGGCCGCGGGCAGCCACTCGGCGGGCAGCACACCCGCTTCGATGTCCCCGACCACCGGTGGGAACCACTTCGTCAGCCCTGCCGCGGGGCGATCCTTGATCAGGGGGCGTATGTCGCCGATCGTGAGCAACAGGCGAATCGTGGCGCCGATCTGCAGGTCCGCGGCGTTGGGCTGATCGCCGCTGATCAGCCCGTCGGCGATCCAGCCGTCGACCCTGTCCAGCTGGCCGGGCAGCGCCGCGATGTCCGCCCTCGCGGTTGCGTCTTTCGCCTTGTTCTTGAACGCCTGCAGCTTTGCCGTCACCGGCATCGCCGGCCCTATCAGCGCGCGCGGGATCGGCAGCTTCGCATCCCCGATGTAGCTCTCCATCGCCCGCGGGCGGCGCAGGAACGCCGCATAGATGATCCGCCGTGGCACGCTCTGCAGCACCTCATCGCCCCAGCGCTCGGCCTCCAGCACGGGCGCGTAGCGCTCGTCCCCGGGCGGGGGCAGCAGGGGAGGGTCGGGCGCCAGCTCGTCCAGCCGGCGCATGATCGTGCGCGAGCCGACGAGCTTCTCGCCGTCGATTTGCATTCCCGGCACCGTCGTCCCGCCGTAGCGCAGCGGCCCGATCAGCATCTGGGTCAGCGGCAGCAGATCCACGCGGTCGAACGTGATCCCCTTCAGGTTCAGTGCCGCTTCGATCGCCGCGCACGGGTGCGAGCCCGTCAGGACGTACAGCTTCGCGTTCATCCTTCAACGATCCCGGTTGCGCGCGCCTCGTGCCTGCACAGCATGCCGGTCAGCATAATCTCTCCCCATGCTCCTGGTCGTCGACGTCGGCAACACCCAGACCCATTTTGGCGCCTTCCGTGGGGAGGAGCTGCTGGAGCACTGGCGTTTCGCCACCGTTCGCCAGTCGACCGCCGATCAGCTCGGCGCCGCGCTGCGCAACCTGCTCGGCCTGCGCGGCCTCGGCTTCGACGATCTCGACGCCTCGATCGCCTCCTCGACGGTGCCCCAGCTCGAGCCGGAGTGGACGGCGATGGCCGCTCGCTATCTCGGGCATGAGATGCACACCGTCGGCCCCGGCACCAAGACGGGCATGGCGATCCGCTATGACAACCCCCGCGAGATCGGCGCGGACCGGCTCGTCAACGCCGTCGCGCTGCGCGAGCGCTTCGGCGGCCCGGCCGTATGCGTCGACTTCGGCACCGCGACCACCTTCGACGTGCTTTCCGCTGACGGCGACTACCTCGGCGGCGCGCTCATGACAGGGATCCAGATCTCACTGGAAGCGCTGTCCGAGCGCGGCGCGCGCCTGCCCAAGATCGAGCTCGCCCCGCCGCGCAGCGTGATCGGCAAGAACACGATCGACGCGATCCGCTCCGGCGTCGTGTTCGGCTACGCCGGCGCGATCGACGCGATCCTCAGGCGCCTGTACGACGAGCTGGGTCAGCGCGCCAGCGCGATCGCCACGGGCGGGCTCGCGTCGCTGGTCGTGCCGTACACGGAGGAGATCTCCGAGGTCGACGACCTGCTCACGCTGACGGGGCTGCGGCTGCTGCACGAGCGCAATTCGTGATTATACTATAGTATTATCACCAAGATAAAGGATGGTGATGCTGTATGCAAAATGTGGAGCGTGTATAACTATAGATATACGCATCTCAAAAAGTACAACATCTTCACGCTCGCATTATGTAGCTGGATAGCTGGGTCTCCAATGCAGAAGACGCATACCCATAATGGGACCATGCCCCAGCTCACCGACCCCTGGACGCTAGGCCCGCTGCGCGTGCCCAATCGCGTGCTGCTGGCTCCGCTGGCTGGGATCGGCAACTGGTTCGTGCGGTTGCAGGCCGCTCGTTACGGCGCTGGGATGACCGTGTCGGAGATGGTCTCCTCGCATGCGATTCATTACGGCAACGAGCGCACGTGCGTCGAGATGCTGCGCATCCACCCCGACGAGCACGCCCTGTGGCCCGACGAGCAGGCCTCCGGTCCCGACGGGCACGCCCCGTGGCCCGGCGGGCCCGACGACCACGCCCCCGGGAGCGGTCCGTGCGCCGGTGGGCCGGTCTCGATCCAGCTGTTCGGCGAGGACCCCGCCATCATGCGCTCCGCCGCGGCCCATGTTGCGGCCACGACGACGGCCGACGCGATCGACATCAACATGGGCTGCCCCGTGCCCAAGGTGTATAAGACCGGCGCCGGCGCCGCCATGCTGGCCGACCCTGACCTGGCCGTGGCAGTGACCCGCGCGGCGCGGGCGGGGACGGCGGACGCCGGGCGCGAGCTGCCGGTGACGGTCAAGCTGCGCTCCGGTCTGCGGCCCGGGGATACGAGCGGCGTCGAGCTCGCCCACCGCCTGGTGGCAGAGGCGGGCGTCGCCGCGATCGCGTTCCATCCCCGCTCGGCGAGCGTCCATCACAAGGGAGCGCCCGACTACGAGCTGGCCGCGCGCCTGGTGCAGTCGTTGCCAGTGCCCGTGATCCTGACGGGTGGCCTCAGCGATTTCGCCCGCGCGCGCGAAGCCTTCCAGCGCACAGGTGCGTCCGCGGTGATGCTCGCGCGCGGGGCGCTGGGCAATCCCTGGCTGTTCCGGCAACTGCTGTCCGGTGACGACGCCGCGCACGAGCCCACCCGCGCCGAGGTCCTGGACGAGCTCGCCTGGACGATCGACCGCGCCGTCGAGCACCTCGGCGAGCCCCGGGCGACGAGGTATCTGCGCAAGTTCTACCCGTGGTACGTGGCTCGGCTCGGGCTCGACCCCGCCGCGGCCAAGCGCCTGGGCGAGTCGTTGCAGACGGCAGAAACCCTCGAGGCGGTGCACGATCTGCTCAACCTCGATCGCACTCCGGAGCTCGCGCCGGCCTGAGCTATACTGCTGCGCTCGCCGAGCCCGACGGCCGCCGAAATCGCCCGCTTACGAGCGGGTTTTGCGTGTCGCCGGTCAACCTCTACCCCCGCGATCGAGGCAGCATGCAGAAGGATGTCATCCTCACCCCAGAAGGTCTCGAGAAGCTCAATGACGAGCTGCAGCAGCTGTCGACCGCCAAGCGCCGCGAGGTCGCCGAGCGCATCAAGGAGGCACGCGAGTTCGGGGACATCTCCGAGAACTCAGAGTACGACGACGCCAAGAATGAGCAGGCGATGATCGAGAGCCGCATTGCGCAGATCCAGGAGAAGCTGCGCATGGCCACGGTGATCGAGACCAAGGACATCTCCACCGACGTCGTCCAGGTCGGCTCGGTCGTGCACGTCAAGGACGAAAAGACAGGCAAGTCCGTCAAGTACACGATCGTCGGCTCCGCCGAGGCCAAGCCGTTGGAGAACAAGCTCTCCAACGAGTCGCCCGTCGGACGGGCGCTGATCGGGCACAAGCGGGGCGAGACCGTCGCCGTCAAGGTCCCGCGCGGGCCTGCGCGCAAGCTGAAGATCACGAAGATCGACGTCGGCCTGAAGTAAGTAGTCTCGCCGCTGTGAGCGGAACCGAGGACGAGCGTGCCTCCGCGGGCGCGGAGGGCGCCAGGCATGGCCTGAACGAGATGATCGCCGAGCGCCGGGCCAAGGCACAGCGTCTACGGGAGACCGATCCGCAGGCGTTTCCCTACGCGTTCGCAGACGCAGAGCCGATCGACTCGATCCTGGGCGCCTACGAGTATCTGCAGACCGGCGAGGAAACCGAGGAGCACCACCGTGTCGCCGGGCGGATCGCCGCGCGGCGAGGGTCCGGCAAGGCTGCGTTCCTCGACCTGGTCGATCGGACCGGCAAGGTGCAGTTGCACGCGCGTGTGGACATGCTCGGCGAGGAGCCCTACCAGCGGCTGCTGTCGCTCGACCTGGGCGATGTGATCGGCGTGGACGGCGCCGTGCTGCGCAGCCGCCACGGCGAGTTGACGTTGCGCGTGGACTCCTACCAGATCCTTGCCAAGGCCCTGCGCCCGCCGCCGGACAAGCATCACGGGCTGAGCGATGTCGAGACGCGGTATCGCCGGCGCGAGCTCGACCTGATCGCCAACGAGGACGCCCGCAAGGTGTTCGTCGACCGCGCGCGGATCGTCTCGGCTATCCGGGAGTATCTCGACGGGCAGGGGTTCGTAGAGGTCGAGACACCGGTGCTGCAGCCGCTGTACGGGGGCGCGCTGGCGCGGCCGTTCACGACCCATCACAACGCGCTCGATCGCGATCTGTACCTGCGGATCGCCACCGAGCTGTATCTCAAGCGGCTGATCGTCGGCGGCCTGGAGCGGGTGTACGAGATTGGCAAGAACTTCCGCAACGAGGGCGTGGACACGACCCACAACCCCGAGTTCACGGTGATCGAGTGGTACGAGGCCTACGCGGACTACACCGGCGAGGCTGTCCGTCTGGAGGAGCTGGTCGCGCAGGCTGCGCGCGCGGTCGACTACTCAGGCGAGCTGGACTTCTCTGCGCCCTGGCGGCGGATCGGGTTCTATGAGGCGATCCAGCAGGCCACGGGCATCGATTTGGCGGCCCACCCCGACGCGGATTCGCTGAGGAGCGCGATCTCCGCACAGGGTGTGCAGATGCAGACCGACAGGCTCAACTGGTCGCAGCTCGCGGACGATCTGCTGTCGAAGTTCGTCGAGCCGACCCTGATCCAGCCGACGTTCGTGCTCGACTATCCCGTCGAGATATCGCCGCTGGCCCGCGAGCATCGCACCAAGCCCGGGCTGGTCGAGCGCTGGGAGGCGTTCGCCGGCGGGATGGAGATCGCCAACGCGTTCAGCGAGCTGATCGACCCGGATGTGCAGCGCGAGCGCTTCGAGTCCCAGCGGCGGCTGGCGACGCTGGGCGAGGACGAGGTCCAGCCGTATGACGAGCTGTTCGTGCAGGCGCTCGAGCAGGGCATGCCCCCCACGGGAGGCGTCGGCGTCGGCATCGATCGCCTGGTGATGCTGCTGACCGGACGCGATTCGATCCGCGAGGTCATGCTGTTTCCGACCCTGCGGTCGTGACTAGGTGGTCCTCGCCGCATGCGGCGAGGCCAGCAGGGTCGCATGCGACCCTGCTCGCAACCGCGCATGCGCGGTTGCGCCCATCGGCGCATGCGCCGATGGGTACATCATCAACTTTTTATCGGCCGCAACTGCGGGGCCGAGGTTCTGTCGCGAGGGCTGGGACCCCGGTTGGTAGACTGCGCTGCAAGCGTCGATGAGACGACATAGCGCTTGAGGCACCGTCCTCGCAGGAAGGATCTACACCATGTTCGAGCGATTTACAGAACGAGCCCGGCAGGTGGTCGTTCTTGCGCAGGAGGAGGCGCGCACGCTCAAGCACAACTACATCGGCACCGAGCACATCCTGCTTGGCCTGCTGCGCGAGGAGGAGGGCCTGGCCGCGCGGGTGCTGGAGTCGCTCGACATCACAGTCGAGCGGGTGCGCGCGCAGGTCGTGCGCATCGTCGGCTCCGGCGAGGAGGTCACCTCCGGACAGATCCCGTTCACGCCGCGCGCCAAGAAGGTGTTGGAGCTCGCGCTGCGCGAGGCGCTCAGTCTCGGGCACAACTACATCGGCACCGAGCACATCCTGCTCGGCCTCGTGCGCGAGAACGAGGGCGTGGCCGCGCGCATCCTGCTCGACTTCGACGCCGACTCCGAGAAGATCCGCAACGAGGTCATCCGCATGCTGTCCGGCCCCGGCGGGCGCCGCCAGGGCGCGGGCGCGGGGGCGGGCGCCGGTTCCGGCGGCCAGGGTCCGGCCGAGGGCAAGAAGTCATCCAAGCTGCTCGACCAGTTCGGGCGCAACCTGACCAAGCTCGCCGCCGAAGGCAAGCTCGACCCGTGTGTCGGGCGCGAGACGGAGATCGAGCGGATCATGCAGATCCTCTCGCGCCGCACCAAGAACAACCCTGTCCTGATCGGTGAGCCCGGCGTCGGCAAGACTGCCGTCGTCGAGGGCCTGGCGCAGCGCATCACCGCCGCCGACGTGCCCGAGCTGCTCAAGAACAAGCAGATCTACACGCTCGACCTGGCGGCGCTCGTCGCCGGCTCCAAGTACCGGGGCGAGTTCGAGGAGCGGCTGAAGAAGGTGATGAAGGAGATCACCCAGCGCGGGGACATCATCCTGTTCATCGACGAGCTGCACAACCTCGTCGGCGCCGGCGCCGCCGAGGGCGCGATCGACGCCGCCTCGATCCTCAAGCCGGCGCTGGCCAGGGGCGAGCTGCAGACAATCGGCGCGACGACGCTGGACGAGTACCGCAAGTACCTCGAGCGCGACTCGGCGCTGGAGCGCCGGTTTCAGCAGATCCGCGTCGAGGAGCCGACGATCGACCAGACCGTCGAGATCCTCAAGGGTCTGCGCGACCGCTACGAGCAGCACCACAAGGTGCAGATCACCGACGAGGCGCTGCGCGCCGCGGGCGAACTCGCCAGCCGCTACATCTCGGATCGGTTCCTGCCCGACAAGGCGATCGACCTGATCGACGAGGCCGCTTCGCGGATGCGCATCAAGTCGATGACCTCACCGCCGGCCAACAAAGAGCTGGAGGGCGAAGTCGAGTCCACGCGCCGCGACAAGGAGGCCGCGATCGAGGCGCAGGAGTTCGAGAAGGCCGCGGCGCTGCGCGACCAGGAGCGCAAGCTGACCAACAAGAAACGCGAGCTCGAGGAAGAGTGGGAAGCCGGCGAGTCCGGCGAGCGCCCGTCGATCGGCGAGGAGGAGATCGCCGACATCGTCTCGATGTGGACCGGCATCCCCGTGTTCAAGCTGACCGAGGCCGAGACCCAGAAGCTGATGCGCATGGAGGACGAACTGCACAAGCGTGTGATCGGCCAGCACCCCGCGATCGAGGTCATCTCCAAGGCGATCCGCCGCTCGCGCGCCGGCCTGAAGGACCCCAAGCGCCCGACCGGCTCGTTCATCTTCCTGGGACCGTCCGGCGTGGGCAAGACCGAGCTCGCGCGGACCCTGGCGGAGTTCCTGTTCGGCGACGACGACGCGATGATCAGGATCGACATGAGCGAGTACATGGAGAAGCACGCCGTCTCGCGGCTGGTCGGCTCGCCCCCGGGCTACATCGGCTACGACGAGGGCGGCCAGCTGACCGAGGCCGTGCGGCGCAAGCCCTACAGCGTGCTCTTGCTCGACGAGATCGAGAAGGCCCACCCGGACGTGTTCAACATCCTGCTGCAGATCCTCGAGGACGGCCGCCTGACCGACGCCCAGGGGCGCACGGTGGACTTCAGACACGCGATCGTGATTATGACCTCGAACATCGGCGCGGCGGAGATCGCGCGCAACACACCGCTCGGGTTCGCCGTCTCCGACGACGAGACCGGGATCACCTACGAGGACATGAAGAACCGCATCATGGGCGAGCTCAAGAAGGTCTTCCGGCCCGAGTTCCTGAACCGGATCGACGACGTCATCGTGTTCCACAAGCTGCAAAAGGACGAAATCAAGCAGATCGTCGAGCTGCTGCTGCTGCGCATCCGCGCGTCGATGGCAGAGCGCGAGCTGCAGCTGGAGCTGACCGACCCCGCCAAGGAAATGCTCGTCGAGAAGGGCTGGGACCCGTCGATGGGCGCGCGGCCGCTGCGCCGTGCGATCCAGCGCTACATCGAGGATCCCCTGGCGGACTTCGTGCTGCGCGAGCAGCTGACCCCCGGCGCGACCGTCGTCGTCAACCCCGCCCCCGAGGGCGAGGAGGACGAGGTGCGCCTGACGATCGTCAAGCCCAAGAAGCAGAAGACGCCGGTCGCCGTCGGCGCGGGCGCGGGCGAGGGCTCGGCGGGCGCCTCCGGCGAGGATGGCGAGTCTCCCGAGCTGGTCGTGTCAGACGACGATGACGACGATCCGGTTATCGCGCCGGACGAGTCGCCGGACGTCGCCGAGCAGGAGTAGCTCCCGCCGGGGTTAGGGCTGCGCTCGCGCTTGCGCCCGCGCGTCGCCGTGGAGCCGAGCCGTCCCCGTCGGCGCGTAGTCTGAGCCGATGGCACGACGCGAAGCCGCTGTTCACACCTGCTCTGAGTGCGGATTTCAATCACCCCAGTGGCTCGGCCGTTGCCCCGGCTGTGAGGCGTGGGGCACGCTCGTGCGGGAGGAGCGCGTCGAGCGTTCGTCCGCCGGAGGGGCGCGAGGGCGCCGTGTCCGCGCCGGCGGCGCCGCGTCCGCGGTGCGTCCGCTGCGCGAGGTGACGGCCACTGCGACCGCACGGCTTTCCACGGGCATCGGCGAGCTCGATCGCGTGCTCGGCGGGGGACTCGTGCCCGGCTCGCTGGTGCTGCTGGGCGGCTCGCCCGGCATCGGCAAGTCGACGCTCACGAACATGGCGCTCGGCAACCTCGCCGGAGCGGGGCACAGCACCCTGTACGTGAGCGGCGAGGAGTCCGCCGAGCAGGTCAGGCTGCGCGCCGAGCGCCTGGTGCTGGATCCCGCCGATCCCATCCCCGGCCGCCATGCGCTGGAGGTGCCGATCCTTGCAGAGACCGATCTCGACGCGGTGCTGGACACGCTCGCCGCACACGCTCCGCGGGTGTGCGTGATCGACTCGGTGCAGACGCTGCGCGCGGGCGATCGATCGAGTCCCGCCTCGCGCTCCGCGCCCGGCGCGGTGGGACAGGTGCGCGAGGTGACCGGCCGGATCATGGAGCTGGCCAAGGAGCGCGGCATCGCGGTCGTGCTCGTCGGGCACGTGACCAAGGACGGCGCGCTGGCCGGTCCGCGCGTGCTCGAGCACCTCTGCGACTGCGTGCTGCAGTTCGAGGGCGAGCGCGAGCGCCCGTATCGCGAGCTGCGCGCACTGAAGAATCGCTTCGGCTCGACCAACGAGGCGGGCCTGTTCGAGATGCGCCAGGGCGGGCTGGTGGAGGTGCTCGACGCCTCGGCGCGGTTCGTCGCCGAGGCTACACGCGCGCCCGGTAGCGTGGTGCTGGCCGCGATGGAGGGCTCACGGCCACTGCTCGTGGAGGTCCAGGCGCTCGTCGCCCCATCAGAGCTCGAGCAGCCACGCAGGGTCGTCTCGGGCCTGGATCGCAACCGGCTGGCGCTGGTGCTGGCGATCCTTCACCGCCATGGGGATGTGACGGTGAGTGGCTGCGACGTGTTCGTGAACGTCGTCGGCGGCGTGCGCGTCGACGAGCCGGGCTGCGATCTTGCGGTGGCGCTGGCGGTGGCGAGCGCCGCTCGCGGCCTCCCCGTCGCCAGCTTCGCCGGCGGTGGCGCGGGAACGCCGCGAGCCTGCTTCGGCGAGCTCGGGCTGACGGGCGAGCTGCGCTGGGTGGGCCACCCCGAGCGCCGTCTTGCGGAGGCCGCCAAGCACGGGCTCGGCGCCACGATCGCGCCGCCGCAGAGCGGCGCCGGCGCGTTCGAGGCGGCCACGCTGCGCGAGGCCCTGGCGGGGGCTCTGACAGAAGGCGCGCCATCCAAGGAGGCCAATCGCCCGGATCGACTTGCCGCGTGAGCCATGCCTGAGTCGATGAGCACCTCGAAAAACGGCTCTATGTCGTAGAATGGGCAGCAGTGGCTCCACGATCCGGCGAAGAATTCGACACAGAAGCGCGACCGGAGCCGGGGCTGATGAAGGCGCTGGAGATGATCGCGCCGGGCACCGCTCTGCGCGAGGGCATCGAGAGCATTCTGCACGCCCGCACGGGCGGTCTGATTGTGATCGGCGAGCCCGACGATCTGAGCTTTTTGAACTCCGGCGGCATCAAGCTGGAGATCGACTACACCCCTGCGTTTCTATATCAGGTCGCCAAGATGGACGGGGCGATCATCCTCAACGCGAACGCGACCAAGATCGCGATGGCCAACGTCCAGCTGATGCCCGACCCGACGATCCTGTCGCACGAGACGGGCACCCGCCATCGCACGGCCGAGCGCGTGTCCAAGCAGACCGACGCGCTCGTGATCGCGATATCCCAGCGGCGCGAGGTCGTCTCGGTGTACGTGGACGGGGTCAAGTACATCCTCGCCGACATCCCCGTGGTGCTGGCCAAGGCCAACCAGGCGCTGGCGACGCTCGAGAAGTACCGCACGCGTTTGGACCAGGTCTCCACGCGCCTGACAGCGCTGGAGTTCGAGGGCGGCGCGACGCTGCACGACGTGCTCACCGTGCTGCAGCGCTCGGAGCTCGTGACGCGTATGGCGGTGGAGATCGAGCGCTACATCGTCGAGCTGGGCTCAGAGGGACGGTTGATCGAGATGCAGCTGGAGGAGACGATGGTCGGCGCCGCGGCCGAGAAGGCCGCGCTCGTGCGCGACTATCTGTCCGACTACTCCGATGAGGCGTTCGCGCTGGCGCTCGAGGAGATCGGGCGCCTCGCCCATCAGGATCTGCTCGACTTCGGCCGGCTGGCCGAGCTGCTGGGATACGACCGCAAGCTGAACACGCTCGACTATCCCGTCTCCCCGCGCGGCTACCGCGTGCTGGGGCGCATTCCCAGGCTGCCCAAGCTGGTCGTGACGCAGATCGTCGGCGAGTTCGGGGGGCTGGACGAGCTGCTGGCCGCGACCGATTCGGAGCTGGAGGCGGTCGATGGCGTCGGGGAGATCAGGGCGAAGGACATTCGCGAGGGCCTGCGCCGCCTGCAGGAGATCAATCTCGTGGATCGCTACTTGCAGACTTGACCAGGGCCGCCCGACGGGCAGGCCGCAATCAAAGGAGGACACCATTCCCGCACAAGCAATCGAAGAGGCCCCGTCCATCGAGTCGCAGGCGACAGCCGAGTCGCTGCTCGAGCAATTGGAGGCTACGCGTGAAGTGGAGCTCATCGAGTTCGAGCTCGGCGACAACGTCGTCTATCCCCATCACGGCGCAGGGAAGGTGGAGGGCAAGGAGGAGATGGAGATGGCAGGCGTCTGCCGCGAGTACCTCACGATCAAGATCCTCCACAACGACATGACGGTCAAGGTTCCGACCGAAAACGCCGCGCTCGCCGGCCTGCGCAGGGTGATCGACGAAGAGACCGTCAAAAAAGTGCTGGACGTGCTCGAGGACGAAGTCTCGGAGATGCCCAAGAACTGGAACCGCCGGTTCAAGCACAACCGCGACAAGATCAAGACCGGCGACATCTACGAGCTCGCGGAGGTCGTGCGCAACCTCGCGCTGCGCGAGTCCGAGAAGGGCCTGTCCACCGGTGAGAAGCAGATGTTCACGAGGGCCAAGAAGATTCTCGCCTCCGAGCTGATGTATGCGCTCGACAAGGACGAGGACGAGGCCGAGTGCTACCTCGACGACCTGCTCGCCGGCTCGTCTTCTCGCCAGATGGCCGTGGCCGAGTAAGGGGCTTGGCGCTTGCGCTGATCGTTGCCGCCGGGCGCGGCGAGCGTCTGGGATCTGACGGTCCCAAGGCGCTCGCCGAGCTCGCCGGCCGCTCGTTGCTTGCATGGAGCGTCGATCTGATGCTCGGCTGCGGCAGCGTCGAGCGCGTGGTGGTCGCGCTCCCGCCCGGCGTGCCAGCACCCGCGGGCGTCCTCGGCGTCGAGGGCGGGGCCGTGCGCTCGGAGTCGGTGGCGCTCGCGCTGGCGGCGGCCGGAGCCGGGGAGGGAGACGGCGGAGACCTGATCGTTGTGCACGACGCGGCGCGGCCGCTGGCCTCGGCGGAGCTCGTTCAGCGGACGCTTGCGGTGCTTACCGACGATACGGGCGCGGGTCTGGATGCGGCGATCGCCGCCGTGCCGGTCTCTGACACGATCAAGCGCGCCGGAGACGATGGCGTCGTGGTGCGGACGCTCGATCGCTCGGCCCTGTGGGCGGTGCAGACGCCCCAGGCCTTTCGCCGCCACGTCCTGGAACGGGCGCTGGACGTGCCTACCGGGATCCTGGCGCAGGCGACCGATGACGCCTGGCTGGTGGAGCGTCTGGGGGGGCGAGTCGCCGTCGTGCCGTCAGACAGCTCGAATCTGAAGATCACGACCGCGCTGGACCTGGAACTGGCCGAGCTGCTGATCGCGCGCCGGCCTGCTTGAATCGCCCTGGAATGCTCACCGACTACCACCTGCACCTGCGCCCGGACGACCTGAGTGCGCACGCGCAAGAGCACTTCACCGAGGACAACGTCGCCCGCTACCGGGCCGTGGCCGACGAGCGCGGGATCGCCGAGCTGGGGGTGTCTGAGCACGTGCATCGTTTCGAGCAGGCGCTCACGGTGTGGCAGCACCCGTTCTGGCGGGAACATGCGACGGACGACCTCGACGCCTACTGCGAGTTCGTGCGCGAGCGCACCGACCTGCGGCTCGGGATCGAGGCCGACTTCGTGCCCGGCGCGGAGGATCGCACGGCCAACCTGCTGCAGCAGCGCGACTTCGACTACATCCTCGGGTCGGTGCACTTCCTGCGCGAGGACTCGATCGACATGGACGACTACAGCGTCTGGGATCGCGGACACAGCCCGGAGGAGATCTGGCGACGCTACTTCCAGACGCTTGCCGCCGCTGCCCGCAGCGGCCTGTTCGACATCCTCGCCCACCCCGATCTGGTCAAGGTATGGAGTCCTGCCCACCGCGCTCGCCACGCCTCCCCCGAGCGGCCGCGGCCCGAGGGCGATCCGCGCCGTTACTACGAGCCGGCGATTGAGGCGATCGCCGAATCTAAGATAGCTGTCGAGGTCTCCACCGCGGGCCTGCGCAAGCCCGCACACGAGCTCTACCCCGCGGAGGCGTTCCTGCAGATGTGCGCCGACGCCGGCACGCCCGTCGCGCTCTCCAGCGACGCTCACCGGCCCGAGGAGGTCGGCGCCGACTACGATCAGGCGCTCCAGCTGCTGGAGCGCGTCGGGATCGGTGAGCTGTGCGTGTTCGAGCATCGCGCACGCCGGCTGGAGCCGATCGGGGCGGTCGTTGGATGACGCCTGTCGGCATCGGCTACGACTCTCATCGTCTCGCCGCCGGTCGCAGGTTGATCCTGGGCGGCCTGGAGATCCCATACGCGCAGGGTCTGGAAGGGCACTCTGACGCGGATGCGCTGACGCACGCGGTGATCGATGCGCTGCTCGGCGCCGCCGGCATGGGGGACATCGGCGAGCATTTCCCGGACAGCGACGAGCGCTTCAGCGACGCCGACTCGATCCAGCTGCTTCAGACGGTGATCGCAATGCTCGCCGATGCCGGTTTCATGGTGACGAACGTCGATTGCACCGTCGTCATGGAGGCGCCCAAGCTGGGAGCGCACAAGCAGGCGATCCGCCAACGCCTGGCTGACACGCTGGGCCTGCCCGAGGCCCGCGTCAACGTCAAGGCCAGCACCGGTGAGGGAATCGGCTTCGTCGGACGCGGCGAGGGCGTCGCGGCGCTCGCGATCGCCAGCGTCCAGGAGCGGTAAACCGTCGATGCGAGACATCCGCCTGCACGACACCCGCAGCGGCGAGCTCATGGAGTTGCGCCCGCGCGAGCAGGGCAGGGTCGGCATCTATGCATGCGGGCCTACCGTGTACAGCCGCATCCATATCGGCAACGCACGGCCGTATGTGATCTTCAGCCTGCTCGCGCGCTTTCTCGCGCACGAGGGCTATGCGACGACGCTGGTCGTCAATGTGACCGATGTCAACGACAAGATCTACGACGCCGCGCGCGCGCAGTCTCGCCCGAGCGCCGAGCTGGCGGCGGAGATGACAGAGCGTTACCGCGCCGATACGCAGGCGTTCGGTCTCGGGCGCCCCGACCACGAGCCGCTGGCCTCCGAGACGATGTGTGCGATCGTGGCCTACATCGGGGACCTGATCGACCGTGGCCACGCCTACGCGGCTGGCGGCGACGTGTACTTCCAGGTGCGCTCGGACCCGGACTACGGCTCGCTGTCGCACCGTCGCCTGGACGACATGGATCAGGGCGAAGGCGAGGAGCCAGACCGGGGTGCGGGAGCGAACCAGGAGGATGACGCAGGCGAACCCGCGCTCAAGCACGACCCGCTGGACTTCGCCCTGTGGAAGGCGCACAAGCCGGGCGAGGACACGGTGTGGGAGTCCCCCTGGGGGCCGGGCCGCCCCGGCTGGCACATCGAGTGCTCGGCGATGGCCGAGAGCCTGCTCGGCGTTGGGTTCGACATCCACGGCGGCGGCTCGGACCTGGTGTTTCCCCATCACGAGAACGAGGCCGCCCAGACCCGCGCCGCCCGCGGGCAGGAGCTCGCACGGATCTGGATGCACAACGGCATGATCCAGACCACCGGCGAGAAGATGGCCAAGTCGGTCGGCAACATCGCTCCGCTGCACGAGGTCATCGAGCGCTACGGACGTGACGCCGTGGTCATGTATCTCGCCTCGGGCCACTATCGCCAACCGCTGGCGTTCTCGCCCTCAGAGCTCGACGACGCCGACCGTCGTGTTCATCGTATTCGCGACGCACTCAGACGGTTGGGCGCGGGCGAGCCCAGTCCACCGGACATGGCCCACCACAAGGAGGCGTTCTTCGACGCGCTGGCTGACGATTTCAACACGCCCAGGGCGCTCGCGGCGCTGTTCGAGTGGGTGCGCGAGGCCAACCGGCGCGCAGGGGAATCGAGGCCAGACGGCCACGTCGGCGACGCCGACCTGCGCGAGATGCTGGACGTGCTGGGGTTGGGCGCACTGAGGGCGCTGGAGACTGTGGGCGACGTCGCCTCGATCGACCCCGAGGCGGTGGCGCTCCTGCAGCAACGGGAGCAGGCGCGTCGCGAGCGCGACTTCCAGACAGCCGACGGTCTGCGTGATGAGCTGCGCGCGCGCGGCTGGGAGATCCGCGACGGACCCGGCGGCGCCGAGCTGATCCCGGCCGCTGGTCGGTGACGACCGTGAGGCAGCTTGGCGCCAAGGTCCACGAAGATCCCGATGCTGAGCTCCTCCGCGCGCGGGATCGGCGCGGCTCGTGATCGTTTACGGTCGCAACGCGGTTCGCGAGGCGTTGTGCGGGCGCCGCGCGAAGAGCGTGGAGCAGGTGTGGGCGGCGCAGGGCGCCGCGCGCGAGCCGTGGCTTGCGGGTATACCGGTGAGGGCGAGCTCGGCCGCGGAGATCGAGCGCCGCTGCGGATCGCCCGCGCACCAGGGGGTGTGTGCGCAGGCCGGGGGCTATCCGTACGTGTCTGCCGAGGAGCTGCTGGGCGCAGCAGAGCCGCTGGTGGTGGCGCTGGACGAGGTGCAGGACCCGCAGAACCTCGGCTCGATCTGCCGCACCGCCGAGTGCGCCGGGTGTAGCGGTGTGGCTGTTCCAGAGCGCCGGGCGGCCGAGGTTACCCCGGCTGCTTGCAAGGCCTCGGCGGGGGCGGTCGAGCACCTGCGGGTCGCACGCGTGCGCAACATGGCCGACTTCCTCGCCCAGGCGCGCGCGGCGGGCTGCTGGTGCTACGGGGCGAGCGCCGCGGGCATCGCCAGTGGCTCTGGGGGCGCCGCCACGGTCGCCGGGAGCACCGCCGAGGGCTCCAGGGGCATCGCCGGGGCCTCCGGGGACTCCGGCAAGGGCGCGGGCGGGCGGGCGCCGATCCCCTATGACGCCCCCGACTATCGCGGCACGGGGGTCGTGCTGGTGCTCGGCAGCGAGGGTCGCGGCCTGCGCCCGCGGGTGGCGAATGCATGCGATCAGCTGATCGCTCTGCCGCTGCGCGGGCGGATGCGCTCGCTGGGCGTGAGCGCCGCGGCGGCGGCTGTACTGTACGAGATCTTGCAGCAGCGCGAGCGCGACACTTGACAACGCTCCATAACTGTGCAAGTCTCGCGCTCACATAACGCTGAACTAAAGGTTCAGCTATCGAAGCATTGGCGCCAGGGGAGGAGTGCGCCACTGAGCAAATTTGGGCGCTCCGCGCGGCGGACGCCCGAGAAAGGATCTGCTCGTGGCACTGAGAATCCCCCGCAACCCTAACCCTGAAGCTAAGGTCGATGATGGCTTCTTGATCGCGCTCGCCAAGCAGGGCGATCGCACGGCATACGACCGTCTGGTCAGGCGCTACAACGGGTTCGTGCGCCTGAAGGCCTCCTCCTACTTCCTGGCTGGAGGCGACTCCGACGATCTCATTCAGGAGGGGTTGGTCGGCCTGTACAAGGCAATCCGGGACTTCCGCACCGACCGCGAGTCGAGCTTTCGCAACTTCGCCGAGCTGTGCATCACGCGCCAGATCATCACGGCCGTGAAGACCGCGACTCGCAACAAGCACACG
This sequence comes from uncultured Solirubrobacterales bacterium, assembly GCA_963839945.1. Lineage (GTDB taxonomy): Bacteria > Actinomycetota > Thermoleophilia > Solirubrobacterales > Solirubrobacteraceae > Palsa-744. The sequence continues at coordinate 360,142 of CAWIWW010000002.1, read as the reverse complement.
CCGCTGAACCAGTACGTCTCGTTCTCCTCGACTCCGGCCGCAGCCGGGGAGGACGTGCCGACGCTCGACCAGATGCTGCCCGGCCCGACCGTCCACGACCCCGTCAACCAGGTGATCTCCTCCGAGGAGCTGCGCTCGCTTATCGGCTGTCTCTCGACCGCGCTGTCCGAGCTCGAGGGCCGCGTGCTGGGGCTCTACCTCGACGGCTACTCCTACGAGCAGGTCGGCGAGCAGCTCTCGTGCGACACAAAGACCGTGGACAACGCTCTGCAGCGGGTCAAGCGCAAGGTCGGCGCCCATCTGCAGGCGCGGGCGGTGGCTGCATGAGCGCGTCATATGAGACTCAAACGGCGGAGTGGGAGCCGCTCGCGGCCCTGGCCAGGGCCTGGTGGCTGGGACTGATCGTCGGCCTGATCACGCTCGCCGGCGGCATCGTGTTGATCGCCTATCCCGGTCCCACGCTGACGGTGATCGCGCTGCTGGTGGGTATCGAGCTGCTGATCGGCGGCATCTTTTTGATCGTCGGCGCGTTCGGCCGGCCGGCCGGCTCGCGTACGTGGGGAGTGCTCGGCGGGGCACTGGCGGTGATCGCCGGGGTGATCGTCCTGCGCCACCCCAGCGGCAGCCTGCTCGTGGTCGCGCTCGCGGTCGGCATCTACCTGATCCTCGCCGGGGTGCTGCGCTTCGTCGGGGCTGTGGAGGCGAGCGAGGGCCGTGGCTGGCTGGTGCTGGCCGCGCTGGTCGACCTGGCGCTCGGGATCCTGATCGTGTCCTGGCCCCAGTTCGGGATCACCACGCTCGCGATCGTGCTCGGCATCGTGCTGATCGTGCGCGGCCTCGCGCTGGTGGCGCTCGCGTTCGTGCTCCGGGCCGCCGCGCGCGAGCTGCCGCCGCCCGGACCCACGGCGTACGCGACATAGGCGGGCAGGCCGCGCCCGCGGCGGGTGCGAGACGGATCGAGGAGGATACCCGTCGCGATCGGCTTGCCGTGCTCCGGCGGGTGCCGTCCAAGCTCGATCGTGCCGTCGCGCGATCAGCTCGCTCGCGCCGCGGCAGGCTGCTCTGTCGGCACGCCGCGGCTGAACAGCAGCGCGATCAGGGCGATGACCGCCAGCACCGCCAGCGAGGAGCGCAGCGCGGTCAGGCGCGCGGTCTCGTTCGCTCCGACGATCGCGTCGGTCGCCTCGGTGCTCGTTCCCGCCTGCTGCAGCCCGCTTTCGAGCTGGGCGTCGGACACGAACGGGACGCCGCCGGCCAGCTGCACCGTGGCCTTCGATTTGACGTCGCTCGGCACGGCCGCGTTCTGCTGAACGCCGGTCAGAAACGACGCGCTCAGGGCGGCGATAAGCACCGCGCCGGACAGGGCGGTGCCGATCGAGGCGCCGAGGTTGGTGACGGTGTTCTGCAGCCCGCCCACCTCACCGCTGCGCTCGTCTGAGACCGCCGAGACGGTGACGCTCCCGAGCTGTGAGGCCAGCGCCCCGATACCCAGACCGGCGAGCAGCATCGGCCCGGTCACGATCTCGGCCCCGGCGCCGGCTTCCAGCGCGGCGAGCATCACGACGATGCCGGCGAGCAGCGCGAGAAAGCCGAGCTGGACGACTCTGCGCGGGGAGGCGTTGGGGAACGCCTTCGGGATACCGGCCGCCGCCAGCAGCAGCGTGAGCGAGAGCGGCAGCAGCCGCACGCCCGTTTCGATCGCCGACAGGCCCAGCGCGACCGACAGGAACAGCGGCACCGCGAAGAACAGCCCAGCCTGCAGGAGATACTGGAAGAAGAACGACATCAGGCCGCCGCGCAGCGTCGCGTTGCGCAGGATCGCGGGGTCGATCAGGGGCTCCCGCCCGCGAGCGAGCAGCCGGCTCTCCCACGCCAGGAACAGCCACACCACGAACCCGCCCGCGAGCATCAGCCAGATCGCCGGGGACAGCCCGATCCAAGCCGGGGCTCCCGGCTTGGGTGCGACGAAGCCCCAGGCTCCAGAGCGCAGGATTCCGAACACGATCAGCCCCAGCCCGAGCGCCGACAGGGCGGTCCCGGCAAGGTCGAGCCGCACCCCCGTCTCGGCCGGCTGATCGGCCATGCGGCGGGTGAGCGCGAGGATCGCCATCACGATCAGGACCTCGCCCACGAACACCCAGCGCCACGACAGATAGGTGGTGAACATCCCGCCGATGAGGGGTCCGGCCGCCACCGCGATCGCGCCGGCCGAGGCAACCAGGCCATACGCGCGCGGCCGTTCGGGGCGTGTGAAGTTGGACGCGACCAGCGCGACGATCGCGGGCAGGATCAGAGCGGCGCCGGCGCCCTCCAGAAACGACCATCCGAACATCAGCACGCCAAGGTTCGGCGAGATGGCGGTGATGAACGACCCGCATCCGTAGATCACGCAGCCGATCGCGAATGCGCGCTTGCGTCCGAGTATCTGGCCGAGCTTGCCGCCGGTGATCATCAGCGACGCCATCACGAGCGTGTAGAGCGTGATCGCGGTCTGGATCCCGGTCACGGTCGTGCCCACGTCTTTGGCGACGGTCGCGATCGACACGTTCATGACGGAGCTGTCGAGAATCATCAGGAACTGACCCGCGGCCAGGGTCACCAGAACGATTCCCGCCGCCCCCGCCCGGCGATCCGCCGTGTCTGCCACGCCGCCACGCTAACACAGCGAGCGGCGCGCGAGGAGCCTGTCATGTCACGCGGTTATCGGCTGTCACATGCAGGATCTGCGCCATCCGGGCCAGAAACTATCGAGGCGTAGAGAATGACCTGCCATCGCTATCGTGTTCGGTGGAGGGAAGCTGAGAGCAGCGTCCCATCCAATAGCGATACGGTCTAGGTGAGCGGCCAGATCGATGAGCGACGAGACTTCGAAACCCACTTCGGACGCATCACCCCTCGCGCCCGGAGCCGCGCCGGCGCCGTCAGAACAAGACACCGCGCCGGCGCGGTCATTGGGCTCGCACGTGTGGCTCGTGCGGTGGATGCTGGGGCTGGCGGCCGTGCTCACCGTCGTTGGCATCTTCGCCGTCTGGGCCAACCGCCAGCTGCTGGACACCTCCTACTGGACTCAGACCAACACCAAGCTTCTGGAGAACGGCGCCATCCAGAACGAGTTGTCCTCCTACCTCACCGACCAGATCTACGCCAACGTCGACGTCGCCGGGGAAATACGTGCGGGGCTGCCCTCCGAACTGAAGCCGCTCGCCGGGCCAGCCGCCGGCGGGCTGCGCAGCGTGGTCGAAAAAGGGATCGTCCTGGCCCTGCAGCAGCCGCGTGTGCAGGAACTGTGGAAGTCCGCCAACGAGGTCACGCACAAGCAGTTCGTCAACCTGATCGAGAACAAGAGCACGGTGATCCACACCCCTGGCGGCGGCGCGGTGTATCTCGATCTGCGGCCGATCGTCTCAGAACTCGCGACCCGGCTCGGCGCCCCCGCCTCGACGGCCGAAAAAATCCCCTCGAACGTCGCGCAGATCAAGATCGTCAGCTCCAAGTCCCTGGAAACCGCGCAGGCCGGAGTGCGTGTGCTTCGCAGCCTGGCGCTGATCCTGCCCCTGCTCGTGCTGCTGTTGTTCGCCGGTGCGATCGGGCTGGCCTCAGGGCGGCGCAGCCGCACGCTCGTCAACGTCGGCATCGTCTGCATCGGCGCTGGGCTGGTGGTGCTGGTGGCCCGCACGATCATCGGCAATCAGGTCGTGAACACGCTGGCGAGCACCGAAGCGGTGCGTCCGGCGGCAAGCGCCGCATGGTCGATCGGCACGAGCGTGCTCGTGGATGTCGCCGGCGCGATGATCTTCATCGGGGCCCTGGTCGTTCTCGCCGGCCTGCTCGGCGGGCCATCCCGCTGGGCGAGGGCCACGCGCCGCTCGCTTGCTCCGTACCTGCGCGATCGTCCCGACATCGCCTTCGGAGTCGTCGCGGTGGCGCTGTTGATCCTGTTCGCGTGGGGTCCGATCGAGGCGACCCAGAAACTGACGGGCGTCCTGCTGATCGCGGTGCTGACGCTGTTCGGCATGCAGATGCTGCGCCGTCAGACCGCCCTCGAGTTTCCCGATGCGCCCAGCGCCGCCGGTGGGATGGAGGCGCTGCACAGGGGCATGATGGACGTTCGAGGCTCGCTGGCGCGCGGCGGCGCCAGCCTGCGCGCCGGTCTGGGCGGGCGGGGAGGCGAGGGCGGAGGTCACGGCGCCGCTCCAGGCGATTCCGTCGATCGGCTCGAGCGCCTGGTCGCGCTGCACACGAGCGGATCGCTGACAGACGAGGAGTTCGTCGCGGCCAAGCGCGAGCTGCTGTCGCATTGATGGTGTTCCCGTGGCGATCGGGGATCTCGCGGCGATGAGGAATCTCGACAGGGGCGCCTCGCTCTGAGCTCAGGTACGCCAACGGCACACAGCGGTCCCGGTCCCGGCGGCGGCGGTCTCGACGGCAGTCCCGACGGCGCCGAAGCCGCGACCGTTCCCGTGCGCCAGGGCCTGGTGCTGATGACGCTGATCCTCGTCGCGGCGGTCGCCAACCTCAACCTGACGGTCGCGAACACCGCGCTGCCCGACATCGGCAAGGCGTTCAGCGCCTCCCAGACCGCACTTGACCTGATCGCGGTCGGCTTCTCGCTTGGTCTCGCCGCCTCGGTGCTCTACCTCGGCGCGCTCGGCGATCGCTACGGGCGCAAGCTGATGCTCGTGCTGGGTACGGCCCTCTCGATCCCCGCGGCAATCCTCGCGGCCACCGCCTCGAGCGTCGGTGTGCTGATCGGCGCGCGCATCTTCGGCGGGCTGGCGGCCGGCATGGCGTTCCCGACGACGCTGGCGCTGATCACCGCGCTGTGGTCGGGACCTGCGCGCACGCGGCCGATCGCGCTGTGGTCGGGTATCGGCGCCTCGATGTCGGCACTCGGTCCGCTGCTCTCGGGAGCAGTGCTGGAGCATCACGCCTGGGGCTCGGTGTTCCTGCTCACGCTGCCACTCGCGGTGATCGCGCTCGTGATGGCGATCCTGCTCGTGCCGGGTCATGTCAACGAGACCTCCGATCCGGTCGACAACCTCGGCGGCATCCTCTCGATCGTGCTCGTCGCCGGGATCGTGCTGGGGATCAACTTCGCGCCGGTCCCCAACAAGGGAACGCTCGCGATCGCACTCGGGGGGATGGCGATCCTCGCGCTGGTCTGCTTCTATCTGCGCCAGCGACGCACCAAGTTTCCGCTGTACGACCTGAACGTGGCCTCACGGCGGGTGTTCTGGGTGGCGGCGGTGGGCGGGATCGTCGTCTTCGGCAGCCTGATGGGGGCGATCTTCGTCGGCCAGCAGTTCCTGCAGAACGTGCTCCACTACTCGACGCTCGGCGCAGGCGCCTCAATCCTGCCGGCGGCCTTCCTGTTGATCGCGATCGCGCCTCGCTCGGCCAAGCTCGTGGATTCGCGCGGCGCGCGGTTCACGCTGCTCGTCGGCTACTGCTTCTGCCTGCTCGGGTTCCTGACGATGCTGCTGCTCTGGCGCTCGGGTATCCCCTACTGGAAGGTCGGCCTCGCCTACGCCTTCATCGGCGCCGGCGTCGGCTTCGCCGGCACGCCTGCCTCGCACTCGCTGACCGGTTCTGTCCCGGTCAAGCGAGCGGGGATGGCGTCAGGGACCTCAGACCTGCAACGCGATCTCGGCGGCGCGATCATGCAGTCGATCATGGGCGCGCTGCTGACCGCGGGCTTCGCGACGTCGATCTCAAGGGCGATCGCCGCGGCGCCCAACAAGGCGCTGATCACCAGCAACATCGAAAACACGCTGACCAAGTCTTTCTCGAGCGCTGAATCGGTCGCCCACCAGTACCCGCACTACGCGAGCGCGATCACCGCCGCGGCAAGCTCGTCGTTCGTGTCCGGCTCGAATTGGGCCTACGCGGCGGGCGCGATCGCAATCGTGTTCGGCGCCGGACTGATCTACCGGTGCTTCCCGGACAGAGACGAGGAGAAGCGCCTGCTCGCCGAGTATCACACGATCGACGCCCCGCCGCCGGGCTGAGGACCTTGAGTGTGCAAGTCCGCCCGCGTCAGCCCTGACGGTGGACGGTGGCGGAGGTCGCGAGCGTCTGAGCGGATGCGCCCAGGGCTTGCACGGCGAAGTCGGGCTGGGCGCTCTGAATCGGGATCGCGGTCTGGAATCCGGTAACGGGCGCGGTCGCGATCGGGGACAGCTGCGCCGGATCTCCTCCGGCGAGCACGCGCCAGCCGCTCACGCTGGTGGCGCCGTTCCAGCTCGCGTAGACGATGCTCGCTTCGGCGCCCGTCGATGCGACCGACAGCGCCGGTGGGCTCGCCGGTGTTCCCGTCCATGGAAACGTGTAGGCGCGGTAGGACTCTCCCGGGTAGGGGATGTTAGCTTCGAAGAGCGTTTCGCCCGAGGGACCGAATTCGGTGAGAAACGGCTGTTCGCCCCAGCCCACGAACGAGTTGCCGTCCGCCAGGAGCTGGTAGTTGCCCTGGCTGCCGGTCAGCAGCGCCGGGGTGCGCACGTCGCGGCCCACGAGCGTGACCGTGCGGTTGCGCCAGTCGATCCGCTCATGGATCGCGCGCGACTGGGAGTGGGCCTTCGGCCAGGCGCCGTCGTCGAACAGTGTGATCGTGTTATCGGGCTGCCAGCGGATGTCGTGCTGCCAGGCGGTCCCCGTGCCCGCCCCCATGTGAAAGCTCGAGTGCCTGCCCCCGAGGCGCCACAGGATCTGACCGCTGTCGTGGTCGATCTCATAGCCGGCCCAGGTGTTGCGGGAGGAGATCAGGAAGTCGCCGTCGCCAGAGGGATCGAACGAGATGGAGTTGATGTGAAAATAGTCCCACGGCACGCTGGGCGAGACGGGCCGTTGCAAATAGGAGTCGCCCAGCGCGACATGGCCGTAGGCGTGCCACTCGAACATCACCAGGCCGGTCTTGATATCGATCTCCTGCAGGACCGAGTCCTGCAGCGCTGCCTCGTGAGCGCCGCCGACCGAGGAGAGGTCGGCCTGGACGAGCGTATAGGCGGTGATGAAGGCCGAGCCCTGGGGGGTGATCTGGATGTCGTGCAGGTCGGCCCAGTAGCCGTTGCCGGCCCTGACCTGCGCAATCGGTTGATAGCTGGAGCTGTAGATCTGATCGGTGCCGAACCCGACGCCGAGGGGGGCGATGTAGCCTTGCCACCAGACCAGCACCGGTTTGTTCTCGTAGCTCTGCACCTGCAGGTCCATCGCGGTTTCGCCCTTGGGCGCCGGCTTGAACCACACGAGCTGACCGCTGCGTTCGAAGATCATCGGGCCCCACTGGCCAAAGCCGTCGTTGGCGGTGATGAACACGTCGTCCGGCGAGGCGGCCGGGGAGTGAATGGTCACGCGGACGCTCGGCGGCTGCAGGCCGGGCTGTGAGGCGAAGCTCTGCACTGTGCCCGGCTTGGTGGCGGGCGCAGGGCGCATCGGGGCGAGGCGATAGTGCACCAGGCGAGCGACCGTGAACGCGCTGCCAACACGTTGCTCGTGGTGGGCAGAGCCGACGACGGCGACCACTGTGACCCGCTCCCCTTCGGTGAACGGCCGCGCCAGCAGGAAGCTCGCGCCGGAGGCGCTGGCGTAGGACTCCAGCCGCCCGCCGTGGGATCCGCTGCGCGAGCCGATCACCGAGACGTCGTGTATCTCCTCGGGATCGATCCCGAGGAAGCTGATCTGGGTGTGCGGGGAGGCGTCGGGGGTGCCCGGCAGCGGAGAGACGGTGAGAGCGTCCGCGGCGGATGCGCCCAGGCATGCGACGCTGCAGGCCGCGAGCACGGCGATTGCGAGCCTGCTCACGACTGACTGGCGGCTAAGCGCTCGCCGGCGTCGTGTCGTAACGCGCGACGGTGAACCCGATCAGCACAGGCACGTGCACCGCGAACACCACCAGCGAGAGCGTGAGCACGACAAGCGGACCGCCGCTCAGATCGTCACGCAGGAACGCGTACTCGATCATCCCCGCGATGATCAGGTAGGCGAGCAGCGCCCACTTCGCGACTTCGAAGAAGCGCTGCCACGCGAACCCCTGCACGCGGGCGAGCAAGGCCAGGTTGCCGGCGAGCAGCAGCGCCGAGGCGCCCAGCAGCGCGATGGCCGGGCCCAGCGGCACCTGGTTGGGAATGTGGGACGCGAGGTAGATTCCGCCGGCGACGATCAGCCCCAGCGAGGTCATGCCGAGCTGCGTGACCGGCGGCAGGCGCTGCTCGCTCATCCCGAGGCCAGCTTGGTCATGATCACCAGCGTCGCGATCTGCATCGTGCCGGTGACGCCGGCGCAGTAGATGAACCGCTTCATCAGCCGCTCGACCACCTGCGGGTTGGGCTGCGGCTTCTTCAGCTCGACAAGCACCGCGATGTTGGCCGGCTCGAGCAGCCCGAGCGCGATCACCGCCATCACGCCGACCACGATGTAGCTGGCCACGACCCACCCGTGCAGCGCGTAGCTGCTCTGGACGGTGCCCAGGTTGTTGGCCAGCTGCCAGCCGGCCGCGAGGGTGACGGTCACGACGGTCGGCATGATCAGCACCATCTTCGGCATCAGCCGGGTGGTGAACTCGACTCGCGCCGGGATCGACAGCCGCCCGATGATCGGCCCGAGCACGAATCCGAGAAACAGGTCGATGATCGTCCACGCAGCGCCGCCGACGACGTGCAGGAACTCCAGCGGCCACTGTTCGTTGACGGCGATGCCGGCGATCAGCAGCCCAAGCACTACCGCCACGATCGGCAGCCCCGCGCGGGGTACGATCTGAAAGTCCGGGCGCTCGATCGCGGCCGGGGGACCCGCGGCCGGCGCCCCAGTGGCTACAGGACCACTCCCCACCACGGCCGTCTGAGCCGAGACGGTTATGTCTGCCATGCGAGGACATTATCGCGTCGGCGGGTCAGGCGTAGACGTCTCGCCACGAGCGGCTTTGGTTCCTGCCCACGCCGGGCCGCGCGCGATGGGCTTGGAGGCGTCCGCGGCCGAGGCGGTGGCATTACAGTGACAAATCACGTCGCAGAGCAGAGCCGACGGCCGGGATCGAACCGGCGACATCCGCTTTACAAGAGCGGTGCTCTACCAGCTGAGCTACGTCGGCGCGACCTCGAATCCTACTCTCGCCGGCGCCGGTGACCGGACCGGCTGTAACGGCGCAGCGGGCGCCGGGTATCGAGATGTATGGACAGATGCCCCACAGTCGACCTGAACGGCTTCAGGAAGCGCACGCTGAGCAGGGGCGTGAACCCGGTGCTGTACTGGACGCTCAGAGCGGTGCTGGTGCCGTTCTTTTTGATCTACTTCCGCATGAGCAGGATCGGGTGCGAGCACCTGCCACGCAGTGGGCCGCTGCTGCTGGCGGCGAACCATCGCAGCTTTCTGGACCCGTTCGTGATCGGCACCCTCGTACGCAGGCCGGTCTACTACATGGCCAAGCGCGAGCTGTTCGAGCGGCGCTGGCAGGCGTGGATGCTGAACGCGCTCGGTGCCTTCCCGGTCGATCGCGGCGCGGGTGACCGCGAGGCGATGGCGACCGCGAAGGCGATATTGCAGAGGGGCGACTGCGTGGTCGTCTTCCCCGAGGGCACGCGCGTGCCCTCGGGGCCGCTGCGAGCGCCGCACCGGGGCGTGGGGCGCCTCGCGCTGGAAACCGGCGCGAAGGTCGCGCCAGTCGCGGTGATCGGTACCGAAGAGGTCCGTCGCGGCTGGCGGATTCGCCCGCGCAAGGTGCGCCTGCGGGTCGGCCGGCCGCTGCGGTTTCCGACCGTGGGAGAGCCCTCGCCGAAGCTCGCGGCCGGGATGACGCGGCGGATCTGGGCGTGCGTGAGCCTGCAGTGGGAGTGGCTTGGCGGAGACAACGGCCACTCGCACGGCGACCGGCTGGTGCGCCCGTCCGCGGACCGCTCGCCTGCGGGGCGTCCGCCCCTGGACCGCCCGCTTGCGGATCGCCCGCCCGCGGGTCCTCCGGAGGGGGATCTACCCGAGGCCGATCGGGCAGCGAGAGCGGCCTGATCCGAGCGTGCGGCGCGGGAGGATAGTGTGCGATGAGTGAGCGAAGAGCCGATCCACAGACCCAAGGCGCAGCTCGACGCGGAGTTCTCCGACCTATACCGGGCGCACCTGCGCGACGTGTACAGCTACTCCTACTACCGGGTCGGCAACCATCACGACGCCGAGGACCTGACCGAGCAGACGTTCCTGCAGGCGTACAGGCACTTCGAGCGCGCGCAGCGCGAATCGGACGGGCGGCCGCTGCGGCCCTGGTTGATCAGGATCGCGCACAACCTGGCGGCGAACCTGTATCGCGACCGCTCGCGCAAGCCTGCTTCGCCGATCGACGACACCATGGCGCTGGCGGCGCCGTATACGACCGAGCAGCTGGTCGAAGGCCGCGAGCAGGCAAAGCAGGTGCTGGACGGGGTCAGCCGTCTTCCAGAGGACCGGCGCGAGGCGCTGATCATGCGGTTCGCGCTGGGCATGAGCAACCGCGAGATCGCGCGCACCCTCGGTCGCTCGGACGGGGCGACGAAGGTGCTGATCCATCGCGCGATCAAGCAGCTGGAGGGGCTCGTGGGCGACACGAGCGATGCGGTGCAGGCAAACGGCGCCGGCAAGCAGGACGTTCGGCATGAGTGAGGCCGCCCCCAACTTCGAGAGCCTGCTGCGCGAGGCGCTCTCACCGGTGGAGCCGCCGGAGGATCTGGCGCTGCGGCTCGAGGGAGCGCTGCAGAGCATCACCGAGCTGGCCGCCGACGAGCTCCAGGAGTGGGAGCTTTCGGCGATGCGCGACCCGCGCAACTGGGCGCGGCCGGCGGCGGCGGTGGTGGCGGGCAGCGCCGCGGGCGCGGCGCTGGTGCTGCTGCGAGCACGGCGGCGCGCGCAAGCCGATGTTGCTCGCGGCGGGCTTGCCGGTGGCGCGCGCCGAAGCACCGAGCGCGCGCTCAAAGATGTCGGGCGCGAGCTGCGCAGGCTCGGCGGGCGCTGAGCGCGCGCCTGCGGTGATCGTCGCATCGGCGTGGCCGAACCCGCGCGGCGTCACGCCGTATCCGTTGCCGGGCACCGCCGGCGGCCTGCACGTCCCATCCACCGCACGCCAGGTTCCACCTGGACGCGGCGTCGACGCCGCCGGCCGCGGATAGGCTGTGCCCGGACATGGCCACCTGCTACCGGCACTCATCGCGTGAGACCGGCGTCTCCTGCTCGAACTGCGGGCGGCCGATCTGCCCGGACTGCATGACTCCGACGCCGGTGGGCATGCGCTGTCCGGAGTGCTCGCGCCAGCGCACGAAAGTGATGCGCATGCGCAACACGGCGACCGTGCCGCGGGTTACCTACGCGCTGATCGCGATCAACGTGATCGTGTTTCTGGCCGAGGGCCACGGGGCCTGGACCATCGAGGGCGAAGCCTCGGGCACGATCATCACCAAAGGTGGGCTCATCGGCAGCAGCGAATCTCCGCTGCTGGCCGGGCAGGGGGTCGCCCACGGCCAGTGGTGGCGGATCCTCACGAGCGGGTTCCTGCACGAGAATCTCCTGCACATCGGCTTCAACATGTGGGTCCTCTACTACCTCGGCATGATGCTCGAGCCGGCGTTGGGGCGGCTGAAGTTCGGCGTGATCTACGCGGTGTCGCTGCTGACCGGCTCGCTCGGGGCGCTGCTCGTCTCGCCCCACGTGCTGACGGTCGGTGCGTCGGGCGCCATCTTCGGCGTGATGGGGGCCGCGGCCGTGGAGATGCGCGCGCGCCAGATCCCGATCATGCAGAGCGGGGTGGGCATGCTGATTGTGCTCAACCTGATCATCAGCTTCACGATCCCCGGCATCTCCTGGGGTGGGCACATCGGCGGGCTGATCGGCGGCGCGCTGGCGGCGCTAGTGATCCAGCTGGGCGACCGCTACCGCTCGCAGGCGCTCGCGTTGGCGGGGTGCGCGGCGATCGCCGTCGCGGCGGTCGCCGGATCGCTCGAGACATCGCATTCGAGCGAGGTCGAAACGATCAACCCCGGTCAGCTGACGACCGTCGCTCCCGAACAACCGTGACCCGCGTCGCCCGCGCCCGCGCCCCGCTCGCGAACCATGAGCCGTGCCGACCACGACGCGCGATAACCTCGTTGCGCCGATGACACTCCTCAGCGACGCTGAGATCGAACAACGCCTCGCCGGCGCCGGCGAGTGGCGCCGGCGCGAGCGCGACTGCATCGTGCGCGATCTGAAGTTCGACGACTTCGCCGGCGCGGTCGCGTTCGTGAACAGGGTGGCCGAGCTCGCCGAGCAGGCCAACCACCATCCCGACATACTCGTGCACGGCTACAACAGGGTGCGCCTGACATCCTCGACTCACTCCGAGGGCGGCCTCACCGACGCCGACTTCGAGCTTGCAGCTGGCATCGACCGACTGGCGTGAACGGCCTGAAGCTCATCCTCACGGCGGTGCTGATCGCGGTGAACGCGTTTTTCGTGATCGCCGAGTACGCGCTCGTGCGCTCGCGCCGCTCGCGACTGGAGGTCATGCGCGAGGAAGGCGCGCGCGGAGCGGCGCTCGCGCTGGAGCAGCTTGGCAGCATCAACGAGTACATCTCGGCCGTGCAGATCGGGGTAACGATGACCTCGATCGGCATCGGCGCGCTCGGCGAGCCCGCGCTGGCGGACATCCTCAAAAACGCGTTCGGGGACGCCGTCAGTCACGGTCTCGCGGTCGTGATCGCGGTGGCGGTGTCCTTCCTGATGATCACGATCGCTCAGCTGATCGCGGGCGAGATGGTGCCCAAGTTCTATGCGATAGACCGCGCCGAGCTGGTGGCGCGACGCGTCGCTCGTCCGCTGCAGGCGTTCAGCGTGCTGTTCAGGCCGTTCATCCTCGCGCTCACCGCCATCGCCCGGCGCATCCTGGCGCTGATGGGGGTCGACATGAGCTTCGAGCGCCGCGGCGGCTCGCCGGACGAGCTCAAGCGGCTGATCGCCGAGTCCTACGCCGGCGGGCATCTCGACCCGGGCGAGGCGGGCATGCTCACGGGCGTGTTCCATCTGCACGAACAAGAGGCGCGCCAGGTGATGACACCGATCCCGGCGGTGGTCACGCTCGATATCTCTCAGGACGTGGAGACCGCGCTGCAGCTGTGTATCTCCTCCGGTCATACGCGGCTGGTGGTCACAGAGGACGAGAACCGCGATCGCGTACGCGGCTTGGTCCACGCGAGCTCCCTTGCGGACCGGTTGATGCGCGAGGGACCGCACGCGTCGGTCGAACCGATCGTGCACGACGCGCCGATCGTGCCCGAGACCAAGCCCCTGGACGATCTGCTGGCCGATCTTCAGCGTGAGCGCACCTCGATGGCGGTGGTGGTTGACGAGTACGGCCGTGTCGTCGGGATCGTGACGGTCGAGGACATCATCGAGGAGGTGGTCGGTGAGATCGCCGACGAGACCGATCCAGCGGCGGGGGAGATCCGCAGGCTCGCGGACGGCGACTGGTTCGTGCGCGGGCATGTCGCCGTCACGGACCTGGCCGACTATGGCCTGCACCTGCCGGTGGACAGCGATGCCTACAACTCCGTCGGCGGCTTCGTGTTCGCACAGCTCGGACGACTGCCCAGACGCGGAGACACCGTCACCGCAAACGGCTACTCGATCCGCGTCGAGTCGGTGCGCGACAACCGCATCGAGGCGGTCCGCATCCGTGAGCGACGTCCTGTGCGCCCGAGTGAGGGTCGCGAGCCGCGGACGGCCGATCCGCAGGAGGGCTGAGCCGCGGCCGGCCCCCTGCTGGGAAGCCGAAAGGCGGATCGCCGAGACGCACGACGTGTCAGGACCCCGTCAGAGGGCCCCAGTAGGAACGCAAGGACGGTCAGGACCCAGAGCGGACCCCGTTAAACACGTCCGGCCCGCGGGGGTGGCGGACCGGATCGTGCGCACTGGGAGGAGGCGGGTGTGCTGTGCGACTGTGTCGCAAGACCAAGTATCTGCACCCGGATGAACGCGAGCTAAAAGTCAAGATCAGGCCAGATAAAAACCTTACGTGCGAAACGTCACAGGCTTCTCACGACCACCCAGGCTCTACACACCACACAGGCTTCTCACGACACAGGCTTGCCACGACGACAGGCTTGCCACGACCAGCGGCACGGAGGCTGGTCGGTCAGTAGGAGTGGAATCCGCGCCCGCTCTTGCGTCCGAGCGCACCCTCGGCGATCAGCTGCGCGACGCGATCGGGCACAGGCTCCCCGATCGTCTGGCCGATCGCCGCGGAGACGTCGAGGCCGACGAGGTCGAGCAGCGCGAGCGGCCCCATCGGGTGGCCGGCTCCGAGTCGCATGCACGTGTCGATGGCGGCCGGGTCGATGTCTGTCTGTTCGAGCAGCCGCACGGCGCTGAACAGGTACGGGAACAGCAGCCTGTTGACAACGAACCCCGGAATGTCCGGCACCTCGACAGGGGTCTTCTCGAAAGTTTCGCACAGCGCCAAAGCGCGTGTGTGTGTGTCGGCGGTGGCCGCGGTCGGAAAGATCAACTCGACGAGCTGCATCTGTGTCACCGGGTTGAACACGTGCAGCCCGACGAACCGCTCCGCCCGCCCGCTCTCCTGCGCCAGCCGCTCGATCGACAGCGAGGAGGTCGTGCTGGCGAGGATCGCCTCCGGGCCGAGCACGCCGTCCAGCTCGGTCAGCAGCCCGGCCTTGATGTCGTGGTCCTCGACAACCGCCTCGATCACGAAGGTCCTCTCCGCCAAGGCCTGCGGATCGGTGACGATCTGGACGTGCCCGGGGTCCACCTGTGCGCCCAGGCGGCCGAGGGTCTTCTCGACCGTGGCGCGCGCGCGGTCGGCCGAGTCCTCGGAGCGGGCGAGCAGCAGTACCGGACCGTGGTGGGCGGCGGTGGCGGCGAGGCCGCAGGCGATGGCTCCGCTGCCGGCTATTGCGAGACGTTCGTCCACTTGTCCAGTCCTGTGCTCTCTTCTCTTCTCTGCTCTGGCGCTCTTAGCCGGATTGTCTCGGCGGGTTCCCAGGCTGTTGACTGACTGGTCAATCTAGTTTTGGGTGGGGCGCGGTAGAGTACGGGATATACCCATCAACATGCCGCGCAGACCTTAGGAGGACTGTTCAGTCATGAGGCAACCAGAGGGCCGCGAGGTCGTGATCGTCGAGGCTGTGCGCACGCCGATCGGCCGTGGGCACAAGGAGAAGGGCTACTACAAGGACACCCATCCCAACGCGCTGCTCGGCGCCTGCTACAGCGAGGTCATCTCGCGCACGGGCATCGACGCGGGCGAGGTCGAGGACGTGATCGCCGGGTGCGTGCAGCAGTTCGGCGAGCAGGGATTCAACATCGCGCGCAACGCCTGGCTGCAGGAGGGCCTGCCGATCGAGACGCCCGGCACGACCGTCGATCGCCAGTGCGGCTCCGCCCAGCAGGCGGTCAACTTCGCGGCGGCGCTGATCGCCGCGGGCGTGCACGACGCGATGATCGGCTCGGGCGTCGAGCACATGGGGCACCTGCCGTTCGCGGCCGGGATGAAGACCCAGGAGGACTTCGGGTTCGCGTTCACGCCGGAGCTGATGGCCAAGCACAACATCGTCGGGCAGGGTCTCGGCGCCGAGATGATCGCCGATCAGTGGGAGATCCCACGCTCGGAGCTCGACGAGCTGGCGGTGCGCTCGCACCGGCTGGCCCACCAGGCGACAGAGGAGGGCCGCTTCGAGCGCGAGATCGTGCCGTTCGCGGTCAACGGCGACACCTACGTCTCAGACCAGGGCATCCGGCCCGACACCAGCCTCGAGGCGCTCTCGCAGCTGAAGCCGGCGTTCAAGCCCGACGGCAAGATCACCGCCGGCAACGCCTCGCAGATCTCCGACGGCGCCGCGGCGGTGCTGCTGATGTCGGCGGAGAAGGCCTCAGAGCTCGGGCTGACCGCGCGCGCGCGGATCGTCGATCAGACGACCGTCGGGTGCGATCCGGTGAAAATGCTCGAGGGCCCGATCCCGGCGACCAGGAAAATCCTCGATCGCAACGGGATGTCAATCGACGACATCGATCTGATCGAGATCAACGAGGCGTTCGCGCCCGTGATCGCGGCCTGGCGGCGCGAGCACAATCCGGACATGGACCGCGTCAACGTCAACGGCGGCGCGATGGCGCTCGGCCATCCGCTCGGCTCGACCGGCGCGCGGCTGATCACGACGCTGCTGCACGAGCTCGAGCGCTCGGACAAGGAGATCGGCTTCGTGACGATGTGCTGCGGCGGGGGTCTGGGCACCGGCACGCTGATTCAGAGGGTCTGAGATTGATTAATGGGGCCTCGCCACATGTGGCGAGGCCGGGGAGGGCACATGTGCCCTCCCCACGGGGCGCGCATGCGCGCCCCGACGGCCGGCGCATGCGCCGGCCGGACCAGGCCGCATGCGGCCTGGTCTTCCAATTTGAGGTTTATCTAACCGCCGCTCGGTCCTGAGCCGGTCCAGTTGACCGCGACCGGCGGGAGGGTCAGCAATGCCTGCCACGTGGCGGCTTCGGTCTTGCCGCTGGGGGCGATCCCGTGCGCGGACTGGAACTGCTCGAGGTTGGCGGCGGTGGTCGCGTCGAAGATGCCGGTCGTCGGCTGGCTTCCGATCGCGTCGGCGAGGTGCTCCTGCATCCACAGCACCGGGTCGCCGCGGCTGCCTTCGGCCAGTTCGGTGTAGCCGGGGTTCGGGGTGACGCTGCTCAGCGGTGCCAGCGGTTCGGCCAGCGCGGTCCACTCGCTGGTGGGGGTTTCCTGCCAGTCCCACCAGGACAGACCGGTCGCGCCGTAGTCCACAGCCTCCTCGCGGAAGCGCACCAGTTCGGCGCCGGAGGGATGGCTGTAGGTCTGCCCGAGCGGGAAGATCGGACGCCCGTAGACGCGGTTGGCGATGTAGGTGTTGGCGTAGGCGGTGTCGATCGAGTCGCCGATGTCTTTCCAATACATCTGCGGAGCGTTGAACTGCGCCCCGTTCGGCCCGAGGAAGACGGAGTAGGGGAACGACGTGTGGTCGTAGACGTACGGGAACGACGCCAGCCCGATGGGATAGGTGGGCCCGATCGCGGCGCGCAGGTCGGCGATGTAGGTCTGGGCCGCGCCGTAGCGCCCTTCGTATTCGGACTCGGCGTCGATCACCAGGCAGTCCGCGCCGTCGGCGACGGCTTTGGCGCCGAGGCTCGCCTCGCCTGCGGGGTTGGTCCCGTAGACGAACTGCCAGGCGCACACGTGCAGCCCGTTGGCGTGCAGCTGCGCCACCAGTTCGGGGCTGAACTGGCTCCAGTAGTTGGTCGATCCGTCGGAGCTCTTGACGAACAGCGTGCCCACGTCGGCCGCGTGCGCCTGCGCGACGATCGAGGCGAGCGAGCCGCCGTCTGACTGGCTCAGGTACCAGATCCACATGCCCTGGCCTTCGAACGCGGTGGCGCTCGGCGCTCCCGTGACGGGGGGGTCCTTCGGCGCGGGCGGGTGCAGCGCGTAGCGCACGACGCTGATCGGCCCGTAGGAGCTCGTGTAGCGGCCGTGGCTGAGCAGGATCATGATGTTGCCCGAATGCGCGCTCTTGGGCACGGTCACCTCCAGGCCCTCCGACCCCTTGCGCAGGTGCGCGGCGGGTGAGACGCTCGAGATGCGCGCGCCGCGGGAGTGCGGGAAGGCGACGACCATGCTGGTCGCCAGGTCTTTGCCGGCGATCAGCAGGATCCCGTGGGTCGAGACCTCGTGCGGGTTCGAGCCGCAGTTGCTGACCGGTATGCAATGCACGCCCGTGATGCGCACCGTTTTCACGTGTGCGCCGGCGGCGGGCGCCGGCTTGCTCGTGGCGCCGGGGGGAGCTGTGCCACCCGATGCGGCCTGCGCCATCGCTGGAGCCTGCGCCAGTATGCACAGCAGCGAAATGGCTGCTGCGGTGAAGATCCTCGATCGCTTGGGGGCGCCTGCGTTCGTCACCACAACTCCTGTTCGCGCCTGGAAAGCGGCTACCGACCTTACCTGTATTCCCTCGCAAACCGACCGGCGGGACGGAAGTTGCGTCAGTGCCAGCGAAAGCCCAGCTCTGACGGAGCGGGTGCAAGCGGGCTGGCGGGCAGGCCTGCAGGCGGCTCGGGCAGGTTGAAGCCGGCGGGAGCGACGTCGTTGGGGGCGTCGGCGTGGAACATCGAGGCGAGGTACTGGATCTGGCCGCGGCCGACGCTCAACTCCGACTGCCCGCCGCCGTAGCAGCCGATGGCGTTCGCCGCGCAGTAATCGTAGGTGTCCAGCAGCGACTGCAGGCCGCCGAGTCGCGAGGGCTTGATGTTGATCGTGCGCGGCGGCCACGGCAGCGCCTGGATGTCCGCGACGGAGTGGATCGGCGCGTCCCAGGTGATCCGCTCGCGGTGTCCGAGCAGGATCGGCTCGGTCTCGGGCGTCAGCTTGGGGTCCTCGATCCAGGCGTCCGGAAAGGCCTCCACGACGCGCCGATAGAGATCGGGGTCGGCGGGGTTGTCGACGATCGTGCCCTCGTACTGGCCCTTCAGGTCCACCGAATCCACCGCGCCAAGCGCAACGAGCTGGGCGATTACAGACGCGTCCCAGGACGGCGTCGGGTCGAGCTTGAAGCGCAGGTCCGGCACGACCTTTAGGCGCGCCAGCAGCGGTTGCAGCGACGGCGGCTCGCCCAGGCGCAGCGAGGCGACGAAGCGCAGTGGCTCACAGTCTCGTCCCAGCGCCGCGTGCAGGCTCGTGCCGGCCTGGCGCAGCGCGAGGTCCAGCGCGGCGGAGTCGAACGCCCAGTTGCGGTACAGACGAAACTCCGGCCGCTCGGTCGGCTGCGGAAACAGATCCAGCGAGCGCAGGCGCTCGGCGAACGACGCAAGCGTCCAGTCGCCGGCGAGCGGCTCCAGCAGCCCAGTGCCGGCGCGCTGCAGCGCCTCCTGGTCCTCGGCCGCGTAGGTGACGTCCTCGCCGGCGCCCTCCTCGCCAGCCCCGCGCACGCGGATGACGGTTGTCTTGCGCACGAACTCGCTCGACAGGGCGACCTCGTGCCCTTCGAGCTCATATCCCTCGACGATGACTGGCAGCTCGGCGAGCTGCTCCCAGGTGCTCATGCGGTGCTCTCGCGTTCCAGGCGCGCGACCAGCTCGTCCAGGCGCAGCTCCTCCAATGCCCCCGACACGGCCTCCAGCTCGCGCGCGCACAGCTCGATCAGCTCCTTGCCCTCGCCGACCAGCTCGAGCGTCTCGTTCAGGCTCGCCTCACCGGAGTCCAGGCGCCTGATGATCTCCTCCACGCGCGCCGCAGCGGTCTCGTAGGTCTGCGGGTCTGTGTGTGGCTCGGTCATCGTCTGGAAACCCGGGCGGGGACGGTGTCCTCGGCGAAGCGCAGCCTCACGTCGCCCGCTGTCCTGGCAGCGGCCGCGGTGGCGATCGGCTGCCCGCCGGCGCAGGACACGAGCGCGTATCCGCGTTCGAGCGTGCGCTGCGGATCGTGCCCGGCGAGCGCGAGCGCCAGGCGCGCCAGCTCCTGGGGGTGGCGCGTGCGACAGTCGCGCACGGTCGAGGAGGACTTGCGCTCCAGCACGACTGCGCGCCGAGCGGTGATCTGGAGCTCGCTCTGCACGCGCCTGCGCCAGGCGGCCCGGACCTCGCGCAGGCGCTGGTGAAGCTGGGCGCGCTGGCGCTGCACATGGGCGGAGGGCGCGCGCGTAAGCGTCGTCAGCGCCTGCGCGCGCGTAAGCACCGCGCGCCGGCCCTGTGCGCGCATGCGCCGCGCTCCCGCGACCAGCTCCGTGCGTCCGCGGGCGCAGTCCAGGCCCACAGCGGCCTCGGCGGCGTGGGTGGGGGTCGAGCAGCTCACCGCCGCGACGTCGTCGAGCAGCGTCCGGTCGGTGTGGTGGCCGACCGAGGCGATCACCGGCACGGCCAGCAGCGCGACCGTGCGGCACAGCGACTCATCGCAGAAGCACAGCAGGTCGGCCAGCGAGCCCCCGCCGCGGGCCACGATCGCGACGTCCACGCCGCCCACCGCGGCTAGGTCTGAGAGCGCGCGCGAGATCAGCGGGGCGGCATGGCGATCCTGGACGGGCGCGAACCCCCAGACGATCGTGCCCGCCCAGCCCCGCCGGTGAAGGCCCGCGAGGATGTCATCCCGCGCCTTGCCCGTCTCGCCGGTGATGACGCCGATCGTGCGCGGCAGTAGCGGCCTTCCCAGCAGCTTCTGCGGTGTGAGCAGACCCTCGGCGTCGAGCTGCTTGCGCAGGCGCTCGATGCGGGCGAGCAGATCGCCCTCGCCGGCGACGCGCAGGTCCGAGACCGAGAACGAGAACCCCGGGGAGGCGCTGGCGCTGCCCGGGTAGAAGTCACAGCCGCCCGCCACCACTACCTGCATGCCGTCGATCGGGGCTCCGCCCGCCTGTATGCCCGCGCGGGCGATGATCGCCTCCCAGTCGGTCAGCCACACCGCGCAGGGAATCGCGCCGTCGCCGTCGCGCAGCTCGAAGTAGACCCGCGCGCGGGACGGTCGCAGGTTGACGAGCTCGCCCACGAGCTGCACGCGCGCGAACGCGCGCAGCTTGGCGCGCAGCGCGCGGGCGTACTCGCCGACGCCATAAGGCCCGGGCAGCTCGCTGCCGGGGATGCCGGCGCCTGCGCGCTGGGGGGCTGGTGTGGGAGTGCCGGCCACTGATGCTCAGCATAGGGGCCGCCGGCGATGGGACTCTCGGACGGGCGGGCGAGGCGGTGGGGTGGCGCTAGGATCGACGCTCATGCCGCGGCGCATCGATCACCGGCTTGGCGCCTAGCGCCATGGCAAGTCGCGGCGGCAGGAGTCATCGGCACGGGCGCGGTCGCGGACGGTCGCGCAAGCGCCGCCCCGCGCCCGGTGCGCCGGGCGCAGCGGGTCCGGCGGTCGTGGACGCGACGCGCGAGGCCGGTCGGGGGGAGAGCGATCCAAAAAAGGCTGTGACCGTGACCGCGCGCGCACACGCACGCGCGCGCGATAACGCCGATTTTCGAGACCCATTGTCCGTCGGCCCGCGCCCGCCGGCGCCGTGGCATCCGTGGCCGCTGTCAGAGATGCTGATCCTGATCGGTGGGATCGGCACGGTCGTCGGGCTGGCGCGGCTGGGTCACGGCGGCATCTCCAGTGGCGGTCCGGTCCTGTTCGCCGGGCTGGGCGCCGTGGTGCTGGGCACCGTCGAGATCACCTGGCGCGAGCACCGCGCCGGCTATCGCTCGCACGCGCTGATCCTGGCGCTGCTGCCCGTCGTGGTGATGCACTCGGCGGTCGCGCTCGGCCTGGCCGCCCTCACGACCGTGCCGCGCCTCTTCAACGTCGCGCTGCTGGCGCTCGACGCGGCGGTGTTCGCGGTGCTGTTCAAACTGCTGCGCGCCCGCTTTCTGGATGCCCGCGCCAGCGTGGTCAGCCGGCGTTGAGCGAGGGCATCGGACGCTCGCCGGTATCGGCCGCCTCGCCGCGGGTCTCGCCTTCCAGACCCAGGCGCTGCAGGCGGGCGATCTCGCGCTCGCCTTCCACACGCGCTGGGTGCTCGGCGGGGAGGTCCGCGATCAGGCGCGCGATGCGGTTTCGCAGCTGCAACGCGAAGTGCGGCGTGGACGCGCCCATCAGCCGGCGCACGTCCTCGACGCTCACCTCGTGCATCCGCTCCTTGCGCAGCAGGGTCGGGTCCTCGGCCTGGCTCATGTCTGCTCGGGCGCGAGCTGCTCGCCGCGGACGAGCCGTCCAGCTCTCTGTGCGGTCGGCCTTTCGCGAGCGCTCCGTCCTTCGCGGGCCGGTCGCCCTTCGCGAGCGGGTCGATGTCGGTGGCGGGGGGATGAGATCATTCGACGGGCAGGCTCGAGGATTCGCCGGAGGGGGTTGATCGCGGCACGATCTGCAGCATCGCGTCGAGTTCGGCTTGGGTTCTCGCCGAGATCGCGCTTTCGTCGCCGATCAGCCAGCCGTGATTGTAAACGCCCTTGACCGGCTGTGAGTCAGGCGCCGCGGGCTGAATGTCGCTCAGGTAGCGGCTCAGCGGCGACGGGACGCCCGTGGCATCTGCCAGCAGCAGCAGCGGCGCGTAGTCGCCGGTGGCGGACAGGATCGCCGCGGCGGGCGCGTCGAACGGCTGCGTCGCGTTCGCGAACGCGAGACCGTGCCCGGATTCGCGCACGCCCCAGCCGAACGAGCCGTCGGCGAAGCGCGAGACCGCGATCGCGTTGCCGGCGGGGGTCGCGTCTTCGCCCCGGCCGGCCTCGGCGCGCGTGACCGCTCCGAAGCGCTGGAGCGCGGTGAGCGTGTGTTCGCCGATCGCGGTGGACCCGACCGTGTAGATCGCGGGCCTGCCCAGGCTCTGCAGCTCGGCGGCCGTGGCTGCGGGCACCCCGTCGGAGGTGACGAACAGGATCGGTGCGCCGCTCTCCGCCGCCAGCCCCGCGGCGGGCATCGCCAGCGCGGGTGGGCCGTCGGCGCTGACGACGATCACCTGATGCGGACTGGCGCCGCGCGCGATCGCGAGGAGCTTCGCCACTGACACCGCCAGCGAGTAGGGGTCCTCGGCGGCGCTCGCGCGCGCGCGATATCCGGGGGGCGCCTGCGTGCCGGTTCCGAGCAGGATCAGCTGCGTCCCCCCGAGCGCGCTCGCGCCGGTGGGTCTCATCGCGCTCAGCGCCTGAGCGCTGGCCCGCGGCAGGCTCGAGCCTTCGGAGTACAGCAGCGGCGCGCCCAGCGGAGCGCTCGCCAGCGAGCCGGCCGCCAGCGCGGCCGGCCAGTCGTGCGTGCCGGCGATCACCACCGCCTGCGGGCGCGTGCCGGCCGTCAGGCCGGGGTAGGCCGCGCGGGCCACCGCGGCGGCGTCGGCCACGGCGCCGGAGCCGCCCAGGCGCGTGGTGTTGCGCGTGGCGGTGGCCGCCGTGCCCGCCGCGCCGGGTGCGATCACGACCGTTTCGACGCCCCCAGCGCTCTGCTGTTCGGAGGCGCTCTTGCCGCAGCCGGCAAGCGCGATCAGGATCGCGGCGGCGCCGGCGCCGGCGAGCGCGGGCGCGCTCAGCCGGGGAAAGCGGCTTCGTGCGGGCACCGCGTGGACACTAGCGAGCACGGCGGAAGCCGCGCCGCGGGCGGGCGCTCTCGTGCCCGTATACTCGCGCGCCGTGGCCGTTGACACGGACCCCGAGCCCGTCTACGCGCAAAACGACCAGCCTCCCGGCGTGCCGCCGCTTGAGCTCACCGGCGAGCGCACGCTGCCGGACGTCCCGGCCGAGAACTACTGGTTTCGCCGCCATCTCGCCGTGTACGAGTGGATCGCCGCGCGCGTGCGCGGGCTGCGCGTGATCGACATGGCCTGTGGCGAGGGCTACGGCGCGGACGTGCTCGCCGCGCTCGCCGCCGAGGTCGTCGGCGTGGACGCCAACCCGCAGGCGCACGAGCACGCGCGCTTGCGCTACCGCCGGGAGAACCTGCGCTTCGAGCGCGACCTGGTCGAGACCTATGACGCCGCGCCGGCCGACGCGGTCGTGTTTTTGCAGACGATCGAGCACCTGCGGGACCCGGTATCAGTGCTTGAGCATTTCCGCTCGCTGGTGGGATCGGGCGGGAGCGTGTTCGTGTCAACGCCCAACGTGCTCACGCTCGCGCCCCCCGGCGCTCCGCGCTCGGACAACCCGTGGCACGTGCACGAGTATCGCGCCGGCGAGTTCGACCAGCTATGTCGCGACACGTTCTCCTCGGTGCAGCTGTTCGGGTGCTTTCACGCTCGCAAGCTCAGGGTTCACGAGCTGGCGTTGCGCGCGGGCTGGGACTCGGTGCATCCCCGGCTGCGGCTGACCAAGCCGTTCTACGACCGCTTCACCCCCGCGATCGCCGCCTCGGACTTCGCGCTGCGCTCTGCCGGCGAGGCCGACCTGGACAGGGCGCTGGACTTCGTCGCTGTCTGCCGGCTGTGAGCCGCCGTCGCGCGGGCGGCGCGCTGGCGATTGTGCTGCACACGCATATGCCCTACGTCGAGGGCTTCGGCACCTGGCCGTTCGGCGAGGAGTGGCTGTGGGAGGCGCTCTGCGGCTGCTACCTGCCGCTGCTGGACCTGCTCGACGGGCGCGACCCGCCGGTGACGCTCTCGCTCACCCCGGTCCTCGCCGACCAGCTGGACGCACCCGATCTTTCGGCGCGCCTCGACGCCTTCATCGACGGCACGCGCCGGTTCACCCACGCCGAGGACGCATCGGGGCTGCGCGCCGGCGGCCATCCCGGGCTCGCCGCGGAGCTGGAACGGGCGTGGCGAGCCGACTACGAGCTCGCCCGCGAGCGTCTGGCGGCGCGGGGCGGCGATCTGCTGGGTGCGTTCGGGCGTCACGCGCGCTGGACCTCGTCGGCGACGCACGCCGTGCTGCCGCTGCTGGCCACCGACGCCGGCGCGCGGCTGCAGGTCCAGAGCGGGATCGCCGCGCATCTGGCCCGCTTCGGCGAAGATGCCGGGCGCGGGGACGGTTCCGGCGTGCGCGGGGACGGCCAAGACGGCTGGCGCGGCGGGTTCTGGCTGCCGGAGTGCGCGTATGCGCCTCATCTGGAGCCGATCCTCGCCGCCGCCGGCGTGCGTCGCACGTGCATGGAGCTCCCCCGCCGTTACGGCCTCGGCGCGCGCGAGCACCTGCGGCCGCTGCGCACCGACTCCGGCTTGGTGCTGTTCGGAATCGACCGCGCAACGATCTCGCTCGTGTGGAGCGACGCCGGCTATCCCGCCGACGGCGCCTATCGCGACTATCACCGGCATACGATCCATCATCACAACCCGTGGCGCAACGACGGCTCTGGGTATGACCACGAGCTGGCGCTCACGCGCGCGCGCGAGCACGCCACAGACTTCGTGACCCGCACCCGCGAGCGGTTGCGCCGCGACGGCGACGGCCTGCCCGGGGGCGGGCTGGCGGTGTGCGCGCTGGACACTGAGCTGCTGGGCCACTGGTGGTACGAGGGCCTTCACTGGCTTGCAGCGGTGATCGATGAGTGCGCCACACAGGGTCTCGAGCTCGTGCGCCTGGACGATGCCCCCGAGCGCTTCGAGCCGGCACCGGTGGGGGACGATGCGGACTGGGGGGTGAGCAGCTGGGGAGAGAACGGCGACCTGTCCACCTGGTCGGGGCCGGCCGTCGCCGAGCTGGCGTTCGCCACGCGCGCGGCCGAGCTCCAGACGCTCGCCGCCGCGACGGCCGGGGCCGCCGGTGCCGCGGCGGTGCGCGAGCTGCTGGCGCTGCAGGCCAGCGACTGGGCGTTCATGGTCGCCCGCGGCCTCGCGGTCCCGTACGCGCACGAGCGCTTCGACGGGCACCGCCGGGCGCTGCAGCGCGCGCTCGCCGAGGGGCCGGACGCCGGCGTGCAGGGATTGCGAAACCTCGCGGCTCATGCCCGCCCGGGGGCGCTGCTGGCGCCCTGAGCGGCGCCGATCGTCCTGTATCGATCCGGCTCTTCGAACAGGAGAGCTCGACCGGTCTCGACGGCCGGCGATCTGGTAGGGTGCCCGCGCCGTGACGCTCGCGGCAGAGAGCGCGATGCTCCACGAGACCTCGTCTACCCACAGGGGGTTCCAATGAGAAGGCTTCTGTCCTCGTCGCACTGCGACGCCACCGATCAGGCGGGCCCGGAGATCCGGCGGTCTCGCGGCAGACGGCGCGGCTTCGCCGCTCGCCGCTCGCTTGCCGTGCTGGTTGGATGCATCGCCCTGTTCGTCCTCGCTCCTGTGGCCGCCGCGCAGGCGGCCGTCACGCTCGAAGGCACGGTGACAGCCGTCAAAGGCGGCAACTTGAAAGGGATCGAAGTCACGGCAACCAGCGAAGAAGGCGGCGTATCGAAATCCACCACCAGCGAAACGAGCGGTGCCTACAAAATAACCTCCTTGTCTAAAGGCGCATACACGGTCACGTTCAGCGATCCGACAGCCAAGTACGTAGAGCAGGAAAAGTCGGACACCCTCGCAGAAGGCATCAACACACTCAACGCCGCAATGCAGGAAAGCGGCACGATCTCCGGACGGGTGACGAGTGCCGCCACCGGGAGCGGACTGGGGAGCGTCACGGTCTATGTGGACAAAGTGGGCGGGGCAGAATTCTTTTACCGCTACACGACCACCGGATCTGAAGGCTACTATTCGATAGCGGCACTGCCGCCTGGCACCTACGAAGTCGAATTCTATCCCAACGATCTGAGCGGCTATCTGTATCAGCGCAAGACAACTACGCTCGGAGAAGGTGCAGTGGACACCGTCAACGCCGAACTGAAAGAAGGCGGCAAGATATCGGGCACAGTGACCGATTCCGTCGCCCACAAAGGGCTGGCGAAAATCGGAGTCCGCGCGTACACCGCGAACCCTGAAACGGAAGGGTACAGCAGCGGCTACGCGGAAACCAATGCCAACGGCGAATACACGGTGACCGGACTGGCGAACGGTTCTTACAAGGTTGAGTTCTATTGGGAATACTCCGAAGCCGAATACACGGCATGCGATAAAGAACACAAGCCTCTGTACTCAGCGCAATGCCCAACCAAATACATCACGCAGTACTTCAACAATCAGCCCACGGAAGTGGCCGCCAATTCGGTAGGGGCCGCTGAGGGGAGCACCACCTCGGGGATCAACGCGGTGATGGTGCCGTCGGCGCCGGTGAATACCGCCCTGCCGGCCGTGTCGGGGACGGTCAAGGTCGGAAGCCTGCTGTCGTGCTCTACCGGGTCCTGGACGGGAGACTCCCTGCAGGCGCCGGCGATGGGCTGGCCGCTGATCTCGCCGTTCACCTACCAGTGGCAGCGCGACGGCGCCACGATTGCCGGTGCCACGACCGCGGCCTACCTCGTGCAGACCGCCGACGTGGGCCACGGCCTGACGTGTGAAGTCACGGCGACCAACGACGCCGGCAAGGCCAGCGCCAAGAGCAACCCGTTCGCGGTGACCCTGCCGGCCGTGACGGTGTCGAGCGCCAAGATCGTCGTCTCCGGCGGCAAGGCGCGGGTGCCGATCTCCTGCACGGGCGGGGCCTGTGCGGGAACGATCGAACTGACCGGCAAGGTCAAGGGCAAGAAGAAGCCGGTGGTGCTGGGCAAGGGCGCCTACTCGCTCGCGGCGGGCAAGAAGGCCACGATCGCCGTCGGCCTGACGGCGGCGGGCAAGGGCGCGCTCGGCAAGGCCAAGGGCCACAGGCTGTCAGCCAAAGCCGGTGTGTCCGTGACCGGCGGCAAGAAGGTCCTGAAGGCGGTCGTCCTCGGCCCGCCTGCGAAGAAGCCCAAGCACAAGGGCAAGAAGAAGTAGGAGTAGGAGTAGGCGAAGCCCGTCATCGATGCGCTGGGGAGATCATCCCCAGCGCATCGAGCGGGGCGCCTCGCGCATGCGGATCGCCCGCGCGGGCACGCCGGCGACGACCGCGTTCTCGGGCACGTCTCGCGTCACCACCGCGCTCGTGCCGACGATCGAGTTGTCCCCGACGCTGACCCCGCGCAGGATGCACGCGCCGTAGCCGATCCACACGTTGTGCCCGACGCGCACGTCGCGCTTGTAGATGCCCTGCAACCGGATCGGGCGCTCGACCTCGACGGCGCCGTGGTCGAAGTCGATCAGCATCACGCGGTCGGCGAGGATGCACTCGCGCCCGATCTGCACGTGCTGGTAGGCGGAGATCGTGCACTCCTGGCCCATCACGGTCTTCGCGCCGATCGAGACCTCGCCCTCGTGCACCCTGATCTTGCTGCCGTGTCCGATCCACGCCCAGCGGCCGATTCGCAGCCTCGCGTTCGGTCCGATCTCGAGCTTCACGCCGGGGCACACGAAGCAGATCCCGTCCGTCTGCAGGCGCTTTCCGAGCCTGAGCTTCAGCCACACGTAGCGCATCAGCAGCCGCGCGTAGTGGCGGTTCAGCATGTTGTTCGTGCGCATGAACCGCAGCAGCGTCAGTGGTCCGCCGTGCAGCGGCTCAGGTGCCCGGCGCCGTTTCACAAGCGGGCATCCTAGATACTTCGGCGATGCCCTCCGATCTCGCGCAGCGCCTGCTCGACGGCGACCGCCGCGCGCTCGCGCGCGCGATCACGCTCGTCGAGGACGACCGCCCGGAGGGTTGGGAGCTGGTGAAGGAGGTCTATCCGCACACCGGCAAAGCGGCGGTGGTCGGCTTCACAGGCCCGCCCGGCGTCGGCAAGTCCACGCTGATCGGCGCGCTCACCAAGGCCAGGCGCGAGGCCGGGCGCACCGTCGGGGTGCTCTCGATCGACCCGTCGTCCCCGTTTACGCAGGGAGCGCTGCTCGGTGACAGGATCAGGTTGAGCGAGCACTTCCTGGACCCAGGTGTGTTCATCCGCTCGATGGCCAACCGTGGCGCCCTCGGCGGCCTGTCCGAGGCAGCGCTGCAGGCAGCGCTGCTGCTCGATGCGGCGGGCCGCGAGGACGTGTTCGTGGAGACCGTCGGCGTCGGCCAGGCCGAGATCGACATCATCGACCACGCCGACACGATCGTGCTCGTGCTGATGCCCGGCTCGGGCGACTCGATCCAGGCGCTCAAGGCAGGCATCATGGAGATCCCCGACATCATCGTCATAAACAAGGCCGACCATCCCTTGACGGACACGATGGTGCGCGAGATCAGGGGCGTGCTCTCGCTCGCCAACCTCGACCGCTCGCCCGAGGAGGTTCGCGGCGAGTGGCGCGTGCCGATCGTCAAGACCGAGGCCGCCCACGGAACGGGCATCCCCGAGCTGGTCAGCAGCCTGGACGAGCACCGCGCGCACATCCTCGCCGCCGGCCAGCTCGACGAGCGCCGCCGGCGCAACCTGCGCAGCGAGGTTCTCGCGATCGCCACCGCGCGCATGCGCCGGCGCCTAGAGGCCGAACTGGGCGAGGACGCAGAGTTTCAGCGTCTGCTCGACGAGGTCGTCGCCCGCCGCCTGGATCCGGCCAGCGCCGCCACGGCGCTGCTCGAGCGCGCGCAGGAGACGTGACCGGGCCCCTACGCGCAGTACGAACGCGCCAGCTCCACCAACAGCCGCACGCCATACCCCGACGCGCCCTTGCCGACGTACGCGCGGCCCAGATCCCAGGCCGAGCCGGCGATGTCCAGGTGCGCCCAGGGCGTCTCGCCGACGAAGTTCGACAGAAACGCCGCGCCCACGATCGTGCCCGCCTTGCGCGCTTCGGGCGCGTTGTCGAGGTCTCCGTAGGAGCCCTTGATCAGCTCGTCGTACTCCTCGTGCAGCGGCAGCCGCCACGCGATCTCGCCCGCACGCTCTCCGGCGGCCACGATCCGTTGGGAGAGCTCGTCGTCGTTGCCCATCAGCCCGCAGTAGGTCGAGCCCAGCGCGACGATCACCGCACCCGTCAGCGTAGCCAGGTCAACGATCCGCTCGGCCCCCAGCGACACCGCGTGGCACAGGCAGTCTGCCAGCACGAGCCGGCCCTCGGCGTCGGTGTTGTTGACCTCGATCGTGGTCCCGTTCTGAGCAGTCACGATGTCTCCGGGCTTGACCGATCCCCCGCTCGGCAGGTTCTCCGTCGCGCCCACGACCGCCACCAGGCGCACCGGAAGCTCCAGGCGGGCGATCGCCGCGACCGCCTCGATCACAGCGGCGCCGCCGGACATGTCGAACTTCATCTCCGCCATTTTCGCTCCTGGCTTCAGCGAGATGCCGCCGCTGTCGAACGTCACCGCCTTGCCGACGAACCCGAGCACCGGACCCTCCGCGCCGCCGGCACCGCCAGCAGATGGGGTGGTCGGCTCGTAGCGCAGCGTGATCAGCGCGGGCTCCTGCTCTGAGCCCTGCGCGACCGCGGCGAACGCGCCCATTCCGCGTGCCTGAATCCCGGCGCGTCCCTCCACCTCGACCGACAGCCCCTCGATCTCCCCTGCCAGCCCGGCAGCGTACTCCGCCAGCGCGGTCGGCGTGAGGTCGTTCGCCGGGCGGTTCTGCAGCTCGCGCGCGCTGTTAGCCGCCTCGGCCACCAGTGCCGCCCGGGCCACGCGTCCCCGCAGCCCATCATCGCCGCTGCCGCTGCCGCCATAGCTCCCTTCGCCGCCGCCAACCCCGTCCGGATCAGAGACGATCAGACGCTCCAGGTGCTTGACCGGAGCATCCTCGCCGCCGCCCCGCGCCCCTGCGCCCCCGCGCCCCGCGCCACGCGCTCCGGCCTCACCCGGAGCGGACTTGTAGCGCTCGAACCGGTAGTCCGCCAGGATCGTCCCCTCGACGAACGCCGCCGCGATCTCGGCGCCGACGCCGGATCCCAGCTGCGCGCACAGCGCCCGCGTGCCGATCTCCAGCGCCCGCGCATGCACGGTCGCGCCAACCACCCGCGCGCGCTCGGCCGTCAGCTCCCCCCGCTCACCCAGCCCCACGACCAGCCAGCGCTTGCTCTGCGCGTGCGCCAGGCCGAGCGCCTTCAGCGAGCGCCGCGCCTCGCCCGAGCTCAGCAGCTCGGCGACCTGCGCCGGCGCGCCACCGGGCGCGTCCTCACCCTCGAACACGCCCACCGCGACGGTGTCGGCATCCGTGTCTGCGCCCGGTTGTGTCGTGGTTGTCACCTGCACGAGTTCGGGCAGGTTATACGTCAGCGGGCCATCCCGGCCCGCTTCTGAGAGATCGATCGCCCTCCGGCGATCGTGACCGCAGCGCTTCGCGCTGCCTCCTGCCCGCTAGCATTCTCGGTCTCTCGTCGTTCCCCCGACGTTTTCCTCGACCCCAGGAGAGCCCCGATAACCATGTCCAAGACCGTGATCCTCGGCGCCGCACGCACCCCCATCGGCAAGATGGGCGGCGGCCTGTCAACGCTCGACGCGACCGCCCTCGGCGCCACCGTGATCGAGGCCGCGCTGGAGCGCGCCCAGGTCGAGCCCGAGCAGGTCGAGCACGTGGTGATGGGCCAGGTTCTGCAGGCCGGACAGGGCCAGATCCCCTCGCGCCAGGCCCAGATTAAAGCCGGAATCCCGAAGGAGGTCTCATCGGAGACAATCAACAAGGTCTGCGCCTCGGGCCTGCGCGCGAGCGTGCTCCTGGACCAAGCGATCCGCGCCGGGGACGTGCAGGTTGGCGTCGGCGGCGGCATGGAGTCGATGTCCCAGGCGCCCTACCTGCTCCCGGGGGCTCGGTTCGGGTTTCGCATGGGCGACGTCACCGCCCTGGACGCGATGGTCCACGACGGGCTGAGGAACCCGTTCTCGGGCAAGCAGATGTTCGTCGAGGCGACAGAGGTGGGAGAGGAGCTGGAGATGACGCGCGCGGACCTCGACCGCTGGGCGCTGCGCTCACACGAGCTGGCGCTGAAGGCCATCGACGAGGGGCGCATGTCCGAGGAGATCGTGTCCGTCACGGTCAACGGCCGCAAGCAGAGCACGGTCGTCGAGATCGATGAGGGCCCGCGCCGCGACACAACACTTGAGAAGCTCGCCGCGCTGCCGGGCCTCGTCGGCAAGGAGGGCTCGCACACCGCCGGCAACTCCCCCGGCGTCAACGACGGCGCTGGCGCGCTGGTGCTGTCCTCCGATGAGTGGGCCACCGCCAACGGCCGCGAGGCGCTGGCCGAGATCGTCACCCACGCGCAGTCCGCCGACGAGTTCGCCTACCTTGCCCGCACGCCCGCCTCAGCGGCCAAGAAGGCGCTCCAGAAGGCCGGGCTGCAGCCCGGCGACATCGACGTGTGGGAGATCAACGAGGCGTTCGCCTCGGTCACGCTCAACTCGATCCGCATGCTCGGGATCGACGAGGACCGTGTCAACGTCAACGGCGGCGCCGTCGCGCTCGGACACCCGATCGGCGCCTCCGGCGCACGCCTGCTCGGCGCGCTCGTCTATGAGCTGCGCCGTCGTGGCGGCGGCCTGGGCTGCGCGGCGATCTGCTCGGGCGGCGGGCAGGGCGACGCTGTGATCTTAAAGGTCTGACGTGTCCGCGGGCGCCGGCGTCACAGCGCCCCGTGCGGCGGCGTTCTTCGACCTCGATCGCACGCTGATGGCGGGCTCGTCGGGGATCTTCTTCGCGCGCGCCGCGTACGAATCGGGCATGATCTCTCGTCGCCGTCTGGCCCGTGACGCGTACGAGAACCTGCGCTTTCGCCTGCGCGGCTCGACCGACGATCGCGCCGACGAGGTGCGCCGGCGGGTGGGGGAGATGCTTGCGGGGGTCGCGGTGCGCGATCTGCAGCGCATGTCCCCGCGCGTGCTGGCCGGGGTGCTCCCGCGGCTGTATCCGCAGATGCTCGAGCGCGCCTACCGCCACCAGGATGCGGGGCAGCCCGTCTACATCGTCACTGCCGCCTCCCAGGAGATGGCCGATCTGATGGCCCACGTGCTCGTCTTCGACGGCGGTGTTGGCTCCCGCTTGGAGGTGTGCGACGGTCGCTACACCGGGCGCGCCGCCGGACCTTTCAACTACCGCGAGGGCAAGGTCTCCTCCATGCGCGAGGTGGCCGAGCGCGAGAACATCGATCTGGACGCCTCCTACGCCTACTCGGACTCCGAGTCGGACCTGCCGATGCTGCGTGCCGTGGGGCATCCGGTGGTCGTCAATCCCGACCCGGAGCTGCGGCGTATCGCCGCCACCGAGGGCTGGGAGACCCTGCGCCTGGATCGTCTTGGACGCCGCCTGAAGGTGCTCGCCGCCGTGGGCGGGGCGATGGCGCTCGGTGGGCTGGGCAGGGTTGCGCAGGAGCACGTCGGTGCGCGGGCTGACCCACGGGCTCTACAATCCCGCGCGTCCGGTCTTCCTCGTGGTGGGCCGGTCCGCCGCCGCGGGCGCCGCTGAACGCCGCGGGCGCCGCCAGACCCTCATGTCCGCCGCCACTGCCCAGCCCAAGAGCAAGATCCGCGTCGTCGTGGCCAAGCCGGGCCTCGACGGGCACGACCGCGGTGCGAAGATCATCGCGCGCGCGCTGCGCGATGCCGGGATGGAGGTCATCTACACGGGCCTGCACCAGACGCCCGAGCAGATCGTCGAGACCGTGATTCAGGAGGACGCCGACGCCGTCGGGCTGTCGATCCTGTCCGGCGCGCACATGACGCTCGTGCCGCGCATCGTGGCATTGCTGGGAGAGCAGGATGTGAACGACGTCGTGGTCACGGTCGGCGGCACGATCCCCGCCGAGGACATCCCCGAGCTCAAGCAGCTGGGCGTGGCCGAGGTGTTCACGCCCGGCGCCTCGACCCAGTCGATCGTCGACTTCATCCGCGGTGCCGTCACAGATCGCTAGTTGTGTCTGCAGTTCGGACCGGTACATGTACCGGTCCGCCGACCGGCGCATGCGCCGGTCGGTCGAGTGGCGCATGCGCCACTCGAAGCCAGGCCGCATGCGGCCTGGCCACCAAATCAACTGAAACCGATTGACTAGTCAGTCAACCGCTGGATCGAGTAGGATTGCACCCAACAGACCCCAAGGAGTAGCTGATCTAGACATGAAGATATGCGTCCTGGTGAAGGAGGTCCCGGACGCCGCCGTCGAGAAGCGCATCGATCCCTCGACGGGGCGCATGGACCGCAGCGGCGAGAAGAACCTCAACCCGTATGACACGCACGCGATCGAGGCGGCGATGCAGATCCGCGAGGGTGGCGTCGCCCCCGTCGAGGAGATCGTTGCCGTGACGATGGGCCCGGACAGCGCCGTGCGCGCCCTGCACAAGGCTGTATCGCTCGGCGCGGACCGCTCGGTCCATCTCTCCGACCCGGCCGTCGCAGGCTCGGACGTGGCGGCGACCGGGTATGCGCTGGCCCAGACGCTGGCGCGCGAGAGCCCCGACCTGGTGCTGCTCGGCCAGCAGTCTGACGACGGCGAGTGCTACACGATCGGTGCGGTCGTGGCCGAGCACCTGGGCATGCCTTCGCTCACCCAGGTGATCAAGATGGACGTCGGGAACGAAGGCCCACCCGCCCTGCGCTGCGAGCGCCAGGCCGAGTACGGGTATGACACCGTCCAGGTCAAGCTGCCCGCGGTCATCTCCGTCGGCGACGCGATCAACGAGCCCCGCTATCCGTCGCTGAAGGCGATCATGGGCGCCAAGAAGAAGCCCCTCGATGCCGTCACCGTCGCCGACGTCGGCATCGACGCGAGCAGGGTCGGCGGCGATAACTCCGCCGCCCAGTGGGTCGCCGCGAAGGCGCCGCCCGCGAAGGCAGCGGGGCAGATCATCGAGGACGAGGACACCAACGAGACGGTCGAACAGATCGTGGCCTGGCTCGACGAGAGGAAGCTGATCTAGATGGCGAACATCCTCATCTACGCGTTGCACTACGACGGCGCGATCAACAAGAACTCGCTCGGCGCCGTCTCCGAGGGCGCGCGACTGGCGGGCGAGCTGGGCGGCGAGGCGCACGCGATCCTGCTCGGCGAGAACGTCTCGCAGGAGTTGGCAGCAACGCTGGGCGAGTACGGCGCGGCGAAGGTGCTCGTCGCGGAGGGCCCCGAGGGCCTGGCCCAGCCGGTCGTCGACGCGATGGCCGCCGCGATCTCGGGAGGCGACTACGGCTACGCGCTGTTCGGCGGCGGCCTGCTCGGCTTTGAGATCGGCGCGGGCCTGGCCGCGCGCCTTCACGCCGGCGTGGCGATGGAGGTCACGGCCGTGCGCGCCGAAAATGGTGAGCTCGTGGCGGAGCGCCCAATCCTGGGCGATTCGGCGATCTCCGAGATCAAATACCGCTCCGATGTCGGCATCATCATCGGGCGGTTGAACGCGTTCGAGATCCGCCAGTCCGCACCCGGCGCGACCGCGCCGGTGGAGCAGCTGAGCTTCGAGCTCTCCCCGCACGCCACCCAGGCGAGCATGCTCGTGCGCGGCGAACAGCGCGGCGCCGACGTGGACATCGAGGGCGCAGACATCCTCGTCGCCGGCGGGCGCGGCCTGGGCAAGGCCGAGGGCTTTCAGCTGGCCGAGGACCTGGCCGCCGCGTTCGGCGGCAACAGCGCGGTCGCCGCCACGCGCGCGGTGGTCGACGCAGGCTGGTATCCGTACGCCGCCCAGATCGGTCAGACCGGCAAGACGGTCGCGCCGAAGCTGTACCTGGCGGCCGGCATCTCGGGCGCGATCCAGCACAAGGTCGGGATGCAGGCCTCGGAGAACATCGTCGCGATCAACAAGGACTCCAACGCGCCGATCTTCGAGTTCTCCGACTTAGGGATCGTCGGCGATCTGAACAAGATCCTGCCGAAGCTGACCGAGGCCGTACGGGCCAAGAAGGCCGGCTGAGGATCGGGTGGATCATGGTGCTCCACGGGCGGATGTGGGTGCTCCGGCACAAACGACAAGGAGCGTGATCGTCGGCGATGTCCGGTCATAACGGCTCCAGCAACGGACGTGTCGTGCCGGCGGCCTACCCGCCGCCGGTGGACTCGCAGAAGGAGTTCGTCAAGCGCGGCCTGGACGCAGAGGACGAGCTGATCGAGGTCGGCGTGGCGATCGTCGGCGGCGGCACCGCGGGGCTGGCCTGCGCCAACCGCCTGCTGCAGCTCTTGGCCGAGGACCCCGAGACGCTGGAGCGCCTGGGCGAAGTGCCGGTGGCCGTGGTGGAGAAGGCCAAGACGTGCGGCGGGCACAACCTGTCCGGTGCCGTGATGCGCCCCGGGCCGCTGCAGGAGCTGTTCCCGGAGCTGAGCCGCGAGGACTGGCGCAAACAGGGGTTCGCGTTCGGCGAGGTCAAGAAGGAGTCGGTCTACGTCCTGCCCAACAGCAAGACCAAGCTGCGCATCCCGCCGCCGCCTCCCCAGCACAACAACGGCAACGAGGTCATCTCCGTCTCGGCGCTCGCGCGCTATCAGCAGCGCATGGCAGAGGAGGCCGGTGCGTACATCCTCACTGAGACGGCGGCTACGCAGCTGATCGTCGAGGATGGCCGGGTCGTCGGCGTGCGTTCCGGCGACAAGGGCCGCGGCAAGGACGGTGAGCCGCTTCCCAACTTCGAGCCCGGCACGGACATCAAGGCCCAGGCGACGGTCCTCGCCGAGGGCTGTTGGGGGCACATCACCGGCGCGGCGATCCGTGAGTTCGATCTCGCCGCCAATCGCGAGCCGCAGGTATGGGAGCTGGGCGTCAAGGAGGTCTGGAAGGTCACAAAGCCGCTGGATCGCGTGATTCATACGCTCGCCGGCTGGCCGTTGAAGGTCTCAGCCAAGTACGGACAGATCGGTGGGTCCTGGATCTACCCGATGAAGGACGAGAAGACCGGCGATGACCTCGTCTCCATCGGCTTCATCGTCGACCTCGACTACGCCGACGCCACCACCTCCGCACACGACCTGCTCCAGCAGATCAAGACACACCCGCTGTTCAAAGGGATTCTCGAGGGCGGCGAGCGCGTGGCGTGGGGCGCCAAGGCGCTGCCGGCGGGTGGGTACTGGGCGATGCCGAAGCTGTCGATGCCGGGCGCCGTGCTCGTCGGCGATGCGGCGGGCATCATGAACCTCGCGTCGTTGAAGGGTGTTCACTACGCGATCAAGTCGGGGATGCTCGCGGCCGAGTCGATCTACGCGGCGCTCAAGCGGGGCGAGTCCTCATTCGAGGATTACGAGCAGGTGGTCGAGGATTCGATCATCGGCAAAGACATGTGGGAACAGCGCAACACACGGCAGCCGTTCCAGAAAGGCCTGATCAAGGGCGGTCCGCTCGTCAACCTGATGATCGCCACCAAGGGGCGCTTCCCAGGCGGGCGCTGGTCGCTGCATCGCAACGATGTCAAGCCGATGTTCGTCGGCAAGACCAAGGACAGCTACCCCAAGCCCGACGGCAAGTACACGTTCGACAAGCTCTCCTCGGTGTTCATCACTCACAATGCCACTCGCGACGACGCCCCCAACCACATCCGCGTCCAGAGGCACGTTCCGCGCGAGCTCGCCGAGACATGGCGCTGGATGTGCCCTGCGGGCGTATATGAGATTCCCGAGGACGCCCCCGAGCACGGGGACGTGGACGTGATCGTCAACTACACCAACTGCGTCCAGTGCGGCGCGATCACCGCCAAGGGCGGCCGCCTGACAGTCCCCGAGGGGGGCGACGGCCCGCTGTACCAAATAACCTGAGCGTTCTCGGCCGGCGCTGGCCGATCCCGGATGATCGGTCTGCGTCCTCAGTCGCTCGCGTACCGAAGCCGGGAGACACTCGCTCCGCTCGCATCCCCGTTTCGGCCAGCACGCCACGCTCCTTGCGTCCTTGATCTGCTTGACCGAGAACGCTCAGGAGCGTGGCGATCCACGCAGCCGCATCCGCCTTCCGTGCGGGCGGGCGAAACATGTGACCCCCACTGGTGTTAGGGGGATTCTATGGACCTCACCATTCACGGACGACGACATCTCCTTGCTGTTCACGGACGACGACATCTCCTTGCTGCGCTCGGCTGCGGCTTGAGCCTGCTGTGGGCCGTGAGCCCCGCGCGGGCGGACCCGCCTGCTGACTCCGCCACGCTCGTGCAGTGCCTGATCGCGGGCGAACCGGCGGAGCGCTCGGCCACGTTCGCCGGCGAAATGACCACGATCCCAGGCGCCACGCGCATGTCGATGCGCATCGAACTGCTCGAGCGCACGCCCGGCGAAACCGGCTATCGACCCGTGCTCGCGCCCGGCGTCGGCGTCTGGCGCACCGCCGATCCGGGCGTGCGCTCCTACCGGCACCTGGAACAGGTCACCAACCTCTCCGCCCCCGCCTACTACCGCGCGCTGATCACCTTCCGCTGGAGCGGCGCCCACGGGCGCGTCCTGCGGCGCGACGAACTGCGCACCCCGCGCTGCATGCAGCCCGCGCCGGCCCCCGCGGCCCCCGCCTCGCCGCTAGAATGATCTGAGCATGAAGGCCGACATCCACCCCAGCTACGTAACCGCCCACGTGCGCTGCACCTGCGGCGCCGAGTTCACCACGCGCGCCACGCGGGAGGATCTGCACGTCGAGGTCTGCTCCAACTGCCACCCCTTCTACACCGGCCGGCAGAAGCTGGTCGACACGGGCGGGCGCGTCGAGCGCTTCCAGCGTCGCATGGCCAAGGGCCGCCAGCGCTCCACCCAGGCCAAGGCCTCCTAGCGGGGCGATCGATGCCCGCTTCACTGGCCGCCGGCCCGCCGAGCACGCCAGTGGATCTGGACGCCGAGGTCAACGTCAACGGAGACGGCGGGCGGCTGAACGCCCAGCGCGACGCTCCCGTCGGCGGCCAGGCCGTGCTCGAGGGCGTGATGATGCGCGGCGTCCGCAACTGGGCCGTCGCGGTGCGCAAGCCGACGTCCGAGCAGCTGCACCGGCCGACCCAGCCGTCCGGGCTGTGTGCCCCCGATCGGTCCGATCGCGGAATCGACAGGTCTCTCATCGAGCCGGCGCTCGGGGAGATCGAGGTCAGCGCGTTCGAGCTCGACTCCGCCCTGCGGCGCCACCGCGTCCTGCGCCTGCCGATCCTGCGCGGTATCGTCGCGCTCGGCGGATCGCTCGCGATCGGCTTTCGCGCGCTCGAGCTCTCGGCCAACGCCCAGCTCCCGCCGGAGGAGGTCGGGGACGGGGGGAACGGCCGGGTCAATGGCGATGTGGCGGCGGATGGCGCTGTGACGGCGCGGGACGGTGCCCAGGAGGAGCCCCAGGAGATTCCTCGCGGGGTGTGGGCAGGCACCATCGTCGTCGCGGTCGCGTTCGCGATCGTCCTGTTCTTCCTCATCCCCGTCGGCCTGACCAGCCTGATCAAGGGCCAGCTGCACAGCTCGGTCCTGTTCTGGGTGATCGAGGGCCTCATCAGGACGGCGATATTCCTCGGCTACATGGTCCTGCTCTCGCGCATCCGCGACCTGCGCCGTGTGTTCGAGTACCACGGTGCCGAGCACAAGACGATCTCCTGCTTCGAGGCCGGCCTGCCCCTGACGCCCGCCAATGCCCAGCGGTTCTCGCGGCTGCACCCGCGCTGCGGCACCAGCTTCCTGCTCGTCGTCATGATCGTCGCGATCTTCGTGTTCGCCCCGATCGGCCTGCCCGCCTGGTACTGGCTCGTGCTGACCCGCATCCTCGGCGTACCCCTGATCGCGGGGATCTCCTTCGAGCTGATCAAGTTCGCCGGGCGCAACCGCCGCCGAGGCTGGGTGCGCGCGGTCATGTGGCCCGGGTTGAAGCTCCAGCTCTCTGACCACGCGCGAGCCTGACCTGCACCAGCTGGCGGTCGCCATCGCCGCGCTGGATGCGGTCCTGGAGCGCGAGACGCCGGGGGCCTTGTCGGCGGCGGACCTGGTCGGCGTGGAGGTTGTTGCCTAGGGGCAATTCCCAAATCTGGCGCTACTGGGAGATCATTGGGACTTTCGTCGCTTGTCGTGTGCTGCCCTGAATAGCCGGCCTGCCGGACGCGCCTAGACTCACGTGCATGATCGAAGGCCTCGTAGAGCAGATCGAGACGCGCTTCGCCGAGCTCGGCGAGCAGATGACCGACCCCGAGGTGATCTCCGACCGCGAGCGCTATGCCGCGGCCGGTCGCGCCTACCGCCAGCTGCAGCCCGCCGCCGAGCTGGCCTCGCAGTGGCGGCGCGCACGCGATGACGCAGCGGGCGCGGAGGAGCTGATCTGTGAGGACGGCGAGGATCCCGAGCCGCGCGAGCTGCTGAGCACCGCGCGCGCGCGGATCGAGCAGCTCGAGGAGGAGATCCGCCTGGCGATGATCGAGCGCGATCCGAACGACGAGAAGAGCGTGATCGTCGAGATCCAGGGCGGCGCCGGCGGAGACGAGGCCGGGCTGTGGGCGGGTGACCTGTACCGGATGCTGAGCAAAGTACGCCGAGCGCCTGGGCTTTCAGACCGAGGCGATGGGCGTCGGCGAGGGCAAGTACACGTTCGCGATTCGCGGATCTGGCCCCCACCCGCCCTACTCGGTGTTCAAGTTCGAGGGCGGCACCCACCGCGTGCAGCGTGTCCCCGAGACCGAGTCCCAGGGGCGCATCCACACCTCGACCGCGACCGTCGCGGTGCTGCCCGAAGCCGAGGAGGTCGACGTGGAGATCAACCCGAACGATCTGCAGATCGACGTCTACCGCTCGATCCGGCCCGGGCGGGCAGTCGGTCAACACGACCGACTCGGCCGTGCGCATCACGCACAAGCCGTCGGGCATAGTCGTCTCGATGCAGGACGAGAAGTCCCAGCTGCAGAACCGCGAGCGCGCGCTGCGCGTATTGCGCGCGCGGCTGTACGAGCGGGCGCTGGCCGAGCAGCAGGCCGAGCTTGCCGCCGATCGCCGCTCACAGGTCGGCACGGGCGACCGCGCCGAGAAGATCCGCACCTACAACTACGGCGAGCGCCGCGTCACCGACCACCGCATCAAGCTCACCGTCCACAATCTCGACCAGGTCCTCGAAGGCCAGCTCGACGAGCTCACCGCCGCCCTGCAAGCGGACGAGCGGGGCCGGCGCCTGCAAGCGCAAGCCGCGGCTTCGTGAGCGACTCCGTGAGTCTGACGGGCGGCACGCCCGTGCGCGACGCGCTCGACGGAGCGATCACGGCGATCGCGGCCGCGGGTGCTGACACGCCGCGGCTGGACGCCGAACTGCTGCTGGCGCACGTGCTCGGCGTCACGCGCGAGCGGCTGTTCACCGATCGGGACCTGCAGGTGCAAGGGCCGAACGTGCGCGCGCTGCAGGACGCCGTGCGCAGGCGCGCGGTGCAGCGCGAGCCCGTCGCCTACATCACCGGCATCCGCGCGTTTCGCCGCCTGAACCTGGCGGTGGACCGCCGCGCGCTGATCCCGCGCCCGGAGACTGAGCTGCTGGTCGAGCTCGCCCTCGCACACCTGTCCCTCCGCGCGCGCGTGCTCGACGTGGGCACCGGCAGCGGCGCGGTCGCGCTGGCGCTGGCCGACGAGCGCCCCGACCTGCGCGTCAGCGCCAGCGACGTCAGCGAGGACGCCCTCGCGCTCGCGCGCGCCAATGGCGAGCGGCTGGGACTGCGCGTTGACTGGCTACGCTCGGACCTGCTCGCCGGCGTGCCCGACGAGCACGAGGCGATCGTCTCCAACCCGCCCTACGTGGCCGCCTCCGCGCGCGCGTCCCTGGCGCCCGAGATCCTGCGCCACGAGCCGCCCGGCGCGCTGTTCGCCGGATCAGACGGGCTGGCCACGATTCGGGCGCTGCTCGCGCAAACCGCCGCGCGCGAGCGGGTGCGCCTGCTGGCGCTCGAGATCGGCGCCGGACAGGCCAGCGCGGTCAGCGAGCTGATGCGCGCGGCGGGCTTTGAGTCGGTGCGCGCCGCGCGCGACCTGGCCGGGATCGAGCGCGTGGTGGTGGGGGAGCGGTGAGCGGGCTGGCTGCGAGCGCACGGCCGCAGCGCACCGCGCGTAGGTCCTCGGCCGGGAAGTCGGGGCTGGGCAGGCCCAGTGGGAGCGGGAGCCCTCGATGACCGCGCCCCCCGTCTCTGACGCGCTGAGCGGCGAGGACGTGGCGCGCATGCGGGAGCGCGTCGCGGCCGATGGTGTGGTTGTGTTCCCGGCCGACACCGTCTATGGCCTGGGCTGCGACCCCGACAGCGAGCTCGCCGTGCGGCGGCTGTACGAATTGAAGGGCCGCCCGGCGACGCGCCCGGCCGCGGTCATGTTCTTCGCGCTGCACTCCGCCCTGCGCGCGCTCCCGGACCTGAGGCCGCGCGAGCGCGCCGCGCTGGAAGCCCTGCTGCCCGGTCCGCTGACGCTGCTGCTGGCAAACCGCGCGCGGCGTTATCCGCTTGCGTGCGGGCCGGGGGCTGAGGGGTCCGCGGGGCCGGAGGAGTCCGCGGGGCTGGAGGGGTCCGCGGGGCTGGAGGAGTCCGCGGGGGCTGAGGGGTCCGTGGGGCGGGAGGGGTCCGGGGCTCTCGGGCTGCGCGTTCCGCTGCTCACAGATCGCCTCGCCGCGCTGCGCACGCTCGATCGGCCGCTGCTGCAGTCCAGCGCCAACCTGTCCGGCGGATCCGAGGCGCGGCGCCTGGCCGAGGTTCCGGCGTCGATCCGCGCCGGCGCCGACCTCGTGCTCGACGGCGGCGAGCTGCCCGGCCTCGCCTCGACCGTGCTCGACCTGTGCGACTACGAGCGCTCCGGTCAGTGGCAGATCGTGCGCGCCGGGCCGGTGGGGGCAGCCGAGGTTCAGCAGGCGATCGGTTAAGCGCCTTCGAGCAGCTTTTTCACTCCCGCGTCGTCCGGGATGACGTGGGGTAGGCCCGGCACGTGGGCAAAAGCGCCGTCGGCCGACACGAACGCGCTGGCGTCGACATCGATTGCGGTCGCGGCGAGCACGGCGTCGAATGCCCCGAGCCGTTCGTTGTGCTCGAACAGCGACAGTCCTCGGCGCAGGTGCTCGCCATCGACCGCGAGCAGCGGCGCGAGCAGGTCGGCGTAATCGCCCCCGAGCTGGACGGCGTCGGAGCGCTCGCGACGCTGCGCTCGCACGTGCACGAACTCCTGAATGACCTCCACCGTGCTGGTCGCCTCGAGCTTGCCGTGCGCGACCGCGTCGATCAGCCGGCGGCAAGGGTCGCGCAGCGGGTGAGCCGCGCCCTTGGCGTACACCAGCACGGTCGTGTCGAGGACGATCATCCGCGGCGTCCGCGCAGCGCTTGCAGCTCGGCGCGCAACTCCTCGGCGTCGGGGACCGGCATGTCGGCGGCGGCCAGCACGCGTCGTCCGGCGGCGAGCCGCCGGGTGGACGGGCCACTCACCCCATGGTCGATCGCCTCGCGCACGACGGTCGCGACCGACACCCCCCGCGCGCGTGCTTCGCGCACGATCCTGCGATGACGATCGTCATCTATCAGGATCTGCAGTCGATGCTCCAACGACATGCTCATACTGTAGCATGCTGTTCCTCATGGAGAACGCCGCTCTGGCTGGACCACATCTGTCTGCGTGCGGCGAGCCGACTGACCTGGGAGTCCCGCCCAGCACACCTTTGCGGGGCTGGATGCCCCGCACCCTCCCGTCGTTGGCTGAACATACCCGCGCGGATGCGACCCCAATAACCACCCCTCTGACACAGCCGGCAATCTGCGTCCCCTGCTAGCCTCATATCACGCCGTCGCGACTGGCGCTGCGAGTGGAATCGACCACCGGGGAGCGACGGATCGACGTGCCGCGCGCCTGGGCATCAGAACGTCCTCACCCGCCAAGGAGAGCGCTATGCCCGACCCCAGCTCAGATCTCGCCCCCGACTACTTCGACCGCCCGCTTGCGGAGGTCGATCCCGAGGTCGCCGCCGCGCTGCGCGGCGAGCTTCACCGCCAGCAGGACACGCTGGAGATGATCGCCTCCGAGAACTTCGTCCCGCGCGCCGTCCTCGAATGCCAGGGCTCGGTGCTGACCAACAAGTACGCCGAGGGCTACCCCGGCCGGCGCTACTACGGCGGCTGCGAGTGGGTGGACGTCTCCGAGCAGCTCGCGATCGATCGCGCGAACGAGCTGTTCGGCTCAGAGCACGCCAACGTCCAGCCCCACTCGGGCGCGCAGGCGAACACCGCCGTCTACCACGCGCTGCTCACACCGGGGGACACCATCATGGGCCTCTCGCTCGCCCACGGCGGGCATCTGACGCACGGGATGAAGATCAACGTGTCGGGACGGCTGTATGACATCGCCGCCTACGAGGTCGACCGCGAGACCAGCCTGATCGACATGGACGAGGTCGCTGCGATCGCGCGCGAACGCCGCCCGAAGCTGCTGCTCGCCGGCTGGTCGGCGTATCCGCGCCAACTCGACTTCGCGCGCTTTCGCGCCATCGCCGACGAGGTCGGGGCGCTGCTGATGGTCGACATGGCCCACTTCGCCGGCCTGGTCGCCGCCGACCTGCATCCCAACCCGATCGAGCACGGCGCCGACGTCGTCACGACGACCACCCACAAGACGCTCGGCGGTCCGCGCGCGGGCATCATCCTGTGCAAGGCCGAGCATGCCAAGAAGATCGACTCCGCCGTGTTCCCCGGCCAGCAGGGCGGCCCGCTGGAGCATGTGATCGCGGGCAAGGCGGTCGCCCTGAAGATCGCCAAATCAGAGCTCTTCCGCGAGCGCCAACAACGCACCGTCGCGGGCGCGCAGACGCTGGCCGAGCAGCTGCTCGGCGCAAGCGGCGAGCACGGCGACAGCGGGAGCGGCGGCGGCGGCCTGAACGTGCTCACCGGCGGCACCGACGTGCACCTCGCGCTCGTGGACCTGCGCGAGCTCCGTCCGGAGCTGACCGGCAAGCAAGCCGAGGATCGGCTGCACGAGATCGGGATCACCGTCAACCGCAATGCCGTGCCGTTCGACCCGCGCCCCCCGATGCAGGCCTCCGGGCTGCGCATCGGCACACCCGCCCTGGCCACACGCGGGCTGCAGACGCAGGACTTCGCCGAGGTCGGCCAGATCATCGCCGAGGCGCTGCTCGACGCCGACTTCGCTGCGAGTGTGCCCGCGCTGGCCGAGCGTGTGC
This sequence comes from uncultured Solirubrobacterales bacterium, assembly GCA_963839945.1. GTDB lineage: Bacteria > Actinomycetota > Thermoleophilia > Solirubrobacterales > Solirubrobacteraceae > Palsa-744. The sequence continues at coordinate 315,832 of CAWIWW010000002.1, read as the reverse complement.
AGGCGATCGTCGCTCGCTACCCGCTGTATGACGGGTTGGCTCGAGCCGGCCTGCAGCTGGCTCTGTGACCGGGACGAGCGCATCCGGGCGCTCGTGACGGCCCTGCAGGCCTTATCTCGCCCGCGCCGGCGTAGGACTCCGCTGACCCCAGGCGATCACATACGACCCCGGGGCCTGCGATGCTGTGCGCGAGTCGATGGTGCACCCGACCTCACTCGATGCGCTCTACGCCTTCCTGGTGGCCGCGGCCGTGACCGCGCTGCTGACGCCGCTCACCATGCGGCTCGCTCGGGCGGTCGGCGCGATCGACGAACCACGCGAGCGGGGCCTGTCCGAGCGCCCGACGCCGCTGCTCGGGGGCTTGGCGATCTTCGCCGGGGTGCTCGTCGCGGTCCTGCTCTGGCTGCCCGCGGGCTACTACGAAGAGGGTCAGCTGTGGCACGGCGTGCTGCTCGGCGGCGCCTTGATCACGCTGGTCGGGGCCCTGGACGACCGCTTCGAGCTCCCGGCCGGTGTCAAGCTCGCCGGACAGGTGCTGGCGGCGGTGATCGTCGTGCACTTCGGCGTATCGGTCAAGGTGATCACGCTGCCGTTCGCCGGCCGGCTCTCGTTCCCTGGCACGGGCGTCCTGAACGCCGGCCCCGTGCTCACCGTGATCGGGCTCGTGGCGATGATGAACGTCGTCAACTTCTCCGACGGAGTCGACGGCCTGGCGGCGGGCGTGTGCGCGATCATCGCCGCGGCGATGGCGGTGATCGCCTTCGACCTGGGCCGCCAGCAGCCGGGCGTGCTCGCGGCGCTCACGGCCGGCGCGGCGCTCGGCTTCCTGTTCTACAACTTCCCGCCCGCGTCAAGCTTCATGGGCGATTGCGGGGCGAACCTGCTGGGCCTCTTGATGGGCGTGATCACCGTCGAGGCGGCGGTCAAGACGACGGCCGTTGTGTCATTCGTCCTGCCTCTGATCCTGCTCGCCGTGCCGTTCCTGGACACCACCTTCGTGGTGCTCAAGCGGCTCAAGTACCGCCGCCCGATCTACGAGTCCGACAGCGAGCACTTCCACCACCGCATGGCCCGCATCGGCTTCTCCAGCCGGCGCACGATCGCGTATCTGTACGCGTGGACGCTGCTGCTGGCGGGGCTCGCACTGGCGCTGCGGTTCGTCCCCTACTCAGACCATCACGGCCAGCTGCGCACCGGCTGGACGTTCGTAATGGTCGCGCTCGTGTTGGTCGTGGTGGCGGCGAGCGTGTATCTGGTGTACGTCCTTGAGATCTTCAAGTTCCGCCGCCTCGACGCGATCCGCCTGCGCCGGCTGCGCCCGGACGCCACGCCCGCAGAGATCGAGCGCGACGTGGCGCGGGATTTCGAGACGGGCGAGTTCCAGACGGTCTCCTCAGCGCCCGAGCGCGGCGACGTGCACGTGGTGCGGGATGACGTGGGCCTTGGGCGGGCTGAGCAGCGGATCGGCGAGCGACAGGTGGATCAGGACCGCGTAGGCGCAGACGATCAGCGTGGCGGCGCGCAGGCGCCGATCGCCGCTGACCGCCGCTAGCGGCAACGGCCAGATCGCATACCACGGCAGCAGCCAGGCCGTGGACATCAGCAGCGCCAAACTGCTCCAGCCGGCGGCCACGCGCCAGTCGGCGCCCCGTGCGGTTCGCCACAGCGCGTAGGCCAGCACGATCGCGAACGCACCGATGAAGCTGTGCCGCCACCAGCTCGGCGTTCCGTGCAGCCCGAACAGGCGCGCGGTCTCGGCGGGGACGCTGTGAACCGCCACGAGCTGCTGCTGCTCGCCGACCGCGTTGATGAAGCCGAGCGCGTGCGAGCCGAACCCGATCAGCCCGATCGCCGCCATCAGCGCCAGGCCGCCGAACGCGGCGAGGGCGACCCGCGCCCGCTCGCGCCAGTCGAACCCGTCCCCACCCGCCCCGAGCACCAGAAACGGCAGCACGATCCCCGCCGTGACCTTGATCCCGACGCCGGCGGCCAGAGCCAACGCGCCCGCGCGATAGTGCGGGCAGGCGCCAGCTTGCCGTGGTGTGCCGGCTTGCGCGTCGGCCGTGGATGCGGGCCGGTCGCCGGCAGGGGCCTCGCCAGTCCCAGCCGTCAAGGCGGTCCCGGCGGTGAGCGTTAGCGCCCCGGCGAGAAACGCGAGCACGAGCGTGTCGTTGTGTGCGCCGCCGACGGCGAGCTCCAGCATCACCGGGTTCAGACCTACGAATGCCGCGGCGAAGCGTCGCGAGCCTCCGAGAGTGCCGGCCGCCCGCGTGCTCAGCGCCACCGCGGCGAGGCTTGCGGCGACGGCGAGCGCCTTCAGCGCCCACAGCCCGCCCGCGATCCCCAGCGGGGCGGTGGCGTAGCTTGCGAGCGTGAACAGCGGCCCGTAGGGCGAGTGCTGAAACGGCCAGCCGATGAACGGGTAGATCGGGTCCGTGGGGGCGCCGAACGCGACGTGCGTATAGGGGTCCAGACCGTGCAGCACGCCCATGCGTGCGAACGCGATGTAGCCGAACACGTCCTGGGAGATCAGCGGCGGTCCCAGCAGCAGGATCGCGTTCGCGGTGACGATCGTCGCCGCGATGCTCCGCAACGACAACGCGCGCGCGCGCGCCGCCAGGAGCGTCGCGCCGTAGCCGGCGCACATGATCAGCGTCCACGCCTGAAAACCGCCCGTTCTGAGCACACCGACCCCCAGCTCCCGCAGCGGCCCGGCCATCCAGGCCGGCCAGCCGCCGCTGCGGCCCGGTACGTACATCGAGGGGCCGCTCGCCGCGCCCGCGCCGATCAAAAGGACGCTCGCCAGGATCGCGATCAGGCCGGCTGCGCCGAGCGCCCGCAGCGCGCGCGGCGGTCGGCGCTCTGAGGCGGCTCTCCTGTTCGCGCCCGCCGGCGCGTTTGACCGCCTCGCTGCGGCGGCCACGGCGCCGGCGCCGGCGCGCCCGGGTATCGGAGTCGCGGCCTCGATGCGAGCATTGTTACGTCTGCCCGTCCCGCAAGCATCTGATGCGCCCGGTACGCTGTGCCGGCTGGCTCATGCTCGCCGGGGGCCGTACGTTTGCGGGTGCATCCGAGCAGGACCGTCCGCGCGGCGATCGAAGCTTCTCATAAGAAAATGCGCCGTCGCCAACGCAAATCCAGTTCAACCCGCACAAGCGGGGGCACTTACCCCGGAGGGCCGGGTCGCCATGTGCTGATCCTCTCCGCCGACGTCGGCGAGGGGCACGCCGCCGCGGCCCGCGCGCTGGCGCGCCAGATCGAAGACTCCGACCAGCCGGCGCGGGTCACCGTCATCGACGGGCTCGCTGCGATGGGGCGCCTGCTGCAGCCGGTCGTCGAGGACGGCTACAGGGTGCAGCTGCGGTTCATCCCCTGGACGTACACACTCGTATACGGCCTGCTGGAGCACGTCGCTCCGATTCGCTGGGCGGCACGGCAGCTGCTGTGCCTGTTCGGCTCGCGCCCGCTGGCGCGCAGGATCGCCGAGCACGACCCCGACGTGGTGGTATCGACATACCCGGCCGTGACGGTCGTGCTTGCGCGCCTGCGCCGCACACGCGCGGTCGCATGTCCCGCCGTTGCGACGATCACCGACCTGACGGGGCTGTTCTTCTGGGCGCAGCCGGGCATCGACATGCACCTGGTGATGTACGGGGAGTCGATGAGCCCGGTCGAGCGGATCGCCGGCGTGGGCAGCGCGCAGCTGGTGAGCCCGCTGATCTCCGCCGAGTTCTCTGAGCCCCGCTGTCCGGTGCAGGCTCGCCGCGGGCTTCATCTGCCCGAGCAGGGCAGGATGGTGGTCGTCTCCGGCGGCGGCTGGGGGGTGGGCGATCTGACGGGCGCCGTACACGAGCTGATGGACATGCCCGAGGTCGGCGCGATCGTGTGCCTGGCGGGACGCAACGAGCAGTTGCGCGAGCAGCTCGACCGCGAGCTCGCAGGCCAGGAGACCGTGCGCGTGTACGGGTTCACCGATGAGATGCCACGGCTGCTGGCGGCCGCCGACGTGCTCGTGCACTCCACCGGCGGCGTCACCTGCCTGGAGGCGAAGGCCGCGGGCACGCCGGTCGTCTCCTACGGGCTGCCCGTCGGTCACGCGCGGCTGAACACGCGCGCGATGGCCGACCTGCGCCTGCTGCGGCTCGCCAACGACACGAGCGAGCTGCGCGAGCACGTCCGGGCCAGCTTTGCCGAAGCCGCGCCGGCGGTGGCGATCGAGACACCGGCGCACGCGGTCGTGCGGGTGGCCGCCGAACCGGCCGCGGGGGCGGTCCGGGCAGAAAGGACGCCCACGTCGCCCGAACCGTCGGCGCCCGAGCAGCCGGCGCTTGAGCCGACGGCGGCCGACCTCGTGCTGGACGCGCCGCGGCGCGTGATCCCGATCCCGCTGTGGCGGCTGCGGCTGGTCGCGTTCGTCACGCCGCTTGTGCTGTGCCTGGGGGTGGGCATGTGGACGATGTCCACCGACGAGGTGACCCTGCTGGCGGCGAAGATCCTGCGCGTTCACCCGCTTGCACGGGTCAAGACCGATCAGCGCGACGTCGGCGTGATCGTGAGCGTGCCGGCGCGCGATCAGGCGCTCGTCGCGTCCGAGCTGGCGGGGCGCGACATCCATGTCTCCTTCGCCGACGCAGGCGGGGCGCCCAAACCCGCGACCATCTCCAGGGTGCGCGCGCTCGGCGACGAACTGCTGCCGGCGCTCCCCAACTCGGGCTCGCTGCTGCGCTGGGTAAAAGCGCGCGGCACGCTGCGCGCGCAGGCGCGCGCGCTGCACCTGCGCCACGGCTTCTACTTCCTGCAGCCTCGCGGCGGGCTCACGGTCGGCCAGCTCGTGCTCGCGCGCACGACTGACGCCAAACCGGTGAGCGGCTCGCTGCGCATGAGCGCGAGCGGCGCCCTGCCTCAGCGTTCCGCGCGCGCCGGCGAAGTGCTGGTGGTCACGCTGGACGGGTCCTCCGCCTCGATGGCGGGGCTGGAGCGGATCGTCTCTGAGCTCGGCTCAGACGGGCTGGGGGTCGAGCCGCTGGCGTGGCTGACCGGCTCGCCGCCCATCAGCGCGAGCAGCAGCGGCGAACGCACGAGCACCGCCGCGCCGGTCACGAGCAGCGCCAGCGAAAGCCCGAGCGGGACACCGCCGAGTGGGGTGTCCGAGAAGCGCTCGCCGAACAGCACGGGCGCGAGCGCGACGGGCACGATCGTCTGAGTCACGAACACGACCGGCGCCACCTGGATCGCCGGGCGCGCCTGCAGGGAGCTCGACTCGCTGAGCACGCCCACGGCGGAGGCCGCCGCCGTCGCCAGCGCCCAGGCGGCGGCCACGATCAGATAGCCGTGCGAGAGGTCGTCGGAGGCAAGCTTGGTTGCCACGCCGCTCCAGCCGAACGCGAGGCCGGCGCAGACGATGGTCACCGCCGCGGGCGAGCGGCGCAGGGCGCGCAGCAGGTAGGGAAGCAGGCTCGCCGCGGCCAGGACGAGGAGCACGATCAGGATCGTCAACCGCTCGGAGGTGTGGCTCGTGGTGCGCGGCGGCGCGCACAGCCCCGCGCCGATCACGCCGACCACGATCGCCGCCATCGCGATGTACTCGTGCCGGCCAGCGTGCTCGCCGAGCATCCGCTGGCCCAGGAACACCAGCACGAGCAGGCCGGCGGCGAGCGCGGGCTGCACCACGACCAGCGGAGCGAGCAGCAGCGCGATCACCTGCAGCGGCCAGCCGAGGATCGACAGGCCCGTTCCGAGCATCCAGCGCCCGCGCTTGATCAGCCCCCAGACCAGCGCCAGGCGCAGGTGCTCGGAGCGGGGCGCCTCCTTGGCGTCCACCGCCTGCAGAGCGATCCCTAGGCTGTAGAAGACGGACGCGCCGACGGCGGCCCCGATGCCCAGCACAAGATCGACCATGTCCACGCACGATCATCGCACTCACGCCCGCGCGACCGCGGGCGCGGGCGCGGGCATGCTGGCGGGGTTGGCGATGGGCGGCTACCTGCTGCCCGGCCTGGCGAGCGCCAGGCCCGTGTGCTTCGCGCGCTCGCCGGCGCCTATCTGGCCCGCGCTGCGCGGGTCGCTGGGAGTCGAGGATCGCACGGCGAGCCGGCGTGGCTATGCACTGACCTTTGACGACGGTCCCCACGCACAGGGCACGCCGGCCATGCTCGAGATCCTGGACGGCGCGGGCACGCGGGCGACTTTTTTCCTCGTTGGCGAGCAGTTGCGGCGCAACCCCACGCTCGGCCGCGAGATTCTCGCGGCGGGCCACGAGATCGGTCTGCACTGCGACCGTCATCGCAACCTGTTGCGGCTGGCGCCGTGGCAGGTGCGCGCGGACATCGCTCGGGCACAGGCAACCATCGAGGATGCCACCGGCTGCTCGCCGAGCCTCTACCGCCCACCGTACGGCGTGCTCAACGCGACGGCCCTGCGGCTGGCGCGCGCACGCGGCTGGCGCACGCTGCTGTGGAGCCACTGGGGTCGCGACTGGGAGGCGCGCGCCACCCCCGAGTCGATCGCCGCGCGCGTCACCGACCGAGCCGGCGAGGGCGCGGTGCTGCTGCTGCACGACGCCGACGACTACTCCGCGCCGGACTCCTGGCGGCGCACGGCCGCCGCGCTGCCGCGCGTGCTGGACACGCTCGGGCGGAGCGGTCTGCGGCCGGTTGCGCCCTGATTTGCGTCGTGGTCTGCGGGTCGGGAGGCTAAGATCGAGGCTTGTCCAGCGCAGTCTCGATAGATGCCGACGGGTCCGCTGTGGCGATACAGCCGGCCGTCGCAGTCCAGCCCGGCGTCCAGCCGCTCTCCGCGCGGGGGCGGGCGCTGGCGCGCGCGCGCGCGCGCGCCGCCCACACTCCTGTCGCACGCACGCACTGGTGGGCCGAGGCGCTGGTGATCGTGTGGCTGTGCTGGGTGTACGACGCGATCACCAACTTTGCCCCGCTGAGGCTTGCAGCCGCGCTGGGCCACGCCGAAGGCATCCTTCAGCTGGAGCGCTCGCTGGGCATCGACCCCGAGCTCTCACTCGACCGCTGGCTGGCGGGCCATCACGCGCTTGGCCTGGTCGTATCCGACTACTACGACAACGCCCACTTCATCGTCACGCTGGGTCTGCTCGGCTTTATGTGGTGGCGTCGCGCGGACATCTACCGGCCACTGCGCAACGTGCTGGTGCTGACGAACGTGATCGCGTTCGCGATCTTCTGGGCCTATCCGGTGGCGCCCCCGCGGATGCTCACCCAGGACGGCTTCACCGACGTCGTGGCGGCGTCGCACGCGTTCGGCTCCTGGCATACCGGCGCGCTGGCCTCGGCGGCCAATCAGCTCGCGGCGATGCCCTCGCTGCACATGGCCTGGGCGGCGTGGTGCACGGTCGTGGTGTGGCGGCTCTCCAAGAACGCATGGCTGCGCGGATTGGCGGTCCTGTATCCGTGCATGACCGCGTTCGCGGTGCTCGCGACTGGCAACCACTACGTGTTGGACGTGTTCGCGGGACTTGCGACGCTCGCGCTGGCGTTGGCGATCGTGGCGGTCGTCTGGCGCGTGCGGCACGGCCGGCCGGCTCGCCGGCCGATCGGCGCGGGTGGTGGCAGCCCGATGTTCGAGTTCGCTCGCTCCGCGCGTACCGCATGTCACAAACTTGTTACAAAGTCTCAGATCAGGTAGACTGCCGCCGCCGCCGCAGACGGTCGAGGGACGCTCCGACGGCTCCGCCGCAACACAGCGGCGGGACGTTCTCGTCTGTAGGGTGGCCCTACTCAAATGCCAGACTTCGATGCCAACGGGGATCTCACTCGCCTGCCCGGTGCTGGACCGGGAGGCCTACTCGATCTTGCAGAGGCCCGCCGGGTGATCCTGCGCTACCTCGACGTCGTGCTCGTCGTCATCGCCGCGCCGGTGGCGATAGCGCTCGGAGCGTCCGCGGTCGGCTGCCTGATAGCCGCCGGCGCCTGGGTGCTCCAGCGTGTCCTGCAGCAGCTCGATAGACGCTGGATCGCCGGCCGGGGCCCCGACGCCCGCTTCGGCCTCAACCTGGTCGATGGGTTCGGACGCATCTGGCTGCTCGCCGGAGCGATCGTGCTCGCCGCCGTCATCGGTGGACGTCGTGACGGTCTGACCGCGGCGCTTGTGATCTTCTGCGTCTACTCGATCGCATTCGCCATGCGTGTGGTCGAAGGGCGGCCCGGAGGGTCAAGGCCATGAGCGCGGTCGCAGGCGCTCCACCGATCGCTCCTAGAGTGGAGACCCACCCGCCCCACCCACCCAGCTCGTCACAGAAGCAGGGGATGAGCCAGGGACGGAAGGTCCTCTACTGGTTCCTGGGCGTCTGGCTCGGCGGGATCGTGCTGTTCGTGATCCTGTTCGGCGTCACCGCGCACAAGGCCCCGGCGGTCGCCAGCAGTGTCTTCTCCCCGACCGACGAGTTCAAACTCGACACCTGGCTCAAGCTCGGCCCGGTCGCACTCAACAAGGGCGTCCTGTACCTGCTCATCACGGTTGGCATCACCCTCGGGGTGATGTTCTACATCTCGAGACATCTTCAGCAGCGGCGCCCCGGTCGCCTGCAGGTCGCGGTCGAGACGTTTTACAACTTCACCCTCGGCATGTCCCGAGAAAACCTCAGCGAGGACATGGAGCGCAAGTACTTCCCGCTGATCGCCACGATCTTTGTGTTCATCCTCGTGAGCAACCTGATCGGCTACATCCCACTGCCGGTCGACTCGGGTGAGACGTTCAGGCTCCTCGGCGCGAACATCCCGTCGTTTCAGATCTACGCGGCCGACACGAACGTCGCCTTCCCGCTGATCCTCGCGCTCGGCGTGTTCTGCCTGTTCACCTACGAGGGAGTCAAGCACCACGGCCCGATCGGGTACCTCAAAAGCCTGATGCCCGGCGGTGTCAAAGGCCCGATCGTAATCCTGATCTTCCCGATCGAGATCCTCTCCAACTTCCTGCGCCTGATCTCGCTGACGGTGCGGCTGTGGGCGAACCTGCTCGCCGGTCACATGCTGATCGCGTTCATGGGCGGCGAGCTCGGCGTGCTCGTCGGACTGCAGCTCGTGTCCTGGTTCTTGCTGCCGGCAGGAGTCGCGATCTTCCTCTTCGAGGCCGTCCTGATCGCCGGCCTGCAGGCCTTCATCTTTGCCATCTTGACCGCCATCTACATCGGCGGAGCGGTCGAAAGTCACTAACAAACAAGGAGCTATCGAGCGATGCAGTTTCTACACCTGTTGAGTGCGATCCACCCGCTGTTGGGTGTCGCGGAACCGATCATCAAGCAGAGCCAGGATGCCGGTCGCGCGATCGCGCTGGGCGTCGGAGCCGGTGGCGGCGCAGCCGGCGCGGGGGCGGGCATCGGAGCGGTGTTCAACGCTTCGATCCAGGCCAAGACCCGCCAGCCCGAGCTGCGCGCCGAGGTCGAGCGCGACCAGTGGCTCGGCTTCGCGCTCACCGAGGCGTGCTTCTTCTACGGTCTCGTCGGCGGCTTCATCGCCTTCTTCCTGTAGGCCAAATGCTGCTCACTGCGCCAAGCATCCCACTCGCCTCCTCCAGCGGCTCGTTCCTGATCACCCCCAATGTGGGGATCATGATCTGGACCATCGTCGTGTTCGCGATCTCGCTGTTCATCCTCGCCAAGTGGGTGTTCCCGCTGATCGGCGAAGCCCTGGACAAGCGCGCGAAGACGATCGAGGGCGAAGTCGACGCCGCCGAGGAGCTGCGCCTCCAAGCCGACAAGGTGCTGGAGGAATACCGCGAGCGTCTGCAGGAGGCTCGCGCCCAGTCCGAGGAGATTCTCCAGCGCGCGCGCCAGACGGCCGAGTCCCACGAGCACGAGGGCCGCGAGCGCGGGCAGGAGATCCTCGCCGAGGCGGCCAAGCGCGCCGAGCGCGACATCGAGGCCGCCACCAAGCGGGCGCTCGATGACATCCGCCGGGAGGTCGCTGACCTCACGATCATGGCCACCGAGAAGGTCACGCGCAAGACACTCGACGACGCCGACCAGCGGCGCCTCGTGGAGGAGGCTCTCAGCGAACTGGACCTTTCCGGCCTGTCCTCAGGGGCTCAGAGCAACTGATGGAGGAGCTAGCTCAGGTCTACGCCCGCGCGCTGTTCGAGGTGGCCCTCGGGCAGGACAAGCTGGACGAGCTGCGCGAGCAGCTGGCGCAGTTCGCGGACGCCCTGAACGAGCATCGCGAGCTGGCCGTGTTCTTCTTCTCGCCGTACTTCTCGACCACCGAGAAGACGCAGGCGCTCGGCGGCCTGCTCGATGGGGCGGACGAGGCGTTGCTGAACTTCCTTGGCCTGCTCATCGAAAACCACCGCATGCCCGTGATATTTCGCATCCGTCTCCAGTACGAGCGGCTGTGGGACGAGGAGAACAAGACCCTTCCCGTCCAGATCACGAGCGCGATCGCGCTCGACGAGGCGACCACCGAGAGCCTCGGCAGGACGATCGGCGAGCGGGCCGGGCGCAAGGTCGCACTGGCCGCGCGCGTGGACCCGGACATTCTCGGCGGCATCGTCATCAGGGTCGGCAACTCGATCCTCGACGCCTCTATTCGCAACCGACTGGAGCAGCTGCGCAGGCACGTTGCCCAAGGAGCCTCCTAGGAGCAGATATGCAGATCAACCCAGACGAGATCACAAGCATTCTGAAGAGCCGCATCGAGGGACTCGACAGCGGCGCCGCCGAGCTGACCGAGGTGGGCACCGTGCTGTCGGTGGCCGACGGCATCGCGCGGTTGCACGGCTTGGAGAACTGCATGTCCTTCGAGATGCTCGAGCTTCCCCACGGCGTCACCGGCCTGGCGTTGAACCTCGAGTCCGACAACGTGGGCGCGGTGCTGTTCGGCGAGTGGGAGCGCGTGTCCGAGGGGGACACCGTCAAGCGCACCGGCGCGCTGCTGGACATCCCCGTCGGCGAGCAGCTGCTCGGGCGCATCGTGGACCCGCTCGGGCGCCCGCTCGACGGCAAGGGCGCGATATCGGCGGAGCAGACGCGCCCGGCCGAGTTCAAGGCGCCCGGCGTCGTCCAGCGCCAGCCGGTCAAGGAACCGATGCAGACCGGCCTGAAGGCGATCGACGCGATGATCCCGATCGGCCGCGGCCAGCGCGAGCTGATCATCGGCGACCGCCAGACCGGCAAGACGGCGATCGCGATCGACACGATCATCAACAACAAGGACACCGGCGTGGTATCCGTGTACGTCGCCATCGGCCAGCGCATGTCCACGGTCGTCGCGCTCGCGCAGACGCTCGACGAATACGGCGCGCTCGAGCGCACGATCATCGTGGCCGCCCCCGCCGACGAGGCCGCGCCGATCAAGTTCATGGCCCCATACGCCGGCTGCGCGATGGGCGAGCACTTCCTCTACTCAGGCCGGCACGCGCTGTGCGTCTATGACGACCTGACCAAGCACGCCTACGCATACCGGCAGATGTCGCTGCTGCTGCGCCGCCCCCCCGGCAGGGAGGCCTATCCGGGCGACGTGTTCTACCTGCACTCCCGCCTGCTCGAGCGCGCGGTCAAGCTCAACGATGAGCTCGGTGGCGGCTCGCTGACGGCGCTGCCGATCATCGAGACCCAGGCCGGCGACGTCTCGGCATACATCCCCACGAACGTGATCTCGATCACCGACGGACAGATATTCCTGGAGTCCGCGCTGTTCAACTCCGGCGTGCGCCCGGCGATCAACGTCGGCATCTCGGTATCGCGCGTCGGTGGCAACGCCCAGATCGGCCCGATGAAGAAGGTCGCCGGGCGGATCAAGCTCGAGCTCTCCCAGTACCGCGACCTCGAGGCGTTCGCCCAGTTCGGCTCGGATCTCGACGCCGACACCCAGCGTACGCTCGCCCGCGGCGAGCGCCTGGTGATGACGCTCAACCAGCACGAGCGCGCGCCGCTTGCGGTGCAGGACCAGACGGTGCAGATATACGCCGCCACCAACGGCTACCTGGACCGGCTGAACGTCGAGCGGGTGACCGAGTTCCTGCTCGCGCTGACCGAACGGATGCACTCCCAGCACGGTGCTCTGCGCGAGCAGATCGCCGGGGGCGACTGGTCGGATGAGACCCAGCAGGCCGTGCACGAAGCCGTCGAGTCGTTTGCCAAGGACTTCGGCTATGACCTCGACGAGGAGGGCCAACCGCTGGATGACTCAGAGCCCCTGCGGGAGAGTCGATCGGATGGGGATGATGATCGGGACCGGCCGGCGGGCGAGGAGAAGAATCAGGACCGTGACCAGAGCCAGGACCAGCCTGTCGGGGAGCCCCAGGCGGCCTAGCGCCGGGCGCCGAGCACGATCATGGCATCTCAGCGCGACGTCAAGAACAAGATTGCCTCGGTGAAGAACATTCAGAAGATCACCCGGGCGATGGAGATGGTCGCCGCGGCCCGCCTGCGCCGCGCCGAGCAGCGGATCTCCGCTCTGCGTCCGTACGCCAACGCGATCAGGCGCATGACCCGGCAGGCCGGGCAGGCCGCGGGCGCGGCGGAGGCGGCGCGCATGCCCCTGCTGAGCGAGCACGAGTCCGAGAGCAGCGTGGCGCTGCTGCTGGTGACCGGCGACCGGGGGCTGGCGGGCGGGTTCAACTCGCAGGTCATCCGCGCCGGCGTGCGGATCGCCGGCGAGCTCTCAGATGAAGGCCTGCGCAGCGCCTGGTACGCGACCGGGCGGCGAGGGGTCTCCTCGCTGGGATTCCGCGGATACGAGCTGGACGGAAGCTACACGGGCTTCACCGACCGACCCGCCCACGCCGACGCGCGCACGATCGCCGGCGATCTCATCCAGGCCTACGTCGAGGGTCGGGTGGATCGCGTGGAGATGGTGTACAACGCATATGTATCGCCGCTCACGCAGAACGTCACCCATGAGCGGCTGCTGCCGCTTGCGCGTGCGACGATCGCGGGCGAGCAGGACGACTCCGTCGCCTCCGAGCAGCGCGAGGAAGGTCCCCGGGCGCTCGTCGAGTACGAGCCCGACGCCGAGAAGATCCTCGAGCGACTCCTCCCCAACTACGTGGAGATCTCGATCTATCGCGCGCTCGTCGAGTCGACCGCGGGGTTCTTCGGCGCCCAGATGACCGCGATGCGCAGCGCATCGGAGAACGCCGGCGAACTGATCACCGACTACACACTGCAGATGAACCGCGCCCGCCAGGCCGAGATCACCCAGGAGATCATGGAGGTGGTGGCGGGAGCAGAGGGACTCAGCTGAGGTCGGGTCCTTTCCGGCGCACGCTGCCATCATCGAGCAAACTTGAACGGATAAAGAGGAGAATCAAACACAAATGGACGCCAGTGTCACAACCGAGCCGACCCCGACCACCCCGGCCGCTGCCAACGGCGGCCCCGCCAAGCGCAACATCGGGCACATCGAGGAGATCCAGGGCGTCGTGATCGAGGCCGTGTTCTCAGAGCGGTTGCCCGAGATCAACCACGCCATCACGATCGCCCGCCCGGCGGCCGGTGAGGAGGAGGAGGCGCCCGGGATCAGCTCGAGCGCGGGCGGGGGCGTGCTCGTGTGCGAGGTTCAGCAGCACCTCGGCGACGACCGGGTGCGCGCCGTGGCGATGGACACCACCGACGGGCTGGCGCGCGGCGTCGAGGTGATCGACACCGGCGGTCCGATCACGGTCCCCGTCGGGGAGGTCACGCTCGGACGCATCTTCAACCTGCTCGGCGAACCGATCGACCTCGGTGAGGAGCTGCCCAAGGACACCGAGCGCCGGGGCATTCACCAGGAGGCTCCGCGCGTGGAGGATCTCATTCCCACGACCGAGATGTTCGAGACGGGCATCAAGGTCGTCGACCTGCTCGCCCCGTACGCCAAGGGCGGCAAGGTCGGGCTGTTCGGCGGCGCGGGCGTCGGCAAGACGGTGCTGATCCAGGAGCTCATCCACAACCTCGCCAAGGAGCACGGCGGGCTGTCGGCGTTCTGCGGCGTGGGCGAGCGCTCGCGCGAGGGCAACGACCTGTGGCTGGAGATGAAGGAGTCGGGCGTGCTGGAGAAGACGATGCTCGTGTTCGGTCAGATGAACGAGCCGCCCGGGGCGCGTATGCGCGTGGCGCTGTCGGGACTCACGATGGCCGAATACTTCCGCGACCAGGGCCAGGACGTGCTGCTGTTCATCGACAACATCTTCCGCTTCGTGCAGGCCGGCTCGGAGGTCTCGGCGCTGCTCGGGCGGATGCCCTCCCAGGTCGGCTACCAGCCGACGCTCGAGACCGAGATGGGCCAGCTGCAGGAGCGCATCACCTCGACACGAGAGGGCTCTGTGACGTCGGTTCAGGCCATCTACGTCCCGGCCGACGACCTCACCGACCCGGCCCCGGCGTCGGTCTTCGCCCACCTGAACGCCACCACCGTGCTGTCGCGCGCGATCTCCGAGAAAGGCATCTACCCGGCCGTCGATCCGCTGGATTCGACCTCGACGATCCTCAAGGCGGACATCCTCGGCGAGGACCACTTCCGCGTGGCCAACCGCGTCAAGGAGATCCTGCAGCGCTACAAGGAGCTGCAGGACATCATCGCGATCCTAGGCATCGACGAGCTGAGCGACGAGGACAAGCTGACGGTGCAGCGGGCGCGCAAGATCGAGCGCTTTTTGTCCCAGCCGTTCTTTGTGGCCGAAGAGTTCACGGGAACCCCGGGGTCCTACGTGCCGATCGCGGAGACGATCAGGGGCTTTCAGGAGATCATCGACGGCAAGCACGACGAGGTCCCCGAGAGCGCGTTCTTCTTGAAGGGCACGATCGACGAGGTCGTGCAGGCGGGCAGGAAGTGATGGCGCACGCCAAGTTCCCGGTGGAAGTGCTCACCCCGGAGGGGGTGGTGTTCGACGAGGAGATCGAGATGCTCTCCGCGTTCACGGCCGTGGGCTCGATCGGCATCCTCGCCAACCACCAGCCGCTGCTCGCCGTCCTGGAACCGGCCGAGCTGCGGTTGTACCGCTCGGAGTCGGAGATAGTGCGATTCAAGCAAGGGGAGGGATACCTGCAGTTCGCCGAGAACCGCGCGCTCGTGCTCGTGCAGGAGGCGACCGCCGTCGATGAGCCCTGAGCGTGAGCCCATCGGGGTCATCGGCACCGGCTATGTCGGACTGGTAACGGCCGCGGGATTTGCCGAGCTGGGCAGCGAGGTCTATTGCGTCGACATCGACCCGGACAAGATCGCGCGGTTGCAGCGCGGAGAGGTGCCGATCTACGAGCCGGGGCTGGAGGGGCTGCTTGCGCGAAACTCGGCGCGACTGCACTTCTCGATCGACCTGACCGAAGCGCTCGAGCACGCGCGGCTGCTGTTCGTCGCGGTCGGTACGCCGCCGACCTACTCGGGCGACGCCGACCTGTCCGCCGTACACGCCGTCGTCGATGCGATCCCGGCCTCGGATCGGCATGCGCTGGTGATGAAGTCGACGGTCCCCTGCGGCACGGGCGCCGCTATCCGGCGCGGGTTCGGCGAGCGCGGCAAGGGCGGCCTGCGCTACGTGTCCTGCCCGGAGTTCCTGAAGGAGGGCTCGGCGGTGGCGGACTTCCTGGGACCCGATCGGGTGGTCGTCGGCGACGAGGGCGACTGGGCGGGGGAGGCGGTGGTTGAGCTGTACCGACCTCTGCTGGACGCCGAGCACGGGGGTGCGGGTTCCGCTCCGCTGGTGCGCACGGACATCGCCAGCGCGGAGATGATCAAGCTCGCCGCGAACGCGTTTCTGGCGACGAAGATCTCGTTCATCAACGAGATCGCCAACGTCTGCGAGGCGCTCGGCGCCGACGTGGTCGAGGTGGCGCGCGGGATGGGACTGGACGCGCGGATCGGGCCGAGGTTTCTGCAGGCCGGGCTCGGGTACGGCGGCAGCTGCTTCACCAAGGACGTCAGCGCGCTGAAGCTGCTGGCGGGCAACTCGGGGTATCACTTCCAGCTGCTGAACGCCGTGATCGAGGTCAACGAGCTGCAGAAGCGCCGCGTCGTGTCCAAGCTGCAGCGGCATCTGGGCGAGCTGGCCGGCAAGTGCGTGGCGCTGCTGGGGCTGGCGTTCAAGCCCAACACCGACGACATGCGCGGGGCCTCCTCGCTGGTGTTGGCGGCGCGGCTGCAGTCCGAGGGCGCGCACGTGCGGGCGTACGATCCGATCGCGGAGGCGCAGGCCCGCGAGCTGATGGCGGAACTCGACTACGCCGCGTCCGGGATGGACGCCGTCGCCGGCGCCGACGCCGTAGTCTTGGTCACCGAGTGGCCAGAGTTCATAGATTTGGACTGGAAGGAGGTTGCGCAGGCGATGCGTGGGACGCTCGTGATCGACGGACGCAACGCCCTGGACGGGGACGCCGTGCGTGGCGCGGGCCTGCTGTACGAGGGGATCGGTCGCGGGGCGGGGGCGCCCGCGGAGCCCTCGCCGCTGCAGGCATCGCTCGCGAAGGATCCCGCGTGAGAGGGATGCGGGGCGGAGCCCCGGTCAAGCGAGCATCCAGGCGAGCATTTTCGCCAAGGGAGCCGACGTGACGTCGGCGGTAGGAGTCTCTCGATGCAGGCCGTGATCCTCGTCGGCGGAGAGGGCACGCGCCTGCGCCCGCTGACCTCGACGGTGCCCAAGCCGGTGGTCCCGCTCGTGGACCGACCGTTCATCGCGTTCATGCTGGAGTGGCTGCGCGGGCACGGGATTGACGACGTGATCATGTCGTGCGGGTTCCTGGCGACATCCGTGCGCAACGTGCTCGGCGACGGCTCCGGCATGGGGATCGGGCTGCGCTTCGTCGAGGAGCCCGAGCCGCGCGGCACCGCCGGCGCGCTGAAGTACGCCGAGCGGCTGCTGGACGAGCGGTTTGTGATGCTCAACGGCGACGTGCTCACCGACATCGACCTGACCGGCCAGATCGCCCAGCACGAGCGCACCGGCGCCAAGGCGACGCTCGCGCTCGCGCCCGTCTCGGACCCGAGCGCGTACGGGCTGGTGCATCTCAATGAGGATCGCTCGGTCAAGGGCTTCGTCGAGAAGCCGAGCCCCGACGGGATCGACACGAACCTGATCTCAGCCGGCGTGTACGTGCTGCAGCGCGAGATCCTGCAGCTGGTCCCGCCCGATCGCAACGTCTCGATCGAGCGCGAAGTCTGGCCACGGCTGATCGGCGACGGCCTGTACGGCTTTGAGGCGGACGCCTACTGGCTCGACATCGGCACGCCCGAGCGCTACCTGCAGGGCACGTTCGACATCATCGAGGGCAACGTCGATACGGCGGTGCGCGCGCGCCTCGGCGAGAGCTGGCTGGCGGTCGCGCCCGGCGCCGAGATCCACGGCCGGGCGATCCCCCCGGCGGTGATCGAGCGCGGCGCCCACGTCGCCCCGGGCGCGCATGTCGGCAGCCTGGTCGTGCTCGGCGAGAACGTGCGCGTCGGTCGCTCGAGCACGGTCGAGCGCTCGGTCATCCTCAGCGGCGCCGAGATCGGCGCGAACTGCACCCTGCGCGACTGCATCGTCGCTGCCGGATGCCGTGTCGGCGATGGCGTGCGCATCGAGGGCGGGGCGGTGCTCGGAGAGGGCGTGACCGTGGGGGCGGACAACACGATCGCCCGCGGGGCGCGTATCTTCCCGGGCGTGAGCATTCCCGACGGAGCAATCAAGTTCTGATGAGCACGCCGCAGGCGACCCCGGATGCTCAGGCCGGCCCGGACGCACCGGGAGCGGGAGCGCTCTCGCGCGAGGCGATCGCGCGCGTGGACGTATCCGGCCAGCTGGATGACGTGCTCGCACTGCCCGAGCACCTGCGCGACGCGCTGTGGCGGGTCGAGTCGGCGATCATGCAGGGCTGGGACACCTCGGCCGGGCTGGTCGTCGCGGGCATGGGCGGCTCGGCGATCGGCGGAGCGCTGGCACGCGCGGCGCTGGGCGACCACGCCTCGCGGCCGATCTTCGTGACGCGCGCGTACGGGCTGCCGCCGTGGACAACCCCGGAGACGATGGTGCTCTGCGCGAGCTACTCGGGCGACACCGAGGAGACGCTCGCCTGCTACGAGTCCGCCGGCGCACTCGGCGCCCAGCGCACGGTCGTGACGACGGGAGGACGCCTGGCGGAGATGGCCCGCTCCGACGGCGTGCCCGTGATCCCGCTGCCCGGTGGGTTTCAGCCGCGCGCGGCGGTCGCCTACATGACGGTGGCGGCGCTGGAGGTGGCGGCGCTGTGCGGCGCTGGGCCGCGCCTGACCTCGGAGATCGACGTGGCCGCCTCGCACACCGAGCACCTCGTGGCCGAGTGGGGCCCGGATGCGGGCGAGGACTCACTGGCGAAGACGGTCGCCCGCGGGCTCTACGGCACGATCCCGGTGGTGATGGGCGCCGGCCTGACCACCCCGATCGCGTATCGCTTCAAGACGCAGATCAACGAGAACGCAAAGCTGCCGTGCTTCACGCACGAGCTGCCCGAGCTCGACCACAACGAGCTCGTCGGCTGGGAAGGCGCCCGCGAGGTGGGCCGGTTCGCGGCGGTGTTCCTCGACGACTCCGACGCCCACCCCCGCGTGAAGGAGCGGATGGCGCTCACGGAGCGGTCGATCGCGCCTCACGCGGCGGCGAGCCTGCATCTGGAGACGCGCGGACAGACGACGATCGAGCGCGTGATCTCACTCGTGCTGCTGGGCGATCTCGTGTCGATCTACCTGGCTGCGATGCGCGGCGTCGATCCCGGGCCGGTGCCGGCGATCGACGAGCTGAAGGCCGGGCTCGGGGCGAGCTGAGCCGCTGGCCGATTGGAGATCTCGGGGATCTCCAATCGGCGGGGTTTCGCGTGTGGTAGCGTTTCCAGCGGCCGAGGAGCGCTGCGACGGGCTGCTTCCGCCACGCTCGGCCTCTCTCCTGCAGCAAGGGCGCTCGCCTGACCGACAGGAGGTTTCGTCATGTCAGTAATGACCCCCGCCGCAACCACAACAGACATGCCCACCGGCGCAGGCACCGGCGCCACCGACTTCAAGGTGGCCGACCTTTCCCTTGCCGAGTTCGGGCGCAAGGAGATCACGCTGGCCGAGCACGAGATGCCCGGGTTGATGGCGACCAGGCGCGAGTACTCGGATGCCCAGCCGCTGCGCGGCGCGCGGATAACGGGCTCGCTGCACATGACGATCCAGACAGCCGTGCTGATCGAGACGCTCGTGGCGCTCGGGGCGGAGGTTCGCTGGTGCAGCTGCAACATCTTCTCAACGCAGGACCACGCCGCGGCCGCCGTCGCGGTGGGCCCGGACGGCACACCCGATGATCCTCAGGGGGTGCCGGTGTACGCCTGGAAGGGCGAGACTCTGAAGGAGTACTGGTGGTGCACCGAACGGGCTCTGCGCTGGCCGGCAGCGGATGGACGGGTGGGCGGGGCCCAATCAGCCGGACCGAACATGATCCTCGACGACGGCGGCGACGCGACGCTGCTTGTACACAAGGGCACCGAGTACGAGCGCGCGGGCGCCGTGCCCGACCCGACGGGCGCCGAGTCGGAGGAGCTCGGGGTGATCCTGTCGCTGCTCACGCGCTCGCTGGCCGAGGACCCGGAGCGCTGGACGAAGATTGGCGAAGGGATCAAAGGCGTCACCGAGGAGACGACGACCGGCGTGCACCGGCTGTACGAGATGACCGAGTCGGGCGAGCTGCTGTTCGCGGCGATCAACGTCAACGACTCGGTGACGAAGTCCAAGTTCGACAACCTGTACGGCTGCCGGCACTCGCTCGTGGACGGGATCAACCGTGCGACCGACGTGATGATCGGCGGGAAGGTCGCCGTGATCTGCGGGTTCGGCGACGTCGGCAAGGGCTGCGCGGAGTCGCTGCGCGGGCAGGGCGCGCGCGTGGTGATCACCGAGATCGACCCGATCTGTGCGTTGCAGGCGGCGATGCAGGGCTACGCCGTGAGGACGCTGGAGGACGTGATCGAGGAGGGCGACATCTTCGTGACGTGCACCGGCAATCGCGACATCATTCGCGCCGAGCACATGGCGCGCATGAAGCACCAGGCGATCGTCGGCAATATCGGGCACTTCGACAACGAGATCGACATCGCAGGCCTCGCGCGAGTGCAGGGGATCGAGCGGATCAACATCAAGCCGCAGGTGGACGAGTGGGTGTTTCCAGACGGCCACGCGATCATCCTGCTCTCGGAGGGGCGGCTGTTGAATCTCGGCAACGCCACCGGGCACCCGAGCTTCGTGATGAGCAACTCGTTCACCAACCAGACGATCGCCCAGATCGAGCTGTTCACGAAGAACGAGGACTACGAGCGCAGGGTCTACGTGCTGCCCAAGCATCTCGACGAGAAGGTCGCGCGGCTGCACCTCGACGCGCTGGGTGTGCGCCTGACCGAGCTGACCTCAGAGCAGGCGGCCTACCTCGGTGTCCCGGTGCAGGGCCCGTATAAGCCGGACCACTATCGCTACTAACCAAGGCTCGTGCCACTGCTTTCAGGAGGGTCGATGACCAAGCGAGGCAAGGACGCAGGGAGCGTGGCGTACCGATCGTCGATCGATGGGATCGCCGATCGGCCAGCACGCGAGCGACTGAGGACGCAGCGTCGCGCCGGTCAGCGGCCATCCTGATGAGAGCGATGGTCCTCGCGGCGGGCCTCGGGACGCGCTTGCGTCCGCTGACGTATGAGATCACCAAGCCGATGGTCCCGGTGCTCGACCGGCCGGTGATGGCGCACATCCTCGATCTGCTCGACCGGCACAGCTTTGACGAGACGATCGCCAACCTGCATTACTTCCCGGACTCGATCCGTGAGCACTTCGGCGAGCGGTTGAGCTACCGCTACGAGGAGCAGCTGCTCGGCACCGCCGGCGGCGTGCGCGCGTGCAGGGAGTTCTTCGGCGAGGACTCGTTTCTGGTGATCTCGGGCGACGCGCTCACCGACATCGACCTGACGGCGTTCGCGGCCAGACACCGTCAGTCCGGGGGAGTCGCGACGCTGGCCGTCAAGAAGGTGCCGAACACGCGCGAGTACGGGGTCGTGCTGCACGACCGCGACGGGCGGGTCACCGGCTTTCAGGAGAAGCCGCGTCCCGACGAGGCGCTCTCGGACCTCGGCAACTGCGGCATCTACGTATTTGCGCCGGAGATCTTCGACTACTTCCCAGAGCGCCCGTTCGTCGACTGGGCCCAGGATGTGTTCCCGGCGCTGCTCGAGAACGACGTGCCGTTTCACATCCACGAGGTGCGCGAGTACTGGAACGACGTCGGCTCGCTGGCCGAGCTGCGCCAGGGCACGTTCGACGCGCTGCGCGGCGAGCTGCGCCTGGAGGTCGAGGGCGAGGAGGTCTCACCGGGCGTCGTGCTCGCCGGCGGGCGGGCGCTGCCCGCGGACGCCGGGGTCGAAGGCCCGGCGTGGATCGGCCGCGACGTGCGGATCGGCTCAGGCGTGCGCCTGATGGGCCCGGTCGTGCTGGGCGACGGCGCTCGGGTCGGCGATCGCGCGCAGCTGCGCGAGACGATCGTGTTCCCCGGCACGACAGTCGCGGACGAGGCGATCCTGATCGGCGCGATCTGCGGTCACGCGGGGATTCTGCAGAGCCTGCGTCCGCGCGGCTCATAAAGCGGAAGGCCCGCCGAAGCGGGCCTTCCAAGCTCAGTGGATATTCCACCGCAGCGCTCCGACAGTTGTCAGCTTAACACGGAGGGCCCGCCGGAGCGGACCCTCCGGGCCATGGGAGTGCTCCTCCGCAGACGATTGTACTCGATCCCGAATGTCGCAACGTTACGAGACCGTCCGATGATTGTCAGCGTTGGAATACCCGTCGGAGCGCTATGGACATCCGCTGCCGAGCGGCGTAGCATCGGTGGCAGTCCGTCCCTCCGCCCATTCGCCCATAGGAAGGAGCCTGTGATGCAGATCGACATCAAAGGCCGCAACGTCCCGGTCACTGACGAGCTGCGCGAGCGCCTGGAGCGCCGGTTGAGCAAGGTCTCACGCCAGGTCTCGGAGCTTGCCCGTCTGGAGGTGGAGATCTTCGAGGAGCGCAACCCGTCGATCGCCGACCGCGAGGTCGCCGAGGCGACTCTGTATCTGAAGGGCGTGACGCTGCGCGCGCGCGATGCCTCGCCCGAGATGGATCACTCGTTGAAGCTCGTCGTGGACGAGCTCTCGCGCCAGGTCAAGCGCCATCGCGACAAACGCCGGCACCGTCGCGAGGCCCGCGCGGCCACGATCAAGGCCGCGCTGCCCCAGGTCGAGCGACCGGAGATGGGCGAGCAGCCGGCCGGCTGAGCCGGCCCCGAAGCCGCGCGCGGGGCAATGCCTCAATCGCTACCCTGACAGGCGTGTCCCCATCCCTGCTCGATCGCGCCCTGAACGCGGGCGAGGCGAAGAAGTTCAAGACCTATCAGAAGCGCGTCGCGCTGATCAATGCGTTCGAGGCCGAGCTCGAACACGACACCGACGCCGAGCTGCGCGAGCGCATGGATGCGCTGCGCGATCGTGCGCGCGAAGGGGAGTCTCTGGACGATCTGCTGCCCGAGTGCTTCGCGCTCGTGCGCGAGACGGGCAAGCGCACGATGGGCATGCGCCACTTCGACGTGCAGCTGATCGGCGGCATGGTCCTGCACGACGGGTGCATCGCCGAGATGAAGACCGGCGAGGGCAAGACGCTGACCGCGACGCTCGCGGTCGTGCTCAACTCGCTGGCGGTGCGCGAGCCGATCTCCGATCGGCCCGATCCCGAGAATCTGGGCGCAGAGGCGGGCGCCGAGGATTCGGACGCAGAGAATCCGAACGCCGAGGATTCGGACGCCGAGAGCTCGGACGCAGAGAATCAGGACGGACGGGCGGGCGACGGACCGGCGGGCGACGGGCGGGCGGGCTCCGAACCCTCCGTGGATGACGCGCGCGTGGGCGGGACGCTCGAACGAAAGGGGGTGCACCTGGTTACGGTCAACGACTATCTGGCGCGGCGGGACGCCGAATGGATGAGCCCGATCTACGACGCGCTCGGTGTGTCCGTCGGGGTGTTGGCGAACATGCAGCCGTATGAGGAGAAGCAGGCCGCGTACGCGTGCGACGTCGTCTACGGAACCAACTCTGAGCTCGGGTTCGACTACCTGCGCGACAACATGGCCAAGGACCTGTCCGAAAAGGTCCAGCGCGGGCACTGGTTCGCGATCGTGGACGAGGTCGACAACATCCTGATCGACGAGGCGCGCACGCCGCTGATCATCTCCGGCGCGCCCGAACAGGCCGCGGACCTGTATGTGAAGTTCGCGCGTCTGGCGCCGCAGATGAAGGCCGGCAATACGCCCGAAGGCATGGATCCGCGCTCCAAGAAGCAGTTCCTGGCCGACTTCGACTTCGAGACAGACGAGAAGCACAAGACGGTCTCGATCTCAGAGCAGGGTGTCGCCAAGGCCGAGCGGTTCCTTGGCATCGACCACCTGTATCGCGCTGAGAACGGCCACCTGGTCAACCACCTGATCCAGGCGCTGCGGGCGCAGTCGCTGTACAAGCGCGAAGTCGACTACGAAGTGATCGACGGCGAGGTCAAGATCATCGACGAGTTCACCGGGCGCATCCTCGACGGGCGGCGCTGGTCGGAGGGGCTGCACCAGGCTGTGGAGGCCAAGGAGGGGGTGCGCATCCAGGAGGAGAACCAGACGCTCGCAACAATCACCTACCAGAACTACTTTCGCCTGTACGACAAGCTCGCGGGCATGACCGGCACGGCCCTGACCGAGGCGACCGAGTTCATGAAGATCTACGAGCTGCCGGTCGTGCAGGTCCCGACGAACATGCCGATGGTCAGAGACGATCGCAACGATCAGGTATACAAGACCAAGGACGGCAAGTGGAACGCGGTCGTCAAAGAGATCGCTCAGCGCCACGAGAACGGCCAGCCGGTGCTGGTGGGGACAATCTCCGTCGAGGTCTCAGAGCTGCTGTCGCAGCGGTTGAAGCAGCGCGGGATCGAGCACGCCGTCCTGAACGCCAAACCCGAGTATGCGGCGCGCGAGGCGGAGGTCGTCGCAGAGGCGGGTCAGCCGGGCGCCGTGACGATCGCGACGAACATGGCCGGGCGCGGCGTGGACATCAAGCTCGGCGGCAACCCCGAGCACCTGGCGCGCCAGCAGCTCGCCAGGGAGGGGATCGAGCCCGGCGCCGAAGGCTACGAGGAGCGTTTCAAAGCGCTGGTGCCGGAGATCGAGGCGCGCGTCGTGGCGGGCAACCACGAGCGGGTGACGGCCGCCGGCGGGCTGTTCATCTGCGGGACCGAGCGCCACGAGTCGCGGCGCATCGACAACCAGCTGCGCGGGCGCTCGGGCCGTCAGGGGGACCCGGGGGAGTCGCGGTTCTTCCTGTCCGCCGAGGACGATCTGGTCAGGCTGTTCGCGGGCGATCGCATCTATCGGATACTCGACAAACTGGGCGGGGTCGACGAGGAGGGCAACGAGGAACCGATCGAGGCGGGGATGCTGTCCAAGCAGATCGAGAAAGCCCAGAAGAAGGTCGAGGAGCAGAACTTCTTGATCAGAAAACGCGTGCTCGAGTACGACGACGTGATGAACGAGCAGCGCCGGGTGATCTATGCGTATCGCAACGAGGTGCTCGAAGGCAAGTCGATCGGCGAGGA
Organism: uncultured Solirubrobacterales bacterium; assembly: GCA_963839945.1. Taxonomy (GTDB): domain Bacteria; phylum Actinomycetota; class Thermoleophilia; order Solirubrobacterales; family Solirubrobacteraceae; genus Palsa-744. The sequence continues at coordinate 291,269 of CAWIWW010000002.1, read as the reverse complement.
GGCCCGCCAGGAGGTGGCGAACGTGCTGGAGCGCACGATCGCGCAGTACACGCCCGGCGACTTCATGGAGGACTGGGACCTGGACGGGCTGTTCACCGCGCTGGGGCAGTACATCGCGCTCGACCTCGATGACGAGGCCCTGAACCCCGAGACGACCGACCGCGACTCCCTCATCGACAGCGTGACCGAGCTCGCGCTGAGGCGCTACGACGCGCGCGAGGCCGAGCTCGGCGAGGATCTGATGGGGGCGCTGGAGCGGTTTCTGCTGCTGCAGATCATCGACGAGCGCTGGCGCGAGCACCTGTTCGACATGGACTATCTGCGCGAGGGCATCCACCTGCGCGGGTTCGCCCAGATCGACCCGTTGGTGGCGTACAAGAACGAAGCGTTCAACCTGTTCGGCGATCTGATGAACAGCGTCTGGGCGGACTACACGCGCATGGTGTTCAACGTGCAGGTCAACGTCGAGACCCAGAACGGGGGCGGCGGAGGGCAGCAGCCGGCATTCGCCGCGCCGGGCAGCGCCACGCGCGCGGGCCGCGTCTCATACTCCGGCGGGCGCAGCGCGGCGGGCGCCGGGGCGCTGGCGGCGGCGGCCGCGGCCGCGGGCACGCCGCAGGGCGCCGGCCAGGCTTATGCCGAAAACGCAGGCGCCGAAGCCGAGCCCGTCGCGACCGTGGTCGAGCAGCGCGTCGTGGACGAGGAGCACCAGGTCGGCCGCAACGACCCGTGCTGGTGCGGTTCAGGGAAGAAGTTCAAGAAGTGTCACGGGGCATAGAGAGATTACGACTGCCGTTGATTTGGGGGCCGAGCCCCGTCGGGTGGTGGCAAAAGGCGCAGTTACCGCGGCGCAGCGCGTGTGCCGATTCAGAGCGTTCGCAACACACCGCTCATCCCCTCTGATTTGACGGAAATCAACATCGGAGCGCCAACGAGCCAGGCGCCGGGGATGAGATCGATGATTAAAACGATCTCTGACACGGACGCGCTGGGCCGCGGTCACCGCGCTCCGTCGTTGCATCGCGCGCTGGTCTCGGCATCTTGGCCGTTCGGTCGTTGATAGCGTGAGGTCATGACCACCGTCCCCTCTGCCGAGTCCACTCCGCAGCGCCTGTCCGCGATCCGTGAGCAGTTGAAGCTCCTCGCGGATTATCTTTGACCCGGCTGCGCTGAGCGAGCGCGTGAGCGCGCTCGAATCCGAGATGGGGGCGCCAGGGTTCTGGGATGACTCCGAGCGCGCGGCGTCGGTGTCGTCCGAGCACTCACGCGCGGCGCGGCGGCTGCAGACGTTCACGGCGCTCGCCGCCGATGTCGCGGACCTGGACGGACTCGCGGAGATGGCCGCCGAGGACTCGACGCTGCAGGGCGAGGTCGACGAGCAGATCGCCTCGGTCGAGCAGCGCCTGCAGGCGCTCGAGGAGCAGCGGTTGTTCTCTGGGCGCTATGACTCCGGCGATGCGCTCGTCAGCGTCAACGCGGGGGCGGGGGGGACCGACGCGCAGGATTGGGCGGAGATGGTGCTGCGCATGGAGATGCGCTGGGCGGAGCGGCGCGGCTTTGCAGTGCAGCTGCTGGAGGCGAGCGCGGGGGAGGAAGCGGGCATCAAGTCGGCCACGTTCCGTACGTCGGGCGAGAACGCGTACGGCCTGTTCGGCGCCGAGCGCGGCGTGCACCGGCTCGTGCGGCTGAGCCCGTTCGACTCCGCGCACCGCCGCCAGACGAGCTTCGCGGGCGTGGAGGTCGCGCCCGTGGTGGCAGACACGAGCGAGGTGGAGATCAACGAGGACGACCTGCAGATCGACACCTACAGGGCCTCGGGCGCGGGCGGGCAGCACGTCAACAAGACCGACTCGGCCGTACGCATCACGCACCGCCCGACGGGGATCGTCGTGCAGTGCCAGAACGAGCGCTCGCAGTCCTCCAACCGCGCCACCGCGATGGCGATGCTGCGGGCGAAGCTCTTGGAGCGCGCCGAGCGCGAACGCGCCGAGGAGATCGCGCGCGAGAAGGGCGATGCCCAGGACGTCAACTTCGGCTCGCAGATCCGCTCGTATGTCATGCATCCCTACTCGCTCGTCAAGGATCACCGCACGAGCTTCGAGATGGGCGACGTGCAGCGCGTGCTGGACGGGGACCTGGACGGGTTCGTACGGGCGTACCTCCTGCAGGCGGCGTCCAGCGCGGTATAGCCGGGCGGGCCGCGACGCCTATGGCAGCGCTTGGAGGATCAGCGACAGGTCCAGGGCCGGGGCGGAGTGGGTGAGGGCGCCCAGCGAGACGAAGTCAACACCGGTGAGCGCGCGCTCGCGGAGGTTGGCGAGCGTGACGTTGCCGCTGGCCTCCAGCTTTGCGCGGCCCGCGACCTGGGCGACCGCCGCGCGCAGCTGCTCGGCGCTCATGTTGTCGAGCAGCAGCCGCGGCGCCCCCGCGGCCAGCGCCTGGCCGATCTCCTCGGGGTTGCTCACCTCGACCTCCAGCGTGTCCGCAAGCTGGGGCGCGGCCGCACGCGCGCGAGCGACGGCCTGCGCGATCCCACCTGCCGCCGCAATGTGGTTCTCCTTGATCAGGATCGCGTCATACAGCCCCGCGCGATGGTTGTGCGTCCCGCCCGCCCCGCCGGCGGCCACTGCGGCCTTCTCCAGCGTGCGCAGGCCGGGCGTGGTCTTGCGCGTGTCCAGCACCGCCGTCCCGGTGCCCTGGACCGCCATGGCGGCGCGTGCCGCCATCGTCGCGACGCCGGAGAGATGGGCCAAGAAGTTCAGAGCGGTGCGCTCACCGGTCAGCAGCGCGCGCGCGGAGCCCTCGATCGACAGCACCGGACCGCCGCGGCTCGCTGCTGCCAGCATCCCTCCTCGACCAGGCGCTCGCAGCGCGCGTCTGGGTCGAGCAGCGTGAAGGTCGTTTCAGCGGCGTCGAGCCCGTAGATAGCGCCAGGCGCCTTCTGGGCGATCAGCGCTCGGGTCTGCGTGTCGGACGCGACGGTCGCCTCGGTCGTGACGTCCCCGGTTCCGACGTCCTCGTCCAGAGCTCGCCGCACAAGCGCGCGCAGCTCGTCATTTGCAGGCATAGCCGCCGCTCATCGTTGCCGCCAGGATACGCCAGGCGATGCGGTAGACGCCAGGGCGGGGTTAGACTGAGAGGGTGCGGACACTGCCGATGATCCCCGACCCAGGATGCCCTGCCCGAGCTGGCTGCCGAGCAGATCGCCGAGCTGCACGACGAGGTGCGCGAGCTGGCGGTCAAGCGCAACGCGACGATCCTCGCGCACAACTACCAGGTGCCGGAGATCCAGGACGTCGCCGACTACGTCGGCGACTCGCTCGGCCTGTCGCGCCGCGCCGCCGCCGGCGAGGCCGAGGTGATCGCGTTCTGCGGCGTGCACTTCATGGCCGAGACCGCCTCGATCCTGTGTCCGGAGAAGACCGTGCTGATCCCCGACCTCGACGCCGGCTGCTCGCTTGCGGCCTCGATCGACGCCGAGCAGCTCGCGGACTGGCGGGCGGAGCACCCCGGCGGGGTGGTCGTGATGTATGTGAACACGACCGCCGAGGTCAAGGCGCTGACCGACTACTGCTGCACGTCCGCCAACGCCGTGGACGTCGTGCGCCATATCTATGAGACGCACGGCCCGGAGACGGAGATCCTGTTCGGCCCGGACATGTGGCTGGGGGCGTTCGTGGAGAAGGAGCTCGGCAAGCCGATGCACGTGTGGGACGGCGAGTGCCATGTCCACGCCGGCATCCGCCCGTCCGACATCGAAGCCATGCGCGCGGAGCACCCGGGCGCCGAGCTCCTGATCCATCCCGAGTGCGGCTGTGTGACCAGCGTGATGGAGTACGTCGCCGCCGGCGACATCTCCGACGAGGGCGTGCACATGCTCTCGACCGGAGGCATGCTCAAGTATGCGGAGCAGCTGGAGCGCGTCGCGGGCGGCGTCACCGAGCGCGCGCAGGTCGCCGAGCCCGCCCAGGTCATCGAGCCCGTCGAACCCGTCGTTCGCCGCCGAAACAGGGGGGGAGGAATTCCGGCAGAGAGGTGGCCGGCGACGTGGACGGAGAGTGGGGCGGGTCGCATGAGCGGACCGGAGGCGATCCGCGTCAAGCGATCGTGGCGACCGAGACGGGAATGCTCTACCCGCTGCAGATGGCCGCGCCGGACGTCGACTTCATCCCCGCCAACCCGCGCGCGGAGTGCGTGTACATGAAGATGATCACGCTTCCAAAGCTGCGCGATGCGCTGCGGGATATGCAGTACGAGGTCTGCGTGCCGCCGGACATCGCCGAACGGGCGCGGGTGCCGATCGATCGGATGGTCGCACTGGGTTGAGACACCCGTCAGGCTGGGTCGAATCTCAGGGCATCGGCTAGAACTCGTCGCTCGTGTGCGGCCCTACACAGGCCACGGCCAGGCTGTCTGCGACGCCCGCCGCGACTTCGCGGACCTCCTCGAAGGTGACGTCGTCCAGCGCCGCGATCGCCGCATCGGGGTCGATGTCCTCGCCGAACACGATCGAGCGGCCGGCCGCGTAGCGCGCGACGGCGTTGGTGTTCTCGAACGCGAGCACCAGCCTGCCCGCCGCGTAGGCGCGGGCGCGGGCGACCTCCTCCTCGGTGGGGCCCTCGTCGCGCAGCTCGTCGACGATCTCGCGCATGCGCGCATACGCCTCCACGCACTTCGCGGACTCCAGGCCCGAGCCCAGCTGCAGCACGGGCATGTCGGCGAACGCGTGGTCGATCGCGTAGACCGAGTAGCAGAGGCCGCGCTTCTCGCGGATCTCCTCGAACAGCCTGGAGCCCATCGAGCCGCCGAGCAGTGTCGCGTAGATCGACAGCGCGGCCCGTCCGCGCGGGTCGGAGACCTCGATCTGCGGGCGGTAGATCATGCGCAGGTGCGACTGGTTGGTGTCGCGCTGCTCGACGAGCGTCTGCGGCTGAAACTCGGGCGCTGGGAGGAAGGGCTCGGGCTCGGGCAGGCTCGGAAAGCGGGCGAAGCGCTCGATCAGCTCCGACTCCTCCGGCAGGCCATCGATATTGCCTGCCAGGAACGCGCCCCCGCGTGCGCCCGACCAGCGGCGCTCGCGGAACGCGACGATCGCCTCGCGCGTGAACGTCCGCAGGTTCTCCTCCGGCCCCAGCACCGTGCGGCCCAAAGGGTGCTCGCCGAACGCGGCCCGGTCGATCAGGTACTCGGCCACGGTCGCGGGCTGGTCGAAGGCGCGGTTGATCTCCTGAATGACCACGCCGCGCTCGCGGTCGAGCTCCTCGGGGTCGAGACGCGGGCGGGCGACGAAGTCGCTCAGCAGGTCGATCGCGTGCGGCGCGGACTGTGTGCGGACCGTGATGTGGAACGCCACGAGGTCGTGGCTCGTGTAGGCGTTCAGCACGCCCCCGAGTCGCTCGGCCGTCTCGTTGACCGCGCGGTGGCTGTCGTACTTGGCGCCGCCCTTGAACACGAGGTGCTCGAGAAAATGGGCCATCCCGTTCTCCTGTGCTCGCTCGGTGCGGGCGCCGGCGTCGAAGGCGACCAGGACCGTCAGGGCACGGGTGCCGGGGATCGCGATGCTGTGGACGGGCAGCCCGTTTGCGGGGATGGTCGTGGTGGTGATCGTGGCCATCGGTGAGGCCACCTTATCCGACCGTCTCAGGAGCTTTGCCGCTCGACTACGCTTGCCTGCGCATGTCCTCGCGACGTCCCATCGCATACGTCCTCGCGGCGATGCTGCCGATCGTGCTCGTCGGCGGGATCTGGCTGGGCGGGCACCCCGAAGGCCTACCCTCCTTCGCCCGGTCGAGCCTCGTCGCGAACGCCGAAACGCGGGTGGTGGACGAAGCGATCGAACGGATCTCCAGCGACTACTACCGCCCGGTGAGCACAGCCTCGCTCGCGAACGCCTCGGTCGCGGGGGCGGTCGCGAGCCTGCACGACCGCTTCTCGCACTACCTGAGCCCGAAGGAATTCCACGAATTCGACGCCCCGCCGAGCTTCACCGGCATCGGCGTGGAGGTCGCGCCGGAAAGGCGCGGGTTGCTCGTCGTGCGTGTGTTCGACGCCTCGCCCGCGGCGCGCGCGGGGATGCGGGCGGGCGAATCGATCGTCGGCGTGAACGGCCGCTCGATCGCGCGGCTCTCCGCGGATCAGTCGCGCGCGCTGATCATCGGCCCGCCCGGCACCGGCGTTACGCTGTCGGTGCGGCGTCACGCTCCCAAAGGCGCCAGCCACCTCCACACGCTGACGCTGACCCGCGCGACGATCTCAGAGCCGGTCGTCGCCTCGGCCACCAGCACCGTGCACGGTGTCAAGCTGGGGGTCGTCGCGCTCGCGACGTTCAGCCCCGGGTCGCACGGCGAAGTGCGCGAAGCCGTCGAACACGTGCTCCACGAAGGCGCGCGCGGGATCGTGTTCGACCTGCGCGACAATGGCGGCGGCCTCGTCGAGGAAGCGCAGCTGATCGCGAGCATCTTCATCGAGCATGGCGTGATCGTCACCACGCGCGGGCGCACCCAGCCGACGCAGACCCTGAGTGCGGTCGGCGACGCGATCTCGCCTCGGGTTCCGGTGGTCGTGCTCGTCGACGGCGACACCGCCTCGGCGTCTGAGATCGTCACCGCGGCGCTGCAGGATCACCACCGCGCAACGGTCGTCGGCACGCACACGTTCGGCAAGGGTGTGTTCCAGGAGGAGATGCCGCTGTCCAACGGCGGCGCGCTGGACGTCACCGTCGGGGAGTACTTCACGCCCGACGGGCGCAACCTCGGCGGCGGTGGAATCAAGCAGGGCGCCGGCGTGGACCCCGAAGTGAAGGTCGCGCACGGGGTGGACACACCGCGCGGGCTGGCGATCGCCCTGGAAACGCTGGCCGCGAAAGTCAAGTGAGCGCCCGGCGGCCGCGATCTGGGGCGCGCAATCCCAAGGGCAGGAGCTCCAGTAAAGACGCGCGGGTCGTGTGGCCGCGCAAGGAGCGCCAGTCAGCGCGGGACGCGATCGAGGCGTTCATGCGCGAACACGGGCTGGCGCGCGAGTTCGAGCCGGCCGTGCTCGGCGCGGCGGACCGGGCATGGGAGCGAGGGCTGGACGGCGCCGAGCGCGAAGTCGGGGAGGGACGCAGGCGCGACCTGCGCGGGCTGGCGACGTTCACGATCGATCCGGCGACGGCACAGGACTTCGACGACGCGATCTCCGCGCGGCGGCTGGGTTCGGGCGAGGGCGCGCCGGAGGGGGGCGGGCCTGAGTCCGGCGACGCGGAGGGGGATACGACCGGGGGCGTGCGCGTGTGGGTGCACATCGCCGACGTATCGGCGTACGTGTCAGAGGGCTCGCCGGTCGACGAGGAGGCTCGCAGGCGGGGCACGAGCGTGTACGTGCCGGGCGCGGTGGAGCCGATGCTGCCGCAGGCGCTGTCGGGCGACGCCTGCTCGCTCGTGCCGGGCGCCGCGCGTGCGGCCGTCACCGTCGAGCTGGACCTGCGTGGGGCGGAGGTGGTGCGCAGCGCGTTCTACCGCTCGCTGATCCGCTCCGACGCGCGGTTGGAGTACGAGCGGGTGGACCGCATATTCGCGGGGGCCGAGCGCGCCGAGGACCCGTGGTCGCAGCCGCTGGCGGCCGCGCGCGAGGTGAGCGCTGAGCTGGGCAGGGCGCGCGAACGGGCGGGCGGGCTGGTGCTCGACTCCGAGGAGCCGGAGATCGTGTTCGACCAGGATGGGCAGGTCAGCGAGATACGCACGTGCGCGCAGACCGAGTCGCACCGGCTGATCGAGCACCTGATGATCGCCGCCAACGAAGCGGTCGCGCGGCGGTTGGCGGAGCGCAAGGTGGGGTGCCTGTATCGCGTCCACGAGCGTCCCGAGCCGGCGCGTGTGACACGCCTGGTCGAGCAGCTCGCCTCGCTGGGAGTGCCGACGCCGGCCGTGCCCGACTCGATGTCGCCATCGCAGGCGGCGGAGCTGATGAGCGAGGTGTCCCAGCGCGTCGAGCGATATGTGCAGAGCTCGCTGCGGCGGACCGATGGCCCGAAGATCGGGCCGTGGGGAGGACGGATCGCGCTCACCTCGCTCGTGCTGCGATCGTTGCAGCAGGCGTACTACTCGCCGCGGAACATCGGCCACGCGGGGCTGCACTCGGCGTGCTACTGCCACTTCACCTCACCGATCAGGCGCTACCCGGACCTGGTGTGCCACCGCGCGCTCGTGTCGACGTTGGGCGGTGAGGAGCGCGCGCCTGTAGCCGGGGAGCTGGGAGAGCTGGGCGAGTGGGCGTCCGAGCGCGAGCGCGAGGCGATGACGATCGAGCGCGACGCGGACGACCTGGCGCGGTGTTACGCGCTGGAGCTGGCGCTGTACGAGGGCGGCTGGGAGCAGACGTTCGTGGGAGAGGTCACGGGGTTGATCTCCGCGGGGGCGTTCGTCACGTTCGGTCCCGGCGCCGAGCCCACGTACGAGGGGATGCTGCCGGTGAGACGGATGCGCGTGCCGGACGGGCGCGACTGGTGGGAATTGAACGAGCTCGGGACGATCCTACACGGCGAACGCACGGGCACGACGCTCCGGCTGGGGGAGGAGATCGAGGTGCGCGTCGCGCGCGTGGACACGGTCCGCGGGCGCGTGGACCTCGTTCCCGCCGAGTGATCCGGCTGGCGTGCCGGTCCCGATCGGGGAGTCGGGCGATCCGGCGCCCGCGCCGATCCCGCGGCGAGCAAACGTCTAGGCTCGAAACGATGGCCAAAAGCAAGAAGTCCAAGCGCAAGATCGGGGCGGGCGACGTCGCGTCGAACAGGTACGCGTCCTACCGGTATGAGCTGATCGAGCGGATCGAGTGCGGGATCGTGCTGGCGGGCACCGAGGTCAAGGCGCTGCGCGAGTCCGGCGCGCAGCTGAAGGACGGGTACGCCGCGATCTCAGACGGCGAGCTGTGGCTGCAGTCCGTGCACATCCCTCCCTACGAGCCGGCCTCGCGCGAAAACCACGACCCCGAGCGCCCACGCAAGCTGCTGATCCACCGCCGCGAGCTGGATCGGCTGGCTGCGCGCGTGGCCGAGCGCGGATGGACGCTCGTGCCGACGAGGATCTACTTCTCTCACTCCCACGCCAAGGTCGAGATCGCGCTCGCGCGCGGCAAGGACCTGTACGACAAACGCCAGACGATCCGCGATCGCGAGTCCAAGCGGGACATGGAACGGGCGGTCCGCGAAGCGCGCCGCTAGATCGAGCCGAACGAATGCCCGCCCGAGGTCAGGATGTGCGTCTCGGACATCCCGAACACGAGCAACGCGATCAAACCGATGTAGACCGCGCCGACGATCATCCGGTGGCGGGGAGCGACACGGTAGTAGGCCGCTTGCTCCAACGAGCGCGTGCGGCGCTGCTGCCAGCGATGCCACGACTGGTAGCCGGCGAAGATGACGATGATCAAGAGGATCGGGTTGCCCGGCTCCAGGATCACCAGCCCGACCAACGCGCCGAAGCCGAGGAACCACATCCACGGCGCCATCGCGGCCATCGCACGGCCCCCGTCGAGGGGCACGACCGGGAGCAGGTTGAACAGGTTGATGAAGAACCCGAAGTAGGCGAGCGCGATCAGCAGCGAGCTTCCAGTGAGCTCGCCGACGACGGCCACGGCCGCGGAGGCGATGCTGCCCAGGATCGGGCCCGCCAGGCCCACCCGCGCCTCCGCGAGCGCATTGTCGCCGAGCGAGCGGGCGAAGATCATCGCGCCCATGAACGGCACGAACATCGGCGCGCTCGCCTTGATGCCCTCGCGGCGCAGCTGAAACACATGGCCCATCTCGTGCAGGAACAGCAGCACCACGAATCCAGCCGCGAACTCCCAGCCGAAGAAGATGCTGTACGCGGCGACCGACACCAGCGCGGTGCCCGCGGTCACGAACAGCTTGGCCTTCGGCAGCAGCAGTATCAGGCCTTTGATCGCCGCCCAGAACTTCGCGATCGCCGCGCCGGCCGCCGCCAGCATGCTGCCGATGCGCTTGCGCACGCTGCGCACGCGCCCGGTGCGCTGCGTGCCGAACGGGTCCTCCCCGGACGCGGCACGCGCGGGCGCCGGCTGGAAGGCGACCTGGCGGGCATGCGACGGGTAGGACTGGGCCGCCGCGGGCACGGCGGGCGGGCCCGGGATCGGAGAGCCCGGCAGGGAGACGTCGCCGCTGTCCATGCCTTCATTGTGGCAGCACCGATAAGCGTTTCCTAACGCGCCGCCTGACGACGTCACTCGGAGGCGCGCGCGGTGTCGCGGGCTGGCGCGCGCAGGCCCTACGACGGGCGCTGCACCGGCCGGCGGACAATTTTTTCGCAACGTGCGGGATCAACCGCGCGAGGGGGTTGCATTCGCCCAGGACGCGAGCTAGGTTGAATCCAGACGCGGAACCGAGCCGCAAAGAGCGAGGCCACTGAGGTGTGAGGCCGCGCCACCAGAACCGAACGGCCCTCGGGCCGGACGGGAAAGGTTCCTCAAGCGGCCCGGGACCGCGTCGATTTCGTTCCCTCGCGGTCTGGCGCCCGTTCGCGCCCCGCCCGTTTCTCCCGCGTTGTGACGTCCGGTCGCGCGCCACGTGTTCTTCCTGCCGCCGTGGCCGGGGCCAGCGCGCAGCCATTCTCGGTGCAGGTGCGCCGCAGCCGGCCGGCGGAGATCGTCTGGGCCAGCCCGGCGATCCAGCACGTCGGGCAACCGCGCAGCGCGAGGAGGCCGGGCGGTGCGAGCAGCAGCGCGGCCGGGCCGTGACTCGGGGTCAGCGCGACCGCCGCGCCGAGCAGCCCGAAGCCGATCGCTCCGCGCGTGAGGTGGACGGGGACCGAGGTGCTGGCAAGCGCGCCGCGGTCGTGATCGGAGTCAAGAGGCATCGTCGTCGCCCACCTCATCGGCCTCTTCGCGGCCGGTCGTGTCGTCCGCGGCGCCGAGCCGCGCGTGGAGCGCCTCGCGCCCGCGGTGCAGGCGCGACTTCATCGCGGCGCGGCTGAGGCTGAGCGCCTGAGCCGTCGCTGCTCCCGAGAGGCCCTGGATGTCGCGGAGCACGAGCACGGCGCGCTGCTCGGCGGGGAGCGCCGCGATCGAGTCGACGATCCGCTCGACTTCCAGGCGGGCGAGGGCGGCGTCTTCGGCCGAGGGCTCGACGATCGCGGCGGAGGACGGTTTGCGCAGCGCGAGCCGCGAGCGGCGGATGCACTCGTTGCGCACGATCCGGAACATCCACGACGCGAGCGCCGCGGCGGCGCGCAGCGTCCCGATCTTGCGGTAGAGGACGATCAGCGCCTCCTGGGCGGCGTCCTCCGCGTCCTCGGGCGTCGAGCAGAGCGTGCGGGCGAAGCGCTGCACGTGCGCGTGCGAGCCGGAGACGAGGATCGCGATTGCGCGAGGGTCGCCCTGCTGGGCGGCGCTGACGACCTGTTCGGTCGGCCAGGACCGTGTGCCTGGATCAGTCACGAGAGCGGGCTCTCATGATGAAGACACAGCCACAGACAACGACCGCGGCTGCGATCAGATAGATGATGGTCATGATGAGCGTCCCTTCTGATTGGAATGAGTTTTCTGTTTCTGACTAGATCTAGATGAGCGTCCTGTTGACTACTTCCTGGGACATGGCATTTTGTAGGAGGCTTCCGCGGTCGCGCCGCCGAGAAAGCTCAGCTGCACCTTTGTTGGTAAGCCACCCTGCGGGCACGTCTTCGGCACCGTGAGGTAGGAGATCGTCTTCTTGCCCTGCCTGTAGGCGGCGCCGACCCTGATGGTGCCTTCCTCGGCGGAGGCGTAGGGCGCTCCGGGCACCGTTTCGATCAGCGGGACTTCTCCGATGGTCGTAGGGCCGAACGGCGGCGGGGAGCTGACGACGTGACCCATCGAGAGGATTTCGAGCGAGACCGGCGTCTTGCCATCAAGAAAGAACTCCAGGTTGCCGCCGGGAGCGAAGAACGGCTGGATCGACGCCCGCTCCTGCACGCGTTCGGTCCCAAAGCTCACGACGCCGACCCCGAAGCCTTCCGGGCCGGCGATCGATCTCTTCGGGCACAGTCCGGGCCCACTCTGTTCGATCACGGCCGGCGCGCAGGTGGCGAACCCCTGCGGGTTCTGTTGCGCACCGGCCGGCCCGTAGTACTTGACGCCGATCAGCGGCGGCGGGAAGCCACCGTATTCGGTCCCGGAGATCTTGCCTTCGATCTGGAAGTCGGTGGCGGCGCCGAGGATGTCCCCGGTGTGAGGGAAGCCCGGGATCGGATAGGCCTCTGTTTTGTACGTGAACGTCGGTGCCGCCGACGCGGTGGCCGATAGGCCGAGGGCAACAAGGCCGAGGACGGCAAGAGCGGTTGACGTTCTGCACAGAAAGCTGGCGATGGTCATGACGATGAGTCCTCCCGTTCCGGTCGATCAAACGCCGACATGTGCATAAGAGGTCCTTCGCCGCAAAAAGGATTCTGTGAAGAGACCGTCGGCGCGGGCGGTCAACCCGACACGAGGGCCGTGCGAGCGGTACCAACAACGGCTACACTGAAGCAGCAGCACATCCACGGGGACGACAGGCTTCGACGCGGTCGGCTCGTGTGGATGGTGGCGAGTCGAGGTCCCGGGCGGCCTCGTAAAACACCCGGGAAAACCATAAGTGCGGACTCTCACGAGTACGCCCTCGCTTAGTTAGAAACTAGACGCGAGGTCTCGGGCCCCACTCGCCCGCGGTGGGGATCGCCGGGATCAGATAGCGGGCTCACCCGGTGCGGCCCGCTCCCGCCAATCCGGGGACCTACCAGGGAGCTGGTCCTTCACAACCCCGCCGGCGAGGCGAGCGGAGGACGAGATCAGAGCGCCGGCTACGCTCGTAGATACCATCCATACGCGATCGCGGACGTGGGTTCGATTCCCACCGTCTCCACTTTTTCTGACGTTGCGCAAACCCCGGCCGTGATGGCGCGATCGGGCGTGATGACGCGATAGGTAGGCTGGATGTCGGTCTTGCCGTTGACGCGCAGCTCGGCGATGAGGATGCGCAGGAGCGCCTTGGTCTGCTCGGGCTCGCCTTGTGCGAGCACCTTCTCAAGCTGATCGGCGACGGCTGCGAGATCGGTCGCTGTGGGCGTGTCCGCGTCCTCGTCGTTGTCGGTTAGCTCGGCTTGTTGGGCGCGGAGGTCGTCGATTCGGGTGGTGAGGTCGGCGAGTCGTTGCTCGCAGCGCTCGGGGGAGAGGCGGCCTTCCTCGAAGGCGTCGAAGTAGCGGGCGGTTGCGTGTTCGTTGCGGCTGATCTCCGCGGTGATCGCCTGGCGGCGTTCGTCAAGCGCTGGGCGCTCGCGCTCTGCCTGCTGCTGGGCGGTAGCGAGGGCGTTTTGGATGAGTGGTCCGTCACGGTAGATGCCGGTGAGTTGGTGCAGGACGGCGGTCTCGAGCTTCTCGCGGGAGACGCGTTGGCCTTGGCAGGCTTTGGGGCCGTACTTTTGGCGGGCGGTGCAGGCGTAGTAGTGGTAGAGGCCGCCTTTGCCGCGTGCTGACATGCCGATGTAGGCGCGGCCGCAGTGTCCGCAGCGCACGACGCCGGAGAGCAGGAAGTCTGAGCGGTTGCCGCGTCGGCGGGAGGCGTCCTCGCCGCGCTCGGTCAGGATCGCTTGTGCTTGATCGAAGGTGCTCTGCTCGATCAGTGGCTCGTGTGTGGAAAGGAAGTCTTGGTCACGCCAGCGGATGCGCCCGAGATATGTCGGGTTGGTGAGGACGCGGTGGACGGCCGGATGCCCCCAGCCTGCGGAGGGCGCGGGTGCGTGCTCGGCGCGGAGCTGGTGGGCGATGGCGATCGTGCCGAGCCGGTCCTTGATGTAGAGCTGGTAGATGCGCCGGACGGTTGGTGAGGAGATCGGGTCTGGTGTGAGTTGCCCGTCGTTGAGGGTGTAGCCGAATGGTGGGCGTCCGCTGTACCAGCGTCCTTCGCGGGCGCGGCGCTCTATCCCGGCGGTGATGCGGTCGACGATCGTGGCGTGCTCGAACTCGGCGAACACCCCGAGCATCTGCAGCATCATCCGACCGGCTGGGGAGCCGGTGTCGAACGGCTCGGTCGCCGAGCGCAACACCACGTTCAGGGTGTCCAGCTCCTCGGCGATGCTCGCGAGCTGGCGCACCTTGCGGCTGAGCCGGTCGATGCGGTAGACGAGGAGCTGGTCGATTCGTCCTTGGCGGGCGAGGTCGAGTGCGGCTTGGAGGCCGGGCCGGTCGAGCTTGGTGCCGGTGGCGCGGTCTTCGTGGTGGGCGATGATCCGCCAGTCCTCTTGCACCTTGCAGAATGCCTCCAGCCGTTCATGCTGGGAGGCCAGCGAGGTTGGCTGGTTCTCCTCGTCGGTGGAGATGCGGGTGTACACGCACACGCGGGTCATGGCCTGCCTCCTATCGCTCGCCGTCGTGGTCCTTTGGCGGGCCGAGGAGATCAGAACCGGCGCTGGATCTCAAGCCCTCTCGTGCCCCTGCTGGCTGGCTTTGCCGCAGGCGTTCCCTGGCGTTGACCACGATCGCGAGCACCGCGCTTGTGCTGTCCTTGTTCCATACGGCCACGGCAATTGGCGCGGGGCTGTACGCGAGCGCGGCCATGACGCTCGCTGCACGTTTCGCGCTCGGGACGAGGAGCAGCACGAACGGATCGAGCTTGCCGAGGGAGCTGGTAGGCAGGCTGGACGTGTATGCCTTCGCCTTCTCGCGTAGCCGCCCGGTTGTCTCGGTGCCGCGGTCAAGCTCGACCAGGAAGTGCAAAGGCGCGCGGCCCGGGAGATCAAGGACGCCGTAGCCGTCAGCGACAAGGGCGCCGGAGAAGATGTGGTGGCAGGTTCGCTCGCCGTACCACTCCGACAGCGCGCCGCCGGCGACGTTCGCCTCGACGGCCAGGCGGGTGAAGAACTCGTTGACCTCTATGTGGTGGGGGAGCTTCTGGCTGTGGGCGATGCTGGCGGCGATCGAGTGCTGCCAGCCGAGCTTCGCGTGCTCGATGTCCAGGTGGTCAGCGACGATCAGCGCGCCTGCCTCATCGAGAATCCAGTGATACGGAGCGGTGCCCTGACCCATCGGTAGTGATGGCCTGAAGCGGTCGAGGACACGAAGGCGATACAGGACATCCAGGCGAGCGGCTGCGGTTCTCGTGCCGGTGAAATACAGGCGTCTGATTTGGCTCGTCGTCATCACGCGGAACTCGAAGCAGTCCCTGGCGATCCACCGGTCACGCTCGGTGAGATGCGATGCGAGCCGCAGCACATCCTGCTGGCCGAGCCGTCTGGGACGAGCTGTCTCCTTCATTTCCTAACTACCTCCTCTACTGTCGGGGTTGCTTGCCAGCCGTCGATCTGGCTTGTTTGCTGGGGATTTCCACTTTCGACGGTCCTCTCGTCCAACGGGAGGAGCGAACGGAGGCGGGACCGGAGAGCGGAACGGAGCACCGATCGGCGCCGCGCTCCCTCTCGGCTTCATGCCCGTGGCGCTCGACGGCGTCGGCGAGCAGCGCGGCAAGCAGCCGGGTGGCCTCGAGCTGCTGCCCAACGGAGAGTCGTTGTATACGGGGCGTGGCGAGGCGCACCCGATCACGAGGCACACGATCTTGCATTGCCTTCTTTCGGCCGGTTGAGGACCAGACACACACAAAGGTCTGGTCCAAGGGCCGCGCGGTACAGCCACCCATGCGGAGGGCATCGCGACTCTCACCGACCGAAGGCCGATTGGAGCCTGTGCGTGTTACAAGCCGATGCGGACTTTTCTGCTGGCTGGGAGGGTCTGTCAGCGATTTGTCAGCCGTGTGTCAGCGGCGACACGGCCGCAAGCGGTGCTCAGTCGTGTGGGTCGGGCTTCGGCCAGCGCCACACACCGCGCCGTCCAGTCCGGCGATAGCGCACCCGACCCATCTCCTCGGAGTCGAGCATGTCGTCGCCGGTGTCGCAGCGGTCGTCTACGTCTGGACGTGCGTCGTCGGGCTCGCGCCACTCGCGGAGGCAGTGCGTGGCCGAACCGACGCGCCAACAAGCCGCCTGTAGACGCTCAGCGATGCCGAACCACGCATCCGAGTGCGCGTCCTCAGCGTCGAGCAGCATCGCGGCCTCCTCCACTGCCTCTCGCGCCTCCGTACGGAAGGCGTCGATCCGCTCGCCGGCCCTGGCACGGGCGTAGCGCCATGCACGATGCTGCGGAGCCTCTGGCAACTCCCCGACCTCGCCAGCCCGACGCATTCGCTCCAGTTGCCCACGCCCCGCCTCCGTCAACGCCCACGCCACGACCCCGTGACGGCGCGACCGCGCCAGCGAGCCCTCGGCAATGAGCGCGTCGAGCTGCGGACGCAGCCGGCGCGTAGTCCACGAGCCATGAACAAACCCAAGGTGCTCGGCGATGTCGCTCAACATCACGCCTTCACGCTCTCGCTCACGATGACGCTCGGCACGCTCAACGGCTGCGAGCACGAGCCCATCAGACACCGGCTCAAACCGCCCCAGCTCGCCATCCAGGCGCTGCCTCTCCCGTGTGGGTGGAGCGCCGTCGCCCGATCCGCCATCGCTCCCGCGCTGCTGCTTGTCTGCGTCGCTGCTCATCTCGCCGACTCCTCTCGGGTAGCCCGAGGAGCGCGCAGACGAGCACGACCAGATGACCGCAGAGAGCTACGGTTTCCAGGGCATCGAAGGCACGCACCTTCGGTGCTCAGGCCGGACGGGCGCGACCAACGCCCGTCCGGCCACTTGATTGTCGAATCGCGCGATCAGAGCAGAACCGGCGGGGGATCGCAAGTGGCTTGTTCGCGTTGCCAGCCATCCGCGCTGAGGGGCGCTCAGCCCCTACGGCTGCGCGTACCATCACCGGCGACCGATAGCCTGGCGAGAATGGTGCAGCCGTACTACACAAGCGACCGAGGCGAGCTCTTCCAGGGCGACTGCTTGGAGGTCATGGCCGGACTTCCGGCAAAGAGCTACGACCTGATCTTCGCCGACCCGCCCTTCAACCTCGCCAAGAACTATGGCTCGGGCATCAACGACAAGATGCGCGACGGCGACTACCTAGCATGGTGTCGTAGCTGGATTGCGGAGTGCGTCAGGCTCATCGCGCCAGGGGGCGCGATGTGGCTATATAACTTGCCCCGCTGGAATGTGCAGCTTGGACACGAGCTAGGACGGCATGGCCTTCTTTTCCGGCATTGGGTCGCCATTGACATCAAGATGTCGCTTCCTATCCCTGGGCGCCTCTACCCGAGCCACTACAGCCTCCTGTACTACACGGAGGGGAAGCCGAGAGCCTTCAACCGCCCGCGTGTGCCCATCCCGGTCTGCCGTCATTGCGGCGGCGACATCAAGGACTATGGCGGACATCGCAATAAGCTCCATCCTGACGGCCTCAACCTAAGCGATGTCTGGACAGACATCCCCCCGGTGCGCCATGCGCGCACCAAGACTCGCTCAGCGAACCAGCTAAGCGAGAAGCTTCTAGAGCGAGTTCTCACGATCGCAAGCGAAGAGGGCGACACCGTCCTTGACCCGTTCGGCGGCAGCGGGACGACCTATGCGGTGGCTGAGCGGATGCACCGCCACTGGACGGGGATTGAGCTAGGCGACTGCGGGCCAATAGTGCGCAGGCTCAAGGGCGAGGACATAGTCGTCCAGATGCCTGGCCTCGGCGACTCGGCGAAGGGCATCAGGGCCGCAAGCTAGAGCAGCGCCCGCCCGGAAGTTCCCTTCGCAATTCGAGAAACACGCGACGAAGTCCGGTCGTGCTCCACGGCAAGGACGGCGAGGTATCCGCGCCGAACCCGAGCAGCCTTCCAGAGGGGGAAGTAGGGCTCCAGCTCCCTGACATTTCCGATGCGGTCCGTCAGATACCGTGCGAAATCGCGGGTCGGAACGATTAGAACGCCGCCGGAGATAACGCCTTCAATTAGACCGAGGGCGAGCTTGTTCATGGAACGGTGCGAAGACGAGATGTTGCCCGTCTCCCACTCCACCATGAACGGCGGGTCCGCCCCGAACACCTTCGCAGCGTCCATGGCGCCGAACCGCGCACCCCCCTTAATTCCTTCCAGCGGAAATGGCATCTCAAGGGTCCAGCCGTGGGGCCGGAGCGCGACCACAAATGCTTCCTTGATCGGGACAACTCCGTTTCCCTCGCCGCGGGCCTTCCCGCTCTCAGGGAATATCGCAAAGTCCTTACCACCAGGAGGCCAGCGGATAGCGCCGATCGCCGCGTCTATCTCGCGCAGTGCCGTCTCGGTCGATGGATACCGCTTCGCGTCAATCAGCGTGTGCGTGTGCTCAATCTTGATAGCCGAACTTTCGCCGCGGTCCCGTCCATCCCTGCCCTTGCGAAGTCCCTAGGTCACATAGATGGGTGCCGCAGCTCCTACATTTGCGACCCGTTGGCCGGAGGCCGTTACTGCGCCTCCGGCCGACGCCCTTACTTAGCCTCGATGCTCCGGCTACAAATCCGAAGCAGTTGAGTCGACTCGGCACTCTGTCCACCTCCACTTACAACGGGAGTTCGGTCGCTTTGTCGGTCGGGGCTCGATTCGGGTCTTCATCGAAGCTAGCGTGCGGCTATCGCGAGCGGAAGCCCTGTCGTACCAGGGTGCGGGCACGGCACGTAGTTATTCCCACTCTCCGTTCATATCACTATCGCGTTCATAGCCTACGCGCCCGCATGCTGGTGACAGGCGTGCCCGCACCTTGGTGATAGCATTGCCCGCGTACTGGTACGGAGCACTTATCGGAAACGAACCAAAATCTGGGTAAACAGCATATGCCACCAGCACACCGGAAACGAGCGAAACGCTCGACGAAACGCCCCCCGAAACGCTCAACGAAGCCAGCGGCTCCAGTCGCTCCGACGCCTGCTCGCTCGATCATGTTCGGCCCCGGCGAGGGCAAGGCACTTTTCCGCGTTAGGCAGTCGCATGTCGCCGGCCACTACAAGCCATTGATTGCACGGAAGGCCTACGCCGCAGTCAAGCTGGATCTTGTGCTGAGAGCGATCGCTCTACTGCCGAAGGACGCTGGTGCCCGCGAGGCGGGGTTTGTCCTGCGCGACTGGAGCTACGAGGATCTACACGACCTCGCCAAGTCTGCGCCTTCGTTTCGGGTAGGCGAGGATCGCGGAGAAAAGGAGACGCGTCATCTCAAGCGCAAGTGGGTCGGCAATCAGATGGACAAGCTGGTCGCCGAAAAACTGGTTCGCCTTGAGGCACACAATGGGCGCCCGACGATCATCGTCCTGCGCGACGATGCCAGCGGACTCTCCTTCGATGATCCTGGTGAGGCTGGCGGGCGCGGCGACGATCGTTACCTGACGATCCGCGGTAGCGTCATTGCGTCTGGTCGCCTCGCGACGTGGAAGGCGCCTCAGCTCGCCGCGTACTTCGCCGCAATCTATGCCGAATACCACCAGGATCGAGGGGGCGGCCGAAGCTTCTCCAGCAACGGGACTGGAAGCTGGTGGCGGCAGCTTGCCTGGTTCAACAACGCTCAGTGGTACCCGAAGGATCGAGTCCTCCTTCCCTTTTCCAAGAGTCTCCTCGAGGACGGCCTCAACGCGCTCATCAGCGAAGGCTTGATCGCAAGGAAGCACATCAATCGAGATCCCCTCAGCAACAAAAAACTCGTTGGCGAGCGGGTGCTCTATACCAACCAGTTCGCTCTACTCGACACCGAAGTCACGCGAAGCCAGCCCAGGCGACGGCCAGCCGACGTTGCTGTTGGGCAGGAGGCGGCATAGGCACCCCGCCACCGTGCCCGATGCGGCGCAGGCGGTCCTTGGTGAGTGAGGCAGCAGAGATCACGCAAGCGTGACTCCTCGGCGCGCAGACGATCCCGTGCCGGCGCGAGTCCACAAGCAGCTTCGCCGTCGTCAGCGATCCAGTTGCGGACCAGACAGTAGGTCGCCTCGCGCGCTTAGCGACGCAAGTTGAGCATCCTCATCGAGGGTGACGCTGGAGTCGGCGCACTCGCCATGTTGTCCAAGCGCCCTACAGCCCGGTCTTGATCAGGCCCGGCAGAAGGCGTTCGAGCACGACGGTGAGCTCGTCGTGCCGGTCGCGCGGCCAACCGTTGTACGACATCACATAGCTCAATGTTTCGTAGAACGGAACCACAGCGATCCGCGCGTGCGTGACGTGGTCCTCGATAGCGATCTGAGAGACAAGGGTGTCGACTCCGTCCAGTTCACGTGGCTCCCACATCTCTATGTGGGGATATAGCGTCGGATGGGCGATATTCGAGATGTAGTCGTAGACGCCGCGTCCGACCGTGGGTGACTGGTCAATAAAGCCAAACATCCACGAGACGCAATCCTCCGGTCCTGGCATCTGCTGCCCGCGGAGGATCGCCCGTCCGTGCTCATCTGCCGTCGGCTCGCCGAATACGGCCCGAGCGCGTTTCCTGATCTCCTTGAACTCGGCCGCGGCAGCCTGGTAGGTCTCGTTCGACTTGCCAAGTACGCGCCCGGTGGTCTTCTTACGCTCCTCGGCGCTGAGGAGCAGCTCAAGGTAGGCGCGCGCAAGTCGATCCTCGACGGGCTGATTGCCCTGTTGGATCATCCACAGGATATGTGCGCAGTGCTCGACGACACCACGCACTAGGAAGCCAGGGGGGATCAACACCTCGCGCTGCCGGTAGAGCGCTCCGAGACCGCCGAGGTGCTCGGCCGCCGCTGACAGATAGAAGTAGATGGTGAAGCTCAGCAGCATCGGCGTCTCGGTGGGGTATGACGGCTTGTGGTGTAGAAGTCGCTCGGTGTCGCGGTGGGCTGGTGATCCGTCGGCGGGGCGCCACTGCGTCTCCTCAACGACTGCGCGGAACGCCATTCGGCAGGCATAGAAGGCATTCGCGATCTCATCCAGCTTGGCGGCAAACTCTTCGTCGTAGGGTCTGAAGGATGCACCGGGCCTGACAGGCGGCACGTTCGCCTTATCGGCGAACCGCTGTCGGGCTGCTTGTCGGGAGACCCCGAGAGCCACTGCGATGCGGTTCCAAGACCTGCCAGCCGCCCTCGCGAGGAGCACAGCCTCTCGCAACCGGGCATCGTCTGCGCGCACCGCCTCAGCGGCGGTTGCGATCGCGCGGAGGTCTTCGGTGCTCTCGACCTTGGCGGTCTCTGGGTCCAGCGTTTCGGCAAGCCGCTCGAATCGTTGGGCGGCCTGCTCGATTTCCTTGTCTGTGTGTGGGGTCATCGTTTCAGAGGAACTTGTAGAACTCGGGCCGTAGGGAGTCGGCGTGGATGACGACTGGATCGTCACCGTCGATGTCGAGGATGCCGATCTCGAGCAGTGTGCCATCAGATGCCGGTCCAATCAGGATGGTGATGTCATCGTCTAGCACCTGTCTCATCGCCATGCGAACCGCGTGTCCAATGTCTGTAGCGGCTACGCCGTGCTTGCGCGCTGGCTCGCCGATCCTCACGTAGACAATGTAGCTTGTCTACCGCTCGGCCTGGGGCGTTCTACCGACGCACTGGGTAGGCCGGCGCGAGACATCGAGCGCCGTTGCGCCGAGCATCACGGGGTTTGCGCAACGTACGGCCCTCTCCACTAACACAGACAGGGGCGAAATGAGCCACATTTCGGTAAGCGTTCAGTTGGTCTGGGGGACATAATCTTGGGGCGTCGAATCTGTATGCGTGGAGCGCGTTGAGGCTGAGGCGATCTACGGGCAGGGCCGCGAGGCGGTGGTGGGGGTGCTGTTGGCGCTCTCGGCCCAAAATGAGCGGCTGGCGTCGCAGGTCGAGGTGCTGGCCGCGAGGGTTGCGCGCCAGGACGAGCGGATCGCTGTGCTGGAGCGTCGGCTGAATCGCAGCTCGCGTAACTCCTCCAGCCCGCCGAGCGTCGATCCGCCGAACAAGAAGCCCAAGCGTGGGAAGGACCCTTCCGGGCGTTCGCAGGGCGCCCAGTCGGGGCATGAGGGTCACGGCCGTGAGCTGCTGCCGCTCTCGGCCGTGGATGAGGTCATCGAGCACTGGCCTGAGCGCTGTGAATGCGGTCACACCTTCGCTGCAGGTGATCTGCTCGCGGTCGGCGAGACGCTTCGCCACCAGGTCGAAGAGCTGCCCGTCATCTCCGCGCAGGTGATCGAGCATCGCGCTCAGCGGGTTTGCTGCCCTGGCTGTGGCAGGCACACGCGGGCCGAGATCCCAAGCGATATCGCCGCGAGCACGTTCGGGCCGCGCTTTCAGGCGGCGGTGGCGGCTCTGTCGGTACGCAACCGTGTCAGCCGCCGTGATGTGGTGGAGCTCTGCGAAGAGCTCTTCGGCGCGCGCATCTGCGCCGGCACTGTCGACGCGATCCTCACGCGCGTCGCGGACGCGCTGGCTGACCCTTACCAGGATCTGCTGGGACGCGTGCGCTCAAGCGAGAGCTTGAACATGGACGAGACGGGCTGGCGCTTGAAAGGCGCCCAGCGCGCACTGTGGGGCATGTTCACCGCGCGCCACGCCGTCTTCGCTGTCGCCCCCGGCCGCCACGAGGAGCACGCCAAACGCCTGCTCGAGGGACACGCCGGGTAAGCGTTCAGTTGGTCTGGGGGACATAATCTTGGGGCGTCGAATCTGTATGCGTGGAGCGCGTTGAGGCTGAGGCGATCTACGGGCAGGGCCGCGAGGCGGTGGTGGGGGTGCTGTTGGCGCTCTCGGCCCAAAATGAGCGGCTGGCGTCGCAGGTCGAGGTGCTGGCCGCGAGGGTTGCGCGCCAGGACGAGCGGATCGCTGTGCTGGAGCGTCGGCTGAATCGCAGCTCGCGTAACTCCTCCAGCCCGCCGAGCGTCGATCCGCCGAACAAGAAGCCCAAGCGTGGGAAGGACCCTTCCGGGCGTTCGCAGGGCGCCCAGTCGGGGCATGAGGGTCACGGCCGTGAGCTGCTGCCGCTCTCGGCCGTGGATGAGGTCATCGAGCACTGGCCTGAGCGCTGTGAATGCGGTCACACCTTCGCTGCAGGTGATCTGCTCGCGGTCGGCGAGACGCTTCGCCACCAGGTCGAAGAGCTGCCCGTCATCTCCGCGCAGGTGATCGAGCATCGCGCTCAGCGGGTTTGCTGCCCTGGCTGTGGCAGGCACACGCGGGCCGAGATCCCAAGCGATATCGCCGCGAGCACGTTCGGGCCGCGCTTTCAGGCGGCGGTGGCGGCTCTGTCGGTACGCAACCGTGTCAGCCGCCGTGATGTGGTGGAGCTCTGCGAAGAGCTCTTCGGCGCGCGCATCTGCGCCGGCACTGTCGACGCGATCCTCACGCGCGTCGCGGACGCGCTGGCTGACCCTTACCAGGATCTGCTGGGACGCGTGCGCTCAAGCGAGAGCTTGAACATGGACGAGACGGGCTGGCGCTTGAAAGGCGCCCAGCGCGCACTGTGGGGCATGTTCACCGCGCGCCACGCCGTCTTCGCTGTCGCCCCCGGCCGCCACGAGGAGCACGCCAAACGCCTGCTCGAGGGACACGCCGGGATCGTGACCTCAGACCGCTGGTGGGCCTACAGCCACCTGCCGCTCTCACGCCGCCAGCTCTGCTGGAGCCACCTAAAGCGCGACTTCCAAGCCCACGCCGAAGGCCTGGCCGCCGAGAAGGAGTTCGGCGAGCACGGCCTTGAACTCTCACGGAAAATCTTCTGGGCCTGGGAGGTCTTCCAGCACACCGCCGATCGCAGCGAGCTAAAGCGCACGATCCGCTGCCTGCAACGCGAGTACAAGCCGATCATCCGCCGCTACGCCTCAAAGCGAGCGCGCAACAAGCGCTGCCGGGGCATGGCACGCAACCTCCTGAAGGCCTGGCCAGCGCTCTGGACGTTCGCCGCGCACAACGATGTCGCGCCGACCAACAACCACGCCGAGCGCTCGCTGCGCAGCGCCGTCATCTACCGCAAGCTCTGCCTGGGCAGCCAATCCGAGAGCGGCGAGCGGCGCATCGAGCGCCTCCTCTCAACACACACAACCTGCCGCCTACAGCAGCGCTCCCTGTTCGCTTACCTCGCCGAAACGCTCACCACCCACGCCCGCGGCGACCCAGCCCCCCACCTCGCCTGAAACACCCACGCCGCACCGAGGGACTGAACGCTTACCACATTTCGTCACATTTGCAGGGATTTAGGCGCCGTTCGCGATGCGAAACGGTACGGATCGAAACCCCCGATTTTGCGGGCTTTGCGTACGCCGGCGTACGCAGAACGAACGCAAAGCTGCGTACGCTGGCTGGCCGCAAGGAGGGCACGGGCGATCTTGCCGTGGGCGGACCGTTGCCCTATATGACCCGGGCGGCGTGCGACAATCCCTACATGGCTTCCGCACCCAAGCGTGTGACACTGCGCGAGCCGGGCGTTGCGGGCTCCTACGAGCTAGTTGAGCGTCGTGGCGACGGCTCGCTTCTGCTCCGCCCAGAGCCCGAGCGACTCTCGGACGTAGTGCGCGAGACCGAGGGTCAGGTGTTCCGCGACGAGGAGTTCGCGGCGCATCTGGAGCGGGTTGCGGCAAGCGTGGACGATCTGCCTGCCGATCCGCCCGCGTAGGCGTGCCGACGTTCGAGCGGCTTGCGCGCTTCGATCGCGAGTTCCGTCGGCTTTCGCGCGAGCTGCAGCGGGCCGGCGAGCCGCACATCATCTGGCGCCGCGTTGGTCATCACGACGTGCTGAACGAGCCCTAGCCGCATCGATCTCAGCATCGCTCGGGAAGGCCGTCAGCTCACCGACGGCGGGGAAGCCTTCGCGTTCAGCCACGGGTCGGGGCGCCGCGGCTACTGGCAAAGCGTGTCGCGGCGACGGTTGCCTGCCCAAGTTGTCGTGGCGATGAGGGCCGCGATGCCGATCCCGACCGCCAGGCAGTCGCCCGCGACGAGCAGGTAGCCGCCGCCGCGGTGTGGGTTCACGAAGAGGTACGGGTACCAGTCCACGATCGCGCCGCGCGCCAGCGTATAGAGCACGTACAGCAGCGGGAAGGCCATCCACATTACGAGCGTGCGCGCGGGGTGGAGGCGCACACTAGGCGGGTCGGACAGCCAGTCGAGTGTCACTGCCACAGGCATCAGGTAGTGAAGGATCGCGTTCACCCACGGGTATGCTGGAGCGTGCCCGGAGAGCAGCAACAGGTACACGATCCCTGTCGTCAGCATGTAGACGACCGCTGCGCCTCTGAGTAACTCGACTGTGCGAGAGCGTGTGTGTGCGGGGCGGAGCGCTCCGTGCAGGAGGATCGCCGCCGCGAAGAGGTTGCTCAGGACGGTGAAATAGCTGAAGTAGTCGCTGTCGCTCACACCCGGTCCTGCCGCCACGTCGTAGCCGATCGCCGTGAGCGCCATCAGCGCCAGCAGCGCACGGCAGACGCGCAGCGCCGGCTCGCTCAACGTGCCGCGTTGCGAGCGGCGCTCGACGCTTGCAGCCGAAGAAGAATGAGAGGACACGACACGACCCTACTGATCGAACTTCTGTTGTGTCCAGCGCTCGTGTGGGTGGTGGCGCAACCGTGGTGAGCTAGCTTTGGAGGGTGAGCGTAGTTTGGCCTCGATCATGTGCCTTCTGTCGCAGGCTCAAAGGAGGCAATCAGCATGCCGATACGGTTCCGAGATGCTTCGCGTCGACAATAAAGCTCAGCTGGTCAAGCTGCCATGGACGCTTGGCCGGATGGTCTCGAGCCGCCGCTACGCGGTCCAGTCCGGGCGCAAGATCATGGAGTTGCGGTGGTCGAAGGCTCAGGTGGGAGCAGCTCAGCAAACGCAGGCGACGGAACCCGTGCAGGTGTGGCGCGATGGCAAGCGCAACCTCTGGCAATTCATGGGCGACTTCTATTGGGACGATGACGGCTTGGGCGCCGAGGATGTCAAGGCACTCGTCTTGCAGCGCAAGCGACGCCTGAAGCAGAAGCTGCAGTCAGCGCGAAGCCTGATGCGGGCCGAGGAAAATGGCCGCCCCACGCGTGTTCCTCCCTCGACCGAGCTGCGCCGCGCTGTCTTTGAGCGCGACGGTGGTCGCTGCGTCGAGTGCGGCGGCTCCTTCGACCTCCAATACGACCACATCCTGCCCGTTGCCCACGGCGGCGCAACGACGCTTCAGAACCTCCAGCTCCTATGCGCCGAGTGCAACCGGAGCAAGAGCGACTCTATTTGAGCGGCTCGGTCCCATCGTCGGCCCGCCGCTCATGCCAGGCTCAACGGCTCCGCCCGCACGATCACGGGGTTTGGGCAACGTACGGTCCTCTCCGCTGGCACCGATAAGGGCGAAGTGACTCGAACTTCGAGCCCTTGCAGGGGATTCTTGGTCTGTGGGGGGGTGCGAAACGGAGCGAAGAAAACCCGCGGATTTGCGGCGTTCTGCTCCGCTCGTGGTCGTTGAGTGGTCGCGGGCCTGCGCACATTGCGTGCGCGATCAGGGGCCGACCGACTCAGCCGAGTCTGGCTAATGCCGGCAGAAATGATGCTAATCGGTGGACCTTTTAGCACTACTATGCGACCATTAGCACCATGCGGAGCTTCGTTGACCGCTCGCGGTAAGCGCGACGAGCAGCGGGCAAGCGTCCACTACTATCGGCCGGCATGAATCCGACCGAGCGGTACCTCAGCCTGCTGAAGGGTTGTCTGACACGCAGCCTGTTTCTCGACGAGCAGGGCCGAGAAGTTCGGCTGACCGGTTGGCGTGCACGCGTTTGGGCCGCCTTTCAACGGGGTCGCACGGGCGGGGGGGGGGCAGTTGGCGCATCGTCAAGCGAGTCCCAGTGAATCCAAAGAAGCGTGCTGAAGGCCGGGACTGGCCCCTATATGGCGAGACGATGATTGGCCACGCGCGACTGGACAACATCCAGACGTGCGTGACCGACGTGCTGGAGGACAACATCCCAGGCGATCTTATCGAGGCGGGCGTATGGCGCGGCGGCGCTGCGATTCTCATGCGAGCCGTGCTGACAGCCCATGGTGCAAGCGATCGCAACGTCTGGCTCGCTGACTCCTTCAAAGGGCTGCCGGCTCCCGACCTCGTAAGGTACCCAGCCGACGAGGGGCTTGATTTCAGTGGCAATCCGGTGCTGGCTGTCGGTGTGGAGCAGGTGAAGGCTAACTTTGCCCGGTACGACCTGCTCGATGACCACGTGCGGTTCCTGGTTGGATGGTTCAAGGACACATTGCCGGCTGCGCCGATAGAGCAGCTCGCCGTGATACGGCTGGACGGCGATCTGTACGAGTCGACAATCGATGCGATCACCGCGCTGTACCCCAAATTGGCGGTCGGCGGCTATCTGATCGTTGACGACTACAACGCGCCCGGGTGGGACAAGGCTTGTGGCCAAGCCATCCGTGACTACCGATCCGAGCACGACATCAGAGAGCCGATCCGCGAGATCGATTGGACCGGCGTATACTGGCGGCGAGAGCGGTGATGGTTCAGCTTGCCGGAAGTGTCCAGGCCGGCCCTCCAGAGCGTGCGCGGCCTGCTCGTCTGCGTTCCATGCGCGGATATCCGCACGTATGTCCCGTACCTGTAGTGCAGAGGTAAGCGCCTTCTACCCGCGCCCCACTTCGATCCAGTCCAACCTCCTCCCGCAAAGATCGCGCCAGCGCGAGGGCGGCGTCACGTGCAGCGTGTCCACGTCCGGCTCGCTCGCCGGCGTCAGGAAGATCTCGTGCAGGATCGCCTCCCCGCCGTCGCCTGGGGTGAGGTTTGCGCCACCGCGTGTGATCGTCAATCGATGGCGCCCTGAGGCCAGCCTCACGCGCAGCGGCGTCATCGTGTCGGGGTTGTGCGGGTTGCCGGCGAGCTGCCCGCCGATCGAGGCGATGCGCCGTCCGTCCACGCTCACCTGCACGCTCGGCATCAGCTCTCCCTGCAACCACAGCTCCCATGTGCCGGCACGAGGCAGCTCGAACGTCGTGCTCAGCTCCCCCGCCCCCGTCATCTCGAGGCCCGGGTGGGTGTACGTCCAGGCCGGATGCCGCGCGCCGGCGATGTCGAGCCTCACCGTCTCGGGCGGGCTGGCGGCGATCAGTTGAGCCCCCGAGTGCGATGCGGCGATCCGCGCCATGCGCGCCACGCTCGCGCACGGCGCCACGCGCGTGCTCGGCAGCCCAAGATGGGCGATCGCCGGCGGCGCTCCCGGGCGGCGCTGCCACACCTCGTAGTACGTGCCCTGCCATACCAGCCGGTACGCGGACGGGGGGTCGCTCACCAGGGGGTCGCGGGGCGTGACGATCAGCGGGTACCCGCCCCACGCAGCCGGCGGCACCCGGTCGAGGTCGACTGGGGACCCGTGGCCGTGCGTGAGCGCCAGCCCGACCGGCGGATAGGTGAACTCGAGGCCGCCCACGTCGAGGTCGCGCAGCTCGTACAGCGCGTATTCGTCGAAGGCCGTGAACAGCACCGGGCCCTTGCCGGCGAAGCGCTTGTCCAGCGACGCCAGCTCTTCGTAGCGCGCGGTCGGCGCCAGGTCGGAGGCGTGGTACTGCATCGCGTCTGACACCGCGATCCCGCCGGCGAGCGCCGCCGCCGCTAGGAGCGCCGCGATCCGCATCGCCCGCGGGTTGGCCGGCGCGCGCAGCGCCGCGATCCCCGCCCACGCCACCAGCACGAGCACGGAGGAGCTGAGCACGAGCGCCTTGGCGTTGACCCACGCGGTCGAGTACGCGGCCAGCCCCGCCCCGGCCGCCAGCGTCAGCCCGATCCAGCCGGCCAGCGCGTATTCGCCCATGCATACGATCCGCAACGCCCCCAGCACGGCGGCGATCAGCGTTACGGCCGCGATCGCGTAGGTCAGCGTCAGGTGCGCGCCGAGCGGGACCTGCTCGTAGCTGCCCGTAAGCCACGTGCCCAGCGTCTGCACCGGGCGCAGCTGTGCGGACAGGTTGCCCGGGTTGCTCGTCGAGGCGATGCTCTGCGCCACGTGCAGCGACCCCGCCAGGTTGACCCACGTGCTCAGGGCGCCGAGCACGATGACCGCCCCGGCGACCGCGACCCTCACCAGCAGCGCCCGCGCGCTGCGCCTGCCCGCCAGCACCTCGCCGACGGCCACGGCCCCCACGACCACGCCGGCCGCCAGACCCCACGCGCCGAACCCGACCCCCAGGGCCGAGACCCCGGCGGCGAGCACGACGGCGGGAGCGACCGTCCCCACGCCGCCACGCCGCCACAGCCAGCGCGCGTGCAGCGTCACGAGCGCGCCCAGCGTGAGGATCATCACCAGCGCGACGATCTCCTTGACCGAGCCGATCAGCTCGTACCCGTACACGAGCGCTCCCAGCGTCGCGCTCAGCGCGGCGATCGCGGTCCACCCGCCGGTGAGCCCCATCCGCCGCGCGAGCGCCCATGCCGGTCCGCTGGCGGTGGCGAGCACGAACGCGTTGAACGGCTGGAACGCCCAGATCAGCGGCAGGCCGAGCAGAAAGGCGCTGCCGCCGAACAGCGTGTCGGCTCCCGACGGATACCCCGTCGCGTAGTAATCGTGGATGTACTGGCCGTAGGAGTTGCGCAGATCCAGGTGCGCGTAGTTCTGGCCGTGGCGCATCAGATAGTCGGCGCCCATCATGTGCAGCGCCGAGTCGGTCAGGCTCTGATAGGAGGAGAAGGTCGGTCTGCCCGCGAGCAGCACGGGCGCCAGCGCGATCAGATAGGCGAGCGCTCCCACCGTCAGCCGCCATCCGTGTCGCCGCCATCCCTGCGCGAGCGTTCGCACCCTGCGCCACCCGAGCGCGAACCCGGCCATGGCGAGGGCCGCGAGCGCGTAGGGCGTCGCCGGCGCGGCGACGGTGATGTAGGTGCTCAGCTGCGAGCAGGCGATCAGCGCGGCGACGCCGACGGCCGGAAGCAGCATCCCCGGCAGCCAGCCGCCGCTCGCGCGGTCGACGAGCAGACCGGCGCCCGTGCACAGCAGCGCCAGCACGCATGGGTACACCAGCGCCGTCAGCACGAACATGACGGCGTGAGGCTATTCGGTCTGTTCCCGCGCGTGAGGCCCCGAGACCGGTGCTTCGCTACGACGCCCGAGTATGTCTCCGCCGAGCGCCCTGTCGGCTGCCGGCGCGAGGCGGGCGCCTGTCGAGGGCCGCTATGTCGCCGCCGAGGCGCGGCGGCGGGTCTGCCGTCACGCCTCCTCGCGCGGGATGTGTGGCGCGAGCTCGCGGCGGGCGATGCTGAGCTTATGGACCTCGTCGGGGCCATCCGCCAGGCGCAGCGTGCGCAGGTGGGCGTAGGCCGAGGCGAGCCCGAAGTCGTCCGAGACGCCCCCGCCACCGTGGACCTGGATCGCGCGGTCGATCACCTTCAGGGCGATGTTCGGCGCGGCGACCTTGATCGCGGCGATCTCCGTGCGCGCGTGGCGGTTGCCGACCGTGTCCATCAGCCACGCCGCCTTCAGCGTCAGCAGGCGCGCCATCTCGATCTCGATGCGCGACTCGGCGATCCAGTCGAGGACGTTCCCGCGTGTGGCGATCGGCGCTCCGAAGGTGACGCGCGAGACGGCGCGTGAGCACATCGCCTCCAGCGCCCGCTCGGCGGCGCCGATCGCGCGCATGCAGTGGTGGATGCGCCCCGGCCCGAGGCGCGCCTGGGCGATCATGAACCCGTCGCCCTCTTTTGCGATCAGGTTCTGCGCGGGCACGCGCACGTCTGAGAAATCGATTTCGGCGTGGCCCTCGTGATCCTGGTAGCCAAACACCGGCAGGCCGCGCATGACCGTGACGCCCGGGGTGTCCATCGGCACGAGGATCTGACTCTGCTGGGTGTATGTCGGCGCGTCCGGCTGAGTCTTGCCCATCACGATCATGATCTTGCAGTGCGGGTGCAACGCGTTTGAGATCCACCACTTGCGCCCATTCAGCACGTACTGCTCGCCGTCGCGCTCGATCCGCAGCGCGATGTTTGTCGCGTCCGAGCTCGCCACATCGGGCTCGGTCATCGCGAACGCCGAGCGGATCTCGCCATCGAGCAGCGGCTGTAGCCAGCGATCCTTCTGCTCGGGCGTTCCGAACTGGTGCAGAACCTCCATGTTGCCCGTGTCCGGCGCCGAGCAGTTGCACGCCTCCGCGGCGATGCTGCTGCGCCCGAGGATCTCCGCCAGCGGCGCGTAGTCGCTGTTGGACAGCCCCGCCCCGTGCTCTGCGTCGGGAAGGAACATGTTCCACAGCCCGTCCTCGCGCGCGCGCGTCTTGAGCTCCTCCATGATCGGCGGCTGGCTGTGCTCCTCGCCGGACTCTCGCAGCTGGCGCTCATACACCTCCTCGGCGGGGTAGACGTGCTCGTCCATAAACGCGCTCAGGCGCTGTATGAACTCGGTGCAACGCTCGCTCGGCTGGAAGTCCATCGCTCCTACTCGTTCAGGATCGCCGGGCGGTCGCCGGGCGGCTGGGCATGTCCACCTGAGATTATCCCACCGGCCTGGGGCGGGTCCCCGGTCATCGGGCGCGGCAGACCGGTCGGCGTCCGTCGGTCCCACCCGCAGGCACGGTAGCCTGTGAGCAATGGCGAGCGCGGCGAGCACCCTCCCCGCGGCGCGGCGGACCGCGAGCACCTCGCTGCCGCCGGGGCCGCGATGGCCGGCGCTGGCGCAGACGCTGATGCTGGCGGTGGCGTTCCCTTGGGCGCTGGAGCGGTGGGGGGCGCGGTACGGGGAGATGTTCACGTTGAGGTCTTTCCCGAGCGGGCGGCGACTGGTGATCGTGAGCGGTCCGGAGGCGGTGAAGGCGGTGTTCACCGCCTCCCCGGAGGTGGCGCCCTCGGCGACCGGGGGCTCGCCCGTCGCGCCGGTGATGGGGCCGAGCTCGGTGCTGACGCTGACAGGCCCTGAGCACATCCGTCAGCGGCGCCTGCTGTTGCCGGCGTTCCACGGGGAGCGGATGCGCGAGTACGAGCAGACGATCGTTCAGGCGACGCGCTGCGACATGGCGACGTGGCCGCTGGGTAGGGCGATGCCGATGCAGGAGCGCACGCGGGCGATCACGCTGGAGGTGATCCTGCGGGCGGTGTTCGGGGTGCAGGCCGAGCGCATGGAGGCGCTGCGGAGTGCGATCGGGGGCCTGCTCGAGCCGCTGAACATGACTGCCCTGCTGCGCGTGGCGTTGAGCCGCCCGACGCTGGAGCGCCCGAAGGGGGCGTTCGGCCGGGCCTTGGATCGGCTGGACGAGGTGATCTACGTGGAGATCGCCCGCCGGCGCGAGCAGGCGGACCTGGCGGAGCGGAGCGACATCCTCTCGCTGCTGTTGCAGGCGCGCGACGAGGACGGTCAGGGAATGACCGACGGGGAGCTGCGCGACGAGCTGGTGACGCTGCTGCTGGCGGGGCATGAGACGACGGCCACCTCGGTGGCGTGGGCGATCGAGCGGCTGGTCCGCCACCCCGACAAGCTCGCGCGTTTGGTCGCGGAGATCGACACGGGCGAGGGGGACGAGTACATGCAGGCGGTGGTGAGCGAGACGCTGCGGGTGCGCCCGGTGGTGCCGGCGGTGATACGGGTCCTGCACGAGCCGTTGCGGGTGGGGGAGCACGAACTGCCGCAGGGCACGCGGGTGGCGCCATCGATCTACCTGACCAACCGCAACCCGCGGGTGTACGAGTCTCCGCGGGAGTTCCGCCCCGAGCGTTTCCTGAACAGTCCGCCCGAGACGTTCTCATGGATTCCCTTCGGCGGGGGCATACGGCGCTGCATCGGGGCGTCGTTCGCGACGCTGGAGATGAAGCTGATGCTGCGCACGATCCTGAGCGAGCTGGAGCCCGCTCTTGCGTGCGAACCCTCGCGGCCGTGGCGCAGGGGCCGGGGCTCGCGGGGCGGGGAGCGCATCCGTCGGCGCGCGATCACGCTGGTGCCGGAGTCGGGCGCGCGGGTGGTGTGGAGCAGGCGCGGGGTATAGGTATTCGCCCGCGCTCTCTCTCTGTTGTATGTGTGTGATTCATCCTGTGAGCGAGCCTGGCGACACACATCCTGCCGCGGTCTGGCGTAACTGGGCCGGCGATCAGTGTTGCCGTCCCGCGGCCGTCGAGACCCCGAGCTCGATTGAGGAGATCGTGCAGGCCATCGCTCGCGCCGGCGCCCACGACCATCACGTACGGGTCGCCGGCTCGGGGCACTCGTTCAGCGACATCGCTCTCACCGACGGCACCCAGCTGCGCCTGGATCGGCTCGCGCGCGTGCTGGACGTCGACCGCTCCTCCGGGCTCGTGCGCGTGCAGGCGGGCATCACGATCCGCGAGCTGAACCTGCGCCTGGCCGAGCACGGGCTCGCCCTGGAAAACCTAGGCGACGTCGACTCCCAGACGCTCGCCGGCGCGATCGCCACTGCCACCCACGGCACCGGTGCGCGTCTGCCCAACATCTCCGCCCAGGTGGCCGAGCTCACACTCGTGCTCGCCGACGGCTCGACGCTGCGCTGCGCGCCGAATGCCGATGTCGAGGTGTTCCGCGCCGCACGGGTCTCGCTCGGCGCGCTCGGTGTCATCGCCGAGGTCACGTTGCGCTGCGTCCCCGCGTTCACTCTGCGCGGCGTCGACGCGCCCAGGCGGCTTGCCGAGGTCCTCGCCCGCTTCGAGGAGCTCGCGCTCGGCAACGACCACTTCGAGCTCTTCGTGTTTCCACACGCCAATGTTGCGCTCACCCGCACCAACAACCGCACCGAGGACCCTCCGCGCCCGCGCGGGCGGGCGGGCGCCTACGCCAACGACATCCTCCTCACCAACCACGCGTTCGGCCTGCTCTGCCGCGCTGGGCGGCGCATGCCGGCGCGCATCCCCCAGATCAACCGCCTCGTCACCCGCCTCGCCGGCTCCTCCACGCAGGTGGATCGATCCGATCGCATATTCGCCAGCCCCCGGCTCGTGCGGTTCACCGAGATGGAGTACGCGCTCCCGCGCGAGCGCACTCCCGAGGCGGTCCGCACCATCATGGCTCTGATCCCGCGGCGCGGGTTCGCCGTGCCGTTCCCGATCGAGGTCCGCACCGTCGCCGCCGACGACGCCCTGCTCAGCACCGCCTCCGGGCGCGAGTCCGGGTTCGTCGCCGTGCACATGTTCGAGCGCATGTCATACGAGCCGTACTTTCGAGCTGTCGAGGAGATCATGGACGAGCTGGGCGGCCGTCCCCACTGGGGCAAGCGCCACTTCCAGACCGCCGCCACCCTGCGCCCGCGCTACCCCGACTGGGACCGCTTCCAGTCCGTCCGTGCGCGCCTGGACCCCCGCAGCCGGTTCGCCAACGCCTTCACCGACCGCGTCCTCGGCCCGGTGGGCTTGCCGTGAGCGCGCCGTCCAAACCACACCCGCGTGAGCGGGGCGGGATGCCCCGCGCTCCCTCCTCCGATACCCAACCAACCGGCCCGGATGCGGCTCAAGACAACACCCTCCCGGACCTCCACGACCGCCTCGAACAGGCCACGGCTGATCTGCAGCCGCCGTTCGCGCTTGTCGATCTCGACGCGCTGTGGGCGAACGCCGCCGACCTGCGCACTCGCTCCGCGACTCGGCCGATCCGCCTGGCGAGCAAGTCGCTGCGCTGCCGCTCCTTGCAGCAGCGCGTGCTCGAGCGGGATGGGTTCGCGGGCACGCTCGCGTTTACGCTGCCCGAGGCGCTGTGGCTCGCTCGGCATGGGTTCGAGGACGTCCTCGTCGCCTACCCGACGGCCGACGGCGCTGCGCTTGAAGAGCTGGCGCGGCTGCCTGCCGAGCTGCCGCGCGCGCGCGTCACGGCCATGGTCGACAGCGTCGCGCAGATCGAGCTGATCGAGGCCGCCCTGCGCCGCGCCGGCGGCTCTCACGTCGCGCCCGTGCGAGTCTGCATTGATCTGGATGCCGGCTATCGCGCGCTCGGCGGGCGCATCGTCGTCGGCGCCAAGCGCTCGCCCGTGCACACGCCCGCGCAAGCCGCTGCGCTCGCGCGCGCGATCCTCGCCCGCGACGGGCTGGCGCTCGTCGGGATCATGTCCTACGAGTCTCAAATCGCCGGCCTCGGCGACGCGCCACCGGGCCATCCGCTGCGGGGGCTGGCAATTCGAGCGATCCAGGCCCTGTCTGCGCGCGAGCTGGCCGTCCGGCGCGCTCAGGCTGTCGCGGCCGTGAGTGAGCTGGCCCCGCTGGAGCTCGTCAACGGTGGCGGCACCGGCAGCCTGCACATCACCGCTCGCGAGCCCGCGGTCACCGAGCTGACGGCCGGATCGGGACTGTACGGTCCGGCGCTGTTCGACTCCTATCGCGCGTTTACGCCCAGGCCCGCCGCGCTGTTCGCGCTGCCCGTCGTGCGTCGTCCCGGCCCCGGCGTTGCGACCGTGCTCGGGGGCGGTTATCTCGCCTCCGGTCCCGCCGACGCTGCGCGCCTGCCCGTGCCGCACCTGCCCGCCGGCTTGCGACTCGATCGCCGGGAGGGCGCCGGCGAGGTGCAGACGCCCCTGCTCGGCACGGCCGCGGACGGACTCGCGGCGGGGGATCGCGTGTGGCTGCGCCATGCCAAGGCCGGCGAGCTGTGCGAGCACTTCGCCACGCTGCATCTGCTCGCGGGCGATCGCCTCGTCGAGGAGGTGCCGACGTATCGCGGTGAGGGACAATGCTTTCTGTGAGAACTCCTCCAACCGCCGCCGGGATCCGGACGGGATGCACGCGATGAGCTCTGCGCCAGGGCCCACTGGGCTCGTCCCCGAAGCAGACATCCAAGCCACCCTGCGCGAGGTCGTCGAGGCGCTCGCGCCGCTCGATCGCACACCCTGCTCCCCGGGTGAGCGTGCCGCGGCCGAGTGGTTGTACGCGCGTCTGGGCGCGATCTCCGATGTGGAGGTCCAGCTCGAGGAGGAGCCCTCCTGGGGGATCTTCCCGCCTACCTCCGCGGGCCTGGCCCTGATGGGAATGGCCGGGGCTGCGCTTGTCCTGGGCTCGCGGCGGCGGCTTGGGGCGCTGCTCGCGGCGGCGGGCTTTGCCGGGATAGTCGACGAGGCCCAGAACGGCCCCCGCCTGGTTCGGCGAGCCGTCCGGCGCCGTCGCGCCACCGTCAACGTCGTGGCCCGTGTGGGCGAGCGAGAGCCGGTGCCGGGCGAGGACGTCATCGACACGCTGGTGGTCCTCGCCCACCACGACGCCCCCCAGACGGGGTTCGTGTTCGATCAGACGCTCCAGCGCAGGCTCTATGAGCTGGCGCCGCAGCTGCTCGAACGGATAAAGACATCTCCACCGCAGTGGTGGATCGGGCTTGCCGGGCCGCTGTGCACGCTCGCCGCGGCCGTCAGCCGCCGCCGCGGGCCGGCGTGGGCAGGGATCGCCGTCGGGGTCCTCGCCGGCGCCTTCGTGACCGATGTGTGGCGCAGCCAGACCGTGCCCGGCGCCAACGACAACCTCTCCGGCGTCGCCGCGCTCGTGGCCCTGGCCGAGCTGCTGGCAGAGCGGCCCGTGCCGGGAGCGCGCGTGCTGCTCGTGTCCTGTGGCGCGGAGGAGACGCTGCAGGATGGCATTCGCGCGTTCCTCGCCCGCCACCGTGGCGAGCTGGCGCAGGGACGCACGTCCTTCGTCAACCTCGATACCGTCGGCTCGCCGCACCTTGCCATGCTCGAGGGCGAGGGGCCAGTATGGATGGAGGAGTACGCTGGCGCCTGGCTGCGCGATTTGATCGCCGAGTGTGCACAACAGCTTGAAGTTCCGTTGGAGCGCGGCTTGCGCGCCCGCGCCTCTACTGACAGCGTTATCCCCAGCCGCGCCGGCTATCCCACCGCCACGCTCGTCTCGATAACAGACTGGCGCAGTCTCGCCAACTACCACCTCCCGACCGACATCCCCGCCAACCTCGACTACACGACCGTCGCGGATGCCACCCGTCTGGTGTATGAGCTCGCTGCGGGCTCGCTCGCGGACGGTTCGGCTGCCGTCCGACGAGATCGGTCACAAAGCGGTCATACCCCTTAAAGCGTTGCCTCGCGTTGCCTGGCTCTGACCTTCGGCAGCTGCCGGGACGGCGCCGTCGCGCAGCTCGCAGGCGCGCTCAGGCGCTACTGGTTCAAGCCGAGCGTTTCGAGCAACCCGTTCCAGGATCGCTGGCCGGTGGTGAATTCGAGTTCTTCAAATCTGGTGATCAGGTGTTCCACCCGCGCGAGGAGATCTCTGTCGGCGGGCTGCACGTATGGGGCGATCAGCCCTGGCGAGGGGACTTCGACCTCGATCGCTTCCACGTGCTGGTCGAATTGCAACGTGCTCGCCGGGATCGTCTTGTATCCGCTTGCGGTCCATGAGCGCACGTCTGCACAGAGGTCCGGCACCTGCAGGGCGATCATTTCGCGCAGCCCCACGATGTACCTGTGCACGTGGCTGGTGAGCGTGGGATTGCTCCAGCGCAGCGGGCCCACCGCCTTGATGAACGCCTGGGCGATCTTCGTGTCCGTGTGGTAGCCGGTCGCCCACAGCGAGCCAGCGACCTCGTAGCTCAGCTTCTGCTCCGATTCGCTCTGGGGTGAGCCCGCGCCTACGCCGGGGCATTCCGCGGCGAACCTCAGCTCGAGCCTGTGCAGGCTCGCTTCCTCGGTTGGCCAGGTGTCGACAATGGCGTGCAGGGCCGCGTAGGCGGCCACGAGGGCGGTGTGCGTGGAGGTGGCGTCCTGCCGGGACGCGGCGAGCGCCTCGGCGGGGACCGGCCCGAGCGCGAGCACGGTGACGAGGATCGCCAAGCATCTGAGCATGCCCGCTAAGGTTATCCCAAAGGCCGGGACGGGCTCCTCAGCGCTGCGTGCGTGCGGCAAGCGGGCGAGCACAGGCCGTGGGGGTGCGAGCCATCGAGGAATGTCGCGAACGCGCGGAATCGACGTGCGCACGAATACAGGCCACACCTGAGCACCGGCTTTGGCCGGTGGCGCGCAGGCAGTGTGGAGCAGGCGCGCGCGCCAGGCGCAGAGTTCGGGATCGGGCCGGAACCGGGTTGCGTCATCGGCGAATCCTTTTTGTGACGGCGGACCTCTTACGTCGCGGCAGCGGTCGTTATCTGCGGCTGTCTCTTCGCCTTCAGAGCTTGCTCTCGTGACCGACCGTGCCACCTCATCCTGTCCGTCCGAGCGGGTCCTCGGCGCGGCCCAGCACGGCGGTCCCCGCGCTACCGCTCCTACTCGGAGACGGCAATGGCCATAGGATCATCGCCCGTGACGCATGAGAGAGCCGACTACCGCGACGCGGGCGTGGACTACGAGGCGCTGGACGAGGCCAAGCGCCTGGCGATGGCCAAGGCGCTGTCCACCTCTTCGCTGCCGGCGGCGCGCGGGGCGCGCGCAATCGACGCCTCGCGCGGCGAGCCGGCGTTCGCGTTTGAGCTGGGCGACCGGACGCTGGCGTTCGTGGTCGAGGGGCTCGGGACGAAGTCGATCATCGCGCGCCAGGTGCTCGAGCAGCAGGGGATCGACCGGTTCGCCGACGTGGCCTACGACACGGTCGCGGCGATCGTCAACGACCTGTGCTGCGTCGGCGCGCTGCCGCTGGTCGTGAACGCCTACTTCGCGACGGGCTCCTCGGAGTGGTACCGCGAGGGCGCGCGCGCGGCGGCGCTGCTGGAGGGCTGGCGCCAGGGGTGCGCGGACGCGGGCTGCGCGTGGGGGGGCGGGGAGTCGCCCTCACTGCCGGGGCTCCTGGACGAGCATGAGATCGAGCTGGCGGGGGCCGCGGTCGGCGCCGTGCCGGAGGACCGTGCGGCGATCCTCGGCGGGCAGCTCGGGTCGGGCGATGAGATCGTGCTGGTTGCCTCAAGCGGGCTGCACGCCAACGGCGCCTCGCTGGCGCGGTTGGTCGCTGGCAGGCTGAGCGACGGGTACGCGACCGCGCTTCCAAGCGGGCGCACGCTGGGGGAGGCGCTGCTCGATCCCTCGCTGATGTATGTGGGGCTGGTGGCGGAGCTGCTGCAGCGCCGGCTGCCGTTGAGCTACATCAGCCACATCACGGGCCACGGCCTGCTCAAGCTGATGCGCCGGCCGCAGCCGCTGAGATACCGCATCCACAAGCTGCCGGACGTGCCGGAGGTGTTCAGCTATCTCGCAGCCGCGGCCAAACTGGAGGCGAAGGCGGCCTACTCGACGTTCAACATGGGCGCCGGCTACGCCCTGTACTGCGCGGCGGGCGCGGGGTCGAGCATCGTCGAGGTTGCCTCTGGCCTGGGCCTGCAGGCGTGCGTCGCCGGGGTTGTCGAAGAGGGGCCCAGGGAAGTGGTGCTGGAGCCGATTGGCGTGCGCTTTGACGGAGGCGAGCTGGAGCTGTCGGGATGAGCGTCGTGTCTGCTTCTCCCTAAGATTAAGTCTGAGGTTCAGATATAGTGTTCATACAGATTGGATATAGGTGCCTGTGGGCGGGATATGCGCCGTTGGCAGCCCGCGCCCCGCCAGGTCCCTCCTTGCAGCCGTCGTACGCGACAGCTAATGTTCCCGAGTGGAAATCGCCATTGTTCTCCGGCGCCGGTCGCCGGGGATCTCGATATCGCCGGACCGGCATGGCTCCGGAGCTACCCGGATCGAGGCGGACCTGTCCATCAAACAGAGGAGAGAACCTGATGCGCAGAGCATCCACCTGTCTGGCCGTGCTCGGCCTTGCGGTCCTTGGTCTGTCGGCCACGGCTTCGGCGGCGCCGACGATCACGATGAAAGCGGTGGCCGTGCCGATCGCGGGCTTCCCGCACACCGGCAACATCCTCGGCGCGGGCGCGGCGCTGAAAACCGAATTCACGATCTCGGGGACCGAATACGGCGGCTTTCCGCCGCCGCTCACCGGGGTCAAATTCTACGGCCCGGCGGGCGCGAAGCTGCACCCGCAGGGATTTGCCACCTGCTCGCCGACCGTGATTGAAACGAAAGGGCCCGGGCCGTGCCCGAAGAAGTCTGTGGCCGGCCCGAAGGGCAGCGCGAGCGGTGTCGTGAGCTTCGGCGTCGAACGCGTGGCGGAGACGGTGTCGGTGCAGCCGTTCTTCGCTCCCGGCGGCAACCTGGAGTTCTTCGTGGACGGCACTACGCCGGTCTCGATCGAAATTCTGTCGAAGGGCAGCGTCGTCAGCTCCACCCCGCCGTTCGGCCCGACGGTCCTCGCCGAAGTGCCGCTGATCGAATCGGTGCCCGGAGCGCTCGACGCGTCGGCCAAAGAAATCAATGTCGTGGTCGGCGCCGCCTACAAGCAGGGCAAGAATACGGTCTATTACATCACGGTGCCGAAGAAGTGCCCGAAGGGGGGCTTCCCGCTGAAGACGGTGATGAACTTCCTCGGCGGCGCGACCGCGGAAGCCGTGGACAAAGAGCCGTGTCCCAAGAAGTAGACGAAGATGGACGACAGCGGCGGGCTCACGCGCCATGAGGGCGCGTGAGCCCAGCCGGAGTAAAGGCGAGACGGGCGATCCCGGCACATGGGGTCGCCCGCCGCGCTGTTGAGAACGGCAGGAAGGATCATCGGGTTGAGCCAGACCATTGGGCGCAGGAGAGGGAAGGTGAGGATCGCCGGTGCGCTGTGCGCGGCCGCGCTGGTCACCCTCGCGCTGCTGGCCGGCGGCTGCGGCGTCACTGGGAGCTCGGGGGGATACACGGTCCGCGCGATCTTCGACGACGCCGCGAACATCATCCCCGGGGAGGACGTGAAGATCGACGGCGTCAAGGTCGGGACCGTCGGGCCGGTCACGCCCACCCCCCAGCAGAAGGCCGCGGTCGTGCTGAACATCGCCAACCCCGGCTTTCAGGACTTCCGCGCCGACGCCAGCTGCACGATCGAACCGGAGGCGCTGATCGGTGAGAAGTTCGTCAACTGCCTGCCGACCCAGCCGCGCGCCGAAGGCACGCCGCTGCCGCCGCCGCTGCCGAAGATTCCCAGCGGCCAGGAAGGCGAAGGGCAGTACCTGCTGGGAGTGCAGAACACCTCCAGCCCTGTCGACGTCGACCTGCTCGGCGACATCAACCGCCTGCCCGTGCGCGAGCGGTTCACGATCATCCTCAACGAACTCGGCGCCGGCCTAGCCGGGCGCGGGAGCGACCTGAACACGGTCATCCGCCGCGCCGATCCTGCGCTGCGCGAACTCGACAAGGTGGTGGGCATTCTCGCCAGCCAGAACAAGCTGCTCGCGAAACTGGCAGTGGACTCCAACCAGGGGCTGGCGCCGATTCCCGCGGTCAAAGAAAAGATCTCGAACTTCATCGTCGCGCAGGACACGGTCGCGCGGGCGACGGCCAACCAGCGCGCCGCGCTCAAGCACAACCTCGCGGACTTCCCGCCGTTTTTGGAACAGCTGGGCCCGGCGATGGAACGCTTCGGGCGCCTGGCCGAACAGACCACGCCGACGTTCACCGACCTGAAAGCCGCGGCGCCGGGGATCAATGAGATGTTCACGCACCTCCCGGCGTTCCAGCGCAGCTCGACCACGTTCTTTACGAGCCTCGGCAAGACCGCAAAGCTCTCGGGGCCGGCGCTGGTGGCGTTGCAGCCGCTGCTGGCGCGCCTGAAGACGCTGGGAAGCGCCGCCAAGCCGTTCAGCTCGAGCCTCGCCGAACTGTTCACGAGCCTGCGCAACACCGGCGGGCTGGAGCGGATCCTCGACTTCATCTTCCTCGGCGCGGGCGACACCAACGGCTACGACGCGCTCGGGCACTTCCTGCGCGCGGAACTGGTCGCCAACACCTGCCTGACCTACGCGATCGCTCCGGCGTCGGGATGCACCGCCAAGCTGTTCAGCACGACGGGCTCCACCTCGACGGAAAGCGGCGCGAGCGCGAGCAAGGCCAGCACGAGCACAGATGGCACGACGGGCCTGGTGATGGAGCGCACGCTGGCGGTGCTCAAGGGCGCCACGCCGGCGCAGGCGATCGCGAAATACCCGGGCTCGATCTCGACATCCGACGCGCTCGGCGCCGCGGGCGAAGGCGCCGCGAGCGCCCAGCCGGTGGGCGGCTCCAGCTCCGGCACCACCTACTACGCGCCCTCACCCGAAAGCTCCGAAGCGAGCGGAATGCTGCTCAACTACCTGCTCGGCGACTGAGACGACCGTGAGACCGCCTTCTATCAGAGTCCTGCTCGCGCTCGCACTGCTCGCGCTGGTCCTGCCGGCAACGGTCGGCGCCGAGGAACCTGCCACGACGACTCCCACCACCGCCACAATGCCCGTGCCCGCGACGCCGGGACCGGCCGAAGCTGGCGCCGAAACCGCCCCCGAAGCGAACGCCGGCGGGCCGCAGGTGCAGGCACAGCACGTTCAGCGCACGACCCGAGGCGGGGTCGGTAGGGGCGGCGCTCGCTCAAAGACGCAGGGCGGGAGCGTCGCCGAAGGCGCGGGCGGGCAGCCGCAGAGCACCGCCGGCGCGCAGGAATCGCAAGCGCCCGCGCGCCGCAGCGCCCCGTCTCCCTCGACCCTCACCCCCTCGC
Organism: uncultured Solirubrobacterales bacterium; assembly: GCA_963839945.1. Lineage (GTDB taxonomy): Bacteria > Actinomycetota > Thermoleophilia > Solirubrobacterales > Solirubrobacteraceae > Palsa-744. Next base: position 249,037 of record CAWIWW010000002.1, on the reverse strand, counting down.
TGCCGCGCTCGCTCGCAGGAGCGCTCACGGGTGCGTCGGGCTTCTTCGTCGAAAGCTTCCAGATCCCCCCGTTTCTGCTGCCGATCTACCAGGCGGCGGGCACCGCCTACGGGATTCCCTGGCAGGTGCTCGCGGCGATCAACGAGGTCGAGACCGACTACGGGCGGGACCTCAGCGTCTCCAGCGCCGGCGCGGAGGGATGGATGCAGTTCCTGCCATCGACGTGGGCGCAGTACGGTGTCGACGCCAACGGCGCCGGGTTCATGGACCCGTACAACCCGGCTGACGCGATCTTCGCCGCCGCGCGTTACCTGCGCGCGGCCGGAGGGGACGCGAACATCAGGGCGGCCGTCTACTCCTATAACCACTCGCAGGCATACGTCGCCTCGGTGATGCTGCGCGCGCAGCTGCTCGGGGGCACGCCTGCGGAACTGCTCGGGGCGATCACCGGCCTGACCGAGTCGCAGTTCCCGGTGCACGCGCCCGCGCACTACAGCGACGGTTTTCAGACGATGCCCGCGCAGGGGTCCAGCCCGGCGAGGACGCTCGCCGGCACGACGATTTACTCGCAGGCCGGAGCGCCGGTGATCGCGGTGCAGGACGGCGAAATCACGCAGATCGGCGACTCGCCCGCGCTCGGGCGGTTCGTGGCGCTGCGCGACGCCTACGGCAACACCTACGTGTACGCACAGCTCGGCAGCGTCGCCGCGATGTATCCGGTGTTGCAGCCCCACGAGCACACCGCTGTCAGCGCGCGGATCGCCCGGTCCGGCGCGGGCTCAGAACCGGCGCCCAGGGGTCCCGCCACGGCGGGTGCGCAGCCGCGCTCGCCGCTGTCGGAAGGGGCGGCCGTGTCGGGGCTCGCGCTGGGAGCTGCCGCAAGTCTGGAACCGGCCCCGAGCGCCCCGGGGCCGGTGCCCGCGAATCCCACCCAGCCGATCGCGCCGCGCACGCCGGCGCCGGCGCACGTGCGGGAGTTCAGCTCCGGCCCGGATGACGTCTACCTGCACACGCTGCGTGCGGGAGTGCAGGTGCTCGCGGGGACCGTGCTGGGTCGCGTCGGCGCACCGGGCGCGAGCCCGGCGGCCGGCGCCGGGAGCGGGGAACCGCACATGTTCTTCCAGATCAAACCATCCGGAGCGGGCGCTCCGCTGATCGATCCCAAGCCGATCCTCGACGGCTGGGTGGCGCTGGGAGACACATCGATCTTCGGGTCCAAGGGCGAGAACCCGTTCCTTGCGACCTCGCCGACGGTCGGGCAGGTGCTGCTGGAGTCCAAGCAGCAGCTGCAGCAGCTCCTGGCGCGCGACGCCAGCATCCATATGCGCCTGTGCGAGCGCCAGGAGATCCAGACCGGCAAGGTCGAGAGGTCCGTGCTGGCGGCGCTGGAGTACCTGTCGGTGTCGGGCTTGAAGCCGACCGTGTCCGGGATCCGGTGCGCCGGCGCGGCGCCCGCAAGCGAAGGCAACGCCTCCACGCGCTCTGATGACACGGTCAAGATCACCGCTGTCAACGGCGTGCCGATCGCTGGCCACCAGGGGCCTGGCTCGATTGCAGAAACCACGATTCGCAAGCTGCTCATGCTGGAGGGCCTGAACCGACCACGGCGGATCGTCAGCCTGACGAGCATCCCCGGCACGACCAACACGTTCGCCGAGCCGAGCGCGCGCGACTGGATTCGCATCGCCTTCGGCCCAGTCAGCGGCCCCGGCGCACACGCGGCGAGCGCGGCGGGCTCGGCGCTCACACCGAGCGAGTGGATCAAGCTGATCGCGCGCCTGGGCGAGATCCCCGATCCGACGGTCTCCGGCGGGCCCTCGGCGGCGGCGATACCCGACAACCCCGGAACGACGCCGACCACCGGCGAAGCGGACCGGAGCAGCGAACCCGCGCCGGCGGGCGCCGGCGGATCACCCGGCGGGGAAGGAGCAGCCGGTGGCCACGGTTAGCCCCCCCGGTCCTCCCGCCCCACCATCGCCGCCGCTCACGCCACGCGCGGACGCGCCCCGGCCCGTCCGTGGCGCCGGTGTCGTGCCGCCCGGTGTCGGGCGCGCGCTCGCCGTCGGCGCGCTCGCGCTCGTCGTGCTGATCGTCGCCTACCTCGTGTTCTCCGGCTCCGGTGGCGTCGACTACCACCTGGAAATGAACGAAGCCGGACAGCTCGTCAGGGGCGATCAGGTGCAGGTCGGCGGCGTGCCGGTGGGCAGCGTCACCGACATCGCGCTCACGCCCGACTTCAAAGCCCGTATCACGATCCATGTCGAATCCTCGCTGACGCCGCTGCACGAAGGCACGATCTCCGAAATCAGGGTGCCCTCGCTGACGGGCGTGGCCAACCGCTACGTCGCGCTGACCCCCGGTCCCAACAACCGCCCGGCGCTGCCGGCGGGAGCGACGTTGCCGGCTAGCGAGACGCGCGAAGTCGTCGATCTCGACCAGCTGTTCAACACACTGAACCCGCCGACGCGCAAGGGTTTGCAGGAGTTTATCCAGGGCTCTGCCGAACAGTACGCCGGGGCGGGCCGGGCGCTGGGCAAGGCGACCGAATACTTCGCGCCGTCGTTCGCGGCGACCGACCACTTCTTCTCCGAGCTGGTGCGCGACCAGTCGACGTTCACGGACTTCCTCGTGGAATCGGCCAAGGCGCTGACGACGATCGCGGCGCGCAAGGAATCGCTGACCGACCTGGTCGAACACGCCGATCAGACCTTCCAGGCAATCGGCTCGCAGCAGTCGAGCCTCGCGCGGGCGTTGCGGCTGCTGCCGGGGGTGCTGAACCAGGGCAGCAAGGTATTCGCCGAAGAGCCGCCAACGCTCACCGCGCTCACGCAGCTGGTGAACGCGCAGAGGCCCAACACGCAGGCGCTCACGACCCTGTTCGCAAAGCTGCGTCCGCTCGTGACCACGGCCACGCCGGTCGTGAGCAACTTCAGCCAGGCGATCTCCAGGCCCGGCGCGGACAATGACCTGACCGAAGCGTTTGCGGCGCTGCCGGCGCTCGCGAAGGTGCTGACCACCGCCTCGCCCGACAATGTAAAAGCGCTGCAGGAAGGGGCGCCGATCACTGCCTTCTTCGGTCCCTACGCGCCCGAGCTTGAGGGCACGTTCCGCACGTTTGGCCAGGCGAGCGCCTACTACGATGCCAACGGGCACTACGCGCGGATCAGCCCGGTCACGCCCTCGTTCAAGCTGGGCGCGAACGAAAACCTCACGCCGGCGAGCGCGCAGCAGGGCCTGGAAGGCCTGACCACCGGCCAGCTGCGCCGCTGCCCGGGCGCGGCCACCCAGCCCTCGGCCGACGGCTCGGCGCCGTTCACTGACAACGGGCAGTTGAGCTGCGACCCCACGGAGACACCATGATCCTGGGCACGCATAACTGCGCTGGATCTGCGTCCTCGGTCGCTCGCGTACCGAAGCCGGGAGACACTCGCTACCGAAACCGGGAGACACTCGCTGACGCTCGCATCCCCGGTTCGGCCAGCATCCCCGTTTCGGCCAGCACGCCACGCGGGGTGGGTGGGCATTCAAATCCTTGCCCAGCTTGTCCTGCGTACCCAGGATGTCCGCAGGAGAGGTTGTCATGAACCCCCGTCGTCGTGGATCTCTGGCAGGCAGCCCGCTCCTGATCGGGGCGCTGACGACACTGATCGTCGTCGTGGCCGTGTTCCTGTCCTACAACGCCAACAACGGCCTGCCGTTCGTCCCGACCTACGACATCAAGGTGGAACTGCCAGAAACCTCGGGCCTGCAAAAAGCCAATCAGGTGCGCATCGCGGGCACACGCGTGGGGATTATCAGCTCGCTCACGCCAAAGCAGGATCTCGCCACCGGCCGCTTCACGGCGATCGCGGAACTGAAGCTGGAAAAGAGCGTGCAGCCGCTTCCGGCCGACACGAAGGCGATCGTGCAGTCGGTCTCGGCGATCGGGCTGAAGTACCTGGAACTCGAAAAGGGCACCTCGCGCCAGACGCTCAAGCCAGGTCAGACGATCCCCGTCTCGCAGGTGCGCGAACCGGTGGACATCGTCTCGCTGTTCAACATGTTCGATCAGAAAACGAGAACCGCGATCCAGAACAACACGATCAACTTCGGCGACGGCCTCGCCGCCCGCGGGATCGGGCTGAACGAAACGATCGCGACGCTGCGCCCGCTGGTGACCAACGCGATCCCCGTGCTGGCGAACTTCGCCGCGCCGCAGACGAACTTTCGCAACCTCTTCCCGGCGCTCGACCGGGTCGCCTCGCAGGTGGCGCCGGTGGCAGACACGCAGGCCGCGTTCTACAGCGAGCTCGACACCTTCTTCTCGGCCTGGGCGGGCGTCGCGCCGTCACTGGAACAGACGATCGCGGGCGGCCCTGCGGCGCTGCGGCAAGCGACGTACTCGCTCCCCTACGAGGCGCCGTTCATCGAAAAGACCACTGAGTTCATGCGCCTGCTGCGCCCGAGTGCGAGCGCCCTGCGCACCGTGGCCCCGCAGCTGGGTCACGCCTTCGCGGTGGGCGCGGTCAACCTGCGCGCGGCCACCGCCCTGAACCAGGTCGTGGCCGAATCCTCGCAGGCGTTTCAGGCGTTCGCCCAGAACCCGGTCGTGACGCTCGGCCTTGAAGACCTCACCCAGACTGCCGAAATCGGCGAGCCGCTGCTCGCCGGGATCGCGCCCGCGCAGTCCTACTGCAACTACCTGACGCTGGCGTTCCGCAACATCGCGAACCTGCAGTCGGAGAACATCGGCATCGGCACGCTGGCGCGCGCGGCGGTCGTGCTCTCCCCCAACGGCCCCAACGCCGAGGGCTTTCCCTCCTCGGCGCCGGCGAACGGGCCGTCGGTCGAAAAGAACGCCGTGGGCATGCCGGTCAACAACAACTACCTGCACGCCAACCCCTACCCGAACGTTGCCGGTCCCGGTCAGCCGCGGGTGTGCGAAGCGGGCAATGAGACCTACCTACCGGGCAAGTCCGTGACCGGCAATCTGCCTGCCGCCAGCGTGACCAGCAACCGCGAACTGACCTCCCGCGAACAGGACCTGTTCGGCGAAAAGTACCCGAGCGCGACGCTCAAGGCCCTGGGGCTGTCCACGGGGAAGAAGAAATCATGAGCCGTCTGCGCTTCTGGCGCCGCCACGACGAGGTCCCGGTGGTCGAGCTGCGCCGCTCCAACCCGGTGCGTGTCGGCGTCGTGTTCCTCGTGCTGCTCGTGATCGCGGTGTACTTCGGCTTCACCAAGCACATCCCGTTCAAACACGGCTTCCGCCTGAAGGCGGTGTTCGCCACGGCCGTCAACGTCCACCCCAAGACGCCGGTGCGCATCGCCGGCGTCGACGTGGGCGCGGTCACCTCGATCCAGCGCGAGGGCAACGCCGGCTTGGTGAACATGGAAATCGAACCGAAAGGGCTGCCGATCCACGCCGACGCGACGCTGAAGATCCGCCCGCGGCTGTTCCTGGAAGGCAACTGGTTCGTCGAACTGCAGCCGGGCACCCCGACGGCGCCGACGATCTCCTCGGGCCACACGATCCCGATCACCCAGACCGCCGATCCGGTCCAGCTCGACCAGGTGCTCGACGCGCTGAACACCGACACGCGCGCCAACCTGCAGAACTTCCTGCAGGGCTACGGCGACGGGCTGACGCGCAAGCCGAACGCCGCCGAAAACGCCGAACAGGACCCCGAAGTGCGCGGCCTGACCGCGGCGGCGGCGCTGAACCAGACCTACCATCGCGCCCCTTCGGCGCTGCGCGGCTCGGGGATCGTTCAGCAGGCGATAACGGGCACCGAACCGCACGACCTCTCCGAGCTGATCGCGGCGATCGGCAAGGTGACGGCGGCGCTGAACGTGCACGAGCAGGCGCTGAGCGAATGGGTCCCCAACTTCAACGCCTTCTTCGCCTCCTTCGCCGCCCAGGCCCCGAGCCTCAGGGCCACGATCGCGCGCCTGCCCGGGGCGCTGCACAGCGCCGATCTGGCGCTCACCTCGCTGCACGCTGCGCTCCCCTCGGTGCGCTCCTTCGCCACGGCGATCCTCCCGGGCGTCAAGCAGCAGGGTCCGACGATCAGCGCCGCGCTGCCATGGATCGAACAGGTGCAGGCCTCGCTCGCGCCGAGCGAGCTCGGCGGGGTCGCCCGGGGCCTGAACGAAGCGGCGCCGACGTTAGCCCAGCTCATCGGCGAATCGGTGCCGTTCTACAAGCAGACCGACGCGTTCAGCAAGTGCCTGACCAAAGTGTTCTACCCGGCCGGTAACACCAAGCTGCAGGACGGGGCGAGCACTTCGGGCGTGGAAGTCTACAAGGAGTTCTGGTATGCGTTCACCGGCCTGGCGGGCATCGGCCAGAGCTTCGACGGCAACGGCACGATGGTGCACTTCCTGGTCGGCAACAGTGGCCAGACTGTCAAGTCGGGTCCGACGTCGATCCTTGGCACCACGCTGAAAGGCGTGCCGCTGCTCGCCCACGCGCCGCTGCAGCCGCTGGGCACGCGCCCGGCCTACCCGGCGCAAGAGCCGTCGTATCAACCGCTCGTGCCCTGCGACACGCAGGCGCTGCCCGAATTCAACGGCCCGCTGTCGCAGGGACCGGCCGATGGGAGCGGTGGCTGATGGCGCCCGCCGAGAGCAGTCACGAGGGCGGGCTGAGCGTCCGCGAACAGATCGAGCGCTACCGCCGGGCGTTCGTCGCGGTCGTGACGATGATCGTGATCGCCGCGCTGGTCGGAGGCTACATCCTCGCGCACGAGAACCTCAAGCTGCCGAGCTGGGTGCCGGTGCTGGGTCACAACTACTTCACGCTGAAGGCCGATTTCCAGACCGCCCAGGCGGTGACCCCGGGGCAGGGCCAGGCGGTCACGATTGCGGGCGCGAAGATCGGCGAAGTCGCGAGCGTGGACCTGCTCAACGGGGTCGCAGTCGTGACCATGAAAGTCGTCCCCAAATACGCGCTGATCTACCGCGACGCGACGCTGCTGCTGCGACCCAAGACGCAGCTGCAGGACATCACGATCGAGGTCAACCCGGGCGATCCCTCCTCGGGTCGTCTGGAGAGCGGCGAAACGATCCCGCTGGCGCAGACCGCCCCCGACATCGACCTCGACGAACTTCTCGCGGGCTTGGACACCGAAACGCGCGCCTACCTGCAGCTGCTGCTGGCAGGCGCGGGCGAAGGGTTCAAGGACAACGGCAAGGCCTTCTCGGCGACGCTCAAGCGCTTCGACCCGCTCGCGCGCGACGCGCAGCTGATCGCCCAGGAACTCGAAACACGCCACGCCGACGTCGCGAACGCGATCCACAACTTCAAGATATTGATGGAAGCGTTCGGCGACAGCGACACGCAACTGGCAGACCTGATCCAGTCCTCGAATGCGGTGTTCAAAGTCTTCGGCGAAGAGGATCAGAGCGTGCAGGGCACGCTGCGGCTGCTGCCGGGCGCGCTGGGCAAGACCGAACAGGGGCTCGGCAAGATCGCAACGGCGTTCGACCAGGTCGGGCCGGCGCTCAAGGATCTGCACCCGTTCGCCACCGCTCTTGCCCCCGCCGAGGAAGCCTCGCGCGTATCGTTCAAAACCACCACGCCGATCTTCAAGAACGACATCCGCCCGTTCGCGCGCGAAATCCTGCCCACGATCACGGCGCTCCAGCCCAGCCTGACGGATCTGGCCGCCTCGTTCCCCAAGCTCGCGAGCAGCTTCTCGGTGCTGAACGAATTCTTCAACGAGATCGCCTACAACCCCGGCAAGAACGCCGGCGGCTTCCTGTTCTTCCTGGACTGGGATTCGCACAACCTCAACAGCGTCGTCAGCTCGGCCGACGCCAACGGGGTGCTCGGGCGCAGCCTCGTGTATCTGAACTGCAAAGTGCTGCCGCTGCTCGCGCCCGTCGCGACGATCAACCCGACGGTGAACATCCTCGTCGGCCTCGTCAACCCGCCGTCGAAAGCGGCGTGTCAGAACGCCGGCATCCTCGAAGGCGCCGCGGCATCCGTCGCGCGCGGCTCCTCCAAGGCGCCCGCCGCCGGCGTGTTCTCCGGGCTGAACGCGCCCGCGTTCGGAGCGAAGGGCTGAGCTGAGATGCAGAAGCGCGCCCCCACGCTCGGCAACATCCTCGTGATCGTTCTGTTCGCGCTCAGCTGCTTCGGGCTGCTGCTGTACCTGTGGGAGTCCTTCGGCGGGCCGGTGCCGCTGAAACCGAAGAACTACCAGTTCACGGTCGCGTTCCCGCGCGCGCTCGCGCTGGCCGAACAGTCGGACGTGCGCATCTCAGGGGTCGACGTCGGGCACGTGGTCGCGCTGAAACTGGGCAAGGAAGGTCGTACCGTCGCGACGCTGGAACTCTCAAGCGAGTACGCGCCGATCCGCGCCGACATGCACGCGATCCTGCGCCAGAAGACGCTGCTGGGCGAGACCTACGTGCAGCTGATCCCCGAGCGCGATCATGGATCGCTGGGCGCGGGGCCGTTCCTGCCCGATGGCGGCAGGCTGCCGTACAGCCAGGTCGAACCGTCGGTGACGCTCGACGACATCCTGTCGCTGTTCAATGCCAAGACGCGCAAGGACTTCGGCGTGTGGCAGCAGGCCGTCGCGGAAGGGATCACCGGCCGCGGCGAACAGATCAACTCCGACTTCGCCGAGCTGCAGCCGTTCGCCGAACACGCCAACCAGCTGGTGGGCATCCTGGCCTCCCAGGAAGGCGCGGTGACGGCGCTGATCAAGAACACGGGCGTTGTGTTCGACGCGCTCGCCGGGCGCGACCGGCAGTTCGAAGGGTTGTTCGTCAACGGCGAGCGGACCTTCCACGCGGCGGCCGAAGAGAGCCAGGCGTTCGCCGACGCTTTCAAGGTGTTCCCCGCGTTTGAGCACAACTCGACGGTGGCGTTCAAAGAATTCGACAAGTTCTCCACGATCGCCAACCCGTTCCTGGACGAATTCCGCCCGACCGAGATTCAGCTCTCAAAGCTGCTGGAGGCGACCAAGCCGTTCGCCCCCCAATTCAACCGCTTCCTGACCGCGCTCGGACCGCTGACGAGCGCCGCGAAGAAGGGGCTGCCGGAGGTCAAGCCGGTGACCGATCTGACCGTGCCGCTGCTGGAAAACATTCGCCCGGTGTTGCACAACTTCGATCCGTTCCTGCAGTTCGCGGGCGAGTACATACCCGAGCTGCAGGCGTTCTTCGCCAACTTCACCGCCTCCACACAGGCCCACCTCGGCAACAGCAACACACAGAACCAGGGCCCGCCGCTGCACTACCTGCGCTCGATGCAGATCCTGGGTCCGGAAAGCCTTGCGATCTACACCAAACGGATCGGCATAAACCGCGCCAACCCCTACTTCCAGCCCGGGGCGTTCCGCGCGCTGGGCAACGGCGGGCTGCAGGTGTTCGAAAGCGGCTCGTGCGCTGACTCGGCGCCGTCGGTGAGCGGGCCGGCGAACGAAACGATCTCTGAAAGCCTGATCGAAGACCTGATCAAGTTCCACATCGCCAACGCGCCGGAAGCCCCCAACGAAGTACCGGCGCCGGCGTGCAACAAGCAGGGCCCGTTCAGCTTCAATGGCCAGAGCAGCCAGTATCCGCACGTGACCTATTCGGCCCCCACCCCATCCAAATGACGCCTGAGGAGCTGCCAGAGGACACGTCCGCTGGGCTGTCCGACGAGTTCGAGTATCACTCGAGCGAGGTGGACCTGCTCGGCACGCCTGGCGACGAGCGCTGGTCGATCCGCTGCCTGGACGTGCACAAGCGGCTGGGCGGAGCACCGGTGCTGAACGGCCTGAACCTGGCGATCCCGGACGAGACGGTCACCGTCGTGCTGGGTCCGTCGGGGACCGGCAAGAGCGTGCTGATCAAGCACATAATCGGGCTGATGTTCCCGGACTCGGGTGACGTCGTCGTCAAAGGGCAGTCGGTCCCGAGCCTGACGCTGCCCAAGCTGCTGGCCCTGCGGCGCAAGATCGGCGTGCTGTTCCAGGACGGCGCCCTGTTCGGATCGATGTCGGTGTTCGACAACATCGCGTTCCCGCTGCGCCAGCACACCGACATGCCCGAGGCGCAGATCGCTGTGATCGTCAAGCAGCGCCTGTCCGACGTCGGGCTGATGGAGGCGATCGACTACATGCCTGCGCAGCTGTCCGGAGGCATGCGCAAGCGCGCCGGGTTCGCCCGCGCGCTGGTGATGGAGCCAGACATCGTGATCTTCGACGAGCCCGACTCGGGCTTGGATCCGGTGCGCACGGCGCTGCTGTGCGACCTGATCCAGGAGATGCACACCCTCTATGGGGGGACGTACATCGTGGTCACCCACAACATCGCCTCGGCGCGCCAGATCGGCGAGTACATAGCGCTCTTGTGGCGCGGGCGGATCGTGGAGGCGGGCGACGCCGAGCGGATGTTCTCCTCGGAGAACCCGTTCGTGCGCCAGTTCCTCAGCGGGTCCGCGGAGGGGCCGCTGACGATGGATTGAGACCACTGATGTCACCGCCACAGCGGGTCTTCTAGTATTTCGGGCGAGATGACTGAGGGTAAGCATCGCGTGGCGTCCAGTACCCGGTCTGTCGATCACGGCCTGTTCGGGCCCGGGAGCGTCACGTGGAGGGTGCATTCCAACCCGGTCATGCTCGTCGGTGGTCTACGGGCGCTGTTGATCCAGGCTCTGCATCCGCTGGCGATGGCGGGAGTGACGCAGTACTCGGACTTCCGTTCGGATCCGCTTCGCCGTCTGCGCGGGACCAGTGCCTATATCCATGCGGTGACGTTCGGCGACACCCGTACCGCGCACGAGGCCGCCGCACGGGTGAGGCGCCTGCACAGTCGTGTCAAGGGCGTCGATCGGGTCACAGATCGGCCGTTCTCGGCCGGCGATCCAGCCACGCTGCTGTGGGTGCACTGCGTTGAGGTCCACTCCTTCCTGGCCGGCTACCGTGCCTACGGCGGGCATCTCAGCGAGGAGGAGCAGAATCGCTACTTGGGGGAGCAGGTCGCTGCGGCTGAGCTGATGGAGATTCCCAGGACAATGATCCCCGACTCGCTGGAGGCCTATCGCGACTACTTCGCCGCCGTGCTGCCCTCGCTCTGCTCCAGCAGGGACGCCGCCGCCACGATTGCGTTCGTGCGCCGTCCGCAGCTGCCCGGGGCATATTTGGCGCCGCTCGCGCCGGCGTTTCGCCTGCTCGGCTACGCGGCCACGGCACTCGTTCCTCGCTCGCTGCGCCCAATCGCGGGGCTGCCCGCACGGGACCCACGTGCGCTGCCCGCCGGCGCCGCCGTGGTACTGGCCTCGCGCGCAATGATCGCCAGCCGTCACGTGCCCTGGTTAGGCGGTCGGATCGAACTGCAGGTTCGCGACCTGCTCGGGGTGGGTCCGCTGCCGGGCGCGCTGCCGCGCGCTGCCTGAGCCGGTCCGCGTAGCGCCCGCGCCGTCCGATCACTGGCGCTACACCTGCGCAGGAGAGAGTCGCCCGCTCGCGTTACGCCGCAACCGGGCTGGGCGTGCGCCCGAGCTGCTCGAGCGCAGCGAGCATCGCGTCGAGCTCGCAGTCGATCTTATCCGGCCAGGGCTTGGGCGGATGGTCGTCGAGCGTCTTCAGGCCGTTGCCGGTGATGATCGCCACGACCGTGTCATCCGCCGCGAACGTGCCTTTACGAGCGAGTTTCTCCAGCACTGCGATCGTCGTACCGCCGGCGGGCTCGGTCAGCAGGCCCTCGGTGCTGGCCAGCAGATCGATGCCCGCGAAGATCTCAGGGTCTGAGGCGAAGCCCCCAGTGCCGCCACGTTTACGCACCGCGTCGATCACCAGGTAGCCGTCGCCGGGCGCGCCGATCGCCAGCGAGTGCGCGGCGGTCTCCGGCGTGACGGCGTGGATCTCGGCCTCCTCGGCGAGGATCGCCGTTGCGATCGGGTTGCAGCCGCTGGGCTGGGCGATGTGGATGCGCGTCTCCTCGGTCTCGGAGAGCCCCAGCAGCTGCAGCTCCCCCAGGCCCTTGTGCAAGCGCGATGACAGGGTGCCGCCCGCGGCAGCGGTGACGATGTGGTCGGGCGCCTGCCAGTCAAGCTGCTCGACGATCTCAAACGCCGCGGTCTTGGCGCCCTCCGCATAGAACGGGCGCAGGGTGATGTTGGCGAACTCCATGCCTGTCGCGGCGGCGACTTCGCGGCAGCGGCGGTTGGCTTCGTCGTAGTTGCCCTGCACCTGGCAGACCTTCGCGCCGAGCGCTGCGCACGCGCGCGCCTTCATGTCCTCCAGGCGGTTGGGATAGAACACGTATGCGTCGACCCCCGCCTTGGCTGCGAGCGAGGCAACGGCGGTGCCGACGTTGCCGGTGGAGACGCAGCCGATCTCTTCCCGGCCGAGCTCTAACAGGCGCGCGAGAGACATCGCCACGACGCGGTCCTTGTAGGAGAGGCTGGGGCGAGAGGTGGAGTCGTCCTTGAGGTACAGGTTGCTCAGGCCCAGCTCCGCGCCCAGCCGGTCGGCATGGATCAGCGGGGTGTAGCCGGCGTAGCGCCCCACGCGCGCCTGCGCGTGCGCGTCAACGATCGGCAGCAGCTCCTCGAAGTGCCAGATGTTCTGGGGACGCTGGCCGCTGGGGACCTCCTTGAAGTGACGCGCCGCCAGCTCGTAGTCGTAGGCGACGTCCAGGCCCTTGCCGCAGTCCGGGCACGCGAACACCGTTTCGCTCAGCGGATAGTGGCGGTCGCAACGGTGGCAGACCAGGCCCGTCGCGCACGAGCGTGTCTGCTCGCGCGACTCCTCGACGGGGCCGCTGCTCGATGAGGGGCTGGGCGGGCTCATGCCGGCTCCAGAGAAGATACGACAGGCCACGGCGTCTGTGTGTCGCCGTCGTTACCGAACGCGATCCACAGCTCCTCGGCGATGTGCGGCGCGAGCGGCGCCAGCAGCTGCGTGAGCACCCCCAGGGCGCTCAGCAGAGCCTGAAGGTCCGCCGCCGCCAACGTGTCCGTGCGCTGACGCACGCGCTTCTCGTAATCCTTGATCCGGTCGAACAGGCGCATGACGTTGCGCACGGCGGCATGCATCTCCAGGTTGGCCATGTCCTCGGTGGTGCGCTCCACCGCGGCGTCGCACCACTTCTGCAGGCGCACGCGCAGATGCTCGGTCATGTCTCTGATCTGACCGTCCGCTGCGGCGGTGGCGTTCTCGCCTGCGCCCCGATCTTCCTCGACGGACTCGCCGGTGGCCGTAGCGAGCCGGCTCTGTGAGAACTCCCAGACCTGGTTGAGGAATCGATGGCAGCGCAGGACGGCCGAATCGCTCCAGTTCAGCGTGCGTTGCGGACCGGCGGCATACAGCGTCGCCAGCCGCACGGTGTCGGCGCCGTAGCGACCCACGAGCTCATCCGGATCGACGACGTTGCCGAGGTGCTTGGACATCTTGCGCCCGTCGCGGATGACCATCTCGTGAAACAGACACCCCGCGAACGGCTCGCCGTCGGTCAGGAACGCCAGTGGCCCGATGTCGCGCAGCGCCTTGGTGACGATCCGCTGGTCGAACACGAAGTTCCCGCTGTCCGACCCGGCGACCACGCGCTCGGACGGCAGCCATGCGCGCAGGTCCTCCAACGCGAATATCTCATCCAGCGGGCGCTCGCGCTCGGACGGCGGCACGCACACCGGCACCCACAGCCACAGAGCGTCGAAATGGCAGTCCAGGGTGTCGGTCTCGCGCCGTCCGGGCCCGCCACAGCTCGGGCAGGTCGTTGCGACGAAGTCCTCACGCTCGGCCAGCGGGTTGCCGATCCCCGTGGGGATCAGATCGAGGGGCAGCAGCACCGGCAGCTGCTCATCGGGTACGGGCATCGCACCACAATCGCCCTCGCAGTAGATGATTGGGATCGGCGTTCCCCACGAGCGCTGGCGGGAGATCGTGAAGTCGTTCGCGCGGTAGCGCACTGCCGGGCGGATTCCCTGCACCGGCGGACTGTCCATGGTGTCGCCGGGTTGGTTCTCGCCGGAGTCGGCCGCGTCCACCGACGCGTCCACCTCCAGCCCCAGACGTGCGGCGATCAGCGCGTCCGTGCGGTCGCGTGCGGGGATGCCGAGGACCGCGGTCGCGCCGAACCGTCCGTCCACGATGGGCGAGATCAGCACCGGCATGGCGTCGCCGGTCGCCGGGGAGGGGAGTGTGCGAGCGGTGTCGATCAGCGGGATCGCCTCGGCGTCGCGCGCGTCGCGCTCCAGGCCCCCCGAGCGCAGGTCCTCCAGACGCTCGCGCACGGTGGGATCGACGATCCAGCGCTCGGCGCCGGGGTGTCGAGGGGAGACCAGCACGAATCGCGCCAGCGCGACTGCGTCCTCGTGCGGGGTGAACGCTGTCAGCGTCTCGCCGCCGCTGGACTGTGGCTCGGGCGTGAACGGCTCGGAGGGCTGCGAGGATGTCGACGACGGCTCGGAGGGCGCGGAGGATAGGTGCTCGGAATCGTTGGCCGCGCGCGCGCGCGGCATGCCGTCCGAGTAGTCCGCATCCGAATCGTCCGCGCCCACGAGATCGCCCACGAGATCGACCTCGACCCCGTCGACGCGCCCGAGCACGAACCGCTGACTGGACAGCGCCACCTCGTCCCAGATCCCGCTGTCAGCCAGCTCGTCCAGGCGCCGGTCGTTCTCCTGCAGGTGGGAGCTGATGCGCAGATACCACTGCGGGCGCTGGGTTAGGCGCACGGGATTGTGGCAGCGCCAGCACAGACCGCCGGGCTCTACCTGGATCGTGGCGAGGGTCGTCTGACAGGTGTCGCACCAGTCCACGGCGCCCGTTCCCTGGTATATGAGCCCTGCGTTCAGCAGCCTCAGAAACAGCCACTGCGACCAGCGATACATGAGTGCGTCCGAGCTCAGGAACGTGCGGGTCCAGTCAAACGAATACCCCAGGCGCTGCAGCTGGCCGGTCATGTGCTCGGCGCAGCGGGCTACCCAGTCGCTCGGGGACTCGCCACGCTCGATCGCCCCCAGCTCGGCCGGCAGCCCGAAGGCGTCGAATCCGAATGCGAACAGCACGTCCTCTCCGCGCGCACGCTGAAAGCGCGCGTAGGCATCCCCGATCGAGTAGGAGCGGACGTGGCCGATGTGGATGTTGCCCGAGGTGAACGGGGCGGAGGGCTTGATGTAGCGGCGCGGGCGAGGAATCGAAGACTCCTGGGCATCGACGGACGGCGTGGCGAATACGTCACCCGCACGCCAGGCGGCCTGCCGGCGGGCCTCGATCGCGTGCGGGTCATAGCGCTGGGGCGGCTGCTCAGACATATCAATCGAGCATATCCGAGGGCGGAAGGGCCGAGACCGCGTGCCCGGGCCCGGGGTCGGTTGTTGATCGCGGTCGCGGGGTCCCCTTGAAGAGCGGGCCGTTGCTATGCTCGGACTCACTTGACTGCTGTCTGCGACAAGCTCGTCTCGGCCGCTCCCCGGCCCTCTACAGGCCCCGCCGTGCGCGGGGTCTTTTCGTCCGCACCGATTGCAAGGATCACATGATGGAGGTAGAGATCGGGCGCGGCAAGAAGGGTCGCCAGGCATACGGGTTCGACGACATCGCGATCGTGCCCTCGCGGCGCACGCGCGATCCCGACGACATCGACATCTCCTGGAAGCTCGGTCCCTACCAGTTCGAGCTGCCGATGCTTGCATCGGCCATGGACGGCGTCGTCTCGCCCGAGACCGCGGGGATAATCGGCAGGCTGGGCGGGCTGGCGGTGCTCAACCTCGAGGGTATATTCACCCGCTACGAGGACGCCGAGGAGCAGCTGGAGCGGATCGCGCAGCTGCCCAAGGAGATCGCAACTCGCGAGATGCAGAACATCTACTCCGAGCCCGTCAAGCCCGAGCTGATCTCCAGGCGGATCGCGGAGATCAAGGGGCAGAAAGTCGTCGTTGCGGCCTCGCTGACGCCTCAGCGCGTGCGCGACCACTACGAGCTGGCGCTGGAGGCGGGCCTGGACGTGCTCGTGATCCAGGGGACGGTCGTCTCCGGCGAACACGTCTCGACCGTGTCGACGCCGTTGAACCTGAAGGAGTTCATCCCCAGCCTCGACGTGCCGGTCGTGGTCGGCGGGTGCGCCTCCTACCACACAGGACTGCACCTGATGCGCACCGGCGCGGCGGGCGTGCTCGTTGGCGTCGGGCCGGGCGCGGCGTGCACGACCAGGGGCGTGCTCGGGATCGGGGTGCCGCAGGCGACCGCGATCGCCGACGTGGCGCACGCGCGGTCGACGCACATGCTGGAGACGGGGGAGTACTGTCAGGTGATCGCCGATGGCGGCATGCGTAACGGCGGTGACGTGTCCAAGGCGATCGCGCTGGGCGCGGACGCGGTGATGATCGGCTCGCCGCTCGCGCGTGCGTACGAGGCGCCGGGCAGGGGCTTTCACTGGGGCATGGCGACGTTTCACCCGAGCCTGCCTCGCGGCGCGCGCGTGGCGACCACGCAGAACGGAACGCTCGAGGAGATCGTGGTCGGTCCGGCGCGCGAGAACGACGGCACATTCAACCTGTTCGGCGGGCTACGCACGTCGATGGCGACATGCGGGCACAAGGACCTCGCCGAGTTCAACCGCGCGGAGGTCGTGATCGCGCCTGCGTTGCAGACCGAGGGCAAGGCGCTGCAGCGCGACCAGGCCGTCGGCATGGGGGCAGTCAACGGCAAGGCAGCCGCCCTCGTCAATGACTGACACCGCGCTCACGACGCCCGACCCCGTCGCCGAGCAGCCGAGCGCCACGCCCGCAGCCACGGAGGAGGTGATCGTGCTCGATTACGGCGGTCAGTACAGCCAGCTGATCGCAAGGAGAGTGCGCGACTGCGGGGTGTTCAGTGAGCTGCTGCCGAGTCATACGCCGCTGCGGGAGATCGAGCGGCGCAAGCCGCGCGGAATCATTCTCTCGGGCGGGCCAGCTTCGGTGTATGCCGAGGGGGCGCCACGTCTGGAGCGTGGGCTGCTGGAGCTGGGGGTGCCGGTGATGGGCATCTGCTACGGGATGCAGCTGCTCGTGCACGAGCTCGGCGGACGGGTTCAGCAGGCGGAGGTAGGCGAGTTCGGCCGCTCGGATCTGAGGGTGAGAGAGGGAGGAGTGCTGCTGGCGGGGATGCCGGCAGAGCAGACGTGCTGGATGTCGCACAGGGACACCGTGATCGAGCCGCCGCCCGGGTTCACGGCACTGGCGTCTTCGAGCGTCTCGCCAGTGGCGGCGGTCGAGGACGCCGAGCACGACATATACGGGATTCAGTTCCATCCCGAGGTCGTGCATACGCCATACGGGCAGCAGATACTGACGAGGTTTCTGACGGAGGTGTGCGGCTGCGAGCGGAGCTGGTCGGCGGCGGGGATCGTGGAGGACCAGATCGCGCGTATCCGCGCGCAGGTGGGCGACGGGCAGGTGATCTGCGGGCTCTCGGGCGGGGTCGATTCCTCGGTGGCGGCGCTGCTCGTGCACCGCGCGGTCGGAGATCAGCTGACGTGCGTGTTCGTCGATCACGGGCTGATGCGCAAGGACGAGGGCGAGCAGGTGATCGGCGCGTTCAGGGACACGTTCGGGGTTCCGCTTGTGGCGGTTGACGCGGAGAGGAGGTTCTTGGAGAAGTTGCGCGGCGTCACCGAGCCGGAGGCCAAGCGCAAGGCGATCGGGACTGAGTTCATCAGGGTGTTCGAGGAGGAGGCGACGAAGCTCGCGGGCGCAGGCGCAGGGACGGGCGCGGACACAGACGAGGGCGAGGGACTCGGACCCGCCCACCCGGTCCGATTCCTGGTCCAGGGAACGCTGTACTCCGACGTGATCGAGTCCGGCGGCGGCACGGGGGCGGCGACGATCAAGTCCCACCACAACGTCGGCGGTCTGCCCGACGACCTGTCCTTCGAGCTGGTCGAGCCGCTGCGGGCGCTGTTCAAGGACGAGGTGCGCGCCGTCGGCACCGAGCTGGGCCTGCCCGAGCGGTTGGTCTGGCGCCAGCCGTTCCCCGGGCCGGGCTTGGCGATCAGGGTCGTCGGCGGCGAAGCGACCAAGGAGCGGTTGGACGTGCTGCGCGAGGCCGATCACATCCTGCAGGAGGAGATCCGCCGGGCGGGGCTGTATCGCGAGCTGTGGCAGTCGTTCTGCGTGCTCCCGGACGTCAGGACCGTCGGCGTACAGGGAGACGAGCGCACGTACGGATACGTCGTCGTCATCCGCGCTGTGACGAGCGATGACGCAATGACCGCCGACTGGGCCCGGTTGCCGTACGACCTGCTGGAGATGATCGCCTCGCGCATGATCAACGAGCTGCGCGAGGTCAACCGGGTTGTGCTGGACATCACGTCCAAGCCGCCGGGGACCATCGAGTGGGAGTAATCGCCTATGATGTTTGCCGCGCCGCGCGCTGACGTGCGGCCTTTTTTACGCGATGACTCCCTCGACGAAGACATATGTGGCCAAGCCGACCGACCGTGAGCGCAACTGGCTGGTGGTCGACGCCAACGGCAAGACGCTGGGCCGGCTCGCGACGCAGATCGCAGACGTGCTGCGGGGCAAGCGCAAGCCCGAGTACACGCCGCACATTGACACGGGCGACTTCGTCGTGGTGATCAATGCGGAGAAGGTCGCCGTCACCGGGAGCAAGCGCACCGACAAGCGCTACTACCGCCATTCGGGCTATCCGGGCGGACTGCGTTCGCGGACGTTCGAGGAGATGCAGGCCAGGCGGCCGGAGGAGATCATAAGACTGGCTGTGAAAGGGATGATGCCCCGCAACCGGCTCGCGCGCAGGCAGATCACGAAGCTCAAGATCTATGCCGGCCCAGAGCACCCGCACACCGCGCAGAAGCCGCAACCGCTGGAGATAGACTCACGGTCGGCTGGACGCCGGCCGTCGCCATCAGAACGCGGAGCCGGAGGCTCCGCGGAGGACTAGATATGGCCGACGACGACGAGACGCCTGACACGCCCGCCGAGGAGACGCCCGCCGAGCATGCGGTGCCGACCGAGCAGGCGACCGAGATCGCCGGGTCCGCCGAGGACGCGCCGCTGGAGGCATTCGAGGAGGCGCAGGAGCACCCCGCTGCCGAGCCTTCCGGCGAGGAGGTCGAGGAGTTCGAGCCGATCCCCGGCAACGCCGTTCCGACCGAGGAGGCGACCGAGATCGCAGGGTCCGCCGAGGACGCGCCGCTGGAGGCGGCTCAGGAGCGCGCGGAGGCAGAGTTGGTGGAGGAGATCGTCGAGGAGTTGGTCGCGGAGGCTGTGGTAGAGGAGATCGCTGAGGAGTTGGTCGCGGAGGCTGTGGTAGAGGAGATCGCTGAGGAGTTGGTCGCGGAGGCTGTGGTAGAGGAGATCGCTGAGGAGGCTGTCGAGGAGGACGAGGAGGAGATCGAGGAGGAGCCCAAGCCGCGGGAGAAGCCCGCAGTTCCGGGAGCGCATCTCGAAGTGGACATAGTCCCCGAGGGCGTGGACCCGCTGGGTCGCAACATCGATCCCGCCGATCCCTACGCGAGCGTCGCCGAGGCGTATGAGGAGATCGAGGCCGCCGAGGCCGAGAGCGAGCTGCTCCTCCAGGACGAGGAGGTGCTGGCGGAGCCGATCTCGACGGCAGCGATCGATCTCGCCTCCGGGGCGAGGTATCGGGCGACCGGCAAGCGCAAGACAGCGATCGCGCGAGTGACGCTGCGACCGGGCACCGGCACGTATCTGGTCAACGGCCGCGTCCTGGAGGAGCACTTTCCGCGGATCACGCTGCAGCGCAACATTCGCCAGCCGCTCGAGACGGTCGGTTACCAGGAGCGCATGGACGTGATCGCGCGCCTGCACGGAGGCGGCATCTCCGCACAGGCGGGCGCTCTGCGCCACGGCGTCTCCAGGGCGCTGCTGGAGGCGGACCCGAACCTGCGCGGCGAGCTCAAGCGCAGGGGATTCCTGACGCGCGACTCGCGCGCGAAGGAGCGCAAGAAGGCCGGCCTGAAGAAGGCGCGCAAGCGGCCGCAGTTCTCGAAGCGCTGACAGGCCCAGCCGCCGCCGACCGCCGGTCGGGAACGAGGGCTCGCCAGGGTGGAGGTTTCTCCGATGTCGCCGTCGCCAGCAATCAGATGACCCGCAAGCTGTTCGGCACCGATGGTGTGCGAGGCGTGGCCGGTGAGCTGCTGAGCGCCGAGCTGGCGCTCGGGCTGGCCACTGCTGCGACGCGGCTCACGCAGGCCGAGCGCCCGCAGGTGCTGATCGTGCGCGACACGCGCGAGTCGGGCGAGATGCTGCAGGCCGCCGTCGCGGCGGGCGTGGCCGCGGCCGGGGGAGACGCGCTGCTGGGCGGGGTGCTGCCGACGCCCGCCGCGCCGCTGCTGATCGCGCGCTACGGCTTCGATCTGGCCGCGGTGCTGTCGGCCTCGCACAACCCGTTTGCAGACAACGGGATCAAGTTCTTCGGCGCCGACGGCCTGAAGCTGAGCGACGAGACCGAGCTCGAGATCGAGCGCGAGCTGGAACGAGCGGCGAGCGGGCAGGCCGGGACGGCGCGTGCGGCCAAGGCGGGATCGCCCACGGGACCGCCCACTATTGGGCGCATCCGCGAGCTGCGCGGCGCGGGCGAGGATTACCTGCGCGAGCTGCACACACGCTTCGCCGACCTGGACCTCGCGGGGCTGGACGTCGTATTGGACTGCGCCAACGGCGCCACCTACGAGGTCGCGCCCGAGATATTCAGGCGGCTCGGGGCGAGTGTGACCACGGTTGCGGACAGCCCCGACGGGCGCAACATCAACCGCGACTGCGGCTCCACGCACATCGAGCGGCTGGCTGAGCGAGTGCTGGCCGGCGGGCACGCGCTCGGGTTCGCGTTCGACGGCGACGGCGATCGCGTGCTCGCGGTGGACGGCGCCGGAGAGGTGGTCGACGGCGACGAGCTGATGGCGCTCGCGGCACTGCATCTGCGCGCCGCCGGGCGCCTGCCGGGCGACGGGGTGGTCGTGACGGTGATGACCAACTACGGCTTTCACACGGCGATGGACGGCGCCGGGATCGAGGTGGCGAGCACGCAGGTCGGCGATCGCTACGTCCTGGCGGAGCTGCTGGCGCGTGGCTGGACGCTGGGCGGCGAGCAATCCGGACACCTGATCGAGCTGGGGTTCAACCGCACGGGCGACGGGATCGCCGGCGCCCTGCTGACGCTCGAGGCGCTCGGGGGCGCGGACCTGCGCGAGCGCGGCGCGATGGCGAAGCTGCCCCAGCGCCTGGTGAACGTCGGGGTGCGCGATCGCGAGGCGCTGCACCGCGCGGACGCTGTCACCGCCGCTGTCCAAGCCGAGAACAAGGCATTGGTTGGGCGCGGGCGGGTGCTGGTCCGCCCGAGCGGGACAGAGTCGCTCGTGCGCGTGATGGTCGAGGCGCCCAGCGAGGACGAGGCGCGGGCGGTCTGTGAGCGCTTGGTTGAGCTGGTCCAGCGCGAGCTGGCCTGACTGAGCTTTGAAGCGAGCGAGCTGGCCTGACTGAGCCGACCGAATACATCCTTCCTTCCTTCCTCCCATCCTCCGACAGACCCGAATAACTGTCCAATCGCCCAAGTTGGATGCCAAGCCGCTGATATCTTCGACCGATGTGCGGGATCGTCGGTTACGTCGGCAACGGTAAGCGGGCAGGCGGGCGTCAAGTTCGCGAGCTGCTGCTCGGTGGGCTGAGACGGTTGGAGTACCGGGGGTATGACTCGGCGGGGATCTCGGTCATCGAAGACGGTCGCATCGAGTCGGTCCGCGCGGTCGGCAACCTGGGTGCGCTGCAGGTCAAGCTCGACGGGCAAGCCGCCGCGGTCCGGGATGGCGGCGCGGTGGCGGTCGCGGCGATGCCGGCCACCACCGGCATCGGCCACACGCGCTGGGCGACCCATGGGCGCGTCAGCGAGGCGAACGCCCACCCCCACTGCGACTCCGAGGATCGCCTGCACGTGGTCGTGAACGGGATCGTCGAGAACTACATGGCGTTGAAGGAGCGTCTTGGCGCCGGGGGCAGCGTTTTCACCTCAGAGACCGACGCCGAGGTGATCGCGCACCTGATCGCATCCCACTACGACGGCGATCTCCCGGACGCGGTGCGGGCCGCATACGCAGAGCTGGAGGGTCACTATGCGTTCGTGGCGATGAGCCTCGACGAGCCAGAGGTGCTCGTAGGCGCTCGCCGCGAGTGCCCGCTGATCGTTGGCCGGGGCGAGGGCGAGCAGTTCGTCGCCTCGGCCGTGCCGGCGTTCCTGGCGCACACCAGGCGGGTGCAGTTCCTGGACAACGACGAGATCGTCGTGCTCAGGCCCGACGGCGTCACGATCACGACCCCTGCGGGCGAGGAGCTCGAGCGGCCGGTCGAAGCGGTCGACTGGGACGAGGACACAGCCGAGAAGGACGGCTATGAGACGTTCATGCTCAAGGAGATTCACGAACAGGCCGACGCGGTCGCCGATACGATCGCCGACCGCACCGCCGCGGGGGACGGCGTGGACCTGGACGAGGAGGGGGCGCTGGACGAGGCGCTGCTCGCAGACGTGCGCCGGGTCGTGGTCGTCGCCTGCGGCACCTCCTACCACGCCGGCCTGATCGGGCGCTACGCGATCGAGGAGTGGGCGCGGCTGGGAGTCGAGATGGACATCGCCTCGGAGTTCCGCTACCGCAACCCGGTGCTCGGCCCGGGCGATCTCGTGGTCGGGATCAGCCAGTCCGGCGAGACCGCGGACACGCTCGCGGCGATGCGGATGGCGCGCGAGCGCGGCGCGCGGGTGCTGGCGGTCACCAACGTGATGGGCTCGCAGGCCACGCGCGACTCAGACGGCGTGCTGTTCACGCGGGCGGGCCTTGAGATCGGAGTGGCGGCGACGAAGACGTTTCTGTGCCAGGTCGCGGTCATGTACCTGCTCGGCCTGCGCCTCGCGCAGCTGCGGGACACGCTGCCGGCCGAGCGCGTGAGTGAGCTGGTGGCCGAGCTCAAGCGCCTGCCGCACTGCATCGCCGAGCTCACGGGCGAGACCGGGGCCGCGGGCGACGGGATCGAAGGACAGGTACGGGACATCGCCGACGCGCACTGGCGCAGCGAGTTCTTCCTGTACATCGGCCGCCACATTGGCCTGCCCGTCGCGCTGGAGGGGGCGCTGAAGCTGAAGGAGATCTCCTACATCGCCACCGATGCGTATGCCGCCGGCGAGATGAAGCACGGGCCGATCGCGCTGCTGGACGAGCAGACCCCGGTCATCGCCGTCGCCACCGATTCGCCCGTGCTGGAGAAGATCGTCTCGAACATACAGGAGGTGCGCGCCCGCGGAGCGCACGTGATCGCGATCGCCACGGCCGGCGACGAGCGGATCGCAGCTCACGCCGACTCCGTCGTCTACGTGCCGGCGGTCGACTGGATGCTGCAGCCGATCCTCGCGGTTATCCCGTTGCAGCTGCTCGCCTACGAGGTCGCGCGCCGGCGCGGCCTGAACGTGGACCAGCCGCGCAATCTGGCCAAGACCGTCACGGTCGAGTAAACGCCCGGCGTCGCGGACGGCGCTCCGCGACGAAGTGCCGGGTGGGGAAGCCTCTGAGCAAGGTTGTTAGGCCGCCCGGCTGCAGGGAGCCCGGCGTGAGCGTCGGGGCGCGACCAATTAGCATCGCTCATCGTGGAATCGCTGCCCGACTGGATGACGCCCCTGCCCGATGCCGAGCGCATGCGGGCGATCGACCGCTGGGCGATCGAGGTTCGCGGCGTGCCGTCGCTCGACCTGATGGAGCGCGCCGGCGCTGGCGTCGCGCGTGCGGTCGAGCGGCTGCACCCGGACGGGCCCGCGGTGGTGGTGTGCGGCGCCGGCAACAATGGCGGCGACGGGCTCGTCGTCGCGCGCCTGCTGCGCGACGCGGGTCGCGAGGTCACGGTCGTGTGCACATCCCCGCCGGCGGAGCTGCACGGAGACGCGCTGGCGAGCCTGGAGCGCCTGCCCGGCGAGGTCCCGCTGGATCTCTCTGGGGGCGTGGCCACGCTCGGCGGGGCGAGCGTGGTCGTCGACGCCCTGCTCGGCACCGGGTTCGCCGGGGAGCCTCGCGGGACGGTCGGCGAGGCGATCGAGGCGATCGAGTCATGTTCGGCGCCTGTCGTCAGTGTCGATGTGCCATCCGGCGTGGACGCCTCCACTGGCGTGGTCTGCGGCGCCGCCGTGCACGCGCAGGCGACCGTCACATTCCACTCGGCGAAGCCCGGCCTGTGGATCCACCCAGGCAAGGCCCATTCAGGGGAGGTCGAGGTGCTCGACATCGGCATTCCCCGCCGATCGGAGATTCCATCCAATCTCCGATCGGTCGATCGGCCAGCCACTTCGGAGGCCGAGATCGGCCTGATCGCGCCGGCGGTTCTGCGTCTGCTCCCACGCCGGAGCGCCGATTCGACCAAGTTCTCCTCAGGTCACGTCCTCGTCGTCGGCGGCTCGCGCGGGCTGACCGGGGCGCCGCGGATGGCTGCGCTCGGTGCGATGCGCGCCGGCGCGGGTTATGTGACGGCCTGCGTGCCAGCAATGCTGCAGTCGATCATCGCGAGCGGCGGTCCGCCCGAGTTGATGACCAGGGGCCTGCCGGACGAGGGTGGCGCGCTCATGCCGGCCGGCGTCGAGGTCGTGTTAGAGGCCTCGCGACGCGGAGGAGCGCTGGCGCTCGGCCCCGGACTCGGTCGCGGCGAGCACGCGATCGCATTCGCGCGGAACCTCGCCGCCGGCGCCGAGGTTCCGCTCGTGCTCGACGCCGACGGCCTGAATGCGCACTCAGGCTCCGGTGCACACGGTGGCGGTCGCCTCGACGACCTTGCCGCGCGCAAGGCCCCGACCGTGCTGACCCCTCACCCCGGCGAGCTGGCGCGGCTGCTCGACACCGACACGGGTGAGATTGTGCGCGAGCGCCTGGCCCATGCACGCCTGGCGGCCGAGCGAGCCCGAGCGGTGGTCGTGCTCAAGGGCGATGACACGCTCGTCGCCGATCCTTGCGGCATGGTCGCCGTCAGCTCCGGCGACAGTCCCGCGCTGGCGACCGCAGGCACGGGGGACGTGCTCTGCGGGGTCATCGCCGCACTGCTCGCCCAGGGTCTGCCCTCGTTCGCCGCTGCCTGCGCCGGTGTGCTGCTGCACGCCGAGGCGGGCCGTCTCGCGGCGCGTGCACTGGGCGCGCCCGAGGGAGTGATCGCCTCCGATGTGATCGCCTGGCTGCCGGCCGCACGGACGGTCGCGACATGAGGCTGGCGGACCCCTCCCCAAGGTCGCACCCGAGGAGCGGCCCGAAAACCCGCTCCAGCACCGGGATTACGGATGGGGTCTCCGATGCAGCGTTGCTGGGCGACCCGCTGGCCACTGGGCGGGTGCCAAGAGCTCTCTCGCGGCGGTGGCCGAGGCTACCCAAGGATGACCAATGAGCGCCGGGCGCGCCACGGCTCACGTGGATCAGGACGCGATCGCCCATAACTGCGAGCGCTTGCTCGGCGCGCTGGACGGTTCGGCGCTGTGCGCCGTCGTCAAGGCCGACGGCTATGGGCACGGCGCGAGCGAGTGCGCTCGCGCGGCCCTGGGCGCGGGCGCCACCTGGCTGGCGGTGGCAACGCTCGGCGAGGCGCAGGAGCTGCGCGACGCCGGGATGCAAGCGCCGATCTTGATCATGGGCGTGCTGCGCGACCGCGCCGAGCTCGAGCGGGCGATCGAGCTGCAGGCCGACATCGCCCTGTGGCGGGAGCGTTCCGTCGCGCTCGCCAGCGAGGCGGCTGCGCTGATCTCGCGCGAGGCGCGGGTGCACGTCAAGCTCGACACCGGCATGGGCCGTCTCGGCACTCGCGATCGGACCGAGGCCTCGCGCGTGGTCGCGGCTGCGCTCGCCGCGTCAGGCGTATGCCTGGCGGGCGTCATGACGCATTTCGCCACCGCGGACATCCTCGACGACGACGGCTTCTTCGAGCGTCAGCTCGCCGACTTCGCCGCCTGGGCTGAGCCGATCAAGGCAGGGCACCCCGAGGTCGTGGTCCACGCGGCCAACAGCGCCGCCGTCCTGCGCGAGCCGCGCGCGCGCTTCGACATGGCCCGCTGCGGCATCGCCGTCTACGGCCTCGACCCGTTCAACGAGGATCCCTTTGCCCACTCCCTGCGGCCGGCGCTCGAGCTCACGTCCTACGTCGCCGAGGTCAAGCCCTGCCGGATCGGCGAGAGCACCGGCTACGGGCGGCGCTACATCGCCGAAGGCCATACGCACATAGGCGTGCTTCCGATCGGCTATGGAGACGGCTTTAGGCGCGCGCTGTCGAACAACGCCGACGTCCTCATCGCCGGCTCCCGCCTGCCGCTGGTGGGGACCGTCAGCATGGACAACGTCGCCGTGGACCTCGGTCCCGATCCTGCTGCGGCTGAGCTGTGCGGCGCCGAGGCGGTCCTGATCGGCGCAAGCGGCCCTGAGCGGATCACCGCCGAGGAGCTGGCGCGGCGCATGGGCACGATCAACTACGAGATTGCCTGCGGCCTGTCCGCGCGCGTCGATCGCCGCCGCGGACCGCGTGCGTCCACGGGCCCGTGAGCGAGGACACGTCTGCAAGCGGCCGGCTGCCTGCAGGCGCCGGCGGGTCCGGGGGCGCTGGCTGGTCCGCGGGCGCTGGTGGGTTCGGGTCCATGCGGGCCGGCGGGTCCGGGTCGGTGCGGGCCGGTGGGTACGGTGAGGTGCTGCGCGCCATCCGCGCCGCTCTGGCCGACACCCCAGCCTGGCTGGTGGGCGGCGCCCCGCGCGACCGCGTGCTCGGTCGCGACACGTTCGACCTCGACGTCGTCGTCGACGCTCCTGTCGCGAGCGCCGCTCGCGCAATCGCTCGCGCCGCGGGTGACGCGGCCTGCTTTGAGCTGTCCGAGGACTTCTCCGGCTGGCGCGTGCTCGCTCGCGCGGGCTCCTGGCA
The DNA here is from genome assembly GCA_963839945.1 of uncultured Solirubrobacterales bacterium. Taxonomy (GTDB): domain Bacteria; phylum Actinomycetota; class Thermoleophilia; order Solirubrobacterales; family Solirubrobacteraceae; genus Palsa-744. The sequence continues at coordinate 222,183 of CAWIWW010000002.1, read as the reverse complement.
GGTCGATGTCCAGCCGATGCGCGGCGGCTCGCTGGCCGCCGACCTGGCGCTGCGCGACTTCACCGTCGATGCGATTGCCGAACCGGTCGCCGGCGGCGAGCCGATCGATCCTCTCGGAGGGCTGGCCGATCTCGCGGCGCGGCGTCTGCGCATGGCATCGCCGCGTGCCTTCGCCGACGATCCCCTGCGCGTCCTGCGCCTCGTGCGGCTGGCGCTCGACCTCGGCTTGCAGGCCGACCCCGACACCGCCAGCGCAGCCCGTGTTGCCGCGCCCGGCCTGCGGCGCGTTGCGGGTGAGCGCGTGTTCATGGAGCTGCGCCGCATCGTCGCATCTGCCCGCGTGCTCGACGGCCTGAGCATGATGGACTCGCTTGCAATCACCGCGGCCGTGCTGGGAGAGCTCGACGCCCTGCACGATGTCCAGCAGAGCCGCTATCACCACCGCGACGTTCACGGTCACACGCTCGAGGTGCTCGAGCAGGTGATCGCACTGCAGGTCGATCCCGGCGCCGTCCTCGGCGCCGGCGAGCTCGCCGGGCCCGTAACCGCGCTGCTGGCAGAGCCGCTCGCGGACGAGCTCACGCGGGGCGATGCTCTGCGCTGGGGCGCGCTGCTGCACGACGCCGCCAAGCCGCTCACCGGCGCTGTGCGCCCGGACGGTCGCGTCACGTTCCTCGGTCACGATGCCCGCGGGGCCGAGCTGGCGCGCTCTGTTTTACAGCGCCTGCGCGCGAGCGAGCGCCTGCGCGCACACGTCGCAGCGCTCGTGCGCCACCACCTGCGCCTCGGCTTTTTGGTGCACGAGCCTCAGCCGCTTGGGCGGCGCACGGTGTTTGCCTACCTGCAGGCGACCTCGCCGGTCGAGGTCGACGTCACGCTGCTGTCCATCGCCGACCGCCTGGCCACCCGTGGCGATCGCGCTGTCGAGTCGATCGACGCGCACATGGCTCTGGCGCGCCCGATGCTCGCCGACGCCCTGTGCTGGCGCGCCGACGGACCGCCCCAACCGCTCTGGCGCGGCGACGAGCTGGCCGCGGAGCTGCGCATCCCCACCGGCCCTCGACTCGGCGAGATCCTGGATGAGCTCGACGCCGCGCGGTACGCGGGCGAGATCCGCACCCCCGAGCAGGCCCTCATCCACGCGCGTGCTTTTCTCGCTAGCCACACGAGCCCGTCTGGGCAGGACACGCCGTAGCCGTCTACCCTTCGCGCACGATGACCGACCCTGACTGCATCTTCTGCAAGATCGTCGCCGGCGAGCTGCCCGCCACGATCATCGACGAGGACGAGCGCACGATCGCGTTCATGGACATCGCTCCGGCCACGCGCGGGCACGCGCTCGTGATCCCCCGCGCGCACAGCGCCGACCTGCTGTCCGTCGATCCCGAGGATCTGAGGGCCGCCGCGCTCGCCTGTCAGCGGCTCGCCGGGCGCATGCGCGAGCGCCTGTCGGCCGAGGGCGTCAACCTCGTCAACTCCTGTGGCGCGGTCGCCTGGCAGACGGTGTTCCACTTCCACATTCATGTCATCCCGCGCTACTCAGACGATCCGCTGCGACTGCCCTGGGTTCCGACGCCCGGCGATCCGGCGCAGATCGCGGCCGCTGCGCAGGAACTCTCCGGCGCTCCGCGAATCTAGTGTCACCGCACCATTTGTTGGGCGGGTGTGTTCATGACGCATATGCGACGCATAACCATTGCGATTCCGGGGGTCCTCGCGCTGCTGCTGGCGCTGCCCGCGCTCGCGCCCGCGACCCTCGCCGAAGTCGGCGTCATCGGCGCCACCACGCCCGCGACCGTCCCCAGCTGCCCCTCCAGCCCCTGCCTTGCCGTCAGCCACACGACCGGTTTCCAGCTCAAGGTTGGCTCTCAGGTCAACATCCTGTCGGCGCCGCGTGCCGGCACGATCGTCGCTTGGACGATCTCCCTCGGCAAGCCCAACGCCACCCAGATCAAGTACTTCAACGCCAACGAGGGCGGCTCGAGCGAAGCCGGCATCGCCGTCCTGCGCCCCCAGGCCAAGCCCAACCTCACATACAAGCTGATCTCCCAGGGTCCGCTCGTCAAGCTCGAACCGTACTTCGGCAAAACCGTCCAGTTCCCGCTCGAAACCACGCTCAAGGTCAAGAAGGGCGACGTCATCGCCCTGACCGTGCCCTCGTGGGCGCCCGCGCTGGCACTCGGCTTCGCCAACACCACCTCCTGGCGTGCCTCCCGACCCAAGGCCGGCTGCTCGAGCACATCCGCCCAGACCGCCCAGACGGTGATCGGAAGCGCCGTGCAGTACTACTGCCTGTATCAGACCGCCCGCCTGACCTACAGCGCGACCTTGATCTCCACTCCCTAAGGGGCGCCCGCGCCGCCGGTGGGGCTGCTCGACCCGCCCGCGGCTTCGCTACCGCCTTTGGATTCGGTTTTGGCGGCTTCTTCTTTGCCTTTGCCGGTCGCACCCGCGGAGGTGCCGCCGGCGGCCGATTCGCCTTCGCCTGTGCCGCCCGCACTGCTGCCACCGCCGGTCGATTCCGAGCTCGGTTCGCCTTCCCCGCTAGACGAGCTCGATTCGCTTTCGCCGCCGGTTTTCGTCGTCGCGGTCGTCGATGTCGCGGTCGTCTGCGTCGCTTCCTTTTCGGCGCTGGTGTTCGTCGGCGGCGTGATTTCCGGGGTGCTCTTCGGCACCGCGTCGGAGATGTTGTTCGAACCGCCGCATGCGCCAAGTCCGAGGCCGCACGCGAGTGCCAGCACGGTTGCCACGGCCATGGCGGCTGTTCGTGTGCGACCGCTCCCGGTGTGGCGTGCGTGGTCTGCAGCTGCGCTCACGCGCTCACGTCCTCAGGCCGGCGGCGCGCCGAGCGGCCCCATGCGCCGCCCGCACGTCGGGCAGTCGTTCAGATCCTTCTGTGCGAGCTGGTCACACCACTCACAGAACCGCAGGTTCTCCACCGCCCAGGGCAGCTTCGAGCTCGATGGCGCCAGCGGCAGCAGCTTACCGACGATCTGGAGCTCCTCGCCGCTGTCGCGGTCGGTGTAGATCTCCTCGGGCTGGGCCTCGATCACGACCTCCCGCCCGCTGGCGGGGTTGCGCAGGCGGTAGCGCTGTTGGGTGCTCATACTCAGGGGGACTCTACTGGAGCGTGGCCCAGCTCTGCCCGGTCGGCGTGTCGGGTCCGCCACTGAGGTGTTGTGCACCCCTGCGCCGATCTGCTCATCCAGGGGTGGCTCTGAGGCGAATAGGCTCCCGGTCGGTGCGCATCCTCATCTTTCACGGCTACCTGCTTGATGGGACCGGGTCCAACGTATATAACGCGCGCCTGGCCGCGGCGCTCGCCGGTCTCGGACACGAGGTGCATCTGCTTTGCCAGGACCGCCATCCCGAGCGCCAGCCGTTTGTGAACGCGGCCGGCGATTGGGACACCGGAAGCCTGCGTGTGCGCACTCTGCTCGCGGACGATCTCGCGCGCGGGGATGACGCATCTGCGGGTGACTCGGGCGCCAGATCTTGCGGCGAGGGCGGCAGGTCTTTCAGAGAGGGCGCCGGTCACTGCACCGTCTACCGGCCGGACATCGGGACGCTGCTGCCGGTATACGTGGCCGATCGCTACGAGGGGATGCAGGCGCGCCCTTTCGCCGACTGCTCCGAGTCTGAGGTCGCCCTCTACATCGACGCGAACGTCGCCGCCGTGCGCGACGTGGCGGCCCGCGCCCGTCCCGACGTGGCGCTGGCCAACCACCTGGTGATGGGGCCGGTCATTCTTGCGCGGGCGCTGGGCGAGGAGGCGCCATACGCCGTCAAGGTCCACGGCAGCGCGCTCGAGTACACGGTCAAGCCACATCCCGAGCGCTTTCTCGACCTGGCCCGCGAGGGCCTCGCCGGCGCCCGCACGGTCCTCGTCGGCTCCCATCACACCGCCTCCAGCCTGTGGGACGCCCTCGCAGACCCCGCGCTCGAGCGGCGCACCCGCCTGGGTCCACCGGGCGTTGACGTCGAACGATTTGTCCCGCGTGACCCTGCGCAGGCGCGCGAGGGGCTTCGTGTCCTGACCGCTCGGCTGCGGGCCGGTGCCGATTCCGGCACCGGCGCCTCTGCCGCCACTTCCCGCGCTCTCGCAGTCGACCCCGGTGGGGGGCATGCCTGCGGCGGGGAGGACGCGTTCGCGCGCGACGACCTCGCCGCGGCGTCGGCCCTGGAGTGTCTGCACCCCCAGCACGATCGGCTCGTCGGGTTCGTCGGCAAGCTGATCGTCAGCAAGGGCGTCGATCTGCTGCTCGCCGCCTGGCCGCTCGTGATGGAGCGCGTGCCGGACGCGCGCCTGATCGTCGTCGGCTTTGGCGCCTACCGGACCGGCCTGCAGTGCCTGCTCACGGCACTGTCAGGCGGCGACCTCGACCGCGCCCGCGAGATCGCGCTGGCGGGCAGGTCCCTGGAAGGGTCTTCGCTGCCGCTGCCATCCCCGTCGCCATCCCCGCCGCCGTCGCTCGCAGGGCCGCCTCCGGCGCAGCGGCCGCTGCGCCACCTGCTGGCGTTTCTCGACGGTCTGGGGCCGCCCGAGCGCGATCGCTATCTGACTGCGGCTCGTGCCCTGCCCGAGCGGGTCATGCTCACCGGCCGCCTCGACCACGACGAGCTCGCCGAGTTGCTGCCCGCCTGCGAGGCGCTGATCGTGCCGAGCACGTTCCCCGAGGCGTTCGGCATGGTCGCCGCCGAGGCGGCAGCCTGCGGCGCGCTCCCGATCAGCTCGGCGCACTCCGGTCTGGCGGAGGTCAGCGCCGTGCTCGCCGGCGCCGTGCCTGCCGAGGTGGCGCCGTGGCTGTCGTTTCCGATCGACGACTCTTCCGTGGGCGCTCTCGCCGAGCGTATCGTGGCGTGGCTGACAGCCGGTCAAGCACTGCGCGAGCAGACGCGCGCCGGTCTCGTCGCTACCGTGCGCGAGCGCTGGTCGTGGGAAGGCGTCGCGCGGGGCGTGATCGCGGCGACGCATGGCGAGCTGGACGTGCTCGCCGCGCCCTGACGGCCGGGCGTTCGGATAGAGTTCCCGCGGGGAATGCAGACACTCAGGGTCCATGTCACGCGATCTCGCGGTCTCTCTCGCGGGGGTGCGCGTAACTCTCGCGGGGGTTCGCGTAGTGCCGGCCGCACGGCTGCGACGGCCGGCCTGCTGCTCGCGCTGACGCTCGTCGCCGCCGGGTGCTCGGCCAAGCAGGGCGAGAACGCCAACCTGATCGTCGGCAAGCAGCAGTTCGTCGCCAAGTGCGGCGCCTGCCATACGCTAGCCCGCGCCGGCACGAAAGGCACGGTCGGCCCCAACCTCGACGAAGCCTTCCGCTATGCCGTCGCCGAAGCCAAGGGGCGCAGCGCGATCCGCGGCGTCGTCGAATACCAGATCCGCGAGGCCAACCCGTTTGGCGTGATGCCCAAGAACCTCGTCAGCGGCCAGACGGTCACCGACGTCGCCTCCTACGTCGCGGCCGCGGCCGCCAACCCCGGCAAGGACACAGGCCTGCTCGCCAGTGCCGTCAAAGCCCCGGGCAGCGGCAAGCCCGCAGAAGAGAAGGCCGGCAAGCTGGCCTTCGAAGCCAACCCCGAAGGCCAGCTCGCCTACACGGCCAGCAAGGCGACCGCCGCCCCCGGCAGTGTGACGATCTCGATGGCCAACATGTCCGGGGTGATGCACAACGTCGCGATCGAATCGGGCGCGGGCGGAGCCACCGGGAAAGGCTCCGTGCTCGCGCATACCGAATTCCAGACCAAGGGCACCGCATCGGTGACCGTCAACCTGAAGCCAGGCACCTACACCTTCTTCTGCCAGGCGCCCGGGCACCGAGCCGCGGGGATGTACGGCACGCTTACCGTCAAATAGTCGCCACTTCGTTCAGAACAGCGCCCGCGCGATCAGGATCACACCGATCACGACCGCGAACACCGCGAGCACGTACAACAGCAGCCGAAACGCCTCGCCCTCGCTGCGCAGCGGATTGAGCATGTTGTGAGCCGACCGCGGAATCGTTGCCCGGGCCTGCCTACAGGACGTAGACCGTGGTGTAGACGATGATCCACATGATGTCGACGAAGTGCCAGTAGATGCCCGGTATCTCGACGCCGCGGTGCTGCTCCGGGGAGTAGTGGCCGCGGAAGGATCTGATCGTCACGAACAGCAGCAGGCACAGGCCGATCAGCACGTGGCAGCCGTGCAGGCCGGTGAGCGCGTAGAAGATCGTCTGCTGGGCGGCGTCCTGGGGGGCGAAGCCGATGTTGGCGTACTCGTTGATCTGGATGAACAGGAACGTGCAGCCGAGCAGGAACGTGATCAGGATGCCCGCCTTCAGGCCGAGGTGGTTGCCGTTCTTGATCGACGTCTGCGCCCAGTGCATCGTGAACGACGAGGACACGAGGATGAACGTGTTGAACAGCGTCGGAATGACCGGCAGGTGCGTTCCCAGCGCGGGCCACGGGTCACCCTGGGCGATGCGGATGAAGAAGTAGGCGGTGAAGAACGCCCCGAAGACCATGATCTCGGAGATGATGAAAAGCAGCATCCCCAGCAGCGGGGCGTCCACGCGCGAGCTGTGGTGGGCCGGCGGCGGACCGTGGTGGTCATGCTCGCCGTGACCGCCGCCGGACGCGCGGGCTGAGATGCTGGCTGCCTCCATTGCGCGTTCCTCTCCTGCGCCGGTCCTCTAAGCCGCCGGGGTCGCGATTGTCGCGGTCTTCTCGTCGTCGATGTCGACGACGACGTGTTCGACCTTCGCCGCGGTCGCGTGCTGGACACGCTCGATCAGGTTCGCGCGCATCCAGCCCGAGCGCTGGTCGGGCAGGGTTGAGATGACGACGTCGTCGACGCGGAACAGCTCCAGTGCGTTCAGCGCGGCGGTGTAGGGGTCGGGGTCGCCGATCATCCCGGAGGCGAGCAGGCCGAGCGCGCGCAGCTTCTCGAGCATCGCCGCAAGGCGTGCCCGCGCCTCGCGCGCGGCATGACCGTGGCCGCCCTGCTGGGGGACCACCGCGATGAACAGGCGGTGGCGGCCGTCGCTGTCGTCTTGCGCGGCCTTCTCGCGCAGGCGCTCGATGAGCTCCTCGCCGCTGGAGGTTTTGCTGGCGATCACGAGCGTGACGTCAAACGGCAGCCCTTCGCGCTCGAGGTCGGTCACGATGTGCTCCACCGGCAGGCCCGAGGCGTTGTGGACGCGCTCGATCAGGTCGCGCCGCAGCCAGCCGGAGTGCGTCGCCGGATGGGTGGAGATGATGATCTCATCAGGCCGGTGCGCGGCGATCGCGTCCATCGTGGCCAGAAACGGGTCGGGGTCGCCCACCTCTCCGGTCACCGCGATGCCCTCGCTCGCCAGCAGCGAGTCGGCGAGCTCGATGCGCACGTGCGCCGATTCGCGCACCGCCTCGTCGTAGATCACCAGGCCCGCGGTGGGCTTGCTCTGGGGAACGACCAGCCGGAAGCGGACGTTCTCCTCCGAGCGTGCGCGCGTGCGCACGACGTCGAGCAGCTTCTCGCCGCCGAGCGTGCGGTTGGCCACCACCAGGATCTCTGTCATCGCGCTCTGCCGCCTCCGATCAATGATTGTCGCTGGGTGCTCATTCACTCGCTCCGGGACAGTCTCACGCCCGGCGGCGCGCTCGACGCGGCTCCCGCCGGCGCACCTGCCGCCGCGCCGACGTGCGCGGGCTCGAGAATGCCGTGTACCGCGCCGGGCACGCCGTACTCGTACGGGCCGCCGACGACGGTCGGCACGCGGTCGAAGTTGAACACTGGCGGCGGCGATGAGACCTGCCACTCCAGGGTCATGCCCCTCCACGGGTTGGCCACCGCGCGCGGGCCGCCGCGCCAGCTGGTGACCATGTTGTAGAGGAAGATCAGCGTGCTCAGGCCGAGCAGCCAGCTGCAGATCGAGATGAACAGGTTCAGGTCGGCGAACTGGGCGGCATAGGTCGCCACGCGGCGGGGCATGCCCTGCAGCCCGAGCACGTGCATCGGGGCGAACGTCAGGTTGAAGAAGATGAACGTGCTCCAGAAGTGCCACTTGCCCAGGCGCTCGTCGTACATGCGCCCGGTCATCTTCGGGAACCAGTAGTAGACGCCGGCGAAGATCGTCATCAGCGAGCCGCCGAACAGCACGTAGTGAATGTGCGCGACGATGAAGTAGGTGGCGCTGACATGGATGTCGAACGGGATCATCGCGAGCATGATCCCGCTGATCCCGCCCAGGGTGAACGTGGTGATGAATCCCAGCGCGAACAGCATCGGCGTGTCCAGGTGCAGCACCCCGCGCCACAGCGTCGCCAGCCAGGAGAAGACCTTGATGCCCGTCGGCACGGCGATGATCGCCGTGGTGATCGCCATCGGGATCCTGATCCAGTCGGCCATCCCCGAAGTGAACATGTGGTGCGCCCACACGGTGAACCCGAGCACGATGATCGCCAGCAGCGAGAACGCCATCATGCGGTAGCCGAAGATCGGCTTGCGCGACTTCACGGCGATGATTTCCGAGATGATCCCGAATCCGGGCAGGATCATGATGTAGACGGCCGGGTGCGAGTAGAACCAGAAGACGTGCTGATACATCAGCACGTCGCCGCCCGCGCCGGCGTTGAAGAAGTTGAAGCCGAGCGAGCGGTCGAGCAGGATGAAGAACTGCGAAGCGGCGATGAACGGCGTGGCGATCACGACCAGCAGCGAGGTCGCGAAGTTCGCCCACACCAGCAGCGGCAGCCGGAAGAAGCTCATCCCCGGCGCCCGCATCGTGATGATCGTCACAAGGAAGTTGAGCGCGGTCATGATCGAAGACGCGCCCGCGAACTGGACGCCCATCGAGAAGAACACCTGCCCGACAGGCATGTCCGTCGAGAGCGGCGTATACGCCGTCCAGCCGTCCGCGAACGCCCCGCCGGGCGCCAGGAAGCTCAGCAGCATGATCATCCCGCCCACCGGCAGCAGCCAGTAGGAGAGCGCGTTCAACCGCGGGAACGCCATGTCGGGCGCGCCGATCATGATCGGGATCACGAAGTTGCCGAAGCCCGCGAACACCGGGATGATGAAGAAGAAGATCAGGATCGACGCGTGCACGCTGAACAGGCCGTTGTAAGTGTTCGCCGACACGAACTGCGCGCCGGGCTGGGCCAGCTCGACGCGCATCAGCATCGCGATCAGGCCGCCGACGAGCAGAAAGAAGAACGAGGTGACCGTGTACTGGATGCCGATCACCTTGTGGTCGGTGTTGATCCGGAAGTAGTCCTTCCATGTGTACGCGCCGTGGCCGGAGTGGTCCTCCGGGCGCGTCGGGCGGCCCGCCGCCCAGTAGAACCAGTAGTCGAAGCCGCCGATCCCGACGAGGAACATCAGCGGCGCGGCAATCAGCGCAACCGTCAGAACGGCTTCGCCGTCGATGAAGTGGTGAAACGTCGTGTGTCCGGTGCTCATCCGCACGAGCCACGTCAGCCCGAACGCAAACGCCACGCCGAGCGCCATCATCCAGGCTGCGCGGTAGAAGCCCGGAGCGCGCAGTTTCGCGCCCAGCGTACGGCGTGACCGGTCGCCGAACGGCGATCCGGCGGAGCCCGGACGGGACGGACCGGACGTCTGGACCGTTGTCGCCATCAGCCTGCTTCTCCCCAATTAAGACCCATCGGCGTGAACATTACCCCGTGATCGTCCCCTCGATGGGGCTGGGCCCGACGACTGCGCCCGGGCTGGTCGCGGATGCCGTAGCGCTGGCCCCGATGACTGCGCTCGGGCGGGTGGCGGATGCCGTGGCGCTGCGCCCGGCGCTGGTGCCTGGGCGGGTGGCGGACGCGGTCGCGACGGTGGAGCCCGAGCGCTCCTGACTGCGCAGCCAGGCGCGGAACTGGGCGGGCGGGACCACGTGGATGGCCGAGCGCATCAGCGAGTGCCCGGCGCCGCACAGCAGGTTGCAGACGACCGGGTAGGTGCCCAGCCGATCGGGCGTGGCCCGGTAGTGGGTGGTGATGCCGGGCACGACGTCCTCCTGCAGGCGGAACGCGGGGATCCAGAACGCGTGGATCACGTCCCGGGAGCGCAGGTTGAAGTACACCGTGTAGCTGTCGGGCACGTACAGCTGATAGCTCTTCAGGGGCGCCCCGCCGGTGACCGACGGGGGATATTCGTAAGACCAGAAGAACTGCTGGCCTGTCACGCCGATCTGGATTTCCGGGACGCCGGCCGGCTTCTTTTCGTTGTCGTAGAGCACCACGAAGGAGTAGGAGACGAGGCTGAGCAGCAGGACCGCCGGGATCGCCGTCCAGAACACCTCCAGGCGCGTGTTGCCGTGGATCGGCGGGCCGTCCTTGAGCTCCTCGCCGGGCTTCATGCGGAACTGCCACACCGAGAACAGGATCACGGCGACGACGAGCACGAAGATCGGCACCGAGGCGTCCGTCAGCACGTGGTAGAGCCGGTCGGTGTTCTTGGCCTGGGTGCTGGCCTGCACCGGGAACCAATGGATCGCGTAGCTCAGCGCGATGCCCGCCGCTATCGCGACCAGGCCCGCGAGGACGGCGCCGAGGATCGCGCGGCGGCTAGGCATGCGTCGCACCCTCACCGGCTGCACCGCTCACGACGGGCGCGATCTGGTTGTCCGAGACGCTGTGCACTGCGATCCCCTTGCTCGACCCCTCCATCAGGGCGTGATCCTAATGCCTCGCGCCGATGCGATGTTGGGCGGTCGCGCGCCGGGATCGCGGGGCGCCCTGAGCGGGGCTTGACCGGGGAGGCCCGCCGTACTACATTGAGGCAATCGTTGCAATCCTGCGGCGAGCGTTTCGCCCGAACTCGAGCGGGAAGGAGCAACCATGCAGGTTCGCGAGGGCATGAGCCCGATGGTCCTCACGGTGGGGCCTGGACACACATTGCGAGCCGTGGCGAGGCTGATGTCAGAGCGCCGGGTCGGCGCGGCGGTGGTCATCGACCCCGACGGTCACGGTCCGGGCATCATCACCGAGCGCGACATCCTGATCTCGCTCGGGTCCGATCAGGACCCCGACCGCGAGCCGGTCGCCGACCACCTGACGCGCGATATCGTGTTCGCGGCGCCCGACTGGTCGCTGGAGGAGGCGGCCTCGGCGATGGTTCGCGGAGGCTTCCGCCACCTGATCGTGCTCGACCGGGGGGAGACGGTCGGCGTGCTGTCGGTGCGCGACATCGTGCGCTGCTGGACGCAGGACGGGGCGCTCTGCCCGGTGCCGGCGAGCGCGGCGGCTGCGTGATCAGTCCAGCGGGAGCTCGTCGATTTCGTGGCGCGTGTCTTTGATCCAGCGCGCCACGCACCAGATCGTCAGCGGCACGCCGATCACGGTCAGCTCGATCATCGTCGTGACGCCGACCAGCGCCAGCGTGATCCCGAGAGCCGTCAGCAGCGGCAGGAGCGACGGGCCGGGGAGATGGATCTCCTCGCCGACCGGCGGGACCTCGGGGTCGAGCGGGCTCACGACACGTAGGCCGCTGCGACGACGAACGTGAGGCCGAACATGAACATGCAGATCGCGCACACGATCAGTCCGGTGCGGATGTTCTTGCGCGCCAGTCTGCGGGTCATCATGGGCGGGAAGCATACCTCTTACGGCTGCCCCACGGCTGGATCGACACGCTGAGATGGAGGGAGGGCCGCAGGCCCGTTCACGGGCGCCCGGAGGGCGTACGCAGCAGTCGAAAGAGTCGGCCGGATGCCGACTCGAGCACTACAGATGCACGTCGGCGACCATCGCGCAGAACAGCAGCGCCAGATAGGCCAGCGAGTACAGGTACAGCGCCAGCGCGCTGCGCCGGTCGGCCCGGCGGTAGAGCCGGATCGCGCCGGCGATGAAGCCGAACCCCAGCAGCATCGAGGCGAGCAGGTAGACAGTGCCGAACCCACCGATCGAAGATCGGCTAGCGCAGAACGGCAGCTGCGTGACCGCGTAGAGCAGCACGGTGTAGAGCAGGATCTGCCGGCGCGTCTCGGCCTCGCCGCGCACCACCGGCAGCATCGGCACGCCGACGGAGGCGTACTCGTCCTTCATCAGCAGGCTGAGTGCCCAGAAGTGCGGGGGCGTCCAGAAGAACACGATGAAGAAAAGCAGCACCGCGGTGCCGCTCACCGAGCCGGTGACCGCGGCCCAGCCGACCAGCGGCGGCACGGCGCCGGCGGCTCCGCCGATCACGATGTTCTGGGCGGTGCGCCGCTTCAGCCAGACCGTGTAGACGAGCACGTAGCCGAGGAACCCCGCGAACGACAGGCTCGCGGCCAGCACGTTGACGGTGAGCGAGAGCTCGACGAACGACAGGACGGCCAGCGTGCAGCCGAACAGCAGGGCCGCCGTGGGGCGCACGCGCCCGGCGGGGATCGGGCGTGAGGCGGTGCGGGTCATGCGCGCGTCGATGTCGCGGTCGAACCAGTGGTTGACCGCGCCTGCCCCGCCCGCCGAGAGGTAGCCGCCGAGACAGGTGAGCGTCACGAGCGCGACGGAAGGATCGCCGGCCACGTACATGGTTGCGATCGTGGTGAGCAGCAGCAGCGACTGGACCTTCGGCTTGGTCAGCTGCAGGTAGTCGCTCAGCAGCTGTCGGGCCCGGGGGGCGACGCCGAGTACGGCGGGCGCCGCCTCGATCGCGGGAGCTGCGCCTGTGGGACTCGTGCTCATGCGCGTTGAATAGTACGGCTACCGCGGCGCCCGGGTGATGCCGGTGCGCGCGGGCGGGCCGGCAGCTCGGCCGGCCCGCGCCGGGGCGGGCTCACGGCAGGCTAGACGCCCACCTGGGTGGCGCCCGCGGGCACGGTGGCCGTGCCGTGATCGGAATGCCCACCGGCCCCGCTGCGTCGCTCGATCTCGCGGCGGATGTCCTTCATCGGCTCGAACGAGCGCACAAGTGGGATCACGTCGAAGTTGTTGACCGGCGGAGGGGAGCTAGTGAACCACTCCAGCGTGTTCGCCTTCCACGGGTCGGGCCCGGCGATCGCTCCGTGCTTGAGGCTGCGCGCGACGTTGACGATCGTGGTGATCACGCCGGCGGCGAGGATGAACGAGCCGACCGTCGAGATCAGGTTGTAGAGCGCGAGGTTGCCGACGTTCGGGTACTCATACACACGCCGGGGCATGCCGTCCATCCCGATCGCGTGCTGGATCAGGAACGTGATCAGTACCCCAAAGAACATCAGCCAGAAGCTGAGCTTGCCGAGCCCTTCGCTCATCATGCGTCCGGTGATCTTGGGGAACCAGTAGTAGATCGCCGCGAAGATCGGGAACACGGCGCCGCCGACCAGCACGAAGTGGATGTGGGCGACCACGAAGTAGGTTTCGTTCAGCTGCCAGTCAACCGGGAACACGGCGAGGAACACGCCCGAGATGCCCCCGATCAAAAACAGCGCGATGAAGCCGGCGCAGAACATCAGCGGCGTGCGGAATTCGATCGTGCCGTGCCACAGGGTGGCGATCCAGTTGAGCATCTTCACGCCCGTCGGCACGGCGATGAAGAACGAGCTCATCATCACGAACACGAGCAGCGCCTCGGGGATCGGCGCCGTGAACATGTGGTGCGCCCATGTCAAAAAGCCGAGGAACGCGATCGCGACGGTCGAGGCGGCGATCGCCTTGTAGCCGAAGATCGGCTTGCGCGCGAACACCGGCAGGATCTCAGAGACGATGCCGAACCCGGGCAGCACCATGATGTAGACCTCGGGGTGCCCGAAGAACCAGAACAGGTTCTGCCACAGAAGCGGCGAGCCGCCCTGCGACGGATCGTAGAAGTGCGTGCCGAAGTGCCGGTCGGTCAGCAGCATCGTCACCGCGGCGGCGATCACCGGCATCGCGAAGATGATCAGGATCGAGTAGGTCAGCATCGCCCACACGAACAGCGGCAGCCGCCCCCAGCTCATGCCGCGCGCGCGCATGTTCGCGACCGTCGCATAGAAGTTCACCGCCCCGAGGATCGAGGACAACCCTGTCAGGTGGATCAAATAGATCCACGCGTCCTGGCCGCCGCCGGGGGAGTAGATCGCGTTCGACAGCGGCACGTAGCTCGTCCAGCCCGCTTCGGGCGGATTCCAGAAGATCGAGGCGTAGAACACGATCCCGCCGGCCAAAAGCAGCCAGTAGGAGAGCGCGTTCAGCCGTGGGTAGGCCATGTCGCGCGCGCCGATCATCAGCGGCAGGAAGTAGTTGGCGATGCCGGCCATCATCGGCACGATGAACAGGAACACCATCGTCGTGCCGTGCATCGTGAACAGCTGGTTGTAGACCTGGGGGGTGACCAGCGTGTTGCTCGGGGCGCCCAGCTGCAGGCGGATCATCAGCGCCTCGACGCCGCCGAGGCAGAAGAACACGAACGTCGTGACCATGTACATGATCCCGATCCGCTTGTGATCGGTGGTCGTGATCCAGCTCGTCCAGCCGTGTGCCTCGCCGGCCGACCTTGGATCGGTGGCATGGTGGGCGACTATCTGTGGGACGGGCTGGGCTGCGACGGTGGCCATATGTGAGCTGTTCTCCTGGGGTGGGTGAGGTTCGGAGGGCTGAGGAGGCGGAGGCTGACTGGTTGGAAGGTAGTGACGTTTACGGGCCCTCGACCTGGCCGGCGCCGGTCTGGGAGTTGAGTTTCGCCCGCGCGGCCGCCGCGTCGGCGTTGGCTTGCGCGATCAGCTTCTTCTGGTAGGCCAGCCACGCTTCGAACTGCGCCGGCGGGACGGCCTTGACAGTGGCGATCATGCGCGCGTGCCCGCGCCCGCACAGCAGCGCGCACTGGCCGCGGTAGACGCCGGGCTTGTCGATCTTCAGCCAGGTGTAGTTGTGATAGCCGGGGACCGCCTGGAACTTGCCGCCGAGCTGGGGCACCCACCAGGAGTGCACGACGTCCTCCGAGACGATGTTCAGCGTGACGGTGGTGTTCGTGGGGACCACCATTTCCTCATACGAGTACGGCGCTCCCAGGCCGTCCGGTTCGTTTGCGCCGGGATAGACGAACTGCCAGATGTACTGCCTGCCGATGACCGTGATGTTCAGGGATTTGCCGTTGGGGGGCAGCCTGGGAGTATCGCTCGCGTATAGCTCGCCGCTTTCCCCGACGAGGTTCGCGCCGGCGGCGTCGGAGTTGGGCGGGTCCTGGATCGAGCCGAGCCGTGCGAACGTGAGTATCGCCAGCCCGATGAGGATCACCGCGGCCCCAACCGTCCAGGCGGTCTCCAGTCGCGTGTTTCCATGTATCTGCGCGGCCACCGCGCCCTTGCGCGCGCGGAACTTGACGAGCGCGTATCCCAGCCCGCCGATGACGGCGACGAAGATCACCAGCGCGACGACCAGGACGATCTTGTAGAGCGAGTCGATGTTGTTCGCGTTCGGCGATCCCCCCGACTCGGGCGTGAAGAAGGACAGCGTTGCGGGTATCAGGTGGCCCAAGGCGGGCAGGATTCTATTCAGCCCCGGACGGTACGTGCTTGATGACGTTTGCTACTTGCCCGAGAACCGCGCCGGGCGCTTTTCCACGAACGCCATCGCGCCCTCCAAGAAATCCTCGCTGGCGGACATCTCGCGCTGGATCTGGGCCTCCAGCTCCAGCTGCTCCTCCATGCGCGAGTACAGCCAGCTGTTCAGCTGGCGCTTGGTCCCGGCGTAGGAGCGCGTAGGGCCGGCCGCCAGGCGCGCGGCGAGCGCGGCGGTCTCCTCGGCGAGCCGCTCGTCTGGCACGACCCGGTTGATCAGACCCCACTGCAGCGCCTGCTGCGCTCCGAGGCGTTCGCCGAGCATCATAAGCTCGGTGGCGCGGGCCATGCCGATGCGCGTCGGCACGAACAGCGAGGAGCCGCCGTCGGGGACGAGGCCGATGTTGACGAACGCGAGCAGCAAGTAGGCGCTCTGTGCCGCGATGATCAGATCGCAGCACAGCGCCAGCGAGCAGCCGATGCCTACCGCCGGGCCGCGCACGGACGCGATCACGGGCTTGGGCATCTCGCGGATCGCGATCATGATCGGGTGGTAGCGCTCGGTCAGCGTCCTGTAGACGTCCGGGCGCCCGTCCGGTGTGCTCTCCCCGCCGCCTGCGTCCCTCAGGTCCGCTCCCGAGGAGAACGCGCGCCCGGCCCCCTCGATCACCACGGCGCGCACGGACTCGTCGCGGCGCACCTCGTGCAGGGCCGCCAGCAGGTCCTCGGCGAACCTCTTGTTCCAGGCGTTCAGCACCTCGGGGCGATCGAGCTGGACGGTGGCCACACCGTCGGCGGCGGACAGGTTGACGGTCTGAAGCTGGGTGTTCAGGTCGGTCATGGCTCTCCTTTCGCCGATCATCCTATGGTGTGAGGATGGCAAGACCGGTGATCGGCATGTGCGCGGCCCTGGAGCGTGCGCGCTGGAGCGTGTGGGATCAGCAGGCGATGCTGCTCCCGCGCAACTACGTCGACGCCGTCCAGCTGGCGGGCGGGCTCGTGTTGATGCTGCCCATCGATCCGCTGCTGGCAGAGGATCCGAGCGAGGTGCTGGAGTTGATCGACGGGCTCGTGCTGACGGGGGGCGCAGACATCGATCCCGGGTCCTACGGCGCGGAGACGCACGCCGAGACCGTGGACACGGTGATCGAGCGCGACGCGTTCGAGATCGCGCTGACCCGCGCGGCGATCGAGCGTGATCTGCCGGTGCTGGGCATCTGTCGCGGCATGCAGCTGATCAACGTCGCATGCGGCGGCACGCTGTTGCAGCACCTGCCCGAGCGCTACGGCCACCACGAGCACCGCCGCGTCGTCGGCTCCTTCGACGGGGCCGACCACGACGTGCTGCTGAGCGAGGGCTCGCTGGCCGCGAGTGCCGCCGGCGAGCTCTCCCACGCAACCAAGTCCCATCACCACCAGGGCGTCGATCGGCTGGGCGAGGGCCTGACGGTGAGCGGCGTCTCCACGCTGGACGACCTGCCCGAGGCGATCGAGTGGGACGGGAGCCGGAGTCCGCCCGCCCGGCGGTTCGTGCTCGGGGTGCAGTGGCATCCGGAGGCGGACACCGCGAGCAGGGTCGTGGGTGCGTTCGTCGCCGAGGCGGCGGCCGTACGCGGAGAAGCCCGGGCGCCGGTGAGCTGACGCTCGTCGGGACGGATGCCGGCGCGGGGCAGGTGTTCCAAAAAGGGCGTGCCGCGCGCGCACGCGCAGGGCACGCGTAGGAGCGCGCGCGCACGCGCGCGGCGCAGGTCGCCGAGGGACAGCACATGGGTGGCTGGCGCTGGGTCAGCGTTCCAAAAAAGGCATGACGCGCGCGCACGCGTAGGAGCGCGCGCGCACGCGCGCGGTCGCCGCACTCCGACAGACAAGCACACCGCCGCGCTCCCACGATCGTCGCTTCCCGGTAAAGCCCGCGAGCACGACCATATACTCCGGCGCAGTGCGGCTGTCGAGCGTAATCAGGGCGACCGCCTGGGGGATGGTGGCGGCAGGGGTGGCCGCGCCGCTCGTGCGTAAGCGGATCGCGGCACCGCCGCTTGTGACCCAGACCGTCGCGTTCGCGGCGCCGGTCGCCCTGTGCGTGGCCGTGCGTCGCTCGCGCACGCGCGACGTGACGGTGTGCGCCCTGCAGATGTGGGCGTATCTGGCCGCCTACAAGACTCCGCACGACGACGAGGCCGCGCAGGCCGCGCACGTGCACATCGACTACCCGATCGACGTCGACCGCGTGCTTGGCCTCGGCGAGCTGCCGACATTGCGCCTGCAGCGCGCGCTCGCGCGCATCGATCCCACGAACGGCGAACCGCGCTGGCGTGCGCTCGACAAGATGCTCGTGTGGGCGCACTGGGCGTGGTTCATGGTGCCGCACGGCTCGCTCGCGTACATCCTCGTACGCGATCCTGAGAGATTCCCGCGCGCCGCGACGATGACCTACGCCGTGTTCGACCTGGGCGCGAGCGTCTACTGGCTGGCGCCGACCGCGCCGCCCTGGTACGCGGCGTCGGTGGCGGGGCGCGAGGGTCACGGGGCGGAGGACGTGCGCCGGATGATGGTCGAGTACGGCGAGCATTTCTGGAGAGACGGCTGGGGACCTCTATACAGTGTCTTCGGAGGCAATCCCCTGGCTGCGATGCCCTCGCTGCACTTCGCCACATCCCTGATGGCCGCGCTCCTACTCGCGCAGGAGGGGCCGCTCGCCGGCGGGCTGGGCGCCGCGTATGCGGCGACGCTCGGGTTCGCGCTGGTGTACCTGGGCGAGCACTACGCGGTCGATCTGCTCGCGGGCGCCGCGTTGACGGGCGCGGTGCACCGCTTCTCACCGCGCGCCGCGCCGGCGCTGCAGCGCTTGCGCCGCGCGATTGCGGCGCTGGAGGCGATCGCACACGAGGCGAGCTGAGTGCAGGAGGTGAGCGAGCGGGAGATGGCACAGAGCGCGCAGGACGAGGCGAGGAGTCTGGCGGCGGCGCAGGCGACGGAGACGCAGGCGGTGCACCACGAAGAGGAGATGCCGCGTGTCCTCGTCACGCGCCGGGAGGCCGTTGCGTTTGGCCTGTTCGTGCTCGCGGTCGTCGGCTTTCTGTACTTCGTCCTGCCCAAGCTCGCAGGGGTGGGCACGACGCTGCACCACATCGAGAACGGGAACGGCTGGTGGATCGCGATCGGTGTCGTGCTCGAGCTGCTGTCGTTCGCCGGGTACGTGGTTCTGTTCCGCGCGGTGTTCGTCGGGAGGGACCGCCCGCTCGGCTCGTCCGGCATGTCCGGCTCGTCGGGCCCGCTTGGCTCGTCCGGTCCGCTCGGCTTCTCCGGCGTGCCCGGCTCGCCCCGCGTGCGTGGGCCGATCGGCTGGAAGGAGAGCTATCAGATCACAATGGCCGGCCTGGCCGCCACGCGCCTGTTCGCGACCGCGGGCGCCGGGGGGATCGCGCTGACCGCATGGGCGCTGCGCCGCTCGGGGATGGAGGCGCGGCTGGTGGCGTGCCGGATGGTCGCGTTCATCGTGCTGCTGTATGCGGTCTACGCGGGCTCTGTGCTGCTTGACGGCATCGGCCTGGGAACAGGCCTGTTTCCCGGCGGCGGCTCGGTCGCGTTGACGATCGTCCCGGCGATCGTGGCGGCCGTGCTGACGGCGGCGGTCGGCGCGATGGCGCTGCTGCCGGGCGACATCGAGCGCCGGCTGCAGGGCTGGGCGTCAGGCTCGGGCCGGCTCGCCCAGTGGGTGGCACGGGCGGTGACCGTCCCGGCGCTGGCGGCAAGCGGGGTGCGCACGGCGATCGAGCTGATCGGAGAGCGCGATCCGGGCCTGCTGGGCGCGGTGGCCTGGTGGGGGTTTGACATCTGCGTGCTGTGGGCGATGTTCCATGCGTTCGGCTCGCCGCCTCCGTTCACGGTCATCTGGATGGCCTACTTCATCGGCATGCTCGGCAACCTGCTGCCGCTGCCCGGCGGTCTCGGAGGCGTCGAGGGGGGGATGATCGGCGCGCTCGTCGCGTTCGGGGTCAACCTGGATTTGGCGGTGCTGGCGGTGCTGTCCTACCGTGGCATCTCGTTCTGGCTGCCCACGATCCCGGGGGGTGTCGCGTACTTCCAGCTGCGCCGCACGGTCGCGCGCTGGCGCGAGGAGCAGAACGGGCGTCCCATTCCTGGTCAATCAGGCTATACTTTACAAAGTAAAGCGACCATGGAGATGAGATGAGCAGCAGCAGCAGCGACGTCGAGAATGTGATCATCATCGGCAGCGGCCCGGCGGGGTACACCGCCGCGCTGTACACCGCGCGCGCGAACCTGAGCCCGCTCGTGGTCGAGGGGTTCGCCTGGGGTGGGCTGCTGCAGCAGACGACCGACGTCGAGAACTATCCGGGGTTCCCGGACGGGATCATGGGGCCGGAGATGATGGCCAAGCTGCGCGCCCAGGCCGAGCGGTTCGGCGCGCGCCTCATCACCGAGGAGGCCGAGCGCGTCGAGCTGGCCGATGGATCGGATCCCGCCCACCCCGGCGTGCACAGCGTATGGGTTGGCGACACCGAGCATCGAGCGCGAACTGTGATCCTGGCGATGGGCGCCGAGCACAAGAAGCTGGGCATCCCCGGCGAGGAGGAGCTCTCAGGTCGCGGGGTCAGCTACTGCGCCACGTGCGATGCCGCGTTTTTCAGAGACGCCCAGACGGTGATCGTCGGCGGCGGGGACTCGGCGATGGAGGAGGCGATCTTTCTGTCGAAGTTCGCCAGCCACGTCACGGTCGTGCACCGGCGCGATGAGTTCAGGGCGTCGAAGATCATGCTCGAGCGGGCGCGCGCGCAGGCGAACATCGAGCTGCTGACGCCGTATCGGGTGAGCGAGCTCGTCGCCGGCGAGCACGGCTCGCTGGGGCATGCGGCGCTGGTGAACACCGAGACCGGCGAGGAGCGCGAGATCCCGGTGTCGGGCACGTTCGTCGCGGTTGGCCACGAGCCGCAGTCGAGCCTGGTGGCAGGCCAGATCGACATCGACGAGAACGGGTATGTGATCACCGAGGACCGCTCGACGCGCACCAACCGCCCGGGCGTGTTCGCCGCCGGGGATCTCGTGGATCACACCTATCGTCAGGCTGTCACGGCCGCGGGCTCGGGCTGCCAGGCTGCGCTGGACGCCGAGTGGTACCTGAGGGACACGCCCGGCATACCGGCACTCGAGCAGATGCCCGCCGGGGATCCGGCCGTGGCGCAGTGGGCGCCTACGGCCGGGGCGTGAGCGCGCCCTCGAGCTCCAGCAGATAGCGCTTGCGATCCAGCCCGCCGCCATACCCGCCGAGTGCGCCCCCGGAGCGCAGGACGCGGTGGCAGGGGATCACGATCGGGATCGGGTTGGCCCCGAGCGCGTTGCCGGCCGCACGGGCGCCGCGTGGGGACCCGGCCTCGGCCGCGACCTCGGCATAGGAGAGATGGCCGCCGTAGGGGATCGCCGCTGTCATGCGCAATACCCGCCGTCCGAACGGCCCGATCAAGGCCCAGTCGAGCTTCACCTCGAACGCGCGCCGGCGCCCGGCGAAGTACTCGTCGAGCTCGCGCTTGACCGGGTCCAGCGAGCGCTGCGACTCGACGATGCGCGGCGAGAGCTCCCGGGCGAGCCCTGCGAGCACCGACTCGACGCTCTCCTCGGGGAACGCCACACGCACCAGACCGCGCTTGGTCCTCGCGGCGTGCAACGTGCCGAACGGGGAGTCGACGGGCGCGTAGCTGATGTCGGCGAAGCCCGCTTCGGCGGCGCGCTCGCTCACCCGCCCGGCGGCCGCGACGGCTTGCACGCCGGCGGCGTGCCGAACGTCGGGAGCGCCCCGGCGGAGCAGTTGCTCGATGTCGTTCTGCGTCATGCCATCACCTTTCTCAACTTGCCCAGTCCCTCGTGCAGCGAGCGGCGCGCCGCCTCCTCCGAGCAGCCGATCGCCGTGGCGATGTCGCGGTGAGGCAGGTCTGCGAGGAAGCGCAGCAGGACCGCCGAGCGCTGGCGCGCCGGCAGCTCGCGCACGGCCTCCCACAGCGTCTCGTCGCGGCTGGGCGCGGTGGTGCAGGCCCGACCGTCGCCGTCCGCGAGCTCGGCGATCTCCGCTACGGGCAATGCCCGGCGTGCACGCCGGCGGTGTGAGTCGAGTGCCTTGCGATGCGCGATCGTCAGCACCCATGCGCGCAGGTTCGAGTTGGCGCGCAGCCGCGGATAGGCGCGCAGCGCCGAGACGAACGTCTCCTGAAAGCAGTCGTCGGCATCCTGGCGCCCGACGGAGGAGACCAGGTAGCGCCAGACCACCTCGCGGTGGGCGTCGAGAAAGCGTTGAAACGGCGGCGGCCCGGAGCTCACGTGGACGAAACGTGTGCGCGCGCGAGAACGTGAGGTTGTCTTGGGGGGCGAGCAGGTGTCGCCGTGCGAACCCGAGCGGGCTGGCCGGGCCGGTCTGGGTGGCGGGGATGCAGCGTTTTCAATTGCGATCCTGCTGAGCGGACTGAGCGGACTGGGGCCCGTCGTCGTACTCGAAGAAGCCAGCTCCCACGCCGCGCCCGAGGTGCCCCGCGCGCACCAGGCGCCGCAGCTCGGGGGCGGAGCGGTAGCGCTCCTCGCGGTACTCCTCCCACAGGCCATCCAGCACGCCCAGCACCTGGTCGAGTCCGATCTCATCGGCCCACGCGAGCGGTCCGCGGGGGTAATTGAGCCCGAGCACCATGCCAGTGTCGATGTCCTGTGCACTGCCCACGCCTTCGCCAAGCGCGAAAGCGCACTCGTTGATCACCTGGCAGACGATTCTGCCGAGCACACCGTCGAGGGCGGGCGCCACCTTGGCGTCAGCGCGGGTGGGTGGGTCCGGGTCCGGATCTGGGTCCGGGGGGCGGTGGGGATCGCGCGCGTAGTCGTAGTAGCCGCGCCCGCTCTTGCGGCCGTAGCGCCCCGCGGCGACGTAACGGGCGGCGATCGGGGAAGGGCGCCAGCGCGGCTCGCCGAAGCTCTGCTCGTAAAAGCTCTTGGAGATCTCCAGGCCCGTGTCGACCCCGACCAGATCCATCAGCTCGAACGGACCCATGCGAAAGCCGCCCTCCATGCGCACGATCCGGTCGATCGTCTCGATATCCGCGATCTGCTCCTGCAGCAATCGCAGCGCCTCCAGGCCGAACGGGCGGTTGCAGCGGTTGACCAGGAAGCCGGGCCCATCCTTCGCCAGGATGACCGTCTTGCCCATCGCCTCACCGGTCGCGCACGCGAGCGCGACGGCCGCGTCGGAGGACTGCTCGCCCGCGACCACCTCCAGCAGGCGCATCAGCGGCGGGGGGTTGAAGAAGTGCATCCCGACCACCCGCTCCGGGTTGCCGGCCGCGGTGGCGATCGCGGTGACGAGCAGCGAGGAGGTGTTCGTAGCGAGCACGCACTCCTCGCTCACGAGCTCCGACAGCTGCGCGTAGAGCTCGTGCTTGAGCTCGATGCGCTCGGGCGCGGCCTCGATCACCAGCTCGCACGCGGCCAGCGCGTCGAGGGAGTCCACTGGCTGCAGGCGCGCGGCCGCGGCGTTCGCGTCCCCGGCGCCGAGCCGTCCCTTGGCGGCTTCTTTGGCCAGGCCCTCGCGCGCGCGCTGGGCTCCGCGCGCAAGCGCATCGGCGAGCGGGTCGTGCAGCAGCGTGCGCGCGCCGGCGCGGGCGGCCAGCTGGGCGATGCCCGAGCCCATCGTGCCGGCGCCGACCACGCCGATCACGCGCGCGGGCGCGGCTCCGGCGGTGGATGTGGCCTCTGGTGCGGGCTCGGCGGCCACAGCGCTCAGCCCGGCACGAGCGCGTTGATGCCGGTCATGGCGCGCCCGATGATCAGCTTCTGGATCTGTGAGGTCCCCTCGTACAGGGTCGTGACGCGAGCGTCGCGGAAGTAGCGCTCGACGGGGTGGTCGTCGACGTAGCCGGCGCCGCCGTGGACCTGGATCGCGAGGTTCGCGCACTCCAGCGACGCCTCGGTGGCGTGCAGCTTGGCGATCGAGGTCTCCAGCGTGTTCGGCCGTCCCTTGTCCTTGAGGAATCCGGCGCGCCAGACGAGCATGCGCGAGGCGTCGGTCTTCAGGACCATGTCGGCGATCATCGCCTGCACGAGCTGAAAGCTCGCGATCGGGCGCCCGAACTGCTCGCGCTCGGACGCATAGCGGACGGACGCCTCGACGCAGCCCCGGCAGATGCCCACGCAGCCGGCGGCGACCGAGTAGCGCCCGGAGTCGAGGTTCGACATCGCGATTTTGAAGCCGTCGCCGACCTCGCCGAGCATGTCCTCGTCTGAGACCTCGACGTCTTCCAGCGAGATCGAGGCGGTGTCGGAGGCGTGCAGGCCCATCTTGTGCTCGATCGTCTGCGCCGTGTATCCGGGCTGGTCGGTGTCCACGAGGAAGCACGCTATGCCCTTGTGTCCGAGCGCCGGGTCGGTCTGGGCGAAGATCATGCGCCACCTTCGCGTAGTTGCCCATCGAGATCCACATCTTCGCCCCGTTGATCACCCAGCCGGAGTCGGTCTTGCGCGCGCGCGTCTTCTGGTTGGCCGCGTCCGAGCCCGTGTCCGGCTCCGTCAGGCCGAAACACCCCAGCCACTCGCCCGAGCACAGCTTGGGCAGGTACTTGTGCTTCTGCTCCTCGGTCCCGAACTTGACGATGCCCGAGCACACGAGCGAGGTCTGGACTGAGATCACCGTGCGGATCGCGGAGTCGCCGCGGCCGATCTCCTCGACCACCAGGCCGTAGCTGAAGTAGTCGAGACCCGCGCCGCCGTACTCCGGGGGGACGATCGCGCCGAGGTAGCCCTGCTCGGCGACCTTCTTGACCAGCTCGACGTCGAAGCGGTGCGTTGCGGGCGTTTTCCCGCGATTGCACGACGATCTCGCGATCGGTGAACTCGCGCGCGGTCTCTTGGATCAGGCGCTGCTCGTCGGTCAGGTCGAAGTCCATGCTCGTGTCCGTCTCCTCTCGCCCATGCCGTCGGCCGGCCGGGCGGTCGTGGTCAACTCGCGGCGTCGCCGCCCGCGTCCATCGTCTCTACGGTGCCCGCCGAGATCTCGCTTCCAACACCCGCGGCGGCTCCGCTCAGCTTGGGCGTGCTCCACGGCGCGCTCACGCGCCGCTCGATCTCCTGCGCGAGACCGTCGATCGGCACGCGCTCCTGGGCGAGCGAGTCGCGCTCGCGCAGCGTGACGGTGCGGTCCTGCGAGGCTCTGATGGTCGATCGTCACGCACCACGGCGTGCCGATCTCGTCCTGGCGGCGGTACCGCTTGCCGATCGCCCCGCCGGTGTCGTACTCGGCCTGCACGCGCTCGCGCACGGCTTCATACAGCGCCCGGGCGAGCTCGGGCTGGCCGTCCTTGCCGACGAGCGGCAGCACCGCGGCCTTGATCGGCGCGAGGCGGGGGTGCAGGCGCAGGACTGTGCGCCTCTCGCCCTCGCCGGTCCCCTCGCGCTCGACGAATTCCTCGTCGTAGGCGTCCACCAGGAACGCCAGCAGCGCCCGGTCTGCCCCCGCGGCGGGCTCGATCACGTGCGGGACGTAGCGCTCGCCGGTGGCCTGGTCGAAGTACTCGAGCTTCTGGCCGGAGTGCTTGGCGTGCTGGGTCAAGTCGAAGTCGCCGCGGTTGGCGATGCCCTCCAGCTCGGACCAGCCGATGGGGAACAGGTACTCGACGTCGCTGGTGGCAGAGGAGTAGTGGGAGAGCTCGTCCTGCTCGTGCGGGCGCAGGCGCAGGTGGTCGGGCCGCAGGCCGAGCTGCACGTACCAGCGCTCGCGCTCTTTGAGCCAGTGCTGAAACCAGCGGGGCGCCTGCTCGGGGGGCACGAAGAACTCCATCTCCATCTGCTCGAACTCGCGGGTGCGGAAGATGAAGTTGCCGGGTGTGATCTCGTTGCGGAAGGACTTGCCGACCTGGGCGATCCCGAACGGGGGGGCCTTGCGCGAGAACTGCAGGACGTTCTTGAAGTTGATGAAGATGCCCTGCGCGGTCTCCGGGCGCAGGTAGGCCACCGATCCGGACTCCTTCACCGGGCCGACGGTCGTCTCGAACATGAGGTTGAAGTCGCGCGCGTCGGTCAGCGAGCACTCGTCGGTCTCGCCGGGATGCTTGGATGGTTTGCGCCCGCACGCGAGGTCGGAGAGATGGTCCGCGCGGAAGCGCTGGCCGCAGGAGCGGCAGTCCACGAGCGGATCGGTGAACCCGGCGAGATGCCCGGAGGCCTCCCACACGCGCGGATGCTGGAGGATCGCCGAGTCGATCGCGACGATGTCCTCGCGCTCCTGCAGCATCGCCCGCCACCAGGCGTTCTTGACGTTGTTCTTGAGCAGCACGCCGTAGTGGCCGTAGTCGTAGGTGGAGCCGACGCCGCCGTAGATCTCCGAGGACGCGAACACGAAGCCGCGGCGCTTGCACAGGGCGACGATCTTGTCCATCGTGACGATGTCCTCGTCCGCCGGGGCAGGGGCGCTGGGCTCTGAGGCGCTCATCTGCGCGGATGGTATTGGACGCTCGCGTGGACGAGCTCGCGGAGGAACCCGTGGCACCACTAGCATCGCGTCCGTGGCGCGGGTCCTGATCGTCGGTGGCGGCTGCAGGGGTCGCAGCCTGGCGCGGGGGCTGGCGGGGGAGGGACACGCGGTGCGCGTCAGCACTCGCACCGAGTCCGGGCGCGCCGCGATCGAGGCGACCGGCGCGGAGTGCCTGATCGGAACGCCCGATCGCCTGGCCACGCTGCGCGGGGCGCTTGACGGCGTGACCGTGGCCTGCTGGCTGCTCGCCACGGCCCGGGGATCGCGAGAGCTGCTGTTGGCGCTGCACGGCTCGCGGCTGCAGGCATTCCTCGGCCAGGCGATCGACACGACCATGCGCGGGTTCGTGTACGAGGCGCCGGACGCGAGCGGGCCGGCAGCGGAGGATGCCGGCGAGGCGCGCGACGCGCAGCGGGCGCCCGCGGCGCTCATCGCCGGGGGCGAGCGCATCGTCCGCGCGGCCGCGTCGCGCAACTCGATCCCGCTGCAGATCGTGCGCGCCGACCCGCGCAATTCGAACGCGTGGCTGGCGGACGCGCGCGGCGCCGTCGATGCGCTGCTCGGCGTCATATGACCGGGGTGGGGACTCGTCGTCGCGGCGAGCGGGCAGACGCTCGGGGGTCCGCTATCCTGGTCTAATCTCCCAAAAGCCGATCAGGATTACAGAACCCCGATCGAGGATCACAGACTCAGGAGGTTCGCCGTGTCCGACTACGCAAACGACGTGCTCGTGGAGCCAGAGTGGCTCGAACAGCACCTGAACGACGAGACGATCCGCATCATCGAGGTCGACGAGAACCCGGCTCTGTACGCCGAAGCCCACATTCCCGGCGCGATCGGGTTCGACTGGAAAGAGGATCTGCAGGACCAGGTCAAGCGCGACTTCCTCGGCCCCGAGGCGTTCGGCGAGCTGTTCGGCTCGGGCGGCGTCTGTAACGATCACACGGTCGTGCTGTACGGCGATCGCAACAACTGGTTCGCGGCCTACACGTACTGGTATTTGAAGTACTACGGGCACGACAAGGTGCTGCTGCTGAACGGGCCGCGCGAAAAGTGGATCGCCGACGGGCGCCCGACCAGCGCCCAGCAGCCCTCGCATGCGCCCGCGAGCTTCACCGCCAAGCCCGGCGATCAGACGATTCGCGCCTATCGCGAAGAGGTGCTGGCGGCGATCGAGGGCCCCACCAGGCTGGTCGACGTGCGCTCGCCCGCGGAGTTCGCCGGCGAGATCATCTCGCCGGCCGGCTACGAGCAGGAGGGCGCCCAGCGCGCCGGCCACATTCCCGGCGCCGCGTCGGTCCCGTGGGCGCAGGCCGTCCAGGAGGACGGCACGTTCAAGTCCGCCGATGAGCTGCGCGAGCTGTACACCGGCAAGGGCGTGCTCAACGGCCAGGACGTGATCGCCTACTGCCGCATCGGCGAGCGCTCCGCGCACACGTGGTTCGTGCTGCACGAGCTGCTCGGCCACGAGCGGGTCAAGAACTACGACGGCTCCTGGACGGAGTGGGGCAATCTGGTAGGAGTTCCGGTCGAGATCGGAGCCTGAGCCTGAGCCGATCCTTTCGCTCCCGGGTCGCTCTTCTCATCTACTCCCGGCCGGCCGGCCCGTCGCGTCGCGTGTCACGCACCGATGCGGCGGGCCGGCGGCTCGCTGCCTCAGGCGACCATGTGCACGCGCTCGACGCGCTCGGAGAACATGACCTCGCCGTCGAGCGCGCGGTGCACCGGGCACTTGGCGGCGATCGTCAGCAGGCGCTGAACCTGCTCTTCGGGGAGATCGTCCGGCAGGCGCGTCACCAGCTCGAACTTGGTCGGGCACCCGCGCTCGGCGGGCTTGTACTCGACGTCGACCTCGACGTGGCCGATGTCCCAGCCCTTGCGCGCCGCGTACATCTCCATCGTGATCGCGGTGCACGAGGCGAGGCTGACCGCCAGCAGCTCCTGCGGATCGGGCCCCGCGTCTTCTCCGCCGCTTTCGGGCGACTCATCCACCGTCAGTCTGTGCTCGCGCACCTGCACGGTGTGTCTCAACGTCCTGTCCTCGCGTCGTGCCGTCGCTTTCATGCCGGCCCACCCTTTCTCCTATATCGATCACCAGTGCCCTCCGATCGACCCCTCACCCACATGGTACTCCCGCCGCGGCGTCCAGTCGGGTCGTACTCTCGCGGCGGCGTCGCGTCGATGTTTCACTCGAGCGGGTTGAGCAGCAGTCCCGTGAGCAGCTTCGGGTAGAAGAACGTCGACTTCGGCGGCATGTTCTCGCCGGCCGCCGTGACCTCGGCGACCTGCTCCACTGCTGTCGGGCGCATGAAGAATGCCGCGTCATAGTCGCCGGCGCGGACCAGCTGCAGCGCCTCCTCGGTCGAGCGCGCGTAGAACAGGCCGTTCAGATGCGAGATGTCCTCGTCGCTCAGTCCCAGCGCGCCCTTCAGCAGCAGCGCCTCCAGCACGCCCGTGTCCAGTTGCCGGTAGGCTCGCGAGCGGCCGGGCAGCGCCGCGTCGGCGATCGCCTGGTCCTTGAGCGTAAGCCGGTAGGCCTGCTGGTGGTGGGTGTCGATGTAGCCGAGGGCCAGCGGCGTGCGCGCGTCCGGCGGCTGCTGGCCGATCGGAGATTCTCGATCTCCGATCGGTGGCGCGATCTGCTCGACCGGGACCTCCGTGATCTCGAAGTCCCGCTCCATCGCCTGGCGCAGGGCGCGGCGGCGGTCCTCGTCGAGGGCGCCGATCAGGCGATGCGTCGGGAACACCGTCAGCCCGGGGTCCTGCAGGGCGACGAGGCACATGAGGATGTAGCGATGATCGCCCTCGCCGCCCACCTCGTGCGCGTACGCCTGCATCGTCTCGTAGCGGTGATGACCGTCGGCGATCAAGAGCTCGGCGTCGCGCGTGGCGGCCTGCACCGCGGCGATCGCCTCGGGGTCGGCGACGCGCCACAGGCGATGCGTAGTGTCCTGCGCGTCGGTGACCTCGCCCCATGGCGCCTGCGCGGTGGCCGGCTCCAGCGCCGCCCAGGCGGCCTGAGTCGGGTCGGAGTAGAGCGAGAAGATGGGGGAGATGTTCGTCCGCGTCGCCCTCGTCAGCGCAAGACGGTCCTGCTTGGGCCCGGGGTGCGTGCGCTCGTGCGGGCGCACCCGCCCGGGGCCGTACTCCTCGATCCGCACCCGGCAGAAGAACCCGCGCCGCGTCAGCCGCCGCCCGTCCGGGGCGGTGTACTCCTGCGCGTGCGCCCAGATCGCCGGCTCTGCGTCGCGCACCAGCGCGCCCTGCAGCTGCCAGGTCTCCAGCAGGTTGGCGGCGGCCGCGTAGCGGTCCGGCTCGCCCTCGGGCAGGTCGATCGCGACGATATTGTGCGGCGAGCGCTCGAGCAGCTGCGCGCGCTGCGCTGAGTCGATCACGTCGTAGGGCGGCGCCGTCACGTCCTGAAGCGGGCCGGCGACGGCGGGGTCGTAGCGCAGCGCGCGCAGGGGTTGAATCTCGGCCATGGCGGGGGCGGAGGCTAGCAGCGGGGAGCGCGGCGCGGCGATGATCCGAGTAGAACCCGACGTCTCGCTGCGCGCGTTTGCAGGCATGGATGGACTGACTGCGCGGCGAGTGGCAGTAGACTCGACTGCTCACGGGGCGTGGCGAAGCCTGGTATCGCGCGGCTTTTGGGGAGCCGAGATCGCCGGTTCGAATCCGGCCGCCCCGACTTTTTGATCCTTATTAGACCGTGTCCGTTGAAAGCGGCGGCGGCGTCCTGCGGGTCCTGCGCGGGCGTGTGGCGTGGCTCCTGTTCGAGATGGTCGAGCTCGTCGGGGAGGCTTGGTGTTGTGAGGGTGGCGAAGGGCTCGGCGATCTCGGCGTGCTGTATGTCTTGGTCGTGTCATCGGTGGCGGATGCGTATTTGCGGCCAGCGTCGGAAAGCTTGATGTTGCTGCCGTCCCGTTCGAGCAGGCCGATGTAGCGCATGGCTTCGATCTTGCGGTTGTCGGCATGCTTCGGAGGGATGCGCTTCTTCACGTCATCGGTATCGGACCACCCGACCTTGTTACGCAGATACGCCCCGAGCGCGTTGATGTCGTCGAGCGTTGTCTTGATTGGTGGCTGCATTGCCATGATCGACATAGTGCCAGTTCGGGCGGATGCGCCGGAAAAATCGTCGTGCGGTAGGCCTTGCTCCTGGCCGGCGGACACAGCGATCACAGCGCAAGCTAGGTCGGCCGATGCTCTAATCTGTGCTTTCCTGCCAGCGGAGGAGGCCCGGGAGGGGAGACTGTGGTCTCGCTGCTCAGGAGGCGATCCAGCGCTTCTGGGTGGGGTCCCAGTAGCCGGTCCCGGTACCCGCGAGCACCGGGTCGAGGAAGGCCGCGGCCTCGGTGTGCGCGGTGTCGAGGTTGGTGGAGAGCCCGACTGCTTCGGCGGCGCGGACGTAGGGGGTCATCCATGCTGGCGGGGGTGCGGGGAGCGTAGAGGGGAGGGGTTGGCGCGCTCGGTTGCGGAATGTCGCGTCGAGGCTGTCGCGTAGGCGGTCTGCGTGCGGGGCGGCGAGGTCGGCGATCAGGAGGAGATCGATCAGGTCCTTGATTCTGGTGCTCTGCTGTTGGTGTGGCCCGTAGGTGGCGGTGTAGGCGTGGACCTTCTCGGCGATGTGCTGCTCCAGGGCGATCACGGGCATCTCGATCGGTTGGATATCCACGAAGTCCAGGAGACTCGGGATCGGCAGCCGTTCGGACGGAGCGGTTGGGTGCTCGCTGAGCGCCACGTCGACTGGGAACTGCTCGAAGCGGCGTCCGGCGAGTTCGGCGGTCACGCTGTAGCGCACGGCGCGGAATGCATCGGCGCGGTCCAGTGCGGGGGTTCGCGTCACGTCGAAGCTGAAGTGGTCGTGCAGGTCGATCGCCTGGGCTGCGATGAGGTCAGTGGTTGCGATCTGCTCGTCGTCGGCTCCTGCGAGGTCGATGTCCTTGGTCGTGCGTGTACGGAGGCCGAGCCGTAGGTCGAGTGCGAATGCGCCCTTGAGCACCCAGCGCTGCGGGTCT
This sequence comes from uncultured Solirubrobacterales bacterium, assembly GCA_963839945.1. Taxonomy (GTDB): domain Bacteria; phylum Actinomycetota; class Thermoleophilia; order Solirubrobacterales; family Solirubrobacteraceae; genus Palsa-744. The sequence continues at coordinate 191,245 of CAWIWW010000002.1, read as the reverse complement.
ACGACGGCGAGCCTGGCGAGGAAGCGCTCGAACGCCACGCGCTTGCGCAGCCGCATCACGGTTACGCCACTTGCGGCTGCCTCATTGCGGATGCGCTGGTCCAGCGCGGCACGAAACGCCTCGGGGGTGGCGTACTTCATGTGGCTTGGGCTTCGTGGATCGTGCGGCGCACGAGGGCGGCGACCTGTCCGCCGTGGCGTTCTGCCTGGCCGGCGAGCTGGCGGGGTGTCGTGCGCCCCTGCTCAAGGGCCTGGCGGATCGCCATCTGAATCTGCTCGGGCGCCGTGCCCGAGGCGGTCGCATCGATGATCGCCCTCGACGGGGTGCTCACGCGGATGCCGTGGCGGGTCGTGGTCTCGTCGTCCGGGATGGCCGCTGTGACGGTGTGGAGGGTCACTCCGGCGGGTGGGCGGATTCCGCGGTGCTCGCGGGCGACGAGCAGGTGCACGGTATCGGGCAGCACGTCCGAGAGTGCGTGCAGCACAAGCGCGCTCTCGTGCGAGACGACGGCTCGCTCCATCCCAACTGTGAGCCATGCGGCGCGTATCTCCTCGTGCTCCCCTGTCGGGTAGTCGCTGAGGCGGTAGAGCCCGCGCCGCACGCGCGCGAACCGTCCTGTTTGCGCGTGGTGGGCAAGCAGTTGCGCGCTGTAGCCCCGCTCCTGAGCCTGCCGGGCCGTGAACAGGCCCTCCTGGGAGTAGGCGAGGCGGTGCAGCGCCGGACCGTCGGGATGTAGAGCAACGTCAGCCATAGATCAAACATCACTATAGTAAACACTGACTTATCTGCCAAGTCCCGCTACAACATCCTATGCAGCCGTCCGATAGCCTCGACCGTCTCGTGGTTCAAATACCGTCCGGTTAGGGCGATATGACAGTTGTCTGTGAGGCGCGGACGGGTAGGCGCGTGGCCCGCGAACTCGGAAAAGCGTAGGTCAGGCGTGGATCTTCTGCGCGAACCGCTCGCGGGCTGCCTGACGAGAGACGCCGAGCGCGATCCCGATTTCGCCCCATGACCGACCGTTAGCACGTGCGCGCGCGACCAACTCACGAATGCGAGCCTCGCCGGCGCGCACGCTGTCGACGGCCTCTGCAAGTTTGCGCAGGTCGGTCGTGTCATCCATCGGGACGCCAGACGGGTCAAGCTTCTCGGCGAGCTTCGAGGCTCGCTGGATCTCCTCTTCGGTGTGCATGATCTTGAACGGAGGCCGATGCCTGGGCTGGCGGTCGCGCGGTCTTGCTCGATCTAGGCGGAGCTGTCGACGAGGATCACGCGCCCGCGCGCGGTGGCATGTCCGCGGGCGGCTCGGCGATGGCGTGGGCTCCCTGCATCGCCAGCGCTTCCTCGCGTGTCATCGGCTGCCCCGCCAGGTGGCGCGGCGCCAGGTCGACGGCGGCCGTCTTGGTCCGTACGCCGTAACGGTCCATGATCGGGTCCATTATCGCCTGGACGTGGGCGTCCTCGATCTCGATGTTCGTCCGCACCGCGCTCATACACCAATCACACACTGCACGTGTATGTCACGTGTATAGCACGCCGGGCGACCTGCGCGACGCGGACGCGTCAGATCTGAGGGCGAAGTGTGGGAAGGAGTCCGCGAGGCCCTGCGGTTAGGGAGTTTTTGGGGTGTGCCGGGACCAAGCTAGACGGGGGTCACTCGCGGCGCCCGGCTTGCTCACGGTCGCGGTGCTCGGCCCTGCGAACGGGCTTACATCCTTGATTTTGCTGCCTCCGTCCATGGTTCCCTCCTGCTCTCCCTCCACGGTCCCTCTCCTCAAATACCCTGGATCTTCCCCGCAATCCGATGCTGCCGTGCGGGGACAATGAGAGCATAAACCACCAAACTTGTCAAGTCAGAGCCCCACCGGCAGCCGAGCGCAGACCGGAAAGACCGTAGGTAAGGGGTTTCGCGCGTAACCAACCGCCGCTCGACCGGGCAGTGACCCCCGTCTAGCTTGGTCTGTGCATTCCAGTGCGGGCGCCGGGCAGCGCGCTTCGCACAGCACCGCTGAGAGCGCGTGCGGTGAGGGTTTGCATGGCGCTGAGCAGGCCGAGCAGAGCGCCGGGGAGCGTTACCTGCAGGCGTTCGAGCAGGCTTTGGCGCGACTGTCTGTGACGGTGGATGAGGCCGCGGGCCGGGAGGGCTCGTGGCTTGCGCGGGTGCGTGCGGGGCTGGTGGCGTTCCTGGGTTTCCTGGATGACGAGCCCGCGTGGGGTGCGCTGCTGGTGCATGAGGCGCGGGTGCCGGGCGCCGTGAGTGCGCTGCGTCGCGAGCAGCGGGTGCTGGGTGTCCTGACGGGATTGCTGGACGGCGCCAGTCCGCTGCCGGTGGGGGAGCCCCTGCCGTCTGGCGAGCTGGCCTCAGAGCTTGTGATCGGTGGGGTGCTGTCGGTCATTCGCACTCGTATGCACAACCAGCGTGAGGACGAGACGTTCGTGGAGCTCGCTCCCTCGCTGATGGCTTTCATCGCGCTGTTCTATCTCGGTCAGGCCGCCGCGCAGACCGAGCTGTTGGGGATGTCCGCTCCCGCCCGGGAGACACCTCTGGACAGTGCCGAACTGCGTGGTCTGCGCTTGCCGGTGCGTCCCACGCATCGCACGATGCTGGTGTTGCGCGCGATCGCCGCGGCGCCGTGTTCCAGCAATCGTCAGATCGCGCAGAGCGCGGGTCTGAGCGATGAGGGTCAGACCTCGAAGCTGCTCTGGCGCCTGTCCGAGCGCGGGGTGATCGAGAACCTCGGTCACGGGATCGAGTGGGGCGAGCCCAACGCGTGGCGGCTCACGCCCGAAGGCGAACGCGTGCTGCGGCTCACCGGCGGCGTGGCCTGCACGGGTTCACCGCGACGCGTTCGACGGGAGGCGTGATGGTTCCCCAAAAAAGGCTGCCAATCGCATCTTACATAGGTCCGCCGGTCGCCGACCGGCAACCAACATCTGTGGAGCTCAATTCAACACTGGCACATGTCCGGCAAGCACACAAACCTCGTGTCACCACCAGAGAAGTTCGCGTAGCTATCACGAAAGCAGCCCATGTTTTTAAGTGTTTCCCCGGCATAGGTCCGCCGGTCGCCGACCGGCAACCAACATCTGTGGAGCTCAATTCGACACTGGCACATGTCCGGCAAGCACACAAACCCCGTGTCACCACCAGAGAATTTCGCGTAGCTGTCACAAAAACAGCCCATGTTTTTAAGTGTTTCTCGGCGGCGGGGACTTCACCCGGGCCCGGCGGGTCGTCCAGTGTCCTGCGCGGCTTCGGACTCCTCGAGGATGCCGTGAGCCCACGCGATGGCCGCGACGGCCCACTTCAGCGCCTGGTCGCGGTCGAGGCCGATCGGCGTTGCCGATCCGTACCGCTCAGCCACGGCGAACGGGTTCAGGTCTTCCACGCCGTCGAGCGTCGAAGGCAGCTCTATCCCGGATTCGTCGGCGAACTCTCTGAGCTGTTTGAGGTTGTGAGTGAAGGGGAATTCGGTCCCCTTGACCGCGAGCACGGCCTTGATGGTCTTCTCGACGGCTTGGTGGGTGTGGAAACCGACGATCGGATCGGAGATCCCCTCGACTCGCAGCACCGATCTCGCGGCGAGCTCATCTTCTCGGGCGGCGGCGAGCAGCCGGCGGGCGAGATCGGCGGAGGTGGCCATCAGGCCGCCAGCTCCCTGCCCTCACGCAGGGCGGAGTTGATCACGGTGCCGTACACGTCGCGCCACTCGCGCACGCTCTCCTCGCTGACGACGACGACGTCGGCGTACACGCCTCGTTGCAACGCGCGGTACAGCCGAACCGACTCCTTGCCCCAGTCCTCCACCTCCGGCTCGATCACGAGGAAGTCCAGGTCGCTGTGCTCGCCGGCCTGGCCGCGGGCGTGCGATCCGAACAGGATCACCCGGCTTCCCGGCGGAGCGGCCTCCAGTATGCGGCGGCCAGCCTCCTGTATCACGGCGTCGTCAAACACTGCCCCGGATTCTAGCGTCACGACCGCGACCTTCAACGCGGTCCCAACAGCAGCCCACGTTTTCGAGCGTTCCCGTCAGGGAAACCAGGGCGCCGGATCGCGGCGCCCGAGCAGGCCGGCCGGATGGCCGGCGGGGAGGGGGGCAGGTTCTCCTTGCGCCCCTTGCATACACCGAAGGGACAAAGGAGTGAAGGAGACATGAAAAACGTACGGACACAAGGGAGCGATGGAATGAGACACCAAGGACAAGGACAAAACCAAGGAGGAGTGAAAGTGAGACATGTACGGATGCTGGGGCTCTGCCTCATAGCGATGTTTATAGTTACAGCGGTGGCCGCGTCGGGTGCGTCCGCCTCGAAATTCACCCCGGAATGGGGCCAGTGCGTACAGACGGAAAGCGGTTCGGGCGGGCATTACGGTAACGCCGGGTGCACCGCCAAGGTGAAGGCCTACCATGGCCAGTTCCTGGGCGCCTTTGAATGGTATCCGGACGAAGTGCATGAAGCCGGCCAAGGCGGCGGTCTCTACGACCGTGAAGAACAGCCGGAGACGACGACGTTCAAGCTCGCCGCCTTTACCATCACCTGCTCGACGTTCGAATACTCGAAGTGGGAAATCTCAGGTCCGAAGACGACCCTCAACGCTTCTAATCTCCATTTTACCGACTGCGTGCCGTCCGAAGCTCCACCGTCCGAAGCAAATGAGTGCCACACTTCGAACAGCCCCGAAACAGAAATCACCACCGAAGAAGCGTGGCTCGACGAAGAAGGTCGCACCTGGAACGGGACGCTGACCGTCCTGGAAGGCAAGAACACCTCTCACCCCGTGGTGGGCTATGTCTACAAGACGACTCCTTCGGGGGAGCCGTTCTTTGAACAATTGAACTGTAAAGGCGCTCCGGTTGTCTCCATGAGGATCGGGGGCGAGGAGGAAAACGAAGCGATCGTCACGACGATCCAACCGGTCAACACGATGAGCGCATCACACACCGTGAGCATCGGCCCGCTCGCGGGAAAGGTCAAGGGGACCAAGCCGCTGATGGTGCTCGCCAACGGCAAATGGGAACCGATCGGCATTAAAACCACGATGCCCTTCCCCATAACGGAAATGGCATGCTCCGAGGCGGAGCGAACCGCCGGCTTGTGCGTGGGGCAGGTGGAGGAGCTGAAAGCGACGCCGTAGCGCCCAACCGACCCCTCGCGTGGCATCCCGGCTACGGCCGGGACGCCACCGAGCCGCGTGAACCAGGATCGCAATGCCAAGACAATCACAACGGAGCGAAGGAGACAAGGAACATGAGACGACTTACATTGATCGGTGTGTGTCCGGCGGTGATGGTCGCGTTTGCGGCTGTTTCGGTGGCGAGTGCGTCGGCGGCGGTGACTGAGCCGGCGTTGGTTGAATGTGCGCCGGCGAAGACTGAAACGGTGACGTTCCAGAAGAAGCCGACGAAGCCGCCCGAGATGAGGACGGTGAATACGGGCGAATATAAGAGCGCGAAGAAGTGTCTGCAGGGCGTGAAGTACACGAAGGACAAGTACCGTCATTATGGTCCGAACCCCGGTCCTGAAGGGGCTTATGAACAGGTCGAACTGACGCATACGGCCGCGTTCACGGGGACGGGCGAGGGCGCGAACCTCAACATCCCGGCCGCCGGCGGCGGCGTCAGCTGTCTAGGGGCGTCGTTCACGGGCAAGTTCACCGGGCCGAAAAGCGCCAGTGACATTGTCGCCACGTTCACGAGGTGCGTGCTCAACAGCAAAGAATGCAAGAGCGCCGGTCAGTCGGCGGGGACGATTGTGACCGATCCGCTGATCGCCGGGGCCGGGTATCTGGCGGGCAAAGGCACCGGGACGCCGAAGGTCGGTACTGATCTCTCCCCGGAAAGTGGCGTCAAGCTCGCCGAATTCACCTGCATCGGCGGCGGTGTCCACAGCGGCAGCCCCGCGATCGCGGTGACCGGGTCGGTGATAGGCGAAGTTTCTCCGGTCAATACCTTCACCAATACAGCGACGTTCACCTTCAAGCAGGGAGCGATCGGCAAAAACGAATGGGAGAGATTCCAGGAATGGCCGGAAGGCGAAACTGATCTCCTCACGGCTCACGTCTGCCAACTCAACGAAGAAGACGCCGGTTGCCCCGAACCAATCACGGAAGGGTTCTCCGACGAAGCCGCACAGGAAGGCACCTTCACCGGACACCTCTCGAACGGCGGCGAAGAGCTGGAGGTGAAAGCGTAGGATGATCGCCAGGGGCGCCGATGAGCAGGCGGTGAAAGGACGCGGGTCGCGCTGCTCGTCGGTGCTCTGGCTTGTTCTTGTTGTGCTGTGCGCCGGCGCGTGGTGTTGCGCGCCGGTTCGAAAAAGCAGCCTCGCAGGAAGGCACCTTCACGGGGCACCTTTCGACCGTCGGCGAAGAGCTGGAGGTGAAGGCCTGAGATGATCGTCCGGGGCGCCGATCGGAAGCGGGCAGTGCAGGGACGCGGGTCCCGCCGCTCGTCGGTGCCCTGGATTGTGTTGGTGATGTGTGTTGTGGTGTGCGCCGGCGCGTGGTGTTGCGCGCCGGCGCTCGCGTCGTCTGGGCGGGGGCATGTGTTCAGCTCGTCGTTCGGCTCGGAAGGCGAAGGGGCGCTGTCGGATCCCGGCGATGTCGCGGTGGATGACGCCACGGGCGACGTGTACGTGCTTGATCGGGGGCACAATCGGATCGTGCGCTACGGGCCGGGTGGGGAATTCGTCGCGGCGTGGGGTTGGGGCGTGCAGAACGGCGCTGCGGAATATCAGGTGTGCACCTCGGGCTGTCGGGCGGGCTTGCCGGGGCGCGGGAAGTATCAGTTCAACGCGTACGTGATGAGCATCGCGGTGGACGATTGCACGAAGAGCGATGGGGAACCCTGCTCCCCGGAAGAAGACCCGTCGGTGGGCGATGTGTATGTGCTTGGCGAAACCGCGCGGGGCGGGGAAAAGAAAGAACTTGGGCGGGAGGAAGAAGCGACGGGGCAGCACGCTTATTCCGAACGGGCGGTGATCGACAAGCTGAACGGGGCGGGTCAACCGCTCAAGCAGGTGGGCGCTGTCAGGTATCAGGAAGGCGGGGTTCAAAGGGTGCTGGAATTGGAATGTGAAGAAGGGGAAGGTGCGCGTGGGTTGACGGTGGGGCCGGACGGGACGGTTTGGTTGTATTACGAAGGCGAATTGTTCGCGGGCGAAGGGGAGCTGTTCGCGCTCAGCGACATGAAGCTCGATCAGTCTGAGGCGCCGTTGCGCTTTCAGCTTGGCTCCGAACGCCAACCGGTGCGGGGCGTGGCGGTGGACGGCAGCGGGGACTTCTACACGGGCTATGTTGGTCGGTTGCGCCTGCCGGTGTATGGGCGCACGCCCGCGCTGGTGGAACGGATGGCGATGGCGAAGTGGCGGGCTCCTGCCGGGGAAGGGGAGCTGGAAGAAGCGCCGCTTGATCTGAGCGGCGAAGAATCCAGTGGCGTGGCCGTGCAGGCGCGCGAGGCGCCCGGCGGGGAAGCCGGTGAAGCAGGCGCTCTCTATGCCGCGAGCGCGGATGGTGTGGCGCAGCTCTCCGCGGACGGACAGGCGGTTGGGAGCTTCGGCTCAGCACAGTTGCGGGGCTCGGCGGGGATGGCGGTCGACTCGGCGACGGGCAGCGTGTACGTGGCCGACCCGGTCTCGGGCCAGGTGGATGTGTTCGGTCTGGAAGGCCAGGGCGCCCCGCGCGTGGACGGGATCTCGGTTGGGGAAATCGGCTCCGGCTCGGCGAAGCTGCAAGCGCAGATCGCTCCCGCGGATCAGGCCACGAGCTACAGCTTCCGTTACCTCCCCGGTCCCGGTCCCGTGCCCGGCGCAAGCGAACCGTGCGCGGGGCAGTGCGCGGAAGTCCCCGCGCCGGAAGGGCAGATCGCGGCGGCGTGGGGCGACGTGGGCGTGAGCACCCCGGCCGCGGGGCTCACGCCGAACACCCTCTACCACTTCCGTGTGATCGCCCGCAACGCCTCGGGTGTCGGCGAACGCGAAGCGTCCTTCGCGACCGCGCCTGCGACCGTGCGGACGCCGTCGGCGGCTGGGTTGGCCGACGCCCGCGCCTGGGAACTCGTCTCCCCGCCCGATAAGGATGGCGCGCAGGTCGAGTCGCTCAACGAAGAAGACCCCCACAGCGGGCTGATCCAGGCCGCGCCGGACGGCGCCGCGATCACCTACCTCACCAACGCCCCGGTCGGGGAAACGCAGGGGAGCCGCTCCTATGAAGGCACACAGCTGCTCGCCACCCGCAGCCCCTCCCGCTGGTCCTCGCAGGACATCGTCACCCCCAACGAGCATGGTGCGAGCCTCGGGGTGCACGGCCCCTCCGAGTACCAGTTCTTCTCCGAAAACCTGGCTCTCTCGCTGGTCTCGCCGTTTCGCCCCGATGAGGAACTCGCGCAGGGGATCGGCCCGCTGGCGGAACCGCCGCTGTCGCCGCCGCTGAGCGCGCGAGAAGAAGAGACGGGCGCCGGCAAGGGCCAGGAACGCACCCCCTATGTGCGCGCTGACCCGCCCGTGGCGCCGCACGGGCAGGCGCAGAGCGCCCTATACGAACAGGCGCGGACGAACGGACAGCAGATGGAAGCAGCCGCGCTGGCGGCCGGCCGCGCGGTCCAAAACGCCGGCTACGTGCCGCTGCTGGACGATCTGGACGTGCTCCCGGGCGCGGCCTTCGGCGGCCAGTCCGCGGTCGAAGTGATCGACGCGAACCCGGACCTGAGCACGGTCGTGATGAGGCTCGGGGCCGGCATCGCCGGCACCGCGGAAGGCCTGTATGAGTGGCACGAAGGCACGCTCACACCGGTCACGGTCCCGCCTTGTGAAGCACCAGGCTCGTGCTCGAGCGAACCGCTGGCGGGCGCGCGGCTCGGGGACGACAGCAAGGATCTGCGCGGCGCCATCTCCGACGACGGGTCGCGCGTGTTCTGGTCGGGGACCCGCGAACAGTACGAAGGGCACCTGTACATGCGTGTCACCGTCACGCCGCCCGGCGATCCCGCGCGCGCGGAAACGATCCAGCTCGACAAGGCGCGTGGCGTCAGCGAACCAGCCGGGGCGGGCGGCGCGGTCTTCCAGGCCGCCAACGCACAGGGCACCCGCGTCTTCTTCACCGACACCCAGCCGCTGATACCCGGCGCCGGCGCCTCCGAACGCCAGGACGTGAGGCTGCCCGACCTGTACGTCTGTGAAGTCCTCGAAAACTCCCAGCACAGGTTGGAATGCGCCCTGAGCGACCTCACGCCGGCGCACGACGGTGAAGAAAGCGCCGACGTGCAGGGCACGGTCCTGGGCGCGAGCGAAGACGGGTCCTATGTGTACTTTGTCGCCGATGGCGTGCAGAGCGATGCTCGGAACGCGAACGGGGAAGTGGCGCGGCCGGGGTCGTGCGTGCATGTGAACCCGAAGGAAGAAACGATGGCGCAGCGCCACGCGAGTTGCAACCTCTACATGGAGCGCTATGACAGCCAGTCGGGGCGCTGGATGGAACCGGTGTTCATCGCGGCGCTCTCTCACGAAGACCTCCCCGACTGGGAATCCTCCTATGACGCGGGCACGCTCGCCGAACTGGACAACATCACCGCGCGGGTCTCCCCCAACGGTCACTACCTGGCGTTCATGTCCGATCGGCCGCTCACCGATTATTACGGGCAGCCCTACGACAACAACGCGAGCGCTCCGGAAGCGAACGGGGCGAGCGTGGAGGAGGTCTACGAGTACGCCGCCCCCGAAACGGGGCAGGGCGGGCCGGGGAGTCTCGTATGCGCCTCCTGCGATCCCTCCGGCGTTTCCCCGCACGGCCTGCTCGAGCCCGAAGGCGGACCGGGGCAGGAAGGCCTGCTCGCTGACCGCTCAGAAAACTGGCGTGAAAGGTGGCTGGCGGGAATCCTCCCGGGCTGGACACGGGTGCAGCTCGCGGGCCTGCCGTTCACCCTGCACCAGTCGCGCTATCTCTCAAACAGCGGACGGCTCTACTTCGACAGTCCCGAACGGCTCGTGCCGAGCGCCGCCAACGGCCTGAACGACGTCTACGAGTACGAGCCGACAGGAGTGCCGCACGGTCCGCACGAGTGCAGCGGCGAAAGTCAGGCTTATGACGAACGCGCCGCGGGATGCCTCGGGCTGATCTCCTCTGGGACCTCGAGTCAGGAATCGGCGTTCCTTGACGCCTCTGAAACGGGCGGCGAAGGAGCCAGCGGCGAACAGTTGCAGGAAGGTGGCGCGGACGTGTTCTTCGTCTCCGCGGCGAAGCTCACGCCGCAGCAGCAGGAAGCGGGCTACAGCCTGTATGACGCGCACGAATGCACGAGCGCCTCGCCGTGCATCGCGCCGGAAGCAGAAAAAACCGCGGAAAACTGCCAGTCCACCGAACTCTGCCGCTCCTACACCCCGTCCTCCACACCGCTGGGCACGCCCTCCAGCGCCGCCCCCGGCGCGTCCGGCAACGTCGCTGCCGGTCATGGCGTGCTGCCCAGCAAAACACAGGTCAAACCGAAACCCAAACCGCCGACCCGCGCGCAAAAGCTCGCCAAAGCGCTGAAGGCCTGCAGAGCGCAGTACAGGCACTCGCCCAAGAAGCGCGTGGCGTGCGAACGCGCCGCGCGTAAGCACTACGCGCCGCCCGCCAAGAAGAAGGAGGCGAAGAAGCGATGATCCGCCGCGTTCTGCTTCCGCTCCTGCTTGCGCTCGCGGTGCTCACCAGTGCTCCCATGGCGGCGCACGCCGCGTCGGGCGGGGCGTGGTGGAAGCTGAACGCGACCGCCGCACCGACGCTTTTACCGCACAAGGGCGAAGCGCTGATCGTGCTGACCGCGACGAACCTCGGCGACCTGGAAGTGCTCGCCCAGCACTCACCCGTGACGCTGCGCGACACGCTGCCCGCGGGCGTGACGCCGGTGAGGACGACCAACGCCGCACTGTGCCATATCGCCTCCCAGACGGTCACGTGCACGATCGCCTCAGGGACGGTCGCGCCATACAGGTTCCTGCAGGTGGGAGTGGACGGCGAGCCGCTGGTGATAGTCACCGAAACGGAACTCTCCGCAGAATCCACCGGGCCACTTGAGAACGTCGTTCAGATCCAGGGCGGGGAAACACCGTCGGGCGAACCGGTGCCCTCGCCCCCCGCGCTCTCCCAGCCGCTCGCGCTCGCGCCAAGCGCGAACAGCACACAACAGGCCAACGAAATGGTCCCGTTCGGCGTGGAAGCGTATGCGATGACCCCGGAAGGCGAAGCGGGCGAACCGCAGGTCCAGGCCGGGTCCCACCCCTTCCAGCTGACGACGCTGCTGAACCTCAACCAGCTGTTCGAACCCGATCCCGGCAGCGAAAACCCCGGCGCGGGACGCAAGCACGGGGAAGCGGGCGGGGGCTGGCCCTCCGCGCCCGCGCTGCCACGCGACCTGCATTTCAAGCTGCCGGCGGGCCTGCTCGGCGACCCGACCGCGACCCCGCGCTGCACGAGCGCGCAGTTCGAACTGGACAGCTCCGGGCTCAACCGCTGTCCCGCCTCGAGCGCCGCGGGCGTGGTGACCGTCACCGCGTTCGATCCCGGACCTTACCTCTTCTTCCAGCGCACCCTCCCGGTCTTCAACCTGGCGCCCGCGCCCGGCGAACCCGCGCGCTTCGGGTTCATCGTCGAAGAGGTCCCGATCATCATCAAAACCAGCGTCCCCGCGGGCGGGGACTACGGCGTGCAGGTCAGCGTCGAAGACGTCTCCCAAGCGATCTCGCTGCTCTCCAGCCAGCTCACGCTGTGGGGCGTGCCCGCAGACCCCCGCCACAACAATGCGCGCGGCTGGGAACCACCCGCCGAACCCGCAAGCGAACCATCCGAGGCGTTCCTGACATTGCCCACCGCCTGCCAGAGCGCGCAGACCAGCGTCAGCGGCGACTCCTGGGCGGCCGGCAACGCGTTCGGCTCCGTCGCGCTCGACCCCGAACACACGACCTACACCCTGCCCACCCCGCAAGGCTGCGAAGCGCTCGCGTTCAACCCGGCGCTCACGATCGAACCGGAATCCCATTCCGCGAGCACCCCCACCGGCCTGAACGTGGGAGTGGAAATGCCCCAGCCCGGCCTGCTCGCCCCCGCGGGCGAGGCTGAAGCGGCGCTGAAACAGACGACGGTCAAGCTGCCTGCGGGTCTGCAGCTGAGCCCCGCGGCGGCGAACGCGCTGGCGGACTGCACCGCCCGCGAATTCGACTTCCTGAACCAGTACGGCGATCCGTTCGAAGGCCCCGAAGAACCGCTGCAGACCGGCAACGAAACCACCCCCTCCGGTCCCGCGAACTGTTCCGGCGCCGCGAAGGTCGGGACCGTCTCGATCACGACGCCGCTGCTGCCGCACGAACTGACCGGGTCGGTGTATCTGGCCGCGCAGAACGTCAGCCCGTTCAAATCCCCGCTGGCGATCTACCTGCTCGCCGAAGACCCCGAAGAAGGCATCCGCGTCAAGCTCGCCGGCAGCGTCGAACCCGACCCGGGGACGGGGCAGCTGACATCGACCTTCAAGAACACCCCGCAGCTGCCGTTCACCGCCTTGCACCTGCACTTCTTCGGCGGGGAACGCGCCTCCCTGACGACCCCGCCGGCGTGCGGCACGGCGACGAGCACCAGCGAATTCGTGCCGTGGTCCACCGGAGTAGCCCCGGTCACCCCCGAACCGGCCTTCCAGATCACCAGCGGCGCCGGCGGCGGACCGTGCCCACCCAGCCCCCTGTCCTTCTCTCCGTCGTTCAAGGCCGGACCGGGCAGCCCGCAGGCGGGAACGGTGAGCCCGATCTTCGTCGATATTGGGCATCCCGACGGCGATCAGGCCCTGAACGGTATCGGCGTGACCGAGCCGCCCGGGTTCGCGGCGATCCTCGCCTCCGTTGAACCCTGCCCCGAACCCCCCGCCGGGCAGGAATGGGCATGCGGGGAAGACAGTCACATCGGCGAAGTCAAGGAGTACGCCGGTCTCGGCTCAGAACCGGTCGTGCTCACCGGTCAGGCGTATTTGACGAGCGGTTATGACGGCGCGCCGTTCGGGCTGCTGGTCAGGACGCTCGCCGCCGCCGGACCGTTCAACCTCGGCTGGGTCAACGTCCGCTCCAAGATCGAAGTCAACCCGAACACCGCGGTCGTGAGCGTCACGAGCGATCCCGGACCCCGCGGCGAAGCGATCCCCACGATCCTCGACGGCGTGCCGGTGCAACTCAAAGCACTGGAAGTCGCTGTCAACAGGCCCGGCTTCACGTTCGGTCCGACCAACTGCGACCCGATGAGCTTCACGGGAACGCTGAACGGCGCCGAAGGCGCGGCCGATCCGGTCTCCACGCCGTTCACGGCGGAAAACTGCCAGGGCCTAGCCTTCCATCCCGGCTTCGAAGCGTCCACGGGCGGGCACGGCAGCAAAGTCGACGGCACGAACCTGAACGTCAAGGTCACCAGTCAAGGATTGGGCGTGGCGAACATCCAGAAAGTGGATCTGCAGTTCCCCAAGGCGCTCTCCTCCAGGCTGACCACGCTGCAGAAGGCGTGCACCGAAGCGGCGTTCAACGCCAACCCGGCGTCGTGCGATCCCGACTCGGTGATAGGGCACGCGACCGTGCAAACCCCGATCCTCAAAAACCCCCTGACCGGTCCCGCGTATCTGGTCAGTCACGGCGGCGCGGCGTTCCCGGACGTCGAGTTCGTATTGCAGAGCGAAGGCATCACGATCGTGCTGGATGGCAAGACCGACATCAAAAACGGGATCACCTACTCCAAATTCGAAACGGCCCCCGACGCGCCGTTCACGACGTTCGAAACGGAACTGCCATCGGGACCGGACTCGATCTTCACCGCGAACGTTCCCGAAGCCAAGGACTTCGACCTGTGCGGGGAAAACCTCGAAATGCCGACCACGATCGTCGCGCAGGACGGCGCGAAGATCGAACAGAGCACGAAGATCGCGGTCCAGGGCTGCGGCGCGGTCAAGAGCAGCAAAGTCAAAAAGCTCTCCCTCGCGCAACGGTTCAACAAGGCGCTCGCGCAGTGCCGCAAGCAGTACAAGCATTCCAAGTCAAAGCGCGCGCGGTGCGAAAGCAAGGCGCACGCCCGCTACACCACGCTCGCGATGGCCGCGTGCCGCAAGAGCGACAAGCACTCTCGCAAGAAGCTCGCCGCCTGCCAGGCGCAGGCCCGCCGGCGCTTCGGCGCCACCACGGCGAGGGGGCGCTGAGCGATGCGCGGCCCTCTCCCTCTCCCTCCTCTCACAAAGCTCGGGCGCCGTCAACGGATGACAGCGCTCGGGGATGCCTCGGCCAACCGGAGCTCCCTCCCCGTTTGCGCCGAGGACAAACCCGCAGCACAGGGCGCGGTCCCCTTCCCCTCGGGGGGGCCGCGCCCCGAATCGCTTGAGTGTAAGCGGTATAAGGAAGTCGTGGCTCAGCGAGCGCGATCCCAGGGCTCTTCGCGGATGGACTGGCACGCCGCCCAACCGGCGCCGAGATCCTCCTGGGGCGTCTGGGTGTATGACGCGACGATCGCGGCGTCGATCTCGCTGCGCTGCTGGTCAGAGGCGTGCTCGCGCTCGACGGCCCGCAGCGCGACCTCGGCGTCGTGCTCGGTCCAGCGGGGCGCTTCTGCCAGCAACAGCTCTTTGGCGGTCATGAGCTGAGTTTACTGGCATGAAACTGCTTCTTGAAGGTGCCCGGCCCCCAATCGCCACGCGCCGGCTCAGCGGGGATGAGATCCATGTCGAAAACGCTGCATCTCACACACGCGCTCTGCCGCGGTCACTGCGAGCCTTGCCTGTCGCCCGCTGCGGGCTCGGCCCCCCTCAACACAGCTTGTGATCGCGGCGCGCCCGTGTAACGTGCGGCTGAGCGAGTGTCCGCAGGGCTCGCCCGCACGCCGCGCGAGATAGGGTCTCGTGTATGAGCGACCGCGTGCTGCTCCTCTCCTGGGAGTACCCGCCCGTGATCGAGGGCGGCCTGGCACGCCACGTGCGCAAGCTCGCCGAGGCGCTCGTGCGCCGGGGCGTGTCGGTCGACGTGCTCACCCGCGGGTCCGGCGAGCGCTCCGGGGCGCCGGGCTCGGAGGACTCTGCGGGCCCGCCGGCGATGGAACAGTGCGGCGGCGTGAGCGTCTACCGCGTGCCCGAGCCCGGCTGGCCGCGCGACCTCGATCGCTTCGTCGCGTGGGTTCAGCGCATGAACGACGACATGCTCGCTGCTGGCCTCTCGCTGCGCTGGGGAGCACTCCTACGAGCTCATCCACGGCCACGACTGGCTCGTCGCGCACGCCTCCGCGGCGCTGTCAGAGCGGCTGGGCATCCCCTACGCGACGACCATCCACGCGACCGAGCACGGCCGCCACCAGGGCTGGGTCCAGGACCCCCCGCAGTCGCACATCCACGCCGCCGAGCGCGCCATGGCCAGGCGCGCCGACGCGGTGATCGTCTGCTCCCACTACATGCGCGGCCACGTCGCCGACATCTTCGACATCGACGAGCGCCGCATCACCGTCATCCCCAACGGGATCGACCCGGACGAGATGCAGCCCGCCGGGGACCTGGACGCGCTGCGGCGCGAGTTCGCCGCCCCCTGTGACCAGCTCGTGCTGCTCGTCGGGCGCCTCGTCTACGAGAAGGGCTTTCAGCTCGCCCTGGACGCGCTCCCGGGCGTGATCGAGCGGGTCGGGGCCGCGCGCGCGCAGGGGGCGGTCCGCTTCCTGGTGGCCGGCTCGGGCACGCACGAGGCCGAGCTGCGCGCCCAGGCCCAGCGACTCGGGCTGTCCGAGCACGGCGTCTTCCTCGGCTGGATCGGCGACGACGCGCTGCACTCGCTCTACCGCATCGCCGACCTGTGCGTCGTGCCGTCGATCTTCGAGCCGTTCGGGCTGGTCGCGCTGGAGGCGATGGCCTCCGGCTGTCCCTGCATCGTCGCCGACACCGGCGGCCTGCGCGAGGTCGTGCCCTCCGGCGAGCGCGTCGGCCTGCGCTTCAACGGCGGCGACGCCGAGCACCTCGGCGTGATGATCGAGCGCCTGCTCGTCGACTCCCAGCTGCGCGACCGGCTCGTCACCGAGGCCTCCGAGCACGTGCTGCGCTTCGACTGGGACGACATCGCCCAGCGCACGCACGCGATCTACGGCGACCTCGCCACGGTGCGTGCGCGATCTCAGGATGTTCAGGCGCAGGTCAGGCGAGCATGACCGGGAATGCTGCAGGGGCTGATGCAGGACGACTTCCCGCTGACCCTCCAGCACGCGCGCCGGCGCATGCGCGACTGCCACCCCTCCGCGCAGGTGACGCACGCTCACGCCCGCGGGAGTCGGTGCGCGCGAGCTTCGGAGAGGTCTGCGAGCGCACCGACCGCCTCGCCCGCGCGCTCGCGCGGCTGGGGATCGGGCCAGGGGATCGCGTCGGCACGTTCGCGTGGAACAACCAGCGCCACTTCGAGCTCTACATGGCCGTCCCCTGCGTCGGGGCGGTGCTGCACACGCTGAACATCCGCCTGTTCGCCGATCAGCTCACCTACATCGTCAACCACGCCGACGACCAGGTCATCTTCGTCGACGACTCGCTCGTGGGGCTGCTGGAGCCGCTGGCTCCGTCGTTCGAGGGCGTGCGCCACTTCGTCTTGATGGGCGAGGGAAGGCGAGTGACGCCGACCGATCGGAGATCGGCCAGCTGCCGAACGTGCTGCGCTACGAGGAGCTGCTGGAGGAAGCCGGGCCTGGCCCGTTCGACTATCCCGAGCTCGACGAGCGCCGGGCGGCCTCGCTCTGCTACACCAGCGGCACCACCGGCAACCCCAAGGGCGTGCTCTACTCGCACCGCTCGATCTGCCTGCACGCCACCGCCTCGCTGATGGCCGACAACCTCGCCCTCTCGCGGCGCGAGCGCGTGCTGGTGGTGGTCCCGATGTTCCACGTCAACGCCTGGGGCCTGCCCTACGCGGCGGCGCTCTGCGGGGCCGACCTGCTGATGCCCGACCGCTTCCTGGCAGCCGAGCCGCTGGCGCGCGCGATCGAGTCCGAGCGCCCCACGGTGATGGGCTGCGTGCCGACGATCTTCGCCGACCTGCTGCGCTACGCCGACTCCCACGAGGTGGACCTGTCCTCGCTCACCAACGCCGTCTGCGGCGGCTCCGCCGTGCCGCGGGCGCTGATGAAGGACTTCCAGGAGCGCCACGGGGTGCGCATCTGCCAGGGCTGGGGCATGACCGAGACCAGCCCCGTCGTCACCTTCTGCGATCCCGCCGAGGACCGCGGGCACGACGAGCGCTACTGGGACGAACGCGCCCTGCAGGGCAAGCCGCTGCCGTGGACCGAGCTGCGCCTGGTCGACGACGACGGCTGCGAGGTCCCCTGGGACGGTCAGTCCACCGGCGAGATCGAGGTGCGCGGCCCGTGGATCGCGGCTCGCTACTACAACGACCCCTCGGGCGATGAGAAGTTCGACTCCGGCTGGCTGCGCACCGGCGACATCGCCGCGATCGACGAGCGCGCCTTCGTGCGCATCACCGACCGCGCCAAGGACGTGATCAAGTCCGGCGGCGAGTGGATCAGCTCGGTCGAGCTCGAGAACGAGCTGATGGCCCACCCGGACGTGATCGAGGCGGCCGTGATCGCCAAGCCCGACGAGCGCTGGTCCGAGCGCCCGCTGTGCTGCGTCGTGCTGCGCGAGGGCTCCGACGCCGGCGCGCCGGAGCTGATCGAGCACCTGCGTCCGCCGCGTGGCCAAGTGGTGGCTGCCCGACGAGTTCGCGTTCGTCGCCGAGGTTCCCAAAACGAGCGTCGGCAAGTTCGACAAGAAGGCTCTGCGCGCGATGCTCGCTGACGGAACCTTGAGGGTCGCGTCCTGATCCCGCGACGGGACCCGCCCGTCGGGACCTTGATCGCCGCCGATGGACCCGCGCGATGGCGAACCTTCGCAGGGACGCATCCGGCAGCGGCAGGCGGCGGGACCGGCGGAACTGCACGGAACGAGCTTTGCCAATAGAATCGCGCGACGTACAGCTTGCCGCGGGCCCATCCACCGGGCCACAGCGCTCACCAGACCACGGAGGTTGGCATGACCCGGACCGAAGTAGACGCCAAGTCGATGAGGAGACGGCCGTCGCGGCCGGCGCGGTTCGCTGCGCAGGCTGCTGGCCCTGCCCGTGGCGCTGCTGCTCCTGGCGGCGTTCGTGACGCCCGCCGTGGCGGGCGCCAGCAGCTGCACAGGCCTGAGCGGCTACAACCACCCTCTACCGGCAAACAGGAAACGCTGCCTTCGAAAAGCAAAACGACGCCTGCGCCGAAAGAACGAAGCGCGCCGGCGACTACTTCGACCACGCCCACGACGACGACCACCCCGGCGAAAGCGAGCAGCCTCCCGTTCACCGGCCTCGACCTGCGCTGGGTGTTGGGCTTCGGCCTGCTCATGATGGGCGCGGGCGCCTCGATCGTCATGGTCCAGCGCCGCCAGCACCGCGGCGGCGGTCGCTGACGCGGCGGCTGCCCCGAGCGACAGGCCGGTCGCGAGACAGACCAGGCTCTTCCCGCCCGCCGGCATGCGCCGGCGGGCGTCTTCGCGCGGATGGCCGGCTGTGCGCCCGCCCGGCGCGCACGGCGCGCACGCCTGAGATCGTTCTCACAGCGCAATCATCTCCAGCGCGTCCAGATGGCCACCGCGCGTGAGGCCCGACCGTCTCGCCCGCGATCTCGATGACGCCCTCGCGCTCCAGCCGGTGCAGGGCGTCGTCGATCGTGATCGGTGCGTCATGGCCGAGCTGCGCCTCCAGCTCGGCGCGCGACCAGCCCCGCTCGTGGTCCTCGCGCAGGGTCTGCGAGACGATCGCACGCTGGACCCGGCGCTCGCCGTCGCTGGGAATCTGCTTAGTTTGATCTTGCATGGGAGTGCTCCTTCCGTGCCGAGCCCCGGGCGGTGGCCGCCGCGCCGGGGCGCTTTTGTTGGTGTGTGTGACCGATAGTCCATAGACTAATAGTCGTCAAGGCGGAAAGCTGTGAGCTATGCCGATTCGATCTCCGGCGCACGCCGCGTTTGGCGAGGCCATCCGCGGTATCCGCAAGCAGCGGGGCGTCTCGCAGGAAAGCCTCGCACTGATGTGTGGACTTGACCGTACCTACATCAGCGGCATCGAGCGCGGAGTGCGCAACCCGAGCCTGACCAACATCTTCAAGATCGCGGCGGCGCTCGACATCGGCCCGGCCGAGATCTTCGCGCGCGCGCAGTCCTCGGGCGGCTCGGCAGGGGCGCCCGCCGCGCGATGACCGCGGTCGATACCGAGCTTGCGCTCGTCGCGCTGGGGGCGATGCTGTCACCCACGACGCTGTTCCTCTCGGTGCTGGCGCTGGTGGTGGGGGAAAGACCGATGCGGACCGGCTTGTGGTTCTATCTCGGTGCGCTCAGCGTGACGCTCGCCATCGGCGTCGTCGCGGCGTTCGTGCTCGGGAACGTCGCCGCCTCCCCCAAGCCCGACACGCCGAAGACATGGGTCGCCGTGCTCGATGTGCTCGCCGGCGTGCTCGTGATGCTCGTTGTCGTTCGATTCCTACGGCGGCCTCGCGATCCCAAGAGGGTGAGGAGCATGATCGACCAGATGAGCAAGGTCGCCTCCTCGCCCGCGATCGCGATCGTCGCCGCGGGCGCCACGCTCGCCAACCCCGGCGCGTTCATCCCGCTGGCGCTGAAGGAGATCTCAGAGACCAACCCGAGCGCCGGCCAGTACATCGCCGAGTGGGTCGCATTCACGCTCGTGTCGCTGCTTCCCCTGATGGTCGCGCTGGCGATGCTGGCCATCGCGCGCGAGCGAACTCAGCGAGCGCTCCTGGCCACGCGCGGATGGCTCGAGCGCAATGCCAGGACGGTCGCCGCGGTGATCCTCATCCTGCTCGCCGCGATGCTGATGCGCAACGGCATCGCCGGGCTCAGCGGCTGATGGGTCGGTCACGGCACACGATCCATCGCAGACTGCCTGCTTGCGGGGCGTTTCGCGATGCGGATGAGAGGACTCGAACCTCCACAGAGTTACCTCCACACGGACCTGAACCGTGCGCGTCTACCAATTCCGCCACATCCGCGTGCCGTCGTGAGGAAGCGAAGATATCGCACGGCGGCCCGGCTCCCGGCTCCGAACGGGCGCGCGGAGGCGGAGAAGACGGTATGTGGGTAGATCGAACAGGTGACCCGGTCAAGCCGCCTCGGCCGGACGCCGTGGGGGAGGCTTGCTCCGCGCGCTTTGCTAGCCTCGGTCAGCCACTTGGCGCGCCGCCATCGTCTAGGGGACTAGGACGCCGCCCTCTCATGGCGGTAACACGGGTTCGAATCCCGTTGGCGGTATCAGCTTGACGGTGGTCGAACCGCACGGACGCGTAGCGTCGTTGGATCGCGTTTGGGTCTCAGAGTTGCCGCCCGTGTGTGTAGCGGCGACCCTGGGAGTCCTCCAGGGCGATCCACCCGATCTGCTCCTCGCTGGCAGTGGCCAAGACGTGTGGGTCGGCGGTAGCCAGCTGGTCCTGCTGACTGGTCATGGCGAGCAGCAGGCAGTCTCCCAATGACAGCGGTCGGCGGGTACGGTGGTAGTGCTTGACCCGCAGCTCCGCTGCTCGCCATGCGTGCGTGTGCTCAGCGGCGCGCACGCGCAGATCGGTGGCTTGCTCGAGCGATTCGACGGCGGCGCGTGTGCGCTGCACTGCGATCCCGTGGACGCGACCTAGTCGATCCGCCGTCTCCGCGAGGTTGGGTGCCGCCACGACGGTGCCGCCGCTGGCGATCAACTGTCCCACCTCACTTGCCGCCGGCTCCTCCGCGAGGAGTGCAGTCAGCGCGTAGGCGTCGAGCAGGATCACCGCCGCCGCGCTCGCTGCTGTTCCAGCTCAGCGTCCTCCTCGCGCGCGCGGGCGCGCAGTTCGTCGATCGTCGGACCGCCGCTCATCTCGTCCGCGAAGATGCCGCGCACTGCCGCAATCGGATCGTCTGGCGCCGGACGCAGGACGAGTCGGTCCCCACGGTCCTCCGCCAGCACCGAGTGCGTGCCCCAGCGCTTGCGGACGGCGGCCGGCACTGAGATCTGGCCACCGCTGGAGATCGCAAGACGCTTGATCATGGCCATGAAAGCCTAGCATGGATCACGGGCCTCTTTCATAGCGCAAAGCCCGCTCGACATCGGCGCCTTTGAGCACGCCTGTCCTGTTCGTCTCTTCTCGTCGGAGTAGGCGATGAGGTGCTTTTTCGCTTTCTGCTCTGGCGCATCCTCGCCTTCGCGGCCCTGGTCGTCGCGTTCGCGCTCGTCGCCTGGCTGCTCGACGGCGGTCTGGCCGTGACGCTGCGCGGGGCCTCGCACGCCTCCGTGCCGTCGTTCACGCTGGCGGGTCTCGCGCGCGCGTTCGCCGGCGCCCTCGGCTCCGCATGGGCCTGGGCGCCGTTTGGCGGGGTGTCGGCGCTCGGGCTGCTCCTGGCCGTCGTGTTCCTGTTGCCGGCGATCCTCGTCGGGAGCGTCCGTCCGCACGCGCGTGCACGCCGGCGATACGTCCGTCTGGGCGTCGAGGTGTACCGCACCGACACCACCACCGCGGACGGGGTGATCGCGATGTTCGAGTCCCTGCACAAGCGCCTGTTGCGCCGCTGGTGGCGACGGCTATTGCATGGCCAACCCTCGCTCGCGCTGGAGGTGCACCACGGTGCGGGGCGCTCGGTCTGGCTTGCACTCGCCTGCCCGGCGGGCCTTCAGCCGATGGTCGAGACAGCCCTGCGCACCGCCTACCCCAACAGCCGCCTGCGCCCTGCCCTGCAGCCGCTCGGGACCCCGCCGGTGGTGCTGCGCCTGAAGAAGCAGACCGGCTTCATCAAGCGGGTCAAGACGCTCGATCGCTTCGAGCACGACCGCGAGCCGCCTGTCAACCGGCTGATGACGGTGATGGGAATGTGCTCTGAGCCCGCGTTCGTGCAGCTTGCCCTGACGCCGGCGCCGGTGTCCTTCGAGCGCCACTCAAAGCGCCTGTACAAGCGCCATGAGGCGCACCTCTCGCGCGAGCGCCGCGAGCATCTGCTCACGCACGACCGCTCGATGGTCGAGGACGCAGAGCTGCGCGGCGGCCTCGACGTCCAGCACCGGCCCCTGTTCTTCGCCGACGTGCGCGTGATCGCGCCACACCGTGACACCTGCGAGCGGATCGCCTCCGAGCTGCGCGCCGTCAGCGCCGAGAACCGCCTCGTCGAGCGCGGCACGACGGTGCGCCACGGTCTGCTCGGCCTCTACACCACGCGCGTGCTGCGCGGCGAGGGCAACCCGCTGCCGTCGTTTCACCGCGGCGTCTACGCCTCGACCGAGCTCGCCGCGCTGTGGCAGCTGCCGTCGGTCGACTTCGCCGCCGTGCCGTTCGCGCGCACCGGCCTGCCGCGCGTGCCCGCGCCGCCGGGGATCATGCGCCCGAGCGCCGACCTGCGCCCGGCCCTGGACCCGGGCGCAGGCCCGGCCGCGGCTCTGAACCCGGCCACGGCCCCGGGCGAGGGCGGGGGCGCAGGCGCGGAGACGGGCGCGGGCGGCGATGGCCCCCCGCTCGGCACATTGCGCGACGCGCTCGGCCCGGTCACGATCCATCCGGCGCTGCGCAAGCAGAACACCGCGGTCCCCGGCGCCGTCGAGCAGGGCAAGTCAAGCTACCTGGTCGCGACCGTCGCCGAGGACCTGCGCCGCGAGCGCTGCTGCGTGATCGTGCTCGACCCCAAGGGCGACGCGGCGGAGGCGGCCGTCAGCCTCGTCCCGCCCGAGCGAACCTGCACGCTGCTTGACTTCTCCCATCCATCGTGCGGGTTCAGCCCGCTGGCGGTGGACGCGCCCGCGGATGTGATCGCGGACTATGTCGTGGCCGCGCTGAAGAACCTGTTCACCGACGCCGACATTCGCGCCTCCTCCGATCGGTATCTGCGCAACGCGATCATCGCGGTGCTCGCCTACGACCGCCGCTCGACGCTGTGGGACGCCGCGCGCCTGTTGTCGGTCGGGGAGGAGGGCTACTCCTACCGCAACGCCGTCGGCTCGCGTGTGCGCACGATGCCCGAGTTCAAGGAGATCTCAGAGTTCTTCACCGCCGAGCTCTCCGCGCAGCTGGCCGACGCGCGCAGCACGACCACGGCCAAGCTCGACGCGCCCGTCAACAAGCTCGCGCGCCTGCTGAACTCGCCTTCGATCAAGCGGGTGCTGCTCAACGACTCGCTGCTGGTCGACTTCGACCGCGTGATCGCCGGTGAGGAGGTGCTGGTCGTCAAGGGCGCGCTCGGGGCGATGGGCGCCGGCAACACCTCCGTGCTGATGCAGCTGCTCGTCGGCATGCTCGACGCCGCGCTGGCCCGCCAGCAGGACCTCGTCCCCGAGTCTGAGCGCATCGCGGTCGCGCTGAAGGTCGACGAGGCGCCGCTCGTGCTCAACCGCGGCTTCGCCGAGACGATGGCGCTGAAGCGCTCGGCGGGCCTTGAGACGGTCGCGTGCTGGCAGACCGACTCGCAGTGGATCGACCGCGACGTGCGCTCGCAGCTCGACGCGCTGTTCGCCCACCGCGTCTACTTCGCCACTTCCTCGGCTGAGGATGCGCGCTCGGCGGTCAAGCTGACGATGGCCGAGTTCTCCGACACGGTTCGTCCGGGCATCGAGCGCATCCCCACGCTCGGGCACCCCGACGCGCGCCTGCACCTGCCCAAGCACCACGCGATCGCCAGCTGGCTCACCTTCGACGGGCGCCAGGCTCCGTTCGTCGGCGAGACGATCCCGTTGCGCATCGACCCCGAGCGTCTGCGTCTGCACGCCGAGCTGCAGGCCGCGCGCGGGGGACGCCACCTCTCCGATCTGCGCCAGCCGCACTGGGATCGGGCGCGTACTGGGGTTGCGGGTCGGGGGGCGGAGCCGCCGGTTGCCGCTGACGGCGGGAGAACCGACTGCAACGAAGAGAGAACGACACCGAAATCCCACACGGACAGTCCACCGGACCCCGGTCCGATCCACGCGACCGATGGTGTTAGGTCAGGAGGCGAGAGGATGGGGGAGGTTGGATCGGGGGTCGGTGTCGGGAGTGTGGTTGAGGGTGAGGTTGGAGGGGTAGGGATGGTGCGGGGGAGAGAGGGGCTCGGGACACTCCCGAGGACGCCGGCCGGCAGCTACCGCGAGCTGGCCGAGCTCGACGGCGCTCACTCGGTGCGCTGGGCCCGGCGCGTGTCCGAGCCACGGGCGCTTGACCCCGAGCCGCTGGACCTCGAGATCCTCGCCCTCGTCGCGAGCTTCGGGCACGTGCTCACCACGCAGATCCACCGGCGCTTCAATGCCGCGCGCGCGGTCACGACCACCCAGCGCAGGCTCAAGCGCCTGTCCGACGCCGGTCTGCTCGAACGCTTCCAGTTCCATCGCCGCGACGGCGGCGGCGTGCCGATGTGCTATGTCATCGCCGCCCCGGGCCTCGACGTCCTGCACGCCCACGACCGGCTGACGTCCCCGCGCGAGGGCGAGACCGGCATGGCGTCCGGGTCCTCCGTGCCGGCCGTGGCGCTCAAAGGCGAGCGGCTGCTGCACCAGGCGCGCCACGACGTGCACGCGGCCGGCTGGGCGCTTGCGCTGGAGCACGCCTGTGGTTGCGCGCCGCTCCGCTTGCGCGGAGCGCACGAGTCGGTGCTCTGTCCACCGCTGCGCGCGGGCGCCGAAGGGCGCGTCGCGCTGGGACCCGGCGAGCTGAGCCTGACCGGCGGGCGCGCCCCGCACGAGTTCCTGCGCACCGACTCCACCGGCGCGCGCGTGCAGGTGCAGCGCTTCGAGACGGTCCGCCCCGACGTGACGATCGAGCTGCGCGGGGGCATGCGCGAGCGTGCGGGGATGGACGTGGGTCCCGTGGAGGGGTCCGCTGTGGAGCGGGAGGTCATGGAAGGCGATCGCGCGATGGATGGCGCTGTGGAAGGGGACGGCATGGGAGGGGGGCTCGCCCGGGGTGGGAGCGGGACCGCGCCCGGCGCAGCGATCGATCTGCTGGTTGAGCTCGACGACCGCCTGCCCACCGGCCGCGTGGCGGGCAAGCTCGAGCGCTACGACCATTTCCTGTCCGGCTGGTCGGTGCACACTCACAGGTACGGTCCGCGCGGGCACGCCGCCCCGGTCGTGGTGTTCGTCTGCCGCGACCGCGCCCGCGCGCGCGCGTGCGCGCGCAGAGCCGACTCCGTGCTGAGCGCGTGCCGCGCCTACGCCGGCGAGTACCCCGCCGACTGGGAGTACCCGGGCCGGGAGCGCATCCTGTTCGTCGCCGAGCGCGACGCGCACGAGGAGCTGCTGCGCGGCTACGGCGTGCCGCGGCTGCCGCCGCACGTGCGCGTGTCCGCGGCGCACGGCGATCCGCGGGCTGGAGTGGCGGCGGTTGAGATTTGGGGATTGGTTGGGGGTGGACGCGATGAAGGTCGTTGAGGTCATACGCCTCTTGGAGGGTGACGGTTGGGAGCTGTCACGAACTCGCGGCAGTCATCGCCAGTATGAGCATCCGACGCGCCCCGGCAAAGTCACGGTTCCGGGGCAGCCGAGCAGCACCGTGCATCCCAAAACACTCGCTAGCATCTTCAAGCAGGCAGAAATGGAGAAGCCTTGACTCACTGCTATCTGATCGTCGTCGAGGGTGACGGCTCCACCAACTATTCGGCGTACAGCCCCGATGTGCCCGGAGTCGCCGCCGTGGGCGCCACGCGCGAGGAGTGTGAACGCAAGATGCGTGAGGCGATCGAGTTCCACCTCGAAGGGCTTGCCAAAGATGGCGAACCGGTGCCCCAGGCGCACAGCACGGCTGGCTACGCCCTCGTTGAGGTTGACTGATCCGATCGTCGTCGGTCGCCGGGCCCGTCCACGACACCGCTGGGTAGCTGCTCCTGCTCGTTGGAGCGGTCTGCGATCTCGGATGACGGTGTCGGGCCGGACCCGGCCGGGTTGGGACGGGATCTCACAACCTGGCGCGGAAACGCCCGTGCATTTGCCCGACTGAGAGTGCAGTCGCCCCTGCCGGGCGTGCAGTCGGGGGCCGCCGGCGGGCGGGGCGGCGCAGTCGCCCTTGCGCGCAAAGACCGGGCGACTGCGCGCTGAGACCGCGCAGTTTGGCTCTGCAGAGCCAAACTGCGGCTATCGCCGGGGAGCCGGCAAGAAGCGTGAGCGCTCGGGCCGCTGTCGGGACTTGACGACCGGCGGGCGGCGGCTACTATCGCAGACCTCTTCTTTCCCTTGCCCAGTGCAGATTCGGCCGACGCCGACCTCTCGACAGCTCGCCATAGCACCGGCGGGCGCTGAAGCAGACTTGAACCGGCGGTTGGTGTCATTTCGGACGCCGATGTCCATAGGTCGCGTGTCTCGTGTCGGCCTCAGGTGTCCCACCGGCAGCCGGCTCCTCGCCACCGATCTCGTGTCGTCGCCGATGTCGCTGACAGAGCCGATCGTCGTATCAGCGGCTGCTGTCGCGGTCTGAGATGTCGCACACGCCAAGGACGCGTACGCGCCAAGTTTTGCGATTCGACTCCCAGCGAAGCTCGATTTCCGAGACCCCTTAAGGGGTCTCGGACTGTCCACACCTGCCCTGTGCACGCGCCGCGCGTCCCTTGACGAGCCGCCGTCGAGGCCCTACAAGGCGCTGCCCAAACACCCAAGCGCCCGATCACGACGCGGGCAGGAGACAGACAGACATGACACCCACGATCTCAGCACCCTCCCAAGTTGCCCGGCGAGCGCAATCCAGGCTCCCGGCGCCGGCGCCCGCACGCTCCAGGAGACCGACGCCGAAACGAGGCCAAGGCGGGATGCCCGTCGTCACAGCGGGGACCGCGGCACGGCGCAGGCTCGATCCCCTGGGTCGCTACACCGACGAGGCCGGGCGCGCGCGCGAAGTGATCGCCGGGCGCAGGGGCGACGGCTGCGTGCTCGTCGTGGACCGCGACGCGCTCACGCTCGGCGACCGCCGGCTGGTCGCGCATCTCGCCGCTGAGGAGCCGGTTCAGAACGCCGCGCTGGTGTGCGCCCATTACCTGAACGACGCCAGTCGTGGCCGCTGCCGGCGGGTGGGCGTCGAGGATCTGACCGGCTGGCCGCCGGGGGATGGCCCCGAGTCCCAACAACTCGCGGACACAAGCCCGCACCGGCACGAGCTGGTGGGCCGGCGCGGGGACAGCAGCCATTACGCCTATCGCCTGGAGCTGGTGCAGACGGGGGCGTCGGTAACGGAGCTGCGCTGGCGCCGGCATTCCAGCCGGGGTGCAGGCGCTCTGGCGACACCCGCCCAGGTGTGCCTACGCGAGGTGATCGGCGCGCTGGAAAGCTATGAGCCCGTGTGCGAGCTGACGCTCGGAGCGCTCGAGGCGTATCGCGAGAACCCGGATGTGTCGAGCATCGCGCTACGCAACGAGCTCGAACGCGTGCGAGCAAGCCCGATCGTCCTGAATCGCAAGCTGCGCCAGGCGGTGCTCGCGGCGATCGAGCGCCACGGCCTGAGCATGAGCGAGATCGCGCATCGCTGCGGGCGGGTCAAGCGCGACTGCAAGGGCAACGCGAGCGGCGAGACGAGCTGGCTGGGGCGTCGCGTGGGAATCATGCCCGAGAGCGGCACGACGCGTCCCACGCCATGGGTCCACAGTGACGTGCTCGCGCTGATCGCTCGCAGCGGGCTCGGGATCAGTCCGCGCGAGGTGGAGCTCGGATGAGACGGCGCTCGCAGGCCGCGGGCCTTCTCGCCGCGCCCGGGCCGGCGGCAGGGGCGGCGGCGCTCGGGCTGGGGCCGGAGGTTCATCGTCTCTCGCTGGCGACAGACGCTCACGCGCCCGGGCTGGCTGGCGCCGGATCGATCCTGGTGGTCGAGTCCGACGCTCCGCTTGCCCGAGCGCTCGTCGAGCAGCTTCTGGCCGACGGCTACCGAGCCGAGCCGGCGCGCAGCGCCGAACATGCGCGGATGCTCGCCCGAGCATGTCCGCCCCAGCTGATCGTGCTCGGCGAGGTGGGCTCGGCGCGTGGCGCGATGGAGCTGCTGCGGGAGATCCGCACGACCGCCGGAGGAAGCGCTCTCTGGGCTCGACGGATGCCGGTGATCGTGCTCGGGGCGAGCGAGAGCGAGCTGGACATGCTGCGCGCGTTCGAGGCCGGGACGGACGACTTCATGGCCCGTCCGGCTCGCTACCTGGAGCTGCGCGCCCGCATGCGCGCGCTGCTGCGCAGAGCGCAATGGACGATCGCGCCCGCACGCCGGCTGACGGTCGGCGCACTGCAGATCGATCTGGATCAGCACGCCGTCAGCCTGCACGGGCTGCCGGTCGATCTGCGCCGGCTCGAGTTCGAGCTGCTCGTGCACCTCGCGGGCGACCCCGAGCGCGTGTTCTCAAAGCAGGAGCTGCTGCGCGTGGTCTGGGGATACCGCTCGACGGGCTCGACTCGCACACTCGACAGCCACGCCAGCCGCCTGCGCCGCAAGCTGCAGCAGCGCGGCGGCGGGCGCTGGGTGATCAACGTCTGGGGAGTCGGCTACCGGCTGCGCTGACGCGCGCCATCAGCAGCACATCCTGACGGGCCGCAGCGGCTCGCCATGCAGCACACCATCTTGACGGCGAGCCACTGAGCTCGCCGTTTTGCGTTCGGCGGTCAGTCGTTTCGAGGGTGCGTCTCTGCACGCCGCCCTCCGGCCGGACGGTCTCACGCAGCAATCGCGGCGGCGGCCCCCCGGGTCTTCGCCGGTCGTCTAACCACCACGACCGGCGCGTCGCGCCGGTCCATGCAGAAAGGAGCGGCAAATGCCGTCGTCATCTGAATACACCACAACAAACGAACCACAAGTGAATCCGCTGGCGCCGATCGAACAGCTCATGCACTGGCTGCTGAGCACGACCCTGCATCTGGCGATCGGGCTCGTGATCGGGCTCATCGCGGCGCGAGCGATGCGCAGCCGGCACCTGCGCTGGACGTGGGCGCCCGTCGCATTGGCGGTGGTGGTGCTCGCACGGGCGCTCATCGGCGCCGGCGCCGCCTCCACGCTCGGCACGGCGGCGCTGTGCGCGACCGTGCGCGGGCGGCGCTGGCAGCGGGAAGACCTCGACGCGGGCGCCGACCTGGCTGAGATCGCCGCCGAGCGGCGCGGCCCGCTGGACGCGGCGCGCACCGCTGTCCGCCGGACCCTGCCGAAGCTGCTGGCGCTCACCATGCCGAAGCTCCCGGCGAGATGGACTCCACGAATCGCGATCGGCGCAGGCATGGCCGACTGGTTTCGCGCTGGCCGTCTGATCGTCGGCGAGGAGGAGGACGGCCGCCTCGTCTCGATCCCGCTCGGCGGTCTCACCGGAGGAACGCACACGCTCGTGCTCGGCGCCACCCGCTCGGGAAAGACGGTGACGATGACCTGGACGTCGGTGCGCGCGATCGAGCATGGCATGGGGGCGATCGTCGTGGACCCGAAGGGCGATCGCGACCTGTGTCGTGAGCTGCGCGACGCGGCGCAGGCCGCGGGCAGGCAGTTCATCGAATGGACCCCGCAGGGCCCGTCGATATACAACCCCTACGCTCGCGGTTCAGAGACGGAGGTGGCCGACAAGGCGCTGGCGGGCGAGCGGTTCACCGAGCCGCACTACCTGCGCCAGGCCCAGCGCTATCTCGGTCACGAGGTGCGCGCGCTGCGCAGGGCCGGGCTACAGGTCAGCCTGCTGGCGCTCGTGGATCATCTCGACCCGATGCGGCTTGAGCTGCTCGCCCGCAGCCTGCCGGAGTCGGCGGCGCAGGGCGTGCACGACTACCTGGACTCGCTCACGCCGCGCCAGCAGAGCGATCTGACGGGCGTGCGCGACCGTCTGGCGATCATGGCCGAGTCCGACGTCGGACCGTGGCTCGATCCGGGTACGCCGGGTGCAGTGCGACTCGACCTGCTCGAAGCCGTGAAAGCGCAGGCGGTCGTGTACTTCAACCTGGAATCCGACCGCCGGCCGCTGCTGGCCCAGATGCTCGGGGCGGCGATCGTCGGGGACCTGCAGGCGATGGTCGCGGCGTTGCAGGGCCGTCCGGTGCCGACGCTGGTGGCGATCGACGAGTTCTCGGCGATTGCCCCCGAGCGGGTCGTGGGTCTGTTCGCCAGGGCCGCCGGCGCGGGTGTCAGCCTCGTGCTGGGCACGCAGGAGCTCTCAGATCTGCGCGTGCCGGGACGGGAGATGCTGTTCGAGCAGGTGACGGGCAACCTGTCAGTGCTGATCTCCCACCGTCAGGTGGTCCCGGCCTCGGCTGAGTTGATCGCCAGCATGACCGAAACCAGGGGCGTCTGGCGGACCTCACAGCACAGCAGCGGTTCCCAGACGCGTGCGCGAGGCTTCGAGCACGTGCTGCGGGCCGAGCAGATCATGAGCCTCCCCACAGGCTGGGCGGCGGTGATCGGGCTCTCGGACGGAGGCAGCGTGAGCGTCACGCGGATGTTCTCGGTCAAGCACCGCCGCCGCTGAGTCGATCGGCCCGGAGCCGATCGAGCGGGTCCCTTGATGGACCCATGTCGCACGCATCGGGGGATCCCCACGGGGGTCCCCCATAAACATCTCAAACACAAGGAGACCGCCATGGTCCGTACATGTTTCCCATCCCAATCCAGCCCTAAGGCCAAATCAACCCCCAGGTCCAACTCCAACTCCAAGCCCAAGCCGGCGTATTCGCCCGCGCAGGCGGCGCTGCTGCAATGGACCGCGCGCATGGGCGCCGTCACCGCCGAGGCCGTGGCCGATCGCGAAGATGTGACCGTCGCTTCGGCACGCGCTCGTCTCGGCGTCCTCGAGCAGGCGAGCTGGCTGTCGCGCAAGCGCCCGCTGTCAAAGCAGCCGGCGTTATACACCGCCACGGGCGCCGGCCTGCGCAGATCCGGTCTGCGCGGGCTGCAGCCGTGTCGCGTGAGCGCCTCCAACGCCCAGCACCTGATCGTGTGCGCCGCAGTCGCCGCGGCCCTGGAGCGCTGCTATCCGGATCACCGCGTGCTGGGCGAGCGCGAGCTGCGCCGCGACGAGCGCGAGCGTGGCGTGCAGCTGGCGAGCGCGCGTCTGCGGGGCGCCGGGCCGGACGGCGGGCCGCTGCTGCACCGCCCGGACCTCGTCCTCTGGCCGCAGGCATCCGGCGACGGGGAAGATGGGGACGGGCTGCCCGTAGCGGTCGAGGTCGAGCTGACGATCAAGGCGCCGCGGCGCCTGGCCGACATCTGCCTGGCCTGGGGACGCTGCCGCTGCGTGGCAGGCGTGCTCTACATCGCTCCTGCCGAGGTTCGGCGGGCGCTTGAGCGCGCGATCGAGCGGGCACAGGCGCACGATCAGATCGTGCTGCTCGGACTCGACGCGCTGCCCTGCCCGAGCGGGGTCGTGCTGGAGTCGCTCGAGACGGCGTCGGTCGGGTCCGGGCTGCGCTGAGAGTACCGTCCCAAGCGATGCGTAAGTTGGTTGGTGGGGGATCAACGCCACACTGAAATGGAGACACAGCAATGTCCAACTTCACCATCAACCGCGTCGTTCTCGTCGGACGTCTTACGCGCGATCCGGAGCTGCGCGCCCTGCCCTCGGGCACGAGCGTGTGCACGCTGCGGGTCGCGTGCAGCTCGAGCCGCAAGGACGGCGGCGGCGAGTATCGCGAGAAGCCGAACTACTTCGACGTGAGCGTCTACGGCGGCGCGGCGGAGGGCGTCAGCCGCTACATGCGCAAGGGCAGCCGCGTCGCCATCGACGGCCGGTTGGAGTGGCGCGAGTGGGAGAGCTCGGACCGGCAGAAGCGCCAGGCGGTGAGCATCGTTGCCGACACTGTCCAGTTCCTGGACAGCCCCGGCGAGCGCCGGCGCGAGCCCGTAGGTGAGGACGACCTCGGCGGCGATCACAGCTCGACCGGGGAGTACGGCGAGTCCGACCAGGACGGACAGGACCGCGAGCTCGCCGGCGTCGGCGCGGGCTCGCGGGACGCGGAGCTAGTCTTCTGAGGCGAGGTCTGAGCTTGTCGCGATCGACAGCGGGGAACGCGCACAACGCCGGCGTCCCCCGCTGTCGGCCACGAGGGTTTTTTTGTGTTTAAGTAGACTGGCGCGCCGCGGGCGGCGCAGCGGCCCGCGTTCGACAACAGCCCGCGTCAGGGAGCCATCAAGGAGCCAGTCAGGTGCCAGTGAACACACAAGCGATCGGCAAGACATACGAGCCCACGACCTATGCGGTGGGCCGGGAGAAGATCAAGGAGTACGCGCGTGCGGTCGGAGAGACGAATCCTGTGCATCTCGACGCGCAGGCCGCCCGCGATGCCGGCTATGCGGATGTCGTCGCGCCGCCGATGTTCGCCGTCGTCTACAGCGCGCCCTCGGTCGGACCGCCGATCTTCGATCCGGAGATCGAGCTCAACTTCGCGTTGATGGTCCACGGCGGGCAGGAGTTTCAGTGGGGTCCGCTGGTGGTCGCGGGCGATGAGATCACCACGACCACGTCCGTCAAGGACATCTCCGAACAAGACGGGCGCGGCTACTACGTGTTCGAGTCGATATCGACCAATCAGCGCGGCGAGCAGGTGTGCCGCGGCACCTGGACTGACATCGTGCGAGGAGTGTGATCATGGGCATCGACGATCTACAGGCCGGCGGGAAGATCCCCGAGGTGAAGGTCACGCCCGACAAGTACCTGACTGCGCGCTACGCGGGCGCGTCGGGAGACTTCAATCCGATCCACATCGACGAGGAGTTCGCCAAAGCGGTGGGTCTGCCCGGGCGGATCCTGCACGGGCTGTGGACGATGGCCCAGGTCGCGCGCGCGCAGACCGAGGCGGCGGGCGGCCCCGAGCATCTCAAGCGCCTGTCGGTGCAGTTTCGCGGCATGGGCGTGCCCGAGCAGGAGCTTGTCGTGAAAGGCGCCGTGCGCGAGCGCCGCGACGGGAGCGTGATCGTGGACACGGTCGCCGAGCAGGCCGGCAAGCAGATCGTGCGCAACGCGGAGGCCGAGCTGCAGCAGTGAGGATCGCGCCGCAGGAGGGTGCTCGTCGGCGGGCAACCCAGTGTCCTGAGTCAGAAATTCGCTGGCGTTTCCCGGCGCCTGAACGCGCCTGACGCCCACCGTCGCCAGCCATGTGCTACCAGCACACTTGCCGGCGCCGTCGAACGTCAGATCACGTTCATCCATCCGGCAAACGCTGACCGAATTTATGACTCACGACACTAGAATCATCAGGGCGATGCAGACCCTGAGCGCCCGGCAAGAGACGATCCTGTGCAAGGTGGTTGCCGACTACCTGCGCACGGGCCAGCCGGTCGCCTCGAAGTCGATCGCGTCCGATCCCGAGCTCGACTGCCGCGCCTCGACGGTGCGGGGCGAGCTGGCGCTGCTGCAGGAGCACGGCCTGCTGGCTCACCCGCACGTCTCGGCCGGGAGGGTGCCGACGGACGCCGGGCAGCGCTACGTGGTCGATCGGATGCTCGCCTCCGGCCGGGGGCTGCAGCCGGCCCGCGCGGCGGCGCCGCTACTCGAGCTCTCGCTGGTGCGCCGCGAACTCGAGCAGGCGGTGCGCACCACCACGGAGACCCTGTCGCAGGTGACCAACCTGCTGGCGGTGATCTCAGCGCCGGGTCTGAGCGGCGCGAGCATCAAGCACATCGAGGTGCTGGCGCTGCAGCCGCAGGTCGTGGTGGTGGTGATCATCACCTCCACGGGCGGGGTTTCGAAGATGATGGTCACGTTTGAGCACGCGGTGGACCCCGGCCTGGTGGCGTGGGCGGCGGAGTACCTGAACGAGCGGCTGCTCGGCATCGGCCTGGGGGCGCGGATGCTGCATCAGCGCCTGATCGATCCCGGCCTGTCCGCGACCGAGCTCGCGTTCCTGGGGCGGCTGGCGCCGGCGTTCGGCGAGATCGACACCGATGGCGAAGACGCGCTGTACGTGGGCGGGACGGCGCGGCTCCTGGGCACCGGCATGATCGAGGACACCGCCCAGATCAACGAGCTGATGAGCATGCTCGAGCGTCGCGTGGCGCTGCTGGCGGTGCTGCGCGCGGCGCTCGGCGAGCAGGGTGTGTATGTGCGGATCGGCCACGAGAACGAGCTGCCGGCGATGCGCTCGCTCGGGCTGGTCGCCACCGCCTACGGCCTCGGCGGGCGCAAGCTGGGCGCCGTGTCCGTGATCGGGCCGGTGCGAATGGACTACGCCGAGGCGATCGTGACTGTGCGCGAGGCCGCGCACGAGCTGTCGCGGTTCGTCGAGGACGCCTACGCGGAAGCATGATGACGAGCGGGAGCCATCGATCGTTCTGCACCACGAGCGGGAGCCGTGCTCGATGAGCCGGACCTCGACGCCGCGCGATCCGTATGAGGTGCTCGGAGTCGGTCGCGACGCCTCCGAGCAGCAGATCAAGAAAGCGTTCCGCGCGCTCGCGCGTGAGCTGCACCCGGACGTCAACGCCCACGATCCGCGGGCAGAGGAGAAGTTCAAGGAGGCCGCGGAGGCTTATGAGATCCTGTCGGACTCGCAGCGGCGCGCGACCTATGACCGCTACGGCCACGAAGGCCTGCGCTCGGGCGGGTTCGCGCCCAACTTCGACGCGTTCGGCTCGATCGGAGACCTGTTCGAGGCGTTCTTCGGCGGCGGCGGCGGCGGTCCGTTCGCGGGGCGGGCCGGGCGGGCGGGGCGGACGGGTCCCATATCCGGAGAGGATGCGGCGGTGGCGGTGGAGATCGACCTGGCGCAGGCCGCGAGCGGCGCGCAGGTGGAGGTCTCCTTCGAGGCGGTCGAGCGCTGCGAGCACTGCCGTGGCAACGGCGCCGAGCCAGGCACTCCGCTGCACACGTGCGAGCGCTGCGGGGGCAGCGGGGAGTTGCAGGCGGTTACGCGCACGCCGTTCGGGCAGATGGTGCGCAGCGTCGTGTGCGAGACGTGTGCCGGGGACGGGCGCGTGGCCGAGCAGCCGTGCCGCGAGTGCCGCGGAGGAGGACGCCTGGCGAAGCGACGCACGCTGCCGGTGGACATCCCGGCGGGCATCGCCGACGGGCAGCGCATCAGGCTCTCGGGACGCGGCCACGCCGGCGAGGCGGGCGCGGGTGAGGGCGATCTGTACGTGTTGGTAGGAGTTCGCGAGGACGAGCGGTTCGTGCGCGAAGGCGAGGATCTGATCACCGCGCTCGACGTGCCGGCGCCGCTTGCCGCGCTGGGCGGGACGCTGCAGGCGCCCGCGCTGCAGGGGACGGTGGACGTCGAGGTCCCCGTGGGGACCCAGCCCGGCGAGGTGATCACGCTGCGAGGTGCAGGGATGCCCGTGCTACGGGGTGCCCGCCCGCCCGGGCGCAGGGGCGATCTGAGAGTCGTCATGAACGTCGTCATCCCCCGGCGCCTGAGCGAGGAGCAGCGCGAGCTGATCGGAGCGCTGCAGGCGACGCTCACCGAGGAGAACATGCGCTCGGACGAGTCGATGTTCGCCAGGCTGCGCCGCAGCCTGCGCGGGCACTCGGGGTGATCGGGCCGGCTCATCGCTTGCGTCTGGCGGGCGGGCTTCGGCGCCGCCGCGCGGACTGCTCGGAGCGGGCATGATCCGTCTCGCGGTCCGCGTCGGCGCCGCCGATGCGGAGATCGTGCTGGCCGAGCTGCTCGAGCTCGCTCCCGGGGGCGTCGAGGAGGTGGCGCTCGGGGAAGGTCTCGTCGAGTACGCGGTATACGGGTCGCCGGGCGAGCTGCCGGATCTCCCCGACGTGCAGGCGGCGGCGGGAAGCGCGCTCGTCGAGGTCTCTAGCAGCGAGATCGCCGATGACTGGGACGAGCGCTGGAAGCGGTTTCACAAGCCCGTCCTGATCGACTCTCCCGCTCCGAGGCTCGTTCCGGCTGTGTATGTGCGCCCTCCGTGGGAGGTCTGCGAGGCCGGCACGGCAGAAGCGGTCGAGATCGTGATCGACCCTGGCCAGGCGTTCGGAACCGGCGCGCACGCGAGCACGCGACTGTGCCTGCAGCTGCTGCTCGAGCTTGCCGCCAGCGAGCCCGGCCGAGGACCGCTGCTGGACGCGGGCACGGGGTCGGGGGTGCTCGCGATCGCGGCGGCGAAGCTCGGCTACGGGCCGGTGATCGGGTTCGACCACGACCGCGACAGCGTGCTTGCCGCCGAGCAGAACGCGCTGGTCAACGACGTGCGCATCGACATCAGGCGCCTGGACCTGCGCACCGAGCCGCTGCCGCTGCTCGGCGACAGTCGAGGAGTCTCGCGCGAACGGGAGCAGAAATGGGAATGCCGGCCCGTCGTCGTGGCCAACCTGCTGCGTCCGTTGCTGCTCGACCTGGCGGCCGCGATCAGATCCGCGCCGTCGCAGCTGCTGGCGGGCGGGCTGCTGGCCGGAGAGGTCGATGAGGTGGTGGACGTGTTTGCGCAGCGCCATGGTCTGCGCGAGCGCGAGCGGCAAGCAAGCGGCGAGTGGGCGGCGGTGTGGCTGCAGGCCGGTATGTGACCGCGCCAGCCGTTTCCTGCGCACGAGGGACCTGCGAGCTGAGCCGCGGCCCGGGCAGCGTCGGCTCGGCGGGCTCAGCCGCTGTTCGGAAGCTCGGTCGCGGCGCGAACGATCGCGCGGTAGACGAGGTCGATCGCCGGGCGCACGCCCTCAGGGCTTGCCAACAGCACGCGCGCGGCGCCGAGCGCCGAGCCGATCGTCTCCAAAGCCTCGCCGACATCGCCGGGCTCGGGGTCGCGGCAGGCGGCGAGCGCCATGTCGAGCATCGCCAGCGCCTGCTCGGGGACTCCGGCGAACAGGGCCGGGCCGGTGAGGCTGGCGTAGTTGTAGACGCGAGCCAGGCGCCCGGCGAGCGTGATCGAAGATCCCCGCCGGGGCG
Organism: uncultured Solirubrobacterales bacterium; assembly: GCA_963839945.1. Classification (GTDB taxonomy): domain Bacteria; phylum Actinomycetota; class Thermoleophilia; order Solirubrobacterales; family Solirubrobacteraceae; genus Palsa-744. Next base: position 154,468 of record CAWIWW010000002.1, on the reverse strand, counting down.
CCGAGGCCGGCGGCAGCCCGCGGCCGTCGAGCAGGCCGGCCATCGTGGCGCCGAGCACGCCCCGCGTGGCGGCCTCATCCAGGCCGGCCTGCGCCGCGACGCGCAGCGCCAGGTAGAGCGTGGTGGCCGGCCGCCCGTAGGGAGGGTCGGAGGCGAACACGATCCGCTCGGCGCTCGCGCGCGCGAACAGCTCGATCACGTCGAGCGGAAAGAAGCACGAAATGTCATACAGCACGCCGGGATGGCCCGCCAGGCGCGAGGTCAGGATGCCCTGGTCGCAGATCGCGCCGTGGGCGAGGATCAGCACGACGTCCGGGTGGCTCATGGCGAGATCCGCGAGCCCGTCGGCCAGCGGCGGCAGCCCCCGGCCGGCATGGATCAGGATCGGCGCCCGCGCGCTTTCGGCGAGCGCGAACACAGCCCGCATCTGCGGACTGTCGAACACGAAGTCCTGCGCACGGGGGTGCAGCTTGATGCCGCGCGCCCCCGCTCCCAGGCAGCGTTCGCCCTCGCCGATCGGATCTTCGGCTGGGTCAAGACGGCAGAAGGGATACAGGCGCCCGTCGCTTTCGGAGGCCCACGCGATGACACGGTCGTTGGGAGCGCTGTAGGCGGGCTTGCGCTCGGGGTCGTGCAGCGCGAACACGCATGCGCGCCGCGCGCCGGCGGCATCGAGCTGGGCCAGCAGCTGATCGAGCGCCAGCGAGCGCCCGTCCTCGTCCAGGCCGAGATGGGTGTGCGCGTCGATCACTTCGGCGCCGGGCGGGCGCAGGCGCTCGGTCTCGGCCAGGAACGGGGCGAGGGCGCCGGTGTAGAGGGAGTGGGAGTCGGACACGGACGGGACCCTAATCGCTCGGCATTGCATGCGCGTGCCTGCCGCTGGCAGCCCCCGCAATCGAGGGATCGACACATCCAATCCACCGCGACGGCGTATCCTGGGCAAAGATGGCGATACTCGACACGGTCAAAGACGACCTGCAGGGTGCGATGCGCGCTGGCGAAAAGGAGCGGGTCGGCGCGCTGCGCCTGGTGCTCTCCGAGCTGCAGAAGGCCGCGAAGGAGGGATCGGACGACGAGCTTGCAGTGCTCAAACGCGAGCGCAAGCGCCGGCTGGAGGCGGCGAAGGCATATCGTGAGGCCGGACGCGAGGATCTGGCCGACGGCGAGGAGTCCGAGGCGAAGCTGATCGCCGGCTATCTGCCCGCGGAGCTCTCCGACGCCGAGCTCGAAGAGCTCGTCGCGCGCGCGGTGCGCGAGAGCGGCGCGGAGTCGCCGAAGGACATGGGTCGCGCGATGGGCTCGGCGATGGCGGCGGTCGCGGGGCGCGCGGACGGTGGGCGGGTGTCGGGCCTGGTCAAGGCGGCGCTCGGCGGATGAGCGACCGGGTCTCGCTGACGAGCGGCGTGCGCAGCGGCGGATGAGGACGCAGATCGAGCTGCCGGGCGACGTCGCCGCGGAGCTGGCGGGCAGTCAGGACGCGGTGCTGCGCGCCCTGGAGGCTCATCTGGACTGCAGGGTGTTCCTGCGCGGGAACCTGATCACCTTCGACGGAGAGCAGGATGAGACGCGGGCCGGCGAGCGGGTGGTGCGCGAGCTGTCCGATCTGATCTCACGCGGTCATCAGATCGGGCCGGGGACGATCGCGGCGGTGACCGGCGCGCTGGATGCGCACGAGTCCCCGGCCAAAGTGCTGGAGGACGTGGTGTGGCGTCACCGCAGCCTGCAAGTGGCGCCCAAGACGGTCAACCAGAAGCGCTATGTGGACTGCATCCGCCAGAGCACGGTCACGTTCGGAATCGGCCCGGCGGGGACGGGCAAGACGTTTCTGGCGGTGGCGATGGCGGCGGCGGCGCTGTCGCGGCACGAGGTCAACCGCATCATCCTGACGCGCCCGGCCGTGGAGGCGGGGGAGCGGCTGGGGTTTCTGCCGGGCGATCTGATGGCGAAGGTCGACCCGTATCTGCGCCCGCTGTTCGATGCGCTGCACGACATGCTCGACCCCGAGAAGGTCTCCCAGCACCTGGAGCGCGGGGTGATCGAGATCGCGCCGCTGGCTTTCATGCGCGGTCGCAGTCTGAACGACTCGTTCGTGATCCTCGACGAGGCGCAGAACACGACACCCGAGCAGATGAAGATGTTCCTGACCCGCCTGGGCTTCGGCTCGCGGATGGTCGTGACCGGGGACGTCACGCAGGTCGATCTGCCGCGCGAGCAGCAGTCGGGCCTGATCGCGGTCGGCGAGGTGCTCGACACGATCGAGGGCATCGAGTTCGTGCGCTTCGGCGGCGAGGACGTCGTCAGGCACAAGCTCGTGCAGCGGATCGTGGAGGCCTACGACGAGCACGGCCGGCGCGACGCGCCCGGGCTGCGCTCCGCCGAGCGCCGCCGCGCCTAGGGCCTGATCGCCGTGATCGAGGTCGAGATCTTCGGCGCCGCGCTCGCGCCCGACGGGGCGCCGTCGCGGGCCGAGGTGCAGCGCCTGTGCCTGCTCGCAACGACCTCGGCGGCCGGAATAAAGGACGGCCATCTGGCGATCGAGTACGTCGACTCCGCGCGCATCGCCGCGCTGAACGCCGAGCATCGCGGCAAGCCCGAGCCGACCGACGTGCTGTCTTTCCCGATCGACGGCGCCGGCGCGACTGCGGGCGCTGGGTCATTCGGGGATGGCTCGCGGGATGATGCCGCGGAGGGCCCGCGCACCGGCACGGGCGATCCGTACAGGGGAAGCCCGCGCGAGCTGGGCGACGTGGTGATCTGTCCCGAGCACACGTCCGACCTGCGCGAGGCGATCGTGCACGGGGTGCTGCATCTGGTGGGGTTCGATCACGAGACCGACGACGGCGAGATGCTCACGCTGCAGGCGCGGCTGCTGGGGAGTGATGGCGCGTGACGCGCAGCGGCTTCGTCGCCCTTGCGGGCCGTCCGAACGTGGGCAAGTCGACGCTCGTGAACGCCGTGGTGGGGGAGAAGGTGGCGATCGTGTCCGACCGCCCGCAGACCACGCGCCGGGCGATCAGGGGCGTGTGCACGCGCGAGGACGGCCAGCTCGTGCTGGTCGACCTGCCGGGCGTGCAGCGCCCGCGCGACACCCTGACCGCGCGCATGGCCCGCAGGGTGGAGCACGAGCTCGAAGGGGCCGACGCCGCGCTGTTGATCGTAAACGGCGAGCAGGGCGTCGGTCCGGGCGATCGTTTCATCGCGGGAGCGCTCGCGCGGGCCGGGCTGGCGGCGACGATCGCGGTCAACAAGATCGACAGGCTCGACCGGGCGGCGACCGCGGCGGTGCTACAGCAGACCGACGAGCTGCAGCTGGACGGCGGCGAGGTGTATCCGATCTCCGCGCGCACCGGCACGGGAGTGCAGGCGCTGGTCGAGCACCTGCTCGGGCTGATGCCCGAGGGTCCGCTGATGTTCGCGCCCGGCCAGACCTCCGATCAGCCGCTGCAGCTGATGCTGGGCGAGCTGGTGCGCGAGGCGGTGATCAGGCGCACGTTCCAGGAGCTGCCCCACGCCGTGGAGGTTGTGATCGAGGAGCTCGAGCGCCCGCGCGCGGGACTGGCGCGGGTGCGGGCGCTGATCTGGGTCGAGAGCAGCTCGCAGAAGGGCATCGTCGTGGGCGCCGGCGGGCGCATGATCAAGGCGATCGGCACGGCCGCGCGCGCGGAGCTGGAGCGCGAGCTTGGCTGTCAGGTGCATCTCGATCTGTCGGTGCGCGTGCGCCGAGACTGGCGCGCGGACGAGGGGCTGCTGGACCGACTGGGCATCACGTAATGAGCTGGGACGGGCATGCTAAAAAAACTGATGTTGTTCGTGGCGGCGCAAGCGCCGCCAGGCGGGGGCGGGCATGCTCCCGCGAGGTGCCGCATGCGGCACCTCTCCGTCGGCGCATGCGCCGACGGCCGGGGCGTGCATGCACGCCCCGAAGGGCCGCCGCATGCGGCGGCCCACGACCGGCGCATGCGCCGGTCGGCGGACCGCACATGTGCGGTCCGGGCGGGGCCGCATGCGGCCCCGCTACCCATCGTCCTCATATCTGCCCGACCAGCCGCCGCCCGATCGACCGGATGTCCTCCAGGTCGAGCTCGGCCGAGAACACGAACGGCACCGTGTGCGTCTGGAGGCCATGACGGCGCAGGCGCGCGATCTGGTTGTGCTGGACGCGCGCGCGCTCGTGCACGGCCTGCGCGGCGAGCCGCGCCGAGCGCTTGACGGCGCTGCCGGGCCCTCCGTCCAGGAGCGCCATCCGCGCAAGCTCTGCCGCGTCGAAGCGGCGTGGCAGTGTCGCGTTGACGATCGCGCAGTCCAGCTCGCGCCCGAGCTTTGAGCGCAGCCCGGCCTGCAGGTCGAGCGTCTCGCCGACGGCCATGTCCGTCGGCTGGGCCACCGCGAGATAACCGCTCTGCGCCTCATCTCCCAGCAGCTCGCGCACCTGCTCGGCCTGACCGAAGATCGGGCCCACGCGCGCGATCGCGCCGAACGTCCACGGCGAGTGCAGCAGACCCAGCGCATGCCCGGTCGCGGGGGCGTCCAGCACCACCAGGTCATACCGCTGCACGCGCTGGCGCCAGCGCTCGGCGCGGGTCAGCTCCCAGATCTTGACCATGCTCACGAGCTCTCTCGCGCCGGGGGCGGCGGCGGCGAAGTACTGAAACGTGCCGCTGCGAGCGAGCACGCGTCCGGGGACCCGCCCGCCCAGCGCCTGCAGCCACTCGCAGCAGTGCCATGTCGGGGTCGATCGTGACACTCCACAGGTTCTGCGCGAGCGCGGTCTCCGCGCCCGCGACGCCGGCTCCGTCGTCCGGCCTTCCGTCGGTGTGCGGCGCGCGCGGTGCGGCGGCGTTCGCGAACAGCCCCGGCAGCCGGCGCTGGTCCCCGAGCTCGACCACGATCGTGCGCAGGCCGCGCTCGGCGCCGGCGAGGCCGAGCGCGGCCGCGATCGTGGTCTTGCCGACGCCGCCCTTGCCGGTGACGATGAGCAGCTTGCGCTGCAGCGCCGATGTCGTCGTGTTCGCCATGGGGGGACCTACAATTCCACAGATGAGCGCCCCCGCCCCCAGCCCGATCGACGAGCTCATCGTCTACGACGACCGCGGCCTGGTGCCGTGCGTGGTGCAGGACTGGCGCACGGGCGAGGTGTTGACGCTCGCCTACATGAACGCGCAGGCGCTGCAGCGCACGCGCGCCACCGGGGAGCTGCACCTGTACAGCCGCTCGCGTGAGCAGGCCTGGCACAAGGGCGAATCGAGCGGCAACGTCCAGACGGTCCGGGCGCTGCGGCTGGACTGCGACGGCGACACGCTGCTGGCGCTGGTCGAGCCCGCCGGCCCCACCTGCCACACGGGCGAGCGCACCTGCTTTCACCGCGGCGAGCTCCACCCGGCCGCGCCGCACGAGGTCCTGCCGGCGCTCGAGCGCACGCTGCGCGCGCGCGCGGTCGAACGCCCCGTCGGCTCATACACCGTCACGCTGCTCGACGATCGTACAATGGCCGGCGAGAAGGTCCGCGAGGAGGCCGAGGAGGTCACGCGCGCCGCGCGCGAGGAGTCCGACGAGCGCGTCGACGCCGAGGCGGCTGATCTGCTCTATCACCTGCTGGTGCTCATCCATGGTCGTGGACGGGATCTCGCCGACGCCGAGCGGGTGCTCGATGGCCGCCGTCGCTGAGCGCTTCACGCACAACCTGGTGCCGGTCTGCGAGAGCTTCATCGCCGACTGCGAGACGCCCGTGTCGGCGTTTCTGAAGCTGCGCGCGCTCGCGCCCGGCGAGCCCGCGTTTCTGCTGGAGTCCGCCGACCAGGGCCAGCGCGTGGGGCGCTGGTCGTTCATCGGCTTTCGCCCGCGCTCTGTCCTGCGCTGGTCGCTTGCAGACGGCGGCGACCCGTATGCGCTGGCGGGCGAGCACGTCGCCCGTTATCGCCAGGCGCCGCTGGCCGGCGACGCTCCGCCGTTCACGGGCGGCGCGGTGGGCTACTTCGGCTATGACCTCGTGCGCACGGTCGAGCCGCTGGGTGAGCCGGGGACGGATCCGCTCGGGCTGCCCGACATGGCGCTGATGCTCACCGACGCGCTGGTCGCGTTCGACCATCTCAAGCACACGATCACGATCCTCGTCAACGCCGACCGATCGGAGCTCGGCCAGCAGGCCGAGCCCGACCCCGAGCTCGCCCAGGCGAAGGCGCTCGCCACGATCGGCGAGATCCGCTGCGCGCTCGCCGGTCCCGTTCCACACGGTCCCCCTGGGGGCGGGCCGGCGCGCGGTGACGAGACGGCGCCCGGCGACGCGTCCGTGCCGGGAAGCGAGCCCGCCGCTGCACCCGCGCGCGAGATGCCGAAGTTCGAGTCGAACATGTCGGGCGCGCGGTTCGAAGGGATGGTCAAGCGGATCATCGAGTACATCTACGCCGGCGACGCGTTTCAGGTCGTTCCCTCCCAGCGCTGGAGCGCAACGGTGCCGGTGCAGGCGTTCTCGATCTACCGGGGCCTGCGCGCGGTCAACCCCAGCCCATACATGTACTTCCTTGACTTCGGCGACTTCCAGGTCGCCGGCGCGAGCCCCGAGCCGCTGCTGACGGTCAGCTCGGCCGCTCAGCCCGAGGGCCGCGCGCGTGTGAGCACGCGCCCGATTGCGGGCACGCGCCCGCGCGGGGCGAACGTCGCCGAGGACGAGCTGATCGCCAAAGAGCTGCTGGAGGACGAGAAGGAGCGCGCCGAGCACGTGATGCTCGTCGACCTCGGCCGCAACGACCTCGGCCGGGTGTGCGAGCCGGGCACCGTCGAGGTGGAGACATTCATGGCCGTGGAGACCTACTCGCACGTGATGCACATCGTCTCCTCGGTCACGGGCCTGTTGCGCGAGGGGGTCAGCGCGATGGACGCGCTGCGCTCGGTCCTGCCGGCGGGAACCCTGTCAGGGGCGCCCAAGGTGCGGGCGATGCAGATCATCGACGAGCTCGAGCCGATCAAGCGCGGCGGCTACGGCGGCGCGATCGGCTACCTGTCGTATGCGGGCGACATGGACACCTGCATCCACATCCGCACCGTTGTCGTCAAGGATGGTCTCGCGCACATCCAGGCGGGCGGCGGAACCGTCGCCGACGCCAAGCCGGCGTACGAGCTGGCGGAGTCCGAAGCGAAGGCGCGCGCCGTCCTGCAGGCGATCGAGCTGGCGGTGGCCCAGCCAGAGTGGCCATAAGGGAGGCACGACGGCGATGAAGGTGTTGATGATCGACAACTACGACTCGTTCACGTACAACCTCGTCCAGTACCTCGGCGAGCTGGGCGCTGACGTGCACACGGTACGTAACGACCGCGCGAGCGTGGATGAGCTGTTGGCGCAGGAGTATGCGCGCTGTGTCATCTCACCGGGCCCGTGCACGCCCGATGAGGCGGGCATAACGTTGGAGGTCGCCAGGCGGATGCCCGAAGCGGGCGTTCCGACGCTGGGGGTATGTCTCGGTCATCAGGCGCTCGCGCAGGCGTTCGGCGGACAGATCGAGCTGAATCCCCCGGTGCACGGCAAGGCCACGACGATCGAGCACGACGGTCGCACCATCTTCACCGGCCTGTCGTGTCCGCTGAGCGTGGGGCGCTATCACTCGCTCGTGGTCTCACCCGAGCTGCCCGACTGCCTGGAAGAGTCCGCGCGCGGCGGTGGTGTGCTGATGGGCTTGCGCCATCGCGAGCTGCCGGCCGAGGGCGTGCAGTTTCACCCCGAGTCGGTCCTGACCGAGCAGGGCCGCGAGCTGTTGGGGAACTTCCTCGACGGGCGTACGGTGGCGGGCTCGGAGGCGCGGGAGGGGGGCTCGGGGTCGAGCGCCGTCGCGAGCGCGACCGCCGGGGAGGCCGGCTGATGCCCAACCCGGTCCTCACCCGTGCGATCGACGCACTGGCGCAGCGGCGCGACCTGAGCGCGGAGGAGACCGCGGAGGTGCTCGACCAGATCATGCACGGCGAGGCGTCCGAGACGCAGATCGCGGGGTTTCTGATCGCGCTGCGCACCAAGGGCGAGACGGTCGAGGAGCTCACCGGGCTGGCGCGCACGATGCGCGAGCTGGCGGCGCACGTCTCGGTGGGGCGCGCGGATCTGCTCGACACAGCCGGCACGGGCGGGGGCGCCAGCACGTTCAACGTCTCCACGACCGCCGCGCTGATCGCCGCGGGCGCGGGCTGCGCGGTGGCCAAGCACGGCAATCGCTCCGCCACCAGCCGCTCAGGGTCGGCCGACCTGCTGGAGGCGCTCGGCGCACGCATCGACCTGGCCCCGGAGGGCGTCGCGGCATGCATCGAGGAAGTGGGGTTCGGGTTCATGTTCGCTCCCTCCCACCATCAGGCCACGCGGTTCGTCGTGCCCGTGCGGCGCGAGCTTGCGGTGCGCACGGTCTTCAACCTGCTCGGCCCTCTCACCAACCCGGCCGGGGCGCGCCGTCAGCTGATCGGGGTGTCGGACCCGGCGTACCTTCAGACGATCGCAGGCGCGCTCGCGCGGCTGGGCGTCGATCGAGCGCTGGTCGTCTCGAGCGTTGACGGCCTGGATGAGATCTCGATCGCGGCTGCCACGCACGTGATCGAGGTCAACGGCGAGGAGCTGAGCAGCTACACGCTCACGCCGCAGGAGGTCGGCGTGACGTCCTCGCCGGTCGCGGCCGGCGGGCAGAGCCTCGCGGGCGGGAGCCCGCAGGAGAACGCCGAGATCACGCGCGCGATCTTCGCCGGACAGGCCGGCGAGCGCACCGAGCTGGCGAGCATCAATGCGGGCGCGGCGATCTATGCCGCCGGTGGCGCGGACTCGATCGCGGACGGTGTGGCGGCTGCGCGCGAGGCATTGTCAAGCGGCCGGGCCGCGAGCGCGCTCGAGCGGTTCGTACAGGCGAGCCGCATGCACGCGTCCGCCGAGGCGACGGTGTGACGATGAGTGTGCTGGAGGACATCCTTCAGAGCACACGCGCTGAGATCGAGCGGCGCAGGCGCGAGCGACCGGAGGCCGAGCTGCAGGACCGGGCGCTCGCCCTCGGCGCAGGCAGGAGAAGCCTGCGCGACGCCTTGAGCCGGCCGGAGATCGGCGTGATCGCCGAGTTCAAGCGGCGCTCGCCCTCGGCGGGCAGGCTGGTGCGTGAGGATGCCGACTCCGACTCCGACTCCGACGTCGCGGAGATCGCGCAGGCGTACGAGCGCGGCGGGGCGCAGGCGATGTCGGTGCTGACCGAGGGCCCCAACTTCGACGGCTCGCTCGATGACCTGCGCGCCGCGCGCGCGGCATGCGGGCTGCCGCTGCTGCGCAAGGACTTCATCGTCGACGCCTACCAGCTGTATGAGGCGCGCGTCGCCGGGGCGGACGCCGTGCTGCTGATCGTCGCCGCACTGAACGGCGCCTGCGAGCTCAGGGCGCTGCGTACGTGCGCTCGCGGGCTGGACATGGACGTGCTGGTTGAGGTGCATGACCCGGTGGAGCTGCACCTCGCGCTGCAGGCCGGAGCCGATCTGATCGGGATCAACAATCGCGATCTGCGCGACTTCAGCGTCGACGTGCAGCGCACGTTCACCCTCATGGAGGAGATCCCGGCGACGGTCACGGTCGTCTCGGAGTCGGGGATCGCCGAGCCCGAGCAGCTCGCCAGGCTGGAGGATGCAGGTGTCGCGGCGGTGCTCGTCGGCGAGGCGCTGATGCGAGCGCCGCGTCCCGAGGAGGCGCTGCGCGCCCTGAGGCCCTATCCTGCCGGCGTCACAGATTCGGGATCGGGCGAGGCGTGAGGGCTTGCAAGTTTTAGCCGAGCGGATGTTGCGCTTTAGATGGTCTTCATAGCCGCCGACGATCCTGTGCATCGATCCACTTCACGCTTCCGGCGAGGACATTGACCACCACCCCTACCCCCACTCCCGACCCCGATGAGACACCCCCGAGCCCGATGAAACGCACGTTCGCCATTCCCTTCCTCGCGGCCCTCGTTGGCGGAGCCGTCGTCGCCGCGGTGATCGCGGCGGCCGGCGGGCTCGGCTCCTCGACGAAGACCGTCACCACGGTCCAGTCGGCCGCTCCGATCGCGCCGTCGAACGCCTCGCAGACGGGCACGGGGTTGACGCCGCACGACATCTACGTGCGCGACGCTCCGGGCGTGGCGTTCGTGACATCGACCGTCGTGCAGAAGACCGAATCGCCGTTCAACCTGTTCGGCGGCGGCGAAAGCCAGCGTGAAGGCCAGGCCACCGGCTCCGGAATCGTGATCAACGCCAATGGCACGATCCTGACGAACTACCACGTGATCGAGAACGCGGTCAAGGTCCAGGTGAGCTTCGAAAAAGGCCAGAACGTGGAAGCCAAGGTGGTCGGCAAGGATCCCTCCGACGATCTTGCGGTGCTGAGCATCCCGACCGACGGGCTGACGCTGCACCCGCTGACGCTCGGCGACTCGAGCGGCGTGCAGGTGGGCGATCCGGTGCTGGCGATCGGAAACCCGTTCGACCTCGAACGCACACTCACGACCGGCGTGATCTCCGCGTTGCAGCGCGAGATCACCGCGCCGAACGGCTTCACGATCAACAATGTCCTGCAGACCGACGCACCGATAAACCCCGGCAACTCCGGCGGGCCTCTGCTCAACGCCGCGGGCCAGGTGATCGGCATCAACTCCCAGATCGAGACCGGCGGCTCAGGCGACGGCAGCGTCGGCATCGGCTTCGCCGTGCCGATCAACACCGCCAAGTCCGAGCTTCCCCAGTTGGAGAAGGGCGGGACGGTGCGCGGCGCCTACCTCGGGCTGATCTCGCTTACGATCGACGGGTCGCTGTCGAGCCTGAATCTGCCGGTCAAGAGCGGCGCGCTAGTGCAGAGCGTCGAGCACGGAACCCCCGCTGAAAAGGCCGGGATCCACGGTGGCAAGATCAGCGCCGAAGATGGCACGGTCGAGCTCGGAGGGGACATCATCGTCTCGTTCGACGGCAAAACGGTCACGAGCTCCGAAGACCTGGGGAACGACGTCGAGGCCAAGAAGCCCGGAGACGCGGTCACCATCGGGCTGGTGCGCGCCAACGGCAAAGGCGGCTATGAACACAAGACGGTGTCCGTGACGCTCGGCGCCAGACCGAACTCGGTGCCGAACCCGGACATCCCCGCAGGGTAGGTCCAGGGCCCGAGGCGGAGCCTTCTAGGGTCCTTGCGAGGGTCGTCCGGTCCGGGCCCTGCGCTGTCCCCGGTCCAATGCCGTCCCGCGTTATGTGCCGCCCGGGTCCCACGCCGCCCCGGGTCCCACCCCGCCCGCTACCTTTGGGGTATGTCCGAGACGGCTCAGCGCGCAAACGATCTCTCGCCACGCGTGAAGATCTGTGGGATCACCGGCCTGCACGACGCCGAGCTCGCGGCCGCGCTGGGCGCGTGGGCGATCGGCATGGTCTTCTATGCGGGCAGCCCGCGACAGTGCTCGATCGAGCAGGCGCTGCGCATAACGACCGCGCTGCGCCGCCGGGTGCAGCTGTGCGGCGTGTTCGTGAACGCCTCCCTGCAGGAGCTGGCGCAGAGAACCGAGGAACTGGGTCTGACGATGCTGCAGCTGCACGGCGACGAGGGCCCGGCGTTCTGTGCGGAGGTGCGGCGGCGCACGGGTGTGCGCGTGATCAGGGCGATCCAGGTGGCCGGCGCGGGTGACGTCAGAGAGCTGGAGCGCTATCACGTCGATTTTCATCTCGCCGATGCGCGTGCGCGGGCGCAGTCAAAGCAAGATCTGCGAGGCGGGACGGGTGAGACGTTCGACTGGTCGCTGCTGACCGGCAGACACTCCAAGACGCCGCTGATCCTCAGCGGCGGTCTGCACCCGGGCAACGTCGCCGACGCGATCGCCCAGGCGCGTCCATACGCTGTGGACACCGCCAGCGCCACCGAGCGCGCCCCCGGGCACAAGGACGAGGCGAAGCTGCGGGCGTTCTTCGATGCGGTCGCCTCGACGAGCGCATCGCCGGCTCCAGCGCCGATGCTCGCGGCGCGGGAGGCCGTGGGCGTCGACACCGCTGTGAGCACTTCGGCGGCGCGACAGGACGCCGGCGCGGACACCGCCAGGAGCGCTTCGGTGGAAGGCGCGCCCGCGTGAATACGACACCGAGAACCGCGACGGTCGAGCATCGTTTCGGCGAGTATGGCGGACAGTACGTGCCGGAGACGCTGATGCCCGCGCTCGCCGAGCTGGAGCAGGCGTGGCTGATGGCGCGCGAGGACCCGGACTACCGCGCCGAGCTGCAGGGTCTGCTGCGGGACTTCGTCGGGCGCCCGACGCCTCTGTATCGCGCACGCAGGCTCTCCGAGCGGGTGGGGCACACGGTGTATCTCAAGCGCGAGGATCTCAACCACACCGGCTCGCACAAGCTCAACAACGCGCTCGGCCAGGCGCTGCTGGCGCAGCGGATGGGCAAGACGCGCATCATCGCCGAGACCGGCGCCGGCCAGCACGGCGTCGCGACGGCGACGGTGTGCGCGCTGCTGGGTCTCAGTGCGTGGTCTACATGGGCGCGGAGGACACGCGCCGCCAGCATCCGAACGTCCAGCGCATGCAGCTGCTGGGCGCGACCGTCACGCCCGTGCAGGCGGGTGCGAGGACGCTGAAGGAGGCGACTTCGGCGGCTATCCGCGACTGGGTGGAGAACGTGCAGAGCACGCACTACGTGATCGGCTCCGCGGTCGGCCCGGCGCCGTATCCGGCGCTGGTCAGCGATCTGCAGCGCGTGATCGGCGAGAGGCGCGGGCGCAGATACTCGAGCGCGAGGGACGGCTGCCCGCAGCGTGTGATCGCGTGCGTCGGCGGCGGTTCGAACTCGATTGGCATCTTCACCGCGTTCCTGGAGGACGAGCAGATGTCGGCTCGTCGGCGTGGAGGCCGGGGGGGAGGGCGTCGACACGCCCCGCCATGGCGCGCCATTGACGTTGGCCGGGCGCGCCGGGGTGCTGCACGGGTCGCGCTCGGCGATCATGCAGGACGAGGAGGGGCAGATCGTGAGGCGCACTCGGTGTCCGCGGGCCTCGACTACCCGGGCACCGGTCCCCAGCACGCATTTCTGCGCGACTCCGGACGCGCACGCTACGTCGCCGTGACCGACGACGAGGCGCTCGCGGCGTTTCGCGGAGGTCACGCGCCTGGAGGGGATCATCCCGGCGCTCGAGTCCGCCCACGCGCTGGCGTGGGTGCTCGCCCAGCGGAGGGCGAGCTGGATCTGGTCTGCCTGTCCGGACGTGGGGACAAGGATCTGGCGGAGGTCCTCGCGCTGACATGAGCGTTTGCCGCGAGCTCACCGAGCCTGCGCGCGGGGCTGACGCGCGGGCGCAGCGGATCCGCGCTGACGCCCGGCCGGCGGCGTGCAGCGCATCGCCCAGGCCTTCTCCGAGCACGGCCGGCGCGCCGCGCTGATGCCATATCTGATGGGCGGCTATCCGACCCTCGATGAGTCGCTGCGGATCGGCGAAGCGTGTGTGCGCGCGGGCGCGGACCTGCTGGAGCTGGGGATGCCCTACTCGGACCCGCTCGCCGACGGCCCCGTGATCCACGAGGCGGGCACGCGGGCGCTCGCGGCGGGGGCGAACGTCGCGGGGGTGCTGGAGGTCGTGCGCGGGCTCGCGCCGAGCGTGCCGGTGGTGCTGATGTGCTACGCCAACATGGTGCTCGCGCCGGGCGCCGACGCGTTCCTTCAGCGCCTGGCACAGACGGGCGCGTGCGGTCTGATCGTGCCGGACCTGCCGCTGGAGGAGTCGGCGGAGATCCGCGACGCGTGCGACGCGCACGGGCTGGCGCTCGTGCCGCTGGTGGCGCCCACGACCACACCCGAGCGGATGGCCGCGATCGGAGCGCACGCGCGAGGGTTTCTGTACGCGGTCTCGGTCGTCGGAATCGACCGGCGAGCGCGCCGGCCTGTGCGAGCGCTTTGGCGAGATCCTCGCGCGGGCCGAGGCGAGTACTGAGGTGCCGGTGGCGCTCGGGTTTGGGATCGGCACGCCCGAGCAGGCGCGTATGGCCGCCGACGCCGGGGCGGATGGGGTGATCGTCGGCACTCGGCTGGTGCGCGCGGCCGACGAGCCCGAGGACCCGGCGAGCGCAGTCGGTGCGGTTGTGGCGGAGTTCGCGGCGGCCTGGACGACCGGCGCCGGCCGCTGGCGTGCAGTCGCGGCCCGTCACCGTCCTCCAGTAGGATGCGCGCAACATGGGCTTCGTCCTCACCGTAACCGCCGGCCTGGTCGTCTGGATCGTGCTCTGGGCTCTCGGAGCCAAGGGCTTCGATGCGTTCATGCTCGCGACCGCGATCATCCTCGTCGGCGCCACGCTGAAGATCGCTCTCCGGCTACCTGCCCGGCCGCCGCAGCTGAGCGCCGGTGCTGGCGCGCCGGTTCTGCCAGGTGGCGAGCGCGCTTCTCGCCATGGTCGCGCTGGCCGCCCTCGCGTCCGGCTGCGGTAGCGTCTCAGGCGTCGCGAGCGCTACCGGCAACCAGCTGACCGTCTACTCCAGCCTGCCGCTGCAGGGTCCCTCCGGGCGCGGTCTCCCAGCAGATCGTCGACGGGGAGAAGCTCGCGCTGTATGACGCCGGCGGACACGTCGGGCCGTTCAAGGTCAGCTACGACTCGCAGGATGACTCCGGCCCGGCGAGGTCAGTCCAGTCTCCGAGCGGACAGTGGGGCCCGAGCGTGACCGCCTCAGACGCCAAGACGGCCGCCGACGATCCCAGCACGATCGCCTACCTCGGCGACTACGACTCCGCGGCGACCGCGATCTCGCTGCCGCTGATCAACGCCGCCGGGCATCCTGCAGATCAGTCCCTCAAGCCCCTACGGCGGCCTGACCTCCTCGCTCGACGCCGGCCAGGATGAGCCCGAACGGTTCTACCCGACCGGCAAACGCAACTTCGCGCGCCTGCAGCCCGGCGATCAGGCGCAGGCGCGGGCGCAGGTGGCGCTGATGCAAGTCTCGGCGTCGGCAAGGTGTACGTGCTCGACGATCAGGATCCGTTCGAGCTGCCGCTCGCGCAGATGGTCGTGACCGACGCAGAACGCGCGGGGCTCTCCGTCGCTCGCGCACGACAGTCTCGACACGACCGCGAGCACCGAATTCACGGGCGAGGCCACGAAGATCGCGCAGTCCGGCGCCCAGGCCGTGTTCTTCGCGGGAGGCACGAGCCCGGAAATCGTCGCGCTGTGGCAGCAGCTCTACAGCGCCGACCCGCACCTGTGGCTGCTGGGGCCGAACACGATGGTCAACGCCGCGTTCACCTCGGCCAGTCGGCGCCGGGGCCGCGGCCAGAACGCTGTTCACAACGCCTGTGCTGCCCGTGAGCCACTACCCGGCCTCGGCGCGAGCGCGTGCTCGCCGAGCTATCGCGCGCAAGTTCCACGAACAGCCCGAAGCGTATGCCCTGTTCGGGTACGAGGCGATGCATGCGCGGCGCTGCAGGCGATCAGGCGGCGCCGGGGCGCGCGGCAACAACCGCCAGGCGGTGATCGACGCGCTGTTTGGATCGGGCAGCACGACTCGGTGATCGGGCCGCTACGCGATCGAACCAGACGGCGAAACCACGCTCTCCAGCTACGGCGTCGATCGCGTGACAGGCGGAGGCCCGAGTTCTGGCGCGAGCTGAACGTGGGCTGACCCATCGCTCTGGTCTCGCGAGGCCTCAGCCCAGCGCGGCTGCAAGCGCCTCGTCCAGGTGCGGATGGGCGAAGCTCGTACCCGAGCACGAGCGCCTTGCCGGCACCGCGCGCACGCCAGTGGTGATGATCTGCGCCATCTCGCCGTACAGCACTCCGCAACGCGAGCTCCGGCACCGGCAGCAGCGCGGGCGGTGCAGCGCTCGCCCGAGCGCATGGGAGAGCTCGCGGTTGCTCACAGGCTCGGGCGCGGTCGCGTTGACCGGGCCCGACCAGCGCTCGTCGCCCAGCGCCGCCAGCACGATCCCGATCAGGTCCTCGCGGTGGACCCACGCCATGTACTGCGCGTCCGCCCGCGACCGGCCCGCCGACGCCCAGACGAAACGGGGGCAGCATCTTTGCAAGCGCCCCTCCGGCGCGGTCGAGCACGACCCCCGTGCGCACCTGCACGGCGCGCATGCCAGTGCGGCGGCGCGCTCGCGCCTCCGTCTCCCACGCGACGCACACCTGCGCCAGGAAGTCCTCGCCCGCGGGCGCCTCCTCGTCGATCGGCTCGGGACCGTGCGCACCGTAGTAGCCGGTCGCAGAGCTGCTCACCAGCACGTCCGGGCGCGCGTCGGGTCGAGCTGCGCGCAGATCCCTGCACGAGGTTGCGCGTTCCCACCGACACGGCTGTCGCGGATCGCGCGCTTGGCCCGCTCGCTCCAGCGTTGCGCGACCGGTCGCCCGCGAGGTGCACGACCGCGTCGCGCCCGGCGAGCGCCTGCGTGGGCGCCGGCTCTGAAGCGGGTCCCAGTGCAGTGCGCGCACCTCTGCTCCCAGTGCCGCGCGTGCCCGGTCGGGGTCGCGGGAGAGCACGGTCACTCATCGCTGCGGTCCCTCAGCGCCGTGACGATCCCCGGCCCGATCAGCCCAGTCGCTCCCGTCACGGTCACGCCCAAGGCCGGCATCGCCTACGTCCTCGAATCCCCCGCCGGGACGACCGGATGGGTACCCGTCTGTGTGTCGCCCTGCGCGAACCCGACCTCGTTGCCCGCCCGCCGCCGTCCCGCTCGCGCGCGCCTCGTTGGCGACCGCCGCCGCCACCGCGGGGGCGACGTCACGGTTGAATACCGACGGGATGATGTAGTCCTCGCGCAGCTCCTCGTCGGTCGACGATCTCCGCGATCGCTCGTGCCGCCGCCATCTTCATCGGGTCGGTGATCGCGCCCGCGCGCACGTCGAGCGCGCCCCGGAATATGCCCGGGAACGCCAGCACGTTGTTGATCTGGTTGGGGTAGTCCGAGCGGCCCGTCGCCATGATCCGCACATACGGTGCCGCCTCCTCGGGGATGACCTCCGGGTTGGGGTTGGCCATCGCGAACACCATCGCGTCTTCGTTCATCCGCGTCAGCGCCTCAGCCGGCAGCGCCCGCGCGCCGGAGAGCCCGATCAGAAGATCGCACCCGTCGATCACGTCCGCGGGCGCCCCGCCTCGGCACTCGGGGTTGGTCACCTGCGCGAACCAGCGCTTCTGCGAGTTCATCGTCCCGTCCAGATAGTCCTCGCGCTGCACGTGCAGCGCGCCCCGCGAGTCCGCGCCTACGATCTGCTCGACCCCGGCCTCGAGCAGGATCTTCGTCACCGCGATCCCCGCGGCGCCGAGGCCGATGATGAGCACGCGCAGCTCCCGCATCTGCTTGCCGGTCAACTTGACCGCGTTCAGCAGCGCCGCCATCACGACCACCGCCGTGCCGTGCTGGTCGTCGTGGAAGATCGGAATGTCCAGCTCGGCCTTCAGCCGATCCTCGACCTGGAAGCAGCGGGGCGCGGAGATGTCCTCCAGGTTGATCCCTCCGAACGCGGGCGCGATCCGCTTGACGGTGTCCACGATCTCGTCCGCGTCCTTGGTGTCCAGGCAGATCGGGAACGCGTCCACGCCCGCGAACTCCTTGAACAGGCAGCACTTGCCCTCCATCACGGGCATCGCCGCGCGCGGGCCGATGTCGCCGAGACCCAGCACCGCCGTGCCGTCAGAGACGACCGCGACCGTGTTGCGCTTGATCGTGTACTGAAACGCCCTGTCCTCGTCTTCGGCGATCGCCAGGCACACGCGGGCCACGCCCGGGGTGTAGGCCATCGAGAGGTCGTCGCGCGTCTTCAGCGGGTGCTTGTTGTGCTGCTCGATCTTGCCCCCGACGTGCAGCTGAAACGTGCGGTCGATCCGGTCGATCACCAGCGCGCCCTCGATCGCGTCGATCGCGGCGAGGATCGTCTCCCAGTGCTCGGGTCCGGCCGCGTCGACGACGATGTCGCGCAGGCTGTGCCCAGACTCGATCTCGACCGGATCCACCGCCGCGACCATCCCACCGGCCTGCCCGATCGCGCTTGTCACGAGCCCGAGCAGGCCGGGACTGTCGTCGATCTCGACGCGCACGTTCAGTCTGTACTGGGCGCTCGGGGTGATGCTTGTCACGGACTGGCCTCCCGGTTTGAGTTGCGGCCCTGCGTCGGACAGCGGCTTGGCACCGCGGTGGCGGCCCACACGGGGCAGCGGCCCGGCATCTTATGGGAGGGTCTCCGTAAAGTGATCCGTGCATGGCGGTAAAGACGACAGAGCAGGCAGGCAGGTCCGCGCAGGCGAGCGCGCCGGGGCGGGACGCGGAGGGGCGTCTGTTCCTGATCGACGGTCCCAGTCTCGTCTACCGCGCGTTCTATGCACTGCCCGAGTCGATCGCGACCTCGACCGGCGAGCCGACGAACGCGATCTTCGGGTTCGCCTCGATGCTCGTCAAGATCGTCACCGAGTACGGCGTTCGTCCCACCGTCGTCGCGTGGGACGCGGGCACGTCCGGGCGTACCGAGTTGTTCGCCGACTACAAGTCCACGCGTCGCTCGCGCCCGGATCTGCTCAAGGCGCAGTGGCCCGCGATGGAACCGCTGGTGCAGGCGTTCGGCTACCGCAACGTCAAGCTCGACGGCTACGAGGCCGACGACGTGATCGCCTCGCTCGCCGAGCGCGCCCGCGCGGCGGGCCTTTCGAGCATGATCGTCACCGGCGACCGCGACGTGTTCCAGCTGATCGATCCCGATGGCCTGGTCAAGGTGATGGCGACCTCGCGCGGGATCACCGACACGAAGATCTACGACCACCAGGCCGTGATCGACCGCTACGGCATCGCGCCCGAGCTGATCCCCGACTTCTACGGCCTGAAGGGCGACACATCCGACAACATTCCCGGCGTGCCCGGCATCGGCGACAAGACCGCCTCCGAGCTGATCCAGTCCTACGGCTCGCTCGAGGGCGTGCTCGGGCACATCCGCGACATCGGCGGGGCCAAGCGCAAACAGAACCTGATCGATCATGGCGAGGACGCGCGCATCTCCAAGCTCCTGGCGACCGTCCAGCGCGATCTCGACATCGACCTCGACCTCGACGAGGAGGTCGCGCGCGAGCCCGACCGCTCGCGCCTGCGCGAGTTCTTCCGCCGCTATGAGCTGCGCGACCCGCTGCGCCGTCTGGAGGAGGCGCTCGGCGAGGACGAGCTCGTCGCGGGCGACCTGGCCAGCCCCCGCGGCCGAGGTCAGGTTGCGCGCGCGGGTGCGCTCGGGGCGCCCGCTGACATCGCCGGGTTCGCCACCGGCGATGCGCTGTGCGTGGTCGTGCGCGAGTCACGAAGCCGCCCGAGGGCGCCCTGTTCGCCGATGGTTCGCCCTGGCGCTTTGCGCTCGCGTCGGCGTCCCCCGATCCGCGGGTGCTGCTCGGCGCCGGCACGCGGCGAGGATCGTCGGCGCGACTGCGGACGGGGCGTCGCAGGGGCGCCGCGGCCTCGAGTAGCGCCCTCCGCCAAGGCGTCGAAGGGCGGGTCCGCGAACGCCGCCCGTCGAGGTGCTCGCCGGCGATTGTGCCGGCCCGGAGGAGATCGTCGCCGCGTGCGCCGGGCGGCCAGTGGTCGTGCACGACGCCAAGGCCCTGCGCACGTCCCGGACTGCTCGTCCACGACACGCTGCTCGGCGCCTACCTGCTGGAGCCCGCGCGGCGCGGCTATCCGTTCGCGGAGCTGTGCGAGGAGCGCGGCCTGCGTGCGATGCCGAGGACCCCGTGGCGGGCGACGCGGTGCTGCTCGGAGCGCTTGCCGCCTGGCAGCGCGAGCAGATCTCAGAGCGCGACCTGGATCGGGTGATGGCCGAGATCGAGCTGCCGCTCGTGCCGGTGCTGCGCGAGATGGAGCTGATCGGGGTGCGCCTGAACCTCGACCGGCTGGCGGAGATCACCGGGCGCGTGCGCGAGGAGACACTCGAGCTCGAAGGGGAAATCTTCGCGCTCGCCGGCGACCGAGTTCCTGATCGCCTCGCCCGCGCAGCTCGGGGAGATCCTGTTCGAGAAGCTCGGGCTCTCGCGCAAGCGCCGCGGCAAGACCGGCTACTCGACCGACGCGCGCGTGTTGCAGGCGATCCGCTCAGAGCACGCGATCGTGCCGCGGATCGAGCGCTGGCGCGAGCTGAGCACGCTGATCAAGACCTACCTGGATGTGCTCCCCGAGCAGGCCGACACGGACTCGCGCATCCACACCACCTTCTTGCAGACCGTCGCCCAGACCGGGCGGTTGTCGAGCACCAACCCGAACATGCAGAACGTCCCGATCCGCACCGAGCTCGGGCGTGAGATCCGCGGCTGCTTCGAGGCGGCCTCACCCAATGTGCTGATCTCCGCCGACTACTCCCAGATCGAGTTGCGCGTGCTCGCCCACGCCGCTGACGACTCCGCGCTGAAGGAGATATTCCGCCGCGGCGAAGACGTGCACACCGCGACCGCCTCCCAGGTGTTCGGAGTCGCCCCCGAGGACATCGATCCGGGGATGCGCTCGAAGTCGAAGATGATCAATTACGGCATCGTCTACGGCCTCTCCGACTTTGGCCTGGCCGACCGTCTGAACATCCCGCGCGAGGAGGCCCACGAGTTCATCGACGCCTACCTGCACCGGTTTCCACAGGTCGCGCAGTTCATCACCGACACGATCGAGCGAGCCAAGGACGAGGGTCACGTCAACACGCTGTGGGGCCGTCGCCGCCAGATTCCCGAGCTGCGCGCGCGCAACTACCAGGTGCGCACGCTCGGTGAGCGCCTTGCCGTCAACACCGTCATCCAGGGTACGGCCGCGGACATCATCAAGCTCGCGATGATCCGCTGCCACGATGCGCTCGCCGACGAGGGGCTGGGCACGCGGCTGATCCTGACGATCCATGACGAGCTCCTGTTCGAGGGCCCGCCCGAGGAGGCCGACGCCGCGCGCGCGCTGATCCAGCGCGAGATGTGCGGCGTGTGGGAGGCCGAGCCGGCGATGATCGTCGACATCGGCGTCGGCTCAAACTGGCTGGAGGCGAAGTGAGCCGTGGGCTGGCGGTATTGCTCGCCGTCGCGGCCGGCTGTTTCGTTGGTCTGCAGGCGCCCGTCAACGCGCGCCTGGGCCGCTCGGTCGGCGCGCTGCAGGCGGCGACCATCTCCTTCACGATCGGCACACTCGCGCTGATCTTCGTCGCCGCGCTCTCCAGCGGCGGCCTGTCCGGTATCGGCAACGCCACGCGCGCCCCGTGGTGGGCACTCGTCGGCGGCGTCCTCGGCGCGTTCTACGTCACCGTCGCGCTCGTCACCGTGCGCACGCTCGGTCTCTCCAGCCTCACCGCGATCGTCGTCACCGGCCAGCTGGCGATCGCGGTCGTGGTCGACCGCTTCGGCCTGCTGGGGATAGCCAAGCAGCATGTCGACGCCTCGCGCATCGTCGGGCTCGTGCTGCTCGTCGTCGGAGTTGTGCTGGTCGTGCGGCGGTGAGTGCGCTCAAACATCGAACATTCGTCCATCCTGTAGGCTCTGTGTTAATTGCGGTCTGCAGTGCGAAGGACGGAGCTGAGGGTTGCACCGAGCGTGCCGTCCATAAACGCAAGAACTCGAGGTTGATGATGCGCCGAATCCGGCTCGCTGTATTGGTTTGCACCGCTATCGCCGCCTGTTTGACGATCGTCGCCACGGCCAGCGCTCTCGCCAAGGCCAAACCGGCTGCTATCAAGACCGGCACCTATAACGCGAAGCTGCCCGCGTCGCCGCCGAGCGAAGCGCAGAAGTTCAACATCGCCCTCAAGAAGACGAAATGCGCCGCTGCGCCCGGTCATGGCACGTCCGCGCTGCATCTGTGTGTATCGGTACTCACATCGCCGCGCCTCGGGTGCACCATTCCGGTCAGCATGGAAGACCCGCTCGCGAGCTTCCTGACCCCGGTTGCACTCCCCGCCTCGGGCAAGCTCATCGAGCATGGGTCCGTCACGGAGGGAGCCCCAATCCCCGGCGGAGAACCGGAGACGGGAGAAGGGACCTTCTCGGTCACGTTCACGAGAAGGGCACCGCCAGTGGCTATATCGAACAGAATCTGACGTACTCGGTCGGGCAGGAACATGGCCTGCGGTGCGACAGCGGCAAGGTTCCGTTCATGGCCAAGGTGGGTTGAGCGTCTCGGGGTCCGCGTCGGACGCTTCGGCGTGGACCCTTAGGTTCACCCACCGCACCTACCTTGTTATCTAGCTAGTCTAGCTAGAAGCTGCTAGGGTTGGGTCATGGCGATCAATGTGGGCATGCACGAGGCGAAGACGACGCTCTCGCGGCTGGTCGATGCCGCCCGGTCTGGCGAGGAAGTCGTGATCACGCGCAGAGGTGAGCCGGTCGTCAAACTCGAGCCTGTGAACACCGGGCCGCGTGAGAGCATGTACGGCTCGCTCAAAGGTCAGATCAAGATGGCTGACGACTTCGACGAGCTGCCGGACGACATTGCGCGCGCATTCGGCACGATCGATTGAAGCTGCTGATCGACACACATGCCGCTCTGTGGTTTCTGGAGGGAGATACGAATCTCTCCGCCGTGGCGTTCGGCTTGATCGAAGATGACACGATCGAGCGCAGGCTGAGCGCAGCGTCGGTCTGGGAGGTCGCGATCAAGCGCAGTATGGGCAAGCTGGCGGCGACCGCCGACTTTCATGATCGCATGGAGAGACAAGGGGTGCGAGGACTGTCCGTGACCGATGCGCACGCAGCTGCTGTCGCCGATCTACCGATGCACCACAGGGATCCTTTCGACCGGCTCCTGGTTGCGCAGGCAATGGCCGAGGGCATGTCGATACTCAGTAAAGACGAGATCCTGCATCGATACGACGTGCCCGTGCTGTGGTAGGCGATCAGACGCCCACCTCGGCCAGCGCCTCGGCGATCAGCCGCACGCCCTGCTCGATCGCGGGCTCTGACAGATTGCCGTAGCCGAGCAGCAGACCCGGATCTCCGCCGGGGCGGAAGCGGTGCAGCGCGAGCCCCTCGACGCCTACACCGCGGGCGGCGGCCGCCCTCACCAGGGCGTGCTCGTCGGTCTCCTCGGGCAGCGTCACCAGCTCGAACAGCCCAGCCGCGCCGGGGCTGCTCACACGCCCGGCCGGCAGCCATCGCGCTATCGCCCCCAGCAACGTCTCGCGGCGGCGCTGGTAGAGCAACCGCATACGCCGCACGTGCCGGTCGAGCTCTCCCCGCGCAATGAAGTCGCGCAGCGCGAGCTGCCCGATCGCCTCCGAGCCGCCGTCCTCGATCGTCTTGGCGGCCGTCAGCTCCCAGGTAAGCCACGAAGGCATCAGCATCCAGCCCAGGCGCATGCCCGGCGCTAGGCGCTTTGAGGCCGAGCCGATGTAGGCGACGTGCTCGGGCGCCAGTCCCTGCAGCGCGCCGACGGCCACGCGGTCGTAGCGATACTCCGCGTCGTAGTCGTCCTCGACGATCAGCCGCTCGTCCTCGGCCCACTCGATCAGGGACGCACGCCGCTCGGGAGCGAGCACGGCTCCCGTGGGGAACTGGTGCGCGGAGGTGACCAGCACCGCGGAGGCCTCAGTAGCGGCGAGCTCGTCGACCCGCAAGCCCTGCTCGTCGACTGCGACCGGCACGACCTCCATGCCCGTGGCTTCGACGATCAGGCGGTGCACATGCCAGCCGGGGTCCTCCAGCGCGACGCGCTGCACGCCGCGAGCGCGCAACGCGCGGCAGATCAGCGCGAACCCCTGCATGAACCCGGTGCACACGAGCGTGTGCTCGGGATCGGCGTCAACTCCGCGCGCGCGTCCGAGATACTCGGCGAGCGCTTCGCGCAGCTGCGGCGCTCCGCGCGGATCGCCATAGCCGATGGCCGCCAGCGGGGAGTCGCGCAGCGCCGCGCGCAGCGAGCGCAGCCACGCCTCGCGCGGGAACCCCGCCAGGTCGGGCAGGCCGGGGTGGAAGTGGTAGGCATAGCTCTCCAGCAGCGAGCGCGCGGGCGCGCGCGGGTTGGCCGCCCGCACCGCCCTGGCGACGCGCACCGGCGCGCCCTGGCGCACCGCCAGGTATCCCTCGGCCGCGAGCTGGCCGTATGCCTCGGTTACCACCCCGCGTGAGACGCCCAGCTCCCGCGCGAGCGCCCTTGTGGAGGGCAGGCGCGTGTCGCTGGGCATGCGCCCCGAGCGGATCCGCTCGCGCAGCGCCCGCTCGATCTGCTCGTGCAGCGCCAGCTCGCCGGCGCGGTCGATCTCCACGAGCAGGCCTGGTCCGCCACGATCTGAAACTGGTCCTGTCCGGTCGGTCATGACTGGAACTGTAAAGCAGGCCAGTGGAGGCGTAACTTGCACAGCGTCCGGTACCACCCCTCGACCGGCGCAACCCGAGCCGGCTCCCGAACGGAGGCTGTGATCGATGAGCCAGACCAACGGCAGCACCGCAACCGCGCCAATCACGATCGTAGGGGCGGGCCTCGCGGGCCTCGTCGCGGCAATCGCCTGCGCCGAGGAGGGCGCTCGAGTGACCCTGATCGAGGCTCACAGCGAGCTGGGTGGTCGGGCGCGCAGCACCGACGGGCCCTACAAAGCCAACCTCGGGCCCCACGCGATGTATCAGGACGGCTCCTTCTGGCAGTGGATGCGCGAGCGCGCCATCCTTCCGGCCAACGTGAGCCCGCGTCTGACCGGAGTCAGGCTGCGCATCGAGGGCACCCTGCGCCGCACGCCGCCGCTGGGCGCGCTGCCGGCGGTGCTGCGCCTGCGCGGGCGCCAGGCGCCCGTGGACGTCGACTTCCGCACGTGGGCCGCGAGTCACACAGACGAGCGCACGGCCGAGATGCTTTCGGCGGCGTGCGGCGTGTACACGTTCCACCACGACCCCGGCGAGCTCTCGGCCGAGTTCGTGTGGTCGCGCGCGGTGCGCCTGCTGCTGACCGCCCCGTCGATCGTGCGCTATCCCGTCGGCGGCTGGAGCATGCTGGTAGCGGCGCTCGAGCGTCGCGTGCGCGAGCTCGGCGTGGATGTGCGGACCAGCACCCGCGTGGACAGCCTGCCCGAGCCGCCGGTGATCGTCGCCACCGAGCTCGAGCAGGCGCGCGAGCTGCTCGCAGACGACAGCCTGAACTGGCCCAGCGGCAATACCGTCTGTATCGATCTCGGCCTGCGCCACCGTCACGGCGACCCCGCCGTCGTGTCGGACATGGACGAGGCCGGCTGGATCGGTCGCTACTCCACGACCAACCCGTCGATCGCCCCCGAGGGCGAGGAGCTGATTCAGGCGCAGATGCCGATCCGCCCGGGTGAGTCAGCCGATCTGGCCACCCTGCGTCTGGAACGGCTGCTCGATGTCGGGCTCGTGGACTGGCGCACCCGGGAGACCTGGCGTCGCCGGCAGGTGATGGCGGCCCGCTCCGGCGCCCTGGACATGCCTGGCGCCACTTGGCGCGATCGGCCCGCCGTGGACCGTGGCGAGGGTATGTTCCTGGCTGGGGACATGGTCGCCGCGCCCGGCATGCTCTCCGAGGTCTGCTGGGCCAGCGGGATCCAAGCCGGCCGGCTGGCGTTGGAGGCAGCCCGCACGTCCAGGCCCGCGTTGCGCCGCGTCGCCTGATCGCCTTGTAGGCGTCCAGTGCTCAGCGCTCGAATCAGGTTGCTGCGGGCTGCACGATCCGGCCGGCGGAAGTGGTTCTGCGCGAGCTGGATGAGCCCTGGGTGGGTGGGCCCTCATCTACGAAAGACGGCGGGGCGATCGCCAGGTAGTGCTCGAACATCCAGTTCGCCAACCGGCGCGACTGCAGGCTCCACGACATGGCGGTCGGCGCCGGCGTGGGGGTGAGCTGCCCGATCGCGCGCTGCACGCGCAGCAGCCAGGCGTATTTGCGCGCATGAGCGTCCGAGAACGCGCCGTAGCGCGCGAGCGCCTGCGCGCGCGTGATCGCACCCTCGTGCACGGCGCGCAGCTCGCGTGCGCACGCCAGGCCGAAGTACAGCGCCGTGCGGATCCCCTCCGCGGTGAGTGGGAGACAGTGTCCGGCCGAGTCCCCGGCGAAGAACACGCCATCCTCGACCGCTGGGCGCAGCTGGTGGGGAATCCAGTTGCCCTGGTATCCCTCTGGCGGCAGCCCCTTTTCGCCGGCGAGCCTGACGGTTGGCTCCTTGACGTGGTTGGCCGGCCAGAACGAGCCCGCGCCGATGCGCAGCTCATCGCCCGCGGGGAAGCTCCAGGCGTAACCCGAGCGGACATAGTGGTGGTCGATCCATATCTCCAGCTCATCGCCCGAGCCCGCGGGGTGGACCTCCAGGCCTCGCGACAGGCGCGCGTTCGGCGGTTGGATTGGGAGCCCGCCCACCCCGTCTGAGAGCACGCGCCGCCAACCGAGCGCGTCGATCACGAGCGGCGCGTGCAGATCGCCCCGGTCGGTGTGGACGGTCAGGCCGGTGCGCCCGGTGACGGTGGCGGTCTCGAAGTCCGTCTCGTTCGGGTCGGCCTGCTCAAACAGCAGGGCGCACAGCTCGCGATAGTCGAACGTTGAGAACGACCACGGCAGCGGCCAGCGCGAGGTGCGCACGCGGGTGTGGATGAGCAGCGAGTCGAACGTCTGGCGCAGCGAGCCCATCAGGTCCATTGCCTGGAGCCACAGCGTCGGCATCGCGCAGGCGGAGGTCTGGCGCTCGCCGAGCTCGTAGCGGTCGATCATCAGCACGCGCATGCCCGAGCCGGCAAGCTCGCGCGCGACGGCCAGCCCGGCGAACGAGGCGCCGCATACGAGCACGTCGCAGTCGCACGCCCTCAACGGGGTGCGCTCGCCCCCCCGCTTGGTCGCGCGCGTTGGCATCTGCCCACATGATACGGCTGGTAGGCTTCCACAAGTGCAAACGCTGATCGAGAACCCCCAGGCCCACGTGGTTGCGGGGTCCAACGGGATGCTGCTCGAGATCGACGGGCAGATCGTCCCCAACTACGACGCCACGTTCCGTGACATCGAGGAGGGCGAGGTCGTCACCGGCCACGTCGTGCGGATCGACAAGGACGAGGTGCTGGTCGACATAGGCTACAAGTCCGAGGGCGTCATTCCCGCGAACGAGCTGTCGATCCGCAAGTCGGTCGACCCGCAGGAGGAGGTGCACCTGGGGGAGGAGGTCGACGCGATCGTCCTCACCAAGGAGGATCAGGACGGGCGTTTGATCATGTCCAAGAAGCGCGCGCGCTTCGAGAAAGCCTGGCGGCGCATCGAAACTGCCGCCGAGTCCGGCGAGCCGGTGCAGGGCAGCGTGATCGAGGTCGTCAAGGGCGGGCTCATCATCGACCTCGGCGTCCGCGGCTTCCTGCCCGCCTCGCTTGTGGACATCCGCCGCGTGCCCAACCTCGACGAGTACCTCGGCACGAAGATCGAGACGAAGGTGATCGAGCTCAACCGCTCGCGCAACAACGTCGTCCTGTCGCGCCGCGCTGTGCTGGAGGAGGAGCGCAAGGAGGTCCGCCAGCAGATCCTCGACCGATTGCAGCCCGGCCTGGTCGTGGAGGGGCAGATCTCGAATATCGTCGACTTCGGCGCGTTTGTGGATCTCGACGGGATCGACGGGCTGATTCACATTTCCGAGCTGTCGTGGTCGCATGTCAACCACCCGAGCGAGATCCTCACGATCGGCAACACCGTCAAGGTCAAGGTGCTCGACATCGATCGCGACCGCCAGCGCATCTCGCTCGGGCTGAAGCAGACCCAGGAGGATCCCTGGCAGCGGATCGTGGACACCTATAACGTCGACGACGAGCTGGCCGGCAAGGTCACAAAGGTCGTGACGTTCGGCGCGTTCGTCGAGGTCCTCGACGGCGTCGAGGGGCTCGTGCACATCTCCGAGCTCGCCGCCCACCACGTCGAAAGTCCGCGCGAGATAGTTCACCCGGGCGATGCGATCCGCGTGAAGATTCTCGAGATCGACTCCGAGCGCCGCCGGTTGTCGCTGTCGGCCAAGCGTGTCGAGGATCAGATCCTGCCGGTCTCCCGCCCCGACGCTCCGGCGGCTACTCAGGTCGACGGCTCCGCGGCGGGGGAGACCGGCGGAGAGGCCACAACGCCCGCGACGGAGGCTGTCGATGGCGCGGCCGCCGCCGAGGAGGAGGGAGAGGCCGTGGCCGAGGTCGTCGTGGGGGAGGAGCAAGATGAGAAGCAGGGGGAGACCTCCGCGGCGTCAGTGGAGGAGCCTCCTCCGGCCGAGGCCGAGGCCGCCACGGTGCAGGCCCCGTCTGAGGAGGCCGCCACTGAGGAGACATCCGGCGCGCAGGCCGCTGTGGATGACTCCCCCACCGACACCCCCGCCGAGGATGAGTCAGCCGCCGTGCAGGCTCCCGAGGTCCAGGCGCTCGAGCCCGAGGCTGAGCCAGA
The DNA here is from genome assembly GCA_963839945.1 of uncultured Solirubrobacterales bacterium. Classification (GTDB taxonomy): domain Bacteria; phylum Actinomycetota; class Thermoleophilia; order Solirubrobacterales; family Solirubrobacteraceae; genus Palsa-744. The sequence continues at coordinate 126,171 of CAWIWW010000002.1, read as the reverse complement.
GAGCCAGGCGCCCGGGCCTGAGGTTCAGGCACCCGAGCCCGAGGTTCAGGCGCCCGAGCCCGAGGTTCAGGCGCCCGAGCCCGAGGTTCAGGCGCCCGAGGCCGAGGTTCAGGCGCCCGGGCCTGAGGTTCAGGCGCCCGAGCCCGAGGCCCAGGCATCCGAGGCCGAGGCTGAGTCGCCCCCAGACGATGCGTCCGCGAACGGTGCCGACGCGACGGAGCTGCAGCCCGCCGGCGAGCCGGCGCAGGACTGAAGCCCGCCCGAGGCTCGCGGGCGGCGACAGGCGAGGGCAGGTAGGGCAGATGACGTCGCAGGCGCCGCTCGTCGGGCTGACGGGTGGCATGGGCGCCGGCAAGTCGACGGCCCTTCAGGCGCTGGAGCGCCTGGGGGCGGCGGTGCTGTCGACCGACGCGGTCGTGCACGAGCTGTACGCCGGCGAGCCCCTGCGCGACGCGGTCGTGGAGCGCTTCGGCGCACAGGTCGCGCCCGGCGGCGTTGTCGACCGCTCGGTGGTGGCCGCGCGCGTGTTCGCCGACGAGGACGACCGGGCGTGGCTCGAGGGGGTGCTGTGGCCGCTGGTCGGCGAACGGGTCGGGGCCTGGCTGACGGAGGTCCGCGCGCGCGAGCCGGCGCCGCGCGCGGCGGTGGTCGAGGTGCCGCTGCTGTTCGAGGCGGGGATGGAGGGGCTCTACGACGCGACAATCGCCGTCATCGCCGACGAGGACATGCGACGCGAGCGCGCGGCGAGCAGAGGCCACGAGCTCGAAGACGCGCGCGCCGCACGCCAGCTCTCCCAGGAGGAGAAGGCGCGACGGGCGACGTTTGTGGTGCGCAACGACGACGGCGTCGATGACCTGACGGCACAGCTGTCGGGCGTGCTTGACACTCTTGCGGGATGAGCAGCGCAGCGTCATCGCCGTCCACGTCGCCTGCCGCGCGCGCCCGCGCTGGCGCCCGCGACACGTCTCGCGCCGGTCGCGGACCTGGCTCCCGCGGGAGGAGAGCCGGACGGGGCGGGCGCGCAGGCGGGGGGCGGCGCGCGGGCGTCCTGCTGCTCGTCGTGGCGGCGGTCGGCCTGCTGGCGGTCGTGGTCGGTCCGGGCCTCGACCATGCGGTGCGCAGGCTGGCGCTGCCGCTCGGCGACACGGGCGTCATCCGCGAACAGGCCGCCGCCAAGCACCTGGACCCGGCGCTGATCGCCGCGGTGATCTACGCCGAGACGAAGTTCGACCCGCGCACCTCGCCGGCCGGCGCGGAGGGGCTGATGCAGATCGAGCCCGCGACGGCGGAGTTCCTGGCCAGGCTCTCAGGCGGGTACCGGTTCACAAGGAGCGACCTCGGCACGCCCGCGATCAACGTGGCGTACGGGAGCTACTACCTGCGGTATCTGCTGAACCACTACGAAGGCGACGAGACGCTGGCGGTGGCCGCGTATAACGCGGGGATCACGAACGTCGACGAATGGGTGGCGCGGGCGCGCGCGGAAGGCAGGAGCCTGACGGTCGAAGAGATCCCGTTCGCCCAGACACGCGAATACGTCAAGCGCGTGGAGGGGGCGCAGCGGGAATACAGGGCGCTGTATGGGCGCCAACTCGGGATCGGCTGATCAGACGCCGCTAACGTGGAGCATCGTCATGCCCGACTTCAAGCTAGACGCCGCCTTCACCCCGACCGCCGACCAGCCGAAGGCGATCGAGTCTCTCGCCGAGGGCGTCCGGGCCGGCGAGCGCTTCCAGACCCTGCTCGGCGCGACGGGGACGGGGAAGACGATGACGATGGCAGCGACGATCGAGGCGGTGCAGCGCCCGACGCTCGTGATCGCCCACAACAAGACGCTGGCGGCGCAGCTGTGCAACGAGTTCAGGACGTTCTTCCCGGATAACGCGGTCGAGTACTTCGTCAGCTACTACGACTACTACCAGCCCGAGGCGTATGTCCCGAGCAGGGACCTGTACATCGAGAAGGACTCGGCCATCAACCAGGAGGTCGATCGTCTGCGCCACGCGGCGACGGCGGCGGTGTTCGCGCGCCGCGACGTGATCGTGGTGGCGTCGGTGTCGTGCATCTACGGGCTCGGCTCGCCGGAGGTGTATGAGATGAACATGCAGATCCTCAAGCGCGGCGAGACGATCGATCGCGACAAGCTGCTGCGCAAGCTGGTGTCGATCCAGTACACGCGCAATGACACGGTGCTCGCGCGCGGGACATTCAGGGTGAAGGGGGAGACGCTGGAGATATGGCCGGCGTACGCGGAGACGGCGGCGTTCAGGGCGAGCATGTTCGGCGATGAGATCGAGCGGCTGCAGCAGTTCGACCCGCTCACGGGCGAGCTGATCGAGGACGAGCTGGAGCACGTGGCGATCTGGCCGGCGACGCATTACAACGTGCGCGAGGGCACGATCGAAGCGGCCGTGGCGGAGATCGGGCGCGAGCTGAACGAGCGCTGCGCGCGGCTGGAGTCCGATGGCAAGCCGCTTGAGTCGCACAGGCTGCGGCAGCGCACGCAGTACGACATGGAGATGCTGCGCGAGATGGGGTTCTGCTCGGGGATCGAGAACTACTCGCGCATCCTCGACGGCCGTCAGCCGGGCGAGCGGCCGTACTGTCTGATCGATTATTTTCCGAAAGACTTTGTCTGCTTCATCGATGAGTCCCATCAGACGGTGCCGCAGATCGGCGGGATGCACGAGGGGGACAGATCGCGCAAGCAGACGCTCGTGGACTATGGGTTCAGGCTACCGAGCGCGCTGGACAACAGGCCGCAGACGTTCGACGAGTTTCTGTCGATCACCCCGCAGCTGATGTTCGTCTCGGCCACGCCCGGCGCGTACGAGCGCACGCGCTCGGGACGGGTGGTCGAGCAGATCGTGCGCCCGACCGGCATCGTCGACCCGATGGTGGAGGTGCGCGAGACGAAGAACCAGATCGACGACCTGATGAACGAGGTGCGCGCGCGCGTGGACCGCGACGAGCGCGTGCTGGTGACGACGCTGACCAAGAAGATGTCGGAGGACCTGTCGCAGTACCTGCTGGAGATGGGGTTCAAGACGCGGTATCTGCACTCGGAGATCGACACGCTCGAGCGCATCCAGATCATCAGGGATCTGAGGCTGGGCGAGTACGACGTGCTCGTCGGCGTGAACCTATTGCGCGAGGGTCTCGATCTGCCGGAGGTGTCGCTGGTGGCGATACTCGACGCCGACAAGGAGGGGTTTTTGCGCGGCGAGACCTCGCTGATCCAGACGATCGGCCGCGCGGCGCGCAACATCGAGGGGACAGTGCTGATGTATGCCGACAAGGAGACCAAGGCGATGCGCGCGGCGCTCGACGAGACCGAGCGTCGGCGCGAGATCCAGCTCGCATATAACGTCGAGCACGGGATCACCGCCGCGACGATCGTCAAGGGCATCTCCGACATCGCCGAGTTCTTGCAGGCCGACTCGAAGATCCCGCGCGGCAGCCGTCGGCGCGCCGCCGAGCGCAGGGCCAAGACGAAGGAGATGCCGACGCACGAGCTGGAGCGTATGGTGGTCGAGCTCGAGGAGGAGATGAGCGCGGCGGCCGAGGACCTGCGCTTCGAGTACGCCGCCCAGCTGCGCGACGAGCTGCGCGAGCTGCGCCGCGATCTGCGCGAGATTCAGGCCAGCGAAGCTGAGGCTGAGCCTGCGGGGGAGATCGCGTAAAGCCCCAGGGCGGGCCGCGGCAGCCGGAAGGCCAAGCTGCCGAGGGGAGGGCGGCCGGCGCGGCCGAGGTGGCCGGCGAGGCTGGGGTCGCCGGCGAACCCGAGGTTGCCGACGAGGCCGTCCGCTAGGCTTCGATCGGGATGGATCTCGACAGGCAGAGCATCGAACGACGCGACTTCCCGATCGGCCGGCGCGGGTACGATCCGGCGGCCGTGGACGCGCATCTGCGGGCGCTGGCAAGCGAGGTCGAGGAGTTGCAGCGCACCGTCGCCGGGCGCGGCACTGACTCGCTGGCGGCGAGCGCCGGAAGCCAGGTGCAGGCGATCGTCGCGGCCGCCGAGGTCGCGGCGGCGGAGATCGAGAGCGACGCGCAGGCGAGCGCCGACAGCACGCGCGCGCAGGCCGCCCAGGACGCCGAGAAGACGCGCGCGGACGCGATCGCGCAGGCCCAGGCGCACGTCGTGGCCGTCGGTCGCGCGACCGCCACGCTGCTCGAGCGGGTGCAGTCGCTGGACGGCGAGACGGGCGCGCTGGTGGACAGCCTGCGCGCGGGCGCGACCCGCCTGGCGGGCGACCTGGCGGCTGTGGAGACGAACATGGGCGAGCTGTACGACGCGGCGTCGGGGCGGGCAGCCGGCGCGGGCGCGGTGTCGGCGGTCTCCACCGAGCAGGCGGCGCCAAAGATCGAGCCGCCGGAGCGACCGCCGGACGTGCCCGAGCCGCCGGTCGCCGAGACCTCCCCGTCTTTCGCTCCTGCTTCTCCCGCTCCATCGCCTCCACCGTCATCGATTCCGGTCCCACCTGCACCTGTGTCTTCACCGGAGCAGCCGTCGAGCGAGAACGGCGATCTGGACGGCGCGCGGCTGGTCGCGCTGAACATGGCTCTGAACGGCGACTCGCGCGAGCAGACCGACAAGTATCTGGCCGAGAACTACGAGGTCGCCGACCGGGCGAAGCTGCTGGACGAGGTATACGCGGCGATCGAGGGGTAATGCGGCGCCGAGCGGCGACCCGAACGTTTGTTCGCCGCAATACAATAGGCCGCGAATGCCAGCCCACGATCAGATCGTCGTAACCGGCGCCAGGGAGCACAACCTCAAAGACATCTCGCTGACCCTGCCGCGCGACGCGCTGGTCGTGATCACGGGGCTGTCGGGCTCGGGCAAGTCGAGCCTGGCGTTCGACACGATCTACGCCGAGGGTCAGCGCCGCTACGTCGAGTCGCTCTCAGCGTACGCCCGGCAGTTCTTGGGCCAGATGGACAAGCCCGACGTGGACTCGATCGAGGGACTCTCGCCGGCGATCTCGATCGACCAGAAGACGACCTCGCGCAACCCGCGCTCCACCGTCGGAACGGTGACCGAGATCTACGACTACCTGCGCCTGTTGTGGTCGCGCGTGGGCAAGCCGCACTGCCCCACGTGTGGGCGCCCGATCGTAGGGCAGTCGGCCGAGCAGATCATCGACCAGGCGATGGAGCTCGGCGAGGGCACGCGCTTCATGGTGATGGCGCCGCTCGTGCGCGGGCGCAAGGGCGAGTACGGCAAGCTGCTGGACGAACTGCGCACGGACGGGTTCCAGCGCGTGAAGATCGACGATCGGGTGCGCATGCTGGACGAGTCGATCGTGCTCGACAAGCGCTACAAGCACGACATCTCGGTCGTCGTCGATCGGTTGGTCATGCGCCACGACCTGCGCAAGCGGTTGGCCGATTCGATCGAGACGGCGGTGGGACGTGCGGAAGGCCTGGTCGAGATTGAGATCGTCGGGAGGGCCGGCGAGGGCGAGGGACTCGAGGAGCTGCGGTTCGAATAGAGGACCGACCCGCGGCGAAGCGGAGCTCTCGTGCGACTGGCGCGAAGGGCGTGCGGGGCGCCACCAGCCAGATCGTCCCGGGCGAGGTGCCGCCCGCGGGGACCGTGTACACGTTCTCCGAGCGCTTCGCCTGCCCCGAGCACGGGCCGTCGCTGGTGGAGCTGGAGCCCCGAATCTTCTCCTTCAACTCGCCCCACGGCGCGTGCGAGCGCTGCACCGGGCTGGGGTCGCAGATGGAGATCGACCCGGAGCTGCTCGTGCCCGACCCGTCGCTGTCGATCGCGCAGGGCGCGATCGCGCCGTGGTCGAACAGCGTGTCCAACTACTACGAGCAGGTCGGCCAGGCGATCTCCGAGCGCTACGGCGTCGATCTCGATACGCCCTGGAATGAGCTGTCCGAGGAGGATCGCGACCTGTTCCTGTACGGAACCGACGGCGAGCGGCTGCAGATCTCCTATCGCAACCGCTACGGCCGGCGGCGCTCGTATGCGACGCGGTTCGAGGGGATCGTCAGAAACCTGCAGCGCCGCTACAAGGAGACCGAGTCCGAGGGCACGCGCGAGAAGATCGAGCAGTACATGTCGCTGCGCACCTGCCCTGCCTGCGGCGGCGCGCGCCTGCGCGCGGAGTCCCGCGCGGTGCTCGTCGCGGGGACGCGGATCGAGGACTTCACCGCGCTGTCGGCGCGCCGTGCGCTGCAGTGGCTGGACCAGGTCGAGCTGTCCGAGACCGACCGGCACGTCGCGCGGCTGATCCTGCGCGAGATCTCAGAGCGGCTGCGGTTTCTGGAGAACGTCGGCATCGGCTACCTGTCGATGGACCGCGCCGCCGCGACGCTGTCAGGGGGCGAGGCGCAGCGCATCCGGCTGGCGACTCAGATCGGCAGCTCGCTGGTGGGCGTGCTGTACATCCTCGACGAGCCCTCGATCGGCTTGCACCAGCGCGACAACTCCAAGCTGATCGCAACGCTGCAACGGCTGCGCGACCTGGGCAACACGGTGATCGTGGTCGAGCACGACGAGCAGACGATGCGCGCGGCCGACCATCTGCGTGGACCTCGGCCCGGGCGCGGGCGAGCACGGCGGGCGGATCGTCGCGCAGGGCACCGCGGCGCAGGTTCAGCGCGTGAAGGGCTCGCTCACCGGCCAGTATCTGTCGGGCGAGTTGAGCGTCCCGGCGCCCGCGCGCCGGCGCAAGCCGAGCGGCTACGTGGAGATCGTCGGCGCGAGCCAGAACAACCTGCGCGAGATCGACGTACACGTCCCGCTGGGCGTGTTCACGTGCGTGACGGGCGTGTCGGGGTCGGGCAAGTCGACGCTCGTCAACGAGGTGCTCTACAAGGCCGCCGCCAACCGGCTGCATCGCGCTCGCCAGCGCCCGGGGGCGCACCGCGCGATCCACGGGCTCGATCAGCTGGACAAGGTCATCGCCGTCGACCAGTCCCCGATCGGGCGCACGCCGCGCTCAAATCCGGCCACGTACACGGGCCTGTTCGACGTGATCAGAGACATGTACGCCAAGACCCAGGAGGCCCGCGCGCGCGGGTACAAGCCTGGGCGGTTCAGCTTCAACGTCAAGGGCGGGCGCTGCGAGGTGTGCAAGGGCGACGGGCAGATCAAGATCGAGATGCACTTCCTGCCCGACGTGTACGTCCCGTGCGAGCAGTGCCACGGCAAGCGCTACAACCGCGAGACCCTCGAAGTGAAGTTCAAGGGTCGCAGCATCGCCGACGTGCTCGACATGCCCGTCGAGCAGGCGTTGCGGTTCTTCGAGCACATCCCCAAGGTGCGCCGCCGGCTGGAGACGCTGCACGCGGTCGGCCTGGGCTACGTGCGGCTGGGTCAGCCCGCGACGACGCTCTCCGGGGGCGAGGCCCAGCGCGTGAAGCTCGCGACGGAGCTGTCAAAGGTGGCGACGGGCAGGACGCTGTACATCCTCGACGAGCCCACGACCGGCCTGCACTTCGCCGACGTACAGCGCCTGCTGGAGGTGCTTGCAAGACTCGTGGGAGCGGGGAACAGCGTGGTCGTGATCGAGCACAACCTCGACGTGATCAAGTGCGCCGACCGGCTGATCGACATGGGCCCGGAGGGGGGCGAGGAGGGCGGCCTGGTGGTCGCCGCCGGCGCCCCCGAGGAGGTAGCGGCCGAGCCGGCCTCGCACACGGGACAGTTTCTCGCGCGGCTGCTGCCCGTCTCCAGCGCCTCGGCCAATGGCGCCGGGCCGAAGGGCGCGACCGAGCGGAGATCGGCCGGCCGGCGCGGGCGCCGCCCGAAGGTCGCCGCGGCGTGAGCTCCGGCGAGAGCCTGTCCTGCGCGCGTGAGGACGATGATGCCGCCGGCGCGTCCCCGGCGTTCCCGGCGGAGCTTTCCGCGGGCGAGCTGGCGCGCCAAGCCCGGCTGTGGGCGCGGAAGTGGCGCTGGTATGAGCGCAACTCCCTGCCCTGGAACCGCGCCCGGATCCACTGGGAGCTCGATGCGCCGCGGTGCCTTCGCACGCTGGCCGCTGCAGGGCAATGTGCTGGAGGCCCTACGCGAGGGACGTTTGGAGGTGGGGCCCGCAACGCTGCTCGAGCCGAACGTGTGGATCACCGCCCCGGGCGACGCGCGCGTGCGCATCGGCGAAGGCACGTTTTTGAACATGGGCGTGATGATCGCCGCCGAGCGATTGGTGGAGATCGGCGATCACTGCATGCTCGCCAACGGCTGCTTCGTCTCAGACGCAAGCCACCGCTACGACGACCCCGAGCGGCCCGTGCCGTGGCAGGGGTTTGAGAGCAAGGGCCCGACGCGGATCGGCGAGAACTGCTGGCTGGGGGCGAACGTCGTGGTCACCAGCGGGGTGGGCATCGGCGAGCGCTGCGTGATCGGGGCCAACAGCGTCGTCACCAAAGACATCGAGCCTTACTCGGTCGCCGCCGGCGCGCCCGCGCGGGTGATGAGGAAGATCGAGTACGGCCCGCCCGACTGAGCTCGACGCCGCTCGCGATCCGGCGCGCGGATCGATCGCTCGGCTACGCCAGCAGCTCGCGCAGCTCGGCCAGCTCGGCCGGGTCGATCGAGTAGGTGTGCTCAGGGCCCGGGTAGCGCTGGGCGCGCACGTCCTGCGCAAAGGCGGCCACGCCGACGTTCATCTCGTTCTGGAGGTTGGCGTAGCGCTTGACGAAGCGCGCTCCCAGCCCGTCGCGGATTCCGAGCAGGTCGTGGAACACGAGCACCTGCCCGTCGGTGGCGGGGCCGGCGCCGATGCCGATCACGGGTATCTCGATGCCGGGCATCAGCGCTTCGGAGACGGCGGCGGGGATCGCCTCGAACACGAGCGCGAAGCAGCCCGCTTCCTGCAGGGCGAGCGCCTCGTCGGCGATCTGCGCGGCGGCGGCGGCGGTGCGGCCCTGGGCCTTCCAGCCGCCGAGCGCGGTCGCCGTCTGGGGGGTCAGGCCGACGTGGCCCATCACGGGGATGCCGGCGTGAACGATCGCGCGCGCGCGGCTGACCGAGCCGGGCCCGCCGCCCTCCAGCTTGACCGCCTCGCAGCCGGCCTCCTTGACCATGCGCACCGCGCTTGCGATCGCCTGCTCGTCTGAGACCTCATACGAGCCGAACGGCAGGTCGCCGATCAAGAGGGGAGTGTGCAGCCCGCGGCGGGCGGCGCGCGCGAGCACGAGCATGTCGTCCAGATCCACGGGGGTCGTCGAGTTGTACCCGAGCACGGTCGTCGCGGCCGAGTCGCCCACGAGCACCAGATCGACGCCCGCCGCCTCGGCGGCGCGGGCGCTCGGATAGTCATACGCGGTGACCATCACGATCGGTTCGCCCAGGCGCTTCATCTGCGCGAGCAGCGGCAGCGTCATCGGCAGGCGCCCGGGGTCGGCCGGGGCCTGGACGGATGCTGGGACGGTGGTGTGGCTGGACATGGCGGTTGGTCCTCTCTCTGACGCTCTGGTTGACGCTCGCGGGCCTGGTCCTCAGGCCAGCAGGGTCGCCACCTCGTCGTCGATCGTGACGATGCGATTCTTCGGCGCCCGCACATGAACCACGCGCGGCTCGTAGTGGGTCAGCTCGGCCTGGTCGTAGTGGGCATAGGAGATGACGATGATCGTGTCGCCGCGATGCACCAGACGCGCGGCGGCGCCGTTGACCTTGATCTCACCCGAGCCGCGGACACCGGGGATCGTGTAGGTCTCAAAGCGCGCCCCGTTGTCGATGTCCACGACGTGAACCTGCTCGTGATCGAGGATGTCGGCGGCTTCCAGCAAATCGGGGTCGATCGTGATCGAGCCAACGTAGTGCAGGTCGCAGTCGGTGACCGTCGCGCGGTGGATCTTGGACTTGAGCATCACGCGCTGCATGTCGTCGGTCTCCTGTGAGTAGGTGGTGAGTCAGTTGGTGAGGATCGCCAGCCGGTTGGTGGCTGGCGCGGCGCCCACTGGCGCCGGGTTGAGCACGAAGTTGTCGATCAGCCTCGTCTCGCCAATGCGCGCGGCGAGGACGAGCAGAGCGGTTGCGTCGAGCGAGTCGACCTTCTCGAAGGTGAGGGGATCCACAAGCTCCAGATATTCCGGCTCGACTCCGCGTGCAGTCAGCGTCTCGCGTGCGGTTCGCGCTAGCCTCTCGGCCGAGCGCTCGCCTGCATAAGCCAGGTCAGAGGCCTGCTCGAGCGCCTCGAACAACGCTCCCGCCTGTGCCCGCTGATCCGGGTTGAGGCGGGAATTACGGCTGGACATGGCGAGTCCGTCGCGTTCGCGTACGGTGCTGCACACCTCTATGCCTACCGGCATATTGAGGTCTGCGACCATGCGCTTGATCACCGACACCTGCTGGGCGTCCTTCTGGCCGAAGTAGGCGATGTCCGGTGACACCATGTTGAGCAGCTTCGTCACCACCGTGGTGACGCCACGGAAATGGGAGGCCCCGCGAGACGCGCCCTCGAGGCGGTCGGTCAGGCCGAAGACTTCGACAGCGGTGGAGAAGCAGTCCGGGTAGACCTCCTCGATCGACGGGACGAACAGGATGTCGGCGCCTGCCCGCTCGGCGAGCCGGGCGTCGTCGGCCTCCCGGCGCGGATAGAGCTCGAGGTCGGCGCCCTCATCAAATTGAGCGGGATTGACGAACAGGGAGACGACCACAACGTCGCATTGTGCTCGCGCGCAGCGGATCAGCGATAGGTGCCCCTCGTGCAGCGCGCCCATCGTGGGCACCAGCCCGATCGTGGCGCCCGCACGCCGGCACGGCGCAAGCGCGGCTCGCAGGTCGCCCACGGAGCGCAGCGTCCTCAGAGCCGGCATGTTGAGCAGCGGTCGATGTGGTTCATTCAGCTCGGTCCAGTTCCTTGGGGGATACCGGTCGCGACGCCGTAAGCATAGCGCCGTGGGCCAGCGCGTGGCGAGTGTGTGCGCAATGTCACACGCGTGCTGCTCCGGCCACTTGCGTTTCGACGAACGCGTACGATCCGGGCGTGACCGGCGAGGATCGCAAGCAGTCGGCCTCGCGGCGACGCGAGGCGCTCAAGGAGGTGTACGCGCAGACGCAGACCTGCGTGCGCTGCGCCGAGCTGGCAGCGACGCGCAGGACCGTCGTGTTCGGAGCGGGGAACGCCGACGCCGAGCTGATGTTCGTGGGGGAGGCCCCGGGCGCGAGCGAGGACGAGCAGGGCGTGCCGTTCGTCGGCCAGGCCGGCAAGCTGCTCGAGACTCTGCTCGGCGAGATCGGGATGGCGCGCGCGGATGTGTTCATTGCGAATGTGCTCAAGTGCAGGCCCCCCGCCAACCGCGATCCGCAGCCGGCGGAGATCGACAACTGCAAGGGATACCTGTACCGCCAGGTCGAGCTGATCCAGCCAAGCGTGATCTGCACGCTCGGCAACTTCTCGACCAAGCTGCTGCGCGAGGACCCGACCGGGATCACGCGTGTGCATGGCCAGCCGGAGGTGCTGACGCTGGGCAGGCGCGCGGTGCGGCTGTATCCGATATTTCATCCGGCCGCCGCGCTGTACACGCCGCGGATGTTGGAGACCCTGCGCGAGGACTTCGCCCGCCTGCCGGATCTGCTCGCGCTGGGGGCGCCCGACCAAAGCCGGGAGACACTCGCCTCCGGCGAGCATCCCCGTTTTGGCCAGCCGGAGCGGTCGCAGGCGCCGGAGCCGGAGATCGAGGACATCGACCTCGCAGAGGTCCGTGCGGACATGCGGGCCGCCGACGAGGGTCCTAACGGCGCCTCCGGGGCCGGCGAGCCGGATCAGATGGGTCTGTTCTAGGCACGAACACGGCCTCGCCGGGGGGCGACGGCGCCCAGAGGCAGGGCATTCGCGCGAGATGTCGAAAAATATGCGTCCAGGGCCCTAAAGCCGGCAGTGATGCGTGCCGATACAGGCTCTGTCTCCATCCTCCCCAGCAATGACGACCGGCCCGCTCTCTCCTCTTCGCGGGCCGGTCGCGTTTAAGGGAATCGACCGCGTTGGCTCTACAGTCTCGTCGTGGCCGTGCGGATCGTCGAAACCTTGGACCCCACTGAGACCGAATCGCTGGGCGCCGAGCTCGCCGGCGGCCTGCGGGATGGCGATGTGGTCCTCGTGCGGGGAGAGCTGGGCTCCGGCAAGACCACGCTCGTGCGCGGCGCGGCGCGGGCGCTCGGCGTCTGCGGCCCGGTCACGAGTCCTACGTTCAGCATCGGGCACCGCTACCAGGGGGCGAGCGTGACCGTGTCGCATCTCGACCTCTACCGCCTGATGGCCTGCAGCGCGAGGATCCGGAGCTGCTGGGCGACTACCTCGGCTCGGGTCAGATAGCGTTCGTGGAGTGGCCCGAGGCGGAGGGCTCCTCGGAGCTGCACGACGCCAGCCTGTGCGTGACGCTCTCTCACAGCGGCGCCGATCGACGGCGGATCGAGGTGCGCCAGCCACGTGCGCGACCATCGCGGCAGACCCGATCGACAGGAGGGCCAGGATGATCGTGCTCGGATTCGACACCGCCACGACGTCAACCGCTGTGGGTTTGCGCCTGGCGGACGGAATCACGGTGCAGGCGCGCGACGATCCCGGTCGGAGTGAGCGTCCCGGCCATGCAACCCGGCTGCTGGCGATGACGGCGGAGGTGCTCGCGCGGGCGGGGATCGGCTGGAGCTCGCTGGAGGAGATAGCGGTCGGAGTGGGGCCGGGCAGGTTCACGGGCCTGCGCGTTGGAATCGCCACGGCGCGCGGACTGGCGCAGTCGCTCGGGATCGAGCTCGTCGGCGTCTCCAGCTTGCGGGCGCTCGCTCTGCACGCGGCGAGGGGCCAGGAGGATGCTGGGCTGCTCGCGCTGATCGACGCCCGCCGCGGAGAGGCGTTCGCCGCCGCCTACGCGTCTGGGGGCGGTTCGGCGACCGCTTGCGAGCGAGCGGCGCCCCGCGAGCTCGTTGCTCCGCGAGCGCTCGCGCCCGCCGATCTCGGGACGGTCGTCGAGGAGGCCAATGCGGCCGGCGAGCCCGTCGCACGCTGGGTCGCCGTGGGCGACGGGGCGGTGCTGTATCGCGACGAGCTGGAGGCGCTCGGGGCGAGTGTCGCGCCGGAGGGCTCGCCCGTGCACCTGGTAAGCGGCGAGGCGATCTGCGAGCTCGCGGCGAGCTCGGCCGCCGCGCAGGACATCGACACGGTCCTGCCGGACTACCGGCGCCGGCCGGACGCGGAGATCGCCCTGGCGGGCGCCGGCGCAACCGGGAGGGCGCGAGCGTGAGCGCGCGGTGGGTGGCGGAGCCCGGCATCGACGACGCGAGCGAGGTCGAGATCAGACGGCTCTCCTATCCCGATCTGCCGCAGGTGATCGCGATCGAGCGCCAGGTGTTCCCGACGCCGTGGTCGCTGGCGATGTTCGTGCTGGAGCTGTCCAAGCAGTCGGGGATCTGCCTGGCCGCGACGGTCCCAGCCGGGCGCGGGCGGCAGCTGATCGGGTATCTGATCTGCTCCCGCTATGAGACCGTCTGGCACGTGATGAATGTCGCGGTCGCGCCCGAGCGCCAGCGCAGGGGCGTCGCCTCGGCGCTGCTCGCCGAGCTCTACCAGCGCGTGGGCGACGAGAGCGCTCGCTACACCCTGGAGGTGCGCCGATCCAACCGGCTCGCGATCCATCTATATGAACGTGAGGGCTTCCGTGCTGCCGGGCTGCGCCGCCGCTACTACCAGGACAACGGCGAGGACGCGCTCGTGATGTGGCGCACGCCCGCCACGCTGGTGGGCCACCTGGAGGACGTTCCCAATCCGGGCTCTGTATGAGCGGCTGCGCTTGGGATGACAGGAGCCTGGAGGCGGCCGTGCCGCTCGCATGGGCGGGCCGCACGCCGGCCCGAGCAAGACGATGATTCTGGCTTTGGAGACGAGCTGCGACGACACGTGCGCCGCGGTACTCGACGCGCGGGGGCGGGTGTGCTCGAACACGATCTCCTCACAGGGCGTGCACGACCGCTATGGCGGGGTCGTTCCAGAGATAGCCTCGCGTCACCATCTCGAGCTCGTGAATCTCGTGGTCGAGCAGGCCCTGGGCCAGGCGGGAGCGACGTCTCTCACAGATCGAGCTGGTCGCGGCCACGCAGGGCCCGGGCTGGTGGGGGCGCTGCTGGTGGGCCTCTCCACGGCCAAGGCGCTGGCGGCGGCCAGCGAGCTGCCGTTCGCGCCCGTCGATCATCTGCAGGGTCACGTGGCGGCCAACTTCATCGTCCCCGCAGCGGCGGGCGACGTGAGCCCGGCCAGCAGGCTGTTCGAGCCGCCGTTCGTCTGCCTGATCGCAAGCGGCGGGCACACGCTGCTGACCAACGTGACCGCGCATGACGGGTTTCGGGTGCTGGGGCGGACGCTCGACGACGCCGCGGGCGAGGCATTCGACAAGGGGGCCAGGATGCTCGGCCTGGGCTACCCGGGCGGCGCCGCGCTGGAACGGCTGGCGAAGGGGGGCGATCCATACGCGTTCGCGATGCCCGGCTCGCGCGCCGAGCGCGCAAGCGGCGGCAAGGGGACGGGCAGGCAGGCGTTCGGGCAGGGCCTGGACTTCTCGTTCGCGGGACTGAAGACGGCGCTGCTGTATCGACTGCGCGAGATGTCTGCGCAGGAGATCCAGGCGCGGGCGGCGGACCTCGCGGCCTCCTACCAGGCGGCGATCGTCGACAGCCTGATCGATCGTGCCGAACGGGGGCTTGCAGAGACGGGCCTGGACCGTCTCGCGGTCGGGGGCGGCGTGGCGGCCAACGGCGAGCTGCGCCGGCGGCTGGCCGGGCTCGGGGCGAGCGTGCACGTGCCGGCACGCGAGCTGTGCACCGACAACGCCGCGATGATTGCCTCTGCCGCGCGCTTCCGCGAGCCGCTCTCCTATCCGTCCTACCTGGGCCTCGACGCATACGCCACCGGGGAACGGCCGCGATGAGCCCGAGTGAGGGCTCGCGGCCCAATCGCAACGACCCACCAGCGCTCGTGACGACGCGGACCCTGATCACCGTGTACTCCAAGCCCGACTGCCACCTCTGCGCGGACGCGATGACCGTGTTGCGCGGGCTGCGGGCGGAGTTCGGATTCGAGCTCCGCGAGCGCGACATCTCGGCTGACGAGGCGCTGGAGCGCGCGTATTTCGAGCGGATTCCGGTGGTGGTGCTCGACGGCGAGGAGGTGTGCGAGTACTTCGTCGATGAGCCGCTCCTGCGCAAACGTCTAGAGTCAAGACGATGAGCTATCGCGAGCAGACGACGAGTTCCCACGGCGCCGAGCGCAACGGTGTCTCCTCTAGCGAGCGACTCTCGCTTGGCGTCGCGGCAAGGCTCTCGCGCTACCTGCAGGTGCTGACGCAGGCCAAGAAGATGGGCAAGGAGACGATCTCATCTCAAGAACTGTCGGACTATACGCACGTGAACTCCACCCAGATTCGCCGTGACCTGTCCGGGTTCGGGAAGTTCGGCAAGCGCGGCGTCGGCTACAACGTCGAGGCGCTCGTGTCGCAGATCCGCAAGATCCTGCGAACCGCCGGCCAGCACAACATCGCGCTGCTCGGCGCGGGACATCTCGGCAAGGCGATCGCCTCCTCGGACATCTTCGCCGACCACGGGTTCCGTGTCGTGGCGATCTTCGACGTGGACCCGGCGAAGGTGGGCAGCACCGTCGGCAACCAGCTCGTGCGCCATACCGGCGAGCTGCGCCAGCTGGTGGAGGACGAGGACATCGTGGTCGGCGTCCTGGCCGTACCCACGCGGGCCGCCCAGCAGCTCGCGGACGAGCTCGTCGACGCCGGCGTGAAGATCATCTTCAACTACTCCGACTCGCTGCTGGCCGTCCCGCCCGAGGTGACCGTCCACACGTCGAGCCCCGCAGTCGATCTGCTGTATGCGCTGTACTTCTATCTGACCTGAGTCGTCGTGTGGCAGTCCTCGTGAGCTGAGCACCCAACCCGTAGAGCTGCGACCCAATGACCAGCCTGGACCTAGACAGAGCGGCCGAGAGGTTTGCCGAGGCGGTTGACTTCACAGTCGGCGTGGAGGAGGAGTTCTCGATCCTGCATCCGCATACGCTCGCCCTGCAGCCGCGCTTCGAGGAGCTGCGCGCAGCCGCGAAAGAGGACCGGTTGCTGCACGAGCACATCACCGGCGAGCTGATCGCCTCGGAGATCGAGATCATCTCCGGCGTGGGCGGCGATCTGCACGACGCGCTGGCGCGCCAGCGCGAGTGCCGCAGGCGCCTGTTCGCGCTCGCGCACACTCAGGGTGCCGCGCTCGGCGCGACCGGCACACATCCGTGGGCTGACTACCGCGAGCAGCCGATCATCGACACCGAGCACTACCGCCGCGTCGAGGAGGGGCTGAAGTATGTGGCTCAGCGCAACAACACGTTCAGCCTGCATGTGCATCTGGGCGTGCGTGACATCGATCGTGCGGTGCGGGCGTGCGATCGGCTGCGCGGAGTGCTGCCACTGTTGCTGGCGATCTCCGCCAACTCGCCGTACCTGGACGGCAGGGACACGGGGCTGCACTCGGCGCGGACGCAGAGCTTCACCAAGAGCTTTCCGCGTTGCGGCGTCCCCGACGCGTTCGGCGGCTGGAAGGCGTATCGCGAGTACATAGAGTTCCTGAAGCGAACGGGCTCGATCGTCGAGTTCACCCAGGTGTGGTGGTCGGTCAGGCCGCACTTCAGCTTCGGCACGGTGGAGGTTCGCATCTGCGACGTGCAGGCCACCGCGCAGGAGTCCGACGCGCTCGCCACGCTGATGGTCGCGTGCATCGCACAGGCCGTGCGCGACGTGGACGAGGGCGTCCCCGCCGTGGAGCACGCGCCGCGGCTGATCGAGGAGAACATGTGGCGCGCGATCCGCTACGGGCTCGACGGACGGTTGATCGACCTGGAGCGAGCCGAGGAGTATCCGGCGCGCGAGGCGATCGAGCGACTGGCTGCATGGACGGCGCCGGTTCGCACAGAGCTGGGCGTTGAGCCCGCGTTCCCGGAGCGCAACGGGGCGCAGCGCCAGCGGCGCATGATCGAAGCGGGCGCCGCGCGCGAGGAGGTATTCGCGGCCTCTGTCGCGCAGACTCGCGAGACCTACTCCTACGAGCCCTCAGAGGAGGTGACGGTGTGAGCAACGCCGATCCGGCTGGAGCAGCGAGCGGGGAGTCGCCGGCGGGACGGCCGTCTGGCGCAGGTGACGCGCAGGAAGAGTCTGCGGGCGCCGCCGAGGCACAAGACCAGTCTACGACCATGAGCGACCCGCAGGGACAGCCACCGAGCGAGGAGGAGCTCCGCACCGCCTACGAAGCGGAGATGAGCCGTATCTCGAGCGCGGACATGATTCTGCAGGCGGCGGTGTCGCTGCTGAACATCGGCGCCTACCGGATGGGATCGTCCGCCGCCGCAGCCGCTCCGGGCGCCGCCGGCGGCTCCGAGCAACCGGTGGGCGGGGCGCGCGATCTGGAGCAGGTGCGCGACGCGATCGACGGCGCTCGCGCGTTGCTGCCGATCCTCGAGCGCACGCACGCTGACGAGCTGCGTCCGCTGCGCGACGCGCTCTCCCAGCTGCAGATGGCATATGCGCGCGAGGTGCGCACGCCCGCCGATCAGACCGGCGCGCAGGGCGCGCAGCAGGTCCCTCCCGCGACGGCCGAGCCGGATGCGCCGGGAGCGGCGGCGCAGGCGCAGGAGCAGCCCAGCGGACCCGGGCCGGCGGAGTCGAGCGGGCGGCTGTGGGTGCCCGGGCGCTGAGGCCGTGGGCTGAGGGGCTGAGGTGGTGAGCTGAGGCGGTGAGTCGAGGGGCTGCGGCGAGGCGCTGAGGCGGTGAGCTCGCCCGGCCAGCCTCTCTGCCGTCCGGCACGATAGACTGCGCGCGCGTTTGCGCCGGGTGAGCGCTCGTCTGTTGAGCGACCCGGGCGACAAATGTGCGCGCGAAGATCCTCGCGCGGCACGCCAATCAGACCGCGGAGGATTTTCTGTTGAGCAGCTTTCTGACGAATCATGGGGTCGTCGTCGCCCTCCTCTGCGCCGCCTGCGCTGTGATCTACGGCCTCCTGACCGCGCGATCCCTGCTCGCGCTGTCGCCGGGCAACGAGAAGATGCAGAGCATCTCGCTGGCCGTCCAGCAGGGCGCGCGCGCGTACCTGAACCGCCAGTACACGACGATCGCCGCCGTCGGCGTGGTGCTGTTCATCGCGTTGATCTTCATCCAGAACATCGCGGTGGCGTGCGGATTCGCGATCGGCGGTCTGCTGTCCGGGTCGACCGGCTACATCGGCATGAACGTCTCAGTGCGCTCGAACGCACGCGTGGCGGAGGCTGCGCGCGGCGGTGTCTCGCCGGCGCTGAAGGTCGCGTTCCGCGGCGGCGCGATCACCGGCCTGCTCGTGGTCGGGCTGGCGCTGCTCGGCGTCGCTGGCTACTACGGAGCGCTGACATCGCTGTTCAACGACAGCCCCAAGACGGCGGTGGACGCACTGGTCGGTCTCGGCTTCGGCGGCTCGCTGATCTCGGTGTTCGCCAGGCTGGGCGGTGGGATCTTCACCAAGGCGGCCGACGTCGGCGCCGACCTCGTGGGTAAGGTCGAGGCCGGCATCCCCGAGGACGACCCGCGCAACCCGGCGACGATCGCCGACAACGTCGGCGACAACGTCGGCGACTGCGCCGGCATGGCGGCCGACCTGTTCGAGACCTACGCGGTGACCGCGGTCGCCGTGATCCTGCTCGGTGTGCTCACCTTCCACGAGGCCACGCAGGTCGCGCTGTATCCGCTCGTGATCGGCGGCGTGGCGATCATCGCCTCGATCATCGGCACGTTCGCGGTGCGCACGAGCTCAGACAACGTCGAGCGCGCACTGCTGCAGGGCCTCGTCGTCTCCGGTGTGCTCGCGGCGGCCGCGTTTGCGCCGATCACGTACTGGCTGATGAGCAACCTGACGTTCAAGGCCGTCGGCAGCTCGGTGAACACGCCCAGCTGGACACATCTGTACCTGTGCTCGCTGATCGGGATCGCGGTCACGGCGCTGCTGTTCGGAATAACCGAATACTACACCTCGACTCGGTTCTCGCCGGTGAAGAAGACCGCGAAAGCATCGATCACCGGCCACGCCACGAACATCATCCAGGGCTTCGGCTCGGGGCTGCAGGCGACCGCGCTGCCGGCGATCGTGATCGTGCTCGGGATCCTCGGCGCGTGGAAGCTCGCCGGCGGCGGCGTGACCGGCATCTACGGGATCGGCGTCGCGGTGATGGGGCTGCTGTCGCTGACCGGCCTGATCGTCGCGCTCGACGCATTCGGCCCGATCACCGACAACGCCGGCGGGATCGCCGAGATGGCGGACCTGCCCGAGGACGTGCGCAAGGTCACCGATCGACTCGATGCGGTCGGGAACACGACGAAGGCCGTCACGAAGGGCTACGCGATCGGCTCGGCGGTGCTGGCGGCGATCGTGCTGTTCGCCGGGTTCCAGAAAGAACTCGAGACCAAGGTCGGGCATGTGATCTCCTTCGGCATCAACGAACCGCCCGTGCTGATCGGGCTGCTGGTCGGCGGGCTGATGGTGTGCCTGTTCGCCTCGCTCTCGATCGAGGCCGTCGGTCGCGCCGGCGGCGCGGTCGTCGAGGAGGTGCGCCGGCAGTTCCGCGAGCACCCGGGGATCATGGACTACACCGAAGAGCCCGACTACGCGAGGTGCGTGGACATCGTCACCAAGACCGCCCAGCGCGAGATGATCCTGCCCTCGCTGCTGCCGATCGGGCTGACGCTGATCGTCGGGCTGATCGATCAGCAGGCGCTGGGCGGCCTGTTGATCGGCGTGATCGTCGTCGGCTTCTTCTTCGCCGTGCTGATGACCGCCGGCGGCGGCGCGTGGGACAACGCCAAGAAGCTGATCGAGGATGGCGCCTTCGGGGGCAAGGGCTCCGAGGCGCACGCCGCATCGGTCACGGGCGACACCGTCGGCGACCCGTTCAAGGACACCGCTGGGCCCGCGATCAACCCGATGATCAAGGTCGCCAACATCGTCGCGATTCTGATCATTCCGCTGATAACTTGATGAGCGGATGAGTGGGCCGTCCCGCATGCGGGACGGCCGCCAGGGGCACATGTGCCCCTGGCACGACTCCGCACATGTGCGGAGTCGCAGGCCGGCGCATGCGCCGGCCTGTGGAAACGCCGCATGCGGCGTTTCCCGGGGCCGGGCATGCCCGGCCCCGCGGGCGGCGCTTGCGCCGCCCGGCCACGGAATAACCTCCAGGAAGAGATGACAGGTCGAGGGGTTCATCGCACGGGCACGTTCGTGCTCTCCCTGCTGATGGCGGCGATCGGCGTGGCGTTGATCGTGCAGGCGGTGAGCGGGCATGGGAGCATCGTCTCGCCGCGCCTGCTGCTCGGCGTGCTGTTCGTCGCGGCGGGCGCCGGACGGCTGTATGTGCAGGCACGGAGGGCCAACGGCACGTGAGCACGCCGGAGGATCAAGACCCCGCCCGCCCGGTCGGAGCGGACGGCGCCGGCTCCGAGCACAGCGCCCCGGACGGCGAGCAGGCCGCGGCCGCGGCCGCGGAGGAGCGGGCGAGCGCCGGCGGTCGGAGATCCAGTGCAATCGCCGATCGTTCAGCGGCTCGCTCGCGCGTGATCGTCAAACGCAGCATCGGCTCGCCGCGGCTGTTCGCGATCGTCTACACGTCGCTTGCCAGCGCGATCTATTTCTCGCTGGGCGTGATCGCCGGGCACGCGCTCGGGCTGACCCCGCTCGTGTTCCTGCTCGCGGCGCTGTTCTTCGCGCTCACCGCGCTGACATATGTCGAGGGGGCGTCCCTGCACCAGGATCGCGGCGGGTCGACCGTGTTCGCGCGGTATGCGTTCAACGAGCTCGTCAGCTTCATCGCCGGCTGGGCGGTCCTGCTGGACTACATCATCCTGATCGCCGTCACCGCCTACTCTGCGACCCAGTACCTGCGCGTGTTCTGGCATCCGCTCGGCAACAGCACCGAGGCGCTGCTGCTCTCGTTCGCGTTCATCGCCTGGGTCGTGCTCGCCAACATCCGCGGCTTCGGGGGGCGTCGCGCGCGGCGAATCGGAATGCTCGTGATCGGCGATCTGGCGCTGCAACTGCTGATCGTCGTACTCGGGCTGGTGCTGTTCTTCGATCCGCACACGCTGCTCGCACCGATCCATCTGGGCAGCGCGCCGACATGGTCATCCTTCGTGTTCGCGCTGACGATCGCGGCGATCGCGTTCACGAGCCTCGAGTCCGCCGCCGGTCTCGCCGGAGAGGTGCGGATCGGTCGCGGGGGCCTGCGCCGGATGGTCGCCAGCGGCACCGCGACGGTGGTGCTCGGATATGTCGGCATCGCGGTCGTGGCGGTCACCGCGCTGCCGGTGCGCGACGGTCATACAGCGCTGGCCACGCGCTACCTGAACGACCCGGTGATCGGCATCGTCACGCAGATGCATCCGCACTGGCTGGCGCAGAGCATGCGGTATCTCGTGGGGGCGCTGGCCACGCTGACGCTGATCGCGGCCGCGAACTCGGCGATGCTCGGACTCTCGCGGCTGGCGTACTCGCTGTCGACGAATCGTCAGATCCCCAGCGGTCTCGGGCGGCTGCACCCCCAACGCTCGACACCTTACGTGCTGATCGTGCTCGCCGGCGTGATCGCGGCCGGTCTGGCGGCGTCGGAGAACCTCGACTTCCTCGTGGGTCTGTATGCGTTCGGAGCGATGCTCGCGTTCACGATCGCCCATCTGTCGATCTGCAAGCTGCGCTACTCCGAGCCCGACCGCGACCGCCCATACAGGGTGCCGCTGTCGATCGCGTTCAGAGGCGGCGAGCTGCCGCTGCCGGCGGCGTTCGGAGCGCTGGTCTCCGGGGCGGGATGGCTGGCTGTGATGATCGTGCACGAACCCGCGCGCTACGCCGGACTCGGGTGGATGGCGGTGGGGATAGCGCTGTATGTCGTCTATCGCCGGGCCGACGAGACGTCGCTGCTGCGACGAGTCACCGTATCGCCTCAGATCCTGCGCTCCGAGCCACAGGACGAACGCGATTATGGCTCGATCCTCGTGCCGCTGCTCGGCACCAGCCTGGACGATGACATCGTGCAGACCGCCGCCCTGCTCGTCTCCGGCGAGCCGACGGACGACGCCGCGATCGACGCCGCGACGATCGAGGCCGTGTGGATGTTCGTGATTCCGATGTCGCTGCCCCTGGAGGCGCGCCTGCCCGAGGCCCAGGTCAAGCATGCCCGCCAGGCGCTGGCACGGGCCAAGGCGGTGGGGGAGGAGTACACCGGCGTGCAGGTGGCCACGGCCACCGTGCGAACCAGGCGCGCCGGGTTTGCGATCGTCGAGGAGGCCAGGCGTCGTGGGGTGGAGGCGATCGTGCTCGCCGCCGAGGAGCCCTCGCGCATCCGCGGCGGCGCGCGCCTGGGAGGGCGGGGCGGGCCGCTGGAGGACTTCGTCGGAGACGTCACCAAGTACGTCGTGGCCAAGGCCGGCTGTCGTGTGATCGTCACCGCGCCGGCGGCCGAGGACGGCGCCCGCGAGTCCGGCGAGCGGGCGGCGGCGGTGACGGTGTCCTGACGCCGCTCGCCGGCGCTCTTCCCGACAGCGGCTCGATCGCTGCCGCGCGCGCGTGCCACGTGCCCCCAGGTTCGGGCGCGTCTGCGGCGTGAGCGCGGACGCGCGCATCGTCTAATCTCCGGGCTGATGGGTCCGGGTAAAAGCATCTGTCAGTCTGAGGCCGCCGTTCCGCGGCGTCAGGCCGCCACCCACGATGCTCGACGTGCAACCAGCACGCCTGCGCTCGTGTGCGGCGTCTGCCATCCACGGCCCGACCCCCTCAGCCCACCAGCTACTTTGACCCGAACCCAATGTTCGTATTGATCGTTGGCGCCGGCCGTGTCGGCTCGGCTGTCGCCAAGTCCGCTCTGGCCGCGGGGCACGAGGTGTCGGTGCTCGATGAGGACCCGCTCTCGCATGAGCGCCTGGACGCCGGTCAGGGCCGCAGCTGGGAGGACGCCCAAGGTCAGTTCACGGTCGGCACGGCGCTGGAGACCGACGCGCTGATTGGAGCTGGGATCGAACGCGCGGATGTGTTCATCGCCTCGACCGACGGCGACAACACCAACCTGATCATCGCCCAGATCGCCCAGAAGCGGTTCGGTGTGCGCAAGGTGATCGCGCGGGTGATGGACCCGGCGCGCGCCAACTGGTACGGCGAACAGGGCCTGGACACGATCTCCCCGACCAGGCACGCGATCGAGATGTTCGAGCACGCCCTGCAACCAGAGCCGGCCTGAGGAACGGCTGTGTACGCGATTATCGTCGGAGCCGGCAAGGTCGGGCGCAGTCTGGCCCGCGAGCTGATCGTCAAGGGCCACGAGGTCACGCTGATCGAGTCCTCGCGCTCGTGCTACCTGGCGATCGAGGAGGAGTTCGAGCACGCCGCCCAGTACGGCGACGCGACCGAGCTGTGGGTGCTGGAGCGTGCCGGCATCCAGCGCGCCGACCTGGTGGTCGCGGTGACCGGCGACGACGAGGACAACATGCTCGTATGCCAGGTCGCCAAGGAGAAGTACCTGTGCGAGCGCATCATCGCGCGCGTCAACAACCCCCGCAATCACGACCACTTCAGGCTGCTGGGGATTCAGCCCGCGGTCTCTGCAACCGACCTGATCCTGCGGTTGATCGAGCACGAGGTGCCCCGTTACGGCCTCGTGCACCTGCTCGCCTTAGAAGAGGAGCGCCTGGAGATCATCGAGCTCGAGGTCTCAGCCGACGCGCCTGTTGTGGGCGAGCGCATCGGCGACATTGCGCTGCCCGAGGGCAGCCTGGTCATCTCGGTGCTGCGCGACGGTTCCGGCTTCGTGCCCAAGCCCGACACCGTGATCCAGGATGGCGACGAGGTCCTGCTCGTGCTCGACCCGGGCTTGGAGGAGTCGATCACGGCTTACTTCGCGCCGAACGGGAGCGCCGCCCAGGCGTAGGGCCCGGCGGCGCGGGGCCGGTCGCTATTCTTGGGTGTCCGGTCCGGGATGGTGTAACCGGCAACACGCCTGCCTCTGGAGCAGGAATTTGGGGTTCGAATCCCTGTCCCGGAGTGCTACGCTGCCGCCTGCGTGGCCCAGTCGCGATACAGCCGGTAGTAGCGCCCTCCCGCCGAGACCAGCTCGTCGTGCGTTCCCTGCTCGACGATGCGCCCGCCTTCGAGCACGACGATGCGCCCGGCCTGGCGGATGGTGGATAGGCGGTGGGCGATCACAATCGAGGTGCGCCCGGCGAGCAGTCGGCGCAGGCCGGCCTCGATGCGACCCTCGGTGTGAAGGTCCACGTTGGAGGTCGCCTCGTCGAGCACGAGGATGCGCGGGTCGGCGATCAGGGCGCGGGCGAACGCGATCAGCTGGCGCTGGCCGGAGGACAGCTGCGCGCCGCGCTCGCCGACCTCGGTGTCGTAGCCGTGGGGCAGCTCTGCGATGAACTCGCCCGCCCCGACCGCCGCCGCGGCTTCGCGGACGTGGTCGTCGTCTGCGTCGGGCCGACCGAAGGCGATGTTCTCACGAATAGTGCCCGAGAACAGGAACGCCTCCTGCGGCACGATCCCCATCTGCGAGCGCAGCGAGTCGCTCGACACCTCGCGCAGGTCATGCCCGTCAACCAGCACTCGCCCGGAGGTGGGGTCGTAGAAGCGCGCGACGAGCTTGGCCATCGTCGACTTGCCCGCGCCCGTGGCTCCCACGAGCGCGACGGTCTGACCTGGGGGGATCGTCAGGTCGATGTGCTCGAGCGCCTTCACTTCCTCGGCTGTCTCGCCGGAGTGGTTCTCTGAGTTCGTGCCTGCCTTGCGGTTGGCGCGCCTGCGTGGGTTGTATGCGAACGAGACGTCCTCGAAGCGGACTTCCCCGCGGATGCGCTGAAGCTCCAGCGCGCCGGCCCGGTCGGTCAGACTCGGCGTGACGTCCAGCAGTTGGAAGATCTTCTCCAGCGCCGCCATGCCCGACTGATATGTGGTGTAGAGCTGGGAGAGCTGCTGGATCGGTTCGAACAGGTATGACAGCGTCCCCACGAACGCGACGACGGTGCCCGCGGTGATGTGGCCTTCCAGCGCCTGGTAGCCGCCGTAGAGCACGATCACCGCGAGCGCGACGCCGGAGAGCATTTCCACGGTCGGGAAGTAGGCCGCGTTGAGCCGTACGGTGACCATGTTGGCCTCGCAGTTGTCGGTGTTGAGCTCCGCGAAGCGCGCCTCGTGGAAGGGCTCCTGGCCGAAGCTGCGCACCACGCGGATGCCCGACAGAGTCTCCTGCAGGTAGGCGGTGATCGCGCCGATCGTCTCCCGCGTGCGCCGGAACGCGCCGGCTGAGACGAGCCGGAACCAGATCGAGCCACCGAACACGAACGGGACGACGCAGAAAGTCAGCAGCGCCAGTCGCACGTCCAGGTACAGCAGCACCCCGACCGCCCCGACGAGCGTGAGACCCGCCTGGAACAGGGTGACGACGGAGTCGGTCACGAGCGATTCCAAAGCCTCGACGTCGTTGGTCATGCGCGAGATCAGCACGCCGGCCGGCCGGCTCTCGTAGAAGCCGATCGGCTGGTGCTGCAGGTGGGTGAAGATGCGGATGCGCAGATCCGCGAGCGCGCGCTGGCCGACCCAGCCGACGAGGTAGGTCTGGGCATAGGTCATCGCCCATACGATCAGCGCCGAGCACAGGAACGCGATCACGACCAAAACGAGTGTGTGGGTGTCGTGGCGGTCGATGCCGTCATCGATCGCGACCTTGGCCAGCAGCGGCGGGGCCAGCGAGGCTGCGGTTCCTAGCACGAGCGCCGTCAACATCGCGCTCACGCGCAAGCGGTAGGGACCCAGCAATGCCAGCAGGCCGCGCAGGTTGCGCCCGCGCGTGCCCTTCTCGGCGCGCTCGCCCGCCCATTGGGAGCGCCCGAGACCACCGCCGCTCACCATCCGCGCGCCGCCGTGCGCGCTCATATCCCGCTCACCTCCCGTTCGCGGGGCAGCTCTCTGGTGAGAAAGACCTGGTCGGGCAAACCCTTCTCGACGATCTCGCGATACAGCTGCGAGGCCTCCAGCAGCTCCTCGTGGTTGCCATGCGCGACGATCCGGCCGCGCTCGAGCACCACGATCTCATCCGCCAGGGCGATCGTCGAGAGGCGGTGGGCGACGATGAACGTGGTCCGCCCGGCCATCGCCTCGTCGAGCGCGAGCTTGATCTGGCGCTCGGTGGAGGCGTCGACCGAGGAGGTCGCGTCGTCGAGGATCAACACGCGCGGATCGGCGAGCAGCGCCCGCGCGATCGCCAGGCGCTGGCGCTGGCCGCCGGACAGCGTCAGTCCGCGCTCGCCGACACGCGTGTCGTAGCCGTCGGGCAGGCGCTCGATGAACTCGTGGGCCTGGGCGCGACGGGCGGCCTGCTCGATCGCCTCGCGCGGGACTGGAGGCCCGCCCACCCGCGCGTAGGCGATGTTCTCGGCGACGGTCTGCGAGAACAGGAACGGATCGTCGCTGACGACCGCGACGGCTTGGCGCAGTGAGCGCAGGTCGACCTCGCGCACGTCGGCGCCGTCGAGCAGCACGCGCCCGGCGCTCACGTCGTACAGCCGTGAGATCAACGAGACGAGGCTGGTCTTGCCCGAGCCGGTGGCGCCGACGAGCGCGATCGTGCGCCCGGCGGGAATGTCCAGGTCGACGTCGCTCAGCACCGCGCGCGCGGCATGGGCGGGGGAGTCGCCGTTCGGGGTGCTGGTCGCCGAGTACGCCGCCCCGAACTCGTCGGATTCGTCATAACGCAGCGTGACGCCCTGCAGCTGCACATGCCCGTTGCCGGCCGGCAGCGGCGGGGCGCCGGGCGGTGAGGTCAGCCGTGGGGGCCGGTCGAGGACCTGGAACAGGCGGGCGCCCGAAGCGGTCGCGCGCTGGGCGAGGTTGAGGATCACGCCGAGCGTGCGCATCGGCGCGATCAGCATGTTCAGGTACAGGTAGAACGCGGTGAACTGGCCGAGCGTCAGGTGCGCGTGGATCACGGCGTTGCCCCCGATCAAAAGCACCGCGGCGAGTCCGAGCTGCGGGAGGAAGCCGATCATCGGGTTGAACCTCGCTTCCAGGCGGGTGGCGACCATCGCCTGTCCAAACACGCGCCCGACGCTGCCCTGGAAGCGCTCCAGCTGGCGGGGCTCGCGGGCGAAGGACTTGACCACGCGAACCCCGGAGATGTTCTCCTCGGCGTCGGCTGTCAGCTCGGCGATGCGCTGCTGGGTCTCCTGGATCGCCGGACGCGCGCGACGGCCGTAGCGGTAGGAGATCAACACAACGAACGGAACGGGCGCGAGCGAGATCAGGCCCAGGCGCGGTTCGGTCACGATCATCACGGCTCCCGCGAGCACGATCGTGAGAATCGACTGCAGGATGAATATCAGGCCGTAGCCGAGGAAGAACCGCACGGCCTGCAGGTCGACGGTCGCGCGGGACATCAGCTGACCGGTCTGCTGGCGGTCGAAGAAGGCGAGCTCGAGGCGCTGCAGGTGGCCGTAGAGCAGCTTGCGCAGGTCGTATTCGACGCCAAGCGAGACCCGCCCGGCGACCATCCGTCGCCAGTAGGTGAGTCCCCAGCGCACCAGCACGACGAGGGCGATCGCCTCGGCGATCAGCATCAGTTCGTGACGGTCGCTCGTGTGGGCTGCGGCGTGGTGGTGCTGGGTGCCGGTGTTGATGATCTGCACCGCCCGGCCCGTCAGGGCGGGCAGCGCGACCGTCATCACCATCGCGAGGCTGGCCAGCAGCCAGGAGATCGTCAGGCCGCGTCGATATGGGCGCAGAAATCCGAGCAGTCGATAGAACGTGGTCATAGTTGCTCAGTCAACGATTATTGCAGGGGTCGGCTTCAACCGGACGGGCGCGTCGCCAGGATGGGCGGCCGGGAGTTGGCTGAAAGAGTCGGCAAGAGTGGGCGGCTGGGAGTTCGATGGAGTGGGGAGTGCGGTCGTGATGCGGGGCATTTACGCTGCGGTAATGGCGATGTCCTCCCGCCCGTCGCATCCGCCGCGCCCGCGCCCGGGCGCGGGGCTGTGCGACACGTGTGGGCACCAGGTGCAGGTTCCGAACACGCGCGGGTCGGTGTTCTCGCTGTGCGCGCGCTCGCGCACGGACCCAGCCTATCCACGCTATCCACGACTGCCGGTGATCGCGTGCGCGGGGTATGGAGAAAAGCCGCGGCAGAGTCGTCCGCTCCGCGACGGCTGATGCGCTCGCGCGACTCTGCGCCACGGCCGAGCCGAGCGGGACAAGGAGGTGGACGATCAGCCGCGGCGCAGGCCACGGGCTCGGGCCGGCGGGTGGGCAGCTCTCCGGCGGAGACGAAGTCGCGGCTGCGCACGAGCACGAACGCCAGCACGGCGCCCACAGCGCCAGCGCCGCGGCGATCAGCGCGATCGTCGCGAACGCTTCGGTGAACCCACGCGGTAGGCGTGCTCCAGGGCCGTGCGCGCGGCGGGGGAGAGGGAGCGGGCGATCTGGCCGACTTCGCCGGACTCCAGCAGCGTGCCCAGCTGGCCGTGGGCGGCGCCGAGGATTTCGGGCAGTGCCCGCCGGCGCGCAGCGCGGCGGTGGTGGCGTGGGTCACGCTGTGTTGGAACACCGCGCCCAGCCCGGCGATTCCGGTGGCGATGCCGACCTGGCGGAAGGTCGAGTTGATCCCCGAGGCCATGCCGCTGCGCTCGACGGGCACCACCCCGACCGCGGTCGAGGCCAGCGGCGGGTTGACCAGGCCGTGCCCGCGCCGCCAGCAGAAGCCGGGGATCAGCGCGGTCCAGCCCGAGGCGGCATCGATCACGGTCATGCCAGCAGGCCGATCCCGATCAGCACGAGGCCCGAGCCCAGCAGCAGGCGCACCGGCATGCGCACGCTCAGCCGTCCCGCGATCGGCGCCCGATGAACGACAGCAGTCGCCGGCAGGAACCGCAGCCCGCCTGCGCGGGTCGTAGCCGAGGACTCCTGGACGCCGAGCGCCAGGTAGAGGAACTTGGCGAAGAACGAGCCCGTCAGGGCGAACGCGACGATGCTCGCGCCGGTGAACGCTGGGCGGCGAAACAGCGCCAGGTCGAGCATCGGCCGGGTGGAGTGCTCGACGATCCCGAACGCGACGAGCAGCACGACGGCGGCGCTCAGAGCGCGACGATCTCGGTCGAGCCCGACCCAGTTCGTTGCCCTGGATGAGCGCCTACACGAGCAGGAACAGCGCCCCGGAGATATGTCACGAGACCCGCCCAGTCCACGCCGGTGGCGTTGGGGTCGCGCGAGTCCTGCACCTGGGTGAGCGCGACGAACACCGCGATCACGCCGATCGGGACGTTGACGAAGAAGATCCACTTCCAGCCGATGCCCGAGGTGATGATCCCGCCGAGCACCGGGCCGATCGCCACCGCTCCGCGTGACCGCGCCGAACACGCCGAAGCTGTGCCCCGCTCTTTGCCTTGGAACGCCTGGGGATCACCGCCAGTGCGGTGGAGAACATCATCGCCCCGCCCTTGCCCTGACGGCTAGCGGGTGGTTCAGCATCAGCGGCGTGGTCGACAGGCCGCACACGGCCGAGGAGATGGTGAAGACCACGAGGCCCGCGACGAACACGCGCCTGCGTCCGATCAGATCCGCGACCGAGCCCGCGTGAGCAGAACGCGGCGAGCGTCAGCGCGTAGGCGTTGACGACCCACTGCAGGTCCGAGAAGGAGGAGTGCAGCGAGCGCTGGATGTCGGGCAGCGCGACGTTCACGACGGTGATGTCGAGCAGCAGCATGAATATCGCCACCGAGACCGCGATCAACGTCCACCACTTGCGCTCCATGCCCGACCACGCTCCTCGCCGTCGCTCGCTTGCAACCGTTGTCGTAGAGCACTATCTGAACGTGAACGGGCTGCCGGCGGCGGGCGGCGGGAACGGCCCCGCTCACCGCCGAGCTCGGGAGACACGCGCGCTCTCGGGCGCTGGCGCGATCTCCGATGGTCCCCGTTTCGACCAGCGTCCAGCTCGCGAATTCGGCGGCGCACGCGCTTGCGGGTCTCGTACAGCTCCGATTTGAGCTTGGCCAGCTCGCCCGCGCGATGCTCGACCAGCGCAAGCTGCAGGTCGATGTGCCCGAGCGCCTCATTCAGCAGCTCGCGCCGGCGCGCGGGGGCGACGTCATCGCGGCGCAGCTGCGCACGCACGATCGCGCGCGACTCCTCCGCCGCAAGCAGCGTTTTCAGCTCCTCGAGCGTGACCCCGAGCAGGTCTCGCAGGCGCATCACCTCGCGCAGCCGCTCGACCTCGGCGCCGCTGTAGACGCGATGCCCGCCGGACGGCCGCGCGGGCGCCCGCGGCAAGAGGCCGATCTCCTCGTAGTAGCGGATCGTCCGCGGCGTCGTGCCGGTGAGCTTGGCGACGTCGCCGATCCGCAGGCTGGGTGTGGACGCGCTCATCGAGACCCCACGCGGTGGACCGGGACAGGGTCCGCGGCGCGACGGTTCGGGTTGTCAGCTTGGGCAGCATCCGCGCGGGTGCGTTCGATCCCGATGTGGTTGGTGCGGGGCGTCCGGGGTGGGCGGGCTCCAATCCCAGCGGGCTGTGCTGACGGGTGGGCGGCAGGCTGGGGCGTGGACTCGGCACGGGCCTGGACGTGGCTCGGGCGCAGCAGGCACACCACGGCGCCAATGAGGCTGGTTGCCGCGAGGACCCACAGGGCGACGTGCATGTTGTCGATGAACGGGGCCAGCTTCGCCGCCGACAGCCCGTGGGCCAGGCCCGAGAACACTGCGAACAGCGTCGCTTTCGGAACCGACGAGGTGACGATCGCCAGCACGAACGCGATCGACAGGACCGCGCCGGTGTTCTGCACGAGCGTGCGCGCGCCCGCGGCGATCCCGCGCCGCTGGGCGGGAACCGCCCCCATCATCGCCGCGGTGTTGGGGCTGTTGAACATGCCCGAGCCGACGCCGACGAGGGCGAGCCAGACCGCGCTCTGCCAGTAGGCGCTGTGCACGCCCAGCGTCGTCATCCCCGCCAGGCCGGCGGCTGAGACGAGCATGCCCAGCGCGGCCAGCGTGCGCGAGCCGTGGCGGTCGGCGTAGATGCCGGCCAGCGGCGAGGCGACGAGCATGCCCAGGGCGAGCGGGATCAGCTTGATGCCGGCTTCGATCGGCGAGTTCGACTGCGCGCCCTGGTAGTAGAACACGAACAGGAACATCAGCGCGAACCGTGCGAGCCCGTTGATGAACGCCGCGGCGGTCGCCGCGGCGAACAGGCGGTTGTTGAACAGGCTCAAATCAAGCATCGGCGCGCGCGAGCGGCGCTCGATCATGACCCACGCTGGCAGCAGCACGGCCGCCGCGGCGAGGCCAACGATCACGAGCGTGTCCTCCCACCCACTCAGCCCGCCCTTGGAGACGCCCAGCACCAGGCCGGTGAGCCCGAGCACGAACGTGGCGGTGCCGAGCACGTCATAGCTGTGCACATGTTCGCGCTTGGCCAGC
Organism: uncultured Solirubrobacterales bacterium; assembly: GCA_963839945.1. GTDB lineage: Bacteria > Actinomycetota > Thermoleophilia > Solirubrobacterales > Solirubrobacteraceae > Palsa-744. The sequence goes on along the minus strand of CAWIWW010000002.1, from coordinate 94,712 downwards.
TCGCGCAGGATCAGCGCGCCCCATGCGGCGCCGGCGAGCGCGAGCGGGACGTTGAACCAGAACACCCAGTGCCAGCTGATCGCCACGAGCGCGCCGCCGAGCACCGGCCCGAGCACCAGCCCGATCGCGGCGACCATCGTGTTGGCGCCCATCGCCAGCCCGAGCTGCTCGTGGGGGAACGCGTCGGTCACCAGGGCGGCGGCGTTGGCGAACAGGAAGGCCGAGCCGATGCCCTGCAGGACGCGCCAGCAGATCAGCACGGTCGCGTCGGGCGAGAACCCCGCGCCGAGCGAGGCGATCGCGAACACGACGAACCCGCCCACGTAAGCGCGCTTGCGCCCGAACAGGTCCGACAGCCGGCCCGCCATCAGCACGAGCACGGTCGCGGCGATCAGGTAGGCGAGGATCACCCACACGAGCGCGAGCAGGCTCGTGTGCAGCGAGCGCTCGAGATCCGGCAGCGCGATGATCAGCGTGCCCGAGTTCGTGGCTGCGAGCAGCATGCCGAGGCTGGTGCACGACAGCGCCCACCACTTGTAGTTGGCGTGGCCTTCGCCGACGCCGATCCGCCTGCCGGGTGATGTGGAACCTGACGTGAACGTAAACATCATCCTAACAGGATCGCGGCACGTCCCGCGGTCCTGCTGCCGGCTCGGCGCCTATGCGGCCTGGGGCGCCGTGTCGATCGCGTCCTCGCGCTGGAGCGAGGCGATGAACCCGTCGAGCTGGTCCTTGGAGAACCGTCGCTGACCGCCGGGAGTGCGGTAGCAGGAGATGTGGCCGGCGTCCGTCCAGCGTCGGATCGTCGCCAGTGAGACGCCCAGGTAGCGAGCGGCCTGCGAGCTCGTGAACACGAGCTGGCGCTCGTCGCCGGCAGTGGGGAAGAGCATGGTGCGCATGGTCGTCATCGCGGATTGACCTCCTCGGTCCAGATGGCGGTCCGCCGGGCGTGGCGGTCGCTTGGGCCATGTATCGCCGGAATGGGCCGGGACGATGAGCGAGATGCATGTTTGTGGACGTTTGGCGGGGCGAACCTGCGTCTAGCCTGCAGCGCCGATTGTCCTGCTCGTGCAAGCGGTCGTGCAAATAGTCGAGCAAACTGGACATTTCGTCGCATCGCGGTAGTATGCTGCGCAAACCTACTCAAAGGGTTTAGCGGTTGTCCTGTGGATGGAGACAGACGGGGCCGCCCTGCAAAAGGCCTCTGGCCCAGGTAAAGGAGAGTCATCTTGCGTTGGGGCAAATAAACCGAGTTGCATGGTCGCCAAGCGACCACACTGAGATTGAGGGCGTCGCCCGCCGGTTGGACTCGGTGGCGGCGCCTTCGTCGTTAAGGGCCCGCCGTCGGTCGTGCAAAGTCAGCTGAGTGCGGGCTGGGCTATCTTGCGCGCCCGGCGCTCGAACGCGAGCTCGGCCTCGAAGTCGGCGTCGTCACCGTGCGCGAACGTGACCGGACCCTCGCGCTCGAGCATCGCGACGAAGCTGTCGACCAGCTCGCCGTCGAGCTGGCGCCCGGACACGCGGCGCAGCTCGGCCATCGCGTCCCGTGGGGTCATCGGGGTGCGGTAGGTTTCGCGCGCGGTCAGCGTGTCGTAGGTCGAGCAGACCGCGATGATGCGCGAGGGCAGAGGGATCTCGTTGCCGATCAGCCCGGCCGGGTAGCCGCTGCCGTCGATGTGCTCGTGGTGGTAGAGGATCGCGTCCGCCACCGGCCCGTAGCCGTCCAGCCGGCCGACGAGCGTCGCCCCGTCCTGCGGGTGGCGGCGGATCACCGCCCAGTCCTCATCGGAGAGCAGCTCGGCTTTGAGGATCCTGTCGGGCAGCGCGAACTTGCCGATGTCGTGCAGCAGCCCGGCCGTGTGCACGAGGTCTTGGTCTTCCTCCGAGCAGTCGATCTCCTGGGCGAGCGCGCGCGCGTAGCGCGCGGTCGCCGCGGCGTGGCGCGCGGTCATTTTGTCGCGCAGGGCGAGCGTCTCGACGAGCGTCGTCAGCACGCCCAGCTGCAGCGACGCCAGGTGCACCGATCGCGCTTCTAGCTGGTCGGCGCGGTCCTCCGAGCGCAGCAGCGCGATCATCAGATACTGGAATATGACGATTACGAGCACTGATCCGAACAGCACTGACAGGCCGAGGTTGGTATAGGCGACGGCGAGCACCGCGGTGAGCACGCCCGCCGCGATCTGGCCGGGCAGCATCGGCACGAACAGTTCACGCACCTGCCCTGCCAGCGGGCGGTTCTCGACGACCATGTTGTCGATTGCGATGAGGGCGAAGTTGAGCGCGTTCGCCACCATGAACACGGCGAACACGGCCAGTCCGGAAGTGACGCTCTTGGTCAGGTGCAGGTTGCGGGGATCGTGGACGTTGCCGATCAGCGCCCACATCAGCAAACTCCCGACCAAGGGGAAGAACGCGAACGTCGCGAGGTTGTTCATCCAGGCCGTGAAGGGCAGCTGCCTACCCACCGAGAAGGGTATGACCGCGATGATCGCCATCGCCACCGCCGGGGCCGGTCCGAGCAGGCACATCGCGAGCACCTGCGCGACGATTCCCGCTGACAGGTGCTGCCCTCGGACGGCCAGTTTGACCTGCTGGCCTCCTACCGACAGCGCGAGCAGCAGCGCAACCAGCAGCAGCGGACGCCATTCCTGCGCGCGCGACAGCCACGCGGCGGCGGTGAGCGTGCCCGCGAACAGCAGGATCTCACCCGCGCAGAAGATGCGGATGGTTGTCAGCTTCGAGGTGCGCATGTTCGCCCTGTCGTACTTAACGACCGATCGGGCGTGGTACTTAAGGTGCGCCAGCCGTGCTCGACAAGGAGGGATCGGTTGCCCACGCGGCCTTGCTGTCCATCGCCGCCTCCTCCGGGACGGGGTTCGCGCTGGTCAGCTTGCCCAGGGGCAGGCGCACGAACGCGATCGTGCTCAGGCTCGCACCGAGGCCCGCGACGAGGAACGCGATCCGGGGCGAGCTGAGCGCGGCGATCGCGCCGCCGAGCGACAGCCCGATCCCCGGGCAGATCGCGCCGAGCGATTCCACTGCGCCCATCATCCGTCCGTGCAGGCTCTGCGGCGTGAGCCGCTGCACGGCGCTGATCAGCGCCGCCCACTGCACGCCGTTGCCGATCCCGCCGATCATCCCCGCCACGCACGCGAACGCCAGCGTGGGCGCAACCGCCCAACCGAGATACGCCAGCCCGACCGCGAGCGTGCTGGCGCTCAGCAGCACCCCGAGCGAGCGTTTGATCGAGCGCGCGAATACGACGCTGCCGATTGCGACGCCAAGACCCCACACGCCCAGTAGGAGGCCGTAGCCGCTGTCGCCCGCGTGCAGCGTCGACTTCGCGTAGACGACCTCGATCGGCGGGGAGAACTCGAAGAACGCAAGCGCGACGGCCTCCGCGAGCAGCAGTCCGCGCAGCGCGGGCGCCTCGTTGATGTACTTCCATGCGGCCCGCACCCGCGCCCGCACCGACGAGGTCTCGGCGTCCTCGACGTGTGGCCTCAGGTCGAACACCATCGTGCCACAGATCACGAACGAGGCGGCGTCGATCAACAGGGTCGCCGGCGCCCCGAAGGCGGGCACGGTCAGCCCGGCGAGCGCCGGTCCGAGCGTGAACGTGATGGCGAAGCCGATGTTCATAGCCGCGTTGGCCCGGCGCTCGGCCTCCTGTGCGCTGGCCTCGCGCGCATCGCTCACGCTTGGGCCGGCGTCGTCCTCGATGCTCTGCTCGCCGGCCACGAGCGCCATACCAACCTGACCCGCGTAGGTTTGCGCGGGCGGGCGCTCTGCCACGGGCATCGGCCGATCGTGATGGTCGTGGGCCCAGTCGCGCGCGCAGCGTGCGGCCGCGGCGCGCAGCAACGCGCTGGCCGCCAGCGCGGCGGTGCCGTCGAGCGCGGCCAGCACCAGGATGCCGGGCAGCCAGAACTGCCGCCACACGAGCGCCGCCAGCCCGACGGTCGCGACCGCCTCGAACAGATACAAACCGCTCAGCTCGCCCCGTCGCGAGGACGTCTCGACGCGGGCGACCAGCGTCGGCGTCAGGAACGCCGGCAGAACCTGTCCGGCGACGAGCAGCGCGGAGACCGCCACCGCGCTGTGGGTGTGGTCGTATACCGCCACCGCCAGCGCGATGAACCCGAACCACGTGCCCAGCCGGTTGACTGTGTAGGCGGTGACGATCCGCCGCAGCCGCGCAGAGCGCAGGGGACTGGGGGCGGTCGCCGTGTTGGTCGTCGATGACACGCAGACGCAACGCTACAGGCCGCCTGAGACGGCAACGAGCCCTGCAACGCCGGTCCCGCTCAGCCGAGCGGTTCGAGCTGTGAGGGAGAGGTGCGCTGCTGGGCGCGATCAGCCGTGCCCGCCCGCGGCCGCCAGCGGGGGCTCTTGGACACAGACCACCGGCAGCTGCGGGTGGCGGCGGCCAAGCAGGTGCAGCAGCGAGTCCGAGTCGGCGTCGTCGAGATCGCCCGCGAGGATCACCATGCGACTGCAGCGGGCGCGCTCGAGCACCTGCGCGATGTCGTTCGCTTCGGCGAACACTGTGCGCGGCGACAGCGTCGCGCGAAGCTCTGAGCGCAGGGCCTCGCGCCGCCAGCCGCTCGCGCCCACCAGCAGCACGGACGCGGCCTCCGCCGGAGCGGCGCCTTTGAGCAGCCTCAGCGCTGGCCGGTGAGAGCGCTCGTCCGAACGGCGCGGTGAGACGATCGGGCTCATTGCAGCAGCGCCCTGGGGATCGGGATGCGGGCGCCGGCGAGCGCCGCGGACGGATCGGGGACCGACCAGCTCTCGCGGGCGCTCGGCAGGCCCGCTTCGACGTGTTCGCGCTCTCCGGCGCGCCCGAGCGCGGACAGTCCCGCGAAGCCGGCGGCCGTCAGGGTCAGCCAGGCTGTGAGGATGGGAATGGCGATCATGTCGTGCCCTCCTTGGCGATCCCGCCGTGCGGGCCGGGAGATGGGATGTGCGTCATGACCGACATGATGAGCCCTCGCGGGCCGTTTGTCTGTCGGGCTGATGGTGCCGATCGTGTCGTCCCAATGGTGCCGATCTGTGTCGTCCCGCCGAGGCGACCGACGTCGTCCTTCCAGGGCCTCGCTGGCGGCGACGGCGCTCAAACCGGCGGCCGGACATGCGGATTCACCGCATCGAGGGATCCGGCCGACGCGATACGGTGTGCGCACATGGAGGCAGGCATGCCAGGGCTACAGACGCCGATCACCGTGATCATCGCCGACGATCACGCGGTCGTGCGCGATGGCATCAGGACCGTGCTCGAGCGCGAGGCCGGGGAGTTCGACGTCGTCGCCGAAGCGGCCGACGTGCCGACGACGATCAGGGAGGTGCGCGAGCACAGGCCGGACCTGCTGACGCTCGATTTGACGATGCCCGGCGGATCGAGCCTCGCGGCGCTGCCGTCCTGCTTCGTGGCCCATCCGACCCTGGCCGTGGCGATCCTGACGATGCGCGAGGACCCCGAGTACGCCAGGCAGGCGCTGCGTGCGGGCGCGCGCAGCTACGTGCTCAAGGAGGCCGAGCCGGCCGAGCTGCTGCAGGCGTTCAGGCTGGCGGTCACCGGCGGCAACTACCTGCATCCGCGCCTCGGCGCGCTGATGGCCGCCGGCGAGGACTCCCCGTCCGACGGCGTCGCCCTCTCAGAGCGCGAGCGCGAGGTCGTGCGGTTGATCGCCAACGGCTACACCAACCCGCAGATCGCCGAGCAGTTGCACGTCGCCGAGCGCACCGTCAAGACCTACCGCGCCCGCGCGATCGAGAAGCTCGGGTTCAGCTCGCGTTCGGAGATCACGACCTACGCGCGCAAACTCGGGTTGGTGGAGTAGGCCAGGATCACGCAACGCTTTGCGTTGCGCTAGAATGAACAGCATGCCGGTCAGCACCGCCGAGAAGGTCGTGGCCTTGAGTGAGGACTTCCATTCGCAACGCCGCCTCGCCGAACTGCTGGGCGTCAGCCCGGCACAGGTCACGCGCTGGCGTCATGGACAGGGGATCGACGAGGTCAACGCGCGACGGGTCGACCTGTTGGAGCTCGTCATGTCGAGTCTGCTGCGCCTCTACTCGCCCGAAGCGGCGGGGCTGTGGCTGCAGGGGGTCAATCCGCGCCTCGGCGGGCGGCGGCCGATCGATCTGGTGCGAGCAGGGCGCGCCCCCGAACTGCTCGACGCGATCGCCCAGGAGCGCGCCGGCAGCTTCGCGTGATCCTCTGGCGTCTGTTGCCTTGGCGTGCGGATGCCGCACTGGCTGAGCCTGGAGGCGCGCTGTGGTTTCCTCGCGAGCTGCAGGGCGCCGGACGCCACGACAACCCCGATCGCTACGGCTGTCTGTACGTCGCGGAAGACCCCGTCGCGACCGTGCTCGAGGCGCTCGCGCCGTTTCGTGGCACTGGCGTCCTTTCGGCTGCGGCGCTGGTCCGCGCGGGCCTACCGCTCGCGCTCGCACGGCTGTCCCTCGCCGGGGATCGTCAGCCACTCGACCTCGACGACCCGTCCGTGCTCTTGAACACGGACCTGCGCCCGTCAACAGTCGCGACCAACGACCGCGCTGTCACCCAGGCATACGCCGCGCGTCTGTTCGACGAACACCCCGACGCTGTGGGCCTGCGCTGGTGGTCGACGCTGGAGGCGAGCTTCGCCAACCTGACGCTGTATGACCGCGCCGCTGCGAGTATGGGTCTCGACGGTGTCGAACCGCTGACGATTGCACATGCCGCGACGAGAGATGCGGCCGAGATGCTCGGCCTCGCCGTCGCCCCATAGACGCTTGGGACCCAGCCGAGCGGTTGCGGTCTACGCCACCTCGCTGGCGGCCTGGTCCGCTGACCGATCCAGCTCTCCGGGCTGTGTGCCCGAGATCGGATGATCTCCGATCGGAGTGGCCACGGTCGGCCGTCCCGCCAGCGGCACGGTCAGGCGCATCACCGTCCCTTTGCCCTGAGCTGGCACGAGCTCGAGCTCGCCGCCGACGAGCTCCGCTCGCTCGCGCATGCCGGACATTCCGAAGCCGCCCTCCAGGCCGTCGCCGCGCGGGCCGAGCCGGTCGGCTTCCGGCAATCCGCGGCCGTCGTCGGTGACCGAAGCTCTGAGGACCTCGTCGCGCTCGGTGACGCTGACGAGCGCTTTCGTGGCCTGGGCGTGGCGGCTGACGTTCGTAAGCGCCTCCTGCACGACACGGTAGATCGTGCTCTCGAGCTCCGCATCCAGTCGCCGATCCTCGTGCTCGGGACCAAGGTCGATCTCGGTCTGCACGTCCAACCCGTCGATCGCCTGCATGCGCCGCGCGAGCGCCTCGAGAGCGGCCTCCAGGCCGAGGTCGTCCAGGGCCGCCGGCCGGAGCTCGGTGATCAGGTGGCGCAGACCGTCGATCTCATCGCCCAGGCCTTCGAGCACTGCGTCCACCGCCGAGCTCAGCGCGTCGCTGGCTGATCCTCGATCGGTATCGAGATCGCGCGCGTTGGCGAGCTTCAGCCGCAGCGCGCCCAATCCCTGCACAGTCTCGTCGTGGATCTCCCGCGCCCAGCGCGTGCGCTCGCGCTCGCGCGCCTGCATTCCGTAGCGCAGCCGCTCGATCTCCACCGAGCGCTCCGCCGCCAGCCGCTGGGACACGCTCGCCGCGAACGCGCTCAGCGCCTGGCGGTCCGGGTCTCTGAAGCCGGCGTCGCGGCGCAGCGCGATCACCAGGCCCCCGCCCTGGCCCTCCATGCTCAACGGCTCGACGAGCACAGCGCGCGCCTCGATCCCGAGTTCGTGCAGCAGTGCCGCGTCTGCACCACGCGGGCGATCCAGCGCCACCGGCTCGCCGGCCTGGAAGAGCGCGCCCAGCGCGCTGCCTTCGATTGGAACGATCCGCAGCCGCGGTTTGCTTTCGCCGCTGGCGGCCGCGACCCGCAGCTCGCCGCGCTCCTCGATCACCATCAGCAGCGAGCTGGCGTCGAGCAGCGCCAGGCCGCGATCGGCCATCAGACGCAGCAGCCACAACTCAGATCCGGTGAGCACCGCGCGGGATTATGGACTATGGGTCAGTCGTCGCGAGCCCTTCGCGTTCGCGCTGGACGGCGGTGCGTGTCCGCGCCAGCAGCTGTGCGCCGCTGAGATCCTCGCGCCAGCTGGCCAGCCCGACCGACACGCGCAAGGGCTGGCGCATCCCGCCGGCTTCGATCTTGATCGCACGCAGCCTGTCGATCACGCGCCTCGCGACGATCTCCCCGCGCGGGCCGTCCGCGCCCGGCAGCACGATGAGCAGCTCGGTGTCGCTCGGCCGCCCGACGCGATCGAAGCGACGCAGCTCTCCCAGCAGCGCCGGACCCGCGTAGGCAAGCGCCTGCTCGGGCAGATCGCGCCCGTGCCGGGACGCGAGCTCCTTGAGATCGTCGATCGCCACGAGCAGGCAGCTCAGCGGCGTGCCGTGCCGTCCCGCCCGGTTTATCTCCTCATCGAGCCGATCTTCGAGCGCGACAGCCGACAGGCAGTCGCGCGGATCGCGCAAACCCTGACGGCCCTCCTGAGAGGGTTGGTCGATGTGTCGTGGGGGGTCGTTGGCAGCCATGCCGTTCGGGCGGAGGAGTCCAGTGCGAGCCGCTCCCCCTACGGGGTCCATCCCGTCCACCCTGTCACTGTCGATTATGCCTGCTCTGAGCGGTCCTGTCACCCACGCAAGCTCGCCTCCATTCTCGCACACGCATGCGCACGCCGGAACGCCCAGGCGCGCCGCACCGTGCACGCGCGATCCATCCCCATTGGCTGCTAGACATGCGCGCAGGATGCTGTGCGAGCTGAACGTCGAGAACCTGCTCCTGATCGAGCGCGCCCAGCTGCGCCTGGCTCCGGGGCTGAACGTGCTCACGGGCGAGACCGGCGCCGGCAAGACCGTGCTCGCACATGCCCTCGACCTGCTGCTGGGAGGTCGTGCGCGCCCCGGAATCGTGCGCCCCGGCGCGAGCGAGGCCTACGTCGAGGGTGTGTTCGAGCTCTCTGAGGCGCTCCGCGACGAGCTTTCAGATCGGCTGACCGCCGGCCCTGCCGGCGGCGCCCCGGACGCGCGGGAGATCGTGCTCGCCCGCCGGATCGAGGCCGACGGCGCTCGCACGCGGGCCTATCTGAACGGTCGCTCAGCGACGGTCGCCGACCTGCGCGAGATCGGGGCGCGGCTCGTCTCGTTCTACGGCCAGCACGAGCATCGCAAGCTGACGCTCGCGGGGGCCCAATTGCAGATCCTCGACGATCTCTGCGGCTCTGGACAGCCCGCGCGCCTGCGTGCGTGCGCCGAGGCCTACCGCCTGAGCGAGCGCCTGCGGGCAGAGCTCGATGAGTTGGGCGAGCTCGGTCAGGCGCGCGAGCGCGAGCTGGACCTGCTCGATCACGAGCTCGCCGAGATCGACGACGCCGCCCCGGACGAGTCCGAGCACGAGCGCCTGCTCGCCGCGCGCGAGCGGCTGCGGCGCCTGGACGCGCTGTGCTCCGCCGCCGCCCAGGCAGCGCAGGGGCTCACAGCGGACGCGGCCGAGGACCCGGGCGCCGTGGCGCTGCTCTCGGCCGCGGCGGCACGCCTGAACGCCGTCGCGGGCGTCGATCGGACACTGGATGCGCTCGCCGAGCGTCTGGGTGCGATCGTCCTCGAGTCCGGAGATCTCGCGGCGGAGCTGCGCGACTATGGCGAACGCCTCGCCGGCGAGGACGGCTCGCTGGAGGAGGTCGAACAGCGTCTCGCCGCGACCGAGCGGCTCGTGCGCAAGCACGGCGGCTCGATCGCGGCCGTGATCGCATACGCCGAGCGAGCGCGCGCGCGCCGCGCGCAGCTCGACGGCGCGCAGGGCGCGCTCGCACAGACCGCCGAGCGCCTGACACACACACGCGCGCAGCTCGACCGCCAGGTGCAGGCACTGCGCCGCGCGCGCGAGCTGGCGGCCCCGCGCCTGGCGGGCGCCGTCGCCGCAGAGCTCGCCGCGCTGGCGATGGCGGACGCTCGGTTCGACGTCGTGCTCTGCGCTCGCCCGCCAGGGCCCAGCGGCGGGGACTCGGTCGAGATGACGATCGCCCCCAACCCGGGCGTTCGGGCCGGTCCGCTGCGCGAGATCGCCTCCGGTGGGGAGCTCTCGCGGGTGATGCTGGCCGTGATCACCGCGTCCACCGGCGGTGGCGGGCCCGAGCCCGAGCTCGAGCCTGGGCCCGAATCCAAGTCCGGGAAGAAGGACGCGCACAGCGTCGGCGCCGAGGAGGCCGAAGGCGCCGATCGGGGAGATGCGGCCCAAGAGCAGGCGACGCTCGTGTTCGACGAGATCGACGCGGGCATCGGCGGTCACACCGCACGCGCGGTCGGCGAGCGCCTGCGGGCGCTGGGGCAGAGCAGGCAGGTGCTGTGCATCACCCACCTGCCCCAGATCGCCTCGCTGGGAGCGCGGCACTTCTCGATCGTCAAGGACACCTCCGCCGACCCGACGCTCGCCACGGTCGTGCAGCTCGGCGAGCCAGAGGTCGTCTCCGAGCTGGTTCGCATGCTCGGCGCGCAGGACGCGGATGAGACCGCTCGTCGCCACGCCAGGGACCTGCGCAAGGCCGCCTGAGAACGTGTTTTGAAATAGGCGGTGCGGTCGGGGCGTTCATGGATCAAGCTGGGCGACGCGGGACGGTGAAGCGCGTGCTGGTGGCACGTGCGAGACGTCACGTGGCGATCCAGCGCAGTGTCCAGGGGCGCATCCGGACGTGCCGATCTTTTCAAAACACGTTCTTAACGCTCCCAGGCGGTGCGCGTCGCGCCGCTGGCCGTTACTCTCGCTGTCGATGGCCGCTACCAGGCAGCCGCCGAGCTTCGTCCCGCAGCCCGCGCACACAGACGAGCACGCCCAGCCACGGGTCCTCAGCGGGCGGGCGCGACTGGGGCGGCGCACGAAGCTCCTCGTCCGGCATCTCGCGCCCGGGGAGATCGCGGTGGTCGACCATCGCGACATCGACCGTGTCTCCGCCGAGGAGCTGATCGCCGCGGGCGCCGTCGCGGTGCTCAACTGCAAGCCCTCCTCGAGCGGCACCTATCCGAACCTCGGGCCGCAGCTGCTGGTCGAAGCGGGCGTGCTGCTCCTCGACCTGCCCGACGACTCGCTGTTCGGAGAGCTGTCCGGCGGAGAGCGGATCGTCGTGGAAGGCGGGGAGGTGCGCCGGCCCGACGCGGACGGCGAGCGCTCGCCACGCCCCGCGACGCTCGTGACCGGGAAGGTGCTCGACCGTGCCGGGGTGCGCGCGGAGACGGAGGCCCGCCGGCGCGAGGTCGGCGAGGCGCTCGAGCGGTTCGCTCACAACACGATCGAGCACATGCGCGAGGAGCGCGAACTGCTCGCCGGGCGGATCGACCTGCCCCGCTTTCAGACCGACTTTCGCGACCGCTCCGCGCTCGTGGTCGTGCGCGGCGTGGGTCATCAGCGTGACCTGCGCGCGCTGCGCCCGTTCATCCGCGACATGCGCCCCGTGCTGATCGCCGTCGACGGAGGCGCCGAGGCGCTGCTGCAGGCGGGGCTGTGCCCGGACATGATCGTCGGCGACATGGACTCGGCCGGCGAGGCGGCGCTGCTGGCCGCCCGCGACGGTGGCGCGGAGCTGGTCGTGCACTCCTATCCCGACGGCCGCGCGCCCGGACGCGCGCGACTGGACGAGCTGAGCCTCCCCTACAAGCTCGTCCCGGCGCCCGGCACCAGTCAAGACGTGGCGATGCTGATCGCAGCCGAGAAGGGCGCCCGGCTGATCGTGTCGGTCGGCTCGCAGTTCAACCTCGTCGAGTTCCTGGACCGCAACCGCGAGGGCATGTCCTCCACGTTCCTGACACGCCTGCGCATCGGCGAGATCCTGGTCGACGCCAAGGGTGTCAGCCGGCTCTACCGTCCGCGGCCGGGTCTCACCCCGCTGCTGGTGGTGATCGCCGCAGGCCTGATCGCGATGGTCGCCGTCGTGGCGATGACGCCGGCGCTGCGGGATGTCGCCGAACTGCTGTGGCTGAAGCTGCAGCTGCTCTGAGCCCGCGCTACTGCGAGATTTCACACGATGTTCGACTACCGCTACCACGCGCTCTCCCTCGCGGCCGTGCTGCTGGCGCTGGCGGTGGGCGTGCTGATCGGCGTGGCGATCGGCGACTCGAACCTCGTGTCCTCGGCGAAGAGCGGCATCGTCGCCAGCCTCAACTCCGAAGTCAACGGCGCGCGCCGGCAGGTGGGACAGCTGCAGGAGGAGCTGGCCGACGAGGAAGCGTTCGCGAGCGGTCTGTACCCGCTCGCCGTCCACGACCTGCTGAGCGGGCGCAGCATCGGCCTGGTGTTCCTCGGCTCCTCCTCGGATCAGATCGACGGGCTGGTGCGCTCGGCGGTGACGCAGGCGGGCGGCGATTTGTCGATCGTCGTCGCGGTGCGCGAGCCGCTGAACCTGCGCGGGATCGGCGGCGAGGCGGCCGGCACGCACTACGCGGCGCTGGCCGGCTCCCCCGCGCTGGTCGGGCGCTTCGGCGAACTGGCGGGCAAGCAGTTCGTCAGGGGCGGAGCGCTGATCGATCGCGAGCTGCTCAGCCGCGTGCGCTCCAGCCTGCTGAGCGCCTTCGACGGGCAGCTCGGCCGCCTGGACGGGCTCGTGGTGGTGCGTGCCGACCCGACCGGGATGAGCCCCGAACAGAGCCAGGCGTCCGTCGCGTTCGAGACAGGCCTGCTGGATGGGGTCGCGGCGGTCGGAGTGCCGGCGGTCGGCGTCGAGCTGAGGAGCACCGAACCCTCGCAGGTGCCGTGGTATGAGAGCAAGAACATCTCGAGCGTGGACGATCTCGACGCGCCCGCAGGACAGGCCGCGCTCGTGTACGCGCTCGCGGGCGCGCACGGTGCGTACGGGGTCAAGCCGACGGCCGACTCGCTGCTGCCGAGCGCGGTGCCTTAGGAGAGCGATGAGATTGGGAAGACCTCCCCGCATGCGGGGAGGTAGCAGGGCCGCATGCGGCCCTGCCCGGAACTGCACATGTGCAGTTCCGCCGACGGCGCATGCGCCGTCGGAAGACGTGCCGCATGCGGCACGTCACGCAAGCGCGCATGCGCGCTTGCGCCAGCGGCGCATGCTGGCCGATCTTCGATCGGTTGGAACAGCAGACATCCGCGTACGACGCTAGCTTGCCGTCATGCGCGCCCTGCCGTTCGCGATCGCCCTCGTGCTGGCGGCGATCCTGGCCCAGCCGATGCTGCGCGTGCTGCGCGCGGGCGGGCACGTGCGGCCGAACTACCGCGCGCGCGCGCTGCCTGTCCCGTTTGGAGTGCTCATCCCCGCCGCCGCCCTGCTCGCGCTCGTGCCGCTCACGCTGATCGAACGGCTCGCGCACACTTCGATCCTCTACCCGCGGCTGCTGCCGGTCGCCGTGTATGCGCTCGGGGTCGCCTGTCTCGGCTTGATCGATGACACGCTCGGCAGCCCAGCGAGCCCGGGCGCCCCCATGCCCCGGGGCTGGCGCGGGCACGGTGCGGCGGCGCTGCGCGGCGAGCCGTCCACCGGCGCGCTGAAGGCCGCGGGCTCGCTCGGGCTGGCGCTGCTGGCGATGGATCTTGGCTTCGCGGGGCTGTCGGTCGGTCGCTGGCTGCTGGCGGCCGCGGTGCTCGCGCTCGCCACCAACGCACTCAATCTCCTCGACCTGCGTCCCGGGCGCGCGATCAAGGCTTTCGTGGCGCTCGGAGCGGGGCTGACGATCGGCGTGCGCGAGCTGCGTCCGCTCATGACGCTCGGCCTGTTCGCCGGACCGGCGCTCGTGGCGGGCGTGTACGACCTGCGCGAACGGGCGATGCTCGGCGACACCGGCGCCAGCCTGCTCGGCGCGCTCGCGGGCCTGTGGTTGGTGCTGACCCTGTCTCAGACCGGCCAGCTGATCGCGCTCGCCGTGCTGGTCATCGTGACCGTCTACGGCGAGCTGCGCTCGATCTCAGAGCTCGTGCAACGGGTGCCGCTGCTGCGCAGGCTAGACTCCTTGGGCAGGCCGTACTAGCCCGTTCAAATGACACTGCACTCCTCCGACCGCCGCGCGGACACCCCAGCGAAGACCCGGTTCGTATTCGTCACCGGCGGCGTGGTGTCCTCGCTGGGCAAGGGCATCGCCGCGGCCTCGATCGGGCGGCTGCTGGTCGCGCGCGGGCTGAGCGTGGCGATGCAGAAGTTCGACCCTTACATCAACGTCGACCCCGGCACGATGTCGCCGTATCAGCACGGCGAGGTGTTCGTGACCGAGGACGGCGCCGAGACCGATCTCGACCTCGGCCACTACGAGCGGTTCACCGACGCCAACACCAGCCGCGCGTCAAACGTCACCGCGGGGGGCGTGTACGACTCCGTCATCCGCCGCGAGCGCCGCGGAGACTATCTGGGCGGCACCGTACAGGTGGTGCCGCACATCACCGACGAGATCAAGCAGCGGGTCGCGCTGATCGCCGAGTCCAGCGACGTCGACTTCGTGATCACCGAGATCGGCGGGACCGTCGGGGACATCGAGTCGCTGCCGTTCCTGGAGGCGATCCGCCAGTTCCCGGTCGACGTGGGGCGGCGGCGCTGCATGTACATCCACCTGACGCTCGTCCCCTACATCGGGCACGCAGGCGAGCTGAAGACCAAGCCGACCCAGCACTCGGTCAACGAGCTGCGGCGCATCGGGATCGCGCCGGACATGCTGATGTGCCGCTCCGAGGGCGCTCTGTCGGGCGAGATCCGTAAGAAGATCGCCCTGTTCGCAAGCCTGCCACCCGGCGCGATCGTCTCGGCCTGCGACGTCGACGACATCTACAAGGTCCCGCTCACCTTCCACGATCAGGGGGTCGACGACTTCATTCTCGAGCACTTCGACCTGCAAGACGCGCCCGCGCCGGAGCTGTCCGGCTGGCGGGAGCCGATCGAGCGCGCGCAGCGGGCGACCGACACGGTCACGATCGCGCTCGTCGGCAAGTACGTGCAGCTCGCCGACGCCTACCTGTCGGTGTCCGAGGCGCTGCGCCATGCCGGCGCGCAGCGGGACTGCAAGGTGCGGATCGAGTGGATCGACTCCGAGCGTCTGGAGGACCCCGGCTCGGGCGCAGCCCAGCAGCTCGCCGGCGCGGACGGCATCCTCATCCCCGGCGGCTTCGGCGGGCGCGGGATCGAGGGCAAGATCGCCGCCGCCCAGATCGCGCGCGAGCGACGCATCCCCTACCTGGGCATCTGCCTGGGGATGCAGGTCGCCGTGGCGGAGTTCGCGCGGCACATGGCCGGCATGGAGGGCGCCAACTCGACCGAGTTCGACCTCGAGACGCCTTACCCGGTGATCGACCTGCTGCCCGAGCAGAAGGAGATCGCCGATCTCGGCGGCACGATGCGCCTCGGCGCGGACCCGATCAAGCTTCATGAGGGCACCCGCGCGCGCGAGATCTACGGCGGCGAAGCGGTCATCTACGAGCGCCACCGCCATCGCTACGAGGTCAACAACCTGCTGCGCAAGCGCTTGACCAACCCCTCCTTGGTCGGTGCCCGCGCGGGTTTGACGGTGTCGGGCACCTCCCCGGACGACCGGCTCGTGGAGACGATCGAGCTTTCCGATCATCCGTTTTTCCTCGCCTCGCAGTTTCATCCCGAGTTCAAGTCCCGCCCGGAGCGCCCGGCGCCGCTGTTTCGCGAGTTCGTCGCGGCGGCGCTGTCCCACGCCCAGGGCGGCTCCGAGGCCGAGTCCGGCTCCCAGGCCGAGTCCGGCTCCCGGGCCGAGGCCGAGGCCGAGGAAATCGTCGTCACAGCCAAAGACGCCACGGCGCCCGCCGCCTCCTCGTGAGCGCCGCGGATCGCATGCGCGGCGGTCCGCCTCGATCTGGCGTGGGGCTTGCGTGCGCGCCTGGAACGTTGCGCGTGCAAGCCGTGTTCACCGACGTGGACGAGCGGCACGCCGAGGAGATCGCGGCCGAGATGATCGGTCGCGCACACGAGCTTGCCAACCTGCCGGAGTCGGAGTGCGACGTCGACGTGAGCGTCCAGCTGAGCCCGCCGGATGACCGGTCCGGCGCTCGCGGCGGACAAGCCCGGTAGCTTGCGGCCCGCATGTTGAAGCTGCGCCGCGCCACCGTCATCGACGCCGGAGCACCGGACGGCCCCGAGCAGGATCTCGTGGTCGAGCTGGACGGCCACCGATCAAAGGTCGGCCAACGCCCGGCGATCGCCGACGTCACGCTCGTCGGGGCAGCGCAGGCGGGGGATGAGGTGATCGTCAACACGCAGGCGCTGGACCTCGGTCTGGGCTCTGGCGGGTTTGACGTCGTGCACGTCAACCTCACTCGCGGCTTGGGGGGCGATGGCGGGGGACACGGCCTCCGGGCGCCGCGCCCGGATGGCGTAGGCCGTGTCGGGGCGAGCGCGATGAAGCTCAACTACACGAGCCTGCAGCACGCAGTGGCGCCGGTCGAGGATGAGCCGCTGAGCCTTCCGCTGCGCCGGGCAGTGGCGGTGCTCGCGCTGCACGGCCAGCTTGCCCCGGTCGCGTGGGCGTTCGCACAGGCCGCTCCGGGCGCTCGCCTCGGATATGTGCAGACCGAGGGCGGGGCGCTGCCCGGCGGGCACTCTCAGACCGTTCGCGCGCTGCGCGAGCAGGGGCTGCTCGCCGGCCACCTCACGGCGGGCGCGGCGTTCGGCGGTGAGAGCGAGGCGATCACGACCGCCGGCGCGCTCCACCACGGCCTGCGGGCCCTCGGCTGGGACGCCGCGGTGTGCGGGCCGGGGCCGGGAATCGTGGGCTCCAGCTCGCCGCTCGGCCACGGGGGCCTGTCTGCCCTGGACAGCGCCCACGTGGCGCTCGCGCTCGGCTGCGAGACGCTGCTGGTGGCGCGGATGTCCTCCGGCGATCCCCGCGCGCGTCATCGCGGCATCTCCCATCACACGCTCACTGTTTTGGATCTACTGCTGGCGCCGGTGACGGTCGCGCTGCCCGCCGGGATGCGCTCTCCCGTGGGCGCCGACCTGCGGGCCGGTCTTCGATCGGTCGGGCTCGGGGCGGTCTTCGGCGGGGCGGTGCCCAGCCGGCCGGGGCTGGAGCTCGACGTCGAGCGGCCGACCGCCCAAAGGCCGGCCGGCATGACCCGCCACGACTGGCGCCGCGCCGCGGTCGATCTGCCGGCGTACGGCGCCTCGGGCCTGCCGGCGCAGACGATGGGCCGCGGTCTGACCCAGGACCCGCTGTTCTTCGGCGCCGCCCTGGCCGGCGGCTCGGCGCTGGCCGAGCTCGTGGCACGCGTCCGTGTCGAGCACGAAGGCACCCCGGCGGGTCAGCGCGCCGGCGAGAACGGCGACCGCCAACGGGCAGGAGCCGGTGAGCTGGACGCGAAGCCCCGTATGTGAGCCTCGCGTCCCCGTCCGCGCCCGCGCCCGCGCCTCCATCTGCGTCGCCGCCCGGATCACCGTCGCCGTCCGCGTCTCCGTCCGCGCCCGCGTCACCGTCGACCGGCGAGCTCGAGCCGCTCGTGCTCGACTTCCTCGCCTATCTCGAGCTCGAGCGGGGCCTCTCGCGCAACACGTTGGCGGCCTACCGCTCGGATCTGTTGCAGTTCGGCGAGTTCATGCGCCGGCGCGAGATCGGTCCGCTGCAGGCGCGGCACGGCGATCTCGCCGCGTTCCTGGCCGAGCTCGCCACCGGCGCCGCTGGGGCTGAGCCGTCGCAGCCCGTGGCGGCCGCGACCCTGAGGCGCAAGACGGCGTGTTTGCGCTCGTTCTACCGTCACCTGCGTCGCGAGGGCGCGATCGCGCACGACCCGACCGCGGATCTGCACGGTCCGCGGCGCAGCCAGCGCCTGCCGGCGGCGCTCACCCGTGGAGAGGTGACCAAGCTGCTGGCAGCGCCTCGTGGTGGCGAGCCCCTGGCACTGCGCGACCGGGCATTGCTCGAGCTGATGTACGCATGCGGGCTGCGCGCGTCGGAGGCGACCGGCATCGAGCTGGGAGACCTGACCTGCAGGAGGGCGTCCTGCGCGCCCGCGGCAAGGGCGCCAAGGAGCGGATCGTGCCGATCGGCTCTCGCGCCGTCGCCGCTGTAGACGTGTACCTGCAGCGAGGGCGCCCGGCGCTGGTCGGCGTGCGGGTGCAGTCG
This sequence comes from uncultured Solirubrobacterales bacterium, assembly GCA_963839945.1. Classification (GTDB taxonomy): domain Bacteria; phylum Actinomycetota; class Thermoleophilia; order Solirubrobacterales; family Solirubrobacteraceae; genus Palsa-744. The sequence continues at coordinate 76,613 of CAWIWW010000002.1, read as the reverse complement.
AAGCTGCTCGTCAATTCCCGGGGCGGCGCGCTGACGCGCCAGGGGCTGTACAAGATCGTCCAAGGCCACGCGCGCAGGGCGGGCCTCGATCAGAAGATGAGCCCGCATACGCTGCGCCACACCTTCGCCACGCATCTGCTCGCCGGGGGCTGCGATTTGCGCTCGCTGCAGGAGATGCTCGGCCATGCCGATCTGGCGACCACCCAGGTCTACACCCACCTGTCGGCCGAGCGTCTGAAGGACGTCTACTTCGAGTCCCACCCCCGCGCCAGGCGCTGAGCATATGCTGGGTCGCGATGCCAGAGCTGCCCGAGGTCGAGACGATCAGACGCCAGCTCGCTCCGCTGGTGGAGGGTCGCAGGCTGATCGGAGTCGAGATCCTCGACCCGCGCTGGTCGCGCCCGCTCGCCCCGGGCGAGCTGGCCGCCGCGCTCGCCGGGCGGCGCGTGGAGCGGCTCGGCCGCCGCGGCAAGTACCTGGTGTGGCAGCTGTCCGGCGACGTTCATCTCGCACAGCACCTGCGCATGACCGGGTCCATCCTGTACGACCCCGACCCAGAGTCGCCACACACCCGTGTGCGCATCGAGCTGGGGCCGCTGCGGGTCGGGCGAGGCACACGCGCCGACGGCGCGCAGCCACGTGGAGGGGGGAGTGGGCGACGACGACTGGCGATCGTCGACCCGCGCCGCTTCGGCACGGGCGAGCTGCTGCTGGACTCACAGGCGCTGGAGGCGTTCTTCGCCGCGCGCCTGGGCGTGGAGCCGTTCGACGAGCGCTTCACGCCCGAGCACCTGCGCGCGCTCGCGCGCGGACGCAATGCGCCGATCAAGGCGCTGCTGCTCGACCAGCGCCGGATCGCGGGCATCGGCAACATCTACGCCGACGAGGCGCTGTTCCGCGCTGGTGTCCACCCGCTGCGCCCGGCCGGGCGGCTCTCGCGCGAGCAGTATGCCCGCCTGCGCGAGGCGATCGTGCAGGTGCTATGCGACGGCATCGACGCGCGCGGAGCCACGATCGATGACTTCCGTCACGTCGACGGCGTGCGCGGCTCCTATCAGGATCGCTTTCTCGTGCACCGTCGCGAGGGTGAGCCGTGCCCGCGTTGCGGCGCCACGATCGTCAAGCTGGTCGTCGCGGGCCGTGGCACCTACGTGTGCGAGACCTGCCAGCCGCGCCCGCGGCGGCGTCGAGACCGGCGGGGGTAGAGGGCTGGGGCAGCGCGGCTCAGGCGGCCGGCAGCTCGTCCAGGCGCCCGCTCTCGACGGCCGCCTGCAGCTCGCTGAAGCCGCCCAGCAGCTCGCCGTCGATCACGACCTGGGGAAAGGTCATCATGCCGGTTCTGCCCGCGAGCTCGACGCGCCCCTGCGGGTCCTTGGCCAGGTTGACCTCGGTGAACCGCACCCCGCGGGCGTGAAGCAATCCCTTGACGCGCGTGCAGAACGAGCATGGCTCTGTGCTGTATACGACGATCTCACTCATTACTTCACTAAGTGTAGCGATGCGTTTTGGCGGTTCTGGCGGTTCTGACGCAGGCGCCGAGGAGGGTGCGCCGGACGCGAGCCTAGACTCGAAAGACGATATATGCCCGGACCAGTCAAGACCGAGGGGATCGTGCTGCGCTCGCTGCGCTACGGCGAGGCCGATCGCATCATGCACCTGTACACGCCCGGCCTGGGGCGGGTGAGCGCGATCGCCAAGGGGGTGCGCCGCGCGCGCAGCCGCTTCGGGGGGCGCCTGGAGCCGTTCTTCCGGCTCACGCTGGAGCTGCACGAAGGCCGCGGCGAGCTGCTCACCGTCACCGGGGCGCAGACGATCGAGGCCTACGCGCGCCTGCGCTGCGACGCCCGCGCACTGGACGCGGCCGCGCGCGCGTGCGATGCGGTCGGGCGGCTGTTCGAGACGGGCGAGCCCCATCCGAACGTGTTCAACCTGCTCTGCCGCCGCCTGTCGCTGCTGGACGAGGGCGCCGCGGGCGAGGCGGGCGAGGCGGGCAAGGCCGGCCGCGCCCCCGACGGCCCGGCGGTCCGGATCCGCCGCGGATCGGCCAGCGGCCGCGCGGGCGCGCTCGCGTTTCGGTTGAAGCTGATGCTCGCCGCCGGTCTCGCACCCCAGCTCGGCTCGTGCACGGGCTGCGGGGAGCACGAGCACCTCGTCGGTTTCTCCGGCGCGTCCGGGGGCGTCGTGTGCGGGGCATGCTCGCCGAGCTCGTCCAGCGACGAGACGTGTTCGGTGGCGTCGTTCGCGCTCGATCCCGATGCGTACAGCTTCATGACGGGCGCGCTCGGCCTGCCGCTGGCCGAGGCCCCGGACGCACCAGAGCAGGCGCTCGGCCAGGTCGAGCGCGCGATCTCCGAAACGCTCGAGCACCACGCCCACGTCCGGTTGATGGCGGCCGTCGGCTCCTCGGACTGACCGCGGCCCTGCATGTATGGTGTGGCCCGTGGATGAGGGCCTGCCCATCGCTTACGAGGTGCTCGAAAAAGATGTCCCGGTGCTGGCATCGGATGGCGAGCTGGTGGGCACGGTTCATCATGTCGTGGCGGCGCCGGAGAGGGACATCTTCCACGGCCTGGTGATCGCCGTGCATGGACATGGCCGACGGTTTGTCCAGGCCGCCGATGTCGCGGCTCTGCACGAACATGGCGTGGATCTGAGCATCGACTCGGCCGCGGCCCAGAGCCTGCCGGAGCCAGGGGGCGGAGCGGGTGTGTACGACGAGGACCCGGGTGAGATGAAGGGTTGGCACCATTGGGCGCACGTGGCGGGCATGCGCGGCGATTGGAAACGCGAGCGCTGAACGTCTTGGCCGCGGCCGGTGGCACAATCGGCTGATGGACGCGGTTGCCGGCACCAGCACCGACTCCGTCGCCGGAGCGTTCGCCGCGCGCATCGCTGCCGGAGAGGCAGCCTCGCTGTCGCCGCTGGCGGCGCGCTCCTACCCGGCGCGGCGCGCGCGTCCCGAGGAGGACTGCTCGCTGCGCACCCCGTTCCAGCGCGACCGCGACAGGATCGTGCACAGCAAGGCGTTTCGGCGCCTGATGCACAAGACGCAGGTGTTCGTGGCGCCCGAGGGCGACCATTACCGCACGCGGCTGACGCACACGCTGGAGGTCACGACGATCTCCCGCACGGTCGCCCGCGCGCTGAGGCTGAATGAGGATCTGACAGAGGCGATCGGGCTCGGCCACGACCTCGGGCATCCGCCGTTCGGGCACATCGGCGAGGAGGTGCTCGACCGCTGCCTGCGCGAGCGCTTCGGCGGAGGGTTTCGCCACTACGAGCACTCGCTGCGTGTGGTCGACGTGCTCGAGCGCGACGGAGCCGGGTTGAACCTGACAGAGCAGGTCCGCGACGGGATCGCGCGTCACTCCGGTCGCGCGCAGGCGCCGAGCACGATGGAGGGGCGCATCGTGCGGTTGATCGACCGCGTCGCCTACATCAACCACGACATCGACGATGCGCTGCGCGCGGGGCTGCTGGGAGAGGACGAGCTGCCTGCAGAGCCGATCGCGGTGCTGGGCGGCAGCGGATCGGCGCGGATCGACGCGCTCGTGCACGACCTGGTCGAGGAATCCGCCCGCGCGGGGGACATCGTGCAGGGGCCCGAGGCCGGTCCGGCGATGGGAGAGCTGCGCAAGTTCATGTTCGAGCGCGTCTATCTCGGTCCCGCCGTGCGTGCCGAGCATGAGCGCATCGCGGGGGTCGTGCGGAGACTGTTCGAGCATTACGCCGATCGACCCGAGCAGCTGCCGCCGGCCCCCGGCGCGCCGGCGCACGAGCAGGACGATCTGCCCCAGCGCGTGACCGACTACCTGGCGGGCATGACCGACCGGTACTGCATCAGGGAGTTCACCGAGCTGCAGGTGCCGAAGGCGTTCGCCCGCTAGCGTTGGCGGGCGATGGCCCTGTACACCAGCGAGTCCAAGGATCGCGTGCGCGACGCGATCGATTTCGTCGAGCTGGTGTCCGCGCGCACGGAGCTGCGCCGCGCCGGGCAGAACAGCTACGAGGGGCTGTGCCCGTTTCACGACGAGCGGACCCCGTCGTTCGGGATCGACCCGGTGCAGAAGGTGTACTACTGCTTCGGCTGTCAGGCCGCCGGGGACGTGTTCACGTTCGTGCAGGAGACCGAGAACGTCGACTTCAAAGGGGCGCTGGAGCTGCTGGCCGATCGATGCGGGATCGAGCTGGAGCGCGAGCAGGAGGACGAGCGCGAGGCGCAGCGCCGCCGCGGGCGCGAGCGGCTGCTGGAGCTGCTGGCCCGCACGAGCGCCTACTACGAGCGGTGTCTGTGGGAGTCAGAGGAGGCGGCGCGCGCGCGCGAGTACCTGCTGGGCAGGGGGCTGGGCGAGGAGATCCTGAGGGAGTTTCACGTCGGGTACGCCCCCAGCGCGTGGGACCGCGTGCTGAGCGCTTCGCTGCGCGGCGGGTTCTCCGAGGCCGAGCTGTACGAGGTCGGCCTGGCTCAGCGCTCGCAGCAGGGCGGGCAGCTGTATGACCGGTTTCGCGCGCGCATCATGTTCCCGCTTACCGACATGCGGGGTCGGGTGCTCGGGTTCGGGGCGCGCGTGCTGGATTCCGATGTGCGGGAGGGCCACGAGGGAGGGGTGGGGAAAGGGAGACCGAAAGGGACAGGCGACGGGCGACGTCCCAAGTATCTGAACACTACCGATAATAGTGTCTATCACAAGGGACAGCATCTGTACGGCGCGAATCTGGCGCGCGTCCAGGCCGCGCGGATGGGGCAGACGATCCTGTGCGAGGGCTACACCGACGTGATCGCGTTGCACCAGGCGGGTGTGCGCAATGCGGTCGGCCTGATGGGCACCGCGCTGACGGCCGAGCAGGTGGCAGAGCTCGCGCGGATGGCGCCGACCGTGCTGCTGGCGCTCGACGCCGACAGCGCCGGGCAGGAGGCGATGCTGCGCGCCGCCGGTCTCGCCGCCAAACGCAAGCTGGAGCTGCGCGTCGTGGCGCTGCCCGCCGGCACGGACCCGGCCGAGCTCGTGCAGGCGCAGGGGGCGGGCGCGATCGAGCGGGCCGTGGAGGAGTCGGTGCCGTTCGTGCGCTTTCGCGTGCAGCGCGTCCTGGACAGTGGCGATCACGGCAGTTCCGAGGGCCGCGACCGGATGCTCGACGAGCTGCGGCCCGTGTTCGCGATGCTGCCGGCGAGCGCGCTGCGGATGGAGCTCACGCGGACGGTCTCCGAGCGGTTGCAGCTGCCCGAGAGCCTGGCCGAGCGGGCCCTGGCCGCGCGCGGTGCGCGGCCGGGCGGGGTCAGGTCCGCCGCCGGCGCTGGCGAGGGCGAGGGCGCGACACGAGCGCCGGTGGCCTCGGCGGCCGTGCGGGGCGCGAGCACGGAGCGGGCGTTTCTGGCCCAGTGCATTGCCGAGCCCGAGTCGGGCGCAAGGGCGCTGGGGGAGTTGGAGGTGTCGGAGCACTTCACCAGCGACGTGGTGCGCCGCGCGGCCGGGCACCTGCGCGAGCATCTGGCCGATCCCGGCGAAGGTCTGCCCGCGGACGATCCCGAGCTGGCGGGGCTGCTGGCCGAGCTGGTCGTGCAGGCCGGCCGCGAGTCGCCGGCGCCGGCGATGCTCGAGTCTCAGCGCATGCAATTAGAGCTGGCCAGGATCGACCGCGAGATCCAGCGCGCGCGGGGGCGGGAGAGTGGCGAGGTCAGCGAGCTGGCGCAGCGCCGCGCCGAGGTCAAGCGCGAGTTCGACCGGGCTTACGAGCGGGCGCTGGAGGAGACCGGATGAGGATCGGTAAAGTTGCCGGCTTCGGTCCGGGGTAGCTCAATCGGCAGAGCATTCGGCTGTTAACCGAAGGGTTGTGGGTTCGAGTCCCACCCCCGGAGCTTCATTGTGCGCCAGCCGCTCTACCAAGGCTGCGGCGGTTCTCGCCGGGTCGTGGGCCGTGGCCCACGCGGCGAAATCGCCGACCCGCGTCCGGATCGACTGCTCGCTCAAAGCCCGTTCGACCGCCAGGCGCAGCGGCCGTGGCGAGACGAAGCGCCGTGGCAGCCGCACCCCCGCGCCGGCCCAGTCCAGGCGGGCGGCGTTCTCGTTCATGTCGCCCACGTGCGGGCACGCAACCACCGCGCAGCCTGATGCCAGCGCGCGCACGAGCGTGCCGTGGCCGGCGTGGCAGACGACCACATCGCAGGCCGGCATCGTGCGCGCATAGGAGACCCACTCGACGATTCGCGCGTTGGCGGGCACGGGCAGCGGGCGCGAGGGCAGGCGGCGATTCCAGGTCGCCAGAATCCTGACCGGCGCGCCGGCGAGACCGCGCAGCGCGGCTCCCAGCAGCCGATGGTCGGGGTCCTGGGCGGTCGAGGGCGCGACCAGGACGAGCGGATCGTCGCGGGCACCGCGGCCAGAGGCCGTGGCCGGAAGCTCGACGTCGCGCGCCGGCGGCTCCCACATGAGCGGACCGACGACGTGCGCCCAGGGCGGCCACGCGCGCGGGTACTCCAGCTGAGGAAAAGTGGCGACGAGCGCCAGCTCGCGGCTGATGCCGCCGTGACCGTACTGCAGCGGGGGCAGACCCAGGCGGGCGCGGGTCCGGTTCAGCTCGACCCGCCCGAGCTCCACCCCGCGGCGGATCGGCCCCTGCGCGCGGCGCCACAATGCGCGGCCCGATGCCGTGCGCGGCAGGCGCGCGCCGAGCGAGTAGATCGGGAAGTTAGGTTCGTTCTCTGGGTAGACGTGGGGGATCAGGGTCGCGCGCGGGATGCTGCACAGCTCCGCGGCGAGCGATGGGGCGAGCGTGAGGATGTCGGCGACGACCACGTCCGGGCGCAGCTCGCGCACCAGTGGCAGCGTGTCCTGCGTGGCGTGCACGACCGCCTCGTAGAAGTCCAGCGGCTCCCCGCCGGGACCGCCGCTGGGGAACACGGTGTACTCCGGCGCGGGCGCGAAGCGCAGGCCCTCGGCCTGCACGTGCGTCTGCCAGCGCCGCCAGGTCTGCAGCGTGACCTCGTGTCCGCGCGCGCGCAAAGCCCGGCCGAGCGCGATCATCGGGAAGGCGTGGCCCGGATCGCCGAACGCGCCCAGCAGCACTCGCCGTGACGCGCGTGTGTGATGCGCTTCTATCTTCTCCTCTCGTTCCTCCCCCAAATGCCCTGCTGTTACCCGCTCGTCTCCCCAAGCCCCCGCCGTCACCAGCTCGTCTCCCACAGCGCCGGCCGTCGCCCGCACGAGCGATGTCAGGCTGCGGCTGCGAGCTCGGCGACGAGGCGCAGCTGCGTCAGGCGATCCTCCGCGGTGAACGCCATTGGCATAACGCCGAACGTGCCGACGCCGGCGTCGCGGTACACGGCCAGACGCTCGCGCACGACCTCGGGGGGGCCGCACAGGGAGACGCTGTCGATCAGCGCGTCGGGGATCGCCGTCATCGCCTCCTCGCGCTTGCCTTCCAGGTACAGGTCCTGGATCTGGGCCGCCTGAGCCTCGAAGCCGTAGCGGCAGACGAGCTGGTTGTAGAAGTTCTGCTTGCGCGAACCCATCCCGCCGACGTACAGCGCGATGAACGGGCGCATCGCGTCGCGCGCGGCCTTGAGGTCGTCGTTGACGAACACCTGGACGGTCGGCGCGATGTCGAAGGAGTCGAGCGATTTGCCCGACTTCGCGGCGCCCTCCTCCAAGAGCGGGCGCAGCTCGGAGACGTGCTCGGGCGAGAACAGCGTCGGGATCCACCCGTCGGCGATCTCGCCCGCCAGGGTGGTGTTCTTCGGCCCGATCGCGGCCAGGTAGATCGGGATGTGCTCCTGGACCGGCCCGATCGTGAGCTTCAGCGCCTTGCCCGGCCCGTCCGGCAGCGGCAGCTCCAAGGTCTCGCCGTGGAACTCGACGCGTTCGCGCGCGAGCGCCATGCGCACGACCGCCACATACTCGCGCGTGCGCTGCAGCTGCTTGGCGAAGCGCTGCCCATGCCAGCCCTCGGCGACCTGCGGCCCGGAGGAGCCGATCCCGAGGATCATGCGTCCGTTCGAGAGCTGGTCGATCGTCGCCGCGGTCATCGCGGTCATCGCGGCCGAGCGCCCGGGCATCTGGAAGATTCCCGACCCGAGCCTGATGGTCGAGGTCTGCCCGGCCAGCCACCCGAGCACCGTGGCCGTGTCCGAGCCGTACGCCTCGGCGGCCCACACGGAGTCATAGCCGAGCCGCTCGGCCTCCTGGACGATCGACAGCTGGTCCTCGGAGGACAGGCCGAGACCCCAGTAGCCGATGTGCACGCCGAGCTTCACCAGCGCAACCCTACACAGCCGCGCCCAGCGCCGCCACCGCGCCGCCCGTCGCGGACGGCCGGCGGCTCACAGCGAGGCGCCGGGGCGCAGGAACATGATCTCCGGGATCAGGCACATGGGGGAGAGCTTGAGCAGGTAGCGCACGGACTCGGCGACGTCCTCGGGACGGATCATGTCCTCGGGGGGCACGTGGCCCTTGACGAAGTCGGTCATCGGGGTGTTCACGAACGCGGGACACAGGGCGGTCGACTTGATGCCCTCGCCGCTCAGCTCGCTGTTCATCGACTCCGTCCAGCCGACGACGCCGTGCTTGGTGGCCGAATACACGGAGTTCCAGCCCACACCGCGCTTGCCCGCGATCGAGGCGGTGTTGACGACCAGCGCGTTGTGGTGCTCGGCGGCGGCCTGCCGGAGCAGCGCCAACGATTCGCGGTAGAACAGCGGGATCGAGCGCAGGTTGATGGCCAGCTGCAGGTCGAGGCGCTTGGTGACGATCTCCCCGACGGGCGCGCCGATGCCCACGCCGGCGTTGTTCACGAGCACGTCCAGGCGCCCGCAGCGCTCGCGGTGGGTGGAGACCACGCGCTGGATGTCGGCCTCCTCGGAGACGTTCGCGGCGACGGCCTGCACGTCATAGCCCTCCCCGGCGAGCTCATCGGCGGCCGCCTGCAGCTTCTCTGCCCGGCGCGCGGAGAGCGTCATCGCAAAGCCCTCCTGCCCGAGCACCCGCGCGATCGCGAGTCCGATCCCGCTCGACGCCCCGGTCACGATCGCTGCACGGTCTGCCATCTGTTCGCTCCTGTTCGTAGTCGTCTCGTCGCCACGCGCGGCGGTCCCCGCCCGCTGGTCGGGGGCGGCGGCGGTGAGCATTCCACATCTCGCCGCTTGCTAGCGTCTGCTGGCCGATCTTAGATCGGTCGTGTGCGGGCCCGAGGGTCCGGGCGCGAGGAGGGCCCGTAGCTCAGTTGGTCAGAGCTGCCGACTCATAATCGGTATGTCCCAGGTTCGAGTCCTGGCGGGCCCACTTCCAAAACACCTGCAAACGCAACAGAAACAAGCCTATCACGAGGTTGCGACGGCAGGGCATCGTTCCCGGCATCGTTCCCTAGCGGTCGTCCGGCGGTCGCCGGGGCTGGTTAGGCGCGCTGGCATGCGCTGACTGCAGGCGCGGCAATGAGGCATGTCCAGAGCGCGCGGCGGCGGAGAATCCGTTGGCCGGTTCGGCCGCCTTGGGGTCTATACCCGCATGGAAGCAACGACAACATCAGAGGCTCCGCCGCAGCAGGACCGGCTGCTTCGCCCGGATCAGGCCGCTTGGTATCTCAACGTCAGGACGAGCTGGGTCTACGAGGCCGTGAGGACCGGCCGCTTGCCGTGCCATCGGGTCGGCCGGCACATCCGCTTCACGCGCCCCATGCTCGACGACTGGCTCGCAGAACAGCCCCGGCGGTAGCGGCCCCGCCGCGGAGGGCGGAGGCGCGGGCGTCGGCGCTTGGCGGCCGGGTTCCGAGGCGCGCCTAGCTGGCTGACATCAAGCGCGTCGCCAGGCGAGGTTCGTGCTTCGTGACCTTACGAGGCTTCTTCGGGTTCTTGTCTCAGCAGGCGTGTGTTCCAGATGTCGGGCGCCCGTGCTCGTGCCGTACTCGTCGCGCAGTGCGTGGGCCACGGCGAGGTCGTCCCGCAGTTCCTCGTCGTTGGAAGACCTCGACCTTTCGTCACCTGCGGGCTAGCGACCGACTGCGGCCCGGCTTTTGGGTTCCAACTTCCGGTCCAAAAAGAGACGTCTGCTGCGGGCTCGACACTGGAACTAGGTCGGTACGGGCCATTTCCCAGGTTGCGAGGAGCTCTGCGAGGCCGGCCAAGGGATCCTCTGTGAGAGGCCGGCAGAGGTCGGTCTCATACGCTCGTGAAGAGAGAGACGCCAGCTCTGTCTCGCTCGTCACTTCGGCAACGGCACGGAGGTCCAGTCGCTGGAGCAGCTTCTTGGTGATGGGACGCTTGGAATCCCAAAAGGCCAGCGCCTCAATGGCCTTTTGGCAAACCGTCGAATTCAGTAGCGCCGCAAGGGCGGCTGCCTGCCGTGCGCTCGTCACTGGCACGAAGTAGCAGGTGTCGTCAAACACGACCGAGGACTGCTCAATCGGGCCTACGGCGCGGAAGCGCGCCTCCTTGTGAAGGCCCGACACGGCGACCTTGAAGCGGGTGAAGGAGTACTCGCCGACACCGAAGATCGAGAACCGTGGCCTCTTTCGATAGATCGAGGACTTTCGGCCATCCAGAGCCGAGCCGTTTTGGTTGAGGTAGTGCCATACCCTTGGGGCGGTGTCTGCGAGCTCACCAGGATCGTCCTTGAGCGAGCGCTGCGGAACGACCATCCATCTGCGGACTGTGGTGGTCCGTCCACGATATACGTCGGTTCCCTTGAGGAGTGGAAAGATGTGCTCCGGCTCCAGGTCAAGAGGTTCGCCGGCCTTCGTCGTGAGCACCGCTCCGTCGGTCAGCAGCTCCATGACCTGCACTGCATCGTGCTTGATGCCCTGACGCCACTCGATAGGGCTGACCCCGTCTATCGTAGATGCATCGCCGTGGGCTGTCGTGTCGGCTACGAGTCGGCCGTTGACAACGCCGATAGTTCTGCTTGGCGAGCGGGATGAGAGAGACGGATGCCACGCGCATTGGTAGTTCGCGGCTTCGTTCTGTACACACACAACGAATAGACACGCATCGACGGAGGCGTTAAACCACTCCTTTGCGTCAATTACGTAAAGGTCGGAGTGTGCGATTGGGAGATGGTGCTGAGCAGAGAACGTGAGAACATTGCGAGCGACGCTCGTCTTACACAGAAGAGCGATAGTCGGCTCTTCGCTCGCTAGCTCACGAATGAGCTTGAGCCACATGTACTCCGCGATATCAAAGTTTGACGCTCCTGTCATCGCCTCGATGCCACGAAGTCCACGCACGTTGCGCTTGCCTGGCAGATTGAGCGAACCAAGGCTGCCCAGCTGAGAGTTCGTCACCCAGGGTGGATTGCCGACGACGAGGAGCGGGCCCGACGGATTCGCCCAGCGCAGGTTCTCCGCGAGATCCACGTCGAAGATATCCGCCTCAATCACAGGACAGTATCGACGTGCTTCCCGGGCATAGTTCGGTTGCATCTCCAGCCCAAGCATCTCGCGCGGCTTCAGGGTGGCTGCGGCTGCCAAGAAAGAACCCGAGCCGCACGTCGGCTCGAATACCCGCTCCCACTCCTCGCCAGCCAACCGATCGACGATCAGGCGGGCTAGAGGCGCCGGCGTCTGGAAGTCGCCCAGTTCATTGTTTGGCAACGAGTTCCTCCAGTCCCGGGACACCTTCTTGAGCGCCACGGATCGCGTGTCCATACTGGAGCCGCCACTGGAGGGCATTTGAGATCGTTAGGTGTCCACGGCGAGGTGGCTCGGCGAGGATTCGCTCGGCTAGGGCACGGCGTCCAATGTCATCGAGCGGCAGCATCCTCTCCTGAAGAAAGCCGTCGATGTCATCGACGTTGCCACCGCGATCCAGTATCCCGGCAAGACCGATAGTGGTCTGCTGGTCCGCTGTGAACTTGTCTTTGATGAAGATCACATGTCGAATGGCAAGCTTGGAGGTGTTGTCGATCGGATCGTCTGTCTTCTCGTAGACCATGACGAGAAGGTGATATCCGAGGCCGTAGACCTTCTGGGTGGCGTCTCGAAATGGGCAGCTCGACTGCGGCTGCGCGATTGAGGTGACCTTGAGATCTACACGCAGTGCCGGGAAGTCGATGCCCTTGGCCGCATTGCCGGCAGTGTGGCGATAGCGGTCCACGATGTATGTATTGAAAGACCCCTCGACGTAGGTTCCGACAGCCTTGCCATCGGTGACCCCGTATAGGGAGCTGATCGGCGTAGCGGTCAGCTCACGAGCAAACGCTCGGGCGGACGTCTTCAGGTCGCGCAGGGTCAGCCGTGGGAGTGGGGCGTGACCGGCGGCTGCGCCTGGGATCGAAGAGCCTCGTGGAGCTGACATCGACCGATCATACGAGATGGCGGCGACGGCACAGAGGAGCCGTCACCAGCGACTTGCGGTATGTACTCCGAGGGGGCGCGGCGAGCACGAGCATGAGGCGCGCATAGCGACGATCCAGATACGGGAGGCTGAACTGGTGGAGGGCATCGCCATAGCCGACTTTGGTCATCAACACGTCAGTAGACGGCGTGACCGGCAAATACATCTCGCGCCTCGCCGCCGAAGCAGGTACGCCCGTCGTGCATGGGCGTGTTTCTGCGGGTCAGAGAGAACGCCATACGTTCGACCCGGTAAATTATTGACCGATGCCAGATTCCTTGGAGCAATCAGTACTGCTTGCGATTAGACGTCTAACCGAAGACACGTATGAACCAACCGACGGACAGGCGGTCGCTGAGGAGCTTGAGCGTCAGGGTTGTCGGCCAGAGAACGACATGGTGCTCAACCACCTTCTGCGACGCCTGAAGGACGACGGTTACATCAGTCCCAAAGCGTACTTTGGTGCAGAAGGCCTGAAAACGATTGTCTCGGTAGCTCTCACGGTCCAAGGTCGAGAAGTTGCTGAGCGGGGCGATCAAGCCCAAGTCCCATCTGATGCCAGAAGCACAGCCAGTGATCAGACCGCGGCCGCAGATGCCGCGAAGGTCATGGTCGTGCACGGCCGGGATGACGACGCCCGGCGCGCGATGTTTGGCTTCCTCGAAGCTATTGGCTTGGTGCCGCTGGAGTGGGGCGAGCTAGTTGCCGAGACGGGCAGTGCTGCTCCATATATAGGCCAGGTCTTGAAGAAGGCGTTTGAAAAGGCGAAGGCAGTCGTTGTGCTCTTTACGCCTGACGACGAAGCCTGGCTCAAGGAAGCATTCCACAGGCCGGACGATCCGCCCGATGAGACCCAGCCCACGCCACAAGCACGGCCGAACGTGCTCTTTGAGGCAGGAATGGCACTCGGTGTGCATCCCGATCGCACGGTCCTAGTTGAGCTAGGCAAGCTGCGACCGTTCAGCGACATCTATGGACGACACGTCATCCGCATCGACGATACCGACAGGCCACTTCGTGAAGTCGCCAAACGGCTCAAAACCGCGGGTTGCGCCGTGGACGAAAGCAAAGTCGACTGGAACGCTGTCGAGTTCCCCGATCGTCCTGTCAAGGGTGATATCCCCGAGGCGAGCGGTATGGCAGAGTCGCCAGTAGGACCGAACGTCAACCAGACACCGTGGCTACCTAACCCACTCGTCGGCCGCTTCAAGATCCGGCAATACGCACCTCCGCTGGCACACAACGACAAAGGAACCGTCTTCCGAGTTGTTGTCGCCGCCGACTGTGAGTCCACCGTTGGTGAATTGAACTCGACGATCAAGGCCACTCTGAAGGAGGCGCTTGCCGGCTCGAGCCTTGAGAAGTGGGGCCGTTCGGCGAGCGGCCTGCTTTACTCAAACACAGCGACGGACTGGAGACGTGCGAGCCCTAGTCTGGGTCAAGTCGCGACATTCGAGCGCGACTGGGGAACCTCCACAACACAAGGATCTGTGCTCAACGGGAGAACGACGCTTGAGCTTCCATCCGGATTCCAGTTTGGGACGCGGCCGGTGCTGGTACTCGACGTGATTGAGCAATCCGCAGATGCCGGCGATAGCCAGCGTCGGCTATCTCTTTCGCTCACGGATCTCCACGAGTTTCTGCATGTGCTCGGAAGGGCAGCCGTAGACGAGATCGCCAGCGTGATCTTTCCGATGCTTTGTGCGGAGGGCATGCCCGCGATTGTCGGGCCAAACTACGAAATCAGTTTCGGTGACCGGTCTCTGGACGCAACAGTGGCCCTTCCCAGCAATTTTGAGGGGCCAGCCAACGCTGTGGGCAATCCCTGGGCAGAAATCAACACGCCTGAAAACAGCGACCCGCTCGACCTCGCGGCACGTGACGCGGTCATCCGCAAGGGTCTCGAAAAGCTCCTTCGGAGCAACGAATACGACGGGATCGAGGATGAGATCGCGAAACTGCCCGCCCCTACCAGCACATAAACGCCTAACGGCCTGGAGGGACAGAAAGAGTCTCGCTGCCGAACCCCGTACTCTGCCAACATGCGGCTCTTCGACGGCTTCCGCAATCCAGCGCAACTGCCCGCCGGGCGCTTCGCATCGCTTCCCGAGGACAATTTTGTCCGTGTCGCAGGTGAGTCCCAGTACCAGCGAGCACTCTCCGCCATGCGCAGGAAGTGCGTGCCTGGCGTCGAGGGGCGCCCGAGCTTTCCCGTGGCGCTCGTCCCCGAGCCCGAGAACCCCCACGACACCCATGCGATCGCGGTCGTCAGTGAGGCAGGCCGGGTTGGCTATCTCCCGCGCGAGACAGCTGCGCTCTATGCCCGATGCATGCAGGTCCTGGAGGACGCCGGTTATGACGGCGGCTCCTGCTCTGCGTTGCTGACCGGCGGTGCTCATGATCGTCCGAACTTCGGCGTCGTGCTGACCTTGGCTTACCCAGACCTCTGCGAGCTGCGTCTGCGTGTCGGCCTCGCTAGCAGCACAACTGGCCCCAGGCGGTCGGCCTCTGGTGAGACCGCTCCGGGCGAGTTGCGTGGCCGACACTTTACCGAGTATGTCGACGAGGTGAAGGCCCTGCGACGCGCCGGTAACGATGACGCCGCCGAACGGCTTCTCCTCGAATTGGTGGACGTCAACGAGACCGAGGCTCGGATGGAGGGCTGGGGTGTTGCGCCGTGGTACTACGAGCAACTGGCGGTCATCTATCGCAAACGAAAGGATGCGGTCGCAGAGGTAGCAATCCTTGAACGTTACGCGGGCGCGCCGCACGCGCCAGGTGCAGGAGTCGACAAGCTGCTCGAGCGGCTTGAGAAGGCGCGGGCTCTCGCTACTTCCCGCGGAAAAAGTAGGGGGTTGAGGGGGCTTTTCCGTCCGGTCTGATGGCCAGAATGTCCTGGTAATGAGTGGGTTCCTGGTCGAAAGGGGTTGGTATGTTGACGTTGTCTGCGGGGCAGGCGGAGTGCTTGTGGGACGAGGCGTTGCCGGTCGAGGTCAGGGAGTTGCCGGAGGGTCTGGCGGCGCTGGATTTGTTGCTCTCGGATCCGGGGTTGCTGGGGCCGATCGTGGAGCGTTTTCGCCGGGAGGTATTGGAGTCGCGGCGGGCGGTGTTGAGCGATGGTCGTCCCACGATCGCGATGGAGACGTTCGTTCGGTTGATGGTGCTCAAGACTCGCTATCGGTGGGGGTATCGCACGCTTGTGGCGGAGGTCTCGGATTCGATTCACTTGCGGCGGTTCTGCCGGATCTCGCTCTCAGAACGAGTGCCGGACGAGTCGACGGTCCGCAAGCTGACCAGGCGGCTCGGCGCAGAGACGGTGAGCGAGATAACGCGGACGCTGATCACAAGCGCAACGCGCCAGAAGCGTTTTCGTGCGCGCGCGGTCCGGATCGACTCGACGGTGATCGAGGCGGACGTGAAGTATCCAAACGACTCGGGGTTGGCTTCGCATGGGGTGCGGATGCTCGCCAGGGAGGGACGCAGACTCGCCGAGCAGATCGGCGAGAGCGGGCTGCGGGTACGAGATCGTTCCCGTTCGGTGGGCAAGCGAGTACGCGCGATCACGCGCACGATTCGTCATCGCTCGGGCGAAGCGAAGGCCGAGGTTCTTGCGTTGACCGCGCAGACCGGCCGGTTGTTGGAGTGCTCGATCAAGGAAGCCAGACGGCTGGTGGCGAGAGCCAGATCAAGGGCGCGTGGCCGCGGTGCGAGGGCGAAGCTGTGCGCGGCCGCCAGGCTCACGGAGCTCACGGATCGCTGCGAGAAAGTCACCCAGCAGATCACCAAGCGCCTGGCGTGCAAGCCGATCACCGACCGGATCGTGTCGCTTTCAGACCCCGACGCACGCCCGATCCGCAAGGGCAAGCTCGGCAAACCGACGGAGTTCGGGTATGTGACCCAGCTCGCGGAGGTGACCGAGAACACCAAGCGTGGAGCGCGCGGGTTGATCCTGCCAGCATCGACCGCGCTGGGCAACGCGCACGAGAACACGCTGCTGCCCGACACAATCACAGAGCTTCAGCGAGCTGGGATACATCCACGCGAGATCGCTCTCGACGGCGGTTTTCAGCCCACCCCGACCAACCAGGCGCTCGCAGAGCTGGAGCCCGAACGGTTGTTCATCTCCGGCCGCCAGGAACCAGGCTCCAGACGCACCAATCGCCGGCTGCAGCGCTACCGCACCGGAGCGGAGGGACGCATCAGCCACCTCAAGCGCCGATACGGGCTCGGCCGAACCCGCCTGAAGGGCCACGATGGGCAGCGGATCTGGACCGAGTGGACGATCCTCACCTACGACGCTGACACCCTCGCCGTCCGAGCCCGATGAAACACTACAAACGCTCCTGACCAGAGCAACCACTCATTCACGAACGGCCGCGCCCTCAACAAGCGCGGCCGTTCGTCATCCCAGAGAGTTTTTCCGCGGGAAGTAGCTAGACGCCAACGCTCGTGACGATTCTGCTCCGGCCTTCTTCCTTCTGCACTTCCAGGCCGGTCCGAACACGCTGCGCAAGCTCTGGAACATGGCTAATCACGCCAACCACCAGGTCATCGGCTCGCAAACGCTCAAGTGCATCCACGACATCGTCGAGCGTCTCCGGGTCGAGCGTGCCGAAGCCCTCGTCGATGAACACCGCCTCGAGCCTGGCGCCGAGGCCCTCGGTGGCGAGGTCGCCTACGTGCCGGGAGAGCGCGAGAGCAAGGGCGAGGCTCGCGAGGAAGGTCTCGCCGCCGCTGAGCGTCTTGACGCTTCGCTGTTCGTCGGCGTTGGCGTGGTCTATGACCTGAAAGTCGCCCTCGACCGAGACAAGGCTGTAGCGCTCGTCGGAGATCCTGAGTAGCTCCTCTGACGCGTGTGCCGCGAGTAGGTCGAGGGTCTCGAGAATGATGTAGTCACCGAATCGGTCGCTGCGGAGCTCGAGCGCGAGGTCTCCGAGGATCGTGATCTGCTCGCGCTCCTCTTTAATCCGCTCTTCCATGGCACGCCGTTCTGCGGTGCGGCGCTCTGCCTGCTCGGCGGCGCTCTGTGCCTTAGTGGCGGTGTCTCGCGCCGTCCGCTCGCTGGTGCGGAGCAGAGCGAGAGCTCGCTCGGCGTTTGCCGCGTCGATCTCGTGTTCGGCGGCGATCGCCATGATCTGCTGGTCGGTTGCGTCCCGGGCCTCAACTGCGGACTCGCGGGCGGTGCTGAGCGCTTGGCCGACCGTGTCGCACCAGCTTGCCATCTCAGCGGTAGACGCGTCTCGGGGACTTCCGGCCTTCGGGAGTCCGGCTTGCGCGTTCTTGCCGGTCAGTAGCTCGGCGCTCGCCGTCGCAGCCGCCTCGGCCTTGGTTCGTAGGCGGGTCAGCTCGACGTCGAGCTCGGTGAGCTGGCGCTCGGCGACGTCGACGGCCGTACGTGCGGTCTCCTGTTGTTCGGCGGCTTGATCAACCTCCGCGCGGGCGGCCTGTGTTGCATCGGTTGCCGCGAGCAGGCGTGTGCGCTGCTCAGCGATCTGCTCCGCGGCGTTTTCGGGGGCCTTGCCGCCGAAGTGCTTGGTGAGCGTCTTGGCCGCAGCGCTCTTCCTCTTGCGGACGTCGGTGAGGGTGCTGCGGGCCGCCTCAGTGAGTCCTTCGCAGCGGGCGAGCTCGCCCTCGGCTTTGAGATGCTGGTCGTGGGCTTCATCGCGGCGGCTCTGGAGAGTCTTGCGCTCTCCTTGGCTCTTGGTGAGCCGCTCAGCCGCCGCGGTCGCGGCCGCGGTCGCCTTGCTCGACTCGGCTTCGACGGCGGGAACGTTCTCGTGGCCGTCGAGCGTCTCGCTCAGGCGCTTCTCACAGTCGCGCTCTTGCTTCTCTGCCGCTTCGACGTTCGCCGCAGCACGTGCGGCTTTCTCCGCTGCCGTCTCGGCCGCGCTCCGAGCAGTCTGCTCTTTCGTGCGCGCCGTGCTGAGGGCGTCGGCCAGGTCCGACGCGATCGCAATTGGCGAGGTGAGTGACTCGCCGCACACGGGACATGGATCGCCGATTGCGAGCCCGTCTGCGAGTTCGCCGACCGCGTTGGCTCGGCGATGCTGCTCGAGGTGCGCAACCGCTTTGTCGAGCGCACCGCGAAGCTTCTGCGCTTTGGTGCTGGCGCCCTCGGCCACGGTGCGTGCTGTCCCGAGTTGCTTTCGCGCTTCCCGGAGCTCTTTCTCCTGTCGCCGTGCGTCGCCGAGCAGCTGCCCGAGCTTCTGGGTGCGCTTGTCAGCCTCCTCGAACGCCAGCGTTAGCTCCTTCTCGGCGGCGAGCGCCTTCTGTAGCTTGGGCTCCGCGTCCGCCTCTTGCTTCTTTGTCTCCGCGAGCTCTCCGGGTCGCGGACGCTTGGGTTTCTTGCGCCTTCTCGAGCTTGGCTTGGGCGGATTGCTCTTCTACGTCCGCGTCACGCACAGTCTGTGCCGCCGAGGCCGCCTCGGCGATCTTCTCTGCCGTCCCGAGCTCGGCCTGCAGCGTCTTGAGAGCCTTGTCTGCAGCCGTTGCGTTGAGTCTGCTCGTCTTGAGGCCCGCGGCGGCTGCAGCCAGCCCTGTTGCCGCCTCGGCCTTCGCTGTCTCGGCGGCGCGACAGGCGTCGACCTTCTCCCGTGCCGCGACGGCGAGTGCCTCCAGCTCCTCTGTGCGGACCCTGACGACCTCGGCGATCCGGTCATGCTCGGCGGCTTCGCTGGAGTGTTCCTCAGCCTTGGCGAGCGATGCCGTCAACGCGGTGTAGTGCTCGGCAGCCGTCGCGCTTGCGGTGTGCATCTCTTGCGCAGCCTCGGCTGTGGCGTCGGCGTATTGCTCGGTCAGGATCTCCTCAGTGCGTTCGACCTTTGAGCTGAGATCGGACTGGCGCTGACGGGCGATCGCGCCCATACGCTGGAAGTAGGAGACGCCCAGCAGCGAAACGAGGACCTGGCGTCGCTCGTTCGGGTCGCCCTTCAGGAAGCGGTGGAACTCCCCCTGGGGCAAGACGACCGCCTTGCAGAACGAGTCGAAGTCGAGCCCGAGCAGCTCGTTGAGCACGCGATCGCACTCGCGCACGCCGCCGCGCTCGCACGCCGACACCCAAGCTTCTCCGTCGAGGCGCTCGAGCGTCGCGGTCTGTGCCGCCCCGCGCTTGAGCCGGCGCGCGACGCGGTAACGCCCCTTGCCTGCGACTCGAGAACTCGAACAGCACCCGCGCCTGAACGTTCCCGAGCGAGACGAGGTCGCTCGTGCCCTGCTTGCCGCCAAGCCGCGGGACTTGGCCGTAGAGCGCGAACACCATCGCGTCGAGGATGCTCGTCTTCCCGGCCCCGGTCGGGCCGGTGATGACGAACAGCTCAAGCGGCTCGAAGTCGATCTCCTGGCGGTCGCGGAACGCAGTGAAGCCCTCGATCGCGAGCTTAAGCGGCCTCACCAGCGACCTCCTCGAACAGTTCGTCGAACAGCCGCACAAGCCGCTCGTCGGCGGGTGCGCCGTGACGGTCGTGGTAGTACTGGGCGAACAGGTCTCGGGGTGCGAGGCGGCGCTTCTCGCCGGCTTCGCGTGTCCCAGGGGCCCGCTCGTAGTCGAGCCTCACCTCGAGCGCCATCGGCAGCATCGCGCGTACGTCGTCGGCGAGCCCGGGCGCGGGTCCGTCGCAGCGCAGCACGACCCGCAGGTAGGCCTCAGGATCCACCTTCTGGGCGCGCAGCTCGTCGAGCGTGCCGGTGACGTCGAGCAGTTTGCGCCCGCCGCTGATCGGGATCTTCTCGTACCTTCGCGGGCTGACCGGGATCGACTGTGACGAGGGTTACGTTCTTGTCCTGTTCGCGCTCGCCGAAGTCGAGCTGCAGCAGCGAGCCGGCGTAGCGAGCCGGGCACGGCGGCCGCGGCGATGTCCTGCGGGCGGTGGACGTGTCCGAGGGCGATGTACTGCGGCGTCTTCGGCAGTCGCTGTGGCGCGATCGCGAACAGGTCGCCCACCGTCAGTTCGCGCTCGCCGCCGCCGACGCGCGACCCGCCGACGAATACGTGGCCCGCCAGCACGTGGATCTTCCCTGGCTCGAACATCGAGCACAGCGCCGTCAGCAGTCGCGGCAGCTCTTCGGCGTAGGCCTTGTTCGGGTCCTCCTCCAGTCCCATCATCTCCTCGGCGCCGAACAGCGCCTTCTCCGGCACCCACGGCAGCGCTGCGACCTGCGCGACCTGTTTGCCGTCGCGGGACGGGACCTCCACGATCCCGCCGGCCTGCGGGCGGCGGACCTCCGGAACGACGTGGATGCCTGCCGCGCCGGAGAGCTGCTCGATCGCGGCGAAGCGCTTCGCGATTGTCGTGGTTGCCCGGGATCACGAGGACCGCGCCGCCGGTCGCGCGGAGGTCGACGAGCGCGCGGTAGACGATCCGCTCGGCCTCGGCCGACGGCGCGAACTGGTCGAACATGTCGCCGCAGACGAGCGTCAGATCCGACGCTCTCTGCGGCCGCGATCGCGACGACCTCGTCGAGCACCGCGTCGGCCTCCTCGAGGCGTTGCCGGCGGTGAAGGGTCTTGCCGACGTGCCAGTCGGCGGTGTGCAGGATCTTCATCGCTCGAACCTCTCGAACGGGTCGTCGCCGCGGTCGGCTGCGACCTCGCTGCTGCGGGTCGCCCACGCGGGGAACGGGAACCGGATCTGCAGCGGAACAGGGATCTGCGGCTGTGACAGCATCATCGACCCCGGCTTGAGGATCGCGGCGCGCTGGCGCGCGGTCGGTGAGAGGAAGCCGTACTCGGAGCGCTCGGCCTCGGCGGTATCGAGGCGCCCGACGACGCGGATCGCGCTGTTGGCGACCACGCGCCGCTCTACCTCCGAGGCGGTCTGCTGCGCGCCGATCAGGATCAGCCCGAGCGAGCGCCCGCGCTCGGCGATGTCGAGCAGGACCTCCTTGATCGGGCTCCAGCCCTCGCGCGGCGCGTACTTGTTGAGCTCGTCGAGGACGAGGAACACGAGCGGCCGAGCGCTGCCTGCCGTCTCCTTGGCTTCGAACAGCTTCTTGACGACGACGCCGACGACGAACCGCTTGGCGCGGTCGTGCAGGTTGTGGATGTCGATCACGCTGACCTGGTTCGCGCGCCAGTCGATGCGGTGCGCCTCGACGTCGGCGGCGTCGCGGCCGCGGATCAGGTGCCCGCAGTGGAAGCGGGCGCTGTCGAGGCGGCGCAGGAACGCGCTGACGGTGCCGGCCGCGATGTAGCCGCGCCAGTTCGAGGTGTCGTCCTCGAGGTGCCCCGCGATCAGCTCGCAGAGGTCGTCGAATGAGTGCACGGCGGTGGGTGTCCCGGTCGCATCGGGCAGCCGGATCGAGGCGGGGAAGTCGGGGATCGTCCTCGCCGAGGCGGTCGAGCTGCTGCTCGACCCGCGCGACGAGGTCCGCGATCTGGCTGCGCTCGTCGCCCTCCTCGGCGAACATGAAGCGCAGCAGCCGGTCGCGGACGACGTCGCGCACCGTCCAGAAGTAGGAGGTCACGCCCTGCTGGCGGCTGCCGGTGTCGGGGACCGCGACGGTCGCTCCTTTCTTGACCGGCGCCCACAGCCCGACCGACTCGAACGGCCCGGCCGGCAGACCAAGCGCCGCGTAGTCGGCACGGTCGGCATCGGTCAGACGCTCGTTGGGCTTGTCGAGGAACAGCAGGTCCTCGCCCTTGACGTTGAAGATCAGCGCCTTAGTGTTGGCCGCCTCGTTGCCGAGCACCTGGCTGTGGAAGAGCCCGTAGAGCAGAAAGCTGGCGTAGGTCGTCTTGGTCGCGACGCCGGAGATCCCCGAGATGTTGACGTGGGCGCCGCGGCGCCCGTCCAGGAACGACAGGTCGATGTAGATCGGCAGGCTGTCGCGCGCGACGCCCGCGACGAGCTTCTCCTCCATCGTGTCGAAATACAGCGCCTCATCGCGCTCATCGCCGCTCGCGCGGACGACGGCGTCGCCGGGCTGCGGCGGCACGTAGAGCTCTGGCTCGAAGCGTGTGCTGACGACGTGCGCGGCCCGCGCGGTCTCAAGTGGCAGTAGCCCCTCGTCGGCGAGGAACACGTCGGTATCGAACCGGCTCCCCTCGTGGTGGGCGCGGACCATGTCCACGACGCCGCTGACGCGCAGGGGCTGGGCGCCGCGGCACGTTCGTGCGCACCATCACGACGTCGTCGAGCTGCAGGTAGGCGCCGTCCTCGATGCCGACCCAGAACTCGAGCGGCGTGGAGTCCTCGGTCCCTAGCACGCGCCCTACGCTTCGTGGGTCATCCGGCACGCAGCACCTCCGCATAGATCTGGACTTCGAGCGCGCGCCGGACCAGTGCGGCGTCACCAAGGCGGTGACGAAGCGTGTTCTCGAGTGCGCTGATGGGAAACAGGTTCTGCGGCGCACGCGGATCTCGGCCCGGGCGAGGCGCGAACCGTGGCAGAGCGGCGCTCGTGAGCTCGGCGAGGCGCAGGGCTGCGTCGAGGCCGTCGCGCGCAGCCACCTCGAGGCGCACGATCCCCGCCATCGTGCCGTCGATCGACGCGCTGCTCGGCCAGGCGCAGGTACCACGAGTAGCGCTCCAGGCGCTGCTCGCCGAGCTTGAAGATCGGCGTGCGCTCCCCTGCGTTGAGCTGCCCGAGCACCTGCGCGCGTGCGGGATCGAGATAGGACCGGGACTGGCGCTTGATCATCCCTAGCGGCCGGGCCGGTCGCGAAGTAGGTCAGCGGCCCGTCGGAGACCACTAGATCTGCGTGTCCGGCTGCGAGCGTCTGCTCGGCAAGGTTGGCCTCCGCCTCACGCATTGCGTTCTGTAGCCCCTGGATCGGGTCGAGTGGGGTCGTCCCAGCTACTGAGCGTGCATCGAAGCGCAAGCTCTGACCACCGATTTCCATCTCGATCGCCTCGACCTGGAGGCCGCCGCCGACGACGAGCTCTCGTCCGATCCGTATCTCGGCGATGCGGGGCGGCCGTGTCGAGAAGGCACTGCCGACCGCCCATGAGCCCGCGAGTGCCGGGGCTTCTCCCTCCTCGTCATCCTCGGCGAACAGGCGAGCGTCGATCCGGCGGACACCGTCGATGAACGCGCAGCACGGCAGCTCTACCCCTGTTGGCGCGGCGACCGGCGCCCACTGCCTACCTACCTCGACGTCAAGGGCCAATCCGCGAGGAGGTCCCAGCTCTGGCTCGAGCTCAATCGACGACCCGTACTCCGGATCCCATGGGTCTATCCGCAGTTTCATCAGAGGTGCTTTGCACGACACCCGTAAACTGCCGACAGCCCCGCTGCTCTGCGGCTGATACGGCCATCGTTACCGCGGACGATTGGCGCACAATAGCCTACTCCGCTGATGATGACCGGTGTTGGAGGCATAGCAAAGTCGACAATACGCAGGGCTGCGGACGGGATCGGGCTGTAGCGACGCAAGCCCGTCCGATCTGCCCGACAGCGCGGTCGTTCGCCGGGGTCTCTCAGCCGGGGAGCATACGAACGAAGTCGTCCTCGGAGAGCAGCTCGACTGGTGCCCCGATCCGTTGGAGCTCGATGGCTCTTAGCATCTTCCCGGAGTGGTTGCCGTCCTTCACCCTCCGAGCGTCCTGCATGCCGAGAACGAGATAGTCGACCTTCTTGGAGACGCTGTTCGTCGCGCGTCCGCCAGCGTTGACCACAAGCTGGGCGGCCTGGGCTCGCGACAATCCACAGGTTAGGGTGCCTGTAAACACGACCGTCTTGCCGACGAACGGACTGCCTTCAGGGATATGTGCGACCGTCGGGCTCAGGTCCGAGAGCCGTTGGCGAAGAACGCCGCTAGGTGTCCATCCATCGGATGAGAGCTGGCCCGCTCTGACGCCGAGGGCCCGACTCGCGTCAGTGAGAAGGCGCTCAGCGACAAGCCCACAGCAGGCGATCGCAAGTTCCGCCGCGGTCGCTGCATCGGCGCCCGGCTCGTGATGTTGAAACCTGAGCCCACAAGCATCGGCAAGGTCCACGAGACGGTACGACACCCTCCCTGGCCATGCCCGCAATGCAAGCGCCCGCGTACAGAAGTAGCTCAGATCCGGCCACTCGTCTCCACTATCTGTGAGCGCGTTGCGCAACACGCTCATGTCGAACGCTGCATAGTGCGCGACAAGCGGCCTGTCACCAACAGACTCCAGAACCTCCGGCCACACGTCGGAAATCGTCGGACTGTCCTTCGTCATCGCTGGCGTGATGCCGTGGATGGCGATATTGAAGCCGTCGTACTCATTTCCTGGCGGCTGAATAAGCCAACGTTGCACATCCTCGACCCGACCGCCCTTGACGACGGCTACAGCTACCGCGCAAGCACTTGCGCGTGAGCTCGTCGCGGTCTCAAAGTCGATAGCTACGAACCCCTGCGCGCCGAGTGCACGGCCCCGCTCGAGCGCGATAGCGACGTCCACCGGTGGGCTTGCACGAAATGATGGTGCTGGGGACCTCGCGACCGGACGCGACTCGATCAAACGCCCTCGGTCATCGAGGAGCTCGATGCGCGGTTCGAGGACGATTTGAATCTCGTCGCCGCGAAGACCTTGAGCGGAATCCCGAGCTGCGCTGGGACCTTCGGTGCGCAAGTCCAGCTTGATGTTTCCTTGGTCCGCCTCAATCCCATCGTCCGGCGGCTCGGCGCCGTCCTCACCCGCGGTGTCCCCGGCGCCGGCTGGCGCCGATCGAGATGACGACTTTCTCCGCCAGAGCACGAGCTGAGTTTACCTGCGCCGATGCCACTTAGTGCGAGGCTCTCTTGCCCAGAAAACGAGACCGTTGCTGACGATCGTCCACGACACGGAGGATCTTGCCGAGGACGCTCCAAGGGCTCTCCGCGCTGAAGGCACGTGCGCGGGGCCAAGTGTCTTGGCGCCCCGCGCGCCGTCTGCATCGCGCCACAAGGCGCGGTAGACGCGCTGTCCGTTCTTGCCTTCCTGCGTGACCTGGAGATGCCCCGTGGGGCGGGTGTGTGTGCTCATGTGGGTTATGACCTCCTAGCGCTCGAACCGGCCAACGAGTTGCGTAGGAGGTGGGCGGCATCGTTCCCCAATCGTTCCCTAGAGGGCGCAGCGAGGGCGCTACAAGGGCCGGAAACTGGGGCTAATACCGCCGAAAGTGGGCCAAGCAGAGCCTAAACCGCTGACTCATAATCGGTAGGTCCCAGGTTCGAGTCCTGGCGGGCCCATGTTGGGACGGGGCATTGCAGAGCCGAATTTCGGGTCAGCGGCTGAGCCCTCTGTCCCATGCTATACTGAACCACATGGTTCAGTATCAAGGGGAGCTCGACAAGGCGTTCGCGGCGCTGGCGGACCCCACGCGCAGGAGCATCCTGCGGCGAGTGGGCCACGGCAGCGCCACCATCACCGAGCTGGCGAAGCCGTTCGGGATGTCGCTGACGGGGTGCAAGAAGCACGTGCGGGTGTTGGAGGACGCCGGGCTGCTGAGCACCGAGAAGGCCGGCCGAGCCCGCCGCTGCAGCCTCGGCCCGCGACGGTTGGAGGACGTTCAGCAATGGATCGAGACCTATCGAGACATGCTTGACGGTCGCCTTGACCGCTTCGGCGAGCTCCTGCGGGACACCGACCTCGACACCAACACTGGCACCGACACCGACACCGACACCGCGTCCGGGCGCGAGCGATGACGATGAGCCTCAGACCTTGACCGCACCCACCCAGACCGATGAGCCCGCCCACCGAGACCAACGACCGGGCACGAACACACGAAAGGAGAAGTCGCAATGACCACAACAATCATCCAAGATCAGCAGAAGGAGACAATCATGTCCGGTGCAACGACAGTCACGACACCCACCGATCGCGAGATCGTCTCAGAGCGAGTGTTCGACGCGCCCCGCGAGCGCGTGTTCGCCGCTTACACCGATCCCGAGCTGATTCCCCGCTGGTGGGGCCCGCGGCGCATGACCACGACCGTGGACCGGATGGACGTCCGGCCCGGCGGGGCGTGGCGGTTCGTGATGCGCGAGCCCGACGGCTCAGAGCAGGGATTTCGCGGCGTCTACCGCGAGGTCGCGCAACCTGAGCGCATCGTACAGACGTTCGAATGGGAGGGCCTGCCGGGGCATGTGATCGTGGAGACGGCCACGTTCGAGGACCTCGGCGGCGGGCGCACGAAGCTGACGACCACCTCGCTGTTCCACACGACCGAGGAGCGCGACGGGATGCTCAGTTCGGGCATGGAGCGCGGGATGACCGAATCTCACGAACGCCTGGCGGAGCTGCTGGCGCAAGGTAGTTGACCCGCGTGGATCGGGTTGTCGAGCTCGCGCGTCTTCAGACGGCGAGCTCGACCCTCGACCCAAGAGGTCGACCCCAAGAGGAAAGCAGCACACCGCCCCAGGGCTACAATCGTCGCGTGATCATCTCGACGATGAACGATCTCCCGGGCTATGAGATCGAGGAGGTCTTTGGCGAGGTGTTCGGGCTGACGGTCCGCTCGCGCAACCTCGGCTCCCAGATCGGCGCGGCGCTGAAGTCGCTCGTCGGCGGCGAGCTGAAAGGCATGACGAAGATGCTCGCAGACGGCCGTCAGCACGCAACCGACAGGCTGGTGAGCGAGGCGGAGGCGAAGGGCGCGAACGCGGTCATCGCGTTCCGTTTCGACACCTCAGAGCTCGGCTCGATCTGGACGGAGATCTGTGCGTACGGAACGGCCGTCAGAGCACGCAGGCTCTGACAGCGCGTCTGCCGGCGCAAGACGAAACTTCCTGCATGACTCCGTCTGTTGCGTTCCATGGCCAGCCATTCGGCAACGTTCTGCGGAGTGGGCGAAACTGCTCGGCGCGCAAACCACGCTCTGATGGAGGCCCAACCGGCTTCCGGGCGGCCGAATGTCGCTGGACGGCCCTGGGTAGGCGCAGGTTCGTCGAGGGGCTCGCCTGGCACCTGCACGACAATGCCAGCGCTGGCGTGATGGAGCGTCCCTCGTCCTTCGTGCTGGTCGTGTGGCGGGCGCTGACGTTTCGGCGGGCGTCGTCCACGCCTAGAGTATCATGAGACTATGCGATGGAAGCAGTCTCTCACGCCACTCGCGGAGGTATCCGATCTCGGCGCCGATCGCGTCCACATGCTGATGGAGCACCACATCACCACGGCGGAGGAGCTCGTGGGCCAGATCGAGGCGGCGCCGCGGAGCGTTGGAGCGCTGCTCGATCTGGACGACATGGGTGTTCAAGACCTTTGCCACCGCGCTCTGGAGGCGAGCAACCCCGAGATCGTCCGCGGCATCGAGCAGCAACGTGGCCGTACACACCGGCTGGGCGCTCGCCTCGGCCGCCCGGCCTGAGCTTAGCCGGGGTTCATGGAGTCGCGCTCCAAAGAAATTTCCGATTGTCTAAACTAGCCGTGTGACCGGTGTCGACTGGGGAAACACTGAGCTGGCGCCTTCGATCAAGCGGAGGGTTGGCACTCCGCTCGTAGGGACCGACCTCGTCGACGACGGAGCCGCCGCGCGGCTCCGTGCCGTGAGCGTCACCACCGTCGAGGAGCTTCTCGGCCTGATCGCGGCCAACCCCGGAGCGGTAATCGGGTTCCTCCCAGGCATCGACCTTCCCCAGGTGCAGGCGGATGGAGCGGTTCAGGCGCGTTCGTCCATACTTGCCAAGTTCGACACGTTCCGCGGCGTGAAGTTCGCGCTGGGCGCCAGGTTTCCTGCGGACCTGGACGTCGAGCGGCTCGCCTCGGCCGAGTACGCCGAGACCTGGATCACCGAGACGCTGTCCTCGCCAGCTGCTCAACCCGAGACGGCGCGCGAGGTCGTCCTCGACTGCTTCGGGCCCATCCGTGACCAGGGCGACCGCGGCACCTGCGTCGCTCACGCGGTCTGCGCGGTGGCGGAGTGCCAGGAGAAGCGGGTTACCGGCGAGTCGACCGACTTGTCCGAGCAGTTCGTGTATTGGGCAGCGAAGTCCAACGACAGCGACCCGGACGGAGAAGGGACGTGGCTGCACATCGCTATGCCCGTCACAGAGCGGCACGGCGCGTGTCTGGAGGCGGTATGGCCCTACAACCCCACGCCCGTCCCCGGCGACGAGTCGCAGGGACCTCCGCCCACCGGTGCGACGGTCGACGCTGAACGCCACCTGCTACGCAAGCCCCGCGAGCTTGCTCCGCGAGAGTCCTCGCAGATCCGCGCCTCGCTCGACCAAGGCCGCCCTGTCGCGATCGCGCTTCCGATCTTCGACAACTGGGAATCCAATCCAAACGCCGACACGACGGGACTGATCCCCATGCCGCTTCCGGACAGCGTGCTGGCCGGAGGTCACGCGATGTGTGCCACCGGCTATGCATGGGACCCCGATTTCGCGGGCGGCGGCTACCTCCTCATCCGGAACTCGTGGGGGACGCGCTGGGCTCCCGACAGCCCTGCGGCCCCGGGCTACGGAGCCCTACCTTTCCTGTACATCGATCGCTACGGTGCCGAAGCCTGGACTACGGACGTCTAAGCGTCCGCTGCGGGTGGGCTCGACTCCAGGTCGATCGGAGCCTCGCCCAGGCCAGGTGCCCCCGAGCTTCCCGGAGATCTTGAAGCAGCTATCCACCACCGAGGCACGGATCCTTGATGGCGCATTCCGGATGCTAGCCCACCCCGGCCGCGTGCCGGTCTACGTACGCGTCGAGCTACCCAGCGCAGTCAGACGGACGCTCAGCAGGTCGTGCTAAGCGCTTCCACCAACCAACGAACCCGCTCCGTTCGATCCCCATACGCCGAAGGCCCGGCCCTCTGGGGGACCGGGCCGTTTCGACCTTCGTCAAGATGGTGGAGCTAGTCGGGCTCGAACCGACGACCTTCTGGCTGCCAGCCAGACGCTCTCCCAGCTGAGCTATAGCCCCAAGCTCAAGACATCGTATAACGCCCTGACCCAAATGGGGACTGCAAGGACCTCACCCCCGAGGAATGAACTCCGGCACGTCCAGGTCCTCACCCGGCTCGTCCCCCCGGCGGCGCGCCCCGGGCTCGACCCCGGGCCCGGGTCCGACCTGATCCAGCCTCGCGGTCATGCTGCCGTGGGCCAGCCGCACGTCGCGCAGCAATCGCTCGGCGTTGTTGCGCAGCGACGAGGACAGCTCGCGCAGGTTGCGCGACATGTCGGTCCCTTCGCGTATCACCTCGCGCGCGACGACATGGGCCTCGCTGACGATCTCCTGGGCCTCCGCCCGCGCGACCGCCCGGATCTCCCGCGCTCGCTCGTGCGCCTGGGCATCGCGTCCGGCAAGCTCCTCGCCGGCAGCGGCGCTCAGCCGCTCAGCCTCAGTGCGCGCGCTGTCCAGGATGCGCTCGACCTCCGCCAGCGCCTCGTTGCGCGCGGCCGACAGGATCTCCTGGGCCTCGTCCTCGGCCGCGAGCACGCGGTGCTCGGCGGCGCAGTCGGCTTCGGCGATGCGCTCGCTCGCTCGCTCCTCGGCCTGCTCACGCAGCTGCGCCGCGGCGCGTTCTGCCGCCTCGATGATGCCGGCGACATGTCCCGCGGCGGCGCCTGGGACACCGGATGACTCCATGCGCGCATCGTAGTCCGCAGTAGAGTTGCGATGCGCCATGGACATCGCCATCCTCATCTATGACCGGTTCACCGCGCTCGACGCGGTCGGCCCGTACGAGGTGCTCAGCCGGCTGCCGGACGCACGCGTCACGTTCGTGGCCGAGCGCCCCGGGCCCAAGCGCACCGACACCGGCCGGGTCGCGCTCACGGCCGACGCCTCGATCGCGGATATGCCGGCACCCGACATCGTGCTTGTTCCCGGCGGACCCGGCCAGAGTGCGTTGATGGACGATGGTCCGGTGCACGACTGGCTGCGCGGCGCGCATGAGACCTCAACCTGGACGACGTCGGTGTGCACGGGCTCGCTGATCCTCGCCGCCGCCGGCCTGCTGCAGGGCAGGCGTGCCACCACGCACTGGGCGGCGATGCAGGAGCTCGGCTCGCTGGGCGCCGAGGCTGTCACAGAGCGTGTGGTGTTCGACGGCAAGATCGTCACGGCCGCCGGGGTCTCCGCGGGAATCGACATGGCCCTCGCGCTCGCCGCACGGATCGCTGGAGACGAGCTTGCGCAGGCCATCCAGCTCGGCATCGAGTACGACCCGCAACCGCCGTTCGACGCCGGCTCGCCCGCGAAGGCGCCTGCGGCGATAGTCGAGGCCGTCCGCGCCCGCGCCCGCTTCAGCTGATCCGCGTCGGCCCGCGCACATCCGGCCGCCGCCCAATCCATCCCCGGAGCGGTCGATAACCTCCGAGGGAGATGGCCGAGCACCCCGAGCACCGGTACGACCCGCATGAGATCGAGCCCCGCTGGCAGGCGGTGTGGGCGAGCGAGCGCACCTGGGAGGTCGCAAACGAAGGCGCCGCCCGCGGGGCGGGCCGAGGCGCATCCGGCGCAGCGGCCACCGCCGGCGTCGCCGGGGAGGGCCCAGCGAGCTCCTCCTCATACGTCCTGGAGATGCTGCCGTATCCGAGCGGCGAGCCGCATATCGGGCACCTGAAGGTGTATTCGGTCGGCGACGCGATCGCCCACTACCACCGCCGTCTCGGGCGCAGAGTGCTGCACCCGATGGGCTATGACTCGTTCGGGCTGCCGGCGGAGAACCACGCGATCAAGACCGGCGTGCACCCGCGCGCGAGCACGGACGCCTCGATCGCCTCTTTTCAGAGGCAGTTCCGCGAATGGGGCATCTCGATCGACTGGTCGCGCGAGCTGGCCACGCACGAACCGAGCTATTACCGCTGGACGCAATGGATCTTTTTGCAGCTGTTCGAGGCGGGCCTGGCCTACCGCAAGGAGGCGGCGGTCAAGTGGTGCCCGCACGACCAGACGGTGCTGGCCAACGAGCAGGTCGACGCCGAGGGGCGCTGCGAGCGCTGCGGGGCGATCGTCGAAGTCAGGCAGCTGGAGCAGTGGTTTCTGCGCATCACCGACTACGCCGAGCGGCTGTTGGGAGACCTCGAGCAGATCGACTGGCCCGAGCACGTCAAGACGATGCAGCGCAACTGGATCGGGCGCTCAGAGGGGGCGGAGGTGACGTTCAGATGCGAGGAGCTGGGCATCGACTACCCCGTATTCACGACCCGCCCGGACACGCTGTTCGGGGCGACCTTCTTCGTAATGGCCCCCGAGCACCCGGACGTGCTGCGCCTGGTTGCGGGCACCGAGCTCGAGCGCGAGGTGCGCGAGTACGTCAGCCACGCGATAACCGAGTCCGGCGAGGAGCGCGGCAACGCCGAGAAGCCCAAGACGGGCGTATCGCTGGGGCGAACCGTCACCAACCCGGTCAACGGCGAGCAGATCCCGATGTATGTGGCCGACTACGTGCTGATGGAGTACGGCACCGGTGCGATCATGGCGGTGCCGGGGCACGACGAGCGCGACCACGCGTTCGCGCGTGCGTTCGGTCTGCCGATCCGGCGTGTCATCGAAGGCCCACCCACTCCGCCGCAGGAGGGTGGGGACGAGCAGGGGCTGCCATACACGGGCGACGGACCGCTGACGGGCTCCAATGCGGAGTTCGACGGCATGCACAACCGTGAGGCCCTGAGCGCAATCGTTCAGTGGCTGGACGGCAATGGCAAGGGCCACGCGTCGGTCAACTACAGGCTGCGCGACTGGCTGGTCTCGCGCCAGCGCTACTGGGGCGCTCCGATCCCGATCGTGTACTGCGAGCGCTGCGGCGCGGTGCCCGTGCCCGAGCAGCAGCTGCCGGTCCAGCTGCCGGAGATCGAGGACTACGCGCCGCGCGGGCGCTCGCCGCTGGCGTCCGCCGAGGACTGGGTGCGCACGAGCTGTCCGGAGTGCGATGGGGAGGCTCGCCGGGAGACGGACACGATGGACACGTTCGTGGACTCGTCGTGGTACTTCCTGCGCTACTGCGACGCGCGCAACGAAGACGCGGCGTGGGATAAGGCCGTGCTGGAGGAGTGGATGCCGGTCGATCAGTACATCGGCGGGGTCGAGCACGCGATTTTGCACCTGATGTACGCGCGGTTCGTGATCAAGGCGCTCGCGGACCTCGGCCATCTCGAGGTGCAGGAGCCATTCGAGGCGCTGTTCACGCAGGGCATGATCACCAAGGACGGGGCGAAGATGAGTAAGTCCCGCGGCAACGTCGTCTCGCCCGCCTCGATCGTGGAGCGCTACGGCGCCGATACCGCGCGCTGCTACATCCTGTTCATCGGTCCGCCCGACCAGGATGCGGACTGGTCGGACGAGGGGATGGAGGGCGTGCATCGGTTCCTCGGCCGCCTGTGGCGGTTGGCGGTTGAGGTTTCTGAAAAAGGGGGGAGGAGGCGCATGCGCCTCCTCCGGAGGGGTCGCATGCGACCCCTCCCCGGACGGCACATGTGCCGTCCGGCGGGTCGGCGCATGCGCCGACCCGAACAGCAATGACCGCAGTGGATGGTGATTCCACCGCGGATGCGAAAGTCTACGAAGGGGAGGATCTCAACCTGATGCGCAAGACGCACTGGGCGATCGAGAAGGTCTCAGGCGATCTGCGCAGGTTCGCGTTCAACACCGCGATCGCCGCGGTGATGGAGCTGCTGAACGAATGCACGCGCGCGCGCGAGTCGGTCGCCCAGGACACGCTGCGGTTCGCGCTTGCAAGCGCCGCGTCGCTGCTGTTTCCGTTCGCGCCGCATGTCAGCGCCGACGTGTACGAGCGGCTGACCGGCGAGCGGGTCTGGGAGCAGCCCTGGCCGCAGGCCGACCAGGAGTTGCTGGAGCGCGACTCCTACGAGCTCGTGTGCCAGGTCAACGGCAAGCTGCGCGACCGCGTGACGGCGCCCTCGGACGCGAGCCCGGAGGAGCTCAAGCAGCTGTGCCGCGCGGCCCCGAACGTGAAAGCGCACGTGGACGGCAAGGAGATCGTCAAGGAGATCGTCGTGCCAGGCAAGCTGGTGAACCTAGTCGTCCGATAGGCGGCGCTACGGACCCACGCAACAGATTGGCTCTGTGCCATGAGGAGAATGTAATATGGGCATTGGCCTTGAACGAAAGCGCGAAGAGCGTCGATTTACAGGAGAAGCTACAGTGTGCCAGCGGTCCACGCCCTGGCGACCGGCCGCGGCTCCATTCTCGTACGACAGAACCTTGATTTCGTGTGACACAAGGGAGGTTTGGATCATATGAGACGCATCACGATTCTTACTTTGTGCGCGATGGTGACCTCGACTACGTGTATCGTGACCGCAATGAGCGCTCAGACTGCTGTGGCGGCGCAGGCACCGGAATATGGTCAATGCGTGCTCCTGACCAAGACGACCATCCCAAAAACCAACAAAGGGGAATACGAGCGGTCGAACTGCCAAACAGTTCTCGAGGCGGAAAAGAAAGGGCAGGAACCGCCGAAGCACAAAGGTGCCTACGAATGGTTCCCGGGACCCAGTCCCACCTGTGTGGCCCACAAGAAGGGCAACTATACGGAAGGGAAATGCGAAACCGTCGCCGGCAAGGTCAAGAAAGGGCACTTCACACCGGACCACAAGGGTTCCTACGAAAAAGAGTGCGCAGTGAGTTGCGCTGGCTTCACGACGAGCGGCGCGGCCACATTCTACGTCAGCGGAGGTGGACCGGAAGTGGTATGCGCATCGAGCGAAGGCACAGGTGAAATCGCCAGCCCGACCGAAGCCGCGGAGGCAGTCGCATTCTCTGGCTGCTCAAGCAACCCGGGAGGCTCGTGCAAGAACGTCACGGCAGCGCTCGTCACCGAACTGGATGCATCCCTTTTCTCCGGGGAAGTCGGAAAGGTGGTCGTCATCCCGGGAGACATCGCATTCGAATGCGGATCGTATGTGATCGAGATCAAGAGCTCGGCGCTCGGCATCCTCACCGGCAACACGAACACCATGGCCGCAGCATCCGTGAATACGTTCGCGCTCAACTCCGAGCACGAACAGCTGCCACCGGGCACAGGGCATGAATTGCAGGCAGAATGGTTCAACCTGAATCCGCCATACGAATCCGGCGGACCGGCGCCGACTGGTCTGGAATACAAAGAATCAAACACCTACGAAGAGGCGGACGAGGTCCGCACCAGCACGCAAGAATAAAGACAACCAGTGCCGAGTCGTCCTACACTCGTGCGGTGATGCCCGAGCTCAAGCCCGCGTATCTGATCCACGGCGACGATCACGGCGCGGTGGCCGAGCGCCGGGCGGGCCTGCGCGCACTGGCCGAGCGCGAGGGCGGGGCGGGCAGCGTGCAGGCGCTGGAGGGCGAGCAGGCCACGCCTGAGGGGGTCGCGGGCGAGCTGGCGGCGATGACGCTCGCGCTCGGGCGGCGCGTGATCCTGGTGGACGGGGTCGAGCGCTGGAAGCAGAAGGAGGTGGAGGAGAGCCTCGCGCCCGCCATGGCGCAGATGCCGCCGGACACGACGCTGGCGATGTTCGCGCGCGAGGAGGGCCGCACGAAGGCTCCGGCGGCCGTGCACGAGGCGGTCAAGCGCGCGGGCGGGCAGGTGGTCGCGCAGGCGACGGTCAAGCCGTGGGAGCTGGGAAAGTGGGTGCGCGGTCAGGCCGCGAGCATGGGAATCGAACTGGACATGGCGGCGGCCGGCGCTCTGGTCGGCCAGGTGGGCGAGCGCCAGCAGCGGCTGCTGCGCGAGCTGGAGAAGCTGGCGCTGGAACTGGACTTGGGTGCGGGCTCGGATTCGCCGCGGCGGGTGAGCGCGCAGGACGTCGAAGCCCGCGCCGCCAGATCG
The DNA here is from genome assembly GCA_963839945.1 of uncultured Solirubrobacterales bacterium. Taxonomy (GTDB): domain Bacteria; phylum Actinomycetota; class Thermoleophilia; order Solirubrobacterales; family Solirubrobacteraceae; genus Palsa-744. Next base: position 41,632 of record CAWIWW010000002.1, on the reverse strand, counting down.
GCGCAGTACCGCGCGTACGTGCTCGCCGACGCGCTCGTGAGCGCCGACGCTCGCGAGGCCACCCGCGCGTACATGCGGTTGCGCGATCAGGGCGAGCGGCTGGCCGGGCTGACCTACCTGATGGCCTCGCGGTTGCGCGAAGCGCTCGCAATCGCGCTGCGCCTGCGGGCGGGCGAGTCGGCCGCGGAGGTCAGGCGCGGGCTGCGGATGCCGCCGCGCGCGGCCGAGCGGTTCGTCAAGGACGTGGCGCGCGCAGAGCCCGAGCGGCTGGGCGCCGCGCTAGCGGCGCTGGCCGACCTGGAGATCGATACGCGCGGGGGCTCGCCGCTGCCGCAGGCGCGCTCGCGGATGTCGGGCCTCGACGAAGAGACGCTGGCCATCTGGGCAATCGAAGCGATTACGTCGTCTTAGGAGACGATCCGGCCAGCAACCGCGCCGCGCGGGACTTGCGCCGTGCGCCCGTGTTGGGGTGCATCGCGCCGCGCTTGACGGCCTTGTCGATCGTGCTGACGAGCTCGCGGTGCTCGGCGTCGGCGGTGGCGGTGTCGCCGCCGCTCTGCATCGTTGACTCCAGGCGCCGGAAGTAGGTCTTGATCGCCGAGGTGTAGCGGCGATTCTCCAGGCGCTCGCGCTCGGAGCGCAGGATGCGCTTCTTTTGAGAATGAATGTTGGCCATCGTTGCAGCGCCGTACTATAGCGGCCTTGTCTGCGATCCCACCAGACGGCGGGCCCACGGAGGAGCCGGCGCCGCACGACGATCCGGGCGTAGCCGAGGAGGACACGGTCGATACGCCTGACGTTGACGAGGCGATTGCGGCCACCCCATCCGACGATGCCCCCGGCGTGACCGAGGAGGGTCCGATCGACGCGCCCGACATCGCCGAGCAGGCGAAAGTCGATCCGCGCCAGGAGATCATCGGCATCCCCGACGCGAGCTTCGGCGAGGAATACGGCGGCCTCGGCCGGCCGGAGCCGGAGCAGGGTGGCGGCGACGATGGGAACCCGACCGGCGGCGGCTCCGAACGGGTCGCTCGGAACACCGCCATATTCTCGATCGCGACCGGCATCTCGCGCGTGGTGGGGCTGGCGCGCGAAGTCGTCGCGGCGAGCTTCTTCGGGACGAAAGGGCCGATCTCGGCATTCACGATCGCGTTCCAGATCCCGAACCTGGTCAGCAACCTGTTCGCCAACGCCGCGCTGTCGGCTGCGTTCGTGCCGGTGTTCACCGACCTGCTGCAGCAGGGCCGCAAGCGCGAGGCGTTCCGGCTCGCTTCGACCATATTCTGGATCATCCTGATCGTCCTCGGCGCGGTCACCGCGGTGTTCGTGCTTGCGGCCGGTCTGATCATGCCGTTGTTCACGGGCCCGACGTTCGACGCTCCGCTCGACGCGTTCACGGTCGCGTTCTCGCAGATCCTGTTTCCGGTCGTGCTGCTGATCGGCCTGACCGGACTGTTCGTCGGGATATTGCAGTCATACGAACACTTCACGATCCCCGCGATCGCGCCCGCGGTCTGGAACGTGGTGATCATCGTGCTGCTCGTCGTGCTGCGCTCGCACTTTCACGGCGGCTACGAAGACGGCAACGAGGTGTACGCGTATGCGATCGCGATCCTGGTTGCGACGTTCGTGCAGACGCTGATGGTGTTCGGCGCGCTGCGACGGATCGATTTTCGCCTGCAGGTGTCGATCGACTGGCACGATCCGCGCATCAAGCAGGTGTTCACGCTGATGCTGCCGGTGACGATCGGGTTGGGGATCGTCAACCTCGATCAGCTGATCAACTCGGTGTTCGGGACGCTCGTCAACAAGGAAGCGCCGCGCGCGATCGACAACGCGTTTCGCATCTACATGCTGCCGCAGGGGTTGTTCAGCGTGGCGGTGGCGACGGTGCTGTTTCCGACCCTCAGCCGCATGGCGGCCAGGCGCGACGTGAGCGACATGCGCAGGACGATCGGGATCGGGATGCGCCAGATCAACCTGCTGCTGATCCCCTCGGCGGCGTTCATGCTCGTGCTCACCACCCCGATCGTGAGGTTGGTGTTCGAACGCGGACACTTCAACGCCCAATCGACGAGCCTGGTCTCCGAAGCGTTGTTCTGGTTCGCGATCAGCCTCCCGTTTGGTGGCCTGAACCTGTTGCTGACCAGGGTGTTCTTCTCCGTCCGGCGCCCGTGGATCCCAACGCGGCTCGCGGCGCTGAACATCGTCGTGGACATCATTGTCTCGATCGGGTTGTACAAGCCGCTGGGGATCGCCGGGCTGATCATCGGCACGGTCGCGGCCAACGCAGTGATGACCGCGTTGCAGTACCACCGCCTGCGGATCGGGTTCAACGGCCGACTGGAGGGCGCGCAGACGATCATGATCACCGCGCGGATATTGCTCGCCTCTGCCCTGTTGGGGGGCGTGTCGTGGGTGGTGTGGGCGCTGCTGCACCGCCTGTTCGGGACCTCGCTGCCGGCCCAGATCGTGAGCGTCGGTGGGGCCGCCGCCGCCGGGCTGCTGGTGTATGCGCGGGCGGTGCTGGCGATGCGCATCCCCGAGGCCCACCAGGTCAGCCGCCTGATCCGCACCCAGCTGGGACGGGCCTGATCGCGAGCGGCCTCGGCGAGGCCCGATCGCGATGCCGAGCAGATCGTCGTGGAGCAGTGGGTCCGAATGAACTCTCGCTCACCCGACCGATCGGAGATCCATAGGGATCCCCGATCGGCCAGCACCGAACATAGATCGCCGCTTACTGCTTATGTCCCAGGACTATGTTGTGTCTTGCCTGGGCGGCGTGACACTCCCGACACCTGGACAGGCCGCCGGTCCGAAGACCGGCGCGTAGCCGCGGTTGAGCCTCGAAGGCCCGTAGTCGAGTTGGCGATCCGCCGGTCCCACAAGGCTAGCGCGTCCAGACCGCCGGCAGAACACGCGCGCCCCCCCGGCCATCCACGGCCCGCCTCGCGAACCCACCATCTACGAACCCACCATCTATCGTGACGCGAGCCCATGGACCAAGCGCACATCCGCAACTTCTCGATCGTCGCCCACATCGACCACGGCAAGTCGACGCTGGCCGATCGCATCCTGGAGCTGACCCACACGGTCTCCGCGCGGGAGATGCGCGCGCAGCTGCTCGACTCGATGGATCTGGAGCGCGAGCGCGGGATCACGATCAAGGCGCAGGCGGTGCGCGTGTTCTACAGTGCCGCCGACGGGGAGACCTATCAGCTGCACCTGATCGACACGCCCGGGCACGTGGACTTCACCTACGAGGTGTCCAGGTCGCTGCAGGCGTGCGAGGGGGCGCTGCTGGTCGTTGACGCGGCGCAGGGGGTGGAGGCGCAGACGGTCGCGAACACCTATCTGGCGGTGGATGCCGGGCTGGAGCTGATCCCGTGCCTGAACAAGATCGACCTGCCCGGCGCCGAGCCCGAGCGGGTGGCCGGCGAAGTGAGCGAGCTGATCGGCGAGCCGCCGGAGTCGATCCTGAAGATCAGCGGCAAGACTGGGGAGGGCGTGCCAGAGGTGCTTGAGGAGCTGATCAAACGGGTGCCGCCGCCCCGAGGCGACCCGCACGCACCGGCACGAGCGCTGATCTTCGACTCCGAGTTCGACCAGTACCGCGGCGTGATCGCCTACATCCGCGTCGTCGACGGGGTGTTCAGAAAGGGGGAGGCGATCCGCGCGATGGCGACTCAGACCGAGGCCGACATCGACGACATCGGCGTGTTCAGCCCGCAGATGATCGGAACCGACCAGCTCGCGGCCGGCGAGGTCGGGTACCTGATCACGGGGTTGAAGGACGTGACCCAGTTGCGCGTGGGCGACACTTTGACTACTCGCGCGCGCGTGGGCGCCCAACGAGAGGCCACCGAGCCGCTGCCGGGATACAGGGAGGTCAAGCCGATGGTGTTCTGCGGGCTGTTCCCGATCGACTCCGACCGCTACCCGGATCTGCGTGACGCGCTGGAGAAGCTGGTTCTGAACGACGCAGCCCTGTCGTGGGAGCCCGAGACCTCGGACGCGCTCGGCTTCGGCTTTCGCTGCGGCTTTTTGGGCCTGCTGCACATGGACATCGTGCGCGAGCGGCTCGAGCGCGAGTACGACCTGGAGCTGCTCGCGACGATGCCCTCGGTGGAGTTCGATGTGACGTTGACCAGCGGGGAGGAGATCGAGGTGCACAACCCCTCCGACATGCCCGATCCGGGGACGATCGAGGAGATCTCAGAGCCGTTCATCACCGCGCAGGTGATCGCCCCGAAAGAGTTCATCGGAGCGGTGATGGAGCTGTGCCAGGAGCGTCGCGGCGAGCACTCCGGGATGCACTACCTGTCGCCCGGAGCGGGTGCAGATGACCTATCAGCTGCCGCTGGCGGAAATCGTGCTCGACTTCTTCGACCAGCTGAAGTCGCGCACCAAAGGGTACGCCTCGCTGGACTACGAGCTCGACCGGGTGCAGCCCCTCGGACCTGGTCAAGCTCGACGTGCTGCTCGCCGGCGATCCGGTGGACGCGCTGTCGATGGTCGTGCACCGCGAGAAGGCCTATGAGATGGGACGCACGCTGACCGAGAAGCTGCGCAAGCGGATTCCGCGCCAGCAGTACGACGTGCCGATCCAGGCGGCGATCGGCTCGCATGTGATCGCCCGCGAGACGGTCAAAGCGTTTCGCAAGGACGTGATCGCCGGCTGCTACGGCGGGGACATCACGCGCAAGAAAAAGCTCCTGGCCAAACAGAAGGAGGGCAAGAAGCGGATGAAGCAGGTCGGGCGCATCGAGGTTCCCCAGGAGGCGTTCCTGGCCGTGCTGGAGCTCGGCGAGGAATAGATGTCCCGTTCTGATGTCCCGTTCGGCGAGCAGTCGGATAAAGGAACATGTGCACCGCGATACGCTCAGCGAGCACCGCCGCCTGTATCTGCTCGGCGCGCGTGGTCGTGACCCGCCACTACCGGCGCCCGCTGACGCTCGCCGCGGTCGCCCGCGCGCTATCGACCTCGCCCAGGCAGCTCCAGCGCGCGTACGCGCGGTTCGGCGACTCGTTCGCACGAGGATCTGTACGCGCGGCGGATGTCCGTCGCCGCGCAGCTGCTGGTAGAGCAGCGCGCGATCCCGATCGGCGACGTCGGGCGCCTGGTCGGCTACGCCCATTCCTCGCACTTCGCGCATGCGTTTCGCCGCCGCTACGGCCTGCTCCCGGCCCTGTTCCGCAAGCGCGCGCTGCGACATGCCGACAGACACGGAGGCGCGGGCTCGGGCACGGGCCCAGCCGTGTCTGGCGCCGGGGCTCGACCTGGACACGTGGACGCTCGCTTCCGCAACGCCGGCCGGACTCCGCGGTCTCGCCCGTCCGTCCGGGCCAAGCGATTCGGCACCCGGCAGCCTGACCCGCATCAGCGTTCCGCCGCTCCGAGCGCGCTCGGCGGTGACCGTGCCGCCGTGCTGGGTGACGACCTGCCTGACGATCGCCAGTCCCAGTCCCGAGCCGGGACGCCCGCGCGACTCGGCGCCGCGGTAGAAGCGGTCGAACACGTGCGGCATGTCCTCGGCGGAGATGCCCTGTCCGTGATCGCGAACGGTCAGCTCCCCGCCGATCGACGATCCACCCGCTCCACCCGATCCACCCGCTCCTCGATCGGGGTCGCTGCCGCCGACCCAGCCCTTCGGGCTGTGTGCCCCGCCGATCGACGATCCACGTGATCCTCGATCGACCAGCAGCTCGATCTCGACGGGCTCGCCCGCGGGGCTGTACTTGACGGCGTTGTCGATCAGGTTGACGACGGCCCGCGCCAGACGGGCCGCGACGCCGCTGAGGAGCACCGGTTCGAGCGTTGCCTGCATCGGTGTGGCCGGCGAGTTACGGCGCGTGCGCTCGAGCACCTCTTCCACGACCATGTCCAGGCGCACGTCCTCGGCGCCGGCGTTCAGCTCCTCGCCGCGTGCCAGGTCGATCAGGTCGTTCATCGAGCAGTGTCAGCTCCTCGATCTGCTGCACCACGTCGCCCAGCAGCAGTCGCGCTCGCTGCATGTCCATGTCGCCGGCCTGCTGAAGGATCTCGATGTTCGTGCGCAGGCTCGTCACCGGAGTGCGCAGCTCGTGCGAGGCGTCGGCGACGAGCTGGCGCTGAGCGTGCACCGACTCGTCCAGCGCGCCCATCGAGCGCTCGAGCGCGTCGAGCATCGCGTTGAAGCTGACCGCCAGCCGCCCGATCTCGTCTTCGCCGGCCGGCGCGATGCGCTGGGTCAGGTCCTGAGTCTCGGCGACGTGCTCGGCCGCTCGCGTCAGCCGCCTGATCGGGCAACACAGCGGCGCGCGCGACCAGCCGTCCGAGCAGCGCCGCCAGCAGGATCCCGCCGAGGCCGAGCAGCACCAGGATCAGGCGCAGATGGCTCGAGCAGTTCGTTGACTTCGGTCAGTGGCTGGGCGAACTGGACGACGCGCCCGGGCGCGATGTGCTCGGCGAGGATGCGCAGCTGCACGCCGTTGACCGTGGCGTCGCGGAAGAAGATCTCGCCTTTGCCCGCCGCGAGCGCGCGCGTGCGCGCCTCGACCGGCAGTGTCACGTTCTTGCTGGGGACCTGAACAGCACCGCTCCCTGGCGTCGACGAGCTGCTGGTAGCCGCGCACCTGGTTGGGCCGCGGCGAGACGTTGCCGAGCGCGTTGCCCGACTGTCCGCTTTCGAACAATTGCTGCGCCGAGGAGCTCCTGCCCAGGGCGTCCAGCAGCGGGTTGTCGTGCCGGTGCGACGGGTGGCGCTCGATCAGACGCAGGTTGTCCGAGCGGTTGCGCAACTGCGCGTCGACCTGGCCGTGCAGCTGGTTGAGGTCAGCACGTACACCAGCACCGAGGCGAGCAGCACCGCGACCGCGACCGCGGCCGCCGACACGAGCGTGATGCGCCGCCGGAAGCTCATCTCATGCTCGCCCTGCGCACGCGCGGGCGGCCATGGACGTTGACGGCAGGGCGTTCAGGGGGGCCGAGGCGCCTCATGACGCGCGCATCACGTAGCCGACGCCGCGCACCGTGTGCAGCAGCCGCGGCTCGTCCCGCGGCCTCGGTCTTGCGGCGCAGATAGCCCATGTAGACGCCCAACGAGTTCGACGTGGCGCCGAAGTCATAGCCCCAGACTCCTTCGAAGATCGCCGATCTCGTCAGCACCTGGCGAGGATGGCGCAGGAACATCTCCAGCAGCAGGAACTCGGTGCGGGTCAGCGCCAGCACCCGCTCGCCGCGCCAGGCTTCGTGGGCGAGGCGGTCCAGGCGCAGGTCCTCGAAGGCGAGCGCGCGCTCCTGCTCATCCTCGTCGTCCTCCTCGCCCGGCCCGGCGCAGCAGCGCGCGCACGCGCGCGAGCAGCTCGCGCAGCGCGAACGGCTTGACCAGGTAGTCGTCGGCCCCGGCATCGAGGCCCGCGACGCGGTCGTCGATCTGTTCGCGTGCGGTCAGCATCAGCACGGGCGTGCGATCCCCGCCCTCGCGCAGCCGCCGGCACACCTCGATGCCGTCCACGCGCGGCATCGCCACGTCGAGGATCACCGCGTCGTACGGTCGGCGCCGAGGCGTTCGAGCGCCTGCTGGCCGTCGGTCGCCTGAGCGACGGTGTAGTGCTCTAGCGTGAGGGCTCGCGACAGCGCGCTCTGTACCGCAGGCTCGTCGTCGACGACGAGGATGTGAGCGGGTTGCTCGGCCATGAAGGTGATTAAAGCGAAGGGAGTGCCAGGTATCGCTGGTGAGAGCTCAATAGAGGAGGATGTCTCAGCGGCGCCGGACGCCGCCGAGGCCACCAACGCCGCCGCCGCCGCCGCCGCGATGTCGGCTCAGTCGCGCACGCTGCGCAACAGCATCGTCGGCCTGGCCGTCTTCTTCGCGCTCGTCGCCGCCCTGCTGCTCGCCGTGCCGGGGCTGCGCGCGGCGGCCGATCGCATCGGCCACGCTCAGCTCGGCTGGGTGGCCGCCGGGGTCGGGTTCGAGCTGCTCTCGTGCGCCGGCTATGTCGTGCTGTTCGGCCTGGTGTTCGGGATGCTCGGGCGGCGGCTGATCTCGCGCCTGTCGCTCTCAGAGCTCGCGGTCAACTCGGTCGTCTCGGTCAGCGGCCTGGCGGGCATCGCGCTCGGCGCCTGGGTGCTGCGCGTAAGGGGCGTGTCGGTGGAGCGCATCGCCAAGCGCTCGGTGCTGATCTTCGTGCTCACGAGCGCGGTCAACGTCGCCGCGACCGCGCTGATCGGCGTGCCGATGTGGCTCGGCCTGCTGGGAGGCTCGCGCAACCCGCTGCTGACGCTGCTGCCCGCCGCGGCGGCTGTGGCGGTGATCGCGGGCACGGTCGCGCTGGCCGCGTGGGCGCGCCGTGGCGCAGCACGGCGGATACGCTCGCGCGGGCGCATGTACGTCGCGCTGACGGCGCTGAGCGGCGGCGTGTTCGACGCGCTTGAGCTGATCCGCGCGCGGCCACCGGACTGGCGCCTGCTGGGAGCGGTCGCCTACTGGCTGTTCGACGTCGGCGCGCTGTATGCGTGCCTGCTCGCCTACGGTCCGGCGCCGTCGTTCTGGGCGGTGTCGATGGCCTACCTGGTGGGCATGCTTGCCAACTCGCTGCCGATCCCCGCGGGGCTGATCGCCGTGGAAGGCGGGCTGTTCGGGATGCTGCTGCTGTTCGGGGTGCGCCCCGCATCGCTGGTGCTCGCGGCCGTGGTCACCTACCGGGCGGTCTCGCTGTGGGTGCCCGCGCTGATCGGCTCGGCGGCGTTCCTCAGCATCCGCGGGGAGCTCGCCGTCCCGTCGCGCCCGCGTGCCCGCCGCAGCCAGGCGCAGGCTGTCCGTGAACGCGACCTGCGCCGCGGCCTGCTGGCAGGCGTGGCCCGGGAGGCTGGCCATCGCGCGCTGCAGCGAGGGTTGCAGGCGCCCGTAGAGCCCGGGGCAGTAGACCGGTGCCGGCAGCGGGCGCCGTGGCGATCCGGAGGCGTTCAGCGGGCGCAGCAAAAGCGCCGCCGCGTATGCGTGGGCGAAGGAGTCGGAGAAGATGTCGATCGACAAGCGGCCGCTGTAGAGCTCGATCGAGCGGCCTTCGTCGTAGACGGTCGCGGGCACGCCGCGGATCAGCGTGTTGCGCTGGGCGCCGAGCGGCTGGTTTGAGTGCAGCCGGTAGATCACGGTCGTGACCTGCAGCGGCAGCGTGCACGAGCCGCCTCCTCCGAACACGCCATGGCCGCGAGCGCAGTCGCCGTAGTAGACGCTGTCGCCGACCTCGCTGTTGTAGCTCCTGCGCCCGTCCGCGGCGACGAGCGGCTGCCCTTCAAAGCGCGGTCCCGCCCAGTAGATCCGGTAGTAGGGGAACGTCTGCGCTTCGGCCAGTTCGCCTGCGCCGATCGGAGGCGGCTGTCCGGTCGAGGCGCAGCCCGCGGCGATCGCGGCGAACGCGCAGGCCATCGCCAGGCCGATGGCTGCTCGTGCTGGGCGTGTTGTGCGTGTGGGCGTCATGATCTGGGTGTGCTGTCCAGGGTCCACGTCACTTATAGCTGCCGGGGTTGGGGCGACGCCTGCAGACACCATCCATCGTGACGCGGACCGGCGACGCTACTTCGAGACCGCTCGCCGGTTTTGAGAGGTACGAGCCGGGGCCCGGTCGGGTAGCGAATCGGGTCCCGGCCGGTTCATCTGCGTCGGCGGCGCCGGTCGCGGTGGCGCTGGCCGCCGTGCTGCTGGGCGCGTGGCTGGCGGTGGACCCGCGCACGCCGGACCTGGCGGCGCAGACCTACCGGCTCGGGCTGTACGAGCGCGTCGGGTTCGGGGTGTTCGACGAGCGCTGGTACGCGGGCCATGCGCTGCCCGGCTACAGCCTGCTGTTCGCGCCGCTGGCCTCGCTTGCGGGGATGCGCGCGCTGGCGGTCTGCGCGGTGCTCTGCTCGGTTGCGCTGTTCGAGCGGATCGTGCTCGGCTCCTACGGTCGCGAGCTGTGCGTGCGGCTCGGCGCGTGCCTGTTCGCCGTGGCCGCCGTCGGGGATGTGTGGAGCGGGCGGGTGACGTTTGCGCTCGGCGTGAGCATCGCGCTGGGATGTGTGTACGCGCTCTACCGCGAACGCCTGCTGGCAGCGGCCGTGCTGGCGGGGATGTGCGCCGCCGCGAGTCCGGTCGCGGGGATGCTGCTGGCGCTCGCGGGATTGACGTATGCGCTCCAGTGGCGCGCGCCGCGGGCCCTCGTGGCGATCGCCGGCCCGGTCGCGCTGGTGCTCGTGCCGGTGCGGGCGCTGTTTGGCGAAGGCGGGTACGAGTCATATCCGGCGACGTCGTTCGCCGCGACCGTGCTCGTGGTGTGCGCGTTTCTGTGGGCGTTGGGGCGCGGGGCGAGCCACGGGCGGGTGCTGAGGGTGGGAGCGGTCGTGTATCTGGCCGCCTGCGGGTGCTGTCTGGTCGTGCACACGCCGATGGGCGGCAACGTCGAGCGCTACGGGGTGCTGCTGGCGGGGCCGCTCTTGCTGTGCGCGCTCGCCGGCAGCGGCGCGCCGGCCCGCCGGCGGCGAGAGCGCCGGCGGCGGGGTTCGTCGCCGGCGTCGCGGGGCCTGTCCCCGTTCATGCCGGCAACAGGGGGTGCGCGCGCGCATGCGTCGGTGTTCCGGTCGGCGGCGGTCGGGGCGGCGCTGTGTCTCAGCACGGTGTGGATCGTGTGGGGCCCGGTGCGCGAGACGGCGGCGGTGGCCGGATCGCAGGCGACGCAGGCAAGCTACTACGCGCCGCTTGAGCGCTACCTGGTCGGCCACGGCGCGAGTCTTGAGCGCGTGGAGGTGCCGCTGACCCGCTCACACTGGGAGGCCGCGCTGCTGGCGCCGAGCGTGTCGTTGGCGCGGGGCTGGGAGAAGCAGCTGGAAGAGCGCTATGACTCGGTTTTGCTGGAGCCGGGGCTGACGGCGGGCTCATATCGAGCCTGGCTTGACGAACAGGCGGTCGCGTATGTGGCGCTGCCGGACGTGGCGCTCGACCCGTCAAGCGCCCAGGAGGGGAGGCTGATCCGCGGCGGGCTGGCGTATCTGCGGCCGGTGTTCTCGAGCAGGCACTGGCGCGTGTATGCGGTGCGCGACGCGACGCCGCTGCTGGAGGGGCCGGGCCGGTTGACGGCGCTGGGGAGCGAAACGTTCGCGCTGGACGCGCGCGCGGCGGGGACGCTGCTGGCGCGGATCCACTACACCCGCTACTTCACGGTCGTCTCGGGGCGGGGCTGCGTGGCGAGCGCTCCGGGGGGCTGGACCTACGTGCGCGCCCGCGCGCCGGGGCCGATCGTGGTCGCGGCGAAGTTCTCGTTGAGCCGGGCATTGGGGTTGGGTGGCGCCTGCACAGGTTAGGAGATCCGGGTTCGGGTTTTTTTGGGGGCGGCCCTGCGTGGTGCTCCGTTTCGATGCAGGTGACGCTCCAGTCAGTCGCCGTGGGGCTATGGGGCGGCGGTCGCGACCTGGAGGGCTACCCGGTGGGGGCCAGCCCATACAGGCCGGTGTAGCCGGTCAGGTAGATGTTTTGCCCGTCGCTGATGACGGGGTCGAACGAGCCGGTGTGCATCTGAAAGAGGAGCCTGCCGGTGGAGATGCCGAGGCCGTAGGTGCGGTGGCGGGCGAGGTCGGCGAAGTAGACGACGCGCCCGACGATCGTCGCCGAGCCGGAGATGCGCCCGCCGGGGTGAAACTGCCACTGCACGCGGCCGGTGCGGGCGTTCAGGGCGTAGAAGGTGCCGTCGTAGGAGCCGATGTAGACGGTGGGTCCGAGGCCGGGGGCGTTGACGATGGCGGGCGAGGCGTAGACGTAGGCGCCGGTCTGCACCGCCCAGTCGAGGCGACCGGTGAATGCGTCGTAGGCGTAGACGCGCCCGTCGGTGTTGCCGAGGTATACGCGCCCGTACATGACCGCGGCGGTCGAGTAGAAGGTGCCGCTGCCCAGGAGCGCGCCTTCGGAGCCGCTGTCCCAGATGCGCCTGCCGGTGCGCGCGTCCAGCGCCTGGAGGTGGCCGGAGTAGTCGCCGAAGTAGAGGATGCCGTCTGAGAGCGTCGGGCTGGCCTTGACGGCGCCGGCCGCGTGGTAGACCCAGATGACGCTGCCGTCGTGGGCGGAGAGCGCGTAGACGGTCCCGTTCTGGGAACCGAGGTAGACGCGACCGCCGGCCACCAGTGGCGAGGACTCGCTGGGGCTGGGCAGGGCGCGCGACCACAGGATGCGACCGGTGGCGTCGGCGAGCGCGAGGACTTCGCCCTTGGCGACGCCGTCTGAGCGCGCGAGCACGGTCGCGTACACGACGTCGCCGACGGCCGCCGGCGTGGATGCCGCCAGCGAGCCGATGCGCCGCTGCCAGAAGGAGTGGCCGGTGTGGATGTTGATCGCGCTGAGCACGCCGTCGTCGGCGAGCTGGAATATGTGATCGCCCTGCAGCGAGGGCGGGAACTCCAGCAGCGAGTCGCCGGTGCGCACCCACAGCTTCCTGAACGGTGGGAACACGCGCGCGGGCGCGGGGAAGAAGCGGGTGTGGTCGGGGGAGTAGCCGTAGAGGGGCCAGGCGTACCGCGCGGGGCCGTGCGCGGGCAGGGTTGGGGAGGGCTGGGAGATGAACCGCGCATGGGGGTGGTAGATGGAGCCGGTGCGGTGACGCTCGTACTCATACCCGCCGAGCGCGACGGCGCCGAGCAGCGCGAGGAGCCCCCCCGCCGCGATCCAGCGCGCGCGCCTGCTCACTGACGGACCGGCCACGCTCGTATGATCGCGCGCATGCCAGACGCCGCGCCCTCGGAGATCTTCGCTGTGCGGCTGCTGCACGGCAGGGTCGCGCTCGTGACCGGCGGCGGGACGGGGCTGGGCAAGGCCACGGCGATCGAGCTCGCGCGCTGCGGGGCGAGGGTGCTCATCGCCGGACGGCGCGAGGAGGTGCTGCGGGAGGCGGTGGCGGAGATCGGCGCCGCGGCCGACTGGGTGGCGGGGGACGTGCGCGAGCGCGACGACGCGCGGCGGCTGGTCGAGACCGTGCTGGAGCGCTGTGGCAGGCTGGACGCGCTCGTGAACAACGCGGGCGGGCAGTACTTCACGCCGGCGGAGTCGATCGTCGCCAAGGGCTGGCGGGCGGTGTGGCGGCTGAACGTGGAGGGGATGCTGAACATGGCCGAAGCTGCTGTCGAGCTCGGCATGGGCGGCGAGGTCGAGCACAGGGCGGGCGCCGCGGAGGAGATGCGCGAGGGTGTGGGCGAGGGCGGAGACGAGGGCTTTCGCGGGGGCGAGGGCGCGCGCGCGCCCGAGGGCGAGGTTGCCGGTGCGGGCAAGGGCGCGCGGGGGGGCGCGATCGTCAACGTGACCTTGTCGCCGCATCACGGGATGCCGGGCATGGCTCATTCGGGCGCGGCCAGGGCGACGGCCGAGGCGCTGACGCGCGAACTGGCCGAGCGCTGGGCCGCGCGCGGGATCGCCGTGACGGCGGTCGCGGCGGGGCACTTCGACACGGAGGCGATGGCCAAGTACCCGGACACGGTCCGCGCCGGGATGGCGCGCTCGGTGCCGATGCAACGGCTGGGCCGCCCGCAGGAGCACGCGTGGCTGGTGGCGCTGCTGTGCTCGCCGCTGGGACGGGCGCTGAACGGGTCGACGATCACGCTCGACGGCGGTCGCGACAACTGGTTCGGCCCGTGGCCGCCGCCGGGGCTGACGGGGGAGGGCGGGGAGGTGCCGGTCGAGGAGCGCAAAGGCGCGCGGCCGGGGTAAGCGGGGGACGAGGATTGAACTCGCATCATCGCCTTGGAAGGGCGAGGCTCTACCATTGAGCTACCCCCGCGCGCGCGAATCCGGCCCGAAGAGCGGTTCGCCGACGATGACAGTTTGCACAAACTGCGTCGCAGGTGGCGATCTCGTCGAAAGGTCCGCCAACGACCGGACGCCGGCACGCGACTGACATGTCCGTAGAATCGATGCCGCCACGGGGAGTGGCGCAGTCTGGTAGCGCACCCGGCTGGGGGCCGGGCGGTCGCAGGTTCGAATCCTGTCTCCCCGATGCGAGAGGAGCGTAGTGTTTGCGCTTGCGTGGGGTTGCGCTGCGGTCGCCGCCCCCGGCTATGGCCAGTCGATCTGCCCGGCCAGCTCGTTTGCGCTCAGGTCGATCAGGCCGCTGCGCTCGATCGGGTGGTACTCGCCCTCTCTTAGGGCGAGCCAGTGGACCGAGCGTGTGGCGGGGTCGACGATCAGCGCCTCGTCGACGTCGTGGGCGGCGTAGAAGGGGAGCTTCTCCCAGGACTCGTCGCCGGGGGAGGCGATCTCGATCACCAGGGCGGCGGTCGGGTTCCACACGCCTTCGGGGCGGCTGCGGTGCAGGGCGCTGTCCGGCACGCGGAAGTCGTCTTCCGATTCGCCGAGGTTGGACTGGCCGATCATCGTCAGACCCGCCCGGTGGGCAAGCGGCCTGAGGATCGCGTGGAGCTGCGATTCGATCGTGGCGTGGGGTCCGGAGGGGGCGGGAACCATGTGGTAGACACCCTCCCATACCTCGTCCAGGCGATCGAGACCCGAGCGCCGCCGGCGCTCGAGCAGCTCCTGGAGTCCCGCCGTGGGGGGGTCCACAACCAATGCGCGCATGCAGGTAAGCGTACCGCGCGCGCGGCGCCGCGCGGATGTACGGGCGCGTGGGCCGCGCCCCCGACATGTCCCATGTCCCGCGGCTGTCGCCGGCGCCGCATCGTGGTCCGGGGGATGGCTCGCGACACGGGTGCGTCAGATCTGAGGGCTAAGCGTGGGAAGCGGCTCGGCGGGCCCTGCGGCTACTGGCCTAAAGGCGCGTACCGGGACCAGGCCAGACGGGGGTCACTGGCCGCGTGGGGCGTTTGAACGGTCACGGCGACTGACCCCTTATTCGGGCTCTGGCCCTCGATTTGCGTCCCGCCATCCATGGTTCCCTCCTCGCGTCCCTCCACGGTCCCTCTCCTCAAATGCGCTGCATCATCCCCTGAAATCTGATGGAACGTTGTGGGGAATTAGAGCAGAAACCGGCGTGCTTGTCAAGAACGAACCCTCGCCGGCGAGCCGCCCGGGACAGAAAAGCCTGAAAACACGGGCCGCGCACATCCTCCGATGGCTCCGTCAGCGGCGCTGAGCGCGCAAGTGAGCCCCGTCTGGCCTGGACTGTGAACACCGCTGCGGGCGTGTCACACAGCGGCTCCCGCGAGATTCTTCATGCTAGCGAAGAGCGACGCCTGCAGGCGTTCGAGCAGGCGCTCGCGCGACTGTCGCAGGCCGTCGATGAGGCCGCCGGGCGGGAGGGCTCGTGGCTCGCGCGGGTGCGTGCGGGCGTGGTGGCGTTTCTGGGTTTCTTCGATGACGAGCCCGAGTTGGGTCGGCTGCTGGTGGGTCAGGCACCGGTGGCGGACGTGGCGCTTACGCCGCGCTGCGCTCAGCGCGTGCTGGGTGTGCTGACAGGGCTTCTGGACGACGGCGGCCCGCTGGTGGTCGGCGAGCTTATGCCCGAGCCGCAGCTGACCGGCGAGCTGATGGCCGGTGGCGTCGTCGCGGTGATCGCCAAGCGTCTGCCCGCAGACGATCGCGGGCCGTTCGTTGAGCTCGCGCCGGCGTTGATGGCGTTCATCGTCGCGCCGTATCTGGGTCAGGCCGTGGCGCGGGCGGAGCTCGCGGGCATGTCCGCGCCCGCTCGGGAGACGACCCCGGACACTGCCGAACTGCGCGGCCTGCGCTTGCCGGTGCGCGCGACGCATCGCACGATGCTGGTGTTGCGCGCGATCGCCGCGGCGCCGTGCTCCAGCAACCGCCAGATCGCGCAGAGCGCGGGGCTGAGCGATGAGGGGCAGACCTCCAAGCTGCTCGCCCGCCTGGCGCAGCGCGGGGTGATCGAGAACCTCGGTCACGGGATCGAGTGGGGCGAGCCGAACGCGTGGCGGCTCACCTCCGAGGGTGAGCGCGTCCTGCGGCTGACAGGCGGTGTGGCCTCCGCGGGTTCACCCCGGCGCGTTCGAGAGCAGGCGTGATGGTTTTCCAGAAGAGGCGATCAATCGCCTCTTACATGGGTTCGCCGGTCGCAGACCGGCAACCAACATCTGTGGAGCTCAACTCAAAACTGACACATATCCGGCAAGCACACAAACCTCATATCTCCACCAGAGAAGTTTGCGTAGCTGTCAAAAAAGCAGCCCACGTTTTTAGCGTTTCCCCGGCGGCGGGGAGCGCAGCTGCGATGTGAGAGCGCCCTGGACGAACTTTGCCGGATGGCAAGGACAAGCTAGTAGTGCTAATCGAGAAGACGAAAGGGAGTGATGGGTAGTGAGACATTTCAAGATCATGGGGCTGTGCCTCGTCGCGGCGTTCGCGCTGGCGGCCGTGTTCGCGGCGGGTAGCGCGTCTGCCGCGGAACCGGAATGGGCTGGTTGCGTGCCGCAGAAGCACGGTAACTTCACCGAAGAAAAGTGTGCGACGGTGGCCGAAAAGCACGGCGTGCCGGATCACAAGGGCCACTACGAAGTCAAGTCGGGCCAGGCTGCCACGTGTATAGCGCAGAAGCACGGCAACTACACCGAATCTGAATGTAAGACGGTGGCCGAAAAGCACGGCGCGCCGGATCACAAGGGCCATTACGAACAGACGCCCAGCGACAAATTCACCGGTGAAGGCGGCGCTGGCATTCTGCAGAACATCATCGCCGAATGTTATAACGGCAAAACCGAGGTAATTGAAATAGAAGGAGAAGTGATCGAATTTCCGGAAGTGGCACAGTCGCCCCGCAGGGACTGCGTGGGCACCGAACACAACGGTTACACGGTGAACTCGAACCCCATTGTGGAATGCCAAAAAGAGAACGCAACCGGGGAAGCAGCTGGTACCAAAGAAATCGTGAACGTGTCGGTGCGCTTCAAAAGCTGTATTGCGATTGGTACGCCAGCCACGAGCGCAGGCCTTCCGGCAGGCGAAATTCAGGTGAACCTGTTGAAGGGAAGGCTCGGCTACATCAACAAACCAAACCACGAAGTCGGTGTGCTGCTCGAACCCGCCGCAGGCGGGGGAGCGCAATTCGCCGAATTCTTTGTGGCTCGCGGTGAGATCGCGGTCCACGTGGGTGTGGGGAGCGTCACGGAGGGCTCGTTCTACGAATCCGCCAGCGATACCACTCCTGGTACACCCAACGGAAACGACGGCGTCATCTCGCCGGTCACGCCGGTCAACGTGATGACGCACACCTTCACCCAGAACTATCGGGACGAAATCACTCCCACTGAATGCAAAGTGGTGAGCGTCGAAAACTGCGAACTTCCTACAGAACAGATGCAGATCACCAAAAACATTCCCAACCGCTTCGAAGGCGGTCCGTTGGAGGTGCTGGAATCGTATCTGGCGTCCGGCCCCGGCAGCCCCTACGAAGAAGCGTACGAGTGGAGCTCAGCTGGTGAGCAAATCACGAACGTGAATACATTGAAAGAAGGTTATGCGGAGATCAAAGCGTAACGGGATCGGGTTTGTCATCCGGCCGGAAAGCCCGCTTCGCGGGGCTGGCCGGAGTGACAAATCCCGACCCGTTTAGCTGAAAACTACAAAAACGACAAAAAACAGCAAGAGTGGTGTGCGTGGGGTTGCTGGTTGGGCCCCTCGCACACCCTCACAGCGTGAGCGGATGAGAGAGATAAAGAGGGTTCGATGGGATCGTTGAGGGGTATGCGAGGGTCAGGCGTGCGGCGGTGGCCGGTGGTGCTTGCGGGCGCGCTGCTGGGGCTCTCGCTGTTGTGGTGTGCGCCGGCGTTGGCGATCAGTCAGCGGGGGCATGTGTTCGGTTTCTCGTTCGAGGGGAAAGGGGAAGGGAAGCTGTCTGATCCGCAGGGGGTGGCGGTGAACGATGCGACGGGGGATGTGTATGTCTCCGATCATGGGAAGAAGCGCGTGGTGGAGCTGGAACCGGTCGTGAACGGGAAGGGGGAACTCGATGGGGAGCAGCTCGTGCGGGTGTTTGGCGAGAAGACCGCGCCGACCGCGATCACGGTGGACGACTGCACAACTAGTGCAGGCAAGGCTTGCGCGGCGGCTGAAGATCCGTCGGTGGGGGATGTGTACGTGGTGGGGGGGAAGGCGAGCAATGTCATCTATAAGTTCGATGCCGAAGGCGTGCTGCAGGGAACGATCGAAATGTTTGGAAACGCCGCGTTCGGGGTTATCGAGGGGGTGGCGGTCGACTCCGCAGGTTCGCTGTTCGTGTGGCAGGCGGACGGGGTTATCGACCGGTTCAGCGACGCGACGGTCAATCAGGGCGCGGAATCGCTGGAAACGGGGTTGAATGGCGCGCCCGGGTTCGCGGTCGGCGGGGAAGGCGACTTCTTCGCCGGGGTCGAAGGCGGGCGGATCGAGAAGCTTGAAGGGCTCACCGGCCTGCCGCTCGGGGTAGTCGAAGTGGCGGGCGTGACCAATGCGGTCGCGGTGAACACGCTTGATGTGCCCGCCAACGAAGTGGATGAACAGGGCGATGTGTATGCGGACAGCCTCACCCCAACCGCAACCGGGAAGGTGACCGCGGTCGACCAGTTCGCTGCAGGAGAAGGAGGGTTGGTGCAGGCACTGGAAGCTGCTGGTCTCGTTGAAGGTGGGGGTGTCGCGGTGGATCAGCAGACCGGTACGGTGTTCGTGAGCGATGCCGCGTCGGGCGATCTGGAGGTGTTCCCGCTCGAAGGGGCGGGGAAGCCCGTGGTCGAGGATCTGCAGGCGCTCGCCGGCTCGCCGTCCTCACCGTATGCGCGGTCGTTGAGCGCACAGGTGAACCCGGCGGGGTCGGTGAGCCACTATCGCTTCGAATATGGTAGTCAGAGCTGCGCGACCGGTCCTGGTGCGTGCACGGTTTCGCCGAGCCTGGAGTTGGGTGAAGGGTTCGCGGGATTCGGGGACAGGCAAGCGAGCTGGGAAGTCAGCGGGCTGGCGCCGGGAACCTACCACTACCGGCTGATCGCGGAAAACACGGCCGGTACGATCGTCAGTCCTGAACGGGAGTTCACGGTCCTCGGAGCGGTGCTGAGCGGGCTGCCCGACGGACGGGCGTGGGAGATGGTCTCCCCGCCGGACAAGCACGGCGCACCGATCGAAGCGCTGACCCGCGAAGGCGGCTGGATCCTCGCCGCCGAAGACGGTGACGCGATCACGTATGTCGCGAATGGCGCGATCGAAGAAGAAGTGCAGGGCAACCGCAGCTTCGAACCACAGCAGGTGCTCTCGACGCGCGGTCCGGAAGACTGGAGCTCGCAGGACATCGCCACACCCCAGGACCGCGGGGCGGGCGCGAACTACAGCGCTCCCGAGTACCAGTTCTTCTCGCCCGATCTGTCGCTGGCGCTGGTGGAACCGTACGTCGCCGAACCGCCACTCGCGCCGGGTGTGACGGGCAAGACGGCGTATCTGCGCGACGATCGGCCGATCGCACCGGGAGCCGCGGAGCAGCAGGGCTACACAGAAGCGGAAGCGAACGCGGGCTTTCTGGCGCCGGGGTTCCTGCCCTTGGTCAGCCCGGCGAATGCTCCGGAAGCTCGCCTGCCCGTGCAGGTCGGCTTGCTCGACGCGACCCCGGATCTGCGCAACGTTGTGCTCGAATCGGGTGCCGCTTTGACTGGGTCCTCTTCGGGCGCGGGGCTGTACGAGTGGTCGCAGGGGGGAAAGCTGCGGTTCGTGAGCGAGCTGCCGGAAGGCAAAGGCCCCGCGCCCGCGGTCGCGCTCGGCTACTACCACACTCGCGCGCACGCGATCTCAAGCGACGGTTCGCGCGTGATCTGGACCTCCAGCCAGGAGAGCCCGGCGCACCTGTACATGCGCGACCTGGAAACGGAAACGACGATCCAGCTGGACAAGGCCCAGGGCGTCAGCGAACCAGCGAGCGCGGGGGCGCGCTTCCGGACCGCCTCGGGTGACGGTTCGCGCGTGTTCTTCACCGACGATCAGGCGCTCGTGGCGGGCGCGAGCGTTGAACCCGGCAGGGAAATCACCGACCTGTACGTCTGCGAAATGGTCCAGACAGGCGCAGAACTGACGTGTGCGCTGCGGGATCTGACGATCCCGTTGCATGCGGGTGAACACGCCGCCGTGCAGGGTTCGGTGCTCGGAGCAAGCGAAGACGGTTCGAGCGTGTTCGTGGTCGCGCAGGGCGTGCTGGCAGAAAACGAAAACGCGGCCGGCGAAACGGCGCAGTCCGGGCAGGAGAACCTGTATGAGCTGCACCACGAAGGCACGCAGTGGACGACGACATTCATCGCGCTCCTCTCCGGTGAAGACGCTCCGGACTGGGATGAGGGAGCGAACGTGTCTGGCGAAAACCCGGCGTTTCAGACTGTGCGGGTCTCGCCGAACGGGGGATACCTGACATTCATGTCGCAGCGCAGCCTCACCGGCTACGACAACGAAGACGTCTCGAGTGTTCACCCAGACGAGCGGCTTGACGAGGAGGTCTACCTCTACGATTCCCGCACCGCCGGCCTGACGTGCGTCTCGTGTGACCCCACGGGTGCACGCCCTGTCGGGGTGCGCGATCAGGAACAGGCCGGAGAAGCCATCGGTCTGCTCGTCGACCGGCGCGAGAGCTGGCGCGAACACTGGCTGGCGGGCAGCATCCCGGGCTGGACCTCGCAGAGCATCACCGGCGCGCTCTACCAGTCGCGCTACCTCTCCGATGAAGGGCGGCTGTTCTTCGACAGCGCCGATCCGCTCGTGCCCGGGATCACTGCACCCACCCGCGAAGAGCTCATCAGCGGCAAGACGCAGGCGGTGGGTGTGGAGAACGCCTACGAGTACGAGCCGGCCGGCACGGGCAGCTGCCCGAGCACCTCTGTAGGCGGCTGCGTGGCGTTGATCTCCTCGGGCAGCTCGCAGAAAGAATCGGCGTTCCTGGAAGCTACGCCCAGTGGCGACGACGTGTTCTTCCTCACTGTGGCGCAGCTCTCCCCGCAGGACAGCGACGACGCGTTTGACATCTATGACGCCCGTGTCTGCACGAGCGAATCGCCGTGTCTGACCCCGCCGCCAAGCGCGCGCACGTCCTGTGGCAGCGTCGAAGAATGCCACCTGGCCTCCTCGCCCGCCCAGGGGGTGCTCGGCGCTTCGGGTAGCGGCGCGTTCTCAGGGCCGGGCAACCTCGTCCCGTCGGCGGCCAAACATGAAGTCAAGAGCGTGACGGTGAGCACCAAACTCAAACCGTTGACCAGGGCCCAGAAGCTCACGAAAGCGCTGAAGGCCTGCCGTAAGCAGCATCCTCACGCCAAGCGCCAGCGCCAAGGATGCGAAGCGCACGCGAGAAAGCTCTACGGCCCCAAACCGAAAGCGAGGAAAAAGTGATGCGGCGTCTGCTTGCCGCGCTTGTGGGCGTCATGGCGCTGGTGCTGGTGGGCGTCACACCCGCGTATGCCGCGGAAGCGCCCTCGCCGTGGTGGGGCATCGGCGCGGAAGCCACGCCGAGCAACCTGCCGCCCGAACACGAAGGGGAAAAGGGCATTGAAGGGCAGGGAGCGATCGTGGTGGTGGCGAGCGATCTCGGCACTGGGCCGGCCAGCGGGACCAATGGCGAACCGATCGTCGTCAGCGACACGCTGCCGGTGGCGCTCAAAGCGTTTGCGATCACCGCTCACGGCAGCCACGTAACACCGAGCTGCTCGCTGGCGACACTGCAGTGCACCTTCACGGGGATTCTCTACCCGTATGAACGGCTGTCGGTCACGATCAGGGTGAAGGTCAAAGAGCCGCCGGGGACCGTCACGACGCTGCCCGATGAAATGAGCGTGCAGGGCGGCGCCCCGCACGGCTCCTCGAGCACGCAGCAGGTCACGGTCAGTGGTGCGCCGACGCCGTTCGGGGTGCAGACGAGCGGCTATGAACTGGCGCCGTATGACCAGGAAGGAGCGCCGGCGACGCAGGCGGGCGCACACCCGTTCCAGCTGACGAGCACGCTGGTGCTGAACCAGACCGGCACGCCGGAAACTCGCGAGCCGGCGGGGCTGCCGCGGAATCTGCGCTTCCCGCTGCCGCTGGGGCTGATCGGCGACCCGCAGGCGACCGAACAGTGTGCGATGACCGACTTCACCGCGCACGCGCCGGTCTCGGAAGTCGATGAGTGCCCGCCGGGCTCGGTCGTGGGCGTCGCGAGCGTCACGATCGACGAACCTGAGGCACTCCACGTGGACACCGTGACGGTGCCGTTGTTCAACCTCGTGCCCTCGCAGGGCGAGCCGGCGCGGTTCGGCTTCGAGGCACTCGGCCTGGTCCCGGTGATCATCGACACCTCGGTGAGTCCGAGCGGCGACTACGGCGTCGTGGCGAGCGTGAATAACGCCACCGCGATCGCGGGGCTGCTCTCCAGCCAGGTGACCGTCTGGGGCGTGCCCGGTGACCCCCGCCACAACCAAGCTCACGGCTGGGAATGCATCGAGGGCGGCGTGCACCACGAAACGGGAGAAGTCTCAACCCCGTGTCCCGTCTCGAGCGAACTACCCGAGACGCCGCTGTTGACGCTGCCGACGTCGTGCGCGGCGAATCCTGCTGTGGAACCCGTCAGCGCCTCGTTGGAAGCTGACTCGTGGACGGAAGCGGGATACGTCAAACCACCGCCGTATGTGTGGTCCGGTCCGCTGGAAGAACCCCTCGGTTTCACCGATTGCGCCGCGCTGGCGTTCGAACCAACTATTGGCGTGGCGCCGGAAACGGCGCAGATCCCGGCGGTGCATTCAGCCAGCACCCCGACGGGGTTGAGCGTGACCGTGAAATTGCCGCAGGGTCCGACCGTGGAACCGAACCCTGAAGGTCGCGCGGAGGCCGATGTGCGCGACACGACCGTGACGCTGCCCGCGGGGGTGCAACTGAACCCCTCGGCGGCGAACGGCTTGGAAGCGTGCCCGGAGAGGCAACGGGAAGGCGCGTCCTATGAAGGCGTCGGCTTCGAGGGCTTCCAGAAATTCCTTGGTCCCGAACGGGAACCGACGGCGGAAGTGGGCGTGTTCACGCCGACGTTCAGGTTCGTGGAAGAAGGAGGTCTTCCGCCGTCGTGCCCGTCGGCGTCGAAGGTGGGGGTGGTGCACATCAAGACACCGTTGCTGCCCAGGGAACTGGAAGGCGCGCTGTATCTCGCTGAACCGGCGCCTAACGGGGAAGCGGACAAGAACCCGTTCAATTCGCTGATAGCGCTGTATCTGGTTGCCGAAGACCATGAAGCCGGGGTGCTGGTCAAGCTCGCCGGCGAAGGACACCTAGACCAGGGCACAGGGCAGCTCTCCACCTCCTTCCGTGACACCCCGCAACTGCCCTTCGAAGAACTGAGGGTCGAACTGTTCGGTGGGCAGCGCGCGTCGCTGGCCACCCCGGCGGTGTGTGGCGCCTACTCGACGCTGGCTGAATTCATGCCGTGGTCGCTGCCGTTCGGATCGAGCCCGGTCGACCGCACCTCGGCCGGGGAAGAATTCGAGATCACCGAAAACTGTGCGCCCAGCACTCCGCTGGGGTTCTCACCGGCGTTCGATGCGCAGAGCACGAGCACGCAGGCGGGCGCGTTCACCGGGTTCTCCTTGCAGCTGGAAAAGCCTGATGGGCAGCAGGCGCTCACGGGCTTGAGCGTGCATCTGCCGCCCGGGATCTCCGCGTTGCTCTCCAAGTTGACACCGTGTCCGGAACCCGCGGCGGGTCAACCGTGGGCGTGTGGTCCGGACAGCCTGATCGGGCATTCCTTGGCCAGTTCGGGTGTGGGCTCAGAACCGGTGACGCTGCCCGGGAACGTGTATCTGACCGCTGGGTATGAAGGCGCGCCGTTCGGGATTCTCGATGAAACCGAAGCGAAGGCGGGCCCGTTCGATCTCGGCGAGGTGTACGTCCGTTCGAAGATCGAAGTCAACCCGGAAACAGCGGCGGTCACGATCCTCACCGCTCCCGGACCCCACGGCGATGGTCTGCCAACGATCCTCAAAGGCGTTCCCGTCGATCTGAAACGGTTGAGCGTGAGCGTCGATCGGCCCGAATTCGAGCTGAACCCCACCAATTGTGCTCGCATGAGCATCACAGGCTCCCTGGACGGTTCTGAAGGGACCGACACCGGTGTCTCCTCCCCGTTCCAGGTCGGAGGTTGCGCGAGCCTCCCGTTCGATCCGACCCTCACGGCCTCAACCAAAGGGCAGGCCAGCAAAGCGGAAGGCACGAGCCTGAACGTGACGGTCACCTCCGCGGGGGTGGGACAGGCGAACATCGCCAAAGTGGACCTGCAGTTCCCCAAAGCATTGTCCTCCAGGCTGACGACGCTGCAGAAGGCATGCACCGAAGCCACGTTCAACGCGAACCCGGCGTCGTGTGATGCGGACGCGGTGATCGGGCACGCCACCGTGAACACTCCGGTCCTGAAGAGTCCCCTGACAGGTCCCGCCTATCTCGTCAGCCATGGTGGCGCGGCGTTCCCCGACGTGGAGTTCGTGCTCCAGGGCGAAGGTGTGGAGATCCTCTTGGACGGCAAGACCGACATCAAGGAAGGGATCACATACTCCAAGTTCGAAGCAGCCCCCGACGCGCCATTCACGACGTTTGAAACGGAACTGCCGTCCGGTCCGGACTCGATCTTCACCGCCAACGTGCCCGAAAAAGAAGACTACAGTCTGTGCAAGGCGAGTCTTGAAATGCCGACACGAATCGTCGCCCAAGACGGCGCAACGATCGAACCGACAACGAAGATCACGGCGCAGGGTTGCGGTGAAGTGAAGAGCTCCAAAGTCAAGAAGCTTTCGTTTGCGCAACGGTTGCAGCAGGCCCTTGCGCAGTGCCGCAAGCACTACAAGCACTCCAAGGCCAAGCGCGTGAAGTGCGAACAGCAGGCGCACGCGCGCTACACGAGCCTCGCGCTCGCCGTTTGCCGCAAGCAGGACAAGCACGCAAAGAAGCAGCGCACGTCCTGCGAAAGCCTTGCGCGCAGGCGCTACGGCGCTCACTCGGCTTCGCGTACCGCCGGCAAGACCGCCCGCCATCATGGTTGACATGACTGGTAGTGGTCTGATCGCGCGTGTGCGCACGGGTGGTCTGCTCACGGTGGTGGCGATCCTCGCTGTGATCGCGCTCGTGCTCGGCGGTTGCGGTGGCTCCACCGACAGCCTCGCCTCCAAATCGGCGACCGAGATCCTCGCCGCGAGCAGGACCGCGGCGCGCGAGGCGAGCGCGGTACACGTCAAGAGCCAGTACTACACCACCGCGATCCTACGCAGCAAAGCGCAGGGCAAGCCCAAGACCAAGCTCCTGCCCGAGAGCACGATCGTACTGCAGCTCACCGGCAACAGTGGTCGCGGGCTACTCGTGTTCCTTGACAGCGAGAGCGAGGCGATCAGGGTCGGGAACACCCTCTACGTCAGGGGCGGCCCCGCGTTCTACAGGAACCTGGCACGACGCATCGGCATACACCTAGCGCAGGGCACATGGTTGAAGGCGCCCGCCAACGGAACCCAGCTGCATGAATTAGCCGCCTTGACCGAACCAGGCGGGCAGCTCACCCTACTCTTGCAAAACCCGACCCTCTCGCTCACCAAGGGTCCTCTCACCACGATCAACGGTCAGAAGGCGATCGAACTGAAGACCAAGGGCAAGCTCTACACCGGCGCGATCTATATCGCCGCGAGCGGTACGCCCTACCCGCTGGAGATCGACCAACACGGACGAGAGACCAGCCACACCACCTTCAAAGGCTGGAACCAGCCCGTCACGCTCACCGCTCCGGCCGGCGCGGTCGATCTGAGCCAGCTCGAACACAAGGCGCACTGAGATGAGCCATCGCCGTCCTCTGAAAGCTCGAGCGCCGTCCAGGAGGGACGGCACCCGGGGATGCCTCGGCCACCCGGACTCCCTCTCCGTTTGCGCCGAGGACACCCGCAGCACGGGGCGTGGTCCCTTTCCCCTCGAAGGGGCCACGCCCCCTATCGTATCGGCGATAACATACCGGTGGGTGAATGCTGATGGCCAGTGGTTATGTGCGTGAACGCAACGGGTTCTTCTATGTGCGCACCAAGGTGCGGGTGATCGATCCGCAGACGGGCGAGACGCGCTGGCGCCACGTGGAGCGTGCGGCTGGCAGGAACCGGCGTAAGGCGTTCGATATGGCGCGCGACCTGCGCGAAGAGGTCCAGGACGGGCGGTTCGTGCCGTGCGGGACGTCGGTGCTGGAATTGGGCCAGCTGTGGTTGGCCGAGCACGTGCAGCCGAACCTGAAGCCCGGCGCGGCGGCCAACTACAGGGGCACGTTCTACAAGCACGTGGCGCCGGGCCTGGGGAGGCTGCGTGTGGACGACTGCGGTCCGGCGCAGATCGGGGCGTTCTTGGCCAAGCTGCGCGCGCAGGGCCTCAGCGAGGAAGGCGTGGGGAAGATCCGTCGTCATCTGCATGCGATGTTCGCGTTCGCGCAGGACGCCGGCCTGGTGGCCGTGAACCCGGCTGGCGTGACGCGCACGCGGGGACGCCGGGCGGCTCCGCGCAGGGCGCGCGGGACGCAGCTGAGCCCGGTGCAGATCAAGCTCTTTTTGGACGAGTGCTCGCCAAGCTGGCGGTCGTTCTTCACGGTCGCGCTGGACACGGGTCTGCGCCGCGGTGAGCTGATCGGGTTGCGCTGGGGCGATGTGGACCTGTTGGAGCGCACGATCTGCGTGCGGCGCTCGATCGGGCCGTATGACGAGCGCAGGCATCCTGACAGCGAGCCCGCTCCCGGCGCGCAGCCCGAGGCGCACGACGGGGAGCCCCAAGCGCACGAGGACCCCCTTTCGACCAAGACCGATGCCGGCCGGCGGCTGGTGCCGATCCTCGACGGCGCCCAGGCGGCCCTGGAGGAGCTGTACGCGGACGCGAGCGACACGCGCGACGTGGCGCCGGTGTTCGCGACGACGGTGGAGCGCCAGCGCGGCCGTGACGGGAGGCGGCCGCGTGCGGGTCGCCCGTTGTCTCCGCGAACGGTCAGCAGCGTGTTCCGCCGTTACGCCGACCGTGCTGGGCTGCCGTCCACGATCCGGTTGCACGACCTGCGCCATACCGCAATCACGGGCGTGATCGGTCAGGGCGAGGACATCCTGCTGGTCTCAGCGTTCGCCGGACACGCCCAGACCTCCACGACCGTCGACGTCTACGGCCATCTGATGCCCGAACGGGTGCGCGAGGCCGCCCGGCGGATGCACTCGGTCGCGGGGGCCGGCCCGCGCGAGGGCGACTCGGGCGAGGACGGCCCGGGCGAAGGTGGCCCGGGCGAGTCGCTGCTGCCGCGGGCCGACGACGAGGCGTAGCGGCGCTCGAGCGCCGGCCGCCGCGGTGTTGCGCGCCGCCGGATCTGTGGGGATGAGCTGCGTGTTGAAAACGCTGTGAATCGGCACACGCGCTGGGCCGCGGTAACTGCGACCCTTTGCCCGCCGCCCGCGCGGGCTCGGCCTCCCAATCCAACGCGCTCCCGGCTCGAACCCGCCTGCGAGGACGTCCAGTGCGCCCGAGTGGACTCGAACCACCACGGAGAACTATCTCCACAAGGCCTCAACCTGATTCACGGGGCGTAGATACGTCCGGTCGCGTCCAGATCGCCCAGTTTGCGAGGGCTCGTGGACGTATCGGACGGGTCTGGTGGGGTGGATGTTCTCAGGGTGTTCTCACGGATCCCGGCGGCGGGCAAGCTCGATTGCCTGTTCGTGCCAACGCTCGACTGTATGGCGCAACTGCTCGTACTGAGCGTCGTCGAGCTCGAACTCATCGCGCCGCAGTCGACCGAACTGGCCGAGCATGTCGGCGAAGACACCGGGAAGGAAGCCGCGATCCTTCTCCGCCGCGAGTTGGCAGAGGCGATCCAGGCCATAGCGCGGCTCGACCGCCATGAGATCGGCGAAGTCTCGCGCCTCGGCTCGTCCGAACACCGCGAGCACCTTGTCGACCGCTAGCTCCTCGCTGCTCAGGAGCGGGGCGGGACTCCCGGGCTCGGCTGGGAACAGCCTCGCGTCCGCGCCGAGGTCGAGCTCGGTTCTATCTGCGCCGCTTTCGACGATCAGTCGGGCGAAGCCGGAGCTCTCTTGAATGTGGTGCACCACGAGGCCGGCGGCTCCAAGCGCGCGGTCGACGGCAGGGAGGAGTCGATCGACTGCGTCGGCGGTCAGCCCGAAGAAGTCGAGATCGCGGGTTTGACGCTGGATGTCGCCGCGAACTATCAGCGCTCCGCCGCCGGCGAGAGCAAAGTCCTTTGCCTCATCCAAGCCGGCGACGATCTCCGCGACCCGCTCCTGCAGCGGACTCAACACGTTAGTCGCGGCGGTGGCTGTCCAGCCAGCCGGCCCATGCTTGTCGCACGGACTCCGGTAGAACTAGATGATCGAAGATGTCGGCGAGCTGGTCGGCGTCGATGTAGAAGCGCACGTCGTCCTCGGTGCCCTCGCGTAGAACCTGCTCGTAGACGCGCGCGCGATCAGCTGGGTCGTCCAGGTCGTAAGTCATCGGGGGTCCGCTCCAGCGAATGTGCAGGGGCAACTCGATCTGGCCCGTGGCCTTAGGCAGTGACGGATCGTCCAGGTTCTCGGGCACGGCGACGGGGCGCGCGGTGGGGCCGATCTCGAGTGTGCGTGTTCGTGCCATGTGAAGCAGTTTACGCGGGCGAGCGGGTGTGTCCATGCAGATGAGCGGTGGTCCAGAAGGCCGGAGAAGGCATCGTCTGCGACCCCCGACGGCCGATGCCACGAGCCTGCCACGGACTTATCACCAGCGGTAAGATCGGGTCGTGGCCGACATCACCCAAAGCCCTGTAGGGCGCTCCGCCGCTGAGGTGGCTGACAGTCATGCGGCTCGCAGCGAGGCGTACCGCGACGCTCGCGCCGAATACGCGCGTATCCGCGCCCTGCGCGAGGTCAGCCCGATCGCGGCGCATCTGCGCGAGCGGCGGTTCGAGCTGGGGCTGACGCAGGAGGAGGTCGCCGTGGCCGCCGGGACGTCCCACAGCGCTGTGTCGCGGCTGGAGAAGGGCACGCATATCCCGCAGCTGCCGACGCTGCAGCGGATCGCCGCGGTGCTGGATGAGGAGCTGCTCGTGTGCTTCCAACGCACGGTGGACGGCGAGATCGAGCGAGAGTTCGCGGCTGTGGCTTCGCTGAGATCGTGCAGGGCCTCGGTTTGATCAGCTGTCAGTCAGCGGCGCTCGCAGGTATCAGCGGCGCGCAGGCTCATCAGGCCCCCACCTGCTCCATCACCCCGGCCAGCTGAACGTACGCCTCGGCCGGCCGTGCTGTCTGCCCTGGCATCTTCCCCGCCCTGTTCGCGGCCTCGGCCAGCCGTGCGAGTACATCGGGGATGGCGGGCTCGGGGATGTTCTTGACGTGGGCGCCGCGATAGTTGCGCAGGATCGCTCCGATCGCTCCTGGCAGTCGCTTGGTGTCGACGCTGCCGTCCTCGTTGAGGTAGGGCAGGCTCCATGTCCGGGTGTCCGAGGCGTCGCCGACGTAGGCGAAGCAGCGAGCGGGCAGCCGGTACTTGTGGTGCAGCAGTTGCCCGTCATGTTCGGCGTTCGAGTTGTCTTCTGCTCCCGCAAGAGCAGGGTCCGGCAGCAACCGCAGGCCCGCCTCGCCAGCGGCGACTCGCTCGCGGTAGATGCCGTCGATGCTCAGCCACCACAGGCTCTCCGGTGGGTCAGGGTCCTGTAGTGAGCAGTAGAGACGGTCTCTGATGCCGCCGTGGGTCACGTCGCAGGCGTAGAGCATGTGTCCGTCGCTGATCGCGATGCTGTTGACCCTCTGCTCTGCGGCGTAGCGGCGTGCCTGGTCGAGCGCTGCATCGACGGCATGCTGGCTCCACGCCAGCGCACCCGGCCGCTTGGCCTCGATGATGAGGTGCTTGATTCCGAGACGGGTCAGGAGGATGTCGGCGTAGCCGACCTGATGGTTGATCTCGCCCGCGCTCCAGTCGAGCACGGTGGTTAGCAGGTCTTCGAGGATGCGTTCGGTGGCACCCTCGGCCGCGTGGCCGAAGCGCTGCTGCTCGCTCAACCGCTGCGCACGCAGCTCCTGAAACGCGCGCCAGCTGGCGCAGATCCGCTCGTTGCACCGCCGGTATGCCGCCAGATCCTCGAACGTGCTCAATGCCTACACCCGCCACCGCTCAATACGGTCCGAGAAACCGCTCGCCGTTGAAGTGAATGAGATGAGTGGGATTGTCTGCGCACCAGACCTCGGTCTCCCACGCGATGTCGGCCAGATATTTACGCATTTCGGCGCGGGACGTGAAACAGGAGACGTATACCAAGCCGGCAAGGCTTTTGGCGAAGAGCGCCTTGAGCTCCGCGTGACGCTTGCTGTCTACTGGACCGTGTGAGCTTGCGGCCTCTATCAGGACGAACCAGTCGCGGCCGGGAAGATTGACCACAAGATCTGGAAGCTTGCCGTGCTTGTCGAGAACAACTCCGTCTTGGGCAAAGCCTTCGATATCATAAATCGGAGTATTCTTCCCGGCGTCCCCGACGTAGAGCACACGTCCGCCCGGCGTCCAGCGCGGACAGAACTGCTCGAGAATGTCGCGAATCAGGACGTTCTGTCCACCGGGAGTAAGCTTTATCTCTGTGCCATCGGGTAGCGTGACGGGGATCATGGCTTGATCGCGCGCGGCGGCGTAGGCTGCTTGCTGTCCCGGGCGTTGCTTGAGATACAAGGGTAGGTTCTTCTCCCATTTGGGTGTACCGAACTGGCGCAGGAGAGCGAAGGCACGCTCATCGACCTGATAAACGTTCTTCCCGCTGTTGACCGGCCGCGATGGGTCGTCGGGATTGAGTACGACCAGTGCAGCGTCGACGAATTGGTGCAATGTCTGACGACGCACAGTCTCGCGTGAGTTCGGTGCGTAGCGCTTGTCGAGATGCTCGGCCATCCAATTCATCAGCGGTGTAACGCCATGCAGATCGCGGGTAGCGTCAGCCCAGGAGTCGCCTGGTCGCAGACCGAGGAGGCTGAGCAACGTCAGCGCCGAGCGTTCGTTGCTACGTGCTTTATCGAAACCAAGTGCCGAGAGGACGTCGCGTGCCTGCTGGACGAGCTCGTCACGGGTGCTGCTCATGCTACGGCCGCAAGTATCTCTTCGTCGGACTGCGCGATGACCGAGTCCAACAAGTCGTCGAGCTCGTCGGGATCGGTGGGATCGCTGAGTTCGTCTGCTGCAAGCCCGAGCGTGCAGAGTTGCGCGATTGTCGGATATCGCAGCTCACGAAGGTCGGTGGCGTTGATCTGTGTGTGACCGTTGAATTGGCGTACGTAGTCATCGACGAAACGTGAATTCAGATACGCGGCGAGCCCTGCTGCGAACTCCGGGGCTAGGCCGCGATTGGCAGTATGAAATACATTGAGGTGGTTCTCATAAGCGACGGCCTCGGCGTCGGCGAACGCCTCTGGATTGGCGATGGCCGCAACCACACGCCGGGGCTCCTCCTTTGAACTGAAGCGCTTAACCACGACGTAGTGCTCGTTGGGCAGCAGCAGATTGGTCGTGACAGCGCTGAGGCGCAGTGCCTGGGGCTTGCGGGTAATGACCGGCCACTCGATTACTCCAGCACGAACGTTCTGTGGGTAGATCAACGGAACGGTGTCGTTGCCAGGTGCCATACGTAGTTGCTCCTTGGCACGGAAGTCGACGACACGTCCGGTGCTCACGCTACAGCCATGTTCTGAGAGGATGCAGGGCATTGCAGCCATGCGCCCGGCGGTAGACAGGGCGTCCTCGTCCAGCGGGAGGCGGATGAAGCGTTGAGGGTCATCCGGGTGAACCACCTGGTCATGGCCACGAGTCACGACACTCACGTCATCGATGGCATCGCGGCTGGTTGTGATGGCGATGTCGGCCGGAGCGGTTCCGAGCTGCATTGAGAAGATGAGGTTCTCCTGAAGAACATCGGCGTCAGAAAAGACACGATCGCGAGCCTCGAAGACATGGATGCGGCGGAAGCTGGCCCGCTCCAGGAGCTCGGAGCGCAGATCCTTGAAGTACGGTCCATTGGCGAACGAGCGTGGAGTGATGGCCACCAGGCCGTCACCCGGCGCAAGGCCCCGCACGGCGCTAACCAGGAAGGCTGCGTACATGTTGGTGACGCGGACGGGACGCTCGTCGCACAGCAGGGCGGCACGCTCATCGCTATCGACGCTTAGCTTCTTATAAGGCGGGTTCATCAGCAAGATGTTGCCTGCCCCTGCTGCAGGGGGGTTGAGTACGAAGTTCTCCTCGCTGATGGTCGTGTGCAGCTTGCGCCCGGCCGCTGCTGTGAGAGCCCGAGCTTCAGCCAGAGTGGTTTCGAGTGGCTCCACAAGCCGAGGATCGATCTCGTAGGCAAGGACCGACATGGTTGGCAGGTTCGTCTCCATGAGCCAGCGAGCGACAAGAGCCGCCGTTAGCGAGCCGATCCCGGCGCCAGGGTCGATGAGCCGCCAGGCTCCTGCCGTGGGAAGCGGCGCCATCGAGGCCACCAGGTCCGCCGAGGCGCGCGGCGTGAAGAACTGGCCCCGCGCGGCGCGTGCCTTCGGGTCGAGGGATGCGCTCGTCACCGAGCGACGCTGCTCGACTCTGGCCAGGAACTCCTCGACGGAGAGCATCCCGACAGTTTGCCAGGCGGATCGGCCGACGCTCTGAGGTCGGTGATCTCCCCGAGCGTCGTGCCTGTGATCAGGGGTCGGACAACATCGCGGACCGCGTCCTACCGATCGGGATCGGTGGGAGGACTTGGGACAGGCACGAGCTCATTCCATCCTTGCCTGTAGCTGTCCAATGCGCTTGGTAGGACAGTGGACTTCCCCGGGAAGTCCACTGGAGCCGGATCTGACAGTCAGGACGTAGGCTTGCTGTGCATGCGCTGGCTCATCGATGGGATGAACGTGATCGGCACGCGTCCGGACGGATGGTGGAAGGACCGGCACCGAGCCACGGTCAAGCTGGTGGATAGGCTCGAGCGCTGGGCCGCCGCCGGCGGCGAGGAGGTCACGGTCGTCTTCGAGCACCCGCCGTCGCCGCCCATACGCTCCACCGTTATCGAGGTCGCGTACGCTCCGCGGCCCCGGCGCGATTCAGCGGATGACGAGATCGTGCGTCGCCTGGCCGGCGACTCTGAGCCCGGGGCCGTCCGTGTCGTCACCTCGGATCTGTGGCTCGCTGACCGGGTGCGCGCCGCGGGCGCCACGGTCGAGCCGTCCGCGCCGTTTCGGGCCCTGATCGAGGACGCCCGATAGCAGCCAGCCTCGGCGTCGCCATGCCCGATCCTTGCCCGCCGCCCGCGCGGGCTCGGCCCCCAATCCAACGCGCTCCCGGCTCGAACCCGCCTGCGAGGACGTCCAGTGCGCCCGAGTGGACTCGAACCACCACGGAGAACTATCTCCACAAGGCCCTCAACCTCATACGCCCATGAAATATGGGTCCGCCCGCGTCCAGATCGTCCGTTTTGTGCGGGATCGCGGACGCATCGGACACATCGGACGAAATGACTTGTGCCAAAGATGTGCCACGCCCGAGTTGTGCCAAGTCTCGCCGAGCCGGCGTCGCGCGTCCCAATGCCGCACAAGGTTCCACCCCGAACATTTGTTTGGCACCGTGTGCGCTGGGCCGAACTCGCTGAGGGGTGAGGCTGAGCATCGTTAGTCGCCAGCTTGCCACAACGACCGGCGCGAAGCTCAGGCCGGCGGTTCTACGCGCGTGGCGACGGGCTGGCCCAATTCAATACAGCGATGAAGTCGCAGCGCTCAGCCATCCTCCAAGAGCTCCAGACGCCCGACGAGGCGACGCTGGCCTTCAACAGCTTCGGGCTCGGCGGCCGGCTGGAGCCCGAGGACGCCGCCGAGTTCCAGGCCGCCACGATCGCTCGCGCCGTCCTGGCCGACAACGTGCCCGAAGATGTGCGCAACAACTTCGAGCGCGCACGCAAGCTGCACCTCTACGGCGTGCTGGAGTACGAGTTCTTCACAGCCGCCGGCGACTATGCGCTGCTCGTGCTGGAGGGTGCCCTCCGCGTGCGATTCCTCGCCTTCTACAGCGACGGCGTTCCTCTCGTGCGTGCAGGGGATGAACAGCTGTTGCTGGCGAGCACGTTCGACGACGTGCTTGCTGCGCGCGGTGCGAAGCTGCGCGGAGCCGGCGGTGCTACCCATCGGCTTCCGCTGGGCGCAGACGCTCTGCTCTCCTGGGCGCGACGCGAGCAGCTGCTCGCTGGTACGAGAGCGAAGATCATCGAGGGCATCCTGTCCGAACGGCGAAACCACGCCGCCCATCCCGTCGGGCACGCAATCAATATGCCGGTGGACTCCGCTCGCACGCTGCGCGATGTCGCCGAGACGATCAACAAGCTATGGGGCCACGACACGCCAGGCGGACGCCTCTTTCCTGCCCCGGTGGCACGCCAGCCGAGGGTCGCCGCCGTGGCGCCACAGGGCGACGGCGGCTGTGAAATGCGTCTCGAGCAACTACCCGAAGCCGACGAGTGTGAGCGCGCCTACACCTACGCCGTGTTCCTTGCCGTCGAGGACGATCGGCTGATCGCGCCCGGTCGTGATGGCATCGGGTTCACGCATCAGCCCGGCTTCCAGACCACCCGATTCCCCTGCGAGATGATCTGGCAAGGCAGCTGGGAGGAGCTGACGCAAGCGATCGAGCGGGGCACCTTCTCTGGATTGGACGACACCGCTGACCATCTCGATCGCCTCTTTCTCATTCGTGTCGGTCAAGGACAGATCGACCTGGCGCGCTCACCCGCTGACCTGCTCGCGCTGGATGAACAGCCTCGCGGGCAGTGGTACGCCGTGACAGCCGACGCGCCCCTGGATGCCTGGGTGCACGTTAGGGACCACGAGCCCGACGTGGCCGGCGGCAGAGACTTCTGCCCGGAGTGCTGCGTCCAGATCACAGCGAGGCGCGTATCGACGAAGCGGGCGGTAGCGATCGCCGCCGATGCTCTCGAGCAGCACTAACTTGAAGCATGGACTGCAGGCCATCTAGCATCAGCGAGATCGTGCCCTTCGTCCAGCTACTCCCAGCGGTCGAACGCGCACATGCAGCGACTCGCCTCGTGATCCAGGGCACGGGCTGCCAGCTGGGTGCATCCTTGCTCACGCTCGACCTGGATCGCCAAGGAGTACAAGCGGAGTATGTGCGGGGGTACTACTCGGGCTCGCCCGAGCAGGAACACTGGTGGGTAGAAGCCGAGGGCCTGCTGCTCGATCCGACGCGCGACCAGTTCTCCGAGGACCCGTTCGCCGAGCACTGCGCCGGCAACTACGAGCGCGTCGATGCCAAGCCCGCCAGCAAGATGGAGTACGAGGCGACCATGCACCTGCGCCTGCACTGGTCGAGCAACAGCCGTGTGCGGGACGCGATCACGCAGGTAGCAGCTCAATACGGTCTTGACCTCGCGCAGATCATGGAGCCGCCAGGCTTGTTCATGCCTGTCCGTGTAACTCCTGACGGGGCCTGATCGAGCAGCTGCACAGCCTCGGTAGTGATCGACACAGTGGACGGCAAGCGGGGGCCGACACCTGCGCGGTCTACCGTCTTGTCAGACAAACCTGTTGACGGTGCGATCCCCCGATGACGGGATCGAATGGAGGCCACGCAAATGAACAACGACAAGCTCATCTCCGCGGTTATTGCAGTCGAGCAGCGAGGTTGTAGCCCGGCGCCGCTGGAGATGGTCGCCGACGAGACGCGGTGGAGGGGCGCAGGGCTAGAGCAGGAGCTCGACCGCCTCGCATCCCTCGGTCTCCTCGATCGCCACAAGCAGCCGGACTGCGATCCCGCGTATGCCAGCCGCCGGAACTAGCGGGCACGCGAGTGATTCGCACGAGCAGCGGCTCGCAGAGCCGCTGATTCTCGCCAGCGTCGGGAAGGAGCTGCGCGTCGAGCTTGCGCCTCGATCGCTGCGTCTTGAGCACGGCGCCCGTGTCGATGTCGATGGTGTCGCGCCCGACGAGTCTGTACTCGTCGAGGTCTTCGCGCATCAAGGGCGCCTCCGTGGTGGCCAGTTCCACAAGGTCGCGCGAGACGCGCTCAAGCTCATCACCCTGAAGCGCACCCGACCGGCGGCACAGCTCGTCCTCGCGTTCGGTGATCCTGATGCCGCCGCGTGCGTGACGGGCACAAGCTGGCTCGCTGAGGCGCTGCACGCATGGGACGTTGCAGTGCTCGTCGCCGAGCTCGACGAGGAGGTTCGCGCGGGGCTGCGCGCAGCGCAGGTCCGACAGGTCATGGTCAATCCCTCGCCTGCCGGCGACTAAAGGCCCCTACCGTCGATGCGCCGGGAAGGGCGTCGCGGTAGCGCGCTCGATGGCTGAGCGCCTGTAGCGGGAGCCGGCTTGCCCGGCCATTTTCGCATCCCCAAAGGGGATGCGGCCGGGGCTGCGACCGGCCCCGCACCGAGCGGGGCTTTACAGCCAAAGGAGGCTCAAAATGTCTGCAGGACTCACAGATTCGGACACCATGTTCTCGGTGCGCGAGACGCCCTGGCACGGCCTCGGTGCCGTACTCGATCGGCCGCCGGCGACAGTCGGTGAGGCGATCGAGGCGTCGGGTCTCGGCTGGAGCGTCGCAAAGCGGCGCTTGGCGATCGACTGCGGTGCTGACTTGCCCGATGTACTGCGCTATCGGGGCTTCACTGGTCATTACGCCACTGTCCGGCAAGACAATGATGAGGTGCTTGGCGTCGTCGGCGAGCGCTACCGGATAGTGCAGAACCACGAAGCGTTTGCGTTCGTCGACCAGTTGCTCGGCAGCTCGATCCACTTCGAGACGGCCGGCAGCCTGCACGGCGGTCGCCGGGTATGGGTGCTCGCAACGCTGCCCGATCACGTCGAGGTCGGGGGCGACGACGTGCGCCCATACGTGCTGCTGATGAACAGCCATGACGGCTCGACGGCCGTGATCGCGGCCACCACCCCGATTCGCGTGGTCTGCCAGAACACCCTTAACTGGGGTCTCACCAACGCCCGGCAGAAGTTCTCGATCCGCCACACCGAAGCGGTTACGCAGCGCGTCCACGAGGCTCGCCGAGTCCTCGATCTTTCCATCAACTACTACGAGCAGTTCAAGCGCCTCGGCGACCGGCTCGCCTCAGAGCGCTGCACCGAACGCCAGCTCCGCGCTGTCCTCGACAAGCTCTACCCGAACGGCACGAGCGACTCCGTGAGCAGCCGCACACGCAGCTCGCGCCAGCAGACCAAGGACCGTATCGCCGACCTGTTCCTGTCCGGCAACACGCAGGGCAACGCGCCCGGCTCAAAGTGGGCGGCGGTGAACGCGATCGTGGAGTACGGCGACTGGCTGCGCCCGTTGCGCTCAAGCGGCCAGCGCTTCGCCCGCGCACTGGGCGATGGACCCGAGAAGACCCGCGCCCTGCAGCTCGTCGCCGCCGCCTGAAAGGTTGGGGCTCGGCGAGCGTCCCAAGCTCGCCGAGCCCCAAGACCTCGCCGTCAAAGCTCGCCCGCATTCTCGCCTACAATCAAGATCAAGGAGCCGGCCCATGCGGCCGATCCTCCAAGGAGCGTTTGCAATGGCTACTCGAACCGACAACGAAATCCGCGAGCTGGGTCCCGAGGAGTGGGCTCAGCTGGTCGATGAGAAGGCCCGTGCTCTGCTGGGCATGAGCGGCGAGGAGTTCGAGCGGCGTCTGAACTCAGGCGAGATCGACATAGACGACAGCCCCGAGGTCACGCGCGTTGCAATGATGCTCCCGCTCAGTGGCACCTCCAAGTAACAATCCCGCCGAGGCCGTCGAGCACTATCGCGGTCGCACCGTGCGGCTGCTGTCTTGCTTGACCAGCGCCCATACCACCGTCAGCGGCTACCACGCGGCCGATCATCCGCACCGTCTGCTGCTCGCCCGCGGCGACGCTGCGCGGCTG
Source organism: uncultured Solirubrobacterales bacterium (assembly GCA_963839945.1). Lineage (GTDB taxonomy): Bacteria > Actinomycetota > Thermoleophilia > Solirubrobacterales > Solirubrobacteraceae > Palsa-744. Next base: position 3,819 of record CAWIWW010000002.1, on the reverse strand, counting down.
CACGCCGAGCCACGTCTCACGCTCCTCGTCACCGAGCAGTACGAGGTTCGCCAGAGCACCGCAGGCTGGTATGTCGAGATCGTCGGCTACCTCTACGCCATCGGATACGAAGACCACGAGCTCGTCTCCTACCACTGGCATCCGAGCGGCAAGAGCACGATCACCCAGCCGCACATGCACGTCGGCGCCGCCGTCCAGATCGGTGATCGGTGGCTGGGAAAGGTTCATCTGCCCACCGGCATGGTCGGCCTCGAGCAAGTAATCGCGCTCGCCATCGTCGAGCTCGGCGTCGGGCCACTCCGCGACGATTGGGAACGACTAACCACCGAGGCCGCTGCCCGCTGACGCTTGCCTGGAACGCTCAGCCTCGTCAACGGGGAAGCGGAGCGCCTACCACCGTTGCGAGCCATCCGGCGGCGCCTGCAGCGAGCAGCGTCTGCACGATCCCACGTCGCAGAACCAGGAGCGCCACCGCGGCGGCCACTAGCACGAGGTACTGCCACTGCTCCTGCAGCGCGCCCGTCAACGGGATTGCAGCACCGAAAATCGCGCCGATCGCCGCTGGTCCGGCGCCGTCGAGGAACGCCCTGGCGGCGGCGTTTTGGCGCAGGCGCTCAAAGCGCTGACCGCCGAGCAGGATGAACGAGAAGGACGGAGCGAAAGCGACGCTCGCTGCGAGCACGCCGCCAGCGATGCCGTGCGCGGCATAGCCCACCGCGGCGACCGTGGCGACGACGGGGCCAGGAGTGACCTGCCCCAAAGCAACAGCGTTCAGGAACTGCCCGCCGCTCATCCAGTGGTAGACGTGAACGGCATCGGCCTGCATCAGCGGCACGATCACGAAGCCGCCACCGTAGGAGAGCGCGCCCACCTTCAATGCGGTCCACACCAGCGCGCCGACCCCGCCAACGCCCGTCACGGTCCCGAGCAGCACCGGGTTCAACGACAGCGCTGCCGCTGCACGCCGCTGCGAGGCCAGCTCGAGAACCCCGCACGCCAGCAGCACGAGGACGAGATAGCCGCCGACCGTCGCCGCCGCGCCCGCCGCGACGAGCAGGTAGGCCAGCCAGCGCAGTGCTCGTCCGCGCGCAGCTCGCACCCGCTGAAAGCTCGGAGAAAGCAGACCCAGCGCGGCGTGCACGGCCACGGGCGCGACCGCGGCGCCCGCGCCGGCCCCGACGCCGATCACCCACCGCGGTGGCGCGCTTGAGAGGAACAGCAGCGACAGCGCCAGGACCATCACCACGGCGGGCACTACGAACCCGAGCCCGCCGACGATCGCACCCCACGGCCCGGCCACGCGATAGGCGCAGAAGATCGCAAGCTGCGTCGAAGCCGGACCAGGCAACAGGCCACACGCGGCGTTGGCGTCCTCGAACGCGCGGGCGTCCATCCACTCGTAGCGGTCGATGACCAGCCGCCGCAGCATCGCAATGTGCGCCGGCGGGCCGCCGAACCCTGTCAATCCGATCCGCGTCCACTCCTTTGCGACGACCCGCAGCGGGACCGCACCCTCGGGATGCTGGTGGGCATGAGCCACCGTGTTCGCCTGCTCTTGTATGCCGGGCCAGGCTGCACTCCGCGATAGCCGAGCGACGATATCGCGGCCGCGAGCCATTGGTTGCTGACGATACGGCAGCCGGATATCTGCGGCCCTGTGCACAGGCAGCGAGCGGGTTGGGGCGTGTGCTCGACAGCCGTGTGGGCAAGGCGCTCTTGAGCTCCGTCATCTCTGACCGCGGCTGCTGGTGACGCGAGGGCTTGCCGCTGGACGGGGTGCCGCCCCTCCCGATGGTCGCACGCTTGCGCGTGCGGTTGGTCGGGGTCGGCTCCCCGTCCGGTGGGAGCCCTGTCTGAAAAGGAAGATCACATGGCTAGTACGACTAACGCAACTCAAAACGGCAACGGCCACGGTGTTGCCACGGTAGAGCTCAGGGACATCCCGATCTCGCAGATCGTCGTCGCCGAGGGCTTCAACCCTCGCGGCGAGGTCGTGGAGGACGCCGATCTGCAGGCGATGGCCGCCACGATGCGCGAGCGCGGTTGCCTGCAGCCGATCCGCGTGCGTGCCACTGAGACCGGCGATTTCGCTCTGATCGCTGGCGAGCGGCGCTACCGCGCTGCAACGCTCGCCGCGTTGACAACACTTCCCGCGGTTGTGCTGACGGCGGGCGCCGGCGACGAGGGTGAGTACCTGGACCTGCTGACCGACGCGATGATCGAGAACGAGCTGCGCAGCGATCTGGACCCGCTCCAGCGCGCCCGCGGCTACCAGGCCATGATCGACGGCGGGCTGGGCGTCCGCGCGGTCGCCGAACGCCTCGGCGGCAAGGCCAAGCGCTCCTCGCGCGAAAAGCGCATCAAGGAGCACCTGGCGATCCTCTCGCTCCCCGAGCGGCTGAGGACGCTGGTCGCTGAGCAGGTGATCCCCCTGCTCGCCGTCAAGACGCTCGTCGAGCTCGCCGAGATCCACGAGGAGTTCGCACACGCAGCGCTGCGTGCGGTCACTCCTGACGGCGACGACAGCGAACCGTACACCTGGCAGGAGCTCATCGAGAACCCTGTCGACATCGCCATGAACCACATGGACGAGTTGCCCGCGGGTGTGTACTCGAGCCGCAACTCATACCCGGTCGACCAGTTCACGTTGAGCGAGAAGGCGCAGAAGGACCTCGCGGCCTACACCAAGCTCACCGACGGCGGGCAGATCACCGGCGTTCGCTTCGGGACGGAGCTCGTCGAGCAGGCACGGCTGTTGGGCGCAACCCACGAGGCGAGTTGGTTCTCGATCATTCTCGGTGACGACGTAGCCAGCCGGCTCGCCGAGGACTACATCGCGGGGGTCGTCAAAGAGGCCCGTGCCCGCCAGCGCCGTGAACGCGAGATGGCACGTTCGAGCACCGCGGACTCCGCGGACGTGACCACCAGCTCGTCCGCGGGCACGCCTGCGGTAGACGAGCCAGAGAGTGCTGAGGAGCGCGCACAGCGTGAAGCCGACGAGGCAAAAGCCGAACGCGCCGAGCGGCAGCGCAAGCGCGAGGACGCGACGAAGTTCAACCTCGATCTCGGCCTGCTCGTGTTCAAGCACCTGCCGAAGGTCAAGGTCGATGAGCGCGTGCTGCGCATCCTTGCCAGCGTCGACCTCGGCGGCTCACTGAGCAAGATCGCCGCACGCGGCGCGAGGCTCGCCCTGCCTACGTGGGTCGAGCAGGTCCAGCAGAAGAACAAGACGAAGACCATCTACCTCGAGACGTGGGAGGCCGAGAGCAGAGCAAAGACCTTCCTCGGAGACGCCGAGAGCGCCGGCGACATCGCGGGTCGCGCAATCACGCTGATCGCCCTCGCCGCGCTCGCCGACGAGGACGCCGTAGCACAGTCCAACCGTAGCTTCTACACCCTTGCCTTCGAGGGTCTGTGGGCTAGACAGGCAGCACGCGACCTGAACGCGATCGTCCGCGAACGCATCAAGGAGGGCCAGTGCCCAGCGCTGGACGAGCTGCTTGCCAACCGCGTCGCCAACGACGAGCGCCAGGCCGAGGCCGAGGCCGAGGCTGAGCAGGCCCGCCTGCGGGTGCAGGACGCCTCAGCACGCATCGGCGAGCTCTCCGAGGAGGATCTCGAGCAGTTGCTCGCTGACGCTGAGCTCGCGTGGGGTCAGTACAGCCTCAAGCGCTCGGAGGTAGAACGGGCCGTCACGGCAGAGCGCGAGCGGCGCGAGGCCCCAAGCGGCGACATCGAGCCCGCCGACGAGCGCGAGCTCGCCGAGGCCGCGGCCTAACCCGCTGCTCGAACAGTCGGAGGCTGGGCACGGATGCCCAC
>CAWIWW010000001.1:0-746618 GCA_963839945.1 uncultured Solirubrobacterales bacterium | reverse complement strand
ACTTGGCTTCGGCGGCGCGCACACTGAGTCAAACCAGCGGCTGATGTACACCTCGGCGTGGGCTTCACCGCAGTAGTGACGGGCTCCGGCCGCGTTGGCGACCTCAGTATTCCATCGGTGCACGGTAAGCTCGGAATCCCCACATCGGATCACGAACCAGTGAACAGGATCCGCGGTCACAATTCCACAGACCTCACATCTGAATTCCTGCAGCGTTGTCATGCGCTCAGTTCCGTATATTCGTTGTAGGTCGCCATTCACTTCGCGATCGAAGCTTGTTGCAGAGTCGGTGTCAGGATCGTCAGTTCCCCGACTTGCTCCCCCGTTAAGGTACCACGAAGGTGGGCGGCGCGATCCCGTCATCCAAGCCTCGGGAATGATTTCGCCGACCAGTTTTCCCTGACAGAAAAGTCGCACCACCGAACTCTCAGAGACCACAATACCTACGGCCTTGGTTGCGGCACTCATATTGGCGGCGGCAATGTGACGGCTGCCGAGTCCCAGCAATCAAGAAAGCTATCGTCGTTTGTAAGGCTGAGTAGTCGTGAGTTACCCATCCCCCAAAAGTTGCACTCTGATCCCTAGATCGTTCGATGAATTCTGCAACGCTGCGCTCGTAGCATGGCAGAATGCAGCAGTCAACATCGGAACAGGACACACCACGAATTCTCGAAAACACTCCAACGCTCTGCCCCCTCTGTTGGGACCACGACATCACGCAAGTCGAGGATGTTCGGTTATCTACCATTGGGGAAGGTAGCCACAATATCGGGATGGCATCGGTTTACCGCTGCGCACATTGGCACTTGTTCGCACTCTTTGACCAGCCCTGAACAACGCAACTTTTGCGGTCATGAGCAAAGGCCCCTACAATCAAGATATGTTGATGCCCAATACCTACAGCTTTTGTACTGTCTCCGGCCCCCCCTGTTTGGGGATGCTCGCTGTGTAACTGGAGATTTACGAAAGCGCAATGCGAGCCATTGTCCGGCGTTCTGTCAATGGAGCAAGCTAGAAACGCCCACTTAAAACACTCTTGCGCCCGCCTCGACCGTGCTCAAAACACATAAAACCATGATTGTCCCTTTGCCGGAATGGCGTTTGGCCGCAGCGTCAGAAGAGTGACGCCTGTCCTTTTTGGGACACAATAGCTGTTACGATGTCGTGAGCAGTACCCCTTGGGCGGTCTTTTAGCATCTCCTCGCTGACCCGAAATGCCGCCTTTCGCACCGGAGCATCAACCAAGAGCGCCAGGTCAAGAATCTCGATGTTGCCTTCCCTCAGACGGACAAGAACAACGGGGACTGCCGCATTATCTCCCCATACCGATACCTGCCAACGCGCTTCTCCGCTGAGGACACGGGTAAACATTGCAACCTCCAGTCGAATCTCACCATAACCGTCAAGCGCAACGCGGCGCCCTGTCTCAGTTGCATGTATGCCGGCAGCTTCGCAAGCCGCTATCAACTCTTCGACCACAGCCCGCCTGATATGTTTGGTCCTCCAGAACACATTGATAAAGGCCAAGTTGCCCTTTTGTTGGCGCGCCAGCAACTCATACAGCTTCAGCATCCCGCCGAAACGCTTGCGGATCGTAACCGCGCTCACCACGCTCCGGTTTCCCTCGATCACTCTTAGGCTCATCTCCTCGCGTTGTTCCAGCAGCAGACTTAGGTCGGTCAGTACTTCGTCATTTGACCGGGCGGCCATCCTACCTCGAAGCCGCTTCTGAGCCTGATCGAACATCTGCTGGGAAACCAGCGGAGTGAAGGCTCCCGTTCGGACGAGCCATTGCTCTCGCGGGATATGCCTGGTCTTCCCCTTCAATTTGCAGGAAGTTTGGCCAAACACGATGGAGCCGGTGTATTTGGGATGGGTGAGTATCTTATACACCGCGTAGTAGTTCCATTCGCCCGGCTTGTCACGCGGGATTTTGCGCTTGGCTAAAGACCGGACAATCGCATTAATGCTGCTGCCCCGCAGGAACAAAGAGTAAATCTCCTGTACGATGGTTACCTCTTCTGAAGGACCCGCAACATAAACAACGCGATCGGATTGCACGCTTTTCCATTCGCCATCAGCCAAGGGGCACTTTGGATGTCCGTTCTGATCTAGCAGATACCGCCGCAGACCGTACCCGGCACGCCCGCCCATCTTGAAGCCTGACATGGCAATGCGACGTTGCCCGGCCGAGACTTTGGCAGACAACTCGCGCAGATATTCTCCGGCCATGGCTCTCTTGACGGTTTTCAGTAGCGTAGAAGCGAGCGTGTCATCGTTAGTGAAGGACTCGGCACAATAGTGGACTCGGACTCCCGCGCGTTTGCAGAAGAACTCGTAATATGCGCTCTCGTCGGCATCCTGAAATCGTCCCCATCGGCTAACGTCAAACACAAGAATGGCCTGATAGGCAGCCTTGGCGGCTACTACGTCCTGCAGGAGTTGTCTCAAGCCTGGACGGTGTGCGAGATCAATACCGCTCCTAGCCTCATCGGAGTAGGTTTGAACGATCTCGAAACCATGTTGTTCCGCATATTGGGCGATTGCAGTTTGTTGGTTTTCGATCGAGTACTGTTGGTGTTCCTTCGACATTCGGACATATTGAGCTGCACGCATGAATGATCCTCTCTGGAGTGAACTGCTTCCAGAGCTAATATCGGCAGGTTTTGCCTGGACTTTAGCGTGCTCCCCTCGCAGAAGGAAAGTTGTGGCTCTTAGCGAGTACCACTAATTAGTCACATTGTCCGGCACACACGTGACGCACGTCACAGCGAACGAACGCTGACTCGTAAGCGTTCGGCCAAGGACGCGGTGAGGCGGGCTGATAAGAGCGGCCGATAAGTGTCCACTAAGAAGTAAATGGACACTTACGGTGTGATAGCCAAGACTGCGGACAGCCGGGGCAAGACTCCACTTGTCGGACACAGACTGGTTGCGACCCGGGGATTTTGAGCGTACTGGGGAAATTTCAACAGCCGCGACATCACGGTGGAGGAGTAGTCGAATTTCATTTACTCCGTTATCGTGGTTCCGTACTGCGGGGGTGGGCTATTCCCGCGAACCTGCTCGATAAACGGGGGGACTTCTTTGATCAGCAAATCAGATCGGTACAACTGGATGTAATGCCCACTGCCCTTCGCGATGATTCTGCGGCTGCGCGTCGAAAGCTTTTTCAGGTCCTCCTGCATCTGGTTCCAGGCGGAACTTACTTCGGCAGCTGCTTTGGGTGACAGTATCTGGCGCATGTCCTCCGAGTTTGCGGGATCCTGAGAGAAGATCAGAATGGGCAAGTCGCCGTAAGGCCCGGTGTGGAGCGTTTCGTGGCCGTCCTGCTCCCCGGCGATGTACTCGTCCAGAATTACATGCATGTTAAGGCTGCACTGGTCCTCCCCCTGCAGGTCACCCACACCCCAATCCGGCGGAGCCGGGTGCGAACATTGGCCCGCCAAGCGCGGCACGCCCAAATTCAGCGCAGCGCCGCCCAACAGGGCCAGGGACCAATACAGCTTGGAGATCTTCGCCTGAAATTCCGCGGGAAGGAGCTCCTGTTGCATCGGAGTGGCGCCGTCAACGAAAACAACGCCCCTCACATTTTCAGGATAGCGCGTGACGTAGAGGCGCATGTGCATTCCAGCAATGGAGTGGCCCATGAGTACGATGGGTCCTGTGACGCCGGCCTGCTGCAGCAGACCATGCAACTGCTCGACAATATGAGCGGAGTCGCGTGCTCCGGGTTGTCGCTCACTCCAGCCCATGCCCGCCCGATCATACGAGCAGACGCGTGTGGTCTTCGATAGTTCCGGCTGCACCTTGCCCCAAATGAGCGAGTCATTTCCCAGCCCCGATTCGAGAACGATGGTGGGCGAGCCCTGCCCTGTGCACCACAGGTGCATCTTATAGCCGTTGACTAGGTAAATATGGCCCGGCGCGGGATGATGCGCCACGAACACGTCGTGCGCGGCCACATTGAACGTTGTGCTAGAGACAGCCACTGCAGCGCCTAGGGTGACCAACGAAAGAATCGCACGTTCCGTAGCGCGCCGGAACTTGCCGATTGTCAGAGTGCGGAGCCGTCTCAATCGGCGGATCGCGAAAAACATAGTTAGCAAAGCTGTCGCCACGATAAGGAATGGGATCAGCAGTGGCGCAGACAGCATAGGGCACAGTTCTCTTTTCAATCCGGAAAACCGGCCAATTATACAAGCTCGTCTTTCAGTCCTATATCAGAGAATTTCTGGAGGGATGGCCGTCGCAAACAGGCAATTGCGCAAATGTACGCCGTTTTCGGCCAGCAGCAAGAAATACGGTTTGCCTAACACTTGCGACCCCATCCGACATCGTGGTGTGCATGGTCAAGTCTTGGTTATCACAAATGATGGTTGAAGGAGCTACGAGCTGGCAGCTTCGGCGGCTGCAACGACATTCCACGGCAGTAGTTCCTCAATGCGGTTGATGGGATGGTCGGCGATGCGCCGCAATACCTGGCGCAGATACGCCTCCGGATCCAGGCCGTTCAGTTTCGCGGTGCCGATCAGGCTATAGATGGCGGCAGCCCGTTCGCCACCGGAATCTGATCCTGCAAATAAGTAGTTCTTCCGTCCCAGAGCTACGGCCCGCAAAGCCCGTTCGGCGGCTGTTGTTGTCGATCTCGATGTGCCCGTCCTCGGCGTAGCGCAACAACGCACGCCAGCGTCCCAGCGCATAGCGGATGGCCGCCGCGATCTCCGACTTCTTCGACACTATCGCCAATGTCGCTTGTAGCCACTGATGCAGCGAGTCCAGCAGAGGACGAGCACGAGTGGTTCGTGCTTGCAGCCGCTCTTCCGGAGGTCGGCCTCGGATGTCACCTTCGATCGCGTACAACTCCGCGATTCGCTTCAGCGCCTCGGCGGCCAGCGGCGAAGCATGCGCCACCTGCAGGTCATAGAACTTGCGCCGCACGTGGGCCCAGCAGGCCGCTTCCTGGATCTGTCCGCCTTCATAAAGATGATGGAATCCTGCATAGGCATCCGCCTGCAAGATGCCGCTGAACCGGCGCAGATGTTGGCGTGGATGTTCGCCACGCCGATCCGGCGAGTAGGCAAACCATACCGCTGGCGGGATGCTGTCGCCTGCCGGGCGATCATCGCGAACATAAGTCCACAAACGACCCAGCTTGGTCTTGCCGTTGCCGGGTGCCAGCACCGGAACCGGCGTGTCATCGGCGTGCAGTTTGCCAGCACTCATGACATGGCGGTGCAAGGCTTCCACCAGCGGCTCCAGCAAGCGACTGCAACCGCCTACCCAGTCCGCCAGCGTCGAACGCTCCAGCTCCACCCCTTCGCGGGCATACATCTCAGCCTGGCGATAGAGTGGCTGATGATCACAGTATTTCGCCACTAACACATGGGCCAGCAGACCGGGCCCGGCCAAGCCGCGCTCGATGGGACGGCTCGGTGCCGGTGCCTGCACGATGCGCTCGCAGCTCGCACAGCTCAGCTTGGGCCGCACATAGCGCATGACCTTGAAGCTTCCCGGCACCCACTCCAGTAGTTCCGATACATCCTGGCCCAGCGGACGCAGCCGCCCGCCACAGGCGCAAACCTGTTCCTGCGGCGAGTAGGTCTTCACCTCGCGAGGCAGGTGTTCCGGCAGCGGCTGACGGGCGGGTTTGACCTGACTGGAAGTTTGGGCGGTGAACTTAGTATCTGGCTCGCTCACCGGTGAGACCCTGGCCGTCTCCAGCTCTTCCAGCTTGAGTTCCAGTTGTTCGATCTGCCGCTCCAGCTTCTCCGACTTGCGTCCGAACTGCATGCGCCGCAGCTTGGCGATGAGTAGCTTCAGGTGCTCGATCTCATCTCGATGGCAGACTAACTGCTCGTGCTGAGAAAGAATCAGCGCTTTCCGCATTGGAATAAAGATTGAAGGTCAGGGCGAATGCAACGACGGCAAGAAATGTTGTACCAAGGCTTCGGCGATTCATAAGACCTCCTGCGGAGAGCCTCAAGTTTAGGAACACGTCACCCGGAATTTCCTAGAACGGGTTGTCGAACTGCCCCGAAATCCCCGCTCTCGTGGGCACACAGTAGGGCAGTTCGCCGCTCGGGAGCAATGGCCAACGGCTCACTTCTAAATAGGTTTGGGTACACCGTCTAAGCTATTGCTCTCGCGAGGGTTAGAAGATGAGGTAACCAGGACGCACACAACTAAATGGGCGAAAGCGGGTTATAATCGCGCGGTTTCTCGCTTCTGAGGTGGTTGTGGTAGTGAGCGCCACGCAAAAACTGTTTCGCTTCGGTGTCTTCGAGCTGAATGTCGATACCGAAGAGTTGTTCAAATCCGCCATCCCCGTGAAGCTAAGTCCCCAACCGCTCAAGCTTTTGGCCTTGCTTGCCAGTCATTCCGGCCAGGTGGTGACGCGTAATGAAATTCAAGAGCAGCGCTGGGTTGGGGAAACCTTTGTTGACTTCGAACATGGAGTGAACAAGTGCATCAACCAGATCCGGACGGCGCTCGGCGACAATGCCGATAACCCGGTCTACGTCGAGACGGTTCCTCGTCGCGGGTACCGCTTCCTTGCTCCGGTAGTTTCCAAAACCATTCCCGCGCCGCAGCCGAAGGTGATCGAGTCCGAGTCCGGCGAGCGGAACCGGCTTCCGGTTTTAATCGGCAGCAGAACGAAAGCGTCAGCAGCGGTGGCGGAAGTAGCGGCGAACAGTCTTCCAGCGGTTGTGCCGGATACGAGAACGGCTGCAGAGCCTGTACCGATTCAGAAGGTGCGATTTCGTTGGTCGCCAGCCCGTCTGGTGTGGATCGGTGCGGTGATTCTCCTGGCTGCGGCCGCGGGCGGAGGACTGTACTGGCGCTGGCGAGGGCACAAAGTACCTGTGCTCACCGAGAAAGACACGATCGTGCTGGCCGATTTCGACAACAAGACCGGCGACCCGGTATTCGACGACACGCTGAAGCAGGGTTTGGCCATCCAATTGGAGCAATCGCCGTTTCTCGAGCTAGTGTCGCAAGGCAAGGTAAGTCAGACGTTGAAGCTGATGGACCGTCCCGCCGACGCGGCGTTAATTCCGGAAATTGCACGCGAGGTATGCCAGCGCACGGGCAGCAAAGCCATGCTGACTGGCGCAATCGCCGCTCTGGGCAGCCAGTACGTTATTGGCCTGAGAGGCTATCGACTGCAATACGGGAGACGTGCTGGCGGAGGCGCAGGAGCAGGCGGCTGGCAAGGAGGGAGTACTCAAAGCTCTGGACGCCGCGGCAATTAGAATACGGAGCAAGCTGGGAGAATCGCTCAGCTCGGTACAGAAATACGCCACACCCTTGGAAGAAGCGACCACGCCATCGCTGGATGCGCTGCAAGCCTACAGCCAGGGACGGAAGATGCAGTCTTACGCAGGGGGACACTGCCGCTCTGCCCTTCTTCAAACGGGCACTGGAACTCGACGTGAATTTTGCCATGGCCTACTGCGGCATGTCCGACGTCTACGCCGATTTCGGCGAGGTTGAGCGGGCGCGGGAGAATGCGCGCAAGGCGTACGAGTTGCGAGGGAAGGTCAGCGAGCGAGAGCGGTTTGGTATCGAGGCAAACTACTACTCGTACGTAACTGTGCAGCCGGAGAAAGGCGGCGCAAGTGTACGAACTATGGCAGCAGAACTATCCGCGGGACGATGTGCCGTACCAGAACCTGGTATTCATCTACGGCAACCGCGGAAACCTCGAAAAGGCGCTAGAAGAAGCCCGTGCGGCAATGCGCCTGGAACCGAACGACGTAAACAACTACCTGGGCCTCGCCTTAGCCTACATGAGCCTCAATCGGCTGGATGAAGCGGAGGCGGTGTTTAAGCAGGCGGAGGAGCGCAAGCTGGAATCGGAGGGTCTGATCTCGGACCGCTACGTGTTGGCTTTCCTAAGGGGCGACACCGCACAGATGGCTCGATTGGCGGCAGCCGCCATGGGCAAGCCGGGCACTGAAGATTTGATGCTGGCGGTGCAAGCAGAGACGGAAGGCTGGTATGGGAGGCTAAAGAATGTACGCGAGCTTGTCCGGCGGGCGATGGATTCAGCCCAGCACAACGACGCCAAGGAAACTGCCGCAGTGTATCAGAGTTACCTGGCGGGGCTCGAGGCGGAACTGGGGTACCCGACGCAGGCCCGTGCCGACGCCGATGAGGCACTGAAGCTGGCCCCGAACTTCGCCGTGCAGGTTTATGTTGCGCGGGTACTGGCGCAGGCCGGCGATATAGCAAGGGCAGAGCAGTTGGCCGCCGAACTCGACAAAACATTGCCGCTCAGTGCGGTTCTCCAGAGGGACGGGCTGTCTCTGATCCGGGCGGCCGTGGCCTTGCACCGCAAATACCCGCAACGCGCAGTCGAACTGCTAAAGTCGGCGAGCACGATCGACTATCCTGCAAACTATTTTCCGGTTTTCGGAGAAGACTATCTCATGCTGCGCGACAGCAACGCGGCCGCCGCGGAATATCAGAAGATCGTCGACCACTACGGCCTGGTGGGGAATGATTGGATGGGAGCGCTGTCCCGCCTCGGCTTGGCTCGAGCTTACGCCCTTAACGCCGCCAAAGACTCCGCCGCCCGCGATAAGGCCCGCACAGCTTATCAGAGCTTCCTTACTCTCTGGAAAGACGCCGATCCCGACATCCCCGTCCTCATCCAAGCCAAAGATGAGTACCGCAGGCTGCAATGATTGTGTAGAACAGCGAGAAGTCACGTCGACATTGCTTATCTGGCGAGTGACAGAAAACCGTCCATGGCGCGAGTTCCGACCGAATGAGGGTCCGATCGGTAACATTTGAGGTCACGTTTCTTACTGGACATAACAAGCGATCTTCCATGGAAACAACGCGCTACAGTAAACAATGCCAGTATCAGGCCGACAATGAAAGTGTCGATGAGTGATGGCACCGGGATAGGCAGAGGTAACGGTGTGCGAAGATTGCCGCGAGACGAGCATCAGCAGTCGCTAGCGGCACTGTGATCGTGCCGGCCGTCCCTGCCGCGCCCACCCTTCAATCCTGGGGATGTTGTTATCAGAAGGAGCCATCGTTCACTACGGGCGGAGCTCGCTGCACGAGCTTCCTTCTACTGCGAGCGACAAGCCCTTACCTGCTTTGATCCGGTAGAGCGATATCTGGTAATTTCCGCGTCCATCGGAATATCAGACTACACGCGGCAGGTGGATCGATGCCGCTGAAGCCGAATCCGTTCCATTGATAAGCGGCAATACGCGTTTCTTTCATCTCCGGATTCGGCAGCAGGAAGGAATCGCCACGGTGCAGAGCGCAAACTGTTCCGTTGCCGGTCGCAACTGCGTCGAGCAATGGCCAGGCAAGCGCCGAACCGCGCCAGCGTGCAATCAAACCGTGCCGCCCAACGGCATAGACATACGGCCGAAGTCCTATCTCATTGTCAATCGAAGATGGATGGTTTTCGAGGGACAAAAGCAATGGTTCATTTGCCATTGCATTTGTCACCTGCAACGAGACCAGCTCCTGCCGCCTTGAGCGCCAGTGCAGCTTGCCGGCCTTATAACCTTCGAGAACAATGCCAGCCGATTCGGCTGCAGACCAAGTCTCTGGCTTGATTGTTGTGCTGCCGATTTGTAGTCCCGGTCCAATCTGCGACGTGCAGCCGCGTAGCGCTTGATCGCTTGCGCTATCTCTTCCGACGAGCGTGGGATAGGACGTTGCCGGATCGGTGTGCGTATGCAGTCCCCCGCAGGAGAGCTGCCCGTTGTGAATGTGGCAGTCGGCGATCAAACCATCTTTGGTCTCAGCATACTTCTGATCGAAAAGATGATTACCCAACGAGAAGAACACGGGCTTGCCCTCGACGCACTGCGGCGACTGTACGACGTGCGGATGGTGCCCAACGATTACATCCGCACCATGTTCGACAAGCCACCGGGCCTGCTGCTCCTGCATGTCGGTTGGCCAATCCTGCAGCTCATTACCCCAATGGATGGACACAATGACGAGATTCGCCAGCTGCCGCGCCAACCGCAACTTTTGCGCAACCGCTACAGATGGAATCTCCTGCGCTTGTCCATCGACGGCTTTGACCATGGTGATCGCGACCATCGCCACTGTGACACTGCCGATGCGAAGAAATTGCGGCGAGCTGGCAAAGTCGAGCGCCAGCATTCTGCGGTTCTGAAAGGCCGCGCGGGTATTATCGCGTCCCGTCTTCCCTAAATCGCCGGAGTGATTATTCTCGACCGTTACCAGACTAAATCCGGCTGCCTGGATGAGTTGCGTTGAGGACTCCGGGGCGGCGAAGCATAGGCTTGTTCTCCTCAGGGCATGCTATCTCGTTGCCGATTGTGCCTTCGAAGTTCCCCCGACAAGGTTGGCGCTGCGAAAGAGTCCACTGAAGTCCGCCCATGGCGAGTCCTGCCGCTGATGCAACTCCGCCTTCACCTGGCGTGACATCATGATGTCGCCGGTAAAGAGAAAACGCATTTCATCCGGCGTCTGCTGTGCTGCAGCCGCCGTGGAAAGCATTGCCAGCGCGAGTATCAGAAGGGTGCTTTTGCCGGACATGACAGTGATTCCGAGGAGATGAATGGTTCTACCCACGAGGGGCGTTTTGCCACGCCGACTGCAGCCATCTCGCGCAGCCCATTCGCGATCGTTCAGCGGTATTGGGAGATGGAAATTCGTAATACGAGTAGACACTTCCCTTTACTATCTCGCGTCGGCCGAAGTATGGAACGATCTGGTCCCATTCCAATGGGCGCCCGACCGCGACTTCCAGCAAAGGCGCCATGCCTCCGCCGGCGACATCTGCGATCTTCATCATTGGATCGGGCGTCGATAGTGCCAGATCCTTGTTGGCAAGACTCTTAAACACCAGCAGATCATGCTCAGCGACGCTACCTACATAGAGAATTTCTTCGTAGTCCGAATTGGTCAGCTCCTGATTGCCCAGCTCCTTCTCGGCGATGGCGGCGAACAATCTGGCCTTCTCCGCTGACGCTTGTAACCGATGTACGATGCCGTTCCGCAGTGGTTCAGACTGCGCATTTTCGTCCTCGTTTATCGGCATGTATCCCCCAAGATTGGCTGAGCCAGCAACGACGCGCCCCATATCGCCGAACAAAGAGGCGATGGCCCTGAAAGTATTGGGATCGGGCTCTACGTATCCACGGGGCGGCTGCGTTACCAAGGATTCAAAGCCTCCTTCGCCGGCCTCGGCGCTGGAACGCTCATTGACTAGCACAGTGGCGTGGCGGAGGGTCGCCCACGAAGCCAGCCCGGTCTGAAGTCGCTTGGTCTTCCAAAGCGAATCGGTCGAGACCCCGGGGAATTGCACCTCGTTTGCCCACTGCACTGCCAGCGCGTCAATCCATGCGTCGTACAAACTTCGATTTGTGCCATCCTTCGGCCGTCGTCGCTGCAATGCATCCAGCGCCGGTCCCAGCCGGGGATATTCCGCCAGATCGGTTTTGAGCAGAGCCTGTGCATATCCACTACCGAGTGCAGTAGCGAGGTCCAATCCTGAAGGCACCAGACGCGGTCCGTTCGTCCCTGTTATCTGTTCGGCTGCGGGCCAATTGGGGTGGTAAACAGTGGAGAGTAGCACCTCATTGTCGAAGCCCCACGACAAAGGAAAGATTTGCTGCGTGTCGAGCGGGTGAAGTGCATAGGCGGGAGGGTGAAATGTTTCCCGGCTCCAAACCAGCGGAGAGCGGCTGGGCGCAATGAAACCCTGATAGGCGCTGATCCATTGCATCGCCCTTGTCTTGACCTCCGCCGGAAGCGAATTCAACTCCTGGGCCCCCTTTTCCGCCGCAAGATTCGTCAGGTAGTGAACCGCCTTGAAGTACGCTTCCATCTCAGGCGTTGTGGTGTAGTGGCCGCGTGGCCTGAGTTCTGTGAAGTCGAAATTCCCCCCAAAGACAGGCGAAGCAAAAGCTCCACTGGCCTGTTGGATGTGAAGGGCTTCAGCATTTACCGGCTTCGCTGCAATCCGGGACTCGAGGACTGCATTGAAGGCCTGCGCCCATCTCGAATCTGGAGCGCTGGCCTGCAGAGACTTCTGTGCGGCCGTTACGAATGCCCAGAATTCTGGCATCGCCTGCTGGCGTTCCTTCACGATGAATGTACCTTCGTAAGCCGAGGCAAAAATTTCCCAGAAGATGTCAGTGGTTACCAAGTAGGGGCGGTTGGGCTCGCTCGTGTACGACAGCTCGGTCGTGTAGGACTCGGAATCGTAAAGCTGGTACAACTGCTCATAGTACGTGGGACGAAGCACTCCGGAATTCTTCGCCAGCAACTGCTCATCCGATGAGCTCTCGATGAACATCCAGGCATTCGTTACGTCGGCGAGAGGAATATCGATCGGCACATAGGCGAGAGCCTGCCGATCACCCCGCTCAACCAGTCCCACAATTCCCTTGCCATCGGGAGTCGATGACGGCGTCGCGATGAATTGATAATTCCGGGCCTGCGTGGATACCGAGTTTACGTGAGCGGCAATTACTGTAATGCCCGGTTCGCCGAGCCTCCAGTTCAACAGGGCAGCGCCGTTTGGAGTGACGGTCAGCGATCCGCCACAGGGACTGCCTGCTACAGCCGCCGGCTTGCCCCAGTTCCAGTCGGAGTAAGGAAGCTGTTGGAAGCACCCTTTGGTGTCTTGCCAGATCAGAATGTGTCCGGCTGGATGGAAGGCAGCGGGCAATGCCGACGGTGTGAAGTTTTGCTTCGGCCCCTCGCTCTCGCCGGAAAGCTGTACATACGACGTTGCCGGACCAATCACCTGGTACTCGCGTTCGCCGTTCTCCATAATCGAGCGGGTCGAATACGACCCATCCGGCTGGCGCTGCGCAAAAAATATCCGGTAACCCTCCAGAGGTTTCTGGGATTCATCCCAACCTGTCTGAAATGGCCGGGGCGCCACCAGCAAACGGCGGAGCTCACGAGCAGACTGATAGATAGCGTGTACTGCCCATTTCCCATGAACATCGTCAGCAACCAAGATGCTCCACTGCTGGCCGCTCTTACCGCTGATAAAGAATCGATGTTCCATGGGATGGATAGCAATCGCACGCGCATCGAATGTGGGTGGCAGATCGAGCACAGCGACGGTCTTTGCGTCTCCAACATGCCACGTCACGACATGATTGCCGGAAACGTCGTGGAGAAGAATGAGCACATCCGGCCCGGTCGGCCAAACGTCGTAATCCACCACAGTGCTTCCCGATGGCAGAATCAATTCGGATGAGGTATTAGGAGAGGGGGAAACCCTAACCTCATGTGAGTGGAACGGAGACTCTGCCATCAGCGCGGCAACAAAAAGAAACAGTACTAGGACATGATTTCTGACGTTTCTCATGCGGACCTCTGGTGAGTGTAGCCCGGATCATCATTTTCAAGCTCGCGAAGCCGAGCTATACGATCCCGCATTTTTTCCGGGAAGCTGTTGAGATCGGGCAGTAATACTCGACGGCACCTGATTAAGATCGTCCACAACAACATACTGCTTCCGAATGGGAAACGACAGGCAGAAACGTGGCCAAGGACAGTTAGATACGCGTAGTAGACCACCTGGCCTACGAAGACAGCTACCAACAGCCAATCCATGGTCTTAAGCTGCTCCGCTGTGTTGGCGAAACGGTACAGCATGTAACCCGCCAGATAGATTCCGCACGCACTTCCTACAAGTTCGACTCCGCGGTCTCCATAGAACGCCGCAACGGCAAAGAGAGCAAGGAAGACTGCGGTAGTGGCCGCATTGGTGATTACTCGCCGGCGTCCGTCGTCTCCTAGGTTTGGGCTTTGTTAATCACAGCATACGCAGACGCAATAATTGAGCGCCGGGAAGCAGTGAGTGTAGCCCCCGTGGGGACACCTAGGGCTGAAGACACACCTGGGGCACGATGTGCTTGGGTTTGTTGGCAGAACAGGTTGGGCTGGCTTGGCAAACGCAAAAGCGGCGGTTGCCAGCACCGCCAGAATCGCCAGTTTTCGGAACAACTTTAGATACGACATGCTTATCTCCTTGTTTCGTTTCAGGGTAGATTCTTCGCTTCGCTCAAAATCACCGGTCATCGACAGATGGGCGGCGTGAGAGGCTGCCCAGCCTCGGGCTGCCTCCCACGCCTAGGTTCGGGCTTTGCTAATCACAGCACACGCATTCTTCTATACCTCGGAAGAAATGAAGGGTGCCCCCGTGGGGACAGCCACCACACCTAAGGCACGAGCTGCTTGGGTTTGTTGGCAGAACTGGCTGGGCTGGCTTGGCAAACGCCAATGCAGCGGTTGCCAGAACCGCCAGAATCGTCAGCTTTCGGAACAACTTTAGATGTGACATGCTTATCTCCTTCTTTCGTTTCAGGGTGATTCTTCGCTTTGCGCAAAATGACGGGCCATCCTGAGCCGAGCGAAAGACGACGCTCATTCGCGAGCGCCAACGGGATGCCTCAGCTTCACTGCGCTCCCGCCCAGGGACATCCGCACTGGCGGGAGCTGCTCACTTAATGCGTGCTCGCAGCGAACTCATGCTGTGTCACTTGGGCAACCGGCGGCTTGCTGATGGCTGCGATCACCTCCTCTTCGCCGGCCGCCGCGAGCTCGCCCTCCCACACTTTCGAGACTCGTCCCTGTTGGTCGACCAGGATCAGTGTGGGAGTGCCGTCCACTTTCATCTGGTCCAGTGCAACTGCCGGCAGCGATTGCACCGGGAGCTGCTCCCTTTGCACAAGCTGCCGCACCGTGGAGGCATCGTCCGGGAAGACCGCGATCAGGTGAGCATCGATACGGTTCGATTCTTCAAGGTTGGCCAGCTTGCGGTAAAACGGCATGCTGTCCTCGCAAAAGTGGCATCCCTTGCGCAAGGCCAGCACCAGGGTGCGGTCGTGCGCCTTCCAGTCGTAAGCGGAAAGGCCGGGAAGGTGATCGCCCGCTTTCGGCGAGGGCGCGAGGGGCTTAGGGGGCGCGAACCGCTCTTTCAGGAAATAACCCCCGATGATGCAGGCAACGACAATCACAACAATGTTCGCCGCCATTTCCAGTCGCTCTTTCATGTTTCAATACCTCCTGTCTATTTGGCGCAAAGGTCAAGTTGGCAGCACCAACAAATTATTTATTCGATCTCGAAAGGTGCGGATGTCCTTATTCGGAATCACTTGGTAGAGGCTTCGCCGCACCTCCGTCTGCTGGAGAATAGATGTTTGCTACACTCGGAGCACACCTGCACAACGACGTTGTCCAGTACCAGAGGGACCACTCGTTATGCTCCTCAAAGCTCAGCACCTCATTGCCGCCACCGATCGCTGTTACTGGAACGTGGGTCTCCCAACTGAATGTAGCGAAGGACGGAAGACCCAAAACCACGTCTCCTCTACCCACCAAGGCCTGCCGACTTATGGTTGATAAACTTGGTACTTGAGGGACCAACCCCCCACAGCCAGCCCAGCGTCCGAGTTGACAAAGGTTTGGACCGTGTGCGTGCCGGGTGACACACCCCCCGCAAACTGGAAGGACGAGCCCACCTTGTAAAAGTAGTTCCCACCAAAGTTTGCGTAGCCCTGGTATGGGCAGTTGGGTGCGGACACAAAGACGCCGTCTAGCTTGGAGCAGATGGCCCACCGGTTATCCGTAGCGCTACTACCTATCTCGACGAATTGGTCAAACTCGATCATGCACGAACCGCCGCCGACCGGGCACGTTACGGTGGTCGCGTCGTCAAGTTGCGCGTAACCGGCCGCCTTAAGAGTGACCGTATCGTTGTACTTGGCATATGTCGCATACAGCGTATGCGCCCCGCCGATCTCGGTGTCGTTCCCCACGCCGCTGAGCGGGCTGGCGGCGATCTGCGGCAATTCCTGCGCTCCGAGGGAAATTGCAGTGACCATCAACGACATGAGAAGCACGAGCCATAAACTTTTTTTCAGCATACTGACCTCCTTTGGTCATAGGTTGGGGGCGGCAATTGATCTCGAAAGGTGGGGAACAACTTCACCGCGTAGCTGCTCCTCGCTCCAGCCTTTGCGTTTAGCAGTTGGCACTTGGCCTAGATCAAACGCTGGACTCCTGCTATGCTTTGCGGCGAGTTCCAGCAAACCCACGGACACGGCAATCCAGATTGCTAGCGCCACAGTTGAGTGTGAGCCGGACCTCTACGCTATCGATCAACCAGTTATATTTCGTGTCCATAAGTGCCTCCTTTCGGTGAGGAATTTGTGTATCTTCATGACAGCCTCCTTGTTCATCACTGGGCCCGGGGACCAGGGGCGCTTCGACCGGCGTCAATAAGTCTTTCCATCTCGTCTACCGAGAGAAGGCCCTGGCCCACACGATCTGTCATCTGTAGTGATAATTGCGCTCAAGACATTACGTAGGCCTAACTGGGTAGGACTTCTAACCTCCGTTGATGGGTAAGTCAGCGTGAATGCGACTCTGCAGGCACGATCCTAGCTATCCAATCTTTGATTTCCGCATTGCTATCGGGCAACCGCTGTATGATTGGCCCCCGAATCCATGACGCAAGGGATGTTTTCGTGGTTGCACTGTTCGCACAGAGTCCGAGTCTTCTGCTTTCAATTACTGCGAACATTCCTTGAGGGTAGCCAGCCCTCGGCTTGAAATTCTTGTTTCGTAATGCGCAGACTCGGCTACTGTGCCAGGGCAGGTGGACCGCTCGGTTTCCCTTCACGCTGGTCGCAAGTTTGCTTCTTTGGCTCACTATTCCGAGCGCGGGTCGGTGCTGGTTGTGCTTCGGGGTGGTCACACACAAACGCTGGCTCGAGCTCCGCAGTCCAGGCCGACATTCACGCCGGAATGCGAAGAGTAGGCTGCCGCGCGCCAGGCGCACGGCTTAGTCACGTCAGTTTGCCCTGTTTCTAACCCTTATTATTTTGACGAGAGCCGGATCCTGCGTCGCGTCTTCACAAACTAAGATTGGTTTCAGCACTGCAGGTCCGGCCAACAGCGATGCCGGTGACCTGAACTTGGACTAGACTAGCCGATCGAGCGCGGGCTTGGCGGAGGACAGCACCACTGATATCGGGTTGACTGTAGGCTCCGGCCAGTTTCTGAACGCTGGAGTGCCCCACCGTAGCTTCCGTGGTGCAGCGCCGCGAGGAGCTCTGCCGTTTACATTCAGAGCGGGGGACTCGATACCGGCTCTTTGGGAATAGACCGTGACCTCTTCTTTAGTGTCACTTCGTCAAACAAGAGCGAAGGAACGACGTATGAGGCTATAGGCAGATTCGTTATGTCACCGATATCGTTTATTTCAAGGTTCATAAGCGAAGCGAACCCAGGAAGAAACGAGGAGTTATAAACAACTGGTTTGTCACCCACCGCCAAAATGTTCTTAAATGACGCCACTGTCATGGAGGGCATTTGCTCACCGTGCATCAGGTCGTCGTGGCCATCAGCGTATGCCCTGTAAACCTCGAGTACGCTGTTTTCGGGTGCGGCGAAACCCATCATCACGGACCCCTTAGGCTCGGGTAGTCCTGCGTGGCGCACCACGATTCCATAATCGTATCCACGAGCCTTGGCATGCTCCAGTAGCATGCGGCGGAGTTCCTGTTCGCTCGCTAATTTGCTGGACGTGACGATCAGATTGCTTGGTGAAGCGGAGATTCCGCGGCCGTTAAAATCACGGGTCGATTCTTCCTTGAACTTTCCATCGACACATCCGGTAAACCAATAAAACTTATGACTCACACTATCGTACACGACCACTTCCCCCGACCCGTCCACCGCCAGCGTCTCCAGATTCGATATTTTATCCGTTACCGGCAGTTCACACACCGGGGCAGCCGTCGGTTCACCACCGTGCTGGAACTCGAAGACCTGCTGTTCTTCACCGATAGTATAAACATTGCCCGCAGAATCCACCCCAATGCTATTGAGTTCACAGCCTTTCGGGAACGTCGCCCCACACGTCCGCCCCACCGACCCAAGATATTTACCAGTTGTCGAATCAAAAACGGACACGCGCGATTCCAACTTCCCCGACCCGTTTACGATATAGACATCCCCACTGGAATCCACCGCTATGCTGGAGCTTCCTCGCAGCTTTTCTGGATTTTTTTCGGATTCCCCGACCTTCCCAAGCGCTTCCGCCGTGCTTTCGCCGAATTCAACGCCAGTGCGTTCCCCATCAGCCGTAAACACCTGCACAGCATTTTTTTCATGTTGAGACGGGTCGAGAACATAGACATCACCGGTCGCCTGATCCACGGCCACACTCCCCGGCAATTGGAACTCTCCAGGCTTCCCGCCCTGGGTACCATGCTGAGAGGGCCTGCGGCAGACATCGCCGTTTTTCCCTACCACGCAGTCCTCAAACGCCGGTTCGCCCTGTTTCACTTCCAGCGGCTTGATCGTACCTTCGAAACCCGGCGCCTTTTCAACGCCGATCGAGCCCGATTCCTCGTCTCCAAGAGTTCCCGCGTCTTCATACGTAAATTCGTAGACTCCCGCTCCCTCTTTTTCTACCTTGATGTCGCCGGCTTCCGGCTTGATCGGCCCTTCCGTTTCGGTTCCGATCGGAAGTTCGTCGATTGCTTCTTCAACTTCTCTCGCTGGAGCTTCATATGAGAGCGCCTTTGTTTTTATCCCTTCACTCCTGTAGATCACGTCTTCCCCTCCGGAGGTCCGTTCGATCGTGATCTTCTCTTTGAAGCTCTTGCCGGCCTTGCCAGGACCGGTCTTGATCGTGTTCCAACCCCATGCCCCCAAAAAGCGGCCTTCCGAGCTAAGCCGCTCGACACGAGCATGAGCGCCATCGGCGACATAGACTTCGCCCGTCGCGTCATCCGTGGCCACCCCGGCCGCCTCAAAGAGCGGTAGCGCACCTAGCGACTCTTCTTCCGGCACCCGAGGGAACTTCCCAACCTCTTCATAGCCAGCCCACGCAGACGAGACGACAAACCCCGACGACAAGAGAACCATGCTCCCGCAGACGAGCAGGACGACGAAGTCGGTGCGTGCGAGACATGCGCGAATGCTCCCCATCAGGCCACCGTCCTTTGATGCTTGGTGTGAAACGGGAACGCCGTGCCCGGGGACGCCCATGAGGGCCATCCCAACGCCGATCTCCCGCCCTGCGCACTCCATCCGATGCCGCACTTTCGACTCCCTCTCCTCTATCTGCTTCCTAGACACGAGACTCATCACCGATGGCAGCGCCCGAGATCGCGACATGGCGATCTCGGGCACCGACCGTAACGTCAGGTCAAAACGTCAGACCGACGTTTCGAATGGTTCTTCTTCTACATCAAGCACATTGATGATGAAGCCCGTGGTCAGCTTCTTTTCGCACGCACCCTCGACTTTGCTGCTGAGCCCCTTGTTGAGCTTGCCGGTCGTTGTGCCTTTGAAGCCCGACCGGCCCGGGAACGTGAGTGCCTCTTCGGCCGGGAGCTTCTTAAACAAGTAAACGCACGGACCCGCAGCGAACGTGAGCTGTATGCTGGCCTTGACCTTGACCTTACCGCTGCTCTCAAACGTCGTTTCTTCGACGTGGCCAGACTCGAACGCCTTCGGTTCTTCGCCACACCTTTCATACCCTTCCGCTCCAAGCGTCGTAGCCGTCACGGCGACCTTGGCCGACGGATTCGCCACAACTTTGCCTTCAGCCCGAGCAGCACACCCAAACGGCTGATCGATATTGAGTACCGTGTAGGCAGTCGCCCCAGACGGAGCCGGAACCCCTTCTTCTTCGAACGTCAGCAACGCTTTCGCCGACGCACTCGCCGGAACAGCGACAAGCAGCAACGCGACAAGCAACAAAACACCGCTGCCATACATCTTGAAACGTCTCATTAATCTCTCCCTTCATCCATGATTGTCACAATGCCCCACGGTCCGTGGACCGTGACAGCCGATTCTCTTCCTGCTCCCCACTGGCGCCCCACCGAACACTCGGCGCGGGCACCCCCAACACGAGCCCGCCGCCACCATGCTCCCGGCGGCACCGCCCATGCAAGCTTTCTCCTGCCAAGACCGCGAGCGGTAAAGACGGCACGCCGCAACGACATACGCGCCGCGACCGCCACACCGGCAGCCGCGGCGCTCCGGGGCGACAAGAGCCGGGCGGGAGAGGGTACGCCGCTGTACGGCTCCCCCTGCGCGTCGGCGGGAGGGACCACGCGACGCCAGGGTGACGCCCAAGATCTCAGGACTGCTGTCAAGCGCTCCGCTCACCCTCGCCTCCCTTCCCGGCTCTCCTCGCTCGCGAGCCCGATCTGACCCTCGACCGCGAGACCCCCTTGCCGCCGTCGCGGCGAACCCGCGTGCGGGACACCGCCGGTGAGCCGCAGCACGCGCTCGCCTTCGGGCGTCAGGAGCCACGCGTTCGCCTCGCCACCGGCGATGCCGACACCCACGTTCTCGATCACCCCGCGCTCCTGCAAGCGCGAGAGCAGCTTCGAGGCCTGTCCTTCGTCGCCCAGTCCCGCGATCTGCGCGACCCGGCGATTACTCGAACCCGGCGCCGCGGTGATCGCGCGCAGCACCAGCATCGTGCGATGCGTGGGGCGCACCGGCAGGCGCAGACCCCGCAGCTCGGCAGTGTCCAGGAGCGTGTCCCGGGCGGGCGCGGACATTCCCAAAAGCTCGGTCTGCGCGGCGGCCTGCCCGAGATAGAACAGCGCGATGAACGCCATCAGCTCCGGCGCGAGCTCCACCAGCGGCGGTTCCCGCTCAGCGTCGAGCACGCGCGCACGGATGACCGCAAACACACCACCGGCCACCAGCTCGTCAAGCAGTGAAGACGAGAACGCAAACACCCGCGGCGCCTGCTCGCGCCCCGCTCCCAAAAGATCAGTCAGCACCCCGAGCACCCGCTGCTCGCGACCGAGCGCCACCACGGCGCCGGGCACGGGCGCCTCGCGCACCAGCAGCGCGCCCCACCCCGGCTCGTCATCGAAGAACCCCAACAGCGCCACGAGCCCCGCGCGCACCCGCGCCAGCCACGAACCCTCCCGGCCCGCGGCCTCATCCACCGTCACAGACAATCGCGCCAGCGCCTGCTCGAACGCCTGCGCGTAACGCTCCCCGGCGCTCTGCTCGCCCAGCTCGGCGCCGTGCCGACCATCTGAGCGCGCGCGCTCAGCAGTACTCTGCCCGGCGCCCGCGCGGGAGTGCACAGACCATGCTAGACGGAGCCCACTCACTCGCTCGCGCGCCGAGAGAGAGGCGTGGAGGACGCGTGGAGCCTGTGTTTTCAGGCTTTCCGTGTCCGCGCGGGCGCCGGCGAAGGGCTCAGTTTGACAAACATGGCGCTGTCTGCTCTAATTTCCCCACACCGTTCCACCACGTTTCAGGGGAAGATGCAGGGCCATCAGGCGAGGGACGGTGGAGGGAAAGCGAGGAGGGAACCATGGATGGCGGGACAAGAACCGAGGAACAGAGCCCGAACAACGGGCATATCCCTCTGAATAACCGGCCGACCGCCGCGACCGTGCAGATGCCCCCAACGGGCAGTGACCCCCGTCTAGCATGGTCCCGGCACACCCCAAAAAGCCCGTAACCGCAGGGCCTCACGGGCCGCTTCCCACGCTTCGCCCTCAGATTCGACGCACCCATGTCGCGGCGAGCGCTTTCGGGACCGTCGCGCGGCGCTGAGCCCCGGCTCGGAACCGCTGACGTCCGGCGGCCGTGCAGCATGAGCAGGTCGATACCATGAGACCAGTCTCGTACCAGTAAAATCTCCGGGCATGAGCGCACCGGCCACCACAACCGTCGAGTTCGACCGTGAGCTGCTGGGGAAACTGCGCCAGCGCTCGCCCGGCAAGAGCGACCGCGAGCTGCTGGAGGACCTCGCGGTCATCGGGCTGGGCGACGAGGCGATCGCCCGCATGCGCGAGGCGTTCGCGGGCGTCGATCCGCGAGAGATCGAGACGCAGGCCGCCACAGCCGTGCGCGAGGCACGCCACGAGCTGGCCGCCGAGCAGGCCACCGCTGAGCGAACCGATTGACCCTCCTGGTCATCGACGCCAGCACGCTGCTCTCCGGCCTGCTGAGCGCCAAGGACAGCCCGCCGGCGCTGATCCTCGACGCCGCCCTCAGAGACGAGTCCTTGCAGGCGGTCGCCTGCCCCACCCTCATCGGCCAGGTCGAGCGTGGCCTGAGCAAGCCCTACTTCCAAGCCCGGCTGAGCACGATCGACTCCCTGCAGGCGCTCGCCCGGATCGAAGGCGCCGCCGTGATGCTCCCCGACCCGCTCGACCCCGAGCCCATCCTGCGCGACTCCACCGACGACTACCTCCTCGCGCTCGCCCGCACCGCCGGCGCAGAGGCGATCGTCACCGGTGACCGTGACCTGCTCGAGCACCCCGGGCTGAAACCCCCCGCGATCGACGCGCGCAGCGCCTGCGAACTGCTCGGACTGATCGAGCCGCACTGAGGCAGGCGGCGCTCGGCGGCGCGCAGGCGCACGGCGGCAGCGAAATCGACGGGTGTCGAGATAATCTCGGGATGGCACAGGAGCGCAACGTGTGCGCGGGCCCGTTCGGGGCGGTGTACGACTTCTACATCGAACGCCCACGCCTGGCCCGGCTTGTGCTCGGGACGATGTGGGGAGTCGACCCGCGACCCTTCTATCGCAGCCTCACCGCGGTCGCTGAGCTCCCCGACGGCGCCACCGTCCTCGACGTTCCCTGCGGAGGCGGGGTCGCTCTCCGCGGACTGCGCCCCGGCCAGAGCGTACGCTGGATCGGCGTCGACATCGAGCCGGCGATGCTCGACCGCGCACGGCGCCGTGCAGCGCGCCACCCCAGCGCCGACGTGCAGTTGATCGAGGGCGACATGTACCGGCTCACGCTCCGGGACGCGAGCGCCGATCTGTGCCTCAGCTACGGCGGCCTGCACTGCCTCGCCCGCCCACAGGCCGCACTCGCGGAGATGACACGCTGCCTGCGACCCGGCGGGCGCCTGCTCGGCAGCACCTTCCTCGCCCACGGCAGCCGCCGCCAACGACTGCTGCTGCGCAACGAGGACTTCGGCAGCACCGGCAGCGCCGAGGACCTACGGCAATGGCTGCACGCCGCTGGACTGACCGATGTCTCAATCGACCGCGACGACGGCCTGCCGGTGTTCAGCGCGATACGACCGTGAGGCGCCCAGACTCCAGCGAGTGACCCAAACGGGCTGAAGAAAAGAACGCCTATCGGGACTTGAACGATCATTGTGATTGTGCTGATTTGCGGGGATTTCCTACGCGCCAGGAGAGATTCGAACTCCCGACCTTCGGTTCCGTAGCCCGCGCAGCCAGTCGACTTCGGCCTGGTTGAGCACGGCCCGGTTACGTCGAGCGCTGTGCTTGGATAGACATTATCCATGGACGAGATCGAGCGCGATGACGCTGGCGACTTCGCAGAGGTCGTCGTGACTCTGCGACGGTGGGACGGTCGCCAGGTCGCAGTGGACGTGATGGGCTTGGGAACTACTGCCAGCCGTTCCCGGCGTTCTCGTCGAGCTGCGAGGCATCCTGCATGCAACTTCAGAGCCGGGCGACCCGGTAGCTGCACGCTTTGAGGTCGGCGACGGCTCGTTTTCGATCACCCACAACATGGTGGCGGCCGAGTGGCTCGATGACGATCGGCTCCAATTGCAGGTTCGCCAAGCCGGTCTCGCGTTCATCGTCGCGGCAGGAAACCTTAGCTGCTATGGAGGGTCTGTCTAGCGAAACGATGAGCAGACCAGGAAGACAACGTGTATGACCGCGAGGACGAGCATGACACGGCACCCTATCCCGAGTCGCGCAGCCTGCGCCTGATCTCGTCTATCTGCTCGACCGCGTAGTCCAGGTAGCGCCTGAAGACCTCCAGATGCTCCGGCCGCGTCGGGGTAATCCACCCTTGCCACCACGACGGATTCATCTGCCAAAAAGCGATGCACTCCCCCGCCAACGCAGGATACGCGACCGCCTCGCGCCGCAGAAGAACCATCACGCGCTCTTCCATCGCGTGCTTCCCTACCTCCAACGAGTCGAGCTGCGTGAGGGCCAGGCCCTCCGGGTCGCGTCCCATTCCCCGGGGGAATTGGTTTGGGAGTAGCTCCGCTTGAGGGGGATGTTATGCGGCGATCACCTCCTCGGTGTTCTCGTGGCTTGTGCAGCGGCCGTGGTGTCGCGGAGCTGGCGGCGTAGGCGCTCGATCTCGGCGACGGTCTTGGGGTTCATCTTCACGCCGCGCCAGCCGCGGCATGAGAGCTCCAGCACGGCCCAGATCAGTGACAGCGCGGAGGTCTCTCCGGGGAACCGGCCGATCACCTTGGTGCGCCGGCGGACCTCCACGAACGTTCTCTCCAGGAGGTTCGTGGTCCTGATCCGCTTGCGGTGATGCGGAAGGAAACCGCAGATGGGTGACGAGCGCGGGCAGGTCCGTTTCGATGACGGCCATCGCCGAGGGGTAGCTGGTCTTGTAGTCGTCGATGATGCTCTGCAGCTCCCGGCGTGGCCTCGCCCGGGGAGCGGGCCTCGTCGAATGCTTCCACCAGCGGGCCTTGATCTCCTGGTGGTGGCGCTCGGGCAGCTTTGCGGTGACGTTCCTCAGCGCGTGGACTGTGCAGCGCTGCTCCAGAGCCTCGGGCCAGACCTCCCGCACGGCCTTCCAGATCCCGGGTGCCCCATCGGCGATCACGAGCGCCGGCGAGCGCAGGCCCCGGGCGATCATGTCCCGGGCGAAGGCGAGCCAGCTCTCGTAGCTCTCACGGCTTCCCAGAGCCAGCCCGAGGAGGACCTTGCGGCCCTCCAGGGTGATTCCCCAGCACACCAGGACGCCCTCCGCGGGCTGATCCTCGGGGCGCATCTTCAGATAGATCGCGTCGAGGAATCAGGTAGACGATGTCGTGCTCCTCAAGGCGCCGCTCGCACCAGTGGCGGTATCGCTCGCGGGTGTCCTCACAGATCCGCGAGACCGTCGCTCTTGGACGCGATCGGCTCCTCGAAGACTTCCTCCAACGCCGCCTCCACGTCACGCGTGGAGAGTCCCCGCAAGAAAGCTGCTGATCACCAACGACTCCAGCGCATGCGTGCGAGCCACGCCCTTGCCGAGGACCCTGCTCTCGAACCCCAGCTTGCCCGCGTTGCGGACCCTCGGACGCTCCACATTCATCGAGCCGCTCGTCGTCTTGATCGTCTTCGGTTCGTGCCCATTGCGATGGCTGACCGTCTCCCCGGCGCGCTCATAGCGCCGGCGGCCGAGGAACTCCGTGACCTCGTCCTCCAGCGCCTGCTGCAAGATCAGCCGCGCTCCCAGCCGGCCGACCGCCTCCACCGGGTCCTGCTCCTCGCCGACACCGGCCAGGACCTCATCCAGCTCTTAGCGAAACCTCTCGCTCGGGGCTACCTTCTCCATGCGGGCGTACCTCCATCCTTCGACTTGTTCAGGGTCAAAGCGGAGGCTACGCCCGCAACCTCAATTCCCCCGGCTAATGGGACGCGACCTCTTGTCGGTGGGGTAGAACTCTCGCCTACCGTATTCGAGCAGCATGCGTCCCGGTCCGTCTACGGTGCAGCCACGAATCGTGACGGCATGAGTCGCAGCAGCAATAACGCAGTCGTGGGCAGCCGCGTCCCAGACGGTCTTCGGCACACGGGCTCGCTGCTCTCCCTCCGGCAGCGGCTCTAGCAGCGTTCCCTCAGCGAGGTCTACCGAATCCGTCAAATCGAAGGTCGTTAGACACACGGGTACCACGACCTCGACCGGGAGCTTCTCCCACTGGAGTCCGTTACGCACCGGCTCCCAGGCCGTTTCGAAGTCATCCTCAGTGAAGCCGTCGCCGACCGTGACGAAACGGCGGAGACCGCCAACCGCGACGGACGCTTACGGCCGCGGCGCGTCGTAAGTTGCGCGCATGCGTGGCCACGACATCGAGTTCGTCTTCGACCGTCTCGAGGAGATTCGCGACGAGTTGTACCGATACGGTTTCCGACTCGATCCTCGGCCGGGTGCTTCCTACGTGGACCCGACGTACACCGCCGAGCCCCACACCGGGATCGTCGAGGTCACGGCCGGTCTGGAGGACTGTCCGCTCGACGTGCGGGTGGTGCTGGTCGAGCATTGGCAAACGGGCATCGACGGGGCACACGCCCAGCGTGGCCTGAGCGTGCTCGCCTACACCTACTGGGTCGGCTGCGCCGACCCAGCCATCGACCTGCACTACGACCTCGACCCGGTGCGCCATCCCGAGATGGCGCTGCACTGGCACCCGCCGGCGATAACGGCGATCCGCCGGCCGTGCGGCCCGGCGACCCCTACGCGCGCGATGCAGGCGGCCCTCCAGCTGGCGGCCGACATCGAGCGCTTGCAAGCTCAAGGTCTCGACGCCTCTGCCGATATAATGGATAGCCTGGACTTGGTGGATTATGTGCCTTAGCGTGGTAGACTCGGGTCGACGATCATGAGCGAGTTCGACAGCCGATACCTCACCGTCCCCCAGGTGGCCGCAGAGCTTCAGATGGACATCTCCGCAGTCTACAAGATGTGCAAGTCACAACAGCTGCCGTCGGTCCGCTTCGGCAAGTCGGTGCGCGTTCCGCGCCTGGCCTACGAGCGCTACCTGCAGCGGCTGGAGACAGGACGCCCCGAGCCCACCGGGCACGACACGCCCGACTCACAGGACCAGCGCGAGGACTTCCGCGAGGCCACCGGGCACGATCCCGAGACGTGGGTCGACGGATGGCGGTCCGGGAGCATCCCCGACACGCCGGAGAACACCCGCCTGGCCATCCATGCCCTCGGATTGCGAAACGCGCGGCGCCAGCCAGAGACGCAAGCCGCCGCCGCTCCCTGACACTCGGCCAGCCAGGTGCCTCACATCCGTCTCGGCGTGCTCTCGCGCGCTCAAGCCGGTCGCGTCGGCACGACCGCATGCGTCGCGCTCTCGGGAGAAAAAGCCGGGAGAAAAAGATTTGGGGCGCGTCCCTCAAAAACAAAACCCTGCTGATTAGCAGGCTTTTGTCCTACGCGCCAGGAGAGATTCGAACTCCCGACCTTCGGTTCCGTAGTTGCCCGGGATGCCGCTTTTTTGGCTGTATAGAGCCATTTCAGGGCACCTAAAGTGTCCCGAGTGACCTCAGATTTGCGGAGTTCGGGACATATTTCGGGACACGGTTTGAGGGTCAAACGCCGCAAGGGTCGCGATCACAGGCGCCCGGCGGCACGCTCAGCGGCGATCAGGGCCTCGAGGTCGCTGAGCGCGGTCTCGGGGGAGGTCGGCTGGGCTGGTTGGCGGACATGATCGGGCTCCCCCGGAGGATGGCAGTGATACGGGAGCTCTGGGTGGCCGTCGGGATCGAACTCGTAGCGCACGCGGGCGACGCCGGCCTGGCCGTGGTAGGAGTAGGTACACAGATACAGGCCCTCCCGCTCCTGAGCTTCGCCGACCGGGTGCTCGGACCAGCGCTCGGTGAGCGTGAAGCTGATTCGCTCGTCGGGGTCGGCATCCTCGTCCTCATCGGCGCCCGGCAGCAGCACCGCGCGCATGTGGACGAGTCCCAGCGGAGGATCGTCTTCCCAGCGCGGAAGCTCCCGGCCGCTGAAGTCCAGCAGGTAGCCGCGGGCGCTCAGGAGCGCATGCAGTTCCTCAAAGCGGCGGGAGACGAACGTGCTGATGTGCGACACCGCGCGGTTCTACCAGACAAGACCCAGAAAGAACCCCGCCTTGCTTTTTGATTTCGTCGATTCTGTCGATATCTATGATAAAGTCTATCCCGTCAGCTAGGCAGCGAGAGGCGCACGATGGCCGATTTCGACAGGCAGTATTGGAAGATCAAAGACTTCGCCGAGCACTTCGGCCTGGACAAGAGCACGGTCTACAACCAGATCGAGCGCGGCGAGATCAGGGCGATCCGCGTCGGCAAAACCGCGCTGCGGATCCCCACCGACGAGGTCAGGCGAATCCTGGACAGCTACGTCGAGGCCCGCGAGCAACCCCACGACCTGGACGCACGCACGCAGGAGTTCCAAGCCCACACCGGGCGCACGCCGGCGGACTTCGCCGCCGCCTGGCGCAAAGGCAAGATCGAAGACACGCCACAGAACGCCCACTACGCGATCGAAGCACTGGCCCTGCGCGAGACGATGCAACCCACCGCCGCCGTGGGACAGCCGTAGTATCCAGCTCGTCTGCTGTAAGCGCTCGCGGGCGGGCGCTTGTACCTATGTTCCTCGCCCTCGCGGGCGAGGGTATTTGCCTCAACCAGCCCGCCCACACCCACGTGCCACGGCGAACTCCTACCCACGGACCCCTGAGTGAGGCTGTAAGCGCCCGAGCCCGGAGCGGCTGCGCGCGCAGCGCGCCAGTCACGGAGAGCGCCGGGCTGTATGCGCCGGCCGGCCGCTCGGACCGTCATCGTCAAGCGTGCCACCTCGCTCCAGCCCCGACACCGGAGCGCGTCTCCGCCAACCACTCCTTCAAATCGTCCGGGTTGAAGCGCACATAGTGCCCGAGGCGGTGGTGTGGGATGCGACCTTCGCGGGCCTGGGCGAGCAGCCAGGTGTGGGGGACGCCGAGCAGGCGGCTGGCGGCCTTCGCGTCGATCAGGGGCGTGAACGCGCGTAGCTCGTCCTGGATGCCGCGTGTGCGACGCAGACGGCCTGTTATGGCCGCCCGTGCGCCGCCTTTTGCAGATGGGGGGAGAAGGCTGGTGATGAACGGTCGCATCAGGGTCTCCTTCGTGGTTTGCTGAACTGCTTTGTCGCCAGCCAATACGGTGACCGGCGCCATGCAGTGGTGTTCGCAGAGCAACGTACTGGCGATCGAGAGCCTCGCTCAGCGTCGCGCCAGATGGTGCTTCCCGCACGTAAAGCCCGCCGCACGATACTTCGCCTCCCTACTCGGCAGGCAGTACTGGCCGACCCTATAGGCGGGCGCGGTTTTTGCGGCTCGCACATGGGCTGATGCGCCTGTTTTCCCGGCAGAAGCGCCACCGCAACCGCTGACGCCGATCACGATAGCGATAGCGAGAACCAAGCCCCACACATACCCATGTGATCGCATGATCGACGCTGCGCCTCAATTCAGCGTCGCCGACATCGGCTTGCCGCCCTGTGTCCAATACAGCGCGCTGCCAGCGAGCGCGAGAGACTTGGGGGCGATTTCCGGCGACACTGCGAGCACGCGAGTTCCCGCACTGTCGATCGAGTGGACCTGAACTCCTCCGAGCTGTTCACGAGTGTGAACAATCCATGCCACCGACCCATCGCTCTTGACAACAATCGCAGTGGCATCACCTATGCCGATGTCTTCTGGTTCGGAGGGAGACCCAGTGGGAGCTCTGTGGATTATCTTTCCTGTCCGTAGATTGCGAACCAAGATTTCATATATTTCATGCCTAGAGAAAACTGGATTAGTTTGTTCTATTGCATATGCAACGACAGGTCCAGCGAGCGTCTCCGAGAATGTCCCGCCCGAGACCTGTGCGCTCCCGTATGGCGATGGGCCAAGGTAATAAGCGCGCTTCGCGTCATAAGCGCACCCAAAGATTCCTGTACTCGCCTTATAGACCACAGCTTGTACGTCGGCGTCCACCACTCCTTCGTTCTTGGGAGGGCACTTCGACAACGCCTTGTAGCGCGTATGGGCCGCTGCCGTCGGAGCATTGGCCAGGAGACTGGCCAATATGACTGTCGTGACAATAGTTATTTGGCGCATGGTCACCCCCGGTAACAGGCCATCTCAATTTAGCGTCGCCGACATCGGCTCGCCGCCCTGCGTCCAGTACAGCGTGCTGCCCGCCAACGCGAGCGAGTACGGAGCGATTTCCGGCGAGATCGCCAGCACATGACTGCCGGTCTTATCGGCAGAACGGACCTGGACGGTACCAAGCTGTTCACGCGTCCCGACAATCCACGCCACCGACCCATCAGTCTTGACGACGATCGAAGTGGCATCGCCTATCCCAATGTCTTCTGGTTCCGATGGAGACCCGGTGGGCATCCGATGGATCACCTTCCCCGTCCGCAGGTTGCGAACCCAGACTTCGTGTATGTCATGACCGGAAACAAATGGAACGCTTTGCTCCACAGCGTACGCTACGACTGGTCCAACGAGCGTCACCAAGAACGTTCCCCCTGAGCCTTGTGCAGTGCCGAAAGGAGGCGGTCCAAAGTAGTATGAGCGCTTTGCGCCATAGGCGCAACCTAAGATCCCTACACCCGAACTGTAGACGACAGCCTGCGCGTCGGCATCAATCACTTCTTGGTTTTTGGGCGGGCACTTCGACAGCGGCTTATGACTTGTGTGGGCCGCCGCCACTGGAGCCCCGACCAATCCGGTCAGAATGATCGTCACGATTGTGATTGTTCTACGCATAGCCACTAAACTACTCTAAACCCTGGAAGTTGCGCACTGGGATGGACATTTATACGAGCCAACACGGGCTACCACCATAACGTCAAACGCATTCAGTGAACTCATCGACTGGCTTGCCTTCCGCCATGCCGCCCGCGTTGCTGGCGACCGCATAGTACGAGAACCGCGGACAAGAACCAATCTCCTCACCTGTGACGGTCACCGGATGAATGGCCTTCCCGGCTTCGATAGTCGAGCTGCTCGCTTTATACGTTTCACCTAATTCTTGATCATAAAAATCTACAGTGGTCAGGAGTCCGTGCGAATTGACGCTGGCCCCCTCTAGAGCGATGGTCCCTTCTTTGACTTTGACTGTGACGGCAGGCAGCGTGGTCACGGTAGGCGGGCAGTCGTGGTTTTTGTAAGCCAGATAGCAGTATGCCGGTCGCTCTTCTCCACGGCTTTTGCCTTTGTTTTCGGGTTTTGCTTCGACCAACCCGCTATCAAATTCGTTGGCATTTGTTTCTACCGTTTCTTCACTGGGTGCTTCATAATAGTAATAGTAGACCCGTTCGATTGGAGATATCTTCTCGCGCAGGGCTGTAGTACGACGAAGACCAACGAACGCTTCTGCGGCTTTGGTCTGCTGTTCGTATTCATACCGTTCGTCCTTTTCTTTCACTAGTCTGGTTGGTTTCCCTCCGTCGTGGAGCTCGACGCCCGCCTCGCTTACCCAAATTCGTGGATTTCTGAGCTTGCCCTTGGCGAATTGCTCAAATTCCGCAAGGTTCGTATGCCTGAGGTTGACCACATCGGCATAATCGTGCAATCCCCATACGTGCGGAGTTTTATTGCGCTCCCAAGCGTGATGATCGGCCTTATGGTCGTGGTTGTATTCCCACGCCTCGGGGAAGTATTTGAGGCCCTCTCTATATTTACTTATATAGACACGGTTCGCATGTCGGTTTGTATTTTGACTGTCAGTTTCGTACTGCGCGAATTCCCCGGCGACGATAGTACAGTTACAGTGCAGTTCGACAGCGACCGACTTCGCCGCCTGCCAGTAGTGGGCAGCCCGCTTAGCTTCAACATAAAAGAAACCCGGATGGTCTGGCTCGTTCCACGCCCCCCACCTTTTTACCCTGCCCTTGTACCGGTTGAGAATCTTCCTAAGCGCCGTCCGATACTGTGGAACACCCGGTTCTTCGTGTCGATAATCAGAACGTATAGTCAGGTAAGGCGTAAGGTGGTCTGCTTCAATGCTGTCAAGCCACTTGTCCAGGCGTGTAACTTCTTTTGAGTTACGCCCGTTGAGCAGATTCCATGGGACTGTATCCCGTGCGGTCTGGATGTGTAGGGGACTGCCGGCGTCTTGCAGGCGCTTGAGTTTTTCGCTTGCGAAGTCGCTTGGTTCGCCTGGCTTGGGTTCCGCTTCCTCTCCTATTCCATATCCAAACGGGTCGCGTTCGCCGCTCACCGTGTCGCTCGGCGCCGCCACGGACATGTCCACCAAGAGCGGATATGTCGTGGTTTCGTCCGGTTTGATCGTCATGGTGATCGTGTTTTCGTAGACGCTCAACGAGGCCGGTACGGTGTGACCGTGGGCGTCGACGACCTGCGGTGACTCGATGATCATCAGAGCTGCGGTGCCGAACTGAGCTTCGGCGGCGGTCATCGCGCTCGTGGCCGATTCGTATTGCGTGCGGGTGTTCTGAGGTTCCAGCTCGCCGGGTGGGACTTCGGCTGGGGTCGTCGAGCTGGTTGGCGCAGACGGAGGCGATTCGTTCGGGGCTTCTGTTTCCGATTCTGCTTCTTCTTGTTCTTTTTCTTCTTTTTCGGCGCTTGATTCCGGTTCTTCTTCGCCGGTTTCCCTTGCTTCCGGTTCCTTGCTTGGTTCGGCTTCGGATTCGCCGCTGGGTTCTTCAGGCGTGCTGATCACGGCAACGCTGCCATCTGAGAGCTGCTGCAGCTGCTCGCCGGCGCCGAGACCGACTTCCCAGGAGAAAGACTTCGGGGCTTCCGCCGAGCGCAGGTTGAGCACGGCCGTGGCGCCCAGGGCGTCGGGGCGGATGATCGTGTCGGTCGCCGGCGAGGTGTTGGCGAACAGCGCGACCGTGCCGTTGACGAGGGTGGGCAGCGTAGTCGCTTTGGGGGAGCTTTCCAGCGGTTTGAGGCCGAGTTCGCCATCGGGGGTGTTGACCGCGAATTCGCCCGGTTCTTCCTTGGAGACCGACGAGCTCGTCAGCGCCTGCGTGGAGGTGAGCTCTTCTTCGTCGCTGAGCGCGGGGGTCACGAGCTGTTCTTCGCGGATGATAGAGGTGGAGGGCGCGAGAATCGCGGGGTCGGTGGTCTGTACCGCTTCCTCGGCCTGTTCCACCGTCACTTCGCCCCCCGGAGTGGCGACGGTGGCGGCTGAGTTTGCGCTTTCGCTGCCGAGCGGACCCGTGGCCGTCACCTTGACGCGCAGCGTGTGACCATGATCACCTTCGATGAACTCGTAGCCCGCTTCGGTCGCGCCTTCGATTGGGGAGCATTCGCCGCCGCTCGAGTCGCAGCTTTCCCACTGGTAGGCGTATGAGACGGGGCCTGAGCCGCTCCAGATCCCGGGGTCGGCTTCAGGCTCGCCGCCTACCTCGATGACGCCCGAGATCGACGGTGAGGAGAACCGCTCGAGCGCTTCCGGATCGATCCTCGCCGTCGCGGCGGACAGCGCGATCGAGCTGCCCGCGCCGTTCGTCGCCGTCACGAGCAGCCGCAGCGTCGAGCCGACATCGCCTTCAGCGAGGACGTAGGAGCTGGCCGTCGCGCCTTCGATCGCGGTGCATTCGCCGGCTTCGGTGCAGCGCTCCCATTGGTAGGAGTAGCCGATCGGTTCTTCTCCCGACCACTGCCCGGAGGTGGCCTGCAGCGTGCTCCCCGCAAGCGCGGTCCCTTCGATCAGCGGTGCCTGCTCGACCACGGGCGCTCCGGCGGTCGCCATCGGCTGGGTCACCGACGAGGCGCGCGAGCGGGAGTGTTCTTCTACGCTGGCCGTGACCTGGACTCTCAACGTATGACCGGCGTCCTCGCTCACGGGGGCGTAGCTCGCGCCGGTGGCGCCTTCGATGTTCGCGCAGCCTTGGCCGAAGCGGTTGCAGCTCTGCCACTGGTAGGTGTAGCTGAGGGTTCCTGTGGCCGACCAGCTCCCGTTGGTCGCGGTGAGCGTCTGGCCGACTTCCGGCGTTCCCGCGACGCTCGGCGGCACAGTGTTCGCGAGCGCGCCGGCCGCACCGATCACCGGTGTCACCGGCGAGACGTCGGTGAGCGAGCCGACGGCGCTGCTCATCCCGACCCGCACGCGCACCGTCGTCGAAAGGTCGCCTTCGCCGAGGTCGTATTCCGGTTCGGTGGCGCCTTCGATCGGCGCGCATTCGGCGCCGCTTGAGTCGCAGCTTTCCCACTGGTAGCTGAACTGGCGTTCGGTGCCCGTCCAGGCGCCGTGGTGGGCGTAGAGCACCTGATGCTCGTCGGGTATGCCGGAGATGGACGGTGGTTCGCAGCTCGCTCGGCGGTTCGGCCTGCACCGTCGCGCTCGCCGCCGAGGTGGCGCTGCGCGGACCCGGCCGCATTCGTGGCCGTGACCATGACCCGCAGCGTCGTGCCTATGTCCCCGTCACCGAGCTGGTATTCCGCTTCTGTCGCGTCTTCGATCGGCGCGCATTCTTCGCCGCTCGCGTCACAGCTTTCCCACTGGTAAGTGTAGGAGAGCCGGCGTACCGCTCCACGTCCCCGCGCTCGCACTCAGCGTGCTTCCATCCAGCGCGGTCCCGGAGATCGCCGGCAGCGCCGTGTTCGACGGCGCGGTCGCAGCGACAATCGCGGACGTCGCTGTGGAGGCTACTGTCGCCGATCCGCCAGCGTTGATCAGCGGTGACCAGCACGCGGACGGTGCGCCCACGTCGGAGCTTTCGAGCGTGTAGCTCTCGCCGTTCGCGCCTTCGATTTCTCTGCATTCTCCGCCGCCTGCATTGCAGCGCTGCCACTGGTAGGCGTAGCGCACGGGCGATCCGGACCACGCACCGTCCGTGGCGCTCAGCGTCACGCCTTCCGCCGCTTCGCCGACGACACTCGGCGCCGTACCGTTCGTGGGCCCAACCGGCGGACTCCTCCACTCCTCCACACGCCCGTTGCTGGCATCGGGGACCCAGATGTCTCCCGCGGTGTCGATCGCGAGGCCCAGCGGACTGTTGAACTCGCCTTCGCCCGCACCCTTCCCCACCGAACTGGGCCAGGTATTCGCCGCTTTCGCTGAACTCCTCGACACGATCGTTGCGAAAGTCACTGACCCACACGTCGCCTCCGGCGTCCACCGCGATGCCGTCCGGACGATAAAGTTCACCGTCCCCCGATCCCTCCGACCCCACTTCCCGCAGCAGTGCGCCGGATTCGCTGAACTCGTAGACCTTGTTACGTTCCCAGTCGGCGACCCAGACATCCCCTTTCGCATCGATCGCAATTCCCCAGGGTTCCTTGAGCGTCGATTCTCCGATCGTCTTCACGTATTCCCCATCAGCTCTGAACTCATCGACGCGATGCTTTCCCCTGTCCGATACCCAGACGTTCCCATCAGAATCCACCGCCACGCCCTCTGGATCTCCAAGCGACCCAGCCGGCGTTTCGGTCAAGCTGCCGAGGTATTCGCCCGCTTCGCTGAACTCCTCCACGCGATGGTTGTCGCTGTCGGCGACCCACACCCTGCCGTCGGAGACCGCTACCGCCGTCGGTCTTTCGAGCTCACCCGAGCCCGACCCTTCGCTCCCGAACTGAGCAAGAGATTCGCCGGCTTCGTTGAACTCCTCGACGCGATCCTCGGCCCAATCGACCACCCATACGTCACCATCCGCACCGGCGGCCACGCCGATCGGTTCACTGAGCCGACCAGCTCCGGCACCGGTGAACTGTCCGACGTAGTACGGCCCGGGCGAGACCGGCGCCGTCGCTTCCGATACGCTTGACGCGCTCGCCTGATTGATCGCGGTCGCGGTCACTTCGACGCGAATCGTCTCGCCCACATCGTTAGGACCAGGCACATAGCTGGGGCCGGTGGCTCCGGGGATCGGGGCGCATTCCGCGCCGAAGCCGTCACAGTCCTGCCACTGATAGGAGAAAGTGACTTCTGGGCTGCCGTCCCATTCGCCCGGGCTTTCGAGGCTGAGCCGTCTCCCCTCCTGGGCAAGTCCTTCGACTTCTGGCGGCGAGATGTTGGAGGGGCCTATCGGTTCTGGGATCTGCCCCACTTCCGAGGAGACCGCGGTCGATCCAACCGTGTTTTTCGCGGTAACCGTCACCTGTAGCGTCACGCCAACGTCTTCATCCCCAAGCACATATCTTTCTTTCGTCGCGCCTTCGATGCTCGTGCAGTTGGTGTCCGAGCCATAGCAGCGCTGCCACCGATAGCTGTAGGTGATCGGTTCGCTCCCGGCCCAGACCCCCGTGCTGACGCTCAGCGCTTCGCCGTCCTGCACCGTACCCGTGATTTCCGGAAGTTCGACGTTTACGGGCGGTCCGGTCGTGATCGTGGCGGTCGCATCTGAGGTCGCATTTGCACTCCCCACCGCGTTGGTCGCGGTCACGACCGCGCGCAGCGTAGCCCCCGTTTGCGAGTTCAGGACGCGATAGCTGGATTCGGTCGCCCCGACGATCGCTTTACAACCACCACCCGAGCTGTTACACAGCTCCCACTGATAGGCGTAGGAAAGCGGCGGGGAGCCTTCCCAGGCCCCGTTGCCGACCGTCAATAGCTGACCGTCCTCCGCGGCACCGGCCATTTCCGGAGCTTCCACACTGATGGGTGCGTTCGCCTCAACCACGGCGCTCGGCTGCGATGTGGCGGTGACGAAACCCGCCACGTTTTCAGCGTAGACGAGGACCCGCACCGTCCCTCCCACATCACTGGCCTGCAGCTGATAGCTCGCCCCGGTCGCTCCCGGGACGTCCAGGCAGCCTTCACCGAGCGCGTTGCAGTTCTGCCACTGATACGCATAGCCGATCGGCGGCGTGCCTTCCCATTCGCCTTTGCTCGCGGTGAGCGTCTGTTCTTCTTCGGCGGTCCCCGAGATCGACGGCGCCGTCATGTTCGTCGGGGCAAGCGGAGCGATGACAGCGCTCACTTCGGAGGTGCTTTCGGCCGAGCCCACTGAGTTGGTCGCCGTGACAACCACCCGTACCGTCGAGCCCGCGTCCCTTTCCGTGGGTGTGTAGCTTTGGCTCGTCGCTCCGCTGATGTTCGCGCATTCGGCTCCGCTCGCGTTGCACTTCTGCCACTGATAACTGTAAGACGGCCGTGGAGTGCCTTTCCATGTGCCCGTGCTCGCGCTCAACGCATAACCAACGTAGGGCTCACCTGTAAGAGCCGGGGCACTCGTGTTAGAGGGAGCCACCGGCGCGCCCGGAGCCCACTCCTCAACTCGATCGTTGCCGGAGTCGGTGACCCACACATCTTCGGCTGAGTTGATCGCGAGGCCCACCGGGTAGCTCAGTTCGAGCTGCCCCGGTTCGGAGCCATGAGTGCCAAGCTGTTCCACAAAGCTGCCTTCTTCGTCGAACTCCTGCACACGGTTATTGCCGATTTCACCGACGAACACGTGACCGCCACCCGCAGTGATGCCATAAGGACGGCTGATTTCGCCGGCGCCCGACCCGGTGGAGCCGAACATGCTCAGGTATTCGCTGGCTTCGTTGAACTCCTGCACGCGGTTGTTGGCCCATTCGGCCACCCACACATGCCCGTTCTCATCGACGGTGAGCCCCTCGGGTTCGTCCAGCTGCCCCGGCCCGGAGCCTTCGCTGCCGACCGTTTTCAAGTATTCGCCTTCGCTGTTGAACACCACGAGGTGCCCTTCGTAGGTGGCCGACACCCACACGTCACCATGCCGGTCCACCGCGATGCCTTCGGCCGACCCGATGAGCCCGGCTCCGGCGGTTCGCATGAAAACCCCGTTTTCGCTGAACTCCTCGATGCGCTGGTCGCCCGTGTCCAGCACCCATACGTCCCCTTCGGAGTTGACCGCGAGACCATCCGGTTCGCTCATCTGCCCATTACCCGAGCCCGCCGAACCGAACTGGCGCAGATATTCGCCCGATTCGTTGAACACCTCCACGCGGTCGTTGCTCTGATCCAGAACGAACAGGTCACCGTTCGGGCCGATCGCTATGTCCCCCGGATGATCGAACTGGCCGTCCTCGGAGCCTTCCGAACCGAACTGCGAGTTGTAGATGAAACCCTGCGGCTGACCCGACGCAACCACCCCGGACGTCTCCGAGGAGGCCGAGGCCAACCCGCCCGCGTTGCTCGCCGTCACGACCACCCGCACCGTGCTTCCCACGTCGCCTGCCTGCAGCGTGTAGCTTGAGACCGTGGCGCCCGAGATGTCCATGCAGGCTTCGCCGAGGCTGTCGCAGTCCTGCCACTGATACGCGTAGGAGACGGGCGAAGTGCCTTCCCAGCTGCCCGTGCTCGCACTCAGCACCTGGCCTTCTTCCGCGGTCCCGGAGACTGCCGGCGGGGCCGTGTTGGACGGAGCGAGAGCCGCAACCACCCCGCTGGCCTCCGAGGTGCTTTCGGCCGAACCCACCGAGTTCGTCGCCGTAACAACCACCCGCAGGGTCACCTCGACATCGCCATGACCAAGGACATAGGTGGAGCCGATCGCGCCCGAGATATCCGAGCAGGCTTCGCCGGAACCGTTGCAGAGCTCCCACTGGTAGGCATAGGAGATCGGCGGTGTGCCTTCCCAGGAGCCCGTGCTCGCGCTCAGCGTCTGCCCGTCCCGTGGGGCGCCGGAGATCACGGGCAGCCTTGTGTCCGACGGGGCCAGCGCCGCTATAACCGTGCTGGTCGCAGACGCGCTCGATGCGGATCCTCCGGGATTGCTCGCCGTGACGGTGGCCCGCAGCGTGCTTCCCACATCGCCGTGCCCCAGCGTGTAGCTCGAGCTCGTCGCTCCCGTGATGTGTTCACAATCTTCGCGTTTGGCGTTGCAGCGTTCCCACTGGTATTCGTAAGCGAGCGGTGGGCTGCCGTTCCAGCTGCCTGTGCTCGCGGTCAGGGTCTGTCCGTAGCGCGCCGTCCCGGAGATCGTGGGCGGTTCTTTGTTCGACGGCGGGATCGCTTTGACGACCGGGCCGGGAGCGGACGTCGCGCTTTCCGAGCCGACAGAGTTTTTCGCGGTAGCCACGACTCGCAGTGTGTGGCCGACATCTTCCGGACCGAGGGAGTAGGACGAGCCGGTCGCGCCCGAGATGTTCGCGCAGCTTTCTCCGGCGCTGTTGCACAGCTCCCACTGGTAGGCGTAGGAGAAAGGTTCGGTACCCGCCCACGATCCCGTGCTCGCACTCAACGTATGGCCGTCCTCGGCGTGCCCGAGATCGCCGGCAATTCGGTGTTGACTGGCGGGCCGGTCGTGATGACCGCGGTCGCGGCGGAGGTCGCGCTCGTGCTGCCAGCCGACATTTTCAGCGGAGACGCTCGCCCTCAGCGTGTCGCCCACCTCGCGAGCCGAGCACGCGATAGCTCGCAGTCGTCGCCCCGGCGATCTGTTTGCATTTTTTGCCCGGTGCTGTTGCACGTTTCCCACTGGTAGGCGTAGGAGATGGGCGGCGTGCCCTTCCACGTGCCGCTGCTGACGCTCAGCAGCTGGCCCTCCTCGGCCAACCCCGAGATCGCGGGCGCCCCGTGTTCGTCGGCGCAGCCAGCGTGACCACCGCCGTCTGGTTGGAGCTCGCGCTGCCCTGCCCGGCGCTGTTCGACGCTTCCACCGCGAACCGCAACGTGAGCCCACGTCTTCGTGAGGGATCGTGTAGCTCGTTTCGGTCGCCGCCGGGATGCTCGCGCATTCTTCGCCGGACGCATTGCAGCGCGTCCACTGGTAGGAGAACGTGATCGGGGCAAGACCGGTCCAGCGTCCCCGCGCCGGCGCTCAACGTTTCGCCGTCCTTCGCCGCACCGGAGATCGCCGGCGGGACCGTGTTTACCGGGAACTCACCCGCGTCGTAGTGCGCCTTGATCCGGCTCGCCGACAGCGCCTTAGAGTAGAACGCGACGTTGCTCATGCTGCCGTTGAACAGCGTTTCGCCCGGATACCGGCGACCTGCCCAGATAGTCCTCCGGAGCGCTCCCCAGCGAGGCGGGCGAGATCGTTGCCCCGGTCGTCTGAGCGACCTGTTCGCCGTTCAGATACAGCGTCAACGTCCCCGAGCTCGTCTCGCGTCACCGCCAGTACTCCCACGCGCCATGCGCCAGCTTCGGCGCGGTCACCTTGGCGGCAGTCGTCCCGCGCTCGTACGGATTTCGAACAGCGTCGGATCCGCCTGCGACCCGAAGGGAGTCAAGTACATGTAGCTCGTGGCGCCCGACCCGAAACCAAAGATCGGACGCCCGTGGACCGTGCCACCCGCCCAGTCCACCCACGCCTCGAAGGTGAATTCGCTCGCCCCCACCAGTGGATCCGACGGCAGCGACGCATACGCTTCATCGTCAAAGGAGCCCGATTTGCTCCCCCCGAACGGGCCTTCCCCACCCAACACGAT
This sequence comes from uncultured Solirubrobacterales bacterium, assembly GCA_963839945.1. Classification (GTDB taxonomy): domain Bacteria; phylum Actinomycetota; class Thermoleophilia; order Solirubrobacterales; family Solirubrobacteraceae; genus Palsa-744. The sequence goes on along the minus strand of CAWIWW010000001.1, from coordinate 706,784 downwards.
CCCGCTGTTCGTCGCTGTATACGGGCCCTCCGAGTCCGCGATCGTACTCGAACCAGTCGTGTCATCGAAGCGATACTGCGCCACCGGTTCGGAGGCCGCGACCGTCGCCTCATACGTTTCATACGGCTGCGTGCCGGCCGCCAACCCGGTCCACAGGAGCACACCCACCAAGCACGCGACTGCGCCGAGCGCGACGCGCCCAACACCACCAACTCGCCGCCGCCCGCTCCCGCCATTCGACAAGTCTCTCACCAGAACACCCTTCTTTTGAGTGTGCGCGCCGCTTCTCCCGTCCCAGCAGGTCTGATCCCGCGGGCAGTGTGATCTGCGCCACCCTACGCCCTTCTCGGCGGATTTCAATGTCCAGAATCAACAAAATAACCCGCAATTTGCGACTATGGGCAGGTCAATGAAGGAGTCTGGATAACTTGATATGGGCAATATGCTGGCAAGCTGTCGAGGCCGACCGGACTCGCCACGCGCGAGCGGCCCGAGCGAAGGGACGCTCAGGCCGCCACATGCCCATCCGTCTCCGGCTCCTTGGCCGTCTCCAGCCGGAACGCCTCGGCCACGAGCCGCGTGTCCTCCTCGCGCGGGGCGTAGTGCAGGTAGCGCAGCGCCAGCAGCTCCCCGCGGCGCAGGCCGGTGAACGCGGCCGTGAGATAGAGCCGCGCCGTCCTGCTCGGAGTCGGCCTTGCGCACGAGCGCCCACACTTCCTCGGGGCTGAACACGTCGATGTCGCCCGCAAGCTTGCCGTTTCGTGATTGGTAAGCGTTCAGTCCCTCGGTGCGGCGTGGGTGTTTCAGGCGAGGTGGGGGGCTGGGTCGCCGCGGGCGTGGGTGGTGAGCGTTTCGGCGAGGTAAGCGAACAGGGAGCGCTGCTGTAGGCGGCAGGTTGTGTGTGTTGAGAGGAGGCGCTCGATGCGCCGCTCGCCGCTCTCGGATTGGCTGCCCAGGCAGAGCTTGCGGTAGATGACGGCGCTGCGCAGCGAGCGCTCGGCGTGGTTGTTGGTCGGCGCGACATCGTTGTGCGCGGCGAACGTCCAGAGCGCTGGCCAGGCCTTCAGGAGGTTGCGTGCCATGCCCCGGCAGCGCTTGTTGCGCGCTCGCTTTGAGGCGTAGCGGCGGATGATCGGCTTGTACTCGCGTTGCAGGCAGCGGATCGTGCGCTTTAGCTCGCTGCGATCGGCGGTGTGCTGGAAGACCTCCCAGGCCCAGAAGATTTTCCGTGAGAGTTCAAGGCCGTGCTCGCCGAACTCCTTCTCGGCGGCCAGGCCTTCGGCGTGGGCTTGGAAGTCGCGCTTTAGGTGGCTCCAGCAGAGCTGGCGGCGTGAGAGCGGCAGGTGGCTGTAGGCCCACCAGCGGTCTGAGGTCACGATCCCGGCGTGTCCCTCGAGCAGGCGTTTGGCGTGCTCCTCGTGGCGGCCGGGGGCGACAGCGAAGACGGCGTGGCGCGCGGTGAACATGCCCCACAGTGCGCGCTGGGCGCCTTTCAAGCGCCAGCCCGTCTCGTCCATGTTCAAGCTCTCGCTTGAGCGCACGCGTCCCAGCAGATCCTGGTAAGGGTCAGCCAGCGCGTCCGCGACGCGCGTGAGGATCGCGTCGACAGTGCCGGCGCAGATGCGCGCGCCGAAGAGCTCTTCGCAGAGCTCCACCACATCACGGCGGCTGACACGGTTGCGTACCGACAGAGCCGCCACCGCCGCCTGAAAGCGCGGCCCGAACGTGCTCGCGGCGATATCGCTTGGGATCTCGGCCCGCGTGTGCCTGCCACAGCCAGGGCAGCAAACCCGCTGAGCGCGATGCTCGATCACCTGCGCGGAGATGACGGGCAGCTCTTCGACCTGGTGGCGAAGCGTCTCGCCGACCGCGAGCAGATCACCTGCAGCGAAGGTGTGACCGCATTCACAGCGCTCAGGCCAGTGCTCGATGACCTCATCCACGGCCGAGAGCGGCAGCAGCTCACGGCCGTGACCCTCATGCCCCGACTGGGCGCCCTGCGAACGCCCGGAAGGGTCCTTCCCACGCTTGGGCTTCTTGTTCGGCGGATCGACGCTCGGCGGGCTGGAGGAGTTACGCGAGCTGCGATTCAGCCGACGCTCCAGCACAGCGATCCGCTCGTCCTGGCGCGCAACCCTCGCGGCCAGCACCTCGACCTGCGACGCCAGCCGCTCATTTTGGGCCGAGAGCGCCAACAGCACCCCCACCACCGCCTCGCGGCCCTGCCCGTAGATCGCCTCAGCCTCAACGCGCTCCACGCATACAGATTCGACGCCCCAAGATTATGTCCCCCAGACCAACTGAACGCTTACCGTGATTGTGCGATTTGCGGGGATTTCCTACGCGCCAGGAGAGATTCGAACTCCCGACCTTCGGTTCCGTAGACCGACGCTCTATCCAGCTGAGCTACTGGCGCACGACTGCCCAGTGTAGCTTGCGTCCGGTCGGACGCGAACACCCACCACAGCTGCCTCCAGACGGGGGGGTCACCGGCTCGCCGGCCGGTGACCCCACATTGCCCTCACTTCTTCGGCGCCTTGAATGTAAAGCGATCCCCCGCCGACGGTTCGCTCGAGCCGTCTGCGGTAGTGACGGCCACTTCCACCGTGCCCGCTGCGTGTTCCGGAGACACAGCCGTGATCGACGTGGCCGAGGTCACGGTGAATGATTTCGCCTCGGTCGAGCCGAATTTCACTTCCGTGGTCCCTTCGAAGTTGGCGCCCTTTATGACGACGGTCGTACCACCTTCTGCCGGGCCCTTGTGAGGTGACAGCTTCTTGATGCTCGGCAGCAAGCCCCGTTCTGAGGTCTTGAACGTGCGGTCCAGCCCGTAGCTGGTGCCGAGCGAGTTGGTCGCGACGATGCGGAAATGATAAGTCGTGCTTTCGCTGAGCCCCGCCACCGGCGCGGACACTTCCACCTTGCTTTCGCCCGATCCCGGAAGCGAGGAACACGACACGCGGCTGCCATAACCCACCGACGTGCCGTATTCGAAGTAACAACTCGTCACGTTCGCGTCGTCCGGGTTCACCGAAGCATTCAACGTCGCGGTGGCCGGCCCAATAGACGAGGCAGCTTCGGTGAGGACTTTCGGAGCCCGGGGCAGCGTGGTCAACGTGTGATCCAGTCCGTAGCTGGTGCCGAGCGAGTTGGTCGCGACGATGCGGAAGTGATAGGTCGTGCTTTCGCTGAGCCCCGCCACCGGCGCGGACACTTCCACCTTGCTTTCGCCCGATCCCGGAAGCGAGGAACACGACACGCGGCTGCCATAGCCCACCGATGTGCCGTATTCGAAGTAACAGCTCGTCACTTCCCCGCCGTTCGGATCCACCGACGCATTCAACGTCGCTTCGGTGTTGGTCACCGGTGAGGCCTGCTGGGTAACCACGCTCGGTGCGTGGGGTAGGGTCTTGAAGCTCCGATCAGGGCCGTAGCTGGTGCCGAGCGAGTTGGTCGCGACGATGCGGAAGTGATAGGTCGTGCTTTCGCTGAGCCCCGCCACCGGCGCGGACACTTCCACCTTGCTTTCGCCCGATCCTGGAAGCGAGGAACACGACACGCGGCTGCCATAGCCCACCGACGTGCCGTATTCGAAGTAACAACTCGTCACTTCCCTCCCATGTGGGTTCACGTTGCCGTCGAGCGCAGCCGTCGTCTTCGTGACCGACGAGGCTTTTTCGGTACCCACCGTCGGGGCATTTGGCATGGTGGTGAACGTGCGATCCGCGCCATAGCTGGTACCCAGTTCGTTGGTCGCTACGATCCGGAAGTGGTAGGTCGTGCTTTCGGCGAGGACGCTCACGGGCGCGGAGACCCCCACTTCGTTCTCGCCCGAGCCGGGCAGGGAAGTGCACGGCACGGTGGTTCCGTATGACAGCGACGTCCCATATTCGAACTCGCAGACGGTCACGTTCTCGCTATTGGGATCGACCGTCGCGTTCAGCGTCGCTGTCGTGTTCGCGATCGCAGACGCCGCGTTCGTGACCACCGTGGGAAAGTTTGGCAGCGTAGTGAATCGCCTGTCGGTGCCATAACTCGTGCCATCTTCGTTGGTGGCGACGATCCGGTAGTGGTAGGTGGTGCTTTCACTGAGGCCTTCCACGGTTGCCGAGACCCCTACTTCGTTTTCCCCCGACCCCGGCAGCGAAGAACAGGGCGCACTCGAACCGTAGGACACCGTGGGACCGTATTCGAAATGACAGTCCGTCACATTCGCTTCGTCGGGGTCCACAGTGGCGTTCAACGTCGCGCCCGTTTCCGTGACCGCCGATGCCCGTTCGGTCGTCACTTCCGGGGCAGATGCGGCGGCCTTCGCCGCGCTTGGCAGCAAGGTCCACAGCGTCAGCGACAGCAGCGCAGCCGCCACGATCGCCCGCAAGGCGAACGCCACGCCACCATCGAGTGCAACACCGTCATTCGTCGAGACGCGCATTCGGTCTCGCTCCCGCCTGGCCGGCCCAGTCATCCTACGCTCCTCTCGCTCGCGCAACGCAGACCGGTCGGGGACGCCCACCGCGCTGCGTGGCTCTCCTCCAGATGCGGCGAGCACTCGCCGCGCGCCCCTACCCTTATCACTTCCCATGATCCCTGTCAACGAAGTTCACCGAACGATGACGTGCCGGGCCAGGCCAAGGGCCGGGAGCGCGGCGACGAGCGCAGCGACCTGCCTGGCGCGGGATCGTCTCGTGTAGCTTGGTTCCCATCGTGCCCGACCACACTGGCGACTTCGAGGCCTGGCAGATGCAGCTGCACGGCCACCGCGTGATCTACCACATGGCCGGCTCCGGCCCGCCGGTCGTGCTGATCCACGGCATGGTCAACTCCTCCCGGCACTGGCGCGAGGTCGCGCTGGCGCTGGCCGACCGCCACACGGTCATCGCCCCCGACCTGATCGGCCACGGCGACTCGGCCACGCCGCGCGGGGACTACTCGCTCGGCGCGCACGCCTCCAGCATCCGCGACCTGCTCGCGGTGCTCGGCGTCGATCGCGCCACGATCGTCGGGCACTCGCTCGGGGGCGGCGTGGCGATGCAGTTCTTCTACCAGTTTCCCCAGCGCACCGAGCGGCTCGTGCTCGTCTCCTCCGGCGGGCTCGGCCGCGAGGTCAGTCCGCTGCTGCGCAGCGCCACGCTGCCAGGCGTCTCCGCGCTGCTCTCGCTCGCCGCCCATCCGCGCCTGCTCTCGGGCCTGCGCCGCTCAGGCGATCGGCTGCGTGAGGCCGGGTCGCGCCAGGGCGTCTACCTGCAGGCGATCGCGCGGGCGCTGCGCCCGCTGGAGGAGCCCGGCGCGCGCACCGCGTTCCTGCACACCCTGCGCGCGGTTATCGACGTCCGCGGTCAACGCGTCAGCGCCACCGATCGGCTCTACCTGCTCGCCGGCATGCCCACGCTGATCGTGTGGGGCGAGCGCGACCACACGATCCCCCTCGCCCATGGCCTGGCCGCCCACCGCGCCGCGCCCGGGAGCCGCTTTCAGACCCTGCCGTCAGCGGCTCACTTCCCCCACCTGGAAGACCCCGACGGGCTCGCGGCGGTGCTCGGCGAGTTCATGGCGAGCACCGAGCCCGCGCGCATCGAGGACGGCGACTGGGGTGCGATCGTCTCCCCGCGCGCCCCGCGCGCGCGCCACGAGCCGTTGCGGGAGCACAGCCTCGACGCCGTCCATACCGGCTGAGCGCGAACAGCCGAAATTCGAAAGACAGTCCAGACTCCCGTCGATCGTCAGTCCGCGAGCGCCCGCACTCCGAGCAGCCGAACCGGGCTAGAGGACCGAGTTGACCTCGACCGCTTCCTCGCTGGACTGGGTCGCCGTCAGCGTCAGCCCGATCGATTCGTGCGCCGCGTCGTCGAAGGACGCTTCGAGGACGTCCTGTGCTCCTCCCACCAGGCCCGCCGGCTTCTGTTTGCCCTTCTTTGCCTTGAACTTGAGCGTCTGAGCAGACAGCATCTTGTTCGCCTTGACCGGCACGATCACCGAGCCCTGCACCGACACGGAGCTGGCGCCACAGCTGAATTCCAAGACCGCGCCCGCTTTGCCGACTCCGAACAGGTCGAGGCCGATCTTGTCCTTGCTGGCGCTCGCGCCGAGCTCTGTGACGCCCAGCGCGCCTTCCAGCGTGCTCGACACGATTTCTCCCGCCACGACCCCGCTCGAGCATTTCTCGCCGGACTGTTCGCATCCGGAGAGCGCGAGGACCACGTCGCCCACGGTTTTGAGCCCCGTGTACTCGCCGGCGCCGGTCTCGCTCGTGCAGGACACCCTCGAGCCTGTGCCCGTCGCGAGCGTGACCGATCCTGACGTGATCGTGAACTCGGCTTGCAGGACTCCGGGGTCCCATTCGTAGTCGTCGGCTCCACCCGGGCTCGTGCAGCTCGAGCTCGCGTATCCGCCCGCCCCATTGCCGACCTTGATGCATCTCCCGAATTCCGGCGGGCCGGGCGGCGGAGCGGCCGGCAGCGTCGTGAACGTTTCGTCGCCGCCGTAGCCGGCTCCGCCCGCGTTGCGCGCAACCATCCGAAAGTGGTAGGTCGTGTTCGCGCTCAGGCCTGCGACGGGCGCCGACACCGCCACCGGGCTTTTGCCCGATCCCGGGGAGGACGTGCACGGCACGCTCGATTCATAAGATTTCGTCAATTCGTAGACCGCCGCGGCGCCGTATTCGAGCTTGCATTCGCTGACTTCTCCGCCGTTGGGGTTCACGGTGGCGTTCAGGCTCGCCGAGGTCTGGGTGAGCGATGAGGCCGCCCCCGTCACCACCGTCGGCGGGTTCACAAGCGTCTTGAAGCTCTCCGGGGAACCCGTGCTCGTGCCACCGGTATTCGTCGCGACCACCCGATACTCATAGGTCGTGTCAGCCGACAGGCCACCCACCAGCGCAGACACCGGCACCGCGCTCGTCCCTCCACCCGGCGAAGGACTGCACGACACGCTCGTCACCGACGGCAACGACGTCCCATATTCGATCACACAACTCGAGACACTCCCACCATTCGGGTTCACCGACCCCGCCAACGTCGCCCCCGACTGCGACACCCCAGAGACCGAACCCGTCACCACCGACGGCGGACTCTGGGTCGCCGGGGTCTCCGAGAAGTCGCCGGCCCCGTCGGGTGTTCCGACCCCTGTGGGTCCGTCGTAGCCCGTGCCCGCCAGGCAGATGGCCTTGGAGGAGCAGCTTTTTGCCGCCTCTTCGGCAGGCGTGCAGCCCGACAGGCCGGTTTTGGTGAAGGGCTTCGTGCATTCCCCGTTTGACCCGACGGTGACGTCGTGCAGCGATCCGGGCGATTTGACGGCGTCTTCGTAGAGCGTCTTGGCGGGATATTCGACGCCGTTGGCCCCTCCGGCGAGCGCGAACACCGACGCGATCAGCGGCGAGGAGAGGCTCGTGCCGCCGATCGTGCACCAGTGTGCTGCTCCTTCGCATTCCGAGCTCGTGTAGTGGACGGCGACCCCGGTATAGGGGTCGGCATCGGCGGCGACGTCGGCGACCGCGCGTTTGGTGGAACAACCGACCGACGCCCAGTCCGAGACGGCCTGCTGCCAGGGCTGGGCGGTGAACTCGACGCTGCAGCCGCCGCCGGTTGCGTGGTAGCCGTTCCAGACCGCCTCACCGGTCCATTCGCCGTTGACCCCCAGGCTGAGGCGAGTGCCGCCCACCGCGACCACGTGCGGCGAGGACGCCGGGAAGTTGACGCTGCCCTTTTCCGAACCATCCCAGTTCAGATAGCCGTCGTCGCCGGCGGCGGCCGTTATCACGATGCCGGGATGGTTGAACGGGCTCGAGCTCTCCAGTGCGGGGGTCTCGCCTTCCTCCGACCCCGCCCAGGAGTTGGAGATCTCGCCGGCGCCGAGCGTGGCCGCGCTGTGCTCGCCCTTTTCGAGGTCTTCATAGGTCGGGATGGTCGCCTCGACGAGGAGGATGCTGCAGCTCTGGCAGGTCGCGTGGGCCGTCTCGATGTCGAGCGAGATCTCGAGCCCCCAGCCGTTCGCTTCTTCGGCTTCTTTCTTTTGCCTGCTGGAGCCGTTTTTCCACGATTCCAGTTCTTTGGTGGTTTTCGGGAACGGCAGGTTCGCCGTTTCGCCGTTCTGGTTGACCTGCTTGAAGCAGCCGTTGGCGCTGGTGCATTCGGGCAGCGAGAATTCTTCGTCGTAGGCTTTCAGATCCGATTCGGCGGTCGGGTCGTTGTAGGCGTCGACGAGCGCGACCGTCTGCGCGGAGGAGGCGGAGGTCGGGAGCTTGTAGACGGAGTGCAGATCCTGCGGTCGCAGGCCGAAGGCGCCTTCGGCGGGCGAGGCCGCCCTCAGGGACGTGCGGCGGGTGATGCCGAGCGGGTGCCGGCGAGCCCGAGCTTCTGCGCTCAGCGGCACCAGCTGGAAGGCCTGGCACGCCGCGCGCCTGAACCCGGGCGTGCCACATACTGCGCGGACCCCGTAGTCCGAGCGCGGCAGCGGAGAGACGGTGCTCGCCGCCGCCGCCTGCGCCCCGAGCAGAGACGATCCGAGGGCGATCACAATCGCCCCCAGGGCCGTTATGCCGTGCGTGCGTGTCATCGCCAGCCTCAATCGTCCTTGATCCAGCGGCCTCTGTGACCACCCAACCGAGTCCATGATGACGGATGGAGCCCTGCATTGCAAAGCAGGGGCGCGTCGCACCCGGAGCCTGGCACAAACGACGGAGAGACGCGTGTCCGGGATGTCCTGCGACACAACACCAGTCTGTGATGTCCCGAGACATCACAAAAAACGGAGGGGGAGGGATTCGAACCCTCGTCGGAGGAATCTCCCCCGAAACGGTTTTCGAGACCGCCGCATTCAACCGCTCTGCCACCCCTCCGGGATGACGTACGCCAAGGCTACCGGCTCGACGCCGGGTCGTTAGCCTCTCACCCAGGCCATCACCATCCCCATGAGCTCCAACGCGCCCAGCGAACCACCAGATCCCGCGTCGCCCGAACGGGCGGCCGATCGGCTTGTGCCCGCTTCCGCCGCGGCCGCCCAGCAAACCTCGCCCGCCAAGCACCAGGCGCTCGACCTGTTCCGCAACCTGCCCCGCCGTTACGATCAGCTCTCGGCGGCGCTCAGCTTCTGGCAGGACCCGCGCTGGCGGCGCGCGCTCGTCGACGCGATCGCCCCGACGGCGGGGGAGCGCATCCTCGACGTCGCCACCGGCACGGGCATGGTCGCGGCCGAGCTGCTCGCTCGCGCGGACTGCACAGTCGTGGGCCTCGACCAGAGCCCGGAGATGCTCGCCGGCGCCCGCGCGCGCTTCGCGGCGAGTCCGGACGGGGCGCGGGTGCAGCTGATCGAAGGACAGGCCGAGCGGCTGCCGTTTGAGGACGGCACGTTCGACGCGCTCACGTTCACCTACCTGCTGCGCTACGTCGACGATCCGCCGGCGACGATGCGTGAGCTGGCGCGGGTGGTGCGTCCCGGCGGGCGCGTCGCGTCGCTCGAGTTCGGTGTCCCCGAGCGCCCGCTTGCGCGCCTGGCCTGGCGCTTTTACACCGCTGTCGGCCTGCCGGCGCTCGGGCGCTTGTGCTCGCGCGACTGGGCCGCGGTCGGGCGGTTCCTGGGCCCGAGCATCGCCGGCTACTACGCCCGCCATCCGCTGAGCGCGATCGCCGGCTACTGGCGTGACGCGGGGCTGGGAGACATCCACGTGCGGCGCATGAGCCTCGGCGGCGGCGTCGTCATGTCCGCGACCAGGTCAGGTCCCCGCGCGGATGCCGGCGAGCGCTGAGCGCCCCGCCTTCTACGCGCTCGGCCGCGGCCTTGCCGGGGATCTGCTCGCGCTGGCGCACCCTCCGTACACCGCCTGGCATTTGAGCTACTTCGCGATCGGCGCAGCGCTCGCTCCGCACCTGTACGTCAACCGCCTGCTGTGGGGCCTCGCGGCGTTTGGTCTCGCGGTCGGAGTCGCCGCGCACGCGCTGGACGAGCTGCACGACCGCCCGCTGGGCACCAGCCTGTCCGACCGCACGCTGATCGCACTGGCGGTGCTCAGCCTGCTCGGCGCGCTGGCGATCGGCGTCGCGGGCGTCCTCACAGTCGACGCCGCGCTCGCGCCGTTCGTTGTGGCGGGCGTGCTATTCCTGCCGGCCTACAACCTCGAGCTGTTCGGCGGTCGCCTGCACTCGGACCTGTGGTTCGCCGTCGGCTGGGGCGCGTTTCCCGCTCTGACCGGCTACTTCGTGCAGGCGCAGCGCATCACCGCCGCCGGCCTGCTGGCGGCCGCCGGCTGCCTGGTGGCGAGCGTCGCCCAGCGACGCCTGTCCTCGCCCGCGCGCGAGCTGCGCCGCCGCACGCGCTCGGTGCAGGGCACGCGCACACGCGCGGATGGCGCCACCGAGCCGCTGACGCTGCCCGGTCTGCTCTCGCCGCTCGACGGCGCGCTGTCGGCCTTGTCGCTGGCGATGGTCCTGCTCGCCTGCGCGCTGGTCATCGCACGGGTGTGAACTCCGGCGACGGGGGCCCGTCCGGCTACCCGAGCACTACGCCGGCGGGGAGGCGGTCTCCCGGTCGGCCACGTCCGCGCCGGTCGTGGTCGTCATCACCGCGGCGCTACTGCCGCCCATCGCCCGTCGCACCAACCCCGGTGCGAGGGCCCTAGCGGCCACCGCGAGCGCGTACGGGCGCGGCACGTACCGCTCGGGCCGGCGTCCCACGCCCGCCTGGTAGATCGCCTCGGCGGCCTTCTCGGGCGTGGACACAGCCCAGCGCGTCCACGGCCTGGCCGTCAGCTCGGCTTGGGGGAAGCCCTCGGTGGAGATGAACCCGGGCAGCACCAGCCCGACGTGCACGCCGTGGGCGCGCTCCTCCAGCCACAGCGCGTCCGACCAGGCCGCGAGCGCGGCCTTGGAGGCGCAGTAGGCGCCGGTGCTCGTGCGCGTCACTCGCGCGGCGACCGAGGCGACGTTGACGATCGCGCTCGGCGCCGATGAGCGCAGCATGCCCAGCAGCGCCTCGGTCAGCCGCACCTGGGCGTCGAAGTTGATCGCCATCGTGCGCCTCACGTTCTCGTAGCCGCCCTCGGCGAACGGCTTGCGCCAGGACGCGCCGGCGTTGTTGACGAGCAGCGTCAGCCGGCCACCGTGGCGCTCAGCCACGTGCGCGCGGATCCGCTCGGGCGCGTCCTCGTCCACCAGATCGGCCGCGAGGAAGCTGACACGATCCTCGCCGTCCGTCGACCGCGCCAGCGACTGTGCCAGCGCGCGCAGGCGCTCCTCGCGGCGGGCGACCAGCACGAGCGACGCAGACGGCTCGCGCGCGAGCCGTCTGGCGGCGGCCTCGCCGATGCCGCTGGACGCGCCTGTGACGAGCGCCACCAGTGGCTTGCCAGGGGCGGATGTCGTCTGCTCAGCCATGACCGCAGCGGAGACTACTGCTCCAGCACCCGCGCCCCCGCGCACGGGCGCACCTGCAGGCCTCCTGCCGGCACAGCCACTCCAGGGGGCAATATTCCCAGCACGCTTCCGCCGAAGCCCCCGCCCAGCAGGCGCGCCCCCGCGGCGCCGGCGTCCAGCATGCGCGCGACCGTCGCCTCGACGGCCGGGGTGGAGACGTCCAGGTCCTCGCGCAGGCTCGCGTGCGACTCGTTCAGCAGCCGCGCCAGCGCCGGCATGTCCCCCGCCCGCAGCGCCGCCACGGCGCCGTCCACGCGCAGGTTGTCGCTGAGCACGTGCCGCGCGCGTTCGCGCAGCGGAGGCGGCAGCTGCTCGAGTCTTCCCAGACCGGCCTCGCGCAGCGAGCGCACGCTCAGCAGCTCGCACGCCCGTGCGCACTCGGCGCGGCGCTGGTTGTAGCCAGAGCTTGCGTTGGAGCGCCGCTCGCCGCTGTCGAGCGTCACCAGCCGCCAGCCGTCCAGGTACAGCGGCACCGGATCGACCTGGAGCGTCTGAAAGTCGATCCGCAGCGCCGTGCCTGGCTCGCCGTACAGCGAGCTCAGCTGGTCCAGCAGCCCGGTCTGCGCGCCGGCCCACTCGTTCTCCACGCGCGAGCACAGCCTGGCCAGCTCGGTCCTGCCGATCCGATCGCCCGTGCCGGCAAGCGCCAGCAGCGCGAGGCCGATCGCGACCTCGATGGCCGCCGAGGAGGACAGGCCAGAGCCGCGTGGCAGGTCGCCGTGGATGCGCAGGCTCGCGCCCACCGGCTCAAGGCCGGCGCGCGCCAGCTCGGCGACCATGCCCCGCACGAACGCGCGCCAGCCCTGGGCGGGCTGCGGGTCTGAGAGCGCGAACTCGTCATGCTCGTCCAGATCGAGCGCATACGCCAGCACGCGCTCTGCGCGGTCGGGCCCGGGGCCGGGCGCGATCCGCGTCGCGTCGACGGTCACGCCCTCGGCGATCGCGAACGCCAGCGCGAGGCCGTCGTTGTAGTCGGTGTGCTCGCCGATCAGACACACTCGACCGGGGGCGAACGCGCGCACGCGCGCCCGCGCGCGGTCAGGCCCGTGAGGATGGTCAGGCCCGCCGGGGCCATCGGACATCGGCAATCGCCGCACGGCAACGACATTTGAGCAGATGTTGTTGACCCTGGCGCATGCGCCAGGGTCCCGACGGCGCATGCGCCGTCGGCGGAGTCGCACATGTGCGACTCCGTGACGGGCCGCATGCGGCCCGTCTCTGCGGGCGCATGCGCCCGCAGAAGGGAACGATCGAAGATCGAAGGGATCTTCGATCGGCCAGCATGCGCAATCCCGATCCCGGGATCGAAGAGATCAGACCCGGCGAGTGCGGTCGGGCTCTGCGAGGTGGGCCTGGTTCTGCTGGCGCTCGCCGCGGATCTGCAGCGCGATGATGACGATGATCACGTTGACGATGATGCCGATCCCGCCGAACACGATAACTAAGCCGAAGGTCTTGGCGAAGGCCTCGTCGGTGGCGAGCGGCAGCAACGCGAGCATCGCGCGGAGCCTATCAGCGCGGCTGGAGCCCGGTCAGCGCGGGCGCGCGCCCGCGTCGCGGTCCGGTCTGCGCGTGAAGGACCGGCGCTGCTTCACCCGCCCCAAGGCCGGCGCGCGGTTCGAGATAGGCTCTAGCCGACCACCGCACAGCGTGTGCCGGGAGAGGTGCCGGAGCGGTTGAACGGGCGCGACTGGAAATCGCGTAACGGGGGTCAACCTCGTTCGAGGGTTCGAATCCCTCCCTCTCCGTTTTCGCCAGAGCGTCAACCATGAGCTCTCGCCCACCAGAGCGCTCGTCGGCCGATCAGCTCGTCAGGCGTCGTAGGGCAGGATCGTGAACGCACCGCCTTGAAGTGGGGTGACGGTGCGGAAGTGCCGCTCGTCGAAGCTCACGATGCGATCGGTGCCGCAACGATTCGCGATCACAACGAGCGCGCAGTCGGCGAGCCCCAGTTCGAGGTCCGCGTAGCGCGCGTCTAGCTCTCCGATCGTGGCGTAGTCCTCGCGCTCCAGACAGGCGACGGTGAATCGTCCCGCAGCGAGGTCGGCGATGAAATTTCGCCGCGGCCCATGCCCAACCCGCTGCCCGAGCAGATAGTCGACCTCGGCGGTGACGGGCGCTGGAACTATCAGAGGTCCATCGACGGTTCGCAGCAAATGGTCGATGCGGGCAAAGTGCGGGTCGTTAGCATCGCCGAACGCCACGAGGGGTCCGGCGTCGATGACGACCGTCACTCGCCGAAGCCCTTGAGCAGATCCTCCTCGGGCACATCGGCGATGGACGATCCGTCGCCGTGCCCCGAGCCGGCCAGCGCGAAGTTCCGGTCCTGGGACGGCTTGGGTTGATAGGTAGCCACTGCCTCGCGCAGGATCTCTGCCTGCGGGCGGCCTTCCTCGCGAGCGAGCCTGGCCAAGCGCTGGGCCTGATCCTCATCGAGATAGACGCTGGTCTTACGCATTTGCATCGGTATAGGGTATCAAGTAGGGCAGTCGGGATCAGCGACGCGACGCGAAGAACTCGCTCAGCAGCTGGCCGCAGTCGGGCGCGAGCACGCCGGACACGACCTCGGGCCGGTGGTTCAGGCGCTGGTCGCAGAGCACGTCGATGACGCTGCCGCAGGCGCCGGCCTTGGGGTCGGTGGCGCCGTATACGACGCGCGGAACGCGGGCCAGCACGATCGCCCCCGCGCACATGGCACAGGGCTCGAGCGTCACGTAGGCGGTGCAGTCGAGCAGCCGCCAGGAGCCCAGGACGCGGGAGGCCGCGCGCAGGGCGAGGATCTCGGCGTGGGCGGTCGGGTCGGCGCGCAGCTCGCGCTCGTTGTGAGCGGCCGCCAGAACCTCGCCGCCGCGCACCAGGACCGCGCCGATCGGCACATCGTCGTGGCCGAGCGCGCCCTCGGCCTCGCGCAGGGCCAGGCGCATGAAGTAGGCGTCCTCCTTGCCGCTGAAGCGGTCCGCTGATGGGTCGAAAGTGTTCATGGAGCGGGACCGGTCATGACTCTGCGAGCATGCCGGCTCCTGAAGCGGAGAGCCGTTCGGGTCGAAACACTTGGGATGATTGCGTACAGACACCAATACACGGGAAGTGCTCTCGCCACGGCGCTGACCGCGCTGGCGCTACTGCTCGGCGGTGGGATCCGAGCTGGGGTCGCATTCGCCCACTTGCCCGAAAGCATGCGGGACCCGGTCGCGCACGAGGCTGGCGGGCTGATCCCCGACGACACCGGCATAGCCGGCGAGGGAGGCGCACCGGGAGACTGGCAGCTGGCGCAGTGGAATTTCGCCGGACAGTTCGGGGTCAATGCGCCGGAAGCATGGGCGAACGTCGCGTCGGAGGGCGCACCGGGAGGCAAGGGCGTGATCGTGGCGGTGCTGGACACTGGCGTGGCGTATGCGAACCGGGGGCGGTTTCGGCGCTCGCCGGACTTCAGCAAGTACGCGTTCGTCAAAGGCTATGACTTCGTCGATAACAGTCCGTATCCGAACGACCGTAACGGGCACGGGACGTTCGTGGCGGGCACGATCGCGGAGGCCACGAACAACGACTACGGCCTGACGGGCCTGGCGTTCGCGGCTCGGATCATGCCGGTGAGGGTGCTGAACGGCGAAGGCGAAGGGGACGCCACGACGATCGCCAAGGGGGTGCGATTCGCGGTCTCACACGGCGCGAGGGTGATCAACCTGAGCCTCGAGTTCTCGCCCGGCGTGACGGCGCGCGACATCCCCGAGCTGATGGAAGCGCTGCGTTACGCCTACCGCAGGGGGGTCGTGGTCGTGGCTGCGGCGGGCAACGAGGGACACGCGGCGATCGCCTACCCGGCGAAGGCCCCGCACGTGATCGCGGTGGGCGCAACGACCGAACACGGGTGCCTGGCCAACTACTCAAACGACGGGCCCGGGCTGACGCTCGTGGCCCCGGGGGGCGGCGCCGACGCGGATCTGCCGGGCGACCCGAACTGCCACCCGGAAGAACCGCCGGGCAGGGACGTGTTCCAGATGACGTTCACCGGGTCCTCGCCCAGGCGGTTCGGTTTCCCGGACGGATACGAGGGCACCTCGATGGCGACGCCCCACGTGGCGGCGACCGTGGCGCTGATCATCGCCGGGCACGTGCTGGGGCGCAAGCCGACGGTGGCCCAGATAACGCAACGGCTGCGTGCGACGGCGCGCAAGCTGGGCGGGCCGGGCGACAGCGATCTGTACGGCGCGGGGCTGCTGGACGCGGGCGCAGCGACCGCCCCGGGCGGGCCGGGCACCGTGGATTCGGTTCGGCAAGCAGCCCGGACCACAGCCCAGCCCACACCCAGCCCACACCCGCGCGCGAGCGAAGACCACTAGCATCTCGTGGCCCGCCGGCAGGGGGAGGTGAGGCCTGACCAGTCGTGAGAGGCGCTCGTCGGTGCGGAAACAGCCATGCACGTCGATCCATACATCGTCCTGGGGAGCGCCGTCGTCGGGTTCCTGGTCGGCATGACCGGCGCCGGCGGGGGGGCGCTGATGACGCCGATGCTGATCCTGCTCTTCGGCGTGACCCCGTCGGCAGCGATCTCCAGCGATCTCGTCGCGGCCGTGGTGATGCGCCCGATCGGGGCGGCCGTCCACCTGCGCAAAGGCACGGTCAATCGAAGCTTGGTCGGATGGATGGTCCTCGGCTCGGTGCCGAGTGCGTTTCTCGGGGCCTACCTGCTGCACCTGATGGGCAGCGGGACGACCGCCCAGCAGAACATCGAGGTCGCCCTCGGCGCGGCGCTGCTGCTCGGGTCGGCCGCGATGGTCCTGCGCTACCTGTTGGACCGCCGCGCCGGAGAGAGCCGGACGGCGATGGTTCACGAGCTGGTCCCCCGGCCGCTGGCGACAGTCGCGATCGGGGTGGCCGGCGGGATCATCGTCGGGATGACCTCGGTCGGCTCGGGATCGCTGATGATCGTGCTGCTGCTGTTCCTGTACCCCGCGATCGGCGCCAGCCAGCTGGTGGGCACCGACCTGACCCAGGCGGTGCCGCTGACCGCCGCAGCCGCCCTCGGGGCGCTCGCGTTCGGTCACGTCGAGCTGGGAGTCACCGCGTCGCTGATCATCGGCAGCGTCCCGGCCGTCCTCGTCGGATCGCTGATCTCCTCCAGCGTCCCGGACCGCTACATCCGGCCTGTCATAACGTTCGTGATCTTCGCCTCCGGCCTGAAGTACATAGGAGTCGGAGCGACCGCATTGGGATGGCTGCTGTGTGGGGTGCTGCTGGCGGCAGCGTCGATCTGGCTGGTCTACCGCGGCCGGGAGTCGCGCCAGTAGCGCGCTCTACAACTGCTAAGATATCTCCACAAACGTTGTACCTGGGATGGGATCCAAAAGCCCGAGTGATTACTGAGGCTACGGACGTAGTTCACCGTAGAAGCTCTCTCTGCGTCCAGAGACGGGCGAGTTTGCTCACATAGGCGCAGGTCGCGTCCGATACCGGCGGGGTGAATCGACCTCGCACACTGCTCAGCACCACGATCGCGATCCTCGCCTGTGCCTGCGCGGGCGCCGTTCTGGACGCCGCCGCGGCGCAGCCGGCCGCCGCGGGCGTAACGGCCCACGCGTCGCGGGCACCGCGCTCCGGCGCCAGGCGCCGGCAGAGCCAGCTGCGCGCCTGTCGAGCCTCGCACCGTGGACGCGGGATCGGCCGGACCCACGGGCGCAAGGCCAACACCACCTGCCGCTCCCAAGCGGTGCGCTCGGCCGGCTCCCACGCGAGGCGCTCGGGCACCGGCAACTCCTCCAAGGCGCGCCTCGGCGGCGCCCATGCCGCACACGAACGCTCCGGCGGGCGCCGGCGCGAACGCGCTTCCACCGCGCCGGCAGCGCCCGCGGACCCGTCGATCGCGAGCGTCCTGGCAACGCCGTGCGAAAACACCGAACTGACTCCCGAACCGGGCAACCTCGCGGAAATCGAGACCGCCACCCTGTGCCTGGTCAACCAGGAACGCGCGCGCAACGACGAGCTGCCGCTGGCGCTCAACGCACAGCTCCAGCAGGCCGCGCAGGGCCACAGCGAAGAAATGGTCAGCGACGACTACTTCGCCCACACCTCGCCGAGCGGGCTGACGCCCCTGGAACGCGTGCAGGCCACCGGCTACATCCCCAACTCCCAGGTCGGCTACACGATCGGCGAGAACATCGCCTGGGGCACACTGCAGCTGAGCACACCGAGCTCGATCGTCGCCGCCTGGATCGCCTCACCAGAGCACCTGGCGAACATCCTCTATGCCCCCTATCGCGACACCGGGGTCGGCGTCGTGGCCGCCGTGCCCGCCTCGCTCGGCGAAGGGCAGCCCGGGGCTATCTACGCGCAGGAGTTCGGCGTCATCGACGAATGAGCTGAGCCTGCGCCGCAGGCCCCCGTTCGGTCGTGGGGGCCAGGTCGCCATTCAGTGTGGGGCACAGCCCGCCGTTTCAGCGGTGAGGCAGGATCCCCGTTTCAGTCGTGGCTGGTCAGGTCGACGGACGGCAGGTCTCGCACCTCGTTCTTGGTGAGACTGAGCCGGACGCCGTCGGCGTCCACGTCCTTGACAGCGCCGATCGGGATCGTGATCTCATGCTTGCCCCACAGGTGCCCCTCCTGGAGAAGCACATGCGTCACGTGGTGGTCCTTGGGATCGATGACGAGTCCCTGAACCCGCCCGATGTCGCCATCGCTGGCATGCACGTGTTCGCCGCGACGAACCTCCACCTCGCCCGCCGGGACACGGTCGTCGACGACGACCTGGGGAACGGCGGTCATCCCCATTCCGGCCATGCCCATGCCACCCATGCCCGCGCCGAGTCCGTAGTAGGGCCACACCAGCGCCTGCCCGGCTTCGTAGCCGGCCTGCTCGCCGGCCTCGGGCAGGAAGTGCGTCTCCTCGGCGTCTTCGAGCGCATCGAACTCGCTCGCGCCGCAGCGCAGGCAGATCTCCTCGCCCGTGCTGTCAACCAGGTCGACCGGGACCAATCGAGCCTGTCCCTGCCTGTGCTTGGGCTCGACGACCAGATGCGTGAGAACGCGAGCGACCGGGTCGATGACCACGCAGGTCAGATCTCCGCAAACCCCATCGCTGCACGTTACCTCGGCGCCGATGGTGTACTGGGCCATGCCGCTCACAGTGCGCTCATCCTACCGGGTGAAGAGCAACACACGAACGCGTCGCGCAGGCGGCGCCGGCAAGCGCCGAACAGGCGCACAACTACAGTTCGGCGGGTGCCGTCTTCCGATCCGCAGGCCTCGGCGCACCCGCCGTCGAACTGCGATCTTGCCGTTGTGGGCGGCGGGATCGTAGGGCTGGCGGTCGCACGGGAGCTGATCCGCCGGCACCCGCACACGTCGGTGTGCCTGCTGGAGCGCGAGCGCGAGATCGGCGTACATCAGACTGGCCACAGCTCCGGAGTCATCCATGCGGGCGTCTACTACACACCCGGCTCGTTGAAGGCGCGACTGTGCGTGCAGGGCGCGCGCGAGCTGTATGAGTACTGCGAGCAGCGCGAAATCGCGGTCGAGCGGTGCGGGAAGGTGATCGTCGCGAGCGACTCCTCCGAGCTGGCGCGGCTGGACGAGCTGGAGCGCAGGGGCAACGCCAACGGCGTCGCCGGCCTGCGGCGCGTGGACGCCGCGGGAATCCGGGAGATCGAGCCCCACGCGCGCGGGATCGCCGGGCTGCACTCACCCAACACGGGGATCGTCGACTTTCCGGCCATCGCACGCGCCTGCGCACAGGACATCCGCGACGCCGGCGGGGTCGTGGCCACCGGCTGCGCGGTGCAGGACGTCGAGGCGAGGGGGCGCTCGCTGCGACTTGCCCACTCGCAGGGCAGCACCGAGACCGGCCACGCCGTGTTCTGCGCCGGCGCCTGGGCCGATCGCCTGGCGGTCGCGGCGGGCGGCGACCCCGACCCCCGCATCGTGCCCTTCCGCGGGGCCTACCTGCGCCTCGTGCCCGCGCGCCGCCGGCTGGTGCGCTCGCTGATCTACCCCGTCCCCGATCCGGCGCTGCCGTTTCTCGGTGTCCACCTGACCAGGCACATCGACGGCGAGGTGCTGATCGGCCCGACCGCGCTGCTGGCCGGCGCGCGCGACGCCTACAGCCTCGGGACGGTGCGCGCCAGGGATCTGCTCGACACGCTGCGCTGGCCCGGCTCGTGGCGGATGTTCAGACGCTGGTGGCGCACCGGGCTGACCGAGCTCTCGCACGCCACGATGGGCGCGGCGCTCGTGCGCGCCGCCGCACGCTACGTGCCCGAGCTTCAGCCCGCAGACGTCGAGCCGGCGTTCGCCGGCGTGCGCGCGCAGGCGCTCGGCCGCGACGGACGGCTAATCGACGACTTCGTGTTCTCGCAGACCGAGCGGGCCCTGCACGTTCGTAACGCTCCCTCTCCGGCCGCGACCTCGTCGCTGGCGATCGCGCGATACGTGGCCGCCGAAGCCGAGCGGGCGTTTGGACTGGAGGGTTCGTTCGGGCTGGAGGGATAACACGAACGCGTCGCGTCGCCGTGCTCGCGTTCGAGGGGCCCTGACCGCCCTCCGTGGGCCTCCCGATCGCCCTCCGGCGAGGAATGTGCGCATGGGAAGCGTGGCTGAGCGCGCGTTCACTACCTGAACGCATGTCGCGAACATCGGGCCATTGTGGTTGTTGGTCAGACCGCTGATCATCCTGCCCAGGACGCACACACAACCAGGCAGGGGGATGGTACGGTGCTCTCCAGCGCTGACGCCACGGATGGGCAGGCGGGCTTTCGCTGCCGCAGGACGCTCGAGGAATCACCAGAGGCCGCGCGCGAGGTTCGCCTGGCGATCGCTCGCGCGAAGGAGGGCGATCGCGACGCGCTGCGGCTGCTGTACGTGCGCTACTCGGACAACGTCTACGGCTACGTCCGCAGCATCGTGCGCGACGACAAGGAGGCCGAAGACCTCACCCAGCAGGTCTTCATGAAGCTGATCACGGTCATCGTCAAGTACGAGGATCACGGCGTGCCGTTCTCGGGCTGGCTGTTGCGGCTGGCGCGCAACGTCGCGCTCGACCACCTGCGCAGGCGCCGCCCGACACCGACCGAAGAGATCCTCGCCACCGACAGCCACGACGAAGAGGAGGCGCGCGAGCGCGCACGAGACCTGCACGCCGCCCTCGCATCACTGCCCCACGAGCAGCGCAGCGTAATGGTCATGCGCCATGTCGTCGGACTCTCACCGCTCGAGATCGCCGAGCGGATGGGACGCTCGGAGAGCTCCATCCACGGCCTGCACCATCGCGGACGCCGAGCGCTCCAGCGGGAGCTCAACCGGCTCGGCTCGGCACCCTCCACGAGCATGAGCGATCTGCTGGCAGTGGCATGAGCGCCACGCCCGCAATCGCACTCAGAAGCGAGGTCTCGGTGCCGCTGAACCGGCTGGACTTCGCCGACCCCGAGCTGCTGGAGGAGCTGATGGGCGCGGTGCGCGAGGTGGCCGAGCGTGGCGCGTTCACCCTCGGCGAGCCCGTCGAGGCCTTCGAGCGCGAGTTCGCCGCCTACTGCGAGACCGACTTCGCGATCGGCGTCTCCTCCGGCACCGAGGCGCTCGCGCTCTCGCTGCGCGCTCTACAGATCGGTCCCGGCGACGAGGTGATCGTGCCGGCCAACTCGTTCATCGCGACGGCGGAGGCGGTGAGCGCGGTCGGCGCCACACCGCGCCTGGTCGACGTGGACCCCGACTCGCACCTGCTGAGCGCCGAGATCCTCGCCGACAATCTGAGCCCGCGCGTGCGCTGCGTGATCCCCGTTCACCTGTTCGGCGCCACCGTTGACCTGGAGCCCGTGCTGGAGCTGGCACGCGCGACGGGCATCCATGTGATCGAGGACGCCTGTCAGGCCCACGGCGCGCGCTACTGCGGGCGGCGCGTCGGCTCACATGGGACGCTGGGCTGCTTCAGCTTCTACCCGACCAAGAACCTCGGCGCCTGGGGAGACGCGGGGGCGGTCGTCACCTCCGACCCCGAGCTGGCCGAGCGCGTCCGGCTGTTGCGCTCGCACGGCGAGCAGCCGCGCCACCACCATCGCATCGTGGGCGCCACGGCCCGCCTGGACGCGCTGCAGGCGACCGTGCTGCGGCACAAGCTGCAGCGACTCGACGACTGGAACGACGAACGTCGCGAGCTCGGCGCCGAGCTGAGCGGGCGCCTGGAACTCGCCGGCACGACGGCCGTCGATCCCGTCAGAGCGCCGTTTGCCGGCGCCGATCATGTCTTCCATCTGTTCGTGGTGCGCACCGATGCGCGCGATCAGCTACGCGCACATCTGTCGGAGTGGGGCGTAGCCTCGGCGATCCACTACCCCACGCCGATCCACCTCACCAAAGCGTACGCCCACCTCGGCCTCGGACCGGGCAGCCTGCCGGTGAGCGAGGAGCTCTCACGCCGGATCTGCTCGCTGCCGCTGTTCGCGGGAATGACCGAAGTCGAGTCCGAGCAGGTGTCGGCAGCTGTGCTCGCGTTTACAGAAGACCAAGCGAACGCTGCGCGTTGATCGTGCATCGGCTCCTGTTCACATACCCGCCAGATCCCGTCTGCGTCGCGGCGAGTCCCGCCCGCCGGGTGGTGAGCTGAGCGATGTTCGACAGTGCGAGCGTCACGGTTGAGGAGCTGGCACCGAGGAACCGCATCGTTCCCCGGCCGGCGCCGATCGGAACGGCGATCGTCGGCTACGGCTACTGGGGGCCGAACCTCGCCCGCAATGTGGCCGAGCGCCCGGAGTTCGAGCTGCAGGCGCTGTGCGAGCGCGACCCCGCACAGCTGGACGCATTCGGCAACCGCCACCCGCAGGCGCGCGCGGTCGAGAGCTTCGACGAAGTCCTGTGCGATGACACGGTCGAGGCTGTGATCGTGGCCACGCCGCCGAAGACCCATTACGCGCTCGTAAAGCTGGCCCTGGAAGCGGGCAAGCACGTGCTCGTCGAGAAGCCGCTCGCCACGCGCCTGTGCGACGCCCGGGAGCTGGCCGATCTCGCCGAGTCCACCGGGCTCATGCTGATGCCCGGTCACACCTTCATCTACAGCCCGGCGGTCAACGCCGTGCGTGACCTGATCCAGTCCGGCGCCGTCGGCGACATCCACTTCATCACCTCCTCGCGGATGAACCTCGGCAAGTACCAGAGCGACGGCGTCCTCTGCGACCTGGCGCCGCACGACCTCTCGATCCTGCTCTACTGGCTGGGAGAGCCCGTGGTCGAAGTCGCCGCGTCGGGGAGCAGCGTGTTCCAAGAGGGCATCGCCGAGACCGCCTTCATGACGCTCACGTTCGCCGGCGGATCGACCGCCAACGTGCAGCTCTCCTGGCTGGCGCCCCGCAAGGTCCGCCAGATGATCGTCGTCGGCTCGAGGCGCATGGTGCAGTACGACGACACCGCCTCCGACGAGCCGGTGCGCGTGTATGACCGCGGCATGGACGTCGCGCCGCCCGCCAACTTCGGCGAGCACCAACTGATCTATCGCACCGGTGACGTGGTGATCCCGCGCGTGCAGCCGCAGGAGCCGCTCAGCCTCGAGCTGCAGGACTTCGCCCACGCGATCCGCACCGGCCAGGAGCCGCGCTCAAACCTCGCGCTCGGCATCCAGATCGTGGCGGCCGTCGAGATGGCGGAAGCCTCGATGCGCGAGGGCGGCGTGCCGCAGGGATTCGCCGCGGGCGTGGCGAGCGCCGCCGCATAGCCCCGCAGGACTCGCAGCGCAGCCCCCGCACCACCGCGTGGAGCATGCTCCGGCGCAATGTCCAGATTCTCCTACGTGCCGCCCCGTGGGAGAATTATGCGCGCGTACGGGAGTAAGGGATGGCGCCATGCGTTTGTTCGACGTGCTCGCTAAGGGGGTCGTCGTCGTTCCCAATGCAACCCGGTGGACGGGGCCGTGGCTTGGCGCCACGCGCAGGCCGTCGTTGCAGCGGGTCGCGAACCGGCCGATCATCTGCCACGTGCTCGACGCGCTGGGCCAGGCGGGCGTGGTCGAGGCCGCCGTCGCGGCTCCGCCGGACGCGACGGATGAGGTGGCGGCGTGCATCGCAGGCGAGGGACCGCCCGGCGTCGCCGTCCGCCACATCGTCAACGATCCGTGCGGGGAGAGCGGCGATGCGCTGCTCGCCGCCGCGGAGTTCGCAGGCGAGGATCCCTGCATCCTGCATCGCGCCAACGGCCTGCTGGGAGAGCCGCTCTCGTCGTTCGTCGAGATGCTTGCAGAGGAGTCCTCGGAGGCGCTGCTGCTGGTTGGAGACGACGGCCACGAGCCCAGGCGACTGCGGCTGGTGCCACAGCGACTGCTCAGCGTCACCGAGCACGGCCTGACACCCGCGCCGGCGGGCGTCGTCGGCGTCTGCCTGTTCGCTCCGGGCGCGCTGGGGCGCCTGGCGCGTCTGGAGCGCTCGGCGCAGGCGCTCGATCTCGCCGATCTGGCCGAGCGGCTCGTGCGCGACGGCGGGCGCGTGCATATGCGGGTCGTGCGCAAGTGGCGCCAGTTCGCCGGCGACGCGCTGGACCTGCTCAACATGAACCGGACCGTGCTCGATGCGCTCGATCCCGAGCTGACCGAGACGGTGAGCGACGGCAACCGCTTCGAGGGACCGATCGTCATTCATCCCACCGCGTCTGTCACCTCGAGCGTCATCATCGGACCGGTGATAATCGGCGCGGACGCGCTGATCGCCGACTCCTACATCGGCCCGCACACCTCGATCGCCGAGCGCGTGCGCATCGAAGGCGCCGAGCTCGAGCGCTCGATCGTGCTCGCCGACGCGAGCGTGCTGCACGTGGGCGGGCGCCTCGTGGCGAGCGTCGTCGGGCGCGACGCGCGCATCTTTCGCGACTTCTCGATGCCGCGAGCCCTGCGCCTGCAGGTCGGCGACGGCGACGAGGTGGCGCTGTGCTGAACGCGCCGGCATCCCCCCTCTACCCCAGCTCGACCGTCGGGGCCGGCGCCCGCACCGAAGGGGCGCAGGCCACCGACCCGGTCGCGATCGTCGGCGCCTCGGGTGCGCTCGGCTTCGGCCTCGCGGTCAGGCTCGGGCGGGCCGGGGTGCCGATCGTGGTCGGCTCACGCGACTCTGCTCGCATGGCGCAGACCGTCTCGCGCGCGCGGGACGCGGTCCCGGGGGGATCGTTCTCGGGCTGCGACTACACGGGCGCGGTGCGCGCGGCCGACACCGTGATCCTGAGCGTGCCGTTCGCCAACCAGTCAGACACGCTGATCGGTCTGAGGGAGTCCCTGCGGCCGGGCCAGCTGCTGATCGACGCGACCGTGCCGCTGGCGGCGGCCGCCGGTGGCGAGACGACGCGGATGCTCGGCGTGTGGCAGGGCTCCGCCGCCGAGCAGGCCCTGGAGATGGCGCCGGCGGGGGTGCGCGTGGTCTCGGCCCTGCACACCGTCAGCGCCGCCTCGTTGAGCGATCTGGAGCACCCGCTGGAGCAGGATGTGCTCGTGTGCGGGGACTCGCGCGCGGACAAGCGCGAGGCGGCGGAGCTGATCGGGCGGATCGGCGGCCTGCGCTGCGTTGATTGCGGGCGCCTGGAGATGGCGCGGATCACCGAGTCGCTGACCGCTCTGATGATCGCCGTCAAGAACAGTCACACGGCCCATGTCGGCATTCGCCTGACCGGCCTGCCGGACACGCTCTGGGAGTGAGGGTCTCGCGCCGGACGCGCTCGGGCGGCGGTGGCGACGATGCGCTCATCGCGCCGGCTCCTGTGGCGCGAGCTTGAGATGACCGTGCATGTTCAGCGCCTGAAGCCTGGCGCTCTGCAGCGAGCTGTCCGGGCCGGTGGCGCGGAGGGTCACGCTGCGCGCGCCCGAAGGCTCGACGAAGAAGTCATCGTCGCTGGGCAGAAACCCGGGCGCGTCGATGCGCACGCCGTAGGCCAGGCGCCTGCTGCTGAGCTTGAGCCTGACGTCTGCGTCTGCGAGCGGCGTCGTCTGCACGGCGAGCCCCAGCTGCTCGGGCCGCTCGCGCTCCAGGGGCCGTCCCGCGGGAAAACGGACCGCCTGGCCGATCGCCTCCGCGCCCGCGTCGGGGCCGCCGTCTCGCTCGAGGCTCACCACGATCGCGTCCTGCGCAGGCGGGCCGAAGCGGTAGGCCCAGGCGGCGTCGACGAAGTGGCCGACGATCGTCTCGACGTTCCACTCGCGCTGGCTGTGCGGTGCAAGCTCGACTGGCGTCGAAGCCTGCTCGACAAGGAGCTCGCGCTCGCGATAGAGCGCCACGCGCAGCGACGCGATGAGCGGCTGCGGGCGATCGTTGGCCACGTGGGCCACGACGCCGCCGAGTCCCTCGTCGACCGTCCAGACGGCCACGGGTGCGAGCGCGCGCTTGAGATGGTGGTAGGCGAGCTTGGGAACGCCGCGGTGGTCGATCACGCCCCAGCCGGCGCCGGGCAGCAGGTCTCGCAGCCACAGCACGAGCCCGCCGCCGCAGGGCGAGGCGGCGCGGCGCCACTCGCCGAACACCTCCGCCATCACCTCCCCGGTGACCGTTCGCGAGAGTTCCAGGTAACGCTCGTGGTCGGCCGCTGCCAGCGCGCTCGGGTCGAGCTCGAACAGCAGTCCGAGATAATGGTCGCGCACGTCCGCGAAGTCCCAGTCCGCGCCGACGTCGCGGGGCACGCCGGTCGTCAACACCGGATTCTCCCCTGCATGCGCCGCAGACACCGCGGACGGCGTCTCCTCCGTGAGCGCCTCCTCCGGCGCAGACTCCGCGGGCGCCGCGAGCGGCGTGTCTGCAATGACTGCCACAACCTGCGTCTGCTCAGCCCGCGTATCGGAGGGCACGTTGGAGAAGGCCAGGCACTCGGCGGCGAAGCGCACGCCGGCGCGGCGGGCGTCTTGCAGCGGGCGCCGGTAGCCGCCCACCCCGTAGTAGTTGGCGATGCCGCGATCTGCCCGGAACGGCAGCTCGCCGCCGCACGGGGCCGAGGGGACGTAGACCGCGTCGACGCCGCTCTCGCGGACGAGCTCGGGGAGCAGCTGCCCGAACAGCTCGCCGCGCCCGAGCGAGGGGTCGAGCCCGAGCATCGCCACCTGCTGCTCGACTTCGCTGTTGCCGCACAGCACCGTCAGGCTCGGACGTCCGCCCACAGCGCCCAGCGCCTCTGCGGCCTCGCGCGTGACGGTCTCGCGAAAATGCTTGTCTGCGATCGGGTAGTCGAAGTTGGCGAACATGAAGTCCTGCCACACGAGGATCCCCAGCTCGTCGCACAGATCGTGGAACGTGCTCGTCTCATACGCGCCGGTGCCGGGCAGGCGCAGCATGTTCATCCCGGCCTCGCGCACGCGCATCAGTTCCGCTCGGAGATCGTGCTCGGAGGGGGCCAGCCCGATCGGATCGAGCGGCGTCCAGACGGCCCCGCGCGCGAACACGCGCACACCGTTGACATGCAGGTCTAGCCCATCGCGCTCGACCTCGTGATCCGGCGTCGCCCCGAAGGCGAGCTCGCGAAAGCCGATCCGGCCCGCGTCGATCGCGATCTGGCGCTCCTGCCCCTCCTGGGGCTCTCCCCGCTCCTGCCCCACCCGGCGCTGGGCGTCCACCAGCAGGCGGACGTGGTGCAGGGCCGGCTCGCCGTGTGTGTGCGGCCACCAACGCTCGACCGCCGCCACGCGCAGCTCGCCTCGGGCGGTGGTCCCATCCAGCTCCATGCTCAGCTCGAGCTGCGCCATGTGCACGTCCGAAGGTCGGGCACACAGTCCGGAGGACTGGGTCAGCTCGACCGCGACCGCGCGCAGCTCAGATCCGTCAAGCGGGCACAGGTGTGCGAACACCGAGAGCACGCCCTCGCCGCGCTCCATGCGTGGGCGCAGCTCGAGCCGTTGCACCGACACCCGCCGCCGGCGCTGCAGACGCACAGCCCGCCACGGGCCGACGGCAGCCGGTCCGGGGGCAAAACCCGGAGCGCGACCGAGCAGCATGGTGCGAAAGAAGCGCAGGTTGCGCTCTGGGACCAGCCGCGTGCGCCAGCGCGCCCGCGGGCGGCGACTCTGTTGCAACAGCGGCCCCAGCGCGCGGCAGCGGATCGCCAGCTCGTTGCTCTGGGCGCCTCCGCTGGAGGAGGAGGAGGAGGGCGAGGAGGAGGAGGAGGAGGAGGAGGAGGAGGAGGAGGCGGCGGTGGCCAGCCGCCCTGTGACGTCGAGCGTGTGAGCGGCGAACATCGAGTCGCTCTCGAGCACGAGCTCGCCGTTGAGATACACCTCGGCGACCGTCGCGATCCCGTCCAGGAGCAGGCTCACCTCCTCGCCGGGCTGGGCAGGCTCGGCGTCGAAGCTCGTGCGAAACCACCAGTCCTCCGCGTCGAAGTCATAGGGCTCGCCGGGATGCCAGACCCCGGCCTCGGCAAGCGCGCCGGCGGCCGTGCCGGGAACGCGCGCCGGGCATCCAGCTCAGCCCGTCCAGGTTTCGCGCGTCGGGGTGGGAGTCCGCCGGCGCACGGGCGGCCTGCCAGCCCGTGGCCAGCGTGCGCGTCACGTGGCCGTCCGCGTCATGGGCGCGCGGGCGCGCGGGCGGCGGCGCGAGGACCGGCTCAGGCGAGCGCGCCATCGAGCAGCTCCATCGCCTGCTCCCAGGCCGCCGCCGGCTCTGACAACGCCGGCGCGACCTCGAAGGGCCGGCGGCGTGCGAGCCTGAAGGACAGGACCTTGCAGCCCTCGACGATCCGCATGAGCGCCTGGCAGGCGGGGGCGGCCGCGTCGTCCCCCAACAGCCACTGCGCCTGCGAGGAGGCGACCTCGAACGCCGAGCCGGCCATCCTGACGGTCGCGAACGCGTAGGCGTGATAGTCGCCCGCGTCGCCCTCCAACAGGCGCGGCAACTCGCGCTCGAGCTGATCGGCGAAGCGCGTGAATGGATTGCTCGACGGGCGGTGAGCGAGATGCCGGCGCAGGAGCGCGCGCGCGGCCTCGCGCAGCTCGTCCCCGCGCAGACGCGGGCCGGCGTCGAAGCGAACGAGCTCGGTGTAGGGGGGCAGGACATCCTCGGAGAAGTCGCGACCGAGGCGAAAGGAGCCGCGGTAGTCCTCACCGTCCAGCTCATAGAGCCCGGTCCCGTGGAAGTAGCGCAGCCGCTGGTCCGCCGGGTCGATGCCCTCCACCACGACCGAGCTCTTGACGTGCTCTGAGCGATAGGTCGTGGCCTGGGTGTCGGGCAGATACCAGGAGTCGAGCTCGACGATCAGCGTCCGGCCGGCGGCGATCTGTTCGACCGCCTGCTCTGCCAGCGGCCGGTAGGGCTGCATCTCGTGCACGTCGATCCCGAACAGCAGCTCGAGATCTTCGGGAAACGGCTTGAAGAACGTCCACTGGTCGCCCTCGAAGTCCATCCGCAGCGTGCAGCCCATCGCCGCGAGCGGCTCGTCTCCGCGGGCGTGGAGCAGCTCGATCAGGATGTCGGTGTAGCAGTTGGTTTCCCCATACGTCCGCCCGGGCCCGTGCAGCGCGTGCGGGCGATAGCTCGCCGGGTCGAGTCCCAGCAGGCTCACGAGCCCGCTGTCCGCACGAGCGCCCTCAAGCCCTCTGTGGCGGAGCGGCTCATCGCTGCCACAGCCGCTCGCCCACCTCGGCAGGCCAAGCCCGGACCTCGAACCCGTGCGTGGCGAACAGCGCGATCGTGATCCGCTCCAGACCGAAGCCGAGGCAGGCCGTGTGAACCGGTCCGCCGCCGGAGAGCTCGATCCCGTAGGCGGAGGCGAAGTGGTCCTGGTGGTAGTTGAACGAGGCCACGGCGGTCGGCTCGGGGCCGGCGATCTGCGTCAGCACCTCGAACTTCAGCTGCTGCTCGCGCTGGCTGGCCTCGAGCATCCGGCCGCTGCGCCCGAAGAAGGGGTCCGTCGCGAGATCGAGCTTCACCTGCAGCCCGAGACCGCCGAGAAGCTCCACCGCGCGCTCGCGCCAGGCGTCTCGCCACGCCTGCACCAGGTGGGGCTCGCCGATGCGAACGATCTCGCGCTGATGAAACATCTGCAGCCGCGCCGGATCTCCGGAGGGCTCGCGGCGGAAGACGTAGGCGCCGCCGGCGTCGATCGTCACGCCGCCCGCAGACAGCTCACCGCGGGCGGCGATCGCGGGATAGACCGGATAGCAGGCGGCGGGCGTCAGGACGAGATCGGTCATGGCCTGAAACTCGCTCCAGTCCTCGTGGCGGCTGGCGCGCTCGTACTGCTCGGCGGCCTGCGCCTCGGTTCCGTCGAAGGCGAAGATGCTGCCGGCGAGGTGCGGAAACGATTTGAGGTAGCCGACCCGCTCCAGATCGCTGCGCGGCAGGATCGGGGGGAAGCGCAGCTGCTCGGGCTCCTCGGCGGCGGCCGCGCGCGTGACCAGCGCGGCGATCCGCTCGCGCACGTCCTCGAAGTCCCCGCCGCGGCCGTACACGCCGGGCACGCCGGTCTCGATCAGCAGGCGGCGCTCCAGGAGCGCTCTGAGCAACGCCGCCTGCTCGGCGCCGGCCGGGCGCGGGCCGGCCATCAGACGTCCTTGGCGATCAGCAGCAGGCTGGCGTTGGTCTGGTGGATCCGCTCGTTTGCGACCATCAGGCAGGCGGACATGGTGTCGCGCAGATGGCGCCCCACGCTGAACGGCGTGTCGTTCTTGAAGCCCATGATCCCGCACACCCCCAGCGCGCCCTGACACACCCGGGGCGCCTGCTCGGAGGCGGCGATCTTCAGGTTGTTGAAGCGCAGCGCGCAGGCCATCGTCGAGAGCCGCTCGCGACCGGGCTCCTCGGAGGCCTCGCAGAACTCGTGCAGCCCCGAGGCGACCTCGGCGCGCAGCAGGGAGAGCTCGCTCATCAGATGCGACAGCCGCAGTGCCACCGGCGGCGTCTCTCCGGGCTTCCGCTTGGCCGCGGCGCGCACGAACGCCCGCGCGCGGTCGAACGCGTCGGTGGCGATCCCGAGCCACAGGTGCGACCACAGGATGTGCGACACGGGGACCATCGACTCGGCCGCCACGCGGGAGAACTGGGTGGGGAGGATCTGCTCGGGCAGGAGCTCCGCGCTGACGAGAAAGCCCGGCGAGCACGTCCCGCGCATGCCCAGCGGGTCCCATGTGCCCGTCTGCTCGAGTTTGACCTGCTCCTCGCGTGCGAGCACGACCACCTGATCGCTCGGCTCGGCGTCCGGAGCGCGGCGCAGCGTCACGAACAGGTCGTCGGCGTGCTCGCCGTAGCTGACGGTCGGCGCCTGCTTTTCGAAAGCTGGCGCCCTCCCCCGCGGCCTCGGCGTCACAGCGGCGACCGAGCGGCCCATGTCCCCGCCGGTGCCGACCTCCGAGGTGACCGACGCGATCAGCCGCTGCTCGGCGGCCACCTGGCGCAGGTACTCCTCAAACCAGGGCGCGTCCTCGAGATGGCGGACGATCGTGACCACCTGGATCTGGTGCATCGCGAAGACCATCGCGCTCGCGCCGCAGCGGCGTCCCAGCTCAAAGCACGCGGCGGCGATCGTCTCGAACGCGACGCCGCCACCACCGAGCTCGGCGGGGATGAAGGCCGACAGCGCCTGCTCCTCGCGCAGCGCCGCGATCGTCTCGGCCGGGAAGCGCGCTTCGCGGTCGACGGCGTCGGCGTTCGGCGCGGCATGCTCGTCGGCGATGCGGCCGACGGCGTCCAGGAAGGCCACGTCGCGGTCGACCGAGACGCTCACGACACTCCCGCCGTGGAGCGCAGCTCGCTCACCGCCGCCTCGATCGAGGCGATGCTCTCGAACACGCTCGGCTTGAGCATGGCGTCGGGAAACTCGACGTCGAAATGGTCCTCGAGCGCGAGCATCACGTTGACGCTCGCGTGGGAGCTCAGGCCCGCCTGGTAGAGGTCGGCGTCCGCGGCGAGCGTCCCGACGTCGATCGGCAGGCGGCCGTGGTCTGAGATGATCTGGCGGATTTCGTCGGTCACGATCCAGTTAACGGCCAACCACCGGCATTTCTCACGTCCGCTGAGCGACCACCACGGCCGTCGCGAAGCCCGCCTCGTGGGACACGCTGAGAGCCAGCTCGCCCAAGCCCTGATCGGCTGCCGACGCCGCGGCGGCGCCGCTGAGCTTCAGCTCGACCCATCCGGAGGGTTCGCGCACCACCTCGATGTCCTGCCACGGGATCGCCTCGCCGGTGGGGCGCAGCACCTTCAGGGCGGCCTCCTTAGCCGCGAACCGCGCGGCGAGGCGCTGCGGGTCGGCGGCGCCCTCGCCGTCCCGGCAGTCGCGCAGCTCGGCCTCGGTGTAGACGCGCTGCAGATAGCGATCGCCGTGGGCGCGAATCGATGCCGCCACCGTGTCCACGGACACCAGATCGATCCCGACGCGCATGAGCCGCACAGGGTATCCATCTATTTTCAGAGAGGTCAGGCGTCCAGTAAGGTGCGCCGCAGGGATGGATTCCGGCGACATGTATGACTACGTCATCGTTGGAGCGGGATCCGCGGGCTGCGTGCTCGCAAACCGCCTCAGCGAGGACCAAGACGTCCAGGTGGCGCTGCTCGAGGCGGGACCGCCGGACACCGACGAGAACATCCACGTTCCGCTCGGCTATCTGAAGCTCGGGACGAAGCTCGACTGGGGATATGACTCGGCGCCGGAGCAGCAGTGCCATGACCGGCGGGTGCGGCTGCCGCGCGGCAAGGTCCTGGGCGGATCTTCTTCGACGAACGCGATGATCTACATCCGCGGCAACCCCCTCGACTACGACGGCTGGGGCGTCGAGGGCTGGTCTTGGGCCGATCTGCTGCCGTGCTTTCTGAAGGCCGAGGACAACGAGCGCGGAGCCTCCCGCTGGCACGGCGCGGGCGGCCCGCTGTCGGTGAGCGATCCGCAAACGATCAGCGCGGTCTCGCACGCGTTCGTGGACGCCGGCGCCCAGGCCGGGCTGGCGCGCAACGAGGACTTCAACGGCGCCGCCCAGGACGGGGTGGGCGTCTTTCAGCTGACCCAGCGCGAGGGCATGCGCGCGAGCGCGGCCGACGCCTACCTGCACCCGGCGATGCGGCGCGAGCGCGAGCGCGCGAACCTGACCGTGATGACCGATACGCACGCGCGGAGGGTGCTGTTCGAGGGCATACGCGCGGTCGGCGTGCAGGCGGACCGTCTCGGTGAGACCCACGAGCTGAGGGCCGAGCGCGAGGTGATCCTGTGCGCCGGCGCCTACAACTCCCCGCAGCTGCTGATGCTCTCGGGGGTCGGCCCAGCCGCGCACCTGGCCGAGCACGGGATCGAGGCGCTGCTCGACCGGCCGACAGTCGGACAGAACCTCTCAGACCATGCCGCCACGGAACTGCTGTGGACGGCGCCCGAGCCTCAGAGCCGCGCCGCGCGGCGGCGCTGGCGCGCCACGAAGCTGATGCTCGCGACGCAGACCGGCGCGTTCGCCTCGGGCCTGGCCGAGGCCGGCGGCTTCGCCCGCGTCGCAGCCGACGCGCCGGCGCCAGACGTCCAGTTTCATTGCGTCGCGGTGCAGTACCTCGTCGGGGGCACGGGGAATGAGGGCAGGGGCGACGGGCGCGCGAGCGATCCCGACGCCGAGTCCGAAGCCCACGGCGTGTGGCTCTCGCCCTGCCTGCTGACGCCCAACAGCCGCGGCTCGGTGCGGCTCGCCTCAGGCGATCCGAGCGCCAAGCCGATCGTGCACAACGCGTTCTACACGGCGGGCGAGGACATGGACAGGATGATCGCCGCCCTGCGGCAGGGCCTCGAGATCTGTGCGCAGCCCGCCCTGAAGCCTTACTGCGCCGAGCCGTTCACCACGCCAGGCGGCGACACCGACGATGCCCTGCGCGAGCACATCGCGCGCACCACGTTCGCGTTCTATCACCCTGCCGGCACCTGCCGCATGGGCGAGGACTCAGACGCCGTCGTCGACGCCCAGCTGCGCGTGAACGGCCTGCAGGGTCTGAGAGTCATAGACGCGTCGGTGATGCCGGCCGTTCCCCGCGGGAACACCAACGCGCCGACGATCGCCCTGGCTGAGCGCGCCGCGGAGCTGATCTTCCACCCGACCTGATCCGCCACCGCGATTCGCTCGCGGGGGGCGGGCCGGTGCGCCGCCGGGCCGAGCGCCGTCGCCGCCGGGCGCCAGGCAGAGGTCAACAGCTTTCACTCCGACCTTGCGCGGCGGCGACCCGAGTCACCATTTGAGCACGCGCATATGGGAGAGCAGGCCTTCGGGCATAATACCGACTCGTTCTCCTACACACCAGGGAGGTTGATCCAGTTCATACATCTCCTTGCATTCACTTTTCACAAGCGCGCTACCCGTTTTGTATTCGGTGCGCCAGGGAGGCAGAAAGCCACCGGTCCAGGAAGAGAACTGCTGGGCAAAGATATCGACCCCTGATCCTTCGTCCTTGGGATCGTTGGCACTGGAGTCAACGTCTATCATGCCGTATTTCTCCAGAGTATTGCACCACTGTTCTTCCCATTTGAACATGATTTCGTTGTGACCGATCGCGCAGTCGAACGACGGTTCCAGCTGAATGCGCGCACCCTCTGGTATGCAAACCGCCTTCGCTTTACAAGCGCCGTCCCCCGTGCCATTGGCAGGCAGCGGCCTCCCACACCAGCTGAGCGTTTCCTTGCAATCATGGGCGTAGGAGAATGCCAGCGCGTGGGGCCAGTAAGTCGCTTTGCTTTCGAGATCCTTCTGAGTGATAAGCCCCGCGCCTTCGGGCGTGTTGGAACCATGAACGCCGCCTTCCTGCGCCAGTCCAGTCTTCCAGTTGGTCGTCACGACCGCGTCGGCCGTCCAGGCATCGACAGTCGGACATGAAGGTTCCGCCGGAGGGTTCGCCTTCGGCTTTTCGCCGGGCTGGGCTCCCCGCCAGAAGTCGTACTCCAGACCGGAATAAGCCAAGACCGCCATATGCCCCTCGTCTGAGGGATCGGGCACCCAGCCTGGTTCCAGCGGGACTTCCACTTCTTCAGCATCACAGGTTGGATAATTGATCTGCACTTTGACCAGCGGCGTGCTGGTACCTCCGTACCAGACAGTGGGCGCATACTCAAAACCCGTGCTCAGGCAGTCGATGCCTGCTTCGTATTGACAGCTTTGTGCCGAGTTCCCTCCGTCGAGCTCTTTGATCAGCTTCGCGTTGTTGGGGGCGATTTCAGGGTTTTCGGCGATCGGAGTGTTCCATAGGCTGCTCGGAGAATACAGACGAGCCTCTTGCACGGTCCCCGTCGCCGCCGAGCTGGCCGTGCCCACACCGCCCGCGAAATGCGCAAGGCAGAGAGCGAGCGCGACCACGATGCCACGGCCGAGGTTGCGCTGGAGCGGACACGCGATTGAGCCGCCCGAGCGCAAGAACCCGCGGGCGCGGAACTTCGGCGCGCCGTTTGCCTGAGGGGATCGTTCAGGGGATCGCATCGGCGATGATTATCGACGGGCACATCTTAGCCTAAAGGTGACTGCCGCGCGCGCAGAGCGACCACGGCGATGGCCATCCAGAACGTCGCGACGAGGTACCCGCCGAGGACGTCGCTGGGCAGGTGCCGGCCGAGGATGAGCAGCAGGCAGCCGGTCGCGGCCGCGAACAGCGCACCGATGGCGGCCACAGGAACGCGCATGTACGCGGGCGCCACCAGCACCGCGCACAGCGCGAGCGCGAGCGCCGCCGTCGCGTGCCCGCTAGGCCAGGAGTCAGAGGGGACGGTCCACGCCCCGATGCTACGCGGATGCGCCAGCAGCGGCTTCAGCAGCTCGGACGTGAGCGGAGCGAGCGCCATCACGAGCGCCGCGGCGAGTGCGAGATCGAGACGGCCGCGGGCCAAGGCGGCGTACAGGATGACCGCTGCCCAGACGACGAAGACCTGGGGTTCGAGCAGATACAAGAGAGCGTTCCCCACGGAGTCGAGCCCGGGACTGCCGAGCCGTTCGAATTCACGCAGGATCGCCGCATCCTTGGTCTGGGCCAGCGGCACCAGCTCGGCGCAGGCCCACACGAGCGCGAGACTCGCCAGGCATGCCCCCGCCACCAGCAGCGCGCCCGCGGCGCCGGGCCGGCGCGGCCCGCGGGCGCGCTTCGCGGGCGACGCGACAGCGGCCGTATGTGAGTGTCCTTCCACCACCAATAGGATATGGACCGTCCCTAAAGGGCCGCTGAAAGCTCATGCACGCTTGGCATCGGTCACCATTTGAGCACGCGCATATGGGCGAGCAGAACTCCGGGCATAATACCAGATCGTTCTCCTACGCACCAGGAGGGTGGGGAGGGCGGACTGGTGAGCCCATATACGTTTTCACATTCCACTTCAGTAAGCGCTGCGCCTGTTTTGTATTCGGTTCTCCAAGGCGGCTCAAATCCGTTCGTCCAAGAGGACATCTGCTGGGCGAATATATTGGCTCCCGTGTTACCGCTTCTGGGTTCGTCGGCACTGGAGTCGACATCTATCATGCCGTATTGCTTTAGGGTGTTACACCATTGCTCTTCCCATTTGTATTCGATTTCATTTTGTCCGATCGTGCAATCAAATGACGGTTCCAGCTGAAGGCGAGCACCCTCGGGTATACAGACCGCTTCTTCTTCGCAAGCACCATCCCCGGTGCCGTTGGCGGGTTTTGGCCTTCCGCACCAGCTGAGAGTTTCCTTGCAATTATGGGCGTACGAGAATGCCAGGGCGTGAGGCCAGTAAGAAGCTTTACTTTCCAGATCTTTTTGAGTGATGAGCCCCGCGCCTTCAGGGGTGTTTGAAGCATGAACGCCGCCTTCCTGCGCTAATCCCGTCTTCCAGTTCGTCCTCACCACCTCGCCGGCCGTCCACACATCGACCGTAGGACATGAATGCTCAGGAGGTTCCGTTCCCCCTTTATCACCGGAGTAATGTGACTTCGGCGCTTCGTCAGGCTGGGCTCCCTGCCAGAAATCGTACTCCGTGCCGTTATATCCCAATACCGCCATGTGACCCTCATCCGAAGGATCGGGCACCCAGCCTGGTTCCAGCGGAACTTCCATTTCTTCGGCATCGCATTTAGGATAGTCGATCTCCACTCTGGCCATCTGCGTACTGGACGTTCCATACCACACAGTGGGCGCATACTCAAAACCAGAACCCAGGCAACTAAAACCTACCTGATTTTCACATCCTTTTGAAGAGTCTTCTCCATCAAGCTCTTTGATCTCAGTTGCGTTGGTGGGGGAAATTTCGGGATCTGCAGAGACCGGGGTGTTCCACAAGCTGCTCGGAGAATACAGCGGAGCCGGCGGCGAAATCGCGCTGGGCGTCCGACCTTCTTCCGCCAGGTCGCTGACAGTCGGCGACACCGTGCTCACGGGAGCCGCCGGCGGAGCCAAGCTGAGCATAGAGGTCGGGGCCGTAGGGGTTGGCGCCGGTGCCGCCGCCGGTGTGACGAGCTTCGCGGCGCACGTCTCGTAGGTGCGCTTCGCGGTCACGCTGCGCCGATCGCTCGTCACGGCCGTGATCGAGAGGGCCAGGCGCCCGAGGGGCAGACCTGTGAGCTTGACAAGCCGGGTGATCTGAGAGCGCTTGACGGTCTTGGCACGCTTTCCGTTGACCTTCACGGTCACTCCAACCCATTTGACGTGAGGGACATCGCGCAGGCGAATCGTGAGCTCGCGGAGACTCACGCACCGCTTGGTCGATGGCAGGACAAACGCCGCCGCGGCCGAGATGGGCCGTGGCTTGGCCTGCAAGCCGGCTCCTGCTCCGCCGCCCGCCGCAAACGCGCTGACAGACGCAATCGCCGCGAGCACCACAGCCGCGACAGCAGCCCCGCGCGCGCGTCGCGCCCAGGATGCCACCAGCCGGCTCCATGCCATGAACCCAGATCGAATCTCGATAAGTCTATCGCGCCCAATGTCGGAGGGATACATGCAAGCGCTTCTTCTGTGTCGCGATATCGATGTATCCTGTACTCAACATCACCGATGTAGACATCGTTGTGAACCGGCTGTCGCGGCCTCTGCCCTCCATCGCCCGCATGAAGAAGAGATATCCAGCGCTCCCGCTCGTGCCTCCCATCCCGAGCCCGTTCGGTTCAGCCGCCGAGCTGCCGGCGGCGCGTGCCGTACCCGCGCTGATAGGCCTTTGCGGCGCGTGTGTCGCACTTGGCTTCGCCGTCGTTCACGCGCCGCTTCTCGCCTTCGTCTCACTCGCGCTGTTCCTGGGCGTCGCTCTGTTTGCGCTCGCGGGACCGACACGAGTCACACACCTGGCCCTGGTCAGCCTCCCGCTGCTTGTCCTGCTCATCAACTTGACACCGAGGCTGACGCTCACACTGACCGCGGCGGCGACCGTGCTGCTGCTGCTCGCAACCACGCCTCACCGCTTCGGCGGCGACGCTCTGACGTGGACCGGCGTCTCGATGTTCGTGGTGATACTCCTCGTGCATCTGATCCAGAGCACCAGCGGCGAACAGTTTGTCGCGGCCGCCAAGTACTCGCTGTTTCCGGCGATGGCGGTGGTCGTCTCCACCAAGGCCGGTCGTGAGCGGCTCGTCGAGATCCGCTGGCTGTTGCTTGGCGGCGGCGTGGCGACGATGGCTGTTCAGGGCGCCACGATCCTGCTGCATGTGGGGGCGACCGGCGCCTACTACGGCGCGGGTGAGCAGCTCGGCCTGACCTCCGAAAGCCCGCACGAGCTGGCCTTGATCGGCGTGACAGTCGCCGTCGCGTGCCTGATCGCCGTGCGCGACGTTCGCTGGCGCCTGGCCGGCGCCGCCATCGCCGCGGCGCCGGCGCTGGCCACAGGGGTCCGGTCCGCGCTTGTGGCACTGGCGCTCGCCGCCATCGCACTCGTGGTCCGGTCTCGGTTCAGGCCAGGCACCGTGGTGAGCATTGCGGCCATCGCGGGAGTCATCGTCTTCGGCGGCGTGGGCTCGATCATCGTCGCTCGGTTTGAAAAGGATCAAAAGCAGGGCGAATACTCAAATGTGGCAAAGTTTGGCTCCGGCCGCGGATCGTTGTGGACGGCGGCTCTGGACCGCTACGGATCGTCGGGACCCAGCCAAGTCGTGTTCGGCAGCGGTTTACGCTCGATCGAACGCGTCGAGGAACAAGCTGTCCACCAACGGAACTCCGTACAGAGCGACCCGTTGACCGTGATGTTTGAACTCGGCATCTTTGGTCTGGTCGCTTGGCTGCTCATCTGGGCCGCCATTATCCGCTCGCGCGTGAATTGGCTTATATTGCTGCCTCTCGCAACTTACGCGCTGACCAACGGCTCGCTCGAATACGTTGGCGCGATCGTCTACTGCATCGCCTTGGCGGCCGCCTTCCCGCCGGTCCCGGTCCGGCGGCTGGCCACGGGTAGGCAAAGGCTCCCGCTCGGTGACCGGTCGGGATCTCAGCTGGCCTCTCGCGAGTGACTTATGCCCTCGTCCCGCACGGTCCAGCGGCGCACCGAGGCGACGGACGCAGGGGAGCGCTCGCGAGTGACGTAGGCGTCTGTCCCGTAGAGTCCGGCGGCGCCGGGCTTGACGCCGTTGGCGATGACCCCCAGCAGCGACGCGTCGCTCGTGTTGAGGGTCTGGTGAAGTCGCTCGGAGATGCCGCGTGGCGTGCGCCCCACCCACGCTACGACGATCACGCCGTCGACCTTGCGCAGCAGCGGGAACGCATCCGAGACGGCGTCGAGCGGCGGGGTGTCTATCACGACGAGGTCATACGCCGACTTGGCGAGCTCGAGCACGGCATCCATGGCTCCGCTCGCGATCAGCTCGGGGGGGTTTGGCGGCAGCGGGTGACCGGCGACCAGCACGTCCAGCGTCCGCTGCGTCGCGGCGTCGCTGGGCGGCACCTGCAGGTCGATCGACTGGGTCGCCTCGTCCATCGAGACGGTGTCCATCACCAGCTCGGACAGCCCCGGCGTCGGCCTGATCCCGAGCCGCCGGGCGAGTGTCGGCCGGCGAAGATCGGCCTCCAGGAGCAGCACCCTGGAGCCCATGCCCGCGGCCGCCGCGGCCAACTGGCCGGCGATCGTGGTCTTGCCGTCGTTCGGCGCGGCCGACGCGATGACGACACTGTGCGGTTGACGATCGCCGTTGAAGGAGCGCAGATGGGCCCGGATCAGATTGAACACCTCGGTCTCGGCGGGTGGCAGCGCCCCCCATGCCTGACCCATATATGGAGTCGAGGGCGAGAGGGCGGGACTCTCGGAGACCACCCCGAGCAGCGGGACGCGATAGATCTCTTCCAAATCCCCGGGCTCGCGTATGCGCCGATCGAAGCGCTCGATCAGGAACGCGAGGCCCAGCCCGAGCAGCAGCCCCAGGAACGCCCCCAGCAGCGTGTTTCTCGACTTGTCCGGCGAGCTTGGGCTCGTCGGGAGGCTCGCGGCCTGCGCGACCTGGACGTTGGTGGGCGGCAGCTCGGCGAGGAGCTGCAGCGAAGCGGCGCGTTCGCGCAGCGCGGGCGACGCGCCGTGCAGCAGCTGCTTGTCGATGGCGGCAAGCGCAGAGCTGAAATATTCCTTGCTCACATTGTGCTGCTCGGTGACAAACTGGGTGGCGTAGGTGTTGGCGATCTTTGCAGCCATCTCCGGAGATGTCGCGGTTGCCGAGACCTCGACGATGTTCGATTCGCTCCGTCCACTTATGCTTACGTCCGCCTTGACCGCGGCCTTGGTCAATCCTCGCCCAAGCGCCGCGGCCGTCTTTTCCGCCAGAGAGGGGAGTTGCATTAGTTGGACGTTTGTGTTCTGTTCGGTCTGCTGATCGTTGGAGCTGGCTGTCGGAAACCCCGTGATCAATCCGGACTGCTGACCGCTGTTGAAGACCACCGAAGCCGTCGCCGTGTACTTGACGGTCTGGGTGCGAGAGAAGCCATACGCGGCGACCGCGGCCAGCAGGCAGCAGAGAGAGATCAACAGCGCTCGCCGACGCAGCACACCCAGGATGCGATCGACGCTTGCGCTGGTGTTCTCAGGATCCATAGCTGTCTTCCTTGCCGTGCTCGAAACCGCTTAGACGGGATCTCGTCCTTCCATAGACGCTCCGCACCCCGAGAATCGCCGGCAGACTCCCGTACAGTACAGCACACGCATTGGCCGCTCGCAAGCGACGCTGCACGGCCAACGCGCCGCCCCGGCACCGCGAGAACCACGGCCGTTATCATGTCCTGCGATGGCGGGGAGTCGACACATTGCCGAGCTGGCAGCCTGCCGCGAGGCTGTCCGTAGGCAGATGACCCGCACAAGACCATTGCGGCAGCGCCGCGACGCCGCGTAGCCACGAATCGCCGTTTGCCATGCGACTCGCCTACGTGGTCGGCGCCCGGCCAAACTTCGTCAAGATGGCGCCGGTCATCGCGGCCATGCGCGCACGTGTGCCGGACGGCCGCCACGCGCTGATCCACACCGGCCAGCACTACGACCGGCTGATGTCCGACATCTTCCTAGAGGATCTCGGGGTGCCGGCCCCCGACCACATGCTCGAAGTGGGCTCGGCCAGCCACGCCGTGCAGACCGCCCGCGTGATGGAGCGCATCGAGCCCGTGCTGGAGGCCGAGCGTCCCGACCTGCTGATCGTCCCCGGCGACGTCAACTCGACGCTGGCGGCGACGCTCGTGGCCGTCAAGCTCGGCATCCCGGTCGCCCACATCGAGTCGGGCCTGCGCTCGTTCGACCGCACGATGCCCGAGGAGATCAACCGCATCGTCGCGGACGAGTTCTCCGAGCACCTATTCCTGCACTGCGAGGAGGCCATCGAGAACCTCCGAGCCGAGGGCATCGCAGAGGGGCGCATGCACTTCGTCGGCAACACCATGATCGACTCGCTCGTGGCGATGCAGGAGCGCTTTCGCGCCACGAACGCGGCGAGCGCGCTGGGCGTGCAGCCGGGCGACTACCTACTCGTGACCCTGCATCGCCCGGCGCTGGTCGACGAGCCGCTGCTGGCCGAGGTGATCGCCCGGCTGGATGATGTGAGCCGCGAGCTGCCCGTCCTGTTCCCGGCACATCCGCGCACGCGCAAGATGATGGAGCGCATGCATCTCGAGCCCGCATCGAGCGTGCATGTCACCGAGCCGGTGTCCTACCTGGAGTTCCTCTCCCTGGAGGCCGACGCCAGTGCTGTGCTGACCGACTCCGGAGGCGTGCAGGAGGAGACGACCTACCTCGATGTGCCCTGCTTCACGCTGCGCGAGAACACCGAGCGAGCGGTCACCGTGCGCGCCGGAACCAACACCCTGCTCGGCCTGCAGCCGGCGCGCATCGAGGACATCCTGCCCGCGCTCGCGAACCCCAAGAGCTGTGCGGCGCCGCCACCGCTGTGGGATGGCCATGCGGCTGAGCGCGTGGCTGAGGCGATATGCGCCGGCGCGGCTCGTGAGGGTGACCGGTGACTGCTCGCGCAATGCGGATGCAAAGCTCGGCAAGGCTCGTGAGCACCGGCGTTCGGCGCAGCGGCTCAGCGGCTCTGATCAGACGGCTGATCGCCAAGCGACGGGTGTCGGTGCTGGTCTACCACGACCCGGACCCGGAGACGATCGCAAAGCACCTGGCCTATCTGCGCCCCCGCTACAGCGGCGTCACGCTGACGCAGGTGGTCGATGCGATGCGCAACGACGAATGGCAAACCCTCCCCGACTACCCGCTGGCGATCACGTTCGACGACGGCTGGAAGGGCAACCTGGAGAGCTTTGAGCATTGCCGAAGGAGGGGCTTCCCGGTTACTGTCTTCGCATGCAGCGCAATCATCGACACGCACCGCCATTACTGGTGGACGGCCACCGAGCAGCCCGAGTCGCTCAAGCCGCTGGCGAGCGCCGAGCGCTTGGCG
The DNA here is from genome assembly GCA_963839945.1 of uncultured Solirubrobacterales bacterium. Classification (GTDB taxonomy): domain Bacteria; phylum Actinomycetota; class Thermoleophilia; order Solirubrobacterales; family Solirubrobacteraceae; genus Palsa-744. The sequence continues at coordinate 664,661 of CAWIWW010000001.1, read as the reverse complement.
ATTCTGAAAAAGGCCAGCGGATTTGACCCGGAACGGGAGTATCCGGACAGGCAGGCGCTCAGCCGCGGAGATCTCGAGTCGATACAGGACGCGGTCGAGATCGGCGCCCATACGCGCTTTCACCCCATTCTGCCGGCCTGCTCCGACGCCGAAGCTTGGGAGGAGATACATCTCTCGCGGTTGGAGATCGAGGCCTTGACCGGCCGGCCGTGCCGGCACTTCGCCTATCCCAACGGAGACTACACCGATCGTGAGGCCGGCATGGTGCAGCGCGCCGGCTTCATGTCCGCACGGACGATCCGGGTCGGGTGGAACACTCCCGGGACAGACCCTTATCGGCTGCGCTATCTGGGAACCCCTGACGATGCCGGCGTCGATCGTCTCGCCGCCGATCTGGCAGGCGCCAGCCTGATATACACCCCTGTCGTGAAGCACCTCAGACGCATTTCCCGCTTCTGGCGCCAGGAGGTCTCGGCCGATGACCGGCCGAAAGCCGAGACACCTTGGAGCCGATCGGATTCCAGCAGCGCGTAGGTGTCCTAAGATCGTAGGTTTTCCGAGATAAGAACCAGCCATGCATTCCTACGACCTGAGCCGCGCGATCCACAGAGCACTGACGCGGGCGTGGCTCAAGCGGCGCTTCGCCAGCTTCGGGACGGGGACTTCGTATGACCCCGTCACGTCGATCATCAGCGGGTATGAGAACATTCACCTGGGCAGCGATGTCTTCATCGGGCCACAGGCGTTCCTCAGCGCCGATGGAGTGCGGGTCGACATCGGCAGCGACACGGTGATAGGCCCGGGTTTCTATTTGATTGCTGGAGACCACGAGTTCGCAATCCCCGGCAGTCCTTACCACGGCGCGCCAAAGGGGCGGAACGAGCCGATCCGGATCGGGCGAAACGTTTGGATCGGAGCTCGCGCCACAGTGCTCAAGGGCGTCACGATCGGAGACAGCGCGATCATTGCCGCCGGCAGTGTCGTGACCCGCGACGTCGAGCCCTATGCGATAGTCGCCGGAGTCCCGGCGCGGTTCCTGCGCTGGCGGTTCGAGGGCGGCGAGCGGCAGACGCATGATGACTTTCTGCGCAATGCCTAGGTGTGGGGCCAGCCGCTGTGAGGACACAGATCAAGCGGACACCACCCGCCCTGGACCTGGTGCTCGTCGGCCCGGTCGCTCCGCCGCTCGGAGGTGTTTCGACACATGTCGAACGGCTGGCGCGTCTGCTCGCCGAAGATGGTCTGCGCGTCGGCATCCTAAATCACTTTGCGAGCCGGCAGAATCCTCTCGTGATCGCAACGCTGAGGCGCAACCCCCTTCGATACTGGTGGGAGTTGCGGCGTCTGCGTGCCGCGGTCGTCCACTACCACCATGCTCGCTGGTCGACCCTGATGGCAGCTGCCTTGGCGCGAAGCGCACGCAGCGGCGCATGGGTTATCACAATTCATGGCCACGAAGTTGAGCCGTACCTACGTAGTCGTAAGCCTGGGGTGGCGAAGATGACCCGCTGGGCTATAGGCCGCTTCGACCGAGTGATTGCCGTGAGCGATGCCGTGGCCGATTATGTGCTTGAGCTTACTGGCATTCGGGCCGCGGTCGTTCCCGCGTACCTTCCAGCGGATGTTGCCGCTCGGCCCGCAGACGACACGGACCGCACGCCGGCCGTCGTCGTATCCGCCTATCGGGTCGGGAGGACTTCGGGCACCGACCTCTACGGTCTCGACATCGCCGGCGCCGTCTACGCCGCCGCCGCGGCGGCCATACCCGATCTTCGCCTGGAGCTCTTCCTCGCTCAGGCGCCTCAGGGCGCCGATGCTCGCCGATACCTCGATCGGGCGCTGGAGCCCGCCCGCCGGGCCGGCGGCTCCGAGCGGGTGAACATTCATGTGGGGGACGCGCTTGTGCCCGCGTTTCGTCAGCGAACCGTCTACCTTCGTCCCACTCGAACCGACGGCGATGCCGTCAGCGTCCGCGAGGCATTGGACGCCGGCGTGCCCGTGATCGCCAGCGACGCGGTCGAGCGCCCCGCCGGCGTCCAGACCGTTGCTCTTGACGCGATCGACGCATGGGTGGCGGCGATCCGTGAGGCGCTAGAGTCGAGCTCGCCGGCAAGGGCGCATCCACGGCCATCGCTGGAGCACGCCAAGGCCATGATTTCACTCTACCGGGAACTGATCGCATAAACCGAGCCTCCAGGCCTGCGACCGGCGCTGCGACAGGCTCAAGTGTCGAGGTAGGTGCGCTGCCAGATCTCCAAGGTCAGGAGAGCCCATAGACGCAGAGCGTTGTCCTCGGCACCGGCGTCATTGGCAGGATCAGTCTCCTGACCTCCACTGGGTCGAAGAGGCCACGCGTCTGCGGATCGCGTCAGGTGAAAGAAGATCGTCGATCATGGGCTTCAGCTCGCCGACCAGCCACGACCGCACGGGCGCGCCGAAACCCGGCCTTCGGGCGCCAGATCACATCGTGTGGAAGGACGCCCTCCATGCTGCGCTTGAATATGTACTTGCGCGTCATGCGCCGCAGCTTCAAGCTCGGAGGAATTCGCCCAGACAGCGCCACGAGCTCATCGTCGAGCAGCGGCACCCGCACCTCGGTCGACGCGGCCATGCTCATCTTGTCGGTGTAAGCAAGATTGAGGCAAGGGAGAAACGTCTTCAGGTCGATGTACAGCAGCTGATTCAACCAGTTCTCGCCGGCGACACGCTGTCGGCATAGACGTGGTGGCGGTGGAGCGTGTGGCTCGGCGCTCGCGCCATGCTCGGCGCTGAGCAGCTGGCTGAGCTCGTCGTGCTGGTAGTAGGAGGAGTAAATGAGATAGCGCTCCAATGGCGAGGCATCGATGCCCCGCATCAGCTTCATCAGGTTGCGACGCGGTCCACGCATACGGCCCGGCGGCCCGAGTGTCAGTCGTCCATCCAGCTCGCCTGCGCAGAGCGCCGGCGAACCGAGCGCGGGAACGATATCCGCCATGCGACCGATCTGCGCGGCGAGATGGCGCGGATAGCCCGCGAACACCTCGTCCCCGCCCATCCCGCTGAGGATCACCGTCATGCGCTCGCGCGCCGCCGCGCAGATGAGGTAGGTGGAGATGCACGCGGGGTCGGCGATCGGCTCATCCATATGCCAGACGAGCTTTGGCAGCAGATCGACCACGGCACGGCTCAAGCGTCTCCTCGTGATAGTCGATGTCGAACCGGCCGTGCGATCTCCCGCGAATATCGGACATCGTCGGGCACGATCTCGTGGCTCAGATCCTCCGCAGAGAACCCGACGGTGTAGGTGCTGACCCTCCCGTTCGACAGCGCCCATGCACGCGACGATCGCGCTCGAATCGACTCCGCCGCTGAGGAAGGCGCCCAGCGGCACGTCAGACACCATCTGGCGCCGGACGGCGTCGTCCACCGCGCGCCGCACGGCGGTCGCCCATTCCTCGTCGCTGCGCTCCTCTCGATCTCATAGCTCATGTCCCAGTACTGCTCGATGGCTCAGCCTCCCGCCGGCGACGGTCGCAATATGCCCCGGGGCGAGCTTGTAGATCACCGTCGAACAGCGTGTCAGGGTCGGGAACCCAGAGAAAGGTGAGGTAGTCGGCCACCATGTCGGTGCGCATCCGCGCAGGCAGGGCCGTGAGAAGCGCCTTGATCTCCGACGCGAAGTAGAAGAACTCCGTCATGTTGCGCCCAGTACAGCGGCTTCACACCCGAGCCGGTCGCGGGCGAGGAACAGTGACTGCCGCTCGGCATCCCAGATGCCAAAGGCGAAGATGCCGTTGAGGCGATCCAGCATCTCCGCCCCGTGACGAGAGTACATCGCGAGCAGGACCTCCGTATCGGTCTCGGTTTGAAAACGCAGACCTTCGCGCTTCGAGCTCTGCGGCGAAGCTCGCGAAAGTTGTACAGCTCGCCGTTGTAGGTGATCCAGTAGCGGCCTCCGTCATATGACATCGGCTGCTCTGCCGCGAGGCGTCGGGTCGATGATGCTCAGGCGACGATGCCCCAGCGCACAGGGAACGCCTCCCGACTGGCTCGGAAAGCACTCGACGCCCTCCCCGTCTGGGCCGCGGTGGGCCATGCGGCGGGTCATGGCGAGCACGGCCTGTCTTCCTCGGCCCGCCCGACGCAGCCGCAGATTCCACACATACCGGTGTAGCGTAATGCACAGCATGAGGACCGATCGGCACGAGGACCGATCGACACGGCACGAGGACCGATCGCTCCGCGCCCCCGCATACACGTCATCCGTGCAGCGCGCCGCCCTCACCGACGCGCTGCGCCGGTTGGAGGCGTGAGGAAGGCGCAAGTTTTGTTTTCTACGGACCCTGAACCGGGGGAAGCTCAGCATCCCCGACAGGGGCGACCGAGCCTCGGCCGCGCCAGGCTTTGACCCGTTCGGCGCCCTCGGCCAGACGGCGACGATCGCGGCCGTTGACGCCTCCGCTGAGCGCAAAAACCGCGAAGTAGGCCAGCGTCCCTGCCGACAGGCTCAGCAGGAGCCCGGCGGTGCTCGGTACGGCGTGCTCGACGGCCAGAGCCGCCCCAAAGCCGCAGGCATAGGCCACAACGGGCGGGAAACGCTCTCGCAGCGGCCAGGTCAGATGCAGCGACTGCGACAGGAAGGGCCGCATCGCGATCAAGCCCCAAACCACCTGCAGCAGAGAGCCGGCGAGGATCGCCAAAGCGGGACCGGTGATGCCGATCGTGGGTGTGAGAGCCACCGTGAGAACGAGCGTGAGCGCGAGGCGCACCAGCGCGATGACGCTGGTCAGGCCGGGGCGACCGACGGCGAGGAAGGCCATGCTCTGAGCGCTCCAGATCGCGGACAATACTGGAGAAAGCATGAGCAGAGCCAACGCCGGCGCCGCCCGATTGAAGCCCGGACCGAATATCCCCAGCAGCGAATGAGCCGAGCCGCCGAAGGCCGCGGCAATCAGCAATGTGCCTATCAGCGCGTAGCGGATCGAGTCGATCAGCGCTCTATCGAAGCCCTCGCCATCGCCACTGCTCCGACGTCTGACGAGGGTTGGATACAGGACCTGGGCGATGAGCTGGTTGACCTGCTGCAGGCGTTCCGGAATGGATTGCGCGCGACTGTAGGCGCCGACCGTGGCGAGCGGATCTCCGAGTGCGGCGAGGGTCCATATCCCTGCTTGCAGGGTCACTCCCTGAGCGATCCAGCCTGGAGTGACCCTGATGCCAAAGTGGAGCAGTCCGGGCAGCACCTGCAGGCCCGTACGGTATTCCGTTCTGCTCAGATGCAGGCGCATAAAGGCTCGCACGAGGACAGTCCGGTGCAGCAGGGCGGTCAGCGATCCGCCTACCGTCCCGATCACAAGGCCCCATATCGAGTGCCAGGCGAGACCGACCCCAGTCGTGATCGCCATGACGCTGAGCACTTCAAATATACGCACCAGGAAGAGCTGCCGCCCCGCGACGAAGGCGGAGAAGATATAATCGAAATTCCATGAGGTGTTGGTGATTACGGCGTATGCGGCGATGTTCACAAATGCGGGGGCGACAAGCTCCGGCTGGTGCAGCGGGCCGCGAAAGACGACCCACAATATGAGCATGGCTATAATTGACAATGCGACGGTCAGTCCGGCCGAGAAGGTGAAGACGGCAGAGAACAGCTCCGTGATACGCGGGTGGCGAGGAGGCAGGCCCGTGATCTCTTTGACCAGAGCAGCCTGCTCTTTAACGGTCGAGATAAACGCCAGCGCCACGACCGGGGCTGAGATGAGCGCGAACTCGCCGATGAGCGTCACCCCATAGATCCGGGACATGAGGAGCGTCGTCACAGCGCCGACGACCCCCATGGCGAGGAAGCTCGTGATGCTGAAGGCAAAGCCTGAGCGATAGCTTCCGTGCTGAGCGGTGGATTGGGACCTGCCGTCTTTGTCGTTCAAGGCCCGGAGAGGTTAGCCCAAAGGGCTTCCGGGCTTGCCTCGGCGCTCGGCGCGCGACTTACGGCCCACAGGCGTGATCGCCGGCGATCCGCTGGGGGCTCGACGCCTGTGTCGGGCCCGACCGTGGCGCGGTGCCGGACGGTCAGGACGCCGGCCGCGCGAGGGCGTAGATGGCCCCGTCGCTCGTGTCGTCTACGAGCTTCAACGCAAGCAGTCGCACGAGCGACGCTTCGGATGGGAGGAACGAGCGTTTCAGCCCTCGCACGTAGACGACCAGTCCGCCGCGCGTGTGCAGCGTGCGCCTGATTTCGGCCAGCTGGGCGCCGAGGCGGGAGTTGGGCTTCAGCGTCGAGAAGTCGGTCGTCTCGGGGATGCTCGACGTGGCGCGATCGTCGAGCAGGTAGATCGCGTCCGGCGCGTTGGTGTAGATGATCGTGCGCGCCGGCACGGCACGGACGGCGGCCATGATGGGGCTGTGAACCCAGCGCGGCGAGCCGTAGTAGGCGGGAACGTCAGAGGAGATTTCCACGCCGGCGCGCGCCAGCGACGCGATCACCGCTGCCCCCACCAGCAGCTTCGCGGCGGATGTCCGGTCGATCGCACACGCGACGGCCATGACCACAGCGACGAACACCGGGATGAACTCCAGCGGTTCGAGGTCCACCCCGGCGTCGAAGAACGTGATCGCCACCTCGAGCATCACGACCTGCACCACGGCGAACAGCACGAGCAGCCGGGCTGCCGTCGTGGGACGCCGGCGAACCACGAGGAACACGACGACGACCACGACCGCCGCCGCGAGCACGGCCAGCGCGTGCGGGCTGCTCGAGGGCAGGACCCAGTCGGACACCGCGTGGATGCCCCCACGAACGCTCGAACTCTCGATGTGAAAGCCGAGGAAGTGGCCCGAACCACGCCCCGAGATGCGCTCGTAGGCAAACCACGCGCCGAGCGGGAGGCTGCTCAGGACGAGCAGGGCGAGGGCGTCGCGACGCCGGCCTCGCAGCGCCAGCGCGCCCCAGACGATCAGGCCGCCGTCGGCGTAGCGAACGAGGGTGGCGAGCCCGATGGAAAGCGCGGCGACGATCAACCACGTCCGCCGCGGTCGCTCCCGGTGGGCGATGACCGCCACGAATGCCACGACCGTGAAGAACAGCGAGGCGTCGACCGTCCCCACCTCCGAGGCGATCCCCGCCAGCGAGCCGGCGATGACGAGCTGCGCGGCGACCGCCAGCCACAGTTCATCGCAGACGACCAGCACGAACAGCCCCACGACGAGCATCGCCAAGGCGAAGAAGATGACGTCCTCGACGCGCGCCGCAGCGATCGGGCGCCCACCGATGGACAGCAGCACCGGTGCCCCTGGCGCGTAGATGACGAGCGGGGTGGGCTGGGGCGCGAAGCGCCCGGGCGGAGGCGTGCCGATGCCGACCGAGCCCAGCGGGTAGTAGTGGATCGGCACATAGAGTCCGTGCCCGGCGTCGACGCTGCGGGCCGTACCGACGTACACGGAGGAGTCGGGCGTCGTCGTGATCCCGTCGCGCGTGGCGAACAACACCAGACCGCCTGCCAGCAGCGCGATGAGAGCTATACAGAGCAGCCGCTGCCGGGTCAAGCGCGACATGCTCTCTCTGCCGGCCACGGAGGCGAGTCTAGCTCAGCCGGCCCGCGGCGGCTAGAACTCTCACACGACGCAGACCGGACGCAGGGTTCCGGGTCGAGTCACTCAAGAGCAGCATTGAATGGTCCGGGGGTACGGATGAGACTCTGAAATGGGACGATCAGCCAAGCGAGCCGCTCCCTTGGGAGCGTCTGAATGAGGCCCGGTCTCCGAGCTTGCTGTTGTCCGCCAAGCTGTAATAGCTGGCTGCGGACTCGTCCTGTGGTGTTGCGACGATATGATCCAGCAAAGGCATGGTCTCCCGGAACAGGACCCACCCGTACTCGGTCGCACGGTCAAGGACGTCCTTGACCTCGTCGAATTCCGGATAAATCGAGTAAGTCAGCTGGGCAACGATCGGCCCGTCGTCTATACCCTCGGTGATCTCATGGATAGTGACACCATGCATAGTCTCACCGTTCTTTAAAGCCCAATTGATTGGTCGCACTCCACGGTAACGCGGCAAAGGCCCGTTGTGCAAGTTTAGAATTCGCTTGCAGCGGCGGATAAAGGCGCCATCGATGATCCGGTCGTAAAACACTGATATTGCAAGGTCGATTTCACCGGGGGGTACATCGGCGAAATGCCCCGACTTGCAGAAGCGCACCTCTGCTCCCTCTGCCCAATCGATTAACGACCCGCTCCAAGTGGGCTCGGGTACGACCGGCACTACGCAGGTCAGCTCGTGGTCGTCCGATTTGAGCAACCAGCGAGCTACGCGGATGGCAAGGTCGCCCTTGCCGAGCAGCACGGTGCGCGTCATGGGTCTGAAGCGATGATCGGCGGCTCACCCGGGGTGTTGACAACATGCGCCGGAACTCCACCGACAACCGATCCCGCTTCGACATCATCCGTTACGACCGAGTTTGGCAGCACCGTGGCGCCGCGCCCTACGGTTATTCCGGGAAGCACGACAACGTGGTCTCCGATTCGGCTCCGTTCATCAAATCGAGGAGGGGAAAGCGGTTCGCCTTTCGCATGGCGCCCCATCGTGTTGTCGTTGGTCGTCACCACAGACGCATCGATATGCACGTGCGCTCCGACCACGGTGCCGGAAGTGAGGTTCGTGTTGGAGCCGATCTTCGAGTCCGGCCCGATGACGACGTCGGCCTCGAGGGAAACATTGCGCTCGAGAGTCGCGCGTTCGCCGATCACGCTGCCCTCGCGTACAAAACAACGCTCGTCGAGCATGGCCGCCTGGCCAACCTCGACACCGGCGAACAGGATGGTCTCCGCGCCGATCGATGCATGATCTCCAACAACGAGAGGCTCAATCGCTCCATCATGGCCAGGCTTCCCGAGGACCACCCGTTGACCGATCCGTACGTGGTGCCCAAGACGCGTGGACCCATGCACAACGACCCCGACATCGGCGACGACGTCGTGCGGTACTGAAGCCTGTGGGGCGATGACCGCACCTGGCGCGTCAGCGAGCGGCCAGGTCACGGGTAGACTCTCCGCCCCACACAGCCGCAGATTCCACACATGCCCGTGTAGCCTAGCCTAATGCACGGCATGAGGACCGATCGTTCCGCGCCTGCACATACACCGTCATCCGTGCAGCGCGCCGCCCTCACCGACGCGCTGCGCCGGTTGGAGGCGTGGGGCGGTGAGCGCGGGTGGGCGGGCACCGATCCCTACGACGGGCTCAACGCCACGCGCCTGACGGGGCCACTGAAGCGAAGCGTGCTCGGGCGCCGCGGGCTCACGCAGCTCGTCAAGCGCTCCCCGATCGATCTGCGTCCGCTGTTCGGAATCTCCCACGGCGCGAGCGCCGCGGCGCTCGCTCAGGTCGCGTCGGGCTACGCCCTGGGTGCCATCCCCGGGGAGGAGGGTCGCGCGCGACTTCACGAGACGCTGGACGCGCTACAGGCGCTGCGCTGCGACGGCCTCGAGGAGCCGTGCTGGGGATACCACTTCGACGTGCAGACGCGCGTCTTCTTCTATCCGAGAGACGCGCCGAACACGATCGCGACGGCGTTCGCCGGTCTCGCGCTGATCGACGCATACGACTCCATCCACGACGAGCGGCTGCTCGATATGGCGACGGGCGCCGGCGAGTTCTTTCTGCGTCATGTGCCGCAGACGCAGGATGGCGACGGAGCGTTCTTCGGCTACCTCGCCGGTGACCGCACGCCGATCCACAACGCCAACACGCTCGTCTGCGCCCTGCTCGCCTGTCTGGCACAACGCACAGACCGCGAGGACATGCGCGCGGCCGCCGAGGCCGGCTTGCGCTGGACGGTCGCCCGCCAGCGACCCGACGGATCATGGCCCTACGGCGAGCGCCCGCACCTGGGCTGGGTCGACAACTTCCACACCGGCTACGTGCTCGACTCGCTGATGCACTGCGCCGAAGCGGGTGTTGACGTGGACGGCGGCGCGGCGCTCGAGCGCGGTCTCGCCTACTATCGCCGGGCGCTGTTTCTGGACGACGGCACGCCCAAGTACCTGCCGGAGTCGGTTTACCCGATCGATGCGCAGTGCGTGGCGCAGGGGATCCAGACGATGGCCCTGGCCGGTGCGCGCAACCCGGTCTACGCCGCGTTCGCCTGGACGGTGTTCGACTTCGCTCAGCGGCGCATGCGCCGCGGCGACGGCTCGTATGTCTTTCAGCGCCGCCGGTGCTGGGCCAACGCGACTCCGCACATCCGCTGGATGGCCGCGCCCATGTTCGCGGCGCTGAGCCGCCTGCAGCGTACCGCGGGGGCGCAGGCGTGAGGATCTGGATCGACCTCTCCAACTCACCGCATCCGCTGCTCTTTGCTCCGATTGCACGACGTCTTCAGGCACTCGGGCATGAGGTGGGTGTGACCGCGCGCGACAACGCCCAGACCGTGGAGCTGACCCTCGAGCGCTGGCCTGAGGCGACGATCATCGGTGGCGAGAGCCCGAAGGCGCGCTCGCGGAAGGCGGGGGTCATGGTCGGGCGGATCCGGGCGCTGGCGCGGTGGGCGCGGAGCTTTGATGCCGAGGTGGCCCTCTCGCACAACTCCTATGGTCAGATCGTGGCCGCACGGACACTCGGCCTGCGGGTGGTCACGGCCATGGACTACGAGGGACAGCCGGTCAACCACCTCGCCTTCAGGCTTGCGCACACGATCCTCATGCCGCAGGCGCTGCGCGACTCAGGCGTTCGCCGGCAGGGCGCCGGCGACCGGCGCACGCATTTCTATCCGGGTTTCAAGGAGGAGATCTACCTCGGCGACTTCGAGCCCGCTGCCGACGTCCTCGCCTCGATCGGCGTCGCGCCCGACGGCGGGCGGCTCGTCGTGGCCCGCACACCACCCAGCCGGGCCACCTACCACCGGTTCGAGAACACGCTCTTCACAGACGCCATCGAGGCGCTCGGCAACGAGCGCAGCGCCTGCGTCGTCGTGCTCGTGCGCCACCCCGAGCAGCGCCGGGCCATCCAGGCGCTGGGCCTCTCGGGCGTGGTGGTGCCGAGCCATGCCATCGACTCGCGCTCGCTGATGTATCGGGCCGACCTCGTTCTCGGAGCGGGCGGCACGATGACGCGCGAGGCGGCGCTGATGGGGGTGCCGACCTACTCGCTCTTCGCCGGCGAGCAGCCGGCGGTCGATCGTGAGCTTGAACGTCAGGGACTTCTCCGACGGCTGAAAAGCGCCGGCGAGCTCGTACCCGTCAGGCCCCGACCGGCTCCGCCGCGAGCAGTCGCCGAGCTGCGAGCCCGGGCCGGCGGGCTGATCGAGACCTTTGTCGATGCGATCGTCGACGGGGGGCGTGATCGCGCTTGAGCGCCCGGAGTGTCCTATTCCGGATGCAGCGACGCGTGCTCATCGAGCCGCTGCACGAGGAAGGCCCTTCCCGCCCACTTGAAGTCCCTCCATCCGACCAGCTCAATCTGGGGGTTGCGCTCGAGCCACTCGGCGCACGCGCGGGACTCGCCCCTGTCGCGGGCGCCGCGAAAGCAGTACCAGTCGTCAAACGCCAGAACGGCCCCCGGCACCAGGCGATCGGTCAGGTAATCGAGCACCGGCACGGTGGACTCGTACAGGTCGCAATCGACCAACGCCACCGCGACCCGATCGAGCGGGATTCGCTCAGGCTCAAGGAGCGTCCGATCGAAGAACCCCTCCACGACCGTAACGCGCTCGGCGGGGATGCGCGCGCGCCTCAGCCGCGCGTCGAACGCCGTTCGATCACAGGCGAACTCACCGGTGTGCCACCGAGAACCATCGTCCAGCTCGCCCAGCTCAGGCAGCCCTTCGAAAGAGTCAAACGCGACGAACCGACGGCTGTACCGAGGGTACTTTCGCGCCACGCGGTAGGCCTCGACGAAGGTGCGGCCCCGCCACACACCAAACTCGGCATAGTCGCCCTCCACCTCCTCAGATTGGGCGTATGCGAATGCGAGTGACAGGATCTTGGTCGTATCGTGTGCGCCAAACGCCAGGCTGTTGCTGCGAGCCTGGATATAGCCCGGGATGCGCAGCACCTTGGCCAGCATCCCGTCGGCGAGCCAAGCCATCGGCTCGGAGCGATCGACCGAGCGAACGCCTTGCCGGACGCTTTCGCGAACCGATCGCCACGACGCGCCCCTCCTCGACGCCGGGCCGCGCCCGTCAGCGTCCCCTGACGGCTTCGATCTCATCATAACTTGGCGGGACATCATACGCTCACGTCATCGTTCAGCTTGGGCCTGAGCTCGTCGCCCGCTCGAGACCTCGCCCTGCCTGCGCCGAGGCGAGCGCCGCCAGCGTGGCGTCCATGGAGTCGAGAGGATCGGGCTCGCTCGCGGCCGCGCCGCCGCTCAGAACCGAGCGAAGATGCACCAACTGCGCGAGGTGCCCCTTGTCCTGCGAGCGGCCGCGCCGGCGGTCGGTGCGACCGCCCTTCAGCAGCTTCAGCGAACGGAAATCGTCCAGCAGGGCCGAGCATCCGGCGGCGTGCGCCTCCACGTACTCCTTTGACAATGCGCTCGCGCCACGCGCCGTGTAAACGATGGTGGCGGTGGAGCCGTCGGTGAACTGAAGGCATGCGCTGAATCCCTGGCAGGCCGCAAGCACGGTGTCGGGCTCTCTGCTCATCGAGCAGCTGACGTCCGCGACCGGAGCCCCGATGACCCAGCAGGCGAAGTCGATGAAGTGACATCCCTCGCCCAGCAGTCGCCCGCCGCCGTCGTCGGGGTCGAGCAGCCAATGATCGGGCGGGAGCGGTCCGGCGCTGACGCGAAACAGCAGCTCTATGGGCGTGCCGGGCGCACGGACGTGATCCCGGAGCGGCTGGGCCAGCGGCGCGAAGCGACGGTTGAAGCCCACGAACAGGGATCCACCGCAATCCGCCCGCGCTTGGCGCAACCGCGACAGCTCGGCGTGGGTCAGAGCGGGAGGCTTCTCGACGAACACCGCCTTGCCGGCTCGCAACGCGGCCTCCGCGAGCTCCGCGTGGGAGGAGTGGCGCGTGGCGATGGCCACGAAGCCGGCCCCGGGATCATCGATCGCCTCACTGGGCGTCACGGCGCGGTCAAAGCCAAATCGATCCTGCGCCGCCCGCGCCGACAGGCCGCGGGCGCTCGCCGCGGCTCCGAGCTCGAATCCCGCCTTCTTCAGACCCGGGATGAGAATCCGCTGCGCGAAGCTGCCGGTGCCGATCACGTTGGCCATGTTCCAGGGGGCGCTGTCGGGCGACCGGGCCGAAAAGGCCGCCGGCGCCTCAGCCGCCGAGGCGGCGTCGTACTCCGGGGCCGCGTCGTACTCGAGGACTATCCCGAGCGGCGACTCCTCCGCGGAGACGAGACGCTCGTATGCCTCTGGAGCGCGATCCACGGGCTCGCGCTCGAGGATCAGGCCATCCACCTGGATCCGCCCGCTTGCCAGCAGCTCGACGAACGCGCCCATGTTGCGCTGCTCGGTCCAGCGCACGTACCCGATCGGATAGTCCAGGCCGTGCTCCTCGTACTCGCGGTCGTAGCGCCCGGGTCCATAGGAGCGCGACAGACGCAGCTCCAGCTCGCGGTCGTAGTACGGCGCGCGCGGGACGTCGATGCCGACGTCCCCGACGATGACGACGCGCGCTCTGTCCCGGCACAGGCGCGCGGCGAGCGCGATCGGGTCGTTTGACTTCGTGGCCGCCGTCACGATGACCGCGTCGCAGTTCACGGCGTCGGCTGAGAGCTCCTGCCCGTTCAAGGCGCCGCGGCTGTAGGCGGCGTCGCAGGAGCGCAGCTGCAGCGCCTTTTCGACGAGCGCGTCGGAGAGGTCGATCCCAACCACCCGACAGCCGGCCGCGCGCAGGATCTGACCGCTGAGCTGCCCGACGAGACCCAGGCCGATCACGGCCACCCGCTCGCCGAGGCGGACGTCCGCCTGGCGGACGCCGTGCATCGCGACGCTGCCCACGGTGGCGAAGGCGCCGCCCGCGAAGGTGACATTCGCGGGAAGCGGCACGCAGAGATTCCCGGGCACCTGCGCGATCTCGGCGTGAACCGCGTACTCCCCGCCGCCGCACGCCACGCGATCGCCGGGCGCCATTCCACGCACCCGCGCGCCCACCTCGAGCACCACGCCGGCCGCCGAGTACCCCAGGGCGGTCGGTTGATCCAGCCGCGTGCGCACAGTCTGCAGCGTCTGGCGTACGCCCTCCTGCCGCGCCTTCTCGATCACCTGGCGCGCCTGATCGGGCCGGGCGCGGGCCTTGCCGATCAGGTTCTCGCGGCCCGCCTGGACCTTGCTGCGCTCGGTGCCGGCGCTCAGCAGGCTCGCGCGCACGTCGATCAGGACGCCGTCGGCGGTGAGCGATGGTCGCGGCACGTCGAGCACCTCGACGCGGCCGTCGCGCAGGCGGAGGGCAACCTGCTTCATGGCGCTGTCAGTTCGCCCCGTGGCGCGTGAGCACAACCGGCAGCGTACGGAGCATGAGCCTGATGTCTCCCCACAGCGACCAGTTGGTGACGTATAGATAGTCGAGCTTGACCATGTCCTCGAACGGGATGCTGGTGCGCCCGAGCACCTGCCACAGCCCGGTGACGCCGGGGGTGAGGTCGAGCCGCCCGCGCGCCCAGTCCTCGACCATCCCATCCTCCTCCGCGATCAGCGGACGCGGGCCCACGAGGCTCATGTCGCCGCGCAGCACGTTCCACAGCTGCGGCAGCTCGTCCAGGCTCGCCAGTCGCAGCACACGCCCCGCCTTCGTGATGCGCGGATCGTACTCCAGGTGCAGCCAGCCCGCGTCCATGCTCTGCGCGAGCAGCTCATGGCGTTTGGCCTCCGCGTCCACCACCATCGTGCGCAGCTTCAGCAGACGGAAGCTTTGCCCGCCCCGGCCGATCCGCACCTGACGAAAGAACACAGGACCCGGAGAGTCGAGCTTGATGGCGACCGCCATCGCGACCATGAGCGGAGCGGCCAGCACGCTCAAGATCCCGGCTCCCACGAGATCCAGCAGGCGCTTGGCCACGCGCGAGGAGCGCGACAGGACCGGCGGGTTCACCCCCAGCACGGTCACCCCCTGCACGTCGTCGACCTCGACCGAGGGGCCGAGCGCGCTGAACGTCGCCGGCAGGAGGCTGACCTTCACCGACACGTGCTTGCAGTCGCGCAGAACCTCAAGCAGCTGCGGGCCCTCGACCTCGGCGTCCGCCACGACCACCCTGCCAATGTGATGCTCGACCATCAGGCTGAGCAGGTCCCCGTCCTGAAGGCAGCCCAGCAGGGGCAGGTCGACCGCCGGCGCCGCGTCACGAGTGGGGCTGACCACCCCCACCGGCTCGAGGCGCATGCTTGCCGTCGCCCGCATCTTCTCGATCAGCGCCCCCGCGCTGTGGCCCGTTCCGATCAACAGCACTCGCTCGGGGGAGACCATCCGCACAAGGCTCGCGCGCGTCACGGCGCGGCCGGCGAGCACAAGCGCCAGCGCCAGCGCTGCGAAGCTGAGGATCGTGGCGAATACCAGCTTGAACGGCGCGGCCACGACGAACCAGCACCACATCAACAGGCACCCCAGCAGCAGCGCGTGAAAGAGCGACGGCAGGTCGTCGATCGTAGAGTGACTGAGCCGCTTGGAGTCGCGCTCGTACAACCCGTACAGCTTGAACAGCACCAGCCACCCCGGCAGCGTCGCCCACGCGTAGAGCAGAACCTCTCGCCACGAGTGTCCCCGCACCCCGCCGGCGGCCCACATCGCCAGGACCATCGCCAGCGCCAGACATGCCGCGTCGCTGACCGCCAGCAGTCGTCGCAGGTAGTAGTCGCGCCGGCCATATCCCCGCGCCACCAGTGTCCCCGCGCGGGGCAGGCTCGCGATGGGAAGACGGGATTCCGTTCCAGCATCCAGCGATGCCACTTGGGCCTCCTTGACCAAGGGGACGATCTCAGACATCGGCAACGGTCCCATCATACGCGAAGACACCTTGCGAAGGCATTTCGCGGCCGCTCGACAGCCGGAGCTCAGAGAGGCTTGCCGGCCCGCGGTGGCTTTGCGCTCGGCATCGCCCGCGAGAAGGCCATGCGTGGCACTCGGCATCCTCCACGAGAAGGCTCTGAACAACGGCCGGCATCGCCGGCGAGAGACTCTGAACGGCAGCGGCTATTCTGATAGCCCGCTGCACTCGAAAAATGGCCGTGCCGCACGCGGCTGAAAGTCGATCGGAGAAGGTGAGCACACGTGAGCACCCCGCCCCCGCGTCCGCTCTACCTGAAGGACGGAGCCGACCCGGTCTTTGGACTCTTCCACCCAGCCCCCGCGGGCTGCTCGGGCGAAACGGCCGTGCTGATCTGCCCCCCGTTCGGCTTCGACGAGCTGTGCTCCTACCGCAGCCGCCGGGCGTGGGCGCAGCACCTCGCGAGGGCCGGCCACCCGACCCTGCGCATCGACCTGCCCGGCACCGGCGACAGCGGCGGATCGCCGCTTGACCCCGCCCGCCTGCCGGCCTGGAGCGAGGCAGTCGGATCGGCTGCCGAGCGGCTGCGCGCGGCCAGCGGCTGCCGGCGGCTGGCGGCGATCGGAGTCGGGCTCGGCGGCCTGGTCATCTGCCGGGCGATCGCCGCCGGCGCGGCGGTCGACGCGCTCGTCCTGTGGGCCGTGCCCGCCCGCGGGCGCATGTTCGTTCGCGAGCTGCGGGCGTTCGCGCAGCTGCAGGACGCCGGGCCCGCCGCCGACGGGATGCATGCGGCGACGGCGCAGGACCCGGGCGCGATCGCCGCCGGCGGCTTCGTCCTCAGCGGTGAAACCGTCACCGCGCTCGAGCGGCTCGACGTGACGAGCCTTCCGTTCGCCGCCGGGCGCCCCGGACGGGTGCTGCTGCTGGGACGCGACCGGATGGCCGCCGACGAGCGCCTGCGAGCCCACTTCGAGCGCATCGGCGCCACGGTCAGCGTCGCGCCGGGCACAGGTTTCGGCGCGATGATGGCGCCGCCCCAGGACGCCCGGCCGCCGGTCGAGGTGTTCGCGCTCGTGGACTCGTGGCTGCGCGAGGGCTCGGCCTCGACCTCGGACGCGGCCCCGGCCGCGGACCCGCCCCGCGCGGAGGTGGTGGAGGACGGCGATCTGGAACCCCAGATCGAGCTTGCGATCGGCAAGGCCCCGATCCGTGAGAGCCCTGTGAAGGTTGTGCAGCCATTCGGTCATCTGTTCGGGGTACTGAGCGAGCCCGTTGCACAGCCGGCGGGCGATCTGTGCGCTGTGCTGCTGAACGCCGGCATGATCCACCGCATCGGACCGGGGCGCCTGTGGGTCGACATCGCCCGCGGCTGGGCCGCACGGGGCGTGCCCGCGCTGCGCCTGGACTTCATCGGCGTCGGCGACTCCGACGATGACGGGCGCTCGCGTCACGAGCTGGCGGACCTGTATGACCCCGGGATCGCCTCACAGCTGAGGGCCGTCCTCGACGCGCTCGCGGCCCGGGGCCTCGGGCCCCGGTTTGCGCTGGTCGGGCTCTGCGCCGGCAGCTATTGGGCTTTTCACGGAGCCCTGCAGGACGACCGGGTGACGGCCGCGTTCATGCTCAACCCTGCCCGCCTGTTCTGGGACGAGCTGCTCGCCGCTCGCCGCGAGCTTCGAAAAGGTCTGCTCGAACCGAGGCACTGGCGCAGGCTGGCCGGCGGCGAGCTCGATCCCGCACGGGCGCTCAGGTTCGCGCACCAGCTTCCGCGAGCCCTGCTGAGCGTGCTAGGCAGCGTGCGGTCGATGCGCAAAGCCGGCCGCTCCCTCGACGATCGGCTCGACCTCGCGCTCGAGCAGCTGTGCGAGGCGGACGTGTCTGTCCTGCTCGCCTTCTCCGGCGAGGAGCCCTTTTACGAAGAACTGCGGCGCCGGGGTCGGCTGGACGGCATCGCCGGCCAGCCGAACGTCGAGCTGGCCGAGCTGCCCGGCCGCGAGCACACGTTGAGCGCCGTCGAGGCTCAGCGCGGCGCCCGCGAGCTGCTCGACCGGGCCATCGAACGGGAGCTGGATCGCGGGGAGAGCGTCACTCGGCTCGCGCGGGAGTCGCCGGCGTTCGGCGTCACCACTTGAGCACGCGCATGTGGGAGAGGACAGCCTTGGGCATGATGCCGACTCGTTCTCCGACACACCACGAGACCGGCGCGACGGGTTCCTCGAACTTGAATATCGCTTTTTCGCATTCTGACAGATTGAGCGCCGCCCCTCTAGCATGTTCGGTTCTCCAGGGGGGTGTGAACCCCCCACCCCAGGAGACGAACTGCTGGTCGAATATGTCGATCCCCGATCCTTCGTCCTTGGAGTAATTGCAACACGAGTCGACGTCAATCATGCCGTACTTCTCCAAGGTGTTGCAAAACTGTTCTTCCCATTTATATGAGATTTCGTTATTGCCGATCGCACACGTGACCGACGGTTCCAACTGAAGGCGCGCACCCTCCGGTATACACACAGTTTCTTCGGTGCAGTTGCCGTCTCCGGCACCGCTCGCAGGCAGTGGCCTGCCGCACCAACTGAGCGATTCCTTGCAGTTGTGGCCATATGAGAACGCCAGGGCGTGCGGCCAATAGGAAGCTTTGCTTTCTAGATCTTTTTGGGTGATGATTCCTGCGCCTTCAGGGGTGTTTGAAGCATGAACCCCACGCCCGCCTGCTCCGGTCCCCGTCTGCCAGTTTTCGCCCGTCACCACCTCGTCAGCCATCCATTTACCGGTCTTGGCGCAGGCGGGTTCAGAGCCTTCCCCCTTCCCCCTTTCGCTGGGGTCCGATCCTCGCCAAAAATCGTACTCGGTCGGTTCGTTCTTGCTGTTATATCCAAAGATCGCCATATGACCCTCGTCCGAAGGATCTGGAGCCCAGCTTGGTTCCAGCGGAACTTCCACTTCGCTGGCATCACATTTTGGATAGTTGATTTGCACTTTGACCTTTGGCGTACTGGTGCTCGCATACCAAACAGCAGGCTCATAATCAAAACCTGTATTAACAGTACCTCCACAGCCAACTGTGCAGTTCCCGCCATCGAGCGTTTTGATCTCTTCAGCGTTGTAGGGGGAAAGTTCAGGATCGGCGGAGATCGGGGTATTCCACAAACTGCTCGACGAGTACAAGGGGACCGGCGCAACAGGCCCCGTCGGAGGAGAGCTCGCCGGAGTCGACCCGTTTCCATTGGTGGCTGTCACCACTACGCGAATCGTGGCGCCGCTGTCGCTGGCGACAAGCTTGTAGCTTGTGCCCGTGGCTCCGCTGATGTTCACGCACGATTCGCCCGAGGAGTTGCATTCCTGCCACTGGTAGGCATAGGCAGTCGGACCTCCGGCCCAGGTCCCGCTGCTTGCGCTGAGCGTCTGGCCTTCTTCAGCGGCCCCGTCGACAGACGGTAGCGCCGTGTTCGCCGGAGCAGCCGAGGGCTCGGCGACAACGACCGCCGTTGCCGCCGAGCCGGCCGGCGTCGAGCCACCCGCGTTGCTCGCGGTCACAACCACCCGCAGCGTGTGCCCCACATCGCTCGACGCCAGCTTGTAGCTCGAGGACCGCGCCCCATTCACGTTCGAGCAGCCTTCACCCGACGTGTTGCAGTCCTCCCACTGATAGGTATAGGAGGTCGGGCTCCCCGTCCAAGTGCCGCTGGAGGCACCGAGTTCCTGCCCTTCGACCGCGCTGCCCGCGATGCTCGGCGGGACGGTGTTCGTCGGAGCGGCCGCAGGAGGCGCAGGGGCCGGTTCTTCCGGGGGAGTGGGAGCGTGTTCTTCGGAAATGGTCGGGGCGACGGGCGGTGCCGGTTCCACGGGCGGAGCGGGCGCCACGGGTTCGATCGGGTCGCTCACGAGCGGAGCGGGTTCTTCGGCGGTCACGTACGCGGAGATCGGGCAGTCGGAGTAGGTCGTGCCGGTCTTCCAGGCGCTCGGCAGGGCGCCGAGGTTGGCCTGGACGCTGGTCTGGCTCGGGCATGACCCCGAGCGGCGGTCGCGGTAGCGCAGCGTGCCGCCCTGGCCGAGGATCGCCAGCCAGTAGGCTTTGCCGGAGGAGAGCTGTACCGGCGCGATCGCCACGGCGCTCCACGTCCCCGCGCCGGAGGCAAGGCCGGAGCCCGTGGCCAGCAGCGAGCCGGGATGGCCGCCGCCGTCGCTGTAGATGCCCACGATCACGGTGCTCGCCGCGTTGCCCGCGCTCACGTAGATGTGCACGACGCCCGCGCGACCGGACGCGCCGGCCTGCAGGCGAAACGCTTCGGCCTGGCCGGGAGTGAGAAAGTCCGACTGCGATTCCACCGCGCTGTCGCCCAGGAGCGTCGTCGTGGAGACGACGGGCGGACCGCCATACCTGGCGTAATGGACGACGGTTCCCCGCTTGTGGCGAGCCCGTCCTGCGGCCTTGCGCGTGTGGCGTCCGGCCTGGCGAGCGTGGCGTCCGGCCTGGTGCCGGTGGCCGGCGCGATGGGTTGCATGCGCCTTTGCACGATGCGAGCCCCGCGCGCCGAGCGCCGATGGGGCCGTGAGCAGGAGCAGCAGGGCGGCTGCCGTGAACAGGCCATAAGCAAGCTGTCTGAACGTCGAGGGTCTGGCGAGATCGGTGGACATGCCCATGCCCTCGACGTACCGGCGCACGCGCTTGATCGCGGTGAGGCCTTCTGGACACCTTGGGCTCGATGTCGTGCCGCGCGGGCGACATCACTGTCGGCAGAGTCGGGTAAAACGCCTACCTGCCGATTTGTACTCTTCCGAATCCTCAACTTCGTTGTGGCCGTGCCACGGGACGCCGCAACCGCTCGCGCAGTTCTGCACAGGACCCTCGATTGGTCTAACTTCTCGGTGTGGAACCCTCTGAGAACGCTTTGCGGGTGGTGCTCGCGGACGATCATCACTTCTTCCGCGAGGGACTGCGCCGGACGCTCGCAGCCGGCGGCATGACCGTGGTCGGCGAGGCGACCGACGGCGCGCGCGCCGTCAGGCTCGCGCGCGAGCTGGAGCCGGATGTCGTCGTGATCGACCTGAACATGCCGAGCACATCGGGGATCGACGCGATCCGCCAGATCCTCCTCGCCACCGCCGGCGCCCAGCTCGTCGTCCTGACCGTCTCCGCCGACGAGGCCGACGTGATCGAGGCGCTCGCCGCGGGGGCGTGCGGATACCTGCTCAAGGACACCCACCCCGACGAGCTCGTCAGCGCCGTCCGCCTGGCGGCGGGCGGCCACGCGGTGCTCTCACGCGAGGTGGCGCAGGCGCTGCTCGCGCGTGTGCAGGCGGAGAACCATGCGGCCGCGACCGAGCAGCCGGCGAGCCGCGAGGGATCGGAGCTCACCGAGCGCGAGCTCGAGGTGATCGCCATGATCGTCGACGGCGCCGACAACGCGACGATCGGCCGCGAGCTGTCGATCAGCAAGCACACCGTCAAGCAGTACGTGACCAACATCTTCGAGAAGCTCGGCGTCAGCAGCCGCGTTCAGGCCGCTGTCTACGCGGTGCGCAACGGGCTGGTCTGAGCTCCCACGCCGGGGCCCGGGCACAAGCTCTCAGGCGGCGGCGGAAGCTCCGGCGGCACCGGACGGCTCGATCGCGCGGATCGCGGCGTCGCGGTCGGCGACGCCGAGCTTGGCGACCCCGGCGGAGATGTGACGTCTGACGGTGACCGGGGAGAGCGAGAGGATCTCGCCGATCTCGGCGGTCCTCAGTCCCGAGCGGAGCATCCTGAGGATCTCCGACTCTCTGCCCGTCAGCTCGACCTCGCCGACGCGAACGGGGTCCGCAACCGCGGCAGTGTAGTCGCGGAACCGGTTCAGCACGACCCCGACGAGCGCGCGGGGCAGCGCGGCCTCGCCCTTGAGCACGCCGCAGAGCGCGGCCGGAAGCCGATCCGGGCGCGTGTCCTTGGGCAGGTAGCCGACGGCTCCGGCACGCAGCGCCGCGAGCACGTCGTCGGCACTGTCGGACACGGTCAGCATGACCACCGACGTCCCCGGCGCGGACTCGGCCAGCCTGCTCGCGGCCTCGATGCCGCCGCCGGGCATGCTGACGTCGAGCAGGCAGACGTCGGGGCGCTCGCGCAGCACGGCGCTCACGGCCCCGTCGCGGTCGGCGGCTTCCGCGACCACGCTGAAGCCGCCGCGCGTCAGCGCCATCCGCACGCCCAGGCGAATCACGGGATGGTCGTCGGCGATCACGACGGTCGGCACGTCGTGGGGAGGCGCGCCGTGGGGGGTCGCCTCGTGAGCGGTCGCGGGGCTCACGGCAGGACGGCCTCCACGGTCGTGCCGCCACCCCCGGGCACGCTCGCCACGCGCAGCGAGCCGCCGAGCGCGTGGGCATGCCGGCGCATGCTCTGCAGGCCGAAGCCCTCGCCGGCGCCGGCGGCGTCGAACCCACGGCCGTCGTCGCGCACCCGCAGCCGCCACTCCTCGGTACGCTCGAGCACGACCTCAACGGCGACCGGGCCGGCGTGCTTGATCGCGTTGGTGACCGCCTCACGGGCGATGTGGACCAGCGTGTCGAGGGTCGGCTGGTCGGGCTGGTCCTGTGCCGGAACCCCGTCGGCGTCGAAGCTCAGCGGCGCCCCCCTGGCGGCCATGCGCACGCTGTCGCGCACCGCCTCGACGACCGGCTTGCGGTCCTGGGCCGTGAGGCCGTCCACCATCTCCCGCGCGCCCGCGAGCGCGCGCTCGCCCGCCGCCACGACGACGCTCGCCCGGGACGCGCAGGACGGATCGTCCACGAGCGTTCGGGCGGTCGCGAGCGCGAGCGCGAGATCCTGCATGACGAGGTCGTGCACGTCGGCGGCTATCCGGCGGCGCTCGCGCGCCAGCGTGTCCATGTCCACCGCGGCCCGGTCCCGGCGATCGCGCAGGCGCGCCCGCAGGCGCTCGAGCGCCGAGACCGACGGGCTTCGGCCGGCGCCCACGGCCGGGCGGGCCGCCGCGGCCGTCGTGCCGGATGCGAGCCGCGCCGTCGAGCGTCCGACGGCCGCCGAGCCGAGCGCCACCGAAGCGGACGATGAGTCATCGCCCAATTGGTGTCCGCCCGTAGTGATCGTCCCCTGCACTACTCACCTTCCCTGGTGGTCCGGACCGCGGCATCCTGCCCGTCGATGCATATCGGCTCAATTCCCGTTATCAAGTTCTCCACCGAGGACGGGCGAAACCGAGATCCTCAGATCAGGGCGCCCCCATCTTCGATCTTCCGACGGGCAATCATAAAGCAATAATCGCCCATTTTGCAAAGAAATTGTTTGCTTTTGGCCTCATTGATACGAAAAGTACGAATTCTGGCGCCGGTCTTTCGCCAGCCGGGACGGATTGCGCAGCAGTTGTTTCGGTTGGGCCGGCACTGCACATGTGCAGTGCCGCCGAACGGCGCATGCGCCGTTCGGAAGGACCGCCGCATGCGGCGGTCCTCGGGGGCGCGCATGCGCGCCCCCGCCGGTGGGCTCATGAGCCCACCGGGACATCGTCGGCGATCACGCCGGAGTCATCGACTGGAAGAGCTCCTCGAGGAAGAACCGCGTCCCGTCAGGCTCCCAACCTGCGCAACCCCTGACGCAGCTTGCTGTACTGCTGCTCGGACAGCCGCTGCTTGAGCATGCTCTGCAGCGTCGCTCGAGCACGCATCGGCACCGTTCGCAGCAGTGTCAGTGGCAACCGCATACCGGGTGGGATCAAGATGGTCCACGCGACCGGGTCGTCGCCGTCCGCGAAGCGCAGCTTGTAGTGCTGCTCTCCGAGGCCCAGGTCGACGCGATCCTCGCCGCGCTCGAATGCGTCCTCGATAACGGCGAGGAGGCCGAGCATCGACGGCTTGAATCTCGCAAACCGCTCGTCCCATCCGCCGTTTATGTACAGCACACGGCCGCCGGCGGCCAGGAAGAGTTGAGCCGAGATCGGCTCGCCTTCGACCTCGAACAGGAGCAGGCGAAAGCGCCCCTCCTGGTTGACGAGCGCCTGTCCGATGTCGTTGAGCACAGCGGGCAGACTCACGCCGAGCCCGGCGAAGCTCGAGCTGCCGCGCTCTTCCCAGCGGGAGCCGTGCAGGCGCACGAAGATGTCGACGTCCGATCGAAGGGTATTCAGCGTGCTCGAGCGAATCGCTCCTCCTGCCGCTGCGAACTGCCGCCGCAGTCGACGCATCTCGCGGCGAAAGTTCGAGCTCTTGGCGCTGAGCCATGCGTCGAACGAGGTCGCCCGCAGCGACACCGTTGGGGAGCCGGATACCTGATAGCGGCGGCTCGCCGGGCGCCGGCGTCCCGGCCAGGCCTCGCGCAGCGACTCCGCCCAATCCGCGGTCAGAGGTGTCCCCTCGAGCGCAACGAGATCCGGACACAGACTCGAATCGGCGAGCGTCTCGGCGAGCGCCCCGGCCACAGCCTGCCGATGCTCCGGCGCAGCGAGTGGCGCGAGCCGACCTCCAAGCTCGATACCCGGCAGCCGCAGCCCCAGCCGTCCGCCGCGTCCGGCGAGGTCCACGTAGAAGGGCGCGAGGCCGATGAGAGCGCCGTCCTCCCAGCTGGCCACCACGCGCAGCTCGGCGGCCGGCGGCGCAAGATGCCGCCACCATGCCGTCACACAGGCGGGAGACATGAGCGGCAGCTGGCCGGCGACCGCCAGCTCATCCCACTCAGCCCGAAGAGGCTCGAGCCTGGACAGCTCGGTGATGACTTCCGAAACGGGCACGAGGATCGGAGCTGCCACTCAGCCCGAGGCGCGACCGTCGAACAATCCCGGGCCGAGGCGCTCCACGAAAGAGCTCGCAAGGGGACTGTCGAGCGGCTCGAGCCAGGTGCGCGAGCGTGGGCCCCTGCGCTTGAAGCGCATCAGGGCGACCGCTTGGAAGCCCACCTTCTCCACTGCGCGCCGCGAGGACGTGTTCTCGACGGTGATCTTGGTGATGATCCAGCGCTTGCCCTCGACAGCCAGCTCGTCGGCGATCGCCGCCCACGTGGCCGGTGCGATACCCCTGCCACGCGCAGCTGGAGCAGCTTCGCTGTCCTCGAGGCAGACTGTGTCGTCGGGAAGGATCATATGACCGCCTGAAGCCGCGATCGCAGGCGTTTGCCCGCGAAAGATCCAGGCGCCGAACAGCAGACCATCGCCTTCTAAGACGAGCCAGAGATCGTTTCCGGCGACGATCCGCGCGGCCGCCGTGCTCAATGTGAGCATGGGCAGCTGCTCGAGCAGCTGCCGATCCGACTCCTTGGCGCGCACCAGCCTGAGCTCCGGCGACAGTGGCGGCCGCGGCCGCTCGGCGCTCGGATCGAGCACGTACCAGAGGTGGCTCTCGGAGAACGCCACATAGCTCGCGGCCCGCGTCGCGAACCTGGACAGGGTGCCACCGACGCCGTCGGTGCGGAGCATGAGCCTGACCTTCTCGACCGCCGAGTTGCTCATCTCGCTCGGCCCTGCCTGAAGGCGAGCGCCACGCCGCGGCCCGCCGGGGCCAGGCGGCGCTCGTGGGTGTCGCTCAGGACGAAGCGATGAGCCAGCAAGAGACTCGTGCGCTTCGTCGATCGGAGCTGAGCTGCGATTTTCGGCACGTTACCAGGCGATCCGGGCGCCACCGCCCAACTCGGTGCTCCGGACCCGGCGCTAACGTGAGGCCTCCGCATTCGGCTTTTGAATCGGCCGATCGGCACAGGTCACACGACGGCTCCACGACGATAGCGAGCGATTGCGAGCATGAGCACCGCCACCTCCCCCCTCCGCCCGCGTGACAGCCACCGGCCGTGGGTCCGAGCCCTCGCCCGTATCCGTCGCCGACGATCGGTCGTGCTGGGCTATCACGGGGTCGCCGAGTCGCGGTTGCGCGAGGATCTCAGCCTGTTGCAGGTCTCCCCCGCTCGCTTCCGCTCCCAGCTGGAGCTTCTGCTGCTCGCCGGCTTTCGCTTCGTCACGCTGGCGGAGCTGGCCCGGCGCGCCGCCGGCGGCGTCCCCGAGCCGGGTCTCGCCGCCGTCACCTTCGACGACGGCATGCGCAACAACCACGCCGTCGCCCTGCCTATCCTGAGCGAATACGGGATCCCCGCCACCGTCTATGTGACCATCGGCTTCATCGGGGGCGAGAGTCCGTGGATCGGTGCGGGCGCAGACGGCGCGATGATGAGCGAGCCGGAGCTGCGCGACCTGGCGCTCGCGGGCTGGGAGCTGGGCGCCCACACGATGACCCATCCCGACCTCTCCACGCTCGATTACGACGCCTGCCGGCGGGAGATCGAAGGCAGCCGGGATGAGCTTCAGCGCATCGCCGACGTGAGCGTCCAGACGTTCGCCTATCCGTTCGGCCGGTACGGTCCCGCGGCTCTCGCGGCAGTACGCGACTCCGGCCTGAAGGCGGCCGTGACAACCGGCTCTGGCAGCTGGGAGCCCTACAAGATGACGCGCGCGATGGTCGGCGCGGTCGACCCCATGCCAGTGGTGCTGCTCAAGCTGACCGACCGCTACGAGCCGCTGCTTCGGTCCGCGCCGATGCGACTCGCTCGGCAGGCGAGCAGGCGCGCCCGCGAGCTGGTCAGATACAGCCCTCAGAGCCGCGGGACGTCGCGGGCGTGACCAGAGCTCTGCTCGTCCACCAGCCCGTGGACGGCGGGGTCGGGCGGCATCTGACAGATCTCGCCCAGGGACTTGCCGAGCGGGGACTCGAGATCATCCTGTGCGGGCCCGCCGTGCCCGAGGGACTGTCCGGTTCTCACCCTCACGCGCAACTGGACCTCCAGCGAGCGGTCGCTCCCCGCGCGGACCTCCAGGCGCTCGCCGCGTTCGCGGAGATCGTGCGGAGGACTCGTCCCGACGTGATCCACGCGCACAGCTCGAAGGCCGGTGCGGTGGCCCGTTTGGGGCGACTTTGCCACCCCCGGACTCCGGTGGTTTACACCCCCCACGGCTACGCATTCGCCGGGTATTTCTCGCGGGAGCTCGAACGCTTGGCCTACCGCGAGGTCGAGCGCGCCCTGGCATGCCTGGCCAGCCGTGTGGTGTGCGTATGCGAGGCGGAGGCACGGCTGGCTCGCACGGTCGGCCCTGGGGATCGCGTGCGGGTCGTCCACAACGGAATCGAGCCCGCCGCCCCCGCCGGGCCCGTCGACCCCCGGGTGGCGGAGCTGGCCGAGACCGGGCCTGTGATCTGCGCCCTGACGCTGCTGCGGCCGGGCAAGGGCATCGAGACGCTGATCGAGGCCGTGCCGGAGTTGCTCGCGCGCCAACGGCGAGCGCAGGTGGTGATCGCCGGTGAGGGGCCGGACCTCGATGCGCTGCGCTCCCGAGCAAGGCTGCTCGGCGTCGCCGAGGCGGTGCATTTCCTTGGGCGGACTCCTGACCCGCTCGGCTTGCTGCGCGGCGGCCATATCTTCGTGCATCCCTCCCGGGCGGAGTCCTTCCCGTATGTGATCCTCGAAGCGATGTCGGTGGGGCTGGCGATCGTGGCCAGCGACGTCGGCGGCGTCGGTGAGGCCCTAAAGGACGGCGAGAGCGGCCTGCTGGTCGCGCCCGGCGACCCCCACGCACTGGCGCGGGCATTGGGCGATTTGATCGAAGACCCCGGCCGGTCGGCCTCCCTGGGAGCAGCCGCGAGGCTGCGCGTCGAACGACTGTTCACGCGCACGCACATGATCGACGGCGTGATCGACGCATACGAGGAGGCGATCGGCCGCATGCCCGCGCGTGCGCCGGATGCCCCGTAGCGCACTTCCACCCACAGCGGTACGTAGATCCTCGTTCCCGACCTCGGGAAACTTCGCTGGTCTTTCTGTCTAGCGCAGCGCCATATAGGCCAGGACATGGCGAAGACGGCCGAAGCGTGAGCCATGCACAGAAGCTTGCATCTCACCAGCTTCAGGCGGCTCCTGGTGGCCATCGCCGTCACCCTCGCTGTCCCCGGGACAGCCCTCGCCAGCAACGGGCATCGGGCGACCAGGACCCACCACCCGAGCGGACACGCCGCGTGCAGAGCGCGGAGCCATCACAGATGCAAGCCCGCCAACCGCGGCGCCAGGCGCAGCGAGCCCACCTCCACGGCGAGCCGGGTAGGCGGCTATCAGCCCCGGCCCACGTCGGGCAATCCGACCTCGACACATACGAGCCCGTCGCAGACCCCGCCCACGACCACTCCCACGAGCCCGTCCGAAACGCCCTCGACCCCAACCACTCCGACGAGCCCTTCCGGCGCGACCGGCGAAACGGCCTCCCCCGCCGGCGAAGCTCCGGCTCCGAGCGTGGAAGCTCCAGCTCTCACAATCACCCACACGACCTTCTATGTCTCTCCGACCGGTTCGGATTCGAATTCGGGGACCAGCCCGGGCTCAGCTTGGCGGACGGTCAAACGAGTCAATGAGGCGACACTGGCGCCCGGCGACGGAGTCCTGTTCGAAGGCGGCGCGACGTACTCCGACGAAACCCTGATGCCCGACGCCTCCGGCGCGACCGGCTCCCCAATCGTGTTCGGCTCCTACGGCAAGGGAGACGCGACCCTCCCGCAGGGCGTGTGGTTCAGGGGAGAGAACGACCTCGCCTTCGAGCACCTGAACATCAACCCCGAAGGAGGCTTCCAGGGCACCGGCGACGACATCACAGTCGAGTGGTGCTCGATCAGCAACGACAGCCTCGCGATCAACGCCGCCGGCAGCAACGCCAACTGGACGATCGACGACAACACCATCAACCACACCGGCAACTCCGGCATGCTGCTGGAAGGCGAAAACTTCACCGTATCCGGGAACACCATCACCAACACCGGCCTCGACCCCTCTATCCCCTACGGCAAGCACGGCATCTACCTGAAGGTCAGCAATGCCACCGTCGCCAACAACACGATCACAAACTTCTCCGCCGACGGAATCTCCGTGCGCTACCGCAACAGCACCCTCACCGGCAACCACATCAGCGACGGACCAATCGGCATCGCCTGGTTCCAATACGACCCGGCCGCCGGCACAAGCCACTGGACCGAAAACACGATCAACAACACCACAACCGCCGGCGTCTACGTCTCACCCTCAGACATCGGCGGCGAAACACGCGAGAGCTTCGTCATCGAGCACAACACGGTCCAACCCACCAGCGGCGTGGAGATGAACCTCTCGCCCACCACCGGCACCTACACGGTCCAGGAAAACGTCCTCCTGTAGACGCGCCGGCCGCAATGACACGTCGTTGTCACAGAGACAGCGACCGGCTGTTCACTCTGGTATGGATTATGCGATGACCACCTTGCTCGGGAGGCATCCTCGACTCCTCGCGCCTGGCGCATCCGTCGGGAGCATCCAGGGCTACAGACCGCGTCCCCGCCCACTCGCGGCTCCATGACCGACGTCCTGATCCTCGGCTACCACGCCGTCAGCGAGGATTGGACGTCGGATATCTCGGTGACTCCGGCTGCACTGGAGAAGCAGCTGACATACCTCCTCCGGCGCGGCTACCGAGGCGCGCGCTTTTCCGAGGCCGTGATCAATCCCTACGCCGGCAGAACTGTGGTGGTCACCTTCGACGATGCATATCGCTCGGTCTTGGAGCTGGCGCTGCCGATCCTCGACAGGCTCGGTCTCCCGGGGACCGTGTTCGTGCCCACGCGGTTCGCGGGCGGGGGACTGCTGGCGTCGTGGTCGGGCGTGGACGTCTACCTCGACGGACCCGACGCGCACGAGCTCGCGGTGATGTCCTGGGAGGAGCTCGGGCGGCTTTCCTCGCTCGGCTGGGAGATCGGCTCGCACACCCGCTCCCACCCGCGACTGACCCAGCTCGAGGACCGGGAGCTGCTGGATGAGCTCGTGGGCTCCCGGGAGGATTGCGAACAGGGTCTCGGCGTCCCGTGCCGGTCCGTGGCCTTCCCGTACGGAGATACCGACGCGAGGGTCGTGGCGATGACCGGCACAGCCGGATACGCGACCGCGGCCGGGTTGCCCCGCTTTCGCGACCTGCACCCGCCGGCGACCCTCGACTGGCCGCGCATCGGCATCTTCCACGGAGACAGCCAGAGACGCTTCCAGATGAAGGTCTCGCCCATCGGCCGCCGCCTGCGCACGCTCCTGTCTCGCGACGCCTCCACCTCCGCCGCCTCCTCCTCCACGCCCCCGACTGCGGCCCCCTGAGGGCGAGCCGAGCCGGCCATGCCGATCCGCCGGCCAAGATAGTCTCGGCGGTATGCACAGGCTCATGGTCCGCGTACGCAGCCTGTTCGTGCTGCCGACCGAGAACCTGCTCGCCCGGTTCGTTGCGCTCAACGTTCTCGGCAACTTCGCCACCGGCCTGATCGGGTTCGTCGCCTCGATCGCCCTCGCCCGCTGGCTGGAACCGGCCGGTCGCGGGCTGCTTGCGCTGATGATCTCGATCAGCTTGCTGGCGCTGATGCTGGGCGGCATCGGGGTGCCGTGGGCGGCGGTCTACTACACCACCAGAAAGAACGCCTCCCCCGGGGCTCTGCTGGGCAACAGCCTCGTCCACGCCGCGGTGCTAGCCGCCGTGCTGATCCCGGGAGCCTGGCTGCTGCACCAGCCCTTGGCGGACGCCTTCGGTCACGGCCAGGGAGGCATGACCTGGGTGCTCGCTGCGGCGCTGGTGCCGATCATGTTCCTGGACTGGACCACTCATGGGCAGCTGCAGGGCATGCTCCTGTTCGGGCGCTTCAACGCCCTGAGCGTACTCTCGAAGCTCGTCTACGCCCTCGGCGTCCTGGTCCTGGTGGGAGCTCTCGGCCTCGGGGTGACGGGAGGAGTGATCGCCACCGGAGCGCTCTCGGTCGTGATGATCCTCGGCGCGCTGAAGCCGATCCTGGCGAACAGTCGACTGCGTTTCGAACGGCGGCTGATGCGCGCGATGCTCCACTACGGATCGCGGGTGCAGGTGGGCTCGATCTTCCAGATCGCGATGGCTCGCCTGGACGTGGTGATCCTGCAGTTCTTCCGTCCCCTCTCGCAGGTCGGCTACTACGTCATAGCCCAGACGATTGCCGAGCTCCTGCTCGAACTCACGGGCGCGTTCAAGTCGAGCGTGCTGCCGCTCGTCTCCCGCTACGAGGGGGACGACCGCCAGGCGATCACCAGCGCCGACTCAGTGCGCCACCACGGCCTCCTCGCGGGCGCCGCCACGCTCGCCAACGCCGTGTTCGGCCCCTTGGTGATCCTACTCGCGTACGGCAGCAGCTACCAGGCGGCCGTCGTGCCCATGCTCGTGCTGCTCCCCGGCGTGTGGTTCCTGGGCATGGGGGGAGTGATCCAGAGCGACCTCAGCGGGCGGGGCAGGCCGGGGATGTCCTCGAAGCTGGCCGGCATCGCCGCCGGCGTGACGATCGTCTTCGACTTCGCGCTGATCCCGCCGTTCGGCGTGATCGGCGCGGCGGTCGCCTCCGATATCGCCTACACGACCTACGGGGTGATATCGCTGATCGTGCTGCACCGGCTGAGCCGAATTCCCGTACGCCGACTGCTCGTGCCGACCCGCGCCGACATCGGCGCCTACGGGCTTGCCGCGCGACGCGCGTTTGCGCACCTGCGACCGAGCGCTGACAGAATGGGCTGAGCGCCAGCCCATTCCAGCCTCGAACGCCCTCTATACCGTGCACGTCGTACGCTGGTCCAGAGTCGATTCTGCCGCCAAAGCGTATGTCATGATGGGCGCCGTATGGACGAGCAAGTCGAGCCCGTAAACGCTCAGAGGGTCGGGCCCATTCTCTGGCGTGGGAGGTACATCATCTTGGCCTCGGTGGTCATTATGGCTCTGCTCGCGTTTATCTACACGATCGGCTCTGCCAAGGTCTACGAAGCGACGGCGGTCCTTCAGGTCACTATCCCCAACCAGTCCGCCAGCACCGACACGACCGCCGCCAACCAGGGTCTCGCGCAGAACTACGCCACGCTGCTTGTCTCACGAGGATTCTTGAACAGCATCCGCTCCCAGGTCGATCGCGGCCATCTGAGCACCACCGAACTGGAATCCCGACTCACCGCCGATGCCCTTGCTCAAACAGCGCTGGTGGAGCTGCACTCCACCGGCCCCTCGCCACAGGCAGCTCAGAGCCTCGGCCAGCAGGTGGCAAGCGCCTTCTTGGCGAACCTCCAGAACGAAGCGACCACCCGCACCGCTCAGCAGCAGAGCCAGGTCCAGGAAACGGTCGCCGGCCTTAGCGCCAGTATCGCCAAGCTGCAGGCATCTCCAAACGCCGGAGTGCCGCCGACTTCCGAGCAGATCGCCTCGCTCCAGGCGTCTCGGCAGGCGCTCATCGAACAGGGCGCGACACTCACCGCCAACGGTCTCGCCCAGGGAACGAGCGCGACCCTTTCGTCTCCTCCCGCCGCGGCGTCGAGCCCGATCAAGCCGCGGCGCTCGCTCAACCTCATCGCGGGCCTGCTGCTCGGCGCGCTGGTTGGCGTTGGATTGGCATGGCTGCGCGAGACCCTGCAGCCAGGGTTGCGCTCGGCGGAGGAGGCCGCAGCCCTCCTGGGTGTGCCCCTACTCGCATCGATTCCGCTGAAGTCCGACTCCAGAGCGGACGATCCGTCGCTGCTCGAGGCGTACGACATCCTGCAGACCAACCTGTTCTTCGCCTTGCGCGACCGTGGACTTCGCGTGGTGACATTCGTGGGTCCCAACCCGCAGGTTGGCAAGAGCTCGACGGTGGAGGGCTTGGCCAAGGCCGCCGTCGGCGGCGGTCGTAACGTCCTCGTCGTGGACGGCGACATGCGTGCCGGCGTGCTGTCGAGCAGGCTCGGGTATGGCCAGCATTCGGGAATGACCGACGTCCTGCAGGGGACCGCAACCCTTGACGATGCGCTGATCTCGCTGAGCTCCGGGCTCTCTTTGCTGCCTACGCACCAGTCGCCGATCAACCCCCCAAGTCTGCTGTCCGGCAGCAGGATGAGAAGTCTGAGCGCAGAGTTGCGTGAGAGGTTCGATGTTGTGCTGATCGACTCACCACCGATCATGGGCTTGGCCGATGGCTTGATCCTCGCGTCTCTCTCCGATGCCGTCGTCGTCGTGGCACGCACGGGACTGACCAAGCCTGCAGATCTGACTGCCGCGGCGGCCAGCCTCGGGCAGAGCCAGACAGCGATCGCCGGAGTCGTGGTGTTCGAGGAGCGACAGGTGGAGTCCTACTATCCGGCCACCCGAGAGAGGGCGATGGAGAAGCGCGACCCCGCGATGCTCTCCTGACCAGCCGACATCCCCAGCTGGTTCTGCTCGGCGCGGGGACAGTCGGTCTCCTGTTGCTCTTTCCTGCGCTCACGCAGCCGCTATATGGCATTTTGCTCGTGGGAGCAGTCGCGGGTATCTGGCTTGCCAGGAGATCTGTCGCCTACCCGCTGGCGCTCGCCGGCATCCCCACGATCATTGAAGCGATCGCGGGCCACAACCCTATTCCGAAAGGGGGAACCACGTTCATCTTCGCCGCGTGGATCGGAATAGCGGTGGCGTTCGCGGTGGCGCGAAGAACACACGAGCAAGCGGTACGGGCCCTGATGTCGTTTCCCGTTCTGCTGTCCTTCGCCCTGCTCGGGGTCATGCTCCTTCGCCTGGGCTCCTCCCCGAGCGAGGCATACGGAAGCACCAAGGTGCAGCTCTATATCGCCGATAATCTCGTCTTCCTCATCGGAGCCGTCTTCGTGGGCGCACGCAGGAGCGACCTGCGGTTGTTTCTCGGAATCCTGCTGGCCGTAACTTCTTTCGGAGCCCTCCTGCTCATGTTCAAGCTGCTCAGCGGCAACCTCCACGCCCAGTTCGAAGGCCGCTTCTCCATCTCCGCCGACGAGTATCCGATATACCTTGGGCGCCAGAGCGCGGACGGGATAATCATCGCGACTTGCACCGTGCTCGTCGCGACTCGCATCTGGGCACGGATGGCGGCTGTGGCCGTGCTTCCCCTGCTCATCGTCGCCCTGCTCGCTGCGGGCTCGAGAGGCCCTGTCGTGGCGTTTGCCGTCGGGCTGGTTGTGTTCCTCGGGCTCATTTCCACGAGCGAACAGGCCCGGCGACGACTGCTGCTGGTCGGCGCGGGGCTGCTTGGAGCGGCTGTCATCGTACCGTTGGCGCTGCCCAGCTCGTCAATCGGACGCGCCATCTCGACGCTCCTCGGAAGCGGGGCCGGGCTTTCGTCGAACGGGCGAAGCGAACTGTGGGCGAAGGCATTCGCGGCGTTCGCCCAACACCCGCTGTTCGGGCTGGGCACAGGAGGGTTCGCCTCGCTCAATCCAATACTGCCATATCCCCACAATCTCCTTTTGGAGATGAGCGTCGAGCTGGGGGTGGTGGGCACGCTGCTGATCACGGGCGTGATAGTCGGCTTCGCAACACGATTGGCTGGCGCCTGGCGTACGACGAGCGGCAGAGACAAGATCGAGGCGGCAACCCTGACCGCCCTGTTCGTGATGATCTTTGTGAACTCCCTTCTCTCAGGGGCCATCCAGGACAACTCGGAGCTGTGGATCTGGGGCGGCATGGGAGTGGGCATGAGCTCGAGGCTCGCGGTGCGTCGGCGAAGTGCCTGGCGTTCGCATGCGCTGGGCCTCGGGGAACGCAAGCGCCGACTGTCGACACTGCCTTTCAGGATCTGATCGCTGCTCAAGAGACCCAAATGGCGAGGAATAAGACGATGCGACAAACAATCCCTGGCGGCGACACGATAAAAATCCGTCCGTGACCGGCCGTAGGACATCGCACAGTGGGTTGGTGATGATCTGCGACGTTGATCTCGAGCTGCCCGACGCGACACGCACACATACGATTGAGGTGGCACGTGGCTTCGCGGCCGAGGGCTTTCGTGTTGATCTCGTGACACGCGGCTCTGATCCCGGTTTGACGGGTGTCCGCCACCACCGCGCCCACGGCTCGGAGGGGGGCCATGTGTATCGCGTCGTCGATCTGAGCCTCCGTTCACTGGTCGTGCTATGCGCGCGTCGCCGACACGCCGAAAGATGCTACGTCCGCCACAAGTGGAGCAACGTTCCGATCATGTGCATGGCGCGTCTGCTGGGATACCGGGTGGTCACACAGATGGACAACATGCCCCATGGTCGCGGCCACGAGGTTCCCATCCCACTCGTGGTAGACCAGGTCAAGCGCCTGACCACCGCTCTGATGGGGCGGGTTTCACACGGGATCGTGGCCGTCACACCCGAGATCAAGGCACTGCTGGTCGACGAACTTGGAATTCCGGCTGAGCGGATCGCAGTATTGGCCAACGGCGCGGACATCGACTTCATGCA
Source organism: uncultured Solirubrobacterales bacterium (assembly GCA_963839945.1). Taxonomy (GTDB): domain Bacteria; phylum Actinomycetota; class Thermoleophilia; order Solirubrobacterales; family Solirubrobacteraceae; genus Palsa-744. The sequence goes on along the minus strand of CAWIWW010000001.1, from coordinate 629,532 downwards.
TCCCCTGCCACGCGCTGAGGCGATCGCACGGGCGGGCCTTGACCCCGACTGCCGCTACGCCGTCTTCTGTGGCCACTTCCAGTCCTGGGTCGATTTCGACACGCTGCTCGAGGCCTTCTCCAAAGTAGCCGCCAGATTGACCGACTCACGCCTGCTCCTGGTCGGCGACGGCTGCGAGCGCGAGCGGATCGAAGGAGAGGTGGCCCGACTACAGATTGAGGACTCGGTGCTGATAACCGGCTTCGTACGCGATCGCGCGGCGGTGAGAGACCTGCTCGCCGCGGCCACCGTGACGCTCTCAGCGCACAGATCAAAGTATCTGAGTCCGGTGAAGCTGGCAGAGTATCTGGCGTGCGGCCGGGCCGTCGTGGCCACGGAACTGCCCGGGCTGAAGGAAGCGATCGAGGATACCGGCGCGGGGTTGGTAATCCCTGCCGACCCCCAGGCTGTTTCCGAGGCGATCGTCGCCCTGCTGCTGGATCCGGAGCGAGCGGACGAGCTCGGCGCCAACGGCCGCCGTCTTGCCGAGGAGCTCTACTCCTGGCGTTCGATCGTGCATCGCACGGTACCTTTGTTCGACATTTGAGAGACCAGGCGGGAGAGGGGACCACGGGAGAGGACCCGCGTACGGGAGGGGTTGGTCACATCTGAATCTCTTGGGTCTCCTCGCGAGCCCGTCCCCCGTCCCGAGAGGCACGTGAGCGCTCGTACAGCTCGACGTAGAGACTCTCGAGCCGCCCGACCACCACGTCGAGGTCATAGTTGGAGCGTTGCCGCTCGCGCGCTGCCTCGCCCAGACGTCGAGCAAGTGGCCGGTCGACGAGCAGCCGACGGATCGCAGCCGCGAGCGCGTCCGGGTCGCGTCGGGGTACGAGCAGGCCATGCACGCCATCCTTGACCAGCTCGGGAACCCCGCCGACGGAAGTGGCAACGATGGGAGCGGCTCCCGCCATGTACTCCATAACCGCCAGCGGGCTGCCCTCGTTCTTGGAGGACAGCACCGCCACATCGAGCGCGCGAATCACGTCGGGAACGTCCTGGCGGCGCCCCACCATTCGCACCTCGCGGGCGACGTCGAGCTCGTCGATGAGCGCTTGAAGCCTCTCTTTCTCCCGCTCGGACCCGTGCCCCACGATCACGCACCGGACCGGCTGGGCAAAACCGCGCTTGAGCAGCGCAATCGCACGGATCAGATCGTCGTAGCCCTTCTCCGGATAGAGCCTCCCGACAGCCCCTATCAGCCCCGTCCCGTTCGACGCCCCGAGCTCGCTCCGCAGATCGTGACCATCCTGAGGCACAGCTGCGATCCCGTTCGGCAGGATCCTGATGCGCTCGGGAGAGATGCGCTCGAGCTCGACCATGCGAGAGCGATCCCACTCGGACACGGCCAGCAGCACATCGCTTCCCCGGGCAACCACGTTGCGGTCGAGAAACTGGCGCACCGGCTTGCCCCCGAAGGCCCACCCGTGCTCCTGGTTGACGATCACGGGAACTCGGGCGAGGCGGCCGATGATGGTGCCCGGGACGCTCGATCTCGGCATGTGTGAGTGCAAGATGTCGATCGACCCGTGTGCGAGCCGGCTGTACAGGCGCGCCCACGCGACGTTCGACAGCAGCGAGCTGCATTCGAGTTTCAAGATCTGCACCCCGGCGCGCTCGAGCTCCGCCATGTCCCTGTCCTCGGCCTCGCGCTGCCCGGGAAACGGCACATGCGTGACACACAGGTGGCGAACGAAGCGCTCGGAGTCGAGTCGCTTGACGAACTCGAACGTGATCCGCTCCGCCCCCCCGTAGCAGGTGCCGACGTTGCGCGCGAGCGTCAGAACGCGGATGCGCGAGTCGCCAGGGCGGCGCCCGGTCACGTGGTCCGGATGATCAGCACCGAGCACGGCGCGTGATGCGAGATCTTGTTCGGCACCGACCCCAGCAGAAAGCGCTTGGCGCCGGTCATGCCCTTGTTGCCGACGACGATCAGGTCGGCCTCGCGCTCCTCGGCGACGTCGAGGATCGCATCGGCGGGATCGCCCTGGCGAGGGTAGACGTCTACATCAAGGCCAGCATCCCGGACGATGCCGGCTGCGGCCTCCAGCGTCGCATCGACGTCCTCGCGCGGGCTGATCGCCCACTGCAGATCCTCGGGGGTATCGCGGCGTTCCTCGCGCAGGCGCTGTGCGGGCACCGGCTCGTATGCGCTGACGAGCTCAATCTTGGCCCCCACGGCGCGGGCCAGGTCGACCGCCTGGCGCACAGCCTGGCCGGCCGTGTCCGAGCCGTCGGTCCCAACCACAATCGATTTGAACATGCTGCTCCTCCTTCGCCTTATATTGAGACCGAACGCCGCATCGAGGCTCGCGATCATAGCCGCACCCGCACACGACGTTTGGATCAGAACGTGACCGCCCGACGGTCGCCTAACGTTCACGCGTGTGATCGACCTGCACTGCCACGTCCTGCCGGGCATCGACGACGGCCCCGAGACGATCGAGGGCTCGGTCGCGCTCGCGCGTGCCGCGGCGGCAGCTGGCACCCGCACGCTCGTGGCCACACCTCACATCAGCACGCGCTACCCCAACGACGCCGGCACGATCGCTCGCTTGGCGGCAGAGATCAACGCGCGCCTGGCCGCCGAGGGGGTGGCGCTCGATGTCCGTCCCGGCGCCGAGATAGCGATGACGCGCATCATCGACATCGATCCGGGAGAGCTTCCGCGTCTCGGGCTCGGTGGCGGTCCGTGGCTGCTCGTGGAGCCTCCCTTCGCCGCGGTGGCAACCAGCCTTGAGGTTCTCCTGCTGGATCTGCAACGCCGCGGACACCGCATCTTGCTGGCTCACCCGGAGCGCTGCTCAGCCTTTCACCGTGACCCGCGGATACTGGGCTCGATTGTGCGCGCCGGCGCCCTCACCTCGATCACGGCCGGCTCGCTTGCCGGGAGCTTCGGAGAGCCGGCACGGCGCTTCGCGCTGGGACTGGCCCGTGACGGCATGATCCACAACGTCGCCTCCGACGCCCACGACGACGTCAAGCGTCCGCCCGGCATGGCCGCGGAGATCGAACAGGCGGGGCTCGGGCCGCTCACCGAGTGGCTCACGCAGGAGGTGCCCGCCGCCATACTGGGCGGCGAGGAGACGATCCCACCCCGCCCGGCCGTAGCGCTCCCAGGCATCGACGCATCGCGACGCCGGTGGTGGCGACGTGGTCGTTCGGCGCTCTCAGCAGATTGACCGGCCGGCTCACGGCGCCCGAGGCGGCCCTGGAGTGGGACGCGATGGATTCCGCCGACCATCCAGACCAATAGCTCACGCAAGCTTAGTGATCGCGATCACCATCCCGATAAGCACGAACACGACGATCGCGACCTGCATCCAGATCCAGGTTGGGGACATCGGGCAGCACACACCCTACAGCGGTCGTAGTCGCTGCAACCCCGGTCGCAGCCTGTGCCTGCCGGCCAGGGCCCGACTATGGTGTGAACATGGCCGGACGCCTACCACGATCGGGAGGAGGCCTCAAGAGTTCTCTCATCGCGCTGGCGCTGGGATTCTGCGTGCTCGCGTTCCTCGCGCCGTCAGGCGAGGCCAAGCAAGCGTTGGGCGCGCACGCCTCCTCCACACCGCCCCTGGGCGGCGTGAACATCCTCGGCGTGGGCCCCCCTGAGCAGCTTCGCGAAGCCGACCGCACGATCGTCCAGGCGGCGGCTCTGCACGCCAAGGTCGTACGCACCGAGCTGCCATGGTCGATCCTGGAGCCAAGCGGGCCCAACCAGCTCGAACCGCGCGCGCTGGCCTTCACCGACCGGCTGTTCGCAGATGCGGCCGCGCGCGGGATCAAGGTGATCGCGTTCGTGGACAGCACGCCCTGCTGGGCATCCTCGGCACCGGCCTCGCTGCTGCGCAAGTGCAAGCCCGGCGTGTCCAGCAAGGCCAACGGCTGGCCGCCCACCAACCCGTCCGCCTACGCGACATTCGTCGCCTATCTCGCGCAACGCTACGGTACGCGCCTGGCGGCGATCGAGATCTGGAACGAGCCCGATCAGGTCAACCAGCTCTACTTCGCCGGCCCGGAAAAGCCTCAGCGCTACGCCGCCCTGCTGCGCGCCGCCTACCCCGCGATCAAGCAGGCGAACCCGAACGTGTCCGTGATCGCGGGCTCGCTGGTCGGCTACAACGGCATCTTCCTGCGCGCCCTGTACGCCGCCGGCATCAAGGGCTACTACGACGGTCTGGCGGTGCACTTCTACACCCTGACCCTCGCCTCGCTGCGCTCGTTTCGGGCGGTGCAGCTCGCCAACGGCGACTCCAAGCCCCTGTGGCTGGACGAGTTCGGCTGGAGCAGCTGCTGGCCGCGATACAGGGTCCAGCAGGAACAGGCCTGCGTGACCCCGCAGGTGCAGGCGGCAAACATCACCAACCTCTATCGCTCGCTGTCGCGCACGCCGTACATCGCCGCCATGACGCTCTATCAGCTGGACGGCTCCAGAAGCGAAGACTTCGGGGTGCTGAACGAACGTGGCGCCCGCAAGCCGTCGTTTGCGGCGCTCTCCCGCGTCCTGGCCTCGCCCTTCGGCGCTCTGAGCCCCGTCACCCTCAGCCTGCGCCGGCGGAGCGGCCATGTCGTGGCGAGCGGCTCGGGACCCGTCGGCGACTACTTGAAGCTCGAAGCCTTTCAGGGCAGCGTGCTGCGCTACAGGGCGCTGTTCGCGCTCGACCGCTTCAACAAGTACGCGATCGCGCTGCCCGCGGTGCTCGGCACGAGCGGCCTGCGGGTGCGCGTCTACCAGGAATGGACGGGACCGGGCAAGGCCGCGCAGCGGAGCATCTGAGCGCGGCGGTCCGTCCCGTCGGCTCGCGGTCCGCGCGTCGCTCGCGGCCCGCGCGCGGCCTGCGAATCACTCGGCCTTGCGGAACAGCGCAACCAGGGTGAGCACGAGGATCTTCACGTCCAGGCCCAGCGACCAGTGGGCGATGTAGTAGTTGTCCCACTCCACGCGCTCGGCCAACGACGTCTGGCCGCGCAGCCCGTGCACCTGCGCCCAGCCGGTGATGCCCGACTTGACGCGGTGGCGGTCGCCGTAGCGGGCGAGATCCTGCTGGAACAGCTCGACGAACTCGGGGCGCTCGGGGCGGGGTCCGATGATGCTCATATCCCCGCGCAGCACGTTCAGCAGCTGGGGCAGCTCGTCGATCGACGTGCGCCGCAGGAAGCGACCGACGAGCGTGCGCCGGTCCTCGCCCTCGATGCCGCCGGGCGCGGTGTCCCCGCCGAGCAGGAACTCGAGCGCGGTCTCGTCCTCCCTGCTCATCGTCTCGGCGGCGTTCTCGCCTGAGTGCGCTCGCGCCGGGGCCATGCGCATCGAGCGGAACTTGTAGAGATCGAAGATCCGCCCGTCGCGACCGACGCGGCGCTGGCGAAACAGCGCCGGCCCGGGGGAGCTCAAGCGCACGGCCAGGGCGGCGCACAGGATTACCGGAGACAGCAGCACCAGCAGTGTCAGCGCGAGGGCGCGGTCGAGGGCGTGCTTGAGCGTGAACTGCCAGCCCTTGGGATCGACGGTGGAGAATGTCAGCAGCGGAGTGCCTCCGACCGTGCCGTACCAGGCGCGATTGTTCATCGTGTCGAACATGCGCGGCACCACCGACACGTCCACGCCCAGCTCCTGGGAGCGCTGGATCAGACGGCTGATGCGGGCATCTGCCACCGATGAGAAAGCGACGATCAGTTTGCCAACCCCCGTGTCCTTGACGATCTCATCGACGTCCTCGACCGTGCCCAGCACCGGCACGTCGCGCCCGCCCACCTCCGCTACCGAGCGGGGGTCGTCATCGACGAAGCCCACGGGTACGAGCCCGTACTCGGGATGTTTCTCGAGCAGTCGCGCCACCTGCGAGCCGACGAGCCCGGCGCCGACGATCAGCACTGGCTTGCCCACCAGCCGGCGCTCGCGTGCCCAGCGCTGGGCGCGCGCCAGCGCTGCGCGGCCGAGGCCCACGCCGATCAGCGCAAACAGCCACGCGCGCACGCCGTCGGACTGGCTCGGGGCCTGCCCGCTGGCGAACAGCCCGATCGTCGCGACCGCCATCGTCGCGATCGACACGGCGCTGATGACGGGCACGACGCCGTCGAGCACGAGCGCGCGCAGGCGCGTGCGATACAGCCCGCGCAGGTAGAGCAGCAGCATCGCCAGCGGCGGCAGCGCCAGCAGCGGAGCCTGAACGGCGGAGACACTCAGGGTCGCGTGCACACCGCCCAGCGCCACGATCACCGCCGTGCACAGCAGCACGAAGTCGACGGCCGGGCGCAGCACGCTCCAGCCGGGGCCCTCCAGCGCCCACTGCAGGCGCCCGGCGAAGGTCCCTCCCAGCAGCGACTTCGGGCGCGGCGCATCGCGCACCAGCCCACCGGTGAGTGGCAGCGTGGTCGATGTCTGCTGGGTGACGCGCGGTTGGTCCATGATCTGAGGGGTCCTGGCTCTACTGACTTACTCGGGTCTTAAGCCCTATCCCTTTAGCAGTTCCTCAGCAGTTGCTCTCGTCCGGACCCTTCGCGCGGGCAAGCCGCCGGGTGAGGACGCCGGTGAACGCCAGTGCGGCGAGCGCCAGCAGGACGTAGACGAGGTCATCGCCGGACAGCCCCAACGTCTCAGATCGGCCCGTGCCCGCATCGCTCGCCGGCTCGGCCGACGAAGCGGGACTCCCACCGGCGCCGGATGTCCGGCCGGCGCCGGCCTGCCGCGAGGCCGAAGCGCCGCCGCCGGCTTTGCGCGCGGGGGCGCCGCCCGTGCCCGCGGCTGCGCCGGCCGAAGATCCGGTCCTACCGGGCTGTTCGCCGAGACGCAACGGGCCCGATGAGCCGCCCGCCCCGCCGCTGGTGGAGCCGCCGCCGCCGGCGCCTGTGCCCGCACCCCCGCCCAGCAGCGCCGAGCCGAGGATCGCCTGGCTCCCCTGGCCCGGGCCCCCGTACCCGCTCAGCAGCGAGCTGCCAGCCGCGAGCGACGGCATCGCCACCGGCAGAGCGACGGCTATCAACCCTGTCAAAGCGATTCTGCGATGACTTGTCATGCTTCCGACCTTCGATTCCCTTCTTCGGCCCGAGCAAATGTCGCAGTCAACTCTCCATGCCCTGTGCCAGCCTGTCGCCTCATCCCAACGTCGAGCACCCGGATGCAGTGAGGCCCGAGCGTGGCTATTCGACTCGATGCTCTCCTGCACGCTAGCGAAGGTTCGGTGCCGTGTCGAGTAAAAAGCCCTCATCGGCGATGGATTGTCGGAGGAGTCACGCAAACTGCTGAGCTTTGCTCAGGATTGCGCGATTCAGTTCGTCGAGGTCCACCCGTTCGCCCCTGCGCACGACCAGCAGCGCCTGACGCGTCAGGGGGTCGCGGGGGTTCAGGCGCAGGGCACGCTGAAGCAGCACGAGCGCGTCCGCGCGGTTCCCCCGGGCCGAGGCGATCGCCCCAAGCTCGAGCGTCGCGTAGGCGTCTTTGGGCGTGCGCTTCAGCGCCAGCGCGAACTCGTGGCCGGCGCGCGGCAGATCGCCGAAGCGCAGGGCGATGCTACCGGCCACGAGGTACGGTTCGTCGCTGAGCGGATTCAGCCGCGCCGCGTCGTTCAGCCGGTCGTACGCCGTCGCCGGGGCTTTCGGCCAGATCCGCGCGGCGCTCTCGACCTCCAGCCTGCTCAGCCAGGGCGCCGTGAGCGACAGCGCGGCTGCCAGCGCCACGATCGCGCCCGCAGCCATGCCCGGGCCTCTGAGACTCGGACCGCGCCCACGGGAGTGCCCCGAGGCCGAAGCTGCCGCCTCGGAGGACGGCGCCACGCCCGTGTGCCGGGCGCCCGAGGAGGGCACGGAGAGCGCCGCACCGCCGACGTAGGCCGCCTCAGCGGCGCCACGGCGCGGCGCCAGCGCGCAGGCGATGCCGAGCATCGCAAACGCGGGCGCGCCCAGGCCGGCGAACTCCCAGAACCAGTCGAACGAGCCATGCACCACCCAGTAGGCGAACCCCGCCAGCGCCGCCGCGGCGACCGCGCGCCCCAGCGAGTCGGATCCGCGCAGGGCGCGCCAGCCGGCGAGGAGCGCCGCCCCCAGCCCGGCGAGCGCCAGCAGCGCGCCGATGAGGCCGGTCTCGGTCAGCGTGCGCAGCTCGACGCTGTGCGGATACTTGGGCGTCTCGCTGCTGCGGCCGTGCACGAGGTACTGCTCCTGGAAGTTGTCCGCGCCGATGCCGAGAAGCGGATGCGCGAGGAATTCGTCGAGGGCCACCCGGTAGAAGTCGTAGCGGTTGCTTCCTAGCCCGCTGATGAGACGGTTCTCACCGGCGCTGTTCGCCGCGTAGCCGCTGCCGCTCTTGAACGTGTCCCAAGCATGGCGCGCCCGCGTGACGGGGTTGCCCGCCGCAACCAGACCGCCCACGAGCACGACCACGAGCGTGGCGATCGCGACCGCGCCGACGCCCCTGCGCACCCGTCGTGCCGAGGGCTCCGAGAGGGCGCGCCTGCTCTCGATCGCCGCCCCCAGCGCCACCACCAGTCCCACCGCCAGCGCCGCGAGGAACGTCGCCGTGGTGGCGGCGTGCACGGCGGCGGCGGCGGGGTCACCGTGTTCGATTCGTTCCCCCACTCCCAGCACCGCCGGCGCGGACGCGCCGATCCCGGCCGCGACCGGCACGAGCAGGGCGAACGTGCGCGCGCGGCCGGGCAGCAGCGCGAACACGAGCACGAGCATCACCGGCGTCGCGTACAGCGAGCCCCGGCTCACGCTGAGCAGCGCGACCTCCGCCAGCAGCACCGCGCCGCCGGCGAAGAGGCCGCGCACGCTCCAGTGCAGGCGCGCCTCGCGCGCGAGCAGCAGCGCCGGCCAGAACGCGATCAGCCACTGCGCCGCGCTGGCGTTCGCATAGCCCGCCGGATAGGTCAGGCGCCCGCCTGGCAGCAGCGCCTGCAGGCGCGCCGGGCTGTGCGCGGCGGCGTTGACGTGCAGCGCGACGAACGCCGCCAGCCCGATGCTCGCGAGCGTCCACGCGCCGAGCAGCAGGGTCGCGCTGCGCCCGTGCTGGGGCCAGAGCGCGAACAGCGCGAACACGAGCAGGTACAGCAGCGTCCGGTTCGCGCCTTCCCAGGCGTCGCCGGGGACGTCCGCCCACAGGATCGAGAGGAAGCTGAGCATGGTGTACGCCGCCAGGCAGCCGAGCGCGATCTTCACAGGCGCCGGGATCTCGGCGAGCGGCAGTCTCACGAACACCAGCGCGATCGCCAGCAGCGCCAGCACGATCAGCCCACCCGGCGCCCAGTGCGTCAGTGGATAGCCTGCCTGGTCGGTCGCCCACACGACGAACAGCGCCATCGCGGCCAGCGCCGGCAGCGTCGCCGGGGCTTCGCGCAGGCTCCTGATCGAGCCACGCGACCGGTGTGCTCGCGGGTCTGCTCGCGGCGGGCTTGCGACATCCACTGAGGCGAGGCTACCGGGACGATCAGACCCCGATCGAGGCAGACTCCGGATAATCCGACCGATGGACGACCAAGCCCGGCTGGTCCGCTTCTACGACGAGGCCTATACCCAGCATAACCCCGCCGAGGTGGCCCGGAACGCGCGCTGGCGCGCGCTCGGTGCGGTCGGCAAGGCCGACCACGTGCTCGCGCTGTGCGCTCGCGCGGGGCTGTGGGCGGGCGGGTCTCCTTCAATACCCTGGAGATCGGCTGCGGCGACGGTGCCCTGCTGTGCGAGCTGCACGAGCGCGGCTTTGGCGGGCGTCTGTCAGGCGTCGAGATCACTCAGGCGGCCGTGGACATCGCGCGCGAGCGGCTGCAGATCGACTGGGCCGAGCTCTACGACGGCGCGCACCTGCCGGCCGGCGACGGCGCGTATGAGCTGGGCATCCTCTCGCACGTGCTGGAGCACGTGCCCGACCCGGCGGCGCTGCTGGCCGAGGCGGCGCGCGCGTGCGGGGCGGTGGCGATGGAGGTGCCGCTGGAGGCCAACCTGTCCGCGCGGCGCACCTCCAAGCGCGAGCACGCCCATGAGGTCGGCCACCTGCAGCGGCTCGACCGCGCCGCGGCGCGGGCGATCGTCGCGCGGGCGGGCCTTCGGGTCGCGTGCGAGCTGGAGGACCCGCTGCCGCTCGCCGTCCATCTGTTCTTCGCAACCGGCCCGTCCGCGCCGTGCGCGCGCCGGCGCGAAGCGGGCGCTGCGCACCTGCCTGCACCGTCTCGCCCCGGGCCTTGCCCGGCGCCTGTTCACGGTGCACTACGCGTGCCTGTGCCTGCCGAGGGCATAGCCGCCGAAACTGACTCCCTGCGCCAGATCCGGCGCGTTATACGCCGACACCGGCGCATGCGTCCTCACCCCGGCTCAGGAACGGCCGCCCGCCGGCCGCGTGACGGCGGCGAACAGCAGCGACAGCACGCGGCCCATCAGCTCGTCGGGCACAGCGCCGGGGTCGGTCAGCTTCTGCCGCGCGATGCCGTCGGCCAGCGCGTCGATCGCGACCGCGAGGTGCTCGGCGGGCAGCTCGAGCTCCAGGTCGAACTCGCGCACCCCGTCGGCGATCAGTTGCGTCAGCAGCTCGCGCATCTGCGCGAACCGGGCCGCAACCTTCGGGCGCACGCTCGGGTCGCGCACGCCGTAGGCCCAGAACTCCACGAACAGCAGCAGCAGCTCGGGCTCGCGCTCGATCATCGTCATCCACTGGCGCGCGCCGCCCGTCGCGCGCTCGGCGACCGAGTGGCGGGCCTTCACCGCGGCTGAGATCTCGCGCGCGTGGGCATCGATCTCGCGCTCCATCAGCTCCAGGAACAGGTCCTCCTTGCCGTCGAAGTTCGAGTACAGCGCGCCCGTGGAGAACCCCGCCTCGGAGGCGATCAGCTCGACGGTGGCGCCGTGATAGCCACCTCGCGCGAACACGGTCCGCGCCGCGTTCAGCAGCCGTTCGCGGGTATTGGCCTTGCTCTGCTCGCGGGTCAGCCGCGCGCCCGCCTGAGCGTCCGTATGCACCACGGCGCCGCCGCCCTTGCCCAGCTCGCCCGAAGCCGGACCGGCGGCGCCCTGCTCGCGTGTGATCGGAGCGACCTCCATCGCATGCATCTTACTTGACAGAGCGTACGCTATTGCGATAATGTTCGTTATCCGCTCGCGCCGCGACCGGCGATCAGTCCTACCCTGGGAGCAGCCACATGGCCACAGCGTGACAGACACCACCGCGACGCCGACGGACTCCGCCTCCAACCCGGCCAGCCTGCCGACGGACGCGATCTCCTATCACGGACCTGTACGCGCGCTGGGAGCGCGGCAACTGGCAGGCGACCGAGCTCGACTTCACAGAGGACGCCAGCCAGTGGCGCGAGGACTTCACCGAGTTCGAGCGCACGGCGGCGCTGTGGAACTACTCGCTGTTCTTCTGGGGCGAGGACGCGGTCGCGGACAACCTGTCCCCCTACATCGACGCGGCCCCGCGCGAGGAGCAGAAGTACTTCCTCGCCACCCAGCAGGTCGACGAGGCCAGGCACGCGGTGTTCTTCAAGCGATTCATGCAGGAGGTCTGCGGCATCGGCGACGGCACGATGGACAGCGGCCTGCGCGCGATCAAGCCGCAGCTGACGCCCGGCTTTCGCAAGATCTTCGACCGCCTGGACACAATGGCCGACGAGCTGCGCGCCGACCGCTCCCCCGCCAAGCTCGCGGCGGCGGTGACGCTCTACCACATCGTGATCGAGGCGGCGCTCGCCCAGCCGGGCCAGCACTTCATCTGCAGCTACCTGGAACGGCGCGACCAGCTGCCCGCGTTCAGGGAGGGCATGCAGAACATCGCCGCCGACGAGCAGCGCCACATCGGCTTCGGCGTCAAGCTGCTCTCAGACCTCGCGCGCGAAGACCCGGTGCGCGTACCGAAGGCGGTCGCGCAGATCCTGCGCGACGTGACCCGCTACACCGCCCAGGTGCTGATGCCCCCAGGCTGGGACGAACGCTACATAACCGTGTTCGGCGCCACCTACGACGAGGTCGGCGTCGAGGGGCTCACCTCCATGACGACCAAGCTGCGCTCGGCCGGCCTCGCCGCCGAGACCCTCCCCGGACCGCCCCTGCTGCCGCCGGGCCTGACTCCGCTGGAGGTATCCCAGCGCGGGCGCGCGCTGGCCCAGGCCGGCGTGATCGGGGTGCGCGAGGGCCCGTCCAAACGCGACCATGAGACCGTGGCGTTGCTGTTCGACATGATCCGCCGTCAGGTCAACCCCAACCATGGGCTCACACGCCCAACCACGTTCCAGTGGGAGTTCACCGACCCCGACGTCCCCGCGTGGCGCCTGATCGTCGACAACGGCTCGAGCACGGTCGCCGAGGGCGCCTCGCCGGACGCGGACCTGCGCCTGAGAATCGCCTACCAGGACTGGGTGGACATCATCGGCGAACGCCTCGACCCCCGCCGCGCGCTGCTCACCGGCAGGCTGCGCCCGCGCGGCAACCCGCTGGGGATGAGGAAGCTGATGAAGGCCTTCCCGCGCGGCTGAACCGGTCCCGCGAGGCCGAGCCCTACCCGAGCCCGAACTCGTGTGCGGCGGCGGACGGACCGCCGCTTTCGTGGCCGTCGCCAGCGCCGCTCGGCGAGCCAGCCGAGGAGCCGGCGGTCGAGCCGGAGAACTCGCCGCGCGAGGCGGAAGCCCCCGCGCCTGCGCCGGAGGCGCCGCCGGACGACGCCGCCCGGGCGGTGTCTGAGACGCTCGGCTGCCCCGTGGCCGCCGAGGCCGTCGAGACGCCGCGGGCCGGCTGCTCGAGGCCGAACTCACGGCTGGCCTTCGCGGCGGGCGAGAGCGCGGACGCGCCGGTGGCAGAGGCCGTGCCGGACGCGGCGGCAGAGGAGAGCTGTGCGCCGAGGAGCGCGGGGCTCAGCAGCGACTCGTCGGCGACCGGGATGTGCGGGCGGGCGGCACGCGCCGCATGGCGGCGATGGCTCCCAGCGTGCGACGGGGCAATCGGACCGACGCTCAGGGCGACGCAGCCCGCGCCGACGCTGACCGCGACCAGGCAGCCGACGGCGAGCTTCGCGCCGAGACCTCCGCCGGCCATCAGCCAGCCTCCGCCGGCACCAGCGCCCGACGCCCCGACACCCGTGCCCACGCCTACACCGGCGCCAGTGCCCGCGCCCGCGCCGGCACCGCTGGCCGTAGCCCCCGCTCCCGCGCCCGCGCCCGCGGCCACGCCCAGCGCCAGCGGCAGCGGCAGCGGCGGCAGCACCGAGGCCAGGCCGCGCAGCGACAGGACGTGGGCGCGGCAGGCCGGGCACCCGCGCTGGTGGGCGAGCGCGAGGGCGTAGCGCTCGCCTTCGGGGTCGAGCATGCCGAACGCGAAGCCGCGCATCAAAGACGACTGCTCGGCGCAGTAGGAGCCCGCGCGGATCGTGTTCAGCAGCTCGCCGACCTTGCCCGCGACGCCGGGCGAGCCCGCGCCGGAGCCCGTCCATCAGCTTGCGCATGCGGGCCTGTGAGATGCCCATCCGCGCGGCGGCGTCCGCGCGGGAGAGGCCGTGCAGGTAGCACAGCGCGGCGGCCTGGCGCTCGCGCGGGCTGAGCCTCCCGCGCAGCCCCTCCAGCAGCTGGCGCAGCCGCGCGCGGTCGTCCAGCTCGCCCGCGAGATCGCGCTCGGGGGCGCCGGCCTCCTGGTCGTCCCCGCGGATCCTCGTGCGCGTCGTAGCACGCCCGGACCCCGGCGCGCGCAGGCGCGCGCGGTGCTCGTCGATCGCGCGGCGATACGTCACGAGCGCGAGCCAGCCCTCGGGGTTGGCAACCTCGGCGCTGCCGTCGAGCATCGTCGTGTACAGCCCGTGCCACGCCTGGGCGTAGCACGCCTCCAAATCGGCCGCGTCGAGGGTGACGCCCGCCGCTCGCAACCTCCCGCGCACGCTCGCCAGCACGCGCCCGCGCATCGCCTCGAACTCCCGGCGCAGCAGTCGTTCGGCTCGGTAGCGACGCACTGACGGCGGGCTCATATGGCCGGAAGATTACGAGCTGACCGAACTCTTCGAGTCTGTAGACAATTGTCTCAGAAGAGAGCGCGAGAAGTGTCCTGCAAATCCACGAATTCCGCGATCTGGGCCAGGCCGGCCGCGCGCATGTCCTGTCCGCGCCGGTGCGACTCGTGCCAGGCAGCGACCCGCGCGAGCGCCGCATCGAGATCCCAGCGCGGCCGCCAGCCCAGCAGGCGTTCGGCGGCCGTGGAGTCGAGCTCCAGCCGGGCCACCTCGGGCGGGTTGGCCGCGCGATCGAGCTCGTAGCCCGGCGCACCACCGATCGACCGATCGGAGATCAAATGGGATCTCCGATCGTCCAGCCGGGATCTCCGATCGGCCAGCAGGCCGTCGAGACGGCCCACGATGTCCAGCACCGTCAGCGCGTCGTGCGGGCGCGGACCGAAGTTGAACGCGCGCGCGGCCTTTTCCCCGTCCGGCGCGCACAGCGATTGCGCGAGCGCGAGATAGCCGCTGAGCGGGTTGAGCACATGCTGCCACGGGCGGATCGCGTCGGGGTTGCGCACGAGCACGGGCCGGCCGGCGTCGTAGGCGCGCAGGATGTCTGGCACGAGCCGGTCTTCGCCGAAGTCGCCCCCGCCGATCACGTTGCCCGCGCGCGCGCTCGCCACGCGCGCCGTGCCGCCCCCCGCGCCGGCGCCGGCGCCGGCACCGGAGCCGGGGGCGAAGAACGACTCGCGGTAGGCAGCCGTGACGAGCTCGGCGCAGGCCTTGGAGCTCGAATAAGGGTCGTGACCGCCGAGCGGGTCGCCCTCGACGAAGCGCCTGACGGTGCCAAGAGGATTGGCGTAGCACTTGTCAGAGGTCACCACCACGACAGCCCGCACCGACTGTCCGGCGCGGCGTACGGCCTCCAGCACGTTGACCGTGCCGAGCACGTTGACCTCGAACGTCAGCGCAGGGTCGCGCAGCGACAGGCGAACCATCGGCTGGGCGGCCAGGTGCAGGACGACTTCCGGGCGCACCGAGGCGACGGCCTCGTGCACGGCGGGTGCGTCGCGGACATCGATCGCCAGCTCGCCCGCCATGCGTTCGCCGAGTCGCGCGAGCTCATACAGCGATGGTGTCGTCGGCGGCGCCGGGGCCAGGCCGGTGACGCGGGCGCCGAGCGACTGCAGCCACAGCGACAGCCACGCGCCCTTGAAGCCGGTGTGGCCGGTGAGCAGGACCGGCCGCTCGGACCAGAAGTCGGGGTCGATGAGGGCGGATGGCATCAATGCGTCGGTATCTTCACGGAATCGCACGTCCGGGCACATCCACCACCTCCACACCGGCCGCGGCGGCGGGCTCGGAAGCATCGAGCACCCCCACTGTGACCCTGCCCCAGCGCGCGGATGTCTTGGGCATTCCGCTGGCCGTCTCAGACTACGAGCAGGTGATGGACTGGATGGACGCGACGATCGCCGCGGGCGAGCGCGGGTACGTGACGGCGGCGGCGGTGAACCTCGTGATGAACGCCCGAGAGAACCCGGCGACGATGGAGGCGGTGATGGCGGCGACGCTGGCCGTCCCCGACGGCCAGCCGCTGGTGTGGGCGCTGCACGCGCTCGGACACCCGGAGGCGACGCGGGTGTATGGGCCGGACCTGATGGTCTCCTACTGCGCGCGCGCGGCGCGCGGCGGCACGCCGATGTACCTGTACGGCGGGCGCGGGGACCCCGAGCGCGAGCTGCTGGCGCAGCGGCTGCGCGAGCGCTGCCCGGGCCTACAGATCGTCGGCGGCGCCTGCCCCCCGTTCACGCCACTGACCCTCGAGCAGGACGAGCGCACTGCTGGATGACATCGACGCATCGGGGCGCGCAGGTCGTGTGGGTCGGCACGGGCCAGCCAAAGCAGGAGCAGTGGATGCACCGGATGCGCCCGCGCCTGCAGGCGCCGATGCTGGTGGGGGTCGGCGCGGCATTCGACTTCCACGCGGGCCTCGTGCCACAGGCGCCGCCGTGGATGGGGCGCAACGGCCTCGAGTGGTCCTACCGGCTGATGCGCGAGCCGAGGCGGCTGTGGCGGCGCTACGCCCGCTACAACCCGCGGTTCGTCGTGGCGTTCGCGCGCCAGTACGCGCGGCATCTGCGCGGGTCTGAGAAGTCCGACCGATAGGGTTGCCGGCCATGGTGGACAGGCGATCGGCACTGATAACCGGGGTCACCGGCCAGGACGGCTCGTATCTGGCGGAGCTGCTGCTGGAGAAGGGCTATGACGTGCACGGCATGGTCAGGCGGGCCTCGACGGAGAAGTTCGACCGCATCGAGCACCTGCGGGAGTCGATCACGCTGCACCAGGGCGACCTGCTCGACCAGCGCTCGCTCGTGGACGCGCTGCGCGCGGCCCAGCCGGACGAGATCTACAACCTCGCGGCGATGTCGTTCGTGGCGGTGTCGTGGATCCAGCCGACGCTGACCGCGGAGTTCACCGGCGTGGGCGTGACGCGGATACTCGAGGCGATGCGCGAAGTCTGCCCAGAGGCACGCTTCTACCAGGCTCAGCTCGAGCGAGATGTTCGGCAAGGTCCTGGAGGTGCCCCAGACGGAGACGACTCCGTTCTACCCGCGCTCGCCGTACGGCGTGGCGAAGGCGTACGGGCACTTCATCACCGTTAACTACCGCGAGAGCTACGACCTGCACGCGACGAGCGGCATCCTCTTCAACCACGAGACCCCGCGCCGGGCCTGGAGTTCGTGACGCGCAAGATCACCTGGCACGCGGCCGCGATCAAGCACGGGCTGGCGAAGGAGCTGCGCCTGGGCAACCTCGACGCCGAGCGCGACTGGGGCTATGCGAAGGACTACGTCGAGGCGATGTGGCTGATGCTGCAGCGCGACGTGCCCGAGGACTATGTGATCGCGACGGGCGAGTCGCACTCGGTGCGCGAGTGCTGTCGAGGTCGCCTTCGACGAGGCCGGGCTGGACGGGTTCGAGCAGTACGTGACGATCGACCCGGCGTTCGTGCGCCCGGCCGAGGTCGACCACCTGATCGGCGACCCGGCGAAGGCCGAGCGCGATCTCGGCTGGAAGCCGCAGACCTCCTTCGAGGAGCTGATCCGGCTGATGACCCGCGCGGACCTCGAGCTACTCAAGCCAGGGTGAGAAAGGAGCGGGTTTTTGTTGTGGGAGACGCGAGAGCCAGTTCTTTCATACAACCTTGTCGACTCCGGTCAAAGCACTTGGTTTTGTCTGTGAGCACGGCGGGCACATGGCCGTAGGGCTGTTCGACACGCACACGCCGCTGCAGCCGCTGAAGGAGGAGATAAAAGCGGCGATCGAGCGGGTGGTGGACCTCAGAGCGCTACATCCTCGGGCCGCGAGGTCAGCGCGTTCGAGACGGAGTTCGCCGAGTACTGCGGCGCGGCGCATGGCGTGGGCGTGGCCAACGGGACGGACGCGATCACGATCGCGCTGCGCGCGATGGGCGCAGGGCCGGGCGACGAGGTGGTGGTGCCGTCGTTCACTTTTTACGCCTCCGCCGAGGCGATCCCGCCCACGGGCGCGACGCCGGTGTTCTGCGACGTCGATCCGGACACGTACTGCGTCACCGCCGACACCGTGCGCGCGGCGTTGACACCGCGGACGAAGGCGGTGATCGCGGTGCACCTGTTCGGCAACGTGGCCCCGGTCGCGGAGATCGAGGTGCTGGGCGTGCCGGTGCTGGAGGACGCCGCGCAGGCTGCGGGCTCGCGCGCACCCGCGGGCGCGCGCCCGGGCGCGCTGGGGCGGGCGGCGACGTGGTCGTTCTTCCCGTCCAAGAACCTGGCCTGTTACGGCGACGGCGGCATGATCACGACCTCGGACCCCGACATCGCCGAGCGCGCGCGGACGCTGCGGTTTCACGGCTCGCGCGACAAGGTCACCTACGAGCAACTCGGCTACAACTCGCGCCTGGACGAGCTGCAGGCGGCGATATTGCGCGTGCAGCTGCCGCATCTCGACGCGTGGGCCGACGGACGGCGCGCGACGGGAGGCATTACGAGCAGGCGGGGCTGGGGGAGCTGGTGAAGCTGCCGCGGCCGACGGAGGGCACCGAGCCCGCCTGGCATCTATATGTCGTGAGCCACCCGGAAGTGCAGCGACTGGAAGGGGTGCTCAGCGATGCGCAGATCGGCAACAAGGCCTACTACCGCACGCCGATCCACCGCCAGGTTGCGATGCGCGCGTGGGGCGCCGGCGTGGAGCTGCCGGGCACCGAGCAGGCCGCGCGCACGCACCTGGCGATCCCGATGAGCCCGGCGCTGAGCCGCGCGCAGGTTGACGAGGTTGTGGCGGCTGTGCGGGCAGCGTCCGCCACTTGACGCTACCGAGCGCATCTACGACAAAGCCCGGTTGGATCACCGGGGTCTTCCTTGCCCCACCACACTAATGAACAGCGATCAGTCGCGCCGATCTGGCGAGGTCGACCATAACCGCACTTGCAATAATTTTAAGTAGAATGGAAACATGTCTACTGTCCATGTGGAGTCTGCTTTGGGCGCGTCTCCCAACGAGGTTGGTCCCGTACTTGCAGCGATCCCCGAGGACCAGTGGTTTGAGCGCAAGTCGGCCCGGATCGCCGCTCGAGATTTGGCGGACTCGCTGATCGGTCTTGGAAATGCCGATGGGGGCATTGTCGTCGTTGGACTCCGCGGCGGGAAGGTGGAGGGCACCGATCGCCTGCCCGAGAAGCGTAACGAGCAGATGCAGGCCAGCATCGACTTCTGCGAGCCGCCTGTACGGGTTCGTCAACGGATTCTGGACTGCGAGAACGACCGTGGCGACCCGGATCATCTGCTCGTCATCGAAGTCGAGCCAAGCGATGTAGTACACGCGAACAAGCGCGATGAGGTCTTTCTCAGAGTTGGCGACGAGAATCGTCGCCTCACGTTTCGCCAGCGTCAGGAGCTGCTCTACGACAAGGGGCAGGCAAGCTATGAGGCCCGACCGCTGCAAGCCGCGAGCCTCGATGAGCTGGACATGTCGCTCGTCGAGCAGTACGCAGCGGCAGTCCGGGCGCCCGATGCCATCCGGCTGCTGCAGGCCCGAGGCCTGGCCGAGGATCGCACGCTGACCATCGCCGGATGCCTGCTCTTCGCCGAGCATCCCCAAAGGTTCCTCCCAGAGGCGTTTGTGCGCGTCCTGAGATATCGAGGCCGCGAACGTGGGACGGGAGCGCGACAGCAACTGCTCGAGGACGTACATCTGGATGGCCCGATACCGCACCAGCTGTTTGGAGCACGAGAGGCCATCCAACGACTTCAGCCCGTCAGACGCGCGCTCGTGGGCGCGACGGGCCGCTTCGGAGAGGTTTCGCTGGTTCCGGAGGATGCCTGGCTGGAGGGCCTGGTCAACGCAGCAGTTCACCGCTCCTACAGCGTGGCTGGCGACCACGTCCGGATCGAGATATTCGATGACAGGATCGAGATCTGGAGCCCTGGACGCTTTCCCGGGCTCGTTGACCTGAGCGATCCGCTCGACGCGACACGCTTCGCCCGAAATCCCCGGATTGCCCGCGTCTGCTCAGATTTGAGCTTTGGTCAGGAGTTGGGCGAGGGAATCCGCCGCATGTTCGAGGAGATGCGACAAGCAGGACTCGACGACCCGATCTACCGACAGGCGTCCGGAGGCGTTCACTTGAGCCTACTGGCCGAGCCCATTGACCGGGAGCTCGACGCCCGCCTCTCAGAACGAGCGCGAGCAGTCATGGCCGCGCTGCGCGAGGCAGGCCGCCTGAGCACTGGTGAGGTTGCCGAGATGCTTGACATCTCCCGGCCTGTAGCGCAGCGAGAGCTGGGCACGCTGAGAGAAGCCGGGGTGATCGACTGGATAGGGAAGTCCCCGCGGGACCCGCGGGCTTTCTGGCGATTGCACGCGAGCTAGCCTTCGACTCCGGTTTCGACCGCTTTCAAGTCTTATTGCAAGTAGCTGCAAGTAGCTCGCGGCGACCTATAACCAGCGCTCCAGCAGGTCCTCCTCGCCCACCTCGCGCACGACCCGCGCGGGAACCCCCATGACGACCGCCCTCGCGGGAACGTCGCGCGTGACGAGCGCGCCGGCGGCGACGAACGCCTCCTCGCCGACCTCCACGCCCGGGGTCAGGACCGCGCCGCCGCCGACGCGGCAGGCACGCCGCAGCGTCGCGCCGCGCAGCGCGTAGCCGGAGTCGTGGCGGGCCATCGTGTCGTCGTTGGTGGTAATCGCGCACGGACCGACGAACACGTCGTCCTCGACCAGGGACATTGCGGTCAGGTAGACGTTCGTCTGGATGCGCACGCGCGCGCCGATCGACACGTCGTTGTCGAGGACGCTGCCGCGGCCGATCACCGAGCCGGCTCCGACCGTGGAGCGCTCGCGCACGAAGCACTGATCGCCGAGGATCGCCCCGTCGCCGACCGACGCCCCGGCGAGCACGATCGCACCGGCGCAGACCGTGACGCGCTCGCCGAGCACCAACCGTCCGACCTCCCCGCGCGCGGACGAGCGCCCCGCCAGGCGCGGGCGCTTGCCGAGGAGCGCGCCGTCCTCGAGGACGGCGCCGTCGCCGATGACGGTTTCGTCGTGCACGACGACGTGCGCGCCGAACGCGACATCCTGCCCGATCGCGACGTTCTCCCCCAGTGTCAACCCCGGCGCACGAGAATCTGGGCTCAGCACCGGTTACGAGCTCTCTCTGTGTGTCTTTCGGTTTCTCTACTCGAAATACCCGCAGAGCGCATGACGCTCACAGCCGAACCACATTGCCGGTCCCGCTGAACGAACGCGTGACGCCGCGCAGGTCCACGACCAGACGCGCGCGCCGGGCGACGAGCTCGTGATCGACGCTCGGGTGGGCGGTGACGATCAGCGCGAGGTCGGCATCCGCGAGCGCATCCTCCAGCGGGAGGCTGCGCAGGTGCAGATCGCTCAGCGACGGCACGTGGGGGTCGTGGTAGCGCACGTCCGCGCCGGTGGCGCGCAGCAGCTCGATGATCTTCAGCGCGGGCGACTCGCGGATGTCGCCCACGCCCGGCTTGTAGCTGACGCCGAGCACCGCGACGCGCGCGCCGCGCACGGGCAGGCCGGCGTCGTTGAGAGCGCGCTGGACCTTCGCGACGCAGTGATAGGGCATCTGCTGGTTGACCTTGCCCGCGAGCTCGATGAACTCGGTGGTCATGTCGAACTCGCGCGCGCGCCAGCTCAGATAGAACGGATCGACCGGCATGCAGTGCCCGCCCATGCCCGGGCCGGGCGAGAACGGCATGAACCCGTACGGCTTGGTCGCGGCCGCATCGAGCACCTCCCAGATGTCGATGCCCATGCGGTCGGTCAGCATCGCCAGTTCGTTGACCAGCGCGATGTTGACCGAGCGGAATATGTTCTCCAACAGCTTCGTCAGCTCCGCGGACTCGGGCGTCGAGACGCGCACGAGGGAGTCGCAGACCAGCCCGTACAGCTGCTCCGCGCGCTCGGCGCAGGCGTCGGTCAGCCCGCCGATCACCTTCGGAGTCGTGCGCAGCGTGTAATCGGTGCGCCCAGGATCGACGCGCTCGGGCGAGAACGCCAGATGGAAGTCGCGCCCGGCCGCCAACCCGGACTCCTCCAGCAGCGGCGCGACGCGCTCGCGGGTGGTGCCGGGGTAGGTGGTGGACTCCAGCACGACGAGCTGGTCCTGCTGGAGCACCTCGGCGAGCGCCCTGGTGCTGTCCAGCAGCGGCCCGAGATCGGGCTCGCGGTTGCGCGTCAGCGGCGTGGGCACGCACACGATCACCGCATCCGCCTTGGCCAGGCGGGAGTAATGGGTGGAGGCGTGGATGCGCTCGGCCACGCCGCGCAGCCGCTCTGAGGGGACGTCCTCGATGTAGGACTCACCCGAGTCGATCGCCTCGATCTTGCGTGGATCGATGTCGACCGCGATGACATCGCAGCCCTCCTCGGCGAACGCCACCGCGAGCGGCAGGCCGACGTACCCGAGTCCGATGACGCCCACGGTTGGCATGCGGCGGTCAGTCTAGAGGGTCGCCTCCAGCGCCAGCAGATCGGCTGCGACCATGCGCTGCACGAGCTGCTCGAAGCTCACGTTCGCCGTCCAGCCCAGGCATTCGCGCGCCTTGGACGGGTCCCCCACGCTGGGGACGCTCTCCGCGGGGCGCACGAGCGCGGGATCGACTCGCAGGTGGCGCTCGGCATCCAGGCCGGCGCAGTCAAACGCGGCGTGCGCGAACTCCGCGACGGTGTGCGCGACGCCGCTCGCCAGGACGTAGTCGCCGGGCTGCTCCTGCTGGAGCATCAGCCAGGCGCCATAGACGATGTCGCCGGCGAACGACCAGTCGCGCACCGCCGAGGTGTCGCCGAGCGTCAGCTCCTGCTGGAGTCCGAGCGAGATCGCCGCGGCCGCGCGCGTGATCCTGCGCGTGACGAACCGCTCCGGGCGGCGCTCTGACTCGTGGTTGTACAGGATGCCCGAGCTGGCGTGCAGCCCCTCGCGCGCGCGCAGCACGCCGAGGAGCTGATGCGCCGCGAGCCTTGCGACGGCGTAGGGCGTGGTCGGACGGCAGACCGTGTCCTCGCGCTGTGGGGACTCGGGCGCGTCGCCGAAGATCGCGCCCGACGCGGGCACGAACACGCGCATCGAGGGGTCCAGCTCGCGAACGGCTTCGAGGATCGCCGCGGCGGAGCCCGCGATCGCGCGGACCGTCTGGAGCGGGCGCTCCCACGAGGCGGGCACGAACGAGGGCGCGGCGAGGTGGTAGATCTCGTGCGGGCGCACGCGCTCGATCGCGGCGCGCAGGGTGGCCGGCGCCAGCAGATCGCCATATGTGAGCTCGATCTGCCCGCGCAGGTGCTCGCTGCAGCCGAGCGAGGCTTCGCGGGCCGGGGCGTCCGCGGTGGACTCAACCGGCGCGGGCAGCTCGGCCAGCGCAGACATGGATGCGGGCTCTGCCGGCGCCGCCCCGCGCACGACACCCGTGACCGCGTACCCCTTCTCGAGCAGCAGCTCGGCCAGGAACGAGCCGTCCTGGCCGGTGATGCCGGTTATGAGGGCGCGTCTGGGCTGGGCTGGCGCGGTTGGCACGGCGCCAGCTTATGCGTGCCGAGCCTCGCGAGTGGACACCGCCGGATCACCTTGGGGGCAGCCCGAGCGCCCGGCGCAGCTCGCCCAGCGTCAGTCCCTCGACGCGCACGACCTTCTCACGTGAGCGCTCGCCGCCGATCACGCTGACCCGTCCGCGCGCGATGCCGACGCGCTTGGCGATCAGCTTGCACAGCGCCGCGTTCGCCTGGCCCTCGACGGGCGCCGCCGCAACACTCACGCGCAGAACGCCCTCGCGCTCATCCACAATCGCGTTGCGCTTGGCACGCGGCTGGAGACGGACCATGAGATCTGCGTCGGGCACCATCTGCAGTATGCGCAGGATGTCCGGAGACCGCTCTTCGGCATGACCCGCCAGCGCGATACCGCAGGCGGTGAAGCAGAACTCAGGGCACTAGACTGCCGATTTGCGTACTTTTCTATCCAGTCGGGTAGAATATTGCGGCGATGGATTTGAGCCGGCCCTATACGGTGATCTGCCCGACCTTGGAGGGTCCCGTCCTGGACGTGCTCGCCCACACGACCCGTCCGCTGACGGGCCGCGAGATCGCGCGCCTCGCGAGTCGAGGTTCGGAGCGGGGCGTGCGCCTCGTTCTTCACCGACTGGTCGCTCAGGGGCTGGTGACCGCGCGGGAGGCCGGGTCTGCTTCTCTGTTTGCACTGAACCGCGAACATGTCGCGGCGAGCATTGTCGAGGGTCTCGTGCGGCTGCGGACCGAGCTGATCGAGCGTATCCGCGGGGAGGTCGAGGGCTGGTCCAGCCGGCCGGCCCACGTCTCCATCTTCGGTTCCGCAGCGCGAGCGGACGGTCGCCTGGAGAGCGACATCGACCTCTTGATCGTTCGCCCCGAGAATCTCGCCGAAGACGATCCTCAGTGGCGGGAGCAGCTCCACCGGCTTGCCGAGCAGATCGAGCGATGGTCTGGCAACCATGCCTCTCTGCACGAGATCTCGCCCAAAGGGCTCAAGGCCGCTCTGCGCCGAGGAGAGCCTGTCATCGCGTCGCTGCGCGACGCTTCCATCGTGCTCGCCGGCCCTGAGATCGCCGACCTTCTCGCCCATCGCAGAGAGAGGGCCATCGCGTGAGCACTCGACACCCGGGGCGAACGCAGACATGCGGCCGCCCTCAAGCGGCCACTCGGCTGGCCCATGCCCATAAGTTCTTCGATGCAGCCGAGCTGATCGCAACCGATGTCTCCGACGATGAGGCGAACGCCAGCGTTGCCGCATCGCTTGCCGTCCTGGCCGGGATCGCCGCCTGCGACGCAGCCTGCTGCGCCAGGCTTGGCCGTCGATCGCGCTCGCAAGACCATCACGACGCAGAGCGCCTGCTCGCGGAAATCGTTCCGAGAGGACGCGACGCCGCCAAGGATCTGCGGCGCCTTCTCGACCTCAAGGACGCCGCGCAGTACGGCGTGATTCACGTCAGCGCAGCCGAGCTGCGGTCCGCCCTGCGCCGCGCACGCGCACTCGTACTCTTCGCAGCAGACACCGTTGCCGGCAGTGACACATAGCAACCTCGCGGCACGGCTCTTGCTGATAGCTGCTTGTCTTGTTCACCCACGGGAGCGAGCGTGTCTGGGCCGGTAAGGCTCACGGTCCCTCGTCGTCCTTTGCGATCGTCTGGGGGAAGCTGGCGGAGACGCTCGCATCTTCGCGCTGAGCAGCGACGCAGCAGGATATCTCGCCCGCTCCCAATGGCACGTCGACGGCGATCGGTCTACGATCACAGGGTCTACAGGGTGGCTTTCTCCACGTCGCCTACCGAAGGAGAATGATGGCCAGTCACGAACAGGTAGAGCCTTCGTATAGCGGGACATCCGGCGGCGGCGGTGGTGATCGCCAGCTCGACTTCCATCCCGGGATGGGGATGCGGTGGGAGATCACGCGCAGCACCGCAGACACTGCGGGCGAGCTGTTCGAGTCCACGAATTGGCTCGACCCCCGGATGCCAGGGCCTCCCGTTCATGTGCACCCGACTGAGGAGGAGAGCTTCGAGGTGATCGAGGGCACTCTCGATGTCTTCGTCGACGGGGCGTGGAGCCAGGTGCGCGCGGGCGAGACGGCGACCGTGCCGGCGGGCGCGCCGCACACGCTTCGCAACGCCGGCGAGGAACCGGTGAGGACTGTGACCAGGATCCGCCCGGCGCAGAGATCGGAGGCGTTCTTTCGGGAGCTGCATCGCCTGATCCACGAGGACAAGATCAAGCGGCTGCCGCCGAAGGAGCCCCGTTCCGCGATCTACGCAGCCATGTTGTTCACCAGGTACCCAGACGAGATCCGCGCGACCGGGCCGCTGAGCGGTGTCTTCAAGGTGCTGGCCCTCGCTGGGAGGGCGCTTCGATTCAAGTTCTGAGACCAGCGCCGTCTCGGGGGAACATGGACGCGCTCCCGCCTCGCGCGAACAAGCAAGCGCGCACAGGTGGCTTCGTCGTCGAACATGACCTGCTGCTCTCCCTTCACGCCGGTGCGCCATTCAGACCGAGCACGCCGGACCCGTGCGCCCGGAGTCTGGCCAAACGTACAGCGCGCCTACGCCCAGTCCGCCAAGTCGATTGAGGCTCACCCGCCACCCTGAGTTGGAATAGGATGCGCCAACTCGATGGCGCAGCTCGAAGTCACAGCCTCGGAGACGATCGCCGCCCCGCCTGAGCGGGCATGGGAGCTGGTCTGCGATACGAGCCGGTACGCCGAGTGGGTGGCGGGAACGGCTGCGGTGACGCGCACCGACGGCCCGGCTCGCCAGGGCTCGACGTATGACGAGATCAACCCGATTGTGGGACCCTGGCACGCGAAAACGCGCTGGACGGTGATCGAGCTCGATCCGCCTCGCCGCCAGGTCCACCGCACCGAGGACGTCCCATTCGCGAGTGAGTTCCTCGTGATCATCGAGATCGCGCCATCGGGCGATGGCAGCGAGGTCACCTTCACGCTGCGAGCAACGCCCTCGCTCGGGGTGCTCGGGGTGAGCGTCCTTTCAGCCCTGAAGAGCCAGACGAGTAAGGACAACGAACGCACCGTGCGGAACCTCGCCGAGCTCGCCGCACGCGAGGCCTAGCGACGAAGCGACCCGTCGTGTCGCGGCTGCTGGCGGGGACACGCTCGCTCCCGCATTGCGCCGAGCAAGCGGTCCGTGCATGGCGCACGACTGGACCGGAGCCTCTGGTCAGCGGCCAGGGACGGTGGCTTCTGCGGGCGTGCTCGTGCTCAGTTGCGCGAGCATGTCGCGCAGCTGCGCGAATCGTCGGGGGCCAAGTTTCTGTGTCCATTCGGCCTCGATCTCCAGGACGATCTCGCGCATGGCCGCGCCTGCCGCACGTCCGTGTGGCGTGAGGTGTACACGCTTGAAGCGCTGGTCGGCGCTGTCCTGTGCGCGTGTGAGGTATCCGAGCGCCTCCATCTGTCCGAGGAGGTAGTTCAGCGCCTGCTTGGTCATGCCTGTGCGGGCCGCGAGCTCCGACGGGCGCATGTTCTCAGGCCCCGGGTAGAGCAGGACGTTCAGGTGCGCGGCGACCAGGTCGCTGTATCCGCGCTGGTGCAGGCCGGTGAGCATCCGTTCGCGGACCGTTTCCCAGGGGACGCGCAGCAGCGCACCGATCAGCGGAGGGGGCGAGTTGGTTGAGTTCATCGGCATGGTCAAGTCACTTGACAACACTAGCGGATGGGTGTAGGGTGGTCAAGTCACTTTACCTACCGCGCCTTGCGCCAAGGAGAGCACCATGAGCCAAGCCACCGCAGAGACCATCACCATCGGAGCGTTCGGCGTCCGTTTCCTCGTAGAGGGAACGGACTCGGGCGGCAGCGTGAGCGTGTTTGAGTGCTACGTCCCGGCGAACGCCAAGATGCCAGCCCCGCACAGCCACGACGCGTTCGAGGAGACCATCTACGGGCTCAAGGGCGCCACAACCTGGACGGTCGACGGCGAGACGATCGACATTGGGGTCGGCGAGGCCCTATGTGTGCCGCGTGGAGCGATCCACGGGTTTGAGAACCGCGGCAGCACCAACGCGACGTTCCTGGCGATCGCGAGTCCCGGCGTCTTCGGACCCGCCTACTTCCACGAGATCGGCGCGGTCCTAGCGGCCTCCCCCGGCGGCCCGCCAGACCTCGCCGCATTGGCGCAGGTGATGCGCCGCCACGGCCTCACCCCAGTCTCGCCGAGCTCGTCGTCCACAGGATCATCCTCGTCGCCGACACGGTAAGCGTCTGGCCAGATCCTCAGAAACCACCGCATAACGCGTTCCACGCGCGTTGCGGGTCTGAGCCCGGCGGGGCGAAGTGCTCGTCGCCACCACAGAGCAGGACGCCGCGACTCGTGTAATCGCTCGGAGGGCGCCTCGAATGGCGGCGAACCTGCGACTCGGGGGCACTTGACGTCGCTCCTGCAGTCAGTCCCGGTCGTGCAGCACGGGGGCGTAGGAGATCCCGATGATCGCGCCCTCTGGTGACTGCAGCCTGGCCACCGTTTGACCCCACGGCTCCTTGCGCGGTGGGTGCAGCAGCTCGTAGCCGGCCTGCTCGAGCTCCCGTGCCGCCGGGCCCACTGCCGCGGCGTCCGCGACGTCGAACTCGATGCTGACCTGCGGCACCGGCCTCGCTACCGGCCATTTCGGCGTCCCAAAGCATGCCTCGGCGGCCTGGGACAGCGGCCAGATGCCGAAGGACTTGCAGCCGTCGATCTGCTCGCTGTGGTGATAGTCGTCGCCGTGGCTCTCGAGCGCCAGCCCGAGAGCGTCGACGTACAGCTTGCGACTGGCGGGCGGGTCGGGCGCGATTACCGCCACGGTCGAGAGGAACTCTACGTTCACGCTACCTCCTCGTTGCCCTGTACTCGTTCAACCATCCAAGCAGGTTGCGCAACCGCGCCGCCTCCTCGCCAGAGCTCATGCTCCGCGAGCCACGATGAGCCTGCATTGGCTGCTGTCGGACAGCAGGGCCACGAAAGGCGCCTCGACGTACCCGCGCGAGCATAAGGCAGGCCTCGACCCGGGGATTGCGCGAGTCTCGCAAATCGTCCGGAGGATTCGTCTCGTCTCGGTCCGACCACATGCCTGCTTTTGGCGAGGAGCACGTCTCTCGAGGCCGAGCGCGAGACACCTGAGTTGAGCGCGAAACAGGGCCGAGCTCGAGCCGAAATCAGCCCTGCTTCCGTTGACTTGCGTCGTCAAGGTATCCGCGACGCGAGCGGAGGTCGTGCAGCGGGAGGCCTCGCTCGGGCGGCTGCTGTATTCGGGATCGACGATCCAGACGGCACCGGTCGCGGAGTTGCCGCGGCTGGGCTGGTAGACGGTCATGACGATCGAGTCGGCGTCCCTCTGAAGTAGGCGGTCGGTTGTGGGCAGCTCGATCACGACCGGCTGGCTGTCGATCCCCAGCGGTGAGATCGTGCGGGTTGCGAGCCCGGTCGTGGAGAGTCTTGCCGGGTTCTCACGACGCGATTGGCTCGACTGCGCGGTCGGGGTGGGCGCGAAGCGGAGTTCGGCGCCTTGTGGAAGTCGCGGGCGCGGACGAGCGCGAGCGCGGTGAGCGAGCCGAGGAGGACGACGATCGATCCGATCACGAGGATTTCGTTGGTGCCGGACACGAAGGCGTGGCGCGAGGCGGCGAGGACACCGTGCTGGGTCGGTGCGAGGCTCTCGGCGGCGCGGGTTCCTCCCGCCGCGAGGGCTTTCGCCAGTTGCGCGGCGGGGTGTCCTAGCTGCACTTCGAGCGAGGTGGCGAGGTGGTGCTGGAAGACGGCGCCGAGCGCGGCCACGCCGGTCGCCAGGCCAGCCGTCCGGCACGTGTTGCTGATCCCTGAGGCCATGCCGGCGCGCTGCGGGGGGACGACGCCGAGCGCGGTCTTCGCGATCGCGGGGTTCGCGAGACCGATCCCGACTCCAGTGAGCGCCAGCCCAGGGATCAGGGCCGTCCAGGAGGAGTTGACCGTCAGTCCGTGCATGAGCCCGAGCCCGGCGGCCGAAAGCAGCAAGCCCGCGCTGAGCACCACCCGCGGCGGTATATTCTCGACGACGCGGCGGGTCGCGAGGGGCACTAGGAAGCACAGCAGGGTTGACGGCAGGAGGCACAGGCCGCCGATCAGCGGCGAGTACCCCAGGTCGTTCTGGAGGTAGAGCGTCAGGTACGGGTAGATGGCGAACATGCCGGCGGCGATCGCGACGGTCGCTACCGATACGCCGACGAATCCCGGTTTGCGGAATAGCGATAGGTCGAACATCGGCGCTGGGTGGTGGCGCTCGGCGATCACGAACGCGACCATCAGCCCGGCGGAGGCGAGCAGCAGCGACAGGATCAGGGTGCTGCCCCATCCCTCCTCGTTTCCGCGCAGGAGCGCCAGCGTCAGCGCGAACAGCGACCCCGAGAACGTGATCAGCCCGGCGAGGTCGAGCCGCTTCGCGTCGGGGTCGCCGATGTTGACGATCCGCGAGGTGGCCACGACGATCGTGACGATCCCGACCGGCGCGTTGAAGAAGAAGATCCAGCGCCAGCCGAGCGTCTCCGTCAGCGCTCCGCCCACCAGCGCCCCCAGGGCGACGGCAATCCCGACCGTTGCGCCCCAGGCGGCGATCGCCTTGCCCCGCTCGGGCCCGTGGAACTCCTGGCCGATCAGCGCCAGCCCGGTCGCGAACATCGCCCCCCCACCGAGGCCCTGCAGCGCCCGAGCGCCGATCAGAAGCGCCGTGCTGTTCGCCGCGCCGCACAGCACCGACGCGGACGTGAACACGCCAAGACCTGCGACGAACACGGCCTTGCGACCGAACCGGTCGGCCAACGACCCGAACGTGAGGATGAACGCCGCCAGCGCCAGCGCATAGGCATCGATCACCCATTGCAGGTCGGTGAAGCTCCCACCCAGCCGGCGGTGGATCGTCGGCAACGCGACCTGCACGATGAAGATGTCAACGAGCAGCATGAACGTCGACCCGCAGACCGCGATCAACGTCCACCAGCGCCGCTCCAGGCCGCGCGAACTACCGCTTCGATGTGTAGGCAGCGTCGCCATCGCTACTGCTCCAGCGTCGGCGGCGGGCCGACGATCTCGACGCCGTAGCGCGCGAGCGCGCGCACGAACGTGTCGTGATCCGGCACGACCGGCGCGGGCGGCCGATCCGGGTCGCCGACTGGGACGCCCATCTCGACGAAGAACTGCTCAACACCCCCAGGCGCGTAGCTCACCAGCGCCCGCGCGCGCTCCGAGCGCACAAGGTAGGTGTGCGGCACGTCGCGCGGCATGAACACGAAATCACCCGGCGACGCGTCGATCCGTCCATCGCCGATGAACACGGTCACCAGCCCTTCGAGCACGTAGAAGGTCTCGTCCTCCCAATGGTGAATGTGCACCGGCGGGGCGTTGCCACACGGGTCGGTGAACTCGACCTGGCAGAAGCGGCCGTCGGTGTCACCGACGGCCGCCTTGACGGCCAAGTGGCCGCCCAGCCACCACCGCGCCGGCTGTCCCTCACGGTCCGCCAGGCTGTACGCGCGGTCTCCCGCGATGCGGTCCGGCTTGATAGGGGTTTCGATTGTCATCTCGCCTCCTTCGGGCGTGGGCTGCAATGTGCCCAGCACCGTAGGAGCGATCCGCCCCCGCGTCTCCTACAAGTCCCCTACCGAAACCCTACGAATTCCTTATTGGCCCACATCTGCGGGCAAATGAGCCGCGCGCATCGGCCCGCTCGTCTGCACCTCTGACACAGCCAGCGGGCGCGAGAGCCGCAGCACAAGCCGCCCGCGGCCGACCCGCTCGAGCCCGACCCCGCAATCCGCGGCGGCGAGCCGCTTGCGCAAAACGAGCAGCCTGGCCTCGAGATTGTCATTTCCCGGCGGCAGCCCCAGCTGCTCATCGAGGCGCAGCTCGCGATTGGTGAAATCGGTCCGCGCGCTCGCGACGTGCTCGTTGAGCAGCTTCCACAGGATGCGGCCAGGCACCCCCTTGATCACATACTCACCACAGACGAACACGCTGTCGTCAGCCTGGTAGTAGACGGCCGCGATCGGCGCCTGTGAGGAAGAGGGGTCCGGCGGGCCGGCCGGCGGTGAGGGACTCTCGCGGTGATCGTCCTCGAACGCTCGCAGCGCGCTCGCCAGGTGCCCGCCGAGGATCCCCAATAGTCGCTCGTCGCCCTCTCCGAAAGCGCCCATCCGTTCGCTCTCCAGGTACAGGACGCCGGCGAGCTGGTTGCGCACGACCAGCGGCACGGCGGCCGCGCTCTGCGCGCCCTCGAGCCCGGGAAGCGGGATTTCGTTGGACGCGAGCAGCGCGTCACTCTGCCGCAGGCCCTCGTGGATCCCGGCCCGCATCCCGCGGCTACGCGCGAGGCTCGGGACGCACACGACCCGGCGGCGCTGCGCCGCAATCCCGATCACCCCCACACCGATCGGCACCTCCGCCCCAGCTGAGGACGCTCCATAACCGTTGCTGGCCACCGCAAACAGCCGGTCGCCGGGCTCATCGGCGACCAACAGAATGCAGTGGCCGAACCCGAACAGGTCCCCTAGGGCCCCCAGCCCGGCGCGCGTGGCCTCCGCATAGTCAACACAGCCAGCAAGTCGGCGGACATACTCGTCAAGCGCCCCGATCGTCCGCTGACCATCCCTGCGCGCCCGAGCCGCGCCAAGCATCTCGCCAACCGGCGTGCAGCCAAGCACGCGATGAATGTCGACGCCCCGCAGTCGGAACACACCCTCCATCCCCGTCTGCGACGCGACCGCATCGAGGTTCGCCTTCACCGCGTCGAACGTCGCCCCCTCGGTCTCCGTGTGCAAGAAGTGCAGGTCCAGCAAGAACTGATCAAACGTCTGCGGATCGACGACAATCACCTGCGCCCACGGATTCGCGTCTAGGTTCGCGCTCGTCTTGTTGAAAAACTGGCGCGTCAGCGCCACCCGTTCCTCATCCACGTAGTGAACGATCGAGAGAACCGTGACATTCGGCACGCCATCCGCCGAGCACGTCGCCAGCCACGACGGAATCACCCCCTGAAAGCACCGGGCGATGTCCTCCAGCGCAACGGACGGCTCGCTCATACCCGCTGCCCCGCCGCCGCGCCTGGCGTCTGATCGAACACCTCATCGATCGAGAGCGTGACCGACAACAAGTCACGCGGCGCCGCGAAGATCCGCCGCAAGACGCTCGCTGCAACCCCGACCTCCTCGCCTTCCACGCTGAACGCCACGAAATGCCGCTCGGCACGCTCGAGTTCCTCCGGTGCCGGCTCGCGCACCGACACCGCAACCCCCTTGATCTGAAGCGCGCGAGAGGTCGTCGGCGGGTTGAAGCCAACCGCGACCGCCCCGATCTCCTCGAGATTCGCGCGCATCGCCGACCCCGACGGCGCGTCCACGCACAACCGCAGCATTCGCCGATCGGCCGACACCTCTGGCCCCCACCCGCGCGTGAACGCCGGCCTGCGGTCCGCATCCCGAGTCGCCACCCCGACCGCCACACCGCCGTGCACGAACGCCACAAGATCAGAATCCAGCACCGGCCCTCGCTCCTGTCGCTACAAGCACACAGCGATTACACCACCGCAACGCACGCAGCGCCCTCCACGGCGGCGTCGGTCGCGTCGCCTACCCAACCGGACTTCCACGTGTTCAGCCGCACCCCCACGCGCCCAGCGTCAGCAGCGACGCGCTGCGTGGGCACAACCGTACGGCCGTGAGCCGCGCGAGCTGACCGAACCCGGATAGCGCGGCTACGCCCAGCGCACAGAAGCAGGGCAGATGTCGGCTCGACGCTCTGCCTCGCAATGCCGGCAACTCGGATCTCACCCTGCAGCCCACGAGAGACGTGCTTAGCGCGGAAAGCAGGCGCCCCCGCGTAGCCAGCGAGACGCCCGAGTTGGACGAGCACCGATACCCAAGATCGCACCTTCGTCGGCCGCTGTTTCCAGCCTGGAGCGGAAGCGTGCTCAAGGCGTCAGCCGCCCTCGTACACGCTCGCCAGCCCGCGCGCGACCACCTCCGGGGCGCAGACCGCCCGGACCCGCTCCAGCCCGCGCCGTGCGGCCGCCGCCGGGTCCGCCAGCACGCGGCCGATCGCCTCGGCCAGCGCGTGCGCGTCGCCCGGCGCGGCCAGGCACGACTCGTCGTCGAGCAGCTCGGGCAGCGCGCCGATGCGGCTGGCGGCGACCGGCAGCCCGCATGCCATCGCCTCGGCGGCGACCATGCCGAACGTCTCGGCCGAGCGCGAGGGCACGAGCGCGATCGACGCGCCCGCGCGCAACCTGTCGAGCTCGGCGGCGTCGACACGTCCGGCGAAGCGCACGTCGCCCTCGCTGGCCAGCTCGCGCAGCGCCGCCAGCTCGGGACCGTCGCCGGCCACGACGAGTCGCAGGCCGGCGAGACGGCAGGCGGCGATCGCCACATCGATGCCCTTCTCGGGCGCCAGACGCGAGACCACGAGGGCGTAGCCGCCAGATGACAGATCGTTCCGGGGCGTCCTCTCGCCGGAGATCGCGCTCCTGCCCATCTCCAACCAGTCCGCCTCCGTGACGACATCCCCGCTTTGCAGCTCTCCAGCTGCAGGCCGCTCCGCCAGTGCGCGCACGGGCGGCGCCAGGACATGGACGCGCTCCCACGGCAACGGCGCGCCGAGCGCACGCAGGCGCTCGCGGGCGAACGCGCTGGGGACGATCAGCGCGTCGGCCTGCTCGACCAGGCGCCGCTGCCACAGCGACAGCGCCGCCCCGTAGGCCGCCGCCTCGGGCAGGCTGCCACGGCAGTTCAGCCGCACCCCGGGGAGTGTGTCGCGGCCGTGGCAGCGCGTGCACTCCGAGCCACCGGTGAAGCAGACGCCGATCGCGCAGACCAGGCGGTACTGGTGCAGGTGCAGCACGACCCGCGCGCCCGCCTCGCGGGCGGCCGCCAGGGCGCGCCAACCAAGCGAAGGGTGCAGGTTGTGGGCATGCACGACCTGTGCGCCGCTGAGATGCACCGCGCGGGCGACGTCATCCGGCTGCAGTCCCCCGCGCAGCAGTCCCAGCGCCGCGTGCGCGCGTCCGAGCGAGGACGAGTCTCTGGCCAGCAGCTCGGCGGGCTCGCCCAGATGCTCGCGCACCAGCCACAGAAGGTCCTCGACCGTGCGCTCCTCGCCGCCGGTCGTGCGATAGCGGTTGTGCAGGAACAGGACCATCGCGGGATCAAACCTAGACTCTTCCACGGCGCGAGCGCCGCGACGATCCCCATTCTCGCCCCTGCCCGGGACGGGGACGGCGATGGTCCTCCCGGCCGGGCCGCATACTTGCCAGCCATGACTCCGTCCAAATCGATACCCGCCTCGATCGTGATACCCACGCGGGCGCGCGCGGCCTACCTGGAGGTGGCGCTCGCGTCGATCGCCCCGCAGGCGCGCGCGGCGCGCGCGGAGGTGCTGGTGGTCGACGACGCGGGCCCCTCGCCCGGAGGCCGAGCGCAGGCCGAGCGGTTCGGCGCGCGCTATGAGCCGCACGCCCGCCCGCGGGGGCTGAACGTGGCGCGCAACACGGGGGTCGAGCGCTCGGGGGGCGAGCTGGTGGTGTTCGTGGACGACGACATCGAAGCCGGCTCCGGCTGGCTGGATGCGCTGCTCACGGCCGCGAGCGAGCACCCTGACGTGGACGTGTTCGCCGGGCCGATCAGACCACGCCTGGAGAGTGGGGGTGGGTGGGGTTCACATTCCTGCGGGCGTGAGGCGCCGCCGATCACGACGCTCGACCTTGGCGCGAGTGACGCCGACGCGCGGTATGCGTGGGGCGCGAACATGATGATCAGGCGCGGCGCGCTCGAGCGGGTGGGCGCGTTCGACGTATCGCTCGAGCACGGCGGCGACGAGCAGGAGTGGCAGGACCGCCTGCGCGCACGCGAGCCCGGGGCGCGAGTGCTGTACGTCGCGGGCGCCGGGGTCGATCACCGCCGCTCAGGTCCGGACGCGCGGCTGGGAGCCCTCGCGCGAGCACAGCACCGGCGCGGCAGGGCCGCCCGGCGTTTCGATGCACGGCGCGGGCAGGCCCCGTCGCTGGCGGGAGAGCTGACGACGCTCGCGGGCTGCGCGTGGCACGTCGTACGCAGGGGCTGCCCGGCGGGACTGACGATGGTCGCGCACAGCGCCGGGCGCGTGCGCGAATGCCTGCGTGAGCGGCTCGGCCGCCGGGGGTCCGGCTCCGGCGATGTCGCCTCGCGGGAAGCGATGCCGGGAGATGGCGGATCGGCGCGCGGGGGCGCGACCGCCAGCGCGAACAGCGGCGCGGCCCGCGGCGACGGGGACGACTTCCTGTCCGGCACGAGCGGGACCGTGGGCGGCGTGGACGGCGTACTGCGCGGCGTGCGCGACCGCGCAGCCGATGCCTGGGAGATCGCAACCACCAGGCGCCTGCGCCTGGACCTTGCCGCACGGCACGAGCCGCCGCTGCGCAGAGTGCTCGCGATCGGCGTGGTCCGCCCCGAGCACGCGACGCTCGCCGCGAACATCCGCGCCGAGCTGCTGCGTTCCCGCCACGAGGTCGAGCTGCGCACGTGCCCGCCGGAAGGGCTGGGCAAGTTCGAGAACCTCAACCGGCTGCTGGCCGAGGACATGGGTGGGTCTCAGGACATGGGCGGGTCTCCAATCAAGGAGCGTGACTGGCTGCTGGTCTTGGACGACGACATAGAGCTGCCGCGGGGGTTCCTCGACAGGCTGCTGTTCCTGTGCGAGCGCTTTCAGCTGCAGTTGGCCCAGCCGGCGCACCGCCTGAGCTCGCACGCGGCCTGGCCTGTGACCAGGCGCCGGCAGGGGAGCGTCGTGCGCGAGACGGAGCTCGTGGAGATCGGTCCCGTGACCGCGTTTGCGCGTGCGACGTTCGCAACGCTGCTGCCCTTTCCCGAGCTGCGGATGGGCTGGGGGCTGGACGCTCATTGGGCGGCGCTCGCCCGCGAGCATGGATGGCGCCGCGGCGTGATCGACGCCGTCGCGATCGGCCACCGCGTGGCGCCCGCAGCCGATGCCTACTCCCGTGAGACGGCAATCGCCGAGGCGCGCGAGTTCCTCGCGCGGCGGCCGTATCTGCGCGCCGGCGAGATGCAGCGAACCCTGACGACGCACCGGCGCTGGTGAGGTGACGTGAAGATCGCGGTCGTCGCCGAGTTCTACCCGAGCCGCCGCGATCCGGTGCTCGGCGTGTGGGCCCACCGCCAGGCGCTGGCCGCGCGTGACGCCGGCGCCGAGGTGCGGGTGCTCGTGCTGCACCGCATCGTCCCCCCCCGGGCGGCGCTCAGACAGGGCCCGAGCGCGGTCGCGCACGAGCTGGGCGCGCGCATCTCCGAGCCGCGCGCACAGACGCTCGACGGGCTGCCGGTCTCCTACGTGTCCTACGTCTCCCCGCCCCGCCCGCGCGCGTACGCGAGCTGGGGCGCGTGGGCGGCGCCCGCGCTGGGGCTGGCGCTGCGCAAACTGAGACGGGCGTTTGCGTTCGAGCTCGTGCACGCCCACAACGCGGTGCCGGCCGCGGACGCCGTGCGCAGGGCCAGGGTGGATGTGCCGCTCGTCGTGTCGGTGCACGGCGGAGACGTGCTCCACACCGCGGCGCCCCCGCCCCGCGGGAGCTCTGCGGGCGCCAGGGCGGTGGCGCGCGGGCTGGGCGCGGCGCGGCTGACGCTGGCCAACAGCCAGGGCATCGCCGAGCTCTGCCACGCGCACGGGGCCGGCGACGTGCGGGTTGTGCACCTGGGCGCCGATCTGCCCGATGTTTCGCGCGCGCCGCGGCGCGAGGGGCCGCCGACGCTCGTGACGGTGGGACACCTCGTCGCGCGCAAGCGTCACGTCGATGTGCTGCGCGCGCTGGCGGTGCTCGGACGCAGACACCCGACGCTGCGCTATGAGATCGTCGGCGACGGCCCCGAGCGCGTGGCGCTGGAAGGGCTCGCGGCGCGCCTGGGCGTGAGCGACCGAGTCGACATGCGCGGGCAGCTGCCACCGGCGCAGGCCCTGGTGCACGGGCAGCAGGGGACGCTGTTCGTGATGCCCTCGACCGAGGAGGCGTTCGGCGTGGCCTACATCGAGGCGATGGCCGGCGGCGTGCCCGCGATCGGCTGCCGCGGAGAGCCCGGGCCGGAGGAGATCGCGGCGGCTGGAGACGGCTTCATGCTCGTGCCTCCCGGCGACATCGAGCGGCTGACCCAGCGCATCGACGAGCTGCTCTCCGACCCGCACCGCCTGCGCGAGGCGGGCCAGCGCGCACGGGAGACCGTCACCGCCAACTTCTCGTGGGAGCGCTGCGGGCGCCAGACGCTCGCCGCCTACGAGCACGCGCTGCGATGAAGCCCGTCCTGTTCGTCACCGGCCACGCGCCGGCAGATCGGGTGGGCGCGTTCGCCAAGCTGCACGAGCGCGAGGGCATCGAGGTGGCGCTGTTCGGTGGCCGCTCCGAGCACGGCCCGAGCGCGCCAGGCGAGCAGCCCGTGGCGCAGCCGCTGCACCGGGAGCTGCCGTTCCCGTACAGACACGTGCGCCAGCACGAGACCGCGAGGCTGGCCGCAAGCGGGGCATATCGCGCGGTCGTGTGCTCCACGGGGGGGCGCGTCGCGCTTCCAGCCACCTGGGCGGGCGCACGGCGGGGACGTATGGCGCTGATCCTGTGGACGTCGCTGTGGGCGCACCCGCGCAGCCCCGTGCACGCGCTCAGCTTCCTGGCGCTGCGACGGCTGTATCGCTCGGCCGACGCGGTCGTGACCTACGGTCCGCACGTCAGCGCATATGTGCGGGCGCGCGGCGCGCGCAACGTGCACGTCGCCCCTCAGTCGGTCGACAACGCCTTCTGGCGCGCTCCCGTAACGGGCGCGCCGCGTGACCCTGCTTGGCCGGGCCAGGCGCAGGTGAAGTTCGTGTTTGCCGGGCGGCCCGAGCGAGCAAAGGGACTGAAAGCGCTGATGGAGGCCTGGCGAAAGTCCAGCCTGCAGGCGCCGGTCGCCGCGCTCGTCCTCGTCGGCGTGGGTTCCTGTCCCCCTGGAGTCGGAGTCCCCAGCGGCGGCGCGGCGGTCTCTTTTTTGCGGGATCGGTCCCCAGGGGCACAGGGCGCGCCGAGCAGCGCAAGAGCGCCGTCGAAGGCCCCGTTGGCGGGTGTGAGCGCCATCGAGCCCGTCCCGCCAGAGCGGTTGCGCGAGCTGTATGCCGACGCCGACATCCTGGTGGTGCCCTCGATCCGGGCACGCACGTTCCGCGAGCCGTGGGGCCTGGTCATCAACGAGGCGATGAACCGGGGGCTGGCGGTGATCGCCAGCGACGCCGTCGGCGCGGTGGCGGGGGGGCTGGTGCGCGACGGGCACAACGGCCTGGTCGTGCCGGCGGGTGACAGCGATGCGCTTGCAGACGCGATGCGCCGCCTCGCCGGCGACGCCGAGCTACGGGCGCAGCTGGGTGCGGCCGGGGCGCGAGACGTGAGCGCCTATACCTATGACGCCTGGGCCGAGGGATTCTCCCAAGCGCTGGCAACTGTGGGCCTCTCCCGGACGCATTGCTAGTTTTGGGTCCACACCGCGATTCATCGCGGCGCTCAGCCATGAGAATCGCCCGCCCAATGCACATGCTCCTCCTGCCGGCCGTCCTCGTGGCGTTGGCGTCCTCCGCCGCACCCGCACAGGCGAACGCCGGCGAAAAGATCATCGATCGCTGCACCCACGGCGAATCGCTGAGCGGATTCAGCCAGAGGGCTTACAGGGAAGCGCTGAAAGACCTGAGCGCCGGAACCGAAGAGTATTCGAACTGCGCCCAGCTGATCCGCCAAGCCCAGCTGTCGGCGGCCGGCTCCGGGCATGGAGGCGGGGCCGCCGGTGCCGCCACTCAAGCCACCAGCGCGATCACGCCAACCCCGTCCGAGCAGCGGTCGATCACGCACGCGCACATCGCCGGTTCGGTGCCGCTGCGGGTCGGCTCGGAGACGATCCATCCCGGTGTGGTGCCCGTCAACATCGCCTCCGCGCTCAGCTCGCTGCCGACTCCGCTGCTCGCAACCGTCGCGTTCCTGCTGGTCTGCCTGCTGCTGGCGGTCGCCTCTGCCATCCGCAACCGCGTCCGGAATGTCCGCCGTCCAGACTGAGCAGCGGCCCCCTGCGGACACCACGCCGCCGCCGGCGGCGCCGAGCGGCGCGTCCGGAAAGCGGCTGCTCGGACAGGCGCGGCGGCGGATGCTGCGCTCGGGAGCGCTGTGGTGGCCGACGCTGCTGACCGCGGCGATCGCGTGCCTGATCACGTTCCTGGCCAAGGGCGGGCTCAACCTGGAATCGATGACGAGCACCGAGATCGTGCTGACGCTCGGCTCGGGGCTGGCGGTGGCGGTGGCGGTGCTGCTCACGCCCGCCGCGCGATCGCTGGTGGAGGGGCCCAAGCACGGGCTGTGGCCGGTCGGGCTGCTGCTCGCGTTCGCCGCCCTCAGCGGGCTGTCGATCGTGTGGTCGGTGCAGCCGGACGCAAGCTGGCAGGACGCGAACAGGCTGCTCGCCTATGGCGCCGTGTTCGGCGCGGCGGTCGCGCTCGTGCGCCTGGCACCCGACCGCTGGCCGGCGATCCTCGGCGGGCTGGCGCTGGCGGCGGTGCTCGTGTGCTCCTACGCGCTGGCTACAAAGGTCTTTCCCAGCATCGCTCCCGCGAGCACGTACGCGCGACTGGAGGAACCGTACGGCTACTGGAACGCGATCGGACTGACCGCGGCGATGGGCGCGATCTGCTGCATGTGGTTGGGCGCGCGCCGCGCCGGGCACGCGCTGCTGAACGCGCTCGCCTATCCGGCGATGGGCATCCTGCTGGTGACACTGATGCTCGCCTACTCGCGCGGAGCGCTCGCCGCGCTGGCGATCGGGCTGGCGCTGTGGTTCTGCATCGTGCCGCTGCGCCTGCGCGGGGCGGCGGTGCTGATCGTCGGCGGCCTCGGCGCCGGCGCAGTCGTCGGCTGGGACTTCTCGCGCCACGTCCTCAGCACCGACAACATCCCGCTGGCGCAGCGCGCCGCCGCCGGCCATCAGCTGGGGGTGCTGCTCTTGGCGATGGTCCTGCTGCTCACGCTCGCGGGGATCGCGATCGGCTTCATCACGGGCCGGCGAGCGCCCGCGCGGGTGACGCGCACGCGTGCGGGCGCCATCCTGCTGGCGTTGATCGTGCTCGCGCTGGTCGCGTTCGCGGGCGCGCTGGCGCACAGCCATCGCGGATTCACCGGCAGCATCTCCCACGCGGTCGACGCGCTGACCAACCCCAACGCCAAACCGCCCCCCAACACCCCCGGGCGCCTGACCGCGGTGGCGAGCGTGCGCGCGCGCTACTGGAAGGAGGCGCTGCAGGTGTTCGACGCCCACCCGATCGTGGGAGCCGGCGCCGACGGCTTCGAAACGGCGAGCCTGCGTTACCGCACCGCGCTGCTCGAAGTCAAGCACGCGCACGGGTTCCTCGTGCAGACGCTCGCCGACCTTGGCCTGGTCGGTCTCGCGCTTGCGCTCGCGCTGCTGCTCGCGTGGATGGCCGCGGCGGGCCGCGCGACGCACCCGTTCAACCGGCGCTGGAGCGGCTGGCGCGCGTGGCTGCAGATCCGCGCCGGCGCCAGACCGGGGTGGCGACGACTGGACGAGCATGAGCCGGGTGGACGAGATCTCAGGCGATATACGCCCGAGCGCATCGGCATGCTCAGCATGCTCTGCCTGGTGGTCGTGTTCGGCGTGCACTCGCTCGTGGACTGGACCTGGTACGTGCCCGGCGACGCGTTCGTGGCGCTGCTGTGCGCCGGCTGGCTCGCTGGCCGAAACGGGGATGCGAGCCAAAGGCGAGTGTCTCCCGGCTTCGGTCGCGGTCCGTTAAGCGCGTGGAAGAGCGACTCGGCGTCCGCACGCGCATGGTCGGCCGTGCCCCCGGCGGGAGCACCGGCTCTCGGTGCTATGGCCACACGGACGGCGCCCGCGGGCGGACGGAGCGCGCGTTCCGAAGCTCTGGGGCCACGGTCGCTGCGCGAGATCGGACCGATGCGCGTGGGCGTTGCCGCGTGCGCGGTGATCGCCGCGCTGCTCGCCGCCTGGTCGCAGTGGCAGCCGCAGCGCTCGGTCGACGCCTCCCAGGAAGCGCTCAACCTGCTCGCCGCCAACCCACACGGGGCGCTGGCCAAGGCGCAGACCGCCGTAGCGCGCGACCCGCTGTCGGCACAGGCGCTCATCACCCTCTCGACGATTCAGCATGACACCGGCGAGCCCGCGATCGCAAAGGCCACGCTGCAGCGGGCGGTGCGCCTGCAGCCGTCCAACCCGCAGACGTGGCTCGCGCTCGCCCGGTACGACCTCTCGGGCGAACCTGCGATCGCCCTCAAAGAGCTGCAGGCCGCGATCTACCTGAACCCCGAGTCGATCGCGCCCGAAGCCGTCGCCCCCCCGTATCCCAATTCCGAATCGGTCGAAATCTACAACGACTACGTCCAGGCGCTGCGCGCAACCGGGGCCGCCGGGAGCGCCGGGAGCGCGCTTGCCACGGGCAGGCTCTCCCGCCCGAGCGCCGGTGGCCAGAACCACGCCCGCAGGCGCGCCGGGGCGCTCGGGATATTGGGCCTCGCCGGCGTGCGCGCCAGATCGCGCGCGAGAGCCGGTGCGCTCCCGAGGACAGTTACCAGCGGGCGCGCACGGCGCAGGCCAGCAACACCCGCCGAGCGCCGGGCGGCCCAGCGGCTGCGCGCACTGCTGCATCTTCGAACCCGAGCTCGCCGAGCAGGCGGGTGAGACCGGCGCGCGTGTAGTAGCGAAGGTGATCGGCGCGAGGGTCGAAGTGGGCCTCGAACGCGCGCCGCGAGCACGCCAGCCACAGCACGAGCAGCCGTCCGTGGTTGGGCGTGCTCAGCAGCAATCGCCCGCCCGGGCGCAGCACGCGCCGTATCTCCGACAGCCAGCCGGCGGTATCGGCGACGTGCTCGATCGTCTCCCCCGCCCAGACCACGTCGAAGCTCGCGTCATCCAGCGGCCACGGCCCATCGGCGTCGAGGAGCCGCAGGTCCGGCCCGAGGTCAGGCTCGCGCTCGCGCCCGCGCCGCAGCGGCTCCTCGGCGACGTCAATGCCCACGACCTGCACCCCGGCGCGGGTGAGCTCGGTCGTGAACCAGCCCTCGCCGCAGCCGACGTCCAGCACGCGCTCCCCGGCGGCGACGTGCTCCAGCAAGAAGCGCCGGCGCAGGTCAAAGTCAGGCGGCTGCAACCCGACAGGCACGGCTTCCCAGAGCGCCTCGTGATACGCGCGCGACGGCATTGGCCAGGAAGGCTAACTTGGTGCAGCAAAGCTGTCATCGCTGCACAACCCTGCGCAAAACCGTTTATGTTGGCTGAGTGCACGTTCGGGAGATGACGTGATCGCACGCACCGGCCCGGCAGGGCTGCGGTATGACGAGACGGCGTCCGGATGGATGACGTCCCGATGAGGGTCGCGTTCGACAGCCGCCCGTCGGCGGACCCGCGCGACGTCGGACGGTATGCGCGCTGCCTGCTGCGCGCGCTGCGCGACACGGGCGATGCGCGCGGGGAGATCGTCGAGACCCATCGCCCGCGCCGGGCGGACGTGTTCCATGCGCCGTGGATGCAGGGCGCGATGCTGCACAGCCCGTGCCCGATGGTCGTGACCATCCACGAGCTCGGCGCGCTCACCCGCCTGAGCGAGCGACTGCGCGGCGGCGGCATCCACCTGCGCCTGCGCCATCTCGCTGTGCAGCGCGCGACCCACGTGATCGTTCCCACCGAGGTGCTCGCCGCCGAAGCCGTCACCGAACTCGGATTCGAGCGCGAGCGCGTGGTCGTGATCCCCGAGGCGCCCGA
This sequence comes from uncultured Solirubrobacterales bacterium, assembly GCA_963839945.1. Taxonomy (GTDB): domain Bacteria; phylum Actinomycetota; class Thermoleophilia; order Solirubrobacterales; family Solirubrobacteraceae; genus Palsa-744. The sequence continues at coordinate 586,714 of CAWIWW010000001.1, read as the reverse complement.
TCCCAGTGCCGACACAGCTGGCGAGTCCTCGCTGACCGCGCCTGCGTGGACCTGGCAGGACGTGGGACGCGAGACTTGGCGAGTCTACGAAAGCGCCCTCGCGCGACCGGAGCGCCCGTGCGTGGGCAAAATCAGCAGTCGTCTCGCCGGGAGATAGCAGCAGGATCCATGAGCGGAGGGCGCACGCCCCCTATCCTCCATCCCCGACTCAGACCACGAGTTCAGAGCCCACTGCAAGGGCCGGCTTTGCCGGCCCGACGCCTGCGCCCTCCACGGCGGGAGGGATTTTGGCGAGCCCCCCCGCCCAGGGCCTGCCCTCCCCCCGCTTCAATATGCCCCACGCCGGGAGATCACCGCGGGCAGCGTCTTGAGCAGGATCGTCAGGTCCAGTGCCAGCGACCAGCGCTCGAGGTAGATGAAGTCCAGGTGCACGAGATCGTCGAAGTCGAGCTCCGCGCGCCCTGAGACCTGCCACAGCCCGGTGATCCCGGGCAGCACGAGATAGCGCTTGCGGTGCCAGTCCTCGAGCATCTCGTAGTCGCGCTCGGGCAGCGGTCGCGGCCCGACGAGCGACATCTCGCCCCGGATCACGTTCACGAGCTGGGGCAGCTCGTCCAGCGAGAACCGCCGCAGCACCCGTCCGACCGGCGTCAGGCGCGGGTCCTCGCGGATCTTGAACAGCGCGCCCGAGGCCTCGTTGAGCTCTTCCAGGTCGGCCTGGCGCTGCTCGGCGTCGGTGTGCATCGTGCGGAACTTCAGGCACGGAAACGGCCGCTGCCCGATACCCCGGCGGGTTGAGTGGAACACGACCGGCCCGCGCGAGCTGACGCGCACCGCGAGCACGATCAGCGCCAGCAACGGGCTGAGCAGGATCAGCAGCAGGGTCGCGCCGATCAGATCGAACGTGCGCTTCAGCGCGAAGTCGATGCCCTCGAACACGGGCGGCCCGAGCTCGAACAGCGGCACCCGCTGGCCCGGGACGAACTCGGCGCGGTGGATCAGGATCTCCATCGTCGACGGCGCGATCCGCACGCGCACACCGCGCCGGTGGCAGCGGTCCACGAGCTCTACGGCCTCGAGCTGGGGAAAGTCCGAGTCGGCGATGATCACCTCGTCGATGCGCTCTGCCTTGAGCACCTCGTCCAGGTCTGCCAGCGCGCCCATGCAGCGCAGCCCGTTATCGGGCAGGGGGCGCAGCGACAGGTACCCGACGACATCCAGTGGCGCGTGGTGCGTGCCCTGGCCCAGCGCGTGGGCGACGTCTGAGATGTGCTCGCCCGTGCCCACCAGCACCGTCCTGCTCCGGTAGCCGGCGGCCCGCAGCGCCATACCCGTCGCCGCCTCATAGCCCGCCCGCAGGCAGGAGACGTACAGCAGCGCGAACGCCAGCGAGCCCCAGAATATGTAGAAGCTCGAGAACTGTTCGCCGCTGACCACGGCGAACAGCAGCGCGACGAACGCGACCTGGAACAGCGAGCCCACGATCCGCGAGGACCCCGGGCGTTGCGAGCGGGCCGCGTACAGCCCAGAGCGGGCGAACAGCAGCGCCGTCAGCAGGTAGGCGAACGGGATGAAATGCCTGGTCTCTTCGTAGGCGTGTGTCGCGTTCGGGCTGCCGAGCACCAGTTCCTTGAGCGCGAGCGCGGTGAATATCGCCAGCGCCACGCCGGCGAAGTCGAGCGCCAGCAGCAGGATCACGCGTCCGGCGCGGCGCGCCGTGTCCATGCGCAGCAGAAACGACAGCGCCGGCGGGCGCTTGCTGCGCATGTCACGATCGGAGTGCTCCCTGCGCGCGGTCGCCTCAGACATGACCTCTTGCGCCAACACCGGTGCGCCGGTGGACACGCTCGCGCCCGTCGACAGGCCAGCGCCCGACACGCCCGCGCCCGCGACACGCCTCGCCGTCCGTGAGCGCACAGGCGTGGAGGAAACCGGCCGATCCTCGACCGGTGGGGTGGGCGGAGCGGCCGTTCCCGCGGAACGTGGTCCCATCTCTCTGCTCACAACGCCTCAGACTGTCATATGTAGCGGTCAAATGAATGTCAGCGCGGACCGCCGATCAGCAGATCGACCCCGGACTGCTCGATCGTGCGCGCAAGCCCCTCCTTCAGCGACACCTCCGGCGACCAGCCGAGCAGCTCCTGCGCCAGCGCGATGTTCGGCCGGCGCTGCTTGGGGTCGTCGACCGGCAGCGCCTCGTGCACGATCTCCGAGCTCGACCCCGTCAGCTCCCTGACGGTCTCGGCCAGCTCCAGCAGCGTGAACTCGTCGGGGTTGCCGATGTTCACCGGGTCGTGGTGCCCCGATTCCGCGAGCGCAATGATCCCGCGAATCAGATCGCTGACGTAGCAGAACGAGCGCGTCTGCGAGCCGTCGCCGAATACTGTGATCGGCCTGTTCGCGAGCGCCTGGCGCAGGAACGTCGGGACCGCACGGCCGTCGTGCGGGCGCATCCTCGAGCCGTACGTGTTGAAGATCCGCACGATCGCCGTGTCCACGCCCTGCTGGCGGTGATAGGCCATCGTCAGCGCCTCCGCATACCGCTTGGCCTCGTCGTAGACCCCGCGCGGGCCGATCGGGTTGACGTGCCCCCAGTAGGTCTCGGACTGGGGGTGTTCGAGTGGGTCGCCGTAGACCTCGCTCGTTGAGGCGATCAGGAATCGCGCGCGCTTGGCCTTGGCCAGGCCGAGCGTGTGATGGGTGCCGTAGGAGCCGACCTTCAGCGTGTGCAGCGGCAGGCGCAGATAGTCGATCGGCGAGGCCGGCGAGGCGAGGTGGTAGACGTAGTCGACCGGCTCGTCGATGTAGTACGGCTCGATGATGTCAACGCCCAGGTGCACGAACCGGTCGGGGTCGCGGATGTGCTCGATGTTCTGAAGCGTTCCCGTCTCGAGGTTGTCCGCGCAGATCACCCGATGCCCGCGCGCCAGCAGCTCGTCGCACAGGTGCGAGCCGAGGAATCCGGCGCCGCCGGTGACCAGACAGGTGGGCATGCGCGCAGGATACCCTGCCTGCATGACCCAGATAGACGAGCACTTGACCGTCGCCCCGATCGTCGGGCCCGACGATCCGCGCCGGTTCACCGACTCTGGCATCGAGATCGCGCCGCTCTATACCGAGTCAGACCTGCCCGAGGAGCTCGACCTGGGCGAGCCCGGTGCGTTCCCGTACACGCGCGGCGTGCACCGCGAGATGTATCGCAAGCAGACCTGGACGATGCGCCAGTACGCGGGCTACGCCTCCGCAAAGGAGTCGAACGTTCGCTACCGCTACCTGCTGTCCAAGGGCTCGACCGGCCTGTCGATGGCGTTCGACCTGCCCACCCAGCTCGGGCTTGACTCCGACGATCCGCGCTGCCTCGGCGAGGTCGGGCGCACGGGCGTGGCGATCGACACGATCGATGACATGCGCACCGCCTTCGACGGCATTCCCCTCGATCAGGTGTCCACGTCGATGACGATCAACGCCCCGGCCGCGTGCCTGCTGCTGCTGTATGAGCTCGTCGGCGCCGAGCAGGGCGTGCCGAGCGAGGCCCTGCGGGGCACGACCCAGAACGACGTGCTCAAGGAGTACATCGCGCGCGGCAACTACATCTACCCGCCCGGCCCGACGATGCGGCTGACGACCGACCTGTTCGAGTACTGCCACAAAAACGTGCCGCGCTGGAACACGATCTCGATCTCCGGGTATCACTTCCGCGAGAAGGGCTGCTCGGCGGTGCAGGAGGTCGCGTTCACGCTGTGCTCGGGGATCGCGTATGTGACCGCGGCGATCGAGAAGGGACTCGACGTCAACGAGTTCGCCCCAAGGCTGGCGTTCTTCTTCAATGGCCACAACAACGTCTTCCAGGAGGTCGCCAAGTTCAGGGCGGCGCGGCGCATGTGGGCGCACATCATGCGCGAGCGGTTCGGCGCCACCAGCCCGAAGGCGAGCATGCTGCGCTTTCACACTCAGACCGGCGGCGTCACGCTGACAGCGCAGCAGCCGGAGAACAACATCGTGCGCGTCGCGCTGCAGGGGTTCGCCGCCGTCTGCGGCGGCACCCAGTCGCTGCACACAAACGGCTTCGACGAGGCGCTGGCGCTGCCGACCGAGCGCGCCGCCAAGATCGCGCTGCGCACCCAGCAGATCCTCGCCGCCGAGTCCGGCGCGGCCGACACCGTCGACCCGTTCGCCGGCTCCTACTACGTCGAGTCGCTGACGGATGAGATCCAGTCACGCGCGCAGGAGCTGATCGAGAAGGTCGATTGCCTTGGGGGGTCGGTCAACGCGATCCAGTTCATCACCGGCGAGATCGACGAGTCCGCCTGGGGCTATCAGGAGCGCTACCGGATCGGCCAGGACATCGTGGTCGGGGTCAACGAGTACGTCGAAGACGCCGCCGAGGTACCTGACCTGCTGCGCGTGGATCCCGAGTCTGAGCGCGAACAGGTGGCCCGGCTGGCCGCGTTCAAGGCCGATCGCGACCAGGAGCTCGTCACGCGACGGTTGGAGGAGCTGCGAGAGGTTGCCCGGGGGAGCGAGAACCTGCTGCCGGCGATCCGCGCCGCATTGCACGACCGCTGCTCGCTCGGTGAGGTGTGCGGCGCGATGCGCGACGTGTTCGGGCGCTATACGCCGACGTTTTAGAGGGGACATGCCGCATGCGGCATGTCCGGGAGCGCGCATGCGCGCTCCCGCGATCGGCGCATGCGCCGATCGAGCAGGGCCGCATGCGGCCCTGCCTCGGAGCCGCACATGTGCGGCTCCGCCACCGATCGAAGATCATGGGATCTTCGATCGGCCAGCATGCGCCGTCGGAATGACCTGCCGCATGCGGCAGGTCACGACCCCGCGCATGCGCGGGGTCGCCAGGCCGCACATGTGCGGCCTGGGACATCATCGGCTTCCAATAGGCTTCGCCCGTGCTCGCCATCGCCTTCTACGAAGTCATCCTCGCCCTGCACATCCTCGCCGTCGTGTTCGCGTTCGGCGCGACGTTCGCCTATCCGGTGCTGCTCGGCGCCGTCACCAGGGCCGACCCGCGCGCGCTGCCCGCGCTGTACCGGGCGATGCACGCGATCAGCCAGCGGGTGATCATGCCGGGGGTGGCGGCGATCGTGGTGTTCGGCATCTATCTCGCCTCGCACCTGCACTATTGGCACGCGTTCTTCGTGCAGTGGGGCCTCGGCGTGGCGATCGTGATCGGGGCTGTCGAGGGCATGTATCTGGGACCGCGCGAGAAGCGCCTGATCGAGGTTGCGGATTCAGACGTGGCCGGAGCGGGCGATGGGGCGGTGACGTTCAGCGCCGAGCACGACTCGCTCGTACGCCGGGTCGGCGGGGTCGGCGCGCTGATGGACCTGCTCGTGGTGATCACCGTCTTCCTCATGGTCGCCCATACGGGCGCCTGACCGGCCTGGAGCCGACACGCGCCCGCAGTACCCTGGCTGCATGAGCGAGGGATACAGAGTCGCGGTCGTCGGCGCCACCGGCCAGGTCGGCACGCTGATGCTGGAGCTGCTGGGAGAGCGCGCGTTTCCGGCGGGCGAGCTGGTGCCGTTCGCCTCCGAGCGCTCGGTCGGGCGCGAGCTCCAGGACGGTCTGGTCGTGCGGGGGCTCGACGAGGAGGCGATCCAGGGGTTCGACCTGGCGCTGTTCTCCGCCGGCGGGGCCGCCTCCGGCGAGTGGGCGCCTCGGTTCGCCGACGCCGGGGCGGTCGTGATCGACAACTCCTCGCGCTGGCGCATGCACGACGACGTGCCGCTGGTCGTCAGCGAGGTCAACCCAGACGCGCTGGCCTCACACCGCGGGATCGTCGCCAACCCGAACTGCTCGACGATGCAGCTCGTCGTCGCGCTGGCGCCCCTGCACCGAGAGGCTCAGATCGAGCGGCTGGTGATCTCGACCTACCAAGCGGTCTCGGGCACGGGCAGGCGCGCGGTCGACGAGCTGCTCGACCAGTCTCACGCGCTGCTGCACGAGCGCGAGATCGCCCCGCCCGACGCTTACGCGCACCAGATCGCATTCAACGCCCTTCCCCACGCCGGCTCGTTCGCCGCGGGCGAGGATCACACCGACGAGGAGCGCAAGCTCATGAACGAGACCCGCAAGATCCTCGCCGACCCTGAGATCCGCGTCAGCGCGACCTGCGTGCGCGTGCCGGTGCTCAACGGCCACTCCGAGGCCGTCAACGTGCAGACCCGCCACGAGCTGTCCCCCGAGCGCGCGCGGGAGCTGCTGGACGGCGCGCCCGGCGTGAGGGTGCTCGACGACCCCGCCGCGGCGCTGTACCCGCTGGCGATCGACGCGTCCGGCCAGGACGACGTGTTCGTCGGGCGCATCCGCCGCGACCCCGGCCACGAGCGCGCCCTGGACCTGTGGATCGTGGCCGACAATCTGCGCAAGGGCGCCGCGCTGAATGCCGTGCAGCTTGCCGAGGTGCTGCACGAGCGCGGGCTGATCGCTCCGCGCACGACGCCGGCCACCGCATAGGCCCTGCATGGGCGCCGCATAGGAGGAGTCGCGCGGGCGCGCGCGAACACCGTGGACGATGAGCGTCTCCTCGGAGGTGCAACGCACCCTCGTCAAGTCCCCGCCCGAGCTGTGGGCCGAGCTGAGCGACCCGGCGACGCTGGCCCGCCATCTCGGCGAGCTGGGCCATATCCGTATCACGGGGACCGTGCCCGAGCGCACCGTCGACTGGGAGGCGGCGGACGGGGCCGGGGGCGAGGTCAGCGGCAGAGTCGAGATCGAGCCCTCCGGCTGGGGCACCAAGGTCACGCTCTCGGCGAGTCGTCTGATCGCCGGGAGCGGACCCGAGCCAGATCCGAAGCCCGAGTCGATCGAGGTCATACCCGAGGTCGAGCCGGAACCGGAGCCGGAGCCGGAGATCGTCGAGCCCGAGCCACGTATCGGGTTCTGGGCTCGACTTTTTCGACGCCGCAAAGAACAGCCCGAACCCGAGCCCGAGCCGGTCGCAGCGGTCGAGATCGAGGAGCCGGCGCCCGAGGAGTCCGCCGCACAGCAGCCGGCGCCCGAGAAGTCCGCGCCACAGGAACCGGTGTCCGACGAGCCCGCCGCCGAGGCCCCCGACACGGACATCTCCGCCGAGCTGGCCGAGCTCGAACAGCAGACCGAAGCGGTGCTCACCGGAGTGCTCGACCGCCTCGGCGCAGCGCACCACCGGCCGTTCTCGCGGGCCTGAGCCCGCCCCGCGCCCGACCCGAGCGCGACCGGGACTCGCCCGAGCGCCAGCACGCGGATAACATCCCGCGCCCGATGGCCGCGAGCTCACACGACCGCCAGACCGACGCCGCGCTGCTGGCCGCTTCGCGCAGCGGGCACCGCAAACCGCCGCGCCAGAAGGCGCCGGAGACCTACGAGGAGAAGCTCGCCCAGCTGCACGAGCTGCGCGAGGCGGCGATCCACTCCTCGCCGGAGGCCGAGGAGAAGCAGCACGCACGCGGCAAGTACACCGCCCGCGAGCGCGTCGAGAAGCTGCTCGACCCAGGCTCCTTCCAGGAGCTCGACACGTTCGTGCGCCACCGCACCTACGAGTTCGACATGCAGAAGAACCGGCCCTGGGGCGACGCCGTCGTGACCGGCCACGGCACGATCGAAGGGCGCACGGTGTGCGTGTTCAGCCAGGACTTCACCGTGTTCGGCGGCTCGCTCGGCGAGGTGATGGGCGAGAAGATGTGCAAGATCATGGACCTCGCCGCCAAGATCGGCTGCCCGGTGATCGGCATCAACGACTCCGGCGGCGCGCGCATCCAGGAGGGCGTCGTCTCGCTGGGCGCCTACGGCGACGTGTTCGTGCGCAACGTCCGCTGCTCGGGCGTGATCCCGCAGATCAGCCTCGTCATGGGCCCGTGCGCCGGCGGCGCCGTGTACTCGCCGGCGATCACCGACTTCGTCTTCATGGTCAAGGAGACCTCGCACATGTTCATCACCGGCCCCGACGTGATCAAGACCGTCACCGGGCGAGGAGGTCGAGTTCGAGGAGCTGGGCGGGGCGATGTCGCACAACACCAAGTCCGGCGTCGCCCACTTCGCCTCCGACGACGAGGACGCGTGCCTGGAGGACTGCCGCTACCTGCTGAGCTTCCTGCCGCAGAACAACCTGCAGACCGCGCCCCGCGTGCGCCGAGCGACGACCCGCAGCGGATGGACCCCGAGCTCGACCACGTCGTGCCGGACAACCCGAACAAGCCCTACGACATGCGCGACGTGGTCAGGCTGATCGTCGACGACGGAGAGTTCTTCGAGGTGCACGAGCACTACGCCAAGAACATCATCTGCGGCTTCGCTCGCCTGGACGGCGTACGCGGTCGGCATCGTCGGCAACCAGCCGGCCCAGCTGGCGGGCGTGCTCGACATCGACGCCTCCGCCAAGGCCGCGCGGTTCGTGCGCACCTGCGACGCGTTCAACGTCCCGCTGCTCACCTTCTGCGACGTCCCCGGCTTCCTGCCCGGCACCGCGCAGGAGTGGGGCGGGATCATCCGCCACGGCGCCAAGCTGCTGTACGCGTTCGCCGAGGCGACCGTGCCGAAGCTCACCGTGATCACGCGCAAGGCCTACGGCGGCGCCTACGACGTGATGTCCTCCAAGCACCTGCTGGCGCGGACTTCAACTTCGCCTGGCCGACGGCCGAGGTCGCGGTGATGGGCCCGGAGGGCGCGGTCAACATCATCTACCGGCGCGACCTCGCCGCGCAGCCCGACGCCGCGAGGAGCGGCGCAAGAAGCTGATGGAGGACTACAAGGCCCGCTTCGCCAACCCCTACACGGCCGCCGAGCGCGGCTACATCGACGACGTGATCGTCCCGCACGAGACCCGCCCGCGGCTGATCGCGGCGCTGCGACACGCTGCAGATCCAAGCGCGAGCCCGGCCCGCGGCGCAAGCACGGCAACATCCCGCTCTGAGCGAACGCCGGCTCGCACCGATGCCGCCGATGCCGCCACAGCAGCCCCGCCAGCCACGATCGCGGGCTCGGCCACGGCCGAGGAGGCCGCGGCGATCGCCGCGGCGCTGGAGCGCTTCTGGACGAGACCGCCCCGCCGCGCCGCGGTGGCGGCCCGAGAGCCCCGGACCGGTGGACGCGCGCGGCTATGCTCGAAGGCGTGATCGCGCGAGGACGACGCGGATTTTGTCCGATCCCTGGATAAACACCTGAAAGCCGCTAGGCTTTAGCCTCAATACTCTCGCCCCGCGGCAATCGTCGAAAGCAGCCCGGGCCGCAGCGCCCGGATCAGGAGGTTCGTGATGGAGCCAGCATCCGTACCAGCCGCACCGCGCGGCACGCTCGAGGACCCCGAGGTCCTGCAGAACGTGCCCGGGCACGTGATCCCGATCCTCGAGCAGGAGTTCGACGACTTCAAGACCGAGGCCGGCAGGTTCCTCGCGGGCGAGCATGCCCGAAGACGAGTTCATCAAGTTCCGCCTCAAGCAGGGCGTGTACGGCCAGCGCCAGCCGGATGTGCAGATGATCCGCGTGAAGCTGCCGTTCGGCGGCATCACGCCGGAGCAGATGGAGTCCTTCGCCGACGTGGTCGAACGGTACGTGCCGCTGAACAAGGGCCACGTCACGACACGCCAGAACATCCAGATGCACCACATTCCCGCTGCCCGAAGTCGAGCAGGCGATCCGCGAGCTGGGCGAGGCCGGGCTGTCCAGCCGCGAGGGCTGCGGCAACACGGTCCGCAACGTCACCGGCGACCCGTGGGCGGGCGTGGCCGGCGACGAGCTGTTCGACATGACGCCGTACGCGGGCGCGTACGTGCGCTACTTCGTGCGCCATCCGACCACCCAGGCGATGCCGCGCAAGATCAAGACGGCGTTCGACGGCTCCGAGCAGGGGCGCGCGATCAGCCAGATCCACGACATCGCCTACAGGGCGCGCGTTCGCGAGATCGCAACGAATGGTGGCCCCGCCCGCCCGGTGCGCGGGGCGCAGATGCTCGTCGGCGGCGGCACGTCGATCATGCCGCGCGTGGCGCCGGTGCTGTACGAGTTCGTGGAGCTCGACAACGGCGAGTACCTGAGGATCGCCGAGGCCGTGTTCCGGATCTTCGACCGCCAGGAGTGGCTGCGCGTCAACCGCGCGCGCGCGCGGATCAAGGTGTTCGTGGACAAGTACGGCATCGAGGAGCTGCGCAGCCAGGTCGAGGAGGAGCTGCGCGGAGACTGGGTCTCCGAACGGGACTTCTCGGTCGAGCAGCGCCTGTTCGTCGACGACGAGCGCGAGTCCGCGCCGGCGCCGCCGCAGACATACGGCAGCCCGAACGGCGACCTGTCCGAGTTCGAGCGCTTCCGTGCGGCGAACGTCGCCGAGCAGAAGCAGGACGGGTACGTGACGGTCGAGGTCAAGATCGTGCGCGGCGATCTCACGCCCGAGCAGTTCCGCGGGCTGGCGCAGATCATGCGCGAGCACTCGGGCGGATACGCCCGCACGACCGTCCAGCAGAACCTCGTGCTGCGCTGGGTGCGCCATGAGAGCGTCTACGACGTGTGGCAGGCGCTGTCGCAGCTCGGCCTCGGCGACGCCGGGTCGCGCGAGATCGATGACGTGGTGTCGTGCCCGGGCACGGACTCGTGCAAGCTCGGGATCACGAGCTCGATGGGTCTCAACCAGGCCGTCCAGGAGAGGATCGAGGAGATGGACCTCACCGATCCGCTGACCCGCCAGATGCACATCAAGATGAGCGGCTGCCCGAACGGGTGCGCTCAGCACCACGTCGCCGACATCGGCTTCTACGGCGCGTCGATCAAAGTCGGCGAGCACACGATCCCCGCCTACATCCCCCATGTCGGCGGGGTGTACGAAGGCGCGGACGTGGCCTTCGGCCAGCGGCTGAAACTGCGCCTGCCGGCCAAGCGGGTGCCCGAGGCGATCGAGCGCTGGATCCGCCACTACGAGTCGAGCCGCGAGGACGGCGAGGCGTGGGGCGCGTTCGCGCAGCGCGTCGGCACGAGCGAGCTCGAGGAGCTGGTCAAGGACCTGTCGATGCCCGTCGACTTCGGGCTGGAGACGATGAACCAGTTCATCGACTGGAACAGGAGCGTTCCCTTCGAAGTGATTCGCGGCGAGGGCGAGTGCGCGGTATAGGACAGGTCGCGATGACCGATAAGAGAGGACATGAAGAGATCAGATGCCACCACTAGAGCCAGCATTGGAGCGCGACATGGCCAGATCGACCCCCGGGGTTGACCCGGCGCTGAGCCTGACCCACACGCTGCGCGAGGCGGCGCGCCACGGCGAGCGGGCGGTGCTGCTGTGCTCGTTTCAGAAGGAGGAGTCGGTGCTGCTCGATGAGCTGCTGCGACTCAATGAAGAGATGACCCCCACCGCCCCCGGCAAGGCGGTGAGGATCGTGACGATCGACACCGGCGTCCTCTTCGCAGAGACGCTGCAGACCTGGCGCGCGTTCGAGGAGCGCTTCGGCGTGAAGATCGAGGTGCAGGACGCGAGCAATCCGGAGCTCCCATGGAGCGGGCCGGAGCACTGCTGCTCGGTCGCCAAGGTCGCGGCCCTGGAGACCGCCCTGACGGGCGCGGAGGGATGGATAACAGGCATTCGCCGCGAGCAGGGGCCGACGAGAGCCGACGCGGAGCTGATCGAACGCGACTCCAAGCGCGGCCTGTGGAAGTACAACCCGCTGGCCCACTGGACCGACAAGGACCTGTGGCGGCGCATCCACGAGCGCGACCTGCCCTACAACCCGCTGCACGACCAGGGCTACGAGTCGATCGGCTGCGCCCCGTGCACGCAGCCGGGCGCCGGCCGCGAGGGGCGCTGGGCAGGCACGAGCAAGACCGAGTGCGGCCTCCATGAGAACGCATAGCAGCGCTGGATCTGCGTCCTCATGCCCGCGTACGGAGAGCGCAAGGTGAGCGCCGCGGCGGGCCCTCAGCTGAGTCATCTGGGGGCGTTGGAGTCCGAGGCGATTCATGTGATGCGGGAGGTGGCCGCGGAGTTCGAGCGCCCGGTGCTGCTGTTCAGCGGCGGCAAGGACTCGATCGTGCTGCTGCGGCTGGCGGAGAAGGCGTTTCGCCCGGCGAAGTTCCCGTTCCCGTTGATGCACGTGGACACGGGGCACAACTTCCCGGAGGTGATCGAGTATCGCGACCGGCGCGTGGCCGAGCTCGGCGAGCGGCTGATCGTGGCGAGCGTGCAGGACTCGATCGACAGCGGCAGGGTCGTCGAGGAGAAGGGACCGCGGGCCTCGCGCAACCGCTTGCAGACGGTGACGCTGCTGGACGCGATCGCCGAGCACGGCTTCGACGCGGCGTTCGGCGGCGCCCGGCGCGACGAGGAGCGCGCCCGCGCGAAGGAGCGCGTGATGTCGTTTCGCGACGACTTCGGCCAATGGGACCCAAAGAACCAGCGCCCGGAGCTGTGGAACCTGTACAACGGGCGCATCCACAAGGGCGAGCACGTGCGCGTGTTCCCGCTGTCCAACTGGACGGAGCTCGACGTGTGGGAGTACATCGACTGCGAGCGGCTGGAGGTCCCCTCGATCTACTTCGCCCACGAGCGCGAGGTGTTCCGGCGCGACGGCATGCTCTACGCCTGGCGCGAGGGCACCGAGCTGATCGACGGCGAGGAGGTGTTCTCAGAGACGGTCCGCTACCGCACGGTCGGCGACATGAGCTGCACGGGCGGAGTCTCCTCGCGGGCGGCGACGCTCGAGGAAGTGGTGCTGGAGATAGCGTCCACGCGGATCACCGAGCGCGGGGAGACCCGGGCGGACGATCGCGTCAGCGAGGCGGCGATGGAGGACCGCAAGAAGGCTGGGTATTTTTAGGCAATATCGCTCGGCTTAACTTGCAGCGCGTCCAACGGGACCGGGTGCAACACGGTGACAGTCATCTTCCGCTGGGCGTCGAGACAACCACAAAGTCACCGGTGCGCTCACGGCCGGCGGAAGACAGAGTGCGTGCCGATGCGCCGCCAAATGACATGCGGCTCGCCAGGCCGAATCTCGCTGCCGTACTCGAAGGTCGCGCGGCCATCTGACGCCCATGTCATCTCCCACACGCCGGGATGCCCTTGCACCCGCTTGACGCGCAGGCGCGGATGAAAGCTCCGACCCGCCACCGGCAAGATCGGCGACGAACTGCGCTACCGCCTGGCGGAAGGCCCGCTGCTGCTGAGGGGCGAGCCGGTCCCAATCACGCCAGAACGACGCGAGGACTTCACGCGTCGGCATCGAGCGACTTCATGCGCTCGTCCAGGGCCGCTAGGAACTCTTCGTCGCTCTCATAGCGCGTGACGCGGCCTCCCGCGCGGTCCTCATCGGCCTCGCGCTCTCTCGCCTGCCACTCGCGCGTCCAGAACCACGCCTGCTCTGAGTCGATGCGCCCGTCGCTGATCTCTCCGAGGAGGATCGCAGCGCCATCAACCGCGCTATCCGGCAGACGGTCCACCAGCTCATGCAGATCGGTCTTGGTCATGCATGTATTCTCGCACGCCGCGCGAGCAGATTCTCCATGTCCCCCGCCGTGGTCTGCCGGCCGCTGCGTCCGAGCGCGGCGAACGGCAGCGGACGCGCCTGGGTCGGAGCGAGGTGAAGATGGCTGGCGAGCGCGTCGCGGGCGATCGCGAACGCCGATGTGTGGAAGGCGATGCGCCTCGCGTGTGAGGGTGTCGGCCAGCTCGTCGGGTAGGGACAATATTGTGCGCCTCATACGCGCATACCAGCATCGCGGAGGGAGCACTCCACCGCGATCGCTCACCGAGGCGCGGGCTCTCGAGCTTCCCCGGCTCGAGGTCGCCGAGCTGCTTGCGGCGGCGATGAACCGACAAAGGCCGCAATTTGCGAGACGATCAGGTGTGGTGCACCAGTTAGTGCAATCTTTAGCGCAGCCGGCATGGTGCAAGCCGCCGATCGGCATCGAGCACGCCGCGCGCGCCGGGAGTCGATCGTGCGGTGGCTGCGCGAACCCACCGCCGGCCGCCGGGCCCGGCCCAGCAGCCGTGGCGCGGCCCGGGAGGACCACTCAAGCCAAGCGGGGCGGCTTTCATCCGGCCGGGCACGGCCGGATCTGAAAGGGCGTCCCCGCTCGCTAAGCTTCCGCGGCCAATTCATGTTCACCAGGGTCCTGATAGCCAACCGCGGCGAGATCGCCGTTCGCGTCGCGCGCGCGCTCGATGAGCTGGGCGTGGCGTCGGTCGCGGTGTACTCCGAGCTGGATCGCGACGCCCCGCACGTTAAGCGCGCGGGCGAGGCCTACAACCTGGGAGAGGGGCCGGCGGCGGAGAACTACCTGAACGTAGAGAAGATCCTCGACGTCGCCAGGCGCGCAGGCGCGGAGGCGATCCACCCCGGCTACGGGTTCCTCGCCGAGAACGCCCCGTTCGCGGCGGCGTGCGAGGACGCCGGGATCGTGTTCATCGGGCCGCCGGCGAGCGCGATCGAGGCGATGGGCTCCAAGACGCGCGCGCGCGAGCTGATGCAGGCGGCCGGCGTGCCGATCGTGCCGGGCACGACCGAGGCGGTGGCCAGCGTCGCCGACGCGCTGAAGATCGCCACGGATGAGATCGGCTTTCCGGTCGCCGTCAAGGCCGCCGGCGGCGGGGGCGGCAAGGGCTTTCGCGTGGCGCTGTCCGCGGACGAGCTGGAGAGCGCCTTCGAGGGGGCGAGCCGAGAGGGCGAGAAGTTCTTCTCCGACCCGACCGTCTATCTCGAGCGCTACCTGCACGACCCGCGCCACGTCGAGGTCCAGGTGCTGGCCGACCGCCACGGCAACGTCATCCACCTGGGCGAGCGCGACTGCTCGATCCAGCGCCGCCATCAAAAGGTGATCGAGGAGAGTCCAGCGCCGGAATGGGTCGTCGATCCGCAGATGCGCGAGCGCATCGGGCAGATCGGCGTGAACGCCGCCAAGGCCGTGAACTATGTGGGCGCGGGCACGATCGAGGGTTTGTTCACCGGGGACGGGGGCCCGCCCACCCGCCCGCCCACCCCCCAGGAGGAGCCCGAGTATTTCTTCCTGGAGATGAACACCCGCGTGCAGGTCGAGCACTGCGTGACCGAGATGACGACCGGGATCGACATCGTCAAGGAGGGCATCAAAGCGGCCGCGGGCGAGGAACTGTCCTACGCGCAGGCCGACGTGCAGCTGCGCGGGCACGCGATCGAGTGCAGGATCAACGCCGAGGACGCCTCCAAGGGCTTCGCGCCGGCGCCCGGCAGGATCGGGGCCTACCGCGAGCCGTCCGGCCCCGGCGTGCGAGTGGACTCCGGCGTGCAGGCCGGCGGAGAGGTCTCGCCGATGTATGACCCGATGGTCGCCAAGCTGATCGTGTGGGACTCAGACCGCGAGCAGGCCACTCAGCGGATGCTGCGCGCGCTGGGCGAATACGAGATCGAGGGTCTGAAGACGCTGATCCCGTTCCACCGCGCGCTGCTTGCGACCGAGCAGTGGGCGCGGGGCGAGACGTGCAGGGACCTGCTGGAGGACAAGGCGTGGCTGAAGACGCTTGCGTTCCCCAAGCCGGATGGCGGCGCGGCCGTCACAGAGGACGAGGCGGAGGAGCAGATGGAGCGCACCTACGAGGTCGAGGTGTCGGGCAGGCGCTTTGACGTACGGGTCGTCGGACCCCCGTTCGCGGGCGCAGGCGCGGGCGCGAGCGGCCCGGCGATAAACGGCACGGCGCCGGGCGGGGCCAGGGCACGAGCCCCAAGACGGTCGGAGCGGAAGGGCTCCTCGGGCGGCGTCACGGGCGGGGCCGACGTCCTGTCCTCGCCGCTGCAGGGCAACATGTGGAAGGTCCTGGTCAAGCAGGGCGACACCGTCACCGAGGGTCAGCTGCTGTGCATCATCGAGGCGATGAAGATGGAGAACGAGATCACCGCGCACAAGGCGGGAACGATCGCCGAGCTGCCGATCAGCGAGGGCGCGACGATCCAGGCCGGCGCGCCGATCGCGACGATCGTCTCCCCTAAGTGAGCGCAGCGACGTTCTCGTCCAGGACGGCGAGCGCCCGCTCGCAGCCCATCACCTGTCCGTGACCTGGGATGACGTGCTCGGCTGTGCTGAGAAGCGGGCGCAGACGGGCAAGCGTCGCGAGATAGGTCTCGGCCGAGCTGTCCTCGCCGACCTGCGGGGGCTCAACCGTGGAGAGATAGTCGCCGGTCACGAGCACACGCGCCCACGGAATCCAGACGGCCATTCCATCCACCGTGTGACCGTCGGCGGGGTGCAGCTCGAGCTCGCGATCGCCGATTGCGCAGCGCCCTGGAACCGGGAGCGCCTGGACCTGGCCGAGCATCAAAGGGCGGGGGCGCTGAATGTAGAAGCGACTGTCGAACTCGCGCAGCTCGCGCTGAACGGCTCCGGGCGCAGCGGACAAACGCTCCAAGGTGCTCTCCGCGCCACCCAGGGCGACACCCGGGAAGGCGAGCCGTCCCAGCAGGTGATCCCAATCGCCGTGGGTAGCCAGCAGAGCGCTCGGGGATGGGAAACCGGACTGCTCGAGCAGCGCCGGCAGCGCATCCAGCTCGTCGGGCAGAACCGGCGAGTCAATTAGAAATGTCTCCGCCCCCTGCTCGGCCGATCCACGAACGATCGTGCAGTTGGTTTGCCAGATCGCGCTGGTGGTGAGCAGCACATCGGGGTGCAGGGCGAGAGCCCGCACCGGCTCAGGAGACGCCCAGCAGCTTGGCGGCCTCTTTGAGGTTGAGAACCTCCGCGGTGGGCTTGCGCTGGGAGGAGTCGAGCGTCTCTTTGGTGCGGTTGACCCAGATGACTGGCACCCGCGCTTTGACGCACGGCGCCACGTCGTGGTAGTGGCTGGCGGCTATGTGCACCCAGCCGCGCTTGCCGCCCATGCGCCGGGCGCACTCGGTGAAGTGTGCCGGATCGGGCTTGTAGGAGCGGACCTGCTGGGCGGTGACGACGAGGTCGAAGTCGGTCGAGATGTGCCGGCGGGTCTGGCCCAGGAGCTTGTCGTCGACGTTTGACAGCAGGCCAAGCTTGTATTTCTTGGCGAGCTTGGCCAGCTGAATGTTGGTCTCCTTGAACGGCTTCCAGCGCTGGACGGAGTCGGGCAGGAACCCAGAGCGCGAGGGCTCCAGCGCCCAATTCATCCGTTTTGCCGCCTCGATCGCGGTGCGGCGCAGAACCTCGGCATAGAGCTCGTATGAACCGCCCTCGATCTCGCGGGTGATCTCGCGCACGTGCGCCAGCAGCTCGGCCCGGTCGAGCTCCACGCCGTCGCGGGCGGCCTCGGCGGCGAAAGCCTCGTAAATGCCGGTGTCGTGGTCGATCAGCGTTCCGTACACGTCGAAGGTGACGAATGTTACGTTCTTGGGAATGGGCATCGCGCGGGCATTATGCCCTGCCCGGGCGCCCGCGCGCGCCGTCCCGTCTTGCGTTAGAGTCCCGCGCCGCAATGCACCTGCTCGAGTATTGGGCCCAGCAGCTGTTGAGGCCCTCCCAGTAAAGTCCCGCGCCGCCAATGGATCTACTCGAGTATCAAGGCAAGCAGCTCTTCGCCCGCCACGGCCTGAAGGTCTCTGACGGCGAGGCGGTCAGCACCGTCGATGAGGCGGTCACCGCAGCAAACAAGGTCGGCTATCCGGTCGTCGTCAAGGCGCAGGTGCTGATCGGCGGGCGGGGCAAGGCCGGCGGCGTCAAGCTCGCGGCGGACGAGAGCGAGGCGCGCGAGCACGCGCGGAACATCCTCGGCATGGACATCTCAGGCCATACGGTGCGCACGCTGTGGATCGAGCACGCGAGCGACATCGCGACCGAGTACTACGCGTCGGTGCTGCTGGACCGTCAGGCCAAGCAGCCGCTGATCATGTTCAGCGTCGAGGGCGGCGTCGACATCGAAGAGGTCGCCGAGCGGACCCCCGAGAAGCTGATCCGCCGCCACGTGGACGCGCTGAAGGGCCTGCCCCGTGAGCAGGCCGTCGAGATCGCCACCGAAGGCGGCGCCGACGAGGATGTGATCGAGAGGGTCGCCGACGCGCTCGTGGCGCTGTATGAGGTGTGGATCGAGGAGGACGCGACGCTGGCGGAGATCAACCCACTGATCGTCACACCGGGCACCGCCGGCGAAGCCGGTGGTCGCGAAGTCAAGGCGCTGGACGCCAAGGTCACGCTGGACGGCAACGCGCTGTACCGCCATCCCGAGAACCAGGGGCTGTCAGACAGCGAGAACGAAGACCCGATCGAGCGCCGCGCACGCGAGCAGGGCGTGCAGTACGTCGCGCTGGACGGCGACATCGGCATCCTCGGCAACGGCGCCGGTCTCGTGATGTCAACGCTCGATGTGGTCGCCCAGGCGGGCGGGCGCCCGGCGAACTTCCTGGACGCGGGCGGGGGCTCCGACGCCGGCAAGATCGAGCAGGCCGTCGAGCTGATCCTCTCAAACGACGCCGTCAAGGCCGTGCTGTTCAACATCTTCGGGGGGATCACCCGCTGCGACGAGGTTGCAAAAGGCCTGATCTCCGCGTTTGCGGACATCAAACCGACAGTCCCGTTCGTCGTCCGGCTGGACGGCACGAACGATGTCGCCGGCCGCGAGCTGCTGCAGGAGGCGTCGCTGCCGAACGTGTATGCCGCCAAGACGATGAACGAGGCGGCGGAGAAGGTGGTTGCGCTCGCCGCCGGACGCAACCTCGAAGGCGCGCCCGCGGGGGCCGGAGCCTGATGTCGGTTCTCATCGACAGCGACACGCGCCTGGCGGTGGCCGGGATCACCGGCAAAGAGGGCGCGTTCCACACGCTCAACAACCGCCGCTACGGCACGAACGTCGTCGGTGGAGTGACGCCCGGCAAGGGCGGTCAGGACGTCGAGGGCATCCCCGTGTTCGACAGCTGGGCCGACGCGGTGAAGGAGACCCAGCCGAACACGGCAATGATCTTCGTCCCGCCGCGGTTCGCCGCGGATTCAATTCTCGAGGCGGCCGCCGCGGGGGTCGAGCTGGTGGTCGCGATCACCGAGGGCATCCCCGCCCACGACGAGCTGCGCGTCTACAACACGCTGCTGCGCGAACATCCGAGCACACGCCTGATCGGCCCCAATTGTCCTGGCATCCTCTCGCCCGGCAAGGCCAACGTCGGGATCATCCCGGCGTCGTTCTTCGAGCAGGGCAACGTCGGCGTGGTCTCGCGCTCGGGCACGCTGACCTACCAGATCGGCAACGAGATCGCCCAGGCCGGGTTCGGGTGCAGCTCGATCGTGGGCATCGGCGGCGACCCGGTGCCGGGGAGCTCGTTCGTGGACGTGATCGCCCTGTTCGAGGACGACCCGGAGACCGAGCTGATCGTGCTCTCGGGCGAGATCGGCGGCTCGGCCGAGGAGGAGGCGGCGGACTACATCGCCGCGAACGTGACCAAGCCCGTGATCGCCTACATCGCCGGGTTCACCGCGCCGGCGGGCAAGCAGATGGGCCACGCCGGGGCGATCGTCTCAGGCTCGGCGGGCACGGCCAAGGCGAAGGCGCAGGCGCTGGAAGCGCAGGGCGTGCGCGTCGGGCGCACACCCACCGAAGTCGCCGAGCTGGCCGTGGATGTGCTGAGCGCGTCCAGCCCGGCCGTCTGACCCATAGCCCACCGCGCCAGGACCGCTACGCTTGGCTCAGTGGACCCCGAGATGGCACAGACGCTGGGCGAGCTCGAGCGCAAGCTGGGCAAGCTGGAACGCGAGCTGGCAGCCGTGAGCAACGGCAGCCGGCTGGTGGACGAGGCGGTCGAGCCCGAGCCGAGACCGGCGTCACCCGCCCACGCGCCAACCGCGGTGAGCTCACCAGCGCCGCCAATCGCAGAGCCTGCCCCACCAGCCCCTCGTGCCCCCACGCCGCCGCCACCCCACGCGCCAACCGCGGCGAGCTTCCCTGCGCCGCCGCCCCCGGCGCCATCTCCCGCCCTCGCCGCGCGAGGACCGGCGCCGAGACCGCCACCGGGCGCCGACGAGCTGCTGCTGTTCAGGGAGCGCCTGGAGCGGACCGCGGCCGAGCTGACCCGCGACTACGACGAGCTGCTCGGGCGCCTAAGCTACGCGGCCGTGCCGAGCGCCCCCGCTCCCACGGGCCCCCCCATCTCGTTCGCGCGCGGCGCGCCGTCGCTTGACATCGTCGACGTGGACGGCCTGCGCGAGGCCGCGGCGCGGGCGCTGGAGAGCGACCCGGGCGGGGTCACCACGTACGGGACGTCGGTCGGGTACCTGAAGCTGCGCGCGTGGATCGCCGAGCATCACGGCGTCGAGCCGGAGAACGTGATCGTGACGAACGGGTCGATGCAGGCCGACGCGTTCCTGTTCGAGCAGCTCGTCGGCGCCGGCGACGAGGTGGTGGTCGAGCGCCCGACATATGACCGCACGCTGCTGTCGCTGCGCAAGCGCGGCGCGCGCATACACGCGGTGCAGCTGCAGCCCAACGGCATCGACACGGACGCGCTAGGGCGCCTGCTGCGGGACCCGGCGGGCGCCAGGCCCAAGCTCGCGCACATCATCCCGAACTTCCAGAACCCCTCCGGCTGCACGCTGTCGCAGGCCAAGCGCCGCGCGCTCTTGTGGCTGGCGGCCGAGCACGGGTTCGTCGTGTTCGAGGACGACCCCTATGTCGCGCTGCGCTTCGAGGGCGAGCCGCTCCAGAGCATGCTGTCGATGGAACGCGAGCGGGTGGTGTACGCGTCGTCGTTCTCCAAGACCGTCTGCCCGGGCGTCAGGGTCGGCTACCTCGTCGGGCCGAGAGACCTGATCGCGAGCGTGGCCGAGCTGGCGACGAACACCTACATCTCGCCGAGCATGATCGCCCAGGCGATCGTCTATGAGTTCTGCGCCTCAGGTGCGATCGAGCGCTCGATCGCGACGGTCACCGCCGCCCTGGCGCAGCGCGCCGGCGCGCTGGCCCGGTCACTGCGCTCCGAACTGCCCGAGGCCGAGTTCGTGACGCCGCAGGGTGGGTACTTCATGTGGGTGACGCTGCCGCCGGGCACCGATGTCGGCGCGCTGCACCGGGCCGCGGGCGAGCGGGGGGTGGCGTTCGTCAAGGGCACGGACTTCATGCTCGAGGGCGGCGAGAACACGCTGCGCCTCGCCTACTCCGGCGTCACCCCGGAGCAGATCGAGGAGGGCGTCAAGCGCCTCGCCGCAGCCTACCGCTCGCTCTGAGGAGCGTGAGCAGCACGGCATACCTACCAACCTCCTGACACGCGCAAGAACCAAGCTGGTCAAGGACGCAGGGAACGTGGCGTACTACGTACGCGAGCGACCGAGGACGCAGATCCAGCGCCGGTTATTGCGCGTGTCAGCGGCCGAACTTCTGGCCCAGCACAAGCTGCTCCGGCAACGCCGTGCGCACCGGCGGGGACGGGTCGGCGATGACCGACACGGTCTCGGCCACCGACGGGGTCACCGCGCAGCGACGGCCGTCCGCCGTCTGCAGCACGACCTCGGAGTCCTCGCGCACGGCCAGCGTGCCCTGCAGGCCGGGCTCCAGGCCGGAGGTCTTCAGATAGTGCAGCAGATCCTCGGCCTCGTTCTCGAAGCGCAGCACGCGCACCGAGGCGCCGACGTCCACGTCGGCCAGCGGCACGCCCGCAAGGCGCTCGCCGGCGACGATCGGATGGCCGTGGGGGCACGTCTTGGCGTCGCCGATCGCCGCGAGCATACGCTGCTCCAGCACCGGCGACATGGCGTGCTCCAGGCGCTCGGCCTCCTCGTGGACCTCATCCCACGGAACGCCCAGCACATCGGTCAGGAATCGCTCGATCAGGCGATGGCGGCGGACGATGCCCTCGGCGTGGGCCGAGCCGTCGGCGGTGAACGCGATCACCCGGTCCTGGCCGCGGGTGACGTAGCCGTCGCGTTCCAACCGGCCGATCATCTCGTGCACGGTGGGGGCGGACAGCTGCATCGCGCGCGCGACGTTCGCGCCGGTCATCGGCAGGCGGGCCTCCTGCAGCCAGAACAGGATCTGCAGGTACTCCTCCTCGGCGACTGTCGCGGTGTCGGTGTCGGTGCCGCTGCTCATAGCCGCAACTGATCATAGGTGCACTCGCGCGCGGGCTTGTCCTCGCGCCAGCGGCGCAGCTTGGCGCCGTGGCGGATGCGCCCGGCGGAGACGTGGTCGAAGTCGATCTCCACGACCAGCTCAGGACGCAGCGCAACCCACTCCAGATCCCTGCCCGAGCTCCAGCGGCTGGGATCGGCCGAGCCGCGCTCGCCGGTCTCGAAGGGCGCGAGAAAGGACACGAGCCGGCGCTTCTCTGAGGCGGTCAGACCCGAGCAGTGCCCGACGACACGCAGCTCGGGGCCGTCGTACAGCGCGAGGATCAGCGCGCCGACCGTGCCGGGCTCCTTGCCGGGACGCCAGCCGGTCACGACCGCATCGATCGTGCGCACGCGCTTGACCTTGAACATGCCCGTACGCTTGCCCGGCGCGTAGGGGGCGGACTGGCGCTTGGCGATCGCGCCCTCGGCCTCTTTCAGCCACACTCGCGCGCGGGCGGGGTCGCTCGTGGATGGCATCAGCTCGACGGGCGCGCCCTCGAACCCAGGGTCTGCGAGCAGACCCTGCAGCGCCGCGCGGCGCTCGGCGAACGGCTGCGCCAGCAGCGAGTCGTCGGCGTAGGCGAGCAGGTCGAAGGCGACGTACGTCGCCGGGATCTCCTGCGACAGCAGCGCGATGCGCGATGCGGCCGGGTGGATGCGCTGTTGCAGGGAGTCGAACTGCTCGTGACCGGCGGAGTCGTGGATGACGATCTCGCCGTCGAGCACATACCGCCCGCGCGGGAATGTCAGCTCCGGGAAGTAGCGCTGCAGCGGCTTCGATCCGCGCGACTGCAGATACAGCTCATCGCCGTCCACGAACGCGACGGCGCGAAACCCGTCGAGCTTGATCTCGTATGAGTAGTCCTCGCCGGTCGGCAGCTCTCTGCGCGAGAGCGCCAGCGCAGGCGACACCGGCGGCGTCAGGGGCAACGTCATCGCTCGCGCGCGCGGCTGGGCTGGACGCGGCGGGGCTCGGAGCGCTGCTTGCGAAAATGCGGCGGCCAGGGCGCGTCGCCGAGCCCCTCGCGCTCGTCGCGCGCGGCCAGCTCCAGCAGCGAGTCCAGCTTGCGGGGCTCCTCGTCGATGCTCGCGGACGGATCGCCGCGCTCGCGCAACCGCTCGGGGACGGTCTCGATGCGCAGGTCCGCCGGCTCGACGTCCGGGACCTCATCCCACTCAAGCGGACACGACACGCGCGCGTCTCCGACCGCGCGCACCGAGTAGGCGGAGGCGACGGTGCGATCGCGGGCGTTCTGGTTGTAGTCGATGAACACGCCCTCGCGCTCCTCCTTCCACCAGCGGCTGGTCGCGCGCCCGGGCATGCGCCGCTCGACCTCGCGCGCGAGCGCGAGCGCGGCGCGGCGGACCTCGGAGAAGTCGTGCTCGGCGACGATCCGCACGTACACGTGCATGCCGCGCGAACCCGAAGTCTTGGGATAGCCGAGCAGCGCGTGCTCGTCGAGCACCTCGCGCACGCCGAGCGCGACCGCGCGGACCTCGGCGAACGGGACGCCCGGGCCGGGGTCGAGGTCGATGCGCAGCTCGTCGGGATGGTCGAGGTCCGAGCGGCGCACGGGCCACGGGTTCCAGTCGATCACGCCGAGGTTGACGCCCCACGCGAGATGGGCGCCGTCGGCGACGACCAGCTCGCGCGCGTGGCGGCCGCTCGGGAACGTCACGGTGGCCGTCTGCAGCCAGTCGGGCGCGCCGTCGGGGACGCGCTTCTGAAAGAACGGCTTGCCGGCGACGCCGTCGACCCAGCGCTTGAGCACGCTCGGGCGCTCGCTCAGATGACGGACGACCGCCTCTTCGCAGGCGAGGTAGTAGCGGACGAGGTCGAGCTTGGTGAACCCGCGCTCGGGGAAGAACACCTTGCCGGGATTGCTGATCTGCAGCTCGTGCCCGCACACCTCGATCACGACGCGGTCCTGCGCCCGCTCGGCGGCCATGCCTGAAAGGATGCCCGATCGTGACGGCGCACACACGCTCCCATCCATCCGCGCCCACGGGCGCGCGTTCCGCCAAACGGCGATGTCATGCGGCGTGAGGGCGTCCCGATACCGCACACGCTCCTGCTCGCGGTGTGCTCGTTCGGCGACGATCTGCCCGCCGAGCGCGTGGCGCGGGCGCTCGCGCGGGGTGTGCGCGCGGGCGGAATGCCCCAGCCGGAGGAGTGCCCGATCGAATCGGACGCGCTGCCGGGCGACTTCGACGTGCGTATGCGCCGTGCCCGCGCGGTCATCGTCGGAGCGGGCCGCCTGGAGCGTGCGACGCTGCCGGCGAGCCCGGTGTTCGAGATCGCCACGCGCGCGCGCCAGTCCGGCGTGCCGGCGTACGCGGTGACGGCCGTCAACGAGCTCGACGCGTTCGACGCGCGGATGCTGGACCTGCAGCTCGTCCTTGAGGCCCGCACCACCAGACAGCTTCGTGATGCAGGCATCAGCTTGGCGAGGCTGCCCTGAGCCCGTTGCCGACCGGCGGACGGGCGAGCGTGATCGGGGCCGGCTCGTTCGGCACGGCGCTGGCGGTGCTGCTTGCGCGCGGCGGGCTGCGCACGACGCTGCAGGCGCGCACGGCCGAGCAGGTGGCGCTGCTGGAATCAGAGCGCGAGAACCCCACCTACCTGCCGGGCGTCGAGCTGCCGGCGGCGCTGCGCATCGAGCCGGCCTCGGCCGGCGTGGCGCGTGCGGACTACGTGTTCCTGGCGGTGCCTTCGCGCGGGCTGGGCGAGGTGATCGAGGCACTGGCGGCGACCGGCGGGCTGAGCCCGCGCGCCGCGGTCGTGTCGGTCGCCAAGGGGCTGGTCCCGCCGGAGGGCCTGCCGCCGACGAGCGTGCTCAGCGCGCGCTTCGGCGCGCATCGCGTCGCGTGCCTGGGCGGGCCGGCGCACGCGCAGGAGATGGTGCACGCGGGGGCTGCGCTGGTGGCGGCGTGTGTGGAGGAGGAGTTGGCGCGCGCGCTCGCGCAGGTGTTCACTCGCGCGGGGGTCGTGTGCGAGCTCTCCAACGACCCCCTCGGGGTCGAGCTCGCGGGGGCGGCCAAGAACGCCGCGGCGCTCGCGGCGGGCGCGACCGAGGCGCAGGGCTTGAACGCGGCAGGCGCGGCGGCTGGGCACATCTTCGCCGAGGTCTGGCGCTACGCGGAGGGCCTGGGGGCGCGGCCGGAGTCGATGATCGGCCTGGCGGGCGCCGGCGATCTGGTGGCGACGGCGCTCGCGCCGGAGAGCCGCAACCGGCGGGCGGGCGAGCTGCTGGCCGCCGGCGTGCCCGCCGCTGAGATCCCGGCCCGGATCGGCCAGGCGGTCGAGGCGCTGGAGTCGGTGCCATTGCTCGGGCGCACGCTCGAGCGCGCTGGAGTGCAGGCGCCGGTCACGGTCGCGCTGGGCCGGCTGATCTCCGGCGAGCTGCCTCTGGCCGAGTGGGTGGCGCTGGTGCGCGCGACGGTCCCGCCGCCGGCGCTGTGGCGGCGGCGCCCACGGCCGGGGCTCTGGCGGCGCGTGTGGCGGCGACTGATGAGCCGCCCGCGATGAACAAGCACCCGGCGAATACAACACTATCCACAGCTCCCGCCTCCACATTCCCCCATTCAGTGACTACCATAGTAGGCCCGCTACCACCGTGTAGAGGCTGGACATCGAAAAGAGAGAACGTAAATGCCCCGTACCACCGACGTCGACACCACCAAAGGCCTGTCGCTGAATCCCGACGATTTCTTCGAGTCGCAGGAAAAGCGCGACAAGGCCCTGCGCATGCAGGACATGATCCGCCCCGGCCGCACGACGCCGATCGCGATCCGCTTCGACCAGTTCACGCTGATGCGGCTGAAGTCGCTCGCCGCCTCGCGCAACACCGGCTATCAGACACTGCTCAAGCAGTTCGTCATCGAGCGGCTCTACGAGGAGGAGAAGCGCGCGGGCGTCATCCCGTCATAAACCCGCGGCGGCGGCCGCAGTCGATCACTCTCACGGGTAGGCGGGGCGGGAGGCCCCGCGCCAATCCGCGTCTGACGACCGCCCACCCGCCCGGATGCGCGCCCAAGCTCAACCCGCCATCAACATGCTCACAACAGCTTGATAGACGCCCGCTCCGTGACCGGACTCGCACAGCCGCACGTTCTCATACTCCGACATCGCCGCGCGGATTGACGGGTCGCGCTGCACCGCGTTGGCGACCAGCCAGAACGCGCCCACGTGCCGCGCGCAGGCCAGGTCCTCGCGCGAGTCCCCCACCGCGAACGTCTCCTCGCGCGCGTACCCCTTCGCGCGCATGTGCAACGCGACCGCGGCAGCCTTGGAGGCCGCCGCCGGCACCAGGTGATAGCCGCGCACGTGATCCAGCTCGGCCAGCGCCGCTGAGCGGCGGTTGACGACGCCGTTGTCGACCAGCCGCAGGTTCGCGTAGCCGTGCTCCGCCAGCAGCAGGTCGGCCTCCTCGGCGTCCACCAGGCCCCGGAACAGGTGCGAGACTTCGCGCGCGACATGCCACGGCTCGTGGTACTCCAGCCGCCCCTCATAGCGCTCCAGCAGCAGCGCCGGCGCGCCCGAGCGCTCGATCTGCTCGGCGATGCTCAGCTCGCCTGGCGTCAGCTCGCCCGTCAGCCAGTGCTCCTCCCCGCCGACCGAAGCCGGGAGACACTCGCCTCCGACCGATTCGGTAGACACTCGCTTCGCTCCCGTCCCCGAATCGGCCAGCATCCCCGTTTCGGCCAGCCCGCCCGCGCCCAGCACCACGCACGCGCCGGCCTCGAAGATGAACGAGTCCTGCCCCAACAACCGCGCGTCCTCGTGCACCTGCGCGCGCCGCCGGCCGGACATCAGCACGACCTCCACGTCCGCCCGCAAACACGCCTGCACCGCGCGCACACCCTCGATCGACACCCTGCCGTCCCCGTCGTGCAGCAGCGACGCCCCCCGCCCGAGCAGCGTCCCGTCCAGATCCAGATACAGACAGCGCGTCGTCATCGCCCGGCCGGCCCCTCGCTCATCGCCCCACCTGGCGCCTTCCCAATCGATGCCCCGTCATGGTCGGCCACACGCACGCCACGACCGGCGCGCCCCACCGGCGTCCCCGCCAGCGGCGGGCGTTCGATCGCCGGCTCGGCGACCTGCACACCGTCCAGCCGCCCTTCGGCCTGCGCGCGGCGAGCGATCGTCGCGAGCACCGTCCGCGCCATCGGCTCCAGGGCTGCAAGCGGCTGGTGGCGATTGCGGTGCTCGTCCAGGTCCACCTGCGCGATCCCGTCCAGCCCGACCGCGCGCCAGGCGTCGATCAACATCCCGATCTCCACCCCGTAGCCGGTCGCGAACGGCACGCGCTCCAGCAGCTCGCGGCGCGCCGCGACCTCGCCCGCCAGGGGCTGTGCGACCGCGGACAGCTGCGGATAGAACAGCTCCAGCGCCGGGCGCGCCAGCAGGTGGTTGACGCGCCCGCCCCCCTCGGGCAGCGACACCCCGCCGTGCTCGAACGGGCGCCGGTAGAACGCCTTCACGAACGCGATCTCTCCGGCCCCCCCATCATCGGGCGCCTCACACACGAGCGGGCCGATCAGCCCCGTGGCGTAGTGCGCGCAGATGCCAGCCGTGTCGGCGTCCAGATAGCACACGATCTCCCCTCCCAGCACGCTCAGCGCGCGATACATCGCGTCGCCCTTGCCCAGCACCGGACCGAGCTCGGGCATCAGCTCGTCCTGGAGATACACGACGACGTTCGCCCCGGCGCGCTCGGCGATCGCGGCGGTCCCGTCGGCCGAACCGGCGTCGATCACGACGACCTCGTCGATCGCGCCCTGATCGCGCAGCGCTGTCAGCGCGGCGACGATCTCCCCCACCGTCCGCGCGCACTCGCGCGCTGGCAGGCACACAGACACGCTCAGCCCGCGCGCGGCCCGCGCCGCCGCGATCCGAGCGGGCGAGTACAGCGAATGGTGGAACGTGCGGGTTTGCGCCCAGCGCTCGGCGTCGGCGTCGGTCATCGCATCTACTATCGCAAGCCGTGGCCCGCGAACCCTCTGCCGCACCCGAGCAGCGCTCACGAACTCCGGCATCCGGGCGGGCGGCGGCGAACGCTCGACCCCGCGCGGGCGGCGGCAAGCAACGCAAGATCGAGCCTTGGACGGCGCTTCTGGACGAGGGTCGCGCGGACGGACGGCTCGTGCGCGAAGCGCGCGAAGGATTCGGGCACGCCCGCCCGGCGCGGCTCGTGGACATCCCCTCCGAGCTGCACCCCGACGTGATCGCGGCGCTTGGACGAGTCGGCATCGAGCGGCTGTACTCCCACCAGGCCCAGGCCCTGCACTGCGCCTGGGCGGGGCCGACGATCGTCACGACCGGGACGGCGTCGGGCAAGTCGCTGTGCTTCAACCTACCGGCGCTCGACATGCTCTGCCGCGACGCCCGCGCGCGGGCGCTGTACCTGTACCCGACCAAGGCCCTGGCCCAGGACCAGGCGCGCGCGCTGAACGCGTTCGGGCTGACCAAGCGCGTGCGCCCCGCGATCTACGACGGCGACACGCCCGCGCGAGTCGCGCGCGGACATCCGCCGCAAGGCCAACGTGGTGCTCACCAACCCGGACATGCTGCACGTCGGCATCCTCCCCAACCACGCTTCCTGGGCGGGCTGTTCGCCGAACCTTGCGATCGTCGTGGTCGACGAGGCGCACGTCTATCGCGGCGTGTTCGGCTCGCACGTCGCCGGCGTGCTGCGCCGGCTGCGGCGGATCGCCGCGGCGTACGGCACGCAGCCCCGCGTGCCTGCTGACCTCCGCGACGATCGCCAACCCGGTACAGCTGGCCGAGCGCCTGACGGGGCTGGAAAACGTGGCACTGATCGACACCGACGGCTCGCCCGCGCCGGGCCGGCGGATCGCGATGTGGAACCCGCCTCTGACCGACGAGGCGCTGGGCACGCGCCGCTCCGCGCTGGGCGAGGCGGCCGAGCTGCTGGCGCGCCTGGTGGGAGAGGGCGCGCGGGCGATCTGCTTCATGAAGTCGCGCAAGGGCGTCGAGCTGCTCAGCCGCCTGGTCAAGCAGGAGCTCGACACGGCCGGGCACCCCGAGCTGGCCGCGCTGATCGAGCCCTACCGCGCCGGCTACACCCCCCAGCAGCGCCGCGAGCTGGAGGGCCGCCTCACGCGCGGTGAGCTGCGCGCGGTCATCACGACCGACGCGCTGGAGCTCGGCATCGACATCGGCGAGCTCGACGCCGCCGTGGTCGTCACGTTTCCCGGCACCGTCGCCTCGCTGCGCCAGATGTGGGGCCGCGCCGGGCGTCGCGGGCGGGGCCTGGCGGTGTACGTCGCGGGCGAGGACGCCCTCGACCAGTTCTTCTGCCGCCACCCCGACGAGTTCCTCGACCGCCCCGTCGAGGCGGCGATCCTCGACCACGAGAGCCCGCTCATCTTCGCCGCGCACCTGCTGTGCGCCGCGCACGAGGGCCCGCTCGAGCACGACGACTCGAGTTCTTCGGCCCGCGCATGCAGGCCGCCGCCGAGCTGCTCGCTCAGCGCCGGGCGCCTGCGCGCGCGCCGCGCGCGCGGCCGCGGCGGCGGCGCGCCCGGCGGCGATGACGGCGGCGCGCTCGGGTCGCGAGACCTACGTGCCGCGCAACCCGGGCTCCTACCCTGCGGCGGAGGTGTCGCTACGCTCGGCCTCGCCGGAGCGCTTCGCGATCGTCGACGTCTCCTCGGGAGAGCTGCTCGGCGAGACCGAGGCCGCGCGCGCGCATTCGACCGTGCACGAGGGCGCGATCTACCTGCACCAGGGGCGCTCGTATGAGGTGCGCGACCTCGAGCTGCGCCACCGCCGCGCATTGGTCGCGCCGTTTGACGGCGACTGGTACACCCAGCCCAAGCGCGAGACCATGACGGCGATCGAGCGCCTGCTCGACCGCCGCGACGCGCTCGGAGTGTCGCTCAGCTTCGGCGAGGTGTCGGTCACCGAGACCGTCCTGGCCTACCAGCGCCGGCGCCTGTCAGACCATTCACAGATTGACCTCGTCGCGCTCGACCTGCCCGAAACGAGCTTCTCCACGCAGGCGCTCTGGTTCGAGCTGGACTCGGCCGAGCTGGAGGAGACGATCCCCCTGGAGTCCCTGCTCGGCGCGCTGCACGCCACCGAGCACGCCCAGATCGCGGTGCTGCCCTTGATCGCGATGTGCGACCGCTGGGACATCGGCGGGCTGTCCACGAACCTGCACCCCCAGACGGGCCGCCCGACGATCTTTCTCTACGACGGTCACCCCGGCGGCATCGGCATCGCGCGCACCGCGTTTGGGCGCTTCGAGGAGCTGTGCGAGGACGCCCATCGCCTAATCGCCGGCTGCGGCTGCGCGGACGGGTGCCCGTCGTGCGTGCAGTCGCCGAAGTGCGGCAACCTCAACGAACCTCTGTCCAAGACCGGCGCGCGGCTGCTGCTCGAGCGCATGCTCGCTCTCCTCGCCACGCCGCTCTGATCGACTTGCGCCATTGTTGAAGCCCTGACGATGCTCACCTTTCCCAAGAAGACGGGGCTCGCCGCCGGCGCAGGAATCTGCTCGGCGCTCGCCGCGCTGCTGCTGCTCGGCCTGCTCGCCCCCGGCTCGGCCCGGCCGCAGTCCACGGGCGTGGAAGCGCTGCCGAGCAGCTCCTCGATCGCGGAAGGCCCGGGCGGGCGCACCGCGCTGAGGAGCTGGACGCTGCGCAAGGACCCGGCCGACCGCGGCCTGCGCCGGGGCTGGCAGCGCGGCGGGTTCGCCGGCGCGAGCGTGAGCGTCCCCAACGTCGTCAGCCCCCACCCCTATAGCGGCCCGGCGGCGCAGGCCAACTACGAAGGCTCGGTCGCGTGGTATCGAACCACGTTCAAAGCGCCGGCCGCGGGCACCTACGCGCTGACCTTCGAGTCGGCCAACTTCATCGCCGACGTGTTCGTCGACGGGCACGCGATCGGCTCGCACATGGGCTCCTACCTGCCGTTCGAACTGCGCCGTCAGCTGACCGCGGGCACGCACACGCTGGTCGTGCGCGTTGACTGGCGTGACCCGGCCGCGCAGGCCAAGCTGGGATTTCACCGCACCTGGTTCAACTGGGGCGGCCTCGACGGCGAGGTCGACGTCCGTGCGATCGGCCCGAGCGAGCTGTCTGACCCGACGATCCAGACGACGCTCGCACCGGCAGCGCCGAGCTCGGGCAGCGGCGCGGGCGTCAACCCTGGCGGCCCCAACATCCCGGCCACCCCGCAGACCGCGACCGTGCGCGTGAGCGCGCAGGTGCGCAACAACGGCGCCTCCGACCGCGCGATCGTCCCCGAAGGCTCGCTGGTTCGCGGCGCGCAGACGATCATGCTGCGCTTCCCCGAACAGCACCTCGCCCACGGCCAGAGCGCGACGGTCAGCACGACCGTGAGCGTGCCTGAACCGGCGCTGTGGTCGCCCGCCAGCCCGAGCCTGTATCAGCTGACGCTCGCGGTCGGGCACGAGTGCAGCTACTCCGCGCGCGTGGGCCTGCGCCAGATCGCCTGGCACGGCGGGCACGTTTACCTGAACGGTCAGCTCCTTCAGCTGCACGGCGCAACGATCCAGGAGGACGCGCTCGGGCACGGCGACGCGCTGACGCCGGGCGATGAGAACACAATCGTGGCCGAGCTCAAGGCGATCGGCGCGAACGCCGTGCGCACCCAGCACCCGCTGTACCCGTCGCTGCTGGAACGGCTCGACGCGGCCGGGATTCTCGTGTGGCAGGGGATCGGCCCGGTCGAAGGGGCGGCGATGTGGTACTCGACCACACCGGCGCTGCTCGCCGCCGCCGAGAACCAGGCGCGCACCGCGGAGCTCGCGGACGCGCTGCATCCCTCGATCTTCGTCTGGAACCTCGTCGACGAGGTCGCCGAGAACGGCCGCGACAGCCAGGAGGTCTCCTACGTGCAGTCGCTGACCCGCTGGCTGCACGCCCACGATCCGGGGCGGATGGTCGCGGTGGACGTGTGGGGCGATCACCCGCCGGCGCACCCCGGCGCGCTGTATCGCGAAGTCGACGCGGTCGCCGAGACCGACTATTCGGGCTGGTATGACCACCCCCACAACTCCCCGTCAGCGGTCAGCGCGGAAATCTCCAGGCGCCTGGCCGCGATGCAGCGCACGTTCGCCGGCAAGGTGCTCGTGATCAGCGAGTTCGGCGCGGAATCCAACGGCCTGAACCCGAGCTCCAGCCCGGGCGGCTACGAGTATCAAGCGCGGCTGCTGGCACGGCACGTCGACGTCTACGAGGCCAGCCCGCAGCTCAGCGGCATGTTCGTATACCTGCTGCGCGACTACCCGCTGACGCCCACATTCGAGGGCGGAACGATCCACAACGTGCTCCCGCACGTGCACCTGATCGAAGGGCTCGACCAGAAGGGCCTTTACACCTACGCCGGGCGGCCCAAGCCGGCGGCGGGCGTCGTCGCGCGTTTGTATAAAGCGCTGCCCCAGGAATAGGCAGAGCCCGCGTACCGGCGAGTTCGAACGAGCGCGTTCACCCGGCGGACAACGGAGAGGGCGGGACGAAGTTCGAACTCTGTTCACTCTGCACATGTAGTGCATTTTGCGCTACGCTGCTGGAGTGACATCGGCTCCGGCTCCTCATCCGCTTTCGCTGCGTCTGGGACGCGACGGGCTGAGCGCACTCGATCAGATTGCGAGGCGGCGAGGCTTGAGCCGCGCCGAGGCGGCGCGGCAGGCGATCGCCGAGACGGCCGAGCGCGAGCGTAGGCGCAGCGGGCTTGCAGCAGAGGCGAGGCGCCTGATGGCAGACAAGGGCTACGTGCGGGAAGCACGCGAGGTCGCCGACCTCATGGAGACGCTGCGTGGTCCGTGGTGATGTCCACCGCATCAAGCTCCCAGGCAAGCGCGGTCACGTTCAGGAGGGCCGCCGGTACGCGGTGATCGTCCAAGCCGACGATCTGCTCGCTCTCTCCACGCTCGTCATCTGCCCGACGTCGCGCTCGGCGTTCGCAGCCAGCTTTCATCCAGAGGTCACGGTCGATGGCCAACCGACACAGGTCCTTTGCGAGATGGTTGGCGCTGTCGACGCCCGCGCGCTCGGTGAGAGAGCCGGACATCTGCAGCGTGACGAGTTGCGCGCGATCGAGGACGCCCTGCTGTTGGTGCTCGATCTGCCTTGAGCGACTGCGACGGCGCAGTCTGGCGCGACGGCGACGGAGAGTTCGGGACAGTTTGCCAACCAGCGAGCAGATCTCGAGACCCTGGTTCGGTTGCTCATGGAGCCGACCGGTCGGCACGCGCGGCGGCTGGCAGCGGAGGCGATCAGGCAACCTTGAGATACTCGCGCAGCGCCTTGCGGATAACCGAGGAGGTCGTCTCGTGGTCGCGCTTAGCCCGGTGAGCCAATGCCCGGCGCAGCTCCGGCTCGAGTCGCACAGACTCCACGCTGGCCGCCGCTGAGCCGATCGGCGGGCGTCCTCCGCGGCGGCGAAGCATCGTCTCGACGTCGTAACCGGCCTCGGCCTTCTCGGCGAGTTTGTCGACCAGCTCGTCGGTGATCGGGACCCCACTTGCTGCTTTTCCGTACGTCTTCTTAGCCATGCTCAGTCCCCGGCAGCAGCCGTTGATACTTCGCTCTCATCGGCATTGCGTGGATCGCCAGCTCCGACCCATCGTCCCGCACGACCGCAACGACCTCCACCAACGCCGCGCTGCGTGCCGGGCCGAGATAGAGGCGGGTGTCGTCGTCCTGATCTTCGATCGTCATCGCATGCTCCGCTGCGTGTTCTATGTCCTCGTCGGCGATGCCGTGCTTACGCGCCGACGGATGGATCTCCACGAGGCAATTGTAGTACGAAACTGCCGGCGTGACAGGCGCGTAGCTGCTCATCTGACAGCGACGGAGAGGGCGGGATTCGAACCCGCGATGGAGTTTGACCCCCATACTCGCTTAGCGGCTTCGGTCTGTCGTCGTCCGCTGCGGTCTATCTCGAAACCGTGCTGGATCGGCGTTACCCCCGCCCGAGCCAGCGATCCTGCTGCTCTCCGC
Source organism: uncultured Solirubrobacterales bacterium (assembly GCA_963839945.1). Classification (GTDB taxonomy): domain Bacteria; phylum Actinomycetota; class Thermoleophilia; order Solirubrobacterales; family Solirubrobacteraceae; genus Palsa-744. The sequence continues at coordinate 552,721 of CAWIWW010000001.1, read as the reverse complement.
TGCGATCTGCCGCTTCCACGTCGTTTCCATGAGCCAGCGCGTCTGGGTCAGCCCGCATGTCGTCGGTTGCACAAGCGACGAGCAGGCGTGCTGTTGCAGGCTGACGAGACGCCTGGGTTGGGGAGTACTTCTCAGGTGCGGCCCTTCTCGGTGCGGCAGACTTCGTGGTCTGGGTCCCACCAGACCAGGTGGAAGGTTGCGTGGTCCCGAAATCCCCATAGCCGCTTCTCGCCACCCAGTCGGAAGCGAAACATCGTCTCGCCGAACTCTTGGCCGAGTTTGGCCTTTTCCAAGTCCTTGACGGCCTGGGGGTCGAAGGGCGGCGCATCCACTTCTTGGTCGTGATGCTTCTTATGGCGATCTTTGCCGCCTGTGCGCATGTTCTCAATCTCAGCCCATGTGCTTTGAGCCATGAGCCGCATGAACTCCACCAACTCAGCCGCATCAGCCGCCGAGGGCCGAAAGGCCCAGCGTGGGTCGCAGTTGATCTGCGCGTGCCGGAAGCAAAATATAGGCCGCTCACGAGCCGCTGATTCCGGCAGCTTGGCCCTTGCCTGTCTTGCGGAGTGGGCGGGCGGCTTGCCTCGGACGCCCTTCTCCTTGCTCATAGCCTATCCAGCTTCGAGCTTCACCCAGTCGATAGCGCTGACCGATGGCATGTCGGGGTCAGCATCAAGCACTTCGTAGTACGCTTGTATCGAATCAAGCGGGATCGCCTGGGACCCGAGTTGCGTGGGCTTCAAGTCCCTTTCGAGCCTCTTGCCACGGTCGCTCGGCGTGCGTGAGCAGGCTGAGCTGACGGCCTGTCAGGCGTCCGTACTCGGCTAGGACGATGTCGATCGTGGCCCGATGATCGTCGCTCAGCCGACGGGGATCACCTTCCCAGGAATCGACGGAAAACTGGCCCCGGTGCTTCCTGTACAGCTCAGGCACGACGGGGCCATTTGCCCACGCCTCGATGTGTGCCTTGAAGATGGGCTCGTCATCCCACACGAGCGCCCATGCCTGCGAGTAGTAGACGAGCTTCTGGAGCTTCCACGTGGACATCCGGCCTTGCTCGCGCAGGATGTACGCGGCGAGATCATGGACCGTGCCCACGCGCATAGCATAGCGTCGATGCTTTCGGAAGGCCAGCACCAAGCCGACGGCCAGCGTCACCCCCAGAACGGCTAGCCGGTGAGGTCTATGGGAAAAATGCCGCACTCTTCCTACTCCGACCAGCCGGGCAGAACGGGACAAATGTGCTGTCAGCGGCGCTAGCCCATCCCGACGCGGTCCCCCGCAGCCAGTGCTTGGCGATCCCTCTTCTTGAGGTCGAGCACTTCGGCGATCGAGCGATCGGGGGCCTGCTGCTCTCCGCTGTTGCCGGCTGCTTCCAAGATGCCTCCATAGCGTGCCTCCATCCGTGCCCGCCGCCGCGCGGTGCGCTCCGCGCTCTTGACCTCCTGGACGTAGACCGCCCGCGTGACGAGGCTGCTCTTGTGCCCGAGCTGCCAGGAGACCTCCTCGGCAGACTCGCCAGCGGCGATCGCCTCGCTCGCTGCGGTGTGGCGGAAGCCGTGGAAGCTCGGCACCGCGCCACGCGGTACGGCCAGCCGGTGCCCGTGTTCGTCGCGTTTATGCAGGATGGGAAACGTCGGCCGTCCACGATCGTCAGTTGCCCGCTCCTGCGCCGACCGCAACGCCGCGCCGACGTTGCGCTGCTGGATCGCCGCCCCCGAGCGCGTGGCGAACACGAACGCTGTCGGGCTCGTATCGCTGCTTCTCAGCTTATGGGCGACGAGCATGGCCGCGAGCCGGCGCGGGATCTCCACCGTCCGCCTCGACTCGTCGGTCTTGAGCGGCTGTCGGCGCCCCTGGCGATCAACCTGGTACTCGAAGCGGACCTCCGCCGCATCGAGGTCGTCAAGCGACACGTCAGCCCACACGAGCCCCAGGCACTCACTCAGGCGCGCCCCTGTGACAGAGCCGATGGCGAACAGGGTCTTGTAGGGCTCACGAGCGGCGGCGAGCGTTTGCGCGAGCTGGTCGCCCACGAAGATCGGTCGCCTCGCGGCGGCTGACACCTTTGGGCGCTCGCCCTTCTCCAGCTCCAGCACGGGGTTTGGGCCGTGCCAGTTCATCCGGCGCTTGGCGAACTTGAAGGTCCGGTTCGCCGCCTTGACGACCCCGGCGATCGTCCACTCAGCCTTGCCTACCTTCCGCAGCTCGCGCACGAGCCCAGCGACATCCTCGACCGTGATCGAGTCGAGTCGCCGACGCCCCCAACGCGGGCGCAGATGCGTCTCGATGGCGTTGCCGTAGATCGCCTGCGTCGCTGGTCGTAGTTCGGCGACCTGTCCGGCGAGCCATGCGTCGGTGGCTTCGCCGAAGCGCAGTCGCGGGTTCGGCTGGACGCGCTCGCCACGTCCCTTGCGCCCGAGCACGTCATCGCGCGCGGCACGTGCCGCCGCGATCCCGCCATCCACGGTGCGCCACCGCTGCCGACCCGAAGAGTCCCTGTAGCCGACTTCGTGGACCGTATGTCCGACGGCATCCTGTCGCCGGTAGATGTTCCGCTCGACGCGCACGCGCCGAGCAGTAGCGTTTGCCTTGCTCATGGAGCTATACCTCCTGGGCCATGCCCCCGGCGATTACAGTCGCGCGGGGGCGCTTTTGTTGTCGCTGCAAGCCTACAGACCTCATACTGGCGAAGCAAGGCGTGGGAGCAGAATCCCTGCAAATCCGTAGGTTGCAGCAGGTGTGGAAGCGGCTTGGAAGCATCTCAAGCGGCCCGGCGATGGTGGGAGCGCACGCTACCGCCCCGCCGCCAAGTGTCCAGGTCGGCTCGGTTGAACCAGCACTTCCCGCCGGGTGCATCCTGCTCGAACGGGAGGGCGCGTGCCGCCGTGAGCCGGTGCAGCGCGGCGAGCGTGAGCCCGAGATAGGTGGCAGCCTCGCGGCTCGTCATCCAGCCGGCGGCGGGCTGCTCGTGTTGTAGGTGGGGATGTAGAACGGCGGCAAGGTCGGCGGCGAGCCTGGCGTCGCTGCGCACGGCGTCGAGGATGAGGGTTGCGAGTTCGGCGCCGGCGCTCATCCCGCGAGCCCCTTCGCGCTGAGGCGCGCGAGTTCGGCGTCCGCGTCGGGCATGTTGTCTAGAGGGTGCAAAGGTGCAGCGCCCTTATGCGGGAATGCACTTTGCACCCCGTCTTCTGGCCCGGTGCAAGGGTGCAACCCATCGGCTTGCACCTCTTGCACCTCTTGCACCTTCACGTACTCGTCGCCCTCGCGAATGAGTAGCCCGTCGTCTATAAGGGCCTTCAGGGCGTTGCGGACGCTGCCGTCCTTGGGCTGACGACTGACCATCTCGGCGATCGCTGCGAGGCGCATCGGGTGATCGCCCATACCGGCGAGGATTTCGTCGCTGAGCCTCGCTCGGACGGGCTGGGTGATCGGCGGCGTCTGCTCGTCGGGAGGCTCGGCCCTGTCGATCAACACGTGCCCACGGTCAACGTTGAGGCGCAGCCACAGCCGCTCTCCGTCGGGTGCCACGCGCATCTTGACGTTTTGCAGGAACCGTCGCTGGGGGTCGGGATCGCCGTCTTGACGGCCGAGGTGCCAGAGCACATCCACACCATCACGGATCGAGCTGGCGCCCCTGTAGTCCTTGCCCGCCTTGTTCGCGTGATGGATCAGGAGTATCGCGGTGCTCGACTCGTGCGCGAGCCGGCGCAGCGGGTCAAGGGCGCGGGCGGTCTGGTCGGTTGCGTTCTCCTCCATACCCGGCGTCATCGAGCGGAACGAGTCGAGAACGAGAAGGTTCGGGGTCATCTCGCACACGAGGGCTTCCAGCTCACCCATATGGCGGCGCAAGTCGAGCCGGCTGGCGTCTGCTACCCGCACACCGGATGCGGGGAGCGCGAGCGTGTGGACACGCCTGTGAATCTCGTGTTCACCGTTCTCGGCGTCGAGGTAGACGCCAACGCCCTGCTCACACTCGATGCCGGCCAGCTCACCGCCGTGCGCGATCGCGGAGGCGAGCGCCATCGAGAACAGCGACTTCCCGTCGCCGCCTGGGGCATAGAGCGCGGTGAGCGTCGCTCGGGGCAGCACCGGCGGTGCGAGCCACGGGACGGCCGGCGGAGCTTCGGCGACCATCGCCGGTACGTCGAGGAAGCGGATCGCCGGACTGCTCACCTTGGCAACCTTCCGCTTCGGTCGAGCGCTCGGCGAGTCCCGCTGCCCAGCGCGCTACGCTTCCGATTGACCAGTGCTGGCGCCGCCTCCGGGCGGCGTTGGCCGTTCATGGCGAGCCTTCCAGCTCCACGCGATCCAGCACCTCGACGATGCGTGCGAGCGCGTCGCCCCGCTTGGGCCGGTAGCCAGCCTCGATCTGGCCGACGTGTGCAGGACAGCAGCCGGCGAGACCGGCGAGTCTGACTTGCGACAGTCCCAAGGCTTGGCGCCGCGCTCGCACGTCATCGACCTGTCCGCTTGTGGGAGTAGTAGTGGTTGACATGGGCTCAGCATCCAGCCGAGGGCGCCGCGCGTCCACGACGGGATTTCGCGTAATTCCGTCGCACCCACTGGCCTTTGCGATCCCTTCGAGCCCGCCGGCCGAGTGGAGTCAACGAGCCGTGGGGACGGGAGCCGAGAGCAGGCTCATCGTCTGGGGCTTCCTGGCCGAGCCACAGCCGCACCTACGCGAGAGGCGACCACGGTGGCTAGTCATCGCCGGGCCGGGGCCGGGGCCGTTTGGTGCCGAGCTGTTCGCTGTCCCACAGCTCGTTCCGAGCTGCGAATGGGCCGACGCAGTCGCAATCGACCAGTGGCACAACCTCGCCATGAAAGGCGAAGCCGACCCCATCGCAACGGACGAGACGATCATCAATGCGCTCGCCGCACAGCCGCGTCGGAAGGGCCGCAAAGCCAATCAGCCATCCGTCCTTACGAGGCGGCTGTCGGTCGTGGTCGCCTGCGACCTGCACCAGCGCTCCGCGGCGGCAATCGCTGATGAGCGCCTGAGCGACTACGCCAAGACGAAGGAACCCGAGCGTTTCGCTCGACGCAGCGTCGAACGCGACCAGCAGGACGCCCAAAGACTGCTCGCCGAGCAACGGGGCCTGCCGTGGGTCGCCTTTCCGGACGGGAAGCTGCCTGAGCATTGGTGGCGGACGGCGGCGTTCGCCGACGCGCTCGACCAGTGGGATCGTCAAGCCTGCCAGCTCGCGTACCGAGACAGGTGGGAGCGGGTCCGTGGCGTTCTCTCACCGGCGCAGAAGGTCGTGTACAGCTTCCTTGGGTGCCAGCGGAAAGGTCAGCGCCTCCGACCCGAGTCACTGACGCTCGCTCGCGCCGCTCTTGAAGATGACGCGCGCACGAGCGACGCTTTCAGCGTGGACCAGTGGGTCGCGCGTCTCGGCGCCGGCGCTCGCTTCGACATTCATCAAGCCATGTTCGACTTTCCGGAGTTGCAGGAAGCGTGGTCGCGGGTCTACGGCGACGCTGGTAGCTGACGCCTGCGGGATGCGTGATCCCTAGGGGTGGTCAGGTTCTACACTTAGGCCGCGTCCTTTTCGAGCGAGCCGATCTCGGCTTCCATGCGGCGAAGCATCTCGTGGAAGGCGGCGCGGGTAACGACGCGAACGCCGCCACGGGTGGTGATGAGATCGGGGTACTCAGCCTCGATCAGCTCATCCAACACTCCGATGCAGCATCGACACGTACAGGGATGCTCGCAACGTTCCCACTCCTGCATGGTCTCGACGTGCTGCCCGCCGCAGCCGCCGCACGGCAGTCCCCCATCGCGCTCGATCGTCACGGCAATGATCTCGGAGAGCTGCACTCCAATCATGGTGTTGCTCCCCACCGCTTCTCGGTAACGCCAACGACCCTTTCTCCGTGTCCCTCCGTGGCGGCTGCGAGTTCAAGGTGACGACGGACAACCTTTCCAGCCTCTGGCCGGTCTCCGACGCCGAGGTCGCTCAGGATGCCCCGGATCGCCCGTGCGAGCACCTCGCCATCCCGTTCGGCGATCCGCCACCGGCGGTCCTCGACACCGGCACGCAACGCCGCGCCGGCAACATCGGCCAAGTGCTTGCGCTCGTTGTCATAGAGCTGGACAAGCACGTGTGGCTTCGCCTCGCCGGTGGGGATGCCCGAGACGTGGTAGGTCGACCCGTACACGCCGGGTTTGCCGCGCTGCCAGTGCCCGTCGCCGTTCTCCTCGTCTTGTACGTACTCGTTTGGCTCGGGGTGGGTCGGTAGCTGCTGCACGAGCTGGCGGTAGAACGCGACGTTGCCCGCTGTCTCCCACAGCTCGCCGAGCAGCGCCTCGCCGGGGTCGATCTCGACGGGGATGCCTAGCCTCGCGCACTCACGGCGTGCGACCTGCGTCGTGGCAGCGCGCTCATGGGTTGGCGTGGCGCCAGCGTGGAACGCGCAGCGGCCGGTCCCGGGGTGGCCCGTCTTGTAGCCTGCCACGTTCCTGCATGTGCCGCCAGCACGAGTCTTGGCTCCGCACTTCGCGGGCTCACCTTCATGGCCTGTCTCGCTACCCGGGAGCTTCATGGCCTAGATCCTTGCGCACGCTTCGGAGGAATGCCACTGCTCGCTTCACGAGCCAAGCAGCTTCGTCTTCTGCACAGCGAACTCCTCCTCGCTGAGAGAACGCCGTCGGCCTCTGAGGCGAGCTTTCCTACATTCAGGTCCCTGTCTTACCGCGCTGGCGGCAGACCTAGATCGCGCCTGAGCGCATTAGCGTCCATGCGCGACTGCCTGAGCTTCCCCACGAGACCCGTGTCTTCCTCGATCCGTTCGTCCTGCAACACGCTTGGCGGCAGCACGATGCGTTCTTCTTCCTCGTGCTTGGTTTCGACTTCGGTGATCTCGTCGCCAGCTTCGCTGAGGGCGCCAGCCACTTCGCTGGATGCTTCGCTAAGGGCAATGACTGCCATCCTGTCCCTAGCGCTTGGCCAGTGCTGCCCAAGGAGCGCTATGCCAAAGTGGGAAAAGGCATCGCCGAGCGCCCAGTCTTCGCCAGCGCGCACTTCCGCGTTCCATTCGTGCAGCCGATACACAGCAGCGGCTTTGTTGACGGGCTTCACGTCGCGTAGATACTGTCTCGCTGCCGGCGAGTAGGCACTGGCCGTGGCGGGCGTCAGTCCCGCGATGCCCAGCGAGGCCAGCACGATCGCTCCCAGCGTTTTGCATCGCATTAGGGCGCCTTCCCTTCCGGCTTTGAGCCCGTTTTGGCTTCGGGGTCGTGGATCGTCAACGGTGGCCGGGGATCGGCGCCTCGCGGTTGTCATCCAGCTCGAACGTAGCCGCAGATGCCGCAGTAGAACTGGGCGATGACCGGTCATTCTTCGGATTTCGCCTTGAGCCGTTCGTTTTCACGATGTTCTTCAGCCTTAGAGGCTTCTTCCCGCTTTTCCGCTTCCGCGTCCTTCTGCTCAGCACAGTCTTCTTCGGCCTGCTTGTTGCCCTTCAGTTCGCAAGCGTGCTTCTGATCGAAGTTCTCCACTTCGTTGCGTTCCTGTTCCGCCTGTTCCGCCGCCACTGTCGCCTCACGGTGCTGGGCTTCTTGGGCATGAGCTACCTGCTGGGCCTTAGTTTCGTGGTGACCACCCCCTCCGTTGCCGATGAGCGCGATTCCGACGCCGATGGCGACGAGGACCACGATGGCCCGCTTCTTGATGTACCTGCCTTTGATCTTCACGACCGACTCCTTTCGGTTCGATTGGCTGAGCGCTTCACGGCTCCCGCTCCGCCGCTTCTGTACCGCGATTCCAGTGCCCACTCCCTCGCCTCCTTGCGGGGTCTCGGACTGCATCTCGGCCCGACATCATGACAGATTCCCTATTGAGCTATCGGTCAGGTCCATCGAGGGTGCCTGGCTATGTCCGCACCCTCAGCAGGCGATCCACGCGCGGCCTTTGGCGCGAACCTCCGATCAGCCCGCGAACACGCCGGTCTTACTCAGGAAGCCTTGGGGCTCCGTGCGGACTTCCACCCGACCGAGGTCAATCGCATCGAGCGGGGCCGGCGCAACCCTGGGCTGCTCACGATCATTCGACTCGCCAAGGCGCTCGACATCCCGGCCGGCGACCTGATGGTCGGGCTGTAGCCAACCGTTGCCGTCAGCTCGCGGCGAGCATCTTCGCCGTGATGATCCGCTCGCGCCCGTCGGCCGAGACGAGCACGACGGCGTAGCCCTCATCGAGAGAGCGGGTGATCTCGTGCCCGGCGTGGGGCGAGTCGGCGTTCACGAACGCGGCGTGCTCGGGATAGGGCGAGTCGCCCTCGATCGCCAGGTCAATCGCGCGGTCCATCGCCTTCGCGGTGGGCGACTCGGCTGAGTTCAGGTTGCGCGCCATGCGTCGATCATCTCCTTGTAGCCGGTGCGAACCTCGTTGATCGCGGCTCGCATGCCTTCCCCAAGAGTACCGGTATGGAACGTCTCCGCCGGCGCCTTCTCGCCGCCACGGTCGTGCCGGTGCATGTCGTTGACGCCGTGTGCTCCGTCGTACACACGCACCGTCGTCGCCTCGCCCACCTCGTCATCGACGGTGAGGACCACCGCGTAGTCCAGGACATCTGGCCCGCGCGTCGTGAACTCCACGACGATGCGCACGCCGGTCTCGTAGTTCAGCACGTCGCGGTAGCGCTGAGTCTTCATATGCAGTTCGCTCTCAGCCATCTTGACCGCCGAGCCTACCGTCCAGCGTCACGGGCACCACCCGACCGGACGGTCTTCGGCGCTCGGGGCGACGAGGACAGTCGGCACGAGCCCACCGTTGGGGGTTCACGCAACGGTCGGACATGCCAGGCCATAAAGATCGCCCTGCACTCGCACCGCCGCTTCCAAAACGCTTCCATACGGCGCTCGGGGGCCAGACTTCGGGGCGATGGTCGCTTCCGCCGTTCTCGCCAGACGCCCTGCGTTTACAGCGCCTGAGCGAAACGGAGAGGGCGGGATTCGAACCCGCGATGGAGTTTGACCCCCATACTCGCTTAGCAGGCGAGTGCCTTCAGCCACTCGGCCACCTCTCCTGGAGGTCCGGCCAGTTTAGAGGCTGCCTCCAGGGGTTGCGCGCGTCATTCCTCTGCTCGGCTCCGCCGTGCTCCGGCGCCGCGCTCTGGCGCTCGCCCCGAGCGTACGCCGCCGCCCCGAGCGTACGCCCCCAGCCGCCGCACCCGCGCGGCCGCACACGCACGCGCACGCGCACGCGGCCGCGATCGTGAACCGGCCGGTGTGTAAGCTGCGCTCGATGAAGACCCGCGTCGTCGTCTTAGGAGCGGGCTTTGGGGGTCTCGAGCTCGCGACAACACTCTCGGAGGCGCTCGGCGATGACGTCGAGGTGACCTTGATCGACAAGAGCGACACGTTCGTTTTCGGGTTCTCAAAGCTCGACGTCATGTTCGGCAGGACCACGCTGGACGCCGTGAGCCTGCCCTACAGCGAGATCGCCAAGCCGGGGGTGCGCTTCCTGCGCCAGACGATCACCGCGATCGATCCGCAGGCCCGGACCGTGAGCACCGACAGTGGCGTCCACGAGGCCGACATCCTCGTCGTGGCGCTGGGCGCCGATTACGACCTCGACGCCACGCCCGGGCTCGCCGAGGGCGGCAACGAGTTCTACTCCGTGGCCGGCGCGCAGCGGCTGGGCGAGCTGCTGCCAAAGTTCTCGCAGGGCCGGGCCGTGATCGGCGTCTGCGGGGCGCCGTTCAAGTGCCCCCCGGCGCCGAGCGAGGCCGCGTTGCTACTGCACGACTATCTGTCGGCGCGCGGGGTCCGCGAGCAGTGCGAGATCTCCCTCGTCCTGCCGCTGCCGAGCCCGGTGCCCCCCTCGCCGGACACCTCGCGCGCGCTGGAAGCGGCCTTCGCCGAGCGCGACATCGAGTTCGTCCCGGGCCGGCGCCCCAGCTCGCTCGATCCGGCCCGTCGCGTCGTTGTGCTCGACGACGGCAGCGAGATGCCCTACGACCTCTTCCTCGGCGTGCCCAAGCACCGCGCCCCCGACGTGGTCATCGACAGCGGCATGACCGAGGACGGCTACGTGCCGGTGAGCCCGCAGACGCTGCAGACACGGTTTCCGGGCGTGTACGCGGTCGGGGACGTCACGACCGTCGGCGTGCCGAAGGCGGGAGTGTTCGCCGAGGGAGCGGCACGCGTCGCCGCCGCGTCGCTGATCGCGAGCATTCGCGGCGGTGAGCAGCCCGCGCCCTACGACGGGATCGGCATCTGTTACATCGAGTTCGGCGCCGGTCGTGTCGGTCGCGTGCAGGTGGACTTCCTCTCCGGACCGAAGCCGACCGGCACCTACGGCGAGCCCTCCGAAGCCCTCGCCGCCGAGAAGCGCCGCTTCGGCTCCAGCCGCCGCGCCCGCTGGTTCGGCCGCTGACCCCCCCGGCCCATCACACTCGGCTGAGGGCTGAGGGCGCAGCCCTGCTAACGCCTGACGGTGTTGTGAATCTCGACCAGCTCGGGCTCGCCCGGCTCTATGCCGACCTCTGCCAGCACCGGCATGAGGCGCTCGCCGAACGCGTCGAGCTGCTCCCGCGAGTCCCAGATCTCGCTGACCCGCAGGTTGGGGTCCGTGCCGAAGCACACGTGATAATCGAGCCCGTCGGGCGGCCAGTTGCCGGCCTGTTCGAGCCTGCGGACGGACTCGTCATATTGCTGGGCGGTCAAAGACGCTGGGGCGAAGCGGATCAGAATGCTCATGGCGAAGATCCTCCTTGTTCGGGTGAGCCCGACTCTATCCGAGCGGGAGCGATCGGGCTGGGTCAAAGGACATTCCCCAGCGGCGGTTCATGCCGGTAGCCTTGGCGAACGTCATCCCGGAGGGGTGGCAGAGCGGTTGAATGCGGCGGTCTTGAAAACCGTTGGGCCTGGCGACAGGTCTCCCGGGTTCGAATCCCGGCCCCTCCGTTGCGCTGAGGGTGTTTGTGGTGTCTCCGATAACTGTCCTGACCATCGAAATCGATCGGAGTAAGCTGCTGGACGGGCCAAGTGGATCGCGATCGGCAACACACGTCCGGCACCCGCGCTGCGTTCTCGATGCGCGTCGCCGCTCCCACGCGCGCCGCGACCGCAAGGGTCGCGCGCAAGCTGGGCGGAGCGCTGCCGCCGGCCGCGATCGGCGCACTGATCCTCGGCCCGGGCGCGGCGCGGGCCTCCTACGCATGGGCGGCCACGGCACGCGCCGGCGGCGAACCGGTGACGGTGATAGCGGCGACAGCGGTGGCGGCGGCCGGAGGGGCGGAGGCGCGAGAAGTCGATCTGCAGGAGACGGGACACCTGCACGCCGTCGGCGAACCGGGGGACACGATCGACGAGCAGGGACACGCCAGCGGCACCTACAGCTGCTCGATCTCGGTCCACCTGACGATCGTGGCGGCCAACAGGGTCTCGGCTGCGTTCACGGTCAAGCCCACGGGCGGCTCGATCACCGGCACAGGCTCGGCGCGGTTTGAGCAGCAGGGCGTCTACGGGTACTTCGGCGGCACGATCGCGATCGCGCGCGGGACCGGCAGCTTTGCGCACGCGTCAGGCGCGAACATCGGGGTCAGCGGCGTGATCGACCGCGAAACGCTGGCTCTGACGGTGCACGTCAACGGCAAGTTCGATCGGTAGCGGCGATTGCGACGGCGCGTCCACCGAGAAGCGAAGGTGATGCGCAGCCGGACCAGGCCGCCGACGATCGGTCGGCTGACCCGGCCGACTCAGATGGCCCAGACGACCCAGACGACCGGGACGACCCGGTGGACCCCCCGGCTGGCCGGGCTGACCCGGCGCACATGTCTGCTCGCCGCGCTCGCGCTGTGCGCGTGCGGGCCGGCGCCGGCGCGCGCGGGACAGACGGTCACCCTGGAAACGACCTTCAAACCCGACCGGCTGGGCGCGCGCACGACGATCGGGTTCGACTTCAAGGTCCACAGCACGATCCCCGGGCGAGCGCCCTCGCCCCTGACCGACGTCGATCTGCGCCTGCCCGCGGGGCTGGGACTGGCCACGAGCGCGCTCGGACTGGCCAACTGCGCGCCCGCCGCCCTGCTCGAACAGGGCCTGGCCGGCTGCCCGGCAAACGCGCGTATCGGCTTCGGCAGCGCGCTCGTCGCGGTTCCCACCGACGCGGAACCGGTGTTCGAGGAAGGCAGCCTGACGGCGCTCGTCGGTGAGCCGAACAGCGAACACCTGGAAGTGCTGTTCTACGCCGAAGGCCGCTCACCGGTCGTCGCCCAGTTCGTGTTCGCAGGGCAGTTGCTCGACGACAACGGCCCATTCAGTGGACGCCTGAACACCGACATACCGCTGATCCCCACCTGGCCCGGCGGCGCCGATGTCGTCGTCACGAGCATGAGATCCACGATCGGCCCGCTCGGCCTGACCTACTACAGGCGCGTGGGCGGGAGGATCGTGCCGTTTCATCCGCGGGGCATCGCGGTGCCCAAGCGCTGTCCCCGCGGGGGGTTTTTGTTCGCCGTCGACGTCACCTTCCTGGACGGCACCGACGCCGGCGCAACGAGCGCGGTACCCTGCCCGCGCCGGCGGTGACCGCGCCATCCAGCGGCGCGAGGGTGTTCAATGTGCTTGGCGCGCAAGCCCAAGCCGACGCCTGTGCTCGCCGCACGAGCGCTTGACGGGCGCTTGCCGCCGTGAGACAGAGCGCCGACGACGTTGCGAAGCCGACGATCGGAGCACGTACACAGCCAATGACAGCAGACGAGGATAAGAGAATCGACAAAAAAGCAGAGCCGGGCATCGACAGGCGCACGTTCGTGACCAAAGGGCTGCTTGCGGGCGGGGCGCTGCTCGGCGGTGGCCTGGCGATCTCCAGGCTGGCCGACGCCGATGACGGATCGGATGCCTCACAGACCCCCCCGCCGGCGCCGGCGCCAGCCCGAACCGCCGCCAGCCGGAGGCCGGTGCGGCCGAACATCCTCGTGATCATGGTCGACCAGCTGCGCTACCCGCAGTGGCTGGGAGCGGGGCCTGGCGAACTGGAACTGCCCCCGAACCTGCAGCAGCTGAGCCAGGGAGCGGTTTCGTTTGCCAACCACTACACGGCCTCCAACGACTGCACGCCCGCACGCTCGGCGCTGCTGACCGGCCTGTATACACACCAGACCGGTTGCATGATCACGGGCGCGAGCACGCTGGACCCGGACTTTCCGACATGGGGGTCGATGCTGCGCGAACACGGCTATGACACGCGCTGGTATGGCAAGTGGCACCTCACTCACGGGGACAACAAGTGGACCCCCGCACGGGGGGCGCGCGCGCTCGAGCGCTACGGCTTCGCCGGCGGCACCTATCCCTCGCCCGACGGGGCGCCCGGCCAGGGCTGGCGCGTCGATCCCGGCGTGGCCGGGCAGTTCGCACGGTGGCTGGCGACGGCCGACGAGAGCGAGCCGTGGTGCACGACCGTGTCGTTCGTGAACCCCCACGACATCGCCTGGTGGTACAAGTGGACCGATCGCGTGCCGTCCGAGGCGAGCGCGCCGAGCGTCGCCACCCAGCTGCCGCCCAACTTCGAGACGCCCGAACAGCTGATCGCGCGGGGCAAGCCGCGATTGCAGCTCTCGCTGCAGGAAACCTCCGCGGCCTCGTTCGGCCCGGTGCCGTTCACCGGCCCGGAAGCGCAGCAGGCGTGGCTGGAAATGCTCGACCTGTACGTCAAGCTGCAGCTCGAGGTCGACGAACAGGTCGGCCGCGTGCTGGACGCCCTGCAAAGCCGCCAGCACGTCGCGGCGAACACGGTGGTCGTGGTCACCTCCGACCACGGCGAGTACGGCGGCTCGCACGGTCTGCGCGGCAAGGGCGCGGGCGCGTACGACGAGGCGATCAGGGTGCCGCTGCTCGTCTCCGATCCCCGCGGCAAGCTGACCAGCGCGCCCGAGCAGCAGCGCACCCAGCTGACCTCGAGCGTGGACGTGGCGCCGCTGCTGCTGGCGATCGCCAGCGGATCGGACGAGTGGCGTTCAGAGCGCCGCTACGAACATCTCGCACAGCGACCGGACCTCGCGAGCATCCTCGCCGACCCGAGCGCCCCCGGCCGGGACTATGTGCTGCACGCCACCGACGAGACCGTGACCGAGTTCGCGATCGAACCGTACGCCGCCGACGCGCCGCTGCATGTGGTCGCGCTGCGTACGCCACAGGCCAAGTTCGCGACCTACTCCAACTGGGAAGGCGAACAGATTGCCCCGCTGGCCGAAGGCCAGGAGCGTGAGCTGTATGACTACGGCAACGAAAGCGGTCGCTTGGAGCTGCACAACGGCGCCGGTGAAAGCCCGCTGGAAGGCCCGCTGCAGGAGTTGATGGCGCAGGGGCTCGCGCAGGAGCTGCGCCAGCCGCTGCCGCGCCATCTGCAGCACGCGCAGGCGCGGGGATTCGACAACTACTTCACGGTCGTCGTGCGCTCGACCCTGCACGCGTACGAACGCCGCGAACAGGAGCTGGCGGCCGCGGCTGCCGCGGCGCGCGCGTCAACCCTTGACGGCCGCCGAGCGCCCGATCGCCGCGCCGGCCGCGCCGAGCGCCTGGACGGCAACGTACGCGGGCGCAGAGGAAAGGGGGATGGCAGTCTGAAACCCGCGCCTGGGAGCCGTCGCGACGGGCGCAAGCGAGGTCGCGGAGGAGCCGGCTAGCACCTGCCAGGAGGCGACTTCCGTCGCGCCGTTCCAGCTGGCGTCGACCGTCGGGGCGCCGCCGCCGCGAGACTGGACGGCGATCGAAGGTGGACTGGTGGGATGGCCGCTCCAAGGCGAGAGGTAGGTCCTGAAGCTCTGCACGCTCTTGCCGAGCGTCCCGTCGAGCAGGACCTGGCCCGAGGGAGCGTACTCGGTGAAGTTCGGCAGCCCGCCGTAGCCCATCAGCCAGTTGCTGGTCGTGTTGCCGGCGGGCGAGAGGTTCAGGACGTTGCCCTGGCTGGAGGCCAGCAGCGTGTGCGTCGGGTTGGTGAACTGCTTGACGAGGCTGACGGTGTGGTTGGAGGTGTTCGGGTCCAGCAAGAGGCCGCGCGACTGCTTCTCCTTCGGCGGGTCCGAGCCGTTGTCGAACACCGAGATCAGCCCCCCTTGCTGCCATTCTGCGTCGTGCTGCCAGTAGAAGCGCGTGCCCGGGCCGAGCCTGAAGCTCGAGTCCCGATCGCCCAGGCGCCAGCGAAAGGCGCCGCTATGCATGTCCACGTCATACAGCGTCCAGGTGTTGCGCGCTGACAGCAGCACATTGCCCGGCTGATCGGCGCCCGCCGCCCCCGCCTGGGGATCGGAGCCCGCCCCCCCGGGGCTGATCGAGTTGATGTGCACGTAGTCCCACGGACTGCCGCTGTGAGGCACCGGGTTGTGCGATTCGCTCAGCGCGATGTGCCCGAGCGCGTGCCACTCCCACATGACCAGTCCGGTCTTGACATCGATCTCCTGGACGACCGAGTCGTTGACGATCCCGTCGCTCGACCCGTGCATGGACGACAGGTTCAGGCGGATCGGGTCGAACGCGTCGATCCAGGCCGTGCCTTCCGGGGTCAGCCGGATTTCGTGCAGGTCGGCGTGGTAGCCGTTGCCGGCGCGGACGTAGGCGACGGGCTGGTAGGAGCTGTTGTAGATGACGTCCTCGCCCTGGCCGAACCCGACTTCGAGGATGCGCCCCTGCCACCAGGTCAACACGGGCTGGCCCTCGTAGGACTGAGCCTGGAGGTTGGTCGCCGACTCCCCGGCGGGCAGGGGGTGAAACCACACGAGCGCGCCGTCCTGTTCTGAGATCATCGGCCCGGGCGTGCCCTCGCCCTGGTAGGGCGCAAGGAACAGGTCGCCGGGGCTCGCGCCGGCTTGCGCGGGGGTGGTGATGCGCACGGTCGAGGGCGTGAGCGCCGGCGCGGACGCGTAGTGCTGAACGTCGCTGGAGCTGCCGGGGTTGGTTGGGAACTCTTTCTGGCTGACCGCCGTTTCGGCGATGACCGTGAACGTGGTGCTCGCCGCCTGCGCCGGAGCGCCGGCGGCGCTCGAGACCAGGGCGTGCACGCTCACCCGCTCGCCTGTCACGAACGGACGGGAGGGCAAAAAGCTCTCGCCGGTGCCGGTCGAGTAAGCCTGTAGACGACCGCTGTGGGTCCCGCTGCGAGAGCCGACCACGCGCACGTCTGAGACCCTGAGATCAGGACCCCCACCCACCCCGCCGAGAAAGCTGATCTGGGTTTGCGGCGAGGCGTCCTCGGTGCCGGGCAGCGGCGAGACGGTCACGGGATTGGCCGCGGCGGCGCTGACGTCCGCCGCCGGATCGGGCGCGGCCGCGATCGCACCGGAGCTCGCCGAGGAGGATGCGCCCCCGCACGCGCTCAGGCCGGCACACATCGCCAGCACCACGACCGATCGAAGACCGGCCAGCACGGCCGCGCGCATCGTCATCGAGCCGCCACCGAAGTGAACGGCCTGGAAGCTCCGATCACCCGGCCGCTCGCATTGAGCGCCTGCACCTCGAAGCTCTCATAGCCCTGCGGTACGGGGATCGCCGTCTCGAACCCGGACCTGGCGGTGGTTTTCACGACGGTGAGCCTACTGGCACTGGACCCGGCCAGGACCCTCCAGGATGCGACCTTGGTGGCGCCGTTCCAGCTCGCGTATACCGTCGTGGAGCCATCCGCTTGGCGGGCGGCGCCCGCGGGCGCGGTGAGCGGCTCACCGACCCACTGCTCCACCATCGAGCGATAGCTCAGGTCCGAACCGGGGAAGCTCCCTTCCAGCAGCAGCTTGCCCGACGGGGAGTACTCGGAGAAGTAGGGTTCTGAACCCCAGCCGACGAACGTGTCGCCGCCCTCCAGCGGCTGCGTGTCCCCCATATATTCGGTTTCGAACTTGTCAGCGCCCGGGTACTGAGCCATGAGCGTCGCTGTGCGAGTCTGCTGGTCCAGCTTGAGCACGAGCCCCCGAGATGGCCCGGTCGCCGGAACGGAGGTGCCTCCACCGGTGAGCTGACAGCAGTGATCGTCGAACATGCTGACCGTCGAGCCGGACTGCAGCTTCACGTCGTGCTGCCACTGGAAGGCGGCTCCCGGGCCGAACTGAAAGCTCGATCTCTTTCCGCCGAGCGTCGATTCGATCTTGCCGGTGTCGATGTTGACCATATAGGCGGCCCATGTGTTGCGCATCGAGACGAGCAAGCGCCCGTCGCCGGTCAGGTCGATCGAGTTGACGTGGTAGGCGTCCCAGGGGAACCCGTTGGTCGGCACGCTGGCGTATGAATCGCCCAGCGGGATGTGCTCGAGCGCGTCCCAGCTGCGCAGGAGCTTGCCGGTCCTGAGGTTGTACTCCTGCACCGCCGAGTCGATCAGCGCCCCGTTGTAGGCGCCACCGTAACTGGACAGGTTCTTGGCGATGTTCTTATTTGCGGTCACCCACGCGTTTTCTCCTTCGATCAGGAACTCGTGCAGGGTGAGGACCCAGCCGTCCGTCGCCTTCAGCCTCGCGACCGTCTGGTAGTGCTGGTTGACCACCACGTCTTCGCCGCTCTCGGTCGAGCCGGTGTTGGTGACGACGCCCTGCCACCACGCGAGCGCCGGCTTGCCGTCGTATCTCTGCAGGCTCAGGTTGGAGGCGACGAGCGTTTCGGGCACCGGCTGAAACCACACCGGTTGCAGGCTGTCATCGAGGATCAGCGGTCCGCTCTGGCCGACCAGCGGGGGATAGTTGAGGTTGTAGAAGTTGGCCGTAAATATGTAGCCACCCGCCAGCTTGCCAGTGACGGTCCGACCGTCGGAGTGGAGCTTGGGCGGGTGAAGCGACGGGGCAGTGACGAAGCTGTAGGCGCCGCGCGTGGTGTACGCCCCCACCGGAGCACCCACAGAGCCCGCGAACGCGAAGTCGATCGCGACGAACCCCACGACGACCACGGCGATCGCGACCGCCAGCCCTCGCGCCGCTCGCACCCGCACGCCGGCGGGCTTGGGCATCGCGGTGAACGTCACCAGCGCCGCCGCCCCGGCCAGGCCGGCGCCGATCAGGTAGGCGAGCCGAAACCCGTCGGTCAGCGCCTGGGGCACCTGCTGACCAGTGCCAATCAGGTGGCTGGAGCGCTGGGTCGCAAGCGTGACCAGGACCGCCAGCCCGAGCCCTCCGCCGATCTGGCGAGAGGTGTTGACGAGACCCGAGGCGAGCCCCGCCTGTCCCTCCTTGGCGCCCTGGGTGGCGGCGATCGTCGAGGGAACGATCGACATCGCGATCCCCGCCGCCGTGAGCAGCCCGGGAATCATGATGTACACGATCGGGCTGCCGCTGGAGCCGACTTTCGAAAGCAGCAGCATCCCGGCCGTCAACATGACCAGCCCGCCGCCGAGCACCGGACGCACCCCGAAGTGGCTCACCAGCTTGCCGGTGCGCGAGGCGACCAGCATGATCACCAGCGTCATCGGCAGGAACACGAGACCGGTGTGCAGCGGCGAGAGGCCCAGCACCTGCTGCAGGTACAGCGAGCTCACGAACCACATCGGAAACAGCGACGCGCTGAACAGCAGCACGATGTTGTTGGCGATCTGAAGCGGCTTGGTCAGCTGCTTGAACGGGATCAGCGGTTCTGAGGCCACGCGCGTCTCGATCACTCCGAACACCGCGAGCAGGGCGATGCCGCCGAGGATCGGGCCGAGCGCGGCAGACGTGTCCCAACCCTTCAGGCCCGCTTCCACGACCCCGAACACGAGCACCATCTGTCCGATCGTCAACGTCAGCGCGCCGGCGAGGTCGAAGCTGCGGGGCGGGTGGGATCCTGATCCTCGGCGGCGCTCGCTCACGACCGCGTACGCCACCAGCGCGGCCGCGATCCCGATCGGTGGGTTGATCAGCAGCACCCAGCGCCAGCTGAGCTCCTGGGTGATGATCCCCCCGAACAGCATCCCCGCGGCGCCACCGAGGCCATTCATCGCCGCCCATGCCCCGATCGCGCGATGCAGCTGCGGTCCCGGCGCAAACGAGGAGGTGATGATCGCCAGCGAGCACGCCGCCATCAGCGCGCCGCCGAGGCCCTGCAGCGCGCGAGCGGCCACGAGCGTTGTGCGGTCCGGGGCGATGCCGCCCGCCAGCGAGGCCAGCGCGAACAGCAGCAGCGCCGCCACGAACATCCGGCGCTGCCCGAAATGATCGGCCGCACGGCCGCCGAACATCAGGAAGCCGGCGAACGTGATCGCGTACGCGTCGACGATCCACTGCAGTTCCGGCGCTGTGAACCCGAGGTTCAGCTGAATCGAGGGCAGCGCGACGTTGACGATCGACAGGTCGAGGATGACCATGAACTGGGCCACGCAGCAGACGGCCAGCAGCAATCCCATGCGCGAGCCCTGCCGCTCGGAGGAGACTGGAGGGGACCCGGTCGTCTCGGGGTTCGCAGGCGCGACGGCGCTCATGTCGGCCGACCTGAGAACGGCGATTGGCGCGCCGAACGCCTGGTAGGGTGAGCCGGGCGGGTGCCCGAACACTCGAGCGATGATGGGAGTCCAGCCGATGAAACGAACGCCACTGACCGCCATGCTAACGCTGCTGGCCGCCGTGGCGACAGCTGTCGCGGTGGCGGGATGCGGCGGTAAATCGGCGAGCAGCACCCCCAACTCGACGACAAGCGGCACCGCCCCGAGCACCACCACGACCACGGCCCCGCATAAGCACTCCACCAAACCGGCCTACTGAGCCGTCTGTTCATCCCGATCCTCCGGTGCTCGGGAGCGACGCGGCGTAGCTGACCACTTGCACCGTGTGTGAGGCGCCGAGCACGTGGCCGGCCGAGTCGAGCGCCTGGACCGCCACGTAGGCGTGCTTCTCGGGCAGGGTCGTCGAGCTTTCGAACCCGCTCGCTCCGATCGTGGCCTGCGCTCTGAGCGAGTTGGGATGCTCACCCGCGAGCACGCGCCACGAGGAAACTTCGGTCGCGCCGTTCCAGCTCATGTGCACGATCGTCTCTTCGCCGGTGTTGTTCAGGCTGGCGAGCACCGCCGGCGGGCTGGACGGGCGTCCGCTCCAGGGGAAGCGAAAGGCCCGGTAGAAGGCCATGTCGAACGGCATGTGGGCGTCGAGGAGCAGCGCGCCTCCCGGCGCGTACTCGCTGATCGCGGGCACCCCGCCGTAGCCCACCACCGCATTCCCGTTCTGGAGCGTCTGCATGTTGCCCTGGCTTGCGGTGAGCAGCGGCGGGTTTGAGTGTGTGTATGAAGAGGTCAGGCGGGCTTCGCGCGTCTTTGAGTCAAGCGCGATCCGGATCGCGCGCGACTGGTGGTGGATCGGGGGGTTCGAACCGTCGTCGAAGAAGGTGATTTCTCCGTCGGGGAGGACGCGGCCGTCGTGCTGCCAGGCCGTTTCGGTGCCGGGGCCCATCCTGAAGGAGCTGTCGCTGCCGCCGAGGCGCCAGAGGATGTTGCCGCTGGCGCCCTGCAGCTGATAGCCGGCCCAGGTGTTGCGCGCCGAGATGAAGATGTTCCCGGATTGATTGGAGTCCCCACCCTCCACATCGATCGAGTTGATGTGAAACCAGTCCCACGGCGTGGAGCTCGTCGGCGCCGGGGTCTCGGACTCGGAGGCGCCGACGTGGTCGAGGCTGTGCCATTCCCAGCGCACGAGCCCGGTCTTCATGTCGATCTCCTGGATCGCCGTGTCGATGATCGCGCCGTCAGATGCTCCTTTCACCGCCATGAGGTCGCAGCGGATCGGGTTGAACGCCGTGATGTAGGCGATGTCGTTGCGGGCGATCTGGAAGTCGTGCAGGTCCGCGTGCAGGCCGTTGGCGCCGGGAATCCTGGCGACCGTCTCATAGTGGGAGTTCGTGACGATGTCTTCGCCCAGGCCGAAGCCGAGCGACAGCACGCGCCCCTTCCACCACGTCAGGTCGCGCCGGCCTTCGTATGTCTGCTCGCTCAGGTCCTCCGCCGTTTCGCCCCCCGAGAGCCGATCGAACCAGACGAGCCGGCCCTGCGGTGTATAGATCAGCGGTCCGTACTGACCCGGACCGGGGCCGTTGGTCGTGAGGATGTCGCCGGCGGCGGGATCGTGGTCCGGCACGGTGACGGTCAGGATCGGGGCCTGGACGCCGGGCATGGTGTAGAAGCTCTGATAGTCGGCGGGCGCCGGCGGCGGGTTGGGGAACTGCGGGGTCTTGGCCGTCGAATACGGGGTGTCGACGCGAAAGCCGAACGTGATTCGCTTGCCGGCACCGCCGATCGTCGCGGATCGGCCTGCTCCGATCACCGCGCGCACGACCACGCGCTCGCCGGCGTCGAACGGGGTGCCGGGCAGGAAGCTCGCGCCGTCGCCCTGCGAGTAGCCGTGCAGCTGGCCGGAGTGCCAGCCGCTGCGGGCGCCTTCGACCGAGACCTCGTGGATATCGGCGACCGGAACGCCAAGGAAGCTGATCTGGGTGTGCGGGTTCGCCGTGTCGGTTTCCGGCGCCGGCGAGACGTCGACGTTCGTGCCGGGCAGCGTCGCGGCGTGTTCGAGCGTGGCCGGTAGGCACGGAGGCGAGGCGCCGCTCGACACCGTCGCGCTCGAGCCGGACAGATCGAGGCTGGGAGAGCCCAGCACGATCGCCAGCGTCCCCCAGGCGAGGAGGACAACGAGCAGGGCGATGAGACCGATGCGGCGCATATACGATCGAAACCCGCGCGAGAAGCGTCAGCTTCGCCGAGCGGGTATAGAGCACGGTAGGGTTTCAGATGTTGTGCGCCAGCGGCATAAGAGCTTGTTTCAAAACGGCTGGTATGCCCGGATGAGCCTGCGATGAGCAACAGCGAACAGCGGACCTACAGCGTCACCGGTATGTCCTGCGAGCACTGCGTCGCGGCCGTCAGCGCCGAGGTCGGGGAACTCACCGGAGTGAGCGGCGTCGACGTAAACCTGGCCAGCGGCGAGCTGCTCGTGCGTGGGAGCGGCGTCGACGACGAGGCCGTCCGGGCCGCTGTGCAAGCGGCCGGATACGGCCTCGCCGGGCGCGCGTAGGCTCAGGCCAGGCTCGCTCCAGAGGCCTCGACCTGCGCATCCACGTTCGCAGCCGCCACACGCCGTGTGGCGGCTGCGACCTGCGCCACCGGGAACAACGCAAACGCGAGCAGCACGAACAGCGGCCCCGCGTTGACGTCGGTCGCGTTGCCGATCCAGAATGGCCCGCCCAGATCCTGTCCGAGCACCCAATAGGCAAGCGAGACGACGATCCCGATCGCCAGGGCCGGCCAGCGCAGACGCGTCCACACGCCGGCGGCCACCGCCAGCGAGACGATCGCGAGCACAATCGCGATCGTGCTGCCGTGACCCTGCGTGTGGCTCCCGATTGAGCTCTGAAGCTTCGCGAGCCAGTGCGGCGATGCTTCGGCCATGCCCTTGATCATTTCGTGCGTCGCGCCCTGCGCGCGGTTGACGTTCACAAGCCACAGACCCGCCGAGAGCACCCACAGCCCCGACCACGCGTACAGGCCGCCGCGGTCCCCGAGCGGGCCCATGTCCGCCGGCGAGACCCCCTCGTCCTTGTTCGTGGGATAGACGAGCAGGCCGATGATCGCGTACAGGATCACGGCCCCAGGCGCGCCCATCAGCGGCGAAGGCAGGGTGTTCGAGGTCAGCCCACCGAACCCCTCGCCGAACCACCAGACGGCCAGCGCCCAGCCGAAGGAGACGAACAGCGCGAGCTTCACGGTCTTCTTGCTGAGGATCAGCCCGAGCCCGATCGCGCACTGGATCTCAGCGGCAAGGGTGTTCCATAGCGTCAGGTCGTGCCCATAGAAGCTGTCGATCGTTTTCATCGGCCCGCCGACGACCGACCACTGTTTTTCAGCCGCAGGCCCGAAGATTTCGGTGACGATGGCGTGCGTGTACATGAAACCCTGGAACTGGAGCAGACCGACGAGCAACCAGATCAGGCCGAGCGTTATCTGGATGCCCCGGGTGGTGATGCGAATGCGAACGCCGAACGGCGGGACGCTCATGACGATGATGCCTGCGCCTGTTCGCGCGCAAGCTGGTGGTGGTTGGACATAACGGCTCCTGTCGCTCATCGACGCCGGCCCGCGCCGGGTAGCGCGACCGGTGCCGTCAACTCGCCCCGCCTGAACGGGGCCTCGCGGTGAGGACGCGAACTGCCAGGTGCTTCAGCGGCAGTCCGCGAGAGCGAGCGGCGGAGCCCGACCCGCCAGCGCAACCGCGATCAGGCACCCACCGCGCATCACGCGCGCGGGTTGGCCCGGAGGCGCGATCGCCCCCGCCGGGGCGCCGGGGCGCCGCGGACGGCGGATGCGCAGCCGTGCGATGACGCGCTCCCCGACATACGGGCGGGTGAGCATCACGACCGCCAGCAGCAGCGCGGGGAGCATGATCATCACCCCACCCTGCACCGGTCCAAGCGCTCCGCTGAGAGCGGCTGCCCCGAGAGCGATCAGTGCGAGCACCAGCGTCAGGCGCCAGACGACGCGTGCACGCGGGCCGGACACAGAGCAGAGGCTGCTCATCGCGCGGCAATCATAGCCTAGCGATGCGGGCCTGGCGCCAGGCCGGAAAGCCGCTCACGCCGCGGCGAGCGTGTGGTAGATTCGCTTGCTGTCATGGGCAGCATGGGCGGTATGAGCATGAGCCACTCCGCGGGCGGCGGGGGGCACTCGACGTCGGTCGGGGGAATGTCGATGAGCGCCGGACATGGCGCCACGAACATCCTCCCTGCATGGCTGGCGGTGATCTGGACGCTCGTGTTCATCGCGATCATTGTGATTCACACGCGTCACGTGCTCGACAGTGACGGTCAGCGGCGGATCTGGCACTCCGGGCACGTGCTGATGGCGTTCGGCATGGCCTTCATGTTCGCGCCGGCCTCGATCGACCACTTCAACATTCCGAGCGGCTTCTGGCAGCTCGTGTTCGCCAACGGCGCGATCGCGGTCCTCGCCTGGATGCTGGCCCAGGCGCTCACCCGGCAGGCGATCAACGTGCTGTGGCTGGTAATGGCGATCGACCTGGGCGCAATGGCCTACATGTGGTCGCCGAGCGGCTTCCAGGCGCCGCTGACCTGGCTGCTCGTCGCCTGGTTCGCCGGGCAGTCGGCCCTGTGGGTGACCGACCGGATGCGCGATGTCGACCACAGGACGCTGCTGGGTGGCGGGTTCTCGGTCACGCCCGAGGGCGCGGTCGCGATGTCAGCCGCCGAGCCGCTGGTCTGCTTCCGCGACCTGCGCGTGTCGATGTTCGCGATGACGCTCGGCATGGCGTACATGTTCGCCGCCATGCAGCTGTTGATGTAGATCATCTGGTTGACCACGGTGCATGCACCGTGGTCCGGCCGGCGCATGCGCCGGCCGTGGACGCGCCGCATGCGGCGCGTCAGCAGGGCCGCATGCGGCCCTGCCCGAACGGCGCATGCGCCGTTCGCCGACAAGCCGCATGCGGCTTGTCTCGGAGCGCGCATGCGCGCTCCGTCACACAAAACAATCAGTTGATCGGCACCGCGAAGGAGCCGCGCAGGGGGCGACCAGCGCCGTCGGCGCCCGAGATCTGGAACTTCCAGACGCCGCGCGTGAGGCGGACTTCGGCAATGTCGTGCCCGGTGCCGGCGACGTAGAAGGTGACGCGGGCGTGACGGCCGGTCTGAGAGGTCGCGCGCATCGCGATCGAGCGGTAGGCGATGCGGGCGCTGGTCGGGCCCTGCAGGTAGAGGTGCAGGTTGACGTTGCCGGGGCGCAGCGGCAGGACGTAGACCTCGAGCGTCTCCCCGGCCGGCTCGGTGAGCGTGAAGGAGGCGGTGCTCGGAACGGCGAAGGAGTCGGGGTCGGCGAGCACGAGCCCACCGAGCAGCACCGCCGGGATCGCCGCGGCCACGGCGATGCTCATAAGGCGCCGGCTGGCGGTACGCACCGGGGTGGGACGCCCGGGCGCTCCGAAGCGGCGCAGGCGCAGGCTGTTGGTGACGACCGTGATGCTGGAGACGCCCATCGCGACCGCCGCCAGGACGGGGCTGAGCAGTCCGGTCATCGCCAGCGGGATCGCGATCAGGTTGTAGCCAAACGCCCAGCCCAGGTTCTGCAGCACGATCGTGTAGGTCTCGCGCGCGAGCCGCAGCGCCCGCGCCACGCCGCGCAGGTCGCCGGAGAGCACGCTGATGTCGGCCGCCTCGATCGCCGCGCCGGCGCCCGTGCCCATCGCGATCCCGAGGTCGGCCCGGGCGAGGGCGGCGGCGTCGTTGACGCCGTCGCCGACCATCCCCACGCGGCGGCCCTCGTGCTGCAGGCGGGCGATCTCCTGCAGCTTGCCGCTCGGATCGACTTCCGCGCGCACGTGCTCGATGCCGACCGCCTCGGCGACCGCGCGCGCGGCGCGAGAGTTGTCGCCGGTGAGCAGCTCGATGTCGATCCCCATCGCGCGCAGACCGGCGATCGCCGCGGGAGCCTCGGGCTTGACGGTGTCCGCGAGGGCGATCGCGCCGAGCAGCCGCTCGTCGCGCTCGACCACGACCGCGGTGCGACCGGCGGACTCCCACTCGTCCAGCACCGCCGCCGGCTTGCAGGAGCCGTCCAGCGCGCCGTCGTGCCCGGCGGCGCGCTCCACCGAGCCGCCGTCCGCGATGGCGCCGTTCTCCGAGACGCTCGACAGCTCGCTCAGGCGTCCGACCCACACAGCCGAGCCGTCGTCCAGCAGCGCGCGCACGCCCCGACCGGGGATCGAGCGGAACTCCACCGCGTGCGCGACCTGCAGGCCGCGCACGCGCGCGGCGGCTACGACGGCGAGCGCAACGGGGTGCTCGGAGCCCGCCTCGGCGGCAGCGGCGAGCGAGAGCACCTGCTCAGGGGGCTCGCCCGGGGCGCTCCAGACGTCGGCGACCGACAGCTCGCCGGTCGTGACCGTGCCGGTCTTGTCGAGCACGATCGTGTCGAGGCTCTGGCTGCGCTCGAGGATCTCGGCGCTGCGGATGAGCAGCCCGAGGCTGGCGCCGCGTCCGGTGCCGGCGAGGATCGCCACGGGCGTCGCCAGGCCGAGCGCGCAGGGACAAGCGACGATCAGCACGGCGATCGTCGCGTCCATGCCGCGCTGCAGGTGCATCGAGGCGAACATGCCCTGCAACCCCTCGCCGGTGAGGACCCAGCCGAGCGCCGTGAGCGCGGCGAGCACGAGCACGGCCGGCACGAAGTAGCGCGCTATCTCGTCGGCGAGGCGCTGGATCTTCGGCTTGGAGGCCTGCGCGCGCTCGACCAGCGCCACGAGCTGCGACAGCGCGGTGTCGGCGCCGACCGCGCTCGCGCGGGCAATGAGCACACCGTCGACGTTCAGCGTCGCGCCGGCCAGCAGCGCGCCGGGCGCCTTCTCCACCGGCAGCGACTCGCCGGTGAGCATCGACTCGTCCACCGCGGAGGCGCCGTCGATCACGATCCCGTCGACCGGGACCTTGTCGCCGGGGCGCACGCGGAACACGTCGCCGCGGCGCACCTCCTCGACCGCCACCATGCGCTCGGGGGCGTGCTGGCCGATCTTCGATCGGTCCTCGGGGTCGTCGAGCAGTCGTGCCTGGGTCGCCCCGAGCCGCGCCAGCTCGCGGACCGCCGCGCCGGAGCGGCTGCGCGCCTTGGCCTCGCACCAGCGGGCGATCAAGAGCGCCGCGATGATGATCGCCCCCATGTCGTAGCAGAGCGGCATGTCGAACTTGCCGACCGGGACGCCGTGCTCGTACACCGTGTCGGCGCTCAGCAGCATCACGGTCGAGTAGACAAAGCTCGAGAGCGTCGAGAGCGCGATCAGCGTGTCCATGTTGGTGGCGCGTACGCGCGCACGCGCGTACGCCGAGCGCAGGAACGGCAGCCCGCACCAGAACTGGACCGGCACCGCGAGCGCCGCCGTGATCCAGCGCGCGGTCTGATCGTGCGGATAGGCGTAGGTGAGGACGGCGATCGCCGTGGCAAGCGGCGCCGCCAGCACGATGCGGCGCAGCAGGTCGGCCTGTTCGCGCGCCTCGGTGCGCTCCTGCTCCGCGAACGCGTGCGCCTGCTCACCGGCGCCCGGGAGCACCGGCGTGGCATCGTAGCCCGCGCCCTGCACCGCGGCGACGAGTCGCTCGGGGTCCAGCGCGCCCTGGTCGAGCGCACCCGCCTGGAGCTCGACCGTGGCGCGTCCGGTCGCGTAGTTGACGAGCGCCTCGCTCACACCCGGCTGGCCGGCGAGTGTGCGCTGCACCCGCGCCGCGCACGACCCGCAGGTCATGCCGGAGACGTCGAGCTCGACCACGTCGTGGCGGCCGTCTGAGGACTCGGCGGCGGCGGCGCTGGGTGGCTCTGCGATCTGGCTCGTGCTCATTTTCGAAGCTCAGCTCAGGATAGCGGCGGCGCACCGCCGCACCGCTGCTCAACCCCGTCGCAGAGCTGGCTAAGCTGCGCCTTTCCGGCCAGCGACGATGGGAGCGAACAGCGATGACAGGCGAGATGGTCGACATCAGTACCCAGGACGGCGTGGCGGACGCCTACCTCTTGCGGCCCCCCGGGCCGAACGGGAGCCATCCGGGTGTGCTGTTCCTCATGGACGCCTTTGGCTTGCGTCCCCGGATCGAGGAGATGGCCGACCGCATCGCGGCGCGAGGGTTCGTCGTGCTCGCCCCGAACGTGCTCTATCGCGCCGGCCGGGCGTCGAACATGGAGATGCCCGATCTGGAGGACCCCGCACAGCGGGATCCGTTCTTCGCGCGGCTGAGGCCCGCCATGGCGCAGCTGACGCCCGAGCGGATCGCCAGCGACGGGGCGGCCTACCTCGACTACCTCGGCGCGCTCGCAAGCCCGCCGTTCGCCATCACCGGCTACTGCATGGGTGGGCGCGTCGGCTGGCGGATCGCCGCCGCCTACCCGGAGCGCGTCGCGGCGCTCGCCGCGTTCCACGCCGGGGGGCTCGTGAGCGACGAGCAGGACAGTCCGCACCTGAGCGCCGGCGCAATCTCGGCCGAGCTGTACCTCGGCCACGCCGACAACGACCAGAGCATGACCCCGGAGCACGTAGCGGCGCTCGA
The DNA here is from genome assembly GCA_963839945.1 of uncultured Solirubrobacterales bacterium. Lineage (GTDB taxonomy): Bacteria > Actinomycetota > Thermoleophilia > Solirubrobacterales > Solirubrobacteraceae > Palsa-744. The sequence continues at coordinate 524,751 of CAWIWW010000001.1, read as the reverse complement.
GCAAGCCCTCGGGGAGGCCGGGGTGCGATACCGCTCAGAGCTCTACGAGGGAGCCGCCCACGGCTACACGATGAGCGACACCGCCGCCTACAACGAGGCGGCGGCTGAGCGGCACTTCACCGAGCTGTTCGCGCTGCTGGATAGGACGATCGGCGGCTGACGGCGACCATCCGCAGTCGGTCAGCTGAGCTCCCTCGGCATTGCGCGGCGAGTGGCCGCCGCGCCCAATGGCTCACGCTCCGCTGGCATGGGTGGCGCGGTCGGGGGGTCCGATGGGGGTCCCGGAGATGCGCCCACTCCTCGCCGGAGCTCCACCTGAGGTATGAGCCAGGACACGAGGAACGCGATGCCGGCAATCGGCGCGGCGATGACGAACACCGTTTGGATCGACTCCGCGTAGGCGGCGGCAATGCCGTGATGGACCGCCTGGGGAAGCTTGCCCAAGATGGCCGGCGTGACGCTCGAGCTCGACAACCCGGTTGGCAGCTTCGCGGTGCCGAGGTGGGAGACCAGGTTGCCGACGAGAACGTTCGAAAAGATGGCACCGAAGATCGCGACGCCGAACGATCCCCCGATGGACCGGAAGAAGGTCGCGCTGGACGTGGCGACGCCGAGCTCGGAATAGGGAACCGCATTCTGCACGATCAGCACGAGCACCTGCATGACGCAGCCCAGTCCCACGCCAAGTACGAACATGTACAGCGCCACCGTGACCAAGCTCGTCCCGATCCCCACCTGCGAGAGGAGCAGGAGCCCGATGGTCATGAGCGCCGTCCCGACAATCGGGAAAACCCGGTAGCGGCCGGTCTTGCTGATGACGATCCCTGATCCGGTGGAGCAGATGATCAGGCCAACGAGGAGCGGCAACAACTGCAGGCCGGAGGTCGTGGGCGACTCGCCGTGCACGATCTGGAAGAACACCGGCAGGTAGGTGACCCCACCGAACAGCGCAAAGCCGACGATGAAGCCGACGACGCTCGTGACCGAGAACGCACGGATCGAGAACAGGTGCAGCGGCAGCACCGGCTCGGTCGCGCCTCGCTCCACGACGGCAAAGATGCCGAGGAGTACCGCGCCAGCGACTCCGAAGCCAACAATCGTTGGCGAGCCCCACGGATAGGTCGTGCCACCGAGGCTCGTGAAGAGCACGAGGCAGGTCACCGAGAGTATGAGGACGGCGGTTCCGAGATAGTCGATCACATGGTGGACGCGCCCGAGGCCGCCCGGAACCTGCATCGCTATGACGGCGAGCGCGACGGCGCCGATCGGGATGTTGATGTAGAAGATCCAGTGCCAGGAGAGCTGTTCGACGAAAACGCCTCCGAGCAGCGGGCCGATGACGCTCGCCACACCGAACACCGCCCCGAAGAGGCCTTGGTAGCGACCGCGTTCGCGGGGAGAGACGACGTCTCCGACGATCGCCTGGGCACCGACCATCAGGCCACCGCCCCCGAGACCCTGAACGGCCCGGAACGCGATCAGCTCGGGCAGGCTCTGGCTGAGCCCGGAGAGCGCCGAGCCGCACAAGAAGATGACGATCGCCGCCTGGAAGAAGAACTTGCGCCCGTACTGGTCGCCGAGCTTGCCCCACAGCGGTGTCGAGACGGTCGCGGCGAGCAGATAGGCGACGACGATCCACGACAGGTGCGACGCGCCATGGAGGTCGGCGACGATCGTTGGCAGAGCGGTCGCGACGATCGTCTGATCCAGAGCCGCCAGGAACATCCCGAGCAGCAACGCGCCGATGATGATCAGCACACGGCGGTGGCTGAGCACGGGGAGGGAGAGCTCCGCCGATGGTTCGGTCGACGCCTCAGTCATCGTTTATCCCGGCTTTGGACGTCGCATCGATGACAGGCGCACCTCCTTGGGACCGGCGTGGGCAACCAATGAGGAGCAGCACCATGCCGACTCTAGATCACGACCCCTTCGCCGGCCTCGGCCATCTCATATAGCTCGACGATCCGATCGCGCTTGGCCCGGAAGTCCGGGTCGGTCGAGCGCTTCCACGTTCTCACGGCTTGAAACCGGACGCCTTCCTCGCGAGGCAGCTGACGCAGCCCCTCGTGGGAGGTGTCCGTGACCACCCCCTCGGCGACCAGATAGTCAGCGAGCTTGGAAAGACTCCACGTCGAAAACGGCTGATCGAGGTCCTGGGGATCGCTCAGGGCAATCCGCTTGATCTCCTGGCGCTTGGGGAGCGTGAAGGTCTGCGGCCGCCCGCCACGGTAGCGCGGGTAGAGCGCGTCAAACCCATCCCGGTTGAAGTTGTGGATGACGTCCCTGACCGTGTCCGGATCGGTGAAGACGACCTCACTGATCGCAGGCGGGGACATACCTTGCGCGGAGAGCAGCACGATCTGCGCGCGACGCCACGTCACCACCGATCCCGACGTGCGCCGCACGATCCGCAACAGCCGGTTGCCCTCCTCGCTGGTGATCTCCCGCAACAGCACCCTGGCAGCCATAGCTCCTCCCGGTCGAGTAGCGATCTCGACTCAAGGACTTCGCCGCCAGCACCATCACCCCTCGTTATCAAACCCGGCAAACGTTGCCGGGGAACCCACTAGTCTCATCTGCATGAGGCGAGGCCGACTGACAGCGGTTTCCGTGCTCGCACTGATGCTCGGCGTCCTTGCGAATTCCGCCCAAGCACAGCCGCTGGCCGGATGGTCAAGACCGCAGGTCGTCCAGGAATCCCTGGCCCAGGCATCGGCGCCGGTGATGGTCAGCGATCCGCGCGGGGACGCGGCGGTCATTTGGGTAGCGGGAGACGGATCGCTATGGATCGCGCTCGCACCGGCCGGCCAGCCGTTTCACTCCGGCGAGGAACTCTCGCCAGACGCCGGCTCCACAAACGGCGAAATGACGAGCCACTTCATCGCTATGGACTCACGGGGAGACGTCATCGTGGCGTGGGGGAGCAGCGAGGACGCCTACCCGCCCGAGGACACGGCCGGGTGCTGCACCCGCGTGCGGGCCGTGATGATCGCAGCTGACGGCAGGATCCTCTCGCGCGAGACGCTCACGCCCCTAGACACGACCGCTGTGGCCGTGTCGGCAGCGATCGCGCCGGACGGCTCATCGGTGGCGGTGCTTTATGACTCCGCCACCATCGAGCACGTCGACGGCGAAGTCTACGGTGGCCCTGCGAGGCTACTGCTGCGCTCTGCGCGCCTCGGGCGACCGTTCGGGCCACCAGCCGAACTCGGCGAACATCTCGGCTCGACTTGCTGCGTCTCACCGTTCGTCAGCGACGCGTCGGTTCGGGTCGCCGCGCACCGCGTATCCGTCGTCTACGGTGTCCACCCGCCCGAATGCAGGACCGAGCCGTGCCCTCGCGTCTCGCGCGAATCGCAGCTCACCACGATGCACGAATCGGTGCTGTCGCTCAAAGGCCGGGTGCTCTACACGCGGACGCTAGCGCCCCTCTATGACCCCGGTGGCTACGAGCACGCCTACGACGCTCACGGAGACCTCGCTGCGCTGTGGTCGTTCTCCGAAACATCGGGGGCAACGACGCCAGTTCGCGAACTGGTCGCCGCGACTCTTCCCGCAGGGGGCCCACTGGAGGTCAGCGCGATTCGCACGCTGCAGACCGAAGACCGCCTGGGCGAATTCACTTCCGCCCTGGCGGTCGCGCCGTCGGGGCGTGAGATCCTCTCATGGTGGGACGAATCCCATAATGACGGGATCGCTGTTGCAACGGGAAAGCTGCCTGGCAGCACGCCTCGCCTGCGCGCCGACCTCAGCCCGCTCCCGCCCGGTAGCGAAGTGGGCCCTATGCAGGACGCTATCGACTCCCGCGGACAGGCAGCAATCGTCTTCCAGTCGCAGACGGGTCCTTACGGACGCCCGAAAGTCATGGCGATCCTCCGCGCCTCAGACGGACGGTTCGCACGACCAGTGAATCTCGCCGAATACGGAGAACCGACATTAAGCGAACCGGAGGTCGCGATCGGCGCGGATGGTCGCGGAGTGGTCACCTGGCTCGGTCAATTCCACGCACTCATGGCACGCAGATTCCGCGTCGGCTGACCGGGCATCGTCCGTTCGTCGTACGGCGTGGCTCACGCGGCGCGCTCGGAGTTCGTCCGAGGGAGTAGCGCCCGCAGGCCCTACAGGACTTCTGGTTTCCACCTAAACGGGAGCGCGAAAGGTCGCGCATACTATGACGATGGTCAAGCCGACCGTATTGGTCCTGCCGATGGTCTTGGCGCTATTTGCCGGGGCGGGCGTGGCCCTCGCAACGCGCGGAGCGGTGAGACCCGTGGACATCGCCGCGACCCGCACATACCTTCGCGCTGAGCATCGCTACGAACAAGCGATAAAGGGCGACGGGCCCGCCGACGCAGTTGCCCTTGACGCTCTCGTCGCTCAGGTTAGTAGCGATTGCCCAGACGTGCTCGTCGGCGCTCCGCCGAGTAAGGCAACCGAAGAAATCACGCGAGAGGCCGATCTCGAGGTAGCGCACGCGCTTGAACAACCGCAGCGAAAGGCGATGATCGTCTTTGCCGAGGACATCGAACGGCTTCGCTGGAGCAATCCGAAGCTCACGTACTATGTCCGCGGCTTCGCTGCCGAATCTAGGGCGACCGCCGAACTGGTCGCGCCTGACATCTGTGTCGACGCGCGAGCAGTCGCTGCGAGCGGCTTCAAAACGATCCCGGCAAGCACCACACGGTACGCCCTGCAGAACTTATGCGCCAGCAGCAAGGTAGAGGTCGAAAATAGCCCGGGCGAAACGGGAGAACTCGACGAAATCATCGGGATAATGCTCAAGCCGTACGAGCGTCCGGATGAGAGAGCGCTGATCCCACGTCGGCCCAGCAAGCGCGAACGCGAAAAGAAAGAGCAACTGGAGTCTCAGCGTCTGGCCGCCGCAGGATCCGAAATAACGAACGCGCTTGGATTGCTGAAGGCAACACCTCCCCTACCGCTGTCGAATGCACCTACGTGTCTATTACCGCCGCCCCGTCGACGGCTGCATACCAAAGCGAGTCGCGGCGGATCGTCCCTCTTTTACGCGACTGCCTTCGCGTGATAGGAGTCGTCCCGGCCGGCGCTCAGCAGGTGCCCCCTTCGGACGACTTCCGAGCGCGCCGATCGAGGACCGGCGCATGCCCGCTTGCCCCGGCCGTTGACGTCCTCCGGATCGTGCGCGCGGTAACGGTGCAGAGCGGCCCTCCGGTCGGCTCCCGGTGCCCGGAAACGTATTGCCGGTCAAGAGACACCACTGCGGCGGCGTCATCTTGCAGGGGACTTCGAGTTCTGCCCGTTGGGTAGTGTTGCCTTGTTCAAGGTCACGGTGCCGACAACGACCGATTCGTGGGGTACGCCGGCCGAGGGGCCGTGCTGGTTCAGGTAAGTGACTTCGAACCCCTCGCTCGATGCGCAGGAGGGCGTGAGCACGAAGAGCCCGAGCGAGGTGGTTCTGAGTGTTTCGTGCGCCCTGACGTGGCGATATAGGCCCCAGCTGGTTTCGGGGCGGCCACCGGCCTTGCATGTGGCGAACCCGTCGATGGAGTAGACGGCGGCCGCAGAGGTGACCGCGTAGGGAGCCGTGAAGGTGACCTCGCCCTTGTAGCACGGGTAGAGCAGGAACGCAGCGTTGCACGCCGCGCGGGGCTGGGGCAGAAGCGTGAGATGAATCGTCGCGTGCAGGCTGCGTGTCGGGTTGGACCGCCTCTCCTGTTCGACAACACGCCTCGGTAGTGGTACGGGGTGCGTGCCGGGCGGCTCGTGGATCGTGATGCTGCCGAGGGGCGTGGGTTGTGGCAGGCCGCCCGCGAAGCTGACGTATTCGACGGTGAACTTCACCGCCCGGCCGCATGCCTCCGAGAGCACTCCCCCGACGGGTATGGTCACGAGCGCGCCGCGCGCGACGTCGGCGCGAGAGCCTTCTCCGGCGAGGCCGCGGCGGCAGACCGGCGCCGTCACCGAGTAGCTCTCGCTGGCATTAGTGATGGGGTAAGGCGCGTGGAAGCTGATCTGCGCGCTCGTGATCACGTGGTTGTGGATATGCAGGTGTGCGCGCAGCGGCTCGCGCACGATGGGCAGCGCAGCCGGGCGGGGTGGCGGCACTTCCGAGAGTCCGCATGAGGCCAGGCGCAGGTTGCCCCGGTCGACGCACGACCGTCCGGCGTAGCTGTAGGTGATCGCGGTCAGCGCTCCGTTCGGGCCGGCCGGTCGGCTGTAGTTGCCCGGTTCGTCTCTGCCGTCGGTCTCGCTGGCGCTCCCCAGCGGCCTGCCGCTCCTGTAGCGCTGCACGATCAGATACGCGCCCAAGCCCGGGAGCACCGGCTGGGTGTGGGTCTCCGAGCCTTCGCGGTAGGTGACGCTCACCGCGTGCACTCCGAGCAACCCGAAGGAGATCTCGCGGCGGTCGGCGGGGACCCCAGCGCCCGGGCGGGGGCTGGTGGCCGCGCTGAGCTGGAGCCCCACGCTGTCGCCCGCGTAGATTTCTCCCGGACTCGCGCAGTTTCCGGCCATCCACCCAGCTGCGTTCGCGAGGACGTCCGGGAGCGCGTCGGTGGGCAGCGGGTGAAAGCGTCCGTCGTCGTGAAATGCGCCGTCGACGCCGAGCTGTCCGAGCCGGTCGTCATAGACGCGGCCGATCTGCACGCAGATAAGGCCGCGCGTGGTGTGGATGATCCGCATTCCCCACGGCAGGCCGCCCGCCGGGTCTGGCGCTCGCAGGGGGAGCAGCCGCGGGCCGCCCGCCACCGGGATACCCTCGCCGGCGGTGGCGATCGGAGCACGCACTGTGCCGACCGGCGAGCCCGTGAGGATCACTCCGGTCGCCGCGAGCGTGATCGCGGCGGTCGCGAGCACGAGCGCGAGCACGAGCGCGACACGCACATGCACGGATACGCGGCGTCGTGGTGATGTACGCGCGAAGCGTGTGCCGAAGAGCGCCGGCAGCGACCGCCCGGCGTGCCGGCACCGCCCGGCCCGCACCAGCTCCTGCCCGAACCTGTCCATCGCGTCCATCCTCAGGCCTCCTTCATTCTCGTGCGTAGTTCGGCGAGCCCGCGGCTCACGCGCTTGCGTACCACCGACTCCGAGCACCTCAGGCGTCGGGCCAGCTCGTCGTACTCGGTTTCGTGGAGCACCCGCCCTTCGATCGCGCCGCGCTGCTCAGCTGACAGCCGCTCGAGCTCAAGCAGCGCGGCGCCGCCGTCCGCCGCCGCCGCCCGCTGCTCCACGCGCTCGATGTCCTCGTCGCTGAACACGAGCGGCTCGAGGCCCAGGCGCCTGCGCGCCCGGTCCTCGACCTGTCCGCGGCGGATCGAGTCCGCCAGCTTGTGGTGAGCAATCGTGAACAGCCACGCGAGCACCGAGCTCCGCCGCGGGCTGTAACGCGGCAGAGCGGAGCGCCGCGGCGAACGTCTCAGCGGTCAGGTCAGCGGCAAGCTCGCGGTCGCCCGTGCGCCGCAGGAAGAAGGCGAGCACGGCGTCCACGCGCCGTTCGTAGAAGAGCCCAAACGCCTCCGCGTCGCTCCTGCCCGCAACAAGGAGCGCCTCATCAGCATGGTCATCATCGACGCCCACAACCAGTACATCGTGAAGGACGGCAGTTTGTGACGCGAGAGCGAGGCCGAGCTTCCGCTACTGACAGTCGATGGCGGTTACTTGGGTGGCGGCCTGTGGCTCACAGAACGGGCCACCACTCGCGCCGACCCCGTCCTCAATCATGTGCTACACACGAGTGCTACCATCATGGCATGGCCTCTAGACACCCCCGCCTGGGAGTCGAACGCGACCCCGAGATGCAGCGCGCCCTGACCCTCACCCAACCACTGCTCGACCCTGCCGAGACACGCTCCGCGGCGGCACAGATCCGCGCGCTCACGCTGCGCGGCGCGCAGGCCGTGCTCGCCGGCGCCGGCTCGGCGTCCCAGCTGCAAGCCCGGCTAGCCGAGTGCTACGGAGCGAGACCTGCCCGGGGAAGCCTACTGGAACTGGACCCCCCGCCCGGCCAACCAGACCCCACCGCACCAGCGTCTAAAGCATTGCAGTGGGTCCGCGGCGAGTGAACGCCGCCTACATCGACGCTTCCGCGCTCGTCAAGCTGTTCAAGGCAGAGCCAGAGACCATCGCCTTCCGCACAGCGCTCAGCGACTGGCCGGTGCAGGTCGCGAGCGAGCTGATCCGCGTCGAGGCCATATGCACTGCGAGGCGCCTCGGCGACGAAGACATCCTGACGCGCGCAATGCAAGCAGTCGAGCAGATCAATCTGATCCCGCTGACACCCGAGATCATCGAGCACGCCACCGACACCTACACCCCACCGCTGCGAGCAATGGACGCGATCCACCTCGCCACGGCTCTCACGATGCGCGACGATCTCGGAGCCATGTTCGTCTACGACAGCGACCTGCACGCCGCCGCGCAGGCCCACCATCTCAACCCCCTCGCGCCACAGTGAGCCCGTCCAGAGACAAGCCGACGCGGGGACTCGAACCCCGGACCCCCACTTTACGAGAGTGGTGCTCTACCAGCTGAGCTACGTCGGCACGGGCACCGATGCTAGCGCCGACTCGGCATCGGGCGTCAGCGAGAGCGCGCCCAGCTCAGCCAGCAGCGACTCGCCATGCTTCTCACAGAACGCCGGGCCGATCCCGTGCACGGCGAGCAGCTCGTCCATGCTGGCGGGCCGGGCGCGGAGGATGTGTTCGAGCACCGCGTTGGAGGCGACCCGAAAGGCAGGCAGGCCTTCGGCCCGCGACCAGCGCCACTGGCGCAGGCGCTCGAACTCGCGCTCGTCCACGGGCTCGAGCGGCGCGTCATCGTCGGGCTGCACGTCGGGCTGTACAGCACGCGCGCCGGGCCGTGACGTACGCCGGCGCGAGGATGCGACCGGCGCCGCCGAGCACGCCCGCTGCAGCTCGGGGTCGGGGTCGCAGACGTCACAGCAGCGGCCCGAAGGCGCGCCGATGGTCCGGTCGCCGAAGTGGTCGAGGATCTGCCGCCGGCGGCACTGAGAGGCGCCGGACATGTAGCGCTCGATCGAGCGATAGGACTCCCAACCGCGGTTCTTGGCGGCCTGGATCGCCGCCCATGCCTTGCGCGGGCTGCCGGCGCCCGTCGGGCGCGCGAGCAGGCCGCTCGAGCCACCGGGCGAGAGCTCCACCGCACCGGCGCGCTCGGCGATCGACAGGAGCATGCGGTCGCGCTCGTCCAGCTCGTTGTGCCCGATCGTGACCACGCCATCCTCGGGCGCGCAGCGCCGGCGCAAGGACGCGACGTAGGCCTTCACGTCGCCGACGGTGCTCGTGCGCTGGGTGTTGAAGCGGATCAGCCGGCCCAGGTCCATGCGCGCGGCCAGCAGCAGCGCCCGCGCGGGAGCCCCGTCGCGCCCCCCGCGACCGGCCTCCTGGTAGTAGGCCTCCAGACTCGTCGGCAGCGCCCAGTGGGCGACGGTGCGCACCGAGGCCTTGTCGACACCCATGCCGAAGGCGCTCGTCGCGACGACCACCTCGGCGGAGTCGGTCATGAACGCCTCCTGGCTTGAGCGGCGCGCATCGGGCGACATGCCGGCGTGGTAGGCGACGGTCGCGATGCCGGAGTCGGAGATCAGCGCGGCGACGTCGTCGGTGTCGCGGCGCGTGCCGCAGTAGACGATCGCCGGACGGGATTGGACATCGCCCTCCCCGCGGAGGATGTGCAACAGCGCGGCGCGCTTGCGCGCGACGGTGCCGGCGCCTTCCAGCGAGACGACGTCGAAGGCGATGTTGGGGCGGTCGAAGCCGGCGCGCACGGAAACCGGCTCGCGCAGGCCCAGGCGCGCGGCGATCTCCTCGGCCACGCGCGGGGTGGCGGTCGCGGTGGCCGCCATTACTGCAGGACGGTGAAGCGAGGCGATCGCGTCGTGCAGGCGCAGATAGTCCGGGCGGAAGTCGTGGCCCCACTCGGTGACGCAATGGGCCTCGTCGACGACGAACAGCGAGACCCGCCGCTGGGCGAGCGCGTCGCGAAACGCGACCGAAGCGAAGCGCTCTGGGGCGGCGAGCACGAGGGAGATGCGGCCGTCGGCGATGTCGCGCAGCGCCGCGGCGTTGTGCCCGTCGGCCATGCCCGAGGCGAGCATCGTGGAGGGCACGCCCGCGTCGCGCAGGCGGCTCAGCTGGTCGGCCATCAACGCGATCAGCGGACTGACGACGACCACCAGGCCGTCTCCGGCCAGCGCGGGCAGCTGATAACAGAGGGACTTGCCGCCGCCGGTGGGCATCACGACCAGCGAATCGCGTCCCGCCAGCGCGGCGGATACGGCCTCACGCTGCCCGGGCCGGAACGCGTCGAGCCCGAAACGGCGCAGAAGTGCCTCGGGGGAATCCATTCAGAGCACGTTACTCACCGCTTCGGAGGGGATCGAGACGGCTGTGTCAGAGGGGGCCGAGACCAGTCGGGCGGTAAAACCGGGTCGCGGTTACCGCGGCCGAGCGCGTGTGCTGGCCGATCGGAGATCCACAGGATCTCCGATCGGCACACAGCATTTTCAAAAGAGCTCTCATCCCCGCGGACAGGCGCGCGGCGAGCAACGACGTCTAGCGACGTGCCCGGCGGGCACGCAGCGCCGTGGCGACCTGCTCGCGCGAGCGAGCGACCTGCTCGGGCGAGAGCAGCGCCGGGTGCCGGTCCAGATAGCCCGCGAGCATCCGCGCCGGCAGCACGCGCACGCCCTTGCGCCGGGCCAGCGGCCGATCCACCCATGCACGGCTGTATACGAGCAGCGGCTCGACGTTCAGGCCCGTCACGCTCGCGATCGCCCGTTGCTGGGCCTGAGCTTGGCGGAGCGTCGCGCCGTGCACGCGCGCGACCCGCACCGGGCCGGGATGGCTCTTGGTCTCGACCGTGAACACCCCCGCGGGGCCGATCAGGATGTGATCGACGTTGCCGGCGCCGAGGCTCGCATCGTGGATCGCGTGCCAGCCCTTGCCTTCCAGCCCGTCCAGCAGGATGCCGACGTGCTCCTCGCCGGTGGCGCCGCGGTCGTGGCGCTCGACCAGGGGCAGCACATAGCGCAGCACGACGAACATGGCCGCCAGCAGCGCGATCTCCGAGCCGAGGAAGCGTACGTCGCGCAGGCCGAACGTCCGTCCCAGCAGTGCGGTCGCGACCGCGAGCACGCCGAGAGAGAGGAGCGTGCGCAGGCTCAACCGCCGCACGATCGCTCGCGCGTGCTGCCCGGGCACACGAGTCGCCGGGTCGTAACGAATTGTGAGGCTGATCATCGCTGATCTATACATCGTGCAAGACGACTCGTTCCTTGAGGGATCGCCCTCTGGCGGGTCGTTTGCGAGCGGCCCGATTATCGGCGTAAAAGGCTGGAAATGGCACAAGAAGCGTGGAAACTCGCGCGCACTCCTAAAGCCCCGGCGTCCGTGAGTCGAAACCCTGAGCAGACAGTCAACAACAGTGACGGTCAACCCTGTGAGCACGGATGCTTCACATGTCACACCACCCCGACACATCCCCACCCGCCGACGTCTGTCTGCTGCTGCGCACCCACGCCGAGCAACGCTGGTTGAGCCGTGAGGTGCTCCCCGTCCTGCGCCAGCTGCAGGCGCCCGACGAGCTGCCCGAAGAGCAGCTCGGGGCGGCGCTCGCCTACCTGGAGGTCATCTGGCTGGAGGCGGTCCGGCTGGCCGCCGAGACCGACGCCGCGTTCGCCGACCTGGACGCGGCGCCCCCCGGCGCCGAGGAGACCCTGCCGTCCAAAGCGCGCAGCTATCACGCGGCGGTGCGCACCCTGCGCAACGCCGTCGCCGCGCACGTGAGCGCGCTCACAGCCGCTCCATGCGAGAGCACCCGCACGCGCCGGCCGACCTTCGATCGGTCCGCGGGCTCCTGAAGGCATCGCATAGGCTCCGGCGCGTGGCGCTTGACTTCGACCTGCAATCGCACTCGACTCACTCCGACGGCGCGCTCGGCGCCGCCGAGGTCGTGCAGCGCGCCACCTTGGCGGGCGTGCGGCTGCTCGCGCTCTCAGACCATGACACCGTGTCCGGGGTGTCCGAGGCGCTGGCGGCAGGTGAGCGAGCCGGGGTGCGTGTCGTCCCGGCGGTGGAGATCTCCTCGATCGACGCGACCGCTCAGACGCCGCGCGAACTGCACATCCTGGGCTACCTGATCGACCACACCGACGAGGCGTTCGCGGCGAGGCTGGCCGACTTCCTGGCCGACCGCGAGCGGCGCACCCTGCGCATGGCCGGCGCCCTGCGCGAGGCGGGCTTCGAGCTCGACGAGCGCCAGATCCAGGCCCGCGTCTCAGACGGGCACCCGATCGGCCGGCCGCACCTGGCCGAAGCCGTCCTCGGCGCACCCGCCAACGCCGCCAGACTCGAGCGCGAGCACATCGACGACGTCGGCTCGCTGATCCGCGCCTACCTGATCGAAGGTTGCCCCGCATTCAGGCTGCGCGAGACACCGACCGTCGCGCAGGCCGTGGCTGCGATTCACGCCGCCGGCGGCGTGGCCGTGTGGGCGCACCCGTTCTGGGACGTCTCCGACGCCCAGGAGACCCTGGCGATGATCGACCGCTTTCGCGGGCTGGGGATCGACGGCGTCGAGGCGTTCTACGTCACGCACACGCGCGAGCAGACCGAGCTCCTGGCCCGCCGCTGTGCCGAGCTCGAGCTGCTGAGCACGGGCTCCTCGGACTATCACGGGCCGGACAACCGCCTGTTCTCGCGGTTTCTCGCGTTCGAGACCTACGGCTTGGAGCCCAACCTCGGTCCGATCGCCGTTTCCAAGCGGTAGGCCAGCGCCTCCAAGGCCAGCTCCTCTGAAACGTTGACCGCGATGCGCGTTCGTGTCTCGCGGACGAGCTCCACCCCGCGTCGCACGCCCGGTTGCGTGCATCTTGCCGCGTCCTGCGCCAGCTGAGCCCGCCTGTCCAGCGCATGCACGAGCTCCGGGGCGCCCTCCTGCACGCACACGACGTCGCGCAGCCACAGCTCGGCCAGTCCCAGCCCCTGATCCAGCGCCATCGCGCGCGCGCGGCGCTCCACCCGGCGCCTGGCGTCCTGCGCCTCCCGTTCCAGTTTCCGGCGCTCCCTGCTCGGGGCCATCTCCAGGTCGTCTTCCAGCCGGCTCTGCGCCAGCTCGCCCGCGCTCGCTGAAGCCACCTGCGCGGCCTGCAGCAGATCGCTCCAGCGGCGCTCGCTGCTCGCGCCGCTCAGCGCCGAGCGCACATATCCCTCGGCGGCCGCCCGCAACGCCTGCCCGTCCTCGCCGGCGAGCATCCTCGCCCGGCTCGCGTCGCCCAGCGCCAGCCTCGCGCACGCGCGGGCGCGATCACGATCGCGGTCTCCCTCCGCCGGCAGGCCCAGCGCGATCGTCTCGGCCGAGGGCGTGTCGAAGCGCACGTGCACGCAGCGCGAGGCGATCGTCGCCAGCACCTCCTCGCGGCGGTCTGAGATCAGCACCAGATGCGCGTAGGACGGCGGCTCCTCCAGCGTCTTGAGCAGCCTGTTCGCCGCCTGCTCGTTCAGCGTCTCGGCGCCGTCGATCACGAACACGCGCCTGCTCGCCTCAAACGGCGTGCGGGCGGCCGCGGCCACGACCGGCTCGTCGATGTCGCCCACCAGCATCTCCGCCGCTCCGCTCGGGGTGACCCACGTCAGGTCGGGGTGGGACCCGCGCAGCGCCCGTTCCCGCGCCGCACGCGCGGTCTGCTCGTCGGTGGACCCCTCGGCCAGCAGCGCGGCGGCGAACGCTCGTGCGATCGCCCGCTTGCCCGCTCCCGGCGGGCCGTGCAGCAGATATGCGTGCGAGGGCGGGCGAGCGGGCATCCGATCGAATCCCGGGGCGAGCGCGGGGACCAGAACCGCACGGGCATGCGGGTGCTCCTGGATCCCGGGCAGCGTGGCGCTCGCGTCGGAGAGGCTCACTGAAAGCCATCCTAGATGGAGACGCTACGGTGCCGGGGTGGCGCGCGGCGCTCTGATCACGATCGAGGGGCTCGACGGTGCCGGCAAGTCGACGCTCGCGCTCGGCCTGTACGCCGCTCTGGGCGAGCGCGGCGTCCTGGTGGAGCTCCTGCGCGAGCCCGGCGGCGTGGCCCTGTCCGAGCGCATCCGCGCCATCGTCACCGACCCCTCGCTGACGGTGGACCCGCGCGCCGAGGCGCTGCTGTACGCGGCGGCCCGCGCCCAGCTCGTGCGCGAGCGCCTGCGCCCTCTGCTCGACGCCGGCGTCGTGGTGCTGCTCGACCGCTTCGTCGACTCCTCCCTGGCCTATCAGGGCGGCGGGCGCGAGCTGGGGATCGAGCAGGTCCGCGCGATCAACACGTTCGCCACGGGCGCGCTCTCGCCCGACCGCACGCTGCTGCTGGGAATCTCCCCCGCCGTCGGGCGCGCGCGCCAGGTCGGGCGCGCGTCTGCGCCCGACCGCCTGGAGCTGGAGGACGAGCCGTTCTTCGAGCGTGTCGCCGCCGCCTACGACGAGCTCGCGCGGGCCGAGCCCAGGCGGATCTGCGTCCTCGACGCATCGCTGCCGCCGGCCCACGTGCTGGCCGGCGCGCTGGGAGCGATCGAGGACCTACTATGAGCGCCGTCGTGTCCCGTCTATCCCTCCCAGCGGCGATCCTGACCCTGGCGCTGCCCGCGCCGGCCCTGGCCGCGACCGCGTCCACGCCCGCGGCGAGCACCACGACCGCAACCACCACGCCCGTGACGACCGCCACGACCGCGCCGGCGAAAGTCCTGCCGGCCACCACCGCCACCGCTGCCAACAGCACGGCGACGGTCCCGTCCACCGTGACATCGATCGACTCGACGGCTGTCTTGAACGCGCACGCGCACGTACGCGCGCGGTCTTCAAGCAGCGCGGGACACGTCTCGACCGAGGCGGCGGTCCTCGCCGCGATCGCCGCCCTGCTCCTGCTCGCATGCGCCGCGTGGGCGTTCGCGCGCTCGCGCGCGTACGAACCGCGCTGGCTGATCGCGACGCGCCATGCGATGGCCGAGGCGGGCTTTCGCATGTCCGCCACGTGGGCGGAATTCACCGACTGGACCAGGCTCGGCAGATAGGCTCGTCGAAGGCTCGCGGGCCTTCTAAAATCACAGGTGCGCCGCCTTTTTTCCGTCCGATCCGAGAGGGACGATGCTCGGCCCCAGCGAACAAGGAGCAAGGCCGATGGACACAACCACGCACCCCACCACTTCAACAACCGATCGGAGCGCGACGGGCTCTCCGATCGCCCAGCAGACGGCGCCCGGCGCCGCGCTGTCGATCGAGCGCCGCTTCACCTCGCTGGACGCGCACCCGTTCGATGCCGTGCAGTGGGAGCTGCGCGACGCGCGCATCGGACACGGCGACCGCGTCGCGTTCGAGCAGCCCGACGTCGAGTTTCCCAAGAGCTGGTCGCAGAACGCGACGAACATCGTCGCCCAGAAGTACTTCCGTGGCCAGCTCGACCATCCCGCGCGGGAGCGCTCGGTCAAGCAGATGATCGGCCGCGTCGCCGGCACCATCGCCGGCTGGGGGCGCGAGCGGGGCTACTTCGCGACCGATGCCGACGGGGACGCGTTCGAGGCCGAGCTGACCCACATCCTGCTGCACCAGATGGCCGCGTTCAACTCGCCCGTGTGGTTCAACGTGGGCTTCGAGGAGTCCCCGCAGTGCAGCGCCTGCTTCATCCTCTCGGTCAAGGACACGATGGAGTCGATCCTCGACTGGAACACCAAGGAGGGAATGATCTTCCGCGGCGGCTCGGGCTCGGGCATCAACCTGTCGAACATCCGCGGCTCGATGGAGCACCTCGCCAAGGGCGGCACCGCGTCCGGGCCGGTGTCGTTCATGCGCGGCGCCGACTCGTGGGCGGGCACGATCAAGTCCGGCGGCAAGACCCGCCGCGCGGCGAAGATGGTCGTGCTCGACGTCGACCACCCCGACATCCGCGAGTTCATCTGGTGCAAGGCCAGGGAGGAGGACAGGGCGCAGGCGCTGCGCGACGCCGGCTTTGACATGTCGATCGACGGGGACGGGTTCAAGTCGATCCAGTACCAGAACGCGAACAACTCGGTGCGCGTCACCGATGAGTTCATGCGCGCGGTCGAGCAGGACGGCGAGTGGCGCCTGACCTCGCGCACGACCGGCGAGCCCGTGGGCGAGCCGATCCCCGCGCGTGAGCTGATGCGCGAGATCGCCGAGGCCGCCTGGCGCTGCGCGGACCCGGGCGTGCAGTACGACACGACGATCAACCGCTGGCACACCTGCCCGGTCTCGGGCCGGATCAATGCGAGCAATCCGTGCAGCGAGTACATGCACATCGACGACTCCGCCTGCAACCTCGCGTCGCTGAACCTGATGAAGTTCCGCCGCGCCGACGGCACGCTGGACGTCGAATCGTTCGAGCACGCCGTGGACATCATGCTGCTCGCCCAGGAGATCGTCGTCTCACCCTCCAGCTATCCGACCGAGGAGATCGGCGCGAACGCGCGCGCGTTCCGCCAGCTCGGCCTGGGTTACGCCAACCTCGGCGCGTACCTGATGAGCAACGGCATGCCCTACGACTCCGACTCCGGTCGCGGCACGGCGGCGGCGATCACCGCGCTGATGACCGGGCGGGCCTACCGCGAGTCCGCGCGCATCGCCGGCGCGCTCGGGCCCTACGAGCGCTATCGCGAGAATCGCGCCGAGCACAACGACGTGATGGAGATGCACCGCGATGCCGCGCATGCCATCGACGATCGGACCTGCGAGGACACGGAGCTGCTCGCGGCCGCGCGGCGCTCGTGGGATGAGGCCGTCGAGCTGGGCGAGCGGGGCGGCTATCGCAATGCCCAGGCGACGGTGCTCGCGCCGACCGGGACGATCAGCTTCTTGATGGACTGCGACACGACCGGCGTCGAGCCGGACTTCTCGCTGGTCAAGTTCAAGGAGCTCGTCGGCGGCGGGCAAATGACGATCGTCAACCGCACCGTCCCGCTGGCGCTGCAGACGCTCGGCTACTCCGAGCAGCAGATCGAGCAGATCGAGGCGCACCTGGCCGAGCACGGCACGATCATCGGCGCGCCCGGCCTGGCCGCGGAGCACCTGCCCGTGTTCGACGTGGCCGTGGGCGAGCGTGCGATCACGCACATGGGCCACCTGCGCATGATGAGCGCGGTGCAGCCGTTCATCAGCGGCGCGATCTCCAAGACCGTGAACCTCCCCCAGGACGCCACCGTCGAGGACATCGCCGACGCCTACGCCCAGGCGTGGCGACTCGGGATCAAGGCGCTGGCGATCTACCGCGACGGCTCCAAGACCGCGCAGGCGCTGCGCACCGACGCGCAGCAGGGCGTGCAGGAGCCCGCCGACGTGGACGCGATCGTCGAGCGGGCCGTCAGCAAGGCGCTCGACGAGGCCGGCCCGCGGCGCAGACGGATGCCGCGAGAGCGCCAGTCGATCACGCACAAGTTCTCGATCGCCGGCCACGAGGGCTACATCACCGCCGGCATGTACGACGACGGCTCGGTCGGGGAGATCTTCCTCACCGACATCGGCAAGGAGGGCTCGACGCTGCGGGGCATGATGAACGCGTTTGCGACGGCGATCTCGATCGCCCTGCAGTACGGCGTGCCGCTGGAAACCCTCGTACAGAAGTTCAGCTACATGCGCTTCGAGCCTGAGGGGATCACCGGCAACCCGGAGATCCCGTTCGCCAAGTCACTGCCCGACTACATCATGCGCTGGCTGGCTTCGCGCTTTCTCGACGTGGATGCCCAGGAAGAGCTCGGCATCCTCACGCGCGAGGTGCGCGCCCGCAAGTCCGCCCAGGAGACCGCCCAGTCGGTGTTCGGCGCCGACACAGCCGGCCCGAGCGCAGAGGTCTCCGCCGCCGCGGAGGCGGCGGCGGCGGCGCTGACCGACACGCCACCGGTCGTCCCTGCCCGGATGAAAGGCTTGGACCTGGGCCCGGCATGCAGCCAGTGTGGGGGCATGATGCAGCGCACGGGCTCGTGCTACACATGCAGCAGCTGTGGAAACAACACAGGTTGTGGCTGATCAGGCCGAATAGGATTCCGGCGGCGGTGGATCTTCGCGGATCGCGGCCAGCTCGCTGAGCAGGGATTCGGGACTGGTGCCGCCGAGCACGCGCAGGCGGGGCAGGCGGTAGGGGTCGCTGCTCGGGCCGGCCCAGCCGGGGACGACCGTGGTCGAGCCGGTGTAGCCCGCAGCATGAACGGCCGCGATCACCGTCGTGTCGTAGTGACCGGAGGGGTAGCAGAACCAGTTGGCGGTCACGCCGTAGCGGTGCTGAATGACCGTCCGCGCGGTGGCGACCTGGTAGGCGAGCTGGGTCGCGTCCAGGGTGATCAGGTCGGCGTGGCTGAAGCCCTGCGTGTCGAGCTCCCAGCCGGCCGCGATCAGGCCCTTGACCTGGGTTTCCGACAGCCCGCCCTGCGACGGCGGCAGGCCCGTCAGCTGCAGGTTCTCGTCGCCGACCCAGCCCAGCCGGCGCAGGACGGGCAGTGCGTTTGAGTACTGCGACTGATAGCCGTTGTCGAAGCTCACGACGACCGGTTTGCCCGCCGGCAGCGGCGTGCCGCGCCGCCAGTAGGACCACATCTGATCGAGTGTGATCGCGTGATACCCGGCGTTCGCAAGCGCCTGCATCTGCGCCGCGAATTCGCTCGCAGACACGTACAGCCCGGGAAACGGCGCGCCCGGCGGCGGCGGATTGATCACGTGATACATCAGGATCGGAACCCGCTCGGTCCCGGGCTTGCCGGTTGCTGTGCCCGAGCCGGGAGCGGCGCCTTGCGAGGAGGAGGAGCGGGTGAAGCCACGCGACTGCGCGGCCCTGTGCGAGGACTGCGTGGAACCTTCTCCACCGCTCTGGAGCGCCACCGCCGCCACCGCCGCTGCCACGAGCACAAGGCTCACACCGGCGAGCGTACGACGGCGGCGGCGCGCCAGCTCCTTGCGACGGGCCTCACGACGCGCCAGGCGCCGCTGACTGTCCATCCTGCTCCTACGGGTTCAGACGCTTCTTCAGTGCGCTTGCCGCGGAGAACTTCGCCGCCTTGCTGGCGGCGATGTTGATCGTCTGGCCGGTGGACGGGTTGCGTCCCAGGCGGGCAGCACGGTGGCTGACGCTGAACTTGCCGAAGCCTGCCAGCGCGACCTCACCCCCAGCGGCCAGCTCGTCGGTTATGGACTCGATCGCGACCTCCAGGGCCTCACGGGCATGGCTCGCGGCCATTCCGGTCCTCCCCGCGACCTTGTCGGCTAGCTCGTTCTTGGTCATGGCACTCCCTTCTCGGGTGTCGTTGCTGACCGCAGGCTAACCGCTGGCGAGGACGACGACACGCGAAATTGGCGGATCTGGGCTCGCAGAAGCCCCCAAATTCCGGGAATGACGTTCCTGCGATGCCGGTTTTCGGGGGTTCTCGGTCAAAATTCGCGTCTCCGGGACCGCACTGCGCTCAGGCGTAGAACGGCCCCAGGAGGGCGCGAGATCGGGCCGAGACAGGCCCCGGCGGACGGCTAATGGACCCCACGGACTCCGCCGGGCGGTCCGCGCCGGCAAGCGCGGGATCAGACCGAAACGCGTGCCGGCCCGGGCACGCGGCGCTCCTCTTGCGCCGGCGCCGAGCGGGCAGCCGGGCGAGCAGCCGCGCAGGCCGCCCACAGGGTCGTGAGCCAGGTCAGGCACGCCAGGGCGACGTGGACCCACACCAGCTCGGTCGGCAGGTGGGTCTCGTACTGGTCCAGCCCGACGGCGCCCTGCAGCGCGATCAGCACGCACAGCGTGCTCAGCGCGCGTCCCAGGAGCCGGTCGGCGTGGCGCCTGCGCGCCAGCCACCAGACGGCGAGCGCCGCCAGCCCGAACACGAACGCGATCTCGCCGTGGCGGTGGATCACGAAGTCCATCGTGCCGCGCCCGTCGAAGTCCAGACGGTTGATCTTCTGGCCGGGCGAGCCCCCCGCGTGCGGTCCCGCCGCGGTGGCGGCGGTTCCAGCGAAGATCGTCAGCGCGGCAAGCCCGACCAGCGCGCGCACCGACCACACGAGCGTCCTGTCGGCCGGCTCGGCGGCCGAGCCCGCCGGCGTCGCCGCGCCCTCCCGCACGGAGGCGATGCGCGGTTCGACATCCCCGCGCCAGGCGATGGCGCCGCCCGCGTCGAGGGCGCTCGGCTCGCGCCCCGCGGACCGCTCGTCGGGCTCGTGACCGACCGGTGCTCGCCCGGAACGCCATGCGAGCACCACTGCGGCGACGAGGATCAGCATCGACAGGGCGAAATGGCCCATCACCCAGCCGTAGTCCAGCGCGCCGCGCACCGTGAGACCGCCGAGCACCGCCTGGGCGATCACGCCGAGCCCCAGCAGCGCGCTCAGCCGCATCAGGTCGCGCCGGTAGGGCCTGCGCCGCAGCGCCCCCAGCCACGCTGCGCCCGCCGCAATCGAGACGGGCACGGTGAGCAGCCGGTTGGAGAACTCGATCACCGCGTGGGTGCTCAGCGGCGGATAGACGTTGCCGTAGCACTTCGGCCAGGTGGGGCAGCCGAGGCCCGAGCCGGTCAGCCGCACGGCGGCGCCGGTCAGCACGATCAGCGTGAGCGCGAGCAGGGCGATGTACGCCACGATCTCGAACTGGGCCGGGGTGAGGGTGTAGCCGCCCGAGCGCTCGCGCAGGCGCTCGAGGCGAGTGCTCGCGGGCGGGCTCATTGGCGTAAGTCTGCCAACTCGCACGCGGCGGTTCGCCGCCCGCACCGCCGCCCGCACCGCCCCTCGCCCGATAATGAGGCTCGATGGATGTCGCGACCGCCGTACGCTGGAGCACCCCGCCGCGGAGCCCGCGGGCGATCTCGGGCATGATCGACGTCTGGCGCGCCGATCTCAGCGTGGCGACGGATGGGGCGTCTACGGACGGGCTCATGGACCTGCTCTGCGAGCAGGAGCGCGCGCGCGCCGCGCGGATCGTGCGTGAGCGCGATCGGGTCCTGTGGGCGCATTCGCGGGGCGTGCTGCGGGCGCTGCTGGGCCGCTACCTGGACGCAGATCCGGCCGAGTTGCGGTTCGCGCTGGGCGTCCACGGCAAGCCTGCGCTGCGCGGCGACGCGGAGCGAGCGTCGCACCTGCGCTTCAACCTGTCGCACGCGGGTCCGCTCATGCTGGTGGCGGTGGGCGTCGGGCGAGAGGTCGGGGTGGATGTCGAGCGTGTGCGCGCGCGGTATACAGCCGAGTTCCTGCGCGCATGGACGGTGCGCGAGGCCACCGTCAAGTGCCTGGGGACGGGGCTCGGCTCGACGCCGGTCACCCGGGGAGGCGGTCCCGCCACCGGCCTGTGGACGAGCGAGCTGGACGTCGGCCCGCGCGCGGCCGGCGCCGTCGCGGTGCAGGGCGGCGAGGCGTGCGAGTTGCGCTGCTTCCAGACAGCGCCTACATTGACTCGATGACCGCTCTGGCCGAGACATCGCTGCGAGCCGACGAGCGGGCGCTGCTCGACTGAGCGGGCTCAGGGGCCGCCGTACTCAAACGGCAGCTCGCCGGCGAGCTCGCGCAGGCGCGGAGCGGCACGGTCGCGCTCTGAGACGATCAGCTCGGCGAGCGGCAGCGGCCACTGGATGGCGATGTCGGGGTCGTCCCAGGCGATGCCGCGCTCGACAGCTGGGTCGTAGTAGGCGGTCTGCTTGTAGAGCACGTCGGCGAGGGCTGAGAGCACGCAGAAGCCGTGGGCGAAGCCGACGGGGACGTACAGCTCGCGCAGGCTCTCACCGTCGCCGTCGAGCTCGACGCCCTCCCACTCCCCGTAGGTGGGCGAGCCGCGACGCAGGTCCACGGCGACGTCGAGGATCCGGCCGCGCGAGCAGCGCACGAGCTTGGCGACGCCCGGGCCGATGTGAAAGTGCATCCCGCGCACGACGCCATGCGCGGAGCGCGAGTGGTTGTCCTGGATGAACTCATCCGCGGCGGGGATGTCCGCGGACTCGTGCCAGGCGCGGCGGTATGTCTCTGCGAAGAACCCGCGCTCGTCGCCGTGCACGGCGGGCTCGATCACGGTCAGGCCGGGCAGGCGGCAGGGAGTGGCGCGCATGGGCGCCAGAGGGTATCCGCAAGGGCTGGAAAGGGCGGTGCAGAGGACGGCAGGCCGTCACACCCAGCGGGGCGGTCGCCTCACGCGCGGGCGACCCACCGTTCGGCGTTGCGGTCGTGGATCTCGCGCAGGATGTCGCGCACGTCGCGGGTGATGTCCCAGCCGGGGTGGTCGCGCTTGAACGGCTCCAGGTCGCTGATCCACCAGCTGTGATCGCCGATCCGGTTCTCCTCGCCGAGACTCCAATCGAGCTCGCGGCCGGCGATCTCCTGGCAGAGCTCGATCGCCTCGAGCATCGAGCAGTTGCTCTGCCGACCCCCACCGATGTTGTACACCGCGCCCGCGCGCGGCGCACCATGAAAGGCCTCGAACGCCGCGATCAGGTCCGCCGCGTGGATGTTGTCGCGCACCTGCTTGCCCCCGTAGCCGAACACGGTGTATGGATCGCCGGTCATGGTGCAGCGCATCAGATAGGACAGGAACCCGTGCAGCTGGGTACCCGCATGATTGGGACCCGTCAGGCACCCGCCCCGGAAGCACACAGTCGGCATGTCGAAGTAACGCCCGTACTCCTGCACCAGCAGGTCCGCAGCCGTCTTGGAGACCCCGAACAGCGAATGCGTGCTCTGATCGATCGACATCGTCGTGTCGATGCCCCGGTAATAGCGGTGATCCTCGGGGAGCTCGAGGCGCTGGGGCAGCTCCACGAGCGATAGCTCGTTGGGCAGGTCGCCGTAGACCTTGTTCGTCGAGCAGAACACGAACGTCGCGCTCGGCGCGTGCCTGCGGGTGGCCTCCAGCAGGTTCAGCGTCCCGTTCGCGTTCACACCGAAGTCCGTCTGGGGATCTGACGCCGCCCAGTCGTGCGACGGCTGCGCCGCGGTGTGGATCACCAGCTCGATCTCACCCGCATGCCCGGCGAAGGCGCGATCGACGCCGTCGGCGTCGCGGATGTCGATCTCCAGCGTTCGCAGCTCCTCGGGATAGCGCTCGGCCAGCGCCGCGGTCGTGCGGGCGGTCGACGCGTCCGCTCCGAAGAACCGCGCGCGCATGTCGTTCTCCAGGCCGACCACCTCGTAGCCGACCTCGATGAAATGGCTGACCGACTCCGAGCCGATCAGGCCGCCTGAGCCGGTGACGATGGCAGTGGGCATCGGCGTCACTCTACGGGGCTCATGCCTTGGAGATCGCCGTTCTGCGAGGCGATGACCGTCCCAATGGCATCGTCGGGAATACCGAACCACGGCGCGCGAGGTCTATCGGCGTCTGTGATGGTACAGTCGCCCCTGAACGGATCGTCAAGAAGCGTCGGCCCTCAGCAGCTCCACCCGGCAGTTGAGCCCCTTGACCTTCGGCCAGTCGCCATCGGCGCATAAGACCGTTTCGATCTCCGGCTGGAGGTCGGCGGTGGCAAGGATCAGCGCATCGGGCATCGACAGCGATTTGCGCTCGCCTCGCAGTGTGGCACCGCGCGCGGCAACAGGCTTGTCGATCGGTAGGAGATCCTTGACGAACGTGTCGAAGAACCCCTCCACGCGCTCCCTGGGATGGTGCCCGAGGGCGACTCCAGTCATGACCTCCGCGTAACCGATGACCGAGGCCGCGAGAGGATGACTGCCAACGATCTCCTTGAACCTGGCGACGGTGACCCCGTGCAGAGCATCGTCGGCGTCCAGGAAGCCGACGACGACAGTCGAGTCAAGCAGGATCAACCCCACTCCCGACGCAGCCCGCGGACCGTACGGCCCAACTCGCCACCCGTGCTCAGGGCGCCCGCATACTCATCGATGAGATCCTCCACGCGCGCGATCACTACACGCCCGCGACCGTCAGCCCTGACCTGCACCACGTCCCCCTCGCGCAGTCCGGCCTCGCTGAACGCCCCGATCGGGATCGTGATCTGGTGCTTGCCAGACACCCGGCTGCGGCCCGCCCCGCGCCTGACCTTGCCTTTGGGTTTCTTTACTTCTGTCGCCACAGGTCAAGGATAGCGGCAGCGTGGTCCAGGAAGTTTCCGGGAGACCGCTTGGTGGGCTGTCGATCGCGACAGCCCATTGGGAGATAGCTACTCGGGCTTGGAGATGAATCAGGCCGGGAGATCTGTCAGTGGCGGCGGTGCGCTCGCTTGGGCCTGGCGTGGTAGATGAGGATGCTCGTCTGCGAGACGTTGCGCTCCTTGTCGTAGGCGAGGAACGTGAGCGTGTGCCAGCCGTATGAGATGTGCTTGGCGTGCTGCCAGTCGATCGCGCCCGAGAGGATCCTGGGGAAGCTGGGGCCGTCGTAGTTGCGGATCAGCCTGCCGTCGATCTCAAGGCGGATCCTGAACACGCCCTCGGGACTCCTGGCCGAGACGTCGATCGGCAGCGGACCGCGGTAGACGACGTGGTCGCGAGGCGAGGCGATCTCGATCTTGGGGCCCGTGACCACGCCGCAGGGTTCGGTCAGCTTGTCTCCTTCCTTGGCATAGGCGCGCATGGCCGCGAACGAGGGCTTGCGTGAGCCGTTCGCACGCAGCAGCCCCGAGGTGACCACTCCTTCGTCCTGCAGCGGGAACCACAGCGCCACCTGCACATACGGGTTCTGCGCCAGGCAGTGGTATGCCTGCCTGAGGTACGTCGCCTGCTGTTCTTCGGTCACTCCCCCGGCCTTCTGCCCGGCCCACGCCCCTTCTGAGCAGGTTGCGCTCGTGGTGCGCCAGCTCAGCTCGGTCATCCAGATCGGCTTGTCGTCGCCGTTGGCGAGCATCACCGCGTGAACTTCGCGGTAGGCCAGGAACGAGTCGTCGATCATGCGGTTTCCTTCGCCACGCAGGAAGTCGTAGGGGGAGAGGATGTTGCAGGCCGTGTCGGTGTGCACGCCGACCACGTCGAAGGAGCCCTTGCCGCCGGCCGCATAGACGCCTTCCAGGAACTGGTAGTCGTTGCCGGTCAGCCCGCCCAGCACGACGGTGGCGCTCGGA
Organism: uncultured Solirubrobacterales bacterium; assembly: GCA_963839945.1. Classification (GTDB taxonomy): domain Bacteria; phylum Actinomycetota; class Thermoleophilia; order Solirubrobacterales; family Solirubrobacteraceae; genus Palsa-744. The sequence continues at coordinate 499,756 of CAWIWW010000001.1, read as the reverse complement.
TCGGCGGCCTTGACGGCCGGATAGGTGGCCTGCAGCAGTTGCGCGTAGGCCGCGGGGTTTGGAGCGCCCGTCCACCAGCTCGGCGAGTCCTCCTCGTTCCAGATCTCATACGCGCTGACCCGGCTGCCGAAGCGCTGGGCAAGCGCGCCGACGAAGGCGGCGTATTCGTTGGGGTTGGCGGGCGGAGCGTGTTCGTCGCTGGAGCCGGTCTCCCAGCTTGGTGTGTCGACCACGTCGAGGATCACTTTTGTGCCGGGCGGCAGCGAGCGGAAGGTCTGTTCGTAGTAGGCGAACCAGTTCGACGCAAACACGCCCCGCTGCGGCTCGAGGTCCGGCCAGGTGGCGAACATGCGCACCCAGTGGGTGCCGAGCGCCTTGACCTCCGAGGTCGGGGCGCTCGGGCTGGTGTTCACGCCCGCTTCCGCCGCCGAGGCGCGGGGGGCTCCGGCCGCTGCGATCGCGGCGGCGAGCAGCCCGGCCAGCAGAAGCGCTCGGGCTCCACGCAATCGTAGGCTCGAAGTGCGCGTGAGGAGATCCATCCAACTCGATTATCGACCGTCCCCATGCACGGCTTGACCGGCCGCGGGGCGAATCGACGCATGGCAATGCTGCGCTGCTGGCTCGGATGCCTCGCGAAGCTTGCCGGGGCGGTGCTGAGGACGAGGATCGGCTACTTCTACAACAACATCATGCCCGCCCGCGCCGCCCGGCACGACAATAAGACCGGATGAACCCAGTGACCACCGCACGCTGGAGCACCCCGCCGCCGTACCCACGGGCGGTGCCGGGCGTGGTCGACATCTGGCGCGCGGAACTCGGAGCGGCAAAGGAAGACCGGTTTTCAGACGTGCTCAGCGCGCAGGAGACCGAGCGCGCGGGGCGGATCGTGCGCCAGCGCGACCGAATGCTGTGGGCACGTTCGCGGAGAGCGCTGCGCATGCTGCTCGGGCGCTACGTGGACCGCGACCCAGGCGCACTGCGGTTCAAGCTGGGACCGCACGGTAAGCCGGCGCTGTGCGGAGCCGGCCCGCATGAGAATCCGCGCTTCAACCTCTCGCACTCGGGCCAGCTCCTGCTCGTGGCCGTGACCGCCGGGCGCGATGTCGGAATCGACATCGAGGTTGCACGCAACACCACTCGTAGACCGCTGGACGGACTGGCGATCGCCGCGCGCGTCCTCGGGGCCGAGCAGGTCCGGCGGCTGGAAGACCTCACCCAGGAGGAGCGCACAAGGGAGTTCCTGCGCACGTGGACCGCGCACGAGGCCGCGCTCAAGTGCCTGGGCATGGGGCTCGGCTCGGCACCGGTTGTCGGCGAGGGTAATCCGGGCGTAGCGCTGTGGACGGCCGAGCTGGACGCCGGCCCACGGGCGTTCGCGGCTCTTGCGGTCGCAGGCGATGAGGCGTGCAGGTTGCGTTTCTGGGACTGGCGGGGCTGTGCCGGCTGAGCACATGCGGAGTCACGATGGGAGCCACGATGAGGTGCACGGCTCGCCGATCTTCGTGCGGCGGATCAGATATGACAGAAACCATTGATAACAGTGGGCGATTAATCGCTCGTGACAGAAGATCTCCGATCTTCCCCAGCATGCCAGATACACGTCGCCCTCATTCGATTCCAGCCGCCTTCGAGCTCCAGGTCGATATCCAGCCCGAAGCTATCGCCATCGAAGCCGCGGGGCGGCACATTACCTATGCGCAACTCGATGCGGAGAGCAATCGGATCGCTCATCGGCTGAGCGCGCTTGGCGTGCGGCGTGAAGACACAGTTGGGATCATGGCGCAGCGAGGGATCGAGACCGTGGTTGCGATCCTGGGGACACTCAAGGCAGGGGGTGCATATGTGCCGCTTGATCCAGACAGCCCAACCGAGCGTCTTTGCGGGCAACTACAAGATGCACATACGCGGGCGATCCTCGGGCCCGTCGAGCTGGCGGATCAGATCATCACACTCGGAATCCAAGCCGATGATCGCGGGCTCCCGACCGTCATGCTCGACCCTGAGTTGAGTGCCATTGCCGGCGGGAGCCCAACGAGGCTGAGATTGGAGGTCGCGCCCAAAGATCTTTATGCCGTCCTCTTTACCTCTGGCTCCACAGGTCGTCCGAAGGGCGTCGCGCTCGAGCATGGCAACTTGCTGAACCTGCTTTGGAACGCTCCGGAGCTGACGCCCGAACCCGGCGAGAGAGCACTGCAAATCTGTGCTCCGCAGTTCGACGTGGCCACCTATGAGATTTGGGCAACGCTCTTGAGTGGCGCGCGCCTAGTCTGCAACCCACCCGGGCGACCCGATCCTGGAGCAGTGTGTCGCCTCATCCGAGAGCACGAGATCACCTGGTCTGCTATGGCGACCAGCCTTTTTCACCAGCTTGCTCAGAGCGGCCCTGAGGGACTCGCGGACATGCGCATTGTGCTGACCGGCGGCGAAGCGCTGCTTCCACATCATGCCCGTCGCTTCCGTGCCGCGTGTCCTGCGACACGACTCTTCAATATCTGCGGCCCTACTGAGACGACGGTGTTCGCCTGCGCTCATGAGGTCGGCGAGGAAGTCCTTTCCGATGACCCGATCCCGGTCGGACAGGCCGTGGCTGGAGCGCAGCTGTACGTGCTGGACGAGGACGCCAAGCCGGTCGCACCGGCCGAACGAGGCGAGCTGTATATCGGAGGGCCGGGCGTTTCCCGCGGCTATCTCCATCAGCCGCGCCTTACGGCCGAACGCTACCTGGACAATCCCTTCTCGGCGGAGGGAGGGCGTATCTATCGCAGCGGCGACATCGTTCGCCGCCGAGCCGATGGCGCAATCGAGATCTTCGGCCGCATCGACGATCAGGTCAAGGTGCGCGGCTACCGTGTCGAGCCCGGGGAGATCGAAGCTCAGCTGGCTGCCCATCCCGCCGTGCTCCGCGGCGCGGTCATTGCCCGCGAAGACCTGCCCGGGCATCGGCGCCTCTTCGCCTACGTGACACTCGAAGACCCGAGCATCTCCGTATCTGAGCTGCGCGGCCACCTGCGAGAGCGCCTGCCCTCCTACATGGTGCCCTCGGCGATCGTGGTCCTCGATCAGTTGCCGCTCAATCCGAATGGCAAGGTCGATCGCGGGGCGCTGCCGATCCCGGGACGTGAGCAGCTCACAGAGGAGCAGCTCGACGCGCGACTCCCAACACCGTACATGGAGGGGGATCCCACTCTGGAGATCGTCCAAGAGGTGTTCGCCGAGGTACTCGAGCTGCCCGCGGTCGGATCGGAGGAGGACTTCATGGAGCTGGGCGGCGATTCGCTGCTGGCGATCCAGATCCTCGTGCGTCTGCGCACCATCCTGGATGTCGAGCTGGAGATCGCGGCGGTCTTCGATGCCCGCACACCGGCCGCGCTCGCCGAGCGGGTATCAGCCGCCGAAGCGCCGGTACTCCCTCCGCTGCGCCCGAGGTCGCACTCCGGGTCGACACCGGCTTCCGATGGCCAGGCCAAGGCCCTGACCATCAGCGAGCTCGCCGTCGAGAGCCTTCCCTACCAGAGCCAGGCGATGCATCGCATCATCGGCCCACTCGACATCGAGGCGCTCGAGCGCTCGCTCTCAGAGATGGTGCGACGCTACGAGATCCTGCGCACGACCTTCACACGTGAGCAGAGCGTGTGGTTGCAGAACGTGCATGAGCCGGCGCCCGTCCGCTTGGTGGTGGAGGATCTGAGCGCGGAGGATAATCCCGAGCGGGCCTTGAAGGCGCACTTCACCCGCGTATGCGGCACTTGGCTCGATCCCGGCCAACTGCCCCTGGCACGCTGGTCGCTGGCGCGTCTTGCTCCCGAACACCACGCATTTATCGCCCTCGAGCACCACGTCGTCCACGACGGCGTCTCGACAGCCTTGTTCCTGCGCGAGCTCGCCGCGCTGTACCGCAGCGAGCTGGATGACAGGGAGATCCCGCCGCTACCGCCCAGCGTCCAGTACCGCGACTTCGCCGTCTGGCAACGGGAGCTGGTCTGCGGCGAGCATGGGCGGCGCACGCTCGAGCATTGGCGCCAGCACCTGACTGCGCTGCCTGCACCGCTGGAGTTGCCGTTCGACCATCCACGCCCGCTGCGACAGACCTATCGGGGCGAGACCCTCCGCCTGACACTGTCATCGTCGCTTGCGGACAACCTGCGCGCTCAGGCCCGTGCCTGCGCCGCGACCCCCTTCATGGTGATGCTCGCCGCATACTGCGTGCTACTCGCACGCTACGGCGGAGCGGAGGATGAGGTAGTGGTGGGCTCGGGGCTCGCCAATCGACGGACGCTCGCCAGCGAAGAGCTGATCGGCATGATCGTCAACACCGTTGCGCTGCGCGTCGAGTTGCAGGGAGACCCGACGGTGCAAGAGCTCGTAGAACGGGTCAGGGCGACGACGCTCGACGCCCACGCTTACCAGGACGTCCCGTTCGAGCGAGTCGTCGAGCATCTCGCGCCGGTGCGCAGTGCGAACACGGCACCGCTCTACCAGACGCTCTTCTCCTTCCACGACGCACCCGTGCAGACACTTTCACTGCCGGGGGCGACGCTGATCCCGTGGGACGCGCTCCCCAACGGCTCGGTCAAGGCCGACCTGTCCGTGATCGTCGTCAACCGTTCCAGCAAGCCCACCGCCGGCGTCGCGCGCGCGACCTACGAGTCCCTCGCCGAGGAGGGTCTCACGGTGGTCTGGGAGTACAACAGCAACCTGTTCGAGCAAGCCACCGCAGAGCGCATGCTCAGGCACTTCCGCGGCCTGCTCGAGCAGTTCGCCGACTGTGGAGAGCAGACCATCAGCTCGTTGAGGCTCGACGACGAGCGCCAACTCGAGCACCGCTTCACAGGCCCGGCGAGCGCCTACGAGCGCACGGCGACGATTGCCGAGCTGTTCCAGGTGAGGGCCGCGGAGACACCACAGGCGATCGCTGTGAGCCTGGACGGCGAGACGCTCAGCTACATACGACTCGAGCGCTGGAGCAACCGACTAGCCCATCGCCTGCGCGCGTGGGGCATCGGCCGCGGATCGCGCGTCGCAATCTGCATGGACCGTTCGCTAGAGATGATCGTCGCGCTACTGGCGATCGCCAAGGCCGGCGCGGCCTATGTGCCACTCGATCCAAATGATCCCCCAGAACGTCTGCGCCTGCACATGCAAGCGCTTCAGATCCCGCTGGTGCTGACGCTTGGACGCCATCGCAACCAGGTGCCAGGGCCGGTGGCCAATCTGATCTGTGTCGAGGACGACCTCGATCTCGCGCGCGAGCCCGATGTCCCCCCGATCTCCCAAGCCACCGCACTCGATCCGGCATATGTCATGTTCACGTCCGGATCGACCGGCGCGCCAAAGGGCGTGGAGGTGTCTCATCGGGCAATCGCACGCCTCGTCCGCGACCCCGACTATGTGGACCTTGGGCCACAGGAGACGCTGCTCGGTCTCGCACCGATCGCATTCGACGCATCCACCTTCGAGATCTGGGGCGCCCTGCTGAACGGAGGGCGCCTCGTCCTGGCGCCGCCGGGACTGCCCGCGCTCGGCGAGCTGGCCGACCTGATCGCCCGCGAGGCAGTCAGCACGCTGTGGCTCACCGCAGGCCTCTTCAACCGCGTCGTAGACGATCGTCCCGAGCTGCTGCACCACCTGCGCCAACTGCTCGCCGGCGGCGAAGTGCTCTCACCCGACCACGTCCGTCGCGCGCTTGCGGCGCTGCCCGAGGACGCAGTGCTCATCAACGGCTACGGGCCCACGGAGGCGACCACCTTCACCTGTGCTCACCGCATGCGACCGGGAGAAGCCGTGGACGGCCCGATTCCGATTGGACGCCCGATCGCCGGCAGCCGTGTGTACCTCCTCGATGCCCGGCAAGAGCCGGTCCCGATCGGAGTTCCGGGTGAGCTGTGGATCGGCGGTGACGGTGTCGCGCTCGGCTATGTCGACGCTCCCGAGCTGACCGCCGAGCGCTTCCGGGAGGACCCGTTCTCCTCCGAGCCCGGCGCGCGGATGTACCACAGCGGCGATCGAGCCCGGTGGCGCGCGGACGGCACAATCGAATTCCTCGGCAGAGCCGACCGTCAGCTGAAGATCCGCGGCCATCGCATCGAGCCCGGAGAGATCGAGGAGACGCTGCGCGCCCACCCCGGCGTCGCTGACGCCTTCATCGCACCGATCTCGACCGCCCTCGAGCGCGGCCTTGCCGCGTATCTCGTCACACATCCCGGAGATGATCCCACCGACGAGGAACTGCGCGCGCACGCTTCACAGATACTGCCCGCCTATGCGGTCCCGACAGCCTGGAGCAGGCTCGAACAGCTGCCGCTGACTGCCAACGGGAAGGTCGATACCGCGGCCCTCCCTGCCCCCGAAGCCAGCCGCAGGGAGAACGGTCGTTCCACCGAGAAGGTCAAGCTGGACGAGCTGGAACGCGAACTGACCGCGCTCTGGCAGCGAGCTCTCGACATCGCCGACATTCATCCAGACGACGATTTCTTCGCACTGGGCGGTCATTCGCTACGGGCAGTCGAGGTCTTCGACACGATCGAGCGGCGGCTCGGACGCCGCCTGCCGCTGGCGACCATCTTCGAAGCGCCGACCGTACGCGCGTTGGCGCTCGCCCTGCGCGAGGATGGCTGGCGAGCCGCGCATGGCTCGCTTGTCCCGCTGACGGCAACCGGTTCCCGACCGCCGTTGTTCTTCGTGACCGCCGGCGACGGTAACTCCGTCGGCTACGGCACACTGGCGCGTAACCTCGGCCCCGACCAGCCTTTCTACGCTCTGCAGCCACGTGGGATCGACGGCGGAGCGCCACTGCACAGCTCGGTGGAGTCGATGGCCGCTCACTATCTGCGCGCGATCCGTCGCGTGCATCCCGATGGCCCCTATCTGCTCGGCGGTCGCTGCCTTGGCAGCCTCGTCGCCTATGAGATGGCTCGCCGCCTACGAGCCGACGGGCAGGAGGTGGCCCTGCTGGCCGTGCTCGATTCGAGCGGCCCGTCGCGGCACACGCGTCGTCTCGCGGACGGCACCCCGTTCGATCAGTTTATGAACGCCGCCATCCGCCGGGCCGAACCGGATACTGAGTTGGGCGACGTCTTCAGCGTCGAGGGAACCCAGCGGTTCTTGCGCTGGCTCTCAGAGCCGGTTCTCAGCGGACCGGACGGCACCCCGGTGAATCGTTACATCCACGAGGTCTACCGTGTGCGCAGCGACGTCCGCGACGCCTACCCCGACCTCGCCGGTCAGCACGCCAGCGCGTTGGTGGAGTGGACGTGGACCTCCGGGCGCAACGAGCATGACCTCGCCGAGCAACTGCTACCCGCTCCGCTGGACCAGCGCTCTGCGGCTCCGCTCGCTCGCCCCGGCGCGCTCGTTCGCCTGCGCCGTGTCCAAGCACGCGCCTTTTGGCGGGTCGCAGAGGCCAGCGACCTGGTGCTCAGAAGACGCCGTCTCGATCTCGCCGAGCGCCGTCGCGAGCGGTTGCGACGGGTCAGCCAGCTCGCGTGGGATGACTATCGTGCCGGCCCCTACGACGGGATCGTTACGCTGATCCGCTCGGAGGAGTACGGGACGCATGCCCTGCTGGATCGCTGGTACGGGCCTGAAACCGCCGGCGTGGTGGAGCGCCAGGTGTCAGGCACCCACCGCTCGATGCTGCGTGAGCCCGACGTCGCCGCACTCGCCAACTGCATCAGGACGCTCGTGGATGCCATCCTCGCCGGCAGCGGCGATCTCCGCGAGGAGCTTGCGGGAACGAGGGAAGTACAGATACCCGTTACAGCGCTGGCAGGGGAGCGATGAGCTACCCGCCAGAATCCGGCTCAGAGTCAGGCTGAGCCTCGACCAGCTCCCCCGAATCGAGATCCAGGTAGCGTCGCCGCGCGAGGTCGGGCGGGTGGCCCTGACCACGCTGGAAGTAGTTGGGCGCACCTGTAATCGGAGCCTCCTCGGCGGTGGGGAAACGCCCCTCGCACAGGTCCTCGCGCACAAAAAAGGCGTTGACCCCGGACAGCTCCGTGTGCACGAGGCGATATCCCTTGCGCTCGCCCAGAGCACGCAACGCGCCGAGCGAAGCCCCGTAATAGCTGGTCCCGTCCCAACCGCCTTCAAGATCGGCCGGCTGCACCAGCCTGCGGCGGGGATCGAGCGCGCTGTTGTACTCGATCACGACAACGCGCGGGCGATAGCTCTCGAGCGCCTCCCAGATCCAGTAGTCAGCGCCATCCACATCGATCGAGAGCACGTCCGGCTCGGCCGGTACTCCGCTCGCCACGAACAGCTCCTGCACGTTCTCGGGGGTGATCATCGCCCGCACGGTCCGCACCCGCTCCTCGGCTCGGTACTTGCACTCCAGCTCGGCGAAGAAGTCATCGTCGCAGTCCATGAACAGCCCCTGCCAACCGGCGACGTCGGCCAGGTAGACGCAGTTTCCCTCACGTCCAGACTCCACGCCGAACTCCACGAAGAAACGCTCGCCGACCCCGACACGAGCCAGGATCTCGGCGAGCACACCGTCCTCCCCGTTCTGGCTGAACACACGCAGCTCATAGACAGCGAGGGAACCCGTGGCAACGTTCGCGCCGGACTGTCCGGAGATCGCCCGATGACGTTCGGCCAACAGTGCCAGGGCCGTGTAGAGAGTGCGATCGGTTTCCAGCGCGTGCCCACGCTCCATGCGATCGACGCGTCCGCCGAGCTCTGTAAGCGTTCCCTTGACCGCGTCGACGGTGCGACTCTGGGCTTCGATCACGGCGGGCAGTGCCTTGATGCCGTCATACGAGCGCAGCTGCCCGAGGATCATGGCGTTGGCGCGTATCAGACGCTCGCTCAGACCCTCGATCTGATCGGTGACCTCGTCGCTGATCATATTCAGCGAGCGCAGAACCTCGGCGTTGACGGCCTCCTGATAGGCAGTGAACGGGCGCATCAACCGCAGCGCACCGCGGCGTGCCACCCCACCCACCGGCCCCACCTTCGTCGAAGGTCCAGCTACGGGTCCCCGCTGGATCCGGGGAGCGAGCGAATCGACCACCATGGAACGCTTGCCGTCAACAGCGGCGTGCCGACCGGATGCTCCGAGTCGACGCAGATGCTCAAGCCTACGCTCCATCAGGATGCCCGCCGCTTCGGGGGAATGGCTGCGGTGGATGTCCTGCGCCGCACGCGCGCCTAGCGCGGCCGCGGCAGCGGGATCGTCAAACACCAAGCGCATCAGCGACGCGGCATGCTCTACGTTCGGATCGGCCCATTCGCCGTCGGCGGGATAGGGCGGCGAGCCCGGCCCGATCGGTACGAGCGCGTAGTCGACGAGCAGCCCGTTCTCGGGGGTCATGAAGTCGAGGTTGCCGGAGTAGCCGGTGGCGATCGCCGGCTTGCCCACGTACATGGCCTCGGCCATCGTCAATCCGAAGCCCTCGGAGCGGTGCAGCGAGACGTAGCAGTCGCACGTGGCGGTGAGCGTGTTCTTGTCAGATGGAGTCAGGTAGCGATCGATCACGTGCACGTCGGGATGCTCGCCGGCGGCCGTCAGCAGCCGCTCGTGGTTGGCGGGATCGCGCTCGGCGTTGATGCACTTCAACACCAGGCTCGGCCCCTCTCCCGGGGCGAAGGCGCGCGTGAAGGCCTCCACCAGCGCAAGCGGATTCTTGCGTTCGAACACGCTCAGGTAGTCGAACGAGAACAGAAAGAAGAACCCCTCGGGCACGCCGAGCTCCGCGCGGGACCGGGGTACGATCGACGGCACCTCGACCGGGATGCGCATCGGCACAACGGGGATCGGCGAGACCGGCGCGAGCGCCTCCGCCACGTGCGCGGTGGGAGCCCAAACCTCGTCCAGCAGCTCGAACGAGCGCTGCCACTCCGCGCGGAAACGCGAGACCTCCCAGAACCACAGGCCGATCGAGTAGCGCCCGGCGAAGAAGCGCTCGCCGGCGCGGCTGGCAAAATCTGGCAGCATGTCGGCGTTCACACAGATCAGGTTCACCGGGAACTGCGCGTCGCGATGATCGGACTGCGTATAGGTGTGCCCCTGACGGCTGAGCGGCAGCGTCGCGCCGTGCACCGCCAGCGCCGGCACGCCAGCCGCGTCCAGCGCCGTGACCACCTGGCGGGCGGCCTCGCCCACACCCAGCTCGGAGCGGAAGTAGCCGACCACATTGACCCCCCACAGCTCCGATCGCGCCGGCGGCGGCGCGGCGGCGGCCTGCTCGGCGCTCTCCGTCAACGGCAGGCGTCCCAGGGCCGGTATTTCCTCGCGTCCCCCGTTTTGCGACCACTCCAGCAGCCCGCCCAGACCGGGACCGTTGAGGTCGGGGAAGGCCGCGCGCAGGTCCACGCGCTCGGCATATATGTGAGCGAGCAAGCGGTTCACGCCGGAGGGACCGTCGGGCGCCGGGTCCCCCAGCCAGTCGAGCAATGCCTCCGCGCCATCCGCGCTGAAGGGCGAAGCCGTAAGCTCGCCGCGCGCCTCTGCCTCGATGTACAGCTTGCGCACAACCGGATCCAGAGGCGTTCCATCGGCGAGCCGATCGAACGTGTAGGGCCACTCTTTCGCCAGACCGTAGCCCTCCAACCGAGCTGCCTCGGCGTACTCGCCGAGGATCCGGCGCACCAGCGGATGGCGGTCCAGGTCGATGCGGTCCTGGTGGCGGCTGAGGACCCCCGTGTCATCCGGATCGAAGCCGCTGAAATGAAAGAACGCAAGCGGTTGGCCGTCGACGGTGTAGCGCGCGCCGTCATGGGCCAGCTCGCGACTGTGGAGGTTCCAGTAGGCGACGTTGTACTGCGGGTCGCGCACGATCGCGTAATCGCTGACAAAGCCAGGGGCGAGGTCGAACCAGCGCTGATCAACGAAGTACCCGTACACGGGATCGACGCGACAGTCGCGGCGCAAACGATCCGACCACCAGTCGAGCAGCTGGTCGATCTCCGCGCCGGGGGCGAGCGAGACGTAGCCGAGGTTGTAGACGCCGGCGATCATGATGTCGACCTGGCTGGGCTTCTTGCCGTCGGGCGGGATCGGCTCGCTGTTGTGGGGCGTCAGCGCAAGGCTGTGCTGGAGCGCGAGCCGCTCGAGCTCCTCGAGCGAGCCGAACACCTGAATGTCGGGGTCGAGGTAGGTGACCGGCCCCTGCACCTCCGCCATCAGATGGCGCAGCAGCCAGGGCTTGACCGCCGTCGAGAGCTCGAGCACGTTGTAGCGGACCGCCATGTCCTCGAACGGCTCGCACCCGATGTCGGCCGGGGCGAGGATCGTGAAGGGCTCCCGCTGCGGGTCGACGTAGTCGGCGAAATCGTCGATGATCAGCGTCCAGAAGCGCCCACCGGGGTTGTGCTCGGCGAACGAGCGGGCAAGCACGCGTGCCTGCGCCACATAGTTCTTGGCGATGATCGTGCAGACATCCACGGCCCGCACGGTACCAGCGGCGCTCGCGGCCGGGCGGCCTGCGTCGTCGTCCCGGGCGACCGACTACCCGAGACGATCGTCATGCCGCATTCTCCGGACGATATAGGCCCGGTTGCCTGCACTCAGTCCTCGAAGATGTGCTCGTCGGTGAGCGCCCTGTGCCGGCCGATCGTCCCTTGGGACAGGGATCTCGCGTTGATTCTCGGCTTCGGTATCCGGCCGACGAACCGCTCGGCGGTCTGGCACACCACAAGCTCCGCACCGATGCTGTCCAGATAATCGGGATCCCAGCCGAACGGCGCCCAGATGAAGTGGACCTCGCGAAAGACCTGGGCCAGGAACCACGAGAGGCCCTGGTAGGCATCGTCCCCAAAGGCGTAGGAGTCGCCAAAGATGACGACAGTCCGAGGGTCCGGCGCATCGTCCCGGCGAAACACACGCATCGTCCCGATGTGACCCCCGACGCTCGAGATTTCCGCCCAGTTGTCGGATGAGATCGTGGCACGAGATGCGCTCGCCAGCGGCTCCATGACCTCCACCACCGGCGGATCAAAGTGAAGACCCAGGTCTCCGCTGCCGAGATGCGGCCTGGGTGCGTCGTCCACCTGGTCCAAAAGGGCCGGGGCGACACCCAACTCCAGCAGCGTGGCCACGGCCAAGAGCCGGTTGCCGCGTGGGGTTAGATGGCTGTCGGTCGGCATATAGGTGTCGCCATCTTCGCGGGCGTCTCGCAGCGCCTGCAGGGGATAGACGAGCGCCAGCTGACCCTCGTCGAGCAGACGCAGCACGGGACGCGGGCGACTGGGCGTAAGAGGCTCTGGGAAGCAGTCGGCGTAAACGGCGAGCTTCTCCGGCACGACCAAGCACGCCATACGCCGCCCGGAACGTTGCGCACGGTCGAGCCGTCCGGTCACGATCCCCTGCCACTCCTCGAGCCAGCCTGCCGGCATCTCCACTTCCCCCATCTGCGCGGCCAGGTTGTGGTTGCTGCCGCCGTGAATGAAGAGGTGACCGTGCTTACCAACGATCACGACACCGTCAGGCGAGAGTTCGCCGGGAGGGCGAGCAAAGCCCTCCCACCCCGCTATCCAACAGTTCAGGAATGGCCTGCGGGCCTGCTCCATGTCACTGGCACGCATAGTGACCCGCCGGGCGTACTCCTCGGAGGCGAGCACACCGTCCAGGAACGCGCGCAGCGATCCGACCTGCATCCACGTAGCGACGTCTCCCGAGCTCGCATCCCTGCCCAGAAACTCTCGAAAGACCGCCTTGATGTCCTCGGGACGCAGATCGGCCGGCACGGTATCGCCGGCACCCGGCACAGAGGACGAGGATGACATCCGCGCTAGCGTAGCGGCGGAGCCGGTGGTCCGAGATGCCTGGCAACCGGGGTAGACTGCCGCCGATGTCTTCCCCGCTTTCAGCCCTGGATGTCGAGGCGCTCGCCGCACGAACCGACTTCCTCTGGCATCAGCGCTTCGAGCTTGCGTCGGGCATCTTCTCTCCAGGCGCAAACGATGTGGGCTGGCTACTGCACACAGCGGGGGTGCCGGCCGATCTGACCGGCGCGAGCGTGCTCGACATCGGCACGACGAACGGAGGCGCGGCGTTTGCGCTCGAGCGCCGGGGCGCCGCCAAGGTCCTTGCAACCGACATCGTCGACCCGATGCACTTTGGATTCGAGGCCATCCGCTCGGCCCTCCGTTCAAACGTCGAGTTTCGGCAACTGAGCGTGTACGAACTGTCGCGCACCTTGCAAGAGCGGTTTGACTACGTGGTGTTTTGGGGTGTCCTCTACCACCTGCGTCATCCTCTGCTCGCTCTGGACAACGTCCGAGCAGTGACTGCGCATACGGCATACGTCGAGACGGCAGTATGCGACGCCGAAGCCCCGGAGCACACGGAGACTGCGATAGCGCGGTTCTATCGCCGCGACGAGCTGGGTGCAGATGGCAGCAACTGGTTCGCTCCCAACGTCCGCGCGCTGCTCGACTGGTGCGGTTCCTGCGGGTTGGAGCCTACGGCTGTCAGCGCCTGGCCGGGGAGGAGACCGACTCGTGCGATGGTGACGACCTCCGCTGTACCGGGCGTTCCCGAGTACCAGGCGGTTTCTTATGAGCGACCACTGCTCTGCTCGGTCGGCTTGCTCTCTAACGGTAAGGATGAAACAGCGCGGGCGACGCCGGCTCAAAGGAGACTGTCGGGCGAGCACCGCTCCCCGCCGTGAGACCATCCTCCGCCCCTCGTTGCGCCCGGGCGACGAACGTATCGCGCTCCGTCGGCGTGAGGCTGCCCTCCGCGAGATAGTGGTTCGCGAGGCCCACCATGTCGTCCGTCGCGCCTCGGATGGCAGCGACGATCTCCTGTGCCTGCGGTACCGGCCGACGGCACTGCATCGCAAAGACAGCGCGACAGTAGAGAGCAGGGTATGGGTCGCGAACGCCATGCCCACCATCCCGCTCGGCGTTGGGCGCACGATCGTGGCGGACGAGAACGTCCTCCACCAAGTGGACCCGATGGCCCCTGTCGATCACACGCGAGCAGATCTCGACGTCATCGTAGTTGTAGGTGAGAAGCGGGTTGAACCCGCCTACCTCTTCCAGGACCTGCCGCCGGAAGCTCATGTTGCAGCCGGGCAGATAAGCGAGGGGATCGGCGCCAGCCCCGATGTACCGCTCGAGCGGCCCCTCGCTACTGGTATCGGGGACGCCGAGCCGCGTGCACGTGCACAGTGCCCAAGCCACACCGCTCAACGGGATGTCGAAAACCGGGCCACCGACGGCCGCGACGCTCTGGTCCCGATACGGCGCCACCAACGTCTCGAGCCAGTCCGCACGCGGGATGGCGTCATCGTCGATGAAGGCCACAATCTCGCCCGATGCGATCCCGACCCCGACATTCCGGGAACGCCCGAGGGACGCCACACTACAAGCGGCCAGACGAGCCCTATCCCGGAAGGAAGCGAGCATTTCGTCCGTACCGTCGACCGAAGGCCCATTGACGACGATCACCTCGAATTCTTCGTAGGTCTGCTCGCGCAGAGCGAGGAGCGTTCGCTCCAGGTGGTCACGGCGGTTGAGCGTGTTGATTACGACACTCACCGCAGCCGACGCTCTTCGACGGGTCGCGGACACTCGAGGTCTGCCCCTCGCAAAGCTCCAAGCACGTGCCTTCGCCCCGCTCCATACACCATTCGCCTTCGTCATGGCTGATAACTGTAGGAGAACCATCCCCACTCGAGGCATTCGAGGAGAGACGTGGATGAAATCGCCCTCGGCCGCGCGATCCGTCTACGCAGAGAAGAGCTCGGCATCTCCCAGGAAGACATCGCTCTGGAGCTCGGCTACGAGCAGGGATGGATCTCGCACATCGAGAACAAACGCACCAACCCGGCTTACGGCACAGTAGATCGGCTTGCGCGGGCCCTTGCCTGCCCTCTCTCCCGGCTCGTCACCCTCGCCGAGTCGGTCGAGACCGAGGACCGCAAGCCGCTCGACCGGCCTCTGCGCGATCTGGGGTCAAGCGTTTAGTCCTGATACCAGTCGACCAGCTTGCCACACGCCTGGCGCAGCGGAACGGTTCGCTCGCCTCCGACGGGAGTCGCGATCAGGGTGCCGGGCGTGGCGAGGTCCGACATCGGCGACAGCCAGTACTTCTTTACGTGGAATGTGACCGCGACCGGGCCTGAGCGATCGACGACAATCTGCCCGATCGGCCAGCGCGGCCCAGGACGCTCCAGATTGGCCGGCAGGCTCGCTTTTAGACCAGTCGCCGTGACGGTTAGTGGGAGCGGGCTCAAGTAGGGCGTCTCGAGGTCCCATGAGCCCGCTGTAAGGGAGATGCTTACCGTTGCGCTGCTTCCTGGTGCGATAGCAGGGACAGCGACTTCCAGCGATGGCGGCCTTATGGCCGCTATCCCTCCGCCACGCAGTATCGCGCGGCCTTCAGCCGTCTTGCAGTTGAGCGTAACCGCCGCGTTGGAACCCTCGTCCAGAATCTTGAAAGGCGCCACCTCGCGCATGCGCTGCCATAGCTCGTAGTTGCGGGTCATCCGCACGAGACGCATACCCGCGGGCGCCTGGCTCCCCGCTGCGTCACGCGTAGTGATAACCCAATGGAATTTATTCAAGGTGGCCACGGTCACCGTGTCAAAGTCCAAGGGCTGTCCGTACGCAAAGTTCTTTTCGGGACGCAGCGGAACCTCTGGAGTCCCTGCAAGGTATGCGGGAGTTACACGAGCGCCGGCAAGCTCCCACGGAATAAAGTCGTCATCGCCCAGAAACAGAGTTGGCTGCTCTCCAAGCAATGGACGTAGCGAGCGCAGTTCGATGAGATGATTAGTTGGACCCACCTTGCTGAAGCGCAGGGCTTCCCAGCTTGAGTCCACGACTCGCACGAGAAGGGCCACGGCGAGCAATATGCCTACAAGCCGCCACCACGAAGCCCGTGGAAATCCCCCGTCGACCAACGCGAGCCCCGCCAACAGCAACAGAAGCGGCGAAGCGATTACCAACGCCTTGGCGGCAATGTACGGTGATTGAGTGTGTGCAGAGTAGGCCCACACGAGCATCGAAGCTGCCGCTGCCATCGGCAACATCCATCGCCCACGTCGCAGCAAACTCAAAACGCCGAAGATCACCAGCGCCAGCACAAACGCCGTCCACATACCTGCACTGAATGCAGATAGGGGCGGCAGTTGATAGTCAGGGTTGTTCCACACGCCAAACGCCTCCCAGCCCGGAAGTGGACCGACGAGGTTGCCGAGATTGGTCTTTGAGATAGAGAAGTTCGTTCCGCTGGAGACAAACTTCTCGATACGCGGTATCTGAGGCACGAGCACGACGATCAGAACGCTGAGCCCAAGCGCACCCGGAATCAACTCGGCACGCAGCTCCCGCCAAGCTTGGCTCAGGCTCCCTTGCCAGATCCGGACGACCGCACGTCCCACAACCCAAATTACGAGCAGGACAGCCGGCCACACTAGACCCTGGAGCGAGTAGACAGATACAGCACCCGCCGATATCAGGGCGAGCGGTATCCAGCGCCGCCATCGAAGCTCGGGCTGACATCCGGCGAATATCAGCGCGGCCGCTAGAGTAAATAGAGCCTCCAAGAGCTCCTTAAAGGAGCCCTGACCATAGTACGCAGCCACCAGAAACGGAATACCTACGACGGTGGCAACCAGCACCTGTCCGATCCAGCGAACGCGACGGCGGAGACTCGCCAGCGCGGTCCACGCCAACAGTATCGGCGTCGCCGTAGTGAGACCGGCGAATGCCAAATCGATGCGTACCCCGAGACCCTCTGCGAGAGCAGCAGTGAGAGCGTGCGGACCGAGGGGATAGCTAGGTAGCAACGGGGAGATTAGCGCAACTGCATTGGACCTATACGCTTCGGCCAGCAGCAGATGCTCTCCCATGTCATTGTCGAACGAGACTCCTAGCGTCCCCGCACGACCGGAGGCCGCAAAGGGAACGAGCACGAGCAACGCAACCGGAAGACCCGCTAGGAGGCCCGCCAGTGGCGGGCGATGCTGGGGTCGATAAATCAGGAACACCAGTCCCGCCAACATCAAAATCGCTGTTGCGACGACCACCGTCGCTGAGCGCCCCGGCAAATGAATTGCCGGCACCGCCAACAGGATCATGACCGCAATCCCGACCGCGGGAGCCAGCCAGCTCCACCGCCGAGCGCCGCACAAAGCGAGTATGGCCTGTCCAAGAATCAAAGATCCCAGACATGTCATCGCAGCCGAGAGCAGTAGGTCGAGCATCTACAGATCGTCCGAGTCGATCCACATTAGGTGCCAGTCCTCTTCGTCCGATATCCGCTCAAGCGGAGTCGTGTCGTCCAGTGAGTGCAGGATCAGTTTGAAAACAAAGGGACTTTTGAGAAATCCATAGCGTTTCAGGCGATATTCGTGCGCTCGGTGTCTGGACATCATCGTCACGGTCACCTCCGCGCTCTCACGCCGCGCCTCGTCATCGATGTCGCGGTAGAGCGCGGCCAGCGCAGCCTCCTCACCTTTCAGCACCATGACGTCGAGCAGCGCGAAGGATGGAATGCCATGGAGACAGGCGCTCCGTCCTACGGCTGCAGCGACGACAGTGTCATTACGGTAGATTAGAAACGCACGATAGTGAGTGCCCGGAGCGCCTAGGCGCCAGTCATAGAAGTCCACGCTCTTGAGCAGGTGATTTCGAATGTCCGCAGACCACCGCTCCACAAAGGTTTCAAAGGCCGGCACACGGAGCAGCTCGCGTGGAGCTCCGATACGACCTTCGTACTCACTCCCTGGGCGGATACGACGCGTCGCTCGATAGGCGGCAATCCCGGCGTTTGCCAATGGCGCGAGCAACGAGAGATGTTTCGACTCTAGCAGCGCGTTTGCTTTCAACGGCCTGACATACATCGGCAGGTCGAAAGCCACCTGCCAACCAACCCTTAGGTGGCCACCCATCACCTCAGGACGGATCGGATAGCCGGTGAGAAAGCTCAGATTCGTCGCTCGCGTCTCGGCCAAAGCAAACCGGCCGAGATCTGTGAAGATCCCCTTGCCACGCGCCTGTGAATGGGTCATAACGTCACAAACCATTCCGGCGAATACCTTGCGATCGGCAAGCCAGTACGGATAAGGGATCGCCGCGTAGTAGCCGAGCATCCTGTCGTCCTCTATAGCCGCATACTCGTAGGATGGAGGGGTGAAAGGGGCCTGGTGGAACTTCCATTCGTAGTGCTCGACCGACGCATCTAGCGACCCTTGTTCTCTGGAAAAGCGTCATCGAACAGCTCGCGTTGCTGCGATAATTCTCTCATCCCTACTAAAATGGGCGAACTCCATGATCAACTGTACATTCCACCATTTATATGAAGAACCTGACCGGTAGTATACGCGCTATCGTCACTCAGTAAATACGCGACCGTCCCACCAATCTCGGTAGCGACGCCAAAGCGACGTGCGGGAATCTGCTGACGAATACCCTCACGCAAATCATCAGGTATCGGTGTAGAGCATTCCATAGTCGAAGTAGCCGAGCGCCATTACGTTAGCCGTGATATGTCGGGTGGAAAGCTCAAGTGCAATTGCCTTTGTAAATCCGACTACGCCCGCCTTTGCCGCACAATAATGAGACGCACCGGCAATCCCGCTAGATGCCACGACGCTAGAAGTATTGATTATTCTGCCACCATTAGCGTCGCGCATCGCCGGAATAAACTCCCGGCAAACTAGGAAGGTCGTAATCAGATTGCTCGCAAGAACCTGCTGAAAGTCCTTAAGCGAGAGCTTCCAGCTAACACCATTCGAGGTCGAGCCCGCAAGGTTGATCAGGCCCCATGGCGCTCCGAAGAACTCACGCACATCATCACCAAACGCCCGACTTCCCGCTCGTTCGGAGAGCTCGGCATGGAAGCAGTGCTTCTCCGGATCCAGGCCATGACTCCTGACGATGTCAAACAGCCTCTCCGGGTGGGTGCGATATTGAAGTGCTAGCTTGCGCACCCATTCTCGATCAGATACTCCGTCAATGCGACACCTATCCCACCGCTGGCACCGGTCAGGACGATTGTCTTGTCAGTCATGTTTCTCCTAGCAGAGGGCAGTAGATTTGGATAGATCTGTGGACACATCACGTAGGGGAATGTTGCGACGCTTATATTGCAGCTCGATCGCGAGGATCACCCGCAGCACGTACCACAGACTCGCAATCGCCCCGGCGCGTCCGCTACCGTGCTCGCGCCGCGTCATGGTGATAGGACGCTCGACGATCGTCGCTCCCGCGCGCCCTGCCTCGATCAGCGCCTCAACCGTATCGCCGAGGTACTCGACTGGGTAATTCGCCGCAAATCGATCTAGCAGCGGGCGGCGGATCGCGCGAAAGCCGGAGCTCG
Organism: uncultured Solirubrobacterales bacterium; assembly: GCA_963839945.1. Classification (GTDB taxonomy): domain Bacteria; phylum Actinomycetota; class Thermoleophilia; order Solirubrobacterales; family Solirubrobacteraceae; genus Palsa-744. Next base: position 480,483 of record CAWIWW010000001.1, on the reverse strand, counting down.
AGTCGAGTACATGGACGCCCGCGACTCTCCTCACGCGCGCCGAGAGAGCCTTCATGGCGACTCTTCGCGCGAAACTGACCCGATAGTGACCGTCGCGCGCAGCAAAACGCGATCCGACTACCATATCGGCCCCTGTCTCGCGCAGTGCATCAAGTAGTACGTTGACCTGGCCGGGATCATGCTGACCGTCGGCGTCGACTTGAACAACGGTGTCATATCCGTTGTCAAGCGCCCACCGAAACCCACATCGCAGGGCTCCGCCAACCCCAAGATTCACTGGCAGTCGCAGTACATAGGCACCCGCATCTGCGGCGCGATCAGCAGTGCGGTCGACCGATCCGTCATCTACGACGCAGACGTCGTAGCCTAAGCGACGACCAGCATCGACCACTAGGCCAACACTCCGCTCCTCATCGAGTGCTGGGACAATAAGCAATATCCGCTCACGCGAGGTCATGTGCGCCAGTCAGCCTTTCGAGACGATATCTCAGCGCGAGTCCGGTCGGTGTCGCGCTCGAGTTCATGCAGACGATGCTCGACGAGGGCGGCGTGCTCGCTCAGATCCTGAATTGCTCGGTGCAGCCCGGACAATGAGATCGACAGCTGCAGGCAGATCAGCCCGAGAAAGGCGATCAAGATCCCCAGCGAGAATCCTGTCGCGGTGAAGCCCAGATGCCGAACGTGGCGCGTAATGACACCGAGCAACGGGGCTCCCACGAGGCCGAGAATCGACACGGTGAGCCACCCGAGTCCGTAGCGAATCGACAGCAACCGTCGTCGCACGAGGATGACAGTTGACGCCATGAGGACGATCGCGCCCAGCATCACGATCACAGCCTGAATGCTCATGCGGGAGCCACCTCAATGGCAGGCCTTATGCCGCCGCGCGCTAGCAAGAAAGCACCGGGGAGGCTCGCGAGAAACAGCGTCGCGACCGAAAGCACCGAAATCAGTGTTGCTTCGGTTGCGGCGATCGATGCCCCGCCGAGCAGCACAACATAGGAGCCCTCACGAACGCCAAATCCACCGATGGAAATCGGGATCAGAGTCACCACGGTCACCAGCGTCAGGACGACCGCTGCCGTAGCGAACGATAGATGTACATCAATCGCGCGCGCGAGCATCACAAGTTGCAATGAGATCAACGCTTGAAAAAGTAAGCTCGAGATTAGGAGGACAACCAGCAGCAACAAATCGCTAGCGTATGTGTGTAGCAGCGTTCGTGATGCCCGTGCCACTGACACCAATCGCCGTGGCGTTATCGCGCGTGCCAAACGCGATCCCCGAAAGACGGCCACTAGAACCAGCGAGGATCCGACGAGCACGGCCGCGGTTACCCATGCCAGAAAGATCTGGGCGTCCTCGGGCACAACCGTCGGCTGAAATGCAAACGCAATCCATGCCATTCCCACTAGGCCGAAGAGGCCCGCAACCCGGTCAACGATAATCGTGATCGCGACACGTGTCAGCTGTGGCCCTCGGCGGACCACGAGCAGCGCACGGGTCACATCACCGCCGACCGCCGTCGGAAGGAAGGTATTGGAGAAGGTGGCAATCGCATAGATGCGCGCGACCGACAAAGCACCCAGTCGCAGGTCCGCCTTCTGGAGCAATAACCACCACCGGCAAGCACCGACCACCAGCGCAAGCAACACAAGCGCCACCGCGGCCAAGAAGTCGAGAGGATGCCCGTGACGGATTCGAGACGCCATCTGACTCCAGTCGATCTGCGCAGCGACAAGCCCCAGCAGAGAGAGCGTGACCACGATGCGTACCGGCAAGGACTCCGCTACTCGTCGCGCCCGCCTTAGAAGCGAGCTGCCCTTAGCCTCAGCGGACATTATCGCGAGCATATCGGGGGGAGATTGACTTGCGCCAGCTCGCGGACGATCTCACCCAGCGGAGGACCGGCTCCTCCGCTCGCCGCGATCACCGCCTCCAGACGGGCTAGGGTGACATCACGGCGGGTATGAACGATCCGGCTGGTCAACCATCCTGCGTGCGGCATCACGAAGAAGGGCTCCTGAGGGTCGACGTCATAGGGGTGGACGTAGCTCCACGGCACAGCCTGATCGCCGAGACTGCGGAGGAAGCGTCGGATAAGCGGGATCGGTACGTACCGCAGGTAGATGCCACCTAGGAAAGGGACAAGCATGCGACCGGCTCCCCCAACCGGGCAGGGCAGCTCGATTAGGCCGTTGTCCCAGCGACACGGTCGCCTAGAAGCGCCCGGCCATCCATGCAAAGGATTGGTCGCCGGTAGCACGCTCGAGGAGTAGGCAAAGCCTGCTCGGGCAATATGCTCCACCGCCCACTCCGTGGCCGGAGTCAGCGAGAAGATTGGCGCACGGAAGCCTCGCACCGGCAGTTGTGCGATGTCCTCGAGCAGCTCACGACCCTGACGCAACTCGTCCCCGAGCCGTGCGGGTCCGATCTCGCCCAGGGCAACATGACGCAGACCGTGGAGTCCGATCTCGTGACCGTCGTCGCGGACACGCCGCACGAGAGCCGGATGACTTTGCGCTATCTCCCCCACTATGAATACTGTGGCGGTTATGCCGCGCTCCTCAACAAAGTCCAGGAACCGATGGCTCATAGGCACGAACCGGGCCTCCTGTGAGACCGATCGCCGGTGGTCCTCCAGGTCGAATGTCACCGTTAGGGGCATACGTGGGTTGTGCCACCTTACCTGTCGTCACCATGTCGCACCGCTATCACGTGGACAATGTCACCTAGCTGTGGACTATTCAAAATACCGGCTGCCACGTACAGGCTCGTGAAGCTGACAATGCTGGCCGGGCTTGGCCGCCGTATTGTGTGTACACGCTGCCACAACCCTTTGCGCATCATAGCGGGCAGCCCACGGACTGCACATACGCGCATGTCACAGCTATCGATCAGTTCTACGAGGGCGCTTCTTGTGAAGTAGTGGAGATGGGGACTGGCCAAGTCGTATTGCCATAGGCGTAGGTAGGGGCCGTTGACGTTGACACATGTGAGCACCCGCGCTACACGGAACGCTAATCCGTCGGCGACTGGGATATTCACACTCAGAAGCCCCCCGGGGCGTAAGTGTCTGTGACACGCAGCGAGGGCACCTCGCACGTCGGGAATGTGCTCTAGCACATCATTAAAGGTAATCACATCGAATTGCTCCTCGGGCAAAAGGGCATCGGGGAAACGGTCCGTGCGTACCTCTCCAGCCGAACGGGCCGCCACACGCTTGTCCGGCTCGATGCCAACGGCAACTGCTCCCGCGCGCGTCGCCTCTTCCAAGAACCATCCATACGCGGAGCCCACGTCGAGCACTCTGGCACCCTCCAAGGATCGCACAGAGGCAAGCCTGTCGAGGATGACACGAAAGTTCATGCGCCGCAGATCTTCGTACCCAGCAATACGGGTATCTGTCTCTACCTCTGCGCCGCCCACGGGTAGGTCCGACGCCCACGAACCACAGTTATCACAGCGCGCTGACCACTCGAAGACGCGGACATGCCTAGGGTGACCGCAAACTATGCATGGGGTTCCCTCGAGCAAGCGGACAATCCTACGATGGTCGGAGGATGGGTAGCATGGCGATCCACGTACGCTATTGGGCGCGCCATCGTCCGACTACTCTAGGCTCGGCTCCAGGCCCCAATGAGCCTCAACGATCTGACGGATACGAGCCAACCCGACCTCGCCAGGGACACCCATGCGTCGTTGTTGCGGCAGCCGCGATCGACGGCAACACACGTGCCTGCCTGGAAGCGGCGTTTGCGCACACCCCAGCCAACGCGCCATCCGGCGGCTAGGGCTCGATGTCACGCTCCTGTGTCCGCAAGGTCCCGCGCTCGACTCCGTCGACCGTCGCCCGGATCCCGGCCAACTCGCTCTCGAGCCGCCGCAGCGCGGCCAGGGCCTCCGCATGCTGGGCCTGCTGCTGGTCTTGCAGCGTTTGAGCAATCTCCCGAAGGCGACCGTCGATCCGAGCGATCGCCCTGTGCAGCTCGGTGTCAACTCCGCTCTGGTGCTCGATATAGGCACGAGCCCAGTTGGCCACAGGGCGGTGAACACGCCACTTCAGCCGCCCTAGGCGACCACTGCCCCAGTCGATCGAAGGTGGATCTGCGATCTTCTCGGCACCACCTCACCGTCCAGCAGCGAGGGCAGATGAGCCAGGTTGAGAGACCGCGCACCGTCGCGATACAGGTGCTCGGAGATCAGACGCAAACGCCGCTCGATGCTGGCCCCTGCAGCCGCGGGAGAATGGCGCTCGCGTAGCTCGCGGCGAGCGATCTCCCCTCGCGCACGCGCCTCTTCGGGTGTCTCGAACACGTGCTGCATCAGCGCCGCAGCCTCGCGAAGATCGGGTTCGGCCCAAATACCGTCGGCCGGGTATGGATAGACGCCCTCCCCCACCATCACGGGCTCGTAGTTCACCAGGTAGGCGTTCTCATCGCTCGCGAACTCGAGGGTGCCCCCGTAGCGGGTGGCGATCACCGGCTTACCCAGCAACATCGCCTCAGCCACTGTGAAGCCAAATCCCTCCGAGCGGTGGAGCGACACGTAACAATCACAGGCGGCGATGATCGCATTCTTCTCCGAGCTCGAGACGTAGTCGCTCATCAGCGTGATGTCATCGTGCTCGCCGGCCGCGAGCACGACGCGCTCGTGCTCCTCCGGACGGGTCTCTGCGTTGATCGACTTGAGCACCAACTTGGCGCCGTGACCTTGGGGAAACGCACGGCGAAATGCCTCGATTAGACCGAGTGGGTTCTTGCGGGGCGCGACCGAGTGGTAGTCGTAAACAGACAGGAACAGAAAGCCATCGCCGGGCAGCCCGAGCTCTGCGCGCGAACGTCGCGCCACGTCAGGCTCGGCTACGGGGAACCGGATGCGCACCACCGGAACAGGAGAAGTCGGCGCGATCACATCGTAGACGTGCTGGGAAGCCACCCACACCTCGTCGATGAAGTCGTAGGCCTCCGTCCAGCTGGCCGGCGGATCGCCCACCTCCCACCACCACAACGCGATCGTGTGGCGACCCTCGAAGAACGAACGGCCGGCTTCGCGGGCGAATACCGGGATCCCGTCGCCGTTGATACAGATGATGTTGACCGGATAGGCCGCCTCATCTGGGCGGACATACGCGAACTCCGCGTCCTGACGGCTCGGGGGGAGCAAATGACCCTGAATCGGCAGCACTGGAATCGCTCGCGCATCCAGCGCCGAGACCACAAGACGCACGGCCTCGCCCACTCCGAGTTCCGAGGTAAAGAAGCCAACTAGGTTGACACCCCAGCGCGGCCCATCTTCATGGGCATGCGGATTTGCGTCTCGATACGCAAGCTCCGGGCTGGGAGGCATCAACTCGGAGACGAGGCCCTCCTGCTCGCGGCCATGGAGGCACAGCCATCCGGCGAATCCCGCTCCATCGGGGCCGTCGATATGGGGGTAACTCGAGCGCAGGTCGGGGCGGGCCTCCCAGATGGCCATGTGCAAACGCGTAAGCCCCACCGACCGCCCACGTCCATCGGGCTGGTTCAAATACTCGTAGAGCTCAGCTCGGCCCACCCCCGTGAATGGCGAGCGCGTGATCGCTCCATCGGCGCCCGCCCGCGCCAGGACCTTACGGATCGTGGCGGTCAGTTGCAGGCCATCATCCAGGTGTATAAAGGGCGTGCCTGCCGCCTCCGCTCGCCAGCCGGCGTTTTTCAGATCCTCGACCTGGAGTGAAACCAGCCGCTGCAGTGCCGGCGCCGAGCTCAGCCGGGCCCGATCCTCGCCATCGAAGCACGAAGACGGGTCGTCGGGATCCAACTCGCTGAAGTCGATCACCTGCGCGCGTGCGCCGTCCACGCGCAGCGTGTCTTCGCCGTTATCGCCGTCTTCGAGAACATGGGCGCCGACCAGAGACGACGGGTCCAATCCGTAGCCGGGATCGCGCAGCACGGCGATATCTGCGACCAGCGCCGGGATGCCGCCCATCCAAGCCCGCACCGCGCCGGCGCCGTCGTCGCCGGCGGTCGTGAGGTAGCGCGGCCACGCGTCGAGCAGGTCAGTGGCGCCGGCGCCGGCGCGCAACCCCAGCATGTGCCTGCTGAACGGCCCCTCGCCGGACTCGGCCGCAGCGATCAGCGCGCGCTCGACGCCCCGGGTTCGCGCCACGAGCACGACGTCGTGATCGGCCATCAGGCTCGCCAGGGCGCGCAGCGGCCCGAGCACGCGCAGGCCTGCGCCGAGGTAAAGCGCCGAGCCGTCTCCCTGCTCGAGCACCAAGCGCAGCAGATATGGAAGCACCGCCACCGGCAGCGCCGCGGGCGCATTGGCGGCGGCGAGCAGACCGAAGTCATCACCGACCACGTCCGTCGCGCCGAGCAGCCGTGCGCCGGGGAAGTGGGCGACCTCGTCAGGATCGGCATCCAGCAGCAGTACCGCGAGCTCGGCGTCGGGATGATGTGCGCGCAGCGTGCCCGCCATCACGCGCAGACGAGCGAGCGAGCCGCGGCTCGCGATCGTACATACCTGCACGCGCCCATTCTACGCGCTGCCTTCTCGGCAAAAGCGAGCGTGTGAGGGACCGTCACGACTCGACAGTCGCGCGCCCTGCGCGCTGCTCGCTGCTAGCTTCCCGCGCGTGTCGAGCCTGAGAAACCGCCCGCGGGCGCGCCGTCTCGTCGAGCGCGTCGCCAGAGGCGCACTGTGGCGGATCGGTTCCCCTTACCAGCTCGCACTTCCCGCGCCGCCGCCGCCACCACCACCACCCCCAGAGCCTCCCGCGCCCACGCCGGCGGATCTCGCACGCGCGATCGGACCCGGCGCATTTGCGGTCGAGCGCTCCCCCGTAACGCATCTGCTGTTCGAGCGCCTGAGTCCGCAGGACGTGGCCGAGGTGGAGCGTCGCCTGCCAGAGTCCCCCGAGCTGCACGCGCATTACGCCGCAACCCCCTCACAGGCCACGCGCGAGGCTCTGATCCTCAGATCGGGCGTGTGGCTCGGCGTTCCCGAGGTGATCGAGAAGACGGGTCTGAGCTCGATCGAGCCGCCGGAGGAGGTGCACGCAATGGCTCGAGGGCCACTCGCCGCCGGAGGCGGACTGTACGAGGCCGACCTCGTCGCCGACGCGCTGGCCAGCGCCGGCGTCGAGCTCGCGGACGTCCGCAGCGCCTTGGACTTCGGCTGCTCTTCCGGGCGCGTGCTGTGGGCGCTGGCGGCCGCCTACCCGGAGATCCGCCTGCACGGCTGCGACCCCAACGAGGCTGCGATCGTCTGGGCGACCGAGAACCTGCCAGCGATCGAACTCTTCGTCAACAGCGACGCCCCCCCACTCCCGCTGGCCGACGCCTCGCTGGACCTCGCCTACGCGATCTCGATCTGGTCGCACTTCGCCCCCGAGCTCGGGCTGCGCTGGTTCGAGGAGATGCACCGCGTGATCCGTCCGGGCGGACACCTGGTCTGCACCACGCACGGTCTGACCTCCGTGGCGTATTACGCCACGCTGGAGCTGCGCACGCCCACGCAGTCGCAGGAGATCTCAGATGTCCTCTACCGCCAGGGCTCTTGGTACGCGTCCGAGTTCGGCGAGGAGGGCGACTGGGGGGTGGTCAACCCCGACTGGGGCACCGCGTTCCTCTCCCCCGAGTGGATGCTCGCCAGCCTCTGCCCGCACTGGCGAGTCCTCGAGTTCGCCCCCGGCCGCAACCAGGAGAACCAGGACGTGTATGTGCTCCAGCGCGCCTGAGCTGTCCTCCGCAAGCCCTGGTTATACTGGTAGTATGACTGCGTGGCATGGCTTCTCAGCGTCCTACTTACAAGATGGGTCCCAAGGGCCAGGTCGTGATTCCCAAGCGGATCCGTGACCGGCTGCATCTGCAGCCGGGCGACAGGGTGCAGGTGCGCGAGCGGGAGGACGGGGTGCACATTCGCAAGGCCCTCGTGGGACCGTCCGAGCGCAGGGCGATCGTCGCGAATCTGCGGGGCGCCCTCGCGGGTGGTCCGAGCCTCACGGCGGCGCTCGAGTCGGAGCGTCGTTCAGAACGGGAACGCGAGGATCGCAGGTAGGGGCATGGAGCGCTGACCGTAATTCTCGACGCGTGGGCCGTGATGGCCCTGTATGAGGACAATCCCTGCGCCGGAGAGGTCGCCGCGGCCATCGGCGCAGAGGAAGCCGTCGTGTCCGCCGTCAACCTTGGCGAGGTGCTCTACAGCCTCGAGCGCAGCCACGGCCGGAAGCGTGCGACCGAGCTTGTGGATCAAGTTCGCTCTGTCACCACAGTCGAAGACCCTGACTGGGAGCTCGTCGCTCGTGCCGCGCACATCAAGGCGGGCGGCAGTCTCTCCTATGCCGACGCCTTCTGCGTCGCCACGGCTCAGCGCCATGAGGCTCCGCTCTACACCGGCGACCCGGAGATCCTCGCGCTGAAGGACGTCGTCGAGCTGGTGGATCTGCGCACGGCCGCACGTTGACCCGAGCCGTGGCCAGGGCGGCGATTGCTAGCGTTCACTGACCTTGCCGACCACGATCCCCCGAGCGCCAGCCGTTCCAGCGACCGCCCAGCCGATGGCCCCCGTGGCCGTCTCGGTGGAGCACGTCAGCAAGACGTTTCGCCTGCCCCACCGGCAGTACTCGACCCTCAAGGAGCGGGCGCTGCACCCGCTGCGCAGCACCACCTACGACGAGCTGCACGCCGTCCAGGATGTCTCCCTGCAGATCGCCGAGGGGGAATTCTTCGGGATCGTCGGGCGCAACGGCAGCGGCAAGAGCACGCTGCTGAAGTGCATCGCGGGCATCTACCGCGTCGACACCGGCCGCATCTCGATCGCGGGCCGCCTGTCCCCGTTTATCGAGCTCGGCGTCGGCTTCAACCCCGATCTGAACGCCCGCGACAACGTCGTCATCAACGCGATCATGCTCGGGCTCAGCCGCAGGCAGGCGATGGCGCGCTTCGAGCACGTCGTCGCCTTCGCCGAACTCGAGGGATTTATGGACCTGCGCCTGAAGAACTACTCCTCGGGAATGCTCGTGCGCCTGGCGTTCGCCACCGCGATCCAGGTCGACGCCGAGATCCTGCTGATCGACGAGGTGCTGGCCGTCGGCGACGCGGCCTTTCAGCAGAAGTGCTTTGAGGAGTTCTTCCGGCTCAAGCGCGAAGGCCGCACGATCGTGTTCGTCTCACACGATATGTTCTCGGTCGAGCGCTTCTGCGACCGCGCGATGCTGATGGAGCACGGATGCGTGACTCAGATCGGCGAGCCGCGATCGATCGGACGCGCCTACCACGAGTTCAACTTCGGTCAGCTCGCCCACGAGGCGCCCGCCGAGAGTGACCCTCGCGGGGGCACCGTGATCGCCGAGGCCTGGTTCGAGAAGGCCGACGGCCAGCGGGTGACCAGCGCCAGCCAGGAAGACACGATGCAGCATGTGCTTCGAGGCTCGGCTCGGCGAGAACCTCCATGATCCGGTGTTCGCCGTGACGCTGCGCACCGAGCTGGGCCACACGATCCTCGTCGCGCGCTCGGACCGACTCGCCCGGCGAGCATCCCCGTTTCGGCCAGCACGGCCACTCCAGCGGCTCGTTCAAGACCGGGGAAAGCGTCGTGGCGAAGTTCGCGATACCCAACTGGCTGACCGCCAGCCGCTACATGCTGACGCCCTCGCTGGCGCGCGAGGGCACCGGCGAGGACGCGCTCGCGCTGGTCGCCGACATGGCCTCGATCGTGATCCACGGCTCCGCCAGCGGCGGCATCCTGGAGCTCCCCGTCGACGTAACGTTGGAACGCCTATGAGCACGATGGGAGACGTTGGCCTTCCCGCGGCGCCCCGGCAAGCGCCGGCGAGCCACCGTGTGCACGCCCCCTCGGCGATGGGCGGCGGCCTGCAGCGCTTCTGGTCGCTGACGTTCATGCTCGCCCGCACCGAATTCAAGCTGCGCTTCTTCGGCTCGATCCTCGGCTATCTGTGGACGCTGATGCGCCCATTGATGCTGTTCGGGGTGATGCTGTTCGTGTTTACGGTCATCCTCAACATCAACAAGGACAACCCGGTGCCCCACTATCCCGAGTACCTGCTCATGGGCATCATCCTGTTCACCTACTTCCAGGAAACGACCGCGGGCGCGGTGCCAAGCCTCGTCGCACGCGAGAACCTGCTGCGCAGGGTGCGCTTCCCGCGTCTGGTCGTGCCGCTGTCGGTGGCGCTCTTCTGCCTGTTCAACCTCGGCATGAACCTCGTCGTCGTGTTCATCTTCATCCTCGCCAGCGGCATCGCCCCGATGTGGAGCTGGCTGGAGCTGATTCCGATGGTGGCGCTGCTGGTCGCCTTCGCGACCGGCGTCGGCATGCTGCTGTCCGCGCTGTACGTGCGCTTTCGCGACGTCCAGCCGATCTGGGAAGTCTTCCTGCAGCTGCTCTACTACGGCTCGCCGATCCTCTACACCGTCCAGACCGCCGCAGACCACCACTTCCTGAACATCCCCTTCTCCCGCATCCTCGTGATCAACCCGCTCGGCGCGATCATCACGCAGGGGCGCAAGGCGCTGCTGCAGCCGAGCGCCCCCTCCGCCGCGGCGGCGCTCGGCGGCTATGGACGGCTGCTGATCCCGCTCGGCATCATCGCCGGGCTGTTCGCGCTCGGCTTTTGGTACTTCAATCGCGAGGCCCCCCTGATCTCGGAGAAGCTGTAGCCGATGAGCCCCGCCGAGACCTCCTCTGAGCAGCAACTCCAGGCCGAGAACGAGCGCCTGCGCGCCCGCGTGGCCGCGCTGGAGTCCGAGCTCGTCGAGACCCAGGCGCAGGCCAACGCCGCCGTGGCCCAGTGGCAGGAGCGGGCCTACTGGCTCGACCGCTGGCACCTGGACCTGAATGCGCTCATGCGCCGGCCCGGCGCCTCGGAGTTTCGCGCCATGCTGCGCGGGATCCGCGCGGTCGTGTGGGCGCTGAAGCGGGCCAAGCGCAGTCTCACGCGATCGTGAGCTCGGTCTCGGTCGTCATCCCCGTCAAGGACGGGGAGCGCTACCTGCACGAGCTGCTGGCGGCGCTCGCGCGCGAGGGCGTGCAGGAGACGCTCGTGATCGACTCCGGCTCGCGCGACCGCTCGCGCGAGATCGCCCGCGCGGCCGGCGCCCGGTTGATCGAGATCGCGCCCGAGGAGTTCGCCCATGGGCGCACGCGCAACCTCGGCGCCGAACAGACCTCCGGGGAGCTGATCTGCTTCCTCACCCAGGACGCCACCCCCTGCACCGGCTGGCTGGAGGCCTACCGCGAAGCGTTTGCGCTGGACGAGCGCGTCGGCGCCGCCTACGGCCCCCACCTGCCGCGCGGGACACGAGCCCGATGATCGCGCGCGAGCTGAGCGAGTTCTTCGCGGGGTTCGAGGCCCACGCCCCCGGGGCGAGCGGGAACGGGGCAAGCGGGAATGCCGCCTTACGACCGGTCGTCCAGCGCTCGGGCGACCCAGTCTTCCTCTCCAACGTCAACGCCTGCTACGCGCGCGCCTGCTGGGAGGAGATCCGCTTCCGTGAGCTCGCCTACTCCGAGGACCAGGCGTTCGGCGCCGACCTGCTTGCCGCCGGCTGGGCGAAGGTCTACCACCCCGGCGCCCGCCGTCCTGCACGCCCACGACTACGGCGTGGCTCGAGTTCATGCGCCGCTATTTCGACGAGTACCGCGGGCTGCGCGAGAGCACCGGCCACGTCGAGTCGTTCGGCGTGCTCGCCACTGCCAGGCAGGTGCGCCAGCGCGGTGGCAGCCGATCGGAGCTGGATGGCCGAGCGGGGCATGGATCGCGGCGCGCGCGCGCGCTGGACGGCCAAGTCGGTCGCCCATCACGGCGGGCGGCGCGTCTTCTCCGCGCTCGGATCGCGCTCGCAGCGCGTGCCCGCGCCGCTGCGACGCAGGCTGTCTCTGGAGAACCGAGCCGAGGCGGGCGAGGCAGGCGAGGCGGGCGCCGTGTCCGGTCGGGAAGAGATCGGGCACGTGGACGCAGCGGCGGCGAGCGAGCCTTCGCTCGTGCCCGCCGGCCAGCAGGTCGAGCAGAAGCTGTCCGGGGAGGTCTACGACGTGGCGGCGCGCGTCTGGCAGGACGGGCCGGCGCCGCTGCTGGATGCCGTGCCCGGCATGGCCGAGCGCGATCAGCTGCGCCTGGCGATGGTGATCCCGCCCTTCAGCAAGGGCAGCGGCGGGCATAACACGCTGTTTCAGATCTTCACCCGCCTGGAGCGCCGCGGGCACGCTTGCAGCGTCTGGCTGGTCGACTACTACGGCTACGCGCGCGCCGTCTGGCCGGCGGTGCTGCGCCACGACATCGACGAGTTCTTCGCGCCCTTCCAGGGCCCTGTCTACAAGGGCTTCGAGGCCTGGCAGGGCGCGGACGTGGCGATCGCGACCGGCTGGCAGACCGTCCATGCGATGCTCTCGCTCGAGCGCTGCCGCGCGCGCGCGTACGTCGTCAACGACCACGAGCCGGAGTTCTATCCGGCGTCCGTCGAGCACGCGCTGGCGGCCGACACCTACCGCTACGGCATGCACTGCATCGCCGCCAGCCCCTGGCTGCGCGATCTGCTGATCGCGCGCTACGACACTGCGGCCGAGTCCTTCCAGCTCGGGCGTCGACCACGACACCTACCATCCCAGGCCGGTCGCCAGGCGCGAGGACACGGTGATCTACTACGCCCGCTACGCCACCCCGCGACGGGCGGTGCCGATCGGCCTGATGGCGCTCGCCGAGCTCAAGCGCCGCCGGCCGGACGTGCGCATCGTCCTGTTTGGCACCGGCGAAGTGCTCGACGCCTCCTTCCCTTATGAGCACATCGACGTGCTCAGCCCGGAGCAGCTCTCCTGGCTGTACTCCGAAGCGACGGTCGGCCTGTGCCTGTCGCTGACCAACTTCTCGCTGATGCCCAAGGAGATGCTCGCCTGCGGGCTGCCGTGCGTGGAGCTCGCCGGCGTCAGCGCCGAGTCGATCTTCGGCTCAGACGGCCCGCTGGAGCTGGCGCCGCTGCACTCCAACCGCATCGCCGACGCGCTCGAGCGGCTGCTGGAGAACCGCGCCGAGCGGGAGCGCCGCTCGCGCGAGGGCATCGAGTTCGTCGCCTCCCACACCTGGGAGCACGCAACCGACGAGGTCGAAGCGGGGCTGCGCCATGCGCTGCGGGAGCGCGAACGAACGCCAGCCGCCGCTCAGCCGTAGTAGCGCGAGATCGTCAGCGTCTCCGCGAACAGGCCGTGGACCATCGCCAGCACCACCAGCGCGGCGCCCAGCGCTGGTGCCCAGCGGCGACCCACGCCGCGAGCGGCCAGCACCAGGAACAGCGCATAGAAGACCAGCAGGGGGAACAGGTAGCGCGCCTGCTCGAACTGATTGCCGGTGCTCAACTGGTAGCGGATGCCCGCATAGCCGATCGCCCCGAGCAGGCCCACCGCCATCACCGCGAAGCAGCCGAAGATCGGGAGCAGCGACCTGATTCGCGAGCGCGCACGCACCAGCCCGGCCAGCGCCAGCACGGCGAGCGCGTAGAAGAGATGGTGAGCGTCGCTGTACACCCACGCCGGGAAGGTGTAGTCAAGCCAGCCGAAGTGGCCGACCGATTCGTTCAGCCAGATTCCGATCAGCGGATAGGAGGTGAAGTAGGCATGGTGCATGAACCACAGCCGGGGCAGGTAGAGCTCCCAGGTGTAGTCGAGCGTCTGACGCAGCGTGACAGCGCCTCCACCCGGGAGAGAGCTGTTCGTCGCCCCCGCGACACCGCCGGCTGTTAGGGTGCCGCGATGCCAGAGGGTTACGTTGAGCACACCATAGATCAGCACCGGAATGAATGCCACCGCGACCGCGATGCCCAGCGCGCCCAGCGCGCGCGCGCGCCCCTCCGGGAGGGCCCGCCAGGCCAGCAGGACCAGCGCCAGCGCGATCCCAGGCAGCAACGCGATGAACGTCAGCTTCGCCAGCACCCCCGCCGCCACGACGGCGCCGATGATGATCGCCCGGCGCATCGTCAGGCCACGCCGGTAGGCGCGCAGCAGCATCAAAAACGTCAGCGCAGAGGTCAAAAAGAGCAGGTTGTCGCCCTGCACACCGGCGGCGATGAAGTCGACCATCGGCTGGAAGGCCACCGCCAGAGCGCCTACCGTCCAAGTCCAGGGCGATCCGGGGAGCAGCTCGCGCAGGAACATGAACACGGCGAGCACCGTGCAGGCCGCCATCAGCGCCGAGAGCAGGCGCATGAACGCCAGCCGCGTGAGAATTTCGTGCGAGGGAGACAGCCAGTAGGGGATCGCCTCAAGCGCGTAGTACAGCGGCGGCTGGTTGGTCACCGAGCTGACGCCGCCCTGGCCGACGGGGCTCTTGCCCACCAACGCCGCGCGCAGCGCATGATCTTCGGAGGGCGTGAAGATTCCCCGTTCACCGGCGTGTCCGATCACCTCGAAGAAGTACAGGTTTTCGAGCGCCGTCTGCTCCTGCGGCGAGTACTGGGCTCCCGATCCCTGGGGCGGCGCCTTGCCCGTCTCGGCCAGGTACTGCGCGTAGCCGAAGTGGGCGATCTCGTCAGGCACCTGGAAGGGTGGCACGACCACCCCCCAGATGGCGGCGTTGACGAACGCGATCAGAAAGCAGGCCCGCCCCGCCCGGGGGACGCGCCGCCAGGTCACGAGCACACCCCGCCAGGCGTTCGCGACCAGGCGCAGGCGCCGCCTCTCGCCGGCCGGCACAGAGCTGGTCGGACCGCCGCTGAGCATACCCGTGCCCACAGCCCTCAAGCCCGCTCCCGCCACAGCAGCCGTACGGTGGCCACCCAAACGCCCAGCAGCGCCAGCGCCGCTGCCGCGAGCGTCCAATCGCCGAAGAAAGACGCCTTGCCCAGGCCGAAGCGCCGGCTCAGCGTGGGCAGCAGCTGCCACCACGATTCGCGTCCGGGGCGCAGGTAGAGGACCGTGATGCGCCCAGGCTGAGGGGCGCCGGCAATCTGCTCGGAGTCCGGCCCCGCCGTGAACGCGTTGCCCCCGAGCACTGTCTTCTTTCCGCCTTTGACGGCGATGCAGAGGGTGCCCCCGACAGAGCCGCCTTGGAGATAGGAGATGGGGATCGTCACATCCCCCTGGGCGGCGCCGGCCGGCAGGCGCCCCTCGGCGAGCAGGCGGCTGCCGGACCCCAGAAAGCGGGTCGTCAGTTCCGGCACCGGCGGGCCGTAGGTGCCCACCAGGACCTGCACACGCTGGGTGTCGCCCGGAAGCACCATCCCCGGTTGGCACAGTTCCTGACCCGAATGCAGCGTGGCCACAAAGCCCACAGGGCTCGTGTGATCGGTGCCCGCCATCCGTGGCGCGCGTCCGGACATGTCGAGCACCAGCGCGCCTGCCACCAGCGCGAGTGCCACCGCCAGCACGACGCGCACGCGCACGTCAGCGGCGGCGCAGACCGAGGATCGACAGCAGAAAGGAGGAGAAGAAGATCTGGATGCCGACGATCAAGAGCGTCGCGGCGATCACCGCAAGGTGTTCGTCCGCCAGCGAGCCGAACCCGTGGGCGATCCATGTCGCCACGATCAAACCGCCCATCACGAGGCCGACGAGCGCGAACACGCCACCGAGGAGCAGGCCGTGCTCCAGGCGAAACCTGGAGCGCATGCGGTCGAACCACGGGTCCTGCTCGCCCATGAAGTAGGTGCCGTACGCGTGCGCGCACAGCCCCAGCGCGAGCACCTGGGTGCCGACGATCATCAAGAGCGCGCCGCCGATCAGCGCATGCACCCCCCAGGCGCGCCCGAAGAAGTCCACGCCGGCGCCGACGACCACGACGATCGCCGTGCCCAGGCCGGCGAGCACCGCGCCGGGCGCGATGAACAGGTGGTTGGGCGAGTGCACGAGCAAAAAGCGCAGATGACGCCAGCCGTCGCGGAAGCTCGACAGCTTGGACTCCCCCCCGCGCGGGTGGTATTCGATCGGGAACTCCGCGATCTTCAGCTTCTCCTTCGAGGCCCTGATCACCATCTCCGAGGCGAACTCCATGCCGGTCGTGCGCAGGTCCAGCCGCGTCAGCACCTCGCGGCGCACCGCGCGCATGCCGCAGTGCGCGTCGCTGATGCCGGTGCGGAAGAAGAAGTTGAGCAGGCCGGTGAGGATCGGGTTGCCGATGTACTGGTGCAGCCACGGCATCGCGCCGGGCTGGATGTTGTCCATGCGGTCGCCGATCGCCATCTCCGCGCCGTCCGCAAGCGCCGCGACGAAGCGCGGGATCTCTCCGAAGTCATAGGTCAGATCGGCGTCGGCCATCACGATGTACTCCCCGCGCGAGGCGGCGAACCCCGCCAGGTAGGCGCTCCCGTAGCCGCGCCTGCGTTCGACCACGACGCGCGCTCCCGCGCGCTCGGCCAGGCGCGCGGAGTCATCCTCGGAGTGGTTGTCCGCGACCACCACCTCGCCGTGCACCCCCATGCCCTCGATCGCCGCAAGCGCCGCGGTCACGCAGGACTCGATGTTCTCGGCCTCGTTCAGGCATGGGATCACGACCGACACGAGCGGCGTGCCGGCTTCGCGGGTGTCCGGCGCGCGAGGAGTGGTTGTCTGGGCGAGCGTGCTCATCGGCTGTGGACCGCTCCAGACCCCGCTTGGCACGAGGAGGAGCTGTCCGGTTATAACGCGCACCGAGGCGGAAAGTGGCGTTCAGTGCGAAGGTCGATCGTACCGATCTGGACATGATTGCTCCGTGGCGCATGCGCCACGGAGGCCAGGGCCGCATGCGGCCCTGGCACGACCCCGTACATGTACGGGGTCGCCGATAGGCGCATGCGCCTATCGGAATCAACGAAAAACCGCCTCTCGTTCCGGCATGCTTGCGGGCATGCGCGTGTGCGTCGTCTACGACTGCCTGTTCCCGCATACCGTCGGCGGCGCCGAGCGCTGGTATCGCAACCTCGCCGAGCGCCTGTCGTCCGAGGGCCACGAGGTCACCTACCTGACGCTGCGCCAGTGGGAGCGGGGCGAGCGCGCCCAGATCGAGGAAGGCGTGCGCGTGGTGAGCGCCGGGCCGCGCATGGCGCTCTACACGACCGGCGGGCGCCGGCGCACGCTGCCGCCGATCGTGTTCGGACTGGGTGTCCTGTGGCACCTGCTGCGCCACGGCCGCCGCTACGACGTCGTGCACACCGCCTCGTTCCCCTACTTCTCGCTGTTGGCAGCGGGCGTGGCGCGTCCGCTCGGGCGTTATGCGCTGGTGGTGGACTGGCACGAGGTCTGGAGCCGCGGCTACTGGCGCGAGTACCTCGGCCGTGCCGGCGGGGCGGTCGGATACGCGGTGCAGCTGGCCTGCGCGCGCGTGCCACAGCGTGCCTTCTGCTTCTCGCAGCTGCACGCCGCGCGGTTGCGGCGCGAGGGGCTGCGCGGGGAGGTGACGGTGCTGCAGGGGGAGTACGCTGGCTCGCTCGATCCCCCCGTTGCGCACCCGGCCGAGCCGCTGGTGGTGTTCGCCGGGCGCATGATCCCCGAGAAGCGCGCCGTCAGCGGCGTCGCCGGCGTGGTCGCGGCGGCAGAGCGCATCCCCGGGCTGCGGGGCGCCTTCTTTGGCGACGGACCCGAGCACGGGGCCGTGCTCGATGCGATCGCCGCCCATGGCGCCCGGCAGAGCATCGCGGCGCCCGGCTTCGTGGCGGCCGAGGAGGTCGACGCCGCGCTGCGCCGCGCGCTGTGCATGCTGCTGCCGTCCCGCCGCGAGGGCTATGGGATGGTCGTCGTGGAGGCCGCCGCGCGGGGCACCCCGAGCATCCTCGTGGCCGGCGAGGACAACGCCGCCACCGAGCTGATCGAGCATGGCGTCAACGGCTTCGTGGCCGCGGACGCCGGTGCCGAGACGATCGCCGCGGCGATCGTTGCAGTGCATGACGCGGGCATGGCGCTGCGCGAGAGCACCGCCGAGTGGTTCGGCGCCAACGCCGAGCGCCTGTCGCTGGAGGGCTCGCTGCGGACGGTGCTCGACAGCTACATCCGCCCGAGCGCGCGGGAATAGCTCTGCAGCGTCAGCCGCGCGGTGCGCCGCCAGGTGAACTGTTCCGCGTGGGCCAGGCCGCGCGCGCGCGTATACGCGCGCGCGTCGTCGTCTTGCGAGAGCAACTTCTCGATCGCCCCGGCAATCGCACGCTCGTCGCGCGGGTCGAACAGCAGCGCGGCCTCGCCCGCCACCTCCGGCAGCGATGAGACGTTCGAGCACGCAACCGGCACCCCACGCGCCATCGCCTCCAGCACGGGCAGCCCGAAGCCCTCGTACAGCGACGGGTACACGAACGCGCGCGCAATCGCCCACAGGCCCTCGAGCTCCGCGTCCGCCACCCAGCCGGGAAAGCGCACGTCCGCAAACACCCCGGCAGCCGCCGCCCGCTCGCGCAGCTCGCGCTCGTGCCAGGTCGGGTAGCCGGGGAGCACGAGCAGTGGGCGGCGCTCGACCGGGATCATCGCCAGCGCGCCGATCAGCGCGAGCAGGTTCTTGTGGGGGCGCTTGGCCGACAGGCTGAGCAGGACCTCGCGCGCGCCGAGATCGAACCGCGCGCGCGTCTCGGGCTCGGGCAGGGGAGTGGCGCGCCGCACCGCACCCAGGCCGTTGGGCACCACGTCGATGCGATCCTCTCTCACGCCTAGCAGCTCGATCAGGTCCTCGCGCGTGCTCTGGGAGATCGCGATCACCCGGTCGCAGCGGCGCACGCCCCACGGCACCAGCACCCTCATCCCCCGGTCGCGTATCCCTGCATGGGCCTCGGGGAAACGGGCGTAAATCAGGTCGTGCACGGTGCTCACGCGGCGAAACGGGCCCCACAGCGGCGCGGTCGAGGCGAGGCTGTGCACGAGATCGACCCGTGCCCGCGCGGCCATCAGCGGCAGCGGCGCCTGCTCGCCCAGCACCCATTGCACGCGGCTGCTCGCGCTCACGGGCACCGTCACCGCCGGCAGCGCCTCCCCCCACGGCCCGTCGCCCGCGCCGGCGGCGGCCTCGCGGTTGACGAACGCGGTGAAGCGCGTCCCCGGCGGCGCCTGCGCCAGGAGCTCTCCGATCAGCTCGCGCGCGTAGACCTCCATGCCGCCGGTCTCACCGGGGACGAGGAAGATCAGGTTCAGGCCGATGTGCATCGCACGGTGCAGGCCGGCTATGCCCGCAGCTCGGTAAACCCGGCGGCGGAGAAGTCGCCGTCGAAGGCGAAGGCTTCGGTCGTCCGCAGTTCGCGCATGGTGGCAAAGCTCGTCGCGTCGACCCACGAGAACTCTCTATCGTCCCTTCGGCGCAGCCACTGCTCCGCAGCGCTTTCCACGGGCTCCGCAACTCGGACGATCTCCACGCGCGGCGAGGCGCTCACGGTGTCGAGGAACCTGACCGTGGCGTCATGGCCGGCTCGACGCCGCAGGAACGTCCAGGTCTCCCCACGCACTTCGTTGGTCGTGAGGAGCCTGTCGCCGGCGTGAGCCGCCAGCAGAGCCGTCGCCTCCAGATGATGTGGGTCACGCCGGTTCGTGAGCGCGACCCAGAAGGACGTGTCGACGAAGATCAACGGCCGTAAACGGTCTCGTCGATGCCCGCCGGCTCAAACTCGGAGCTGCCCGACAGCGAGGCGAGTGGGTCATCGGCGAGCGCCGGCAGCGGCCGCAGGCCACGCCGTACGTAGTCGCGGATCAGCGAGGCCTTTGAGACACGGGCCCTGGCAGCCTGGACATCCAGCGCCTGATAGGCGTCATCCTCGATCATGATCTGCAGTCGCTTCATGTCCCCATTCTACATCACATCTCCAAACCTACGTCAGATAGCTAGCCTCCCGTGGGCATGAGCACCTCCCCACCTCTGACCATCGGCATCGATGCACGTGCCGCAGCGGAGGTGCCCGCCGGCCGCGGACGGGTGGTGCGCGAGCTGCTGCGCGCTCTCGCGGCCGGGCCGAACGACGATCATCACTACGTCCTCTATGCGCGGCAAGCCTGGGAGGAGATCAAGCTCGACGAGCGGTTTCGCTGGCACACGATCGCGGCCCGCGACCCCTGGTGGCACCTGCTGACAGCGCGAGCGGCCAACCGCGAATGCGATGTCTTGTCCTCGCTGCCGGAGGTCGGCGGTGATGCCGTCGAGTATGTCGATCCCCGCGACGTGACGAGCATCGCCGATGGTTTAAGGCGCGTGCTCTGCGACGAATCCCGCCGGGGGCAGCTCAGTCTCGAGGGCGTGGAGCGGGCCCGTGAGTTCTCCTGGGAGAGCTTTGCGCAGCGAGTGCTCGAGGTGCTTCAGGCCGCCAGCAGCCCGTCGTAGGCGGCTGTGAGACGCTCGGCTGCCGCCGAGGTCGAGTAGCGCTGCACGATCTCGACCGGGTATGAGACCCGCTCGCCGGGCGGGCGACTAAGTGGTCCAGCGGCGAGCACGCGGGCGATCGCCGGCCAATCTCCCGGGGCGACGAGGTCAACCGGGACTCCGCTCACCACCTCTGGGATCGCGCCGCTCGTGGTGCTGACGATCGCCAGCCCGGCGGCCATCGCCTCGGCGAGCACGAGCCCGAACTGCTCCTCCCAGAAGGCGCGGGGGATGTCAAACGGGTGGTAGGCGGCACTCGCCGAGGCTTGGCTTGCGAGCACCATCGCCGAGGCGCTGGCAAAGACCGACGGCATCTCCTCATAGGGGACGCCGCGGATCTCCACCGCGTCACTCAGTCCGAGATCCGCCGCGTGGGCGCGCAGGCGGAACTCCTCGGGACCCGAGCCGATGATGAGCAGGCGCGGACGGACGGTCCCCCCAGCGGCCGTTCGAATCGTCCCCCGGTGCAGCAGCGCGAGCGCGCGCAGCACATCTTGGTGACCCTTCTCCCACACGAGCCGGCCTGGCGAAACGATCGTATGTGCAGCGGGCGCTTGCCTTACAGTCGTCGTCGCAAAGCGGGCGGTGTCGATCCCGGGCGGACACACCGTGATTCGCTCGGGAGAAACACCCTCCAGCCGCAGAGCAAGCGCCGCGCGCTCGGTCGCGGGCAGGAATAGGTCGGTCTCGGCGAGCACGAGCTCGCGATATTTGCGTGCATGGCGGTTGCGGTAAGCTGCTAGCAACGGCAGTGTCTCCCACACCGTCTGCACGAGCTTAAAGCCGTAACGGCGCCGGCGCTTGGCGGCCTCGGCCGCAAACCAGAACGAGAGCTCCTCGGCGTGCACTACGTCGGCCGCAGCGAACGCCTGCTCGGCGGAGAGATAGCGGTCGCCCAGCACACCCGCTCCGACCTCGCCCAGCGGGCCTGGCGGGAGGAGATCGCGCAGGGCGCGCACCGGGACGCTGCGCAATCCCTCCGGCACGGCAAAGCCGTTGGAGCGAGTGAGCAGGTAGGAGACGTCGAAGCGCTCCGGCAGCTCGCGCCACGGACGCAGCTCCCAGGGAGTCACCAGGTGGCCACGGACGATCAGGATGCTGGGCACAGTGAGGTGAGCCTAGAGAACGATCCCCAGGCGACCGGCGTGGGTCGCCGCAAAGCCCGTGTCGTCCGTCACGGTCGAGCTGTCCCCCACGCGTCGCGCGAGAGGCGTCGGCGCATGCGCGAGGACGCCCGCAGCCAGTCCTCGGTGCGGTTGTCGGCAACCAACAGGTTGTCTTGGTTTCCCGCGCGATAGGTGCGGCTGTCCTTCCACTCGGTGATGTCGTAGGCGCGGCCGTCGCATCCGACGACAACCACCCGCCGACCCTGCTGCAGGATCCGACGGGTGATGCTGTGCCAACCGCTCTCCAGCAGGTAGGCGGTGCGCTTGTCGCGTGCCCGCGGCAGGTCGAGCTCCACTGCCGTCCGACGGTCGAGCATGAAGGCCGTTGTGCGGATGTGGGGATTCGGGAAACGCGGATAGTCGCGCCGCGCGGCGAACACCGCGCTCAGTTGGCGGGTCCAGCCGCGGGGATCGCCACGCATCCACTCGGCCTGGCTCTCCCAGCTGCCTGTCGCCCCCACCAGGCCGACTCCCGGCAGCTGCGCCGCGTGCGCCAGACGATCGAGCCAGCCGTCGGCGAGGATCACGCTGAAGGAGTTCAGAAAGCACAGCCGCTCGTGCCCCGACCACTGTGCCAGCTCGCCGTAGGCGGTGAGGTCCTGCATAGGCCGCTCCAGCTCGACCAGCCGGTGCTCGGTGCCCTCCAGCTCAGCCATCGCCTCCTCACGCGAGAGCGGCGACCCCTCGATCCGCGCACCGTTGAGCACGACCACCAGCTCGTGCTCTGCGCCGGCGGGGTGTGCGTGGTAGGAGCGCAGAAACGTCCGTAGGGGCTCGGGCCCGAGCGGCGCCCAGACGAGGTGGACGAGGCCGATCATCGCCTGCCCGCGCCCCTTGCCCGGCCCGGAGGAGACCTCTCTGCGATCGCCCGCCTATACCCAGCGAGGCTCGCTTCCCCCGTGCGCTTCCACGTGAAGCTTCCAGCGCGCTCGTACCCTCGAGCGACCAGCCGCTCAGCCAGCGCACGATCGTCGAGCAGCCGGCGGACGGCCGTGGTCACCTCCTCCTGGCGCTCCGGATCGAACAGCAGCGCGGCGTCGCCCGCCACCTCCGGCAGCGCGGAGACGTTCGCACACATGACCGGCACGCCCCGCACCATCGCCTCCAGGACGGGTATCCCGAAGCCCTCGATCAGCGACGGCAGCACAAACGCCTGACTGAGGGCGTACAGCCCGTCCAGCTCCTCATCGGAGAGCCAGTCGGGAAAGCGCACCCGCGGGCTGACCCCGAGCTCGTCGGCAAGCGTGCGCAGCTCGGTCTCGTACTCGGTCGGTGAGCCGGGCAACACGAGCACCACATCGTCATCCAGCTCCGGCAGCGCGCGCAGAAGGCTGTGCAGGTTCTTGTACGGGCGCTTCTGCGCCACGCACAACACGACGCGCGCCGCCCCGAGCGCAAAGCGCGCACGCAGCTCGGCCTCAGGAACGAGCGGCGCTCCGCTGGGAGCATGTACGCCCAGAGGAGTCACCTCGATCCGCTCGCGCCGAACCCCGAGCGTGCGCACGAAGTCCTCGGCAGCTGCATAGGAGATCGCGAACACGCGATCGGCATGGCGCACGCAGTGACCCACCAACATCCGCATACGGCGGTGCACATGCGTGCTGGGTTCCCATTCCGCCGCCCTGTGCAGCCAGATCAGATCGAGCAGCGAGACGACGCTCGCAAGACCTGGCGTGATCACCGGGCCGGTGTTGGCGGGGCTGTGCAGTACATCCAGCCGCCGGACGAGCGCGAGCGGCGGCAGACCAGCGAACTGGGCGAGCACATGCAGGGGTGTACCCTTCAGACTGATCGGCAACGTCACCCAGCGCACCTCCTGCGCCCACGGCTCGCGGCGCAACTCCGCCGGAGCGTCACGCGAGACGAACACATGCACCTCGGTCTGCGGCTCAGCGGCGAGCAAGGCTCCCGGCAACTCCATCGCGTAGCGCCCCGCACCGCCCGCGCGCTCACCCAGGAACACCAGGTTCAAGCCGACCCGCAGCGGCCTGCTTGAACCGGTGAGGTGGCGATCGATGCTCAACGTCTGTGGACCGATGCTCGGCCGGGCCAGGGAATGAGCTCGATGATCTCTCGTGGCGTTGCGCGCGTGGCGGCGATGAGCAATCCGTAAACGGCCAACACGATGATCGTCTTCCAAACCGAGGGCAGGGGAAGCGCCAACGCGAGCACGGCCGCGGGCGCAGCGGCGAGGAGCACTTTGGGCACGATCGTGAGTCGCGGGCGCAGCTCGGGACGGCCGCGCACGAGCGCGAACAGGCAGCCGAGCGCGAGCGTCGTCTCGCTGCAGAGCATCGCCGCGGCGACCCCCTGCGCGCCGTGTGCAGGGCCCAAAATCAGCGTGAGGGAGGCGCTGACCAGGAACGCGGCGGCGTTGACGGTGAGCAGACCCCGGTAGCGTTCGGTCGACAGCAGCGCAAAGCCCCAACCGGCGACCATGAACGACGCGCTCAGCGCGATCCCCAGGATGCGCAGCGCGCCGGCAGCCGCCGCATATTTGGGCCCGGCGATGACCGAGATGATGAACGGCGCGCCTGCAAAGATCCCAAGCGCCGTGGCTGCGCCGAGGATCAGCGACACCTCGAAGATGCGCTGCATGGCGTACGCCAGCCGCTCGCGATCGTTGCGCGCCGTTCGCGCCAGCAACGGGAAGGCTCCGCCCACGAGCAGGCCGGGCACCGCGGCGGCCGCGACGAAGACCCTGAAGCCAACGGCGAACAGCCCGCTCTGATGGGGGCTCGCCACGAGGCTCGTCAGTATCTGCGCGGTGTAGGCGTAGATCGCGCCGACCGCGGTGGCCAGCGAGAAGGACACGGTCAGGCTCAGCAGCGACAGCCAGCGACGTGGGCGTAAGTCCATGCGCAGCGAGATCTGCCCCCTGACGAGAGCGGCGGTGACCGGCAGCAGCAGCATGTAGACGGCGAGCGTCACCGCCAGCAGCGGGAACAGGCCGGCTCCGAGGACTACGAGCGCGACGATCGCGACCACCGTCAGCGCCTGGCGAGCGAAGTCGAGCAGCGCCATCGTGCCCAGGCGCAACTCCGCCGAGAGCGGCACCGAGAGCGTGTGCTGGAGGACGAGCGCCACGGTGGCCAGGCTCGCCATGACCGTTCCGGCCAGCAGGGCGACGCTGTACCCGGCAAGCGCCGCAAACACGACCGCGAGCACCACCCCGACCACCGTGAGCCCGACACGGAGCCCCAGCAGCTCGCGCATTCGCGCGTCACGGTCGGCGGCTTCGAGAACCACGTACTCGCGGGTCGCCAGGCTCGACATCCCCGCATCGGTCACGGTCGCCACAACTGTGACCAGGGAGATGACCGTCGTGTATTGGCTGAACCGCGTTACGCCCAGGTAACGGGTCAGCAGCGCCACCGGGATCAGCGACAGCACCACGACACCCCCGTAGCTGACAAGGCGCAGGACGCCCCCGCGGATGATCAGCCCGCCGGCGGCTGAGGTGTCCAGCACGGTGCTCGGTGGAGAGTCGGAGGCGCTCATCTGAGAGCGCGTAGAAGCGAACGGTAGGCGCGCGCCTGCCCGGTCGCCCGTGCGCGCTTGGAGGGCAGGCAGGCAATCAGTCGCAGCGTGATCCAGGAGGAGATGAAGGCCACCGCGAACGCTGCTCGGGAGACGATCGCCGGCACGCCCTGCAGGCGCAGGTAGCGCACGGCGCTCCTGACGCCGTGATACGGCGGAACCAAGGCCTCCTCCCCACCTCCACGAACCAGATGGCACACGCGCGCAGCCGGCTCCAGCTCGATCGCCCAGCCCCGGTCCGCGACACGGCGCTGCCACTCGGTCTCCTCGAGGTACATGAAGAAGCCCTCGTCCAGCGGGCCGGCGTCGAGATAGGCCTCCCGCCTGATCGCCATCGCGGCCCCGCAGACGTGGGCGACCCGTCCGCCGGCCCTGAGCGCCTTCGGCGAGAGCGCGTATGGATGCAACGCGGGCATGTAGACCAGCGCGTAGGAGACGGGCACGCACATTTCGACGCTGAGCGTAAGCAGATTGGGAAAACGACGGTAGGCGCTAGGCTGCAGCCTGTCGTCGCCGCCCTCCAGCGTGGGGGCGAGCACCCCGGTGCGGGGATGCTCCCGCAGACGCGCCAAGAGTGCCTGCAAGGCTCCGGGCCGCATCTCGGTGTCGGGGTTGAGCACGATCACGAGCGGCGCTGCGGTGTGCTCGAAGCCCGCGTTCACGCCGGCCGCGAACCCACGGTTCTCGGCCATTGCGATCATCTCCGCGTCTGGGAGCGTGGCGCGCAGCCGCTCAACGCTTCCGTCTTCCGACGCGTTGTCCACGATCACCGTTTCCAGTCGCAGCCCACCGCTGCTCGCGCGCACCGACTCCAGACACCGCTCGACCAGACCGGGGGTCTTGTAGTTGACGATCACGAGAGCCGCGTCGGGTTGGACCATATCCTGCTCTGTGTTCATCGTTGGTGTGCGGCACTCGTTTGCGGCGACTCTCGCACATGCGACGATTCCCCCCAAGCCCGCGCATAGCTCTCAAGAGTCCCCCGAGCGGTGGCCTCCCAGGTGAACCGCCGCTCCCGCTCACGGCCCCGCGCGGTCAGATCCGCGGCCAGCTCGCTATCGGCAAGCAGCTCGACGAGCGCATCGCCGATGTCCGACACGCTGAGCGGATCGAAGTACCGCGCCGCCTCCCCCGCCACCTCCGGCAGCGCCGAGGCGCGCGAGCAGGCGACGGGCACACCCCTGCGCATGGCCTCCAGGATCGGGATGCCGAAGCCCTCGTTGATCGAGGCGAACGCGAAGCAGCGCGCGAGCGCGTACAGGCCCTCCAGGTCGGCGGCGTCTACGTAGGCCGGGAACGCGACGTTCGCGCCGATTCCAAGCTCGGCGGCCAGCTCGCGCAGCTCGTGCTCGTGCGCGGTCGGATTGCCGGGCACGACGAGCACCGCGTCGGGCCAGCGCGCGGCCACTGCGACCATCGCGTGCACCAACCGTTCGAGGTTCTTGTGCACCTTCTTGGCCGACACCGTCAAGACCACCGGTCCCTCGCCCAGCCGCAGCCGGGAGCGCAGCTCGGCTGCCTGTGTCGGCGCAACCAGGTCGGTCCTGCCCGCGGCCAACGCGATGACGTCGATGCGATCGCCGGACAAACCCAGATACTTAGTCACGTGCTCGGCCCCAGCCTGGGAGAGCACGATCACGCGATCGGCTCTGCGCGCCACCGGTGGCACTACCACGCGCCACAGGCGCGCGGTCCAGTGCTCGCCCGGGTCGGGGGCGACGATCCAGGTGACGTCCGCCAGCGTCACGACGTTGACCGCGCGGGTGCGCAGCGGCGCGGTCATGGCTACGCTGTGCAGCAGCTCCACGCGTCTTCCGGCGAGCCAGCCGAGCACTGTGAGCTCGCTGGCGGCCTTCAGCCCGCGCCGGCCCAGCAACGGATGAGTTACGAGCTCGACCTGCTCGCCCCAATCCTCATGCTTCAGGTAGGAGTGCCCACCAGGGCTGCAGAACACGCTGAACTCGACCTCCGGAGCCAGGCGCACCAGCTCGGGGACGAGTGCGCGCACGTAGGTGTCGAGACCTCCCATGCGCGGCTCCAGGAACACGGCGTTGATCCCCACTCGGCGAGGCAAGGTCATGCTCACAGGGTATGTTCCGGGCTCGTGGTGGCCGACCCAGTGCAAGAGATCACCTCACCATGGTCGCCGAACGGCCGGATCGCACGCCGGCTCATCCTGACTTCACTCACCTGATCAGCCCGGGGGTCGGCTTATGGCAACGCCACCTTGGCGTTCGCTCGTCCTTCGCCTCAGACCAGCCTGCCGCCCGATGGGCGCTTTGCCAATACCCTGACCCCATGACCTACACCACCGCTGACGGCAGACAGCAGGTGCTCGATGCCATCGCGCGTGCGATCGAGGAGATCGGAGTCGCGCTTGCGGCGCTGGGAGAGGCGTACGAGCTGCTCGACGAACAGACCGCCGACAGGCTCGAGCGGGATCTGTTCCGGCCGGTGCAGATGGCCTACGGCCGCGCACAACGCACCTACGCCGGGTTCGCCGGCCGTAACGATCTGCCGGGCCGCACATTCGAGCCGGCGTCACAGGGCGCTCCCTCAACGGGAGTGAAAGGCTTCATCGACAGCGCCCTGGACGCATCCGGGCGCGCCGACGGTGAGCTGGCGGCGCTGCAGGATTCGATGCTCCCGATCGAGGTCGGCGACGCCGAGCTGCGCGCCGGGCTGCAGGAGGTGCGCGAGCTCATCGGCGAGCTACGCGGCCGCGCCCGCGAGCTGGTGCGCACGCTGGGCCGCTGACTGAGAATTCAGAGCACGCTCGCCGCGATGTGCTTGCCCACGTGACTCGGCTCCCAGAAAAGAACGGCCCACATCCTCTCCCCACAAACTCTACATTATCCCCGCTGTAAACTTTGCAATCTCCCCGCTGGAAATACTATAATCTCCCCGCTACAATTCTTACATTCTCCCCGTTGACTACCAACCCAGGGTCGTAGACCGTGAGCTCGGGGCTCGCCTGAGCGCTGTTGGCGCTGTCGTCATCGAGGGGCCGCGGGCGTGTGGAAAGACCGCCACCGCCCGGCAGGTCGCGGCCAGCGAGGTTCTGCTGGATGTCGATGCCAACGCCCGGCAGGCGATCGCGATCGACCCGGCGCTCGTGCTGGAGGGCGCGACGCCACGACTCCTCGACGAGTGGCAGATCGAGCCGGCGATCTGGAACCACGTCCGTAGGGCGATCGACGATCGCTTGGACCCAGGCCAGTTCATCTTGACCGGCTCCGCGGTCCCTGCGGACGACATCACACGGCACACAGGTGCCGGGCGTATCGCCCGTCTGCGAATGCGTCCGATGAGCCTCTGCGAGACGGGCCGCAGCACCGCCAGCGTTTCGCTGGCCGAGCTGCTGGAGGGCAAGGTGAGCCCAAGCGCCGACCCGGGACTGACCGTGGCCGACCTCGCTGAAGAGATCACCCTCGGTGGTTGGCCGGGCCTTCGCGGGCGCAGCGTCCCGGATGTTCTGCTCGCCGTGCGCGACTACCTGGACGAGATCGCCCGTGTCGACATCGGCCGCATGGACGCGACCAACCGTGACCCGGGCCGCGTGGCACGGCTGCTCGTGAGCCTCGCGCGTAACGTCGCCACCCACGCCGCGGCAACGACGCTCGCCCGGGACACCGGCGGCCCGGACGGCCCGTTGAAGGACGACACGGTGCGCGACTATCTCGGCGCGCTGGAGCGACTCATGGTCATCGAGGATCAGCCTGCCTGGGCGCCACACCTGCGCTCCAAGCACCGACTTCGCACAGCTCCAAAGCGTCACTTCGTCGACCCCTCGCTGGCGGTGGCGGCGCTGCGAGCGACACCTGAGCGGCTGTTGGGCGACCTCAACCTGCTCGGCTTTCTGTTCGAGTCGCTGGCGGTGCGTGATCTGCGCGTCTATGCGCAGGCAGCCGACGGGCGGGTGTTGCAGTACCGCGACAACAGCGGCCTCGAGGTCGATGCGATCGTTGAGACGGGGGACGGTCGCTGGCTCGCATTCGAGGTGAAGCTCGGACGTGGACAGATCGACGACGCCGCAGCGAGCCTGATGCGGTTTGCCAAGCGGATCGACACGGCGAGGTGCGGAAGCCCGGCGCTGCTGGGTGTCATCGTGGCGACCGGCTACGGCTACCGTCGCAAGGACGGTGTGGCCGTCATCCCGATCGGAGCGCTCGGATCTTGAGGCCCGGGGAGCGCGCTCACCGCAGTGCAGACCCGCCCGCCGCCTCACTCCCGCCACTTGATCGAGCACCCCACCGGCGGCGTCTGCGCCAGATCGGGCTCGCGCCCGGCGAGCACCGCGTCGAGGGCGTCCCGCACGTAGGCGGCGTTCTGCGCCGGGTCGTCATGGTCGGCATCCGGGGCGCCGCGGTAGCGCAGAACACCATCGGCGTCGAGCACGAACACGTCCGGTGTCGTCTTCGCGCCGTACGCCCGGGCGACCTGCTGGGACTCGTCGCGCAGATACGGGACTCCGTCGAAGTCCCCGCGCTCGATACGAGCGCGCATCGCCTGCGGCGAGTCGCGCGGATAGCGCTCAGCGTCGTTGGGATTGATCGCCAGCACCTTCACACCGCGGTCGGCGTAGTCGCGCGCGAGCGCGACGATACGGTCGTGCCAGGCCAGCGCGTATGGACAGTGGTTGCAGGTGAACACGACGACCGTCGCGGGAGCGTCGCCCGGCTCGTAGGTGCTTCCCTCGGTGTCCGCCAGGGCGAACGTCGGGGCGTGATCGCCGATAGCTGTCATCTGCTCTCTATATATCGGGTCGGTCTGGGGAGTCGTGAGCCAGGTCTGGGGTCGTGGGCCGGTATGGAGGCCGCAGGTCTCTCTGGGTCGCAGGTCAGTTCGGTGCGCCGGCCGCTCGGGCGGCCCGGAGCGCCTCGCGCACGTCGTCCGGGTCCGGCGTCGGCGAGATCCGGCCGTCACGGCGATGGTAGACGCGACACGTCAGCCCGAACGGCTCTCCGCCGGGCGGCTGCACGTCCACCCCGTCGATACGGATCGTCGGCGACCCGGCGAACCGCTCCCGCGTCGTCTCGGCCTGCGTGCGGACCTCGCGCACGACGACCTCGCTCGGGTCAAGCCCCACCTCCGCCATCGCCGCACGCAGCTCGGCGAGCGCACGCGGATGCGACGGGCAGCCCTCCCAGAACAGAAGCTCGACGCGCATGCCTCCCAGGCTATCCACCGGCCCGTGGCGTGGCCGGAGCGCTCTGGCGGCCGGCTCTCATTCGATCTGGCCCGCACGCGCGGCCTGGTCGTGCTCGAAGGCCGGCGCCATCAGCTCGATCTCCGCGCGGCCGAGACCCACCTTCGCAGCAATCGTCCGCCATCGGCTGGTGACGGCAGCGACCTCTCCGAGCGCCTGGCCCGCGGCATCGTCGTCGAGCCTGAACTGCTCGGCGACGCTCATCAGCGTATCCACGGACGCCGTCGTGTCGTCGAGGTCGACGGCGGTGCTCAGATGCTTCGGCCCGGGGCTCGGGTCCGGGTTCAGATCGAAGGCCGGTGACAGACTCCAGCCGGCGCTGTTGGCGCGCAGGAACCCGTGATTGCGCAGGTGATCGTCCGTGTTGGAGATGAGGATGGAGAAGGCGACGCGCCGCCAGAGCTGCCGCAGATCCTCGCCCGCATTGGGGGAGTGGCGCTCGATGACGTCGGCGATCTCCGGATAGCTCCCCTGGTCCCCGTCGCCGGCTTCCAGCATCGTCATCGCGCTCACGTAGCCGATACGGCGATCTCCGATCCGGTCGAATCGGTCGACGATCAGCACAGGCTTCTCGTCGATCAGGTGCAACGTCGAATCTGGCACCCTGATTCCGGCCATGCGGGCCAGCCGCAGCGCGACGGCCTCCCAGCGCATCACATCCCACCCGTCTTGAGCGGGTCTTGGGAACTTTGCGATCGCCACCCTTCCGTCGGCGTCGAGCACGTGGGCCTTCGGGCGGGCGCCGCCCAGCGAGCTCCCGCCGCGCAGTAGCGCTCTCAACTCGTCCTCGCCGGCTTCATCGCGTTCGAGCCGATCAGCGGCGCTCAGGAGCTTCGGCAGCTCGATCAGCAAGGGCGCCCCGGCCGTCTCCTCGGCCAGGTAGGTCCCGGTGCCGGGATCGCGGAAGCGCAACGCGCCCTGGCGCAGGTCGTCGCGGACGCCGAGCAGGTAGTCGATCTCCCCGAAGCTGCGCTCGGCGCCATCCTCGCGGCGCATCCGTGCTCGCTCTGCCCGCGCGATCAGCCGCCGCCCCCACCTGTCCGGCGCGCAGTCGGAGAAAGCTCCGAACATCGCCCTGCCAGTCTGTGTTTGCTGCTGACCGGCGATCAAGCTCAGGGCCGGGTCCAGCTGATAGGCGCCCGGGTGTGCCAGGTAGTCGTCGTCATAGGCGAACGTGGCCGACTCGGCCCCGCGCCGGCGATGCGACCAGAGCCTTCCCGTGAGGACATCTTCGCCTCCGATCCGCACCACTACCTCAACCGCGGACTCAGCCACGGGGCATCGTCAAGCTTTTGGGCCGCACGCGTCGCGGCAGTTTCTCCTCAGAGCGCATCCGCCCGACATCCGTCTCGTAGGGATCGAGGGCATGCGGAACACTCTCGAGCACCCCCAGTGCGCGCAAGATGCGGAGGCTGTTCTCGAGCGCGATGCCGCCGTCGGCGCCCTCCAGCCGCCGCAACGTGTTGGTCGAGACATTGGCCCGATCGGCGACCTGGGCCTGCGTCAGCCCGCGCAGCTTGCGCCAGACGACCACATCGTCGGCTATCTCGCGCAGGGCCCGCTGAACTTGCGCAGGCACCGTACGAGTGGAACGAGCAGAAGATATCTGATGATCTTTAATATCCATATATAGATGATTATAGCTGATATATATCTATATACTGAGTTTAGTTTCGAGCATCATACCCAAAGTCCCACTCAGGCTCAAATGAGCCGGCACAGCCCCTTATGTGACACTCCCCCGATGCGGGTGAGCTGGCGAGCAGGTGAGCGGTGAGCGGGTGAGCGCGCCGAAAGTCGCCGTGGTCGGCCACGTCGAGTACGTGCGCTTCGCGCGCGTGCCCCACGTCCCCCAAGCCGGCGAGATCGTGCACGCGCGCGACCCGTTCGAGGAGCCCGCCGGGGGCGGGGCGGTGGCGGCCGTGCAGCTGGCCCGGCTGGCCGGCGAGGCCACGCTGATGACCGCCCTTGGCGATGACGAGCTCGCCAGCCGCACGACCGCGCGCCTGGGCGAGCTGGGCGTGCGCGTGCACGCGGCCCGGCGCGCGCGGCAGACCAGAACCGCCGTCACGCTCCTCGACGACGTCGGCGAGCGCACGATCATCACATTCGGATCGCGCATCGAGCCGACGGGCGAGGACGACGAGCTGCCGTGGGGCGAGCTCGCGCGGATGGACGCCGTCTACTTCACCGCCGGCGACCTCGGCGCCCTGCGCGCCGCGCGCGCGGCGCGGGTGCTGGTGGCCAGCCCGCGCGCGGTCGATGCGCTCGGACACGGCGTCTGGCTGGACGCGCTGGTGCTGAGCGCCGAGGACGCGGTCGAGCGCCACGAGGCCGCCCACGCGCGCGAGGAGGCCGCGCTGCTCGTCAGCACCGAGGGTCCCCACGGGGGCGCCTACCGAGAGCGCACCGGCGCCACGGGCGCCTGGAGCGCCGCCTCGCCGCCCGGCCCCGCCGTGGACAGCTACGGCTGCGGCGACTCGTTCGCCGCGGGACTGACCTACGGGCTGGGCGCGGGCATGCCGGCGGCGGACGCGCTGAGCCTGGCGGCGCGCTGCGGCGCGGTCTGCCTCACCGGCCGCGGTCCGTACGAGCGACAGCTCATGCGACGAGAGCTCGACCCGGTGTGAGCGTGGGCCCGCGTCAGGGCGCCTTGGCCAGGTGGTGATGTCCCGCCGTGACCTCGAAGTGGCGGTGATTGACGAGGTTCGTGACCAAGACGCGGTCGGTCGCGACGCGAATCAGG
Source organism: uncultured Solirubrobacterales bacterium (assembly GCA_963839945.1). Lineage (GTDB taxonomy): Bacteria > Actinomycetota > Thermoleophilia > Solirubrobacterales > Solirubrobacteraceae > Palsa-744. Next base: position 447,535 of record CAWIWW010000001.1, on the reverse strand, counting down.
GTGCCTTCGCAGAGATCCTCAGTCAGCCAGCGGGTGCCCTGGACGGCTCCGCTTGCGTAATTGCCCTTGGTCTCGTATTTGCCGTGACCTTCGGCCCACAGTTTGCGCACGACGTGCTTGGGGGAGGCGTGATAGGCGCTCGCGCGCGCTATGTGACTGCGCTCGCGCCTGGTCGGGCAGACGGTGAAGTTCCCGCCGATCAGGGTGGCCACGACGAGTCCGTTGCGCTGCTGGGTGAGCTTGAACTTGCCCGCGAAGAAGACGATCGTCTGGAGGTGGCCGGACGGGGTGATGGTGGTCACCTGGACCTTCCCGTGGGTCGCGTCGATGATCGTCCCGAACGGCACCTGGCGAATCCCGGTGAGGGGCACGAAGCTCGATGATCCGGGCAGTTTCACGAGCACCTTGCCGGAGATCGGCGCCAGGTTGCCCGTGCGCCCGAGGATCGGCGGCGGGAGCGTCGCGACTTTGCTGCCCAGCACCCCCGAACGGCCGGTCGTGCCCGTGCCGCTGCTCGCCCCACCGGGGCTTTCGCCTTTCCCGGTGCCGACGCCGGTCTTCCCGCCTTCACCCTGGTTGGTTTCGGGCGGGGCCACATACTTGTAAAGCGGGCCGCCTGTGGAGATGCCGTTCGAATCGATCACGAGCACTTCGTCTTCGCCGGCCGCGGCAGGCGCCGTCTCGGCGGTGATTTCGGTTTCGGAGACCACGTCCACCGCGGTCGCTTCGCTGCCGATGTCGACGGTTGCTCCGGCGAGAAACCCGCTGCCTTCGATCTTCACCGATGTGCCGCCTGTGGTGGGGCCCGAGGTGGGAGTGATGCTGGTGACCGTCGGGGCCGGCACGGGAGGGCCCAGGAACGACCACACGGCCCCCGTCTTGCCGTTGTCGTGGGGGCCGCCGATCAGGGCGCTCCTACCGTCTGCGGACAGGGCGACGCTCGCCCCGAACCAGCCCTTGCCGATCTCTCCAGAGCCTGTCAGCCCGCCCTGAGACCAACTCGTTTCCGAGCGGGTGAACGCCCAGACAACCCCCACATGGCCGCTGGCGCGGGGGCTGCCGATCAGCGCCGTGCTGCCATCGGCGGACAGCGCGACGCTGTAGCCGAAGTGGCCTGCGCCTTCCTCGCCCACGCCCGTCAGTTCTTCCGGCGGGGTCCAGCCGGTGCTCGAGCGGGCGAACACCCACGCCGCGCCCGTATAGCCGCCGGCGGCGGGAGCGCCGATCAGCGCCGTGTCGCCGTCGGCCGACAGCGCCACGCTGCGGCCGAAGTGAGCACCTTCTTCGCCGCTCGAAAGCTCTTCGCCATGCGGGCCCCAGGTCGAGCCCGAACGGGTGAACACCCACGCGGCGCCCGTGTAGCCGCCGGCGCCGGGAGCGCCGATCAGCGCCGTGTCGCCGTCGGCGGTCAGCGCCACGCTGCGGCCGAAGTGAGCACCTTCTTCGCCGCTCGAAAGCTCTTCGCCATGCGGGCCCCAGGTCGAGCCCGAACGGGTGAACACCCACGCGGCGCCCGTGTAGCCGTCGATGGCGGGAGCGCCGATCAGCGCCGTGTCGCCGTCGGCCGACAGCGCCACGCTGCGGCCGAAGTGACCTTTGCCCTTTCCTTCGCCGCCCTCGAGCTCTTCGCCCTGGCGAGTCCAGGTCGAGCCCGAACGGGTGAACACCCACGCCCCACCCTTGCGATCGCCCGCGTGTGGAGCGCCGATCAGCGCGGTCTGCCCATTTGCGGACAGCGCCACGCCGAGGCCGCATTCGCCGGCTTCTTCGCCGGCTTCTTCGCCGGCTTCTTCGCCGCACTGGGCTTCGGGGGGTTCGCCGCCCTGTTCTTCCCCGGTCAGTTCGGGGCCCTGTGTCCAGGTCGAGCCCGAGCGTGTGAACACCCACACCGCGCCCGCGGAGCCATATTCGCGGGGAGCGCCCACCAGCGCGGTGCTGCCGTCGGCCGACATGGCCAAGCTCAGCCCGAACTGGCCTTCGCTGCCCAGCCCGCCGCCCGTGAGCTCTTCGCCCGGCTGCAGCGCCGAGGTCAGCCCGAGCAGGAAGCGCGCGCCGCCGCGCGCGCCGCGCGCCCGCGCGGCGTGCACCCCACGAGCGGCGTACGCGCCGGGAGCGGCCGATCCCAGCGACACCACGAACAGCACCAGCGCCGGTAGGATGACCGCCGCTCGTCTATGCACTGGCCCGCCAAGCACGGGCATCTCCATCTCCAAGGTCGCGTCCTATTCCATTATGCCGTATACCGGCCGCCGCAGCCGTTCGCGTTGGCGCGACCACAACTGTCTCCTGACGCAGATGGTAGGCGGGATGAGGCTCGATGTCAACGAAGACAGGGCTTTCCGCCGTTAGCATCAGCGCGGACGATGCGAGCATGACGAGGATCAGCTGACGTGGGCCGCGCGGCATGGCGCAAGACGACGCTGCTGGTCGCGGTGTCCGTCCTCGCGGCGGGCGTCGGCGTGCTCGCCTACGCGACGCATCTGCTCGGGCGCAGCGAACTGCAGACGATCGACGCGCGGTTCTCGATCCGGGGAAGCCGGCGTCCACCCGCGGACATCGTGCTCGTCCAGATCGACAACGCCACCTTCCAGGAGCTCACCAACGATCGCCTGCATTCGGAGTTCCCCTTCCCCCGCCGCTACGACGCCGAGGTGATCGACCGCCTGCGCGAGGCCGGCGCGAAGACGATCGCGATGGACCTCGAATTTGCGCACCCCACCGACGAAAGCGACGACAACGCCCTGATCGAAGCGATCGGCAGGGCTCGCGGGAAAACCGTGCTCGCGGCGACCGACGTGGGAGCGGCAGGCAGCAACGGCGTGCTCGGCGGAGGGAGCCTGGTGCGCGAACTCGGAGCGCGCGTCGGCGCGGCGATCCTGACGACGGACTCCGACGGCTCGGTGCGGCGCTTCGCCTACTCCTTCAGCGGCCTTCGCAGCTTCGGAGTGGTCACGGCCGAAACGGCGACCGGACATCCCATCCCCGCCTCGCGCTTCGAAGCTGGAACGCTGCCGATCGACTTCACGGGACCGCCCGAAGCGATCTCCTCGATCTCATACTCGAAGGTCCTCAAAGGCGAATTCCCGTCGGGCGCCGTCCGCGACAAGATCGTGATCGTCGGAGCCTCGGCTCCGGTGCTCCAAGACGAGCACACGACCGCCACCAGTGGATCGGAGACGATGTCGGGCCCGGAAATCTGGGCGAACGCCACATCGACTCTCCTGCGCGGCGTCCCTTTGACCAACGCCCCCGGCTGGCTCGACGTCGCGCTGATCGTGCTGCTCGGCATCGCCGCGCCGTTCAGCAGCCTGCGCCTGCGCCAGTGGCGTCTGTTCGCAGACGCGGTCGCACTGGCGATCCTGTTCGCTGTGGCGACCCAGATCGCATTCGACAGCGGCTGGATCTGGACGTTCGTGTATCCGCTGCTCGCACTGGCGATCGGCACGCTGGGGACGCTGTCGGTGCTGTACGTCGGTGAGGCGATCGAGCGCGAACGGGTGCGCGACGTGTTCTCGCGGTTCGTGCCGGCAGATGTGGTCGATCAGGTGCTGCAGAGCGCGGATGAGAACCTGCGCCTGGGAGGCGTGGAGCGGGACTGCACGATCCTGTTCAGCGACCTGCGCGGGTTCACGAGCTTCTCCGAGAGCCAGTCCCCAGAGCATGTGATCGAGGTCGTCAACCAATACCTGAACGAGATGACGGAGGCGATCATGGCCGCGGGGGGAACGCTGATCGCCTACATGGGCGACGGGATCATGGCGGCGTTTGGCGCGCCGCTCGAGCAGGAGGACCACGCCGACCGGGCGCTGACCGCCGCGCGGGAGATGATCGGCGCGCGCCTTGAGCGCTTCAACGCGTGGCTGGCCGAGCAGGGCCACGAAAGCTCCTTTGCGATGGGCGTGGGACTGAACAGCGGCCCGGTGATGGCCGGCAACGTCGGCTCCGAGCAGCGCGTGGAGTACACGACGATCGGCGATACGACGAACACTGCCTCGCGCCTCGAGGGGATGACGAAGGGCTCGGGGCACATGCTGTTCTGCGCGCAGTCCACCCGCGAGCGGATGAAGGACCCGCCCGCGGACCTGGTGCTCGTGGGAGAGCTCGACGTGCGCGGGCGGGAGGCCAAGCTGCCGGTGTGGACGCTCGCCGAGGACGCCCCCGCAACGGGGGCGTCCGATCGCGCGACCGACGCTCAGCCGGCGTCGGGGACGTAGGGACCGGGCTTGCGCCGCGGGCGCCCGCCGGGGAACGCCAGGCGCAGGATCGTGCGGTGGACCGTGCCGAGCTGGCGGCTCAGCGAGCCCGTGTTGTAAGGCAGGCCGTAGCGGTGGCAGACCTCGCGCACGCGCGGCGCGATCTCTGAGTAGCGGCTGGAGGGCATGTCGGGGTAGAGATGATGCTCGACCTGGAAGGACAGGTTGCCGGCCAGCAGGTGAAACAGCGGGCTGCCGTCGATGTTGGCCGAGCCGAGCAGCTGGCGCACGTACCACGCGCCGCGAGTCTCACCGGCGAGGACGTCCTCGCTGAACGTGTACGTCTGGTCGGGGAAGTGCCCGCAGAAGATGATCGAGTGCGCCCACACGTTGCGCACGATGTTGGCGGTGAAGTCGGCCGCGAGCGTCGAGGAGAAGCTGCGCCGCGCCGCGGATCCTCGCCGCGTGGCGGGCGACCCCCGCCGCGCGGAGGAGGACGCGGAGGACGATCCCCGCCGCCCCGGCGCCGCCGCGGACACCGCCGCCGACACGCCCGCGGAGAGCGCCGGGAAGGCGATGTAGTCCTTGACGATCTGCCGCCGCGCCTTGACGCCGATCGCCTTCAGCTCGGCGGTCACCTGGGCCTTTGACTTCTCCCCGGCGCGGATCGCGTCGAAGTTGAGGTCGTGCGTCGCCACCCCCCACTCGAAGAACCCCATCAGCAGGAGGTTGTAGAGGGGCTGAAACAGGTACACCGGGTGCCAGCGCTGGTGGGGGTCGATGCGCATGATCTCATAGCCCAGATCGCGGTCCTTGCCGCGGATGTTGGCGAACATGTGGTGCTCGTAGTTGTGCGAATGCCGCCACGCGTCCGCGGGCGAGGCCGTGTCCCAGTCCCAGCTCTGGGAGTTGATGTCGGGATCGTTCATCCAGTCCCACTGGCCGTGCATCACGTTGTGGCCGATCTCCATGTTCTCGAGGATCTTGGCGATCGACAGCGCCGCCGTGCCGGTCAGCCACAGTGGCCGCCAGCGCGAGCCGAGCAGCATCGCGCGCGCGCCCAGCACGAGATGGCGGTGCAGCGCGATCGTCGAGCGGATGTAGCGCGAGTCGCGCTCGCCGAGATCGGCGAACACCTCGTCGTGAATCGCGTCCAGCTCGTGGCCGAGCTGCTCGAGCTGCTCTGAGCTGAGGTGCGCCAGCGGGCTCTCGGGCTCCTCGAATCCCCTACGGGTGGCGTCGGTGGCGGCGGGGCGCTCTGTCTGGGGTGTGGCTGTTGCGGCCATTTCGGTTCCTTTTGGTTTGCGTGTGTGAAAAGTAACTGGAGTCAGTGCAATGAAGTAAGCGAGATTTTCATTTTCGAAAAAAGAAAAACACCCCGCTCAGAGGTCGATCTCGATGGCGCCCTCGGGCGCATTGACGCAGGTCTGCAGCAGCTCTCCGGCCTGCCCGTGCACGCGCCCGGTGCGCAGGTCGCGTACGCGACCCGAGCGCAGGCGCCCGACGCAGCTGTGGCAGATGCCCATGCGACAGCCGTACGGCAGGCTCGCGCCGGCGCGCTCCCCCTCGAGCAGGATCGACTGCTCGCCGTCGCCCATCGCGTCCAGGCCGCTCGCGCTGAAGCGGATCGTTCCGCCCGCGCCGCGCTCGCCGTCGCCGACGTGCGCGTCGTCGGGCTGGAAGCGCTCGACGTGCAGCCTGTCCGGGTCGCCCTCCTTATCCCAGCGTTCGCGCATCGCCTCGATCAGGCCGGCGGGACCGCACAGGAACGTCTCGCGCTCGCACCAGTCCGGGCACAGCTCGTCCAGCCGATCGGCGCTCACGCGGCCGCGAACGCCCGAGATCCACTCGTGCAGCTGATAGCCGTCGTAACGCGCATGCAGGGCGTGCAGCTCGCTCGCGAAGATGACCTGCTCGGCGGTGCGGGCGCTGTGCACGTGCACGACGTCCCGCAGGCCGCCTGCGCCTGCGCCCCGGCCCGCGCTCGCGTCCCGGCCCACACCTGCGGCCGCGCCGCGGCCGGCGAGGCTGCGCAGCATGCTCATGATCGGCGTGATCCCGCTGCCGGCGCTGATGAACAGCAGCCGCGGCGGCGGCTGCTCGGGCAGCGTGAACGTGCCCTGCACGCCGCCCAGCCGCACGATCGTCCCCGGGCGCACGCGCTCGCACAGAAACGGCGACACCCTGCCGGAGCGCACGAGCTTGGGGGTGATCGAGATGCACCCGTCCGGCCGTCCCGGGTCGGAGGTCAGCGAGTAGGCGCGCCAGTGATGGCGGCCGTCGACCTCGACGCCCAGGCGCAGATACTGCCCGGGACGGTGGCCCGGCCATTCCCAGCCGGGCTTGATCAGCACCGTGACCGCGTCCGGGCCCTCGCGCCGCACCCGTTCGATGCGCCCGCGCAGCTCGCGCGTGGACCACAGCGGGTTGACCAGCTCCAGGTAGTCGTCGGGCAGCAGCGGCGAGGTGAACGACCGGACCAATCCGAGCGCGCGGCGGCGGACCGCGGGGACGCGCGGGACCGTGCCTCGTTCAGCCACGAGCGCCGCCGTCCGATTTCTGGGCCCGAGCAATCATGACTCCGGTCCATGCTACCTCAAACGAGGGAACATTGCTAGTGGTAGCCTTAGTTGCAGATGCCGCGAGCAAGCACGGACACGCCCGACCGACCCGCGGCACGTGGCCAGGGCTCCACGCCGGACTTCGACCTCACGGTCGAGCAGCTGGCCGCCGAGGTGGGGATGTCGGTGCGCAACATCCGCAACCACCACACGCGCGGGCTGCTGCCCCCGCCGGAGGTGCGCGCGCGCGTGGGCTACTACAACTCAGAGCACGTCGCGCGGCTGCGCCTGATCCTCGACCTGCAGGCCGACGGCTTCAACCTCGCCGCGATCGAGCGGCTGCTGAGCGGCTCCGACGGCCTGGCCGAGCGGCTGCTCGGGCTGCGCATAGCGGTGACCACGCCGTTCGAGCCCGAGACCCCGGAGGTGATCACCGCGCAGGAACTGGAGCAGCGCTTCGGCGAGGTCGCTTCGAAGGACGCCGAGCGCGTGCGCAAGCTCGGGCTGCTCGTGCCGCTGGGCGACGGGCGCTTCGAAGTCCCCAGCCCCGCCTTGATGCGCGACGCTGAGGAGGTCGTGGCGCTCGGCGTCCCGCTGCACGCGGCGCTGGCGCTCATCGAGCGGGTCAGCCGCGACTGCGAGTCGATCGCGCGCGCGTTCACGAAGCTGTTCCTCAAAGAGCTGTGGCAACCGTTCGAGCAGGCCGGCCAGCCCGACGAGCGCTGGGACGAGCTGATCGAGTCCGTCGGCTCGCTGCGCCCGCTCGCCTCCGAGGCGCTGCTGGCGCTGTTCAAGCAGCGCATGACCACGCAGCTGGAGGCGGCGTTCGGCAAGGTCATCGAGCACCAGGCCAAGCGGAAGTAGCCAATGCCAGGCGCGCGGCGGCGTGGCCGGGCACGCCGTGGACCCCGCCGCCGGGAAATGCGGCCGCGCTGCCGATGTACAGCCCGCGCAGCGGCGTGCGGTAGGGGGCGGGGGAGAGCACCGGCCGGAAGAAGACCTGGCGCAGGGCATAGCTGCCGCCGCCGACGTCCCCGCCCACGAGGTTGGCGTTGCGGCGCTGCAGCTCGGCCGGCCCGAGGACGTGGCGGGCGATGATCCGCTCGCGAAAGCCCGGGGCAAAGCGCTCGACCTGGGCCTCCATGCGCTCCACGTGACGCTCGCGCTCGGCGCTCCAGTCCACCGAGTGCGGTCCGTGGGTGTAGGCCCAGGCGGTGTGCATGCCCGCGGGGGCGCGGGAGGGGTCGGCGAGTGACTGCTGGCCGAGCAGCATGAACGGGCGCTCGGGCAGGCCCTCGCGCATCTGCGCGGTGGTCTGAAGCACCTCGCCCGCCGAGCCGCCGAGGTGGACGGTGCCGGCCTCCCGCGCCTGCGGCGCGCTCCAGGGGATCGGCCCGTCCAGGGCCCAGTCGAGCTTCAGCGTCGCCGGGCCGTAGCGGTAGCGGCGCAGCGCGCGGGAATACCTTCCCGGCAGCTCATCGCCGGCGAGATCGGCGAGCGCGCCCGGCATCACGTCGGCGATCACGAGCGCCGCGGAGATCCGCTCGCCGCCCGCCAGCTCCACGCCGACGATGCGCCCGCGCTCGGCGGCGAGCCTCGTGACGGCGGCGCCCGTGCGCACCGTCCCGCCGAGCTCGCCCAGGTAGGAGCACAGCGCGTCCGCGAGCCTGCCGGCGCCGCCCTCGGGACTCGGCCAGCCGGCGCCGTGGCCGAGCAGCGTCAGGTAGGCCGCGGCGATCGCGCTGCCGCGGCCCGACGGCGGCACGTCGGAGTGCATCGCCGACCCGTACAGCCACGCGCGCGAGCCCTCGCCGGCGAACAGCTGCTCGCCGAACGACCGGGCGGGCATGAGCGCCAGGCGCGCGAAGTCGAGCATCCGGCGGGGGCCGAGCCCGAGCGCCAGCCGCGCGGGGCCGTGCACCGGCGGGAACCCGCCGAGCATCGTCTCGCGCAGCGCGTCGAAATGGGTGACATAAGGCGCGGCGAACGCGCGCCAGCGCTCGCCGTCGCCGGGATGGATCGCGTCAAGGCTCGCGGCCGTGCGGTCCACGTCGCGGTACAGAGCCACCGCCGTGCCGTCTGGCAGCGGATGGGCCAGACACACAGGCGGGTGGACCCAGCGCAGGCCGTGGCGATCCAGGGGCATGCTCGCGAACACGTTGGACGCGGCGCCGGCGGGATAGACCGAGGAGAAGGTGTCGTGGTGGAACCCGGCAAGCGTGAGCTCCTCGGTCGCGACGGCTCCGCCCGGACGGGGGGCGGCCTCCAGGACGAGCACGCGGCGGCCGGCCCGCGCGAGCGTGATGGCCGCGGCGAGTCCGTTGGGGCCCGACCCGATGACGAGCGCGTCGTGGCTCATGCACGCAAGCATATGTGGCGGCATCCGCCGGCCCGCCGCGCGGCCGTCGTCCCACGCCCGCCCCCCCGGCCGCTGACGCCGCCCTCGACGCGACGCTGGCCGCCGCACCGCAAGCCGTTGTTCCACCCCGGCGGCCACACGCGGGCCGTCCTTGTGATAATGCCGAGCATGCGCCACCGGAGCTCGGTCACGTCGCTGTCGTGGATCCCGTCGGAGGCCGTGGAAGGCTCGCAGCGCCTGGCGTTCGACGCGGGCATGGCCCACTATGACGAGCCGCCGCCGGACACGATCGAGGACCTGCACGCGCTGCGCGACGCCGACCGCTTTCGCTTCGCCAACGTGCTGAAGGCGTGGGTCGAGGTCGACGAGCGCGGACGCATCGCCGGCCATGGCCAGGAGGGCGGCGGGCTGATGGGCGCCACCACGGTGAAGGTCGGCCCGGTCGCGCGCACGTTCGAGGCGATCGGGCTGCCGGACATCGCGCCGAAGCCGGTCAAGGGCGACGGGTGGGTGAGGTTCACGCAGACCGCCGGCGGGCGCACGGGCGTGCCCGCCCCGCGCAGGGTGCGGCGCAAGCCGTTCGTGCAGTGGCAGGCGCCGCTGGTGTGGACGACGCTGTCGCTGACGCTGCACGCCGACGGCCGCGTCGAGAGACAGATGACGGGGGCGAGCAAATTCCCGCGACATTGGGTTTATGACAACGAGCTGCGCCTCAGCCACAAGTCCGGGCTCGCGGACTTCAAGGACTGGTACCGCAAGTCCTTCGGCCGCCACACCCCCTGGGGGGACGCCGACTCCAAGGCGCTCGTGACCGCGGTGGAGAGCGCGCTGGAGCGGACGCTGTCAGCGCAGATCATGCAGGGCGGGCGCAAGCCCTCGATCCGCAGGGTGAAGGCCGGGACCGAGCTCGTCACGCAGGGCGAGGCCGGCTCGGAGGTGTTCCTGCTGCTGGACGGCGTGCTGCGCGTCGAGCAGGACGGCACGCGGCTGGCCGAGTACGGGCCGGGGGCGCTGCTGGGAGAGCGCGCGCATCTGGAGGGCGGCGCGCGGACCTCGACGCTCGTGGCGGTGACGCCGTGCCGGGTGGCCGCGGTGGAGGCGGCCGAGCTCGATCGGGGAGCGCTGCGGGAGCTGTCCAAGGGCCACCGCCGCTCCCAGCCCGACCGGAGCTGAGCGGTTGCGCATCCACGTATGCGGCGTGCGCGGATCGATGCCCGCGCCCGGCATCGAGTTCGTGCGCTACGGGGGCCACACCTCGTGCCTGGCGCTGGCGCATGACAGTGACTCGGGCGCGGACGCGCCGCGTGACTCGGGCGCGGACGCGCCGCGTGACTCGGGCGCGGACGCGGACTCGCACGTGCCGCATCCGACCCTGATCCTCGACGCGGGAGTGGGGCTGCAGGTCGCGTCCGGGCTGATGGACGGCGAGCCGTTCGACGGCACGATCGTGCTCAGCCACCTGCACTGGGATCACACGCTGGGGCTACCGTTCTTCGCCGCGGGGGACGATCTGAAGGCGCGCGTCAGCGTGCTGCTGCCCGAGCAGGAGAGCGGAGCGTCCGCCGAGAGCGTGCTCGCGGGGCTGATGTCCCCGCCGTACTTTCCGATCGAACCGGGCCAGCTGCGCGGTGAGTGGTCCTACGCGACGATCGCGCCCGGCGAGCTTGAGATCGAGGGGTTCGACGTGCTCGCCCGCGAACTCCCGCACAAGGGCGGGCGCACGTTCGGCTACCGCGTGAGCGACGGGCGCGCGACGCTCGCCTACATGCCCGACCACTGCCCCACGATGCTCGGCCCCGGCGAGGACGGCTGGGGGGCCTACCACCCCGCCGCGCTCGAGCTGGCCTCAGGCGCCGACGTGCTCGTGCACGACGCGGCGATGTTCCCCGACGAGCTGGCCGCACAGGCAGGCTACGGCCACGCGGTCGCCGACTACGCCGTGGCGCTGGGCAGGCGCGCAGGAGCACGCGCGGTCGTGCTGTTCCACCACCGCCACGACCGCACCGACGAGGAGCTCGACGGGCTCGCGCGGCGGCTCGGCTCCGACGGGTCGAAGGGCTTGCCGGCGGTGAGCGTGGCCGCGGAGGGCACGGTGCTCGAGCCCTAGCGCTGGGCACGTCCGGTGCGCGTTGTGCCCGCTCCAGCCCCGGAGTGGCTGGAGCGGGCTGCTCCCCCCTCGCGCGTCGATCCCGGGCTCGCGGCTCGCGCCGCTTTGGCCCGGCCCCTCACGCCGCGCGCCGTGCGTCCAGACGGAGCATCAGGTCCGGCTGGGGAAGGGGGGCAAGGGGCATGATCATCGTGATGGTGGCGTCGCGGGCGGCGGGCTCTCGGTCCAGCCACATCGCGTCGATTGCCCGCTCGGCGGCGTGCAGCTGCCGCATGGCGATGCGTGGATCGCGCTCGGGGGCATGCAGTTTGCGCGCCGCGGCGCGGGGCACCAGCGCGGCGGCGCGCGGCTCGGGCTCGGTGGCGTACGGCTCGAGCTCGGTGGCGTACGGCACGCGCGCCGCGGCGCGAGATTTGGGCGCCGCGGCGCGCGGCTTGGGCGCCGCCGGTGGTAGGTGGGTGCGCGCGTTCTGCGGGCCGATCTCCTCGGGTGGCGTCTGCGCATGGGCTGGCACAGGGCCGCTGTTGGAGACGGAGTGAATGCGGCGCGCCGCCGCGCGCACCCGGTCGGGCATCAAGTGACCGTAGATGTCCACGGTCGTCGAAGTCTTGGCGTGTCCGGCGAAGGCTGAGACGAGCAGGATGTCCTCGCCCTGGGCGATCGCGTTGGTGATCGCCGTGTGCCTGAGGTCGTGCAGGCGGATCGTGGCGGGCAGTCCGGCACGATCGGCGTAAAGGCGGAACACGCGCGTGACCATGCGCGGGGCCAGCGCCCGGCCGACGGGTCGCACGACGCCGTCGCGGCCGGTCTTGCGCTCGATGGTCGCGAACACGGGCGCGTCGTCGTCGGTGTTGGCGGCGCTCGTGTAGAGCCGCTCGAGCGCCGCCTGCGCGCCGTCGAGGATCGGGACCAGGCGCAGGCTCGACTCGGTCTTGGTCGCGAGATGCTGAGCGCGGCCGGCGCCGGGCAGCTGCTCGGGCCGGTCGTAGGGGCCGATGCTGCGGCGCACGGAGATGATCCGCTCGAGCAGGTCGATGTCGCCCCAGCGCAGGCCGATCAGCTCGCCGCGGCGCAGCCCGGTGTCGAGCGCGACCGTGAAGAACAGCCGCCAGCGCGGCGAGCACTCGTCCAGGAAGAGTTTGACCTGCATCGGGCTGAGCTCGGTCCCGCGCGCCCGGCAGCGCCCTGGTTTGCGTCCCCGCGCGCGGGCAGCGTCGGCGGGATTGACGATGACCAGCCCGGCGTCCTGGGCGAATGCGAACATCGCGTGCAGGTGCCGGCGGAGCTTGGCGACCGTCGCCGCGCTGAGACCCTCGGCGCGCTTGCGCCCCAGCAGCGCCCTGATCATCTGCGAGCCGCAGTCTTCGATGCGCATCGTGCCCAGCGCGGGCGCGACGTGCGTGTAGAAGGTGCCCCGGTAGTTCGCCACCGCGCCCGGCTTGAGGTTCGGCTCGACATGCTCTGTAAGCCACTTGTGGCCGAGTTCGAGCACGGTCATGTTGGTGGGGACGAAGCGGCCGTCCTCGGCGGCGTCCTGCAGGTTGCGCAGCAGCCGCTCGGCCTTGCGGCGGCTGGTGCCCGCGGCCTTCTCGGTCTGCTTCAAGCGCGAGTCGCCGGTCTTGGCGTCCACCACCAGCACGCGCACGCGGACGTAGAAGTGCCCGTTGCGCTCCCTTAGACAACCCCTTGGCATCTTCCGTGATCTCCTCTTGCAACCACCCTAAAACCACGCCATCGATGGCGTGCCACCCCTTCTAAAAACTGCACATTACTACATGTCATGAATCATGTCAAGAGCAGGTTCACGATGTCATGTACAGGTTTCGAGAGGGGGTGGGAAGGGCCTTCGAAAGACGACGATCGCGCCCCTGCCCGGGGCGTGGCGGGCGCAAGAAGCCCTCTGCGGCACAGGGTGTTCCGGGGCGAGGGCCCTACACACCCCCGCCGCCGGCAAAGCAGACGCACGAGTGATGAAGCTCGCGGTTGGGGAAGCCGAGCCCGCAGCGGGCGGCGATAGGGGTCGCGGTTACCGCGGCCCGGCTGGTGGGCGACCGATCGGAGATCGACGGGATCTCCGATCGGCAAGCAGCGTTTTCGACAGGGATCTCATCCCCGCTGATCGGCCGGGTGGCGATTGGGGGCGTGGCCCCTTCGAGGGGAAAGGGACCACGCCCCGTGCTGCGGGTGTCCTCGACCTAAGCGGAGAGGGAGTCCGGGTGGCCGAGGCATCCCCGGGCGCAGTCCCTCCTGGACGGCGCTCGAGTTTTTAGAGAGCGGCGACGATGCTGCATCTCAGTGCGCCTTGTGTTCGAGCTGGCTCAGTTCGACCGCGTCGGATGGGGCGCTCAGCGTGACGGGCTGGTTCCAGGCGGTGAAGGTGGTATGGCCGGTTTCTTCGCCGCGTTTGAGAATCTCGATCGGGTAGGGCTTGCCTGTAGTGGCAATGTAGATCGCGCCGGTATAGAGCTTGCCCCGCTCTTTGAGTTCGATCGCCTCCTGCCCATCGATCGTGATGGTATGGCCCTTGGTGAGCGAAAGGGTGGGGTCTCGCAACAGCAGAGTCAGCTCCCCGCCCGCTTCGGTGAGCGCCGCGAAGTCGATCAGCTGGCTACCGTTGGCGGGCGCCTTCAACCACGTGCCCGGCGCGAGATGTACGCCGGCGCGTCGGGCCAGGCTCCTGTAGAAGCGGGGGCCACCCTTGACATACAGGGTCTTCCCAACCCTGATCGCTTCGATTTCGCTACCAAAGAACACGACCCGCGCGTGACCACCGCCACTGGTGAGCTGCAGTTCATCCATGCTTATGGGGACAAGCTTGGTCTCGATCTTGGGCTTGCCCTTCGCTTTGCTGCGCTTGATCGCGGTGGTGTAGAAGATCTGGCTCTTCACATGCACCGCGCTCGCCTCGCGCGCCGCGGTCCTGCTCGCCGCGAGGATCTCGGTCGCCGATTTGGAGGCGAGGCTGTCGGTGGAGCCACCGCAACCGCCGAGCACAACAGCGATCACAACGAGGATCGCCACCACCGCGAGCAGACCACCCGTGCGTACGCGCACTATAGGACCGCTCATCTCAACCATGACGAGCCGTCTCACCAGCGGCGCTACGCGAAGCCGCGTGAGCGCCGTAGCGCCGGTGCGCGAGGCTTTCGCAGGACGAGCGCTTCTTCTTTGAGTGCCTGTCCTGCTTGCGGCACGCAGCGAGCGCGAGGCTCGTGTAGCGCGCGTGCGCCTGCTGTTCGCACTTCACGCGCCTGGCCTTGGAGTGCTTATAGTGCTTGCGACACTGCGCCAGGGCCTGCTGCAACCGTTGCGCGAGCGAGAGCTTCTTGACTTTTGCGCTCTTCACTTCACCGCAACCCTGCGCTGTGATCTTCGTTGTCGGTTCGATCGTTGCGCCGTCCTGGGCGACGATCCGTGTCGGCATTTCAAGGCTCGCCTTACACAGACTGTAGTCTTCCTTTTCAGGAACGTTCGCGGTGAAGATCGAATCAGGGCCGGACGGGAGTTCTGTTTCGAAGGTCGTGAACGGAGCGTCGGGGGCTGATTCGAACTTGGAGTAGGTGATGCCTTCCTTGATGTCGGTCTTGCCGTCCAGGACGATCTCGACGCCTTCGCCTTGGAGTACGAACTCGACGTCGGGGAACGCCGCGCCACCATGGCTGACGAGATAGGCGGGACCTGTCAGGGGGCTCTTCAGGACCGGGGTGTTCACGGTGGCGTGCCCGATCACCGCGTCCGCATCACACGACGCGGGGTTCGCGTTGAACGTGGCTTCGGTGCATGCCTTCTGCAGCGTCGTCAGCCTGGAGGACAGTGCTTTGGGGAACTGCAGGTCCACTTTGGCGATGTTCGCCTGTCCCACCCCCGCGGAGGTGACCGTCACGTTCAGGCTCGTGCCTTCCGCTTTGCTGGCCTGTCCTTTGGTTGTGGCCGTGAGGGTCGGATCGAACGGGAGGCTCGCGCAACCTCCGACCTGGAACGGGGAGGAGACGCCGGTGTCGGTCCCTTCAGAACCGTCCAGGGTGCCCGTGATGCTCATGCGAGCACAATTGGTGGGGTTCAGCTCGAATTCGCGACGATCGACGCTCACGCTCAACCGTTTCAGATCGACGGGAACGCCTTTGAGGATCGTGGGCAGACCATCGCCGTGGGGTCCGGGAGCGGTGAGGATCGTGACCGCCGCTGTTTCCGGGTTGACTTCGATCTTCGAACGGACATACACCTCACCGAGATCGAACGGGCCCGCCTTCGCTTCCGTTTCATCGAGGATCCCGAACGGTGCGCCTTCATAACCAGCCGTCAGATACACACTACCGGGCAACGTCACGGGTTCTGTGCCTACACCTGAGCTGGCAAGCGAAGACCCGATCAGGCTTTCCGGACCACACGCCCACGGTTGACCCGCCGGCGGTTCCGGACAGGGTGTCAGCTTGGAGAGCAGCGCGGAGATCCCCGGCGGCAGGTGCACGCTCAAGCCCGTGAGCGCCTGCTGACCATCGGGCTTTTCCAGCTGCAATGAGAAACCCGGTGAACGCGCCCGCCTGCGTGCTCGTGCTCTGCGCGTCGAACGCCGGTGAGAACCCCAGCGGAGTGCTGGGCGCACAGTTTTCGGTGATGTCGAATTCTTCCCCAGCCGAAGAACGATCGACCGGGCTCGATCCGAACGGCAACGACCACGGCACGAATTCAGCCAGCGTGGAGTAGGTCCCGCACACCGCCGGGGTGGCCAGCGAGGCGCGCTGACCACCGAACAGTTCGACCCTCAGTTCTTCGAAGGGCAGCTGCGGAGTATCACGGAAGGAGGTGGTGAGCTGTCCGGTTTCCTGGTTCAGATGTCCTTCACCGGCGAGCTTGACCAGCACCCCGGCTTCATGGTCTTCGGCGATGAGATACAGCGCTATCAACGAGTCAAACGGGTTCTTGTCCGCTTCCCCGTTCGGCGCCGGTTCAGCCAGATACAGTGCGCCTTCCAGTTCCTTGGGCAGCAACGGTGTCTTGATGTGCACCACCCCGACCTTCGACGCCGGCGGGCACGACGGCGGAAGACCTCCTTCTTCGACGAACCTGAACTTGGACGTGAACACGCCGACTTCCGCCGTCGGTTCGCGTTCGGGACCAAGGAATTTCTGGAAGCCCTCGAAACCGACGCCTTCATAGGGCGCGCCTTCCCGTTGCGTCTCCGGGCACGCTTCCAAGCCGTTCGCCGCCGAGGGGTTCAGTTGCACCCCCGCGGGCAGCGTCACGGTCGTCGCGCGCACGTCGGCCTCCCCGCGACCTTCGGGGTTCGGTTCCACGGTCGGACCCTGCGGCAATTTCACGGTCACGCTCAACCCCGTCGGGGTGCTGGCCGAATGCACTACCGGGATCTGCGCCGTTTCCGGCGCGACGCCGATAGTTCGGTTCGAACGCCAGCGCGGCGCAATCGGTGAAGCCGAGCGGTTCTTCCAGCGGTCCGGACCACACATACGGCGGGGGTTTGACGTATCCCGGTTCCGTCCACGAGTCGGCTTCCAACGACGCGCTGACGGGTTCTGCGGCAGGATCGGCCGCGCAGGAGGTCGGGAGCGTCAGCAGCGGCGTCTCGGGAAGGCTGGTCGACACCGGGCAAGGCGTGGCAACTTCACCGGATTCGTGGTGCACGCCCCCCTCGATGCATTCCCAGCCGCGTGCCTGGTTGTGGCGCGGGTCGCCGGGTACCCCCCAGAGCGTCACCTGCGTCGAGAGCAGTCCCGCGATCGCAGTCGCGTTCTTCACGCTCGCCACGACTGCGTAGTCGCTGCTCGGATCCACGGCCGTGTCGATGATCACCGGGACCAGCCCGAACGCCTCGAAGCCGAAGCGCGCCGGCTCGCCTTCGGAGGGCACGAGGTTGAACAGCGGCACCGTGACGGTGGCCACGTGCAGGGCCTCTGGTTCGTCGATCGTGACGCTCGCGACACCCACGACCGACCCCGGCGGGCACTCATCGACTTCCGTCACCGGCGCATGCGCGATGAAGTCCGAGCTGGAGCACTGTTCGGTCGCATCCGGGTCGCCGATCAACCCCAGCGGCAACTGGAAGCTCAGGTTCCGTGGCAAAGCGACCGGCTCGCGCCCGCTCGGTTCGCCTACCTGGTTCATGACGAGCGTGCTCGTCAGCTGGAACGGGTGCGAGCCGGCCTGTGTTGCAGGCGTCCCGTCGGGGTTGTATGGCGTCAGTTCATAGCCGCTGGTCTGCACCCCGAACGGCGTCGGCGCGCCGCTGACGTTCAGCTGCTGGGTGCTCGAGGAGCCGTGCGGCGCGCCACCGCCCTGAACGCTCATTTCATCGGGCAGCGTCGTGACCGTCCCCGCCGGCTCTTCGACCTTGACCCTAATCGCGATCGACAGGCGTTCATAGGGGTAGAGAGTCCCCGTGAACGTACATTGGAGCGGCGCGAGCGAGCAGCTCTCTGTTGTGTGCTTGCCCTGCGCGGTGACGGCGGTCGCCTTCAACCCCGCCGGCAGCCTGTCGCTGATGACGATCGGTTCGCCACTGGAGCCGATGGCCGGCCCAGTGCCGAGATCGCTCGCCACCACCACGATCGCGCCCTGCCCTTCGTGGCCCTTTTCCCCTTCGTGTTCGGGCGGCAGGTTGCTTGGGGTGGCTTCCGCGCTTATGCGCCACCACGGCGAGGGCGCTTCCGCGGCATACGCGGGCGCGGCGCCGGCCAATACCAGCGCGATGACGCCCAGGAGCGCGGCAAGCAGACGCCGCATCACTTTTTCCTCGCTTTCGGTTTGGGACCGTAGAGCTTTCTCGCGTGCGCTTCGCATCCTTGGCGCTTGCGCTTGGCGTGCGGATGCTGCTTACGGCAGGCCCTTAGCGCTTTCGTGAGCTTCTGCGCCCTGGTCAACGGTTTGGGTTTGGTGCTCACCGTGACGCTCTTGACTTCATGTTTGGCCGCCGGCGGGACGAGGTTGCCCGGCCCGGAGAACGCCGCGCTGCCCGATGCGCCTAGCGCCCCCTGAGCGGGTGAGGAGGCCAGGTGGCATTCTTCGACGCTGCCACAGGACGTGAGCGCGCTTGGCGGTGGGGTCAGGCACGGCGATTCGCTGCGTGCAGACACGGGCGTCGTAGATGTCAAACGCGTCGTCTGTGTCCTGCGGGGAGAGCTGCGCGGCGGTGAGGAAGAACACATCGTTGCCGCTCGGGGTCGCTTCCAGGAACGCCGATTCTTTCTGCGAGCTGCCCGAGGAGATCAACCCCACGCACCCGCCCGTGGCGGTGCTCGCGCAGCCGCCGATGCCGGCCGGCTCATACTCATAGGCGTTCTCGACCCCCACAGCCTGCGTCTTGCCGCTGATGAGCTCTTCGCGGGTGGTCGTCAGCGATCCCGGGCACGAGCGGATCGGCGCTGTCGAAGAACAGGCGCCCTTCGTTTGACAGGTAGCGCGACTGGTAGAGCGCGTTTGAAAGGCTCTCCGAGGTCCAGCCGGGAATGCTGCCCGCCAGCCAGTGTCCGCGCCAGCTCTCGCGCCGATCGACGACCAGACCGATACCTTCACCGGACTGTTCCTGATCGAGCACCCCGACCGGTCGCGCACCCGTCGGGTCACACGACGCGCACGTCAAGCCAGCGGTGCTCGCGTCATACAGATAGACCTCCTCATCGAGCCTTTCGCCGCTCTTGTTGCTCGAGACGTCTTCGTTGTCATAGCCCGTGAGGGTACGCTGGGACATGAACGCCAGGTATTGCCCGTTCGGCGAGACCCGCGCGGTCTGAAACGCCGTGTTTTCAACGGACACGTTCGCACCCGCGTCCCAGTCCGGGCTGTCTTCGCCTGAGAGGAGCGCAACGAACGTCGTCGTCCACTGGGTGCCTTCGCGGTGCAGCTCGTACAGGTTCTCCTGCCCGGACTGCGCCGTTTCACCGGCCGCGTTTTTGTTTTCTGCGAGCACGCCCTGCGCGACCACGAACACGCTCGACCCGTCTTCGCTGGCTCCGAGCACCGAGCCCTGCACCGCAGCGTGTTCGCCCGCGTGCAGAGGAATCGTCAGATCACGCAGATGCACAGCGCAGTTCCGCACCCGTCTGCACCATTTCGCACACGTACAGATCGGTGACTTTCCGGGCGGGTTCGACGCTCGCTCCGGGCACGAGCGCCTGATCGTCGGTGAAGAACACCAGCGAACCATCGCTGGAGGCCGTCTGGAAGCGCGCGCCCGCGGTCGCCGGTTCGCTGACACCCTGGGCCTTGTCCAGCTGGACAGTGGTTTCCGTCGCGAGGTCGCGCATGTACAGGTGCGCCGGACTCTCCTGGCTCGCGGTCCAGATCACACGCGTACCGTCGCTCGAGATCGCGTGCGCCCTGGTCGTGGTAGTAGCCGAGCGCCACCGCCGGCGCGGGCCCCTTGCCTTCCGGCAGCTCGCTGACGAAGCGCAGCTGGCCTCCCTGTGACCACTCATACAGCCCCGCACCCGAAGACGGACCTGTCAGAGCGGTACCCGAGTCGAGCACGACATGTCGCAGATCAGGCGTCGCGCCGAGGAAGCCGGCCTGCGACCCTGCAGGCGCATCCGCCGGGCTCAGCAGCGGCAGGAACCCCGGCGCAAAATAGCCGGCGTTCGCTTCGGCTTCTGAGTAGCTCTGCTGCTCTGCGGCTTCTGGCGCGATCGGCTGATCGTCTCGCAGATAGACCATCTTGCCCGTCACGCCTGGCGCAAGCGGGGGCTCGGGGACGTAGGGTTCCACCAGCGCCAGCGACAGGTCGGGTGAGAAGAACTGGTACTCCGGCGCACCGAAGTTGTCACCCGCCGCGCGTTCCTGGGGCGTGGCGATGTCCCGCGAGCTCCAGCCTTCCGGACCGCGAGTCGCGAGCACCTGCTGTGGTTCGAAGCTGCGATTGCCCTGCGCTTCTTCTTCGATCGCACCGTTCGCGACGTACGCGAGCGCATCGCCGTCTTCGGCGGCGAGGATCCAGCCGCCTTCGCGGGTCAGCGCTTCGATCGGTGCGCCGTGCTTGTCCGGCGGTGTGACCATCTCCCACGCGCGTGCGTCGGGCAGCCCGCTCGACAGTTCGAGGATCGGGAAGGTACGTTCGGGACTGTAGACCGTCCCGAACGAGTTTTCCGCGACCACACGATAGAAGTAGGCAGCAGGCGCTAGACCGTGCAGTTGCAGGCTGACTTCCCTGTCGCCGAAGCCCCCGCCGAGATCGCCTGCGGGCGTGGGCGTCCTGATGCACGACGACGGGACGGTTGCGCAACTGGCTCTTCCGTATTCGAAGTAGTAATGAGTATCGGCGCCGGTGGGATCGACCTGCGCGCTCAACCGCCTCGCACTGTTCGCCGGCACCGGCGCGCCCTGCGCGGACAGCCCTTCGATCTTCGGCGCCCCTACGGGTTCGAGCCCGAACACGTCGAGATCATCGGAGGCGCCGTCGCTTACATACACCGCGCCGGTGCGGGTGTCCACCGCGATACCCCTGCCTTCGAGCAGGCCGGGCGCGCTCAAGCGCTGGATCAGGCCCCCGGGCACACCACCAGCTTCGGGCGCGAACTGCGCGACGCTGCCCACGTTCAGCGCATACACGTCGTTCAGTTCGTCCACTTCGTTTGACGGCACATCGCTCGTGTTCACCGCCACCGCGGTCGTTTCTTCCCCGTCCAGCGCTCCGATCAGAACCTTCCCCGTGATCCCTTCGAGCTTGGAGACCACCGGAAACCCGCCCGCGCCCAACACCCCCACGAACAGATCGTCTTCGGAATCAAGCGCCAGTCCAGGCTCGGCCTGCCCACCCAGGCCCGTCGCCATGCGCGCTTCCCCTTCATTGACTTCGGCGTTGTTGAACGTGTCCACAGCGCCTTCCACGTACACGAACAGCGACCCGCCCGCGTCCACCGCGACACCCTCGACCCCTTCAAGCTTGGTTTCTTTTTCCTGATGTTTTTTTTCCTTCTTTTCCTCAGCTTCCGTTTCTTCGCGTTCCGTCCTGGTTTCGAACCGCGCGATCCTCGCGATCAACACCCCTTCAGCACTGAACTTGTAGACCGCCTTCGCACCGTCACCTACCACGTACACATCCCCCCTGGAAGGATCAGACGCTTCTGTGGAGTCATCCACCGTGACGCTCGACGGCGACGGGACTTCAAAAGATCGCACCCACTTCTCACCGGCAAGTTCGCCCTGCCCGTTCAGCACAGGTTCCAACTGCACCACACGCTTGTTCTTACGATCAACGACATACACATCCCCCGTGGAATCGTTCACGGCGATCCCGGTCGGATCGGAGAACTGACCTTCGCCCGCGCCCTTGGACCCATACGAGAAACTGAACGCATGTCCACGCTGACTGATCGCCAGCGCCGGAGCACACCACAGCAGCCCCGCAGCCAACATGCACAACGCCACGAGCGGCCACCGCCAGGCACCCGTCTTCCTCATGTCCCTCAAAACTGTCATCGAACCCTCTTGATCTCTCTCATCTGCTGACGCTGTGAGGGTGTGCGTGGGGCTCAACCAGCAACCCCACGCACAACCCAAACGTCTCGTTGTTCTAACTCGCTTGTGATCTCACTACGTAAGCCAAGCGGGTCGGAAATTCCGACCGGCCAAAAGGCCGCGAAGTCGGCCGGCCGGGCGGAATTCCGATCCCGCTCGGCCGGCCGAAATGCCGATCCCGCTACGCTTTGATCTCGACTTCTCCTTCCACCGTGTTCACGTCCGTCTCTTCCTGAGCAGCCGGGGCCCAGGCGAACTTTTCTTCTTCATGAGCGCCGGTGTAGAGACGCGATTCGAGTACCTCGAACTTGCCTTCGAAGTTGTTAGGTTCGTTCTGGTACACCTGGAATTTTTCTTCGCCTCGCGCCGCCGCAGTTTTTTTCGCTGATTTCTGTTTTGCAGTTCTTTGTAACCTCGCTGATCCGATAGTTCTGGGTGAATTCGTGCGTCATCACGTTGATCGGAGTAATCGGCGAGACGACGCCGTCGTTCCCGTTGGGTGTACCAGGAGTGGTGTCGTTGAAAGCTTCGTAGAACGAGCCGGTCGTGGCATTCCCCGCACCCACGACAGCACCGACGCCAAGCGCTACGAATTCAGCGAAATTCCCTCCCGCGGTGACGGGTTCGAGCAGCACACCCACTTCGTGATGTGGTTCGGTGTAGCCGATCTTCCCCTTCAACGGGAGGACCTGGATTTCGCCCGCCGAGCAGGCCGGCGAGCAACTGTTTGTGCTTGTCGCCGGATTGCCTCCCAAAGTGCAGCCCTTGAAGCGCACCGACACGTTCGCGACTTCGTTCCCACTCACCGCTTCACCGGTAGCGATCTGGCTCGTGCATTCGATTCTCGGTGAGGGGTCCGTGACGTAACCGGGGGGTTCCCGAAAGATCGGCGCTCCTGTGCACGCTGTGCGAGGCGCCAGTACGGGTTCGTTGTTTTCTTCGTAACATTCGGTGATGATCGAGTGAAGAAGAGCCGCACCGGCCACACCGACGAATTTGTTGCCGGCGGTTTTTTCATAGTGACCCTTGTGATCGGGCACGCCGTGCTTGGTAGCGACCGTCGTGCACCCCGAATCGACGTATTCGCCGTGCTTTTTCGGGTAGCAGAGCGCCGCCGCGCCGCCGTACCATTCATAGCTGCCCTTGTGATCGGGCACGCCGTGCTTGGTGGCCACGGTTTGACAGTTGCCTTCGGTGTAGTTGCCGTGCTTCTGGGCAAGGCAACGACCCCATTCCGGTCCAGTCGCCGACGCGCTGCTAGCCGCAACGGCCGCCAGCGCAAACACGGCCACGAGGCACAGCCCCATGATCTTAAAATGTCTCACTTCCCATCACTCCCTTTCGTCTTCTCGATTAGCACTACTAGCTTGTCCTTGCCATCCGGCAAAGTTCTCCCAGGACACCGATGAGCGGCGCTGGCCGATCTCGGACGATCGGTCTGCACGCCACGCGGGGTGGGTGGGCCACCCATTCCTGGATCTGCTTGCCCCTCGGCACCCTGAGGTTGTCCGTCGATCACGCATCTCGTCAGGCTGGCCTGTCCGCGCGATACGTCCCGCGCCGGGAGACATTCCCCAGGAGCCTGTGTGCGAAGCCGGGGGCGTGGCCCCTGCGTCCGCTGCATTCGAGTCCCGCCATCCATGGTTCCCACTTTCCATCCCTCCAAGGTCCTCGCTCCTCTGCACCCTCACTGCGTCTCCCAGACCGGTCTGCGGTCCTGTGGGATGCGGACAGCAAACCACATCCCGCCCGATATGTCAAGGGTCTGTCAAGTCCCTGGAAAACGGGGCTCTATTGGGCTTCTCGCGGCCCGCGCGCCGGGCGCCGGCGCGCAGTGACCCCCGTCTCGTACCGACGCGCCACTCCCGGCGCGCCCCCGCGAACACTGGCGTTTTCCGCCCCCGTCCCTTGCTCTTCCCACAAACCGGCGGCGAACGGCGGCACTCCAAAGCCGGCTGATATCACAGCTGATCGGGGTGATATCATCGAGCACGTGAAGCAGCTGCTCCTACGTGTGCCGGAGGACCTGCATCGGCGGATCGCCGCGCGGGCCGCGCGCGAGGGCCGCAGCATGAACGCGGTCGCCGGCGCGATGCTCGATGCCTCCACCGATGCGGATCTGGGTATCCCACCCAACCCCCCACCGACTCCCCAGGAGCGGCTGCGCGCCAGAGCTCGCGCCCTGGGGATGCTCAGGGTCAGGGAGGTCAACGTTCCCCCCGTGAGCAAGGCCGAACGCGAACGCATCATCGCCTCGACCCGGGGAATCGGACCGATCGTGGACCGGCTGATCGACGAAGACCGCGGCCGGCTGGAGTGATCGCCTACCTGGACTCCTCCGTCCTCGTGCGGTTCTACATGCACGACGAGGACGGCCACGAGCAGGCCGTCGTGCTGCTCGAAGACCCGGACATCACCCGCGTCACCGGAAGCTGGACGCGGATCGAGGTCTCCGGAGCGCTGATCCGCGCGGCGCGATCGGGCCGTCACGAAACCGACGAGCAGGACCTGCTCACCACCCTGGACGGGGATCTCGACACGACAGGACGGGTGACAGAGATTGCCGTCGCACAGGAGAAGGTCGAAGACAGGGCGCTGGAGCTCGTGCGCGAACACGCCCTGCGGGCCCTGGACGCCTGGCACCTCGCCGTCGCATCGCTGACCGTGCCCGCGCTCGCCGAGCCCGAGCAAGAGGAGATCGCGTTCGCCTCCCGCAACGCGGACCAGGCGACGGTCGCCGAGCAGCTCGGCTTCACACCGGTCTGAGGGACACGCGCGGCCCGGCGTCCGCGCTACCCGCCGCAGAGAGCGTAGGCGGTGACGGTGAAGCTGCTGTTCCGGTACCCAACCGGACCGCTACAGCCTTCCTGCGGTCCATTTGCCGCCCTTCCCCTCAGCACTCGGGAAGGAGTCTGCAATCGCTCCCCTCTCTCCTTCGTATCCGAGATTTCCGCGCCGCCGCCCACGAGGGTCTTTCTGCACCGCATTTCGCGGTTGCGGGGCCCACTTCGGCACCTACGGCTGCTTCGTTTTCACTCGCTACGGGAGTGCCCCTCACGCTTTCGACGACGGTGGGACCGGCCAGCCCTTCGGGTCCTTTTTCTCCTTCCGGCCCTTTCACTCCTTCGGGCCCTTTCGCGCCTTCCAGCCCTTTCGCGCCTTCCAGCCCTTTCGCGCCTTCCAGCCCTTTCGCTCCTTCCGATCCTTTCAGGCCTTCCAGCCCTTTTGCTCCTTCCAGCCCTTTCGCTCCTTCGAGCCCTTTCGCTCCTTCGAGTCCTTTCGCTCCTTCGAGCCCTTTCGCTCCTTCGAGTCCTTTCGCTCCTTCGAGTCCTTTCGCTCCTTCGAGTCCTTTCGCTCCTTGAGGTCCTTCCGGTCCTTCTTCTCCTTCCGGTCCTTCGGGTCCCTGCGGTCCGATCGGTCCGATCGGTCCGGTCGCCCCCGTCACGCCCGCGGCTCCGGTCGGTCCGACCGCTCCGGTCGCCCCAGCCGCTCCCGTGGCCCCGGTCACGCCTTTGGCTCCGGCGGCGCCGATCGTGTTCCACGACAGCTTCTTCTCGCCCTTCTTACACTTCGCCTTCTTCGCCACGACGCGCAGCGCGCCGGCCCTGCCCCGGCAGGCGTAGATGGGCGCGGCGCCGGCCGAGGCCAGCGCGGCGAGCCCCAGCGCGCCGGCCACGGCGAGCCCGGCCGCCGCACGTCGGGCGGTGAGAGTGGACATCAGATCGATTCCTCCAGTGTCGTGTCGTCGGATCGGCGCCCGCCGGAGGCGTGCCGTGTCGCTTGCTCTTTCGATCAGTTCGGCCTGGAGGAATCATTGCGCCAGCACCGGACGTACTGCCGCACCCACCGGTCCGCGCGACCGGTCCGCGCGGGCTTCAGCCTGCCGTGGGGAACCCGGAAGTACGTATCGGTCTGATGCAGCCAGCCCTCGTCGCTCGCGCCCATCTCGAGAGACGCCTGGAGGGAGTGAGCCGGGTCAGGGTCGCGCGCCTTCAACTCTATGTTCCGTCGGGGCATCTCCACGCAGCTTATTGTTGCGGGCGTTGCGGCGGGCACCTCTGGGGTACACAGATCGAGCGGGCGCGTGATAGGCGTCGCATATGCTTACAGCTATGCCTGAGCCTGCAAGCGAGGTCACGGAGAAGCAGGTCAACCAACCGGGGACCAGTTCCACGCCCACACTGGTGGTCGAGCGGTTCTTGGAGCTGCTTCGCTTGGGAGATGTCGATGGGGCGGTGGAGTTCTTGGCCGTGGACGTGGAGTACAAGAACGTAGGGCTGCCCACGGTGCACGGACGTGAGCGCACTCGCCGCCTCTTTCAGGCCACACTTGGCCGACCCGGCGCCGGATTCGAGGTCTACGTGCATGCCATCACAGCAGACGGAGGAACGGTTCTGACCGAGCGCACCGATGTCCTTAAGTTTGGTCGGCTGCGCGTCCAGTTTTGGGTCTGCGGGCGCTTCGATGTGCGCGATGCTCAGATCGTGCTCTGGCGTGACTACTTCGACCAAATGAACATCGCCGCCGCGATGATCCGCGGCCTGCTCGGCACGGTTTTTCCCGCGGCGCGCGCGAAGCCACCCTCAACGGCCTGAGCCAACAACCGTGCCGGTGCTGCCCGACTGGTTGCTGATGCGCTTGATCACTGGGCTGGTGGTAGAGGCTGGATCATTTCGGCAATGATTTGTTCGGAGGTCTCGCGGTCGAGTTGCATGTCTTGGCGCAGGAGCTTCCATGCGAGCAGGTCGGTGGCGAGCAGGATCGCGGCCAGCCGGCGCTCGTAGGGCTTTCCGGAGAGGCCGTCCAGCTGGGGCTCGAATGTCGTCTGCACCCAGTGGCGGTGGTAGGCGCGTCCCGCGTCGGTCATCCGTTTGATGGCGGGGATGCGCTCCTCCTGAGAGAGCATCCTGAGGACCGCCTGCCCGTGCTCCTCGTAGCGGTCGAAGAGCAGGGCGAGCGCCTCGGGCACGTCCGCGGCCGGCGTGGCGGGCCGGCTGGCGATCTCCTGCTGGCCGAACCACGCGTAGGCGGCGCTCAGCAGCTCGTCCTTGGAGTGGAAGCGCAGGTGCAGCGTCTGCACCGTGACCCCGGCCCCGGCGGCAATCTCGCGCAGGCGGACCTGCTCGTAGGGGCGTGTGGCGAAGTGCCTCCAGGCAGCCACGAGCAGTCGCCCCGCGGTCGCGTTCGCGGCCTCGGCGCGGGCCGACATTTGGTAGGGGCGCTTGCTTGACGGGGACTCTGGTAGATTCATTTTATTCTGACTAAAGTGAAATACTAGCGTGCGTGTCTTCCAGACACTGCTGGCATTCAGCGGCAACGCTCCTCCACAGCTCGCGCTGACCCACCGCCTGATCCAGCGCGGGCACGAGGTGCGGGTCCTCGCCCACGAGGCCGCACGCGAGCGAGTGCAGCGCACCGGTGCCGAGTTCGTGCCGTTCGAGCACGCCTACCCGGCCTTGGACATGACTCGTCCGGAGACCGACCTGCTGCACGACTGGGACGTACGCACGCGCCTCGGCGACGGGCTGCGGGTGCGCGACAACATCCTCTTCGGCCTGCTTCCCGACACAGCCCAGGACTGCAGCAAGGCGCTGGAAGAGTGGCCCGCACAGGCCGTGGCGTTTGACTGGATGCTGCCCGGCGCTGCACTGGCGGCGGAGGCCGCCGGCCTGCCGGCGATCGCGCTCGTGCACTGCCCCTTCCCGATCCCGACCCGCGGCGCGCCACCGCTCGGCAGCGGCCTGCGCCCGATGACCGGACCGCTCGGCGACGCGCTCGACCGCGTGCTGCTGGCATTCCTCAGGCGCTTCTTCGCCGCCGGACTGCCGGCCCTGAACGCGGCTCGCGCCGAACACGGCCTCAACCCTCTCGCCGACTGGTACGACCAGCTGCGCGCCGTCCGGGAGATCGCCGTGATGAGTGCACCCGAGCTCGACTTCTCATCCCGCGGCCGGCTCGCGGAGAACGTGCACTACGTCGGCCCGGCGTTCGAGCCCTTCGAGGGGCCGTGGCGCTCGCCGTGGCCCCCGGACAACCACGACCCGCTCGTCGTGATCAGCTTCAGCACCAGCTACATGAACCAGCGCGCGGCCGTTCAACGCGTCCTCGACGCCGTCGCTTCCATCCGAGTCAGAGCGCTGCTGACGACCGGCCCAGCGCTCGACCGCCGCTCACTGCGGATCCCCGCCAACACGCACGCCGCGTCCTTCGTCGCCCATCGCAGCATCTTCCCGCACGCCTCGCTCGTAATCACCCACGCCGGCTGGCAAACGGTCAACGCGGCCCTCGCCGACGGCGTCCCCATCGTCTGCATCCCCGGCGGACGCGACCAGCACGACAACGCGCTGCGCGTCCTCGCCGCCGGGGCCGGCGTACGTGTGGGCAAACACGCCTCGCCGCGCAGGCTCGCCCGTACGATCACACGGGCGCTCGCCGATCCGGCGTTGAGGGACGGCGCCCAGCGAATGGCCCAAGCCCTGGCCCGCAGCGACGGCGCCGACGCGATCTCGGAAGCACTCGAGCGCATCCCCGCCTCGAGATAGAGATGGCCGCTGCATGGCTCTCAGGAGAGATCGGCGCGGGGAGCTGTGACTACGACGCAGCAATCGTAGGCGCGAGCCTCGCCGGCTGCACCACCGCGATCCTGCTCGCAAGGGCCGGTGCGTCAGTGGCGCTCGTGGAGCAGCGTCCGAATGCGGCGGCGTTCAAGCGCATCTGCAGCCACTTCATCCAGTCCTCCGCGGTGCCCACGCTTCAGCGTCTCGGGCTGCTGGAAGCAATCGAAGAGGCTGGGGGATTGCGCGCCCACGCGCGTGTCTGGACTCGCTGGGGTTGGATCGAACCGTCGGCGGAGAGCGTGGTGCCGAGCGGCGTCAACCTGCGTCGCGAGCTGCTGGACCCGATGATCCGCCGCAAAGCGGCCGAGACCCCGGGCGTGGAGATGATCCTGGGTCGCACTGCGCACTCGCTGATCCGTGAGGGAAACGAGATCCGCGGCGTGGAGGTACGCGAGCGCAACGGCGACTCCAGAGCGCTGCGTGCGCGTGTGGTCATTGGCGCGGACGGCCGCGGCTCGCGAGTGGCGGAGCTGGCCGGGGTACGCACGCACACGATCGAACACGGCCGCTTCTTCTACGCCGGATACTTCGAGGGGCCCTCTCCCGTGGGCGCCCCCGACGGCTCCGCGTGGTTTCTGGACCCGGATTGGGCTGCCGCGTTCCCCACCGATAACGGGCTGACGCTGTACGCCGCGATGCCCACCAAGCAGCGTCAGGACGAGTTCTACCGTGACCCCATCGCGGCCCTCGTCTCCTACATCGCCGCGCTGCCCGACGCGCCGCCGATCCTCGCCTCGCGCATGGTCGGGCGAGTGGTCGGCAAGATCGACATACCCAACGTGATCCACGCGGCCACCGCGCCCGGCCTGGCGCTGGTGGGCGACGCCGCGCTGGCCACCGACCCGCTGTGGGGAGTCGGCTGTGGTTGGGCGCTGCAATCCGGCGAATGGCTGGCCGACAGCGTCACCCCTGCGCTCCTCGGACAAGAGCCGCTCCAGCGCGGCCTGCAGCGCTACCGCCGCCGTTACTCCCGTGCGCTGCACGGCCACGCGGCGATGATCCACGACTACGCCGGAGGCCGGAAGCTGAATGCCGTTGAACGGGTGCTGTTCTCCTGCGCGGCCCGCGACGAGCGCCTGGCGCTCACGTTTACAGCGATGGCAACCCGCAACATCACCCCGGCACGAGCGCTGGCCGCCTCATTGCCACGAGTCGCGATGATCAGCGCACGCGAGTCAATCGCACGTCGCGTCGGCAGCCAATCCCGTCGCCCGCGATCACCTTGATGGACCTCAACCCCAACTCGCTGGACCGGCCGGCGGGGCGTCTTGCGCGTCTGCCAACGGGCCGTGACAAGGGCACGCTCATCTACAGCTGCTGGCTGCGCGTCGGGCTCGCGCGGCGCGGCGTACCGCTGATCATCGCGCGTGCGAGGTCCCTCACCTTCTTCTCATCGAGGAGGAGAGAGCGAGGGGCGTGCGCACAACTACCGTCAGGCCGCGAGGCTGTAGCGGCGGGGCTTCTCATTGTCCTGGCGAACCTGCTTGGCCTTGGTCAGCCGGACAACTGGCGGAGCTGGGTTATTCGTCTTGTCCTGAATGCCTTGCCTGGTGGGTGTGGATGGCTCTCACGGAGCCGGAGCCGTAGGGCGTAGGCGTAGTGAGAGCCATCCTGCGTGGTGTGGTTGGGGCTGTTGCGCGGCGTTGCAGCGGCGGCGCTGGGGAAGGTGCGGGTCACGAGGCGCCGCGCGCCTGACGCTGGTCACGCTTGCCGATCGGGTGCGGTCAGCCCGATCAGCTCGCAGGCGGTGCGCGCGTCGATCGCTGGCGGCCGCAGGCCGGGGTGGTCGAGCAGGTCGCGGTCGCCCGTGATGATCGCCTCGGCTTCGGCGGTGCGCGCGAGCGTCACGAGGTAGTCGTCATCTGGATCGCGTAGCAGAGTCGTGACCTCGGCGGGATCCTCCAGGATGGTGCTGGCGTCGGCTATGCCGGCGATGATGTCGTTTATGTCCGCGTCGTCGATGCGTTGCAGGAAGTAGGGCTTGTGCAGGGCGTCGGCGACCTCGCCAAGTAGCTCGGGGCAGATGATCGACTCGAACCGCGACCCCGACAGGTTGCGGTAGATCAAGCGTGGGGGACTCTCACCGTGCGGGTCGACGCATCCAGACACCAGGGTGCTGGCGTCGACTACGAAGCGCCTCAATGCGCGGGCCGTCGTCCGGCTGCCCGCTCGTGGCGTACTTCACGCACGGCGCTGACGGCCTCGTCCTGTATCTCCTGCGAGGGGACGCCCGCGAAGCGATCCCTCGCTCGATCGCTTGCCTCTAGCCCGAGCTGGACGCGGGCGACGCTCTCGAGCAGCTCGCGGTCGCTCTTCTCGGGGCTACACTCGTGCAGCCGCCGCAGCAGCGCGGAGTCGACCTCAACGGTAGTGGTAGCCGATGCGCTCATGTCCGGTGATTTTAGCGGCGCCCGCAAGCGTCAGATCGTCATTCTCCAGATGGCATCGTGGATGTTGACTCCTCGCCCGTTGTTGAGCGGGGGCGAGGAAGGTCACTTCTCTTGTATGAGGCGTGGTGCGGGCCCTGCGCCTGCGTTGTTGGCGGGCAGGGGAGGCGCGGGCTCGCACGGCGTCTGGGTGCTCAGGACGCGAT
This sequence comes from uncultured Solirubrobacterales bacterium, assembly GCA_963839945.1. Taxonomy (GTDB): domain Bacteria; phylum Actinomycetota; class Thermoleophilia; order Solirubrobacterales; family Solirubrobacteraceae; genus Palsa-744. The sequence continues at coordinate 416,641 of CAWIWW010000001.1, read as the reverse complement.
CTGGTAGCGGCGGGGACGGTCGTTGACCTGGCGTACCTTCTTGGCCCGCGTGAGGCGAGCGAGGCCATTTCCGACCGCTCCTGATGAGCGTCGTAGGGCCTTTGCCACGGCACTCGGCCCGACCGGCTGCGCAGTGTTCTTCTCCAGGTAGTCGAGGATCAGCCCGTCCAGTTCGCCGGGTTTCAGGCGCTCCTCGTTGGAGGCTGGCTTGGCGTCCTCGGCCAGCGTGGTGCTGCCATCTGGCGCTGCGTCGGGCTCCGGCTCGCCGGAGGTGAGGGCCCAGCGGTCGGGTAGGCGTCGTGCGCCGTCTCGTCCGCCTTCGCTGCGGCGGACCTCGCCGGCCTGCTCGAGCCGCGCCAGCGTCTTGCTCGCGGTAGAGCGGCCCAGGCCGGCGGTCGCCGCGAGGTCAGCCGCGGTCGCGCCGGGCTGCGCGGAGAGGGCCTTGCGCAGCGCTTCCTCGGCTGGCGGTTTGCCGCTCTCAGCGGCTTCTTCGGGGCTGCTTGCTTGGTCGTGGTCATCGGGATCTCCTTGGATCGGTCGCCCTTCTCTGGGCGGGGGACGTGGACGTTTAGCTCGATGCGGAAGGGTTCTCAAGTCCACTCCGAGCACGGGCTCGAGGTGCCGCCCCGGCCGCTGGCGTCTTGTGCTCCGAGTTCGTGGGGTCGGCTCGGAGGTCGGCGCGAGCGCCGCGCGTGGATCGTCTGTCTCAGCGTGTTGCTGCGTAGCGCGCCCAGTCGCTGCCGGCGAGCTGGGTCCAGTCCTCGGCGGTGGCCTCGTGGACGCCAAGCAAGTCGGCGAGGATCGCGGCGGGCAGGGTCTTGGCGAGCTGCAGGGCCGCGGCATTGTGAGCGGCGCGGCCGGGGATGGAGTGGCACACGCCGTCGATCTGCTCCTAGAACGAAGCCCTGGCGGGCTCGTGCTTCGCGGCGAGCCCACGGCGCAGTTCGCGGCCCTCGGGGGTGATGGCTGCTGTTGCCGCCGGCTTTTGATCGTGATCGCGGGCGGCGACGATTCGTGCGCCTGGGCGCGCCAAGCCGGGGGCCCGGCGAGACGACCTACCGCACGCCTGCAAGAGCCGCCGGCTGGGGGTAGCCGGAGCCCGCGTCATAGCGGCTCAATCCCGTCGAGGCGCTAGGATCGTGGTCCCGGCGAGATAGCTCAGTTGGTAGAGCATACGACTGAAAATCGTAGTGTCCTCGGTTCGATTCCGAGTCTCGCCATCCGCTCGACCAGCCCTGCCGATCGCTGAAAGCTGCTGCAAATCGAGCTGTCTTCGTAAGCGTTCAGTTGGTCTGGGGGACATAATCTTGGGGCGTCGAATCTGTATGCGTGGAGCGCGTTGAGGCTGAGGCGATCTACGGGCAGGGCCGCGAGGCGGTGGTGGGGGTGCTGTTGGCGCTCTCGGCCCAAAATGAGCGGCTGGCGTCGCAGGTCGAGGTGCTGGCCGCGAGGGTTGCGCGCCAGGACGAGCGGATCGCTGTGCTGGAGCGTCGGCTGAATCGCAGCTCGCGTAACTCCTCCAGCCCGCCGAGCGTCGATCCGCCGAACAAGAAGCCCAAGCGTGGGAAGGACCCTTCCGGGCGTTCGCAGGGCGCCCAGTCGGGGCATGAGGGTCACGGCCGTGAGCTGCTGCCGCTCTCGGCCGTGGATGAGGTCATCGAGCACTGGCCTGAGCGCTGTGAATGCGGTCACACCTTCGCTGCAGGTGATCTGCTCGCGGTCGGCGAGACGCTTCGCCACCAGGTCGAAGAGCTGCCCGTCATCTCCGCGCAGGTGATCGAGCATCGCGCTCAGCGGGTTTGCTGCCCTGGCTGTGGCAGGCACACGCGGGCCGAGATCCCAAGCGATATCGCCGCGAGCACGTTCGGGCCGCGCTTTCAGGCGGCGGTGGCGGCTCTGTCGGTACGCAACCGTGTCAGCCGCCGTGATGTGGTGGAGCTCTGCGAAGAGCTCTTCGGCGCGCGCATCTGCGCCGGCACTGTCGACGCGATCCTCACGCGCGTCGCGGACGCGCTGGCTGACCCTTACCAGGATCTGCTGGGACGCGTGCGCTCAAGCGAGAGCTTGAACATGGACGAGACGGGCTGGCGCTTGAAAGGCGCCCAGCGCGCACTGTGGGGCATGTTCACCGCGCGCCACGCCGTCTTCGCTGTCGCCCCCGGCCGCCACGAGGAGCACGCCAAACGCCTGCTCGAGGGACACGCCGGGATCGTGACCTCAGACCGCTGGTGGGCCTACAGCCACCTGCCGCTCTCACGCCGCCAGCTCTGCTGGAGCCACCTAAAGCGCGACTTCCAAGCCCACGCCGAAGGCCTGGCCGCCGAGAAGGAGTTCGGCGAGCACGGCCTTGAACTCTCACGGAAAATCTTCTGGGCCTGGGAGGTCTTCCAGCACACCGCCGATCGCAGCGAGCTAAAGCGCACGATCCGCTGCCTGCAACGCGAGTACAAGCCGATCATCCGCCGCTACGCCTCAAAGCGAGCGCGCAACAAGCGCTGCCGGGGCATGGCACGCAACCTCCTGAAGGCCTGGCCAGCGCTCTGGACGTTCGCCGCGCACAACGATGTCGCGCCGACCAACAACCACGCCGAGCGCTCGCTGCGCAGCGCCGTCATCTACCGCAAGCTCTGCCTGGGCAGCCAATCCGAGAGCGGCGAGCGGCGCATCGAGCGCCTCCTCTCAACACACACAACCTGCCGCCTACAGCAGCGCTCCCTGTTCGCTTACCTCGCCGAAACGCTCACCACCCACGCCCGCGGCGACCCAGCCCCCCACCTCGCCTGAAACACCCACGCCGCACCGAGGGACTGAACGCTTACCTGTCTTCCGGGTTCCGGCCTGGTTTCGACTGGTCTTTAGTCATCAACCACGAGTTGAAGACTGTAAGCGTTCTGTTGGTTGGGGCGATATACCTAGGATTCCGAGGAGTTTTGGGCCACCGACGGGGCGTCGTCGTCCAAAACCATCACGGCCGTTCGGCACGGTGGTTCGCTGAGACCCTGCTCGATGCTGACATTGACGAGGCGGACAGGGAGCGCGTCAGGTCCCAGGCCGAGCCGATTCGCGCTTTGCGGGCCGGCTCCCCGGTCCAGGGAAGGGGGGAAAGCGCTCGGACAATCGTCGAGATGAAGGGATGCGCGGATCGTGCCAACGCCATCTCCTACGCACAGACCGGCTAGATACGGCTGCTCGTGATGTTTCACCGCGGGGCCGCCGGCCCGGTGGATGCTGCCCGGGCCGGCGGCGCTCCGCCCTTGTCAGTCGACGACGATGCCCGAGGCGACGGCGCCCGGGGGCAGCGGCGTGGGCGAGCTCGCAAGCTCGGTGAGGTTGCCGCCGTTGACCGCGAACGACGCGACGACGTTGGCCTTGCTGCCGTTCACCAGCAGCGTCCTGCCGTCGGGGGACAGGCGGGCGTCAACGGCGCCCGCTCCCGCCGAGCCGAACGGCGTGCTGCCGAGCAGCACCAATGAGCCATCGGGGGTGATCGCGTAGCTCGAGATCTCTCCCGACCCGGTGTTCACCGTGAACAGGAACTGCCCGTCGTGGCTGATCTCCACCCAGCAGGGCGCCGTCTGCAGATCGGCAAACGGGGAGGAGCCGATCGAGGTCAGTTCACCGGAGAAGCTCACGTTGAAGGCCGAGACAGTCCCGTTACCTTCGCCGCCGTGGGCATTGCTTACGAACAGCTGTGATGGGTTGGTCGGCCGGAACTCGGAGCCGAACGGTCCCGGTCCCTGGGCCGCGAAGGGCGAGCCCGGGGCCGCGATCAGGCGACCGTCCCAACCGACGTGAAAGCTCGCGATCGTCGAGGTGTTGACGAGCGGGACGATCAGCTTCTGGCCGGTTGGGTCGAACAGCACGTCATCGGGACCTGAGCTGGCGGGCAGCGCGACGGTCGAGTTCGGCAGTGGGTACAGGACACCGTTCCAGCCAAGGCGAAATCCCGTGACGTTGGGTTCGCTGGCGCCGGCGTTGGCGACGTACACGAGATCGCCAGAGACCGCGATGCTGACCGGGTCGCTGCCACCGGAGGACACGGGCGCGCCGACCGGCTGCGGAACGCCGCCAAAGCCGAGTCCCAGCACCGAGATCTGGTTGCTCGCGGCATCGACCGCGAGCAGGTAGCGACCGTCGCTGGAAAGCTGGATCGCGCCCTGCGAGGCCAGCCCGGCGCCGGAGCCGGCGCCGCCGGTGGAAAACGGGGAGCCGGGGATCGGGGTGAGCGAGCCGTCCGCGTGCCGATCGAAGCCGGCCACAGTGTTCGATCCCGCGGTGTTGTCGTTGACGTAGGCATGGCCAACGACGAGGGATTCCTGTTCGTGTCCGGGTCCCGGTCCGTGATAGTGATGGCCGAAGAAGAAGGGGGCTGCGGAGGCGCTGGCGGATGAGACGGTCACTCCTGCGAGGGTTAGTGCGAGCAGGATGACGAGGCGAGGCAGTTTCATGATGAACCTCCTGTGTCTGGCGGGGGTCATTCCCCGACCGCCGTCACGATGCTCGGTACTCCTGACGTGCCTCTTTCACGGAGATGAACATTCTCTGAACCGGTGTGGGCGCACCGGTGCAGGCCGTCAAGCGGTTGTGGGCGGCGGCCCGGCGATCGGGAGCGTGAACGCGAAGCGGGCGCCTCCATCGGGCCGGTTCTCCGCCCAGATGCGCCCGCCCTGGGCCTCGATGAAGCCTCGCGCGATTGCGAGCCCCAGCCCGGCGCCGCCGCTCGCCCGGGTACGCGACGCATCCTCGCGCCAGAAGCGCTCGAACATCCGCTGCTGCGCTTCGCTGCTCAGGCCCACGCCGGTGTCCTCGACCGACACCTCCAGCTCGCTCGTGTGGCGCCGCGCTCTGACGAAGATCGAGCCATCGGAGGGCGTGTGTCGCAACGCGTTGGTCACGAGGTTCAGGAGCACTCGTTGAACATGCTCAGGTGCGCAGCGGACGTCGGGTAGAGCGTCGTCGAGCTGGCTCTCGAGGTGGACCTGGCGTGCGCGTGCTTCGGCCTCGAGACCGCTCACGCAGTGGGAGACCAGCGCCGGCAGCTGTGCCTCGCGCAGCTCGAGCGTGAGCGCGCCCGCATCGATCCGTGCGAGCTCGAACAGATCGTCGATCAGCGTCGCGAGCGTTCGTGTCTGCTGGTGCAGCGCCGGCAAGTACTCCTCGATCGAAGCGAGGCCGTCATCCACCGCTTCGAGCATCGCCTGGATCGACGCCACCGGCGTGCGCAGATCGTGGCTGGCCCAAGCGACGAGCTGACGGCGCGCGTCAAACAGCGCCTCGATGTTCCCAGCCATCGTGTTGAAGGCCCCGCCGACGTGCGCAAGCTCGCGCGGCCCCGCCGTCGGCGCCCGCGCCTTCAGTTCACCGGATGAAAGCTCCTCGGCCGCCGCCTCCAGGCCACGGATACGGCGCGCGATCCCCGCACCGAGGAGCAGCGCAGCGGCAAGCGCCGTCGAGGCCGACGCGGCGGCGACCGCGAGGATCTTTACGTCGTCGTGCATGTGGAACATCACCAGACCGCCCAGAATCACCGCCGCCAGCGGCAGGCCCACCGCCAGCAGCGCGAGCCCCGCGAGCTGCAGGCGCACCGTCGGCAGCAGCCGCAACGCCAGCGCCAGCGCGATCCCCACGGCGAGCGTGCTCAGCGATACGACAAGGGCAAATTCGGTCACGGTGTGAACCGGTAACCGGAGCCGAACACCGTCTCGAGATGGCGCGGACGCGAGGCATCGTCCTCGACCTTCGTGCGCAGGCGACGAACATGAACCGTCACCGTCCCCGTATCGAGCGCGCTCCGGTAATCCCACACCCGGTCCATCAGCTGGTCGCGCGAGAACACCTGCCGCGGATTGGACGCGAAGAACAGCAGCAGATCCAGCTCCTTCAGCGTCAGCCTGAGCAGCTCACCGCCCTTGCGAACCTCACGAGCCACCGGGTCGACGACGACGTCACCGAAGGCGATCGTCTGCGTCCTGCCGGCGGTCGGCTGGGCCGTGCGACGCATGATATTGCGAACTCGAATGGCGAGCTCGCGCGGGGAGAACGGCTTGGTGAGGTAGTCATCGGCCCCGAGCTCGAGGCCGACAATCCGATCCGCCTCCTCGCCGAGCGCCGTCAGCATCACGATCGGCACCTCCGAGCGCGCGCGAATCCAGCGGCACAACTCGAGCCCGCTGGCCCCCGGCAGCATCACGTCCAGCACGACCAGCGAGGGCGGCTGGAGCTCGAGCAGGCGCCGTGCCTCGTCACCGGTGCCAGCCTCGAGCGTCCTGTACCCGTCGCGCTCGAGATAGCGCACGACCACATCGCGCACAATCGGCTCATCATCGACCACAAGGACGGTGGACACAGCAAGAGTGTCGATAGCGGAGCTTACGCAAACCTTAAATCGAGTGGCCGAGCGCGCTCATCGAGTATCCACCCACCCGCCGCCGGCCCGGTGACTTCGGCGCACCACGCGCCGAGGTCACCCAAGCAGGGACATGCCTCCGAGGTACGATCTGTCAGCCGTCGAAGGAGATGAATTCGCCCAGCGGGCTCGCCAGGGTCGGAGTGAACGGCACGAACGCGTATGGTGCTGACGCGTCGAAGCCGGCCGCTTCGGCCGCCGACTTCACGGCGAACGGCTCGAGTGCTTCAACGGCTTGGGAGATGCTCGCCAGTTTGAGCGTCCGCTCATAGCCGTTGTTGTTGGCCGGATTGACCGACTCGGAGACTCCCTGGATGCCGGTGATCGATTCGATCGGACCGCCGTCTTTGCTTGGCACTTCGGGACCGATCACGCGCGCCAGCGTGCGGTGGTCTGACTCGACGCCCATGATGCGCGCCGCGGTGACGCGCAGGTCAGGCGTTGAGAACTGACGCACACCGATCAGATACGCGGCGATGAACGCTTCCTCGAGCGTCACGAGGACGTCGAGCGTCGTCTGCGTATCGGCGAACATGTCCGCCGGGTAGTAGAACGTCGTGTAGGCGGCCGGCTTGCCGGTCACGCTTTCCTCGAGCAGGTAGTGCGACATCTCCTCCTCGAGCGCCGCGGTCAGGTATTCCTGGCTGCTTTCGGCGATGTCCTTGAAGAACGGCGCCGTGTTGATGATGTTCGTGTAGGTGGTGACCGCGAGCGCCTCGGCGATCTGCGCTGCGCCGAGGATTTCCAGGTCGGACTTGGTCGGGCTGCCTTCTGGAGGCATTGGCGAAGGCTTGCCGGGGCCGTGACCCGGGTTGCGCCAGCCACCGGGGTGCTGGCGCCCGCGGGGGTTGCCCCACCCGAGCGCGGCCGGCGCCAGCACGCCGAGGCCCGTGGCCGAGGCCCCTGCGGCGGCGGCGCCCTTCAGGAAGGTCTTGCGCGTGGCGGGTGTCGTCCACCGGCTGGCCGACTCCTCTGGACCGGCCGGTGAGTCCCCGTTGCGAGTCGAGTGCTCATGCTCGTCGTGCATCCGAATCTCCGTTTCCGTGGGTTTGGTGCGCTCAACCCGCGAGCGTTGCGCTCGAGAAGGCCGAGCAGCTTTGTCGAGGGTTGAGCAGTCTCACCCTCGACAGCTCTATACGCACACGCTCCAGCACCTGGATCACCGTTTCTGTAAAAGATCATCTGCGCGAGACGATCAGATCGCCTTATGCCTGTAGGCACGACGCGTATCAGTGGCGGGCTCGTCGGGCGGGAGCTGCCTCCGAGGGGCTCTGAGGTGACCATCACTTCCTTGACTCCGTGCAGGTTCTCGGGGACATCGACCGAGCCGCTTCCCGCGGTTGGTGACGCTGAAGAGCGCGTCGGTCGGCTGGGGCGAGGCGCCGCCGCGATTCAGCCATACCTCGTAGATCTTGCCGAGCGCTGGTTGGGGCATGCCGGAGACCACGAGGTTCGAGCGATTGTCGATCTGGTACAGAGATGCGTGCGCGCCGTGGATGCTCGTGGCGATCTGGGCCGAGATCACATGCTCATGTGGTGATGAGCTGGAGTCGATCACGATCGCGGCGGCCGCCGCGCAGGCTGCGATCGCTCCTGCGATGGCCAGCGTCATGCGGGCGTGATCGCCAGCGGTTTGCGCGCCTTGGTGGCCGGTCGGCCTCCGGGCCAGCGGCGTTCAGCAGCTCTGCCTCTGAGCGGGCCTGTCGCGAGCACGCGCTGCACCAGTGCTCTTCGGCGTGCGCGCCGGGGGCACGGTCGTAGGCAGCGTATCCACCACGGCCTGCAGCTCATCGACCTCCGCCTGGCAAGTCGTGCATGTGGCGAGGTGTTCACGGTATGCCTCTGGTTGCATCGAGTGCGCCGAGGACGTAGGCGGCGGCGTCCACGCGCCGTGGACAATCGAAGTCGGGTTCACGCGGGTTCATGTGCCGAGCACCTTCCAGTCCGCGGAGGTCGACCTTCGAAGCTTCTGAGGCCCAGGCGCATGCGCCCCTTGACCGTTCCCAGCGGCTCCTCCAACATCGAGGCTATCTCGGTCTGCGTGAAACCACCGAAATATGCCAGCTCGATCACTCGTCGCTGCTCTATGGGCAATACATCCGAGCGCTCCACGAACCTCGTGCGATGTGACATTGGCGATCGCCTGACCGTCGGTGCTCTCGGGCGCCCGCAGATGTTCATCGATGTTCTCCTCGCTGGCCCGTCGGCGCGCGTGTACGCCTGCTCGGCGCAGCGTGTCGACCGCGCGGTTGTGCGTCACGCCCAGCGCCCAGGTGCGCACGCTACCGCGTGCACGGTCATAGCGCGCACCGTTTCGCCACAGCGCCAGGAAGGCCTCCTGCGCAACGTCCTCGGCCAGCGAGCGCCTCCCGCACATGCGATAAGCGAGCGAGAACACCGCGTCGGCGTGGCGCTCAAGAACGACCTCGAACGCATCGGCGTCGTTCCCGGCCACGCGACCCATCAGCTCCTCATCAGCAAGCCTGCGTAGACGATCACGGGACATCAGCTCACTCTACGCACGAGAGAGCCGCCGCGGATCATCCCCACGCGTTTTGTTCGCTCGTTGATCCGCTGCGGTGCCGGGATGCGTATAGGGGGTCAATGGCGCGACTCCGATATTTCCGGGCGCCCCGCAATTCGGCAAAACGACAAGGAGAGAAGCAATGAGCTACCAGATCAATCTTGACGAGGTCGACGTTGACGGCGCGATCAGCGAGGCCGCCGAGGAGGTCTCCGGCGACACGCGTCTGGGCTTCCTGAAGAAGACAGGTGTCGGCGCGGTGGGCGTGATGAGCGGCGGCGCTGTCCTTTCCGCGCTGCGCCCGGATGCGCTTTCGCGGCGCCCAGCTATGGGCGTCCCCCGGCCTGCTTCGGCAAGGGCGATGTCGGCATCCTCAACTACGCGCTGACGCTCGAGTATCTGGAGGCGGCGTTCTACAACGGCGCGACCGCGGCGAACATGTCGCTCACCCCGCAGACGGGGGCGTTCCTGAAAATCGCCACCAGGGACGAGAATGCCCACGTGGCGTTCCTGAAGAAGGCGCTCGGTTCGAAGGCCACGAAGGAACCGGCGTTCAACTTCAAAGGCGCCAACACGAACGCCGAAATGTTCATGAAGACCGCTGCGGTACTCGAGAACACGGGCGTGCACGCTTACTCCGGCCAGGCGCTGAACATCAAGAACCCCGCCTACGTAAAGGCCGCCCTGTCGATCCTCACGATCGAGGCGCGTCACGCGAGCGTGATCGGCCTGCTCAACGAAGGCGCCGCTCCGGCCGGCACGGAAATGACCCCGAACGGCCCGTTCGATACGCCCCTGACCGCAGCCAAGGTGCTCGCGGCCGTCAAGGGAACGGGCTTCATCGTCTGATGCACGCGGCGGCGTCGCCTGACGCCAAACACGAACAGTTACGAGAACCAGAGCGGAGGTAAGAAAGATGTCCAGTCCACCGAATGAGCAGTACGAGCAGTCCGAGCAGTCAGTGCCGCAGCCGGCGGGGATCGTGGAGCGCTTGGTGCGCGACGATCTTGATCGCAAGCGATTCTTGAAGATGGCCGGCGCCGGCGCCGGGGCGAGCTTCGGGGCGTTCGTGCTGGCCGCGTGCGGTAGCAGCAGCAAAAAAACCGCCACGACAGCGGCGGCACCGGCGACCACGAGCACAGCGTCTTCGAGCTCGACCGGCGACATCGCGATCCTGAATTACGCGTTGACGCTGGAGTACCTGGAGCGTGAATTCTACGCGAAGGTCGTGGCGTCGGGATTCTTCAGCGGCAAGGTCGCCGGCCTGATCAAGGACTTCGGCCAGCAGGAGGCCACCCACGTCGAGGCACTGAAAGGCGCTGTGTCGAAAATGGGCGGGACGCCCGTGGCTAACCCGAACGGCAAGTTCCCGATCGAAAACGCCAACCAGGTCGCGCAGCTGGCGTACACCGTCGAGAACCTCGGCGCGGCGGCGTATCTGGGTCAGGCGCCGAACATCCAGAGCCCGGAAGTGCTCGCCACGGCACTCGCGATCCACTCGGTCGAGGCGCGTCACGCAGCGACCCTCGGGACGCTCGTAAAGAAGTCGCTGACACCGGATGGCGCGTTCGCCAAGCCGGATGACATGTCAACGGTGCTGGCGGCGGTCAAGCCGTTCCTGCCCTAAGCGCTCATTCCAGATAAGGAGCTGAAAACAATGTCCAACAACACACTTACTGAGAACGCGCCGCTCGCCAACCCCGAGCTGGCGGCTGTCGAGGTCAGCGGTATCACCCGCTCGAGCTTTATTCTGCGCGGCGCGCTGGCCGCGGGCTCTGTCTACGGGCTCTCGGCGGTCACTCCGTTCGTGTCTGGGGCGCTCGCGCAAGCCGGTGGAGGCGACGCTGAAATCCTCGACTTCGCCCTGACGCTCGAGTACCTCGAGTCCGACTTCTACAACGTCAAGGGCAAGCAGGTCGGACTCTCCGGGCAGGCCAAGACCTACGCGACACTGTTCGGCGAACAGGAGCAGGACCACGTCAAGGCGCTGACCGCAGCCATCAAACAGCTTGGCGGCACGCCCGTCGCAAAACCGACGTTCGTGTTCCCGGTGAGCAGCGAAAGCACGTTCCTGGCGCTGGCCTCGACACTGGAGAACACCGGCGTCGGCGCCTACAACGGCGCGGCACCGTCGCTGAAATCAAAGCAGGTGCTCGCCTCCGCCGGCAGCATCGTGCAGATCGAGGCGCGTCACGCCGCCGGGATAAACCTACTGATCGGCAAGAGCCCAACCCCCAACCAGGGGTTCGACGTGCCGCTCACCAAGACACAGGTACTGACGGCAGTAAAGCCACTGATCAAGCCATAGCAGCACGGGAAGGGTCGCCAGCATCGCGTGCGCCGTTCCCCGGGCCGCACCTAAATAGGCCGTCCGACAAGGACGGGACCAAACTCAGGAGGTAACCACATCATGGGACTCGACAATCCAATCCACATCGCGTTTCTGCTGATCCTGCTGCTGCTCGTCTTCGGCGCCAAGCGGCTGCCGGAGATGGGCCGCTCGCTGGGAGACGGCATGCGCGGCTTCAAGGACGCCATCAGCGGCGAGGGCGCCCAGAGCGCTCAGACCACCGTACAGCCCATGCCCCAGCCGGTGCTGGCCGGCCAGCAGCAGCCGACCCCGATAACGGCACCCACCCCGGTCGCGGCCACCGCTGAGGTGCACAGCATCCCCGAGCCGGTGCGGGAGGAGATCCCCGCCGCGTAGGTGGGGACTCCACACCGGACGGATAGCTGCCAGCAACTCAAAGCGCGACCTAGGGGACCGGAGAAATCATGGCGGTGGCCGTAGGGAGGATCGGGCATGAAGACCGGCTCAGCATGGTCGATCATCTGGAGGAGCTGCGCGGCCGGCTGATCGTCTGTCTTGCCGTGATCGCGGTCGCGTTCGGCTTCTGCTTCTGGCAGAACCATGAGCTGCTGAACATCATCAACGCTCCGCTTGCCCACCAGACCCAGAAACAGGTCAAGGCCGGCAACGGCCCGCTCGGGTCCACCTACACAGTCCAGCAGAGCGCCCGCACCGTCGCCACACAGCTGCAGGTCGTCGTGGGGGCGCTCGAGCGGCCGGGCAGCGGCGCCTCTGCGGCCACCAAGGCCACGCTCGCTCACGTCACGCCCGAACTGGACGGCGCGATCAAGCATCTGTCGGCCGCTCCCGAGGGCAACAAGCCCGTAACCCTCGGGATCGGCGAGCCGTTCACGACGACGATCGGGATCGCGTTCATCTTCGCGATGATCCTTGCCCTGCCGGTCGTGCTGTATGAGCTCTACGGTTTCCTGCTGCCGGCGTTCAGTCCAGAGCAGCGGCGCATCGCGACGCCGCTGATGCTCGCGATCCCGTTCCTGTTCATCACCGGAGTCACGTTCGGCTACTTCGTCGTGCTGCCCGCCGCCGTGCGCTTCTTCCAGAACTTCAACAGCGGCGAGTTCAACGTGCTCGTGCAGGCTAGCCAGTACTACCACTTCGCCGCCGTGATCCTGCTCGCGATGGGACTCGTCTTCCAAGTCCCCGTCGGCGTCCTCGCGGCCACTCGCGCGGGAATCGTCACGACCAAGCAACTGCGCCACAATCGCCGCTACGCGATCCTGGCATGTGGCGCGGTCGCGGCGTTCCTGCCGGGTGACGCGATCACGCTCATCCTCGAGACGGTGCCACTGTATCTCCTGTTCGAGCTGAGCGTCCTGATCGCCAGGGTCATCGAGCACCGGGAGAGAGCGCGCGCGGCGCGCTCATAAACAGCGACGGCCCGCTCTAGGAATACTTGATCGTGCGCCCCCTCTCCATCCTCCCAGCTGTGTTCGTAGCTGCAGTTGTTGCAGCAGCCGCGCTTGTCCTCAGCCACGGCAGCGAGCCCTCGACAACGAGCGTGGCGGTCGCGTCCGGCACCGAGAAGATCGACATCTCGCACTTCGCTTATTACCCGGCGTCGGTGACTGTGAAGGTGGGCACCACTGTTATCTTCACGAACGAGGAAAGCGTGGAGCACACGGCGACCTCCAATGCGGAAGGGCTCTTCGAAACGGGCACGCTGGAGAAGGGACACTCGGTGCGCTTGAAGATGAACAAAGTCGGCACCTTCTCCTACCACTGCTCCTTTCACGCTTTCATGCACGGCACGATCAGAGTCGTGCCATGATGGCGCACAATGAGCCGAGTTCCGTGACGGCGCGCTCGGACCGGGTGCGAGCGCTCGCGGCCGCGCTCGTGGCGGTGATCGCCGCAGTGCACTTCCAGCAGTACGTTGACTTCATGAGCGAGATCCCGACGGTGGGAGTCCTGTTCCTGCTCAACGCGGCCGGTGGGGCGGGTCTGGCGGTTGCGCTTCTGAACCGCGAACCACTCCTTCAAGGCCTCGCGGCGCTGGGTTCGATTGGGCTGGCGCTCAGCTCGCTCGTATCGATCTTTCTCGCTCTGAACAGCGGCGTCTTTGGCTATCAGGAGCCCACACTGCGACTGCCGATTGGAGATCCCATTTGATCTCCGATCGGTTGCTCGCAGCCCGCGCGGGCTCGGCCCCAAATCAGCCCGCCTCGAACTCCTGCACCAGCGCCTCATACGTTCTGCCCAGCCCGTCCTCGATCGAAACCTGCGCCCGCCAGCCGAGCTCGCGCTGCGCGCGCGTGCAGTCCAGGCGGCTGTGCCTCAGCTCGCCCGGGCGCAGCTCGGCCAGCTGCGGCTCCACGCTCGCGCCCGCGCACCTGCTCAGCTCGCGCCACACGCTCATCACGTCGGTCTCCACGCCCGTGGCCACGTTGTACGTGCCCGCCCTGCCCGCCGCCGCGCGCAGCGCCGCCACCACGTCGCCCACGTACACGTAGTCCCTGGTCGGCTTGCCGTGCCCGTACAGCGTCGGGCGCTCCCCGGTGTGCAGCTTGTGCGTGAAGATCGCCACCACCCCGGCCTCCCCGTGCGGGGACTGCCGCGGCCCGTACACGTTGCCCAGCCGCGCCACCGCGTTGGCCACGCCCCCCGCCAGCCCCCACGTCTTCACGTAGGACTCCGCCGCCCACTTCGACGCTCCGTACGGGCTCAGCGGCGCCGGTTCGCGCTCCTCGCCCGTGGGCATCGGCGCCTCGTCCCCGTACAGCGCCCCGCCCGTCGAGGTGAACACGACCGGCGCCCCCGCCGCGTTCGCGGCGGCCACCACGTTCAGCGTGCCCTTCACGTTCACGTCGCAGTCGCGGCCAGGGTCCTGCACCGAGGCGGTCACGCTCGCCTGCGCGGCCAGGTGATACACCGCCTGCGGGCGCACCTCCTGGACGATCGCGCTCACCCCCGCCGCGTCCACGATGTCCAGCTCGATCAGCCGCGCCCCGGCGGCGACGCGGCTCGCCCTGCCCGACGACAGGTCGTCGATCACGCTCACCTGGAACCCGTCGCCCAGCAGCGAGTCCACCACATGCGAGCCGATGAACCCGGCGCCGCCCGTCACGATCGCCCGCGCCCCCGCTCCCGCCTGTGCTCCCGCTCCCTGCGCCCCCGCCTGTGCCGCCTGTGCCCCCGCCCGTGCCATCGGCGCGGAATCTACCTACCCGACCGCGTGTGCGCCCGCACGCTCGCGCACCTGCGCCCGGTCCTCCTGGGATCCCGTGCGCGCCATCAGCCATTCGACCGTCTCGATCGACTCGTCGATCCGCGCCAGCGCCTCGGGCTCTTCCTGGTGGCCCAGGATGTAGCGGCGCAGCGTCGCCAGCACTCGGCGCGCGATCCCCATCGCCTCGCGCTCGCGCTCTGCGTCGATCTCGCCCTGCTCGCGCAGCTCGGCCACCCGCCGCAACGCCGGTTCGATCACCTCGCCCGGCAGCTCGACCGCCGCGACCCCGTACTCGATCGCCTCCGCGACCGCGCCCTCGGCCATCTCGGCGTCGCCGCTCGCCAGCGCCGTCACGAACGTCTCCAGCGCGCTGTCGGCCACCGCGATCGGGTCGGCACTGGCCTCGCGCGCGTCCAGCCCGGAGCTTGCCAGCATCTCCAGGAACGCGTCCAGCAGCACCGGGTCGAAGTGCTTGCCCCGCTCGGCGCGCATCATCGCGACCGCCTCCTCGACCGTGTAAGCCTTGCGATACACCCGGTCTGAGGTCAGCGCGTCGAACACGTCGGCGATCGCCACGATCCGCCCCTCGATCGGGATCGTCTCGCCCTTCACCCCGCGTGGATAGCCGCTGCCGTCCCACTTCTCGTGGTGGCTCAGCGCGATCGTAGCCGCCAGGTTGAGGATCGCCGAGCTCGACCCTTTCAACAGTCTGTGCCCCTCCTCGGCGTGCGTCTCCACGATCGCGCGCTCCTGCGCGGTCAGCTTGCCGGGCTTGAGCAGGATCGCGTCGGGGATCGCGACCTTGCCGACGTCGTGCAGCGGCGCGGCGTGCACCATCCGCGCACAGATCTCCTCCTCCATCCCGATCTGCTCGGCCAGCCGCGTCGAGAACCGCCCGATCCGCTCGATGTGCGCGCCCGTGTCCTCGTCTCTGAACTCGACCGCCATCGACAGCCTGCGCACCGTCTCGGCCTGCGCGATCTCGAGCTCGGTCAGCGCCTTGCGCAGCTCGCTCGAACGGTCGCCGATCTCGCGCTGCAGCACCTCGCGGTGACGCTCTCCGGCGAGCCACCCCACCGCGCCGGCCGCGAGCGCCAGCACCAGCAGGCACGCGCCGGCAATCGCCGGCCGAGTCGCGAGCACCGCGCCCGCCGCGGCCGCGAGCGCGACAGCCATTCCGAGCGCCCAGCGCCACACCCTGCCGGCGCCTGCGCCGGGCTCGTTCGCCGCGGTTGTGTTGAGCGTCATCTCGCGCACTGGTCCGGTCTCGCGTTCGGCATTTCGCGCATCTGACTTGAGCCGAGCAGCGGCTTATTCAGCGTATTATTCAGCGTATTAGTGTCTCGCGCGCGCACGCGGGGACAAGGGAACACGGGCCGGCGCGGTCCGCCTATCCGCCCACTCGACTAGGCTGCGCCGAGATGCTTCGCCGTCCCACCTCCCGGCTCGCGATGGCGCTCTGCACCCTGGCGCTCGCGCTCGCCGCCGTCCCGATCGCCGGCTGCGGCTCCTCCTCCGGCAACGGCGTCGCGTCGAAATCGCCGAGCGAAATCCTGGCTGCGGCCAAATCGGCCGCCAGCAGCGCAAGCTCCGTACACGTCGCCGGATCGCTGCACAGCGGTGGGACGGCGCTCACGCTCGACCTCAGCCTCGTCTCCGGGCGCGGCGGGCGCGGGCAGATCTCCGAGGGCGGACTCTCGTTCGATCTGATCGTCGTCGGCGACACCGTCTACATCAAAGGCAGCCTCGCCTTCTACAGCCACTTCGTCGGCGCCACCGCCGCACAGCTGTTCCAGGGCAAGTGGCTCAAGGCGCCCGTCAGCGGCGGCGAACTGGCCTCGCTGGCCTCGCTCACGAACCTCGGCAAGCTGCTCGAACAGGCGCTCTCCAGCCAAGTCGCGCTCGTCCGCGGGCCCACCACGACCGTCGACTCCCAGCCCGTCGTCGAACTGCACGACAGCGCCCGCACCATCTCCGTGTACGTCGCCACGACCGGCAAGCCCTACCTGATCGAAGTCGTCAAGCACGGCGCCGAAGCCGGCCATGTCTCCTTCACCGACTGGGACGTCCCCGTCACGCTGACCGCGCCGTCCGGCGCCGTCAACCTCGGCCAGCTGGGAAGCGGCGGGCACTGAGCCGGGGGGCGGGCAGCACGGCCTGGGCTACAACGCAACCGCCACGTACTTGGTCTCCAGATACTCGCCGATCCCCTCAAAGCCACCCTCGCGCCCGAACCCCGACTGCTTGACACCGCCGAACGGGGCGGCGGGGTTGGAGACGATGCCCTGGTTGAGGCCGATCATGCCGGACTCGATGCCCTCGCAGACGCGCAGCGCGCGGGACAGATCGCGGGTATACAGGTAGGCGACGAGGCCGTACTCGGTGCGGTTGGCCGCCTCCAGCGCCTGCGTCTCGGTCGAGAACGTCGCGATCGGGGCGACAGGGCCGAAGATCTCCTCGCCCAGCACGCGGGCGTCTGACGGCACGCCGGTCAGGACGGTGGGCTCATAGAAGTAGCCGGCGCCCGGCAGCGTGCCCGCGTCCTGACCGCCGCCGAGCGCGATCTGCGCGCCGCGCTCAACGGCGTCCTGCACGAGCTCTGACACCTTCTCTCGCTGGGCGGCATCGATCAGCGGTCCGACATCCACGCCAGGCTCGGTGCCGCGCCCGACGCGCAGCGCGCCCATGCGCTCGGTCAGGCGGCGCGCGAACTCGTCCGCCACCGCCTCGTGCACGTGAAAGCGGTTGGCCGCGGTGCAGGCCTCACCGACGTTGCGCATCTTCGCGGTCATCGCGCCGTCGACGGCCGCATCGAGGTCGGCGTCCTCGAACACGACGAACGGGGCGTTGCCGCCGAGCTCCATCGAGACGCGCAGGACCTGCTGGGCGGACTGCTCGATCAGCCTGCGCCCGACCTCGGTCGAGCCGGTGAACGACAGCTTGCGCGTGCGCTCGTCCTTCAGCAGTGGTTCGATCACCGCGCCGGCGCTGCGGGCGGTGATCACGTTCAGCACGCCGCCCGGCAGCCCGGCTCCCTCCAGGATGCGCGCCAGCGCCAGCATCGACAGCGGGGTCTGCTGGGCGGGCTTGACCACCATCGTGCAGCCGGCCGCGATCGCGGGGGCGATCTTGCGCGTGCCCATCGCGGTGGGGAAGTTCCAGGGCGTCACGAACACGCACGGGCCGACCGGCTGGCGCATCGTCAGAATGCGCCCTGAGCCGGTGGTGTTGACCATGTAGCGGCCGTGCACGCGCACGGCCTCCTCGGAGAACCAGCGCATGAACTCGGCCGCATAAGCGATCTCCGCGCGCGACTCGGCCAGCGCCTTGCCCATCTCCAATGTCATCAGCAGCGCGAGCTCGTCGCTCTGCTGCACGATCGCCTCATAGGCGCGGCGCAACACCTCTCCCCGCGCGCGCGGAGCGCTCGCGGCCCACTGCGCCTGGACGCCCGCCGCCGCGGAGAGCGCCGCGAGCGCATCGTCGGGCTGAGCGTCGGGCACCTCGACGAGCGTCCGCTCGGTGGACGGGTCCTCGACCGCCAGCCTCCCGCCACCGGTCGCCGCGCGCCACTCCCCGCCGATGTACAGATCCTTCGGGACCTGCTCGAGAACCGCCCGCTCGCCGTCCGGTCCGTTCATAAGAGCTCCTTCCACATTCCGAGGATGCCTCCCACTGTGCAGTGCTTATGCCCGGAGAGCATCTATCCGATTCACAGTCTGTGCGAACCTCCGCCTGCTCGATCATCCTCGCACTCGTGCTCGGCGCAGGCTTTGCGCCCGGCGCGGCGGCCAGCGCCGCGCAGACGCTCGTGATCACGGGCGCGGGCGACGGGCACGGGGTCGGCATGAGCCAGGACGGCGCGCTCGGGTACGCCGAACACGGCTGGACCGATCAGGCGATCCTCGCCCACTATTACTCCGGCACGGCGATCGGGCAGGCGCCCGCCGGCGCGGTCGTGCGCGTGCTGGTCGGCTCGAAGGTGCAGACCGTCGCGCTGGAACGCTACGTGCGCGGCGTCGTCTCGGCCGAGATGCCTTCCAGCTGGCCGCTTGCGGCGCTGGAGGCGCAGGCGATCGCGAGCCGCACCTACGCGCTGACCGCGCATGCGGGCGGGTCGAAGTTCGACGTGTATTCCGACACGCGCTCGCAGGTGTATCGCGGGGTGGCGGCCGAAACGGCGCAGACGAACGCCGCGATCGCCGCGACGGCGGGCCAGATCGTCACCTATCAGGGGCAGCCGGCGATCACTTACTACTTCGCCAGCTCGGGCGGGATGACCGAAGACGTGCAGAACGCCTGGCCGGGCGCCGAACCGCAGCCGTGGCTGGTTGGCGTGCCGGATCCCTACGACGCCGGGCCGCAGTTCGACTGGCAGCTCAGCATGAGCTTTCAGACCGCCGCCGCCCGGCTGCACGGCCTGGTGAAGGGCAGGTTCCGCGGCATCGAGGTGCTGACGCGCGGGGTCTCCCCACGGATCCTGAGCGCCGCGATCCTCGGCTCGGCCGGCGACGCGCTCACGAGCGGATCAGAACTGGCCGCGCGACTGGGCCTCGCGGACACGTGGGCTTATTTCGGCGCGCGCACGGGCAAAGGACCGGTCGAGCCCGAGCCCGAACGCGGCGGCGCCGCCACGCCGACCCCTCCGGCGACCACAGCGGCTCCGAGCGCTCCGCAGGGCGGCGCGCAGGCGCCGGGGTCCCAGCCATCTGCGACAGGCGGCGCCGTCGCGGGGTAGCTTGCGGGGCAGATGCCTCCCGCCCCGCTTTTGATCGCCGACGTGCCGTGGCTTTTGTATCGCGCGTACTTCGGTCTGCCCAAATCGATCGTGAACGGCGAAGGGCAGCCGGTGAACGCGCTGCTGGGGACCGTCAACGCGCTGCTGGCCGTGCTCGCCGAGCGACCGGCGCGCGCGGTCGTGGCGTGTGTCGGCGCCGAGCAGGCCGCCTACCGCGTGAGGCTGTACCCGCGCTATCACGCCCACCGCGAGCCGATGCCGGCCGAGCTCAGAGCGCAGTGGGCGCAGGCGCCCGCGCTGCTGCAGAGCCTGGGCTGGGCGGTGTGCGACGCGGGCGAGCTGGAGGCCGACGACGCGATGTTCTCCCACGCGCGCACCGAGTCCGAGGTGGGCGGGCAGGCGCTGCTGCTGACCGCCGACCGCGACCTGTACCAGGCCGTCGACGAGCGCGCGTCGATCGTCGAGCTTACGAAAGGGCACGTCACCGGGGAGATCGGCTCCACCCAGGTGCGCGAGCGCTACCACGGGATCGGGCCCGAGCTGGTGGCGGACCTGATCGCGCTGCGCGGGGACCCCTCCGACGGTCTGCCCGGCGCGCCGGGGATCGGCGTGAAGCGGGCGGCCGAGCTGCTGCTGCGCCACGGCTCGCTCGAGGACGTGCTGGCGGCCGCCGGCTGCGATGACCGCGCGAGGCGCCCGCGCTCGAGCGCCACGCTGCTCGAGCACGCCGAGCTGCTGCGCACGTTCAAGCGGATCGCCACCCTGCAGCGCATCGACGTGGCGCGGGTGCCCGACCGGGCGACCGACTATGCCGCCGGCGCCAGCGCCGCGCGCGAGCTGGGGATGAAGGGCCTGGCGGAGCGGTTGGAGGAAAGGGCCGCCGCCTGACGCACACCCGTTGCCGACCGTCACGCGGTCACGGTCACGCCTCTGCACATCTGACGGGAGCTCAGGCGGGGGGCTCGGGCGATCGGAGGCTCAGGCGGGCGGGAGGATTTCTTCCGCGTAGGCCCAACGTTCGAAGCCGGCGAGATAGGGGTCGAGCTCGTCGACGAGGACCAGGACGCTCTCGTGCAGCGTTTTCCAGTTTGCGGGCGGGTAGGCGTGGGCGAGGATGTTGCGCAGATCCCAGGCGTCTTGCAGACGCGCGGCGGATTCGTGCGAGATGACGCCGAGCGCGGCGAGTCGTTCCCAGGGGTGGTCCGGGGATTTGTCCACCACGCCGAGGCGCTGACCCTCGGCGAGGGCGCGCGCCGCGAGCTCGTCCAGCCAGTTGAGCAGCACCTCGTACTGGCGTTCGATCAGCATCACCCTGTTGCGCTCGTGCACGTCCAACGAGTGCACGGCGGCGAGGAACCGCTCCTCCGCGAAGTCCGACCCGAATCCCTTGACCGTCTCGAGCAGCTGCTCGCGCACAGGGGGAATCTCCCGGAGGATCGCGCCGATCCGGCGCTGGCCCTTGGATGCGCGATGATGCCCCTCCGTCACGTCTGCGCCACAGCCCCGGTCATCTCTGCCGCCCCGTCATCGACGCGCCGGCGCCCGGGTCATCTCCGCCGTCCCGCCGTCACGCTGCGCCAATCGTTCCCTGGCGGCAGCGAGCGTCGCGCGCGCACTGATCATGATCTGCTCGTCTTCGCGATCCCCCGCCGCCAGGATCTGCTCGCGGCGCTGCCGCAGGGCGCCCCAGAGATCGTCGCGATCGACCAGCACGCGCCCCTCGCGCATGACGTCGGCGAGCAGCGAGGGCTGTTCTTCGGACTGCTCCAACATGACGACATCGACGGGCGTGCCGAGCGCGAGTCGCAGTCGGCGCTGCAGACCTGCCTGCACCCTCCACCCGGAGCGGCGGTGGACAATCAGCAGGTCCACATCGGAGACCGGGGTGTCCTCGCCGGTCGCGGTCGAGCCGAACAGCACAGCCAGGCGCACGTCGCGCTCGGTGCGCAGGGCGGCCATCAGCTTGCTGAGCAGCGCCCGGTGGCCGCGCAGGTAGGCCTCCTCCACGTGCGACAGTTCGAGCTGGCCGCCGGCGATCCGGCGGCCACGCAGCAGGCCGCCGTTGATGTAGCGGCGCAGCGTGCGCTCGCTGCACCCGACCCTGTCAGCGGATTGCCTTAGGACCAATCCCATGCGTCCAGCATACCATCCTGTGTGTCCAGCACTTGCCTCTATGTGTCCAGTATCTGCGCCTGTGTGTCCAGAGCGTCGTTCCACCGCCCACCAGCTTGGCCCGCCGGCACGCGTCCTACGGCGTGAACTTGACCGTCAGCACGTCCCCGTCGACCATTTGGTAGTCCCGGCCCTCTAAGCGCAGCGTCCCGCGCTCGCGCGCGCCGGCATACCCGCCGGCATCCACCAGCTCGCGCCAGCCGATCACCTCGGCGCGCACGAACCCGCGCTGGATGTCCGAGTGGATCTCGCCGGCGGCGTGCCACGCGGTCAGGCCGCGGCGCAGGTGCCAGGACTGGGCGGGCTTGGATTCGCCGGCGGTGAAGAACGCGATCAGCTCCAGCAGCGCGAATGCCTCGCGCACCACGCGCTCGATGGGCGGGTCGCCATCGGACCCGCCGATGCCGAGCTCGGAGCGCATCGCGGCCGCCTCCTCCTCGTCGTCGAGCTCCGCAAGCTCGGACTCGACGCGCGCGCTGACCGCCACCGCGCGCGCGCCCTGCGCCACCGCGTGGGCGGCGATCTCGGCGGGAACCTCGTCCGAGCCCTCATCCACGTTGACCACCAACAGCACCGGCTTGGCCGTCAGCGAGCCGAGGTCCCGCGCGGCATGTGGAGCCTCCTCGGGGGCCGGCACCGTGCGCACCGTCGCACCGCCTCCAAGCGCGGCGATCGCTTCCTTCAGCCACGCCTCCTCGGCGAGCGCGGTCCGGTCCCCGCCGCGCGCCTGTTTGGCCACGCGCTCGATCCGGCGCTCGGCCTGCTCCAGATCGGCCAGCGCAAGCTCGGTCTCGATCGTCGCGATGTCCGCGAGCGGATCGACACGACCCTCTGGATGGACGACCCCGTCGTCGGAGTGCGCGCGCACGACATGCACGATCGCGTCGGTCTCGCGGATGTTCGCCAAAAAGCGGTTGCCCAGACCCTCGCCCCGGTGCGCGCCCGCGACCAGGCCGGCGATGTCATGAAAGTCGATCGTGTCCCACACGATCTCCGAGGCCCCGACAGTGCGGGCCACCTCCTCCAGGCGTATGTCGCGCACGGGCACGACGGCGACGTTGGGCTCGATCGTCGTGAACGGATAGTTCGCCGCCTCCGCCCCCGCCCTGGTCAGCGCGTTGAACAGCGATGACTTGCCCGCGTTGGGCATCCCCACGATCCCGATCCTGGTGCTCATCGCTTCGCTCTCACGGGCTGTCCGGCCGCCTGCGGCGAGCGCTGGACACCTGCGCCGAGGCGCCCCATCGCCGCCCCGAGAACCGCGCCGGCGAGCACGTCCGAGGGGTAGTGCACCCCCAGGTACAGCCGCGACAGCGACAGCTTCAGCGCCAGCCCGTACAGCGCCGGCGCGGGCAGCCCCAGGCGCGCGTAGCAGCGCGCGGCGGCGAACGACGTCGAGGCGTGAGCGCTCGGAAAGCTCAGCCGCGTCGGCGTGCCGGTCAGCGCCGGCAGCCCCGGCAGCTCGGGCCGGCGGCGGCGGACGATGAGCTTCAGCGCCGTGTTCAGCGCGTAGGTCTCCGCGACCCTGACCGTCGCCCCGCGCCAGCCCGCCGCGCGCGGGCGGTCGAGCGCCCAGCCGGCCGCCCCGATCGCCAGCCAGATCCCGCCGTGCTCGCCCAGGCGCGAGAACCCCGCCACTGTGCGCTCCATGCGCGGGTCGCCGTGGCCCCGCGTGCGCGCCAGGCGCAGCAAGCGCTCGTCCAGCGAGCCCAACGGACTACGCACCGAAGCCTACGCGCGAATCCTCGTCCTCCGCGCGCACGTACACGACCTGCCCGAGATACACCCGCACCGGCCCGTCCTCGCTGTCGAGCTCATGCCAGCCGCCGCCTGCAAGCGCCTTGTACAGCCCCATGAGCTGATCCTCCTCGACGCGCAGCGCCAGCACCTGGCCGCCCTGAAACCCGATGCTGATGCGGCGACCCTGCCCGCGGGGCAGTGTGCCCTCGATCTTCGATCGGTCGGCCATCAGTGACCCTCTCTCGTCGCCGCCGTCGCCGCCGCCGGTTGCACGATCTCGGTGAGAACCCCGCCGCTTGCGCGCGGATGCAGGAACGCGACGCGCGAGTCGCGGATGCCGACCCGCGGGCGCTCGTCGATCAGCGCCGTGCCCGCCCGGCGCAGCGCGGCGAGCGTGGAGTCGATGTCTGACACCTGATAGGCGACGTGATGCAGGCCCGGGCCGCGCTTTGCCAAAAACCGCCCGACCGGAGTGTCGGGTCCGAGCGGCGCGAGCAGCTCGACGTGGTTCTCACCGACGTCCAGCAGCACCGCCTCCACGCCCTGCTCGGGCATGACCTGGCGATGAGCGGGCACCAGCTCGAACAGGTCGCGGTAGAGCTCCAACGAGGCGTCGATCTCCTCGACGGCCACGCCGACATGGTCGATGCGGTCGAACACGCCGGGGAGTTTATACGCGCCTATAGGCGCCCGGTTTCGCCCTCGCCCACCGCGGGCGCGGGCGCGGCGATCGGGGCCGGGCTTGCGGGGGGATCGTGGGACTCGGCCGCCGCCACGACGCGCAGCCCGACTCCCGGCGCGCGCTCCAGGCGCGGCACGCCGGCCATGATCCGCTCGATCGCCTCGCGGTCCAGCACCTCGCGTTCCAGCAGCTCCCGCGCGAGCGCGTCCAGCTCGCGGCGGTGAGACATGATCAGCTTCTGCGTCGCCCGCCGGGCCTCCTCGATCAGGTCCTGGCGCTCCTCGTCGCGGATGCGCAGGGTCGTCTCGGAGATGCGCACGTTCCCGTCCGGCGCGCGTCCGCCCCCGGCGGTGCCCATCGCGAAGTCGTGAACCATCGAGTGCGAGATGTCGGCGACGCGCTTGAGATCATCCGAGGCGCCGGTGGTGACCTGGCCGAACACGACCTGCTCGGCAACACGCCCCCCGAGCAGGACCGTCATGTAGTCGAGCAGCTCCTCGCGCGTCTTCAGATAGCGGTCCTCGGAGGGCAGGTTCAGCGTGTAGCCGAGCGCGCGCCCGCGCGGGACGATCGAGATGCGGTGCACGCGATCGACCGACGGCAGCAGCTCCCCACACAGCGCGTGCCCGGCCTCGTGATAGGCGACTACGTGCTTCTCGTGGGAGTTCAGCACCCGTCGCGACTGCACGCCGGCGATCACCCGCTCGAGCGCTGAGTCGAAATCCGCGCCGTCGATTGCGCTCGCGCCGCGGCGGGCGGCGAAGATCGCCGCCTCGTTGCAGATGTTCGCCAGATCCGCGCCGGTCAGGCCGCTGGTCTGCTGGGCGACGAGGGAAAGATCCACCTTCCCCAGCGGCTTCTCGCGCGTGTGCACGCCGAGCACGCCTTCGCGCCCGGCCACGTCGGGGGGGGCAACGAACACCTGGCGGTCGAACCGCCCGGGACGCAGCAGCGCCGGGTCGAGCTTGTCGAGCAGGTTCGACGCGGCGATCACGACCACGCGCCCGCTCGCGGCGAAGCCGTCCATCTCGACCAGCAGCTGGTTGAGCGTCTGGTCCTTCTCGCCGGAGACATCCATCCCGCGGCGGCCGCCGACGGCATCGAGCTCGTCGATGAAGATGATCGCGGGTTCGTGCTTGCGGGCGATCGCGAACAGCCGCCTGATCCGCGCCGCCCCCAGGCCCGCGAACATCTCCACGAACGCCGCCGCCGACTGCGCGAAGAACTGCGCGCCGGACTCGTGCGCGACGGCCTTGGCCAGCAGCGTCTTGCCCGTCCCCGGCGGACCGTGCAGCAGAATGCCCTTCGGCACATGCGCCCCGAGCGCCTGAAACCGGCGCGGGTCGCGCAGGAACTCGACGATCTCCTGCAGCTCGCCCCTGGCGTCGTCCACGCCGGCGATGTCCTTCCAGCCGACCGCCTCCTCTGAGGCCGGCTTGATCTGCTGCGGCTTGATCCGCGGCATCACCTTCAGCGTGCGCCACAGCACCAGGATGATCACCGTGAAGAACACGATCATCAGAACCGGCTCCCACTCGAGGGCCCAGTTCTGGACTTCCTGCGCGATAGACGTCGCGATCACGGTCCTCATCCTTGTCCGGCCCTAGCCGTCGCCATTCCGTTGGCCCTGCGGCCCTGCCCGCATGGCCTTCGCAGCTCCTGCCGCAAATGACCCTGCAGCCCTACCACACATCATTATGAACGCTTTCCGTGCTCAGGTCCAGTGCCAATTTCTGCCGGCATGCGACCTGCAACGGCGATGACCACCAAACGGCGGCGCTTGCCTGGCGCTTGCGTGCAGCGCGAATCCTCGCCGCGCGCGCCCTATCCTGGGCGTGAGCCGATGAATCGAGCCCAACCGTCCCCGCCGCAGCCGCTGTGGCTGTGCCACCTCGGCGCCGTCCCCTACCGTGACGCCCTCGCCGTGCAGCTGCGCATCCGCGAGCGCCGTCTGGCCGGGGAGCTGCCGGACACGCTGCTGCTGCTCGAACACCCCCCCGTCTACACCCGCGGGCGGCGCTCTGCCCCAGGGGAGCTGAGCCTCGGCGAGGACTTCTGTCGCGCGCGCGGGATCGAGATCGTCGAGACCGACCGCGGCGGGCGCGTCACCTACCACGGTCCCGGTCAGCTCGTCGGGTATCCGATCATGCGCATCGCCGACATCGGCGCCCACCTGCGCACGATGGAAGCGGCGCTCGTGGCCGCGCTCGCCGACTACGGCATCCAGGCCCGCTCCCGCTGCGCGGAGGGGCCCGACTACACCGGCGTATGGGTCTCAGACCGCAAGATCGCCTCGATCGGCGTACACGTCTCGCGCGGTATCACGACTCATGGGTTCGCCCTCAACGTGGACATGGACCTGGACCCGTTCTCGTGGATCGTCGCCTGCGGCCTGCCCGGCGTTCAGATGACCTCGCTCGCCCGCGAGCTGGCGCCTGGGCGCACGATCGACCCGGACGAGCTCCGCGCGCGCGTGGCACAGCGCTTCTGCGAGGCCCACGACGTGCGTCATCCGGCGCTGGTCTCACCGGAGCAGCTCGGGCTGCTCGATCTCGACCGGCCCAACCATGAGCGGGGCCGGACGCCCCGCGCCCACCCGCTCGGGGACCCAACCACCCGCCCGGATGCGGCCCAAGATAACCCGACCCCTGACACGGCGAGCATCCTGACCGGCCACGGAGCTCCGGTATGAGCACCGCCACCAGATCGCGCGCCAACCCTGGCGGCATGAACGTGCTCAGCGTGCTCGGCCCGGACGTTCGCCCGCTGCGCGAGCGCAAGCCACCGTGGTTCAAGGTGCCACCGCCCGGCGGCGAGCGCTATCGCGAGCTGAGCCAGCTGATCCGCTCGGAGAACCTGCACACCGTCTGCCAGGAGGCGGCGTGCCCGAACGTCGGCGAGTGCTGGGAGCGCGGCACCGCGACGTTCATGATCCTCGGTGACACCTGCACGCGCCGGTGCGGGTTCTGCAACGTGCAGACCGGCAGGCCCACCTGGAACGATCCGCTCGAGCCCGCCCGCGTCGCGCGCTCGATCGCGCGCATGGGCCTGCGCCACGCGGTCGTCACCTCGGTCGATCGCGACGACCTCCCCGACCTGGGCGCCTGGGCGTTCGTCGGCGTCATCCGCCAGGTCCGCCGCCAGGCGCCCGGCTGCCAGATCGAGGTGCTCACCCCCGACTTCCAGGGCCAGGAGATGCCGCTGGCGAAGGTCATCGCCGAGCGCCCCGACGTCTTCAACCACAACGTCGAGGTCGTCCCGCGGCTGTACCCGCTCGCGCGCCGCGGTTCTGAGTTCGCCCGCTCCTGCCGTGTTTTGCGCCTCGCGTCAGAGCTCGGCGAAGACGAGGTGCTGACCAAGTCCGGGCTGATGGTCGGGCTCGGCGAGTCCCACGAGGAGATGATCGACACGTTCGGCGTCCTGCGCGCGCACGGCGTGCGGGTGCTCACCGTCGGGCAGTACCTGCGCCCGTCCGAGCGCCACCTGCCGGTCGTGCGCTACTGGCATCCGGACGAGTTCGCCGCGCTGGAGCGCGCCGCCTACGAGCTCGGCTTCGAGCACGTCGCCGCCGGCCCGCTGGTGCGCTCCTCCTACCACGCCGACCAGCACGTCCCGCAGCGCCTGCACGGCACAGGTGCGCTGGCACACGGATAGTCTGCTGCGACCTTGACCCGCCTGCTCGTCCTGGGACTCACGCTGCTGTTCATCGCCGGGTTCGGGTTCCTGACGCTCAGCACGGTGTCCAGCGAAGGGGTTACCCTGCTTGGCGCGGTGTCGATCTTCGTGCTCGTGCTGCTCACGGTCGGGATCGTCGGCGCCCTGCTGAACCGACCGCGACGATGAACGTCTCCCCGTTCATGACCCCCGAGAAGAGCCGCCGGCGGCGTGAGGCCGCCCGCCGGCGGCGCGCGCGGCGGCGCGCGATCGCCGTCGGCGCCCTGGCGCTCGCGATCGCCGCGGCGCTGGTGGTGATGGCCCTCGCCCGCTCCGGCGCCGGCCACGGCTCGGCCTCCGCTTCGACCCGTCGTGCCCACGCCGCACGCGCGCACGCGCGCACGTTCGCCGTCCAGGCCCGCTCCCCGATCGGCCTGCCCCTCGGCAAGCCCCCGCTCGCGCTCACGGGAATCGGCGCTGGTGCGCAGGATCCGAATACAGACCCCGTGCACGTCGCCTTCCCCGAACCGCCCCGCGCCGGCCTGCTGTTCAACCTCAACACCGGCCAGGTCCTGTGGCAGCTGAACCCCTACGCGCGCCTGCGCATCGCCAGCCTGACGAAGATGATGACCGCGCTGCTCACCGTCCAGTCCGCGCCGCCGGACGCGCCCGTGCTGATCACCAGGCGAGCGGTCGACATGCCCGGCTCGAAGGTCGGCGTGCTGCCGCTGGGCCGGCACGTGCGCCTGCAGACGCTGCTCTACGGCCTGCTGCTGCCCTCCGGCAACGACGCCGCGGTGGCGCTCGCCGAACACGTGGCCGGCACCGTCAACGCGTTCGTGACCCGCATGAACGCCGAGGCGGCGCAGCTGGGGATGGGCTGCACGCACTACACCTCGCCGTCGGGCTACTACGACCGCTACAACTTCTCCTGCGCCGCGGACCTCGCGCTGCTCGCGCACGTCGATCTGCGCCAGCCCCGCATCGCGTCGATCACGCGCGCCTACACCGCGGCTCTGCCGTTCCCGATCAAGGGCGGGCGGCTGTATCTGTACAACAACAACCCGCTGCTCATCTACCACTACCCGGGGCTGACCGGGCTGAAGACCGGCTACACCGAAGCGGCCGGGCGCTGCCTGGTGGCGACCGCCACGCGTGACGGAGTCAGTCTCGGGGTCGTGCTGCTGCACTCGCCCGACCCCGGCACCCAGGCCAGCGATCTGCTCAACCGCGGGTTCGAAGGCGTCTACCACCAGCCGCCCGTTCCCGAGCCGCCGATCCCCGCGGGGGTGTAGAGTCTGTCCAGAAAAGATTGACTGGCCAGTCAGCCAGTAACGAAAACGAGAGCGCAAGAGAGGGAGTAGCCCGTGGATCTCGACGACACACCCGAGCAGGCCGCCTACCGCGCACAGGTGCGCAGCTGGCTTGCAGAGCACTCCTCGCAGGCGCCGGTGCTCTCCGGTCAAGACGCGCTGAGCGACGAGGCGGAGATCCTCGCGGCGCGGCGCGCCTGGCAGGGCAAGCTCGCCGAGGGCGGCCTCGCGGGCGTGACCTGGCCCAAGGAGTACGGCGGCCAGGGACTGGGGCCGATCGAGCAGGTGATCTGCAACCAGGAGATCGCGCGCGCGAAAGTGCCGGGGATCCTCGACGCGATCGGCGTGGGCATGCTCGGCCCAACGATCATCGCCCACGGCGACGAGAACCAGAAGGGGCGCTATCTGGGCTCGATGCTGCACGGCGACGAGGTCTGGTGTCAGCTGTTCTCCGAGCCCGCTGCGGGCTCTGATCTGGCGGCGGTGCAGACGCGCGCACGCCTGCAGGACGACGGCAGCTGGAGGCTCAGCGGCCAGAAGGTATGGACGACCAATGCCCAGTTCGCCGCCTACGGCCTGCTGCTGGCGCGCACCGACGCCGACGTGCCCAAGCACAAGGGCATGACGATGTTCGTCGTGCCGATGGACGCGCCCGGCGTGACCGTGCGCGGCTTGCGCCAGATCTCCGGCGAGGCCGAGTTCAACGAGGTGTTCTTCGACGATGTGCCGCTCGACGCCGACACGGTCGTCGGTGGCGTCGGCAACGGCTGGGGCACGGCGCTGACGACGCTGATGTTCGAGCGCGTCACGATCGGCCTCGGCGGCGAGGGGCTCGGCTATAACTCGAGCAGGTTCGCAACCGCCATCGCTCACGACGAGCAAGCCCGGCGCGACCCGCAGGTCAGACACCAACTCGGCGAGATCGCAAGCGAACTCTTGGCGGTCAGGTTCACCGGCTACCGCACGCTGACCGCGCTGCAGCGGGGTCAGATACCGGGCCCTGAGGCGGGTTTGGCGAAGGTCACGATCGTCAGCGGCGCGATCAAGGCGGGCGAGCTGATCGCCGACGTCCTCGGGCCCGACGCGCTCGCCTCCGACAGCGAGTGGACCTACATGATCTCGTTCCTGCCCGGTCTGAAGTCCGCCGGTGGGACCGAAGAGATATTGCGCAACACGATCGGCGAGCGCGTGCTCGGACTGCCTCCCGAGCCGCGCCTGGACAAGGGGATCCCGTTCTCGGAGCTTCGCTCCAAGGAAGGAGCGGCGGCGTAATGAACCTGACGCTCTCAGACGAGCAGGAGTTCCTGCGCGAGGCCGCCCGCGGCGCGCTGTCGCGCCAGGAGACCTTCGAAGCCGCCCGCTCGGCGCTCGACGGGGACGGGGACGCGCTGCCGGACCTGTGGCCGCTCGCGTGCGAGGCCGGCTGGCCGGGCCTGCTGATCGACGAGACCCACGGCGGCGCCGGCTTGGACGTGTTCGACGCGATGCTCGTGCTCGGGGAGTGCGGCCGCGTGCTCGCCTCCGTCCCCCTGCTCGGGCACCTGCCGGCCAGCGCGATCTTGAACGACTCGCCAAACGCAGCCGAGCTCCTGCCCGAGCTCGCGAGCGGCGAGCGGCGAGCGGCCTACCTGCCGGCGAGCCCGCCGAGCGACGTGGAGGAGCGCTGGAGCGCTGACCCGCGCGCCGGTCTCGACCGGCCGGCGGTGCCCACGGCCGTGAGCTCTGGCGATGGGAACGCGGCGAAGGTCAGCGGTGAGCTGTCGTTCGTGCCCGACGCGCCCGGCGCCGACCTGCTCGTGGGGGTCGCCATGCTCGATTCCCAGCCCGTGGCCGTCGCGATCGAGGCGAACGCCGCGGGCGTGAGCGTCGAACCCGTGACCCGCTATGACGCGACCCGCTCGCTCGGACACGTCTCGCTCGAGGACGCCCCCGCCGTCGTGCTGGACGCGCCTGTGGAGTCCCTCGCGGCGGCGTGGCATCTCGCCCAGGCGTTGATCGCGGCCGAGTCGCTCGGCAGCGTCGAGACAGCGCTGGACGTATCGGTGGCCTACGCCAAGGAGCGGTTCACGTTCGGGCGTGCGATCGGCTCCTACCAAGCGGTCAAGCACTCGCTCACCGAGGTTCTGCGCCAGCTGGAGAATGGGCGCTCGCTGCTCTACTACGCTGGCTGGGCCCGCGCGGGAGCGCCGGACGAGTTCCCGCTCGCGGCCGGCGCCGCGCGCTCGGTGGCCGGGCGTGCTCTGGACCACGCCGCGCGCACGATGATCTCGGTGCACGGCGGTATCGGTGCGACCTGGGAGCACGACGCGCCGCTGTACTTTCGCCGCGCGCAGCTCTCACGGCGCCTGCTCGGCGGCACCGACGGCGCGAGCGACCGGGTAGCGGGCGAGCTGCTCGCGCAGGCCGCCTAGCCCCTTCTCAACGCTTGGGGTGCTTTGCGGACTTGGCCCGCGTGGCCGCGCGAGCCCGGGCGGCGGCGACTTCTTCGGCTCCAAGCGCCGCGAGCACGGGTGCGCCGTAGGCTGCGTGAACGGCCGAGACCATCGCCGGTTCGGAGCCGCAGTTGATGCAGAACCCGTGCTGTGACCAGCCGATCGCCCGCGCGAGCACCTGATCGGCGTAGGCGACGCCGGCGGCGTCGTGGCCGTAGTAGTCGTACGCCGCGTCCCACGCGCCTTCATCGAGCGCAAGCGTGGCGCCGTCCGCCGAGAGCAGGTGTGCGGCGGCCATGATCGCGTCGAAGTCGTCGTAGATCGACGGGTGAGTGGCCGTCATGTGGTCGTAGGTCGCCGGGCGGTGGCCGTAGATGTAGGAGTCGCTGACGAGATCCCAGGTGGATCCGGCGCCCGGGCGGGACCCGTTCGTCACGTTGAACTGCATCGGCCCACCGCAGCAGTGAGCGAAGTTCAGGCCGCGATACGTGCCCGGTGCGGTCGAGAACGCGGACTCCTGCTCGTGGATCGAGGCGATCAGCAGCCAGCTGACGCCGAACGTGCTCTGCGCGACGGAGTAGATCGGGTAGAACCCTTCCATCCAACGCCTGGGCACGTGCGTCTGCAGCGGATCGGCCAGGCGCGCCAGCGCCTGGCGCTGCTGCGCGGGCGAGGGCTGGGCGACGATCGCCGCGCGGGCGCCGTTGCTGCTGCGGGCGCCGGCTGGCGCGCCGTCGGCAGCGTCTCGGGCAGGGACGGGCGTGGTCGCGACCACCAGCACCGGGGGCGGGGCCGCTGCCGCGGAGACCGACGTCGAGCGGCCGACGAGCCCGGTGAGCACGGCCAGCAGCACCGCTGCGCCCACCGCCGCGACGGTTCCCGCCAGCAGCCAGTGGCCGCGCTCGGATGCAGGCACGGGTACGTGCCCAGACAGCGGCTCGCGCGATGCGGCGCCTGGATCCATCGGCCCACCGTAGCGGCACTGGATTGAGCGCAGTCTCACCACCGCTTAAACAAACCCTTAAGATTCACCGCGATCGTGTCGGGGGTGGGAAAGCCATCGCGCACAGTGCGTGTCGCTGCCGTCTGCGCGCTGCTCGCCGGCCTGGCGGCAGCCTGGGGAGCGACCGCTAACGGCGGCCTCGGCGCGGGTGTGAGCGCCAACCCCCGGGTGCAGGCCGTCTCGAGCGCGTGCTCTGAGACGGTGCTCGGCGCGCTCGGCGACGTGGCGCAGCGCGTCTACCACGAGGGGGTCTCCAGCGAGCGCACAGCGGCGGCGCTGAGCTTTATCGCGCGCTCGATCCCGTTGCGCGAAGCCGTCGAACGTGACGATCCGCGGGCCGCGCGCGCGGCGGCGCAGGCGCTGATCGCGACCGGGCACATGACAAACCTGAAGGTGATTCGTGAAGGCGCCGGCGCCGAAGGCGGCGGCCGGGTGCTAGTCGACGCCGGCGGGCCGGACGCGCTCGCGCCGCTGCACGGCACGATCCTAGACGCGGCAGGCGTGCCGGTCGCGAGCTTCGTGGCGAGCGTGTGGGCCGACGAAGGGTTCATCGACGAGGTGAACGGGATCGCCGAAGGCAAGGCCGCGCTGCGCGAACACGGGCGCAGCATCGCCGGCTCGTTCGCGCTG
This sequence comes from uncultured Solirubrobacterales bacterium, assembly GCA_963839945.1. Classification (GTDB taxonomy): domain Bacteria; phylum Actinomycetota; class Thermoleophilia; order Solirubrobacterales; family Solirubrobacteraceae; genus Palsa-744. The sequence continues at coordinate 383,810 of CAWIWW010000001.1, read as the reverse complement.
GGGCCGGGCGAGCTCCCGGCGCGGGGCGCGCTCACCGTCGGTGGCGTCCACTACCGCTACACCTCGTTCGCGGCATCCTCTTACCCGACCGGCGGTCCGCTGCGCGTGTACCTGCTCAAGTCGATCCCCTCGATTGCGCCGCTGTGCGCTCGGACGAGGACGGACACGCTCGTCAACACGCTGAGCCGCGTCGCGCGGCTGATCTATGCGGGCGAGACCGGCGCCAGCGCGCTCGCCCAGGTTCACCGCGTGCAGCACAACCGGCCGCTGCTGCGCGCGGTCGCCCAGCGCGAACCGGAAGCGAGCAGGCTGGCGATCGACGACCTGCTCAACGAGCACATCGTGCGCCTGCGGGTCAGCTCGGAAGGACAGCTGCTCTCCGACGTCGGCGGCCCGGACGTGCTCGCGCCAGTGCGCGCGCCGCTGCGCCTGAAAGGGAAGCGGATCGGCAGCGTCGTGCTCTCGATCCAGGACGACCTCGGCTACCTGCTGCTCGCACAGCGGCTGGCCGGTCTGAGGGTGGTCATGTACAAGAGCCCCACCCACCCGCAGGTGGTGATGAGCAGCTTCCGTCTACCCCCAGCCCAGATCCCCGCCGAAGGCGCGTTCCACTATCAGGGGCAGGACTACCGGGTGTTCACGCTCCACGCCGAAGCGTTCCCGTCGGGACCGCTACAGATCGCCGTGCTGATCCCGATCCCGTACTCGTGAGTCAGGCGGACGCGAGCGCCGCCTGCTTGGTGCGCAGGCCGTCCAGCAGCTGCGTAAAGGAGTCGGAGAATTTTTCCACGCCCTCGCGCTCGAGCGTGTCGGTGACGTCCTCGTAGCTGACGCCCACGGCCGCGAGCTTGTCGATCAGGGCGTGGGCTTCGTCGAGGTCCTGCTCCAGGCGCGGCTTGGGGTCGCCGTGGTCCTGATAGGCGTCGATCGTCTGCTGGGGCATCGTGTTGACCGTGTCCGGGCCGATCAGATCGTCGACGTACAGCGTGTCGGGATAGGCCGGGTTCTTGGTGGATGTCGAGGCCCACAGCACGCGCTGGGGCGTGGCGCCCTTGCCGGCCAGGAACTCCCAGCGCGCTCCCGCGAATGTGCTCTTGTAGTGCTCGTAGGCGAGCCTCGCGTTGGCGACCGCCAGCTTGCCCTTGAGCTTGATTGCGGCCCCGCCCGCCCGGGCGGTCCCGCCCGCCCCGGCTGACGCTGAATCCGATACCTGATCCAGGCGCCGGTCGGCCTCGGTGTCGATGCGCGAGACGAAGAAGCTCGCCACCGACGCCACCTTGCGCGGATCTCCGCCGGCCGCGACCAGGCGCTCGAGTCCGCGGATGTAGGACTCGGCGACCTCGGCGTAGCGGCGCAGGGAGAAGATCAGCGTCACGTTGATCGAGCGGCCACGGGCGATCACGTCCTCGATCGCCGCCAGCCCCGGCTTGGTCGCGGGGATCTTGACGAGCAGGTTCGGCTTGTCCACGGTCTCGTGCAGGTCGATCGCCTCGCGGAACGTCTGCAGCGTCTCGTACGCCAGCGTCGGATCGACCTCCAGCGAGACGTACCCGTCGCGCCCGCCGCTCGCCTCGAACACTGGCGCGAACACGTCGCACGCGTCCTTGATATCGCGCACCGCCAGCGCCCAGAACACGTCGCTCGCGTCGCGGCCGGACAGCTCGCGCAGCTGCTCGTCGTAGGCCTCGCCTTGGACATCGCCGTCTGGAATATCGTCGGGTTCGACGTCGCCCCGACAACCGCGTAGTCGTCGATCAGGCCCTGCAGGTGCCCGCCGCGGATCGACGCGCGCGAGAGCGAGTCGATCCACACGCTCTGCCCGTACGCCGACACGCGCTGCAGCGGCCCCTCCATCAGTTCGATGCCTCCTTCAGCAGCGCACGCGCACGCGCAGCGATGTTCTCGACGCTGAACCCCAGCTCCTCCAACACCTTCTCGCCCGGCGCCGAGGCGCCGAAGCGGTCGATCCCGAGAACGTCGCCGCGGTCGCCGACCCAGCGCCACCAGCTCAGGCTTACGCCCGGCTCGACCGCCAGGCGGGCGCCAACGCCCGGCGGCAGCACCTGGTCGCGATACTCGGGCGACTGAGCTTCGAACAGCTCAATGCACGGCATCGACACGACCCGCACCCGCGTTCCCTGCCCGGCGAGTGTCCGCCCGGCCTGGAGCGTCAGGGGCACCTCCGCACCGGTGGAGATCAGGATCAGCTCTTGCTCGCCTGCGTCGGGGGAGGAATCCCACAGCACATACCCGCCGCGCTCGAGCTCGCTCGCCGGCCCGAGCCCTTCGCCGTCGCGATCGAGCACCGGGATGCCCTGCCGGGAGAGCAGCAGCGCCACCGGCCCGTCCTCGCGCTCCAGCGCCACCCGCCACGCCTGTACGGTCTCGTTCGCGTCCGCCGGGCGGATCACCCACAGCTTGGGGATCGCCCGCAGGGCGGCATAGTGCTCGACGGGCTGGTGCGTGGGCCCGTCCTCGCCGAGACCGACCGAGTCGTGCGTCCACACCCACACGACCGGCAATCCCATCAGCGCCGACAGCCGCACCGACCCGCGCATGTAGTCGGAGAAGACCAGGAAGGTCGAGCCGTAGGGCTTGACGATGCCGCCGTGCGCGGCGGCGCCGTTGACGATCGCGCCCATCGCGTGCTCGCGAATGCCGAACGGGACGTTGCGCCCGGCGTGCGGGCGTGAGAACTCGCCGGCGCCCTCGAACACGGTCTTTGTCGACTCGACCAGGTCCGCCGCCCCGCCGATCGTGCTCGGCGCGAACTGCGAGAACGCGGCCATCGTCTTCTGACCGGCCGCGCGCGTGGCGATCTGCTCGCCCGCCTTGAAGCTGGGCAGCGCCTCGCGCCAGCCCTCGCGCAGCCCGCCGCCGTTCCACGCCAGGTCCCAGTCGGCCGCGAGCTCTCCCAGCGCCTCGCGCCAGGCATCGAAGCGCTGCTGCCAGCGCGCCTGCTCGCGCGCGCCCGCGTCCACGAGCGACATGTGCTCCAGCACCTGCTCGTCGACCCAGAACGTGCGCTCTGGATCCTGGAAGCCCATCGCGACCTTGGCGGCCCGCACCTCCTCCTCGCCCAGCGCCGCTCCGTGCGCCTTGGCGGTGTCGACCGCGTGCGGCGCGGGATAGGCGATGTGCGAGCGGATCGCGATGAACGATGGGCGCTCTGGTTCCTCACGCGCGGCGGTGAGCGCGGCGGTGAGCGCGTCGATGTCCTCGGAGTCGGCCACCCGCTGTACATGCCAGCCGTCGGCGGCGAGGCGATCGAGGTGGTTCTCGCCATCGAAGGAGATCGCGGTCGAGCCGTCGATCGTGATGCGGTTGTCGTCGTAGCAGACGATCAGCTTGCCGAGGCCGAAGTGCCCGGCGATCGACGCCGCTTCCTGGCTGATCCCCTCCATCATGTCCCCGTCGGAGCAGATCGCGTAGGTGTGGTGGTCGACCACCACGCTGCCAGGGCGGTTGAAGCGCTCTGAGAGGAATCGCTCCGCGATCGCCATGCCCACGGCGTTGGCAAAGCCCTGCCCGAGCGGCCCCGTCGTGACCTCGATGCCGGGCGTCAGCCCCCGCTCGGGATGGCCCGGGCAGCGCGAGCCCCACTGGCGGAACTGCTTCAACTCGTCGAGGCCCAGGTCCCAGCCGCACAGATGTAGCAGCGAGTACTGCAGCACGCACGCGTGCCCTGAGCTGAGCACGAACCGGTCGCGGTCGGGCCAGGCGGTGTCCCGCGGGTTGACGCGCAAAAAGCGCTTGAACAGCACGTAGGCCAGCGGCGCCAGCGCCATCGCCGTGCCTGGATGACCGGCGTTCGCCTTCTGCACAGCGTCCATGGACAGGCCACGGACCGTGTCGATCGACAGCCGCCGCAGCTCGCCGTCACGCTCGGACTCGCGCTCGGACTCGCGTTTTGACTCGGTCGGCGCTGCGGGCACGGCTCCGATCCTAGAGGCTGCGCCGCTGTTACGCCGCCTCCAGGACTTCGGACATACCCCGGCCAGAGGGGATGAGGCGAACAGGGCAACTGAACGTTTGATCGGCCGTTCTATCTTGGTTTCGTTTTGCTACCGTTTCTTGCTACAGTAGGAGCATGAGCTTGGCTTACGCAGACGAGGCGATCCGGATCAGGCAGCTCGCGCCGCTAACCGAGCGCGACATCGCCCGGGCGACCGGAGCAGGCGTCTCGACGGTCAGCGCGTGGCTTCACCGCACGCGCGCGCCCACCGGGCGCAGGGCAGAACGACTGGTGGAGCTCTCGGCGATCATCGACCGGCTGGCAGCGGTGCTGGAGGCCGACTACGTGCCGGTGTGGCTGAACCGCCCACTCACAGCACTTGGGCATCGCAAGCCGATCGACGTGCTCGCCGGCGGCGGCTACGAGGAGCTCTCGCGCATGGTCGCCGCACTCGAATCCCCGACCTTTACGTAGCCGCCGTGGACGCGCCGCGTGCGACGCGCATGCCGGTGACGGGCACGTGGCTGCGCCACATCCCCGCCGGCAGCGACCCGTTGCACCGTCCGCCCACACCCGCCGACGGGCGCTGGCAACGCGGCGAGACCGTCGAGGGCATCTACCTGGCGGCCGAGGAGGCGACCGTGTGGGCCGAGTGGTACCGGTGGCTCGCGGAGCTCGAGATCGAGCCGCTGCGCGGACTGCCGCGCGAGCTTTGGCGCTACCGAGCAAGCCTGCCCTCGGTCGCAGACCTGACCAGCGCCGAGACCCTCGCCGCCCTCGGACTGCCGACCGCCGAGCCGAGCAGAGACCAGTGGCCCCTGTTCCAGGATGTCGGCGAGCGACTGCACGCCGCCGGCTGCGACGGCCTGCAGTATCACTCCGCCGCGCGGCCGGGTGGGTTGTGCCTGTGCGTGTTCCGCGCCAACGCGACCGCGGCATCGGGGCGCCTTGAGCCGCTCGCGCGGGCACGACGAGTGAGCAGGCCGCCGGCACCGCCGCGGTGACTGCGGACCTGATCTTCAGCCGACTCGGAGAGAAGCGATCAGCCTTGCCGTGCGGCCGCGTGAAAAGCCCGCGAAAGCGTGTCAGAGCAGGCCCTAGGTGAATACGCACCCGTGTACGTTTGAGCGTAGGTCTTTGGGGGGTGGCCGGAGCCACAGGACCGTGACAGTGCCGCGGCGTTCGACCTCTCCGTGAAAGCTGCGAGCATTGTGGAGGACTTCGGGTTCGGCCCGCTTGGCGGTGCCAGGATCGATGTAGAAGGCGATCAGTGCGTCGCTGACGATCAGCTCGCCTTCTGGACCGCCGGGGCCATGTCCTTCGGGCGGGACGGGCCCGCCCTTGACCGCCAGTCCGGCGTGCATCAGACAGGCTCGTGCACTTCTAATCGCCTTGACGACGGCATGCGACGCCGTTGGCGGAGAGACGCGGGGCAGGGCGACGCACGCCTTGCTGTCCTCGACCTCGCTGGTTGTCGGTGCCGAGGTTTGAAAGGACGCCATGTTGCAGTTGAATCGTCGTCCGTCTGGTAGCACGTATTCGCAATAACGGACTTCGCGCGAGCTGCCGTTCGACATGATGCTGGCCGAGCAGCTCTGTGATGTCAGCTGATCCGCAGCAACAGCAACACGAGTCGAGTGGGTAGCTTGCGGCGGCGAGCGAACAGTCGCCGCTCCACATCCGCTGGCAGACAGCAACAAGATGCTTGCGGCGAGTGATAGTGAGCCGCGCACGGGAGGAGTATTTCAGACGTTGACCGAGCCGCCTTCAAGTCCTACCGCGAACAGGCAGAGCCGCGGCGGGCTGGAAACTCTCTCGAAGAGCTGCCCGGTCGCGGCGTCGACGGCTGCGAGCGGGTGGGTGCTCTTGTGGACATCCGCTCCGATCACAATCATCCAGCACGTCGATGGGTTCGGTGAAGTGGACCTCGGGCGGACAGGCCTTCCTGGGGGCGGTTGCCACGCTCCTATTAGGTCACGCCAAGGTCCCGGGTGGTGGCGGACGACACAACGGACGTTCGGTCAGGCCAGAGCGACGGCCGACAGACAGACTACGAGTCATACCGTCACCAGCCCGGGACCCAACCCGGCCTACCGGACAGCATCAACGGCAGATCGCGGTCTGTAACCGCGATGGCCCCAATCTCACAACTGCAAGACCCCCAACCAATGAGCTCGGATCGAGGCCCTGCTGCTCGACCAGGACGTAAGCCTGTAGGCGAGCCGCCCAAGCCACCGCTCGGGCGGGCGTGAACGAGTTGTTGCGCCTTCCCTCATCGGCGCATGACCATGTCCTGCGTGTATAGTTATTGTGCAGAAGGGTCGGTTCGTCGCTCTTAACGACGCTTAGGAAGCTTGCTTCCCCCGGCCCTTTTTTGCTGCTCTATACGGCGCGTAGAGCGGGTTTCTGGCCGCCAAACGCCATGCTCCTGACGATGTCCCAGTAGGGCACGAGCTCTGGCCTGACGGTCATATCGAGCTGGTGGGCAGCGAGATACGCGACCAGGTCGGCCGCCTGAAGTCCCGGACTGACGGCGCTGACCGTGAAATGCGGCGTCTGCATGAAGTATCGCCGCCAGTCCGGATGCACCCGGACGATGAAGTTCTGTATCGCGCACGCCGCGCTTGCGTCCTCGCTCCTGCCCCGATTGTCGAAGAACAGCAGCCCCTGACGGCCCGTCCCTCGACAAGCCCGCATGTAGCGTTTGAAGTCCTGCAGCAGCTCGACGTACACCCGGGAGAGGCTCTCGGGATTGGGGTTGCGCAGCAGCATCCACTCCTCGTGGGTCGTCCAGACCGCGAACGCGCATCCCCCGTACTTGGGGATCGCCGCGAAGGTCTCCTCGGCGGCCTGAAGCAGTTTCGAGTGGCCGGCGTCGCCTTCGCGCTTGCGAAACGCCGACTTCGCGAAGCAGCTCGTGCCCTTGATCTCGCACTCGTCGAGCTGGTTCGCGCCGAGGACGTTCTGCTTGATCCCCCAGATCTCGCGGCAGAAGGCGTTGTATCTCGCCCTGGGAATCCCGACTGCCGCGAGAGCGCCTACATCCCGGCCGCCAACCTGCTGCCATGTCTCGTCAATGAAGAACAGCACTGGCGCGAGAACGTATCAGGCGCGTAATTCGAATCCCCGGCGTTGCCGCCGCGGCGTAGTGCAGACCCGGCGAACACCGCCCCATCGACGGCGTCCGGCGATGACGAGGCCATTTGTGCTCCGACTGCCGGGCTCGCGTACAGCGGATGGCACCCTCCGAGAACGGCACCCGAGGGCCTCCGTTTGGTACCCACGGGTGGTACCCACGGACCACCAGCCACCCGCCCCGACCCCCCAATCCCCAGGACTGAGGGGCCTTCCGAAAATGCGCCCGGCGGGAATCGAACCCGCGGCCTGCGGCTTGAAAGACCGCTGCTCTTTGGCTCCCCGAAGAGAACCGTTGACCACTGAGCTACGGGCGCGCGCGATGCAGCTGAGAATCGGATTGACTGCTGAGAGCCTAATCTAAGCACGTGAGACGAATCCTGGTCGGCGGGCTGATCATCGTGGTGATCGGCGCGGGCGCGACGCTGTTCGGCTGGAACATCGAAGCCTGGTTCAGGCACATATGGGACACGATCACGAGCCTGCCGGTCGCCAGCCTGATCGGCGCGATCGTGCTTGTGACGCTGCAGACGACGTTGGTGGGGTATTCGTGGCATTCGATCCTGCGCTACGGGTATCCGCACAGCGAGATCAGGCTCGTGCAGGTGCTCGCCTGCTACGCCGCGGCGGTGGCGCTGAACTGGGTGCTGCCCGCGAACCTGGGCACGCTGGCGATGCTGCTGATGTTCACGACGATCATCGCCGGCGCCGCGTTCGCGGGGGTGCTGGCGGGGATGGTGGTCGAGAAGATCTTCTTCACGATCATCGGGACCGCGTGTTATGTGTATCTGTTCCTGACCGTCGGCGGGTCGTTCGACCTGCAGCTCGGGTTCGTCAGCGAACATCCGGTGGCCGTCGCGATCCTGCTCGCGGGGATCGCGATGCTGTTGGTCCTGGTCGCGCAGATGCTGCGCGAGCGGATCGCCAAGTGGTGGGAGCAGGCGAAGGTCGGCGGACAGATCCTCGTTCATCCGCGCGCGTTCATGGGACGGGTCGTGCTGCCTCAGACGATCAGCTGGGCGGCGGGTCTCGGCATCATCGCCGTGTTCCTTGGGGCGTACGGGATCCCGATCAGCTTCCACACGATCATGCGCGTCGTGGCCAGCAACTCGATCGCCAACGTGACCGCGGTCACCCCGGGCGGCGCGGGGGTGACGCAGGCGTTCAACGTCGTCTCGCTGAAAGGCATCACCAGCGCGTCGAACGCAACCGCGTACTCAGTGGCCCAGCAGCTGGTGGTCACGGTCTGGAGCATCGTGCTGGCGATCGTGCTGCTCGTGCGGGCGTTCGGCTGGTCGGGCGGCAAAACGCTCGTGCAGCAGTCCTACACCGAAGCGCGCCAGAAGAGCGCCGAGCAGTCGGCGACGCGCAAAGCCAGGCGGCAGGCCAAGCGGGGCCGCGGCACACCAGTGGAACCCGCCGATATGCCCGCCGCCGAAGCGCCCCCCGCCGGGACGCCCGCCGCCGACATCGAGACCTAGCGATCGGGTCAGGCCAGGTCAATCAAGAGCGACGATGCCTTTGACGATCAGGTAGATCCCAACCCCGATAGCCGCGAAGATCGCCAGCGTGCGGCCGTGGCTGGCGAACCACAGGTTGATCGCTGCCAGCGTGCTCGCCGCGCGCGCGGGAACGGCGAGCAGCATCAGCATCGGCAGCTCGACCATCCACAGCATGATCGCCACGACGACCACGAGCGACGCCAGCTCGCCGCTGGTCGAGAGGTTCGCGTCGGCAACCGACTTGACCGCGCCGATGTAGATCGGCGAGGGCAGCACGTACAGGACGATGCCGAGCACGAACGCCAGGCGGCGGCTCTGCAGGTAGCGCTCGATCTTGGACGGCGACGCGCTGTCCGTGCTCGCCTGCGCGGCGGCAGCGGGCTCGGGCCGGCGGCGGTGCAGGCGCAGGGCCAGCAGGAAGAGCAGCACCCCGAGCGCAATGTCGATCGCGGCGCCGGGCGTGATGTGGTGGGAGCCGGTCGCGCCGAGTTCGACCAGGGCGTAGAGGATCAGCGCGCCGACCGCGTACGTGACGAGGATGGCCGCGAGCACGAACGCAAACACGCGCGAGCGGACCTCGGCGCCCCGCCCGAGCGCGATCACGGCCGCGACGGCGGGCGGATAGACCGAGGCGGCCAGAGCCAGCACGATGGCTTGGGTGGGCACGAGCGTTGCACGATACGGCGTGGTGGCGACGGTCACAGGTGCCAGGGACTGGAGGGGCGGGTTGTCGAGGATGCCGAGCCCACGCGGGCGGCGAGCAAAGGTCGCAGTTACCGCGGCCTGGCGCGTGTTGGCCGATCGGAGATCCCGGGATCTCCGATCGGTACACAGCGTTTCCAAAATCAAGCTCATCCCCGGTGTCGAGCGCGGCTGCGAAACCGCTCGCCAAAAAGTCTTGTCCCGTTTCGTCTGTCTCGTCGGAGAAGGGATGGAGGCCATCCGGCCTCGATCCACGATCGAACAGGAGACGAGTATGTCTGTCAGCAACATCAACAACGTCGTCCTCACCGGGCGGCTGACCAGCGACCCCGACCTGCGCGCGCTGCCCTCGGGCGGAAGCGTCTGCCATCTGCGGATCGCGGTCAACGGCCGCCGCCGGGACCCGGGAACGCGCGAGTGGGGCGAGAAGCCGAACTTCTTCGACGTCGTCGTGTTCGGCGCCCCCGCCGAGAACGTCGCCCGCTACATGCATACCGGCCGCGCCGTGGCGATCGACGGGCGATTGGACTGGCGCGAGTGGCAGACCAAGGATGGCCGCAACGCCCAGGCGGTGAGCGTCGTCGCCCGCACCGTGCAGTTCCTCGGCAGCCCGTCCGGCAACGGGGACGGCCCGTCGGAGGATGGCGGCGCGGGAGCCCTGCACGGCATCGCCGGCAACGAGGAGGAGGCGCTCGACCTGGACGACCAGGACGCGATCGCGATCGCGGCGGCGGAGGGGTAGGGCAACGCCCGATCGCACAACAGAACGCGAGTCGGCCGGCCGGGTGGTGCGATGCCCGGCCGCCGCTCACGGCAAACGGTCCAGCTTCAGGACCCGGTAGAGGGAGCCCCGCCGATCGCGTTGCGGGCGCGCAGCCGCCGGCGGGCGATGCGCTCGAAGCGCGCCTGCGAGCGGGTCAGCTTGGCGCTACCGGGCGGATAGCGCCGACGGGCCCAGGGCGAGGTGGGCGCGGCCAGGCGGATCGCGCCGGTGAGCGAGGTGAACGGTATGAAGATGCCGACGAGGCCGAGAATGGGCTTGCCCTTGAGGATCGCCAGGGCACAGAGGAGGACGTCGACCGCGACGACGAGCGCGAGCGAGGCGATCGCGGAGGACTGGTTGGAGAGGTCGAACGGGGCGATGCCGAGGACGATCAGGCCGCCAAGCAGGGCGGCGACGACGACGGCGTCCAGCGAGGCGCGGCCCTGCTCGGCCCAGTAGACGTCTTCCAGGCGCACCCACAGCGCGAACTCGTCGAGCGTGAGCCCGGCGCCGATGCCGAACAGGCCGGCGAGCACGTCGAGCGATAGGCCGCCGGGAGCGAGGGCGAAGTTCAGAAAACCGGACGCCAGCAGGAGCACGATCCCCCAGACGAGGTGGTGCAGGTGCAGGCCGCTGCTGGTCTGCACGCTGCCCGGCCACCAGGAGACGCGGGGGCTGCGGATCAGGCGCGCGCTGGTGCGGATGAACAGGAAGGAGAGCAGGAACATCCCCAGCAGGATGAAGCCGGCCCGCTGGGCCGGTTCGTCGAGGAAGTGTTGGGAGATTTCGAAGTGCAGGCCCATGAGCGACGGTCGGCGAGGATGCCGCCGAGCTCATACTCTCAGTCGGACGCGTCGCGGGCGATCACGCGATCGACCTCGACCGCGGCGCCGGAGTGGGTGTTGGGATAGACGACGATGACCGTGGGCGATCCGCCGAACCACGCGCTGAGCTCTCCCTCGCCGACGTACTCGGCAGGCCGCCGCGAGCCGTCGCCCTGGATCACCCAGACGGGTTGGCCCTTGTGGAAAGGGCCGTCGATGACGTCGTTCACGGTGTCCCAGCATAGTGGCGCATAGTGGCGCGGCCTGGAATGGTCGCGTGAGAGCCATTCAAGGACCACTGATCGTCCTCTATGCCCTGTGGGGCCGTTAGAAATGGCCAGGGGCGGACGAGAGGTCGAACCAAGAGGTCGGCGGTTCGACCCTCGTGCGTGTGATGGAGCTAGCGAGACTCGAACTCGCGACCTCCTGGGTGCGATGCGCCCCGGAGGACGTATGGAAAGGTGCCGATTTGGAGGATCTTTACTGGTAGCCGACGAGCGGTTCAATGGGACCAGAATACGTAAGCGTTCAGTCCCTCGGTGCGGCGTGGGTGTTTCAGGCGAGGTGGGGGGCTGGGTCGCCGCGGGCGTGGGTGGTGAGCGTTTCGGCGAGGTAAGCGAACAGGGAGCGCTGCTGTAGGCGGCAGGTTGTGTGTGTTGAGAGGAGGCGCTCGATGCGCCGCTCGCCGCTCTCGGATTGGCTGCCCAGGCAGAGCTTGCGGTAGATGACGGCGCTGCGCAGCGAGCGCTCGGCGTGGTTGTTGGTCGGCGCGACATCGTTGTGCGCGGCGAACGTCCAGAGCGCTGGCCAGGCCTTCAGGAGGTTGCGTGCCATGCCCCGGCAGCGCTTGTTGCGCGCTCGCTTTGAGGCGTAGCGGCGGATGATCGGCTTGTACTCGCGTTGCAGGCAGCGGATCGTGCGCTTTAGCTCGCTGCGATCGGCGGTGTGCTGGAAGACCTCCCAGGCCCAGAAGATTTTCCGTGAGAGTTCAAGGCCGTGCTCGCCGAACTCCTTCTCGGCGGCCAGGCCTTCGGCGTGGGCTTGGAAGTCGCGCTTTAGGTGGCTCCAGCAGAGCTGGCGGCGTGAGAGCGGCAGGTGGCTGTAGGCCCACCAGCGGTCTGAGGTCACGATCCCGGCGTGTCCCTCGAGCAGGCGTTTGGCGTGCTCCTCGTGGCGGCCGGGGGCGACAGCGAAGACGGCGTGGCGCGCGGTGAACATGCCCCACAGTGCGCGCTGGGCGCCTTTCAAGCGCCAGCCCGTCTCGTCCATGTTCAAGCTCTCGCTTGAGCGCACGCGTCCCAGCAGATCCTGGTAAGGGTCAGCCAGCGCGTCCGCGACGCGCGTGAGGATCGCGTCGACAGTGCCGGCGCAGATGCGCGCGCCGAAGAGCTCTTCGCAGAGCTCCACCACATCACGGCGGCTGACACGGTTGCGTACCGACAGAGCCGCCACCGCCGCCTGAAAGCGCGGCCCGAACGTGCTCGCGGCGATATCGCTTGGGATCTCGGCCCGCGTGTGCCTGCCACAGCCAGGGCAGCAAACCCGCTGAGCGCGATGCTCGATCACCTGCGCGGAGATGACGGGCAGCTCTTCGACCTGGTGGCGAAGCGTCTCGCCGACCGCGAGCAGATCACCTGCAGCGAAGGTGTGACCGCATTCACAGCGCTCAGGCCAGTGCTCGATGACCTCATCCACGGCCGAGAGCGGCAGCAGCTCACGGCCGTGACCCTCATGCCCCGACTGGGCGCCCTGCGAACGCCCGGAAGGGTCCTTCCCACGCTTGGGCTTCTTGTTCGGCGGATCGACGCTCGGCGGGCTGGAGGAGTTACGCGAGCTGCGATTCAGCCGACGCTCCAGCACAGCGATCCGCTCGTCCTGGCGCGCAACCCTCGCGGCCAGCACCTCGACCTGCGACGCCAGCCGCTCATTTTGGGCCGAGAGCGCCAACAGCACCCCCACCACCGCCTCGCGGCCCTGCCCGTAGATCGCCTCAGCCTCAACGCGCTCCACGCATACAGATTCGACGCCCCAAGATTATGTCCCCCAGACCAACTGAACGCTTACCAGAATACGCTTATTTGCGGACTTTTCTGGAGGGTTTGGGACCGGAGATCGGGCTTTGGTCCCAAACGGAGCCCGCTCCGGTCTGCTGCGGATTCGGTGTCCTGACATCGAACCACTTGCAGTCCGGAGGCGGCGCGTTCAGTAACCCGTCCGTCGCCGCCGGACTCGTGTGCCGGCGAGCCGGGCCCGAGTCGTGTGCAGTGTGGCGACGGCCGGCGGGAGGGCGGCGAAGCCGCCGTCGCGCGTGATGAGGTCGGTGCATTTGTTGTCCAGTAACGTGGCGGCGTGTACGGCGTCGTAGGACTGGAACCCGTAGTCCTGCATCAGCTTGGGCACATCTGAGGCGACCTCGTGCATCTCGACGCGCAGCCAGGAGAGCGTGTCGAGCAGTTCATCCCATCCCGTCTGGGCTTGGGCGAGCAGGCGCGCGGCGCGTTTTCTGATGCGACTGTCGTAGCGGATGTGGCGCAGATCCTTGCGCGGATGGCGCTCACGAAGAGCGAGATTGAAGATCACCTCCCACAGCTCGACCTCCAGCAACCGGCTGAAGACGACAGTTGTGCCAGCTTCGGCCAGTCTGTGCAAGACGGTCGCGCACTCGGCGTGCTCTGGCTCGTTCGGCAAGAGCGCCTCGGCGACAACATTGGTGTCGATCAGCACCGGGCTGGGCGGGTGCCAATCATCGTCATCGAAGGCCACTACGCCGCGAGGGAGCGGCGGACGGCCGCGTGCAGCCACGCCCTGCTAATCCCGGCCGTTGGTGATCGTGTCGATCCGCGCGGTCGTCTTGATGCGGGACGTCGCCCGCTTGATCGTCTCCGCCCGCTTCTTTGGATCGGTCACCTTGGGCTTGTGCACGCGCCGACCGTTGCTGGCAGCGATCTGCGCAGCTGAAGAAGCTGCGCGCCTGGTGGATGTTTGTCGCTTGGTGGCCATGACATGCTCATCCTACCGTGACCGCCGGGGTCTCATGTGCGAGCGTCGCGTCGGTGGGGTGCTTGGGCGCTTTGAAAGGGCCGAGCGGCGGGCTCACCGGCGCATCCCCACGCCGACCTGCACACCCAGCTCCTCACGCAGCGCATCAGCCTGTGCTCGCGATAGCAGGCCGCGGCGTTGTCCGTCGTCGATGGCCTGTCCGATCAGCGCCGGCCCGAGATGTACGGCGTGCGCGTCGCGGATCGCACGCTGAGTGGTGACGATCGGTATCCCCTCAAACCGCGTCACATCCTCGTCGGCCAGGTCGGCATGGTGGATCACAAAGACCGCCGGCACCTCCTTGCGCCGGACTCTGTAGGCGCGTGGGACCGTCACGTGCACCTTGCTGGGGTTGACGTCGCTGAGTTCGTACACGGCGAGGGCGGTGTCGTGCGAGATGACCCCTCGCCCGCCGGGCCACAGGGTCGCCTCGATGTACTGATCCAGCGGGGTGATCGGCACGACCCCGGGCGGGAAACGGTAGAGCCCCGGCGCGACCCGCGAGAGTGAGCCCCGTTCGGCCATGAGCTTCAACCGTCGTGGCGGTATCCCCAGCTCGCGCGCGTCATGGGTGGACACGTACCCGTACTGGTCCGTGGCGAACTCGAGGAGTGGGGTGTATACGCGTCCAGGCATGGAGCAATGGCCTCATTTTGAGGCCCTTTTGACGAGGATAGCATGTAGTACCGGCGAGCGGTCGGGCGACGGGCTGAGCGAGCGGTTGCGCGAACACCTGGGCGGCGAGAGCTGCGCGCCTCAGCTAAAGACTGCGGCCTTCGCGCTCCAGACGCTCGAGAAGATCACGGAGAGTGCCAGCAGTCGCGACTCGTGTCAAAGTGCCGTCTATGGATGGCCTTGCAGTTTTCTGTGCCGATGTTGGATCGGTCAAGTCTGGGAATTTTGGGTGGGCGCGCGCGTCGCTTTCCGGGAGCATGGGTTCAGGATCGCGACAGTTCAAGCCCGGCGCACCTGGCCGAGGCGGTAGTGGCGGAGCTACACCTGGGCCGCCCAGTGGCCCTCGGCTTCGAGTGTCCGTTGTTCATCCCCGTCCCCGAGTCTGCTGACATGCTCGGGGCGGCGCGTGCCGGCGAGGGCAACCGAGCGTGGTCGGCGGGAGCAGGCACTGGTGCCTTGGCGACTGGCTTGGTGCAGGCAGCATGGGTGCTGGCGGCGATACGCCACCGCTGCACTGATGCAGCGCTCCATCTGGAGTGGGAGCCATTCGTGCGCGCGAACAGCGGCCTACTGATCTGGGAGGCGTTCGTGAGCGCCACCGCGAAGGGCCCCAGTCACGTGGATGACGCGACCATCGCCGTCGAGGCCTTCGTGCGCGCACTGCCTGATCCCAGCACAGTCTCAACGATAACCGCAGAACGACCGCTTTCACTCGCCGGTGCTGCTGCCATGTGGAGCGGCTGGCTGGATCATTCGTGCGCGCTGCACACTCAGCCGCTTGTAATCCGCGCGTGAAGTCCTCGACTTGCCTGCGACTCTCGCCTCCGCCGGGCGAAAGCGGTAGCTTGCCTTCGCAGGCGCGAGACGCCTCAACGTCGTCCAAGGCGACAGCGTGGGTGGAACTCGCGGCGGCGCCTCCTTTTGAGGAGAAGCGCGATTCGGGCGCGATCCACCATGAGTGGCTAGCGGCGGAGGCGCCTTTGCTGGCGTGGCGCTGGATCCCAGCGGACGTCAACGCGCGCTCGGGCTCGCCACCCGACGTGGTCAACCGCCGTAAACGAGCGCCGGCGTCCGGGTGCGTGCCCCGGACACCGGCGGCGCTGCTATTTGGCCTCGACCTTTTTCAGGATCAGCGGTTTGACTTTGTCATTGCCGCTGAAGCTGATTTCGTGCACCCCGGATTTGAGTTTGTTGTTGGCAAACGTGAACTTGAGATTGTTCGGAAGCACTTCGGGTTCAAACAACGACGCAGTGTAGACAGCGGACGCCCCACTGCCTGAGCATTTGAATTCGATCGAGACACCGCTGAACGAATCGGCGAAGATCCCCAGTGCCGGTTCTGTGAGCACCGATGGCCAGGGTAGGCCGGTGCCGACCGCCGACGCCGTTTCCGTCGTCGTGCACGGCCACGGGTATCGTTTGCAGCTGCCCACGAACAGGGTCATGTCATCCACTCCCGACGCGGTCGCGCTCAGCGGGTTTTCGATCGTCTCGATGTCCTTGAACACGCACTTCCCGAGGGCTCCCGTGTTTTGTGTGATGATCAGTTTCGCCGCTGAATTGAGCGTTTCCGGCGTTCCCGGCGTCAGTTCGCCATAACCGGCCGGCGGCTTCACCCACCACCGGACGACCGACGCCTGCGCCGCGGCGGCCGCCGCGATCGACAGCGTCGTAGCCAGTGCCGCGATCGCCGCTAGCTTCCTGATGGTCATCTCGACTCCTCTCCTTGTTGACGGAATTGACGCCGATAGGGCGCGCTTCCGGGGGACGCGCCCGCGCGCATGCGCGGGACGGGACGTCCGTCTGTTGTCTGGCTCGACGAAGATCCCGGTCACCGCCGCCACCGCGTCGCCTCAGCCTACCCGAGTGTTCGGGATTGTGTAGGCGGACCGTCTCAACAGTCCCCCACCGCACGGGTTCGCCGAGCAGTCTCGGCACCGGTTCGACATCACACCTGGTATCACACGGCAGCCGAGCTTCACTGCCCAGACCGGCGCTAAGCGATCCCGAGTCACGGCGTGCTGCGCAGGATGACCTCGAGCGACTTCATCGCCGCTGAGGTCGACAGGAGCGCCCGAGTCCCCACGAGCGCCGCCCCGCGTATCTTACTGCTTTGTGGCGAAGCGGGCGTCTCGAATGCCAGTTTCGAGACGCCCACCTGGGACGAATTCCGAGCACGCCGACTGAGGATCGGTACACGCCCGCTCCCGCCGGACATTTGTTGCGGAAGCTCTCACCCGTTGCTCGCCAGCCCAATCCTCGCGCAAGGGGTTCTCCGGGGGTGGCCTACTCGATCCCTAACCCGCGGTCGTTATCGCGCTCCTGCTCGATGCCTTGCTCCCAGGCTTGCTGGCGGTCTTGGGCTTCCTGGATGGCCTGTTCGATGTAGGGGTCCGGATGTGACCCTTCTCGACCTGGTTCAGCAGCGAGTCGGTGGTCATCGCTCTGTCGAGCTTCGCGTCGGCCTGCAGCCGCTTCGCGGTCGCGCCGGCGATCGCGGTGCCATCACCTCCTTGTCCTCCAGCTGCCACGCCCTGGCTCCGAACGCGAGCCGCTCAGCGATGAGGTTGAGGTCGACGAGACCATGGTCGGCGGGCGCCACGAGGGCCATCGTGGCCGTTCGCGCGAGCGCAAGACCTTGGTCGGCGTGATCGTCGAGGTCCGCGGCCAGGGCTCAGGACGGCTGCGACTGCAGGTGCTGCCCGACGCCAGCAGGGGCACCCTGACCCCGTGGGTGAAGGCACTCGTGGTTCCCGGCGCGATCGTCTCCACACCGACGGCTGGAGTGGCTATGAGAAGCTTCCCGCCGCAGGCTATGACCACAGGCCCCGCCTGCCCAGCGACGCGATCACCCCGACCACCAGAAGCTGCTGCCCCGCGCCCACCGCGCGGCATCCAACCTGAAAGACGTGGCTACAGGGCACCCACCGCGGCGTCTCCCCCGCGCACACCTACAGGTCTACCTCGACGAGTTCGTCTTTCCGTCATAACCGCCGCCGCACCCGATGGCCGCGTTCCAGACGCTGCTCGGCCTCGGGAGCGCTGCACAGCCCCACGACCTACAACGAAATCAGCCGCTCACAAGCCACCGCCTGAGCCAACCGGATAGTCATGTGGGCACAAATCCACAAATCGCCCTTTCTGCCCCTCCGCAGCGTTGCTCAGGCGCACCCACATACAGAGAAGCCCCACATTGCAGGGCTTCTTCGAGTGGAGCTAGCGAGACTCGAACTCGCGACCTCCGGGTGCGATCCAGGCGCTCTCCCAACTGAGCTATAGCCCCGCGCGCCCGCGCGTGGCGAGGCGGGCGCTGCGTTCCAGCAGGGTAGTCGCGAGGACGCCCGGTCTACTCGGGCGCGCGCAGTATGGTGTGCTGGCGCCATGGGATTGCTGGAGGACGCCATCCGCGAGCACCTGGAGCTCAAGCGCCGCCGGGGAGCTGATCCCGGCCTGGTGGCGAGGGCGGCGCCGAGGCGCTCGAGCCGCTGCCCGAAACGGCACCGGCGCCGAACGGCGGGCTCGACGCCGAGCAGGAGCCCGTTGACCAGAGTCTTCGAGCAGGCCCCGAGCACCGCGGACGGCGTCCAGAGGACTCCACCGCCACGAGCCCGGCCCGGAGGAGCTCTCGAGCGTCGGGCAGGACACCGCCGAGCTGGACATGCGAACGTGCTCGGCGAGACCCGGCCATGAGCGCGCCGGTCGCCCGGCCCCTGGGGTCCGGTCGCGGCCGCGCGCCCGAGGAGGACCCTCCGCGGGAGAGCGCGACGATGATCCGCTGAACTTGACCAGATTGCCGGTCCGGCCACTCGGAGACAGCATGCCGGCGGCCACGGCGACCTGCGTGAACGAGCGGCCGATCAGCACGACGGCGACCCCGGACCAACGGCGAGCCCGGCGAGGACGTCCCGGAGGAGGCCACCGACCGGACCGCCGACCGCCTGGGCGACAGCCCCTAGCAGGCGCGGCTGTGGCGCGAGCAGCGCCCGCCGCGGGACTTGGACTTCGACAACTAGGCGGCAGACGTCTCCCGCGCCTGCCTTCCGTACACTGGTGAACCCCATGGGGCCATAGCTCAGCTGGGAGAGCGCCTGCTTTGCAAGCAGGAGGTCACCGGTTCGATCCCGGTTGGCTCCATATCCAGAATCCCCCGCAACGGAGCGGGCTTTGGCCTTCGCCCGAGGTGGCCTACGGGGCTCTTGAAACAGCGTCCGGTGAAAGCAGGGCGTCGATCTGACCGATCGCCTGGATCATCCCCTCCCGCATGCCCATCCCGAGCATGGTCTGCATCTGCTCGGCGTCGACGAAACGTGTCAAGACCGTCATCCGGGTGCCGCCGTCGATCGCATCGAAAGTGACGTAGCCGGCCATCGGCTCCACGCCGGGCGCCGGCTCGCCGTCGCCGCCGGCCAAGCCATTGGCGAACTCGAGCCGGTGCGGCTCCTCGATCGCGTCGATGCGCCACCAGCCGCGCGGGGTCTCGCCGTTCGGTCCGGCCATGAAGTAGCGGGACTCGCCGCCAACGAAAAAGTCGTGGCGGGTGAACTTGGCCGGGAACGTTGGCGGTCCCCACCACCGCTCGAGCTTGCGCGGGTCCTCCCACACCTCCCAGACCCGATCCGGGCTCGCGTCGAACTCGGCGACGAGGGTGAGGGTCAGGTTGCTCGCGTCCTTGGTGGTGCTGGTGACGGTCATGTCGGGACTCCTTCCTCGCCGGCGAGAACGTCGGCGATCTGGGTGGCACGTTCGATCCAGAGCTGCTCGTAGGAGTCGAGCAGCGCGGCCGCGTCGCGCAAGGTCGATGCGTTGCCGTGCACGATCCGCTCGCGGCCGCGTCGCCGCTTGGCGATGAGCCTGGCCCGCTCGAGCACCGCCACGTGCTTCTGCACCGCGGCGAAGCTCATCTCATGGTGGCGCGCCAGGGCCGACACCGACTGCTCGTGGCGGATCGCGCGCACAAGGATGTCGCGCCGGGTCGCGTCTGCCAATGCGTGAAAGACGCGGTCGGTCTCGCTCTCCGATAGCAAATCTACAACCATTTGGTTGTATGTTAGGGGGATGGGGCCGTGGGGTCTCTGGCGTGGATCCTGTTTGACGGACAGGTTGAGGGCTTGGAGATCGGCCGAACGTCCAATCCGGATTGGATTAGACTTCGTGCAGACCGCACCGCTAACCTGGATTGGGGTTTGAGAATGAACATCCGACACCGTCTCGGCAGACACCTGTGGAGAGGCGGCGTACTCGCCGCCGCGGTCGCGCTCGCGAGCTCGGGGATCGCGCTGGCGTCCAACGCGATCAAGGGCGCGTCGTACTCCGGCAGCTATGCGGGAGCGAGAGCCGGAACGATCTCGTTCAAGGTCTCGGCGAACGGCAAGCAGGTCCTCGACCTGTCGGTGAGCACGCCATTCAAGTGCAACGGAGGCTGTGGCGGCGTCTCCAGCCCGAGCGGCGGCTCGGCGCGCATCTCCAGCGGCAAGTTCAAGGTCACGTTGAAGGTGCCCGGCCTTGGCTCGAGCAAGAGCATAGGCAGCGACACGGTCACCGGCAAGTTCCTCAAGCACAGCGAGGCGACGGGCACGGTCACCTCCCACTTCAACTCGGGAAGCGCCGGGAAGACTGTGGACTGGAGCGCGGTGAACTGACCCGGCCGAGGTCGGGGGTATCGCGCGAACGCGCTGCAGCGTGTATGCAGGCGGCAATGATCGAAACTTGCCGGGGCGCAAACCTCGTCATCGAGGGCACTCCGCTCTGCGTGGGTGAGGGCTACCGGCCAACGCGGTGTTCGACTACAAACACCAGCGCGACGCGGCTCATGCCGCGATGCAAGCCGGCGAGTAGCTCGCCGACGAGAACTGACCGCGACCATCGCCGCCCCAAAGCATAGGTTGAGGGACACATGCCCCCGCCGCCCGCGATTCCGCGTAGGACTCGGCGTCGCCGGCTGCGTCCACATCCCTGAATCCGGTTTCCAGACGGCTCATCGCCGATCGTCCCTCACAGGTCGCGACACCGCACCAAGATACCTGGCGCTACCCATCGCAATGGCGCACGAACCGGGCCCTGTGCTGTTGTTGCTCATAGCCCGCGGCACGCCAGAAGCTCATCGCGCCCGCCTCGTCGTCGGCGACGATCGCGGTAAGTCTGACGGCGCCCCGCTCGCGCAGGCGCCGCTCGCCCTCTCTGAGCAGCATCGTCGCGAGGCCCTTGCGCCGATGCCCTGGCAACACCGCCAGCCGGTAGAAGCTCCCACGCCAACCGTCCCACGCAGCGATCAGCGAACCGGCCTGGACACCCTCGAGCTCAGCGACTAGCAACGCCTGGGGATCGGCGGCCAGCAGCCGAGCCAATCCGTCGGGAGAGTCGGTGACGCTCGGCAGACTGCTCGCCGCGGCCCACAGGTCGAGCACGGCCGCGATGTCCTGCGCGCCGGCGCCGCGAATCGTCCAATGGTCATGGACGTCCATCCGCTCGATCAACCCTTCCCTGATCACGTACCGATGCTCGACGGTGTGCTCGGAGATCACTTGCCCCGTACGATCACGCACGACCTGGCGAACCACCACAACCACCTGATCATCAGGGCGCTGCGCTATGTGCCGTGGCTCGACATGCGACTCGATCAGGTCAAACTGCCGTCGCCAATAGTCACGAACCTCCCGGTGACCGTGCAAGCGTCCGCCCTCCATCATGTTCGGCCAATCGACGTTCGCGTGCATCGTCGCGAGGGCGCCGTCGATGTCGCGCGCGTTGAACGCCTCGTAGGCGCGGCGCAGAAGCTGCTCAAGGTCAGTTTGACGTGTCATCACTCACCACCAACGGATACCTCAGACGCTGGCGACCTGCAGCGCGTGATGCGCATGCGCGATGCGGTCGTAGTCGTCATCTTGAGTAACGACTGACAGCCCATGCTCGATCGCGGTCGCGGCAATCAGTGCATTGGTGAGCCTGACCGTTCGGTGGATACCAGCACGGCGGCAGTCGGACACGAGGTGCGCCCAGGTGATCATGGTCGCTTCGCTGACCGGTATCGGGTCGGCTGCTCTGGCGAGGGCAAGTGTGCCGGCACGTCGGGTCCTTGCTGCATCGTCCGCGGCTGCCAGGACGCCGAGCTGAAGCTCGCCAATCGTGATGACGGACACCGCCACGCGTGAGGGGAGCTCTCCCAGCGAGCGCCCGGTCTCGCGGGCGATGAACACCGACGTATCCAGCAGACCGGCGACGGGCGCGCTCACAGCTGGTCGAGCGTATGGCCTGCGAGCTCGTCCAGATCCTGCCGAAGAGCCGGATCGGCGGCACGCTCCGCGAGTTGCCGGCGCAACTCCGGTCCAGAGAGCCAGCGTGTGCGGCGTTCGTGGGGCACGATGTCGGCAAGCGGCTCACCATGCACGGTCAGCACGACGCGCTCTCCCGCTCTGACGGCGTCGATGACGCGCGCTGTCCGATTGCGCAGGTCCCGGACCCCTACATTCATGTGCGACAGCGTGGCACATGAGCGGGCCCCCGAACTAATGCCGCAGACTGGCCGTGGGCCCGCCACTGCTCGCAGCCTGTCGCTACTCCAGCCCCAGCGCCCGGGCGACCCGTGGATCGGCGAGGCTGCCGGCCAGCAGGTCGCTGCCGGGCAGCTGCCCGCCGAAGAAATACGGCACGCCGATCACATACATCCCCGCCGCGACCGCCGCGGCAACGCCGGTGGAAGAATCCTCCAGCGCGACGCTCGCTCCCGGCTCGGCGCCCAGGCGCCGGCATGCCTCCAGGTAGATGTCTGGCGCGGGCTTGGGTTGCTCGACTTCCTCGACGGACACGACCGCCGCGAACCGCCCGTCCGCGAGGCCGGCCCCGGACAGCGTGCGCTGCACGAACTCTCGTTGCGAGTTCGACGCCACCGCGACCGGCACGCCCGCGTCCAGCAGTCGTCCCAGCAGCGCCAACGCCCCAGGACGGGCCTGCACCCCCGCGAGCGCCTCCTCCATCACGAGCTCATACAGCTCGTCCATCAACGCCTCGCCCTGCCCCGCCAGGCCAAGCATCGCTTCGAGCTTTAGCGCCGCGTCCGCCCGCGCGGAGCCGATCAGCGAGCGCTTGTGATCGAGCGTGAACCTCTTTCCGCGCCGCTCAAACAGCGTCTCCTCGGCGCGTGTCCACGCGTCCTCGGTGTCGAGCAGCAGCCCGTCGTTGTCGAACACCACCGCCTGCGGTCCCGTCTGCATCGCGCGCATGTCTAGCACAGCTCACCGCTCCACCCGGCACGGCACGGCAGGGTGCGGAGTGTGGCGGGGCGCGGGGTGAAGCGGCCCGGCGCGGCCACACGCCGCGGCCCCGCGGCCACACGGCAGCCCAAGCGCGGGAGGCGCTGCCCGGCGGCCACCTGGCGCGGCGCGGACGGACCTTCGCGGCGAAGCGATCCCCCTCGGCGGCGCACCCCGTGCGATCATCGCCCGCGTGCCCAACCCAGGCTCGCTCATCCCGCGATACGGCCGCGCGCGGCGCGATCCGTCGCTGGCGGTGCTCGAGGGGCTGCACCCGCTCAAGCACGCCCTGCGCTTCGGCGCCACCGTTCTGGACATCGCCTGCGCGGACCTCGCCGGGCTGGAGCGGCTGGCATCCCAGCTCGCACCCGACGTATCCGCGCGGATGCTCTCCCTCGCCCGCGAGGTCCCCCCTGACGTGTTTGCCCAGCTCGCCCCCCTGACGCCGTCCACCGGCGTGATCTCGCTCGCCGAGCGCCCGCCGGTCGATCCGCTGGCGGTGCTCGCCGGCGCCGGCGCGCGCGAGGACGGCGCGCCGCTCGTCCTGCTGGAGGACCCGCGCGACCTCGGTAACCTGGGCGCCTGCGTACGCGTCGCCGCGGCCGCCGACGCCGCGGCCGTGCTCACCACCGGCGGCCACGACCCCTGGCACCCCGACGCCCTGCGCGGCAGCGCCGGCCTGCACTACGCGCTGGCAGTGGCCCGCCTGCCCGGCGCCCTGGCGCCCGCGCTCGATCGGCCGCTGCTCGCACTGCACCCCGCCGGCGATCCGCTCGACCCCGCCGCGCTGCCCCCGCGCGCGGTGCTCGCGTTCGGCACCGAGCGCCGCGGGCTCAGCCCCGAGCTGCTCGCCCGCGCCGACGCCCGGATCGCGATTCCGATGCGCCCGGGCGTGTCCAGCCTCAACCTCGCCACATCGGTCGCCGCGGTTCTGTTCACGTGGCGACTATGCCTGCGCGCAGGCTTCGACGCCGTCGAGCAGTAGCCAGTTGCCCCGCAGCGCCGCCTGCGCGCGCGCGAGCATCCGGTCCGCTACCGCCTCGGCGTCCTCGTCGGCTCGCCCGGCGATCAGCGTCTCGATCAGCTCGCCCGCCTGGCGCGCGTGCTCGACGTCCAGGCGACGGTGCAGGGTGAAGTACTCGACCGCCGGCCCTTCGGCCGCGTACCCGTAGTGCTCGACCAGCCCCTCGAGCTTCCTCTGCGCGATCTCCGGCTGACTCGCCTCGATCGCGTACAGCACGGCCAAATGCTCGAGCGCATCCTCGCCGGCCGTCCACGCCGCCGCGCACACCCGTGTCCGCGCCGCCGGCTCGCCGCCACCGCGCACGCGGTCCGGCCCCTTTGCGCCACTTGTGCCATCCCCCTCCCCCTCTCCGTCTCCGCCCGCCGCCGCGCGAGTCGCCCGCGCGAACTCGTCCCACAGCGCCACGTGCGCGGCCTCCTCCTCGGCGTGGCGCTCCAGCCCCGCCCGGTGCTCTGAGCCGGCTCTCGCCGCGAGTCGCGCCGACGCGTCCGCCAGCGCAACCACCGCGTGCCGGTACTCGCCCGCGTACACACTCAGCTCCCGCTCGCTCAGCTCGCCCGCGCTCCAGCGCTCGTAGAACGGGTGCTCGAGCACGTTCGTCGCGCCTCGTGCCTGGTTGAGCCTGGCGATGACGTCCATATGGCCGATCCTCTCTTGTGTTTGTTTGAGGGTTGCATTGCGGTGCGGTCCCGTGCGCCTGCCGGTGTTTTTGGTCTCGCGCCACGAGGGTATCCCGGTGAGCGTGTCGAAACTATCACGGACACAGCGGACTTCACCCGCACGGCGATGAGCTACGTCCGCCGTCTGTGCGACCGTTCGCGTGGGACAACCGACCGCGGAGGTGACCGGGATGACTTCGTCTACATCCATCGTTGCGGCAGTGCTGATCCTGGTCGGCCTCGGTGTGAGCGCGCTGTTTGCGCTCGCCCTAAGCAGGGCCGCCGCGCTGGGGGACGCCAACCTGGATGCGCTGCGCGGGCGCGACAACCACGAGTTCTCGATCGCGCTCTCGCGCCAGAGCTATGCCGGGTTGGCACCCGCCCACTCGACGATCGCGCGCGAGTCCTCGATCACGGTGCCGTCGTCGAGCACGAGCGCCGGCACCCAGCGGTCGCCGGTCAGCTCGCTCACCTCGCGCCGCCCGCGCGTGCGGTTGAACACGCCCGGCAGCGGCGCCAGGCCGTAGGCCTTCACCACCTGCGGCTCGTAGCCGGCGTCGCGCAGCGCCAGGTATGCGTTGCGACAGGGATGTCCGCCGGGTCGCGGCGTCGCGAACGTGCCCCAGCAGACATACAGCTTCATCCGCCCAGCCTCACTTGCCGCCCGCTCCCCCGAGTTCGCCGCCGGCGCCGGCGGGAGCGGCGGCGGCGCTCGCGGGTGCCGCGGACTTGGCGGGAGTCCCGGAGGTGAGGACCGCCATCGACGCCGTCGCCAGCACCAGCACAGCGGTGACCGCGATCACCGCTCGCTCGCCCGTCGTGTCGCCGGGGAAGCTCGGTTTGCGCAAGCCCAGCCCGAGGGACAAGACCAGCGCCCACACGACCAGCGCACCGGCGGCGATGTAGAACGGGACCTTGCTCTTCTCCGCGCCGATGATCGGCGCCAGTTGGATCGCCACCGCGTGCATCGCTTCACGAGCCTATACGATCGTGCGGTGCCCGATGTCGCTCGCACGCCCGAGGACGCACTGTCAGACCTGCCCGACTTTCCGTTCGCCCCCCACTACCGCGAGATCGACGGACTGCGCCTGGCCCACATCGACGAGGGCGAAGGCCCGCCGGTGCTGTTCATGCACGGCGAGCCGACCTGGTCGTTTCTGTGGCGCCATTTGATCGGGCCGGTGCGCGACGCCGGCTACCGCGCGATCGCGCCGGACATGGCCGGGTTCGGGCGCTCGGACAAGCCGACGGACATCGGCTGGTACTCCTACGAGCGCCACGTCGCCCTCGCCGGGAGCATCCTCGACGACCTCGACCTGCGCGCCGCCACGATCGTCGTGCACGACTGGGGCGGGCCGATCGGGCTGCGCCTGGCGGTCGATCACCCCGAGCGGATCGCGCGGATCGTGACCCTCGACACGGGCCCGCTCACCGGCCATCAGCGCCGGACCGACGCGTGGATGGCATTCCGCGACTTCGTCGCGCGCACCGAGGACCTGCCGATCGGCATGCTCGTGCGCGGCGGCTGCCACTCAGACCCCGGCGAGGATGTCATCGCCGCCTATGACGCCCCCTACCCCGACGCTCCCTCCAAGGCCGGCGCGCGCGCGTTCCCCGAGCTCATACCCATGTCCCCCGACGCGCCCGGCGCCGCCTCGGGGCGCCAGGTGCTGCGCGCGCTGCGCGACGACCGCCGTCCGATGCTGATGCTGTGGGCCGACTCCGACCCCGTGCTGCCGCTCTCCGTCGGCGAGCGCTTCGCCTCCTCGATCGGCCGTCCCCCGCCGCGCGTGATCGAGAACGCCGGGCACTTCCTGCAGGAGGACCGCGGCCCGCTGCTCGGCCAGCTGATCGCCGAGTGGCTGACCGCCGAGTCGGCTGGTTAGCGCCGCACCGGCGGGCTGGCGCCCGAGCGGTTGCTC
The DNA here is from genome assembly GCA_963839945.1 of uncultured Solirubrobacterales bacterium. GTDB lineage: Bacteria > Actinomycetota > Thermoleophilia > Solirubrobacterales > Solirubrobacteraceae > Palsa-744. The sequence continues at coordinate 357,364 of CAWIWW010000001.1, read as the reverse complement.
AGCACCGCGCCGGTTGCTCAGCAGGATCGGTTTTGAAAACGCTGCATGCCGATCGGAGATCGGGGATCAAATGCTGGACAATCGGAGACTCCATTCAATCTCCGATCGGTCGGGCACGCGCTGGGCCGCGGTCACCACGCTCTGGCCTGCCGCCCGCGCGGGCTCGGCACCCTCCCCACCCAACAGCCGTACGTTCAGAAGCCCACCTTCTCCGCCACCCGCGCCTGCTCCGAACCAGGCTCCAGCCCAGGCTCGGATTCGGCGGCGCGGCGCTCGTAGCCGGCGCGGGCGTTCGCATCGACCCGCGAAAGCACCGCGTCGGCTCCGCTCATGCGGGCGAGGGCGTCCTGCAGGCCGATCGGCAGCAGCCCGCCGATCCGCTCGCTCAGCTGAAGCTGCTTAGGCACGTGCACATCGAAGCGCGGCTCGCGCAGCGTCTGCACGATCGCATCGGCCACCTGCTGTGGCTCGATCTTGCGGAACTGGCGCTGGCGCGGCTCGGACAGGCCGAGACCCAGTTCGGTGTTGACCGCGACCGGGCTGATGACCGACAGCTCGACGCCGCTGCCGCGCAGTTCCTTGCGCACCGCGCGGCTCACATTGATAACCGCGGCCTTGCTCGCGCAGTAGGTCGCGCCCCCCGGGAAGCCGTACTTGCCAGCCTGCGAGGCGATGTTCACGACGTGGCCGCGACCGCGCGGGATCATGCGCGGCAGGACGAGCTTCATGCCGTTGATCACGCCGTGCACGTTGATGTCGAGGATCCGCCGCGCCGTCGCGTCGTCCTCGTCCAGAAACGGCCCGATCGGCATGATCCCGGCATTGTTGACCAGCACGTCCACCGGCCCGAGCTGCGCTTCGGCGTCGTCCAGGAACCGCGCGAACGACTCGCGCTCGGTCACGTCCAGGCTCAGGGCGATCGCGGCCGGCCCCAACTCGTCCGCGGTGGCGCGCGCGGCCTCGATGTCGAGATCGCCGATCGCCACACGCATGCCCATGCGCGTGAGCGCCTGCGCGCTCGCGCGCCCGATCCCCCGCGCCGCCCCGGTGATCGCAGCGGTCTGGCCGGCCAGGATGCGCGCTTGCTTGGCCATCGCCTCCCAACCTAGCGCACCCGCGTCCTTTCGGCGCACCTTCGCCGCTCGCGGCGGGTTTCAACGATGAGAGGGGTGACAGGGTCCGGGCGAACAACGGCATCGCCCGGACCCATCACTTGGCGGACCCTGTGTCTCGGCAGGCCCTGAGAGCAGGGCCCGAGAGAGTAGGCTGAAAGAAGATGCCCACGTTCGAGCACGACGGCCAGCGGATCGCCTACACCGAGTATGGCGGCGGGCCGGCCGCGGTCGTGACGTCCTCGGGCCGGCGCGCGCGGACCGCCAAGAGCGCGCCCGCCGCCGTGCGGCCGCTGATCCTGGTGCACGGGTTGCTGCTCTCCCAAGAAATGCACCGGTCGCTGGCGAAAGCGCTGGCGGCGCGCGGCAACCGCGTGATCACAGTGGACCTGCTCGGCCACGGCCAGTCCGATCGCCCGCGCGACATGTGGCGCTACTCGATGAGCGCCTTCGCCGAGCAGCTGCTCGGGTTGATGGACCATCTGGAGCTGGAGCAGGCCGCGGTGATGGGCACCTCGCTGGGAGCGAACACGGCGCTGGAGCTCGCCGCTCGCGCGCCCGAGCGCCTGCGCGGGATGGTGATCGAGATGCCCGTCCTCGACAACGCGCTGCTGGCCTCGGCGCTCACCTTCACGCCGATCCTCGTCGCGCTCACGTTCGGCGAGCCCGCGATGAAGCTGCTCGCGCGCGGGGCTCGCGCGGTCCCGCGCAAACTGCTGCCCCACTACGGCAATGTCCTGCTCGACACCGTCCGCCAGGAACCGGGCCCTGGGGGCGCGCTGCTGCAGGGCCTGTTCTTCGGGCGCATCGCACCCGATCGCAGCGAGCGGCGCACGTTCACGATGCCGGCGCTCGTGCTCGGGCACAGGCGCGACCCGGTGCACCCGTTCTCGGACGCCGGCATGCTGGCCGCGGAGCTCCCGGGGGGGCGCCTGCTGGAGGCTGACTCCCTTGTCGAGCTGCGCCTCAGCCCCGAGCGCCTGACGGACGAGATCGCTTCGTTCCTGGACGAGATCTGGCGCCCGCCGCGCCGCGCGGCGCGGCGCTCGAAGAGCACTGGCTGAGCGCCGCACGCGTGCGGGCGCGATCTCGGGTGAGATCTACTCCTATTCGGCGGCGAACAGTTCGAGTTCGTTCACGCTTACATGCCCAGGCGCCTGCGGCGTCCCGACCGCGGAGGCGGGGGCCCGGCTGATCCACAGGACGATGAACCGGAACGACTTGGTCGAGTCACGCAGCTCGATCTTGGTCGTGCGCTTCTTCGCGTCCCGAGCGTGGCTCAGCGCGCTCCAGGCAGGGTCGGTGATCGACGCCGGCAGGGTGACCCCGTTGGCTCCGTACACCTGCACGGTCATGCCCGGCGTGGAGCTGATCAGCTTGAGCATCCCCACCCGCTGTCCGGTCTTCAGGTCGACGGCCAGCCCCTCGGCCATCTTGGGAGCGACGGCCGGATTGACCTGAGCCGTCCAGGCTGTGCTCGTTTCGCCGTCGATCGCGAGGCTCGGGTCGCCGAATTCGCTCGCTGTGTAGCCATACGGGTTGTATGTGACGGCGGCGTTCGTGTCGAGCAGGATCGGGGTCGGTTCGGGAGTGGTCGTACCGCCGCTCGGCTTGGTGCTCGATTTGGTCGTGCCCGTGCCCGATTCGCCCGACCCCGTGCCGGTGGACGGCGTGGTCGTCGCGCTCGGCGATTTGGGCGTCGGTGCGCTCAGCGGGATCTTCGGCGGCGTGGTCGTGCCGGGAAGCGGTTTGATCGTCGTAGGAGTCCCCAGCGCCCCGGGCGTGGTGGCCGTGCCGGGAGTCGTGGCGCCGGGGGTGCTCGCGGCGCCCGGCGTGGCGGGGGTAGTGGTGGGCGCCTGCGCGACCGTGATGACCCTGGGCGCGGCCGTGTGCGGGCTTGCCTGGGTGAGCGCGGCGTATGCGGCCGCGGCGGCCCCCAGCACGAGCGCCGCCGTCGTGGTGAGCACGATCGCGGCCGAGCGCCAGCTCGGTCCTCCCGCCCCGAGGCTGCCTGGCGCGGGCGCCCCGCACTGCAAGCACCAGTCCTGGCCCGCGTCGAGCGCCGCCCCGCAGCTGGCGCACGGGCGGGCGGACGCCGGTTCGGGCGCAGACGCAGGCACGGGCGCAGAGGTGTCTGCGGGCGGCAGCGAGGCGCCGGCGGGCGCGGGCGCGGATCCAGTTCCGTTGGCGGCCGGCGCCGGCGGCTGCTCTGACGCCGGCGCGGTCGTAGGATCGGCGGGCACTGTCGGGTTCACATGTCTGATTCTTGCACGCTCGCCGGGCTTCTTTCTCCGGCAACCCCCCTGACAGCCCCGTTCGAGATGCCTCAGCGCGGCGGCGGCGGGCCGCCGGGCAAGGGCACGATCTCGCGGCCGGTCGGAACGAATTGGCCCCCGCCCACCCGGTCGAGCTCGAGCTGCCAGTAGTAGCGGGTGAAAGTCATCCCCGCATTGAACTCGCCCACGTGCGGCGCGACGTTCTGGCCGGCGGCGAGTGCGACTATCAGCTCGGGGTAGGTGCGGCCGGGCAGTGCGGCGTAGGCGGGCGCGGGGAACGCTCCGCCGAAGCGGGTATTGACATCGGTGATGGCGATGCCGACGTCGGGGTCGCGGAACACCTGGATCGTCGCTGGACCGCTCACGGTGAGCGCCTCCATCACGCGCGCACCGAGCTCGATCAGCTCTTGGTCGCGGACGACCGTGCCCTTGATCGACTCGCCTCCGCGCGACTCGAGCATCGTGCGCGGGATCGCGTTCAGGCAGCGCCCGGACAGGTCGCCGAGGCAGTCGATCGACAGCTCGGGCCCGCGCATCGCGCGCTGGATCATCACAGGCTCGGACACGTAGTCGACGAAGAACCGCGCCTGGGCGACATCGTGGGCGAGATGGATCGAGCGCGCGCCCGAGCCGCGGCGCGGCTTGACCATGACCGGGTACTCGAGCGCGTCCAGATCCGCCTCGCCCGAGGCATCGTCCGACTCCGCCGCGCCGCTCGCATCGTCCCCGTTTCGCGCGCCGGGACCCCCGCCCGGCGGGAGGACCGTCGGAGGCGAGGGCAGGCCGAGCCGGGAGAGCAGCAGGTGGGCCTCGTACTTGTCGTAGGTCGCGCGGGCGACCTCCGGCGAGGGCACGAGCGCGGGCAGTCGCCCGTCCGCGCGGGCGAGGGCGAGCGTCTCGATGTCGAGGTCGGTCAGCGGCAGCACCGCACCTACCGCGTGCTCGGCGCACAGGCGCTGCAGCGCAGGCACGTAGCCGGGGTCCTCGATCACCGGCACCGCGGCGTGCACGTGCGCGGCGTATCGGGCGGGCGCCAGCGGCGAGGGGTCGGCGACTACCGTCGTGGTGAGAGCCGCGAAGCAGGCCACGATGTCATAGCGCTTGCCGGCGCCGGTCAGCAGGATCGCGGGGCGCCTGCCGCCGCGGGGCGGGGGCGGGCTCGCGGGTGGGAGCTGGCTCACAGGTCATGCTCCCAGCCGCCGGCGGGGCCCTTGTACAGGCCGGAGCCGCCGAGCACGAGCGAAGGCGTGCGCCACAGGATGCGCAGGTCGAGCCAGAGCGAGCGGTGATCGATGTAGTAGAGGTCGAGCTCGATCCGCTCAGACCAGGGCAGCGAGGCGCGGCCGTTAACCTGCGCCCAGCCGGTGATGCCGGGCTTGACAGCCAGGCGCCCGCGCTGTCTAGCGGTGTACTGGGCGACCTGCACGGGCAGCGTCGGGCGCGGGCCGATCAGCGACATGTCGCCGCGCAGCACGTTGAGCAGGTTGGGCAGCTCGTCGAGCGAGACGCGGCGCAGCAGCGCGCCGACATGCGTGACGCGCGAGTCGTTGGCGTCGATCGCCAGGCCCGCCCCGATGTGCTCGGCGCCGTCGACCATCGTGCGCAGCTTGAGCACCTCGAACGGGCGCCCGTGCAGGCCGGCGCGCCGCTGGCGATAGATGACCGGACCGCGCGACTCCAGCCGGATCGCGATCGCCGCGAGCACGAGCACGGGAGCGGCGAGAAGCAGCGCGAGCGCAGAGATCGCTATGTCGAGCGCGCGACGAATCACGGGCGAGATGATCGCAGCGAGCGGGTTGTCGAGGCCGTGCCCGCGCGGGCGGCAGGCAAACCGATCGGAGATCGACGGGATCTCCGATCGGCTAGCAGTGACCGCGGCCCAGCGCGTGTGCTGATTCATGGCGTTTTTGACACCGATCCTGCTGGACAACATGCTCAGCGCGTTCCCTCGGCGGCCTCCCAGGAAGCGTCGGTCCCATGCGCCAGCCAGTCCCACAGCCCGGCGGCGAGGGAGGCGGTCGTGAGGACGTAGTAGCGCGCGATCAGCAGCGCCCGCACGCGCAGCGCGCCGCCGAGCAGAGCGGCGAGCAGCAGCGCGAGCTGGAGCGCGAGCGTGACGGCGTACACCGTGCCCGCGCCGCCGCCGGCCACCAGCGCGCTGTTCGCCGCCAGCGCGAGCACGTGCAGGAACGGCGTGAGGTAGCGCAGCAGCCGGTGGGAGACGATCATCAACGCGTAGCCGACCGGGTAGCCGCGCGGGGAGAGCATGCCGCCGCGCAGCAGGATCGGCCAGGTGTGGCTCATCATGCGCCGCTTGCGCGCGAGCTCGCCCGCCAGCGAAGGGACCATCTTCTCGACCGCGCGCGCGCGCGGCACGTAGACGGCGCGCAGGCCGCGCTTGACCATGTTGAACGGCAGCGACAGGTCGTGGCCCATGATCGGGTCCACGACGATGTAGGAGTCGCGGCGGGTCGCGTAGATCGCGCCGTTGCCGGCAGTGATCGAGGACAGGCGCGACTCGTACGCGCGCACGGCAAGCTCGTAGCGCCAGTAGAGGCCCTCCTGGTTTGGCACGACGCGAGTCCGCCCCTCCGCACCGGCGGCTCCGGAGCCGGCGCCGGCGGCAGCCTCGGCCGACTGCACGAAGCTGACCTGCCCGCAGGCGTAGCCGACGCGGGGTTCGGCGAACGCGTCCACGAGCGAGCGCGCGGCGTCAGGCTCCCACAGTGCGTTGGCGTCGGAGAACGCGACGATCTCTGCACGTGAGTGCACGACGGCGGCGTCCTGGGCGCGGATCTTGCCGCCGCGCGGGAGCTCGAGCACGAGATCGGCCCCGGCCTCGCGGGCGCACGCGGCGGTCGCATCGGTGCAGCCGTCGCACGCGACGATCACCTGCAGCAGCTCGCGCTGGTAGTCGAGCGCGAGCGCGTTGGCGACCCGCGCGGCGATCACCGACTGCTCGTCGTGCGCGGCGACGATCAGCGACAGCGAGGGCAGCGGCTCGGATCGCGCGGGTGGCGGTGGGGTTGGGGTCCGCCCGAACAGGCGCGCGAGGACGGCCAGCGCGGCGGCGTAGCCGACCTGCGTCCACACGATCAGTGCGACGCAGACCCAGAAGACGATCTTAAGCACGGTCATCGGCGAGGGTCTTGCGTATCGCCGGGAGCATCGCTAGGCTTGTTGGTGGCCAAAACGCTCATCGCATCGGGCGTCCTCCTTTGCGGAGTCCCTGGCGGCCGCCGAGACCGTCAGAACTGCGACCGCCAGGGCACCCCACTATCTTGTCAGCCGGTTGATGACCAGCATGGCAATAGCAAAGCGATGGCCAAAACGCTGATTGCATCGGACATTGGCTACCTCCTTTCTCCGGGACGTACGGTCCCGGAACAGCCCGGAGAGAAGGGCCTGCGATACGCAGCGATCAGCCATGTCGGTAACTCTACGGCCGGCTTGGGATGCATCTCACGGGGAGGCCGCCAGCCAGCGGTACAGATCGAGCGTGCGGTGAGCGATCTCCTCCCACGAGTACGGGCCGGCCGCGGCGGCGCGAGCTCGCTCGGCCATCGCCGACAGGGCGCCTGGATCGGACAGCAGCTCCTGCAGCGCGGTGCGCAGCGCGGCGGCATCCCCCGCGGGAAACGTGCGCGCAGCGCCAGTCGTGCGCGCCAGCTCGGGAAAGCCGCCGACATCGCTGAGCAGCAGCGGCACGCCCGAGCCGAGCGCGGTGTGAGCGACACCGGACTGGTCGGCCTCGCGGTAGGGCAGCACGACGAGGTCGGCGCGAGCGAAGTACCCGGCCATCTCGGCGTCGGAGACGAAGCGGGGTACAAACCGGACGTTCGCCGCAGCGGCGTCCTGCAGGGAGGAGACGTCGAACTTGGGCATGCCCACGATCCATAGCTCGGCCCCGTCGACGTCGTGCCAAGCGTCGAGCAGCTCCTCGAGGCCCTTGTATGGGCGCAGCAGACCGAGGAACAGCACAACGGGACCGTCGGACTGCCACGGAGGCGGCTGGGGCGGCCCGACGCTGATGGGTGCGAGGACACCGTGGGGGATGACATGCACGCGCGCGGGATCGATGCCCAGCTCATTCGTCAGGCGGGTGCGCCCGTGAGCGGAGTGCACGACGATCGCGTCGAAACGCTCGTACAGCCGCCGTTGCGCCGCCAGCTGCCCGGGACGGGGCTCGCGCGGAAGGATGTCGTGCGCGGTGAGCACCAGGGGCGGCGCGCCGGGACGGCGTGATCGAGGCGCCGCGCCCGGGCGGAGTGATCGAGGCAGCAGATGGGCGTCGAGGTGCTGCACGGGCAGCCACTGGAAGTGCACGACGTCGGCCTCGCGAGCGAGGCGGCGGTAGCTGAGCATGTCGGGGACGTGCTGCGCGATCTTCGACACCGCGCGCAAGCGTGAGCCGGGCGGGCCGAGCGCGGCACGGTAGAACAGCTCACGCCGCGCGTACCCGTCGGCAGGTGGAACGGAGCCGTAGGCGAAGCGGCTGGTGACGAGCGTGACCTCGGCGCCGGCGGCTCCCAGCGCGCGGCAGAGCGCATGGTCGTAGGGCGGAGTGTAGGCCGAAGGATCGACGACGTGGACGCGCACCGCAGGGACAATAGGCGCGGCTGCGGGGACAATGTGCGGATGACGCACGCGGCAACGCGCTCAGACAACGCCCAGACAGAGGAGATCGGACCCGGAGAGCCCGCGTTCGAGCTGACGTACTGCGTCGTGAACACCTCCCAGCGCGAGCTGCTGGTGCGCGGGCTGGACGCGATCGCGCGCGAGCAGAGCTCGGCGTCGCTGCCGTTTGCGACGGAGGTGCTCGTGCTCGACAACGGCTCGCGCGACGGCTCGGCGCAGGCGGCGCGCGAACACCCGGCGGTCGACGAGGTGATCGCGCGGTCCGAGCGACAGGGCAAGGCGCTGAACGACTCGACTCTGATGGAGCACGCGCGCGGACGGTACGCGCTGCTGCTGAACGAGGACTCCGAGCTTGCACCCGGCGCGACGCTCGCGCTGTGGCGGGCGCTGCAGGCGCGTCCGGACGCGGCCTGCGCGGGGGCCAAGCTGCTGCGCCCGGACGGCCCGGAGCAGGCGTGCGCATGGCGGTTTCCGACGGTCGCGACCGCCCTCGCGGGGGCGCTGTTCGTGCACCGCCTGTACACGGTGCAGAGCACGGGCGATCGCACGCGCGAGGTGGATTGGTGCCAGTCCGCCGCGCTGCTCGTGCGGCGGCAGGCGGCGGCACAGATCGGGTACATGGACCCGGAGTTCTTCGTCTACTCCGACGAGGTCGACTTCGCCCGCCGGCTGCGCGACGCGGGCTGGCTCAGTCTGTACGTGCCGGGCGCGCGCGCGATCCACCACGAGCAGCTGTCCACGAGCGCCGTCCCGCAGCGGCGGATCGTGGAGCTGGCACGCAACCGCGAACTGTACATGCGCAAGCACCACTCGGCGGGCGCCGCGCGCGCGATGCGCTGGCTGACCGCGTGGTCCTACGCCCTGCGCGCGCTGGCGGCGCTGGTGCTGCCGGGACACTCGCCGCGCCGCTACTGGCGGCATGCCGTTGCGACGCTCAGACCCGGCCGGGGCGAAGGTCTGCGCGAGGCGGCGTCCGAGTACAACCGCGCGCTATGACGACCGGAAAGACAAATCCTGGACGCAGAGGGCCACGCAGCGGGGCGTTTGCGCAAGAGCGCTACCGCGACGCCAGCTCTTCGAGCAGTGCCTCGACCACGTGAGCGTCGAGCTGGACGGCGGCCACGCGGCGCAGCTCCGCACGCGCCTGCGCAGAGGTGCGCGCGGGGCGGTAGGGCGGTCGGTGACGATCGCGTCGTAGGTGTCGCAGGCGGCGATGATGCGCGCGGCGAGCGGGATATCTTCGCCCGCGATCCCGTCGGGGTAGCCGTCGCCGTCCCAGCGCTCGTGGCTGGCGCGCACGGCCGGGGCAAGGTGGGCAAACGCATCGATGCGTCCGACGAGCTCCCCGCCGACGGCCGCGTGGCGGCGCATCGCGACCCACTCGGTCTCGGTCAGCGGTCCGGGCTTGAGCAGGATCTCGCTCGGCACGGCGACCTTGCCGACGTCGTGCAGCAGCGCTGCATAGCGAACGTCGCGGGCCCGCGAGGGCGGAAGTCCCATGCGCAGCGCGACACGCTCGGCCAGTTCGGCGACCTCCTGCTCGTGAGAGGCCGTGTAGTCGTCCTTGGCCTCGACCGTGCTCATCAGCGCGGACAGGGTCGTCGTGAACGTGCGCTCCAGATCGGCGACCAGCCCCGCGCGGTGGACCGCCGAGCCGAGGCTCGCGGCGATCGTCTCGACCAGGACGGCGTCCGCCTCGCTGAACGCGTCCCGCGCGGCCGCCTCGATGTTCAACACGCCCCACACGGACCCGTCCACGACGATCGGCACGCTCAGCTCCGAGCGCGGGTCGGTGTGCGGGTCGCGCACGATGTAGTCCTTGTCGGCACGCGTGTTGGACACCAGCGCCGTCTTCCTGGTGCGCGCTACGCGCCCGTTGATCCCGTGCCGGACGGACTGCTCGACGAGCAGGAACTCAGTCATCACCTCGGCCAGCGGGCCGCGACCCGCGACGAGGCGCAGCACCCCGTCGCCGTCCAGGCGCTGGATCGCAGCGAGGTAGAACGCGAACGTGCCGTGCAGCTCCTCGACCACGAGCGCGACCATCTCGTCAACCGTGTTCGTCGTCGACAGTCGCGCGGTCAGGCGCGCGGCGAGCGTCAGCTGTGCTCGCAGGTACGCGAGCTCGCCCGCCGCGGCCATGGTATGCACGCGCGCGTCCGCGCGATGGGCGCGCAGCGCCTCTGCGCGACGGCGGCGCTCACGGACACCCGCAGGGCGCGGTGAGGTGACGGATAGTTCGGGCATCCGCTGCGCTCATCGGCCTGTGCCGCGCCGGGCCTTTAGGGATAGGCAGGCTCCCTCAACAGCTCGACGGCATCAGGCCTGCCGAATGGCTTTGAGGGCCGCTGAGGCTCAGACACAGTCTGACGGCCGTGGATCAAGCGGGGCAAGCACGAAGGAGCGTGGCGTGCTGGCCGAAACGGGGATGTGAGCGAAGCGAACCTCTCCCGGCTTCGGTACGCGAGCGACTGAGGACGCCACCGATCGGCGATCAGATGCGCTCGCCGATCGGCCAGCGCAGTGTCCACGGCCGTCAGAGGTCTTTGAGGGGGTCCTCGGCGTATGCCTCGACGTCCCCGTGCCCCGCTCGGAACGCCGCTGCACGCGGCGGCGGCCGTCGACCGCTGAGCGCCCTGGCTTGGGCGCGCTCGTGGGGCGCGAAGAAGCGCGTCGCCGCCAGCAGCGCCGGAACGAGCAAGAGCCACGCGCGCGCAGCACCAGGCCCGCGATCCCGCTGCTCGGCAGCAGCAGCTCTCCGGAGACGGCGACCGCCACGAGGATCGCCGTCAGCTGGGCCAGGCGGCGCCACTGGAAGTCGACCTCGAACACGCCCCGTGTGAGCAGGTGCATGATCGCGACCATCACCACGTAGGCGCCGCACAGCGCGATCCCGGCGCCGGCGAGACCGAGGCCGAGGCCCAGGCCGCCGCTGGGCACGAGCACGAGCAGCAGCGCCACATTCACCGCCAGACCGGCGGCCGCGGCGGGCAGGTTGCGCTGCGTCACCCGCGCGCGGCCGGTGATCACGATCATCAGGAGATACAGCCCGTACAGCGTCCAGCCGAGCGCCAGCCACGGCAGGGCGCGGTAGGCCCCGTAGTACTCGGGGGCGGCGAGTAGCCGCACGAGCCAGCGCCCGAGCAGCGCCACGGCCACGACCACCACGCCGGTCGCCAGCACGAAATAGGTCGTGACGAGCGAGTACAGCCGCGAGGCGTCGGCGTCGCTGTCGATCGAGTACGCCAGCGGCGGCCACGCGTACTGAAAGCCGCGCACGAGGATGAAGACCACCCCCGCGAGCTGCACCGCGATCGCATACTCGCCCGCGGCGCCGGCGCTGACGCCGCGCAGCAGGTAGAAGCGATCGGCGACCTGCAGCGCGTACACGCTCGCGTCCGCCGGCACGGTGGGCAGCCCGAAGCGCAGCATCGCGCGCAGGTCGGCGAACCTGACCCGCAGCGAGAAGCGCGCGCGCAGCAGCAGCCATAGCCCGAGCACGACCAGCGCGGAGGCGCCGAAGTTCCCGAGCAGGAGGCCGCGCGCGCCCTGGCCGGCGAGCACGACCAGCGCGATCGTGAACGCGACGGTCATCGCCACGTTCGCGCCCGAGGCGTACATGTACGCACGGGCGCGCTCGTCCACGCGCAGCTGCGCGTAGGCCATCTCGATGTTGGTGAACGCCCACAGCCCGAGAACCGCGCAGTCCATCAGCAGCGGATCGTCGTAGCCGAGCACCAGGCGCGAGAGCTGGGCCGCGAACACGACGGCGACAAGCGAGGCCACGGTCGTCGTCCACGCCACGGTCGCCATGGCGGTGCGCGCGATGCGCGTGCGCCGCGCTTGGTCTGAGTCGCTGAAGTAAAACCGCACGAACGCCTCGCCCACGCCGAGGCGCAGCAGGATGCTGAACAGGATCACCGCCGTCAGCAGCGAGTTGTACGTGCCGTAGCTCGGCCGTGGAGACGTGGCGCGTGTACAGCGGCAGCGTGAACACCGCGATGCCCTTGGCGATGATTTCCGCGGCCTGATACGCCGCGCCCGTCGTGACGAGCCGTCTCAGGTAGGCGAGCACGACTAGCAACTCGCCGTGTCGGCCCAGATCACGCATGGAAAGCGCTTCCAGACAAAGTCAGGTGACCCACGGCTATGCCGTGTGGCCCGACCGGCGCCGACTGCTGTGGCCGAAGGAGCCGGCTCCCGGGTCGCCCCCAAAGAGCCCGCGCGTGCCAACGCGACGCCGATCCCCAGCAGCGTCCACGTGATCGGGTCCTCCAGGAAGTCGGCGTACGTCCACGTGTGCAGCACGAGCGCAGCGAAGCACGCGGCCAGGGCGATTCGCGGGGGAGAGCGCCCGGCACCTGTGAACAAGCACCGCGAACGCGGCGATCAGCAGCGCGATGTACACGGCCAGGCCGAGGATCCCCTGCTCGGCGGCGACCGTGATCGGAATCGTGTGGGAGGCCGAAGTCGCGTTCGCGGCGCTCGCGTGACCGTGGCGCCGATACTCGGTTTCGAACGAGCCCGAGCCATATCCGTATAGCGGACGATCGGCGAACAGTTCCAGACCGCCGGAGATCAGCTTCGTGCGCCCGCTCGTGGCGTTGCTGGTCGAGCCACTCGGAACCGTTCACGCCAAAGTGCAGGCTGGGCGGCGCGGCAAGCACGATGACCGCCGCGATCGCGATCAGCGCCCCCGTCACATACACCGTCGCGCGCACGTCCCAGCGGTACGCCGCGAGCACCGCCATGCCCAGTAGCAGCGCGGCGATGCTCGACTGCGAGAAGCTCGTGATCAGCCCCGCCAGCAGCCACGCGAGCACGCCCGCGGCGACCAGCACCTCGCGGCGACGGCGAGTCCACAGCACGACTGTGGTGACGGCGATCATCACGATTGCGAGAAACCGCCCGTAGATGTTGGGGTCGAAGAACAGTGAATTGACGCGAAAATAATTGCCGTACTGATCCGCCGCGACAACCTTTGGATTTAGGAACAGCGTCTTGCGGTAGTACTCGATGAAGCCGATCCCCGCGAACACCACAGCCAGCGCGACCGCCACGCCCAGGCACCGCAGCACGAGCTCCCGCGTCCAGCGCACGTCGCGCAGCAACATGAACAGCAGGCCGAACGGGATGTAGAAGAATGCGATGTTCTCCGCGGCCTTGGCGTGGTCGGTGGAGTAGATCGCCTGCAGCGCATACAGCACGACGGCCCCGAGCAGCAGCCATTCCAGCGCTATCGGGGAACGACGCGGCGTCACGGAGCTGTCACGGTTCAGCCATTGCGGCAGGAGATGAACGATTGTTCCGGCCGCGATCACCAGATAGAGCGGTATCAGCAGGTTAACTGTCCTACCATCTGTGGAAATCGGTAATCTGAACGGGAGCGCGAATATTGCAAGCAGCGGAAACGCATCGGGGCGGTGGCGCATCAACAGCGCGAGTGCGCCGATCATCGCCAGTGCGCCGACTGCACCCGCCACGAGCACGCCTGGGCTGGGCACAGTCGTGGCGATCGTCGATATGGCTGCGACCTTCACTTACGTACCAAAGTGAATCCAGTAGGGGACAGCACCGTGCGATGCTGTTCGTGCAAAGACACGCGCATGCGGTATTCGCCAGCGGGTGCGGGATTGCCGGTGTTGATGGGCGTCACGATCGTGGTGCCCTCGGGTCCAGCGTTCGTGGTGTGGGAGTGCGCTGTCCCCATGCGGCCGTTCCAGCGCAGCGAGAACTGTTTGTAACGCACCACCGGCCAGTTGTGCACAAGCGTCGCCACAGTGTCGCCTGCGGAGTCGACGATGGTGACAGTGACCTCGTCGGCCGCGGCGAGCTTGAACGAGATCCGCTCTTCTTTGATGTGGCCCGATGGAGCGGGCGAGAAGAAAGGCGTTAGCTCGAAGTTCTGGACCGCCGTGGGCGTGTGCTTGAGCCGCTGCGTGAGGATGAACGCGGCGAAGCACGCGATGACGAGCAGCGCGAACACGACCTGCGCCAGCCTGTCCGTGCCCGGCCCGTCCCCGTTGGCGACCGGCGCCTGAGCCGTGGCGCTCAATCGCCCCCGCCGATCGGGGATCGGCCAGCAAACCGCTCGACCGTGTCCGAGCGCAGCCCGAGGCGCAGCGTCTCCAGCGAGAGCACGTCGTCGGGGGCGATGTTGCCGAGGTTGCACTCGGTCCCGAAGCGGTGCAGCAGCCACACCTGCTGCTCGCGCCGGGGCGCCTCGAAGATCAGCTGTTCGGCGTCGATCGTGTGCACGATCTCGTCGATCAAGCCCGTACGCACCTCGCCGTCGGCGCGGTAGATGCCAGCGGTGCCCGACTCGCGCGCCTCGGCGATCACCTTCCAGGCGCCCGCTTTCAGGTCGCGTTCGATCTGCTCCACCCACACGTACGGGGCCATGATGAAGTCGGCGTCCTTGCTGCCGACCTCCGACAGGACGGTGAACCCGGACGCGACGAGCGTACCGATCAGGTGCGTCTTGACCTCTCCCTCCAGCGCGATCGTGCCGTCGGAGACCTCGACGTGGCGCAGACCCAGCTCTTTCAGCCACGCGATCAGCCCCTCGACACGACCCTGCCTGATCGCCAGCTCGGTGAGCGTGCCGCCCAGCACCACCGGGATGTCGTGCGCGGCGTAGCGCTCCAGCTTTCCCTCGAGGTTCGCGCTCACCAGCGCCGTGCCCCAGCCGAGCTTGACGATGTCCACATACTCGCCCACGACTTCGAGCAGGCCGTCCACCTCGGCGACCGACAGCCCGCGGTCGATCACATGGGTGATGCCATGCTCGCGCGGCTTGACCGAGCGCGCCGGGGTGTCGAGAAAACCGGCTATCTGTCCACTCCGGGCACGCTCACCGGGCTGGGCGCGCGGCGGTGGACAGGCGGCGCGCGCGGCCCGTCACGAGGCAGGTCATGGGGCTCCTCCGCCGGACGATTCTTCTGCGCTGCCAGATGAGGATGACGATTCGCCCGCGCCGGACGACGACGATTCGCCGGTGGAGCCGGCCTTGTCCAGACCGGCGATCACGACCACGGTCGAGCTGCCGACCAGAGGCGAAATGGACCCTTCCATCGTCTGCACCTGGCTCACTCCGAGCGCCTGGGCCACCTGCGCGGCTTCGGCATGATGGCCGGAGGTGTACTGCACGACCGTCGTCTGACGCGCGCCCGGCGGAGTGCCGTCCAGCGGAGTCGCCTGCGAGTATCCGCTCTGCTGCAGGCTCGCCGCCAGCCGGTGTGCGAGCCCGACCGTGCTCGTGCCGTTGAGCACTGCGACCTGCGTTTCCGCGGGGCTGACCGCGGGCGTGGAGGATTCGCTTGGATGCGAGCCGGTGGTGGAGGAGGCTGGGTGCGAGTGGTGAGCATGCGTCGCCGCGGCGGAGGAGGCCGAGGTGGTCGCGGCGCCCTTGCTCGATCCGCCACCAAGCGAGCTGACGACGAGCACGACCACGACCACCCCAACGAGCACGGCCCCGACGATCAGAGCGCTCGCCACTGCGGGAGATCGTCGGCCGGCCCCGCCGCGTGTCGCGGACCTGGGCGAGCCACCGGCTGTGCGCCGGGCGCGCGATGGCGCGGAAGTCGGCGCGGGGTGCGCGGAAGACCGACGCGCAGAGCCGGACAATCCCGCATCCGGAGCTCCGGATGCGGCTCCGAGCGCTGCGCTCGCGGCGCCGGTCATGGCGGCCGCGGCCGTGCGGGCACGAGGGGTGACGGAGGCGACCGGGGCGGGGGGACGTGCGGTCGAGGGAGTCTTGGGGCCCGCCGGAGCAGGCGGAGATGGTGCGGGTTTCACAGACGCCGGCGTGGCAGCCGCCGGTGTGGCAGCGGTAGCCGACGCGCCGGCGGGTGACGAGGACCCGTCCCCTGAGGAAGTCGCGGCCGGCCGCCTCGGCACGGGCGCGCGCGGAGTGGCCGCAGCGGCTCCGGCGGCGGTTGCGGGCGCCGGGGTGACGGGCGCGGGACTCGCGGACGCTGTGGGCTTGGCAGCCGACTTGGCAGCCGACTCGGGCGCCGATTCGGACGCGGAGGTGGGTGCAGGGACCGCCGGGTCCGGCAACGGAACGCTCTGCGGAGTGGGAGCGGAGGAGGGCGCTCCTGGCAGTCGGCGGCGCTCCCCGAGCCGGCCTCGCGGCCGGGGCAGGCTCCGAGCCTGCGGAGGAGACAGCGCCGGCGGTGGTCTGAGCCGCGGGCGCGCCGACGATCAGCGGAGCGACGCTCGGTGACGCGCCGGGAGCACCCGCCGGCGCTGTGGCGGGCGGAGACGTCGCGGGGGTCGCCCCGGCAGAAGTCCCAGGGGTCGAGGCGCCAGACTGGGGATTGGATGCGGTTGGGCCAGACTCGGAGCTCGAGCTCGCGGCTGGCTGAGAGGCAGCGGCCCCGGTCGACTGGGCGCCGGGGGCGGTAACCGCGGTGCCTGCGGTCAATGCGGCCGCGCCGGCGGCAGCAGCAGCCACCTGGGCGGGAGACGGAGTGGCGGGGGTGGGCGCCGCCGGCTGAGCCCCAGCGGGGCGGGCGATGGCGGGCTGAGCTGTCGCGGGCTGAGCTCCGAGGAGCTGCGGTGCCGCCGGCTGGCTGCCGGCGGTAAGGGGACGTGCGTTCAGCGGGGTCGTGCGCGCAACCTGACGCTGGCCGATCGGCGGAGCTCCGGTGGCCGCCCGCTGCAGACGCGCGGCGGCCTCCGCGGTGACGCGCTGCTCCAGCTCGGCCGCGCGCTCTGGTGCGCGACCGGCCCACTCGCGCAGGCGCTTGAGCTCGCGCGCCTGCGCAAACACGAGCAGCGACAGAGCCGCGATCCCGACGAGCGCGGCGAACGCTGCGATCGCCCCGATCTTCTCGAACGAGCTCGACAGCGACAGCGCCAGTGACAGGGCGGCGGTCATGAATCCTGGGAGTGTACGAGCGGCTCAGGCGTCCTGCGCTGTGCGGGGGAGCCCTCGTCGCCTCCCACGGGCCGGTGATGCCCACCGTTCACCACCAGGCCAGCGGCAGTGGCGTCACCTCGGTCCACGGGACCGGCGCCGGCCGTGACATTGCCAGCACCCGTGGGACCGCCGCCGCGTGTGGCGTCTGCCCCGCCTGCCGAACCGCCGCCGTGCGCGGCCGACAGCGCGGACACCTTCGCAGCGAGGCCGGCGGCGTCGCCCTCGAGCACGAGCAGGCCGATCTCGGCGAACATCGACTCGACCACCTCGGCCCCGAGTGGGAGGCGCTCGGCGAGCATGATCTTCTCCGCCGGCGTCGGGCGTGCGCGCTCGTAGTCGTTGAACAGCTCCTCGCTCAGCTTCTCGCCCGCGCGGCGCCCGACTATCTCGATGTCGATGTCGCGGTCGGGATCCAGGCCCGACAGGTCGATCATCGCGCGCGCGAGCTCAACGATGCGCACGGGCTCGCCCATGTCGAGCACGAACACCTCCGCGCGGGCGCTGTCCGAGCCGGGGTCCTGCGTGGAGATGGCGGGCGAGGAGAGTGCGGGCAGGGACTGGGCGAGCGGGGATCCCATCTCTTGCTCGGTCTGCGCGCAGACCAGCGAGCCCGAGCGGATGATCAGCTGGACCGCCTCCGGGATCGTCATGAAGTAGCGGGTCATCCGCTCGTCGGTGACCGTCACCGGGCCGCCGCGCGCGATCTGACGCTCGAAGATCGGGACCACGCTGCCGGAGGAGCCGAGCACGTTGCCGAAGCGCACGGCTTTGTATCGCGTCCCCGGATGTCGCGTGGCGGCGGCATCCAGCGCGAACTCGGCTAGCGCCTTCGAGGCGCCCATCACGGTCGCCGGGGCGACCGCCTTGTCGGTCGAGACAAGCACGAACCGCCGCGCTGCGAGCTGGCCCGCGACGTGTGCGACCACGCGTGTAGCGATGGCGTTGTTGCGCACCGCCTCGACCGGGTTTGACTCCATCAAGCCAACGTGCTTGTAGGCGGCGGCGTGGAACACGACGGTGGGCCGGTGCTCGGAGAAGACCTCGCGCATGCGCTCCTCTTCCTTGCAGTCGGCCAGCACCGCCACGAGCACCGACGGCTGGATGTGACGCTCGTCGAGCAGCTCGCGCTCGATCTGGAACAGGTTGTCCTCGGCGTGGTCGAGCAGCACGATCTTGCGTGGCCCGACTCGTGCGATCTGGCGGCACAGCTCTGAACCGATCGAGCCGCCCGCGCCGGTCACGAGCACGATCTCCTCGGCCAGGTAGGAGCCCACGCGGTCGAGCTCCATGTGCACCGGCTCGCGCCCGAGCACGTCCTCGACGCGCACCTCGCGTATCTGGCGCGCGATCGGGGTCGCTGGGCCCTGATTCTTGAGCAGCTCGAACACGGTCGGCAGGGTGCGCACGGCGATCCCGCGCGCACGGCACTCTCGTACCACGCGCGCGCGCGTGGAGCCCGGAGCTGAGGGAATCGCAATCAGGACTTCGTCGGGCTCTGACTCGTCGAGGATGCGCGACAGGTCGGTCCGGGTGTCGCCGCGCACGCGCACCCCGTCGATGCGCAGACCACGCTTGCTCAGATCGTCGTCGAGAAAGCCCAACGGCGATAGCCCGAGCCCACGGTTGCGGGCGATCTCCCGCAGCACCAAGCGCCCGCCGTCGCCGGCGCCGACGATCAGCACGCCGCGCTCCCCCTCGCGCACGCCGCGGAATGCCGCCAGCGGACGGCGCTCGTAGACCGTACGCGCCAGCACGCGCACGCCGATCAAAAACAGCAGGCAGAGTAGTGCGAACAGCACGATCACCCCGTTCGGCAGCCCGACCGTCGCGGTCGCCACCTCCTTGGACCCGTGCACGGTGTAGCGCTGAACCGGGCGCAGCGCCTCGATGCCCACGACCGTCAGCAGCACGATCACGACGATCGCCCGCGCGAGCGCCTCGTAGTCGCGCTGGCTGGAGTAGCGCCAGCGCCGCTGGTACACGCGCGAGCACACGAGCACGACCAGACTGCCGGCGAGCACCCACCAGATCGTGCGATCGCGCAGCTCGGCGTAGTGGCCGGTCGGGCCGTTGTCGAAGCGCAGCTGGAACGCCAGGTAGTAGGCGAGCGCGACCAGCACCCCGTCCACGGCGAGCTGAGGAATGGAACGGCGATGCAGCGGCAGAGCGGCCGATCTGAGCTTTCGGCGCATTACTGAGAGTCTACGGCCGTAAGCGGAGAGAGCAGCAGATCGACGAGCACCCTGGGGTCACGGCGCGTGCGGGAGGGCGCGCAGGCAGGGTCGCGCTTGGCAAAGCTCAGCTCGCCGGGATCGGTCAGCTTGCGCAGCCGGCCTTCGGCGATCAGGCGCTCGTCCACCGCTCCGAGGCGGCCCTCGAAGGTCGTGTACACCGGGGTTCCGAGGGCGACCGCCTCGCGGTTCATTGTGCCCCCCGCGGAGATCACGAGGTCAGCGTAAGCTATCAACGACTGAGCGTCGATCGCGTGGGGGGGGACCACGAAGCCGGGGACGGCGGCGCACTCCGCGTGCTGCTCGGCCGTACGTGGCAATACGACCACCTGGACACCGTCGCTCACGGCGGCGTCGCGCGCGCGTGTGAGCACGTCCGCGAACAGGTCGTTGGCAAAGCGGTGATACAGCGACACCTCCGGCGGTGTGCGGATCACCGTCAGCGGACGTCGCTCCTCGAGCGCGAGCTCGACGAGGATCGCCGGATCGGGGGTGAAGTCGGCGAGGTAGTACTCCTCCTTGAGGCCCTCGTACGTGCGGATCTTGCCGTCCGCTCCATAAGGCTGCAGGCGCTCGGGTCCAATCGCGTCGGGCACGACGACCGCCCGCGCGAGCCGGCAGTTGACGTGGTGCTGGACCGCGGCCCACTCGTAGTCGAACATCGTCGAGGACGGGATGCGCAGCGCCGCGGCCGCGATCGACACGTCGTTGGAGCCGTGCCCGAGGGCGATGTCAAAGCGCGCGGGGGGGTCGGTTGCCGATCCGCGCGATCCGCGCGCGTCCGCAAGGGCCCAGCGCAGGAGCGCGGTCGAGCGCGAGATCAGACCTCCGAGCTTGGCGGCCAGGCGCTCGCCGCGGTGATGGCCGATCGCGGTGTGGGCGATGTCAAAGCGCTCGCACAGCTCGATCGTCTGAGCGAAGTCGCGCGCGGTCACGCGCACGTCGTGGCCGTCGGCGCGCAGGCACTCGATCACTGGGCGCATGACGAGCACGTGCGGGCTGTTGGTGAGGTCGATCCAGACTCGTATGGTGACCGCCACGGTATCGTTGGCCGGCCGATGCTGGTCCTCGCCTCGATCTCGGAAACGCTGGTCAACGAAACCTCGCACTTCGTGCGCGACGGCGGGCTGCCGGGGATCTTCGCGTTGATGGCCATATCCAGCGCTTGCATTCCGATCCCCTCGGAGGTGGTGATGCTGTTCGCCGGCTTCGCCGTCGCCGACCCGGGG
The DNA here is from genome assembly GCA_963839945.1 of uncultured Solirubrobacterales bacterium. Classification (GTDB taxonomy): domain Bacteria; phylum Actinomycetota; class Thermoleophilia; order Solirubrobacterales; family Solirubrobacteraceae; genus Palsa-744. Next base: position 336,952 of record CAWIWW010000001.1, on the reverse strand, counting down.
CAGAGCGCCTCGCAGCACCACATGACGATGGTCGGCGTCATCCTGGCGGGCCTGCTCGGGACAATGGTCGGCTCGTGGTTCGCCTACGCAGTCGGCCGCGGCGGGCGCCTGGAGCTGCTCGAACGCCACGGCGGCAAGGTGCACATGAGTCCGGCTCAAATCGAGCGCGCCGACCGTTGGTTCGCGCGCTACGGCGAGCCGACGGTGCTGTTCGGGCGACTGGTGCCGCTCGTCAGGGCGTTCGTGTCGCTGCCGGCGGGTGTCGCGAAGATGCCGCTGGGGCGGTTCACGGCACTGTCGCTGATCGGCGCCACTCCGTGGGTGATCGCGCTCGCGTTCGCCGGGCATGCGCTTGGTGGTGACTGGACGAGCGTGCGCAAGTGGTTCGAGTACGTCGACTACGCGATTCTCGCGCTCGCTGTGATCGGAGTCGTCTACGTGATCATGCGCCGGCGGCGCGGACGAGGCCCGCTGGACTCGGACGCAGACACGCCGCCGGTCCCCGACGTGGGCTGATCGGGGAAATGCTGACTCGGCGGCTCTCGCCGCATTGTATGTGCGATCCTGGCCACGACCCGGCGTCGCTGCGGCTCTCGCTCTGCCAGGCGGCGGCACTGGGTGCGTTGCAGGGCCCGACCGAGCTGCTGCCGGTCTCCTCCTCCAGTCATACGACCCTGATCCCGTGGCTCGCCGGTTGGTCCTACGCGGAGCTCGACCCCGAGCTGCGCAAGACGTTCGAGGTCGTCCTGCACGCCGGCGCCGCGGTCGCGCTGGCGATCGACATGCGCACAGAGCTGATCGAGTCGGCGCGGGCGCTGGACCGCCGGCGGGCGGCGGCGATCGCGCTGTCGCTGGCGCCGCCCGCGCTCGCCGGCTACGCGCTGGAGGGATCGATCGAGCGCCGTCTCGGTGGGCCGCGCTCGATCGCGGTCGGGCTGATCGTCGGAGCCGTCGCGATGGCGCTCGCCGACCTGCGCCCCGGGCGGCTTCGGGGGCGCCGCGCACCGGGCAGACGCAGTGCGACGGAGGGGAGCCTTGCCCGGGGGGCGCGTCGGGAGCGGGAGGCCGGCCCGTGCGACGGGCTGGCGCTCGGCGTCGCCCAGGCCACGGCGCTGATCCCGGGCGTGTCGCGCTACGGCGCAACGCTTACGGCCGCGCGCGCGCGCGGATTCGCCCGCGAGGACGCTCACGCGCTGTCCTGGCACGCGGGGCTGGGGGTGATCCTCGGCGCGAGCGCTTTGAAGGGAGCTCGGCTGCTGTGGCCACGGGCAGACACAGACGTGAGCGCGGACGTGCACGCGGACGAAGCCGGGGCGTGTGCAGCGGACTCAACACACACCCCACGGGCTAGCCTGGTGGCGGGCGGCGCAAGCGCGTTTATCTCGACGTTAGCTAGCGCGCATGTGCTGCGCCGGCAGTGGGTGAACACACGAGGGCTGCTGCCATATGCCGTGTATCGCCTCACAATCGCGGCGGTGACACTCAAACGCCTGCGCAGGACGCAAAATAGAGACGGATGAACCTGATCGGAACCCTTCTCGGCGGGCGCTATCGCCTCGACGCCGAGATCGGGCGCGGCGGGATGTCGACCGTGTACCGCGCCTTCGACACCGTGCTCGAACGGCCGGTGGCGATCAAGCTGATGCACCGCGAGATCGCCGCGGACTCCGACCAGCTCGAGCGTTTTCGCCGCGAGGCACGTGCGGTCGCGCAGCTCAGTCATCCGCACATCGTGACCGTGATCGACGCCGGCGAGGAGCCCTCGACGCGCGGCGAGGCAGAGCACGGCGTTCAGCCGCAGGCCGGCACGCCGTACATCGTGCTCGAGTACGTCGACGGCGAGACGCTCAAGCAGCTGATCCGCCGCGAGGGGCCGCTGCAGATCACCGAGGCGCTGGCCTACGCAATCGAGCTCGCGCGCGCGCTCGGCGCCGCGCACGAACGCCTGATCGTGCACCGCGACGTCAAGCCCCAGAACGTGCTTATCTCAAGCGAAGGCTCGGCCAAGATCACCGACTTCGGGATCGCGCGCACGCTCTCAGAGGAGGGGCTGACGATGGACGGGCGCGTGCTCGGAACGACCGACTACGTCTCGCCCGAGCAGGCGCTCGGGCAGCCGGTCACCGGGCAGTCGGACCTGTACTCCCTGGGGGTCGTGCTGTACGAGATGCTGACCGGCGCCGTCCCGTTCAGCGGCCAGACGCCGGTTGCGGTGGCGATGCGCCACGTGCGCGAGCAGGTGCCCGACGTGCAGGCTCGCAGGCCCGAAGTCTCGGCCGCGACCGCGGCCGTGGTCGAACGCGCGACCGCTGCCGACCTCGCGCAGCGCTACGCAAACGCGGCAAGCATGGTGGGCGACCTCGAGGAAGCTATCTCCATCGAGACCTCCCGCTCAGGCCAGGTGACCGGCGAGGTCACGAGCGTGCTGCGCACTCTGCCGCGGCGCTCGCGCCGCCGGCTGCCCTGGCGCATGCGCCACCCCTGGCGCTGGGCGGGTTCGCTGGCGCTGCTGGGCGCCGTCGTGGCGATCGCGCTGGTGCTCGCCGCCGGTAACACCCACAGCGGGGTCGGCCCGGACGTGCCGGCCAAGCAGGGCCTTGAGCCGGTTCGTCTCAGCCAGACCGCCGCGCACGACTACAACCCCTTCGGCACCGGCCCCGAACACCCGACGCAGGTCTCCAACGTGGTCGACGGCGACCCCAACACGACCTGGAGCACCGAGCACTACATGAACGACACACTCGCCGAGAAGCCGGGCCTCGGCGTCTACCTCGACGCCAGTCCGGGCGTGCGGGCGCGGGCGATCGAGATCCAGACCCCTACGCCGGGGTTCACCGCGGCGATCTACGCGTCGAGCGGCTTCAGCGAAGGGTTGCCCTACGGTGAGACGACTCCCCTGACCGAGCGCGGCTGGAAGCAGGTGGCGCCCGCCGAGACGATCGGCGCGAACACGACAATCAGGCTGAGTAATCCCAGCGGCGTGCGTTATCGCTATTACCTGATCTGGATCGAGTCTCTGCCGCCGTCCAGTGAAACGGCCGAAATCGAGGAGGCGACGCTGTTTGCCTGAAGGTGGCACCGACGCCGCGGAAAAAGGCAAGTCGTTTGACGCCGGCGCCCTGCTCCCCCTTGCCCAACTCAATACCGGCGCCTGCGGCGCTGCTTGTAACGCTCGACCCCCAACCGGCACAACCGGTCCAGCAGCTCCGGGTAGGGAATGCCTGACGCCGCCATCAGCTTGGCGTACACGCTCGTCGTGGTGAACCCGGGCATCGTGTTCAGCTCGTTGACCAGCACCGACTCGCCGTCAACGAAGAAGTCCACGCGCGCCAACCCTGCGCAGTCGACTCCGACGAACGTCTCGACGGCGAGCTCCTGCACCCGCGCGCGCGCGGTCTCGGACATGCGCGCCGGGATGACGAGCTCCATCCCGCCGGGCTCGTACTTCGCCGCGTAGTCGTAGAACTCGCCAGCGAACACGATCTCGCCAGGCTCGGACGCCAGCGCTCGCGCGCCCGCCCCGGCGCCCGCGGCGCGTCCGGCGTGCGTCACGCCCAGCACGCCGCACTCCACCTCTATGCCGGGCGCCATCGCCTCGATGATCACCAGCTCGTCGCGCGCCAGCGCCTGCTCCACCGCATCGGACACCAGCGCGGGCTCGCCAACCCTGACGATCCCCATAGACGAGCCGAGATGCGCGGGCTTGACGAACACCGGCAGCCCCAGCTCGGCGATCTCGCCCAGCACCCGCGCGGGCTCGGCGCGCCAGCGCGGTTCGTGCACGCCGACATACTCGACCTGCGGAACGGCCGGCTCGGCGGCGGACAGCAGGCGCTTGAACATGACCTTGTCCATGCACAGCGCCGACGCGGCGACGCCGGCCCCGACGTAGGCGACGTCGAGTGTTTCGAGCAGCCCCTGGACCGTCCCATCCTCGCCGTACGGACCGTGCAGCGCCGGAAACGCGACGTCGGCGCCGAGCAGGCCCTCGCCCGGGCGCATGCTCACGGGCTCTGCGCCCGCTCGCCACGTGCCGTCGCGGGCGATCTCGATCGAGGTGACCTCGTGACCGGCCATCAGCAGTCCCTCGCGAATCGCCGCGCCGGAGGCCAGCGATACGTCGTGCTCGGACGAGCGCCCGCCGGCGAGCACGGCGACGGTGAGTGCGTCCACCCGTGAGCCGCCCCCGAGCACGGCACGCCCACCCGTGACCGAGCCCAAGGGATCGTGCCCAGCCGATGTCGCGAAATCGCTCATGCTGGGCTCACCCGCTCGCCGCCGGTGGAGTCGGGGTCGCGGGAGTGGTTGGGGTGGTGGTCGGAGCGAGTTCACCGACTACGATCGTCACCGTCGTTCCCTTGCGGGCGTGGGTGCCACCCGCCGGTCTCTGTTCCAGCACTTCATTGACCTGTGACTGTTCGCTGGTCGACCGCGGCAGCACCCTGGGCTTGAACCCGGCGCGTTCGAGCTGCTTTGCGGCGGCGGCCTGGGCCGCACCCTTCACTTCCGGGACGGCGACTTCCTTGAGAGCCTGCGCGATCGTCAGGTTGACCTTGCCGTCATCGACCAGCGAGGATTCTGCGGACGGCGACTGTTCCAGCACGGTTCCTGGCGAGCGTTCTGTCGTTTCCCGCTGCGTGACCGTGCCGACCGTCAGCTTGGCATTGGCGAGCGCCGCTTCGGCCGCGGCACGGGATTCCCCGACGACATTGGGGACCGTCGTCTGCGCGGGACCTCCTGAGACGAGCACCGTGACCTGGCTGCCGGCCTGCAGCTCGGTTCCTGCGGGCGGATCGGTCGAGATCACTCGACCGCTCGCGACCGAGACGCTCGACTGGGTTTCGGTGGTCGGCTTGAAGCCGGCGGCTTTCAGCTTGGCGGTGGCCTGCGACGCGGTGAGGCCAACCACGTTCAGCAACGCGGAGCTGCCGGGGCCGGCCGATACGGAGAACGTCACGCGCGTGCCCTTGCCCACGACACTGCCCGCCGGCGGGGTCTCGCCTATGACCACGCCGTTCGGGACCGACGCGTTAGCGGAAAGCGCCGGGACCGGGACCAGACCGGCGCCACGCAGCGTCGCGCCGGCGGCGGCTTCACTCTGTCCGGCCACGCTCGGCACCGTCACGGTCCCGCCGGAGGCCGGGCGAGTCAGCGCCAGCACCGCCGCCGCCACGGCCAGCAGCGCGACGACGCCCAGACCCCAGAGCAGGCGCCGGCGGCGTCGTGCGTCGTCGTCCTGCTCCTCAGAGCCGTCCGCCGGCATCGCGCCGGGCGGGGTTCGGTCCGCCGGCAGCAGCAGCGCCGAGGCAGGCACGCCGGTTGACAGCGCCGTGCCCGGCGGCACGACTCCATGCGCGCCGGGCGCCGCGGCGCCCGGCGCGGGCGTGGCGAAGATCGCGGTCGCGGCGGTTGCGGGCAGGCGCTCGCGGGCAGAGCGCAGGGCGGCGATGAACTCCTGCGCATCGGCATATCGGGCGGTCGGGTCCTTCTCCAGCGCGCGCAGCACGATCTGATCCAGCACGACGGGCACCGCCGGATTGACCGCGCTCGGGGCTGGCGGCTGGGCGGAGACCTGCTTGAAGGCGATCGCCACCGCCGTGTCGCCGTCGAACGGCACGACTCCGGTGAGCAGCTCGTACAGGATCACCCCGACCGAGTACAGATCCGAGGCCGCGCTGACGGCGTGGCCCTGGGCCTGCTCGGGGGATAAGTATTGGGCAGTGCCCATGATCGAGCCCGTCAGCGTCATGTCCGACGCGCCCGCCTGGGCGATGCCGAAATCGGTCACGCGCGCGCGGCCCTCCTCGTCGAGAATCACGTTGTGCGGCTTCAGATCGCGATGGATCACACCGCGCGCGTGCGCGAACCGCGCGGCCTGCAGAATCTGCGTGACGATGTCGATCGCCACCACCGGCTCGAGCGGGCCCTGCTCGCGCACGAGCGCCTTCAGCGAGTTTCCGGGGACGTACTCCATCGCGATGTAGTAGGTGCCATCCCACTCACCGCGGTCGAATATTCCAACTATGTTCGGGTGCGAGAGCCCCGCGGCGCTGGAGGCCTCACGGCGAAACCGCTCGACGAACTCCTGATCCTCGGCGAAGTGATGGTGCAGCACCTTGACGGCCAGACGCCGTCCGAGCAGCTGGTCTTCGGCGAGGTACACGTCGGCCATACCCCCAGAGCCCAGGCGTGAGAGCACCCTGTAGCGGCCGTCGATGATCGTGTCGGGCTCAACCATTCGGTACCTCAACCATTGCGCACCTCAGCCATTCAGCACCGTTTCCATGACCTGGCGCGCTACGGGCGCCGCGAACGCGGCGCCCTGGCCGGGAACGTCCTGCAACGTCACGGCGATCGCCACACGCGGGTTCTGAGCAGGAGCGAACGCGATGAACCAGACATTGTTGACCGCGGTCCCGATCTGGGTCTCGGCGGTCCCGGTCTTGCCCGCCACTCGCACGCCGGGGATCTGCGCGGCCGTGCCCGTGCCTTCGGTGACGACAGCTTCCATCATGCTGGTGAGCGACGCGGCTGTCGAGGGTTTCATCACGACCGACTGCACGTGCGGCGTCACCCACAGGACGGTGCGCCCTTCGGGGTCGACGATCCGTTGCGTCAGATGCGGAACCATCAGCCGCCCGCGGTCGGCGACGGCCGCGGCGACCTCGGCCATCTGCAACGGCACGACCTGAAGTTTGTCCTGGCCGATGCCCATGCGCCCGACGTCGACGAACCGGCTCGTCGGCGAGATCAGCCGCCCGTCGGCGAGATACTCGCCGCTGGCGGACATCTGTTCGCCCGGGTAGTCCAGCCGCGGCTTTGAGTCGAAGCCGAAGCGACTCATATAGCGGGCGAGGGTCTGCTTGCCGAGGTGTTCGGCGACCTGGGCATAGACGGTATTGACCGATTTGACGAGCCCTTCGGTGAGCGTAATCTGACCGTAGCTCTCGTCGTCGTCGTTCGACAGCGGCACGCCCGATACGACGATGCCGTTGCGGCCTGAGACGAGCGACTGCGGCGTGTACTGCCCGGTATCGATCGCGGCGGTCGCCGTCACCACCTTGAACGTCGAGCCCGGCGCGTAGCCGAACTGGGTTGCACGGTTGACCAGCGGCGTCCCGTAGGAGTCGTGGGTGAGCCTTTCATAGGCACTCGAGGAGCGCAGCAGGTTGGGATCGAAGCTCGGCGTGGAAGCCATCACCTCCACAGCTCCGGTGCGTGGGTCCAGGGCCACGACCGCGCCCCGGCGTTCCCCCAGTGCCGCGACCGCGGTGCGCTGGGCCGCCGGGTCAAGCGTCGTCAGGACTTCGTCACCCTGCCTGCGCTTGCCCTGCAGCTGATCGAGAATCGCCTGCAGGTTCGTGGCGCTCGCTTCCCCGGCCAGCGCCGGATTGCGGTAACGCTCGAGGCCAGACTGGCCGAGGTCGGTGTAGGAGTAGCCGATCGTCTGGGCGAACAGGGAGCCCGTCGGGTATGTCCGTTGATAAGTGCCTTCGCGGCCGCGCACGCTGCGCGCGAGCACCGTCCCGCCGGCGGCCAGGATCCGGCCGCGTTCGATGCGTTCCTGCTGCAGCAGCGAGCGCCTGTTCAACGCGTTCTGGCGCAGCGAGCTTGCTTCGAAGACCGTCCAGCGCGAGGTGAACGCGATCAGCAGCGCGAACAGCAGGACGACCAGCCCGTACAGGCGCATGATCGGCCTATTCACCGAGCTGCCCCAGTTCGAGGCTGCGCAGCAGGCCCGCCGCGTCGGATTCCGAGCGCAGCGAGTGATCGAGCAGCGTCCGTCGCCGCGCGGGGGAGAGCGTCGAGGCGCTCACGCCTGAGACGTATTCACTGCTGTACAGCTTGATTCCGTCGGGCAGCTGGTAGGGCACGCCCCGATACAGCGTGACCAGGCCGCGGCTGTTGGTGGCGATGAAGTACACAGATTCGAGCGCCAGATACGCGCCCGAGGCGATCAGACCCAGCACGACCAGCACGACAGCCGCGGGCACCGCGCGTCGTATGTGCCCGCGCTTGCCGGCACGGCCCGTCTCTGCGGCCTGAACTGGTATGCGCGGGTGCAGCGGCTGCACTGGCGCCGGCAACGGCACGAGCGCGGTGGCGGAGGGCTCGGAGCGCCCGGAGGGTTCGCGCCGGTCGGGCGTGGTGGTGGAAGCCGCGTGGGGCAACGATGCGCCGGCGCTCGCAGCGGGAGGCGAGCTCGCTGCGAGCGTTGCACTCGCCGCGGACGTCGCGCTCGCCCCGGAGAGCGCATCGGCTCCGGCCGCCGGATCGGCGCGAGCGCTCTGCTCCTCGGTCCTGGGGTCCAGGTCTGCATGACTCCTCGACGCGGGGGCGCCCGGCGCGTCGGCGTCCTGCAGGCGAAACAGCACGACCGTGATGTTGTCCCGCCCGCCGGCCTCGTTGGCGGCGGCGATCAGCGCCTCGCCTGCGTCGCGCAGTCGCGAGTGCGAGCGCAGGATCTCCGACAGGCGCCCCTCGGCGAGCATCGTCGTGAGGCCGTCGCTGCACAGCAGGTAGACGTCGCCCGCGCGGGCAGCGTAGGAGCGCGTGTCGACCTCGACCGCCGGCTCGGGCCCGAGCGCGCGCGTGATCACCGAGCGCTGCGGATGGTCGACGGCTTCCTCGGGGGTGATCTTGCCCTGGCGCATCAGCTCGTCCACGAGCGAGTGGTCGTCGGTCAGGCGCGAGAGCTCTCCGTCGCGCAGGCGATAGGCGCGGCTGTCCCCGACATGGGCGACCGCAACTTCCGCGGGCGCCACATACACCGCCGTCAGCGTGGTGCCCATGCCCGCGTGCTCGGCGCTCGAGTGCGAGAGCTCGTGGATACGGGCGTTGGCGTCGAGCGCGCGAGCCGCGAGATCGGCCTCCGGCTGGGCGGTGTCGCCCAGGCCCTGCTCGAACATCTCGACCGCGATCTTCGACGCCACCTCCCCGGCCTGCGCGCCGCCCATCCCGTCGGCTACGACGAACAGCGGCGAGCGCGCCAGCAGCGAGTCCTCGTTCGCCCGCCGCTGCCGACCCGTGTCGGTGGTGGCGTACTGCTCGACCACGCGCAGCACGGTCAATTCACCTCGAACGTGAGCTCGCAATCGCCGATCCTGATGCGATCGCCGGGGTGCAGCGGTCTGGGCGTCTGAAGAAGCTCCTCGTTGAGATAGGTGCCGTTGGTCGAGCGCAGGTCTTCGATCACCAGGATGTTGCCCTGCCGGTAGACGCGTGCGTGGCGCGAGGAGGCGAACGGATCATCGAGCCTGATCTCCGCACGATCGCCACGGCCGAGCACGACATCGGCGTCGAGGTCGTAGATCATCCCCGGATCGTGTCCCGGGGCGCGCTCCACCACCAGCCTCGGGTCACGTCCGGTGAACTCGGCGACGCCCGCGGTCGAAGCCGAGTGCAGGCCGGTCGCGTCGGCTCCGACCAGGGCACCGCCGGACTGGACAGGCACGGACGAGGCGCCCCGCAGATCGCGCAGCGCGCTGCGTGCGACCCACAGCAGGAACAGGTAGAGCACAGCCAGAAAGCCGAACTTGAGGGCTACCGATACGGGCGCTAACGTGGTCATGTCATGAGATGTCGAAAATGATCTCCGTCGAACCCAGCTCGATGCGATCTCCCGGACGCAGCGGGTGGGCTGTATGGGCATCTTGACCGTTGACGCGCACGCCGTTGGTCGAGCCCAGGTCGCTCACGGCCCAGCCGTCGGCGCCGAGGCGCAGCTCGGCGTGGCGGCGGGAGACGCCGGCGTCCTCCAGCACGACCTCACAGTCGCGGCTGCGCCCGATCACGCCGCCCTGCGGCGGCAGTGGCAGACGCCTGCCGCCGACCGACAGCATGGCCCTCCTGGGAGGGCGCGCCTGCGCGCCTTGGATGGGATCCCCAGCCGGGCGGGCGGGAATCTCATCCCCTGAGGTGCTGTAAATCATCGTCTGTCCATGCTCTTCCAGGGGCTGCGGCGGAGGATGACCGCCGAGCGCCGGCTCAGCTGGGGGCTCCTGCGATCGGTCGTCACTGTGACCGCCCGCCCGGACGAGGCGAGCCTGGATGCCGAATTCGCCGAGCGAGAGAGACTCGTCGGTGTGGAAGGAGATCAGCGGCTGCGAGGCGAGAATCAGATCCTCGCGGCGGGCGTGCTCGAGCAGGTAGGCGCACAGCTCCTCGATTACCTCCCGCTCGACGCCCTCGTAGCGGACGCGGTCGGAGGGAGAGAGCCAGACCGAGTACTCGTTGGGGGCGTATGTGCGCGAGACCGAGGCGGTGCGATGCTCGTCCATCTCTCGCGCGAGCTTATGGGCCAATTCGATCGGACGAACCTCCGAACGGAACGCGCGCCCGAACGCGCCCTCGACGAGATTGGCGATTCTGGTCTCGAGTGCTCTGAGGGGGTTCATGGCAGGGGCCTGGCAGTCGGCTTTAGTTCGCCCTGCGGCCGTGTGCCGGCACTCTAAGGGTGACGGAGCCCGACCGGGCGGCGCAGGGCGCCCGCGGCGATCGCGACGGCGCCGGCAAGGACGGCTCCGAGGACGGCTCCGCGCGGTTGCTGGAGACTCGCCGCAGCGGTGAGGCCGGCGTCGAAGTAGGGCGCGGCGGCGATCAGCGCGGCCGACCAGACAACGGCCGCGACCGTGTCGAGCGCAGCGTTCGAGCCGCGCACGATCCACGGCAGCACGACGGCGCCGGCAGCCCACAGCATGGCGCCGAACAGCAGGCCGGTGCTCAGCGCGGGCCCGATGACATGAGCGGCGGCGCTGTCGAGCGAGCCCTCCCAGACCGCGCGGGAGGGCATGCCGGCGGGTGGGCCGAGCCACAGGCGCGCACCGGTCCAGCCGCCGGCGAGCAGCAGCTCGGCGAGGATCAGCCACAGGTAGCCCAGGGCGCCCAGCATCGCGCGCTCAGACCAGCGCGACGCCTGGCCGGCAAGCGCGGGATACACACCCGCGAGACCGATGAGGCCGAGCAGCGGCGCGAGTCCCGCGGCGAGCCAGCCGAGACCCGGACGGGAGCCCATCAGCAGCAGGGGAGCGCCAGCGACCAGCAGCAGCAGGGCGACCCCCGGGCGCCCGCTCGCCACCTGCCAGGCCGCGGCCGCGAGCACGCATCCGAGCCAGACCGCACGCGGCAGCGGAAAGCGGTGGCCCGCAGCGGGCGCGCCCGCTTGGGGCGCGGCGTCTTCGCCGCGCACGAGAGATCCGTCGAGATCGATCCCGGGCCGGTGCGCCGCCCGGCCCTCGGGCCAGGCGGCAAGGCCAGGGGCCCAGCCGCGAGTCGCTGCCAGGCGCCCGCCGAAGCGGGCTGGCGGGCTGGCGGGTGCGACACGCGTCGCCGTCGCGGACTGATCCGTCAGGTGTCGGTGGGACTGTGGCCGCGCGATCCCCGAGCGCAGCAGACCGCGCCTGCGCGTAAGCCCCTGCGCGAGCGCCCGTTCGAGGGCTGCGCACAACTCTTGGAGCGTCCCGCGCGCCAGCGGCTCTATCGAGAGGGCGGTGTCGAGGGCGTGCGTCAGAACGCGCGGCAGATCGGGACGGTCACGGGACAGCGGTGCAAGCGGACGGCCGATGCGCCGTGCGGTCGCAGCGGGAGTGGCGCCGCGAACCGGATTGACACCCGTCAGCCCCTCATACAGCACGAGCGCCAGCGAGTAGAGGTCCGCCGGCTCGCCGGCTTCGCGGCCTTCGCTCTGCTCGGGAGCCATGTAAGCGAGCGTGCCCAGTGTCTCGCCGGTGCGCGTAAGGACATCGCCGTCTGAGAGGCTGGCGCCGCCGAAGTCGGTCAGCTTGGCCAGAGTGTCGTGCCCGTGGGAGTCGTGAGGGACGAGCACGTTCTGGGGCTTTACGTCACGGTGGATGACGCCGCGCGCGTGAGCGTGGGCGAGCGCTTGCGCAAGGTCGACGCCGATCTCCAACACCTCCTCGTCGGCGAGCTCCCGCGCGGCGATGAGCGTCGCCAAGGTGTCGCCGTGAACCAGCTCGGAAATCAGGTAGAACGCGTCGTCGTCGGCGTACGCCTCGTACAGCGCCACGATCGCCGGATGCGCCAGGCGGGCCGAGGCGAGCGCCTCGCGGCTGCACCGCTCTCCCGCCTGAGGCTCCTCGCGACCGCCGGGCGACGGCGCGTGGGGCGGGAGAGGTACGCGCTTGAGCGCGACGTCGCGGTGCAGCAGCTCGTCCTGTGCGCGCCAGACCACGCCGAAGCCGCCGGCGCCGAGACGTTCGAGCAGGCGGTAGCGACCGTGCACGAGCGAGCGCTCGGAAGGATGCTCGCCCTCAACAGCCGGCGGCGAGCCGGCGGCGCCCGTGGGACCGTCGTGAGAGAGCAGGGAGGCATCCGGCTCTGGCAGAGCAACCTCGGCCGGGGCGCCGGCGCGCTCGAGACGATCCTGGACGAGAGTTTGCAGGGAGTCCACCAGATGGCGCGTTCGCCGCCCGCAGGCGCGGTCCCTGCACGAAAGCGAAGGATTATGCGGACTGACCGAGAAGTTGCAGGATCACGGGCGGCGCGGCCGGCAGTCAGTCATACTGGTGCCTGCGTTGAACAAGTCCCTGCAAAGGAGCGCATAGCTTTTGTCGTTCTTTGACGACGGCGAGGAGACAGCGCCTCGCCCGGCAGCCCGAGCGCGGCGACCACGACCGATTGGCGGCACCGCCGCCAGAGGCGGTGGTGAGCCGCACACTGCCTCAAGGGCCGGGTCGGGCGCGGCGCCCCCGAAGAGCCCCCGTCCACGCCGGCCCCAGCACGCCGGGGGCGGCGACGCACATGACGAGCACACGGTGATGGTGCGCCGTCGGATTGCCGCGGGCGTGGGCGTCGTGCTGCTGATCGTGGTCGTGCTGATCGTCAACGGCTGCCTGAAAAGCCAGAAAACGCAGGCGCTCAAGGAATATGCGCACAACGTCAGCCAGATCGCGGGCGAATCCGACCAGCAGGTCTCGCGGCCGCTGTTCGTGGCGTTGACCGACGCGAGCGCCAAGTCAGCACTCGACGTCGAGACGCAACTCAACCAGCTGCGCCTCGAAGCTCAGAAGCAGGCCACCCAGGCGAAGGGGCTGAGCGTGCCTTCAGAAATGGACGCCGCGCAGCGAGACCTGCTGCTGGCGCTTGACCTGCGCAGCGAAGGCGTCGAAAAGGTGGCGAACCAGCTGCGCACCGCACTTGGCGGTCAGTCCAAGCAGTCAAGCACTCAGATCGCTGGGGACATGGAGAGCTTCCTGGCCTCCGATGTGATCTACTCGCAGCGGGTCGCACCGCTGATCGAACAGGAGCTGAAGTCCGCTGGGGTCGAAGGCCAGACGGTCGCCGGCTCGCACTTTTTGCCGAACATCGGCTGGCTGGAACCGAGCACGGTGCAGTCGCGGATCACCGGCCAGTCCACGGGCTCGGGGCAGAGCGGCGAAACCCTCACCGGGCATCACGGCAGCGCGCTGAAGGGAGTCAGCGTCGGCGCGAACGCGCTCGAACCCGAACCGGCCCTCAACCACATCAGCGGCGGGGCCAATCCCACGTTCACCGCCCAGGTCGAAAACGCGGGTGAATTCAATGAGACGAATGTGAAGGTGGACGTCAACATCACCGCCGCCGGCAAGCAGTACACGGCCTCACATACGATCGAAAAAACTGAACCTGGCAAGACCGTCGACGGCGACATCCCGGTGACCGGCGTCCCGCTTGGCGTGGCCGCGAAGGTCGAAGTCCAGGTCGAGCCGGTGCCCGGCGAAACTAACCACGAAGGCACGAAGGACACTTACCTGGCGGTCTTTGGGCCCTAGCGGTACATCCGGCAGGTTGGTTGCTCATGGGACTGGTTCAGCAAAGCCGATGAGACACCGGCAACCACAAGTGAACGGCCCACAGCGCCCATCTCCAGAAGATCTGTACGCCGGACACATCTCGGGATCGCGAGCGCGCACGACCGCGCCAACGATCGCTAAGTTGTGGCGAGGATGATCGGAGCGATAACCGACACACAGGGCATCATCGCGATCGCCGCCGCGGCGCTGGCCGTCATCGCGCTGATCGGGTGCGCGGCCCTGGCAATGGCTCTGCGCCGGCTCAGACGCTCACAGAGACTCGTGCTCGGCGAGCGCGACGAGCGCGACGTGGTGGCGCACGCGGTGCAGATGCAGGACGCGTTCGCAGCGCTCTCAGACTACGTCGAGGACGTGGCGGCGCGGCTGGACGGACGGCTGGCGGGCGCGGAGACCGCGCTGGCGGGGGCAATCGCGCACAGGGCGCTGGTTCGCTATGACGCCTACAACGAGCTGTCCGGGCAGCAGTCGATGTCGATCGCCCTGCTCGACGACGGCCAGTCGGGGATCGTACTGTCGTGCATCCACCATCGCGATCAGGCGAGGGTGTATGCCAAGCAGGTGCGCGACGGGCGCAGCGAGCTGGAGCTCTCGCCCGAGGAGGCCGAGGCAGTGCGCCTGGCGATGAGTCCGGCGGGGAGCGGAGCGCGGGCCGATGTCGCCTCCCAGCACGTCAGCTGAGAGCGCCGGCTCCCGCGGGCCAGCGCGCGTCGGGTATCTCGGCCCGGAGGGCACCTTTACGGAGGAGGCGCTACTGGCAAGCGCCGAGCCCGGCGCCGTGGCGCCGGTGGCGCTGGGAACGATCTACGAGACGATCGTGGCGCTCGCGCGCGGCGAGGTGGATTGGGCGGTCGTCCCGATCGAGAACTCGCTGGAGGGCTCTGTGAGCGTGACGCTGGACCTGCTCGCCGCAGAGGACGCGGGCGCGGAGATCGTCGGAGAGGCGCTACTGTCGGTGAGGCACTCGCTGATCGCCTGCCGAGAGGTGGACCTGAAGGAGATCGACACGGTGCTCACCCATCCACAGGTGCCCGGCCAGTGCGAGCGGTTCCTGCGAGGTGAGCTGAGCCACGCGAGAGTGCTCGCCGCGAGCTCGACTGCGGAGGCCGTGCGCATCGTCGTCGCAGACGCTCGATCCGAGCAGGCGGCGCTCGGGACCGATCTGGCGGCTGCGATCTACGGCGGTACGGTGCTGCGAGAGGGAGTACAGGACAGAGACGACAACGAAACCCGGTTCGTGTGGCTCGCACGCTCGGTGCGGGACGCTGGCGTGGGCGCTCTAGAAACGCGCGTGGAACCGCCGCTGCGCGGCGGCGGCGGCGAGGGCGGGGGCGAGTGGAAGACGTCGATTGTGTTTTGGGGAGCCGGCGCGGACAGTGCCGGCTGGCTGGTGCGCTGCCTGGACGAGTTCGGTCGGCGCGCAATCAACCTCACGAAGATCGAGTCCCGGCCCAAGCGCGAGCGGATGGGCAGCTACATGTTCTTCGTGGACCTGCAGGGCCAGGTCGACGAGCCGGCGGTCGCCGAGGCGCTGAACGGGTTGGAAAAGATATGCGAACAGGTGCGCGTGCTCGGCTCCTATCGCGGCGCACGCGGCCCGGAAGAGATCCGGTCTGGCGCGGTAACGGCCGCGAAAGACGGATCGACCGGCCGCCACGACTCCTCGGCGCCATCGCTACACTCCGGCGCTGTAGATGGATAGCACCGTTCCACCGGTAGTACTCAGGTCCGTGCCGCTAGGAGAGCACCGGCGGCGCGGACCGGCGGCGCCGCCCAAGGCGGTGGCCAGTGGCCGGGTGCTCGTCTTGAACGCCACGTATGAGCCGATCAACGTGTGCTCGGTGCGCCGGGCGGTGGTGCTGTTGCTGAAGGACAAGGCCGAGCTGCTCGAGCGCGGGCGCTGGGAGCTGCGCTCGGAGAGCTCTACGATCGCGCGGCCGGTCGTCATCAGGCTCGTCAGCTATGTGCGGGTGCCACGGGACGCACACCGGCGCAAGATAACCAGACGCGCGGTGTTCGCACGCGACGGGTGGACGTGCCAGTACTGCGGATCGCGCTCGAACCTAACCGTAGACCACGTGATCCCGCGCTCGAAAGGCGGCAGCTCCAGCTGGGAGAACATCGTCGCTTCGTGCGCGCCTTGCAACCGCCGCAAGGGCGACCGGCTGCCGCGCCAGGCCGGGATGCACCCCAGGCGCGCGCCGCGAACGCCGCGTGCAGAGATCTTCATCCATGTCGCCTCACCGACGATCCCGGCGGCGTGGCTGCAGTATCTACCCCAAGCAGCCTGAGCTGGGACTCGAGAGGGGTGCCAGGATGGCCGGTGTGTGCACACCGACCGAGCCGCCCGCCGGTGGGTGAGGTGGACGCGAGACGCGAGGGACGCCCTCGGCAGGACGCCCCTCGCTCCTACGTCTGTGACTGGAAAAGACCGAGACGGCTCCTTCGCTGCTGCCGTGCCGGGGGGACCAGGTCCGGCGGTCGTCTCGGGGTGTCCCGGGTTGGATTCCGCCAAGCGGTCCAGCCTTTGTCCGACCTAGCGGCCGGTCACCTCCAGGGTCCCGCGAGAACTGTGACTAGGCGTTTGGACCACCTCCTTTCTCTGGTCCGGGCAGATTAGCGGACTGAGACGACGTGCGCCAAGCTAGGCTTGCTCAGGCGACTCCTCGGACCCGGGCGCAGCGTCGATCGAGGACCCGGCAGCCGTGTCCTGCGCGGCGTTTGCGCTCTCGTCGGTGTCGACGACGAGCGCGATGGCGCTGACGAGGTCCTCCTCCTTTAGGTTCATCACGCGCACGCCGGTCGCGGAGCGCCCCTGCTGGGAGATGCCGCCGGCGGACGTCCGCTGGACCATGCCGCCGACCGAGATGAACACGAGCTCCTGGTGCTCGCGCACGACGAGCGCGCCGGCGAGGCCTCCCTTGCGCTCGGTCAGGCCGACCGTCTTGACGCCTTTGGCACCGCGGTGGGTCTTGCGGTACTGGCCGATCTGGGTGCGCTTGCCGTAGCCGTTCTCGGTGACCACCAGCAGGTCCATGTCGTCGCGAGCGACGTCCATCGCGATGACCGTGCCCTTCGCGCCGACGTCCATGCCGCGCACGCCGGTCGTGTCGCGGCCCATCGAACGAGCGTCGGACTCGGCGAAGCGCACGGCCAGCCCCGCGCGGGAGACCATGATGATCTCATCACCCGGATCGACGGCGCGCACAGCCAGCAGCTCGTCGTCCTCACGAATGTTGATCGCGATGATGCCGTCGGCTTTGATCGGGGTGTTGTAGGCCAGGAACTCCGTCTTCTTGACCGTCCCGGACCGCGTGGCGAACACGAGGTACTTCGTCTCGGTGAAGTCGCGAGTCGAAACCACGGCCTGGATGCGCTCGCCCTCGCGCAGCGGCAGCACGTTGACCAGCGCGCGCCCCTTCGCCGTGCGCGAGGCCTCCGGCAGCTCGTACACCTTGGAGCGGTAGACCTTGCCGCGGTTGGAGAAGAACAGCAGGTAGTCGTGCGAAGAGCACACGAACAGGTGCTCGATGAAGTCGCCGTCCTTCATGTCCATCCCGGTCACGCCGCGCCCGCCGCGCTGCTGGGCGCGGTAGGTGGCCAGGGGCAGGGACTTGACGTAGCCCGACTGGGTGATCGTGATCACCATCTGCTGGTCGGCGATCAGGTCCTCGATGTCGATCTCGTCCTCGGAGTGGGTGATCTCGGTGCGGCGCTCGTCGCCGAAGCGCTCGGAGATCTCTGAGAGCTCCTCGGAGATGACGCCCATCACGCGCGACTCGTCGCCGAGGATCGCGCGCAGCTCGGCGATGCGCTCGGTTACGTCGGCGTGCTCCTGTTTGATCGAGTCAGCCTCCAGCGCGGTGAGCTGGGACAGGCGCAGGTCGAGGATCGCCGAGGCCTGGATCGCCGAGAGCTCGAACCGGGCGATCAGCTGCTCGCGGGCGTCCTCGCGATCGCGCGAGGCGCGGATCAGCTCGATGATCGCGTCGAGATTGTCGAGCGCGATCAGCAGGCCGAGCAGGATGTGAGCGCGGGCCTCCTTCTCGGAGAGCTCGTGCTTGGTGCGGCGAACGATGACTTCGCGCTGGTGGGCGACGTAGTTGTGGATGACCGCGCGCAGGTCGAGCGTACGCGGGACGTTGTCCACGAGCGCGACCATGTTCACGCCGAACGTGGACTGCATCGAGGTGTGCTTGTAGAGCTTGTTCAGCGCCACCTTCGGGATGACGTCGCGCTTGAGCTCGATCACCAGGCGCATGCCGCGCTTGTCGGACTCGTCGCGCAGGTCCGAGATCTCGGAGATCTTCTTGTCGTGCACCAGGTCTGCGATCTTTGCGATCAGGCCGCCTTCGCCACCCTTCTTGACCATGAACGGCAGCTCGGTGACGACGATCGCCTCCTTGCCCTGTTTCAGCGGCTCGATGTGCGCGCGTGCCTGCACGCGCACGCGCCCCCGGCCGGTCTCGTAGGCGTCGCGAATGCCCTGGCGCCCGAGGATGATCCCACCGGTCGGAAAATCCGGGCCCGTGACATGTGCCATCAAACCGCCGACATCGATTTCCGGGTCCTCGATGTAGGCGATCGTGGCGGCGATGACCTCGCGCAGGTTGTGCGGAGGAATGTTGGTTGCCATGCCGACCGCGATGCCCGAAGAGCCGTTGACGAGCAGGTTGGGGAAGCGCGCCGGCAACACCAGCGGTTCCTGGCGCGAGCCGTCGTAGTTGGGCACAAAGTCGACGGTGTCCATGTCGAGATCGCGCAGCATCTCTGTGGCGATCCGCGCCAGGCGCGCCTCGGTATATCTCATCGCGGCAGCCGGGTCGTCATCGACAGAGCCGAAGTTGCCCTGGCCGTCGACGAGCTCGTTGCGCATCGAGAAGTCCTGAGCCATGCGCACGAGCGTGTCGTAGATCGCGGTGTCGCCATGGGGGTGATAGTTGCCCATCACCTCGCCGACGATCTTGGCGCACTTGGCGTACGGACGGGTCGGACCGAGACCGAGCTCGTTCATCGCATACAGCACGCGGCGGTGTACGGGCTTCAGGCCGTCGCGCACGTCGGGCAGCGCGCGCCCCACGATCACCGACATCGCGTAGTCGAGATACGCGGTGCGCATCTCCTCCTCGAGCCCGCGCGGCTCGATGTTGCCTCCGCCGATCACATCAGTGGACGCCATAGTCACCCCCAAAGCCCATGTGTGACGTCAGGGCCAAGCTGGCCGATTGGAGATTCCGTCGATCTCCAATCGGTAAGGACGCAAGGAGCGTGGCGTACTACGTACGCGAGCGACTGAGGACGCCGAGATGCGCCGGCCATGACGTCACACATCGAGATTCGCCACGGCGCGGGCGTTATCTTCGATGAACGCGCGGCGCGGCTCGACCTGGTCGCCCATCAGCATCGAGAAGATACGGTCGGCAGAGGCGGCGTCCTCGAGCGTGACCTGCGCCAGCGTGCGCGTCTCCGGGGCCATCGTGGTTTCGCCGAGCTGGTCCGCGTTCATCTCGCCGAGTCCCTTGAACCGCTGCAGTTTGATGCCCTTCTGGGCGACCGTCATGACGGCCTCGCGCAGCGCCTCGAAGGAGGGGGCTGACTCGTGCGCGTCGCCGAGGCGCACGTCGAACGCGGGCGTGCCGGCGAGCTCGACCAGCTGGGCGTGCACGCGCGCCAGCTGGCGGTACTCCTGGGAGTGAAACAGATCGCGGGCAATGCGATGGGTGCGGGCGAAGCCGGTGCTGGTTTCGACCGCCTTGACGCGTAGCTCGGTGTCGTCCACAGAGATCAGCTCGGTGGCGTGGGTCTCGCCCTGCAGCCCCTCGCGCGAGAGCAGCTTCACCGCCGCGTCGGCGTCAAGCGCCTGCTCACCCAGCAGCGAGGACTCCTCCAGGAACTGGACCATGTCGTGGCCGTGCACTGCGCGCAGCGACGAGGCCCAGCCCTCGTACTGCTTGAGCAGGCGCGTGAACCGCTGCCAGCGCGACTCGGTGAGCTTGAACTGGGCGGCGTGCCGGTCGAACACGTCCAGCTTGTCCCACTTGTCCGCCAGCAGGACGTCCTCGAGCTCGGAGTCCTTCTCGATGTAGCGCTCGCGCGAGCCCTGCTTGAGCTTGTACAGCGGGGGCTTGGCGATGTACACGTAGCCGGCCTCGATCAGCTCCTGCATCTCTCTGAACAGCAGCGTCAGCGCGAGCGTGCGGATGTGCGCGCCGTCGACGTCGGCGTCGGTCATCAGGATCACCTTGTGATAGCGCGCGTTCTGCAGGTTGAACTCGTCGCGCACGCCGGTGCCGATCGCGGTGATCAGCGCCTGGATCTCGACGTTCTGCAGCACCTTGTCGATGCGCGACTTCTCGACGTTGAGGATCTTGCCGCGCAGCGGCAGCACCGCCTGGGTGTTGCGGTCGCGGCCCTGCTTGGCCGAGCCGCCGGCGGAGTCGCCCTCGACCACGAACAGCTCGGCCAGCGACGGATCCTTGATCGAGCAGTCGGCGAGCTTGCCGGGCAGCGTCGAGTTCTCCAGGGCCGACTTTCGCCGGGTCAAATCGCGCGCCTTACGCGCGGCCTCGCGAGCGCGCTGCGCCTGGACGGCCTTCATGATCACCGCGCGCGCCTCTGACGGATTCTCCTCCAAAAACTCACCCAGGCCGGTGTTGACGATCGACTCGACGAAGCCGGCCATGCCGGGGTTGCCGAGCTTGGTCTTGGTCTGACCCTCGAACTGAGGGTCGCGCAGCTTGACGGAGATCACCGCGGTCAGGCCCTCGCGCACGTCCTCGCCGGAGAGGTTGTCCTCTTTCTCCTTGAGCAGCCCGTGGTCGCGCGCGTACTTGTTGAGCGTGCGCGTCAGCGCCGAGCGAAAGCCGCTCAGGTGCGAGCCGCCCTCGCGCGTGGAGATGTTGTTGGCGAAAGAATGAATCGACTCCTGATAGGAGGAGCTCCACTGCATCGCGATCTCGGCGGCGCCCTCCTCAGACTCGCCGGCGAAGAAGATGACCTTGCGGTGGACGGTGTCCTTGTTCTCGTTCAGGTAGCTGACGAAGTCCTCGATGCCGCCCTCGTAGCGAAACTCGGCGGAGTGGCCTTCGCCGCGCTCGTCGACGATCGAGATGCGCAGGCCGCGCGTCAGAAACGCGGTCTCGCGCAGCCGCTCTTCGAGCGTGTGGAAGTCGAGCTGCAGCGACTCGAATATGTCGGCGTCGGGCAGGAAGGTGACGGTGGTGCCGGTCGAGGAGCCCTTGGGCAGCGCGTCACCCTCGCGCAGCTCTGTTTGCGGAGCGCCCCGCGCATACTCCTGGAAGAACACGTGCCCGTCGCGGCGAATCTCGACGTGCAGCTGTTCGGACAGGGCGTTGACGACGGACACGCCCACGCCGTGCAGGCCACCGGAGACCTTGTAGCCGCCGCCGTCGCCGAACTTGCCGCCGGAGTGCAGCACCGTCAGCACGACCTGGACGGCGGGCAGACCCTCCTTCTCCATGATCGCGACGGGGATACCGCGACCGTCGTCGGAGACCGTGACCGAGTTGTCGGGATGGATCGTGACCGACACCTCGGTGCAGAAACCGGCCAGCGCCTCGTCCACAGAGTTGTCCACAACCTCATACACGAGATGGTGCAGACCCATGACGCCGGTCGAGCCGATGTACATGCCCGGGCGCTTGCGTACGGCCTCGAGGCCCTCCAGGACCGTGATGTCCTGCGCGTCATAGCTTGCGCCGGCGGTCGCGGTCGTGTCGCTGACGCCGGTGTTGGCGGCGGTGTCGGGGATATCGGCAGCGGCTGCGCCACCGGGGGCGCCGTCGCTTTTGCTCTCGTTGTCGGTGCTGGCCAATCTGATCCTTCGATGACGTGCAAACGCCCCGGATTCCGGGGTGCTGGGACCGCGGTCCGGGGCGAATATCGGGTTTAGGAAACTATAGCACATCCGACCCCCGGAACGACCCCTGTCTACTACTAAAAAACCCTGCAAAACCGCATAAACCGGTAAGCGTTTAGTTGGTCTGGGGGACATAATCTTGGGGCGTCGAATCTGTATGCGTGGAGCGCGTTGAGGCTGAGGCGATCTACGGGCAGGGCCGCGAGGCGGTGGTGGGGGTGCTGTTGGCGCTCTCGGCCCAAAATGAGCGGCTGGCGTCGCAGGTCGAGGTGCTGGCCGCGAGGGTTGCGCGCCAGGACGAGCGGATCGCTGTGCTGGAGCGTCGGCTGAATCGCAGCTCGCGTAACTCCTCCAGCCCGCCGAGCGTCGATCCGCCGAACAAGAAGCCCAAGCGTGGGAAGGACCCTTCCGGGCGTTCGCAGGGCGCCCAGTCGGGGCATGAGGGTCACGGCCGTGAGCTGCTGCCGCTCTCGGCCGTGGATGAGGTCATCGAGCACTGGCCTGAGCGCTGTGAATGCGGTCACACCTTCGCTGCAGGTGATCTGCTCGCGGTCGGCGAGACGCTTCGCCACCAGGTCGAAGAGCTGCCCGTCATCTCCGCGCAGGTGATCGAGCATCGCGCTCAGCGGGTTTGCTGCCCTGGCTGTGGCAGGCACACGCGGGCCGAGATCCCAAGCGATATCGCCGCGAGCACGTTCGGGCCGCGCTTTCAGGCGGCGGTGGCGGCTCTGTCGGTACGCAACCGTGTCAGCCGCCGTGATGTGGTGGAGCTCTGCGAAGAGCTCTTCGGCGCGCGCATCTGCGCCGGCACTGTCGACGCGATCCTCACGCGCGTCGCGGACGCGCTGGCTGACCCTTACCAGGATCTGCTGGGACGCGTGCGCTCAAGCGAGAGCTTGAACATGGACGAGACGGGCTGGCGCTTGAAAGGCGCCCAGCGCGCACTGTGGGGCATGTTCACCGCGCGCCACGCCGTCTTCGCTGTCGCCCCCGGCCGCCACGAGGAGCACGCCAAACGCCTGCTCGAGGGACACGCCGGGATCGTGACCTCAGACCGCTGGTGGGCCTACAGCCACCTGCCGCTCTCACGCCGCCAGCTCTGCTGGAGCCACCTAAAGCGCGACTTCCAAGCCCACGCCGAAGGCCTGGCCGCCGAGAAGGAGTTCGGCGAGCACGGCCTTGAACTCTCACGGAAAATCTTCTGGGCCTGGGAGGTCTTCCAGCACACCGCCGATCGCAGCGAGCTAAAGCGCACGATCCGCTGCCTGCAACGCGAGTACAAGCCGATCATCCGCCGCTACGCCTCAAAGCGAGCGCGCAACAAGCGCTGCCGGGGCATGGCACGCAACCTCCTGAAGGCCTGGCCAGCGCTCTGGACGTTCGCCGCGCACAACGATGTCGCGCCGACCAACAACCACGCCGAGCGCTCGCTGCGCAGCGCCGTCATCTACCGCAAGCTCTGCCTGGGCAGCCAATCCGAGAGCGGCGAGCGGCGCATCGAGCGCCTCCTCTCAACACACACAACCTGCCGCCTACAGCAGCGCTCCCTGTTCGCTTACCTCGCCGAAACGCTCACCACCCACGCCCGCGGCGACCCAGCCCCCCACCTCGCCTGAAACACCCACGCCGCACCGAGGGACTGAACGCTTACATAAACCGTCGCTAGTTTACGGACGTGCGAAGCGACCCCGGCGAAGGGTGGCCCCGCAGAGGCCACTCACGCGCGCGCAGGCCCCTCCAGGCCCCTTCAGAGACCTCGCGCGCGACGCCGGGAAACGCCGATGCGAATGTGATCGACGAGTCGGTCAACCGCTGCGGCAACGCAGCTCGCGCAGCGCCTCGGCGCCCAGCGCGCGGTTCAAGCCGCCGATCAGCTCGTAGGCCATGAGGTCGAGCTCCTGGGCCCAGGAGGCGGACTCGCAGACGACGGTGAGCACGCCGTCGCGCTCCGCGGTCGGGGCGGCGGAGGCGGCGATCGCCGAGCCAACCGCACGCTCCCAGACAGCCTGCACGCGCGCGAGCGTGCTCGCCGGCGCCAGCGTTGCGGTGAGGCCATCGAGGGCTGTAGACAGTGGGCGGGGTGCGGATCTGCCCATTCGAGGTCACCTCCGCGGGGCGCCCAGCGCCGTGGCGCCGGCGCCGGGACTGGGAGTAGGACTGAGACCGAGAGAAGGGACGCCATCCACCGGCACTCGCAGAATCGCGCCGGGTGAGACCCGCAGACGCGTCACCGTGTCCTCCTCGGCGCCCGGTACCTGGGCGAGATCGGTCGTCGCGATCACGCTCTGCCCGCCACCCCTCAGCTCACAGGCCAGCAGCTCACGGCGATCGACGTCCAGCTCGCTCATGACATCGTCGAGCAGCATCAGCGGCATGCGGTCGCGCTCGGCGGCGAGCACGGTCCGCTCGGCCAAGAGCAGGGCCAGCAGGGCCAGGCGCTGCTCGCCCTGGGAGCCATACACGCGCAGCTCGCGTCCGTCGCGCAGCAGCGCGAGCTCGTCGCGGTGCGGTCCGTGCCCCGAGAATCCTCGCTCCAGGTCGCTGTCCAGGCGCTCGCGCAGCTCGGCGAGCAGTCCCTGCTCATCCTCGCCGCGCATGCGGGAACGGTACTCCAGGCGCGCCTGGCCGCTGAGCCCCAGCTGAACGGCGCGCTCGGCGAACGGCTCGGCCAGGAGCTCGACCGCGCGGGCTCGGTTCTCGCGCAGGGCCAGCGCGTGTCGAACCAGCTGCAAATCCCAGGCGTCGATGCTCTCCCGTGAGGCGCCGCCGGCGCGTATGCGGCCGAGCAGCGCGTTGCGTTGGGTCAGCACGCGTGTGTAGGCGCGACGGTCGCCTGCGCGGGCTGGCCAGAACGCCGCGACGACCTGGTCGAGATGCGCCCGCCGGACGCCGGGCGGGCCCTTGAGCAGCTCCAGGCGCTCGGGCATGAACACGCTCAGCAGCGGCCGGTCCTCGACGTCGAGCAGTCGCTGCACCGGCGCACCGTCGGAACTCATGCGCTTGGACTGCCCCGGTTCGAACCCGACACTCAGCTCGTGCTCACGCGCGCCGTCGGTGAGCTGGACGCTCACACGGGTCGCGGACTGTCCGAATCGCACCAGCTCACGCTCGTTACGTGTCCGCGGTGAGTATCCAGAGCAACCGAAGTACACCGCCTCCAGCAGGTTTGACTTGCCGACCGCGTTCGGTCCGTACACAACGGTCAGACCCTCACCGAGCGATACCTCGGCACGGGCATAGGTGCGGAAATCGCGCAGTTGCACGCTCACCACACGCATCGTTCATGAACTCAATCGAGATACAGAGGACAGGACCGCATGCGGTCCTGTCCTGGGGCGTGCATGCACGCCCCAGCCGTTGGCGCATGCGCCAACGGTAGACGTGCCGCATGCGGCACGTCTCCTCCCCATTACACGTTCAACCTGATCGGCATGATCAGATACACGAAGTCGCCCGCTTCCGGAGATTCGATCAGGCCGGGGCGCAGCGGGCTGATCAGCTTCAGCACGAGCTCGTCGGTCTCAACGCTCTCCAGGCCGTCGCGAAGGAACTCGGGGTTGAACCCGATCTGAAGCGGCTCACCCGAGAACGGGACAGGGATCGCCTCCGAGGCCTCGCCGACGTCGGGGGTCTGCGCGGAGACCGTCAGCTCGCCCTCTGCGAAGGAGAGCCGCAGAGGCGTGTTCTTCTGCGCCAGCAGGCTGATACGCCGCACGACGTCGCCGAGCTCGGCGCTGGACAGGCGCAGCTCGTGCTCGACGGACTCTGGCAGCAGCTGGCGGTAGTTCGGGAACTGACCGTCGATCAGCCGCGAGGACAGCACGACGTCGCCGAGCTCGAAGACCACCTGGCTCTCCGAGACGCTGACCGCGAGCGACTCGGCGGTGTCCTGCTGGGCGATCCGCGCAAGCTCCTGCAGCGCCCGGGCGGGAATGTTCGCCTCCAGCGCGCTCTGCAACGAGCTCTCCAGCGTCGTCTCCTTGACCGACAGACGATAGGAGTCGGTCGCGACCATACGCAGCTGCTGTCCAGAGGCCGACATGAGGATGCCGGTCAGCACCGGTCGGGTCTCGTCGCGCGAGGCCGAGCGGGCAACCTGGGAGATGGTCTGCACGAACGCCGCGGTCGGCAGCGTGATGCGGTTCTCAGGCGACGGGCTCGGGAGCGCCGGAAAGTCCTCGGAGCGGAGCGTCCGCAGATGAAAGGTGGCCGGACCGCAGATCAACTCGACATCCTGCTCTGCCGCTCTGAGCTCGAGCGTCAAGGTGTCGGCGGAGAGCGCTCGAACGACGTCCTGAAACAGGCGAGCCGGAAGGACCGCCGTACCAGTGCGCTCGACCTCGGCGGACAGCGGCACGCGCAGCCCGATCTCGGTATCGGTTGCCAGTAGCTCTGGGGCCGAGTTATCTGTGGCGGAGATCATCACACCGGATAGAGCTTGAACGGCGCTGCGTGTCGATGCGACGCGAGCGACGGTTTGCAATTGCGTTTGTAGGGCTGATGTTGAGAGAGACAGCTTCACCGGTGTACCTCTGTTGGAAAATAGAAGTCAGTAGTGGTTGTGGATACGTGATGTATGGTCCGTTCAAGTCCGACTTGCGGGCGCTAGACGGAGTGATGCCGTTTGCACTAGTTGTGTGGCGGGATGTGGAAAAGCTTCTCGCAGTCTCTCAGCCGGGCCGGTCGGGCTGTGGTGTGGATACCGTGCCACGTGCTACGCCGAGCTTGCGGACCAGGCTGTCCACAGCCTCGCGCGAGGCTGTGTCGTTAGCGATTCGCGATGTCGTGCGTCGGCATGCATACAGTACGGTCGTATGATCGCGCCCCCCGAACTGACGGCCGATGGCTGGCAGCGACTCGCCGGTGAGCTCTCGGGCCAGGTACATCGCCACCTGTCGCGGCCAGGCGACTTTTCTCGTGCGCGAGGCGGACAGCAGCTCGGCTGGCGTGAGACCGAAGTGCGCGCACGATGCCGCCGTGATCTCGGCGACCGACGGAGGTCCTTGGCGCGCTGAAGCCAGCGTCGGTGGATAGAGACCGTCGAGTACCTCACGCGTCAGCTCCGCGGTCAGCGCCCGCCCGGTCAGCGAGCCGAACGCCACGACCCTGATGAGCGCACCCTCCAGCGCACGGACGTTGTCCTGGACACGCTCTGCGATCAGCTCGAGCGCCGAGTCGTCGCGCAGCTCGAGCCGGTCGTGCTGTGCTCGCTTGCGCAGGATCGTCATGCGCGTAGCCATGTCAGGAGGTTGGATGTCGGCCACCAGCCCCGACTCGAACCGCTCGCGCAGACGGTCCTCCAGCGCCTGTAGGTCGCGCGGCGGGCGGTCGGAGCTCAGCACGATCTGGCGTCCGGCGTCGTACAGGGCGTTGAAGGTGTGGAAGAACTCCTCCTCCGTGCGGGTCTTGCGCTCGAGGAACTGGATGTCGTCGACGAGCAGCACGTCGATGTGGCGATGGCGCGTCTTGAATGCGTCGGTCCGCCTGCCGCCGAGCGCGTGCAGGAACTCGTTCGTGAACCCCTCTCCGGTCGTGCAGCGCACCGACAGCCCGGGGTTGTGGGCCAGCAGCAGGCTCGCGATCGAGTTGAGCAGGTGCGTCTTGCCGACCCCCGGCGGGCCGCAGATGAATAGGGGGTTGTAGGCCTGCGCAGGCATCTCCGCGACGGTCAGGGCGGCGGCGTGAGCCAGGCGGTTGCAGTCGCCGATCACGAACTGGTCGAACGTGAGCTTGGGATTGCCGATCACCCCGGCCAGCGGATCTGCTTCGACCAGTTGATCGGCTTCTGCGTCGCGGGCTCGCAGCCTGCCGGGGCTGGTTTGTCCTGCACCCCTCCCCATTCCCCCTGACGTCCGGATCGAAGGCCGGCTTTCCGAGTCCAAGCCCGTCCCGCTTGCGCCACGCCCGCCGGCCGGGAGGAGCTCTACGACGACATCCTCGCCGAGGATGCTCTGCGCACACGCTTGCAGGACTCTCCCGAAGCGATCTCGCACCCACCCGCACGCCTGCGCCGGAGCTTCGACGGTCAGGCACCCGTGCGAGACCTCGCGGGCCTGCAGGGCTCGAGCCAGATGCGATAGGTCGACTCGCCGACGGCGCCGGCGAGCTCGGCCTGCACCTGCGTCCATATGTGCTCAAGCTCCCCGCTCACGACAGCGTCAACCGCTCCTCCTCGGGAGGAAGTGAATAGAACTCTCGACGGAGGGCCCGCTCGGGGCCCGGTCCGGCGACTATAACCGACCCCCGCGAGCCCTCTCCTGCGGCTGCCCGCAATTGGCGGGAAAAACTCGCCTCGGCATGCCGGCCCATCGATACCGGTCGCGATGTCGCCCCGCACGGCCCGCCGGCCCTATACTGCACTCCACACAGCTCTGCATCATCGCCGCGGCGGACTCGAGCGGTCCGCGCGGAAGGGCCCGGGCGGCAAATACGGGGGCTGGCGTAGGGCAAAACGACGGCCTTGGGCACGGGACAAAGGTTGAACACAGACCATGAAGCGCACCTACCAACCGAAGAAGCGCAAGCGCGCCCGCACCCACGGGTTTCGTGCCCGGATGCGCTCACGCGCGGGGCGGCTGACGCTCAAGCGCCGCCGCGACAAGGGCCGTAAGCGCCTGTCCACCTGAGATGAGGCGTGGCTCGTGCGCGTGCAGGCCAGGCTTGCGATGAGGCCGCGCACGCTCGCCGGTGGACGGCGTCTTTCGCGCAGCGCCGAGTTCGAGCGCGTCTACCGGCAGGGTCGCTCCACCGCCAACCGCCATCTCGTGCTCTACACCTTTCCGAACCCGTCCATCCGCCGGCCGCGACTCGGGCTGTCGGTGTCGCGCAAGGTGGGCGGGGCGGTGGAGCGCAACCGCGTCAAGCGGCTGCTGCGCGAGGCGTTCACGCGGATGCAGCACGAGCTTAGCCCGGGTCAGGACATCGTCGTCGTGGCTCGCCCGCAGGCGCGCGAGCTGGCCGAGCGGGAGGGCCTCGAGGGAGTGGACGCTGCGCTGAGAGAGCTGATCGAGCGCGCGCGGCTGCGCGACGCCACCGCGACGCCCATCACGGGCGCGGGCGCGGGCGCGCCGGGCACGGGGGTGGCGGGCTCTTCGGAGGATGACAAGACCTCTCCGGAGCAGAGGTCGTGAGCACCTCGGCACCGACTTCGCCCGGGTCGTCGTTCGCTCGCGCCGCCGCCCGGGCGGTGCGAGCGCTCGTCAGCATTCCGATCGTCGTCTACCGGCGCGCGATCTCGCCGGCACTGCCCAGGCGCTGCAAGTACGAGCCCACGTGCTCGCGCTACGCGCTCGACGCGATCCGCACCTGCGGCATACTCAGGGGCGTCGTGCTCGCGACGTGGCGCCTGCTCAGGTGCAACCCGTGGAGCGACGGCGGATACGATCCAGTGCAGGCCCAGCGAGTGTTCAAGGTCCGTGCCTCCAACGGCGGCTGAACGAGCGCGGGCCGAGGAGCAGCGCAAGGCGGCGCATAGAGCGCGACACCGCATCAGGCCGAGCCACCAGCGACACCCCCGAAACCACCCTCAGACAGCCCCGATCTCGCCATAGCGCATGCCGATCTTCGCCAACATCATCGAGGAAGCATTCTCGCCACTGATCAATCTGTTCGAATCGATCATGGTGTTCATCCACGCGCACCTGGTCGGTGGGAGTTGGGGCCTTGCGATCGTCGGGCTGACGGTGCTGACCAGGGCGGTGCTGGTGCCGTTGACGTTCAAGCAACTGCGATCGATGCAGGAAATGCAGCGGATGGCGCCACAGATGAACGCGCTGAAAGAGAAGTACAAGGACGACAAGCAGCGCCAGCAGCAGGAGATCATGAAGTTCTACAAGGAGAACAAAATCAACCCGCTCGCCTCCTGCCTGCCCTTCGCCTTGCAGCTGCCGGTGTTCATCTCATTGTTCTACATGCTGCGCACCGACCTGAAGAAGCGCATCTGCGGGGGAAGTCTCGTATCCCACTACAACGCGCTCCCACTGAGCCAGCGCAGCTCATTTCACGTTCTCCACGCGACCACGGTGGCCCATCTGCCCTCGAAATACGTCGAAGTGACCGGCTGTCAGACGGTCGCGCCGGGCTCGGCCAAGTTCCTGTTCATCCCCGACATCACGGCCAAGGCGACCGGCGTCGTCTTGATCGTGCTGATCGCCCTCTACATCGGCTCGCAGATCCTTTCGACGCTGATGGCGACGGCCTCGGCCGATCCCAACCAGCGGCGCATGATGCTGTTGCTGCCGCTGGTGATCGTCGCCTTCCTGTTCCGCTACCCGGCGGGTCTGCTGGTGTACTGGATCACCACCAACCTGTGGACGATCGGCCAGCAGTACTTCATCCGCCGCCGCATCGGCCCGGCGCCCGCCACGCCCGGTAAGGGGGCTGGTGGCGGCGAGGACGACTCCCCCAACGGCAAGTCGGGCCTCCGAGGCGGAGGCAAGAAGGGCGAGCCGGCGCTGGCGGGCGTAGGCGTGACGGGAGGGATTGCCGCAGCTCCGCCGCCGCCTCCGCCGCGCAGGAAGAAGAAGCGCTCGGGCAGGCGACGATGAGCGACGAGGGAGGTGACGGGGAGGCAATGGCTGTGGATAGATGATGATGACGATGATGGTGGTGAGGACGATCCGGCGGCGGTGCTCGAGGATCTGCTCGCCGAGATCGCCGATGGGCTCGGGCTCGACGTGGAGATCGAGGTCGAGGAATCCGAGGGGGTGCTGAGCGGCTGCCTGCGCGGAGAGGACGTCGGCCTGTTCATCGGCCGGCGCGGGCAGACGATCGACGCGGTCCAGCATCTGGCGCAACGGATCGTCTTCCACGACGGGCCGTCGGATGTGCGGGTCCTGATCGACGCGGACGGCTATCGCGAGCGCCGCGCCGAGTCGCTGCGAGCCGACGCCGATGACGCCGCGGAGGAGGCGCTGCGCTCCGGCCGGCCGGTGGAGCTCGACCCGATGCCCGCGTCCGAGCGGCGCATCGTCCATGAACACCTTCGCGACCGCGGCGATGTGCAGACGCACAGCGAGGGCGAGGAACCCGAGCGGTGCCTGGTGGTCTCCCCGCTCGAGGAGTAGGTCCGCCCTCCTATAGCCGTGGGGCCTGGAGGCCTCTGCCGTAGCGCCCTACCCCGGCGTTTCACGTTTTTCTCCCCCGTGAAACAATGGCTCGCATGGACGAGCCGCAGGGGCGCGAGATCACAGATATCGAGAGAGGGCTTGTCACGGGCCTGCTCATCGGCGAGGGGCACTTCGGCGGGGATGGGAAGAAGCCACAGATCACCCTCAGGATGCATGTCAGGCACGAGGCGATCTTCCGGTGGCTTCAAGGACTGTTCCCGCGCGCCCGCTTGTATGGCCCATATCACCACGGCGGGCGTTCCTACTACCAGTGGATGGCCCGCGGGCAGGTGCTGGCCGAGGACGTATTGCCGGTCGTCGAAAGCGTGCTGACGGACCGGATCGACACTCACGTCAGCACTCGCATTCGCGATATGAGGGCCAGTTACCCCAGTTTCTTCACCCGCCATGAGCGGCCCACTGAACGTCGTGTCCAGATGCTCGCGCGCCGATACGGGCTGCCTCCCCGTGCACATGTCCAGATGACCGCAATCCTCGAGACGCTCGCGGCGGATGAGCGGGCACCGACGACCGTGCGCGATCCCGGTGAGGCAGTGGACATCCATCTCGCCGACTCGCTGGTGGCGCTCGAGATCGACCGCCTCCGATCGGCAAGGCGAATCGCCGACATCGGGACAGGCGCTGGCTTCCCAGGGGTGCCGCTGGCGGTTGCGTTGCCGGCGAGCGAAATGCAGCTGGTGGAGAGCCAATCGAAGAAGTGCCAGTTTCTGCGCCGGGCGATCGCGACGGCAGGGGTCGACAACGTCCGCGTGGCCGAGCGTAGGGCAGAGGAGTGGTCTGATGGTCTGGGCGCACACGACGCAGTGATCGCACGGGCGCTTGCCCCTGCACCTGTGGTGCTGGAGTATGCGGCGCCGCTGCTCGAACACGGAGGCGTGCTCGTTGACTGGCGCGGTCGCCGCGACTCGGCTCAGGAGGCGCAGGCGGCCTGCGCGGCCGAGCAGTTGGGCATGCGCCTGCTCGAGATTCGTCACACCGAGCCATACAAGGGCGCGCGCAACCACCATCTGCACGTTTTCGAAAAGGTCGCCGAGACCCCATCGCGCTTTCCCCGCCGGGCGGGCGTCGCCCGCAAACGGCCCCTTGGTTGCTGATAGCTTGCGCTTGGTGGGCACGGTTTATGCGATCGCCAACCAGAAGGGCGGGGTCGGGAAGACGACGACCGCGGTGAACGTCGCCGCGTGCATCGCCGAGGCCGGGTATCGGACGCTGCTGGTCGACGTCGATCCGCAGGCGAACGCGACGGTGGGCCTTGGCGTCGCCCGCACGCAGTCGCCGGGGCTGTATGAGGTGCTGACGGGCGAGGCGGCTGCAGCAGAGGCGCTGACCGATGCAAGCGTGCCCGGGCTGCAGGTTTTGCCGGCGGGCGCCGGTCTGGCCGGCGCCAACGTGGAGCTGCCCCGCATCGAGGGGTTCGAGCAGCGGCTCCGCGAGCGCCTGGCGCCCCTGCGCGAGCAGTTCGAGTACATCCTGCTGGACTGTCCTCCCTCGCTCGGGCCGTTGACGGTCAGCGCGCTCGTCGCGGCCGACCGGGTGATCGTGCCGGTCCAGACCGAGTACTTCGCCCTGGAGGGGCTCGCGGGTCTGCTCGACACGCTTGCGCTGGTGCGGCGCGAGCTGAACCCCCGCCTGACGGTGGCGGGCATGCTGCTGACGATGCACGACTCGCGCACGCGACTGGGACGAGACGTCGAGCGCGAAGTGCGCGAGCACTTCCCAGACCTAGTGTTCGAGACTGTGATCCCCCGCAACGTGCGCGTGGGCGAGGCGCCGAGCTATGGGTTGCCGGTGACCCACCACGATCCTCACAGCGCGGGCGCGGAGGCATATTTCGAGTTGGCTAAGGAGGTGGCTGCCCGTGGCTGAGCGGCCCGTTGATCACGCCCTCGCGGCGTCATCGGCCCGGGGCCGTGCCGAGCACTGTCCCCGGACCTCTTCCTTGCGAGTTCGCGCCAACGGGCCGCTCAGAGCGCCGGGCGATACTTGGGGCAGATCTCCTACGTCTCACGGGGTGTGGTGTGGCTAAACCGAAGCCGGGGATGGGACGAGGTCTCGATGCGATCCTTTCGGTCTCGACCGAGGGAGCCGTGACGCGCGATGAGGAATTGCGCGAGCTGCCGGTTGACCTGATCGCGCCCAGTCCCACGCAGCCACGTCGCCGCTTCGATCAGGAGTCGCTGCAGGCGCTCGCCTCCTCGCTCGGCGAGCGGGGCGTGCTGCAGCCCGTGCTCGTGCGCCCGAAGGCGGGCGGCACGTATGAGCTCGTGGCCGGCGAGCGCCGCTGGAGGGCGGCGCAGATCGCGGGCCTGGCGACGCTCCCGGCGTTGGTGCGCCCCCGTGACGACGCCGAAGCGCTGGAGCTCGCGCTGATCGAGAACATGGCGCGCGAGGACCTCAGCCCGATCGAGGCCGCGCGCGCGTGCGCCGCGCTGGTCGAGGAGCTGGGCTTGACGCGCGAGCAGGTCGGGCTGCGCGTCGGTCGCAGCCGCGTGGCGGTCAGCAACCTGGTCCGTCTGCTGGACCTGCCGGATGAGGTGATCGAGCTGCTGCAGGACGGCGCGCTGAGCGAGGGTCACGGCCGGGCGCTGCTGCTGGCCGAGGATCACGGCGTGCGCGGACAGCTGGCGCGGGCGGCCGTGCAGGAGGGATGGTCGGTGCGGACCGTCGAAGCTCGCGCGCGCGAGGCCAACGCGGCCTATGCCGGCGCGGGCGCCGGGACGGGACGCGGCCGAGCCGGACGGCGCGGGGCCGGACGTGCGGCGGGGGAGCTGCATCCCGACCAGGAGCACGCGATCAGGGAGATCGCGGATGCGCTCGCAACGGCGCTCGGGGCGGAGGTACAGGTCAGGCCGGCGCGCGACGGCGGATATCGCGTGGAGCTGTCGTTTGCGACTCCCGAGGAGGCGCTCGAGCTGGCACGGCGGATGGGAGCGCGGGCGGTGGCCTGAAGCGTGGAAAAGACGGGCATGTCTGCCACCGCCCCGTTCGCGCGCTGCCGTAGGCCCTTGCATCGCCGTGACGAGGCCCCGGCTACCGCGGCGTAGGCCCCGTGGTTCGTCGAGATGAGGACGCCCGTCTTGATGGCTATGTCTGGAAATCAGGACATAGGCATCTTTGCGGCGGATATCTGGAAATATAGACATTCGACAGAGACTGCTATGATGTCCGTAGATGCAGACATCAAACTCCACATCATACGGCGATAGCTCGCGCGCGAAATCCCTTCGCTCTGAGCAGCCGTTCCGGCTCTACACCGCCGCCTCGGTCGGCCCTGCAATCCGCCACTACCGCGAAGAAGCCGGTCTGACTCAGGGTCAGCTCGCCGATATGGCCGGTCTCAATCGGACCTATCTCTCAGATCTGGAGCAGGGCAAGGAAACGGAGCAGGTGCGCCGCATCCTGCGTGTCCTCAAGCAGCTCGGTGTCCGAGCGACCCTGCAGAAGGCGGAGTGGTAGTGGCGCCGCGGTTGGCGATCTGGCTCTACGGCCATCGGGTCGCCGTTGTGGAGAAGGAGCGCAACAGCCGTCTGCGTCTGTCTTATACCGAGGAGGCTCTGAACACATACGAGGGCGGTACGCCGCTGCTCTCGCTGGCGCTCCCGCTCACGCGCGATCGTTACCCCAACGGATTGACGCGAGCGTTTCTGGACGGCCTTCTGCCAGAGGGCGAGCCGCGCAGGGCGATCGCGGAAGATTTCGACCTGCCGGCGAGCGACGTATTCGGTCTTCTCGGCGCTATCGGCAGGGATTGTGCCGGGGCGCTCGTCATGCAGGCAGAGGGCTATCCGCCTCCTCCCACGCCCACGACGCGCACAGCGGAGCCGCTTAGTGCGGACGACCTCGGCGAACTGGTCGCGAATCTCCGCAGCGCACCCCTCGGCGTCGATCGTAACGTCCGGCTGTCGCTCGCCGGCGCCCAAGAGAAGCTCCTGCTCACGCGCATGCCGGACGGCCGCTGGGGCCGGCCCGTCGCGGGCACGCCGTCGACGCACATCCTCAAGCCTGAGATCGAGCGTTTTCAGAACACCGTCGAGAACGAGGCGTTTTGCATGCGCGTCGCCAAGCACCTCGGACTCGCCGTCGCACAGGTCGAGACCATCCTGGTCGACGAGCGCCCTGTTCTGGTTGTCGAGCGGTTCGATCGCGTCGTCGGCCCCGATGGGGCTGTTCAGCGAGTCCACCAGGAGGACTTCTGCCAGGCGCTTGGGTTGGCGCCGGATAAGAAGTACGAGCAGGACGCCGGCCCGACGCTGGCTCGCGTCGCGCGGGTCCTCCAGGACGTCGCCGATCCCTCCGCACCGGCGACGCTTCTCTGTGCGGTCACCCTCAACGTGGCGCTCGGCAACTGCGATGCCCACGGCAAGAACTTCTCGCTTCTGCACACCGAGTCGGGCATCCTCCATTTGGCTCCGCTCTACGACCTGCTGTCCACGAGGCTGTACCCCCTCGACGACAAGCTGGCCATGTACGTGGACAGCGTGCAGAGGGCCGGCCGGGTGACGGCCGACCGCATCGTGGCCGAGGCGATGCGGTGGGGCATGAGGCGGGAGGCGGCCGAGGAGCCTACGTTCGACTTGCTCGACCGGCTGCCGGGAGCGGTGGTGGCCGCCGCCGAGGAAACCGACGGGCTGCCCCCTGAGCTCGTGGAGCTGGTCGAACGACGCATCCACCGCCTGCGGGTCTCCGCGTAGTGCCACCCGCCGATGAGCCCCGTATCTGGTTGCAGCGGGCGCGATAACATGCCCCTCAGTGCACGTGCGGGCGGTTCGGCGAGGTGGTTCCGGGCTCCCGAGTCGCCGCCGTCCACGCGGGCGATTAGCTCAGTCGGTTAGAGCGCTTCTCTGATAAGGAAGAGGTCCCAGGTTCGAGTCCTGGATCGCCCACTCCCCATAGCTCGTCTGCCTGGTCACACGGCCCCTGCGCCGGCCGCCCGCGCGTCTGCCTGTGTCCAGGCGAGCACGCCCATCCCCGCCGCCACGAGCAGCACCGCCGGCCACGCGCCGATGACCAGCGCGAGCAGATGGGAGGCGACGAACGCGCCGAGCGCCACCGCGAGCAGCCTTGCCGCCGTCCTCGAACCGCGACGCCGCGTCCACGTCCAGCCGCACCACAGGCCGCCGATCAGCAGCACGACGCCGCCAAGGGCGCGCGAGCCGGTGCCGGCGACGACCGAATAGCCAAGGATGAACGTGCCGGCTGCGACCGGCGCCGTAGGGACGGGGCGCATTCCGCCGAGCGTAGCGCTCCCCGCGCCGAGCTGTGCCCGCGCCCGCGCCCGCGGCAAGGCCGCGGCAAGACTTCTGGCAAGCCCGTCCGCCGGGGCTAAGGCATCGGGCGTGCGCTGCCGATGATGGGCTCGTGAGGCTCTTGTCCCGTCCCGTCCCGCTGCCGGCCGGTCTCCGCGCGCTTGTCCGTCGCCGGCTGGGGCCGACCGTCACGCTCACTGTGGCGGCGCTCGCCGCGCTCGCTTTCGCGGCCACGCCTGCGGGAGCGGTGATCATCCCGGGAGAATTCGGCGTGCAGCGTCGAGAAAAGGTCTCGGTCAACGATGAACCGCTCCAGTATCACGGCGGACCGGTGCTGCACTCCTCGGACTCGTACGCGATCTACTGGGACCCGACCGGCACCTACCGCGGCGACTGGAAGCGGCTAATCGACAAATACTTTCAGGACGTCGGAGCCGAAAGTGGCTCCCGTGGTGACGTCTTTGCCGTGGACGGGCAGTACACCGACGGCACCGGCCGAGCCGCCAATCAATCGACGTTTCGCGGTGCCTACACCGACACCAACGCCTACCCGACCACTGGAAACTGCAGCGAAAAAACCAGCGAACCGGAACCGCAACTGCAGCCGACTGTCGCGTGCCTCACGGACGCGCAGATCAGGGCCGAGCTCCGGCATGTGATCAGCTCCGGCGCACTGCCCGGTGCGACGGGACCCGCCGTCTACTACCTGCTTACGCCTCCGGGAGTGATCGTGTGCACCGACGGGGGCGGCAGCGGCAACTGCTCGAACTCCACCTCCCCGGAATCGGAACACCAGAACGGGATCTGCGGATACCACTCGGTGATTGAACCGAGCAGCGCTAACCCCGTCATCTACGCAGTGCAGCCCTGGGTGGCCGGCGATGCCGGGCTGTTCATCGAAACAGAAGATCCGCTCACAACCTCTAGCTTCACTCGAGAAGTGCTCGCCTGCCAAGCGGACGAAGAACCCCTGGAGGAGCCCAACCAGCTGGCCGGTCTGAACCCGTTCGGCAACTACGCCGAGGGCCTCGCCGACGTGATCGTCAACGATCTCAGCATCGAGCAGCAAAACATCGTCGTCGACCCGCTGCTGAACGGTTGGTATCAGACGAGTACGAAAGCCGAGCAGGGCGACATGTGCCAGCGGAGCTTCGGCCCGCCGCCGGAAACGCTTCCCACACCGAACAAAAACACGCATGCCGCGGCGCTTTCCGACGAGGCGATCAACGGCGATTCTTACTACGTGCAATGGGCCTTCAACAGCGTCGGCCTGACCTCCCGTCACGCGTTCGAATGCTGGCAAGGTGTCACTCTGGAACCGCATTTCACCGCGCCCAATCCCGTCAACGCGGGGGACATCGTCGGCTTTGACGGCACCGAGTCTGACATCACGCTGCAGGCCGCCAAAGAAGGCCTCCCCTCCGATGAGCCGTTCACGGCCCCAGTCTACAAGTGGGACTTCGGCGACGGCACGATCGTGTCGGGCAGCGGCGACGCCAGCGAGTTTCACTCCTACAAATACGGCGGCACCTATGACGTGACGCTCACCGTGACCGACAGCGGAGGCAACACCGAAAGCTTCACCGAAACGATCACCGTCAACGGCCCATCCAAGCCCGAAGAAAAAGGCTCGGGCGGTGGCGGCTCCGGCTCGGGCGCGACGCCCGGTTCGAGCACCTCTTCCACCCCGGGCACAACGGCCAAAACTCCCGGCCCGCCCCCTGTCGCCAGTCAGGCCGTCGTGGCGAGCTCGCTGGCAAAGATCACGCGCAAGGGCCTGGTCGTGCGCTACTCGGTCAACCAGCAGGTCGCCGGGCGCTTTGAAGTGCTGCTGGCAGCGTCGATCGCAGATCGCATCGGCCTGCACCTGCCGCTCGCGACGGGCCTGCCCGCCGGCACGCCTGCGCAGGTGGTCGTCGGCAAAGCGATCCTGGTCACCACCAGAGGCGGGCGCGGCACGATCAAGATCCAGTTCGGCAAGATCACCGCCAAACGTTTGCGCCGCCTGGGCAAGGTCTCGCTGCTGCTGCGGTTGAACCTGCGCAACTCCTCTGGCGCCACCACGACGGTCCTCAGCAAGTTCGACCTGCACTGAGAACCGCCGGCGAGCCGTCTCAGCCCCGGTCGGGCGGTTCGCGGCGCTTGGCTTTGGCTTTTGCGCTGAACACGTAGCGCCACAGCAAGAACAGCAGCACGTAACCGCCGACGATCGACACCACCGAGACGATCGCGATCGCCGTGCCGTTGCCCCCGGTTTCGGTGACCGCTTCCCCGTCCAGTGCCAGCGGCACGGCCAGCCCCGCCGCCAGTATGCTCAGCCCCGCGATCATGCTCTGCGCTCCGCCTGTCCCGCCGCCCCGCCTACAGCCCCGGCGGGTGGCGCACCGCATAGCCTTCGAGCGGTGGTGTCGAGAGCAGCCAGCGCGAGGAGTACGGCCCGCTGCGCCCGGCGGTGTCGAACCAGACGCCGTCCACGTTCATGAACGTGTGGCCCGCGTTGGCGTAGATCGTGATCCAGCGTCCTGGGCCGGGTTCGCCCCAGTGGGCGAGTTCGCCTGAGACGAGCGGAGCGTCGAGCAGCCCGCCCGCGGCCAGCGCGTAGCTGACCGAGCCCGAGCAGTCATAGCCGTTGGCGATGAACGACGCGTCGTGTCCGCCGCCCCAGATGTAGGGGAAGTCGGCGATCGCGTTGCCCCCGGCGATCACGCGCTGCACGGATTCCGGAACATCGGTCGGGATCGGAATCGTGCCGTTGCCACCGATCGAGGAACCTCCCGCCACCGGCGTGAGCAGGCGATGCTGGGCCGCCCGTTCCTGAGCCTTGGCCTGTTCCTCTTCGCCCAGCTCCTTGCGAATTTCGGCGTCAGAAGGCGCGCCCGCCGCCACCGCGACTTCGCCCGCCACGCCCGGCGAGCTGGCCGAGCGATGGTGTACCGACGCCGCCGGCAGGGGAAAGCTCCTGGCTTCTTCGGGGTCCGCCACCTCGTGCACGACTCCGTTCGTTGCAGCGGTCGTCCCCGATCCTGTCGCTCCCGCTCCGCTACCGCCCGGGGCTGCGGCACCGCCTGCGGCTCTCGCCGCACTGGTCTTTGACGCCTGCGTGCCGTTCGCCGGGTCTCCGACCCTCGCTTCTCCGCAGCCGGCGAGCACCGCCACAGCCGCCAGGCAGCCCACGGCGGCGAGCGTATCTCGATGCGCCCTCACCGGGTACAGGCTAGCGGCCGCATCCGCCCACCCGTGCCGCTAGGCTGAGCGGATGCACGACGACGGTGTCACCGTCGTGGACGTCCCGCGCGCGAGCGGGACGGTGTCCGCGCCCGTGGAGATTCGCCCGCATGTCCGGCTGCTGCACGGAATGCGCCGCCCGGCCAACTGGCTGCAGCTGGTCCGCTTCGCGATCGTGGGCGCCAGCGGGTACGCGGTCAACCTGATCCTGTATGCCCTCCTGGTCAGAGTGCTCGGCGTCGAGTATCTGGTGGCCGAGACCGTGGCATGGATCGTCGCGGCTGCAAACAACTTCGTATGGAATCGCCACTGGACGTTCAAGGCGGGAGCCGGACAGGTGCACGGTCAGGCGGCGCGCTTCTTCATTGTCACCCTGGTGGCGCTGGGAGTAAATCTGCTCGTGCTGCGGATCCTGGTGCAGAGCGCCGGCATGGACAAGGTGCTGGCCGAGGTGCTCGCCCTGGCCGCCTCGACGCCGCTGAACTTCTTGGGCAACAAGCTCTGGAGCTTCCGCTGAACCGTAGACCCCAGTCTCGCGCCTCTCGATCGGCCTCCGGCTGGTACCTATACTCTGAATGAAGTCGCAGCCCCCCGTTCGAAGGAAGTCCCTGTGCAGGAGATGGTCATCTACGGCGTCAGCTTCGACATGGTCGGCAAGCAGCCGATCGTGCTGTTGAAGACCGCCGACGGCAACAAGTTCCTGCCGATCTGGATCGGCCATCCCGAGGCCGCCTCGATATTGATGAAGCTCCAGGGCGCCGGCACTCCGCGGCCGATGACCCACGACCTGCTCGTGGACGTGCTGGGCGAGCTCGACGCCAAGTGCACGCAGGTGTCGGTGACCGAGCTGCGCGAGAACACGTTCTTCGCCTCGATCACGCTGTCGGTCAACGGCCGCGAGCTGGAGATCGACTCTCGGCCCAGCGACGCGATCGCACTGGCCGTGCGCTCCGGCGCGCCGATCTACGCCGCCGAGGAGGTCATCGCCGAGTCTGCGATCGAGTTCGAGCACGACGTCGAGGAGTCTGAGGACGTGGTCGAGAAGTTCAAGGAGTTCCTCGACCAGGTGACTCCCGAGGACTTTGCCGCAGGCGATTCCTGAGTTGGATGGGGTTGGGTCGCATCCGCGCGGGTGCGCCTCACCCACAGGGCGAGTAAGGCGGGGCCTCCCTGCCCCGCGACTCTTGCCCCCGTGTGCCCCCTCAGCGCGTGAATGCGCTCGTCAAGATCCGCTCGACCAGCTCGTCAAAACCAAACCCCGCAGCGTCGGCGGCCTGCGGCAAGAGGCTCGTTTCGGTCAGGCCGGGTACGACGTTCGTCTCCAGCACCGTCAGCTCGCCGGTGGTCTCCTCCAACATCAGGTCCACGCGCGCGACGCCGTGGCAGCCGAGCAGCCGGTACACCTCGAGTGCAAGCTCCTGCGCGCGCTCGGTCACGCCGTCGGGCAGATCGGCGGGGCATACGAACGTCGTCATGCCGATCTCGTAGCGCGACTCGAAGTCGTAGAAGTCGTCGGCGCGGGGAATCGCCTCCACGACGGGCAGCGCCACTCCTCGCCCGTCTGGCTCATCGCCCGCCTGCGCGTCCGCGTCCAGCACCGACACCGCCAGGTCGCGCCCGCGCACGTAGCGCTCGAGCAGAACAGCACGGTCATATGACAGCGCCCCCACGATCGCACGCCGGAACTCGTCGCTCGATCGCGCGAACTTCACGCCCAGCGCCGAGCCCTGGCTGACGGGCTTGACGACCATCGGAAAGCCGATGCTCCGCTCCAGCTCCGGCAGGGCGCCCGCGACGCCGAGATCCCGGATCGAGCTCTCCTTGAACGCGGCGAACTCCGGCGTGGGGACGTCCGCCTCGCGCATCGAGTACTTGGCCAAGGCCTTGTCGGTGCAACGCATGCAGGCGCCTGGCCCCGAGCCGGTGTAGGGGATGCCGATCGTCTCCAGCAGCCCCTGCACAGTCCCGTCCTCGCCATCGCCCCCGTGCATGGCGATGAACGCCGCGTCCGGCGCCGCCGCGCGCAGCTCTGACACCAGCTCCGTCCCCGCGTCGATCGCCACCGTGTCGTGTCCCAGCCGGCGCAGCGCCTCCTGGACCTGGGCGCCGGAGCGCAGCGAGACCCCTCGCTCCAACGAGGAGCCGCCCTTCAAGACCGCGATTGTGCGCGCGGCGCCAGTCCCGCTCGGTGCGTCGTTCATCGGCCCTGGCTGCGCCTGTTATGGCGCTCACCGTCGCGACGCGGGAGCTCGAATACGTCGGCCATGCCGCTCTCGTCGTCACCACCTGTCTGCCTCGCATCAGGCGGCGTGCCCGTGGTCCGGTCTCCGTCGTCGTCTGCTGTCCCTGCCCCAGCAGCCCCACCGGGCGGCGTCCCGGGCGACGGGTCGCCCGTCTCCGAGCCGAACAGGCCGACCTGCTCACGCACCACCTCGCCGATCCGCCTGATCCCCTCGCGTATCTCCCGGTCGGGCGTCCCGGCGAAGTTCAGCCGCATCGAGCTCGCGCCGCTGAGTCCGTCTACGAACGCCGCGCGTCCAGGCACAAACGCCACGCCCTCACCCTTCAGCGCGCGCGCCAAGAGGTCGGTCGTGTCGATGTCGCCGTCGAGAGTCGCCCAGATGAACAGTCCGCCCT
Source organism: uncultured Solirubrobacterales bacterium (assembly GCA_963839945.1). GTDB lineage: Bacteria > Actinomycetota > Thermoleophilia > Solirubrobacterales > Solirubrobacteraceae > Palsa-744. The sequence continues at coordinate 295,029 of CAWIWW010000001.1, read as the reverse complement.
CGGGTGCCGTCCACGACGCCCGTCCACCGAAATGCTCGGCAAGCGCCTGGAGCATCACGTCGCGACGCCGCCGGTACAGCTCGCGCAGGCTCTCTACGTACTCGACCCAGGCCGGGCCGCCCGTGGCGGTGCGCTCGGCGAAGTAGGCCGACACGAACAGCTGGGTCATCGGCGAGCTGCACAAATCCGCGCCCTGTTTGCCGAGGTTCAGCTTCTCCAGCACCGCGTGAGGCGCGACTGCCCAGCCCAGGCGCAGGCCAGGGGAGAGGATCTTCGAGAACGTGCCCAGATAGATGACCAGGTTCGAGGAGGCCTCCCCTCCGCGTCCGCCGTCTCCTCCTACTGCCGCTCCTGCTTGACCCCCCCCGAGCGAGGCGTCCAGCGAGTACAGCGTCGGCAGCGGTTTGCCCTCGTAGCGCAGCAGCCCGTACGGGTTGTCCTCCAGCACCAACAGCTCGCGCTCGCGTGCGATCTCCACCAGCCGCCGCCTGCGCGGCAGCGACATTGTCACGCCGCCGGGGTTCTGGAAGTTGGGGATCGTGTAGATGAACTTCGGCCGCCGTCCTTCGCCGGCCAGCCGGTCGAGCACCGCCTCCAGCTCGTCGATGGGCATTCCGTCGGAGTCCATCTCGATCTGCACCACGTCGGCCTGATAGGCCCCAAACGTCGGCACCGCGCCAGGATAGGTGGGCGCCTCGGCGACGATCACGTCGCCCGGGTCGATCAATGTCTTGCACACCAGATCGATCACCTGCTGGCCGCCGGTCGTGACGATCACGTCCGCGCGGTCCACCGCGGTGTTCTCCTGAGCCATCACCTCGACGATGCAGTCCACCGTGGCCGCCATCCCCTCGGTCGGGCCGTACTGCAACGCGCGGGCGGTCGACTCGGCCGCGACCTGGCTCATGAGCTTTGAGTAGAGCTCGGGCGCGAACGTGCTCGTGTCGGGCAGGCCGCCCGCCAGCGAGATCACGTCGGGGCGTTCGGTCAGCGCCATCATCTCGCGCATCGCCGAGCTCTTCATCCCGCGCGTGCGGGCGGCGAACAGCGCCTCGTAGCGCGCCAGCTCGTGCGCGGTCTCCCGAGTCCGCCGCCCGCCGCCCGCTCCGCCGATCGGCCGATCAGTCATCTGCGCTCATTCGCCGCCGCGAGCCGCGAGCCTTGCACCGCCGTCTGGCCGCCGCGCGCGTCGTTTATCGTCCCGGACTCTCATCCCCGCACGGTAGCGCACCGACCCGGCCTGCTTGCATGAACAATCTCGTCTTCTACATCGGCCTCGGCCTCGGCCTAGCCGCCGCCTGCGGGCTGCGCCCGTTCCTGCCGCTGCTGCTCTGCGGCGCGCTCGCCTCCGCTGGTGCACTGGGGGTCGGCTTCCCGCCCGTCGGCCACGCCTACCACTTCCTGCAGTCCGACTGGTGGCTGCTGATCGTCACGGTCACGCTCGTGATTGCCTACGCGGTTCAGCTGCTGTTCGGCCTCGCGCCCACGCTCGACCCCTCGGCCGGGCGCGCCTCGCGCCCCGATCCGCTGGCCGCGGCCCTCGCAGGCATCGCCCTCGGCGCGGGCGCGCTGCTGTTCGCCGGTACGCTGGCCGCGCACGGCGACTCGCCCTGGCCGGGTCTGATCGGGGGCATCCTCGCGGCGGCGCTGGCCCAGCGCGCGTCCGGCCCCGTCATCGCCCGCGCCCGCACGCGCCTGCCCGACCGCCCCGCGCGCGAAGCGCTGACCGTGTACCTGGACGCCGCCGCCCTCGTAACTGCCGCACTGGTCGCGTTGCTGCACCCACTCGGCTACGTTGCGGTGGCGCTGCTGGCGTGGTTTGCCTGGCGTGGTCGTTCGCGCGCGGGGGACGAGCGCTACGCCGGTCTGCGCATCCTGCGCCGATGAAGCCCCCCAAGCTCGTGTTATGCGTGATTGACGCGATGGCGCCGCACATGCTCGTCCGCGCCGCCGAGTCCGGCGCGGCGCCGGTGCTCCACGCGCTGCTGGAGCGGGGCACCTACATCCCCGACTGCGTCGCCGCCTTCCCGTCGGTCACGCCCGTATGCGCCGCCTCGATCGTCACCGGCACGGCCCAGGACGAGCACCACATACCGGGCATGAACTGGTACTCGCGCGCGGAGTCGCGCTATGTGGAGTACGGCTCCAGCCTGCGCGCCGCTCAGCGGTTCGGGATCGCCAGGCAGCTGACCGACACCGTTTACAACATGAACCGCGCTCATCTGTCGCCGGACACGCTGACCGTGTTCGAGACGCTCGACGACTCAGACGTGCGCACGGCCGGGACGACCTACCTGATGTATCGCGGGCGCCACCGCCACGAGCCCCAGCGCGATACGGCCCTCGCGCGCGCCGTCGCCGGCACGATCGCGCGCCACCCCGTGATGGGCCCGCGCGAGCTGTTCTACGCCGACATCTTTGCCTCGCGCCGCACAGGCTGCCGCTCGACGCTCGGCCTGCCCGGGGTGCGCGACCGCCACTCCGGCTGCGTGTCGGCTTACATGGTTGAGCACGACCTGTTCGACTTCCTGCTGCTGAGCCTGCCCGACAACGATTGGCACTCGCACAAGCACGGCCCCGACGGCCAGCTGACATCGCTGGCGGCGGCCGACCTGCAGCTAGCGCGCGTGATGCAGGCGGCCGGCGGGATCGATGAGTTCCTGGCCGAGCACGCGTTCATCGCGATGGCCGATCACTCCCAGGCGCTGGTCTCAGACACGATCGACCTGCAGGCGGCGCTCTCGGAGCTGGGGGTGCTGGGACCCGACGGGGGCGCGAGCATCCTCGAGGCGCTGACCGGCGTGCGCGGCCAGTCGCGCTCCCCCCGTGGAGAGGACGCCGAGCGCCAGGGCGGGGCCCAGATCGCGGTGTGCCCGTCCCAGCGCGCGGCGATGGTCTACGCGCTGGCGCCTGAGACCCGCGACGCGATGCGCGCGTCCGTCGTAGCTCGCGCGGGCGCGGTTGAGGGCGTTGAGCTGATCTGCTGGCTGGCCCACGACGCCCACGACCGCCCGAGCGAGGGCGTCGTCCGCCGGCCCGGTCGCGGCGAGCTGCGGTTCGCCCCGGGCGGGGATCTGCGCGACGCGCGTGGCGTCGCCTGGCATGTGGACGGCGAGCTGTCCGTGCTCGACGCGTCCGTGCACGGGGCCGAGAGCACGCTCCAGACGCCCGCCTACCCCGACGCCCTGGCGCGTGTGTGGTCTGCCCTGAACTGCCCGACTTCTGGCGAGGTCCTGCTGTCGGCCGCCCCCGGCTATGAGTTCGTCGACTGGGGTGGCGCTGCGCACGTGGGCGGCGGCTCGCACGGCTCGCTGCACGCAGCGGACTCGCTGGCACCGCTCGTGCTGTGCGGCGTCGAGGCGCCGAGCGACCCGCCCGGCCAGTGGGCGATCCGCGACGTGGCCGCCCTCGTGAGGAGGCATTTCGGCGCCTGACCGGCTGACCTGCCCGCAGCCGCCCAGCCGCCGTTACTCTCGGCGGGTGCGCTCTCCTGCCTCGACGCTCGCCGCCGTGCTCGTCCTCGTCCTCGCCTCCCCGGCAGCGGCGAGTGCGAGCTCGCACGCCGCGACGAGCACGAAAGCCTCCGCCACCCTCGCCGCTACGACCACGCAGGCGACGGTCTCCGAAAATCCCGTGCCCGTCCCCAAGTCGTCGATCCCGCCGGCCGGGCGCAGGCTGTCCGCCGATCAGGTGCTCGCGATCGCCGAAAAGCTGCCAAAGATGAAGGCGGTCCGAGCGAAATACCCCGGCTCCTTTGCCGACCCCTACCTGAAAGGCCCGCTGCGCTGGCAGGTGAGCTTCTTTTCGCACAACGGCGCCAAGGAGATCGGACAGGTGATCATCGCCGACTCCTCGGGGCGGGTGCTCGAACAGTGGACCGGGTTTCAGGTCGCCTGGACGATGGCGCGCGGGTATCCGGGCGCGTTTGGCAGGCACGTCAACGCGCTGTACATCTGGCTGCCGCTGTGCCTGCTGTTCCTGATTCCGTTCATTGACCCGCGCCGGCCGTTCTCGTTGCTGCACCTCGACCTGCTCGTGCTGCTGTCGTTCTCGGTCTCGCTGGCGTTCTTCAACCACGCGAACATCTACGCGTCGGTGCCGCTGGCCTATCCGCCGCTGATCTACCTGCTCGGGCGAATGTTGTGGCTGCTGCGCCGCCCGCGCCCGGGGCGGGCGGGCCTTCGATCCCCGCGCCCACTGCGCCTGCTGGTGCCCACGCCGTGGCTGGCGATCGGGGTCGTGTTCCTGCTCGGGTTTCGCATCGCCCTGAACGTGACCGACTCCAACGTGATCGACGTCGGCTACGCGGGCGTGATCGGGGCCGAGAAGCTCGTGCACGACGAGAAGCTGTACGGGAACTGGCCGTCCGATAACGAACACGGCGACACCTACGGCCCCGTCGCCTACGAGGCCTACGTCCCGTTCGAGCAGATCTTTGGCTGGAGCGGAACGTGGGACGACCTGCCCGCCGCGCACGCCGCCGCGATCGTGTTCGATCTGCTCGCGCTCGGGCTGATGTTCGCGCTGGGCATGCGCATCCGCGGGCCGACGCTTGGCGTCGCGCTCGCCTACGCATGGGTGTCCTACCCATTTACGCTGTTCGCGTTGGAGTCCAACTCCAACGACACGCTCGTCGCCGTGCTGATCCTCGCCGCGCTGCTCGTGGCGAGCTCTGCGCCGGCCCGAGGTGTGTTCGCCGCGCTGGCCGGCCTGAGCAAGTTCGCGCCGCTGGCGCTCGTGCCGGTGCTGGCCACGCACGGCCTGTTCACGCAGCCCGACGTGCCCTCTCGCTCGGGTGGCGGCGCCGACGGTCCGGGGACATCGAACGCGGGCGTGGAGAAAGAGCGTTTGCTGTTTGCGCGAGCACGCGCTCGCGCGCTGCTGACTTTTTTCTTTGCATTCGCCCTCACCGTGGCGATCGTCTCGATCCCCGCGATCACGCACGACTCGCTGCGCACGATCTTTCAGCGCACGATCGAATATCAGTCCAACCGCGGCTCGCCGTTCTCGGTGTGGGGTCTGTACACCGGACTGCACGGCGTTCAGACGGCGGTGCAGGCGGCCGCGGTGCTGCTCGCCCTGGCGCTGGCCGTGATCCCCCGCCGGCCTGACGTGATCGGCCTCGCGGCGGCGTGCGCGGCGATCGTCATTGCCGTTCAGCTCGGGGTCGAACACTGGTTCTACCTGTACATCCCGTGGTTTTTCCCGCTCGCGATGATCGCGTTATTGGGCGCCCGCCCGCCCGCCCGCGCCGGGAGCCCCCGCGCCGAAAGCCTCCGCGCCGTGGGCGCCGCCGATGCTACCCCGGGGTGGGCGGAGCAGCCTGCGGCGCCGCCGGCGGACGGGGCATCAGGATCTGCTCGATTGCGGCTGCCGAGCGCGGCGCCCTAGCGCAGCGGATGAGCACGCCCATCAGCCACGGATCGTCCTCGGAGGTCTCGAAGCGCACGGGCATCTGTGTCACGAGCGCCTCGATCGCCTGCTCGCGCTTGACCCCGATCACGCCCCCGCGCGGCCCGGTCATGCCGACGTCGGTGATGTACGCGGTGCCCTGAGGCAGCACGCGCGCGTCGGCCGTCGGCACGTGCGTGTGGGTGCCCACGACCGCGGTCACGCGCCCGTCCAGCAGCCAGCCGAGCGCGATCTTCTCGGACGTCGCCTCGGCGTGCATGTCGACGAGGATGTGATCGACCGCGCCCAGCTCGCCCAGCGCCGCCTCGATCTCCGTGAACGCGCTGCGTCCAGCACGCAGGTACAGATTGCCGCTGAGGTTGACCACGCCCAGGCGCACCCCGCCGCGCTCGATCACGCAGGTGCCGTGACCGGGCTGGATGCGCAAGAAGTTGGCCGGGCGCAGGATGCGCGGCTCGGAGTCCAGGTATGGGTAGATCTCGCGGCGGTGGTAAGTGTGGTTGCCGAGCGTGATCGCGTCCACTCCTGCGGCGTACAGCGCCCTGGCGGCCTTCGGCGTGATCCCCAGCCCTCCCGCCACGTTCTCGCCGTTGACGATCACGAACGTCGGGTCGTAGCGCTCGCGCAGGGTCGGTAGGCACTCCAGCAGCGTGCGCCGGCCGACGCCGCCGACGAGATCGCCGACGAACAGGATGCTGACCCCGGGTGCCTCCCCGCCTTCGTCTGCGAACCCGCCCGTCGTCTCGCCGTCCACGGTGCCTTCCTGTGCCTCAGCCATACTGCGGCGATGATTGCGGGAGGGGCCTGGTCGTGAAGCGCACCGTAGTCCCCAGGTGGGTGCAGCTCGTGCTGCTGCCGCTGTCGCTGCTGGCGCTGTGGGCGCTCGCCAAAGCGGCGGGCAAAGTGCTGCTGATCTTCGTCATCGCCGCTGTCATCGCGCTGATCCTCAATCCCGCCGTCTCCTTCGTGCAGCGCCCGCGGGTCCCCCGCGGGCTGGCGGTGCTGGTCGTGTATCTCGCATTCTTCCTGACGCTGGTCGGGATCGGCTTTCTGCTGGCCAACCCGATCGCCGATCAGGTGCGCACATTCAGCCACAACCTGCCGCACATCGCAGGCGAATCCAACAAGACGCTCGCCAACCTCCAGAGCTGGCTGAACCGGCACGGCATCCACGTGAAGTTCATCAAGCAGGGCAAGACCGCGCTGCAGAGCATCCAGGACAAAGTCGCCAAGAGCGCCGGCTCGCTCGCCTCCTTCGGCGGCGGACTGCTGACCGAAACGGCCGGCGCGATCTTCGACCTCGTGCTTATCTTCGTGCTCTCCGTCTACATGCTGATCTATGGGGAGCGCATCGGGCGGCTCGTGCGCACGGCGATGCCTGACGGCGATGGCACCCCCGCGGACGACTACCCCACGCTGACCCAGCACGCGGTCTCCCGCTACGTGGGGGGACAGCTGCTGTTCAGCTTCGTGATGGGCGCCTCCACGGGAATCGCGCTGTACATCTTCGGCGTGCTCGGGATCTTCCCCGACGGTCAGAAGTACGCGGTGGCGTTCGCGATGTTCTACGGCGTGATGGAGCTGATCCCCTATATCGGCCCGATCCTCGGGGCGGGGCCGCCGGTGCTGGTGGCGCTCTTCACCAATCCGATCAGCGCGGTCTGGGTGGTGCTGCTGTTCGTCGGCATGCAGCAGCTGGAGGGCCACTTGGTGGCACCGCAGATCTTCGGGCACACGTTGCGGATCAACCCGCTGCTCGTGATCTTCGTGCTGCTGCTCGGACTGCAGCTGTATGGCGTAGTGGGGGCGCTGGTGGCGCTGCCGATCCTCGCGATCCTGCGCGAGACCGTCGTCTACCTCAGCCGCCACATCGAGTTCGAGTCGTGGGAGCGCTCGCGCGGGGGCCTGCCGTGAGCGTGGGTCGGCAAAGGTCGGCAGACGGCGATACGGCGCGGTCGTGAACGCGAGCGCGCCGGTGATCAGTGTCCGCGGCGTGTCCAAGCGCTACGGCGAGCGCGAAGCGCTGCGCGAGGTCGGCTTCGACGTCGGCCCCGGCGAGCTGGTGGCGATCGTCGGCCCCAACGGCGCCGGCAAGACGACGCTGCTGTCGATCATCGCCGGGGTGCAGTCCGCTGGTTCAGGGACGGTGTCCGGCCCCGGACCCGGCGCCGGCGCCGCGATCGGCTCGGAGGTCGGGTGGGTGCCTCAATACCCGGCCGTGTACTCCAAGCTGTCGGTCTCCGAGAACCTGCGCCTGTTCGCGCGCCTTCAGCGGGTCGCCGACCCGGACGCGGCGGTGACGCAGATGCTCGAGCAGACCGGCCTTCGCGAGCGCGCGACCACGCGCGTGGAGCGGCTGTCGGGCGGAAACCGCCAGCGCGTGAACGTCGCGATCGGCCTGATCGCCGACCCGCCGGCGCTCGCCCTGGACGAGCCCACCTCGGCGCTCGACCCCGGCCAGCGCAAACGGCTGTGGGAGTTCGTCAGCGGGCTTGCACACGCCGGGACAGCCGTGCTGTTCTCCACGCACCATCTCGGCGAGGTGCGCTCCTACGCCACGCGCGCGATCGTGCTGGCTGACGGCGAGCTGCTGTTCGACGGGGCTCCGTCGGAGCTGATCGCGGCCGGCGGCGGCGGCGATGGCGACTTCGAGGCGGCGTTCGTCGCATTCCTGCACGCGCGGGGGCACTGACCGTGCGCTGGCTGCTGGGCAAGGACCTGCTGATCCTGCGGCGCTCGCGGCTGCTCGTGGGGGTGCTGGTCGTGTACCCGATCGCGATCGCGCTGCTGATCGGGCTGGCGATCTCGCGCGCGCCGGGCAAGCCGCGCGTCGCGATCGTCGACGAAACGCCCCCCGGGCAGACGATCGCGGTCGGCAGCGAACACGTCGCTGTGAGCCGGTACGCCGATCAGCTGTTCAGCCAGGTTCAGCCTGTGTCCGTCTCCTCGCGCGAGCAGGCGATCGCCGACGTCAAGTCCGGCGATGTGCTGGCCGCCGTCGTGATCCCGCGCGACATCGCCGCGCGGATCGCCTCCGGCGTGAGTCAGGGCAGCATCGAAGTGCTCTACAACGGCAACGCCCTGGAGCAGTCGCTGGTCCAATCGCAGCTCAACTCCGCTCTTGCCCAAGCGAACCTCGGCTTCTCCGAACAGATCCAGCGCGCCGCCGCGCAGGCGATCGGCGTGCTGCTGAGCGGCGGCAACCTCGGCGTGCTGGGCGCGCCCGCGAACATGATCGGACTCGGCCGGATCCCACCCGAGCTGCGCGCCATCATCGCGCGCCAGCCCCCGGGCAGCGAGCGCACCAAGCTGGAACGGATAAACAAGTTCGCCGAATTCGCCGATGAGAACCTGGGGCTGTCGAAGAACGTGCTGTCCACGATCGGCCAGCCGATCCAGGTCCGCAGCACGCTCATCCAGGGCCGGCGCACGCCCCTGAACACGTTCGCCGTAGTCGTCGCGGTCAGCGTGTCGCTGATGTTCGTGTGCGTGCTGCTGGCCGCCGGGGGCGTCGCGCTCGAGCGCGCGGAGCACACGCTCGCGCGCGTGATCAGAGGCCCCCCCGGCGCGGGTGGACGTCTGATCTCCCGCGAGGGCCTGCTCGCGGAGAAGCTGCTGCTGGCCGCCGGCTGCGCCTTCGTGCTCGCCCTGGCGATGCTCGCCGGCATCGGCGCGTTCGTCAGCCTCGACTTCTCGCGCATCGGGCAGTGGCTGATCGCGCTCGCATGCGGCGCGCTCGCCTTCGGCGCGCTGGGCATCGCGATCGGGGCGCTCGCGCGCGAGGTCCGCGCCGCCTCGCTGCTTGCGTTCGGACTGTCCCTGCCGCTCGCTTTCCTCGCGCTCGTCCCCTCCGGCTCGGTCTCGCGAGGGCTGTATGACGCGATCGGGGCGATCTCCTTCGTGTTCCCGTTCAAGTCCGCCCTACAAGCTCTCGACGCCGCCGTCAACGGCGCATCCCCCGGGCTCGGCGTCTCGATCGTGCACCTGCTCGGGCTGACGCTGCTGTTCGGAGCGCTCGCGCGCGCCGGATTGCGGCGGCTGGACTGAGGACTCTCGCCGCCAGCCTGAATCGCTGGGGATGAGCTCGATGTTGCGAACGCTGTGTACCGATCGGAGATCGAGGATCTCCGATCGGCCAGCACGCGCCGGGCCGCGGTAACTGCTCGGTTGCTCTCCGCCCGCGTGGGCTCGGCCACCCTCCCACCAGGCGAGTATCCTGGGTAACACCTATGGCCTACCCCAACACGCGCATGCGCAGACTGCGCGCGACCGCGGGCCTGCGCGGGCTGGTGCGCGAGACCGAGCTGCGCGCCGGCCAGTTGGTGTTGCCGATGTTCGTCGCCGAGGCGGACGCCCCACCAGCTCCCAGCGCCGGCGTACCGCTGCCTGACCTCGCGCGACTGCCGATCTCCGGCGCCGTCGAGCGCGCCCGCGAGGCCGCCGAGCAGGGCATCGGCGCGGTTCTTCTGTTCGGCATCCCTTCGCACAAGGACCCCGAAGGCTCGGTCGCGTACGACGAGGAGGGCGTCGTACAGATGGCCACACGCGCGATCAAGCAGGCGCTTCCAGGTGGCCCGCTCGTGATCACTGACGTGTGCCTGTGCGAGTACACCGACCACGGCCACTGCGGCGTGCTGCGCGACGATGGCGCCGTCGACAACGACGCGACAGTCGAGCTGCTTGCGCGCACGGCGGTCAGCCACGCGCGCGCCGGCGCCGACCTCGTGGCTCCCTCGGACATGATGGACGGCCGCGTGGGTCAGATCAGGGCCGAGCTCGACGGCGAGGGGTTCGCCGAGGTGCCGATCCTCGCCTATTCCGCCAAGTTCGCCTCCGCGTTCTACGGCCCGTTCCGCGATGCGGCCGACTCCACCCCGGCGTTCGGGGACAGGCGCTCCTACCAGCTCGACCCGGCCAACGGCCGCGAGGCGGTGCGCGAGGCATTGCTCGATGTGCAGGAGGGCGCAGACATGGTGATGGTCAAGCCCGCCCTGGCCTACGGCGACCTGATCCGAGCCGTCAAGCGCGCGACACGCCTACCGGTCGCGGCGTACAACGTCAGCGGCGAGTATGCGATGGTCAAGGCCGCCGCCGCCGCCAGCTACATCGACGAGCGGGCGGCCGTGCTGGAGATCCTCACCTCGCTGCGCCGTGCCGGCGCCGACACGATCATCACCTACCACGCGCTGGACGCCGCCCGGTGGCTGACATGAGCACGTATAGCTGCGCTGGATCGGCGTCCTCAGTCGCTCGCGTACGTAGTACGCCACGCTCCCTGCGTCCTTGCCCAGCTTGCTTTACGTGCTCATGTGGGCGTAGCGGCAGGAGACGCACGTATAGCTGCGCTGGATCGGCGTCCTCAGTCGCTCGCGTACGTAGTACGCCACGCTCCCTGCGTCCTTGCCCAGCTTGCTTTACGTGCTCATGTGGGCGTAGCGGCAGGAGACGCACGTATAGCTGCGCTGGATCGGCGTCCTCAGTCGCTCGCGTACGTAGTACGCCACGCTCCCTGCGTCCTTGCCCAGCTTGCTTTACGTGCTCATGTGGGCGTAGCGGCAGGAGACGCACGTGAGCGCCCCCGACGGCATCCTCGCCGCCGACGCCGCGACGCCGAAGCTGCGCAGCCGTAAGGACGGCGCGGCGATCCCGCTCGACGACGACGACCGGCGGCTGCTGAACCTGATGCAGGGCTCGTTCCCGATTGCCCCGCAGCCGTACGCGCGCGTGGCCGAGCTGGGCGGCTTCACCGAGGAGCAGGCGATGGCGCGAGTGCGGCACCTGCTCGAGCAGCGCATCATCCGCCAGGTCACGCCGATCTTCGACACGCGCGCGCTTGGCTACTCCTCGATGCTCGTCGCCGCCAAGGTCGATCCCGAGCACCCTCATCGGGCCGCGCAGGTGATCAACGAGCATCCGGGCGTCTCGCACAACTACCTGCGCAACCACGAGTTCAACCTGTGGTTCACGATCGCCACCGAGCCCGACTCAAAGCTCGGACTGGAGGGGACGCTGCAGGTGCTCGCGCGCGAGGCCGGCGCCGAGTCGGTGCGCCAGCTGCCGACCCTGAAGCTGTTCAAGATCCGCATGGACCTGGAGATGGAGGGCGACACCGACGCGCTCTCCAGCGCCGCCGAGGTCAAGGAGCCGATCGAGCTCGATCCCCAGCCCTACGGCGAGCTCGACATCGCGGTCATCCGTGCGTTGCAGGGCGACATGCCCGTTGTCGAGGAGCCCTACGCACCGGCCGCAGCCGAGCTGGGGATGACGCAGGAGCGTCTGCTCGACCACCTCGCCGGGATGCAGGAGCGTGGCCTGTTGCGCCGCGTGGCCGCGATCCTCTACCACCGTCGCGCGGGCTTCTCCGCCAACGGCATGGGCGTGTGGAAGGTGCCCGACGAGCAGATCTATGAGATCGGCTGCCGCATGGCCGCGGTGCGCGGCATCTCACACTGCTACCAGCGTCCCACTTACGAGGACTGGCCATACTCCGTCTTCACCATGGCCCACGGGCGCTCCAAGGAGGAGTGCGACGCGGTGCTCGATGCGATCGCCGAGCGCACCGGCATCTGCGAGCGCGCGACGCTGTACTCGTCCACCGAGTTCAAGAAGATCCGGCTGCTCTACTTCACCGACGAGTTCAAGGAGTGGGAGCGCGCGCACGGCGGCGTCTAGAGTCCCCGTGGCGGCTCCGGGGCTATGTCTTCATGCCAACCCCAACGTGCGCCATCGTATTGGCGGCGATCGACTATGAAAGCGCCTGCCGCACCCCTTTCCACTCCCGTCGCACGCGCTTTTCCGCGTACGCGCGCATCAGCGTCAGGGGGTCCATCTTCTCCTTGGCCAGCGAGTCCAGCGGGGTGCGCCTGGAGCAGATGAACGCTGCCCGCTGCTTGGAGCGGTAGTCGGACATGCCCGTGAAGTCGGTGATGTTCTGCGCGAGCGCCACGCTGTCGTAGCCGAACTGCCGCGCGAGGTCGAAGATCGCGTGGCGGGTGGGGATCAGCAGGAGCTCGTAGTCGACGGCGTTCCTGGGGTTATCGAGGCTTTCCTCGTGAGCGACCCTGAACAGGCTCCACGGGACGAGCGAGACGGTCGTGTCGATCACCAGCAGGTCGGCGCCCGTGCCCGACATCAACTCGAACAGCTCGACCGGCTTGGCGATGTGGTACATCAGCCCCAGGCACAGCACGATGTCGAACTGCTCGTGGAGCTCGTGCTCGAATATGTTGCCCAGCTCGAAGCGGTAGCGGTCCGGGTCCACGCCCTTGGCCTCGAACACCAGCTGCGCTTGGTCGACGTGCATCTGGCGGCCGTCGATGCCCAGCACGAAGTCCGCGCCGGCTTCGATCGCGCACAGTGCCCAGTACCCCGCGTTGGAGCCCAGGTCGAGAACCCGGCGCCCGCGCAGTGAGCCGCCGCAGACCGCCACCAGCGGCTCGAAGAACGTCCGCCGGCGCTGCACGTGGCGGTTGACGTAGTCCGCGCGGTAGATAGGCGTCGTGACGCCGCCGTCGAGCTCGAACCTGTAGTGCCACACGGGGAACGCGTCGACCCGCCGCTGGAGCTCCTCGGCGCTCGTGGCAGGCCCCTCTCGCCGATCGCCGCCCGCTGTGGACATCGGCCGGATCGTATGCGACGGGCGCGTATGCTGCTGCGGTGTCCTCGGCAGAGCAGCTCACAGGCACCCGCTCCGCGGAGCTGTACAGGCGCGCCCTCGAGCTGATCCCCGGCGGTGTCAACTCGCCGGTACGGGCGATGCGCGCGATCGGCCGCAAGCCGATCTTCATCGCCCGCGGCGAGGGCGCCGAGCTCGTCGACGTCGACGGCAACCGCTTCATCGACTACGTCTGCTCGTGGGGGCCGCTGATCCACGGACACGCCCACCCGCACGTGCTGGCGGCAATCGTCGGCGCGGCAGCCCGGGGCACGAGCTTCGGAGCGCCCACCGCGGGCGAGGTCGAGCTGGCGGGCGAGGTCGCGCGGCGGATGGACGGTGTGGAGATGCTGCGCATGACATCCTCCGGAACCGAGGCCGCGATGACGGCCATCCGCCTCGCCCGCGCCGCCACCGGCCGCGAGCCGATCCTCAAGTTCGCCGGCGCCTACCACGGCCATTCCGATGGGCTGCTCGCACAGGCCGGGTCGGGCCTGGCCACGCAGGGACTGCCTGCGAGCCCGGGGGTGCCGGCGAGCGCGGCCGCCGCGACGATCGTGGTGCCGTGGAACGACCCCGACGCGCTGATCGCCGCCACCGAGCGCCACGAGCTCGCCGCGATCATCGCCGAGCCGCTGCCCGCGAACATGGGGCTTGTGCCGGCCGAGGAGGGGTTCTTGACGCTGCTGCGCGAGCGCGCCGACGCGACCGGCGCGCTGCTGATCCTGGACGAGGTCATCAGCGGCTTTCGCGTCGCGCGCGGCGGCGCGCAGGAGCTGACGGGGGTCCGGGGCGATCTCCTCGTCCTCGGCAAGATCCTCGGCGGCGGCCTGCCCGTAGCCGCCGTGGGCGGCAGGGCCGAGCTGATGAACATGCTCGCGCCCGCCGGCGAGGTCTACCAGGCGGGCACCCTCTCCGGCAACCCGCTCGCCATCGCCGCCGGGATGGCGACGCTCGCGCTGCTGGACGAGCCCGCCTACGCCCGCCTGGGCGCGATCACTCGGCGGCTCGCCGATGGGCTGCGCGAGGTTGCCGCCGGGGCGGCCGCCCGTCCGGTTCAGGTTGTGAGTGCAACGGGGCTGGTGACGGTCTTCTTCAGCGATCGGCCCGTGAGCTCGTTCGAGCAGGCGCGCGAATGCGACCTCGACGCGCACGGCGCCTGGTGTCGCGAGCTGCTCGCCCGTGGCGTGTACCCCCCGCCGTCCCAGTTCGAGGCGTGGTTTCCCTCGCTCGCGCACACGCCCGAGCAGATCGACCGCACGATCGAGGCCGCGGCGGCGGCGTTTGCGACGCTGGCTGAGCCGGCCTGTAGTGCTCGGCGGGCCCCCCTCAGATGAGCGCTCGGGGCGAGAACGGCGCAGCTGGGACCGTCCTCGTACGGCTGGCTGAGCTCCTGCGCGAGCAGGGCGGGCTGATGGCGAGCCTCGTGGCCGCGGATGGCTGCGTGCGCGGCGAGCCCGGGCCCGCCCAGATGGCCGCCTCCGGCCCGCGTGCCGAGGGGCGGCGCGAGGAGTACGAGCTGCTTGTCGAGACGATCTACGAGGGCTACCTGCTGCACTACGGCGCCGCGCGCGTGCTGGACCCGCCCGAAGCCGATCTCAGCCTGCTCGCCGGCGATCGCTTGTACGCGCTGGGTCTGGCCCGGCTGGTCACACTCGGGGACACCGAGGCGGTGGCCGAGCTCGCGGACACGATCACGCTCGGCGCGCTCGCGCAGGCCACCGGTCGGCCCGCCCTGGCTGAGGCCGTGTGGGTGGCCGGGGCGCGGGCGGTCGGATGGGGATCGAGCGTCGATCACAGGCGCGCCAAGCGGCTCGCCTTCGCCGGCGCCCCCGAGGCGATCGAGGCGATGCGCACAAGTGCGGTGGGTGTGTCGGCGTCACCCTGAATCGTGCCTCGATATTGTTCGGTCTCGGTGTCCCGCAAGCACGCAGATCACAAGTCCAAGTACACGCTCGACCGCCAGATTCCCGGCGCGTTCGAGGGCGAGACCGTTACGCGCCGGCGGTTCATGACCGTGGGCGGGCAGGCAGCCGGGGGCATTGCCGCCGCGTCGTTTTTGCTGCCCTCGCTCGGCTTCGCGGTCGGGCCGATCTTCAAAAGCACCCCGCACCACTGGGAAAGCGTCGGACCGGAGGACCTGTTCGACGAGGACAACTACATCCCCGTAATCATCACGCTGAGCCCCGAAATCGGCGAGGCCGGCAAGTCGACCGCGTACGTGCGCAAGCACAACCCCGCGATCGACACCGACCCCTACGACCGCACCACCCCCTACATCGCGATCTCGGACAAGTGCGTGCATCTCGGCTGCCCGGTGCGCTGGGTGGACGCGGCCGAGCGCTTCATCTGCCCATGCCACGGCGGGGTATACGACCTCCTTGGCCGGCGCGTGAGCGGCCCCCCGGTGCGCCCGCTCGACCGTTTCTACACGCGCGTCAACAATAACGCCGAAGTCGAACTCGGCCCGCGCTTCTCGGTCAACAGCGAGCTGCGCCGCTTCTCCCCGCGCGATCCCGGCGAGCCGCTGGACGGCATCGGCCAGTATGCCTATCCATCGCGACCGGGCGCCCAGAAACTGTAGACCCCGAGCCGATCTCCGATCATGCCCAAGCTCCCAGCCCCCCCACTGCCTTCCGCCCTGCAGGCGCCACCGCCACGCCCGGGGGACGGCAACGGCCGCGCCACCCCGCGCGAGCACGCCGCGGAGGCCGGCACGAGCGTCGTCGACTGGGTCGACGAGCGCACCTCGCTCAGCGGCGGCGCGCGCTGGCTGATGTTCCGCAAGGTGCCCAAGGGCACCAACTGGTTCTACACGCTCGGCTCCGCCACGATGTTCGCGTTCCTCTCGCAGGCCGTCACGGGCGTGTTCCTGGCGATGTACTACCGGCCCGACCCCTCCGGCGGGGCGTACGAATCGATGCGCCACGTGACCAACGAAGTGTTCCTCGGCCAGTTCGTGCGCGGCATGCACAAGTGGGGCTCGAGCGTGATGGTGGTGCTCGTGTTCCTGCACATGGGGCGCACGTTCTTCTTCGGCGCCTACAAGTATCCCCGCGAGCTCAACTGGGTGATCGGCGTCGTGCTGCTGATCCTGACGATGGTGATGTCGTTCACCGGCTACCTGCTGCCGTTCGACCAGCGCGCCTACTGGGCGACGATCGTGGGTGTGAACATCAACGGCACCGGTCCGCTGATCGGCCCCTATCTGAGCGACTTCCTGCGCGGTGGTCCCGAATTCGGGGCGACCACGCTGTCGCGCTTCTACGCCATTCACATGCTGCTCGTCCCAGGGCTGATCGCCGCGCTGATCGGCGCGCACCTGTACCTCGTGGCCAAGCTCGGCACGACCGCGCCACCGTGGGTGAGAGCCGAGCAGAACCCCGAGCTGCGCGAGGCCGAGGCATGAGCGGCCGACGGTCGCAGGAGCGGAAGAGCGGCGAAGCCGCGGTCAAGGGCGCCAGGATGGCGACCGACAGGGTCAAGGCGCCGACCGGATGGAGGCGCGAGCATGAACCGTCGTGAGAAGGAGGAGTACCTCCGCGAGTACGCGATCCTGAAGTCGGAAGGCAAGCCGTTCTTCCCCTACGCCGTCGCCAAGGATGCGACGATGGCGTGTGTGGTGATGGCGGTCATCATCACGATGTCGCTCGTGCTCGGGACGGAGCTGGGCTCCAAGGTGAACGCGGCGAGCACCAGCTACGACGCGCGCCCGGAGTGGTACTTCTTCTTCCTGTTCTACGTCCTGCGCATCATCAAGCCGCCGAGCCTCGTGCCGCTGGCGACGATCGGCATACCGACGATCGGCATGATCCTGCTGTTTCTGCTGCCTTTCTTCGATCGCGGCCCCGAGCGCCGGCCCGAGCGCCGGCCGATCGCGACGCTGACCGGCATCGTCGTGATCGGCGCGATGGCGTACCTCACCTACCAGGGCGCTCATGTCGGCACGCCGGACGCGCTGGAAATCGCCACGCCGAAGGCGGTCGTTGAAAATGGCCCGGCTGCCGTCGCCCGCTGGAACGAAGGGCGCCTGGTGGTGGCCCAGTCCGGCTGCGAGGCGTGCCACACGATCGGCGACAACGGCAACACCGGACCCGGACCAAACCTCACGCATATCGGCTCGCGCATCCCGCGGCTGGGGATCGCTCGTACGCTGGTCAACCCGACCGCGCCGATGCCGTCGTTCAAGAATCTGCCGCCGCAGAAGTTCAAGGCGGCCGTCGAATTCCTGTCCGAGCTGAAGTAAGTAGCCTCTCATCCATGCCCGCGGAGTCAGGCGCCGGGAGCACCACGTCAAGCGGCGCGAATGGGTCGCCCGCGAGCAGCGATCTGGTGCGCGGGCCCTCGCCGGGCTCCTCGCCCGGGCTGCTCGATGCCGGTCAGGTGCGGGCGATGTTCGACCGGATCGCGGGCGTGTATGACCCGCTGAACACGGCGATGACCGCCGGACTGCACCATCGCTGGCGCGCGCGCGCCGCCGAGGCTGCCCGGGTCGGCCCCGGCAGCCGGGTGCTTGATGTCGCGACCGGCACCGGCGATCTGGCGATCGAGCTCGGCCGGCGCGTCTGCCCCGGCGGCGAGGTCGTTGGCAGCGACTTCTCCGAGGCAATGCTCGCTCGCGCGCGCGCCAAGGCCGACGCGCTTGACCTAGCTGCGGCCGGGAGTGACGGCGGGGGTGCGCCGGGCGCTCGCGTCCCGCGCGGCGGCGTCCCGCGCGCCGCATGCTCGGACGCGGACAGCGGGATCCGCTTCGAGTGGGCCGACGCCATGGAGTTGCCCTACGCCGACGACTCGTTCGACGCCGCCACGGTCGGCTTCGGAGTGCGCAACTTCTCAGATCGCGGCCGCGGCCTGGCGGAGATGGTGCGAGTCGTGCGGCCGGGAGGCAGGGTCGTGATCCTGGAGATGACCACCCCCACAAAACCTCCCCTGTCATTCTTTTACCGCCTGTGGTTCGACCGGCTTGTACCCGTGCTCGGTCGTCTGACGGGAGCGGTGACGATGCTGCTCTCGCGCCTTCGGGGCTCCCGCTCAGACGGGACGATCGCCGCTGCCTACGCCTACCTGCCCGACTCGGTCAGGCGCTTTCCCGCACCTGACGCGCTCGCCGCCGAGATGGAGCGCGCGGGACTGCGCGAAATCTCCTACCTGCTCACCGCCGGCGGGATCATCGCGATCCACGCAGGCACCGTTCCCGTGCGGAGGGCGTCATGATGAACCAGATGGGGGGCACCGCGCCAACAGGCACCGCCAGTGGTGTGAGCGCAGTTGACGTGGACGGCGTGGACGGCGTGGACGGCGTTGAGACGATAATGCGCCGCGGCGGAAGCGGCTTGCGCGAGCGGATGATCCGCATCGAGCAGCATCTCGAGCGGGTGACCGCGCAGGCCGGCGAGCCGCTGGCCTCTCACGCCACCGGCACGGTCCTGGCGGGGGGCAAGCGGCTGCGTCCGCTGCTGGTGGTGCTCGCCGCCGAGTCCGCGGGCGGGCCGGGCGAGAGCGCCGACGCGGAGGACAACCTCGTGCGCGCCGCGGTGGCGGTGGAGCTTGTGCACTCGGCGACACTCGTGCACGACGATGTGATCGACGGCGCCCAGCTGCGACGCGGACACCCGTCGGTCGCTGCGGCCGCCGGACGCAAGCTCGCGATCGCCACCGGCGATCTGCTGTTCTCGCGCGCGTTCGCCGAGCTCGCGCGCAACCGGGACGAGGCTCAGTTGCGCGTCCTCTCGGACGCCAGCTCGGCACTGGCCGAAGGCGAGCTGCTGCAACGCGAGGACGCCTACGCCGCACATGTCCCGGTCGCGCGGTATCTTCGCCGCTGCGAACTGAAGACAGCGGCCCTGTTCGAGGCCGCCTGCCGTCTGGGTGCGCTGGTGGCCGTCAAAGGCTCGCGCGCTCTCGCCGATGAGCTCGGCGCGTTCGCCCGGCGCATCGGCCTGGCGTTCCAGCTGCTGGACGACGTGCTCGACGTGTCCGGCCCGGTCGAGCGCACCGGCAAGGCTCGCGGCACGGACCTGCTCGACGGCACCGTCACCCTCCCGTTCATCCTCGCGCGCGGGCTCGACCCAGAGCTGGCAGAGCTGGACCTCTCCTCGCTGAGCGGACCTTTGCAGGCAGAGCGGCTATGCGAGCGAATCGCCGCGACAGGCGTTCTCGACGAGGCCCGCGAGCGCGCGTTGGCGCTGGTCGCGCAAGCCAAGTCGGCGCTCCCGCACAGCCTGCCCGAAGGGCGCGCGGGCCTGCTCGATCTCGTCGCGGACGCGGTCGTCGAGCGCTACTGCTGAAGCCGAGCCGGCTCTTGGGTGCGAAAAACCAAAGGGCGCGAAACTGAAAAAGGCGCGAGGCGAGACTAGAAAAAGTCGCTCGGTACGATCAGGTCCGCCTGCAGCGCCCGCACGAAGAACTCGACTTCGTCTGTCATGTTCGCGTGCGTGATCCGCCTCAGGTCGCTCAGCAACGCACCCGAGGCCCGGTCCAGCTCGTCGTCCAGCTGCTCCACGATGGCCTGCTCGAACACGCCCTCGCGCAGTGCCTCGCATTCGGGACAGCGCAGCACGATGCGCCAGTGCCTGGAGCCCTCTTCGGCCCAGTCGAGCGGATAGACGAGCTCGCCGGCGCAGTTGAAGCAGATGTGCAGCTCCTGCGGTACGCAGCTCGCGTCCGCCGAGCGCGCGGGATCGGACGCATACGCGAGGTCGGGCGGAGTCGGCGGATCGGACGTGCGTGCGGCTGAATCGGACGTGCGGGACCGATCGGGCGGGCCCGTCACTTCCGAGACGCGCCGGTGATCGCGATAAACGACCTCGACGTGCTCGCCGTTTGGCATCCGCAC
Source organism: uncultured Solirubrobacterales bacterium (assembly GCA_963839945.1). Lineage (GTDB taxonomy): Bacteria > Actinomycetota > Thermoleophilia > Solirubrobacterales > Solirubrobacteraceae > Palsa-744. Next base: position 275,128 of record CAWIWW010000001.1, on the reverse strand, counting down.
GCGATGACGGATGTGGGGATTCGTGTCTGACATCAGCTTGCCCTGAACTCATCGACGCTCGCCCCGGTCCCCTTTAGCGCAATGCCACACAGCTCGGCATGCCGCAGTCCGGCAGAGGCGCGGTGCTAGGTTCATTAGGCATGGCCACCGCGATTCGCACGATCGGCCACGAAGATCGCCTCAGCCTCATCGAGCACCTCGAAGAGCTGCGCACGCGCCTGATCGTCAGCGGGGCCGTGTTGGCGGTCGCGTTCGGGGTGTGCCTGTGGCAGAACCACGCGCTCCTGCACCTGATCGGCCGTCCGCTGGAACGGGTCAGGCACGGCCAGGTGCAACGTGGCGAAGGCCCTCTCGGCCAGGCGGCCCTGGCGCAGCGGGCGGTGATCAGGGAGACCTCCGAGACAGAGGCGATCGTGACGCTGCTCAGCGCCCCCGGCAGTGGCCTGCCGGCCACGGTTCGCGCACGGCTGGCCGCGGAGCTTCCCCGCCTGCGGGCGGACACCGCCAAGCTCTCACCAGGCGCCCAGAGCGAAAAGCTCGTGACGCTGGGCGTCGGCGAGCCGTTCACGACCACGCTGACGATCGTCTTCTACTTTGCCCTGATCGCGTCGCTGCCGGTGATCCTGTTCGAGCTATACGGCTTTGTGCTGCCTGCCCTGCAGCCGAGCGAGAGACGCGCCGTGGCGCCGCTGCTGGCCGCCGTCCCGTTCCTGTTCGTGGCCGGCGTGCTGTTCGGTTACTTCGTGGTGCTTCCCTCCGCGCTGCGCTTTCTCGTTAACTTCAACAGCAGCGAGTTCAACATCCTCATACAGGCCGGCCCGTACTACCAGTTCGCCGCGACTGTGCTGCTGGCGATGGGCCTGTTCTTCCAGGTCCCCGTGGCGATTCTGGGGGCCACCCGCGCCGGCCTGGTCACCCCAAGGCAGCTGCGCCGTGGCCGGCGCTACGCGATCGTGGCGTGCGCGGCCGTGGCCGCCTTCCTGCCGGGCGACGCGATCACGCTCGTGCTGGAGACCGTTCCGCTGTATCTGCTCTACGAGGCGAGTATCCTGCTCGCGTCGCTCGTCGAGCGCCGCGAGCGCAAACGCGGCGAGCGCCAACCCCCTGGTTCTGGGCAGCCGCCGGCCGGCGGGTCGCCCGCACCGAACGACAGGACACAGCCAAGCGTGCAACAGATGATCGACCACTTCGACCGAAAGCTGAGCTGAGCCGATGCTGTTCGACCTGCGTGGGCGTGGCCGTCGTCGCACGGTCCAGGCGATCTATCTCGGCCTCGCTCTGCTGATCGGGTCAGGTCTCGTGTTCTTCGGTGTCGGCGCCGGTGTCGGCGGCGGCGGACTGCTGAACTCGTTGACCGGCAACGAAAGCTCCGGCAGCACGAGCTTCTCCAGCCAGATCAAGAAGTACAACAAGCTCACCCAGCAGCAGCCGAGCAGCGTATACGCGTGGGAACAGCTGACCCTCGCGCAGCTGCATGAAGCAGGCGGCGAAGCGTATATCGTCAACGGCAAGCTGACGAGCAAGGGCACAACACTGTTCACCCAGGTCGCCCAGTCGTGGAACCGCTACATCGCGCTGAACCCGCCCAAGCCAAACGCCGAAATAGCGCAGGAGATGGTACGGGTGTTCGGCGAAGAAGGCCTGGACGAACCCGCCGAAGCGGTCAAGGTGCTGCAGATAGTGACCGCCGCCAGGCCGGAAAGCGTGGCGCTGTACGCGTCGTTGGCGGAGTACGCCTACAAGGCCCACAACACGCGCATCGGCGATCTCGCCTCTGAAAAGGCGGTCGCCCTCTCGCCGTCCGCACAGCGCAAGCAGCTGAAGACCGAGCTCGCACAGCTCAAGAAGCAGCCGGGCGGCCCCGAATACACAACACGCGGCGCGAACGGCAAGGCCGTCAAAGTCAGAAAAGGCCCGAACGGGACCTACACGGGAGTCGAAACCACACCGGCCACCCCGCAGCCCGGTGGCCTGCCGAGCACCACGAAATAGCGCTGGAGCGCCTGCCCGGTGGCCGACTCGCAGGAGACATCACGCCCGGCGGACACCCCGCCGGCGGACAGCTCGCCCGGACATGCCGCCGCGGCGGGCGGCGCAGGGCCTGAGCGTGGCGCCGCGGTGGGCACAGGCGGTGACGGCGGTCCTCAGCTCTACACGGCTCGCCTGCTGATCGGCTGCGCAGACCGCCCGGGGATCGTCGCCGCGGTCTCCGGCTTCCTGTTCGAGCAGGGCGCCAACATCGTCTCCTCCCACCAGTACTCCTCGGACCCGACCGGCGGCCGGTTCTTCATGCGGACCGAGATGTTCCTGGACGAGCTCGACGAACCGGCCCACTCGCGCGGGCGATCCGCCGAGCACGTCCGGGAGGGCTCGAACGGCCGGCGGGAATCCTTCGAGGCGAGGTTCGCGAGGCAGGTCGCGGACCGGTTCGAGATGGACTGGCACATCCGCTATTGGGGCGAACGCCTGCGGATCGCGATCCTCGTCTCCCGCCACGACCACTGCCTCGTAGACCTCCTCTGGCGCTGGCGCCGGTGCGAGCTGGACGGGGAGGTGGTCGCGGTGATCTCAAACCACGACGATCTGCGCCGCGAGACCGAGGCCGCCGGCGTCCCCTATCACCACGTGCCGGTGCCCGAGGACGGCAAGCCCAAGGCCGAGGCGGCAATGCTCGATCTGCTGGCCGACCGAGCCGACCTGCTCGTGCTGGCGCGCTACATGCAGATCCTCAGCGGCGATTTCTTACAGCGCGTCGGGATGCCGACGATCAATATCCATCACTCGTTTCTGCCCGCGTTCGCGGGCGCCGACCCCTACCGGCGGGCACACGAGCGCGGGGTCAAGTTGATCGGTGCGACCGCCCACTACGTGACCGCCGAGCTCGACGACGGACCGATCATCGATCAGGACGTCGTCCGGGTCGATCACCGCCAGAGCGCTCAGGACCTCGCGCGCGTCGGCCGTGACATCGAGCGCCTCGTGCTGGCCCGTGCCGTGGCCCTGCACCTCGACGACCGGGTGATCGTCGACGGACGGCGCACGGTCGTGTTCTGAGGGAGGTGCTTGCCGGGCGCGGCGGCGTGTACGCGAGAGCGCGCAACGCGCCGGACTCTTCTGCGGGGCGGGCTGCCGGGATGGTGGGCGGCGGGCGAGCTGCGGGCAGGGCGAGCTGCGGGGCGGCTGCGGGGCGGGCCGCGGGCGCGCTTGGCTAGAATCTGAGCCCTGAAGCCGGCCGCTCGTCCGCCGGCGCCCTCACGGGCCGTTAGCTCAACCGGCAGAGCAGGGGCCTCTTAAGCCCAAGGTTCCGGGTTCGATTCCCGGACGGCCCATTCTCAGGATCCCCAGCATCCATGCCAGTTATGGGGAATCGGGGCAGGACGACCTAAGCTTGTCCATCCCCGTGGGTACCACTCGTGGGTACCAAACGGCGCGGGCAAAAGGGGCGTTTACGGTTATCCGGCGCTACGCCGCGGCGGCAACGCCGACGGGCACGTAATGCTCGAACAGGAGATCGGTGGGCGCCGGGTTGCCCTGCTCTTCGGCGGCGCACACCAGCGCGAACCTGGCGGCGTCCTCGGCGTGCGCCTGGTCGTAGCTGTCGCCGCCGCCGGTCAGACCGGGAATGTCAGGCGACTCGAAGCTCCAGCCAAAGCCGGGCTCGTGGTGGTGGAGGATGCGAATCGTGTCCATGACGCTCCCTTCAGAGTAGCCGTCGGGCCTCGTCTTCCGCAAGTCCGACATGGTTGACCAGCACGCGCCGGACCTCACCGGGCGCCAGCGTCCGTCGGTCGTGGAATGCCCAGGTCAAAGGCGGTCGGCCATCTGTCTGCAGCCGCCGGTGCGAGCCGGCCTGGCGAGTGGTCCGGTAGTTGAGCGGGTCGGCTTCAAGAACCTTCAGGAGCTGCTTCGCTTTCAAGGACGGGAACTCGGCCACGGCGCAACCCTAAACGAGCGAGCGGTCCTTCGCCGGGCCAGAAGATCAGCTATCCATCCGCCTGTATCCCAAGTATTACCGAGCGGGCACTTCCGGCACGCTGCGCGCTTTGGTCCCGAAGTATTCACGGATGCCGTTCGACTTTTCTTCGTACTCAAGCATCGTTTTCAGAACGTGATGGGGCAGCATCGAGACTACGACTGCATAGACGATCGCCGCTAGTACGATCGCCACCAGCGCGGCAGCGATTCGCACCTGAGTCGCTGACAGCTCCCACTCTATATAGAGCCACCGCCGTAGCTTGCCCCGAATCGATGCGCTGTGCCCGTCCATCGCCACGTGCACACAGTACGTCACCCCAGCGGAATTGTTCATACAAAGCTAGTTCAAACCGGCCGCCGTCGAGACGAGCGCCTGAGTTGGCAGGCTGCTTCTCAATCAATCGGCGACCTCCGATCAGTCCGGCGAATCACCGTTGCGCGCAACGAGCGTCGCCTGGCCGGCGTCGGTCCAGATCGTCTGCTCGCGCCCTGGCCCGACGCCCACGAGCGTGACGGGCGCGCCGGCGTGCTCGGCGATGAACCCCAGGTACTCTTGCGCGGCGCTCGGCAGGTCTGAGAACGCGCGGCACTCGCCCAGGTTATCTGACCATCCCGGCAGCTCGGTCAGCTCGGCGCTTGAGTGATGTAGGACCGACTGGTGGTAGGGAAAATCGTCGAACTCTGCGCCCTCGGCGCCACGGTAGCTGGTGCACACCTGGATGCGATCGAACCCGGACAGCACGTCGAGCTTGGTCACGGCCAGCGCCGTCATCGTGTTCAGCCGCGCCGCATACCGCAGCGCGACGAGGTCCAGCCAGCCCGTGCGCCGCGGGCGGCCGGTGGTGGTGCCGAACTCGCCGCCACGCCGGCGGATCAGCTCGCCCGTCTCGTCGTGCAGCTCTGAGGGGAACGGCCCGGCGCCGACGCGCGTCGTGTACGCCTTGGAGATGCCCCAGATCTCGTCGATGTTCTTCGGTCCCACCCCCGTGCCGACGCACGCCGCGCCGGCCAGCGGGTTCGAGGAGGTCACGAACGGATAGGTGCCGTGGTCGATGTCCAGCATCGCCCCCTGCGCCCCCTCGAAGATCACCTTCTCGCCGGCGTCGATCATGTCCCACATCAGCTTGGCGGTGTCTGCGATGTGCTGCTCCAGGCGGTGCCCGTAGGTCAGGTACTCCTCGGTCATCGCGTGCAGATCGAGCGCCGGATCGCGCTCGAACGGGCGCAGCGACAGTCGCTTGGGCTCCATCGCCGCGACGATCTTCTTCTTGAGGATCTTCTCGTCCAGCAGATCCTGCACCCTGATGCCCAGCCGCGCGGCCTTGTCGGCGTAGCACGGGCCGATGCCCCGGCGCGTCGTGCCGATCTGCAGGCTGCCGAGCTTGGCCTCGCCGGCCGAGTCGAGCAGCAGGTGGTAGGGCATGATCAGGTGTGCGTTCGCCGAGATCCGCAGGCCGCTGACGTCCACCCGGCGCGCGCGTAGCGCGTCCAGCTCCTCGATCAGCACCTTCGGATCGATCACCACGCCGTTGCCGATCACGCAGCGCTTGCCCGGATACAGGATCCCCGACGGGATCAGGTGCAGCTTCCACTCCACACCCTCGCGCACGATCGTGTGCCCGGCGTTGTTGCCGCCCTGAAACCGCACGACCGCGTCCGCCTGCTCGGCGAGCAGATCGGTGATCTTCCCCTTTCCCTCATCGCCCCATTGGGCGCCGACTATCACGATTCCGGGCATACGTCTGTGGAGTGTAGGGGGGCTCGGGTAGGGGCTCGGTCAGGCCGAGCGGGCCGGAACGCGGAACTCGCGCCGCTTGTCCTCGCCGTACAGGGGAATCAAATCGCCGCAAATCTCCACCAACCGCGAGACCGTGCGCGCCCCGAGCCGGTCCGAAAGCTCGTCCGGCATGAGGTTCGTCGTCGCCACGATCGCTCGCTCGGCCTCATAGCGGGCGTTGACGATCGAGTAGAGCTGCTCCAGCACCCAGTCGGTCTGGTTCTCGGCCCCTAAGTCGTCGAGGTGCAGCAGGTCCACAGCCGTAAGCCGGTCCATGAAGTCGAGCATCCCCGCCTCGGAGTCCATCGATTCGCGCAGCAGATTCAGCAGGCGGGGAAGCGAGTAGATGGCGACCGAGCGCCCTGCGTCCAGGGCGGCTTTGGAGACCAGCATGGCCAGCGTGGTCTTGCCCGTGCCGACGTCGCCTTGAATCCAGAGCCCTCGTCCAGAGTCGAGGTTCTGCTCGATCGCACGCACGTAGCGACGGACCGACTGGATCTGATCGGGAGCGGTCCTGGCGATGTCGCTCACCGGCGGGCGATCGAAGGACACGCCTTGATACCGGCGCGGGATACGGCCCTCCAGCCGCGCGGCACGCGCCCTCGCGATACGCCCGGGCCGGCAGCGGCAGTCCGATGCCGTGTTCGTCGCCTCGTCTACGACGAAACCCGTCCCGTCGCACATTCCGTACGGGCACGGACCCGGTCTCCCGTAAAGTCTCTCGGCGCCGCTCTCGGCGGGCTGCTCGCTCGCATGCTCGCTCATTGCCGGTCGCTCATCGGTCACTCCTGTGGCGTCGCGGGAGCAAGGTCGGTGCTCGATGGACCAGGCAATCCCGGCGCGTAACGATCTTCGCGGCCGTAGTTCATGAATCTCGGGTACTCCTTCTGGAAGCTCAGCGTCACTTTGCCGACGGCCCCGTTGCGGTGCTTGGCGATGATCAGATCCGCCTCGCCGGGACGCTCGGACTCCTCGTCGTAGTAGTCCTCCCGGTATATGAACATCACCAGGTCGGAGTCCTGCTCGAGGTTTCCGCTCTCGCGCAGGTCCGACAGCTGGGGTTTCTTGTCCGGGCGCTGCTCCACGGCGCGGCTGAGCTGGGACAGCGCGATCACCGGCACCCCCAGCTCGCGCGCGAGGATCTTCAGGCCCCTGCTGAGCTCGCCAACCGCGGTCACGCGACTGTCGTAACGGCTGTCGGTGCGCATCAGCTGCAGGTAGTCGATGATGATCAAGCCGAGTCCCCCCTCGACCTGGCCGTGCAGACGGCGGGCCTTTGCACGAATCTCCAGCAGGCCGACATCGCTGGAGTCGTCCACCCACAGCGGCGCCGCCGCAAGACGCTGCGACGCCTTGAGGATCTTCGGCCAGCGCTTCTCGGCCACGCGACCCTTGCGCAGCTCCTCGCCCCTGATTCGCGCCTGGGAGGCGACGAAGCGTTGTGCAAGCTCTGCCTCGGCCATCTCCAGCGAGAACAGCGCCACGGGCTTGTTCTTTTCCACAGCTGCGTTTTCAGCGATGTTGCACACCAGCGCGCTCTTGCCCATCGCCGGGCGGGCGGCGATGATGATCAGGTTGCCCGGCTGAAACCCGCCCGTGATCTCATCGAGGTCTGTGAACCCCGAGGCGGTACCTGTCAGCGAGGTGCCTTCGATCGACAGCCGGTGCAGCTTGTCGAGCTCCTCGTGCAGCACCTCTTCGATCGCGCGGAAGTCCTTCTGTCGATCGTCGCGCGCGACCTCGAGCATCGCCTTCTCCGCCTGCTCGACCAGCTCGCGTGGGGCAGCGGCGTGGCCCAGCACGCTCTCCTGGATCTGAAACGACGCGCTCAGCAGCCGTCTGAGCAGCGCGTTCTCACGCACGATCTGTGCGTAGCGGCGGGCATGTCCCACCGCGGGCACGACTCCGGTGAGCTCGTCTACTGCCGCTTGGCCGCCCACGTCCTCGAGCTTCCCCGCCTGGCGCAGCCGATCGGTGACCGTCAGCACGTCCACCGGCTCTGATTCGTTGTACAGAGCCAGCATCGCCGCGTAGATCGCGCCGTGGCGCTCGCGGTAGAAGTCCTCCGCGCGCAGCCCCTCTTCGATCACCAGCGCGTACAACGCCCGGTCGGACAGCAGGATCGCGCCGAGCACCGACTGCTCGGCCTCGAGATTGTGCGGCGGCGCGATCGTGGCCCCATCCGCGCCCTGGCGGCGTGAGGTCCCGCTTCCCGCACCGTTGGTCGTGACGACGGCGCTCATGGCGTGAACTCGCGCGAGTCTAGATCGGGGCAGGCCGCGACCCGAGGGGATTCCCCGCTATGACGGGCTAAAGAATTGACTCCCCTGTTTTCCACGAACACATGTTCGCAGGCGCAGCGGCGGACGATCGTCTACTTCTTCGCCACGACCATAGTCTTGATCGTGGCGGTCACTCCCTCGACCACGTCGACCACGACCATGTAGGTGCCGACGTTTTTGATCGGCTCGGGCATGTGCACGCCGCGTTTGTCGATTTTCAGCCCACGCGCTTCGCGGATCGCGGTGACGATGTCCTGGGTGGTCACCGACCCGAACAGGCGCCCGTCCGCGCCGGCCTGCTGGGGGATCGTCAGCACGGTTCGGTTGAGCAGGTTGACGTTCTCCTGAGCCTTCTCGATCGCGTTGCGCTCGGCCCGCTCCGCCGCCTCCTGGCGCTGGGAGATCGCTTCGATTGCGCCTCTGGTCGCCGGCTGAGCGAGCTTTCGGGGCACCAGGTAGTTGCGCAGGTAACCCTTCGAGACGTCGATCACCTTGCCCTGCTCGCCGAGCTGTTCGACATCCTGCAGGAGTATCGCTTCGGGCATGGTTCCGTCTCCGTTCCCCGACCGGCCTAGTGGTTCATTTCGAAAGTTCGTTGAGGGTTTGCCGAGTGGATGGTCTGCGTCTGAGGCTTGACGACGATGAAGCTCGTACCGGTAGTACGGGCGAGTCGGCGGCGAGACTCAGGCGTGAGCAGGCGCCGGGAAACACCAGCGAACTTTCGAAATGAGCCACTAGCGTTCCCGGTCGCGGTCGCCCCGCTCGCGACGAGGGCTGTCATCGCGACCGCCCTCATTCACGTAAGGCAGCAGCGCCAGCTCCCGTGCGCGCTTGACCGCCCGTGAGATCTGGACCTGGTGGCGGCGGCACGCGCCGGTGATCCGTCGCGAGCGGATCTTGCCCTTCTCGGAGATGAACTTGCGCAGCGTGCCGACGTCCTTGTAGTCGACCTGCTCGATCTTGTCGCGGCAGTGCTGGCATGGCTTGCGCCTGCCCCCGCCGGGACCGCTCCTCTTGTCTCGCCGGCGCACCGGCTTGCCGCGACCGCGCTTTGCCACTTGAAACGTGCCTCGCTGTTGTGTGTTTGTGCTTGTGCTTACTGGGAGCGTCAGAACGGAATGTCGTCGTCGCCCGATCCGGCGGCGACAGGTGCGGGCTTGAAGTCCCCCTCATGAACGGGGTGCTCGCCGCCCTGCGATGAGGCTCCGTTGCCCGCGCCGTCTGCGCCGCCTGCGGCGTCCTCGCGCGAGCCCAGGAACTGCACCGAGTCGGCAATGATATCGGTTGCCTGGCGTTTCGTCCCGTCCTGGGCCTCCCACTCGCGCCACTCCAAGCGCCCGTCGATCGCGACCGGGCGTCCCTTGGACAGAAAGCGCGCGGCGTTCTCACCCTGAGCCCCCCACACGGTCACGTTGAAGTAGTTGGGCTTGTCCACCCATTCTCCCGTGCTCCCGTCCTTGCGGCGCGTGTTGCACGCGATTCGCAGGCTGCATACCGACGTGCCGCTCGGCAGCGAGCGCAGCTCGGGGTCGGCGGTCAGGTTTCCGGTCATCACGACCCTGTTGATGTTGGTGGCGGCCACGGCTCTGTTCCTTTCGCTGTCTGTGTTTGATGTCTCTGGGCTATCGGTGCCCGAGGCCAGCCCTTACGGACGAACCCCAGTTCGCTTGAAAGGCCACCGGCGAGTGTAGAGCGGCGGGCGGCCGTCTCTTTCGCCGGGGTGCCGCTCAAGCCGCTCGTTGCGGGTTTCGGGCGCTGCAGGCCGTTCGGGTATCCGGGCGGGGCCGGGACTCAGTGCTCGCCTCGTCGCGCACGCGAGGAGGTTCGGAACACCTCGTCCCAGTATGGCGCGCTGATGCCGAACCCCTTGGTGTCGTCCTGAAAGTGATGGCGCATGTGCCGCTCGCGCAGCATCCGGCTCAGGCGACCGCGCGGAGTGAAATGGTGGACGTAGTAGTGGAGCATGTCGTAGACCAGATATCCGGCGAAGAACCCAGCTCCCAGCCCCGGCGCGTAGTCGCTGCCAAACGCCAGGTACAGCAGCCCGAACACGGTCGCTCCCAGCGGGATGCTCACCGCCGGCGGCATCACCAGGCGCAGCGGGTCGTTCGGGTGCTCGTGATGGACACCGTGGATGATCCAGTGCAGCCGCGCGCCGATTCCGCGATCGGGCTCGAAGTGGAACACGATCCGGTGCAGCCAGTACTCGAACAGCGTCCACAGCCCGTACCCGCCGACCGTGAGCGCGAGTGTGGTGAGGAGGCTCACGTTCGACAGGCTCCACGCCGCAAGCAGCGCGATCCCGGGCACGAAGACGATCACCGGCACCATCGGGTGCACGCGCGAACAGGCGTCCAGCAGCCGCGACTCGAACATCGGCGGCGAGTCTCTCAGCACGTCCGTCCTGCTGAGCGCCGCCCGCTCGCTCGTGTTCCGCGCCCAAGCCATACGCCGAGTGTATTACCCGTTCGCGGTCGCGGCTATGCCGGCTCGGCGACCGCGACCTCGGGCGGGGTCTCGGCTGGCGCTGACGGCGGAGCGGCCTCCGCGGGTGTCTCCGCGTGCCTGGTGTGCGCTGCGCTTGCGTGTGTGTCGGGCGCCGCGCTCGCGTGCATGTCGGGCGCCGCGGGCGTGCCCGGCCTGAGCTTGACGATCCTGAAGCGCAGGATTCCGTCGGTGATCCGCAGCGTCCGATCCAGCTCGCTCAGCAGCTCGGGCCTGCTCGCATGGAACTGCAGCAGGTGGTACTCCGCGTCGGTCTTGCGCTCGATCGGGTACGCCAGGGCCCGGTCGCCCCAGTCGTCCTCGCCCGTCAGCTCGCCCTTCGCCGCGATCCCAGCGCGCGTGTCAGCGAGGATCTTCGCGCGGGACTCCTCGTCGGCCTGAGGGTCGAGCAGGAGCACCAGATCGTATGTAGGGGCGGGCAGGGTCATGCGACGGCACAGACTAGCGGGTTGGGCGATTATTCATGGTTCGTATGGGTGTGGTTCCAGTCGGCGCATGCGCCGACTGGCCGAGCGGTGCATGCACCGCTCGGTGGAGACCGCGCATGCGCGGTCTCGTGGGGTCGCACATGTGCGACCCCAGGCAGGGGCACATGTGCCCCTGCCGACCTCGCCGCTTGCGGCGAGGTCCTCCAAATCAGCTTTTATAAGTCATGCGGCGACGGCTCACCCAACTCAACGTCCCTTCGCCCGGATGTCGGCCAGCTGCTCGTCGATCCAGTCGCCGGGGTCGCGCGAGGTCACGATCTCCGCGAGCCCCCGCGCTCGCCGCGCCCGCTCGGCCGGGTCCATCGTCAGCGCCGCGTAGATCGAGTCGGCCAGCTCCTGGATGTCGAACGGGTTCACCGACAGCGCGAACTGTCCGAGCTCCTCGTGCGCGCCGGTGTTCTCCGAGAGGATCGACACCCCCTCGCGCTCGTTGACGATCGGACCCTCCTTGGCGACCAGGTTCATGCCGTCGAACATCGCGTTCACCAGCAGCACGTCGTAGTGCTTGTACGCCGCCATCGCCTCCTCGAGATCGTCGCGCAGCTTCAGCTGGATCGGCATCCAGTCCGGCGTCCCGTGACGGTGGTTGACGACGGCCACGACGGCCTCGATCCGCTCCAGGTACTCGGCGTACTGCGGCACGTCCGTGCGCGAGGGCATCAGCTGAGCCATGAACGTCACCCGCTCGGAGAACTCCGGATGTTGCTCCAAGAACAGGTCGAACGCCGAGAACCCGCGCAGCACGTTCTTGGACAGGTCGGCCCGGTCAACGCGCAGGATCAGATGATCCCGGCGGCGGCGCATCAGCTCGGCCTCGAACTCGCCCACACGTGCGCTCTGGGCGATCGTTCGCGTCGCCTTGTGGTCGATCGGCAGCGGATACGCCCGCACCCACACCTCGCGCTCGCCGTAGCGCACGATCCCGCGCTCGAAATCGACCTCGAGGTCCATCAGATCGCGGCAGCACTGCAGGAAGTTCCGCCGATACGAGCGGGTGTGAAACCCGACGATGTCGTTCGCCAGCAACCCAGCGTAGATCTCCTCCCTGATCCGCGCCGGCAGCACCCGCCAGGCGTCGGACTGGGTCCAGGGGATGTGCACGAAGTGGTGCAGAAACACATCGGGACGCGCTCTGCGCACAAGGTCGGGCAGCGTGTACAGGTGGTAGTCGTGCACCATCACGACCGGCTCGGCCACGCCCTCCAGCTCCTCCACCACCGCCCTGGCCAGATCGTCGTTGACGGCGTTGTAGCCGAACTCGAACGCCTCGATCTCCTCGCGGCGGATGTCCGGGGCGTTGGACAGGTCCCACAGGTAATGCTGTATGAACCACAGCATCGGATTGGCGAACACGTTGTAGAACCGGTCATACGCCTCCTCGTCCGAGACGACCAGCCGCACCTTGAACTCGCCGCCCGCCGGCGAGACCACCGGGAACGCCCGGCCGCCCGCGGCGCGCGCGGCCTGTGCGTCGTGCTCGTTCATCGCCGAGGCGATCCAGATCGCGTCGCGGTGCGATGCCAGCCCGGTCAGCGCCGTCACCAGCCCGCCCGAGCCGCGCTGGATCTCGCCGCCCGCCTGGAAGGTCACGGGGCCACGATTGCTCACCAGCACCAGCGGGCCGCGCTGTGCCGGCGCCTGTCTCATGACGCTACTCCCAGGTATACGAACGACGCCGTCATGGGCGCGCAGGGCAAGCTGGCCAAGGACGCAGGGAGCGTGGTGTGCTCCGCACACGTGCTGGCCGATTGAAGGTCGCGTGACCTTCAATCGGTAAGGACGCAGATCCAGCGCAGCCATGCACGCTCATGACCGGGAGAGCTCCTGGAAGATCTTTAGATAATCGCGCAGGTAGCGCGGGGTCAGGAAGTGGGTGCGAACGTGCTCCTTGCCCTGCCGGCCGAGGAACTTGCCGAGGGAGGGGTTCTGGAGGACCTCCAGGGTTCGCTGCGCGCACTGCTCGACACTGGAGACCAGAAAGCCGGTGACGTCGTCCTCGATCTGCTCGGGGATGCCGCCGACGTTGCCGCCGATCAGCGGCCTGGCCTTCCAGATCGCCTCGGTCACGGTCAGACCGAAGCCCTCGCGGATGGACTTCTGGATGACCACGTCTGAGTGCGACTGGAACGCGTTCACCTCGATCGCCCCGACATTGTTGAAGTTGTTGAGGATGTGTATGTCGGGGTCTCCGTCGGCGTGGGCGATGGTCGCGTTGAAGAAGTCCCAGCCCTCGGGGTCGTCTGAGGCCATCGAGCCGACCAGCGCGAGCTGGACCTCTCCCAGCGACTCCTTGACCAGCCGGTAGGCGTCGATCACGCCCAGCGGATCCTTCCAGGGATCAAACCGCGAGACCTGGCAGATCAGCGGCCGATCGACGTCGATCCCGAACTGCCCGCACACGAAGGTGGCGTCCTCGGGGGAGAGCGCCATGTTCTTCGGCGTCAGCGGATCGATCGCCGGCGCCACCACGTTGACCGTCCCGTGCATCCCCTCGGGCACGTACGCGCGCATGTGAAACAGCGTCTCTGGATAGCTCTCGATGTAAGGGAGCAGCCGGGCGATCGTCTGCGGGTTTGGCGTCGACAGGTCGATGTGACAGCGCCATATCCAGCCCGCCGCCTTCTCCGGCACGAGGCTGTACAGCGCCGCCGGTTGGGGATCGTGGATGAGGCACACGTCCCAGCCTCCGGACAGCTCGCGCGCGTTCATCTCGTTGTAGCGATGCCAGGTGTCCCACTGCTCCTCGTCGAGGTCCAGCGGCGCGCCCTGCAGGGCGTTGTGCAGCAGCTTGGTCGCGTTGAAGAACTCCTCGCGGCCGTAGATCACGTGCCACTCGCAGTCCAGCCCGACGTCGCGCATCAGTGGCACGAGCGTGTACAGGATCTCCGACACACCCCCGCCGAACGCGGTGGCGGAGATGTGCACGACCCGCTGGCCCTTCAACGGCTCTGCCAGCTCGCGGATCTCCTCGATCAGCTCGCGCCCGCAGATGTGCGTGTAGTCGGCGAGCGTCTTGTTGCCTACGGCCACGGGCTGGAGCACGCGCGGACGATACCTGAGGCTGACAGTCTGAGGAGAGACAGGTTGCCCACGCGGAGGCTAGTGTTGTCGCGAACATGCTCAATGGACGCCTATACCGCGCGGCGTTCGCCCCATTCCTGATCGCGCTGGCGATCGCCGCGTTCTCGCTGACCGCACGCCCGGCGCCGCTCACATCGACGCTGGCGCCCGACGCGTTCGACGGCCAGCAGGCGTTCGCCGAACTGAAGCGGCTCGCCGCCGAATTCCCCGACCGGCGGCCGGGCTCCGCCGGCGATGACGCGCTGGCTGGGCGCCTCGCGCAGACCATCTCCGGGCTCGGCGGCACCGGGGCGCACGGTCCGGACGGCTTGGCCGGGGGGTTCTCGGTGCACGTCTCGGAACTTCGCGCGCAGACGATCGACGGGGAGCGGACATTGCAGACGGTGATCGCGCAGCGTCCGGGCTCCACCGGCGAGAGCCCGATCGTGATCGTCGCCCATCGCGACGCAGTCGCGGGCTCCTCGGTGGCGCAGCTGTCGGGGACCGCTGCGCTGATCGAGCTTGCGCGAGTGTTCGCCGCGCGCGAGACCCGGCGCACGATCGTGCTCGTTTCGACCAGTGGCGGCTCGGGTGGAGACGCGGGGGCCGCTGACTTCGCCGCGCAGGTGCAGGCCCAGACCCAGGCCCCGGGCCGGGCGCAGCGCGCCGGCGCCGGGCTGGGTGCGGTGGACGCGGCGATCGTGCTCGGCGACGTCGCCTCCACCCACACGAGCGAGCCGATGGTCGTGCCCTACTCCGACGGCTACGGCGACGCATCCGATCAGCTGCAGCGCACCGTCGCCGGCGCGATCTCACACGAAGCCGGCGTCCAGCCGGGCGCCCCGAGCACGATCGGCCAGCTCGCGCATCTCGCGTTCTCCTTCGCCCCGGGCGAGCAGGGCGTGCTCGACGGGGCGGGGCTTGCAGCGGTGCTCGTGCAGGTCTCGGGCGAACGCGGCCCGGGTCCGCAGGCGCCGGTGAGCGCCGAGCGCATGGAAGGGTTCGGCAGGGCCGTGCTCAGCGCTGTGGACGCGCTCGACGTCGCGCCCGACATCGAATCTCAGCCGCAGACCGGACTCGTGCTGGAACGCCAGATCGTGCCCGCGTGGGCGCTTGAGCTGCTGATTGGCACGCTGCTGATCCCCCCGGCGGCCGTGTTGCTGGACGGCCTCGCCCGCGCGCGCCGCCGGCGGCAGCCACTCGGGCGCTGGAGCGCATGGGCGCTTGCGTGCGGGCTGCCGTTCTTGGTGTGCGCACTGTTCGCGCGGCTGCTCGGTGGGGTCGGCGCGATCGCGGCGACCCCGTTCGCGCCTGTGCTTGAAGGCGCGATGCCCTTCGACGGCGCCGCCGCGAGCGCCGTGCTGTCGTGTGCGCTCGTGCTGGGGCTCGCCTGGCTTGCGTGGCCTGTGCTCGTGCAGCGGCTGGGCCTTGCGGTGCGCCCCACACCCGAGGCGCCCGGCGGGGCCGATGTCGCCGGGATCGCGACGCTGCTCGTGCTGTTGCTCGTCGCCTGTGCTGCATGGGTTCTCGACCCGTACGCGGCCCTGCTGGCTGTGCCGGGGCTGCACCTGCTGCTCTGGATCGCCTCTCCCGAGCGTCGCCCGCGCCCGATCGCGGGACTGGGGCTGCTCGCGCTCGCGCTCCTCCCGCTCGGGCTGCTAATAGCGTTCTACGCCCACCAGCTCGGCTACGGACCCGGCGGGGTCGCCTGGACTGCTGTGCTGCTGCTCGCCGGCGGGCACGTCGGGGTGGGCGCGGCGGTGCTGTGGAGCTGCGCGTTTGGCTGCGTTGTCGCGCTCGCGCTGGTCGCGCTGACGCCCGCAGCCGATCCTGTGGCTTTCGGGCCGGACGAACGTCCGCAGGTGACGATCCGCGGGCCGCTGTCCTATGCCGGTCCGGGATCGCTTGGAGGAACCGAGTCGACTCTGCGCCGCTAGCACGCCCAGGGTGCGCCGCCAGGTGACGCGGCGGGCGCGTCGAACACCACATCCGAGCGCGTGCTCGCGGCGAGACCGCCATCGGCGCTCGCTCTGCGAGGATGTATGAGCTCACAAGCGGCGAGCATGCCATGTCCGATGTTTTACTGACAACCGGATCGACCGGCCCGCGGGCCGCCGGGACGGCCGCCGCGCCGCGCGGTGGCGCGGGCGGCAGGCTGGTGCGCGTGCTCGCATACATGCTGATCGCACTCGGCGCGCTTGCCCTGATCGACGCGGGCGTGACGCTCGTCTGGCAAGAGCCGATCACCGCGCTGTACGCGCTGCTGCGCCAGGATCGCCTCGGCGGCGATCTGCGCACGATCGAACGCGCCGCGCCCACGCCGCTGGAGAGGCGTGCGCTGGCGAGCCTGCCCGACGAGCGCCGCCGGGTCGCATTTCTGGCGCGCCGGTCAGAACGCGACTCCAGGCCGGGCAGCGCCGTTGGGCGGATCGTGATCCCGCGGATCGACGCCGACTACGTGGTCGTTCGCGGCACTGGCACCGAAGAACTGGAGAGCGGCCCCGGCGTCTACTCCGACACGGCGTTTCCCGGCATCCCCGGTACGACCGCGATCGCCGGGCACCGCACCACCTACCTGGCGCCGTTTCGCCACATCGACTCGCTGCGCCCGGGCGATCGCATCCAGCTGAACATGCCCTATGCGCACTTCACCTACACCGTGACCGGCCAGCGAGTGGTGTCCCCGAGTGACGTGGCCGCCGCCGTCTCGGGTGTCGGCTACACGCGCCTGGTGCTCTCGGCCTGTACGCCCCTGTTCAGCGCCGCCAAACGGCTGCTCGTGTATGCGCGCCTGACTCGCACCGTGCCTGTCGGCGTCGCCCGCGTGCTGCCGGGCCATCCGCTGATCCAGCCGATCCTCACGCCGGCGAGCCGTCCCGCGCGCCGGCGGGCGCTACCAACTGTGTTCGAACCCCTGCAGCCGTACGTCGGCACCCCGCTCGTCTGACAGGCGCACGCCCGGCGCGTCTCCTCCGCCCGCGGGCCCGGCGGGCTCGACCGAGCCGATCCAGGTGACGTCCCCATCGCCGGCGAGCGCGCTGACGGCGTCCTGCGCGCGGGCGCGCAGCTCGGGAGCGACGCAAAAGCACAGCTCGTAGTCTTCGCCTGCCGTCGCCGCCTGCTTCCAGGTCGGCACGCCGTCCGCGAGCGGCAGTCGCTCCAGCTCGATCTGCAGAGATACGCCGCTGCTCTCTCCGATGTGCTGCGCGTCGGTGGCGAGCCCGTCGGAGAGATCGACCATCGCGTGCGCGCCGGCACGCGCCAGGGCCCTGCCCTCGCCCAGACGCGGGCGCGGACGCCTGGGCCTGCCTCCCAGCCTGCCCGTGACCCCGACGAGATCTCCGACACGCGCCCCGTCGCGCCCGATGAGCTCCTCGGCGGCATCCGCCCAGCCGACGACCGTCACGCACACCACCAGGACCGGCGCCGTGACGACATCGCCGCCCGCGAGCACGGTCTCCGTGTCGGCGGCGAGCTCGGAGGCGCCGCGCATCAGCTCGAGCGCTCCCGTCTCGCCCACATCAGTACAGACGCCGAGCGCGACATATGCCTCGCCTGCCCGCGCGCCCATCGCCGCGAGGTCCGACAGCGCGCCCGCCAGCGCCCGCCAACCGACATCGCGAGGGCTGTCCGAGCCGTCGTCCAGTCGAAAGTGCACGCCCTGCACCATCGTGTCCACCGAGGTCACGCACAGCGCTCCGCCAGAACGCACCACTGCGGCGTCGTCGCCGATCCCGCGCACGAGTCGTGGGGCCAAGCCCGAGCCGGACAGCTCGGCGGCGATGGATTCGATCAGGGAGCGCTCCACGTTCGTCCTCGGAGCAGGCTACGGGATCGAGGCGCCCGGGCCGTGGATGGGATGCGACGCACGCGCGTCGAACATCGCGGCCGATCGACGATTCGATCGACGCTCTGAGAGATCTCCGATCGGCCGGCTGCCTCAGCGATGCCGGTAGACGATCCGAGCGCGGTCGAGATCGTAGGGGGAGAGCTCGCAGCGGACGCGATCCCCGGGGAGGATCCTGATCCGGAAGCGGCGCATCTTGCCGGCGACGTGTCCGAGCACGACGTGGTCGTTGTCGAGCTTGACCCTGAACATGGCGTTCGGCAGCGCCTCGATGACCTCGCCCTCGAATTCGACCTTGTCTTCCTTTGCCACTGATCTAACCTACCAATGTGGAGCATTTGCCGGCTGCTCGCGGGTGAGCTGACTGGCGGCGCTCACGCGTGAGGTTCGGCGCCGCCGGTGGGGGCTGGCGCGGGTGTCGGCGCTGGTGTGGGCGCCGGTTTTTCAGCGGGCGGCTTGACTGCTGGTTCGCTCGGCCCTTGGGTCGCCGGAGTGGTGGGTTCGCGGGTTTCGGGGGTTTCGTGCGCCCCCGCGCGGGGAGTGCTGGGATGCTTGGCCGGCTGTCTGGTCTTTGGTTCGAGCGTTTCGTCGCCGAACTGTTCGGTCACAGAGGTGCGCCCGGTGGTTGCAAAGTGCCCGAAGAACGGTTGGTAGGAGATCGATTCTTTGGGTTCTGCAAATGGCACGCACGGCTGGCCTTCGGTCGCCGCCGCCATGTAGTCGTGCCAGATTTCCGCGGGCAGGTACCCGCCCTGCTGGGGCTCGCCGTGGACGTCGGTCATCGAGACCCGCCTGTTCGGATAGCCCATCCACACGACCGTCGCATAGTCGGGCGTGTACCCGTCCAGCCAGGCGTCGACCAGTTCTGAGGTGGTGCCCGTCTTGGCCGCCGTCGGGCAGTCGATTGCCGAGCGCGTGGCGGTCCCGGCCAGCACGTTCTGGTGGAGGATGTCCGTCTCCTCGGCGGTGACGCCTTCCGACAGCGCCTTCACGCGGTGGGGCGTGCCCCAGCTCGAGTCGACGTGACCGTCTGGAAACACGACCTTGGTGATCGCGATCGGCTTATCGCGCCAGCCGCCGTCGGCGAGAGTCGCATAGACGTCGGCCATTTCCAGCGGCGTAACGCCGAGCGTGAGCCCGCCGAGCGCTTCCGCCGGGTAGCTCGACAGGTGGGTTTTGACGCCCATCTTGTAGGCCATCTGGGTGATCGTCTCCTCGCCCAGGTCCGCTGCGAGCTGGGCATAGACGGTGTTGTCGGAGGCGAGCGTCGCGTTCACCAGGTTGAGCGACCTGTTCAGGGACGTGCCCTCGAACGTCTTGACTTCGTAGGTCGGATATCCCGCCAGCCAGCCGGGGGCCAGCGTGTGGGAGAGGTAGTAGGTGCTGTTCGGGTCGACCCCGCGCGAGAGCGCGTCGGCCAGATCGATCGCCTTGAAGGTCGATCCCGGCTGGCGATGACCGTCGGCAGCGAGGTTGTATTGCGACTGTTCGTAGCTCTCGGACTCGGCCATCGCCTCGATGTCGCCGTTGTGCGGGTCGAGCGTGACGATCGCCGAGGCGGGGTCTTCGGGCTCGTCGAGCACTTCGGCGATCGCTTTGCGAGCGAGCCGCTGCATGTTCAGGTCGATCGTCGTATACACCCTCAGCCCGCCCTGTTCGACGGTCCGTCTGCCGTAGCGGTGTTCGAGCTGTTCGCGTACATATTCGAAGAAGAACGGTTCGCTGCGCTGGGAATAGAACGTGCCGAGATGCAGCTGAAGTGGCGCATGTTCGGTCGCGGAGGCCTGCGCGGGAGAGATGTAGTGCAGTTCGGCCATCTTCGCCAGCACCTCGTTGCGCCGCTGCCGGGCAGCGCCCGGGTAGCGGAACGGGTTGTATTCCGAGGGCGCCTGCGGCAGACCCGCGAGCAGCGCCGACTGCTCGAGGTTCAGTTCGGAGGCGGGCTTGTCGAAGAAGATGCGCGCCGCCGCCTGCACTCCGATCATCGTCTGGCCACCGACCGTGCCATAGGGGACGCTGTTGAGGTAGCTGGTGAGGATCGAGTGCTTGCTGTGGTGCTTGTTGTAGTCGATCGCGAGCTTCGCCTCGATGATCTTCTGGCGCAGCGTGTGCTGGTCGCCGCCCAGATACAGGTTGCGCACGAGCTGCATCGTGATCGTCGAGCCGCCCTGCAGCGGCGCCCCGTGGGTGATGTCCTTGACGGCCGAGCGGAATATGCCGGTGAGGTCGACGCCGTCGTTTTTGTAGAAGCGCTGGTCCTCGATCGCGACCGTCGCGTTCTTCAGATCGGCCGGGATTTCGCTCCAGCCGACCGGGCTGCGCACGTCGTCGGACTGGATGAACCCCAGCCGCGTGCCGTCGGCGGCGAACACCTGCGAGGAGCCGTCCGAGAGAATCGGATGCAGCGAGCCGAGCGCGGGCGCGCTCTGAGCGACATGCAGCACGTAGCCGACCGCCGCGATCACGCCGAGCACGATCACGCCCGCGATCACGCCGCCGCCGACGAGCAGGATGCGTGTTGGGCCGGCGCGGTTGTGCCTACGCCGACGTTGCCGTGCTTGTCTGGACATCGCTGGCTGCAAGCCGAGGGTACCGTGCCGCCGGGGGACGCGGGCGCACTGCGATGGCACGCGCATCACGGCGGCCCTCTACGCTCCCTGCCAACGTCATGAGTTCAGACACCGTCGATGGGCACGCAACGCGCGGCCCCGTGCCTGGCACACAGCGCGCGGCGCTGGGCCGGGCCGGGCGTCAGCCCGTCCTGGACGCCCCGTCCGATGCCCCGCTAACGCGGGCAAGCCCGACCCTGTTCGGCGCTCTCGCACCGGGCGCTTCCGTGCCTGCGCGAGTCCCCGGGTCTGCGCCTGCGCAAACACTCGAACGCACCGCTGTGCCCCCACGCACCCTTGCGTGGAGACGGTGCGCGCGACTGAGAGCGGACCCGGCGCGGATGGCGGCCGTGCGCGATACATGGCGCGCGCTGTGGATCTCGCGAGTGCTCGTGTGGGTCGCGGGCGCGGGCACCGTGGCGACGCTCGGGTTCGGCCCTGTCCGGCACGCGTTCGACCCACCCGGGGTGACGCGCGGGTTCGGCTGGCTCGGCGACCTGCTGGCGGCGCCCGCCGCGCGCTGGGACTCGGCGTGGTATCTGGTGATCGCCCATTACGGCTACCGCCCCGAACTGGGCTCCTATACGTCCGCTCGCGACGCGTTCTTTCCGCTGTATCCGCTCGGTCTGCGCGCGCTGTCGGACCTCGGGCTGCAGGCGGTGCTGGCCGGCGTGCTGCTGTCGCTGGCGGCGTTTGCGTTTGCGCTGTATGGCATCCATCGCCTGAGCTCCCTGGAGCTGGCCGGGTCCGGGCGGGCTGGCGGGGGTGACGTAGCGCGGCTGGCGGTGCTCGTGACGGCGCTCGCGCCGATGGCGTTCTACTTCTCCGCCGTGTACTCCGAGTCGCTGTATCTGGCCCTGTCGGTCGGGCTGTTCTGGTGTGCGCGCCAGGGCCGCTGGGCGTGGGTGGGTGTGCTCGGCGTGCTCGCCGCGGCGACGCGCAGCACCGGCATCGTGCTGGCGTTGCCGGCGCTGATGCTCTACCTGTACGGACCGCGCGAGGACCGCGCGCCCGACTTTCCCAGATCGGAGAGTCTCCGTTGCGACGAGCGCCGAGCGCCCTGGTTGCGTGGCGGCTGGTCCTTGCTCCGTGCTCCCTCGCGCCGGCTGAGGGTGAGTGGGCATCGCGCGACTGGCGGGGAGCTGGCAGGGGCGCCGCGCATGTCTGTGCGCCGGCTCGTCGAGGTGAGTAGGCCTCGCTACAAGCTGCGCATGAACGTCCTGTGGCTTGCACTGCTGCCGGCCGGTCTGGTCCTGTACATGGCCTATCTGGGCCTACACGGCGGCGATGCGCTGGCGCCGTTTGACGCTCAGCAAGTGTGGGGCAGGCACTTCGCCGGACCGTATCTCGGGGTGTGGGACGGCATGACGGCGGCGTTCGACGGCGCGCGCCAGCTGCTGTCGGCACAGACCGCGCATGTGTACTTCCCAATCGCCGCGGGCAGCCCGTTTGTGAGCGCCGGGCACAACCTGATGCTGCTCGCCTTCCTGCTCGTCGCCGTGGCGCTGCTCGTCATCGCCCTGCGTGTGCTGCCGATCGCCTATGGCGCCTACACGATCGCCGCGCTCGCGCTGCCGCTGTCATACCCGGTGGCGGCACAGCCGCTGATGTCGCTGCCGCGGTTTCTGGTCGTGCTGTTCCCGCTCAGCATGGCGCTGGCCGCGTGGCTCGCAGCGCGGCCGCGGGCGCGCATGCCCGCGCTCGTGATCTCCGCCCTGCTGATGGCTTTCTTCGTCGCGCAGTTCGCAACCTGGCACTGGGTCGCTTGATGGACGACGTGAGCACGCCGTCATCTTTCGACTCCACGCCCGGGGATCACTTGCCGGGAGACCGCACGCCCGGGGACCCAGTGTCGGGAGGGCAGTCTCGATCGGGCACTCCTGTGGGCTTGCAGCCCGCGCGGGGTGGGTCGATCGTGGCCGCCGGCTCGGTCTCGCCCGAGCCACGCCCGAGCGACCCCAGGCGCTCTCCGGACATGGGCTGGTCGCCGTGGAGCGCCCCCGCCGCGCTGATCGGCGGGCTCGTGCTGGCTGCGGTCGGCAGCCTGATCGTGGACCTGCCCGTGACGCTCGTGTTCGGCGTGCACATCTCCAGCTCGTACACTCCCCCGGGGATCGAGATCGCCGACACGGTCGTGCAGGACATCGCGTTCGTGCTGGCGGCCGTGTACTTCGCGCAGATCGGCGGGCGCGTCGTGCGCGCGTGGCAGTTCGGGCTTCGCCGGCCCGGCGTGGGCTGGCCATCGGCCGCCGGGCTGCTCGTGTTCCTGCTGGTCGCGTTTCTGGTGCTCAGCGTCATCTGGTCGGAGCTGTTCAATCCCGGCAAAGAGAAGCTGCTCGAACAGCTCGGCGCCAACGAAGCCACGTCGCTGCTGCTGCTCAGCGCGGGGCTGACGTGCGTGGTGGCGCCGATCTGCGAGGAGCTCCTGTTCAGGGGCTACATGTTCACCGCCCTGCGCAGCTGGCACGGGACGTGGCCCGCCGCGGTGATCACCGGGTTGGTGTTCGGCGCGGTGCACGCCGGCTCGGCGCCCGCCCTGGACCTGTTGCCGCTGGCGGGACTGGGGTTTGGGCTGTGCCTGCTCTACCGCTTCACCGGCTCGCTGTACCCGTGCATGGCGGGGCACTCGCTGAACAACTCGCTCGCGTTCGCCGCCCTGGAGGGCTGGAGCTGGCAGGCGCCTGTGCTGATGGCCGGCTCGCTCGCCGCCATCGCCGCGCTCGTGCTGGCGTGCAAGCGCATCGGCCTGATCACTCCCGAGGCTTCCGTCGTCACCCCCAGCGCATAAGATTGCGTCAGTGAGCAGATCCCTTCGCGCGCTCGCCATGTTCGCGACGCTTCTATGTGCGGGCGCAGTCGCGGCGCTCGCCGCCTCGACGGCGGCCGGCGCGACCACGCCGATGGCGCCTGCTTCCGGTGCGCCAAGCTCGCCGGCGCAGGGCGCGCCCGGTCAGGTCGGGGGCCGGATCAGCCTGGTGCTCCAGCACGTCGGCGGCAGCCCGCCGTTCGCGCTGCTCGGTCAGCGGATCGTGGTGCGCGGCATCGTCACGCCCTACGTCGGTGGGCAGACGGTGAGCGTCGGCTTCTATCGCGACGGGCGCCAGGTTCAGACGCAGACCGTCGGCGTGCTGGCCGTGGGCAACGGCGCGGGGCAGTTCCACGTCAACTTCGTGAGCGGCTACGGAGGTCTCGTGGAAGCCCGCGCCGCACACTCCGTGACCGCGCAGCAGGCGGCGTTCAGTGGCCGTTCGCCAGGCGTGCGCTACGTATCGGCGAACGTCGGGCCCGGCGTGCGGGGACAGTCGGTGCGCCTGCTGCAGTCCGAGCTGGACGTGCTGCACTACGCGGTGCCCTTGAGCGGCATCTTCGACGAAGGGACCGGCCGGGCGCTGATCGCGTATCGCAAGATGACAGGACTGGAACGCGTGCCGTACGCGGGCAGGCGGGTGTTCGAGGAACTGCAGCGCGGTGCCGGCGGCTTTCACGTGCGCTATCCGCGCGACGGCAGGCATGTCGAGGCGGACTTGACCAGGCAGGTGCTCGCCGAGATCGAACCGGGCGGGCGGGTGCGCACGCTTTACACGATGAGCTCCGGCAAGCCCTCCACGCCGACCGTGATCGGACGGTTTGCGGTGTATTCCAAGACGCCGGGCTTCAACTCCGAGGGCATGTTCGACTCCAATTACTTCATCCGCGGCTACGCGATCCACGGGTACGCCGAAGTGCCGACCTACGCCGCCAGCCACGGCTGCCTGCGCGTGCCGATCCCGGATGCGCCCGCGATTTACGCGTGGGTGCGCACGGGCACGCGGGTGGACGTGTACGACTGACTCTGCGATTCTCTCTCTGCACGGTTCTTGAAATATGCCCCACGTGGCATGTGGACCAAGCGGATCAAGGACGCAGGGAACGTGGCGTACCGGGCGGGTACGCGAGTGACCGAGGACGCCGATACGCGCAGCGTCCACATCGCAGCGTCCACATGTCACGTGCGTACGCGGATGAAGCGCACGAGGAAGGCGACGCCGAGCCCATAGGCCAGCAGGGCGAGGACCGTCCTGACGATGTGCGTCTCCCATTCGCTGTTCGATCCCGAGACGACGCCCGCAAACGGCGAGGTGAGCGCGTCGGAGGCTTCGTCGAGCGTGCGGTGCACAGTGCCCTCGCGCTTGGCGCGTGACGCGGAGGATTCGCTCGGCGCCTGCGCGGTTTCGCTTAGCTCGTTCTGCTGGTGGGTCGAGGCCGAGCTCGTCTGATCGACGACGAACACGACGAACGAGGCGATCACGATCAGGCAGACGATGCGGCTCGCCAGCAGCAGCAGACCGGCGAGCGAGGAAGTCGGTCGCGAACTCATGAGGCTAGATTAGACCTGCACATGGACGCCCTTGCCGAACGTACGAGCGATCCGCACAGCGCGCGCGAGCGCCTCGTGGAGGTGCTGCGCGAGCACGCGCTCGTGATCGGCGAGGTGACGCTGACGAGCGGGCGCGTCGCCGGGTATTACGTGGACGCCAAGCGCGCGATCCTGTTGCCGGAGGCGTTTATGGCGCTCGGTCTGCTGGTGGCAGAGCAGGCCCGCGCGTGCGGCGCGAGCGCGGTGGGCGGCGTGCCCGTCTCCGCGATTCCCGTCGCCTGCGCCGCGCTCGCAGCGCCGGAGCCGCCGGAGAGGATGTTCATCGTGCGCAACCAGCGCAAGGATCACGGGTTGCAGCGCTGGATCGAGGGGCCGCCGCTGGGGCCGGGCGAGCGATGCTTGATCGTCGAGGACGTGGTCACAACTGGTGGCTCGACGATCGATGCTGTTCGGCGCGTGCGCGAGGAGGGGCTGACGGTCGCGGGTGTCGTGAGCGTGCTCGACCGGCTGGCGGGCGGTGGCGAGGCGATCGCGGCCGAGCTCGGGGACGACGCGCCGTATGTGGCGCTCAGCACGATCGACGAGATCTATCCCGATCGCCCGGATCGTGCCTGACGCGGGTCTGCTCGTACGGCCCGCCGCCGCGGGCGACGTGCCCGTGCTGCTCGAGCTGTTCGGCGAGCTGGCCGAGTACGAGCACCTCGAGCACGAGCTGCGCGCGAGCGAGCAGGGACTGGCGGCTGCGCTGTTCGGAAAGCACCCGGTCGCCGAGGCGCTGATCGCCGAGCGCGAGTCGAGCTCCGGCGCCAGCCCGGAGGCGCTCGGCTATGCCCTGTTCTTCATGACGTTCTCCAGCTTCCTGACCAGCACCGGCGTGTGGCTGGAGGACCTGTTCGTGCGCCCGGCCCATCGCGGAGAGGGCGTAGGGCGAGCGCTTTTCTCGGCGGTCGCCGCGCATGTGCGCGAGCTGGGCGGGGAGCGCCTTGAATGGGCGGCGCTCGATTGGAACGAGCTCGCGCTCGGGTTCTACCGTCGGCTCGGGGCCCACACGATGGGCGAGTGGATCACGCACCGCCTGGACGGGCCCGCGCTGGAGCGGGTGGCGCAAGGGGGCGGCGCAGATCGCCGGTAGCCTTGCGGATGCCCTGCCGCCGTGGCGGGCGCGCCCTCGTAGTCCAATGGATAAGACGACCGCCTCCTAAGCGGTAGATCCAGGTTCGACTCCCGGCGGGGGCATGGGGGTGATTCGCTCGTGTTCAAGAGGATTCCGTGTGCCGACGCCCACCGATGCGCTGGGCTCAGGGGCGCTGGTACTACCTCACTGCCATCTACTGCCAGATCGGGACAAGCGAAGCGTGCGGGCATAGGCCACGCTGACTTTCGACTTCGGTCGTAGAGTCCTCGCTGTGACACGGTTCCCCTCGCTGAAGGCGAAGAAGCTCATGCGAGTGCTGCAAGCTCAGCCCCTCGGCTACCGGATCGTTCGCCAGAAGGGCTCGCACCGCAAGCTGGAAGCACCGAATCATCCGCCGATCACCTTCGCCTTCCACGACAGTCAGACGATCCGTCCATCGACCGTCAAGGACCAGGTTGGTCTTGCCGAGCAGGATGCCCTCGCGCTACTCTGAGGAAGCCATGATGGTGCGCGTGCTCTACCGCCAAGACCAGGACACCTGGGTCGCCACGTCCCCTGACGTGCCTCGCTGGACCGTGGTCGCCGATACCTACCCCGAGGCGCACCAGCTCGCTGAGGATGGCGTGCGCTTCGCGCTTGAGCGCGACGACCTGACGGTCGAGCACTACGTTCCCGCCGGCGTCGCCGTCGCCGCGTAGCAGCGCTGGGCGACACTCAACACTGAGCGATTCGCGTCGTACCCTGTCGAGTCCAGCAAGTTGCAAGCATGTGTCGCTATGCCCCCCCACCGCGAGCTTGGCCGGCTGATCGGCTCCGAGCACGTGCTCGAGGCGCCCCCGCCGAACTCGCCCTACAACAGCGACGCCTCGCGCCGCCGCGGCCTTGCTGGGCGCGCCGAGGCGGTGGTGCTTCCGGGTAGCGCGCAGGAGGTGGCGTCAGTGGTGGGCTGGTGCTATGCGCACGACGTGCCCGTCGTCCCGCGCGGCGGCGGCACGGGCCTTACCGGCGGAGCGGTCCCGACCGAGGGTGGCGTCGTGTGCTCGCTGGAGCGTCTGAGCAGGGTGCGCGAGCTCGAGCCAGCGTTGTGGCGGATGCATCCGCAGGCGGGCGTGAGCACGCGCCACGTGCAGCGTCTTGCGCGCGAGAACGGGCTGCTGTTCGCACCTGACCCCGGCGCGTCCGAGCAGTCGCAGATCGGCGGCAACGTGGCCACCAACGCGGGCGGCCCACACGCGCTGAAGTACGGCGTGACCGGCGCCTGGGTGGCCGGCTTGGAGGCGGTTATCGCCCCGGGGGAGCTGGTGGGGCTCGGTGGCTGGGTGGGCAAGGACGTGGCGGGGTATGACCTCAAGAGCCTGTTGATCGGCTCCGAGGGCACGCTTGGCGTGATCACGGCCGTGCGGCTGCGCCTGCTGCCCGCGCCTGAGGCGGCGATCGTGCTCGTCGTGTTCCTGCGCACGCTCACGGAGGGGTGTGCGGCGATGCTGGACATCCTGGCCGCGGGCGTCCAGCCCTCCGCGCTCGAGTTCCTGGACGGCCACACGCTCGCGATCGTCGCGCACGGGTATCCGGGAGCGGGCGCGCAGGCGCCGGCTGGCCACGAGGGTATGCCGGCGGGGACGGGCTTCGCACTGATCTGCGAGGTGGACGGCACGCGCTCGGATGCGGAGGCTCAGCGGCGGGCGCTCCTGGAGGTGCTCGACGGCGCCGCGGTCGCGATCCACGAGCCGGCCGACGCCGCCGCACTGTGGCGCTGGCGCGACTCCTTCAACGGAGTGGTCACGGCGATGCGCGGCGGAAAGGTCTCCGAGGATGTGGCGTTCCCCGTCGAGCGCCTGGCCGAGGGTCTGCAGCGTTTCGCCGAGATCGCCGCGCGGCACGGGTTGCGCTCGTGCGCGTGGGGGCACGGGGGTGAGGGCAACGTGCACGCCACCGTGCTGGCCGACCCCGCCCGCGAGGCGGAGCTGGACGCGGCGCGGGCGGTCGGCGAGGAGCTGTTCGCGCTCGTCACCTCGCTCGGCGGATCGATCGCCGCCGAGCACGGCGTCGGCTGGCTCAAGCGTGGACGATTGGGCTCACAATGGGACGCGCGGGCCGTGCAGCTGCACGAGCAGATCAAGCGGGCGTTCGACCCGAAGAACCTGCTCAACCCGGGCAAGAAGCTGGCGGTCCCGCCGCCTCGATGAAGTCGCCCAAACGCTGGCGTATGTCAGGCTTCCTCGCCAGTCGGTTTGCCGGCCGCGCCCGGAGCCGGCGGCGCGGTCTCATCCAGTCGGTCCATGATCGCCTTCAGCCCGCCCTGCGTGTGCAGGTCCAGACGGTCGAGGATCGTCTCGGCGTCTTTGAACGTGTTCGTGGCGCGCGCATCCGCGGCCAGGCTCTGCACGTTCTGCCCGACCATGATCACCGACAGCAGGACGAGCTGCAGAAACGTCTGGGCGATCCACGCGATTATTCCCTCGCCGCCTGGTTTCAACGCCGGCCCCAGACCGAGCAGGGCGATTCCGGCGAACAGGTAGGCGCACCACATCGTGCCGACGAGGCGGGTGATGAGCACGGCGAACTTCGCGTTGAACCCTTCGGCCTCGCCCATCGCCTCTTTGAGCACGCGCGGCGTGGGATGCAGCGCCTTTGCAAGATGGTGCTCGGTCTTGACCGGTCTGGGCTCTGTAGTCATCGATCCTCCTCGCCTCCGTTCTGGTCCTCCTCACGCCTATGATCGCCGTCGGCCAGGACGTCATCCTCCCCCGCGTCCTCCTCTCCTCCTCCTCCTCCTCCTCCTCCTCCTCCTCGTCAACCCCCTCGCCGTCGTCTTCCCCCGCGTACAGCGACTCCCTCGCCAGCTCCTGGCCGCGCCCGCCGAACAGCTTGATCTCGAGCAGATCGCCGCGATAGTCGTCGGGCGCGATCAGCGTGAACCGCTCCTCGATCAGCTCGCACTGATCGACCGCGAGGTCGGCCAGCTCCGCGGTTGCGACGCGCCCGCCTGCGAGCAGTGGGCGTCCCCAGACGAGCGTCATCGCGGCCACGGCGCCGGAGTGCCCGCGCCAGGAGCCGATCGTCTCCTCGCACAGATCGAGCTTCCAGTCGAGGTTGCGCTCGGCGGTCTCGTCGGTGAAGTCGGCTTGGGCGTGAAAGTTCGCCGGGTCCTCGCCCTCGGCGGCTGGGACAAAGCGCACGTAGCCGAACAGCTCGTACCCGCGCGAGGTGATCGCGCTCGCCGGCACGTAAGTACGTCCGTGCCACGTGCGGTCCGGGTACCACGCGATCTCGCCGGGCTCGCCGAGGTCCTCACCGTCGGCCGAGAGCGCCAGGCACGCCCCCAGGAACTCGGCGCTCAGCCGGTCGGCCCAGCGCCCGTAGGGCAGCGTCTCCTGCGGAGGCTCGGCGGCGAAGCGAGGCAGGAAGCGTTCCTCGGGTGGCACATCCGCAGACTATCCAGACCAACTGACGCTTGGGGGTTGCTCCAGCTCTCACGCATCCCGCAGCAGCGACGCCGCGTGCTCGGGGGCGACGATGTTCAGGTTCAATCCGGTCGACAGCTCCAGCCCGGCAAGGTGGGTCAGGCGCGGGGCGATGTCTATGCGCCAGCAGAACTGCTGCACCCCGCGCGGCGCGGTGCGCACCCACAGGTTCAGCGGCGGGCTGCAGCCGAGCAGGCGCGCCAGCCGGCTCAGTCCGTCGTACAGCAGCGGCGCGCCGACGACGTCGTCCTGGAAGCGGGGCGAGGGCCTGCGCGGGGCGAGCATCAGCTGCAGCGGCAGCCGCGACGCATACGGGGCCAGCAGCACGAAGTGCTCGTCGATCGCGACGATCCGCTCGCCGCGCCGGACCTCCTCGGCAATCACGTCCTCCAGCAGACAGTGGCCCATCGTGCGCGTCGCGTACGCGCCCGCGCGCTCGCGCTCGCGGGCGACGTCGGCGGGGACGAAGTCCAGCGCGTACAGCTGGGCGTGGGTGTGGGGCAGCGACGCGCCGGCCTCGTGGCGCTCGTTGACGATCAGCTGCACGTAGGCGGCATCGTCGCAGTGCGCGCGCATGCGCGCGCGCCACACCTCGACTGCACCCGCCACCTGCTCGGCCGGCAGATCGGCCAGGGACAGCACCGCCTGGGGCCCGTTGACGATCACCTCGTGCGCGCCATGCGCGGGCCGCGCGACGAACAGCTCCGAGCCGTCCTGTCCGTGCTCCTCGGGCTCCGTCGCGTCGGGCGTGAGCGCCGGGTACAGGTTCGGAACCACCCGCACCGTCCATCCGGGCGAGTCTGCCGGCCCGCCGCCCGGGCGCAGCGCATACAGCTCGGGCGGGGTGCGCTGCTCGTGGCCCTCGGCGAACGGGTCGTGCGCGGCGTCGATCGGCTCGGGGGGCTCACAGCGCGGCTCCCCCCCGGGCGGCGCGAGCGCTCGCCGGCGACGATCGTGCGGTGACCGCTGAGCGGGTCTATGCGGATCTCGGGCACGGGGTTTAGTGGTCCAGGCTCAGGTCCGGGCTCTCACTCGTCCAGCGCGTAGCGCCGAATGTCGGCTTCGAGCTTGGCGGCGCTCGGGTACGGACCCTGGTGGATGTACTGGCGCCCGGCGCGATCGTAGAACACGGTGACCGGCGTGAACGACGAGTCGGCGACCGCCGCGCCGAGCCGGCCGCTCTGGTCGTAGTAGCTCGGATACCCGACCGGCACCGCGCGCTCAAACGCGCGCGCGTCCGCGCGGCTGTAGTCGCCGGAGTCGATGCCGATAAACGCGACCGTGCGCCCGAGCGACACCGACGCCTGCTGGAAGTCCGAGCGCTCGTCCTGGCAGGGGACGCACCAGGATGCCCACTTGTCGATCACCAGCGGATAGGAGCGCAGGGCTGCCAACCGGGCGTGCAGCGCGCCCGCGCCGCCGGACAGAATCTCGCCGGCCTGGGCGTGCAGCGCGGCCAGCGGCGCAGGCGAGCCCCGAAGGCGGGCGTCGACCTGCGCGAGCGTCAACCGCGACGCCGATCCGCTCGCGGAAGACGACGGCGAGGATGAGCTCGCGAGCTCGACCAGGCCGACGACGAGCAGCGCGGCGAGGGCGGCGACGGCGAGCGTCGCAAGCAGGCGTACGGGGGCGATCCCGGTCATCGCGGGTAAGGGTCGCAGATGCCTGGGTCGGTCGCCGACGATCGGCCCCTTCTATTCCGCTGCCACCTGTTGTATGCTGAAAAGCACGTCAGGCCGGTTCGCTGTGAGCATCCGGCGACGTCGCCGGTCAGGCGCCGGCAGTTACGAGTCCCGCCGAAAGCCACTACGTGCGGCGGCTCCGTCTCGAAGTCCAGAGCCCTTAGATGGCCGAGTCCACTTCAGTGGCCCCCGCGGCCGCGCCCACGCCCAGTTCCGCCGATATCGCTCGCGCGGAGGCTTTCGTACGCGATCGATTCCTGCACGAGGGCGAGGACGCCGACCTCGCGCTGGCGCCTGGCTCGCCCCGCAGGCGCGCGCTGGAGCAGGCGCTCGCAGAGCTCGACGCTGGCGCCAAGCACCCCTCGACGGGATGGCGCCGGGACTACTCGCTGCTGCTGGGGCTCGAGCGGCTGCTGTCCGTGAAGGAGCCCAAGCTTGCCGACGGCACCGTGCTCTCGGCCCACCAGGTCGACGCGCTGTCGGGCACGCTGACGGCGCTGCTGGCGGAGGCGCAGCGGACCAACGGCAACGGCAAGCTCGCCGCGGCCGCCGCATCCCCGGAGCTGCTGGCGTCGGCCGCGATCCTCGGCCCGGACGAGGCGTCGGTGATCGACGGCCGGAATGGGGAGGGCCCGGACGGAGAGGGGGACGCGAGCACGACCACCGCCGCGGAGGCGAGGAGCGCGCGATCAATCGCGCTCTATGACGACGATCCCTCCGAAACGGACGAGGACGACGAGGAGGATGGCGAGGACGCTGACGAGGACGAGGACGAGGACGACGAGCTCGGGCCGGTCCAGCGCGCCGCCCCCGACGAGGACGCTGACGAGGATGACGACGAAGACGTGGACGTGGACGACGAGGAGATCGTCGCCGACGATGACGAGGAGGAGGCGCG
This sequence comes from uncultured Solirubrobacterales bacterium, assembly GCA_963839945.1. Classification (GTDB taxonomy): domain Bacteria; phylum Actinomycetota; class Thermoleophilia; order Solirubrobacterales; family Solirubrobacteraceae; genus Palsa-744. The sequence continues at coordinate 243,049 of CAWIWW010000001.1, read as the reverse complement.
GGAGCTACAGGCGGAGGGGGAGGCCGAGGAGGAAGAGCCCGAAGACTGGGTCGAAGACGCGGAGGACGAGGAGTCGCTGGCCGAGCAGCCGGAGGACCCGAACGCGGCCAAGCGGTTCTGGTTCGAGCATGCCACCGGCGCGGGCAAGACGGTCGCGGCGCTCGGGTTCGTGGAGGCCTCGCGCACGGGCGGCATCCTGATCCTCACGCACCGGCGCAACCTCGTCGACCAGTTCCACGGCGAGCTGCGCGAGCGCGGGTATTCCAAGCGCATATCGCGCCCGCTGCTGCTTGGCGAGGACTCGGTCAAGGGGCCGGTGACGGTCGAGACCTACCAGTGGTTCGTGCGCAACGCCGGTCGCATCTCGAGCGCCTACACGATCGTGATCTGCGACGAGGCGCACACCGCGCTGGGTGAGAAGACCAGCGGCGCGATCCGCGCGTGGACGGGGCCGATCTTCATCGGCATGACCGCCACGGGCGCGCTGATTGCGCGCCACGTAACCGATCTGTTCCCGACGCAGACCTCGCGCTTCGACCTCGCCCAGGCGGCGCGGCGCGGGGTGATCGCACCGCTGCGCTGCGTGCGCATCTCGCCCGGGGTGGGCGTTCGGACGATCGCCAAGGTGCCGCTGCGCCGCGGCGAGGTGGACACCGAGTTCGACCAGGACGAGCTGGCGAAACTGCTCGATCAGCAGCCGTTCAACATGGCCGCGGCGAACCTGTACAAGACGCGGTTCAACGGCGTGCCCGGGGTCGTGTACGCGGCGGGCGTTCGGCATGCGTACAACCTCGCCGAGGCGTTCCGCGCGGAAGGCATCAAAGCGCAGGCGGCCTCGGGCGAGACGCCCAAGCGCGAGCTGGCGGAGATCCTCGCCCGCTACGAGCGCGGGGACATCGACGTGCTGATCAACGCACAGCTGCTCGCCGAGGGCTGGAACAGCCCGCGGGCGACGGTCTGTGTGCACCTCGCGCCGACGGCGTCCAAGCGCATCTACCAGCAGCGCGTCGGGCGCGTCACCCGCCGCCATCCCGGCAAGGAGGCGGGGCTGGTCGTTGACTTCGTGCACCCGGCGACCAAGAACGACGATCCGGTCGTGACGCTGCACTCGCTGCTGGACCGTGACGTTTACCGCGGCGGGGCGATCGTGGTCGGGCCGGTCAGGCGCGGGCGCGGGCGGCGGATGCGCGTGGAGCGCCGCGTGCTGCCGGTGTGCGCGGAGGAGGAGCGGCGCTTTGAGGTGTTCGAGCGCGAGCTGTGGCGGATCGCGGTGGAGAACCTCGACTACGGCGAGCAGCACGTGTGGGCGGCGCTGGCGGGCGCTCGCGTCGCGCCCGCCGGATGGCGCAGGGCGCGGGCGATGCTGCACTTCGACCGGGGCGGCGAGCTGAAGAGCCGGTTTCTGCTGACGGCCGTGCAGCGCAACAAGAACCCGCAGCTGCGCCTGCGCGCGCTGGCGGACATCGCCGCGCTGGGCTCGACGGTGCCCGACCAGTCGGATACGGTCGACACGGCGATCGACGTTATCGGCGGCTGGCCGCGGGACGAGCGCCGCGAGGCGAGCAAGATCATGCTGCGCGCGCTGGTTGAGCGGCGGATCGGCCGCCGCGATCAGGCCAACGCCTGGATCTGGCGCCTGGCGGAGTACACGCGAGAGGTGCACGAGGAGTACGCGGTGCAGCGCTGGCCGGAGACCAAGCGCCTGCTGGGGCTGCTGGTGAACTCCTCGGGCGGCGCGCACGCGCGCAACGCGCGCCGCCTGATCCATGCCGCGCGCAAGCAGGACCGGCGGCTGGCCGCGGCGCTGCTGGCCGCCGCGCTCGCGCATACGCCCGAGGCCGAGGAGGCGCTGCGCGGCGCGCGCACGCGCATGGCGCGCAAGCCGCCGGCGCTGGCGCGCGAGCTGTTGCGCAACTTCCCCAAGCGCCGCGCGCGCGGCAACCGGCGCAAGCGTGGCAGGGGTGCCGCGAAGGGCATGGCGATGGCAGGTGCAGGAGCTGCGGGCGTCGCCGCGGGGGCAACGGCCAAGAACGGCGCCCGCGGGCAGCGCGCGGGGCGGGGGGTGCAGGAGCCGAGCGAGGCGGTGCTGGACGAGGCGCTGGCAAGTGAGATGGTGCAGCCGCCGGCCGGGGCGACCGACGGTAACGGCGCGGGGCTGGGCGCGGCGGCGGAGGGCGAGCTGGAGCGCGACGTGGCCGAGGCGCTGGAGCACGCCGGGGAGTAGGCGGGCGCGGTCACGGCAGGCGCGGTCTCAGGGTGTGCGGTGTCGGGGCGGGCGCGATCTCGGCGGGCGCGGCCTCACGGCCTCACGACCGGCCCGGCAGTGCCGGCTCACACCCGCAGGTGCACCTCGCCCGCGTCGAGCGTGACGTGTCCGCCGTTCGCGAGCGCGACCACGAGCCGGCCTTCGCCGTCGATGCCCTCGGCGCGACCGCTGCCTCCCGCCCACGTCAGGTCTCGTCCGCGCAGGGCGTCGCGCGCGCGGTAGTCCTCGAGCGTCTGCTCCGCCGGCTCGGCCAGACGCTGTGCGAGTGCTGCCAGCAGTCTCGTGAGCGTGGACTCGATCTGCTCGGGCGGTTCGCCGAGCGTGGCGGCGGTCCTCCGCAGCTCCGCAGGCAGCTGGTCCAGCCGTACTGCCACGTTCATGCCGATGCCGAGCACCGCCCAGCCATCCTGCGGACGCCCCTCGGCGAGAATGCCCGCGAGCTTGGCCAGTCCGCCCGCGCCGGCGTCGATCGCAGCGCCTGTGTCGGTCTCCGCGCTGGTGCCGGTCCCCGCGCCAGTGTCGGCGCCCACACCCGGGGCGCCCGGCGGGCGGACGACAACGATGTCGTTGGGCCACTTGATCTTCGCGTCGGGACCCGCGACGTCACAGACGGCGACTGCGGCAATCAGTGGCAACAGCGGCGACGGGGGCGAGCCTCGCAACACGAGCGAGGCCAGCAGCCCGCTGCCGGGCGGCACCGACCAGCGCCGCCCCTGACGGCCCCGCCCGGCGGTCTGCTGCGATGCGGTGACGAGCGTCCCGTGCGGCGCCCCGGCGATCGCCAGCGCCTTGGCGCGGTCGTTGGTCGAGTCGGTGCTGCGACAATGCAGACGCGGGTGGCCGAGCGGCGAGGACACAACCCGAGTGCTAGCACGTCGCAGATCCGGCGGCCTCTGTCAGTGGGGATGGGCGGCATGTTGAAAACGCTGCAATTCGCGCACGCGCTGGGCCGCGGACACTGCGAGCGTGATCGCCGCCCGAGTGGGCTCGGCCCTCTCCCGACCCGATCGCAGACGCCCGCGCGATCAGAGTGACGCGGTGTCTGTCAGCAGCGCCTGGACAATCCCGTCGATGTCGTGGTTTGCGGCCTCGACGTGCACCTTCAGGCCGTGCTCGCGCAGGGCTTGGCTGGTGATCGGACCAATCGAGACGATACGCGTCTCCGGCGACAGCTCAGCGCCCCCGATGGCCTGCAGGAAGAAGCGCACGGTCGAGGCGGACGTGAACGTGACGTAGTCGGCCGCAAGCGCTTCGCGCAGCGTGTGCGCGTGTGGGGTCTCGGCCACCGTCTCATACAGCGCCAGCACGTCCACCTCGGCGCCTCGCGCGCGCAGCGCGTCTGGCAGCGCATCGCGTCCCTCCCGCGCGCGGGCGATCAGCGCATGGCGGACGGGTGGGGTCACGCCGGCGAGCGCCTCGATCAGCCCTTCCGCGACCGATCTTGCGGGCAGGATGTCCGCGAGGATTCCATGCTCGGCTAGCGCCGCCGCGGTGCCGGGGCCGATCGCGGCGACACGCGTTCCGGTCAGCGCCCGCGCGTCAAGGCCGTCTGAGCGCAGGCGCTCGAACAGCGCATCCACCCCGGCGGGGCTCGTCAGGCAGACGAGGTCGTACGGCGCAAGCTCGGGCGCAGGTCCCGGCAATGGAACCGTGCGTATCACCGGCGCCTGCACCACGCGCGCCCCCAGCGACTCGAGGCGCCTGGCAAGTCCGCTGGCCGAGGCGCGCGCACGGGTGACGGCGACGGTCAGCCCGCTCAACGGTGCCGGCTCCAGCCAGGACAGCTCGCCCGCGAGCGCGGCGACCGGACCGACCACCGTGATCGAGGGCGCGCGCACGTTCTGCGCCTGCGCCTGTAGCGCGATCGTCGCCAGCGTGCCGGCGATCGTGCGCTGGCCGGGCATGGCGCCGCGTTCGACGATCGCCACGGGCTCGTCTGAGCAGCGCCCCGCTGCGATCAGCGACTCGGCGATGCTCGGCAGCTGGCGCACTCCCATGTAGAACACAAGCGTTCCTCCGAACGCCGCCAGCGCTGGCCAGTCGAGCGAGGTCTCATCCTTGTCTGGATCCTCGTGGCCGGTGAGGAGCACGACCGCGCTCGCCAGCCCGCGATGGGTGACGGGGATGCCCGCGTACGCCGCCGCGGCGATACCAGCGGTGACGCCGGGCACGATCTCATACGGAATGCCGGCCTGTCGCAGCGCCAGCGCCTCCTCGCCGCCGCGGCCGAACACAAACGGATCGCCCCCCTTGAGCCTTACGACCGTGCTGCCGGCCAGGGCACGATCGATCATCAGCTGCTCGGTCTGCTCCTGGGGCACCGACTCGCCGCCGCCCTGCTTGCCGACAAACAGCAGCTCAGCGTCTGCGCGTGCGCCATCGAGCGCCGCTGGCGGGATCAGGCGGTCGTACAGGATCGTATCGGCGCGCGCGATTAGCTCCAGCGCGCGCGCGGTCAGCAGCCCGGGGTCGCCTGGGCCGGCGCCCACGAGGTGCACGCGCCCGGTCACTCGCCCACCGGCCAGTGCTCGACATCGAGCTCGGGCATGGGGAAGTCCTTGGGGTTCCCGGTTGCCAGGCGTGCGCCGACGCCAACCGCGGCCGCAGCGATCAGGCAGTCGGCCTGCGCCAGCGTGATCCCCTTGCGGGCGAACTCTCTGCGCCAGTCGCCCGCACGTGTACCCTCTGTGCGCCCAAGGGGCGCTGTGTGCAGGCCGGACAGCAGGCGCACCGCGGTGTCTCTCTCATGCTCGCGTATGCCTCGCAGCACCTCATCTATGTTCACCGCGCAAATCCAAGGAGCCCCTTCCGTGCTCTGCAGCATGTGGACTCGCGCGGCTGCATCGCGTCCACGCAGGGCATCCACGAGGACCGTCGTATCGAGCAGAAGAGTCAACGACTCGCTATGTGAGCAGTGGAACGGTTAGCCGACACGGGTCGGGTCGCTACGACGCTGTGCTCTGACCCACTCGGCGGGGTTCTCGTCCCACTCGTGCCCAGTATCGGACAGCGCTCCCAGCCCCGATTCGATGTCTTCCCAGCGGCGCTCGTCGTCGAGCGCGCGGCGCACAGTCTCGCCGATGAAAGCGCTGCGACCGCGCCTTCCGACCCGCTGGTCGAGCTGCCCGATGAGGTCGTCATCGAGACTTATGTGCAGTCGCATGGCCACACCTTAGCACACAAGGGTCGGCGGGACCGGCACCGACGCGATACACGCGCTCCGGCTCGGTCTCAGGCGCTTCCAACGCCCGCCATCTCCTCTGCGCGTGCCAGCAGCTTTCCGGCCCCGGCGAGGTCCATGCGCTCCGCCACCCGCCGCCCGAGCGACTCGGGGTCGTAGAAGCCGCCCAGCAGCTCGTCCGCGACCCAGGCCGAGCCGTCGGGTAGGCCGACCCAGGCGCGCAGGCCCAGGCAGCCGCAGCCCGCGGGCGCTGCGTGTGCGCCCAGTGGCGTATGACAGCTCGCATCGAGGGCGCTCGCCACCGCGCGCTCGGCGATCAGGCACGCGGAGGTCTCCTCGTCAAGGATCGCCGTGACCGCCTTCCGCACGCGGGCGTCCTGTGCGCGTGCCTCCAGCGCCAGCGCGCCCTGCCCGGGCGCGGGCACGAACCGCGCCGGGTCGAGCGTCGCGCCGATCTCCTGCACGCGCCCGAGTCGCTGCAGGCCAGCGCGGGCGAGCACGATCGCGTCGAGCTCGCCCTGGGCGAGGATGCGCAGGCGCGTGTCGACGTTTCCGCCCAGCGCAACGACGTCCAGGTCCTCGCGCGCGGCGCGCAGCTGCGCGGCCCGGCGGATGCTGCTCGTGCCGACCTTGGCGTTTGCAGGAAGCGCGTCCAGGCCGACCCAGCCATTCAGCCTGTGTGCCCCGCCGCACAGCACATCCTCGGCAGCGGCCCGCGCGGGCGCCCCCAGCAGCTCCAGGCTGCCGGCCAGCTCGCCTGGGACGTCCTTGGCTGAATGCACGGCCAGGTCGATCTCGCCCGCGAGCAGCGCATCCTCAATCGCGTCCACCCAGCGGCGCTTGTCCTCGCCGGCGCCTGTCGGTTCGATGGCGCCCATGGGCTTGCCGGCGCCGGCAGTGGCGGTTTGGTCCGCGGCGCCGCCGGCGCCGGACGTGTCGTCGGCCCCCTGGTCGTCGTCCTCCTCAGCGCGCTCGCCACTGACGCGCACCACCACGATCTCCACCTGCAGCCCGGGACGGCCCTTGTGGAGCAGCGCTTGCACGTGCTCGGCCTGGGCGAGGGCGAGCGCGCTGCCGCGGGTGCCGATGCGCAGCCGCGACGGGCTCATTGGCGCGATCCCTGCACCTCGCCGCCCGAGTGCGGATCGGCCTGGAGCCCGACCGTCTGGAGCGCCGCCCGCACGACCTGGGGCTCGTGCGGATAGGCGATGTCCTCCAGCGGCTTGGAGTAGGGCATCGGCACGTCCGCGCCGGACACCCGCGCGACGGGCGCGTCGAGATCGTCGAACGCGTGCTCTGCGATCAGCGCGGCGAGGTTCGCGCCGACTCCCCCGTGCGGCCAGCCCTCCTCGACGACGACGCAGCGGTTGGTGTGACGCACCGAGGCGAGGATCGTGTCGAGGTCGAGCGGGCGCAGCGTGCGCGGATCGATCACGCTCGCCTCGATGCCGTGCTCGGCGGCGAGCGTAACGGCTGCCCGTTCGGCGGTGAGCGCCATGCGTGAGACGCCGACGATCGTCACATCCGAGCCCTCGCGGGCGACACGCGCGTGACCGAAGTGCACGAGCGCGTCCTTGTCGTCCTCGGGAACCTCGCCGCGGACGCCGTACAGCGACTCGTGCTCGATGAAGATGACCGGGTTCTCGTCGCGGATCGCGGTCTTCAGCAGGCCCTTTGCGTCGGCTGGTGTGGCGGGCACCGCGACGAGCAATCCGGGGACGTGCAGGAACATCGCCTCCAGGCAGTGCGAGTGCGTCGGCCCGAGCTGATGCCCGGCGCCCTGGGGCATGCGTATTACCAATGGGACCGAAACCTGGCCGCCGAACATGTAGCGGATATGCGCGGCACTGTTGACGATCTGATCGAACGCGAGCAGCGAGAAATTGACCGTCATCAGCTCCACCACTGGGCGCAGGCCGGTCATTGCCGCGCCGACGCCCATCCCGACGATCGTATTCTCCGAGATCGGCGTGTCGCGCACGCGCCGCTCGCCGAACTGATCCAGCAGTCCCTCGGTGACTTTAAACGCCCCGCCGAACACCCCGATGTCCTCGCCGAGCAGCACGACGCGCTCGTCGCGTTCCAGCTCCTCTGCCAGCGCCGCATTCAGGGCTTCTCGGTAGCGCAGCTCGCTCATCCGTGATACCGCCCGCGGACCTGCTCGTCGATCACGTACACGTCCTCGTACAGCGACTCCGGTGCTGGGAACGGCGAGTCCTCGGCGAACTGAACCGCCTGCTCCACGCGCTCGGCCGCCTCGCGCTCGATCTGCTCGCGCATGGCCGCGTCCAGGATGCCTTCCCGCTGGAGCTCCTCGCCGAAGCGGGGGATCGGGTCGCGCTCGCGCCACTGCGCGACCTCCTCACTGGTGCGGTACTCCTCGGGGTCGGCCATCGAGTGCCCGCGAAACCGGTATGTGACGGCCTCGACCAGCAGCGGGCGACGGTCCTCGCGTACACGCGCAAGCGCCTCGCCGATGGCCGTGTATGTGTCGAGCACGTCCATCCCGTCGCAGCGCGTCCCGGGCACGCCCAGTGACTCGCCCTTGCGCTGAAGATCGGTCACGGCCGAGTGCCGGCCGAGCGAGGTTCCCATTCCGAACTGGTTGTTGACGACCATGAACACCACCGGCAACCGCCACAGCGCGGCGAGGTTCAGCGTTTCCCCGAACGTGCCCTGGTTACTGGCGCCGTCCCCAAACGCGCACAGCGTCACCTCGTCGTGGCCGAGATAGTCGCTGCTCAGTCCGATGCCCGCCCCGATCGGCAGGTTGCCACCGACGATTCCGTAGCCGCCCATGAACCGGCGCTCTGCGTCGAACATATGCATCGAGCCGCCGTGCCCGCCGCAGCAGCCGCCCACGCGCCCGAACAGCTCGGCCATGACCCGCTCGGGGGGCGTGCCGCGCGCGATCGCGTTCCCATGAGAGCGGTAGGTCGAGATCAGATAGTCCTGCTCGCGCAACGCCCGCGCGGCGCCGACGATCGTCGCCTCCTCGCCGATCGACAGGTGCAGGAACCCGCCGATCTTCGCCCGCGCGTACATCTCGCCGGCGCGCTCCTCGAAACGGCGGATCAACGTCATCGTGGCGAGCCACTCGCGGGCGACCTCCGGCTCCGGCAGGGTGACGCGCGCGGGCGCGGAGCCTTCACTTGCTGCCAAAGCGCGCTTCTCGGCCATCACGGCCACATTAGCGGCCGGCTACGCTTCGACGGCGGCCCACCGCGCGATGAACTCCTCGGCGTCCAGCTGGGAGATCTCCTCGCGCAGCATGCGCGCCATACGTGAGGCCATCTGTGGTGGGCGGTCCCAGAACAGGATCACCTCGCCGCTGTCGATCTCGACGATCTCGATGTGATCGACCCGCCTCGTGTCGGCCAGCGGCGCGGGCGCGAACCCGCCGCGCTTGACGATCAGCCGGTAGGCGCGGTTGGCTCTCATCCGCTTTCCACGACTGCCGCTTCCTCGAGGGCGTGCTCGCCGACGAACACCCTATCCCCGATGCGTACCGCTGGCACGTCGGTCACTCCCGCCTGCGCCGCCAGCCTCGTGGCTGTGGACAGCTCCGCGTGCACCGATCGCAGCTCGGCGCCACGCAGCACGGCGGCCGGGTGCATCTCACACGCCGCCGCGGCGATCAGCACGTTGTCGGGCTCCCCGAGCGAGCGCCCGCCGGCGAACGCCTGGCGGAAAGCGGCCTGCGCGAAGGGGACCGCGCGACCGATCGACTTGGCGTACGTCGCCGCGCGCATCGCCAGTGCACTGTCGAATGGATACGGACTTGGCCAGCGCAGCGGCTGCAGCCTCAGCTCGTGCACGCGCCGGGCGATCTCTGCGCGCAGGATCGCCTCCTCTTCACCGTGCCTCTGTGCCTCTTGAGCCTTCTCGTTTTCCTTGCCCCAGCGGCGCGCGTCGAGCGTCTCCGCGCCTGGCAGCTCGCGCGCGAGCACGGGCTGCCACTCGGCGTTGACTCGAGCCCGCTCACCCAACACGTGCAGGACCTGCTCGGCCGCCAGATAGGCCAGCGGGCTGGCCAGGTCGAAGTAGAAGGCGGCGTCCGGCGCGGGCATCTCGCCGAGATTAGCCCTCCGCGCCCACAGGCCGCCTCGACCGGCGATCAGCCGTGGATGAGCCAGCCGTCGGCGGCACGTCCCGCCTCCATCACGGCCTCGGACAGAGTCGGGTGGCCGTGGATGGTGCGCGCGACCTCGGCATAGCCGCCCTCCAGCGCGCGCACATTGACGAGCTCCTGGATCAGCTCAGTCGCGCGGGCACCGACGATGTGCCCCCCTAGCAGCTCGCCGTAGCGCGACTCGCCCACCAGCTTGACCAGGCCGGTGCGGTCGCCGTAGACGGTGCCGCCGCCAACCGCACCGTAGGGGACCTTGCCGACGACGACGTCATAGCCCTGCTCGCGCGCCTGCGCCTCAGTCAGCCCAAACGAACCCACATTCGGCATGCAGAACGTCGCGCGCGGGATGTCGATGTAGTCGATCGGGTGGGTCTGGAGGCCTGCCGAGTCCTCGGCTGCGACGATGCCCTCCTCAGAGGCCTTGTGCGCGAGCGCTGGCCCAGCCACCAGGTCCCCAATCGCATACACGCCGGGAGCGCTCGTGCGCAGCGCGCCGTCGACGGCGATCAGGCCGCGCTCGTCCAGCTCGACGCCCGCCGCGTCCAGCCCGAGCGCCTGAATGTCCGGGCCGCGCCCGGCGGCGATCACGAGATGGTCGACCTCGGCAGACTCCGAGCCGTAGCTGAACGTGACGCCGGAGTCCGACGGCTGCACCGACTCGACCGGGGTGCTCGTGTGCACGCCGATCGACTGGCGCCCCAGACCCCGCTCGACCAGGCGCGAGATGTCGGCATCCTCGCTCGGCAGCACGCGATCGAGCGCCTCGAGCAGCAGCACCTCGCTGCCCAGGCGGGAGAACCCCGAGGCGATCTCCGCGCCGGAGGCCCCCGCCCCGACGACAGCCAGGCGCGCGGGCAGCTCTGCGAGCGCCCACGCCTCCTCGGTGCCGAGCACGCGCCCGCCGAGCTCCACTCCTGGAATCGCGCGCGGGACAGAGCCCGCGGCGAGGATAACGGCGCTGGCGCTCAGCTCGCGCTCGCCGACACGGACGGTCACTGCCGCACCGGAGTCGGCGTCGGCGCCTGGGCGGGGGCCAAGCGACGCCTCGCCCTCGATCAGGTCGATCCCGTTTTTCTTGAACAGCCCGCCGACGCCCCCGGTCAGGGTGGAGACGACCTTCTCGCGCCGGGCCTGAACTGCGGCATAGTCGACCTCGACGCCCGCGACTCGCAGCCCGAACTCCCCGGCGTCGCGGATCTCCGACAGCAGGTCGGCCGAGCGCAGCAGCGCCTTGGCGGGGATGCACGCGTAGTTCAGGCAGCGCCCGCCGACCGCGTCCTGCTCGATCACGGCGGTCCTTTTGCCCAGCTGGGCGGCGCGGATCGCGGCGACATATCCACCCGGCCCGGAGCCAATCACGATCGTGTCGTAGGAGGTCTCAGCCATGTGGCGCTGAGCCTATCGAAGCTCGCTACGCCTCCAGGCCGTCAGGCGAAGGCTATCGGCTGTCCTGGGCCTGGATGCGGCCCATCACGCGGACGAGCTTCCAGAACAGCCACCCGGCGAGCACGATCGACAGCAGGCAGATGCCTGCGGCGAGCAGCGTCGAGGCGACCACGAGCGCGAGCGAGGTGACGATGATCTGAAACGCCAGCAGCGCCTCGAAGCCGAGGACGGCCCAGTAGCGGCGACCGTACATCCCCCACGCAAGCAGCGCCAGGATGCACGCGATGAACACACCGCCCGCCAGCGAGCCGCCGTGGCGGTGCAGGCCGTGGATCGTGAGCGCGCCGACAAGGACCGCGAGCGAGAGCAGGCCGGCGAGGGCCACTGCGACGAGCAGCGCCCGGGGGCGCTCGTCCGGGGCCAGCGGGACTAGTGAGGCGCGCGCCCGCTCGTCGCGGGGAGCGCTTGGGCTCGAGCGCTCCATCGCTCAGCCCGCAGGCGGGCGTCCGTCGAGTTGTCGTCCGTCGAGCGCCTTTCGCAGACCGCGCGCCGCGCGCCCGGGGTCCGCGGAGTCTGCGACCGCGCGCAGGACGCACACCCGGGAGGCGCCCGCAGCGAGCACCTCGCCGATGTTGCGCGCGTCGATCCCGCCGATCGCGAAGAACGGCACGGGGGCGTGTGCGGCGGCGTAGCGCACCAGCTCGAGCCCGACAGCCGGCCGGCCCAGCTTGGTTGGCGTGGCGTGGACGGGGCCGACGCCGATGTAGTCGACCAGTGCGGCATCTGTCGTGTCGATTTCGGCAGGCGCGTGGGTCGAGAGCCCGATCAGCATGTCGCGGCCCACCAGCTCACGCACCTCGGCCACTGGCATGTCCTCTTGCCCGACGTGCACTCCGTCGGCGCCGGATTCGCGAGCGATCAGTGGCCGGTCGTTGACGACGAACAGCGCGCCGTGCCGTTTGCACAGCTCCCGCACCTCCCGCGCGAGGATCAGCAGATTCTCCTCGTCGTTCATGGTCTTCTCGCGCAGCTGCACCACGTCCACGCCCCCGGCGATCGCGCTCGGGAGCAGTTCGGAGGGCTCATGCCCCCCGGACCTTGAGTCGCACACGAGATACAGACGCGCGGCGGCGAGCCGGTCGGAACGATCGGCGTGGATGTCGTTGACGGTGACTGGCACTCGCGCTGAGTGTGACAGCGGGCTAGCATCATCCGCATGCTCGCGAACGCCGAATCGCCCGATGTCGCGATCGTCGGTGGCGGGATCATCGGCCTGTCCGCCGCCTGGTGCGCACGCGAGCGGGGGCTGTCGGTGACGCTGCTGGAGCGAGACACCCTCGGCCGGGGCACGTCGTATGTGGCGGCGGGGATGCTCGCGCCTGTGGCCGAGGTCGAGTTCGGGGCGGCGGGCCGTAGGCTCCTGGAGCTGGGGCTGCGCTCGGCGGAGATGTGGCCCGGATTCGCGGCCGAGCTGGTGCAGGCGGCGGGCACGGAGGTGGGTCTGCTGGAGACCGGCACGCTGATGCTGGCGCGCGACGAGGACGAGGCGCGCGAGCTGGAGCGCCGGCTCGAGTTCCGTCAGTCGCTCGGATTGCGCGCCGAGCGTTTGCGCGCGAGCGCGGCGCGCGAGCGCGAGCCCGGGCTCGCGCCGACCGTGCGGCTGGCGATCGAAGCCCCGGACGATCACTCCGTCGATCCGCGGCTTGTGCTGCGCGCGTTGCGCCGGGTGTGCGAGACCGCCGGGGTGGACATCCACGAGCATGCCGCGGTGGCGTCGGTCGAGCTGGACGCCGCCGGTGAGCGGGCGACGGGCCTGCGCCTTCAGGGAGGCGAGCATGTGAGCGCGGGGCAGGTCGTGCTCGCCGCCGGTCCGTGGACCGCCCAGATCGAGGGGCTGCCCGCCGGCGCGCGGGTTCGCGTGCGGCCGGTCAAGGGCCAGATCCTGCGCCTGCGCGATCTCGCCGGCCCGGGCCTCGTGACGCGGGTGGTGCGCTTCGAGGGCGGCTACCTGGTGCCGCGCGCCGACGGATGCTACGCGCTTGGGGCCACCGTCGAGGAGAAGGGGTATGAGCTGAGCCCGACCGCGGGCGGGATGTACGAGCTGCTGCGCAACTGCAGCGAGCTGGTGCCGGGGATCGACGAGCTGCGGATCGATGAGCTGTCCGTCGGGCTGCGCCCGGGCACCCCGGACAATGCGCCGGCGATCGGGCGCGGCGCGCTTCAGGGGCTCGTGTGGGCGACGGGCCACCACCGCAACGGCATCCTGCTCGCGCCGCTGACCGCCGAGCTCGTGACCAGCGCACTCACGGATGAGATGCCCAAGCGGTTGGACTCCGCGTTCGCGGCCTGTGATCCCGCGCGCTTCACGGCCCCGGCGAGTGACGATGCGTCCAGAGCCGAGGGCGCTGCCCGCGCGATCGGGGTCCGCGCGTGATTCTGCTCAACGGAGAGACCGCCAACCTCCAGCCGGGCGAGACGATTGCCGGCGTGCTGGGCGGTCTGGGGTTGACCGCGCAGGCGCGAGGCGTGGCTGTGGCTGTCAACGGCGAGGTCGTGCCGAGATCTGACTGGGAGACGTTCGCGCTGGCGGCCGGCGCGCGCGTGGAGGTGCTCACCGCGATGCAGGGAGGATGATCGAAGGATGCTCGATCCGAAGAATGCCGCTCCGTCCGTCGCCGGCAACTGCGCCGCGCACGATCGCCCCGAGCCCTCGCCGGCTGTCCACAATGGTGCCGCGGGGCCCCAGGACGATGTCCTGACGATCGCCGGCCGGACGCTGCGCTCCCGCCTGCTGCTCGGGACGGGCGGGTTTGCGTCGCTGGAGCTGATGGCCGCGGCGATCGAGGCCAGCGCCAGCGAGCTCGTGACGGTCGCCCTGCGTCGCGTTGACGCCACGGCGCGCGGCTCGCTGATCGAAGTGCTCGCCGACACGGGCGTGCAGCTGCTGCCCAACACGGCCGGCTGCCGCACCGCGCGCGACGCGGTGCTGACCGCCAGGCTCGCGCGCGAGGCATTTGCGACCGACTGGATAAAGCTCGAGGTGATCGGCGACGAGGACACGCTGCTGCCCGACGCGCCCGAGCTGCTGCGTGCCGCCGAGGAGCTCGTCGACGAGGGCTTCGTCGTGCTGCCTTACACGACCGACGACCCTGTGCTCGCACGCCGCCTGGTCGACGTCGGCTGCCCCGCGGTGATGCCCCTGGGGTCGCCGATCGGCAGCGGCATGGGCATACGCAACCCCTACAACATCGGTCTCATCCGCGAGGCGGTGTCCGTGCCGGTTGTGCTGGACGCCGGCGTCGGCACTGCGTCGGACGCCGCGCTTGCGATGGAGCTGGGCTGTGACGCGGTGATGGCCGCCTCGGCGATCTCGCGCGCGCAGGACCCCGTGCGTATGGCCCACGCGATGCGCCGTGCTGTGCAGGCGGGTCGCCTGGCGCGCACCGCGGGACGGATACCCCGCCGCCGCTACGCCACCGCCTCCACGCCCGACGAGGGCCTGCCGGACTTCGATTAGTCGTCTACCCCACGACTTCGATCCTCCCGCAATGTATGGAGGCCCTCCCGCCCGGGCAGGCCCCGGGTGGGTGGGATCGGATCCTCCCTCCCGGTCTCGGACGAAGAGTATGCGCCGACAGGAATCTATTTGACGACTTCGATCGTCCCGTTCATCGTGGCCGGGTAGTAGGTGCACTCGTAGTGGATGGTCCCCGGCTTATCGAGCTTCAGTTCGAACGTGCCCGCTTCGCCGAAGTCGCCGGAGGCGAACTTGTACGGTCCACCCTCGCTTGTGACGTTGCACTTCTCGGGGTCGTTGTTCGTCCACTTGACCGTGCTGCCGACCTTCGCCCTGATCGTGTCGGGGGCGATCGCGATGTCGCGGTAGGCGATCTGCACCAGCCCGCTCTGCACGGGCGAGGAGGGGGAGGGAGAGGCGTACTTCGGCGCTGTGTCCACCTTCAGCCCGGCCGATGACGCCGAGGATGATGTGCCGGACGTGGTCGACGTAGCCGTGGTGGCGGTCGAGCTGGAGCTTGATCCGCTGGAACCGCAGCCGGCCGCGAGCAGCAGCACCGAGCAGGCGATCGCGATGGCGGACAAGTGTCTTTGCATGGAACCATCCTAGACTGGCCGTTTCATGACACGCCACTTCCTCACAGGCGCCGAGCTGAACGCCGCCGAACTGAACGCGCTGCTCGATCGCGCGCTGGAGCTGAAGGCTGCGCCGCTGTCCTCGCGCGCGCTCGCCGGGCAGAGCGTCGCGCTGATCTTCGAGAAGCCCTCGACGCGCACGCGGCTGTCGTTCGAGGTGGGCGTGCACGAGCTGGGCGGCCATCCGGTCGTGCTGCGCGCCGACGAGCTGCAGCTCTCGCGCGGCGAGGCGCTGCGCGACACCGCCTACGTGCTGTCCCGGCACGTGGCCCTGATCGGGGTGCGCACCGGGCCGGACGCGATGCTCGAAGAGCTGGCTCGCTACAGCGACGTGCCGGTCATCAACATGCTCACGGCGCTGCACCATCCTTGCCAGGCGTTGGCGGACCTGCTGACGCTGCGCGAGTCCTTTGGCTCACTCGAGGGCGTGCGCATCGCGTATGTCGGCGACGGCAACAACGTCGCGCGCTCGCTGGCGCTGCTGGGCACGCTCGCGGGGATGCACGTGGCGATCGCCTCGCCCTCCGGCTATACGCTGGAGGAGCAGGCGCCGCTCCCGGTCCTGCAGGGGGCCGGCGGAACGCTCGAGCTGCACACCGACCCTCGCGCGGCGGTGGCGGGCGCGCGGGCGGTGTACGCGGACGTGTGGGTGAGTATGGGAGAGGAGGCCACTGTCGCCGAGCGCCGCTCGACGGGGCCGACGATCGGCCAGCGCCGCGCGGCGCTGGCCCCCTACGTGCTCGACGATGTGTTGCTCGATGCGGCCGCACCCGGCGCCTTTGCGATGCACGACCTGCCGGCGCATCCGGGCGAGGAGATCTCCGCCGAGGTGCTCTACGGCGAGCGCCAGCGCATCTGGGACCAGGCCGAGAACCGCCGCCACGCGCAGAAGGCCCTGCTGGAGCTGCTGCTCGCGCCGGAGCCCGGCCCCCCCTCGCCATGACGTCCGAGCCCGGGACCCTGCCCGAGACGGCGCAGAGCCTCCCGGCGCCGCGGGGCGCTCCGGTATCGCCAGACGCTCGCGATGGCCAGACTTCGCCCTCCGACAGGCGTCCAGCCCGCCCGCGCCCGGGCGATGAACTGGAGCTGCAGATCGACTCGCTGGCCTTCGGCGGAGAGGGCGTCGCCCGGCTCGGGCAGGAGGGCTATGTCGTGTTCGTGGCCGGCGGGATGCCCGGCGATCGCGTGCGCGCGCTGGTGTACAAGCGCAAGCGCTCCTATGCGCACGCTCGCGCGCTGGAGGTGCTCGAGCCCAGCCCCGAACGCATCCCGCCGACGGCCGACCATCCGGGCGTGCCCTGGCAGGTGCTGCGCTACGAGCGCCAGCTTCAGGTCAAGCGCGGCCAGGTGGACGAAGCGCTGCGCCGGATCGGACACCTGGACGGGTTCGCCCTGCAGGAGATCGTGCCGGCGCTCCAGCAGTGGCGTTATCGCAACAAGCTCGAGTACTCGTTCGGCACGGGCGAGGATGGCGAGCTTCAGTGCGGCTTTCATGCTTCCGCGGGCGGGCGGCGGGTAACCCCGATCGCCGACTGTCTGCTCGCCTCAGAGCAGGGCAATCGTGCGCGCGAGCTGGCCTTGAGCTGGTGTCGCGAGCAGGGCTTGAGCGCCTGGGAGCGCGACGGTCGGGAGCACCCCGAGGACCGCGATGGCAATGACGAAGCCGCTCCCGGCCCGCCTGTCACGGCGCGTGCTCATGGCGGGGGTCGCAATGCGCGCCACGAGCGCACAGAGCGGGTGGGGCCCGATCGGGACGGGCGCGCGCGGCTGCGCAACCTGGTCGTGCGCGAAGGGCGGCGCACCGGCAAGCTGCAGGTGCGTCTCGTGAGCACCGACGGCGAGCTGGACGCGGGCGGGTTTGCGCTGGCGCTGAGCGCTGCGCTTGCAGAGCGTCTGAGCGGCGTGCTGTGGACGCGCTCACATAGCCTCGCGGAGACCACCGCTGGCGGTGAGACCGAGCTCGTGTGGGGCGAGGCCGAGCTTCCAGAGCGGCTGGGAGACCTGGACCTGCGCATCTCCGCCGAGGCGTTCTTTCAGACGAACACCGAGATGGCCGAGCTGCTTTATGGCGTTGTCGGCGAGTACGCCGCGCTGCAGGGCTGGGAGCGGGTGTATGACCTGTACTGCGGCATTGGCACGATCGCGCTGACGCTCGCCCCGCGTGCCGGCGAGCTGTGGGGAATCGAGCTGGTCGAGCAGGCGGTTGCCGACGCGATCGCGGCGGCCCGGCGCAACGAGGTCTCAAACGCCCACTTCTTCGCCGGCGACATCCGGCTTGCCCTGCCCGAGCTGGTGGCGCGCGCCGGTCGCCCGGACGTGCTCGTCGTCGATCCGCCCCGCGCGGGGCTCTCTAAGAAAGTGGTCCGGCGTATTGTCGAGGCCTCGCCCAGGCGGATCGTGTACGTCTCCTGCAACCCCACCACGCTCGCCCCCAACGCGGCCGAGCTCGTCGAGGCCGGATGGACGTTGAAGAAGGTGCGTCCCGTGGACATGTTCCCCCAGACGCATCACATCGAGTGCGTCGCCCTGCTGGAGCGCGGGTAGGCTTCCCCACGATGCGCGCCGCCACCATCCGCGACAAGCAGATCGTGATCGAGGAGCACCCGGACCCCGTGCCGGGCGCCGGCGAGGTGCTGGTGCGCGTGCGCGCGGCGGGCTTGAACGGCGCGGACATGATGCAGCGCCGCGGCCTGTACCCGGCGCCGGCAGGCTCCCCGCAGGACATCCCCGGCATGGAGCTGGCGGGCGAGGTCGCCGCGCTCGGAGGAGGCGCGGAACGGTTCGGAGAGGGCGAGCGGGTGATGGCGGTTGTCGGGGGCGGTGGCCAGGCGGAGCTGGTCGTCGTCAACGAGCGTGTGCTGATGCGGGTGCCGGCGGCGCTCGACTGGCCCGCGGCGGGCGGGCTGCCCGAGGTGTTCACGACCGCCCACGACGCGATCTTCACCCAGGCGCAGCTGCGTCCCGGCGAGCATCTGCTCGTGCACGGCGGCGCGGGCGGCGTGGGGGTGGCGGCGATCCAGCTGGCCAGGGCCACGGGCGCGCGCGTGACCACGACCGTGCGCAACGAACAGCTGCGCGAGCAGGTGGGAGCACTCCGAGCCGAGGTCATCCCCTGCGAGGGTTTCGCCGAGCACGGCCCCTACGACGTGATCCTCGAGCTGGTGGGCGCGCCGAACATGCCCGAGAACCTGACCGCCCTTGCGACCGGCGGGCGGATCTGCGTGATCGGCGTGTCCGCGGGCGCCAAGTCCGAGCTGAACCTGCTCGCGCTGATGGCCGCGCGCGCGCGCATCCACGGCTCGACGCTGCGCGCGCGGTCGTTGGAGGAGAAAGCCCTCACGGCGCGCCGCCTCGAACACGAGGTGCTGCCGCTGTTCGACTCCGGCACGCTGCGCGTGCCGATCGCCGCGGCCTTCCCCCTGGAGGAGGCCGCCGGCGCCTACGAGCGCTTTGCCGCGGGCGCCAAGCTGGGGAAGATCGTGCTCGAGATGTGACGTGCCGCGGCCGTTCAATACGGCGGCTGCGCCGCGTACCAGTCCCCCAGCGCCCGGAACGCCGCCCAGAACGCCCGCTTGGAGTCGGTCTCATCGAGCGAGTCGTCGATGTTGGGGACGTACAGCGCGTCGATCGTCACAGTCAGCTGCTGGATCTCGCCCAGGCGCGGCTGCAGCTCGCGTGCGAGCGGGAGCTCCATCTCGCCGAGCGCCGCGAGCGCGTCCGGGCCCATCACGACGACGATCCGCGGCTGCACGATCGCGATCTCTTCGACGACCCTCGACACGCACGCGAAGTCCGCCAGCGAGGCGTCGCTCAGCGGGCACTTCACGCACAGCGTGCCGTACACCGCCAGCGGGTCGATCGACAGGCGCTTGAGCGACTTCATCAGCGCACCGCCGGCGCGGCCGTAGAAGGCGACGCCCTCCTCGATCTCCGCAGGCTGGGGAGCGTACTTGAGCAGCATCACGTCGGCCTGCGGATGGCCGGAGCCGAGCACCGGCATCAGGTTGCCGCGCGGGCAGTGCGGGCAGGACTGCAGCTCGCGCGTCAGCGAGTTCAGCTCGCGGATGGCGCGCTCCAGGTACTTCTCGCGGATCTCGTCGTCGGTCACAGGCATCGACCCCGAGGGTTTTGACGGCGCGCGCGCTTGTCCTTGGCGTTGCACCCTTACTTGCGGGACGGCCGATGGCCTTCGCGGGTGCTTTGTCCTTACCGATAGAAGATCAGATGCTGGACGATCGGAGATTCCATTCAATCTCCGATCGGTCTATCGGCCAGCACGCGTGCGTAGTGGCACGCCACGCGGGGTGGGCGGGCATTTCGATCTCTGCCCCGCTCGACCCTCGACCGTCCCGAGTGTTTGCGATCGTCACGACCGCCTGCTGCCGCCCATCGCCCGCTTGACCCGCCTCGCCCGGCTGGCGCGGCGCGCGGAGGGTGGGGTGGCGCGGGTCTGCAGGAACTTGAGCGCCTGCACGTACAGCAGGCTGGTGGGGCGCGTGAGAATCTCCGCGTCGCGCAGGGATTGCATGAACTCGGCCGGGCCGTCAAACTCGCGCATCCGGATTCGCACCGAGCCGAGGCCCTGGGCGACGTGCGAGTCTGAGCCGGCGCCCGCCGGGATCCGGTACTTGGCGGCGAACCGCTGCGCCTCGTCGTTGAACGCGCCGATCGCCACCCGCGGGTTGAACACCTCGATCGCGTCGACGTCGGCGACGATCTTCAGCAGGTGCTCGTAGTCGGGCACGGAGTGCAGCCGGTCAAACGGGTGCGGCACGTACACGAGCCCTCCCTGGCGGCGAATCTCGGCGACCGTCTCCTGGAGGCTCATCCCGCGCGGGATCTTCTCCTCGATGAACAGGCCTATCACCTCCCCCTCCGAGGCCGTCTTGACCTCCTCTCCGACGATCACTTTGACGCCGCCCATGCCCGTCTCTGAAACCATTCCCGTCACGTCCCTCCTGCCGCCCGTCGCGCCCTTGCCCATCGCGCCCATCGCCCCGGTCATCTTCTGCGCCTGCTCGCGCGCGGCCAGCGCGCCGGAGATCTCGTTGTGGTCGGTCACCGCGATCGCGCCCAACCCCCGTGCGCGCGCGGTCGCGAGCAGCACCTCGACGGGAGTTGCGCAGTCGTGGGAGTGGTCGGTGTGCATGTGCAGGTCCACGTCGATCTGCGGCCGCCCGGCCAGGCGCAGGCGCATCGCCTCATCTCCCTCTGGGTCGTGCCGGCGCGCCGCCAGGTCGCGGTAGATCCGCTCGAGCTCCGCGGCCGCGCCGTCGCCGTCGGGCACGAGGCGGTACTCGCCCGGAAAATGGCGGGCCATCAGCTCCGCCGTGGCGGGCAGGCTCGCGGTGCGGGCGTCCAGGCGCCCGAAGAAGCTCTCCACGAAACGACGCGCCACGAGCGTCGAGATCAGGCGCTCAGAGGCGGAGTGAAACGAGCCGACGTTCAGCGCACGGGAGTGACGCAGCGCCGCGTTGGAGGTGCTCGGCGCGAACGGCTCATGCACGTGCACGACATCCAGCGAAACTGTGCTCAGCAGTTCCTCGATCGTGCGCGCCACGTCGATCGGCAGGGCGGGCGTTCTCCGGCGCGGGGATCGCTCGGAGCCCGGCCAGCCGGGGACATCGAGCACCTCGCCGACGGCGATCACCGCGGGCGTGCCCGCGTCGGTTCCCTGAAGCAGGGCTCCTGTCCGCCCCCGCCCGCGCGAGGCCCGCAACGCTCGGCGCGAGGCCCTGACCCGCTCCTGCGAGCGCGACGGCGCAATGATCAGCACGCGGTGCCCGCGCCGCGCGAGCTCCTCGGTGACCGCACGGATGTGGGCGTTGACGTTGTTGTCCTGCGCCTCCCACGGATACGGGGTCACGTGGGCGATCGCGAGCCGCTCTGACGAGGCCATCTGGCCTCCCATTATCACGCCTTCTGAGTTGTCTTTCGGGGCTTGGCCGCGCGCGCGGCACTCTCCCGGCGCTTATCCGTGCCGGGCCGGCCAGGCGGGGAGGGCGAGCTTGCATACTTCGCGATGAACTTCTCCGTGTCGGCGCGCGCCTGCTCGTCGGGACGCTGGTTGTGCGGGGACTTCATCAGGTAGCTGCTCGGCCCGTCGAGCTGCCCGCTGAGGCCGTGGTTGAGCGCGAGCTTGCAGCAGCGCACGGCGTCGATCACGATCCCGGCCGAGTTGGGCGAGTCCCAGACCTCGAGCTTGAGCTCGACGTTCAGCGGCACGTCCCCGAACGCCTGGCCCTCGACGCGGATGTGCGCCCACTTGCGGTCGGTCAGCCACGGGACGTAGTCAGAAGGCCCGATGTACACGTCCTCTGCCGGCAGCTTGTGGTCCATGATCGAGGTTACGGCGTTGGTCTTTGAGATCTTCTTGGACTCCAGCCGCTCGCGCTCGAGCATGTTGTAGAAGTCCATGTTCCCGCCGACGTTCAGCTGGGAGGTGCGCAGCATCTTCACGCCGCGGTCGGCGAACAGCCGCGCCAGCGTGCGGTGCACGATCGTCGCCCCGACCTGGGACTTGATGTCGTCACCGACGATCGGCAGCCCCGCCTTTTTGAACCGCTTGTCCCAATAGTCCTCGCGCGCGATGAACACGGGGATGCAGTTGACGAACCCACAGCCCGCCTCCAGCACCTGCTCGACATACCACTTCGTCGCCTGCTCAGAGCCCACGGGCAGGTAGGAGACGACCACGTCGGTATGGGTGTCCTTCAGAATCTTCACGATGTCGGCGGTCTCGCCGGGCGCCTTGACGATCTTCTCTTTGAGGTACTTCCCCAGCCCGTCATGGGTCATCCCGCGATGCACCGGCACTCCAAGCTTCTTCGGCACCTTGGCGAACTTCATCGTGTTGTTCTGCCCTGCCCAGATCGCTTCGCCAAGGTCGCGGCCGACCTTCGTGCGGTCGATGTCGAACGCGGCGGTGAACTCGATGTCGCGCACGTGGTACCCACCGAGGTCCACGTGCATCAACCCGGGCACGTCCTGCGACGGGTCGGCGTCGCGGTAGTACTGGATGCCCTGCACGAACGCACTGGCGCAGTTGCCTACGCCGACAATCGCGACGCGCACCGTCTCGCGCTGGTAGCTAGCCGAAACGGGGATGCTCGCCAAAGGCGAGTGTCGCCCGGCTTCGGTCGCGCCGTTCTGGGAGGCGCCGTTGCGGGCAGCGCCATTCCCGGCGCTGGCGCCGTTGCTGTGGGGGGTGGGGGTCAAGTTCGTTTCCTTCCTGAGGGGCGATGGCCCGGTCGAGGAACCCCGGATGGGCTCTCTGCGATTGACTGCGGTGCAGCGACGGCCGGATGCCGGGCCGAGCGGACTCCGGGAGATTACCCCGCCCGCGCGCTCAGGTCACACCGACGCCGACTCCGGCGCCGACAGCTCGCGCCGGACATGGGCGATCCGCTGGGCGACCGTGACCAGGCTGAGCGCTGCCAGCACGTACACCGCCGGGGCCAGCAGCTGGAAGTTCCCGAGCGAGGCTCCGCGCGCGAAGATCAGGCCGATCGAGAGGATCACCACGCGCACCGGGCGGGTGGCGATGCCGACCTTGCACTCCACGCCGAGCGCCTCTGCGCGCGCGCGGGTGTAGGACACCATCAGCGAGGCGAGCACCGCGACGACGACCGCGGCCGCCGCGACGCGATCGCCCTGCAGGGCGAAGTATCCCGCCACCGCGGTCAGCACGATGCCCTCCTCGATGCGGTCGAGCGTCGAGTCCAGGAACGCTCCGAACGGGGTGCCCTTGCCGGACATGCGCGAATAGCGCCCGTCGAGCGTGTCCATGATCGAGCCCACAACGAAGGCGACGCCGCCGAGGAAGAACAGCTGCTCCCACACGAGCGCGGCCGCCAGGAGATTCAGTGCAAACCCGGTGAGCGAGATCGCGTTGGGGGTCAGGCGCGACTCGATCAACCGGTTGCGCACCAGCTCGCGTCGCACGCCTGAGCCGATCGGTGGGCGCGCCGGTCGCGTGCGGGCGCGGTAGGCGCCCCCGCGACGCAGGCGTCTTGGTGGGGTGTCGTGGCGTCGCGGGGCCATGGGGTCGGTCCAGTGTCCAGTAGTGCGGTTGTGTTGGTTCTCGCTCAAGTGGCGCTGAGTCGGCTCAGCCGCCCGCGATCCCCGCCGGCGCTCCGGCGAAACGCCAGACTTCGGGTCGCGCCCGTGCGAGCCAGCTTGCTCCGTAGGCGGCTGCCCCCGCGGTGAGTGCCCCGAGGATCGCGTCGAAGATGAAGTGGTTGGCGGTGGCGATGATCACGAATGCCATCAGGAACGGATACAGCAGCCACAGCACGCTGACGATGCGATGGCGCGCCAGGCGTGCCAGCGGCCAGCCGATCATCAGGGCGAACGCGACGTGCATCGAGGGCACTGCGGCATAGGGGTTCACCAGCGCGGTCATCGTCGCGCTGGCGTGGGAGATGTGCATGCCGGTGAAGTTCGAGACCGAGTCGATGAAGCCCCATTCGGGCATGAACCGCGGCGGTGCGGTCGGGAACACGACGTAGCCGATCAGTGCGATCGCCATCGCGATCACGAACATGTTGCGCACGAAGTAGAAGCTGCGGTTGTGGCGCAGGTACAGGTACACGAGCGCCCCGATCGTGACCGTCGTCTGCGCGTTGACGTACATCCAGCTGGAGAAGTCCATCAGCACCTTGCTGCTCGATGCCCACGCCTGGATCGAGGGCTCGACGAATATGTGCAGCGTGAGCTCCAGCGAGATCAGGTCGCGTGCGTGGGCGAACGCGGCGTTGGCGTCGCCCTCGACCAGGCCGCGCACCAGCCGGTAGGCGAGGTAGGCCGCGCCGAACAGAGCGACTTGGCGCAGCACGTCCAGCCACCCTTGCGGCAACAGGCGCGCTTGCAGGACACGAGCGCGGGCGAGCATCGATCGTGAAGCCTACCGTGAGGGGGAGTACACGGCGTACAGCCGCCAATGGGCCGAGCGCCACACTTCTCGCAAATACGGCAGTCCGTGGGCGATCAGCGCGCCCTCGGCGCGCCCGGCATAGTCCAGGCGGGCGTCGGGGAGCGCGACATAGATGACGCGGTTTTCTGTAAGCCACGCGCGGTAGGCCGAGGCGGTGAGCCCCGGGCGGTAGAACAGGGCGGCGTAGCGCGTGTCGAGCTGGCGATCCCAGCCGCGGGCGAGCCGCACGCCGTCGTGTCCGGCCAGGAAGGCGGCCTCCGCGTGGGTGGCGGTCAGCGGCACCTCGACGATCGTGGTGGCGCCACCGATCGGAGATCCATGGGAACTCCGATCGGCCAGCAAGAGGCGCAGCTCGGACAGCAGGGGGGCGTAGTAGGAGGCGTTCGCCGACGGCTGCCCCGCGACCAGCGACAGGTCGCCAATCGGAGTGTTCAGCTGCCAGTACAGCAGCACCGGCGCGAGCAGGCACAGCGCCCCGCGCCGGCGATCCCACAGCACGCCGGCGAGCAGCGGAGCGGCGAGCTCGGGGCCGAGGCGGGCGGCGTTGCCGCCGAGCGGCGAGGAGATCGCGAACGCCCCGACCAGCACGAGCGCGTAAAGCGCGGCGCCGATGCGCACGGCGCGGTGCGCGCGCGGGGACAGTGGTCCCCGTGGCGTCAGCAGCGCGATCGCCAGCACGCCGGCGAGCGCCGGCCAGAAGGACGAGGGCGCGAACGGCTCGTACCCGCCT
Organism: uncultured Solirubrobacterales bacterium; assembly: GCA_963839945.1. Lineage (GTDB taxonomy): Bacteria > Actinomycetota > Thermoleophilia > Solirubrobacterales > Solirubrobacteraceae > Palsa-744. Next base: position 218,267 of record CAWIWW010000001.1, on the reverse strand, counting down.
TCCGGGAACGCCACCGCCAGCGCCGCGATCGGCGCCAGCGCCGCGATCGTGAGCGCCAGCGGCCAAGCCCAGGGGCGCCCGGCGTCGCCGGAGGGCACGGACCGCCCGGGGGATCGCGTCGCGCCGCCCAGCGCGAGCGCCTCCACGCGTGGGCCGCAGGCGAGCGCCCAGGCGAAGAAGGCGAGCGCGAGGAACGCTCCGGCGACGGGACTGCTGGCGCTGCAGAGCAGCGCCTGCACGAGCGCGAGCGCAGGACGCCCGCGCATCAGCGCGAGCACCGAGCCCAGCCCAACCGCGAAGCCGAGGTCGTAGGGGACGCGACCGGAGAGCAGCTCGGCGCAGATGCCGAGCGCGAACACCGCGGTCGCCACGCGCCCGGCGGCGAGGCCGAAGGCGCGCTCTGCGATCAGGCCGAACAGGACGCTCGCCGCCAGGGCTGAGCACGCGAGCAGCACGCGCACCCCGAGCAGCGCCCCCAGCGCGGGGGAGAGCAGCGAGTAGCCGAGCAGGTAATGGCCGTGAGCGGCGTACCAGCCGTTGTCGCGCAGCGTGTACCCCACGCGGGCGAACAGGTCGCTGCGGTAGATGGCCGCGGCGAGGTCCGCGGCCGGCGGCATCCAGACCAGGTAGACGAGCGTCAGCGGGATCGCGACAACGAGCGCGACCGCCCAGGGACGCGCGAGTGGACGGGCCGCCTCCATGCGCTGGACGGGCTCGTGTGGTGTGGAGATTGCGGCGTGCGCTGCCATCGGCGGCGGCTCGCTAGGTCGCGCCGAGGAAGTTCGCGATCGTGTCGATCGCGTCCGGGCGGTCAAACCACGGCCAGTGGCCGGCGTCGGGGAGCTCGACGAGCTCGGCGCCTGGAAGCGCGTCGGCGTACGCGCGGGCGAAGCGGGCGGGGATGTAGGGGTCGGCCGCGCCCCACAGCACGAGTGCGGGCATCTGCAGGGCGCCCAGGCGGGCGCCCGCGGCCGCGAGCACGTCTCCGGGCGAGCTGCGGTACAGGCGCAGGATCGCGCGCTGGGTGCCCTGGTCGAAGTGATCGAAGACCATGTCCAGCCACGCCTCGGGCATCGGCTTGCGCCCGGGACGCGCCTCGCGGGTGGAAAAGCGCAGCACCCAGCGGGTGGTCGCGCCCATCACAAGCTCGCCGAGCAGCGGCGTGCGCCACATGCGCGCGGTGCGGTGCCAGCGGTAGCCGGGCAGGAACGGCACGGCGTTGATCACGACCAAACGTGCGATCCGCTCGGGGTGCGCCTGCGCGAACGCGAGCCCGACAGAGCCCCAGTCGTGCACGACGAGGCTGACGCGCTCCACGCCCACCTCGCCCAGGAAGCGCTCGATGAACTCGGCATAGCCGTCGATCGTGTAGTGCAGGTTGGCGGCCTTGCCGGAGCGCCCGAATCCGGGCAGGTCGGGCGCAAGTCCGCCGGTGCGCGCCAGGAATCCGAGCCATTCGTCGGAGTTGGTCGGCACGCCGTGCAGGTACAGCGGGGTGGGAGCGCCCTCCGCGACCGGCGCCTGGCGCCAGAACACGGGCATCCCATCGAGCTCGGTGCTGCGATCGCTGAGGACGGGCACGAGCCGAGCATAATGCTCGCGCCTACGTCGTATCGGCGCCTCGACGGATCGGGCGCCCTGCTGGCGCGCGTGAACGCGGCTTCGCCGCTATATCGTGCGCCCGTGCCCGCGAAGCCATGGAAGCCGCCATCGCGCGCGCGGGTGATCCGGGTCAGGGAACGTTTGCGCCAGGTGTACGGGACGCCGCTGATGAAGCCGCACGGCGACCCGATCGCCGAGCTGGTGCTGACAGTGCTCTCGCAATCGACCAACGACCGCAACCGCGACGTCGCCTACCTGCGCCTGCGCGAGCGGTTTCCCTCGGGCTTGCCGCGCGCTCGGCATCCGGCCTCGCCCGAACGCGCGGCGCCCGAGTCATCCTGCTGGGACGCGGTGATGCGCGCGCCGGTCGCAGAGGTCGAGGAGGCGATCAGGCCGGGCGGGATCTCGAAGGTGAAGTCGGCGCGGATCGTCGCGATCCTGCAGGCGATCGCCGCCGGGGACGAGCGGGCGTCAAATCACCCGGAGCAAGAGCTGTCGCTGGACTGGCTGGCCAGCGCGCCGATCGATCAGGCCCGCGACTACCTCGTCTCCCTGCCGGGAGTGGGCCGCAAGACGGCGGCGTGCGTGCTGCTGTTCGCATACGGCCGCCGCGACGTGCCGGTAGACACGCACGTCTCGCGCGTGGGCATGCGCCTGCAGCCGCTGCAGCCGGGCGCGCCGTTCGAGCGGCTGCACGACCAGATGCTCGCGCTGACCCGGCCCGGTGAGGAGCTCGAGCTGCACGTGAACCTGCTACGCCATGGCCGGCGGACATGCCACGCGCGCAGGCCCGCGTGCGGGGTCTGCGCTCTGGCACGGATGTGTCCGAGTCGGGGGATCTTCAGCTCTTGACATCAGGCAGAAAATCTGCTTCAATAGCGCTTAGATTTTGTAAACCTCAGAAGAAGGAGCAACAAGCATGGGCAAGACCATAGGTATCGACCTGGGCACCACCAACTCGTGCATGGCCGTGCTCGAGGGGGGCGAGCCCACGGTCATCGAGAACGCCGAGGGCGGGCGCACGACCCCTTCGGTCGTCGCGTTCACCGCCTCGGGGGAGCGCCTGGTCGGTACCGTCGCCAAGCGCCAGGCCGTCACCAACCCGCAGAACACGGTCTTCTCGATCAAGCGCTTCATGGGCCGCAAGGAGGCCGAGGTGCGCGAGGAGGAGTCGATAGTCCCCTACAAAGTCGTCTCCGGACCCAACGGCGACGCGCGCGTGGAGGTAACCGAGCGCGACTCCGGAGCGGAGCAGTTCTCCCCGCCCGAGATCTCCGCGATGATCCTGCAGAAGCTCAAGTCCGACGCCGAAGCCTATCTCGGCGAATCCGTCGACGGCGCGGTCATCACGGTTCCGGCGTACTTCAACGACGACCAGCGCCAGGCCACCAAGGACGCCGGCAAGATCGCCGGGTTGGACGTCAAGCGCATCATCAACGAGCCCACCGCCGCCTCCCTGGCGTATGGCCTGGACAAGGAGGGCCAGCAGGACCACACGATCCTCGTGTTCGACCTCGGCGGCGGCACCTTCGACGTGTCCGTCCTCGAGATCGGCGACGGCGTGTTCGAGGTCAAGTCCACCGCCGGCGACAACCACCTCGGCGGCGACAACTTCGACAAGGCGATCGTCGACTGGCTCGTCGCGGACTTCAAGCGCGACCAGGCGATCGACCTGTCCGCCGACCCGATGGCGCTGCAGCGCCTGTACGAGGCTGCCGAGAAGGCCAAGATCGAGCTCTCCACCACCCAGGAGACGCAGATCAACCTGCCGTTCATCACGGCCGACGCCTCCGGGCCCAAGCACCTCGACACGCGCCTGACGCGCGCCAAGCTGTCCGAGCTCACGAGCGCGCTGCTGGACCGCGTCGTCGCCCCGGTGCGCCAGGCGCTGGACGACGCCAAAGACAAGGGCGTCTCCGAGATCGAGCACGTGGTCCTGGTCGGGGGCATGACGCGTATGCCGGCTGTCCAGGAGAAGGTCAAAGAGCTGACGCGCAAGGAGCCCCACCGGGGCGTCAACCCCGACGAGGTCGTCGCGGTCGGCGCCGCGATCCAGGCCGGCGTGCTGGCGGGCGACGTCAAGGACGTGCTGCTGCTGGACGTGACGCCGCTGACGCTTGGGATCGAGACCAAGGGCGGCGTGATGACGAAGCTGATCGAGCGCAACACGACGATCCCCACGCGCAAGGGCGAGGTCTTCTCCACCGCGGAGGACAACCAGCCCTCCGTCGAGATCCACGTCCTGCAGGGCGAGCGCGAGATGGCGCAGTACAACAAGTCGCTGGGCAAGTTCCAGCTCACCGGCATCCCGCCGGCGCCGCGCGGCATCCCGCAGATCGAGGTTGCGTTCGACATCGACGCCAACGGCATCCTCAACGTCTCCGCCAAGGATCTGGGGACTGGCAAGGAGCAGACGATCGAGATCAAGGCCGGCTCCGGGCTCTCCGACGAGGAGATCAAGAACATGGTCTCAGACGCCGAGTCCCACGCCGAGGAGGACCAGCGCGCGCGCGAGCTCGCCGAGGCCCGCAACAACGGCGAGAACGCCGCCTACCAGGCCGAGAAACAGCTGGCGGATCTGGGCGATCAGGTCGATGCGGACTCGCGTTCTCGGATCGAGGAGGCCGTCAAGGAGGTCCGCGACGCCCTGGAGTCCGAGGACCCCGCGGCGATCAACGCCAAGGCCGAGGCACTGCAGGTCGCCTTCCACTCGGTCTCGGAGGCGATGTACCAGCGCGCCCAGCAGGACGCCGCCGCGAGCGCCGGCAACGGCGCCGGCGATGCGTCCGCGGACGGCGCCGGCGGCGGGTCCTCCGACGAGGAGGACGTCGTCGACGCCGAGGTTGTCGACGAGCCGCAGGCGTAACGGGGGACCGACATGAGCGCGGACACACCCCAGCAGACGGTGCAGGAGCAGGCGCAGGCGCAGACCCCCGGCGCGGACGGCGCGCCGGGGGATGGGTCCACGCCTTCGCCCGGGCCTCCGGCTCCGCCCGAGCCCGTCGTGGTGGATGACGCCGAACCCACCGTGGTGGACGACGCCGATGCGGCCGAGGTCGAGGGCGACCTCGACGAGCTGGTCACGGTCGCCGCCGAGCGCGACGAGTACCTGGCGCTCGCGCAGCGCACCCAGGCCGACTTCGAGAACTACCGCCGCCGCGCCGCGCGCGAGTTCGCGCTAGCGCAGGAGCGCGGCGTCGTAAAGCTCGCCAAGGAGCTGCTGCCCGCCCTGGACAACCTCGACCGGGCCCTGGAGGCGGCGGACCAGGACGATCCGCTGCTGCAGGGCGTGCGCCTCGTGCGCTCTGAACTCGCCGACGCGCTCGGGCGCATGGGGATCGAGTCATATGCGCCCGCCGGCGAGGTGTTCGATCCCGAGTGCCACGAGGCGATGGCCTCCGCCCCCCAGCCCCCGGACGGCGCGCCGTCCGGTACGGTCGTCGAGGTCTACCAGCCCGGCTATCGCCTGCGCGATCACGTCATCCGCCCCGCCCGCGTGGTCGTGGCCGCGTAGGTTTCGCTGAGGAGTTTCAGATGGCGGCTCGTCCCGACTATTACAAGACGCTCGGGGTCGACAAGAAGGCGACTCCAGAGGAGATCAAGAAGGCGTATCGCAAGCTCGCGCGCCGGTACCACCCCGACCGCAACCCCGACGATCAGGCCGCCGAAAAGCGCTTCAAGGAGATCTCCCAGGCCCACGACGTCCTCGGCGATCCGGACAAGCGCAAGCAGTACGACACCGGCACGGGCCCCTTCGCGGCCGGTGGCGCCGGCGGGCCCGGATCCGGGTTTGGCGGCTTCCAGGGCTTTGACTTCGACGCCTCGAACATGGGCGACATCCTCTCCAACCTGTTCGGCGGCGGCGGGCGTGGCGGGGGAGCCGGGGCGGGGGGACGAGGCGCTGGGCGCACGCGCGCCCAGCGCGGCGGCGATCTGGAGGCGCAGGTCTCGATCTCCTTCGAGCAGGCGATCTCCGGCGCGCAGATTCCGCTGTCGGTGCCGATGCACGACACCTGCCCGACCTGTCACGGCACGGGCGCCAAGCCCGGCACGACGCCCAAGGTCTGTCCGGTCTGCGAAGGCCGCGGCGTGGAGGTCACCGGCCAGGGGATGTTCTCGATCTCCCAGCCCTGCTCGCGCTGCGGCGGCTCCGGGACGATCATCGAGGACCCCTGCCCGACCTGCCACGGCGCGGGCGCGGTGCGCACCGTCAAGCGCATGCGCGTCAACATCCCCGCCGGGGTGCGCGACGGCAGTCGCATCCGCCTGGCCGGCAAGGGCGAGCCCGGCCATGACGGCGGGCCCCCCGGTGATCTCTACCTGATAACCCATGTGTCGCCGTCGCCGGTGTTCAAGCGCCGGGGCGACAATCTGGAGGTGGAGGTCCCGCTCACGATCCCCGAGGCGCTGCGCGGCGCCGAGGTCCAGGTGCCGACGCTGGACGGATCCAAGACGCTGCGGGTCAAACCCGGCACGAAGCCCGGCGCGGTTCAGCGCCTGCGCGGCGAGGGCCCACCGAAACTGGGATCCTCCTCCGCCCGCAAGTCCTCGCGCGGAGACATCCACTACCGCTTCGTGCTGGACGTCCCCGAGCAGCTGACCGACGAGCAGCGCTCGGCCGTCGACGCGCTCGCCGCCGTCATGAACGGCGATCCGCGCGCGCGGCTGTTCGAGGGCGCCGGGGCCAAGGGGGCGTCAGGCTCGTGAGAAGTCATTGCGCCTCGGGCGTCGACGCGCGCGTACGCGCGCGCGCTTTTCGCGGTGGGTTGCGATGAGTGCTCGCCGATCGGAGGAGTCGCTCACCCGCGTCCAGGTGGAGACCGACCGGGGCGTGTTCATGATCTCGGTCGCGGCCGAGCTCGCGAACATGCACCCGCAGACGCTGCGCTCCTATGAGGCGCGCGGCCTGATCGAGCCCAAGCGCTCGCCCAAGGGCACGCGGCTGTACTCCCAGCAGGACGTCGATCGGTTGCGCCGCATCCAGGAGATGACGGCCGACCTCGGGCTGAACCTCGCGGGCGTCGAGCGCGTGCTGAATCTCCAGGACGAAGTCAACGAGATGCACGCGCGCATCGAGCAGCTCGAGGTGCAGGCGCTGCACGCGCAGGTCGAGCTGGCGGAGCGCCTGGAGGCGCTCCGCCGCTCCTTCCGCGCCGAGCTCGTCCCCTACCGCGGCGGTGGCACGGACATCGTGCGGGCGGCCGATGTACGCTCGGCGTTCGGTCCCAACGCACGGAGGACGCGAAGCAGCAATGGCTCCTAACGGTTCAGCGCCGCCACAGGGTCAGGAGCAGCAGCAGCCCGAGGAGGAGCAGAGCCCGCTGCAGCGCTTCGGGCGCGACCTGACCGAGATGGCCGAGCAGGACCGACTCGACCCGGTGATCGGGCGCGACGAGGAGATCCGCCGCGTGATCCAGGTGCTCTCGCGGCGCACCAAGAACAACCCCGTGCTGATCGGCGAGCCGGGAGTCGGCAAGACCGCGATCGTCGAGGGCCTGGCCCAGCGGATCGTCTCGCACGACGTGCCCGAGTCGCTGCGCGACCGGCGCGTGATCGCGCTGGACATGGGCGCGCTGATCGCGGGCGCCGCCTACCGGGGTGAGTTCGAGGAACGGCTGAAGGGCGTGCTCGCGGAGGTCTCCGCGGCGGAGGGCGCGATCATCCTGTTCCTCGACGAGCTGCACACGATCGTCGGCGCCGGCGCCGCCCAGGGCTCCGTCGACGCGTCGAACCTGCTCAAGCCGATGCTCGCGCGCGGGGAACTGCGCTGCGTCGGCGCGACAACGCTGGACGAGTACACCAAGTACATCGAGAAAGACGCCGCGCTGGAGCGCCGTTTTCAGCCCGTGACGGTCGGCGAGCCGACCGTGCAGGACACGATTGCGATCTTACGCGGGCTGAAGGAGCGCTACGAGAACCACCACGGCGTGCGCATCCAGGACAGCGCCCTGATCGCGGCGGCGACGCTGTCGCACCGCTACATCGCCGACCGGTTCCTGCCGGACAAGGCGATCGACCTGATCGACGAGGCGGCGTCGCGGCTGCGCATCGAGATCGACTCGGTGCCGACCGAGATCGACGAGGTCAACCGCCGCGTGATGCAGCTGGAGATCGAGCTCACTTCGCTCAAAAAGGAGAAGGACGAGGCCTCCAAGCAGCGGCGCGCGGCGATCGAGGCCGAGCTGTCAGAGCTGCGCGAGCGCTCCGCGGAGATGACGGCTCAATGGCAGCGCGAGAAGGACGCGATCAAGGACGTGAGCGAGCTCAAGGAACGCCTGGAGGCGGCCCGGGCCGAGGCCGAGCGGGCCGAGCGCGAAGCCGACCTGCAGCGCGCCGCCGAGCTGCGCTACGGCGAGATTCCGGAGCTTGAGAAGCAGCTGGCCGAGTACGAATCGGCCGAGCGCGCGAGCGCCGCGAGTGGAGAGGGCTCGGACGGAACCCAGCCCGGTGTCGCCGGGCCGCAGTTTCTCAAAGAGGAGGTCGACGCCGACGACGTCGCCGAAGTCGTCGCCCGCTGGACCGGCATCCCCGTCAGTCGCCTGCTGGAGGGGGAGACCGAGAAGCTGATCCATATGGAGGATCGCCTGCACGAGCGCGTCGTCGGCCAGGACGAGGCGATCGAGGCGGTCGCCACCGCGCTGCGCCGCTCGCGCGCGGGACTGCAGGACCCCGACCGCCCGATCGGCTCGTTCCTGTTCCTTGGCCCCACCGGAGTCGGCAAGACCGAGCTCGCCCGGGCGCTGGCCGAGTTCATGTTCGACTCCCAGGACGCGATCGTGCGCATCGACATGTCCGAGTACATGGAGAAACACTCGGTCTCGCGCCTCGTTGGCGCACCCCCCGGGTATGTGGGCTACGAAGAGGGCGGTCAGCTGACCGAGGCCGTGCGCCGGCGGCCGTACTCGGTCGTGCTGCTGGACGAGATCGAGAAGGCCCACCCCGACGTGTTCAACACGCTTTTGCAGGTGATGGACGACGGGCGGTTGACCGACGGTCAGGGCAGGACTGTGGACTTCAAGAACACGGTGCTGATCATGACCTCCAACATTCCCGTCCCCGAGGGGCTGTCCGACACCCAGTTGCGCAGCGAGCTGTTGCAATATTTCAAGCCCGAGTTCGTCAACCGCCTCGACGACATCGTCAGGTTCGACTCGTTGACGCGCGAGCAGATCTCCGAGATCGTCGACCTGCAGGTGGCCCGCGTGATCGCCCGCGTCGCCGAGCGCGGCGTGCAGGTCACGCTCACCGACTCCGCCCGCACGCTGATCGCGAACATGGGCTACGACCCGACCTACGGCGCCCGCCCGCTGCGCCGGGTCATCCAGAAGCAGCTGACGGACCGTCTCGCGCTGGCGCTGCTGGAGGGCGAGTTGCGCGACGGGGATGCCGTGCGTGTGGGTGCAGTTGACGGAGAGCTTGTGTTGGAGACGACCGAGGTACAGACGACGGCTACAGGGTAAGCGGCTTTGACTGCGGTCCGGCGAGGTCGTCGCAGCGCTCTCGCCGGACCTACAGTCAGTAACAGTTGCCTCCTCGAATGACATACGGAATGCTAGTCGATCGTTGTTATAGGTCTATGCCCAGGTGCGATCCCTGCCTATGTCTAAGGTGCCGTCACCGCGAAGGTTCCGCTTACACGTGTAAGGCCTGCATTTTTAGCCGAAACGAGAATGGCAAAGCCATTTGCTCCAGCATCCGCATCAACACCGCTTTGTTCGGGACTAAAGATGTTGTCGTTTACCGGAGGATTCAGGTTTTCGGTGTAGCCCTGATATAGGCACAGATAGCCGGATTCTGCATGACCGGCCCCACTGCAATGAGTGCTCGAGGTTCCCGAGACGTAGATTGCGTTCCCCGCCGTGAGTGCCCCCGGCAGTGGAATTGGAAACGATCCCGTGATCTCATAAGCATTGCCCGCTACGGCAGCTGTAAAGCCCCCGCCCCAAACACCGGTCTCGGTTTCGCCACTGGCCAGAACAACCGGATATGGACCTTCTTTGCCTTCTTTTCCTTCTTTTCCGACGTTTCCTGTAACGTTCAGTCCCTCGGTGCGGCGTGGGTGTTTCAGGCGAGGTGGGGGGCTGGGTCGCCGCGGGCGTGGGTGGTGAGCGTTTCGGCGAGGTAAGCGAACAGGGAGCGCTGCTGTAGGCGGCAGGTTGTGTGTGTTGAGAGGAGGCGCTCGATGCGCCGCTCGCCGCTCTCGGATTGGCTGCCCAGGCAGAGCTTGCGGTAGATGACGGCGCTGCGCAGCGAGCGCTCGGCGTGGTTGTTGGTCGGCGCGACATCGTTGTGCGCGGCGAACGTCCAGAGCGCTGGCCAGGCCTTCAGGAGGTTGCGTGCCATGCCCCGGCAGCGCTTGTTGCGCGCTCGCTTTGAGGCGTAGCGGCGGATGATCGGCTTGTACTCGCGTTGCAGGCAGCGGATCGTGCGCTTTAGCTCGCTGCGATCGGCGGTGTGCTGGAAGACCTCCCAGGCCCAGAAGATTTTCCGTGAGAGTTCAAGGCCGTGCTCGCCGAACTCCTTCTCGGCGGCCAGGCCTTCGGCGTGGGCTTGGAAGTCGCGCTTTAGGTGGCTCCAGCAGAGCTGGCGGCGTGAGAGCGGCAGGTGGCTGTAGGCCCACCAGCGGTCTGAGGTCACGATCCCGGCGTGTCCCTCGAGCAGGCGTTTGGCGTGCTCCTCGTGGCGGCCGGGGGCGACAGCGAAGACGGCGTGGCGCGCGGTGAACATGCCCCACAGTGCGCGCTGGGCGCCTTTCAAGCGCCAGCCCGTCTCGTCCATGTTCAAGCTCTCGCTTGAGCGCACGCGTCCCAGCAGATCCTGGTAAGGGTCAGCCAGCGCGTCCGCGACGCGCGTGAGGATCGCGTCGACAGTGCCGGCGCAGATGCGCGCGCCGAAGAGCTCTTCGCAGAGCTCCACCACATCACGGCGGCTGACACGGTTGCGTACCGACAGAGCCGCCACCGCCGCCTGAAAGCGCGGCCCGAACGTGCTCGCGGCGATATCGCTTGGCATCTCGGCCCGCGTGTGCCTGCCACAGCCAGGGCAGCAAACCCGCTGAGCGCGATGCTCGATCACCTGCGCGGAGATGACAGCCTCTTTACCAGGCGATCCTTCTTTACCCGTTGGCCCTTGAGGCCCGGTCGCGCCAGTCGCGCCTGCCGCCCCGGTCTTGCCGGTACTGCCCTTCAGCTTCTTCAGCACCTTCGGGTTGATCTGCTTGGTCGAGTTGATCAGATAGTGGTTCGCCGCCAGCGCCCCGCCGCTCATCGCGAACACGAGCGCGAGCGTGGCGACGACATTGGCGTAGCTGAGTCGTCTGCGCATTGGATACCCCCGTCAGTTGTGCGTGCAGGAATGGAGCCGACACCCTACGCGCTCCGGCGGCAGATGTCCCGGGGGCTGGACGGACGGACGATCGCCCACGCCCTGGCCCGATCCGCTACAAACAACAGTGCGCGCGAGCGCGCAACGAGATTCGCCCACCGACGGAGGAGGAGTTCGCCATGCCCACCTACATCATGCTCTCCACGCTCACCCCCGAGGGCGTGCAAACGGTCAAGAACAACCCGCAGCGGATCAGGGAGGTCAACAAGGAGGTCGAGCAGCTCGGCGCCACCGTCAAGGCGCAGTGGGCGACGCTCGGCCACGTCGACTTCATCTCCGTCATGGAGGCGCCCGACGAGGGCACGATGGCGCGCGTCTCGCTGGAGCTGGGCTCGCGCGGCACCGGTCGCTACGAGACGCTGGCGGCGATTCCGATCGACGACTTCATCGCCTCGCTCTGATGGATGCCGCTCCTCGGCGTATGCTGGCGCTGAGATGATCTCGCTGGAGAGCCCCGATGGGTGAGGTATCGCCGATAGCGACTCCCCTGACCGAGGTCGAGACGCGGGCGCAGCTGGAGGAGTTCGACGTCGACGCCCCGCGCGTGGGCATCGTGATGGGCTCCAAGAGCGACATGGAGGCGATGGAGAAGGCCGCGCAGGAGCTCGAAGAGCGCGGCATCCTGCACGAGCTGCGCGTGATGTCCGCCCACCGCGAGCCCGACATCGTCGCCGACTATGCCCGCAACGCGCGCATGCGCGGCCTGCGCGTGATCATCGCCGGCGCCGGCATCTCCGCGGCACTGCCCGGCGCGATCGCGGCGCACACCGACCTGCCCGTGATCGGCGTGCCGCTGTCCGGGCGCCTGACCGCCGCGGGCGGCCTGGACGCGATCCTCTCGATCGTGCAGATGCCCCCGGGCGTGCCGGTCGCCTGCGTCGGCCTGGACAACCCGCGCAACGCCGCGATCCTGGCGGCGCAGATCCTCGGGGCGTAGGGCGGGCCGGGCGCTGAGCACGCCTGCCGTCCCAGGGGCCGCGATAATCGAAGACGTGATCGATCGCTACACCCGACCAGAGCTCGGCCGCCTGTGGACGGACGAGGCGCGCATGGAGACCTGGCGCCGGGTCGAGGTCGCTGCCTGTGAGGAGTTGCCTGGCCTGCTCGGGGACGGGAACGGACCCACGCCCGCGGACCTGGAGGCGATCCGCGGGGCGACGTTCACGGTGCAGGCGGTCAACGCGCGCGAGCTCCTGACCGACCACGACATGGCGGCGTTCGTGGACGTGCTCGCTGCCTCGGCCGGCGAGGCCGGGCGCTGGATCCACTTCGGCTTGACCTCCTCGGACGTCCTTGACACCGCCCTCGCATTGCAGCTGCGGTCGGTCGGCGAGGTGGTCGTGCCGGGGGCGTATGAGCTAGTCGGCACGCTCGCCGCGCGCGCGCGCGAGCACGCGGGAACGCTGTGTGTGGGTCGCACGCATGGGGTGCACGCCGAGCCGACGACGTTCGGGATCAAGCTCGCCGGGCATGCGTTCGAGGCCCACCGCAACGCCGTCCGATTGGAGCGCGCGTTCGCGCAGGTCGCGGTCGGTGCGATCTCGGGTGCGGTGGGCACATACGCGGCGACCAGTCCCGAGTTCGAGGCGCGCGTGCTCGAGCGGCTGATGCTCGCGCGCGAGGACGTCTCCACCCAGGTCGTCGCCCGCGACCGCCACGCCGAGCTCGTGCAGGCGATCGCGCTGGCCGGCGCCGGGCTGGAGCGTCTGGCGACCGAGGTTCGCAACCTGGCGCGCACGGAGGTGGGCGAGCTCCAGGAGCCGTTTCGCGCCGGGCAGAAGGGCTCGAGCGCGATGCCCCACAAGCGCAACCCGATCAAGAGCGAGCAGATCGCAGGGCTCGCGCGGGTGCTGCGCTCAAACGTGCAGGCCGCCCTGGAGAACGTCGCGCTGTGGCACGAGCGCGACATCTCGCACTCCTCCGTCGAGCGCATCGTCCTGCCCGACTCGACGATCCTGCTCGACTACTCCCAGCAGCGCACGATTGCGCTCGTGCGCGACATGACCGTCGACTCAGAGCGGATGCGCGCCAACCTCGAGCTGACGCACGGCGCCCTGTTCTCCCAGCGGGTCCTGCTCGCGCTGATTGAAGGAAATCCCACCCGCCCCGGGATGACCCGCGACGACGCCTACCGGATCGTGCAGGAGCTGGCCCAGCGCGCGTGGGACGACGGCGTGCCGCTGCGCGAGCTGTTGGCGGGCGACGAGCGCGCCGCGGGGCTGAACCTCGACGAGATCTTCGACCACGGACACTACGTGCGCTACGCGGACGAGATCATCCGGCGTCTCGACGGGATATCGTCCGAGCCGTGACCGCGCTCGCCGACCTGCCCCTGATCGCCAGTGGAAAGGTCCGCGAGATGTACGACCTGGACGACCGGCTGCTGATGGTCGCCAGCGATCGCATCTCCACCTACGACTCCGTCCATCCGACGCCGATCCCGGACAAGGGCCGGGTGTTGACAGGGCTGTCGGTGTTTTGGTTCGAAAAGACCGAGCACATCGTCGCCAATCATCTGGTTTCCGCGACCGACGGCGTTCCCGAGGGCGCGCGCGGGCGCGCGCTGGTCGTGCGCAAGCTGGAAATGCTGCCCGTGGAGTGTGTCGTGCGCGGCTACATCACCGGCTCCGGTTGGAAGGACTACCAGGCGACGGGCGCGGTCTCGGGCATCGAGCTGCCGGGCGGCCTGCGCGAGTCAGAGCAGCTGCCCGAGCCGATCTTCACGCCTTCCACCAAGGCCGACGTCGGCCACGACGAGGCGATCGACTTCGACCGCGCCGCCGAGCTCATCGGCGACCGCGCGCTGATGGAGCGCGTGCGCGAGGTCTCGATCGAGCTGTACTCGTTCGCCGCCGCCCACGCGCGCGAGCGCGGCGTGATCCTGGCCGACACCAAGTTCGAGCTCGGCCTGGACTCCGCCGGCGAGCTCCTCGTCGGCGACGAGGTGCTCACCCCCGACTCCTCGCGCTACTGGCCGGCCGACACCTACGCTCCGGGCCGCGGGCAGCCGAGCTTCGACAAGCAGTACGTGCGCGACTGGGCGTCCTTGAGCGGCTGGGACAAGCGCCCCCCGGCTCCGCCGATCCCCGACGACGTCGTCGCGGGCACGCGCGCGCGCTATGTCGAGGCCTACGAGCGGATCGCCGGCGAGCCGTTTCGGGCCTGGCTTGACCGGACCGGTGCGGACACGTGATTCGGCGTGGCTTTTCGATACGCCGGATGGTGGCCCCGCGGCGATGAGGGCCCGCGTTCTGATCCGCCCCAAGACCGGCATTCTCGATCCGCAGGGGACGGCCGTGCAGCGGGCGCTCCCGGCGCTCGGGTTCGCCGGCGTGGCGAACGTGCACGTCGGCCGGCTGATCGAGCTGGACGTGGAGGATCCCTCCCAGCTTGACTCGATGTGCGAGCGCCTGCTCGCCAACCCGCTGGTCGAGGACTACGAGGTTCAGCTCCTCGACGGGGCCTCCGCCTGACACGCGCGGTGAAGTTCGGCGTCCTTCAGTTCCCCGGCTCCTGCGACGAGGTCGATGCGCTGGGCGCCGCGCGGCTCGTCGGCGACGCCGAGCTGATCTGGCACACCGAGCGCGACCTGCACGACGCCGACGCGATCGTCGTGCCCGGCGGGTTCTCCTACGGCGACTACCTGCGCGCGGGCGCGATCGCCCGCTTCGCTCCCGCGATGGAGTCGGTCGTAAAGTTCGCCCGCGCCGGTGGGCTCGTGCTCGGGATCTGCAACGGCTTTCAGGTGCTCTGCGAGGCTCACCTCCTGCCGGGCGCCCTGCTTCCCAACGCCAACCTGCGCTTCACCTCCCGCCAGGTTCTGCTCGACGTCGTCGCACCCGACAGTCCCTTCACGCGGGCGTGCGCGGACATCTCGTCGCTGTCCATTCCCGCCAAGCATTCCTGGGGGCGCTACTACGCGGACGAGCCCACGCTCGACGAGCTCGAGCGGCGCGGCCAGGTCGTGCTGCGCTACGCGCCCGGCGAGAACTTCAACGGCTCGCTGCGCGACATCGCGGGCGTCAGCAACGCGGCGGGCAACGTGTTCGGGTTGATGCCCCATCCCGAGCACGCGGTCGACGCGCTCACCGGGGGCTCGACCGACGGACTGACGATCTTCCAGTCGATGCGCCTGACGATCGAGGGCGCTGGTGTCTGAGCTCCTCGCCCACTGGGCCCGGCGCGCGCGAGTGACGGCGCCCGCGGCCATTTTCGGAGGACCTGCCCATGTCTGACGGCTCCGCCACCATGCCCACCGTGCAGGATGCGCTCGCGCTCGGCCTCACCCGCGCCGAGTACGAGCTGATCTGCGAGCACCAGTCGGGGCCGCCGAACCTCCTCGAGCTGGCGATGTACTCGCTGCTCTGGAGCGAGCACTGCGCGTACAAGCACTCGAAGAAGCTGCTGCGCACGTTGCCGACCGAGGGCGAGCACGTGGTCATGGGTCCCGGCGAGAACGCCGGCGCGGTGGACATCGGCGACGGCCTGGTCTGCGCGTTCAAGGTCGAGTCCCACAACCATCCCTCCGCGGTCGAGCCGTTCCAGGGCGCCGCCACAGGCGTCGGGGGCATCCTGCGCGACATTTTCGCGATCGGCGCTCGCCCGATCGCGGTGCTCGACTCGCTGCGCTTCGGCGAGCCCGGCCAGCCTGGCGGTGGGGGCGCGGTCGAAGCCGCCGGCGGAGATGAAGGCGCTGGTGGCGAGGATGCGCAAAGCACGTTGAACGCGCGCGCGTGTACGCGCGCAGGCGCGCGCGCGCGTTTCCTGCTCGACGGGGCGGTCGCCGGCATCGGCCACTACGGCAACTCGATCGGCGTGCCGACCGTCGGCGGCGAGATCTACTTCGAGGAGCCCTACGAGCAGAACTGCCTCGTCAACGCGATGGCCCTCGGACTGGCGCCCGGCGAGCGGCTGATGCGCAGCGCGGCGGCCGGGCCGGGCAACGTCGTCATCCTGTTCGGCGCTTCCACCGGCCGCGATGGGATCGGGGGCGCCTCGGTGCTGGCCTCGGCCGAGCTGGGAGAGGGAGACGAGGGCAAGCGTCCCACCGTGCAGGTGGGCGACCCGTTCGAGGAGAAGAAGCTGTTGGAGTGCTCGCTTGCGTTGCTGAAGCAGGAGCTGCTGGTCTCTCTGCAGGATCTGGGCGCGGCGGGCCTGACCTCGGCGGCCTGCGAGATGGCATCCAAGGGTGATCTTGGGCTCGACCTCGACGTGGCGCTCGTGCCGTTGCGCGAGTCCGACATGGAGCCGTTCGAGATCATGGTCTCGGAGTCGCAGGAGCGCATGCTGTGCGTGGTGGCGCCGGAGAACGTGGCGGCGGTGCTCGAGCTGTGTGCCCGCTGGGAGGTGAACGGCACGGCGATCGGCACGGTCACCGACACTCACCGCATGCGCGTCTTCGACGATCGCAAGCTCGTCGGCGACATGCCGGTCTCAGCGCTGGTCGACGACTGCCCGCTGTATGACCTCTCCCCGGCACGTCCCTCGACGCCGATCTATGACCCGCCCTCCGCCACCCTCGCCCACGACGCCTCCCCGCGCGATGCCCTGCTCGCGCTCCTGTCCTGCCCGAACATCGCCTCGCGGCGGCCCCTGTTCGAGCAGTACGACTCGATCGTCCAGTCTCGCACCGTCCGCCGCCCCGAGCAGGCCGACGCGGCGGTGCTCGCGATCCAGCCCGGCGGAGCGGATGTGCGCTCGGCCGGGCCAGGGATCGATGCGCGGGCTGCGAGTCCTGAGGGGCCGGTCCCCGCCCTCGCCGTCAGCATCGACTGCAACGGCCGCCGCGTCGCCGCCGACCCCTACCACGGCACGATCGAGGCCGTGCTCGAGTGCGCCGCCAACCTCGCCTGCGTGGGCGCCGAGCCCCTGGGCACGACCAACAACCTCAACTTCGGCAACCCGGAGAAGCCGCACATCGCCTGGCAGCTGACCGAATCGGTGCGTGGCCTCGGCGACGCCTGCCGTGCCCTGCAGGCTCCGATCGTGGGCGGGAACGTGTCGCTGTACAACGAGGGCCCGACGAGCGGCCCGATCTACCCGACGCCGGTGATCGGCATGGTCGGTCGCCTGCCCGACGCGCGCCACGCCGGGCGCCTGGGCTTCGCCCGCGCGGGCGAGGCGATCGCGCTGGTGGGCCCGTTCGCCCCCTCTCTGGCCGCGAGCGAGCTGGCCAAGCTGCGTGGCCACGCCCTGCCGGACGGGCTCCCAGACATCGACGTCGGGGCGGTTGGAGCCACGCAGTTCGCCATCCGCGGCGCCGTGCGCCTCGGCGCGCTCTCCAGCGCCCACGACATCGCCGATGGGGGCTTCGCCACGGCGCTCGCCGAGTGCTGCCTCGCCGGGGGCACGGGGGCTGATGTGCGGCTGGAGACGGCAGGCGAGAGCGATCCATTCGTTGCCCTCTTCGGCGAGGCTCCCGGCGGCTTCCTGGTCAGCGGCACCCCCAACGGTGTCAGCTCGCTGGGCCGGCGCATCCAGGTGCGCGTCATCGGCACGGTCGGCGGCGATGCGCTGCAGATCGCGATCGGCGACACGACGCTCTCCGCGACGCTCTCCGAGCTGGCTCAGGCGCACGCTTCGCTTGGGAATCTGTTCATTTGAGGTCGGAACCCACCCCTCCCGTGCTCGCCGCCCACTCCAAGACCACGACGTGCCCTGCCCAATGTTGCGAACGCCGGCTGTCACGGACGCGCTGGGCCGCGGACACCTCCAGTCATACCTGCCCGCAGCTCCGGTCTCGGCCCCTCCAACCCTGCTAGCTTGTGAACAGTGATGCGTGACGGACCGCGCGATGAGTGCGGAGTGTTCGGACTGTATGCGCCCGGCCACGAGGTGTCGCGGTTGTCGTACTTTGCGCTGTTCGCGCTCCAGCACCGCGGGCAGGAGTCCGCCGGCATCGCTGCGGCCGATCGCGGAGGGCACATCGTCACGCGCCGCGAGCTCGGGCTCGTCAGCCAGGTGTTCTCAGAGAACGACCTGCGCACGCTCGCCGGCGAGCTGGCGATCGGCCACGTGCGCTACTCGACCACCGGGTCCAACGCCTGGGAGAACTCCCAGCCGGTGCAGCGCTCCGAGGGCACCCACGGCTCCCACCGCGAGCTCGCCCTGGCGCACAACGGAAACCTCATCAACGCCGTCGAGCTCCGTGCAGAGCTCACCGCCCGGGGGGTCACGTTCAGCTCGACCTCGGACTCTGAGATCATCGCCGCGCTGATCGCCACTCATCCCGCGGAGTCGATCGAGGACGCCATCGCCGACGTGCTCCCACGGCTGAAGGGCGCCTTCTCGATCGTCATCCTCACCCGCGAGCAGGTGATCGCCTTCCGCGATCCCCACGGCCTGCGCCCGCTCGCGCTCGGCACCCTGCCGGCGCACGTTCGCTCGCCGGGCGCCCATCCCGACCCCGACGCCGCTCGCAGCTGGTGCGTGGCCAGCGAGTCCTGCGCGTTCGACATCATCGGCGCCCGCTTCGAGCGCGACGTCGCCCCCGGGGAGATCGTCTCGCTCGGCGAGCACGGCCTGCGCAGCCGCCTCATCGACACCGGCGCGCGTCGGGCGTTCTGCGTGTTCGAGTCGATCTACTTCGCCCGCCCGGACTCGCGCATCGACGGCCTTGTCCTGCAGGTCGCCCGCGCGCGCATGGGCGAGATCCTCTGGCGCGAGGCTCCGGTCGACGCCGACCTGGTGATCCCCGTGCCGGACTCCGGCAATGCCGCCGCCCGCGGCCTCGCGCGCGCCGCCGGGCTGCCCCAGGACGACGGCTTCGTCAAGAACCGCTACGTCGCCCGCACGTTCATCGCACCCGGCCAGGAGCTGCGCAAGCACGGCCTGCGCCTGAAGTTCAACCCCCTGCCCGAGGTCATCGCCGGCAAGCGCCTGGTCGTGGTCGACGACTCGATCGTGCGCGGCAACACCACCCGCCAGATCGTGCAGATGCTCCGCGACTCGGGCGCCCGCGAGATTCACATGCGCATCTCCTCCCCGCCGATCGAGAATCCCTGCCACTACGGCATCGACATGTCCACCCGCGAGGAGATGATCGCCCACAACCGCACAGTTCCCGAGATCGCCGCCGAGCTCGGTTGCGACTCGCTGCACTACCTCTCCCTGGATGGTGTCTACGAGGCGATCGAAGCGGGGGCGGGCGGGCCTTCATCGCACTGCGACGCCTGCTTCAGCGGTCGCTACCCCCTCGACGGCACCGGCGAGGCGAACGGCAAGTATGCGCTGGAGGAGGAGGGGCAGCCCGAAGAGTCGTCGCCCCTGCCCCTGGTGCGGGCCTGACGACCGAATGGCGGCGCGAATGCGGCGTCCTCAGTCGCTCGTGTGCCGAGCACACTTCGCTCCTTGCGTCCTTGCCTCGCTTGCCCTTCGGCCGTCAGGAGCGCAGTTCCTTTACGAGCGATATCTGACTGCCTACTCGAACAGGCCGTAGTCGCGCGCGGCGGAGGCGTCGCTGTAACGGTTGTTGTACGGGCGTCTGACGATCATCTCGCCGTGCCTGCCCGGCCTCAGCGCGTATCCGAGCGCGCCGGCTATGACTCCTGTGACGATGATGGCTGCGATCATTTTCTTTCGGTCCTGGTTTCGTTGATCTTGTGCTGCTTCACACTCGTGACGAATGAAAGCAGCCATATCAGGGCAGCATCTGTGACGTAGGTCACGTCAGATTTGGTTCCTTCTGGCGTGTCAGCTATCGTCTCGCACTCAATGTCAGTTGGCTTGCCAGGCTCTGCCAGGGATCCGCTTCCCATCGCCGTGCTCGTGTCTGGCATTGGCACGAACTTGCAAGCGCTGCTCGACACGGTTCACGGTCATGAGGCGGAGGTCGTGGCGATCGCCTCCAACGCGCCGGATGCACCGGCATTGCGACGGGCCACCAAACGGGGCGTGCCGACGGCCATCTTCTCCCGGTCGGACTACATCGATCGTCAACACCGCGACGAGGCTATGGCCGACTGGCTGCAGGAGCGCGGCGCACGCCTGGTCGTGCTCGCCGGGTTCATGGAGCTGTTGAGCGAACGATTCCTCGATCGCTTCCCCGAGTCTGTGATCAATGTGCATCCTTCGTTGCTGCCCGACTATCCTGGCCTGCATTCAGTCGAGCGGGCGCTGGCCGACCGCGCCAGGGTGTTCGGCGTGACCGTCCATTACGTCGATGCCGGCGTTGACACTGGGCCTGTCATCCTGCAAGCGTCCTGTGAGTTGCCGCGTGCCCGCGATCCAGCCGAAGTGCTGAGAGCCCTACGGCCACTGGAGCATTCTCTGCTGCCTGAAGCTGTAAGGCAGATTGCCGCGCAGAGGCATCTGATTGCCGCTTGAGCGTGTCGCGCCCGGCGAGGTGCGCGCCCGCCGCGCGCTGCTGTCCGTGTCCGACAAGACCGGCGTCGTGGACTTCGCGCGGGGTCTGTCCGAGCTCGGCGTCGAGCTCGTCTCCACCGGCGGCACGGCTCGCGCCCTGACCGACGCCGGCATACCCGTCCGCCCGATCGAGGAGTTCACCGGCTTTCCCGAGATGCTGGACGGGCGCGTCAAGACGCTGCACCCGCGCCTGTACGCCGGCCTGCTCGCGCTGCGCGACGCGGACTCCCATCTGCAGGCTGCGTCCGAGCACGAGATCGAGCCGGTCGACCTGGTCTGCGTGAACCTGTACCCCTTCGAGCAGACCCTCTCGCGCGGCGATGCCAGCGAGGCGGAGATAGTCGAGAACATCGACATCGGCGGTCCCACGATGATTCGTGCCGCCGCCAAGAACAGCGCGTTTGCCGCGGTCGTCGTGGATCCCGCCGACTACGGTGACGTGCTCGCCCAGCTGCGCGAGTCCGGCGGGCGGCTGACCCTCCAGACCCGTACCCGTCTCGCCGCCAAGGCCTTCGCGCTGACCGCTCGCTATGACGCCGCGATCTCGACCTGGTTCTCGTGGCGCGTGTACGAGGGCTTTCCCCCCACCTGGCGCGACGCCTACGAGAAGGTCACCGACCTGCGCTATGGCGAGAACCCTCACCAGCAGGCCGCGTTCTACGCCCGCGCCGGCGCCGGGACGCACCTGCTCGAGGGGGTCACGCAGCTGCACGGCAAGGAGCTGTCGTTCAACAACCTGCTCGACCTCAGCTCCGCGCGCGAGCTGGTCGAGGAGTTCGAGCAGCCGGCGTGTGCGATCGTCAAGCACAACAACCCGTGCGGCTGCGCTGTCGCGGAGACCATCCAGTCGGCCTATGAGCGCGCCTTCGCCTGCGATCCGCTCAGCGCCTACGGCGGCGTGATCGCGCTCAACCGGCCCGTGGACCGCGCCTGCGCCGAGCGCCTGAGCGAGCAGTTCATCGAGGTGCTGCTGGCGCCTGGCTTCGATCCAGCGGCGCTCGAGGTTCTCACTGAGAAGAAAAACGTGCGCCTGCTGGAGCTACCAGACTGGCCGGCCCCGACCCACGAGGTGGACGGCAAACCGGTGATCGGCGGTCAGCTCGTGCAAACGAGCGACGTCGTCTCGGAGACCCGTGCCGACATGCACGCGATGGGCGCCGCCCAGCCCAGCGACGCCCGCTGGGAGGACCTGCTGTTCGCCTGGCGTGTCTGCCGCCACGTGCGCTCCAACGCGATCGTCATCGCGCGCGAGCGCGCCACCATCGGCATCGGCGCCGGCCAGACCAGCAGGGTCGATGCCGTCAGGCTCGCCGTCGAGAAAGCCCGCGCGACCCAACCGGACCTCCTGGCCGGCTCGGCGCTCGCCTCCGACGCGTTCTTCCCGTTCCCCGACGGCCCTGAGCTGGCGATGGAGGCCGGCGTCGCCGCGATCATCCAGCCTGGGGGCTCGGTCCGCGACGAGGACGTCATCGCGGCGGTGGACTCCGCGGGCGTCTCGATGGTCGCTACAGGCATACGCCACTTCCGGCACTAGCTCTCCTTGCGCTCCCGCTCCACTTGTGGGTGGCGAAATTTTTCGGCAGAGGGCCTTGACACGCCCGTAATAACGATATATCGTGATCTTACTAAGATAGTTCACGATAGGAGTTAGATATGTTCGCTGATGCGATCTATACAGGCCAGGCCCGCCCTTGCGGACACGGCCACAGACATGACTTCGAGCATGACCTGCGCGCCTTCCTGCGTGCCATGAGCGGCGGGCGAGGCGGCCACGGCCGCTCGGAGGAAGGCTCCGGCGAGGGCGCCCCTCGCGGCGGGCGTGGCGGGCACTACGCCGGGCATCGCCACCGCGGCGGTCCGCGCGGCGGCTCATTTGGAGGAGGCCCTTTCGGCGGGTTCGGGGGGGGCGGGTTCCAGTCCGGCGGTCCGTTCGGCCGCGGGCGCAAGGCGCGCCGCGGCGACATCCGCACCGCCGCGCTGCTGCTGCTGGCCGAGGAGCCGCGCAACGGTTATCAGATCATGCAGGAGATCGAGGAGCGCTCGGACGGCGTCTGGCGTCCAAGCCCGGGCTCGGTCTATCCCGCGCTCCAGCAGCTCGAGGACGAGGCGCTGATTCGCTCGCAGGAATCAGACGGACGCAAGCTGTTCGCCCTGACCGAGGCAGGACGCGAGTACGTAAAGGAGCGCGGTGAGGACAAGCCGCCGCCATGGGAGCAGATGAGCGGCGACGTCTCAGACCAGGCGCACGAGCTGGGCAGGTTGATACGCGAGGTCGCGTCCGCCTTCAAGCAGGTGGTGAAGACCGGCAGCGAGGCGCAGCTGGGCGAGGCTCGCAAGGTTCTTACGAGGACAAGGAAAGACCTGTACAGGATCCTCGCCGATGGCGACCCCGACGACGGCGATTCCGGAGCCACTATCGTGGGCGAGGACGCCTGAGCCCGAGCCCTCAAGATGCCGAACGCCATCAGCCACGTGACCACAGACTCCAGCGCAAACGGCGGCGCGCCACCCGGTGGCGCCGCGAACGGCGCCGCGCCCGCGCCCGCCGTCTCGGTCGAAGGCCTGGTCAAGCGCTACGGCGACTTGGAAGCGGTCAAGGGCATCGACTTCGCCGTGCAGACCGGCGAGACGTTCGGCTTCCTCGGCCCCAACGGCGCGGGCAAGTCCACGACGATCAACATGCTCTGCACGCTCGTGCAGCCGAGCGGGGGCTCCGCGCGCGTGGCCGGACATGACGTCGTGCGCGAACGCGACGACGTGCGGCGCAGCATCGGGCTCGTCTTCCAGGACACCACGCTCGACGGCTATCTGACCGCTGAGCAGAACCTGCGATTGCACGCCGAGCTCTACGGGATGCCGCGCGCCACCGTGGCCGAGCGCCTGCAGCAGGTGATGGAGATGGTCGGGCTGTGGGAGCGGCGCTCGAGCCTCGTGATGACCTTCTCGGGTGGGATGAAGCGGCGCCTAGAGATCGCCCGCGGCCTCTTGCACTCCCCGCGCGTGCTGTTCCTCGACGAGCCCACCGTCGGCCTCGACCCGCAGACGCGCAGCTCGATCTGGAGCTACATCTCTGAGCTCAAGCGCGACGAGGACATCACGATCTTCCTGACCACCCACTACATGGACGAGGCCGAGTACTGCGATCGCATCGCGATCATGGACCAGGGCACGATCGTCGCGCTCGACACGCCGCAGGCGCTGAAGGCGAGCGTCGGCGTCGACCGCGTCCAGATCCAGACCGAAGACGACGAGGCGGCGATCGCCGCCCTGCGCGAGCGCTTCGACATCGAGGCCGTGCTCGCCGAAGGGGCGGTCACGTTCGGCGTGCCCGCCGGCGAGCAGTTCGTCCCGCGCCTGTTCGCCGAGCTCGGCCAGCCCATCCGCTCGGTCAACGTCTCCCGTCCCTCGCTCGACGACGTGTTCATGTCCTACACCGGCACCACGATCCGCGACGCCGAGGAGTCCGGCACGAGCGACATGAACCGCAACATAGCCCGCATGATGAGCCGCTGACGGGCGCTCTATCGTGAGGCGCTGACACCCATGGCCACCGAGACCGTCACCACCGCCACCTCCTCCGGGCCTCCACCCGCGACGTCCGGCGGCCCCCCGGCCGGGCACGTCGTCGCCCGCGTGCACGTCCCGGCGCGCAGCCTGCGCAGCGAGCTGCGCGCGATCCGCGTCGTGTGGAAGCGCGAGCTGATCCGCTTCAGCCACGATCGCCTGCGCATCCTCACCTCGCTGGTCCAGCCGTTTCTGTTCCTGTTCGTGCTCGGCACCGGCATCGCCACGCTGGCCTCGGCGGGGACGCACGGGGTCAACTTCAAAACGTTCATCTACCCCGGCGTGCTGTGCATGGCGGTGATGTTCACCGCCATGTTCTCCGCCGCCTCGATCGTGTGGGACCGCGAGTTCGGGTTTTTGCGCGAGATGATGGTCGCGCCCGTGCGCCGCAGCTCGATCGTGCTCGGCAAGGTCCTCGGCGGCGCCACCGTGGCGACGTTCCAGGGCCTGATCGTGATCGCGATCGCGGGCCTGGTCGAAATACCCTACGAACTGGGCCTGATCCTCGAGCTGTTCGCGCTGTCGCTGCTGCTGGCGTTTGCGATCACCTCCTTCGGCGTGATGTTCGCCGCCCGCATCAACCAGATGCAGTCGTTCATGGCGCTGATGCAGATGGTGATCATGCCGATGTTCTTTCTGTCCGGCGCGATGTTCTCGGTCGCCAACCTGCCCCAGTGGCTGGCGGTCCTCAACCGCCTGGACCCGCTCACCTACGCCGTCGAGCCGATGCGCCGCGCGATCTTCGCGCACCTGAACGTCTCGCCGATCGCCCGTCAGGCGCTCGACCCGGGCGTCACCTGGTTCGGCTGGCGCGTGCCGACGCTGCTCGAGGCCGCGGTCATTGCGATCCTCGGCCTGGTCATGCTCGCCGTCGCGATTTTTGAGTTTTCGCGCGCCGAGTGACCACGCGTGGGCTCACGGTGACGAGCGCGGCGCTGCTCGGGGCGAGCTCGAGCGCCAGAACCCCGGAGCGCACCGCGGTGCTTGGCGTGCGCGGCGGAGCGCGCCAGGAGCCGTCGGCCGCGACCGCGCGGCCGGCGAGCAGCACGTCGCCGGTGGCGCTCGGCGAGGGCGCGGTGAGGCGCTGGATGCGCGCGGAGCCCACACCGGCGCCCACGTCCAGCGCCAGCGCAAGCGGCCTGGAGCCCGGCGGTTCGTCGTCGACGAGCACGACCTGCAGGGAGTGGCCGGGCCCCGAGAACGAGGCGGCTGTGAGATTGGGCGGGCCTTCCGCGGCGGCGGCGGGGGCGGCGATCGTGGTGGGCAGCGGACGCCAGCCGGCGAGCGACCTGCTCAGCAGCAGTGCGTACCAGTCCGGCTGGGCGCGCAGCGTCCCATGCGCGAGGGCCGCCGGGTCGGGCGCGCACAGCGGGGTGTATCCGGCGCAGTTCGTCGGGTTGCCCTGGAGGTTGATCCCCGCCGCTCCCGCGGCCATCGCCTGCGTGATGTAGCTGCTTGCCCACAGCGCCGAGGCGAACGTGTCGCTGATCCCCGCCACGCCTCCGCAGGAGACGGAGTTGGTCTCGTCGATTCGCATTGGAATGCCATACGCGCGCGCGACTTTCAGGTAGGTCGCGAGCGACTGCGCCTCGCGTTCGCGGATCGTGGCGCTGAGCAGTGCTTCGATCGAAGGCGGAGGTGTCTGGGCGCATCCCAGCGGGTAGTGGTGTCCGGTCAGCAGCACCGGCTGCTGGGAGAGCGCCTCCTCCTCGCCCCATTCGGGGAAGGCGCCCGAGCCGGAGACGTCGGGACCGGCGATCGGCACGTTCGGGGTGAGCGTTGCAATCGCTTCGCGGTATTCGCTGACCTCTTCCTCGTAGCCTTGGGCGATCCAGGGCAGCTGCCGGAAGCCATGGCTGCCGTATGCGTTGGGCTCGTTGCCGATCTCGACCGCGGCGAGGTAGGACCCGAGCGCGCTGTGGGCGGCCGCGACCTCGCGCGCGGCGGCCGTGGGTTCGTCGTGGGCCAGCCCGACCGTCAGCAGCACCTGCCATCCGCTGGCGCGGGCGAGCGCCCCGATGGCGCGCAGCTGCGCGGGGTCGATCGTGCTCGACGCCCACGCCGGCCGCGGGGTGGCGGCGTCGGTGAAGGCGACGTTCTCATCCGCGGTGATGCCGCCGAAGCGCAGCATGCCGGGACCCAGCGAGCGCAGCAGCTTCACCAGGTCGCCGCGGTGCGCGTACTGCGCCAGCTGATCGAGCGCCGCCGCCTCGAAGGAGAGTCCCAGGAACCGTTCGGGCACGGGGAGCCCCGGGTCGAAGCGGTCGATCGTGACGGTGACCGGGAGCGCGGGCTGCGCCGCTGCGCTGTCGGCCCGGGCGGCTTGGATGCACACCGCGAGGGCCAGCCCGGCCACGGCGAGCACGATCAGCGGCGCAAGCCTTGCCCTCAGGTGCGCGTATCGGCGCGCCTGCGCCGCGTCGTGGCCGGCTGGATGTGTTGCGGTCGCGGTCGCGGTCGCGGTTGCGGCGGTCATTTGGTCGGAGCGTATCCACGTAGGACGCCCGGACGTGCCAGTCGCCGGCCTTTACACCACGCGCATGCCAAGCTCGTACGCTCCGCCGTGCGCGGTCGTCAGCTCGCGCGCCCCCCGCTCGCCCGGCAGTGTCAGCTCCAGCTCGATCGCCGCGACCGAGCAGTTGACGACCTCGTGCTCACCGACCTGGCCGTCCGGGCCGCGTGCCCCCGGATCGCTGTACCGCCAGCATGCCGCGCTGTCCTTCTGGACCGTGACCCGCGCATCGATCGCCAGGCCGCGCGCACCGGGCAGGCGCAGCTCGCAGCCGTCCGTTCGCTCCCGCACGCGCAGTCCACGCCTTGCCAGGCCACCGATGCGGTAGCGCTTTCCGCCGAGCGACAGCGCCCCATTGGCCACCCACGGCGTCAGCCGGCCCGCGATCGCGATCCTGCCCAGGGCGAGGTCGAGCCACGCATCGGGCTGCTGCGCGAAGTCCACACCGTGCAGCCAGATCCAGCGCTCCGCGTGCTCGGCGCCCCAGTTGTGCCCGACCATGCCCCTCCAGCCGTCCAGCCTCAGAGCCGGCCTGCCCGCCAGCTCGATCGTGCCCTGAAACCGCGCGTCCGGCGCCGGGCTCGTCAGCTTCGTGCGCGGCAGCTTCGCTCTATACATCCACTGCGCCGGCAGGTGTCTCAGCTGCGGCTCGCTGGACCGCCATCGCAGCGACCAGCTCGCCTCGCCACACTCCCCATCGGCGTGCCCGGGGCCGAGCAGCGCGTCTGCGATCGCGATCCAGCCATCCGCGGGGGCGCTCAGCGCGCTGCTGGTCAGCTTGTGCATGTATGGGCGTCCGCTGCGCGCGTCGAACACCGTGCACCACAGCGACCCGAGCGGCTCCTGCCCGGGATGCTTGTCCACGGTGTAGCGCAGCCACGCCCCCACCGGCTCGTGCGGCGCGACCGCGCGCAGGTAGAACGACTCGTACATCGCCGCTCCGCGCTTCGCCTTGGGAAAGACCGGTGTGTCCTGCATCCGCTCGGCGATGCTAGCCGCTGCGACGAGTGCGCTTCGGCCGCGAGTCAGGCGCTTGCCCTGGCTTTGTGGCGCCGCCTTTATGATTTCCAGCAACGAGATCGGAGGGGACGTGTCAGAAGATCAGGGTTGGCGGCTAAAGGCCGAGCTGGACGCCGCGGACACGCGCGGCGCGCTCGATCATCTCCTCGGACGCGTTCGCGGCCCGGATGTCGTGCACGACGTCGGGGCGGCGGTTGCGCACGATGTCGTGGTCACGCACGACGGCAGGCAGCTGTTCGCCTATGCCGCGACCGAGCCGGCTCTCACGGCGGCGCGGGCCGCGATCGAAGGTGTGTTGCGGAAGGACGGTGTCAAGGCGAGCATATGCATCAGCCACTGGGATGAGCGGCTTGACGAGTGGCGCCAGACCGATCCGCCGCTCACTGTGGATGAGAAGCGGATCGACGAAGCGGCCGAGCGCGACGCCGAGGCGCTGGAAACGCGCACGATGGTCGCAAGCGCGGGCAAGCTCGTTCGCGCAACCTTCGACCAGTCGATGCTCGAATGGGCGCAGAAGCTCGGCCTGCAGTGCGAGCTGATCGAGCATCCCCACCTGCTTGCGACCCAGGTCGCCTTTACCGTTACGGGCCCCAAGCGCAAGATCGACGAGTTCGCTGAGGGTCTGAAAGCCGAGGAGGTGGCCACCATGCGCGCCGAGCGGGCGGTCATGCTGAGCCCGCTGTAGCGGGGGGTCGGTTCGGCTGCTTTCAGGCCATCAGCAATGCCCCGTGAGTGTGGCCTCGATCTCGCTGGTGAGCAGGTAGAGGTCCAGGCAGGCTAGCTGATATGATGATTTCATATGTCCCCCCTACTCTCAGTGTCGATTCCTGACGAGCTCGCTCGTGAGACCGAGGAGCTGGCTCGTGCGAGCGGCAAGACCAAGAGCGAGGTGGTGCGCGATGCGCTGCGCCGCCACCTGCAGCACGAACGCTTTGCCGATCTGCAGCGCTACGGGCGCGAGCAGGCAGAGGCGCGAGGGGTTGGCCCCGAGGATGTGGAAGCGCTCGTCGACGAGCTGCGTACGGCGCGTGTGTGAGTACACGCGCGCTCTATGACACGAACGTCCTGGTGTCGGCGTTTATCGCCGGTGGCCCTCCCAGTCGTGTGATCGATGCGGCGATCGACGGCCGCGTCGAGCTGGTGCTGGCAGACCCGGTCCTCGATGAGCTCACGCGCGTGCTGAGCGTGAAGCTGGGCTTCGAGCCTGCGCGTGTGCGGGAGATCGAGATGTTCCTGATGGAACTTGCGTACGAGCGCATAGCTGCGCCTGTGCGCTCGCCGGAGGCGATCACCGGTGACCGCGACGACGATGTGGTGCTGGCCTGCGCGGTGGCGGCCAAGGCCGAGGCGCTCGTCTCAGGGGACCGCCGGCATCTGCTGCCGGTCGGCGAGCATCGCGGCGTGCGCATCGTCACGCCGCAGGCCCTGCTCGCGGAGCTGGCCGAAGGATGATCGCATCGAAGCGGGACCCAATTTGGGGCTTCCCCGAGGGCATGGCGTCGAGCAGGAGACCGGTCTCTGAGTGGCGCCAGCGGCAGATGGCGGGTGAGTCGCCGCTGAGCCCGCTGTAGCGCGCGGTCGGCTCGGCTGCTTTCAGGCCATCAGCCATGCTCCGTGAGCGTGGCCTCGATTTCGCTGGTGAGCAGGTAGAGGTCCAGACAGGTCTCGTCGGTGGGGTCGAGAGCGCGGAAGCCCAGGCGTTCCCACCAGCGGCGGACGTCGGCGTTCAATGCGGTGACCACGACTGCGCGGCAGGCCGCCTTGGCGTTGAGCTCAACGGCGGTCGCAAGAACGTGGGCTGCGAGTGTCGTGCCGATGCCGAGCCCGCTGTGGCGGCGATCTACCGCGAGCCGGCCGAGCAAAAGAGCCGGCACTGGGTCCGGTGCGTGCCGGGCGACGGTCGGCGGTGCGCCGGAGCGGTCGATGCCGGTCATCGCGATGCTCGCGTAGGCGACGACGGTGTCGTGCATGTCGAGGATCACCCAGGTGGCGGCGGTGTCATGGCGGCGATTCTGTCCCGCATAACGATGCAGCCATTCGTCGAGCGTCGGATCGCCGGACTCGAAGCCGGCGCGCTCGTGTCGCTTGGTGTCGAGCGGCGTTGGGCGACGGAGCTCAGTCAAGCCAGCTGAATTCGCGCGGCCGTCGCAGGGCTTGGGCGAGTCGCTCGTTGACCTGGGCGGGGTGCTCCAACGCCTCGCTAAACGCCGCTGCTGCCGGTGGGCTGAGGCGAATGTTCTGGCGGGCCGCAAGAACCTCCTCGGCCCGTGAGGCCGCGGCCTGCAGCACGAACGCCGAAACGTTCAGGTGCGCGGCGGCCGCGGCCCGCTCGAGCAGGTGCTTGTCGGAGGGCTGAACCCTGATCTGCAGGCGACTTTCCTTGACTGCGGCCATGTACACACGATGGCAGTACGTGAGGGCATTGTCAAGGGTGGAGACTCGCTCCGTAATGCCCCGTGCGGGACTCGAACCCGCCCCACCGGATTAAAAGGGCTCCAAAGGGGGCTGTGTGAGGTGCGATCGCCAGCAAACACGGGCGATCGTGTGCGCTCAGGTTACCTTAGAAATGCTCATCTCGGGACCAAGTTGGGGACCAAGCTCGAGGCTGCAGCCCGCCGGATTTTTATCCGCTACCCGCCGGGATTCTGACTCGCTGCGAGAGCGTGTCCTCGGGATGCCGACGGCCCGCCTCTACATCGCGTGGACCTCAAACGTCCAGCAGCGGATCGGGTCGTCAGCTGCCGGCCTGTTTGGCGACTGTTACGAGGCTGCGGGCGAGCGGGATCGTCGCCACGCCCACGAGCGCTTGGCCGCCGAAGCCGACCGCGAATGCTTGGATGTACTGGCTTGGCGCGCCGAAGTTCTTTCCGACGTAGAGCGTGAGGAGATAGAGCACTGCCGACACAAGCAGGGTGGCGAAGAACACTATCCAGTCGATCGCCGAGATCGCGCGCCGTATCTCGCGGGGATCGGGTTCCCTGGCCGGCAGGGCACCCTGCGGGACGGTCGGCGTGATGCCGCTGCGCCGCCTCGGCGAGGACCGACTCGGGACTGATCACCAGTGTCCGGGGAGCGATCAGCATCTGCGAGCGTCGGGCGAACTCCGGCTGCGAGGGCAGCCGCTCGGACGCTTGCTCGAGCGTTCCCGCGGCGGCTTCGAGTTCTTCGATCAGCTTCTGTGCGTCGTCTGGCTTTCGATAGATCACATCGGCGCGAGCACCATAGATCTTCTTTGGATCGTCGCCGTCGTAGGTGGTTGTGTCGTGCGGCAGGGCATTCCAGGCGACCCGCGCCCGCTCATAGGCGGCGACGATCTGCGCCTGCTGCGCAAGGGCTTCGATCTCGGATTCCGCTTCGGCCAAGCTCTTGGGCTGCGGAAATCGCTGCTTGTTGATCAGCGCGTTGGTGTCCTGATACGCCGCAATCTCCAGGCCACGCACCTGAGGGTCAGGGACGTTGCGTCGAAAGGCGACGTCAAGAGACTTCAGCGCGTCGCTGACTTTACCCCATACCGCGACATCGCTGACGAGTTGTTCGACACGCTTACCGACGGTTTCGACCTCCGCGCTGCTGCGCGCCTGTTGGATTTCGAACCAGGTTTCGACGAAGCCGATCTGGCCTTCTGCGTCCTTTTCGCGGGTGAGCGGGATCTTCGGGATCGGGTCGGTG
The DNA here is from genome assembly GCA_963839945.1 of uncultured Solirubrobacterales bacterium. Classification (GTDB taxonomy): domain Bacteria; phylum Actinomycetota; class Thermoleophilia; order Solirubrobacterales; family Solirubrobacteraceae; genus Palsa-744. Next base: position 187,153 of record CAWIWW010000001.1, on the reverse strand, counting down.
AACTCGCCGAACCAGGTCCTAAGCGGGTAGACCCCCGGCGATCGGCTTGCGAGACGCTGGGCGTACCGATCGCGCTGTTCGATCAAGCGGGCCTTGAGCACGTTCCGATTTCTGTAGCTGCCCATAAGCCACCGCGTCAGATAGCCTGCAAACGCGCCCACGAGCAGCACGAGCAGCGGCCAGAGCCACCAGACCTGGACTTCGACTTTGACCTTCAGCTGACCGTCCTGCTTGGCTTCAGGATCGAGGACGAACGTCGTCGAGTAGGCGCCGTGGCTATGGGCTTCGACCGTTACGTTCGCCGCGGTCAGGCCCTGCGGGAGCTTAGACGAATTGTCATTCTTCGCGAGAGCGAGCGTGATCGTTGCGCTCCCGCCGTTGCTGGCACCGGCGACGCGACTCAGGGTGTCGCGATAAGGGTGGCGGACTTGCTCGAAACGCCGATGACCGACGGCGAGCTCGTACCACAGATGAATGTGCCGAACCAGCAGCCACGGGTCACGTGCAGCGTCACTTCTTCCGGCTCCACGGCCGGCGGACAGCGGGTTCTTCGACCGCAACCGGCACCGTCTGCTCCTGAGTGTGGCGGCTCTGGCGGCTCCCAGCAAGCCCGATTGTGACGGTTCCGTTCAGCGCGCTGGCTTCGGCAGCGGTGAGGTGCACGACCACCGGCTCGATCTCTCCTACCTGCAGGGTCGCGGCCGTCGCTTTCACGGCGACCTTCAAACTCGGTGCGGTCGAGATGAAGCTGGCGCTGGGTTTGGCCGCGTGGGACGAGTCGTTGCGGACGAGCAGAACGAGGGTCGCGGTGGACTTCCCCTTGGGGACGGCGACCTTCAGGGACTGGGTGCCCGTCGCGCCGATCACCGTGGCGCCGGGAGCCGCTGAGGCGCCCGCGGGAAGCGTAGCGCAGGCAATCGCCACCAAGACGCTGCCGAGGACTCCCCGTGCGCGCATTTGGCGACAATATCCAATTGTCGACCCGGAGTCAATTGTTCTGAACTCTGTCACGTTACTCTGCCACGTGACTTATGGAGCCGGCCGAGGTTTGCCTGAATGTCTCAAGGCGCTATGGTCTTATGGGCGACCGTAGCCGCGATTGAATCGAGGCCGCTCGTCGCACCGAAGGCGCTTGACACGAACTGGAACGCTTCGTAGATGTAACGCGCAGTTCGGGGTCGGCCTCGGCGAGCGACTTGCCGAGGTCGGGGAGCGCTTCGAGGATTGCGCAGGCGTCGTCAAGGTCAAGGGTGGTTCGCTGGCGCTGCTCGGCCCGCTGCGGATCGACGGCACCGGCCAGCCGCCCAAGCGCGTGCCGACACGCGAGTTGATCGCCTACCTCGCGCTGGCGCCCACGGCGCAAGCCGCGACGAGTCGTGCTTTCAATCAACTTCCCGGAGCTACCGTATACCGCGCTGAGGCGCGCGAGACGGCCGCGCAGCTCGTGGCTGCCTGATAACCCGTCGGGGCTGTCGGATCACGCGAGAGGGGCGATTTCGCACGAGCTCCGACAAGGGGGGACAAGCGCATGGGGCTTCTACGCTGGGACGACATGGAGGCAACCAAGACTGAGACCGGCGCGATTCGAGCCTACGCCGAAGGCCAGGCCGAGGAGGCAGTCGTGCACCTTGAGAAGGCGGCCTCCGAGATGGTCGGTCCGGTACGCCACGACATCTGGGACGTGCACTGCTCCGACTCACGTTGGTGGGTCGTCACCAACCCGACGATGCTCTACAGCCAAGCCGACCTCGAAGCCGCGACGTCGTGCTCACCTTCCACGTCGGGCTCGCGCTTCGGCTTTTGTACCAGCAGGAGCGGAGAGTACCAGTCGCCCCGGAGCCAGCGCTGCTTCTTCCCGGGTCCTGGCGTCGCTGGCAGCAGGCGTTCGAGGCGTACGACAGTGGGGATGAGGCGGAGAACTTCCAGGCGGTGGGCGTTCGGCTACGCGAGTGCCTCCTGGCGTTTATTGGGGAGACGTGTAGCGACGACCTCGTCGCGGATCGAGAAGCGCCTCCGGAGCGGGGAAACTTCAAGGACTGGGCGGAGCTACTCGCGAACCGCCTCGCAGCCGGCGGGAGCGCGGACAAGCTGCGGTCCTACCTCAAGAAGCTGGCCGTGGAGACCTGGAAATACGTGAACTGGCTGACGCACGCCGAGACGCCGTTCGCATGGACGCCGAGATCGGGCTCAAGGCCGTCGAGCATCTCCTCGGGGCCTTCAGGCCGCGCGGCTACGTCTGGATCAGCTCGGCGCGCGCTGTGAGGAGTGTGGCTCGTACCGGATGGTGGGCGGCGCCTGCCAGCATTGCGAGTGGGTGGACCCAGCGTACGAGCCGCCGCCGGACCTGCCAACTATCAGCGAGGAGGAGCGAGCACGAAGGCTGGCTGAGCCGTGCACGCCAAGCTCGGATATCTCGACGTTCATGGGACCCGGCGACTTCAGCTAGTTCTCCGTGGTCGAATGCGCTCGACAATCGGTCCCTGGCGCGAGAGCACGGCGCTATGCTGCGCTGATGCCCACCGATCTGAACGATGTAGATGCCCTGATCGAGAACTGGTCGATGCCTTCCGCAAAGCGGTCATTAAAGGCGTGCATGTGCGCGTGGACGAGAGCGGGGAGATGATCGTCAAGCACGGAGGCGCAGAGCGCGCCCACGTCTCCGCGACCGGGGTAGTCGCGGAAATCGACGGCGAGAAGGTCCACTCTAAGCCGCCGCTGTCGGACCTCCTCAGGCATCCGGACGAGTCGCAGGCAGAGACGGAGCGGCGCGTGCTCGGCGACGACGGTGGAACCTGACCCGGTTCCGATACTCGGAGCGAAGATGGCTGACCAGCGCTCCCTACTTGCTCAGGAAGTACCCACAGGAGGTTCCGGGCTGTGGGCCGTGGCCGTCATCAACACGTTCTCCGACGAGGAACTGAGGGACGACCTCGCCGTGGCCCACGCGCTGCGTGATGAGTACGGCACGACACGACCGAGGGCGCGATCGGAGGCGGCACCATCGGCGGCTGGGTTGCGCAAGCGCTTCGAGCGCGTCCCGCAGCTCTTGCAGTATCCCGTCGGGCTGATCTAGGCTACTGTGGAGTTCGACGCGGAGACCTGGACGCGCACGGTGTATGAGGCGCTGCGCCCGATCGACCCCGAGGCGCAGTTCAACGTCGGGCTAGCCGAACTCAACTTCCGAGGCACCCCCGGACACAGGCCCCCGACTTCCCTGCGAGCGACCTCGCCGCGTTCGTGGCGGGTGGCTTGACGGGCTGGACCCCGATGCGAACGGCGAGGCACCCACGATCGCGTGGGAAGGTGGAGGCGTCCGTCTCGTGCTGCGCGCCTTGGGCCGCTCGTCAAGGTCGCGCGGATGGAAAGATATGCCGTCGTTCAACCAGCTCCAGCCAGAGGTCGGCGACCTCATCTCACGTCCGGGGAGCGTAGGCATTTCATCGACATGGACCGGGAGCAGATCGGGCGGCTTGCCGGCGGCGACATGACAGTCATCGGTCAGGGTGCCAGCTACCAAGAGACGTTCCAAGGGATGGCCGAGGAGATGGATCACTTCGAATGGAGAACCGTAGCGGACATGCCGGAGCCGGTCATGCAGACCTACGCCGCGATGCTCGGCTTGATTACCGCCACGCCTGGGCTCAGCAACTACGATGCCGGCTGGCGTGCGTTGAATCGAACTCCGCGAGACGATTAGTCTGAGCTCAGGCGCACCGCTTTGTTGGCGTGTTCAAGGAATCGCGATTGATCGAACCCATATTTCACCCAGAGGCCATCGAGAGCCAGCCTGATCTCTGGCGTAGTCTGTTTGGCTTCCACGCGTTTCCGGGCGATGTGGATTAGCGCGTCACCGTCGCTCGCCAGTTCGCCGAGCCACTTCGGTACCTCCACTTCTGGGCCGAGCAGGACCACCAACACACGCCGGTCTCGTCGGAGCCTCTCCGCCGTCTTTCCGACCTGATCCACCGGCTGCTGGATGGCCTCTTGCCATTCGTCAAACTCGCGGTTCTCGGCTTGATCCACCAGGAAGTGCAGCGACGTGAAGGCTTCCCAGCCGATGGCATGTTCCGCGATCGGAGCCAGCGTCTCGCGCAGGTACTGAAGGTCCCGCATGTCGCGGTCGTGTGCGAGCTGCTTTTCCGTCCGCTCCGCGTCTGCATCCCGCTGCTGCTGCGCCAGCGTCATGTCGTTTTCCCGCTGTTTCCTCGCGGCTTTCAGCGTCACGGCCGCTACGATCACCGCCGCACCCAAGCCCGAAATGAGGCCCGCGATGACCGCAGGCCACGTTTCCGCCGCTTCCACGATGATCGGTGGCATCGCGGTTGATCTTTGCGGCTCAGGCGGACGCCCTGCACTCGATCGCCGCGCGTGGTCGAATAGCCGCGTTCGTGCCAGGATCACGCGAGAGGGCGATCTCGATGCTCTCGCCATGCTTGGAAGCTGCGCTCGCTGAGGTCAGTGGCGCGGAGACCGCCGTGCAGGAGGTCGAAGGCCAGCTTGCCGCCGTGAGCGACGACACACCCACGGACGCGATGCTCGACATCTGCAACAGCCTGCTTGCGACGCTCAACGACGGGGCCCCAGAGCAGAGCAGAGCTCGCGCCGCTCCGCAAGCGACAATCGGCTGCACCGGGCCCTGGGGGTACGAGCCCTCGACCTATCGGCCTCATGCGCTGCGTGACCCGACGTCGGTCCTCGGCGGTATCGTGGAGTTCGCAGACATGGCAGACATCAAATGGAATCCCGACGCACTTACGAAAGCCGCAAACACGGCTGTCGCGCAGCGGGCAAGCCAGATGCAGACCCTTCTCGACAGCCTGCACGCCACCGAGCGAGGCAAGGATGTCTCCGCCGTGAAGTCTGTCCTCGCATCGCGCTGGCAGCAGGACTTTGGGGTGATGCCTTCCGACGAGTGGTTGACGGCGTACGCCGAACAACTGGCCGCAGGTCGCCGCATCATCGTCAACCCGCAGACGATCCCGGCGGGCTCGCTCTAGGCGCAGGCGCTGGTGCTACGATCCAGGCCAGCCGGGGAAGGCTCGTTCTACCGGTGGTCGAGGTCGCCGTAAGACCTGATCGCTCCCCCGCTATGCGAAAAGGCGCCCGTCAACGCGGGGCTTTTTCGTGCTCAGGTCCAGCCCCGGTCCTCGGCGTTCGTTTACCGATTGCCTACCAATTTGCTGTACGTAAGCGTTCCGCGATCCCATGCCGCGGTCGCGGACGCCCCACCCCTCTACCGCCTTCCGTCGCCCCGGTGCACATCGCCCATCACTGCCTGTGCGAAATCGCCTCGGTCGGCGGCTCGTAGCGATACATGGACGATTTCGCGCCAACTTTCGGCGGAATCCTTGACATCGCCCGAGGCGCGTGCTTACGTGGGCGCAACGTTGAAATTGACCCCCGCGCTGCGTCGACGAGGGCCGGAGGGTCGTGGGCATGTCAGAGGCCGGTTGAAGAGTCACCCCCTTTCGCCGGTTGAATAGTCACCCCTTTCTGTGGAGGGTTGGGCGCCTGCGTAGCGGAGCCCCGTAGGGCGAAGCGGGGCCGGCGGACGCTCGCGCTTCAGTCCCTGGGCGGCGGCGAGCCCGGAGTCCTTGTCCTTGAGCCTGAAGCTGTCGCCTTTGAGGGCGAGGATCTCGGCGTGGTGGACGAGCCGGTCGATCATCGCCGCGGCGACCGCTTCGTAGCAGAAGATCTCACCCCAGGCCGCAGAAGGGCTTGTTCGAGGTGACGATCAAAGAGGCGCGCTCATAGCGCGCCGAGACCAGGCTGAACATCAGGTTGGCGGCCTCGGGATCGAAGGGGATGTAGCCGACCTCATCGACGACGATCAAGGGCACGAAGCCCAAGCGGCGCAGCTCGGCCTCGAGGTTGCCCGCCCGCTTTGCCTCGCCCAGCCGCGCAACCCACTCCGTCGCGGTGGCAAAGGCGACCCGCTGGCCTGCCAGGCAGGCGCGGATGCCCACGTCGCAATCGCCAGGTGCGTCTTGCCCGTTCCCGGCGGGCCGAGCAGGACGACGTTCTCACGACCGTGCAGGAAGTCAAGCTGGCCCAAGTGCTCGATCACCTGCTTCTTGACCGAGTGCTGGAAGGTGAAGTCGAACTCCTCCAGGGTCTTTCGGGCCGGGAAGCGAGCCGCCTTAATGCGGCTCTCGCCGCCGTGGGACTCGCGCGAGGCGACCTCGGTGGAGAGGACCGCCTCCAAGAAGCGCTCGTGTGACCACTCCTCCTCTCGGGCGCGCTCGCTGCGAGCTTGGGCAGTGCCCTCGCCGCAGCCGGCGCTTTCAAGGCGCGGAAAGAGAAGAGTGAGATCCTCCGATGTCTTGCTCATGCCGGGATCAGGGCGTCATAGCGCTCCAGGGAGCGCCGCTCGACCTCGACCTCGGGCCCCCGCCGGCGGGCGCCGCGCAGCTCATCGAGGAGCGGCCTGGTGGGTGGGGTCGGTGAAGGTCAGGTGCTTTTGGCGAAGGAGCGCACGGTGGCGGGCGACGAGCTCACCGTTGCCCAGCGCAATCGCGCTCACCTGGCGCTGGGAGACCTCTCACCTCGACGCGGCGCCCCGCGCGGCCCGGGGGTCCAGGGAGTAGTCGTTGGGTGTCAAAGCGCAGGTAGGGCTGCTGGGGGCACCCGGGTAGGGACGAAGCGCCGATCGGTGTCGGGCATCGGCTCGGGCAGCGCTCGCATCCGCTCTCGCTCTTTGACGAGGCGCTCGGCGGGAATCGCCCTGATTCCACGGTGAAAGCGCCGAGTTGGCGAGCTCGCTGAACCAACTCGTCAAGGCAGGACCTGGAAGTGCTCGGGTGAGGCGAAGGCCCGGGCAGGGCTCGAAGTTGAGAGCGCATGAAACGGTGGTTTTCGCTCCAGGATGTCCTTTGACTTCGGGTCGGCCGCCTCCCAAGATCAAGCCAGCCGACCGCCAGGAGCGCCGCAGAAGGCGGCGAAGGCATCGCTTGGCTTGCCCCCTCCGGGGGGCGTCGCCGCCTCGCGGTCCCAGACCACGGTCTCCGGCAGCGCCCCCAGCTTCGCCAGGCAGCGACCCATGCCCCAGAGGGATGTCGGAGGAGCCTGCTTGGCGAAGATCAGGGTGCCGGCGGCGGCCCTTGAGAACCCAAGCTCTGAGGTGACGACCCAGCCCCTTTTTGTCTGGTTTGCCGTGACCGACCGGGATCTCGCCCTTCGGCTCCCAGAGGTCGAACTGGCAGATCTCGGCCGCCCGGTAGACGGTGCGCTGGTAGGTGCGCTTGGGAGCAAAGCGGGGGCGCACCTCGCGCAGGTAGGTGTCGAGGATTGTCTTAGCCTCCCTCATAGCCCAGCTACTGCGATCAGCTCGCGGATGCGGGTGTTTGGGATGCGCGGGTCTGAAAAAGCGCAAGGAGGCGCTCGATCTCATCGCATTGAAGGAGTCGAGCTTGGAGGGTGCACCTTTACGGCGGTAGCGCGGCGGCTCTAAGATCGTCTGAGAGGGCGCGCAGCGGATCGTTTCGCGGTGCAGGCCGGTGCGGCGGTGGATCTGGCGGATCGAGAGCCGCTCCACCCCGGTGCATGCGCCTGATCTCCGCCCACCCGTCCACGTCGATCACCTGCTCCTCCTCGCCTCGGCATGGCTAACCGAGTCAGGCTGTCATCCCCGAAAGGGGGTCCCGTTTTCAACCGGCCAAGGGTGGGGAGTATTCAGGCGGCGCCTACACACCAGGAGAACGAGCTCCCGATGCAGGATTCAGGATATGCCCGTGACAGGGCGTCATGCCGGACAGGCCGGCGTAGCGTGCTCCCCGACAAGCGGCGACATGGGCCGCGTGATCCGTGTGTTGCGGCGTCGGCGGAGGTTGTCGATCGAAGCGTTGGCGTTCGCCGCCGGCCTGCATCCCACTTACCTGTCGAGCATCGAGCGTAAGGGCCGCAACCCGAGCCTGGTGAAGCTGTGGGCGCTCGCTGACGCGCTCGGCGTCTCGCTGGGACAGATGGTGGGGATGGCGGAAGGCCAGGCGCGGGTGCCGATGCGGCATCGAGCGTGTCCTCGCCGACGAGGGAGCGCACGAAGGATGCCGGGAGGCGTTCTCGTGGGACGTGGTCAAGGGGCCGCTCTGTGCGGTCGTCAAGTCAATAGTTGGCCTCGGCCCGGATTACGGCCGGGCCGAGGCTTGCACGGAAGAAAGGTGGTTTCTTGCCATGCCAGATCAAGAGAAGCAGACGCGGGAGGACGATGCGGCGAACGAGAGCACGATCGTGATCGACGGAGCGGTGGTGCGGCTGTTGCGCACCGGCGCGTATGCGAGCCTCGGCCTCGCCGCCGACGATGTCTCGGCGTGCACGAGCCCGGCCGGGCGCGAGACGAACCCGGACGTGTACACGCTCCCGTTGGAGCGTCTGGACTGTGCGCGCTCGCTGTTGAACGTCCTGGGGTGGCGCCAGGTCGATTCGGAGCGCCAGATCGAGGTCGAGGGCGAACAACACCGAGCGGCCCTTGCTGAGGCGGCGAAGATCGCGCTCGACACCAGCGAGGACACCGAGCCCGCGAGCAGGCCGGCTGCGGAGCACGTCCAGGGGCTGCGTGAACTGATCGAGCATCTCGGCGGCGGGCACACCCGCCGGCTAGCCAACAGCACCGTGTCTGTTGGCGTTCTTGTGATAGAGGCTCGTAGGATCTGGTGAGTTAGCCTCAGTCATTGTGACCTCGGGCTGTTGCCGTGCGATGTGAAGCGGCCATCGGCATTGTCCCGAAAACCAGTTCCCTCTCGCCAGATTGCGCTGATGCCCTGGTTGTCCAATAGCTCAATTACGTCCTGTGATGGTTTAGCTGGCAAGAGAAGTGCACGGTCTGGGGGCGGATAAACGAAGCGTGCGTAATCTGCAAGCTGTCCGATCGCCATGCGAACATTACCCCGCGACGAGTCGGCCTTGGCCTCGATGAGCTGCCGACGCGCCTTGCTGAAAATATCGCTATACAAGGGTCCGGTGGCGCCGGCAGGATAAATCTTGTGACGGTGAACGAACTCGCCAGGCTCGCCTAGATACTTCACGTAATCCGCTACGAGCCGGCGCTCCTTTCGGTGCGCTCGCCTGGTTTCCGCCTTACTGGTGACCTCGTATCCCTCAGACGTCGCCCTCCTCGATCGGAACCTCTGTCACTTTGACCTGGCGGTCGCGCGGAGTAGACGGCGAAGGATGGTCGATCCCTCGCTCGATCTGTTCGAGGAGTTGCTTGGCTTCCTGTCCGACGGTATCGTCGAGGGTGATATGGGGTGACCGGCTGCCCGGTCGTAGCTCGACGCCAAAGGCTTCTGGGTAGGGCCCATCTTGGGAATCGACAGCGTGAATGCAGGACACGTGGGTCATCACACCCCAGCGGTCACCCTCTTTCCCCCATTCGTCATCATCTGGTTGGCCTTCATCGACGCCATCAGGGTCCCATCGAGGCTCGGCTATCACTCTGTAGATCGCAGGACACCTGCGAACCAGATCGGGCGGGCAGCCACGCGATCCCGCGATGCACACGACTATGAGGTCCCCCGCCTCGTAGTGCGGACCGTGGCGTGGATTCGTTTCGCCGGGCTTGGGTGGCTCCTCGCGCTCCCACCATTCAGAGTCTCGTCCTGGTGGGTCAGTCAGCCACTCCCAGGTTCGCCAGTGCCTTGCGTCTGCGCGCCCATTGGTCCAGTAAACCCGCTTTAGCCACCACGTCACAGAGTTACCGTACAGCAGGACGGCATACAATCTCTGGATGCAGGCTCTACTCGTCGGTGGTCCGAACGACCAAGAGGTCCGAGACATCCCCCGATCGACCGCCGCCCCATATTGACGTCGAGGTCGATGTCGGGCCGCCGTGGGAGCCCATTCCCGAGGGTGGGGAGTTTCCACAGGCGGTCTGGGAGACGCACCGCTACGTGCTCAGCAGCGCGGACAGTAATCCAAATGCTCCCGAGCCACGAGCCCGCTATACGCACCTGCACAAGCTCCCGAGGATTGGAGCCGTAGCGCACGCCCGGAGCCATGCGCTTCGATAGCAGGCCAAGACCACGACCTTCGGATGGAAGGACCGGTAGGCTGCGCCAATGGCGCTGCGAGGGAAGGATCTGCGACAAGAGATGGTGCTCCCCGGCACGCCAGACGACCTGATGCATGTCGTCGAGCAGGCGCTCTCGATCGGGCGGGTTCACAAAGATCGAAGCCGACGCTGAGGCCGCTGTGTGCAAGGGTAACTATCACAAGGGAACGGTTTGGGGCGAGTTGCGGATCGAGCTAGACGACGACGCGCCCGGTCACACGCGCCTCCACCTTCGAGCCTCGGCGGCGAAGGACAACATCTGGACGGCGCTCAAAGGCGACCCAAACGAGCGCATCATCGATCGCTTCACACGCTGCCTACCGCCACCGTCGCCGAATACCCCGGCTGCGCAAGCGCAGCCTGCATCCGTCGCATCCGAGCTTGAACGTCTCGCTGGCCTGCGTGACCAAGGCGTGCTGTCGGCGGACGAGTTCGAGGCGGCGAAGGCGAAACACTGGGCTCGTAGCGCTCGCCCCGGTCACTCGCTCATCGTCTGGTAAGGCTAACTGAGACGGCAGAGCGACCTATTCGCGTTCACGGCGGCTCGGCCAATCGCGGCGCAAGTCCTCTGCGTCGAAGGGAGAACCATAGGTTGGAGACGGACCCGTGCGAACTACGCCGGATCGACGCCAACAGCGGCTCGGCTCGGCCAGCGCAGAACGCCGCATGGAAGCTTCGTGTGCCTGCAGGGTGTCTGGCGTCGAGCGTCGCCTCGAGGATCAGCACCGTCGCGCATACCAGCGCCCAGGCCTGGCCACAAACGCCCACAGGCGCTCTTCGAGTCCCTGGTAGCCGGCGAACGAGTCATGCAGAAAAAACGTGACGATCCCCGCGACCAGGAGCACGAGAGCGCCGCTCAGCACGAGTCGCCCGAGCCGGCTCGGCCACGCCGAGCGGGCAAAGGCGAAGCCCGTCAGCAGGAGCGAGACCTTGATGCCGAGGCTCAACCAGTATGCGCTTAGTAATGCCACGAGACCGCCGCCGTGTTTTCGCGTGACTTGCACGCCGCGCTCAGGATCGTCGAGCAGTCCATGCGCAGCGGCCCGACCGAATCGCGCACACGCCGGCGAGCACGAAGAACAACGGCATCGCCAGCGGCCACGGCCGCGTGCGCAGCGATGGCACGACCGCGACCGCCAGCGCGATCAAGCCCAATCCCCAGATCGCCGACGAAAGTCATGAAGATCCAGGGGTTCGCGGCGCCGTCCCGGCCGAGTTCGCTGATGTACTGGCGAACCTGCGAGTAATGGGGTTCGAGAGCGCCCGCGAGCACCCACCCGCCGAGAAACACGGCCTGCGCGAGAATCGCAGCCCACGCCAGCAGCAACGTCCGAGGACGCACCGCCTCGGGCAGAAATGGCCACCCTGCCGGTCTCAGCCAAAGCGCGACGTTGCGTAGCACGGTCCTTCTTGCATGCTAACCCATCCTGCACTGACGCCCGCGGCACCGCTTATCCGTGACTGCGTCAGGAGCTGACCTACGTCGAGGCATTGCTGATGGTCGCACTGTCAACCGGGGACCGAAGCGACGCCAGGGAGTTTTGCGACCTGTATTTGGATCACGCGTATGCTCGTCATGTAACCGCCTGCTGGAGCTCCTCTGGTGGTCCCGGTTCGCCGGGGTGGAGGTCCAGCTGCCACCACTGGACGTCGTGCCAGGCGCCGGCCTTCCAGCCGATGCGCCGGTAGGTCCCGACGGGGACGAATCCAAGCGCGCGGTGCAGGCCGTTGCTCGCGTCGTTCGGCTGGGTAATCCCGGCGCACAATGTCCACAAGCCGATCGCTCGCAGCTGCTCGAACAGGCGGGTGTACAGCGCGCGCCCGATGCCCGATCGGTGATGGTCTGAATTGATGTACACGGCAACGTCCGCCGCCCAGCGGTACGCGGCACGTTCCCGGTGACGCGAGCCGTACGCGTAACCCAGCGTGACGCCCTCGTGCTCGGCGACGATCCACGCGTACGCCGCACCGATGCGATCCGCCATCTCCTCCGCGGTCGGCGGCTGCTCCTCGAAGGACACGACCGAATCGGAGACGTACGGCCCGTAGATCGCCACACAGGCGCTCGCGTCGCGCTCTGGGTCGGCATCCCGGATCAGCATGCCCGCAGACCATAAACCGTCGCGGCATCTCCACCCGCCCGATTGTGACGGGCGTGGCGGTCGGGCCCCTCGACCGCTGACCAGTAGAAGAGCAGCGCGACATGCGTCTGACAGTCACAGCCGCCGCTGTCCCCCAGCTCGGACACGCCCCGCGTGCGCTAACCGCTCCGCCGGACGGCTGCGGTAGCGGTGGCGGTCGCGAGCAGGTTGCCGTCCTCGTCGCGCAGGTCTCCGGCCATGAACGCGACCTGGCCGCCGCGGCGGACGACGCGCCCGCGGCCGATGATTCGCCCCGGCCGCGCTGGTGACAGGAACTGCACGTGCAGGTCGGTCGTCGGCGCCCATTCGCCGTGCGACAGCGTCGCGACGAGCGCCGGTCCGAGCGTGTCGTCTAACATCGCCGCGAGCAGCCCGCCCTGGATCGTGCCGGCTGGATTCAGGAACTGCTCTGTCGCGTTGAACGCCACCTCGATCGTGCCGGCCTGCGGGTCGATGCTCACGAGCTCGAAGCCGAGCAGCACGGCCGCGGGTGGGGGAGCGGCGCGACCTTCCATCACATCCCAAAACGGGCCACGGCGCGCGGCCTCGCATGCGGGCTCGTCCGCTTCGCGGTGCATCGCGGCATGGTAGACGGCCGAGGCTGCGCCGGCCCGCTGGTCTGCCACTCGCGACACGCGACCCATCTCTCTCAGGTTCCCATGGCCACGATCTCGAGGTCTGCAGCAAGGCTCATTCCCACCAGAATCTCGACCCGATGATCCGGGCGCGGGAGTGTCTGTACGAATACCTCTCCGTCCTGATCGAACGTCTCGCGAACCTGGGCTACGAGGTCTCGATCGATGCCCCAATGATGCGTTCGTAGGTTTGAGCATGTCGATGACTGAAAGGCGAGCAGACTAGACGCACAAAGTGTGCTGAAGGAAAAGTGAACATAAATTGTTGGTGGTGTGAGATCGTGTGAGGTGTGCTCAGGCGTCGCTGAGTTTCACACCTATTGAGCGGCCTAACGGGGCGGGTGTTACGTTCGCGGGTGTGCAGACGACGCACAAGATCGCGGGCGGTTCGGCGAGCGGGTACGCGGCGTATCTGACCTCGGCGTCGGACCGGGGTGACTACTACCTCACGAACGCCGGCCGGGATCGGCGAGCTGAGGGTGGGGACGGTGGCGCCAGCGGCGGCTGCGCAGAGTCGCTGGCACGGCTCGCCGCAGCTGCTCGACCGCTCGGTCTTGAGCCGGGCGCGGCCGGTGGGGCGCGACGAGCTGCTGGACCTGATGAACGGCGTCTCGCCGGCGACGGGCGAGGAGCTGCGTCGGGCGGGCGCGAACGGGACGCGGGTGGCGGGGATCGACCTGACGTTCAGCGCGCCGAAGAGCGTGTCGGCGTTGTGGGCGGTGAGCGGCACCGGCTGAGCGCGAGCTGATCGAGCGTGCGCACGGCCAGGCGGTGGCGAGCACGATCGGCCGGATCGAGCGCGAGGTGGAGCTGGTGCGCGAGCGCGTGGAGGGGCAGGTCAGGCACGAGCGGGCGCAGCAGCGTGCTGGCGGCCGAGTTCGTGCATACCTCCAGCCGGTTGACGCGCGATCAGGAGCGCGAGGGCGTGCCCGACCCGCAGCTTCACTCGCATGTCGTGGTGCTGGGCGCGGAGCGCGAGGATGGCCGCTTTGCGGCGGTGGACAGCCGTCGCGCTGTTCTTGGCGCGCAGGGAGAACGGCGCGTGGTATCGCGCCCAGCTCGCGCACGAGCCTGCAGGCGCAGGGGTTGGAGATCGAGGGCAGACGGGCAGGGATGGCCGCTACTTCGAGGTCAGCGGCGTGCCGCGCGGGTCTCAGCGAGCGCTGGTCGGCCCGTTCGGCCGACATCGAGCGCGCGGCCGCGCGGTTCCGCGAGCGCTACGGCCGCGACCCGCGCGCGGGCGAGCTGGGCGACCTGACGACCAGCACGCGCGGCACCAAGAGCGTCGCGCCGGCGGTGGACGTGAACGAGGCGTGGCGGGCGGTCGGGGCCGAGCACGGCCTCACCCGCGAGCAGGCGCGAGGCCTGTTCACCGGCGTCGACCAGTCGCTCGCAGCAGAACGCTCCACGGCGAGCAGCGCCGCGACCTCGCCAGGGAGCTTGCCGGACGCGCTGACGAAGGAGCGCGCGACGGTGAGCGAGCGCGAGGTGCGCGCTCGCGCGTATGAGCTGGCGGTGGGGTGGGGCAGGCCCGAGCAGGCCGACAGGGTGATCGCGCAGCTGGTGCGCGAGGGCGAGCTGATCGCGCTGCAGGACGGGCGCTGGACGACGCGCGAGCTGCGCGAGCGCGAGCAGCAGATGCTCGCCGTGGCGGGCGCGCGCTCGCGCGAGCAGGCGGCGCCGGTCAGCGAGGCAGACGCTGCGCGCGGCCCGGCGCGAGACGGGCCGCGAGATCGGCGCGCCGCTGAGCGCCGAGCAGCGCGAGGCGCTGCAGCACGATCACCGGCGAGGGCGGCGTGAGCGTGCTGGTCGGCCAGGCGGGCACGGGCAAGGGCGTCGTGATCGCGACGGCGGCGAGCGCGTGGAGAAGCGAGGGGTATGAGGTGATCGGCACCGCGGTCGCCGGCGCGACGGCCGAGCGGCTGGGCGACGACGCGAAGCTCGAGCGCTCGCATGACGACCGACTCGCTGCTGGCCAAAGTCGCAGAACGAGCAGCTGACGCTGGACAGCAAGACGGTGGTCGTGATGGACGAGGCCGGCGATGGCCGATACGCAACGCCTCGCGAGCCTCGTCGAGGACGACTGCGCGGTCGCAGAGCAAGCTCGTGCTCGTGGGCGACCAGGCGCAGCTGCTCGGCGATCGGCGCGGGCGGCATGTTCAGGCGATCCAGGAGCAGGTCCCGACTGCGCGAGCTGACCGAGGTCCACCGCGCCGAGCAGCCCTGGGAACGCGACGCCTGGCAGCAGATCCGCGCAGGAGAATCCGACAAGGCGCTGGCGCAGTACGTGCGCGCACGAGCAGCTGCACCTCACCGACACCCGAGAGCAGGCCGCAGAGCAGATGGTCGAGGCGTGGGCCAGGGACCGCGAAGAGAACCCGGGCGAAGCGCACGGTGATGCTGACCGACGCCTCGAACGCCGAGCTCGACCAGATCAACCAGCAAGCCCAAGAACGCGCGCGATCAGAACCACGAGCTGGGCGCCGACCGGGTGCAGATCCCCGACGTGCCCTACAGCATCGCCGCCGGCGATGAGGTCGTGTTCACCAAAGCGATGTTCGTGCCCGGGCCAGCAGCGCGTGGAGAACGGCACCCGCGGCACGGTCGCTACGACGCGAACAGCAAGGAGAACCGGCTGACGATCCAGACCGAGGAGCGCGAAGTCCACGCGAGGTGAGCGTCGACACCGCCGAGCACAAGGATCTGCGCCTCGCCTACGCCCAGCACGTCTACAAGGCCCAGGGCCTCACCGTCGACCGCGCGCACGCGCTGATCGGCGGCTGGCAGACCGACCGCGAGCGCGCCTACGTCGCGGTCTCGCGCTCACGCGAGAGCACCGACATCTACGCCGCGCGCGAGGACCTCGGCGAGCAGGGCATGGACACCGGCGCGATCGAACGCCTCGGCGAGGCTATCGCCGAGAGCCACGCCCAGCAGCCAAGCATCGCCACGCCGACCGCCGAGCGCGAATGGCGCCAGCCGCAGCCCGAGGCGACACCGATGGCCGAGCGCGGCCGTCACGAGCACGAACAGGCCAAGGAGCGTGAGAGCGAGGCCGGCAGGATCATGCGCGAGTCCCAGGAACAGCGCGAGCAGGACCGCGATCTCGGGTATGGGATCGAGTAAGAGTCGCGGTCGTAGCGGTCGGCGGTGGTTGGCGAAGTGACCGGGGAGTGCCGACTACGTGCTTGCGCTGTCGCCGACGAAGCGAGCGTGATCCGACTGGTTGCGCTCGCAGATCCTTGTCGTCGTGGGTGTCGCTCAAAGTGGCCGGGGGTGGTGGGCCTGTGCCCGTGGCGTGGGCGCGCGTCTCTGAGAGACCAGCTTCTGCGCGCCAGGTCGACCGTCGCTGCCGTGCGGGGCCCTTCAGGCCGCCTGGGCGGCCAGGTGGTGCTTGTGGAGCTTCATGAGGTTGTGAGTCGCGGTGATCAGCCGCCATTCGGAGCGTGTGGCGGATCTGCCTCGCCGCTGAAACTGCGTGATGCGCCGGTTGTGCTTGGTTTGAGCGAACACCGGCTCGACCATGGCCTTGCGTTTTCGGTAGAGCCCCCCGCCGAGGTCGCCAGCGAGAACGGTGCGCATAAAGGCATAGCGCCCGCTGGTCCAGCCGCGGCGAGGTTTTTCGTGCTTGCCGGCGTCGGGCGGGATCAGGACCTGGGTGCCCGTATTCACTACTTCGTCGATCTGTTGCTCATGCCAGTAACCGGTGTCAGCGAGCGCCACCGCTGGTGTGTCGCTCACGCCGATCTGCTCTAGCTCTCGCAGGGTTGCTGTGATCATCGGCTCGAGCTGCGGTCGGCGTCCCGCCCGATCTTGCTCTACCCCTGCGTTGTACCCGCGCAGCTGCGTCTCACGTCCTCCAGGTCGGTCGTGTTGATCTTCCCGGCGGGTATCTCCGGTGGCTCATATGGGCTCGGTGGGCGACTGAGCCGTCGGCCTTGGGTGTCCCGCCCGTGCGCGCGGTAGTGCTCATAGGCCTCGTTCGCTTCGCGCTCGACTCGTAGGTTCTCCTGCAAGCGACGTTCGCACTCGAGCAGGCGCTCCGCCCGCGAGCGCGGGACTGGCTCTGCCGCCATCCGACGATGCTCCTCGAGCTGACGGCGCGCCTCACGCAACCATCCCTCACGCCCATCAGCCCGGGCGACGATCGCGTCCGGATCGAGCTTGAGTTCCACACCATGCGCCTCCGCCTTCCCGTCTTGCGTGTCTGCGCGCTCTTGCGCGAGCTTCTCTTTGGCCGCACGCAGCGCAGCGCGCCTGCCCTCATGCGTGCGCAGATGCTCCGGCAGCTCATCGCCGCGCGCATCGCCGTAGAGCGCGTCCTCAGCAGCGTCAACCTCGCCCGCCTCCTTCAAGATCTCGCGGGCGAGCTGCTCATAGTCGAGGTTTGAGTGGTGCGAGGCGTTCGCGTGCACCTTCGTCCCGTCGATCGCGATCACCCCAACCTTCACCAAACCCGACTCCCGGCAGAGCCCCAGCACCTCGCTGAACAACCCCGCCAGCGCAGCCTCATGGCGCACACGAAACCGCGCGATCGTCGCGTGATCGGGCGTCTGCTGCGCCGCGATCACCCGGTAGGCGACATCCTCCACACAGCGACGCTCGATCCCCCTCGAAGAGCGCTCACCCCGCGCGTACGCGTACAAAAGCAGCGCCACCATCATCCCGGGCTCAAACGCCGCCCGGCCCCACCCATCCTGACGGTAGGAGCCGTAAAACGCGCCCAGATCCATCTCCTCGACCGACGCCAACACAAACCACGCCAGATGCCCCTCCGGCAGCCAATCCCGCGGGTCCGGCGGCATCAAGAACGACTGCTCACGATCACACGCCAAGAAGTTCATAGCCATGCCATGAATGGTCTTTAAATTGCTCGGACGGAGCCGCAGTTTGCGCGACACCCACCGTCCGGAGCGAGCGTGAACCCGCGCCGTGGTTGGACGCTCGCTGTCACGCAGATTGCGAGCGTCCACCGAACAGCCACGAATCCAGGCGAACCGTCACCAGACCGAGGCCCGGTCCTAACTCTAGCCTCCGATCGGAGCGCGCGGATTGGTGCCCCAGAAGACTTGCGTGCCGAGCATCCCGATGATGTGCACGAGCACGATGTTGAGCACCATCGACTTGGCCGTGGCTCTGCCCACGCCGACGGGCCCACCGCTGGCGTTGTAGCCGTAGTAGCAGCCCACGAGCACGATCGCCGTGGCCATGAACATCGCCTTGATCAGGCTGTACAGGTAGTCCGGCGGGGCCTGGAACTGCCAGAAGATCAGAAGGTACCCGCCCGAGGACACGTACCCGATCTGCTGCACCACCGCCAGGTAGGGTAAGCGTTCAGTTGGTCTGGGGGACATAATCTTGGGGCGTCGAATCTGTATGCGTGGAGCGCGTTGAGGCTGAGGCGATCTACGGGCAGGGCCGCGAGGCGGTGGTGGGGGTGCTGTTGGCGCTCTCGGCCCAAAATGAGCGGCTGGCGTCGCAGGTCGAGGTGCTGGCCGCGAGGGTTGCGCGCCAGGACGAGCGGATCGCTGTGCTGGAGCGTCGGCTGAATCGCAGCTCGCGTAACTCCTCCAGCCCGCCGAGCGTCGATCCGCCGAACAAGAAGCCCAAGCGTGGGAAGGAC
Source organism: uncultured Solirubrobacterales bacterium (assembly GCA_963839945.1). GTDB lineage: Bacteria > Actinomycetota > Thermoleophilia > Solirubrobacterales > Solirubrobacteraceae > Palsa-744. The sequence continues at coordinate 168,709 of CAWIWW010000001.1, read as the reverse complement.
CCTTCCGGGCGTTCGCAGGGCGCCCAGTCGGGGCATGAGGGTCACGGCCGTGAGCTGCTGCCGCTCTCGGCCGTGGATGAGGTCATCGAGCACTGGCCTGAGCGCTGTGAATGCGGTCACACCTTCGCTGCAGGTGATCTGCTCGCGGTCGGCGAGACGCTTCGCCACCAGGTCGAAGAGCTGCCCGTCATCTCCGCGCAGGTGATCGAGCATCGCGCTCAGCGGGTTTGCTGCCCTGGCTGTGGCAGGCACACGCGGGCCGAGATCCCAAGCGATATCGCCGCGAGCACGTTCGGGCCGCGCTTTCAGGCGGCGGTGGCGGCTCTGTCGGTACGCAACCGTGTCAGCCGCCGTGATGTGGTGGAGCTCTGCGAAGAGCTCTTCGGCGCGCGCATCTGCGCCGGCACTGTCGACGCGATCCTCACGCGCGTCGCGGACGCGCTGGCTGACCCTTACCAGGATCTGCTGGGACGCGTGCGCTCAAGCGAGAGCTTGAACATGGACGAGACGGGCTGGCGCTTGAAAGGCGCCCAGCGCGCACTGTGGGGCATGTTCACCGCGCGCCACGCCGTCTTCGCTGTCGCCCCCGGCCGCCACGAGGAGCACGCCAACACGCCTGCTCGAGGGACACGCCGGGATCGTGACCTCAGACCGCTGGTGGGCCTACAGCCACCTGCCGCTCTTCACCCGCCAGCTCTGCTGGAGCCACCTAAAGCGCGACTTCCAAGCCCACGCCGAAGGCCTGGCCGCCGAGAAGGAGTTCGGCGAGCACGGCCTTGAACTCTCACGGAAAATCTTCTGGGCCTGGGAGGTCTTCCAGCACACCGCCGATCGCAGCGAGCTAAAGCGCACGATCCGCTGCCTGCAACGCGAGTACAAGCCGATCATCCGCCGCTACGCCTCAAAGCGAGCGCGCAACAAGCGCTGCCGAGGGCATGGCACGCAACCTCCTGAAGGCCTGGCCAGCGCTCTGGACGTTCGCCGCGCACAACGATGTCGCGCCGACCAACAACCACGCCGAGCGCTCGCTGCGCAGCGCCGTCATCTACCGCAAGCTCTGCCTGGGCAGCCAATCCGAGAGCGGCGAGCGGCGCATCGAGCGCCTCCTCTCAACACACACAACCTGCCGCCTACAGCAGCGCTCCCTGTTCGCTTACCTCGCCGAAACGCTCACCACCCACGCCCGCGGCGACCCAGCCCCCCACCTCGCCTGAAACACCCACGCCGCACCGAGGGACTGAACGCTTACCAGGTAGGAGGCGAGGAACGCCGCTCCGATCCCGGCCATGTACATGAACGGCAGCACCAGCCAGGCGGCGAGCAGGCGCGTGCCGCACAGAAACGTCATCGAGTCGATCCCCATCACCTCCAGGGCGTCGATCTCCTCGGAGATTCGCATCGCCCCCAGCTCGGCGACGATCCCAGTGCCCACCTTCGCGGCCATCATGTACCCGAACGCGTACGGGGTTGATCTCGCGCAGGTCACACCACGCCGCTGAACACGCCCGCGAATACGCGGGCGCGCCCGAGGCCTCGGTGAAGTAGGCGCCCTCGATGCCGCACCTCCCAGTCCGAGGTGAACATCAGCGCCCAGATGATCCAGCGTCGAGGAGACGATCAAGATGCCCGACTGGCGCAGCGCCTCGCCGAAGAAGCGGAACACGCGCAGCCCCCACACATCGCGCACGATGTTGCCCGTAGAACCCCGCGATCTCGCCCGTCGACAGCGAGCCATTCGCGGCTCAACGCAAGCAGTTCCTCTGCCATTTGTCATATACCTACTACATTTCAGCCGTATGGAATGTTGTATCCGACTGGACCGCACTTCGTGCCACGCGACGCTGGCGCGCGATACTCAGACGATCACCTCCCCAGCCTCAGCCAAGAACACAAACGCCGCACCCAGGCCGAGCGTCGAGCGGCGACGCACACGGCGCTGTTGGACGCCGCGATCGACTGCCTCGTCGAGTACGGCTATGCGAAGACGACGACGCGGCGCATAGCCGAGCGCGCCGGCGTGACCCCCGGCGCGCTACAGCACCACTTCGCGTCCAAGGCAGCCCTGCTCGGCGAGCTGATTGGTTACATCAGGGCCAAATCCATGGGCGAGATGTTGGCGGAGGAGTACCGAGCACCCGCTCGATCCGAAAGCGTCAAGAACTCCTGCTCGACCGCATGTGGCGTATCTCCAGGAAGCTGCCGCACGGCGCTCATCGAGCTGGGGATTGGGGCGCGCACCGACCCAGAGCCGACTGCCAGCACATCGCCGGGGCGCATGACGAAACCGAATTGGGCCGTTTGAACACGATGGCCGCGCCAATCCTCTTCCCAGAGCACGCCGAGCGACCCGAGCTCATTCCACTCATGGTGTTAGGGCAGTCGACCATGCGTGGGCTAGCGCTGATGGGACTCGCCGGAGAGGCCGACCCCGACCCGCTCTGGCCCGCGACGCGCGCGCACATAATGGCCATGAATGCGCAAGTGCTTGGCGATCCGGAGCTGTCGCCGTGACCATCACCGGAACGCCGCAGGCACATCGCTCCAGCGTGAGCTTCCCCCGGCTCACGAGGCCGGTGGTTCGCAGCCGGCGCCTCGCGTCATGGGGCTGAAGCGGGCGACCATGGCGGGCCTTACCGCCTTCATCACGGCGAACATCTGGACAGGCGCACCCCTGCTGGCACTGTGGGTCGGCTCGCAGGTCGTGGGCAAGCGCGCGCTGAGCATGGCGGCAGTCGGCGGCGGCGGCGTCGTGCTGGCCGTGCTGGCGTTGGTGCTGGCCTGGCTAAACAATGTCTGATGACGAGTTGATTGGCCGACCCCGCGTTGAACGCCGCCCGCCTGGATGCGCAGCATGCGCGCGGAGGCCGAGGGCCACATCAGCCAGAGGGTGGGAATCACCGTGCTCGAGCGGATCGTGATGATCAACCTGTATCTCGCCGTCGTCACGCTGCTCGTCTGGTACGTCTTCTTCGCTGGGGCTCCCCTCGGCAAACATGTGCCCAACGGGCACGCTGGTGCTGATGCGTGGACCGCTGGCTTGCGCTTTGCCGGGCAAAGCGGGCGTCTGAGCACATGTCACGCTCACTAGCGCATCGGACGAACCCAGTCGCCAGCGCGACTAACAACCGCGCTACCAACAATTGCCTACGCGAGCGAGCGTGATCGACCGTACACCTGCCGTCCAGCCGGCTGTCGGCTGGGCTGCTCTTCGTAAGTCGACGGTTGCGCGTACGCCGCCAAGCGCGAAGCGTCCAGGGCCTGCGCCTCGGCCACCGCGACCCACGGCTCGGTGCGATGCCAGGACGCGAGCGTCAAGAGCCTCCAGCGCGTGCCGCGCAACAGCAGCCCCCGCCCGGCTGGAAGGTGCGCGATCTCGCCGGGGGAGAGGGTGCGCTGGCGCTGGGTCTGGTAGGTGACGCTCTCGCTGTCGGTCGGCGGCGTGTCGTGTTCGAAGAAGCGGTGGCGCGTCTCGCTACGCGAGAGCGTGTGGGAGACGAGCTGGCGGTCGTATTCCCCCAGCGCGAGCGAGATCGCCTCGAGCGTCTGCGGGTCTGACACGCCGTCGAGGATCAGCTTGGTCTGAAACAGCGAGAGGAACCCGTCTGCGCGCCTGGCCCCAGCGGGCGCGAGCCTGGGAGAGGTCCTGTAGGCAGACGAGCACGTGCAGGCCCTGGCCGCCGGCTTCCGAGACGAGCGCGGGCAGGTCGTGGATCGGGGCGATGTTCGCGACCTCGTCCAGGCAGAAGAACACCGGCGGTGAGCCGAGTGCGGCCGGCGGTGGCGCGTGCGTAGGTGGCGTGGCGGATCTGCTCGAACAGCCCCACGACGAGAGGGGCGCAGAGCGCCTGGCGGTGCGCGGGGGCGGTGATATAGACCGTGTCGGTGCGCGCGCGAAACGGTCGGGGTCGAAGTTGGGCTCGGCGGCGGCGTGGCGGGTGGCGTCGGCGTTGTAGGCGGCGAGCACGCCGGCGGTGGCGGAGAAGATCGAGGAGCGCTCGCGCGCGTCGGTCTTGGCGATCCCGACGAGCACGTCGTTGGCGACGCCGCGCGTCGTGGTCTTCGAGCGCGAGCCCGGGCGGGCTCGAGGTCGGCGCGCAGCACCCAGCGCAGCACCTCGGACATCGGCCGGTCGGTCGAGTTTTCGGCGTAGAGCAGCGGTGCGAGCAGCGCGCTGGAGCGCTCGCGCCAGTGGTGTTCGTTGGTGGTGCCCTGTCCGACCGCTGCTCGCGGCGGCCATCGCGCGCGCCATCAACAGCGCTCCGTCCCAGCTGCCGGCGGCGCTCACCGGAGACCAGCACAGGCGCCGCACGCCGGCGGGGCAGGGCGTCCTGTTCGCCGGTGGGGTCGAACAGCCACACCTGCCCCGCCTGCGAGCGGGCGCGCCAGGTGGCGTCGAGCACGTCGCGCTTGGTCGCGGTCGAGACCGACGGCGCCAGGCGCGGCGAGCAGCGAGGGGATCACGATCGCGCTGGTCTTGCCCGAGCGCGGCGGTCCGAGGATCATCACTGCGTGCTCGGGGTCGGCCGTCGCCCAGCGCCCGCCGGGCAGCAGCCCGAGGAACGCGCCGCCGCCGAGCGCCAGCGAGTGTGCGCGCACCAGCTCGCCGGGGTCTGAGCCGCGGCGCTTGGGGCTGCCCGGCGGGCAGTCTCACGGCGAGTGTACGATCGCGCAGGAAAGACGCCGCATGCGCAGCCGTCCTACGCGAACGGCGCACGGACAAGAACACGGCGAGCAGGATCACGATGTCGCGCAGCCAGCCGCCGAAGTGGCCAGGCGAACGCATCGGGCAGATGCGACGTGCAGCAGGAAGCACCGCCGCGAGCAGCAGAGCGCGACGCCGCCAGCCGGCGCCGTGGCCGTCGTGCCGTCCGGGAGGCGGGAGATGCTGGTGTGAGGGACCCCATACCCCGCAAAATGATGATCTTGACATCACAAGCATCTTACTACTAAAGTGACATGATATGACAAGCACAATTATTGGATATCTGGTCCAGATGAACTGGTGGCGAGCGTAAGGAGCACAGAGGCGCGCGGGGCGGGGTGCGCGGAGTGATCGCCGGGATCGACGAGCAGCTGGCGCGCGTGGAAAGCGAGAGGAGAACGCTCGGGCGCCGAGCGCGAGCGGCTGCTGGCGGCGCGCGCGGCGCTGCTCGGCCAGCGGCCGCGAGCCCAGCGCGGGGCAGGCGCATCTCACAGGATGACGTGGCCGCGTACCTGGCCGAGCATCCGGGCTCTTCGCCTTCGCAGATCGCGGCGGCGCTCGAGGTTCCGGTGACGAACGTCTCGACGCATCTGTACCGCGCGAAGAACACCAGATTTCAACGCAAGTCCGATGGTTGGTATGTATCCTCGCGGGGGGGTCTCCGTGCCAGATAGGAGGTCACACGATGAGCGTCCCGCGGCGGCGGAGCCGCCCCGGGGCCTCCACGCAGGCCGAAGCCGAGCGGTGCCTCGCAAGAGCTCCCGGGTCGTGCGCGCGACGCATCTGATCGGGATCGACGACATCAGCCCAGGCTGGGTGCTGCTGTATGCGGGCACGTTGGCTGCTCCAGTTCGTGTGCGCGCTCGTGCGCGGCCTGCTCGCTTACTGCGTGCTGTGGTCGTGTTCGCGATCATGGGCTGGTCGACCGCGCCGTGAATCTCCTCGCGTTCGTGATCGCCTACGGCCCGCTCGCGCTGTCGCTGGCGACGCTGATCCTGCCGCTGGGGGGCTGGTGGTGGCAGCAGCAGGCGGGCGGACGCTCGCCCTCCCAGCGCGAGCGGCTCATCTACGAGGACGCGTTCGCGACGCTGCGGCACACGAACCCGAGCTGCGCGCGCCACGGCGCTGGTTCGTGCTCGACACGCCCGAGCTGAACGCAGCCGCCTACGCCGACACGCTGATGCTCACCCGCGGGCGTGCTGGAGAGCGTGTACTTGCCGGCCGTGCTCGCGCACGAGCTCGGGCATCTGAACTCCAGCGACGCGAGGCTCACCGCCGCGCTTTACCGCATGACCACGCCGCCACGCCGAGAGCCCAGACGCGGGCTGCGCACGATCGCGCTGCTCGTCAGCGGCGGGATCGGCGTGTGGCTGACCCGCGCCCCGTGGGGGTGTACTGGCGCGCCCGCGAGCACCACGCCGACCGCTACGCCGCCAGGCTTGGCCAGGGCAGAGTCTCGCGCGGTTTCTCGACCTCAACGCCCTGGAGAACGACCTCCCCGTCCCGTTCATGTGGCTCACCGAGGCGAGCCACCCCTGGACCGAGCACCGCATCGACCGCCTCGAACACTACAAGGCGGCCATAGCGCGTCCAGGCCGGTTCGCGCGCGCGCGGCGTGTAGCTCCGGGGTCGGAACCCGTCAAGACCGCCCCTACGGGGCCGCCTCGGCGGGGCCTGACGGCCCCACCTTGACAGAACCCGACCCCTCCGCTTTCAAGCACTCACCTCGGCAGGGCAAGCCCTGCCGAGACCGGCCAACCAGAAACGATTGGAGCCCTCAAGATGAGACCCCTTACGACGATCCCCTACGCTCGCCGGCGCTGACGCCGCCGCCGGCCCTGGCGCGGGTGCCCGCGCCCCCGAAGCTGCCGGCGATCCGCCACCGCGGCGCCCACCGCGGCCTCGGCGTCGCGGCACGTCCGCTGGGCGCGCACGAACCCGTCCATGGCTTCTCGCCGCTGATCGACGCGAAGGCCGCCGGCGAGCTGCTCGGCGTACCCCACACCTGGCCGCTCGCGCAGGCACGCGCGGGACGCATCCCACACCACCGCCTCGGACACTACGAGCGCTTCAACACCGAAGACATGAAGCAATGGCTGATCGAGAACCGAATCACGCCCGAGCCAAGCCGCCACGCAAGGACCGGAGGCCGATCCTATGCGCGCCAAGATCGCCGACACTCGCGTGAGCGGGACGTCGTCCTGCGGCAGGGCAGACGCGGACCCGTCTACTACTTGAAGTACCGCCTGCCCGACGGCCGCCAGGTCAAGCGCGGCCTCGGCCGGGCATGGACCGAGCGCGGACGGGCGCCCGCCGGCTACTAGACCGCCCGCACCGCTGAGGAGGCGCTGGAGGCCATCCTCACGACGGCCGCCGCGGCACACTGCGGGCATGGCGACCGTCGACGCCAAGTCGCCGACGCCTTCGGCGAGTGGCTGCGCTACGCGGAACACGACCGCGACGCCAGCCGAGCACGCTCTCCGACTACGGACACATGGCCAAGCGCCTGGAAAGAATGTCGCGAGATGTCCATCGAGCGCATCGGTGCCGAGGACATCGAAAGCTGGCGCGCGGGGCTGTCCTGCTCGAACCGGACGAGCCAGAAGTACCTGACGTGCTCAACGGAATCTTCAAGCGTGCGATGAAGGTCTACGGGCTCCGGAGAAACCGATGGCGCTCGTCGAGCGCCCGCGTCTGCGGCACTCCAGCGAGATCGACGTGCTCTCGGCCTCCGAGGTGCGCACGCTCGTACGCAAGACATCGACCGAGCACAGCGCTGATCCTCACCGCTGCGTTCACCGGCCTGCGCATGGGCGAGCTGCTCGCGCTGCGCTGGGGCGAGGTCGATTTCGCCGCCGAGACGATCCGCGTCGTGCGCAGCTTGACGATCGGTGGCGAGAGCAGCCCGAAGTCGGGCAAGCCCGCTCCGTCCCGATGGTCCGCGATGTCGCCACCGCCCTCGCCCGTCTGGGCGAGCGCGAGCACTTCGACGGCGAGGGCGAACTGTGTTCGCCGGCGTCGTGGGCGGGCACGCGGACTCCAAAGACGTACGCGCCAGTACAAGGCCGCCCTCGCCGGGGCGGGGCTGCGTCAACTTGCGCTTCCACGATCTGCGCCACCCTTTGGCACCCGCGCGGTCGAGCAGGCCGAGTCGATCCTCGAGCTAAGGAGTGGATGGGACACGCCAATGTGAAGACCACGATGCGCTACCTGCACTACAAGTCCAAGGCCGACGCCGCGCAGAGGCTGGCGGGGCGTTCGAGGAAGACGACCCAGCTGAGGCATACCCGGAGCCGGTGGCAGCGTGAGCAGGGGCACGAGAAGAAGTTGCTCCCGGTGAGCGACGACCTGTTCGCGACGAGCAGCTGGAGGCCCTGGACGCCGCCGACCAAAGCCAAGATCGATCGATCTGTGAGGCTCGCGCAGAATCGCAGCCGCGCAACCTTCGGCCCGTTCAACGACGTGTCCGACCCGCCGTTCTACCAGCCGGCGACTCTCCCGAGCAGACATGGGAGCGGATCGCCGAGCGCGTCGTTCTGCACCACCGCGCGGCCGTACACGGCACGGCGCAGCGACCCATCACCGTCGAGACGATCCGCCGCCTGCACGAGATCATCTTCCTGACCACGTTCCCCGAGCACGCGGGACTCCTTCGCCAGCGCAACGAGGAAGGGGAGTACGGATCGTCCTGGGCACCGCCGAGCAGCCCGAGTCAAGAGCGAACGCGCCACGGCCGGCGCTCGGGTCGTGTCACGCCTTGAACAGGTCTGCCGCGAGTTCAACAAGACCGCCGCCGAACAGGATCAATCCGACCCGATTGCGCTCGACGACCTCGTGTTCACCGCGGTCGCGGCTCTACGCCAAGGTGCTCTCCACCCATCCGTTCCTGGACGGCAACGGGCGCACGGCGTTCACGATCCTGCAGTACGGGCCGACGCGAAGCCGGACTCGCATGCGTCGCTCTGGAGGACTTCGACGCCCATCAGCGCGCGCTGGGGACCGCCCTGCGCAGCGACGGAAGACATCGTATGTTCTGCTCCAGGCGCCGATAGTCGATAAGCTGACCAAAGGACGATTCCCCGAGGACGACTGAGATCGAGATGCCCAAGCAACGTAAGATCATCGGCTATGACGGACCCAGCGGCGCCTACGCGGTCGTTGACGGCGAGTTCCTGCCGTTGAGTGATCCGCAGGCTCTCGTCGCCCTGACCGACTCCGCGCTCCTCACCGGCCTCGGCTACTCCGAGAAGGCGGCGGAGTACCAGAAGCTGATGCAGCGCCGGCGGCAGCCCGCGGCGGCAGTTTCGTCCCGGTAGATCGAGCACGTTCCCGCTCGATCGGAAGCGGCGTGTACAGGCTGATCGGTTCGGCGCGCGCTGGCGACGCGCTTGAACGGGAGATCAGGAGCGCGGGATGAGCAAGGCCGCGAGGAACCGCCGCGAACGCGCGGCCAAAGAGCAAGCCGCCCCCGCTCAGGACAAACTCCTCCTGAGCGTGTTCGACATCGCGAACGTCGACGAGTTCGAAAGCCGCCTCCAGCAGCATCCGCGCCTCACTAACGCCGCCACAATCGCGCAGCTCGCACACTACGCCCGAGCCCCTGGGCTAGGTGCGCCCTTCCGGGATCTCGCCGACCTCCTCGCGGCAGACGCCGCCGACCGGCCCGCGGCCTGGCGGCGCTTCCGCGCCACCGTGGAGAGCCGCGACACGCTCCTCGTACAGCTCAACGAGGAGGCCCGGGTGATCAGAACACTCCTCGTCGGAGGCCACACCGGCCAAGCGCTCATCCGCTCGGAGGCTGCACTCACCGCAGCACAGGACGCCGGGCTACCACTGTCCGCTGGCGAGTTCCACGTTCTTCACGCGCGGGCCATCACCCAGAAGCCCGACCTGGACCGCGCGAGCCTTATGAACGCCGCGATTGCGGAGTACGAACAAGCACTCACGCTCACACAGCACTCCGGTCAGGCCGCGGAGATCCGGATGCAGATCGCGCTTGCGAACGCGCAGAACCCGACGGGGGACGCGAGCGAGCGTATCGCCGCCTCCCTCTCGCTGCTCCGGGACATCCTGGAAACGCTTGACCCCGCGACGCCGCCCGACACCGTCTCCCTGATCCAGACGAACCTCGCGAGCGCGCTACTGCGCCACCACCACGGACTCGACCGCGTAGGCGAACTCCAAGAGGCACGCGAACTCTGCGTCGCGGCGCTCACTCAACGCTCACCCCGACGCGACTCCTACGACTGGGCGCACACACAGCTGAACCTCGCCGGAGCGCTCGAGCAGCTCGCCGAACTCGGTCACGGAACACCGCAGGAAGCCATCGACGCCTACAGCGAAATCATCGACGAGGGCGAACACATCCCCGAGCGCTGGCTTGTTGGGTTCGCACACTTCTCCCTTGGGCGTCTCTACAAGCACGCCGCCAACCCGAACCCCGAACAGATCGTCCGCGCCTCGGAAACCAAAACACCCACACCGGAGCCCGAGGAGATGCTCCCCCTCGCCCTTGAGCACCTACGTGAAGCGCTACCCGACACCGCGCAAGCCCCCGAATCGCTACACCACGCCCATACGCTCGCCGAGCTCGCAAACGTCGAGGACCAGCTCGGCGAAAGGCGGCACGCCATCGCCCACGGGCGCGAAGCCCTCAAGATCATGACGATCGACAGCGACCCGTCCGGATGCGCCCGCGCCGCCGGGCAGCTCGCCGGCACGTTCGCCGCGGAGGGCGAGTGGCACGAGGCGGCCGACAGCTACCGGCTCGCCGTCCGCGCCCGCGAACTCATCTTCCACGCGCGCCTAGAGACCAGCACCCGCGAGGCAGACATCAGAAACCAAGGGAACCTCGCCCGCTGGGCCGCGTTCGCTCTTGCGAAGATCGGCGCCCTCGCCGAGGCCGCGCTGACGCTTGAGAACGGCAAGACCCGCGAGCTACGTAGGCGCTTCGCCTTCCAAGAGAACAGCGAGCAGTCGCTCGCCGGGCTGCCACGAGAGCTCACCGACGAATACCGCGAACTCATGAAAGACATCGCCGCTGCGCCGCTCGGCGCCCCGGCGGCAGGCACCATGCGCCGCCTCCAGCAACTCCTCGCCACGATCCGCTCCCACCTCGGCTTCGAGAGCTTCGCCACCGCCGCCTCACGCGCGGACCTCGAACGGGCGGTCGAGCCCGGATGGCCCGTCCTCTACATCAATCCCACACCCCAAGGCACCATGCTGCTACTGCTCAACAGGACCGAAACCGGCATCAGCGAGCACCTTCGCATCCTAAACGCACCCACCAGCTCTGGCGTCTTCGCGCGGCTCATGATGGGCTCAACCACCGGCGCGCTCGACGAAACCATCGACGTGTCCCGGTCGCTGCTTTTCATTGCCGCCGGGGTGGGCGACGCCACGCACATGGATATCACCCCCGCCCTCGACTACGCCTTGCCATGGCTCGGAGATGCCCTCATGCGCCCCGCGCAAGAGATGCTCAGCGAGCAGGGCGCGGAGGGTGTCAGCCTCATCGTCTCCGGGAACCTCGCGGGCGCGCCACTTCACGCCGCGCCATTCGGCCCCAAAGGCTGGTGCCTTATCGACAAGTTCGATGTCCGCTACGCCCCATCCGCCGTGGTTCTCGGCGTCTCGCTCAAACGCGCGGCGCGGTCAGCGTCGAAGCAAGCGACCCTCGTGGCGCTCGCCGACCCAGAACGCGACATCCCCGGCGGGGAGCTCCCCGCCGCCGAGGCCGAGATCACCGAAATCGCCAGGAACTTCAACACCGCCAACGTCCACCAAGCAGCCGGTCGCGAGGCGAGCAGCAAGTTCCTCATACGGCACGCCGCGGACGCCGACTATCTGCACCTCGCCTGCCACGCCACAGGCGGCATGCTCGACTCGAGCGAGGCGGCACTCGCGCTCGCCGACCGTTCGCTCAGCCCGTTCGAGCTGACCGAGATCGCGAAGCTCCACACCCGCCTGGCCGTCGCTTCTGCCTGTGAGACCGCGCACTCCGAGCTCACCGGGCTCGCCGAGGAGGTCCACTCCATCGCCGTGATCCTGCTCGCCGCCGGCAGCGCCTGCGCGATCGCGACACAGTGGGCCGTCAATGACGCGTCCACCGCGATGCTCATGACCCGTCTCTACGACCTCATGATCACACAGCGGTTGCGACCACCCGAGGCGCTGCGCTCGGCGCAGCTTTGGATGCGCGACCTAGACGCAACGGAGGAACAGGAGTTCCTGCGCGCCCACCCCGCGCTTGCACGCGACATCGGATCGCGCCGCGCGCGAGGAGAGCGCATCGGCGCGCCGCTGGAGACCACCGACGCTACCGGCAGGTTCAGCGACCCCGTCTACTGGGCGCCGTTCGTCGCGATCGGCGCGTGAACACGGCGCCGTGGCAGACACGCTCGTGATCGAGAAGATCACCCGCCACGAACCTCAGCCCCTGGCGCTCGCCGCTTGAGCCGCATCACTTCCGGACGCGTCTACTAGACGCAGCTGCCGAGCCGCATGCTGAGCCGCCGTTCACCGCGGTAATCGGGCTGGGCTAGGTACACGGTGAGCAGCCCGTACACGCGGCGCGTGCCACAGAGGGCGACTTGCGAGGCGACGATCCGGGCGGAGTACAGGTAGCGCGGCGCGCTCGCGCAGTCCGGCACGCAGTGGTTGCCGGTGAGGACAAGCGTGCCGGTGCCGGTCGCCTGCGCTTCGCCCCAACCCTGCCAGTGCACGCCGGTGAGGACGACGTTGCCGTCGCAGCTGAACGAGAACGAGCTGGCGTGCTGCACGAGCGGCGGCTGCCCGCATGTGCTCGCCATCCACGTCGGGCTCGTGTGCGCAGCTGAGCCACAACCGCTGAGCACGCCCGCGGCGCCGAGCACGATAGCTACCCTGCCAAAGCACCGCGCGAAGTGTAGCCCTACGCAACTCCGACCCCTACAGCAGGGCGTCGAGACAAGGCGAGTCAGCAGCGGGGCACACAGCAGAGCATCGGTCGAGCCCAGTTACGCGCGGTTATCGCATAGCTACGTGTTGCTGCCAATCTCGGGACCAAATGGGGATCAATTTGGAGATCGACGATCAGGCTCTGACCAAAAATCCGCCTATTTCCAGGCACTTTGTAATGCCCCGTGCGGGACTCGAACCCGCCCCACCGGATTAAAGTCCGGCGCTCTACCAGATGAGCTAACGGGGCCTGCGGCGGTCAGTCTGGCACATGGCGGCGCGCTCGTCAGCAACAGGCGGCCCGGGATCGCCGGCACGGGCGGCGCGGCGGCCGGCGCCGGACATCGAAGGGGGCGGCCCTACGAGGACGGTCGTTCGGAGGCCGCGACGCGAAGGAGCTCGTCCAGGCGCGTGAGCTTCACGCGCGGCCGGTCGGCGGCCTCGCCGAGGGCGCGCTCGTGACGGTCGATCGATTCCCAGCCGTCGTAGCTGACGAGGGCGGGCTGGCGCTCGTAAAGGAGTGTTTCGACGGCGGCGGGATCGGGGCTGTCGGGGACGTGCGCGAGAGCGGCGCCCTCGCCGGGCGGGAGGTCGGCGAGGATCGCATCGACCGTCTCCTGGGCATCGCGCTTGTTGGTCCCGATCACGCCGGAGGGGCCGCGCTTGATCCAGCCGACGACGTACTCGCCGGGCAGCGGCGCGCCGGACGTGGGGTCAAGGACGCGGCCGCCGGCGTGGGGGATCGTGCCGGAAGGCTCGTCGAAGGGGACGCCGGGGAGCGGGATGCCGCGGTAGCCGATCGCACGGAAGACGAGACCGGCGGAGATCGTCTCGCGCTCATCGGTGGGTTGCGCGCGCAGGCCGCCGCCGGGGCCGGGGGCGGGACGAGCCGGTTGCGGACCAGCTCGACCGCGCCGAGGCGCCCGTCAGGACTGGGGAGCAGCGCGGTGGGCGAGAGCAGGAAGCGCAGGACGATGCGCTTGGTGTGGCCGGACGGGGGACGGGAGGCATAGGAGCGCAGGATGTCGACGTTGCGCCGCGAGGTCGCGCTGGCGGCCGCGGCGGGCTCGGCGACCGCCAGGGCGCAGTCGAGCTCGACGGGATCGACGATGATGTCGGCGTCGGAGAGCTCGCCGAGCTCGCGCAGCTCGGGGTTGGTGAAGGCCGCCTGCGCGGGGCCGCGACGGCCGGCGACGATCACCTCGCGCACGCGCGAGCGGGCGAGGACGTCCAGGGCGTGGTCGGCGGTGTCGGTGGGGGCGAGCTCGGAGGGGGCGAGGACGAGCATGCGGGCGAGATCGAGGGCGACGTTGCCGTTGCCGATGACGACCGCGCGCTCGGCGGAGAGGAGGTCGACCTCGAGGTCTGAGTGGTCGGGGTGGCCGTTGTACCAACCGACGAACTCGGTCGCGGCGTGCGAGCCGGGGAGGTCTTCGCCGGGGATGTCAAGGGGGCGGTCCGAGGGCGAGCCGGTGGCGTAGACGATCGCGTGGTAGTGGGCGAGCAGATCGGCGCGCGAGACGTGCTCGCCGAAGGTGACGTTGCCGAAGAAGCGAAAGCGGGGATGGGAGGCGGTGCGCTCGTAGATGCGGGTGACGGACTTGATCTTGGGGTGGTCGGGGGCGACGCCGGAGCGGACCAGGCCCCAGGGGGTGGGCAGGCGCTCGAACATGTCGACGTCGTAGCGCTCGGAGGCGTCGGCGAGCAGGTGCCCGGCGGCGTAGAAGCCGGCCGGGCCGGAGCCGATCACGGCGATGCGCAGGGGCGAAGGGTTGTGGTCGGGAGCGGAGGCGGGGGGAGCGGTCATCGGTCGGCGGATGCGGGATGGGCGCGGCCCGATTCGAACGGGCGACCGCCTCGGTGTAAACGAGGTGCTCTGGCCAGCTGAGCTACGCGCCCGCGGGTCGGGTGTCCAAGGCTAGCGGCTGCGGCGCGCGATCCGGGGACGCGAGCGGCGGGATTGGGGGAGGAAGTGCGAAGCTGAGGCTGTGGGCGTGCAGACAGGAAGGAGACGGCCGGTGCGGGTTGCGATCTGGACGGGAGTGGCGGTCGTGGTGGTGCTGGGGCTCGCGCAGCTGCTGGGGCCGGGGATCGCGGCGAAAGTGGTGCGCGGGAAGGTGCAGCGCTACGGGACGGTGAGGAGCGTGACGGTGAAGGCGTGGCCGGCGGTGAAGCTGGCGTGGGGGGAAGCGGACGAAGTGAAGGTGAAGGCGGGGCGGCTGAAGGCGAACCCCGAGCAGACGGTGGCGCTGCTGAAGGAAGCGAAGGGGACGGGGACGGTGAGCGCGACCGCCGAAAGCGTGCAGGAGGGAGGGCTGAGGCTGACGGATGCGAAGCTCGAAAAGCACGGGAGTGAGCTGCGGGTGCAGGGAGAGGTGAGCGAAGCGGACGTCAGGAGAGCGCTGCCGGAGGGGGTCGAAGTGGCGCTCGTGAAGAGCGAAGAAGGAACGGTCGAGGTGAGGGTGAGCGGTGGGTTGTTCGGGCTCAGCGCGAGCGTGGATGCGGTGGCGCAGGCGCAAGACGGCAAGCTCGTGGCAAGGCCGACGGGGCTGCTGGGCGCGCTGAAGCTGACGCTGTTCGAAGATCCGAACGTGTACGTGGAAGGGGTGCATGCCCAAGCGCTGGGATCGGGAGGAGGGGAAGGGCAGAGATACGAGTTGTCGATGTGGGCGAGCCTGAGGTGAGGGCAAGTTCAATGTCCGGGACCGTACGGGGCGCGTCAGTGAGATGCAGCGTTTTCAACATTGATCCTGCTGGGCAGAGCAGGCGGGCTGGCGATAGTTGGTGAAACGACCATCGGCAGTCCCTGGGCGGGGCTGATCGTGGGCGATTGGCGGATGGTGAGACGGAAGTGCTCGGGCGGGGATAGGGAGAAGCGGGAGAGCAGGAGCGTGGCGATCGCGCGGATCTCGAGCTGACCGAAGCGCATGCCGATGCATGTGCGCGAGCCTCCGCCGAAGGGGATGTAGGCGCCACGGGGCAGGGCGGCCTTGGCCTCGGGTGAGAAGCGCTCGGGGCGGAAGGAGTCGGGTTCGGCGAAGACGTCGGGCAGGCGGTGGGAGGCCCAGGAGCAGTAGTTGACGAAGGCGTTGCCGGGGACGGTGTGGCCGGCGAGCTCGCAGGGCTCGACCGAGCGGCGAGGGCCGATCCAGGCGGGCGGGTAGAGGCGGAGGGTCTCGTCGAGGACCATCTCCAGGTAGGGCAGGCCGTCGCCCATCAGCTGGTCCGGGGTGGGCGGGGAGCCGGCGAGCTCAGAGCGCTGCTCGGTGAGCAGGCGGGCGACCACGTCGGGGTGGCGGGAAAGCTCGTAGAACATGAAGGCGATGGTCGAGGTGGTGGTGTCGTGGCCGGCGAACAGGAGGGTCATGACCTCGTCGCGGATCTGAGGGTCGGTGAGGGCGGCGCCGGATTCGTCGGTCGCGTCCATGAGCAGCGAGAGCACGTCCTCGCCGCGAGCGCCGGTGGAGCGCCGGCGGGAGATCTCCGAGCGGATCAGGCGGTTGAGCGCGCGGGTGGCCTGCTGCTGGCGATCCCAGGGGGTGAAGGGACCGCGGAGCATGCGCAGGGCGTAGTCGCGGGAGTAGAAGGAAAGGGTCTGCTCGAACAGCGCGGCGGCGTCGATCGAGCGCGCGGCGGGACCGTCGGGGTCCAGGCCGAAGAGCGCGCGCATGGCGATGCGCAGGGCAAGACGGCGCGTGAAGGTGTAGAGGTCGACGGTGTCGCCGGACCGGAGCGTGTCGAGTGCAGAGGTGGTCTCCGCGATCATCGTGTCAAGCGAGGCGAGGATACGCTCGCGGTGGAAGGCGGGGAGCATGATCTGGCGGGAGGCGCGGTGGAAGTCGCCGTCGGTCGTGAGCAGGCCGTCGCCGGCGAAGCCGATCAGGTCGCGGTAGTAGGAGGTGCGGTAGAGGAAGTTGGAGGCGTGGGAGACGGTGATGTGATGGTTGGCCTCGGGCCCGAGCGCGAAGATCGTGTTGGCGTGGAAGATCCGCAGCGTGAAGACCGGCCCGAAGCGCTCGTAGGACTCGAGCAGCAGGGACAGGGGATCGTCGGCGAAGCGCCGGGTGCGCGCGAGCGAGGGCGAGGTTTCGCCCGGCGGGAACGGAACGGTGGAAGAGCGCTCGTCGAGCAGGTCCTGGACGAGGACGACGAACGGGTTGTAGGAGCGAAGCGGTGCGGGGCTGGCGAGCGGCATGGCGGGTCTGGGTGGAAGGCCTGGTGGAGAGCCTATAGCAAAACTGGCTGGCTGGCCAGTTTGGCAGGTGGGGCGGACGGCGCGAGGTTTGCGGAGAGGCAACAAACGCGGCACGGAGGCGGCGAGAGGGTATGCGCCGCGGCGGGTGAATGCGACCAAGGCGAGACTGGCGACGGGTTGGCATACTGGGATGCGCGCAGGTCCGCAGGATGCGGAAAGCCCGCGCAGCAATCGCGGGGGCGTAGCTCAGCTGGTTAGAGCGCCGGCCTGTCACGCCGGAGGTCGCGGGTTCGAGTCCCGTCGCTCCCGCTTTTGTCACCCCGCTTTTGGCTGCCTCTCGGTGTGTCGGGCGGGCTTGGTCGAGTGCCTTGAAGTACGCAGGAAGGCTGGGCGGGGCTTGACGGCGACGATGATGCCGCTGTCCTGCCAGATGCGGTCGAAGAGGCTGGCGAGGAGCTTGCGGCGCTTGGCGGGGTCGGTCTCTGCGTGCCAGAAGCTCGCGAAGTCTTCGAGCAGTTCCGGGCTCGGTCGAGGTCGGGGTCGGTCGTGGCGCGAGCGTTGCCAGCTCTGTCTGGAGGCGTCTGCGGCGCATGATGTACCGGGGCGGGGTGAGGTCGCCGAGGACGTACAGGTCGCGGAGGCCTCGCGCTGGGTCAGCAGCTCGCGGCGGCGCTCCTGGTCTTCGCCGGGCCGGGCGTGGGTGTGGCGGCGATCGTGTCGAGGACGAGCCTGGCGGAGCTTGGCGTCGGGTTGGAAGGCGTGCAGCCAACTCGACGAGCTGCTCCTCCATCTGCTCGGCCTTGCACGATCGGCTGGTCGCAGGCCGTGTTGGCGCGCGGGTGGCGCAGTAGTAGCGGCGGCAGCTCGCGCCCGCGACCGCGGGTGCCCTGCATTCGCGCGCGGCAGCGCCCGCAGCGCACGAGCCCGCGCAGGAGATAGCGCTCGGATGGCCGTCCGGGCCTCAGGTCGCGGGCGCGCCGGCGCGCATCTGCTGCACCCGGTCGAACAGCGCCTCCTCGACGATCGGCTCGTGCAGGCCTTTGATCGCCTTGCTCGTGTCACGGCGGGCCGAGACGTAGCCCGGCATACGCGGCGTTGCACAGCATCTCCCGCACGGTGTCCGCGCCGAACGGCCGGCCGCGGGTGGTGAGCTGCTCCGTTGACGTTCAGCCACTCCGCGAGCGTGCGATCGGTGTGCTGCCCGGTGGCATACATCTCGAAGAGCTGGCGGACAGCAGGGCGCCTTCTCGGGATCGGGCAT
Organism: uncultured Solirubrobacterales bacterium; assembly: GCA_963839945.1. GTDB lineage: Bacteria > Actinomycetota > Thermoleophilia > Solirubrobacterales > Solirubrobacteraceae > Palsa-744. The sequence goes on along the minus strand of CAWIWW010000001.1, from coordinate 150,613 downwards.
GGCGATGTTCATCCGTGTCGCTTGACGTACCCCCAGGGCAGGCTGCCGGTGAGCAGCCCCTGGCGTGCCTTCTCGCGTAGCCCCATCTTGTCCAGAAGGAGAGCGAGACGGAGTAGTACTCGTCGAAGATCTCGTGCACGGACTCGGAGAGGAACGCGGCTGGATCGTTCGCGTCTGCGCCCAAGGGCTGGGTGACGGAGATCGACGTCGATGCCGAGCTGTGAGCGCAGGAGCTTCTTGTAGCGCTTGGCCTCCACGGTGTTGCGCGCGAACCGGGAGGTGTGGAACACGAGCACGCATCGAAGCGGTGCTCCATCGCGTCCTCGATCAGACGCTGGAATCCCGGGCGCTTGTCCGCCAGGCGCCGCGGTCTCGAAGTCGATGTACTCCTCGACCAGTGTCATGTCGTGCTCGGTCGCGTAGCGGGCGATGGCCTGGCGCTGCCCGTCGGGGGAGTAGCCGCGTCCCTGCTCCTCGGTTGACTCGCGGATATATGCGGCGGCGCGTACGGGACTGCTCTGGTGCTGACATCTCTCCTACGCCTCCTTGTCTGTCGTATCGCTTGCAAGCAGTTGCGCGCCGTGACGACGCCAGTATGCGACGAACCAGTCCACGAAGGCCTCGTGGTCGGGGTCGAGCAGGCGCGCACGCGTGGGGCACGTCTCCCTGGATCGTGCGCGGCGGATCGAGTCCGCGCCCGCGACGGGGCGGCGCGATGTCTACCGGGTGCCAGACAGGCGTCCGGCGACGTGTCGGGTTGTTCGTCGGGGTTACTCACGGTATGCCTCGCTTTCCGTGGTGGTGTAGTCGCGGAGCTGGTAGCTGTCGCCGCAGAAATGGCAGGGCGAGTGGCGCTGCCCAAAACGGGCGTGCTGGTCCTCGCGCGCGGCCGGGTAGACGATCTCCCCGCAGCGCTCACAGACCTTCAGATGCTCACTGATCGAGCTGCGGGTAGAAATCATCTGGCCGGTGGGTGAGCCGTCCGAGCGGTCCGGCGTTGCGCGCGAGCTGCCGCGCGGCCTCCTCGCGCCACTCCACATAGACCGCTTGCCGCTCGTGCTGCTCGCGCCGACCGGCTGCGTCGCGCTCCGCGTTCTGCGGGAGCTGGTCGAGGTCGCGCGGGCTCGAGCAGCTCACCTCTGCGCAGATGGTCCCAAGCGCGTTGTAGGGATGGCCCGTCACCGTGGTGGGCGGCGAGCGCTCTGATCTGCTTGGCCTGGGTGTCGGTGTAGTCCCTGACGAGTAGAGCGACCTCCTTCGGCCATTGCGGTGCCGGGCGGGGCGTCGGGTGGCGGTCGGGTTCGGGCAGCGCGTCGGCGAGGTCGCGCGCAATCGCGCGCAACACCTCGCTCTCCTGCGGCAGCGGTGCCGCGCGTGAGGCGAGCAAGAACTCGATCGCGTGCGCTCCGGGATCTTCCAGTGCGTTGAAGTAGGGAGCGAGTGGGTGCTTGTGGTCGCGCAAGCAGTCGCGCATCCTGCCGGGATCCTCGAGCAGCATCTGGCGCTCCTTCTCTTCGGCCTCGCGTTCTTTGCTCTCACGCGCGAGCGCCCGTTCGCGAGGCGCGTGGGCGGCATGGAGGACGTCGAGGAGGGTCAGGCCGGTGTGCCCGTCGAGGTCTGTGAGGCAAGGGTCGGTCATGAGCCGGTGTGGGGACCATGCGATCCCGGCGGCACCGGCGATGAATGCGCGGCGCTTGTGCTGGGGTGGACCGTAGGAGAGGGCGCGGGCGAGAGCGCCCAGGAACCGGCGTGCACGGTGTCGGTTGTCGTGAGGAAGAGCAGCGCGGGCAGGTATGCGTGGCGTTCGCGCCACGCTTCGTTGGCGTGTAGGCGGCGTAGAGCGTCGGCCTTGGCGCGTAGGCGTGTGTGGGACATCGTGCCGAGGTCGATCTCGACGAACGCCCACAGTCTGCGGTCCTGCTCGTCCAACAGGCCGAGCAGGCGTCCGGGGCGAGCGCTCGTTTGTGCATCCCGTCCTTGAAGGTCTCGCGTGCTTCGCTCTCCCGCTCGTAGCGGAGGCCCTTGAATCCCGTTTTGCGAGCGTTCGTGACGACGGCGACGTACAGCTCGGTCAGGGCGGCAGCGTGCGCGAGAAAGACCGGGTTCGGCTCCTGTCGCTCCCCACCACGCGGGACGGGCTCCCCGCGCATCAAGCAGTCAGCTCGCCGTGTCGGCCAGTGATGGTTCGGAGCGGAACCATGCTCGCGGTACGGACGGCTGCGCCCCGCGAGTCCGAGGTCGTGCAGGCGGCGGGTGCGGTAGCGCAGCGTGCGCTCGGGGATCTCGGGGAACAGTCGCGCGGAGCTGATCCTGGCGCACCACGCGATGCGCGCACAACACGTCGAGCAATCGCCGGTCGATCTCGGCCAGTGCGCTGGCCGCGCCGGAGGGTGAGGGGGAACGACGAGTCCGGACGACACGATCCCGGCCGCTGGAGCGATATTTACTCATGGGCAGAAGACCTGGGCACTCGCGGACGGACTGAACACGACACAACAAGCAGAGAAGGAGAGGCACCGGGATATGGTGGTAGAGAGAGTCGGGCGCGCACTACCCGCCGAGAATCCCGACCAGGAAGCGGGATGCGGCACGTCGCGGGTTGCCGATCGCAAACGACCGAACGGCAAGAACCCGAGAGGGCCGGCGGTATGGTGTTTGATGGGTGCCCACACTCGTTAAGCACCGGAACCCCCCAAAACGGTCAACGGATTTCGGAGCCGCGGTCGTAGCGCCGGCGCTCATACGCCGATGAGCCCCAGCTCGTCCAGATGCCGCACGTATCGGCACGCCCACACCTGCTCACCGGCGGCGTAGAGGACGCCCTCGGCCTCCAGAGCTTCAAGCGCGTGGCCGATCGCCAACGGCTCGACATCGCTGAGCACAACCTCAAGCTCGGCACGCGAGCACGGTCCCGGCCGGTCAAGAACTTGAAGAACAAGCGCGCGCTCGATGACGGTATCGGTGTGCTCGACCACGACTCCGTCCCGGAAGATCGCGTCGACATCCGGTGGGCTCACGCCCGCAGCGTGCAGGGCTCGCGCGCACGCCGCGAGCACACGGCCGAGTATCCGGACAGTCCCCTCAAGCGCTCGTACGCGGGTGGGCCTGATGATCCTGTTCATGTCGGTTCCTCCTGTCGTCGGAGGCCCCGGGAGAACGGCTCTGGCAGGGAAGACGCCCTGTTCGTGCCGATAGGGTGTCTCTGTGCCGGGAGTCATGAGCTCTCGGTGCCACGGCGCCCGGCGGTTCGTACCCGCGCGGGCGCCAACTTGTATGTTCGGGTTGCCCAAGACTAGCGTATCCTGCCAGTTATGTAAAGGCCCTGATGGAGCCTGCGAACACCAGCGACGAGAACGGCCAAGGTGCCCTCGGGCGAGCACTTCGCGGGCTGCGCCAGCGGGCCGGCATCACGCAGGAAGAGCTCGGTGCCCGCGTTGGCATCGACCCCACCTACATCTCTCGCGTGGAGGGCGGACGGATCAACCTCCGCTGGGGCACGCTCCAACGCTTCCTAAGCGCACTCGACGCGACCCTCGCCGACCTCGCGGCCGAGGTCGAGCGGCAGACCGGTGGAGAAGCTGGCGGCCCGGACGGGTAGCGCCATCAGGTCTATGCGGGTAGGCGTGACAGCGACGAGGCGGGACGAGCGGCCTGCATCTCGGCGATCGTCGTGCGGAGTCAACATGTGGCATGATGTATGGCATGAGGCGAACGACTATCTATCTCCCGGACGAGCTGAAGGCTGCGCTGGAGCGGACCGCCACCGCAGAGGGCTGTAGCGAGGCCGAGATTGTCCGCTCGGCACTGGTGTCGGCGACCGCCGAGCACGACTACCCGCCACCGCGGCTGCCGCTGTTCGACAGCGGCGATCCGACCCTCGCCGAGCGGGTGGATGAGGAGCTGGCCCGCGGCTTCGGCGAGTGATCCTGCTCGACACAAGCGGCCTGCTCGCTGCGCTCGACGCAGGGCAGCGCTCACACCAAGAGGCAGCTGCGAGCCTTGCCGCTGCATCCCCGCCGCTGTATCTATCGCCGTTCGTGCTGGCGGAGCTGGACTACCTTCTCGTCTCGCGCGTCGGGACTGCCGCGCGCGCCAGCCTGCTCGAAGAGGTCAAGCGGGGCGCCTATCTGCTTGAGACGATGACGGGCGCCGATGTCGTCCGCGCACAGGCGATCATCGAACGCTACGTCGACCTCGGGATCAGCCTCGCCGACGCATCGATTGTGGTACTCGCTGAGCGCCACCGCGTGTACGACGTCCTGACCCTCGACGAACGACACTTTCGCGTGCTGACTGCGGACGGAAAGCCGCTACGCCTGCTACCGGCAGACGCCTGACACCATGAACGTTCGCCCCTGCTCTCGACCTCCGACCGTGATCATCGATCACCCGGAGAACCCCTGTATAGACTCGGGGCGACTACTGATGCATATGGAGGTATCGCATGGCTGACCGGTGTCCAAAGTGTCGGGCCAAGGGGTTTCGATCAGGCGAGTCCGCATGTGAGTCGTGTGGCTGGAAAGACCCGGTTCTTGAGCCTTGGGTGCCCTCCGGCTGGTATCAGGACCCGGTGAATCCGAATCAGGCACGCTACTGGGACCGCTACTTGAAGAGGGCTGGAGGGTTTTGGAGCAGCAAGCCGCGAAAGGTCAGGTCGGCACAGCCAATTCCCACTACGCCGCCGCCCGGATGGGTTGAACCTATTGCGTCAGTCGTCGGCGCTCCAGATACCCCAGCGCAGTTCCGCACCGCGCGCGTCGTCGCCTTGATCGCGGCGATAATTTCAGGGGCGCTGACGGCCACACACTGGTACGTACACTCGATCAGCGGTATCAGCGGTGGCGAAAGTCTTTGGACCGCGCATCCGGCGCTCGGCGCATTGGTGGTGGCAGGCGCGGTGCTCGTGGCTGGCAGCAGCGCCGCAAGCCTGTTTCGTGTTCCCAACAATCAACCAAATCTCCCGACAATCGTGCTCGGGTTTGCCGTTGTCGCCGCCCTAACGATGGTTGTGTGTTCCATCATCGGCCTCACAAGCGCTCCCGCTGCGGACACCGAAATATCCGAACACGTCGCAACATCGGCAACAAGTGTCATTACGCTACTGCTTGCCTTGGTTGCCGTGGGCGGTACGGCGATCATGTTCTGGGGGGGCCGAGAACATATGAGTGAAGTGCTTGACCCCTCTGTCATGGAGCCGTCTGAGGTCACGGTACCGGAAAGTCGCGAGCCAGCCGCCCCCACACACGTAGCGAGTCCGGCAGCACCCACTTCAGCGAAAGCGTCGGGACGGGATTCAGACGGCGACCCAGTGAAGCGCTGCCCAGAGTGCGCCGAGTGGGTCAAGGATGCCGCCCATGTGTGTCGTTACTGCGGATTCAGGTTTGCGAGCACTACGGAGCCGATAAGCAAGCGATGAGGCGGCTCACGACACTCGCGATGATGTTCGTCGTGCTCGGTGGCGTGGTCGGATGCGGCTCCTCCAAGCCTGCTTCGCCGCTCAGCACCGCGGCAACGACGCCGGTGGCGCAGAGCCCGCTCACGCGGTGCGTGCAGGCGTGGAACAACGGCGTCGCAGTCGCAAGCACTCCGGGCTCCGGCCGGGACGAAGTCGGTACGCAGGCGTATTCTTCGCACGTCGCGACCGTCGCCATCTATGCCGGTTCCGAAACGGCGTACGTCGGCTCCGAGTCTATTCGTCCAGGTGCGTGCATGGTGATCGCTGGCTACAGCATCTGGATACAGGAACCCAATGGCCTGTGGGCGAGCGCGCGTATCGGAGAGGCAAGCATAAGCCCAGAAGGAGAAGGGCCCTTCCGGTCGATCGGAAGGGAAGTCGAAACCTGGAGCGTGGAACACGCCAACGTTTGGGTGGCCCCGACGCTCGGCCCGGGCGAACCGGGATCGGAAAACGACGGGAAGCTCACGGCGATGGACGGTAAGTCGCCCTTCCAGATGACCCCGAAGGAAGTAGGAGGCGAAGACTACGCCGAACACCAGAAGGCCGAAGCCGAAAATCGGACAGAATCAACGCCAACGTCGTCCGCGCCAAAACCATCTGCCGCACCGACTTCAAGTCAATCCACAGGCAAGCCGTGCCCGAGCAACGGCCTTCAGATACGAGGAGAAGAGCTTCCTAGCGGCCAGGGCACAATTGAAGACACTACATCCATCGGCACACCTTGCAGCGTCGCAATCGAAGTCGTAAAGACGTGGATCGGACTCAAGCCGAAGGGAGAGGCTGGCACTGTTAGCGGCTTTGCATGCGCCGAAGCAAAAGGCGAAAACAACCATAGCTTCACGGTGGCGTGCAGCAACGGAGTCAAACGAGTCGCCTTTCGGGTCGAAGAACCGCATTAGCGTCTCGCAGAGGATGTTGCACTTGGGGACCGGCTGGGGTTCCGAGCGCCCATGCCCCTCGACGGCCAAGACGATGAACAAACGGAACGGCTGTGAGTTTTGTTAGCGGCTCAGGTTGAGCCGAGCTACCTTTCAGGTATGTATCGGTGGACGGTTCCGGTCCATGCTGCATCACAGGCCACCACTGCGGCCGCGCTCCACACCCACCTGCAGAGCGATGGTCTTTGGTTTCTGGCGCTCGGTGCGCTCATGCTGATCGGAGCGTTGATTGCGGCGGGGCCGCCTCGTGGACTTGACGGGATGCGCATGGCTCAGGGTAGAACGAATGAGCGAATCGCATGGTCGCTGAAACTTGCCGGCGCCGGTTCTGTCATCACAGGCAGCATCCTCTTGTTGATCGGCAACTTCCCGACCGCCTGGGTGCTCTGGGTCTCAGGAGCGGCGGTAGTGCTGATACTCGTGATCGGATGGGTGTGCTCGGGTCGCCGCACGGGTTGAGGCTTCCGATGGCTCCGGCGGGCACGGGACTTACGAGGAGATCGGTGCGCATACGGGCGTCGTAAAGGCTGCATTCCTCCGCCAGCTGGAATGCCGCCCCGAGACCTGCGAGGACCAAGCGCAGCGTGTGGTGGGACACCCCCATTCAGCCTACCCCGAGCCAGCGAGGTACGATACGGGCCTATGGCCATCGACGAAGCAATCGCGTACCTTCGTGGGAAACCCGTCCCCGGCGTTGAGGGCCTCACATTCGACGAGGACTTCAAGGAAGACGGCGACATTGTGGACATCGAGGTCATTCGCGATGCTGACGGTGTCTCTGTCGGGACGGCGCGGGGCGAACGAGCGGACGAGCTTATCCAACAGGCTCAGGGGTTCGCACGCGAAGCCGAAGCCGACTGAGCACCCTGTCACGCCGCCAGCGCTTAAGTCATGCTCGAAGGTTGCGCACAGGGACCAGGCGCACCCCGCTACGAACCCGCGAGAAGCCTAAAGGCGTATCTCAATCCGCGGGGTGACATTCGCGGGCTCAACCCCCGTCGCTCCCGTCTCTCGTCCTCGCCGTTGACGGCGGCTATGACGCCTACACCAGCGAGCGCGATCTGAGCACTCCTCGGACACCGCTCTAGCCGGCACAGCCGGCGCTCACTAGCGCCGCGTGAACACGACGACCGGAATCTCCCTGGCTGTCTTGGCTTGGTAGTCCTCATACGCGGGCCAGACCTCGGTCATCGCCGACCACAGGCGACTGCGCTCCTCGCCTGTGGCTGTGCTCGCGCGCACAGGGATCTCCTCGGCCTGCACCTGGATCGTGGCGTCCGGATTGGCGAGCAGGTTCTCATACCAGCTGGGGTGCTCTGGCGCCCCGCCCTTCGAGGCCACGATGACCCAGCGATCACCGTCGGTGCGGTGGATCAGCGGCGTCGTTCTCGGCTCGCCGGTCCTGCGCCCTTGGGTGGTCAACAGCAGGATCGTCGTCCCGCGCCGCCAGCGATACCCGCGCTCGCCCTTGGTCTCGCGGTAGACGCGAACGTGCTCGGCACCGAACAGCTCGTCGTCGGACTCGGCCATCGGTCGCGAGTCTACCGCTCATACACATAAGCATCTCCGGCGCTATCCGTTCGCGACTCGTGGCCGCGGCGTTGACGAAGGCCCGCCCCCACGCCTGCGGCCTCGCCATGCGGCCTCGCCACATACGCACCCTCGGCCGCTTGACGGCGCTCAGCCGGCATACACCTCGGCCGCCCGTTCGGCCGCCGCGCGGTAGGGGTCGCCGAACAGCACCGCGTGCACGAGCAGCGGGAGCAGTTGCCACAGGCTCAGGCGCTCGCGCCAGCCGTCGGCGAGCGGGGCCGCCTCCTGGTATGCGGACAGCGCTCGCTCGGCAAGTGGCGCCGGAGGGCTGAACAGGAGCAGCATCGCGAGATCGACCTCGCGATGGCCGCCGTATGCGGACGGATCGATCAGCCACGGACGGCCGTGCATGTCGGCGTGCACGTTGCCGCGCCACAGATCGCCGTGCAGGCGCGCCGGCGGCTCGGCCGGCCCCGCGAGCTCGCCGAGCCGTTCGCACACCCGCTCCACTGCCGCAATCCCCGCCTGCGACAGCGCTGCGCGATCGCCGGCGATCCGCGCCAGCGCCAGCAATCGGCACTCGGCGTAGAAGGACGGCCAGTCCTCGCTCGGCGCGTTGGGCAGGCGCAGCGAGCCGAAGCAGGCTTGCACGCCGAGCCGCTCACCGAAACCGGGGTCGCCAAAGCTCGGGGCCCCCGCCGCGTGGGTCGCCGCCAGGCCCCGCCCGAGCTCCTCCGCGCCGTCCGCGCTGAGCCTGCCCGGCGCCACCCACTGAAGCGCCAGGTAGTCGTCGCCCACCTCGATCACGCGCGGCACGCGCAGCGCTCGCGGCTCGCCCAGCCAGTCGAGGCCGGCCGCCTCCAGCGCGTACTCGCTCTGGCCCGCATCGGGGCGCGTCTTTACGAACGCCTCCCGACCGTTCAGCCGCACGTGGTACGCCTCGTTGATGTCGCCCCCGCCCACGCGGCGGGCCTGGAGCGCTCCGGCCGGCAGGCTCACATGCACTCCGAGGACCGCACGTGCTCGAGCAGACCGGCGCAGGCGGCCTGCACCTGGTCGAGCACGACCTCGAACCCGTGCTGAGCGTCGTAGTAGGGATCGGGCACGTCGAGATCGTCGAGTGCCGCGCTCGCCGGGTCGAACTCGCGCAGCAGACGAATCCTCGCGCGTGAGCGCTCATCCGGCGCGAGCGCTGTCAGCGCGCACGCGTTGGAGCGGTCCATCGCGACGAGCAGGTCGAAGCGCTCGAAATCCTCTGAATGCACCTGACGCGCACGGCCCTCGAGCGTGATCCCCCTGCGCCGGGCGGCCTCAGTGGCACGCGCGTCCGGCGGCTCGCCCAGATGCCAGCCTCCGGTACCCGCGCTGTCGAGCTCGATGCGCTCATGCAGACTCGCGTCGGCGACGAGCTGCCTCATCACCCCCTCGGCGGTCGGCGAGCGGCAGATATTGCCGAGACACACAAACAGGATTCTCACCGCGCGGCGGCTGACAAAGGTTTAGTCGGGATCGGGCTTCGTCGAGGCGCCGATCTCTTCGCCGAGGCGGGTTTTGCGGAGTCGGCGTCTCGACGGTTTGACGCCGCATGATGGCATGGCGAGACGCAAGATGACCTATTACATCGATGAGGGTCTGCTGACGGCGGCGAAGATGACCGCCGTGGCTACGCTAGGCACCCTCATGAACCTGGTGGTCTTGGAGCATCTCGCCCGCTGAAAGGTCGAGCACGATCGCGCGTCCCTCCTCAGTCGAGGAGAGGATCTCCGGGTGATGCGGCCTCCAGGCAAGGTGTTTGAGGTTCCAGTCATCCATCCCAGGTAGCAAGTCTTGCAGCTCAACGAGCGCCTGAAGGGCCAACGACCCCGCGCTCGCCTCCGCGTGCGAAAGCGGACCGACCCCGACGCCTCCTTCTTGACAGCACCGCTGGTGATGTCGCGCTAAAGGTCTGAACCTCAATCCCGGAGGTGCCTCAACCCGCTTGACCCAGCTCGCGAAGGCCGGCGTCGCGTTCTAGCGACAAATGAGGGTCTATGTTGCCGGCACGTCGGAGGGGGTCACGGTGGTCACGGGCAGACCCGTGCCCGACACCTTGCTCGGAAGGTCGAGCTTCAACCATCGCGACAGTCGTGTGGGCAGTGTTGAGATGATCACCTCGTCGAAGCTGTACCGGTTGATCGCATCATGTACCGCTGCGCCCGGGTCGGGGGCACCCACGATTCCCTCGACCGGGGCCCCGGCGGCCTCGCTCAGCAGGGGCAGGGCGTGATCTATCACGGCGTTGGCCTCGCCGGAGCCCTGGTCCTCGGGGTCGACGATCTTGTGCAGGCCGTGGGTTGAGTTTGGGACGAGCAGCGTGAACGTGCACGGCCCACGTTGCGCTCGCTCTCGCACGGCGTCGAGCAGAGGTTGTGTGGCGGCAGTCTTGTGGGCCACCACAAGTACTCGGATGGGGGTCTCGAAGGACTCCACGGTCGGGAACTCCCTTCTCGGTGGTTGGTTCTGATGATCGCACTTGCGCGCTCGCAGCGCCCAGGTGTTGGGCGTGTTGCTTCTCCCGCTGGCAGGCGCGGACCATTCATCGAGCGTCACGGACCTTCTCATCGAAGCCGCGCCCGTCGATCTCTGCCTCCGGGACCACGGCAAGAATCACGAAGATCCCAGGACCTACCCGCTGGTAGATCCGCCGCCAGCGACTACGTCCTGCACATGGGCGCAGCTCAGCAGACAGTGGACTCGTCGCTGACTGAGCCGAGCCAGGTAAGCACGCTGCGAAGATATCGTCGTCGAGGCCATCGCGAACTGTTTCAGCCTTCGATCGTGACGAGCGTGCCGATCGGCGTGTAGGGCCAGATCTCCGCCGAGGCGGCGAGCGGGAGCTCGGCGCAGCCGAGGCTCTGCGCGCCCTTCATGACCACGCTCCATTGCCCCGGGCTCCACAGCGCCCGCAGCTGCCCTGGGGTGTTCGGGTAACGCCAGCTGAAGCTGCCGCTCGGTGGTTGCACCCCGCCTGCGCCTGCGCGCTCGGCGTGTGCGCCACCGGCGCACCTGAGGGATGCCAGTCGACCGGCAGGAGCTGATGATCGAAAACCCAGTCCATCTAGTGATTGGGTCCGGCGATGAAGCCATCCAGCGAGACTGCTGCGTTTACCAGGACAATCCCCACGGGCACCTCGATGCGCTTTTTACCGTCAGCCCTTCACCGCCGGCGCGCCGCCGGCTCCAGCGCCGGGTTTCGCCAGCCGCCGTCGGCGGGGTTCATGTTCGTGCCGGGCGGGACGATCTCGTCGATGCGGTCGAGCACGTCCGCGGACAGCTCGACCTCGTTGGACCCGAGCTGGGACTGCAGTTGCTCGATCGTGCGCGGGCCGATAATCGCCGCGGTCACCGCCGGGTGACGGATCACGAACGCGATCGCGAGGTGGATCAGCGAGATGCCGGCCTGCTCGGCGAGCCGGGCCAGCGCGTCGGCGGCGTCGAGCTTGCGCTGGTTGCCCGGCAGCGACAGGTCGTAGCGAGCGGGCAACCGCTGCGCGCGCGTGGACTGAGGCGGGTCCTGACCCTTGCGCCAGCCGCCCGACAGCCAGCCGCCCGCGAGCGGGCTCCACGGGATCACGCCCATGCCGTGGCGCTGGGCGCTCGGCAGCAGATCCTCCTCCACGCCGCGCACCAGCAGCGAGTAAGGCGGCTGCTCGCACACGAACCGCTCCAGCCCTCGTTCGCGCGCCGCCCACTGCGCCTCGACGACCCGCGACGCCGGGAACGTCGAGGAGCCGAGATAGCGGATCTTGCCCTGATGGACGAGGTCGGACAGCGCGCCAAGCGCCTCCTCGATGTCGGTGTCCGGCTCGGGACGGTGTACCTGATACAGGTCGATCCAGTCGGTTTTCAGGCGTCTCAGCGAATTCTCGACCTCCTGGACGATCCAGCGCCGGGAGTTGCCGCGCCGGTTGGGATCCACGCCCATCGGTCCGTGGAACTTGGTCGCGAGCACCACGTCCTCGCGCCGCCCGGCCAGCGCGGCGCCGACGATCTCCTCCGACTCGCCCGCCGAATACACATCGGCGGTGTCAATGAAGTTGATCCCCGCGTCCAGCGCCGTGTGGATGATCCGGATCGAGTCCTCGTGATCGGCGTTGCCCCAGGCGCCGAACATCATCGCGCCGAGACACAGCGGGCTGACCTGAACTCCGGTGCGACCGAGCGGGCGATGATCCACACGCCCACCTTACCCGCGTCGCTTAGTGCCTGCTCCCCAGGTCCTGCGCCATTCGAACGTTCCAGGCCCGTTCGATCTGTCGCATGAGTGCTGGGTAAACAACCCAATGCCGGAACGGCGCGATCAGCGCCATGTATATTGCCCCGAACCTTCCCCGCGGCTTGACGTACACCCCCATCTGGCCTTGATAGCGATCTCCTCCCTGCTCGACCCAGGCCAGGTGCATCACAGCGTGAACGGTCCGGTTGGAAATCTCAGCCGCCCACTCCACATCGGTGCGGTAGAGGGGCAAAAAGCCATATGAGCCGAGATCAGGCCCCGTCGCGGTGTTGCGCAGATCGCGAGGTAGTCGAGCGCTCAGGGTCGTTTCGATGCGCTCCGGCACGGGTCCGCCAGGACGATCGTCCCAGCCCAACCAGCCGCCCACACGAAAACGAATGCTGAACAGGGCGCGGGTCGCAAACGACGACCCCGTGGCCGGATCGAGGGAAGCCATCACTTCGAGCAATGTCGCAAAGTCCTCGGAGCCGCCTTGCGCCGGTAGTGCCCAAACATCCTCCAGCCTGAAGTCGGGCGCGATTTCGCGGATACGCCACGCGTGAGATTCGTGCTCGCTGTTTGAAACCCTCATGTTCAGTCGCGATCGTCGGTGGCGTCGCTGGTGGCGCTCAAGCGAGCGCCTGCACACCCAACTCGCGTTGGACCGCGAGAACCTCGGCCTGCATCGCCTCCGCGAGCGCGAGCATGGCCGAGCGCGGCCGCACCATCACGGTCAACTCGTCGATCAGGCCGTCCTTGCCGGTGTGAAGGAAGTCGCACCCGCGCAGCTCGCGGTCCCCCACGCGCGCTCTGAACAGCAGCGCGTGGTCGCTGGCCCGCTCGCCACCAATTTCGCGTTCGTAGTGGAAGTCCTCGAAGACCCGCATGACGGCGCGCAGGATCACGCCGAGCGCCTCGCGTCCTTGGTAGGGGCGAAACACGACGGGGCTGTTGAACACAACCTCCGGCGAGAACAGCTCGAGCACGCGGTCGGTCTCGCCTGTCTCGACTGCGCTGCGGAACGGATGCATGGCAGGCGACCTTTCGGTGGGGGATGCGTGAGTGCGCTCTGCGCCCGGACAAGCTAGCATACATACATACATACATTCATGCATGTACTAGCTGACACGAGCGCGACCCGACGATCGACCGAGCCCTCTGCGGCTGGCGATCGCCGCTCAACGCAGGCCGAGCGCAGCGCCCGCACGCGCGGCGCGCTGCTCGAGTCGGCCGCGAGGGGGCTGTCCCGCTACGGCTACGGCAACCTGATCCTGGAGCGGGTGGCGAGTGAGGCCGGCTACACGCGCGGGGCGCTCTATCACCAGTTCAAGGACAAGGAGGACCTCGCGTTGGCCGTGATCGACTGGGTCGATGAGACGTGGTGGCAAGAGGTCGGCCGGCCCATCGAGCAAGAGCCCGATCCAGTGCTCGCGCTGATCCGCCTGGCGCGCGGTCACGCCATCTACTGCCGGCGCGACGTCGCCCGCGTGGCGATGGCGCTGAGGATCGAGTTCAGCGGTCAGGATCACCCTGTTGGGCGTCGTCTCGAGCGGGTCTCCGAGAGCCTCGTCAAGCGCTGCACCCGCCTGATCAACGCGGGGCGCAGAGCGGGAACGATCCCCGCCGGCCCGCCGCCCAGAGTCCTAGCGCTGGCCTTCATCGGTGCGTTGGAGGGCACGGTCATCGGACTCGCCGGACAGGCGCCGCACGATGAGGTGCTGGCGGCGCGCGCGGCCGCAGGCGTGCTCGGACTGGGCTGCGTACCGGCCGCGGCCCAGCTTGGCGCAGGCGCACAGAGCTAAGGTTGGGATAGAAGACTCAATTCGCTCTGCCAACGGCAAAGGAGATCGTCATATGTCCAGCTTCGCCACCGTGAACCTGTTGGAAGTCGAAGACTCCGTGGGCGAGCGGGCCCCCGGGATCGAAGGCCGGTTCGCCCGCAAGCACCTGGACTCGCGCGATCTCGGGATCAGCCACTTCCGCTACGCGGCGAACCTGCGCAGCCCGATGGCCCACAGCCACCGCGAGCAGGAGGAGGTCTACGTTGTCGTCGCCGGATCAGGGCGAGTGCTGCTCGACGGCGAGGTCCATGAGCTGCGCCAGTGGGACGTCGTGCGCGTGGCGCCCGAGGTCGTGCGCGCCTTTGAGGCGGGGTCCGACGGGCTGGACATCATCGCCGTGGGCGGCCCCAGGCCCGCCGACGGGGACGGCGTCATGGGCCCCGCCGCCTGGCCCGACGCGGGGTAGCCGGGCCAGTTGCGCAAGGCGGTTGCAGGGTTGCCGTACCAGTGCCCGAGCTCATCCCTGTCCACAAGGTCTCGCGTGGCGTGGGCGAGCACGCCACGGGTCTTTCAGGTTTCGATCGTGACGAGCGTGCCGATCGGCGTGTAGGGCCAGATCTCCGCCGAGGCTTCGAGCGGGAGCTCGACGCAGCCGAGGCTCTGCGGGCTGCCGAACGACGCGCGGTCGAAGTTGTGCAGCGCGTCGCCGCCGTTGAAGTAGCTGATCCACTTGATCCCTGGGTCTTCGTAGTGGGAGCCGTCGGGGTTGGTGCCGCTCATCGTGCCTTCGGGGATGTGCTCGAACACGGGGAAGGTCCCGAGTTCGGTTTCCGCTCCGGAGATGCCGGTGTTCGCCGGCGAGGTGACGACCGTGTGCCCGGCGTGCCAGAGCGTCATCGTCTCCGGGATTTCGCGGTGCACATAGACGTAGCTGTAGCCTTCGTGCAGGCGCTTGCCGGCGAGCACGTAGCCAAGCAGAGCTCGCCATACCGACGGCCCGGCTTCGCCATCGACGGTCATGTCGTTGGCGTTCTCGAACTTCATCACCGCGCCCTTCATGACCACGCTCCATTGCCCCGGGCTCCACAGCGCCCGCAGCGGTCCGGGCGTGTTCGGATAGCGCCAGCTGAAGCTGCCGCTCGGCGGGTCGACCGCCGCCTGCGCCTGCGCGCTCGGCGTGTGCGCCACCGGCGCACCTGAGGGATGCCAGTTGACCGGCAGGTAGCCCGTCTCGGCGAGCAGCTGCTGCAGGCGCAGCGTGGAGCCGGGCGGGACCGTCCATTCGACCTGGCTCGAGTCGCGCAGCCCGCTATCCGAACCGGCGGTCACCGCGACCGGATGGGGCAGCTGCACGCGCAGCCGCGAGCCGAGCGCCGCGCCGAAGCCCGAAGGGGTGAACACGAGCGTGTGGCTGTTCACTTCGCGCCACTGGCCCTGGGTGCTCGGCACGACCCGCGGACGGGCCGAGCCGAGGACTTCGCCGACGGGCTTTGAGAACGTCAAATAAATCGGCGTGGCCGGGCCGATTCGTGCACCCGCGGCAGGCAGGCTGACCATCACCGGGTTTTTTGAGGGCGGGAACCAGCTCACCTGCGCGGGTGCGCCGAGCGCCTCCCAGGGACGCGGAGCGGCGGCGATCGCCACGGCTCCGGTCGCCGGCTGGGTCCCGAGCGAGATAGAGCCCTGGGAGCCGCTGAGCGTGTGGTGCTGGGTCAGGCTGCCAGTGCTCCCGTAGGCGACCGCGCTCACCGGCCGGTCGAAGCTCACCCGCACGTCCGAGCCCGGGCGAACGGTCATCCAGTGCTCGGTCACCTGCGCGACCGGGGCACGCAGCGTCAGCCGGTCGGTGTGTTGAGCCCCCAGCGCCCAGCCGAGCCATCCCGGCCGGCGCACCGTCACCTGCACCGACACCTGCTCGCCCGGGTGCAGTCGCTTCAGCGGGGTCAATCGCCCGTCGCCGATCATCAGCGGCACCGGCCGGCCGCTCGGACCGAATGCCTGAATATGCTCGATCGTACCGCCCAACGGACCCACGCTCACCTGCGCGAGCGCCGTGGCATCGCTCGCGAGCGTAGCGCCCGACAGCGCGAGCACCGCCACGACCAACGCGACAATCAGTACCGTTATGCCTGTCGCAACGCCAAGCAGTGCGCGCTTGCGACTGTGTCCCGCCCGCACAGCGTCACGGTCAGCCGACAGCATCGCCATCCATAGATCGTAGGACGATAAGGCGACGACTGTATCGGCGGGCTGCTGCTTGCCGGCCATGGTCCCCAATCCAGCCCGGGTGATTCAACTCGCACCAGCCGGTGCGGGCGGCCGCGGACGCAGTGATGGCGGCGAGGGGGCCGGTCTTGCGAGTGAATCGAAGCCAGGGTCCGGGCACTACCCCGCCGTCGCCCGCCCGGGCTCGGACGCCGGCTCGCCGCCCGCCGGTTCGGCCACGACGGGTTCAGTTGGGCGCGCTCGTAGCAGCACCACCGCCGCGAAAGCGCCGAGCAGGCAGATCAGCGCGCCGACGCCGAGCGCGAGCTGGTAGCCGCTCGTCAACGCGCTCAGACTGGAGGCGCCATGCGCGAGTTGGACCCTGGTGTGCGAGTCGGCGATCGTGCTGAGCGCGGCCAGCCCGAGCGCGCCGCCGGCCAGCCGCGAGGTGTTCAGCAGACCCGACGCGAGCCCGCTCTGCGCCGCGGAGACGCCCTGCACGGCCGCGATCGTCGCCGGGACGAGCGCCAGGCCGAGCCCGGCTGCGCCGAGCACTCCGCCCGGCAGCACGCTCGTAAGGTAGCTGTCGCCGGGCTGCACACCGGTCAGCAGCCCGAGCCCCGCGGTGGCGCTCAGCATCCCGGCGACGAGCACCGGGCGCACCCCGAAGCTGGCCACCAGCCGTGGCGCGAGCGTCGCGGCCACGGCTACGCTCAATGTCAGGGGGATGAACGCCAGGCCGGCGTGCAGCGCGCTGTAGCCGAGCACCTGCTGCATGTACAGGGTCAGGAAGAACCACATCGAGAACACGCCCGAGTACAGCAGCGCGATCACGATGTTGGCGGCCCGCAGGCGCGGCATCCGTAGAACGCTCAGCGGCAGCAGCGGCGCGGCGGCGAAGCGTCCCTCGACGAGCGCGAACGCGCCCAGCAGCGCCACCGCGAGCGCGAGCGGCCCGAGCACGCCGGCAGAGCCCCAGCCGAGGGTCTCGCTGCGCACGATCCCGTACACGGCGACGACCAGCCCGAGCGTGACGAACGTCGCACCGGCGACGTCGAAGTGGCGATGCATGTCCTCACGACGGCTCTCGGGCACGATGCGCCGCCCGGCGAGGATCACGCCGGCGCCGATCGGGACGTTGATCAAGAAGATCGCCGGCCAGCCGAACACCTGTGTCAGGACTCCCCCGAGCAGCACGCCCGAAGCGCCGCCCAGTCCTCCCATCGCGCCCCACACGCCGAGCGCGCGGTTGCGCTCTGCGCCCTCGGCAAACGACGTGGTGATGATCGCAAGGCTCGCGGGCGAGAGCGCCGCGCCGCCGATGCCCTGCAGCGCGCGGGCCCCGATCAAGAACCCGCGCGAGCTGGCGAAAGCGCACAGCAGCGAGGCGAAACTGAACAGGGCTGTGCCTGTCAGAAACACTCGCCGGCGGCCCAGCAGGTCGGCGGCGCGCCCGCCGAGCATCAGGAAGCCGCCGAAGGTGATCGTGTAGGCGTTGACCACCCACTGCAGACCGGTGGTGCTGAAGTGCAGCCCCGAGCGCATCGACGGCAGCGCGACGTTGACGATCGAAACGTCGAGGATCACCATGAACTGCGCCAGGCAGATCAGCACCAGCAGGACGTTCGAACGCCTACGGGAGCTCGTGCTGCTCGACCTGAGAAGGGGCATGGCGGCGGCGGTCATGGGCGCACCGCCTGCGCGATGTATGCCGCCTCGACCACCGCGCTCAGGCGCGCGCCGCTCCACTGTGCCCGGCGATCGTCTGCGGTGAGCGGAGGCTGAGCTGCTGGGGCCGGGGGCTGAGATGAGGTTGGCATGTGGCGAAGCTCCTGTGTCTCTAGCTAGTACGACGGACATCGTACCACATTGGACGCCGATCG
Source organism: uncultured Solirubrobacterales bacterium (assembly GCA_963839945.1). GTDB lineage: Bacteria > Actinomycetota > Thermoleophilia > Solirubrobacterales > Solirubrobacteraceae > Palsa-744. The sequence goes on along the minus strand of CAWIWW010000001.1, from coordinate 132,560 downwards.
TCGTACAATCAGGATATGGGTCTGATGCACCCCACCCGCGAGCAGTTGCAGATCGCCGACGTGCTGCACGCGCTCAGCGATCCGCAGCGGTTGAGCATCGTCCGCCGCCTGGCCGAGGACCCGGCGCCGAGGCGCTGCGGGTCGTTCGACCTGGACGTGACCAAGTCTACGCTCACCCACCACTTCCGCGTGCTGCGCGAGTCCGGCGTGATCGAACAGCGCGAGGAGGGCACGGCGCGCCTGAACAGCCTGCGCCGCGAGGATCTCGACCAGCGCTTCCCGGGCCTGCTCGACGCCGTGCTGGCCGCCGCGCCGGCCCCTGTGGCGGTTCTGGCCTGAGAAGATGACCCCGGTCCCAGCGGACCGACGATCACCGCAAGGCCGATTGGGAGGGTTGCGCCACATGTGGCGCAACCGGCAGGGCCGCATGCGGCCCTGCCCGAACGGCGCATGCGCCGTTCGCAAGACAAGCCGCATGCGGCTTGTCTCGGGGCCGCACATGTGCGGCCCCGCCTGCCGGCGCATGCGCCGGCAGGAACATCATGGATATCGTGATGGGTTCGCCACCGATCGATGCAGTCCACCCTCCAGGAGGTCGATATGCCCAACCCGATCATCAGCCAGGACCATCATCCGACGTTGCGCCACGAGGAGCGCGAGGCCATCGGCGCCGAGCTGCAGGGTGTGCTCGTCACCCTGATCGACCTGTCGCTGCTGGGCAAGCAGGCGCACTGGAACATCGTCGGCCCCAACTTCCGCGCGCTGCATCTGCAGCTGGACGAGCTGATCGACGCCTGGCGCCTGGCCTCCGACGCCGTCGCCGAGCGGGCGGTCGCGCTGGGGTATCAGCCCGACGGACGCGCCGGCACCGTCGCCGAGCGCAGCGAGCTGGCACCGCTGCCCGAGGGTCAGCTGCTCGACAGCGACGTGGTCGCGGCCTTCACCGCGCTGCTGACCGATGCGATCGGCGCGGTTCGCACACGCATGGACCGCCTGGAGGACGTGGACACGGTCACGGCCGATCTCCTACATGGCGTCGTCGCGGGGCTGGAGGAGAACCTCTGGATGATCCGCGTCCAGGCGGCCTGACCGCAAAGGCTCGGCGCTCGCCGGCCCCACGCCCCATGCCACCGTCGTCGTCGTCACTGGACTTGGCGCTCCTGCCGGGGGCTCGGGCGCTGCTCGCCCTCCACGCCCGCGAGCTGCCCCAGCGAGACGATCTGTGCGGCGCGTTCTGCGGCGCCCTCGCGCTGCGCGCGGCTGGCGTGGTGGCGCTTCCCGGCGCAGGGGACGAGCCGCTCGACCAGGACGCCGTCGCGCTGGCTGCCGGAAGCGTCCTCGCCAGGGCCCCCGACCCCTCCATCCTGCCATTCGGCGAACCGGGCCGGCGCGACTACCGGCTGGCGCTGCCCTCCGTCGATGACCCGGCGGTATCGGGCACCACGCCTGGCGGGCTGATCGCGGCGGTCGAGGATCTCTCCGGCGGGCGGCTGGCCGCGATCCCTTACACCGGCCCCTGGACCGCGGCCACTCTCGCCGGCCTGTTCGAGATCGCCGCGTTGCTGCAGCGCCCGGTTACGCTGCTCGCCAACCTGCACACCCGCCACCTGTGGGGCTCGCACCCGCGTGCCGATCAGCTGCTCGACTACCTGCTCGACGGCGAGCAGGCCGGTCCGCCGCCGGACTGGGACGTCGGGCACTTCGTCTGCGTGATCGGCCGCCTGCGCGGCCCGGGCGGCAGCCTGTACGGGGTGGCCGACACCTACCCCTCGCTTGGTGCCGCGGGCGTGCACCTGCAGCCGGCGCAGCAGCTGGCCGCCGCGATCGAGCGCCGCGACCGAAGCCGGGAGACACTCGCCTCCGGCGAGCATCCCCGTTTCGGCCAGCCCGCGGGCGGCGTGCTCGTCGTCGTCGACGCCCAGGACGACGCCCGGGCGGTGCGTTCGGGCGCCGGCGCGCTCGGCCTGGTCGAGGGCGTCTGGGACAACGGCACCGTCACGCCGACCGCGCGCGCACACACGACCACGCCCCGCACACCCACGCCCATCACCGCGAGCGCAGCCGCCGCCGCCGCCACCACCACCACCACCACCACCACGCGAAAGACGCCGCGGTGAGCGCGACCGAGCTGGTCGCGCTGGTCTGCTGCGATCTCGGCGCGATCGTGCGCGGCCGCTCGCTGCCCGCGTCTGAGCTGGCGCCACACCTGGACGCCGGCGTCGGCTGGGTGCCCGCCAATCACGCGCTCACGCCGCTCGGCCCGCTTGCGGAGCCCAATCCCTTCGGATCGACCGGCGACCTGCGCCTGCTGGGAGACATCGACACGCACGTCCGCGTCGAGGCCGGTCTCGGCGGGACGCCGCTGGAGCTCGTGCTGTGCGACATCGTCGAGACCGACGGCGCGCCGTGGGAGTGCTGTCCGCGGCGGTTTCTGCGCGACGCGCTGAGCGAGCTGCAGGACGAGCTCGGCCTGCGCCTGCAGGCGAGCTTCGAGCACGAGTTTCAGCTGCTGGCCGACCCGGCCGTCTCTCACCGGCCGCAGGACACGCCCGCGTCCGCGGGTCTGCCGTTCTCGCTTGAGGCGCAGCGACGGGCCGATCCGTTCGCCGCTGATGTCATGGGGGCGCTCGCCGAAGCCGGCGTGCAGCCGGAGCGCATCTTTGCGGAGTTCGCCGCGCACCAGCTCGAGATCCCTGTGGCGCCCGCCGAGGGGATCGTGGCGGCGGATCGCAGCGTGGTGCTCAGAGAGGTGGTGCGCGAGCTCGCCCGCCGGCACGGACTGCGCGCGAGCTTCACGCCGCTGCTTGACCCCGCGGAAGCGGGCAACGGCGTGCACATCCATCTCAGCCTGCTCGACGCCTCCGGGCGATCCGCGCTGTACGACGCGGCGCGGCCCGCGTGCCTGAGCGAGCTCGGCGGGAGCTTCGCGGCCGGCGTCCTGCTGCACGCGCGGGCTTTGAGCGCGCTGAGCGCCCCGAGTCCGGTCTCAGCCACGCGGCTGGCGCCCCACCACTGGAGCGCGGGCGCCGTCTGTCTGGGCCAGCGCAACCGCGAAGCGCTGCTGCGCCTCCCGCCGCTGGTCTCACTCGGCGGCGAGGAGGCGGCGGCTCAGCTGCGCCTGGAGTACCGGGGCGCCGACGCAAGCGCGAACCCCTATCTCGCGCTCGGCGCGATCGTGCGCGCGGGGCTCGACGGGGTGCGCGCCGGGCTGCCGCTGCCGGCGATCCTCGACCGCGACCCCGCGCAGCTGGACGCCGCAGAGGCCGAGCGCTACGGAGTCGGCGCGCTGCCGGCGTCGCTCGATGACTCGCTGCGGGCGCTCGCCGAGGACGATGTCGCGCGCGCGTGGATGACGCCGCTGCTGTACGAGGCGTATGCAGCCGTCAAGCGCTACGAGCTGCGGGCGACGGCGGACTGGGACATCGAGGAATTGTGCGCTCGCTATGCCGCGATCTACTGATCCCGCCCTGGCACAGCTGCTGGCCGGCATCGAGCGCGAGTTGCCGCGCGCCGTCGAGCTGCGTCATCGCCTGCACGCCCACCCCGAGCTGGCCCACGAGGAGCATCGGACCGCCGCGGCCGTCGCCGATGAGCTGCCCGTCGCGTGCGCGACGATCGCCGAGACCGGGCGGATTGCCCGCATCGGCGCGGAGGCCGGCGCCGCCGTCGCGGTGCGCGCGGAGCTCGACGGCCTGCCGATATCCGAGCGCACGGACGCTCCTTTCCGCGCAGCCGGCGATGTCATGCACGCCTGTGGCCATGACGTCCACATGGCGTCCCTGGTTGCGCTCGCCCGCGCCGCGCACACGCTTGGGGATGCGCTGCCAGCTCCGCTGCTGGCGGTGTTTCAACCGAGCGAGGAGGCCTACCCCTCCGGGGCCGAGCAGCTCCTGGGCCCGCTGGCCACGATCGCGCCGGCCTCGCTGGTGGCGGCGCACGTGCATCCCGAACTGCCGTGGGGCGCCGTCGCGCTGCACCCCGGCACGGTGAACGCGTCGTGTGACACCGTCGAGATCGCGGTCGAGGGCGAGCCCTGCCACGGCGCCTACCCGCACCGCGGGCGCGACCCGATCCTCGCGATCGCGCAGATCGTCCTCGCGCTCCACGCCGAGGCCGGACGGCGGATCGATCCGCTGCACCCGGCCACGCTGACCGTCGGAGTGCTGCAGGGCGGTAGCGCTGAGAACGTGATCCCGGCGCGTGCGCGCGCACGCGCGGCCCTGCGCGCCTACGATCCGGACGATCGCCTCACGTTGCGGGCGATGGTCGAGGAGGTCTCCTCCGGCGTCGCCGCCGCCCACGGCTGCCGCGCCACGGTCGAGCTCGTGCCCGGCGAGCCCGCGCTCGTCAATGACCCCGGCATCGTCGCCCGCGCGCGCGAGCTGCTCGCCGGCGCCGGCCTGACCCTCGCCCCGGAGTGGCGCTCGGCCGGCTCGGACGACTTCGCCTTCTTCGGCACGCTGGGCGTTCCCATCGCGATGGGCTTCGTCGGCCTGCACGGCGCCGGCGGCTTTACCGCTCGGCCGCTTCACCATCCCGAGCTGCTGGTGCCCGACAGCGCGGTCGGGGCCGTCGCGCGCGTCCAGGCGGTTCTCTACCTCGCCGCGGCTGCCGCGTCACCCTGAGCCGCCGCTGCGCGCACAGATCGCGCTCGCATCACGGCCGCCGCCCCGCGATCGGACATAATCCCCGCCGTGCGCGCCGTTCAGATCATCGACCTCTCCGGCCCGGACACCGCGCTCGCGTTCGGCGAGGTCGGCGAGCCCGACTCGCCGCCGCAGCACATGCTGACCCCGGGCGCGGGCGTCCTCGTCGAGGTTCACGCCGCCGGGGTGGCCTTCCCGGAGGTGCTCCAGACCCGCGGCCAGTACCAGATCAAACCGCCGCTCCCGTTCGTTCCCGGCAGCGAGATCGCCGGCATCGTTCGCGCGGCGCCCGACGGCGCGGCCGTGGCGCCCGGTGATCGCGTCGCCGCGTTCTGCGGCCTCGGCGGCTTCGCCGAGCTGGCGGTCGCGCCCGAGTTCCTGACGTTCGGACTCCCTCCTGCGCTCGACTACGCGCAGGGCGCGGGCCTGATCCTCAACTACCACACCGCCTACTTCGCGCTGGTCCTGCGCGGGCGCTTTGTCGAGGGCGAGACCGTGCTCGTGCACGGCGCCGCCGGTGGTGTCGGCACCGCCGCGCTGCAGGTCGCCCGCGGCCTCGGTGCGCGCACGATCGCGGTCGTCTCCAGCGACGCCAAGCAGCGCATCGCCGAGCAGGCCGGCGCCGAGACGGTGCTGCGCTCGGACGGCCCCTGGAAGGACGAGGCTCGCGAGATCTCCGGTGGCGGCGTTCACCTCGTGATCGACCCCGTCGGCGGCGATCGCTTCACCGACAGCCTGCGCTCGCTGCGCGCGGACGGGCGCCTGGTCGTCGTCGGCTTCACCGGCGGCTCGATCCCCGAGGTCAGGGTCAACCGGCTGCTGCTTGGAAACACCGAGGTGATCGGCGCCGGCTGGGGCATCTACGCGATGACCCGCCCCGACCTCTGCCGCGACATCGACCTCGCGCTGAGACCCCTGATCGAATCGGGCGCAGTGGCGCCGATCGTCGGCGCGCGCTTTCCGCTCGATCGCGCCGCCGAGGCGCTGCGCGAGATCGACGAGCGCCGCGCGATCGGCAAGGTCGTCCTCGACGTACGCCCGGACTGAGGCTGCGCAGCCACGATGGACTTCGCCCATTCGCCCCGCACGACCGATCTGCTCATCCGCCTGATCGCGTTTCACAGCGCGAGATCGCCCCGCGCGAGGCATCGGCCGCTGGGCCGCCTAGCCTAGCGCAGCCGGGTCATCGCGCCGCGGCCGCGCCTAGCCCGGCGCGGCCGGGTCATCGACGGCATCGTCCGCGTCGGGGACATCGCCAACGCCGGGGAGGCGGGAGCGAATCGCACCCCGCCGCGAACCGACGTTGCTGACGATCACCGCCACGATCGTCACCAGGTACAGCTGCCCGAACAGGGCCTCCAGCACCGAGGTCATGCGCGCCGAGCGGGCCACCGGAGCGATGTCGCCGTAGCCGACGGTCGTCAGCGTGATGAAGCTGAAGTAGACCTCTTCGGCGTGTTTGTCCGAGCCGATATGGCTCAGCACCGGCGATCCTGCGATCGCGTCCATCACGCTGTAGGCGTACGCGAATATCAGCCCTGCCAGCAGGTACACGGTCAGCGCCCCCATCACCGAGTGCAGGGTCACGCGCCGCTCCACGCGAATGCCGCCGACCACCCCGCGCGCGACGATCACCGCGCCCGCCACCGCGAGGATCCCGCTCAATCCGAACATGATCGTCCGCTCGGCCTGCCCCCGCCCGGCGATCGTCGCCGCGATCAGCCCCACCACCGATACGCCGACCAGCGCTCCCACTCCCCGCCATTGCGCACGCGACGAGTCCTCGGCGAACATCGCCGTGACGACCGTCGCCGCCATCAGCAGAGCCTCCGTCAGCCAGGACGCGGGTGTGTCCGGCAGGAGCATCTGCACGCCTGTGGAGAGCACGGCGAGCAGCAGCACGAGCCCGTAGCGGTAGCTTCCCTTCAGATCGGCGACATTGCGCGCGGCCCTCTTCGTTCGCTTCTTACGGGGGTTCGCCGCGGTCGCCTCCGCGCGCGCGCCGCTCCGCTCGCCCGCATCCGAGCGCGGTTCGTCCCCGTCGCGATCGCGCTGCATCCGCCCAGGTTACGGGCTGCACCGGGCGGCGCGCTGGGCGATGCTTCTCTGGCTTTCATGCGTTATGCGCCGCCTGACAGATGCGAGCCACCCGCGCCTGGGGCTTACTGCCGCGCCGCCCGGCTCTACTGTGCGCCGGGCTCTATCGCCGCGCCGCGGCGTGCGCCGGAGCCACCGCGACGGTCCGCTTGCGCGCGACCCGCGCGGCCTCCTTGGCCCCGAGGAACGGGGCCAGCGCGACGAACACCAGCTGCGGCGCCAGCTCGGCGATGTCCTGCACGCGCTCGTTGTCGATGTAGTTGTGCAGCACCTGCCATATTCCTCCGGCGATCGCCTCTGGGGCGATCCCCGGGACCTTGCGCTCTGAGGACACGTAGTGGTAGCCGGGCTGCAGATACGCCGCGAACGCGTGCAGGCCGGTGTCGCGAGTTTCGATCGCCAGCGGGCTCGCCGCGAACGTGTCCACGACCGTCAGGTGGGCGTGCGCGGGCTCTGAGGCGAGGTAGTCGAGCAGCGCCCTCAGTCCCGCCGCGACTCCAGTCGGCCAGTCCCCGTTCTGGGCCTCATAAGCCTCCACGGTGACACTCAGCGCCTGGTGCAGGCCGACCTTCTGTGCTCCCAGAGACGCGTCGTCCTTGGTTGGGTACATCTCGTAGAACGTCTGATGGGACACGTTCGCGCGCCTCGCGATCTCAGGGATCGTCAGCCCCGCGAGACCCTTCTCGACGACGATCGCGGCGGTCGCGTCGACGATCCGCTCGCGCTGGTTTTTGACGATGTACTGCCGTGACAGGTCGTGGCGGCCGCTCGGCAGCCGGCCCTCGGCCTGGCTGGCGCGCACGGAGCCCGTTGGCGTGACTCGCCCGTCTTGCTCGGCGTCCCCGGCGTCCCCGGCGTCCTTGCGCCGCGCCGCCGCGCTCGCGTGGTCCAGGCCGTTCGGCAGCTTCAGGGGGTAGGATTCGGCCCACGCCGCCAGCTCGTCCGCGAGGCCCGGCAGCGACGCCGCCTGGCCTCTGCGCAGGCGGGCGGCGGTCACCTCGCGGATGCCCCCCAGGATGACCTTCACGGCCAGGTCGGTCTTCGCCGCAGCCCCTCCGTTGCGTGTCGATCGATTGCCGTCGATGTCGCGGGCGTTCGTCGAGCGGGCGGCGCTGATGCTCTGCTCGAGCGCTTCCAGCGTTCGATTGCGGCGCTCGAGCGCCTTCGGTCCCGCACCGAAAGCGCCGAGCACCATCAGCGACACCGCCTCCGGTTCGGCCGCAGCCAGCCCGGCGAAGGCGTCCATCGCTGTGCGCAGGCGCTCTGCCGACGAGCCCTGCGGACCGCAGGCCGTCAAGATCGTTTTCGCCGTGCGCTTGGCGATCTCGTCGTAGGCGGCCAGGAACAGCTCTTCCTTGTCTGCGTACAGGCTGTAGAAAGTCGGCCGCGACACGCGCGCGAGCTTTGTCAGGTCGAGGATCCTCACCGCCTGATACCCGCGCTCGGCGATCAGCTCGATCAGCGCCGTCCGCAGTCGCTCGCGCTGGTCGCCCCGCACTTCATCGGGGTCCAGCCCGTGCGCGCCCGTCGGCAGCCGGCGGTAGCGGCCACGCTCCTCCGAGCCGCTACCGCCGGACTCCCCCCCCCGCTCATGCGTGTTTGTTGTCTTCGCCAAGATCTTTGCCGACGATGTCCCGTTACGCGGGGCTGTCGCCTGCTCCGCTGGTTTGGATGATGCACGAAAAGCCATCCCTAGCCTCCGAAAACTCCTTTTGACATCAAGTCAGATCAGAGTATCAAACCCGGATCGCCCGGTCAAGTCTAGCCTTTAATTGTCGCCGACGTGCTGAGCACCGCCCCGGCGCCGCTCAACGCCTGGACCGCCACGTACGGCTCGGGGCCGGGCGTGAGGAGCGTCGTCTCGAATCCGTCCTTCGCCCCGCTCGCCACCGGCGCCAGCTGCGAGGGCGAAGGTCCTGCGAGCACGCGCCAGCTCGCCACTTCGCTCGCGCCGTTCCAGCTCGCGTACACCGTCACAGGCGCGCTCGGGCTCGCCGCGCCGCCGACCGCGATCGCCGGGGGAACCGCGGGCGTTCCCGTCCAGGTGAATCGGTATCCGCGATATGACTCGTAGGAGCCGTGCCAGTGCGCGTCATACAGCAGCTGCCCCGCGGAGCTGTATTCCGAGAAGTACGGCTCCGATCCCCAGCCGACGAACGTGTCGCCGCCTCCCAGCGTCTGCATGTTGCCCTGGCTGCCGGAGGACAGCTGTGGGGAGGAGTGCTCGTAGCTGCTCAGCAGGGCGTCGGTCTTGGCCTGTGGGTTCAGCCCCAGCACGATCGCCCGCGACTGGGGATGGACCTTCGGCACCGCCCCGTTGTCGAACACGCTGATCGTGCCGTTTGCCTGCATCGTCGCGTCGTGCTGGAACGCCGTCAGCGTGCCGCTGCCCTGCTTGACTTCGTTGTGCTTGCCGCCGACTCGCAGCGTCACCTGGCCGGTCGTCGTGTTCAGCTCGTACAGCGCCCACGTGTTGCGCGCGCTGATCAGCGTCGTTCCGCCGGCGAGCTGGTCGATCGAGTTGATGTGGAAGTAGTCGAACGGCCATTCGGTGCTCGCGCCCTCGGGCGAGCTGTAGGAGTCGCCCAGGCCGACGTGGTCGAGGCTATCCCATTCACGCCGCACGAGTCCCGTCTTCAGGTCGATTTCTTGGAACGCGCTGTCGGTCACCGCGCCGCCGCTGGGTCCGCCTATGCCTGAGAGGTCGCAGTCGATCGGGTCGAACACGCTCAGCAGCGCCGTGCCCTGCGGCGTGATGTGAAAGTCGTGCAGGTCGGCTTTGTAGCCGTTGCCCGCGTGTACGCGCCCGACCTGCTGATAGGCGCTGTTGTCGATGATCTCTTCGCCCTCGCCGAACCCCTGCGGCGGGATGTATCCCTGCCACCACGTCAGCACAGGCTTGCCGTCCAGCTGCTGCACCTGCAGGTTGGTCGCCTCCGTTTCGCCTGAAAGCGGGTCGAACCACACAAGTTCGCCGGTCTGGCTGAATATCTCCGGCCCGCTTGGGCCCGGACCCGAATAGGGGGCGGCGAATATGTATCCGGGCGCGCTCTGCGGCGAGCTCGCCGTCACGTCGAGCACGGGCGGCTGCAGGCTCGGGGCGGAGTGAAAGTGCTGCTCCTCGTTGTAGTCGCGCGTCGCCGTGGCCGTCGGCGTGTAGGTCAGGACGTCCTGGTGGGCGACCACGAACCTGTAGACGAACGGCGTGCTCCCTGTGCTCGAGCTCACGCGCCCGCGCACGGTTACGGTCTCGCCCGGATCGAACGGATGCGACGGGACGAAGCTCGCGCCGTCCCCCTGCGAGTAGGCGATCAGCCGCCCGGAGTGCGATCCGCTCTGCGATCCGCTCGCCGACACCGCGCTCAGCGCGCCCGCCGGCGCCCCCAGCAGGCTGATCTGCGTGTGCGCCGAGGCGTCGTATGAGTCCGGCAGCGGCGAGACCGCGATGTTCGTCCCTGCCAGCACCGCCGAGCGGTTGAGCTGCACCGGCACGCACTGCGGCGCGGCCGGTGCGCTGTAGGCGGCGTTCTCAGCGGCGATCCGCCTGGCTCCGAACGCGAGCGCGCCCGCGCTGGACATCGCGACCAGCGTGGCGCCGACGATCAGGGCTCGGCGCAGGCGCCGGTGGGTGTGTTCGTGTCCTTTGCTCACGTCTCGCGCGCCGAGCATCGCCGGCTGGTCGATCCTAACCACACGACACGATGTTCACGTGCGAGTTGCTGCATCCTGCGCATGAACTCCATAAGAACTGCGACGCCTGAACTCAGAACACGGGGGTCTCGCGGTAGTCGCCGAAGACCTGCTGCAGCGACTCCACGATCTCGCCCTCGCTCGCTCGCGCGCGCGCGCAGTCCAGCAGCGGGTCCATCAGGTTGCGCTCGGGGTGCGACGCGGACTCGCGCAGGGCTGCCAGCGTGCGCTCCACCTCCGCTCCGTCGCGGCGGGCGCGCGAGGACCGCAGACGGTCCAGCTGCTTGCGTTCCAGGGCCGGGTCCACGCGCAGGGTCGGGATCGGCTCCTCGTCGTCCTGGAGGAAACGGTTGACGCCCACCACGATCCGCTCGCCCGCGTCGATCGCGCGCTGGGACTCAAACGCGGCGTCGGCGATCTCGCGCTGGCAGAAGTTCTGCTTGACGGCCGCCACCATCCCGCCGAGCTCGTCGATCTTGGCGAAATACTCATAACAGCGGCGCTCCATCTCGTCGGTCAACGCCTCCACGTAGTAGGAGCCCCCCAGCGGGTCGGCGGTCGCCGCGACGCCGGTCTCGTGCGCGATCACCTGCTGGGTGCGCAGCGCAACGCGGACCGCCTCCTCGGTCGGCAGGGCGAGCGCCTCGTCGTAGCTGTTGGTGTGCAGCGACTGGGTTCCCCCCAGCACCCCCGCCAACGCCTCGACGGTTGTGCGCACGATGTTGTTCAGCGGCTGCTGCGCGGTCAGGCTGACCCCGGCCGTCTGGGAGTGAAAGCGCATCAGCCACGAGCGCTCGTTCTTCGCCCCGAAGGACTCGCGCAGCTCGCGCGCCCAGATCCGCCGGGCGGCGCGGTACTTGGCGATCTCCTCGAAGAGGTCGATCTGGGCGTTGAAGAAAAACGACAGCCTGGGCGCGAACTCATCGACGTCCAACCCCCGCTCGATCGCCTGCTCGACATAGGTGAGGCCGTCCTTGAGCGTGAACGCAAGCTCCTGCTGGGCAGTGGAACCGGCCTCGCGGATGTGGTAGCCGGAGATCGAGATCGGATGCCAGCGCGGCATGTGCTTCGTGCACCACTCGATCATGTCCCCGCACAATCGCATCGCGGGATCGATCGGAAAGCACCACTCCTTCTGGGCGATGTACTCCTTCAGGATGTCCGCCTGGATCGTGCCCGACAGCCGATCGCGGGGAATCGCTCCCCGCCCGCCCGCTCCCCGCCCGCCCGCTCTCTGCGCGCCCGCCGGTCCGAGTCCATCGTCCTCGCCCGACTCTGCCGCGACCACGAAGTAGGCCAGCATGATCGCCGCCGGCGCGTTGATCGTCATCGACACGCTCACCTCGCCGAGGTCGATCCCGGCGAACAGCGTTCGCATGTCATCGAGCGTGTCGATCGCCACGCCCTCGCGGCCGACCTCGCCCAGCGCCCGGGGGTGGTCGGAGTCGTGGCCCATCAGCGAAGGCATGTCAAAGGCGGTGGACAACCCCGTCTGACCGTGGGCGAGCAGATAGTGGAAGCGCTCGTTGGTCTCCTCACTCGTGCCGAACCCGGCGAACTGGCGCATCGTCCACAGCCGCCCGCGGTACATCGACTCGTAGATGCCGCGCGTGAAGGGGTAGGTGCCGGGCCGCCCGAGCGGGTCCTCGGGCCCGCCGACGCCAGCGGGCAGGTCCTCGGCGGTGTACAGCTCCTTGACCGGTTCGCCCGAGAGCGAGCGGAAGGAGGAGGCGGCAGCGTTTGATGGAGGCTCGCTCGCCTGGAGCGGCTCGCTCGCCGGAGGGGTCGGCTTTGGGCTCACGGCCATAGCGCAACTCATCCTAGGGGGGTTTGTCAAACGATTGGCGAAACTCGCCAGGTATTCAGTCCGAGCGCCCCACTGCTGGCGCGGCCTGGGCGACGGCTGGCTTGATTGACGCGTCGATCACGACCGCAAAGCCGACACCGTGCTTGTCATCGGGGTCGAGATGGTCCACCACGCCCAAGCCGACGCGCTCGCACATCTCGATGAAGCTCTCGCATGTCCAGACACTCCAGTGCTGGTCCTCCTCTGAGCTCAAGCCCTCGTGGTGACGGGCCAGGAGCTCGTCGATGGTGGTGAGTGGACGGTCGGCGTCAAACGTGCGGTCCCGATGTGGAGCTATAAGGACGACGTAGCGCCGTGCGACGCGCACCCACTCGTACAGCGCCTTGATCGGATCAGGAAAATGCTCGATCACATGCGATGAGAACACGAAGTCGTAGGAGTCGTCCTCGAACGGAAGATCATCCCCCTTCGCGACAACATCGACTTTGGCGGTGTGCAGCACGAGCTTTCGCTCCATCTGCTTGTATGACGTGTCTGAGCTGTCGTAGCGGTCGACGTTGATTGCGTCCAGGTAGAAGCGGCTGTGCGCAGCGGCACCGATCTCGACGCCCCGCAGACCCTTCAGATAGCCCTTGACGAACGCAGAATCATCGCGCCGCAGCAGCATAAGCAGGTGTTCAAGGGTCGATCTCCGCGATTGGATCCGGAGCCGGAGGGCTTGAGGCAGGCACCTCGCCACTGCACGTCGAACGCGGGTTCGCATGCGGGTGGGAGTCGGCTCCGCTGACATCACCGACCGTTAAGCGCCAAGGCTTCGCCGCTGGTGCCACGGCCGGGCTTGCCGATCGGATCGCTCGCGGGCGGCCCACCGATGCCCGCCGGCAGGTCGGCCTCGGTGTACAGCTCCCGGACTGTCTTACCGGATAGGGTTCGCCCGGCCGCCTTGGGTTCCGCGTCGCGACGCGAGGCTGCATCTATCGCCATGTCCTCAGATCGTACCGGCCATCACCGCCTGTCTACGATGTCGGGAGGGCCGGCAACTCGAACAACTGCCACCCGAGCAACTGCCACCCGCGCGGGATCGCTGTTGAGACTCCGCGCGCGCGGGCGAGCACTCGTGTTGGCGGTCTGCCTCGGGGCGCTCGCGCTGGCGGGGTGCGGCGGCTCCTCGGGCTCGGGCTCCTCGGGCTCCTCTCCGGCGAGAACCGCAGCGGCGCATCTCAGGCATGCGACGCTGGTCCTCGACTTCGTCCCGAACGCGGTCCACGCGGGCATCTACCGCGCGCTGGCCGCCGGCTACTACCGGCAGGAGGGCATCGACCTGCACGTGGTCACGCCGAGCGCGACGACCGACACGCTGAAGCTGATCGATGCCGGCAGCGCCCAGTTCGGGCTCGCGGACGGCAGCGACGTGGCCGGGCTGATCGCGGCCGGCGGGGACGCGCAGGCGGTGATGGCGCTCGTGCAGCGCCCGCTCGGCGGTCTGATCGCGCTCGCCTCCGAGCATCTGCGCTCGCCCGCGGGCCTGGCCGGCAGGACGGTCGGCATCACGGGCGTGCCCTCCGATGAGGCGGTGCTCGACACCGAGCTGCGCCACGCGGGCGTGAGCCCTGGCCGCGTGCACGTCGTCACGGTCGGCTTCAACGGCCCAGAGGCGCTCGTGGCGGGGCGGATCGCGGCGTTCACCGGGTTCATCCCCGACGAAGGCGTGACGCTTGCAGCCAGCGGGCACCCGATCACGGCGTTCGCGCTCGACCGCTACGGCGGGCCGGCGTACCCGGGCCTGGTCGCGTTCTCCACGCGCTCGCTGATTGCCTCCGACCCGGGGCTCGTGCGCGGGTTCGTTACGGCGACCGTGCACGGCTACGAGGACACGCTCGCCGACCCGGCGCGCTCGCTGAGCGATCTGCTGCGCGCCAACCCGACGCTGCCGCCGGCGCTCACGCGCGCGTCGCTGCAGGCCTACCTGCCGCTGTTCGGCGACGGTGGGGCCGTCCCGTTCGGCGCGCTGCAGCCGCGCAACACCGCCGCGATGTCCAGCTGGATGCTCTCGAACGGCCTGATCCACGCGCCGATCGCGCCCGGGCGCTATGGCACGAATCGGTTCCTGCGGTAGGCTGCGCGCTGCTCCGCCCACCACCCGAAAGGAACCATCCATGAACAAGTCTGAGCTCATCGACGCGGTCGCCGCTGACACGGGCTTCACCAAAGTCGACGCTGCAATCGCGCTCGAGTCGGTCATCGGCACGGTCACCAAGACGCTGAAAAAAGGCGGCGAGGTCAGCATCACCGGGTTCGGCAAGTTCTCGGTCGTCAAACGCGCCGCGCGCCAGGGCGTGAACCCGCGCACGGGCGAGCGCGTGAAGATCAAGGCCTCCAAGGCGCCGAAGTTCAGCGCGGGTGCGTCGCTCAAGCAAGCCATCAGCCCGAAGAAGTAAGCGCCGAAGAGCTGCCGCCATGGCGCTCGTGAGCGAGCTGCAGCTTCCCGGGTTCGACTACACCGACCCGTCGCTGCGGGGAGAACGCTTTCACGAGGCGATGCGCGAGCTGCGCGCCCAGGGTTGGCTCGCCTCCGGCCCCTACGGCTACATCGTGCTCGACCGCGAGGCGGGCGAGTTCTTCCTGCGCACGCGCGAGGCGATCTTTCCCGGGATGACGATCGCCGAGATCTTCGACGTGCGCGACGGGGCGCTGTACGAGCAGATGAAGCGCAACATCCTGCACGTCAACGGGCCCGACCACACGCGCCTGCGCAGCCTCGTCAACCCCGCGCTCAGTGCCCGTGCGGTCGAGCGCTACCGGCCGGCGATGCGCTCCTTCCTGGAGAGGCTGCTCGCCGATGCACGCGCGGCGGACGGGGACGGGCCGGACGGGGACAGGGTGCTGCGGTGCGAGTTCGTGCAGGCGTTCGCCAAGCCGTACCCGTCGCTGGTGATCGCCGATGTGATGGGCGCCCCGCTGCAGGACGCGCCGAAGCTGCATCACTGGTCGAACTGGATCCAGCGCCAGTTCGACGCGGCGGGCATGGCCAGCGAACGTGATGGGATCGAGCGGGCGGTGCAGGAGTTCTACGAGTACGCCGCCGCGCTGGTGGCGGCGCGGCGCGAGGACCCGGGCGACGATCTGATCTCGAAGCTGATCGCCGCCGAAGAGGCGGGTGATCGACTCGACGATGTGGAGTGCATCAACCTCGTGTTCAACGTGCTCGTGGGCGGGGTGGACACGAGTCAGAGCCAGCTCGCGCACACGATCAGGCTGCTGGCCGAACACCCGGAGCAGTGGGAGCTGCTGAGGAGGCGGCCCGAGCTGGCAGCGCAGGCGGTCGAGGAGTCGCTGCGCTATGAGCCGATCACGCCGTTCACGGCGCGGATCACGACCGCGGACGTGACCTTCCGCGACGTGACATTCCCGGCGGGCACGGTCGTGATGGTGTGCGCGTTCACGGGCAACCGCGACCTCGGCCAGGACGCCGGCGGGGCGGGCGGGGCCGGCGTGGACGGGGCGGACGAGTTCGACATCGCCGCCGAGCGTGGTCGCGCACGGGCGCTGACCTTCGGCGCGGGCGTGCACTACTGCCTGGGCGCGAACCTCGCCCAGCTCGAGCTGCGCGAGGCGCTGAGCTTCCTGGCCGAGCGCGTGCGCGAGATCGAGCTCGACGGCGCGGTCGAGTACGAGACGATCATGGGCATCTACGGCCTGGCCCGGCTGCCGATCCGGTTCCGTTTGGCCGTGTAACACGGGGGGGCGCGTGTCAGGCGTGTTCGATGCGGGTTCGCCGCTGGTTGTCTTGGGTGGGAGACGCGAGAGCCAGTCGATCTACAGCCCTGCCGGCGCCGGTCAACGCAGCTGTTGGCTCCGCGGGAGCGCATTTTAGTTGCGACAATTGGCCGGGGGGTCGGAGCGAGTCATGGAGCGACATGCAGGTGGAGATGGTTCGAGACAAGGTTACGATGGCGATCACAGCGGTCTGCGCAGCGGGCCTGATCGGGCTGGCGGCGGTGGTCCTGGGGGCGGTGGACGCGCAGGCGGGCGAGTACCACGTGTACTCGTGCCGCACGCCCTCTGGATCGGTTGCGCCGGTGGACGGGTGGACAGGGTCGGTGCCGCAGGCAGTGTCGTACGACGTCGTGAAGGACACGTGCGCAGTGGCGGCGCACTGGTAGCGGCGCTTGAGAGCCGACTCAAAACATTCCACGATCGACAAGGCCATATGGGCGTTTACGGCGCCGGCGGGAGTGACCATCGCCGGGGCGACACTGTGGCGGGCCGGCGACAACGGGGCGAAGAGGATCCCCTACGCGACATACCAGTTCTGGGTGGCTGCGCCGACCGAATCCGGGATCTTCTCACGAGTGCATCTATCCTGACTGGCTGCAGCGCTGAAGGAGAACCTGGACAGCCCCTCTCGGAACGACAACCAGGTGTCGTGCCCAGCAGCAACCTCGGTACCGGCGTTGATCTGGTTGCGTCTTGCGGCGGTGGCGAAAACCGGTACTGCGAACCTAGTTCGGGCGATGTCAATGGGTATGGCGCTGTGGTGTACCTGTACGCCGCCGACATAGTCCTCGAACAAACGGCAGGCCCTACCGCGAGCAACGTCAGCGGCGAACTCGCCACGGCGCCGGCGGTGCGCGGCACGAGCGACGTGGCGTTCGACGCGAGCGATCCCGGATCGGGCGTATATGAGGCGGTGTTCAGCGTCGACGGCCAGGTCGTTCAGTCGACAGTGCTCGACAGCAACGGCGGGCGCTGCCAGGACGTGGGCGGTACAAGCGACGGGCTGCCGGCGTTCCTGTACACGCAGCCGTGCGCGCCGAGCGTCAGCGTGGACGTGCCGTTCGCAACGACCGGCCTCAGCAACGGCACGCATCACCTGATCGTGAGCGTGATCGACGCGGCGGGCAACTCCGCGCCCGTGCTGGACCGTGAGATCGCGATCGACAACCCGCCCCCGCTGGGCGCGCCGAACGGGACCAACGCCTCGGCGCAGGCGGCGCTGAGCGCGAGCTGGGTCGGCTCGAAGAAGACACGGATCGAGAGCGCATACGGGCGCGCACACACGATCGCGGGGCGGCTGACCACCCTCGGGGGTCTGCCGATCGCGGGCGCGGAGATCGACTGCCTGGCGACCCCCGCCGATCAAGGCGCAAAAGCGGCGGCGATGGCCTGCCCGCACACGGACCCACAGGGGCGCTTCACCGTCAAGCTCCCGGGCAACACGAGCTCGCGCACGATCGCGCTCGCCTACCGCGAGCACCTGGGCGACGCGCTGCCCGTCGCGACGCGGACGCTCGGGCTGAGCGTGAAGGCGGGGGTCAGGCTGCGTGTCAGCCCGCACACGACGGGCGTGGGCCGGACGATCCACTTCACCGGCACGCTTGAGGGCGGGCCGATCCCGCACGGCGGCAAGCAACTCGTGCTCGAGGCGCGCTCGCCGGGCGGGCCGTGGATCGAGTTCGACGTGCTCAAGGCGAGTCACAAGGGCCGGTTCCACGACTCCTACACGTTCAAGTTCCCCGGTCCTGTCAGCTACGGCTTCCGCGCTCTCAGCGAATCCGAAGCCGATTACCCGTTCGCCACAGGCGCGTCGAACACGGTCCGCGTGTTTGAGAGGTAGGGCGCGGCCGCGGGTGTCGCGACCCCCGGAGTTTCCCGGCGACAGTGCGCCCGCAGGGGGTGGACGGCCGGTAGTCGCCCACATTTTGCCTGCATACCGCGCGAATAGGACAAATGTCCAAATACTTGGGACGAGTTGATCCGGTCGGGGGTGTCGTCCGAAAAGACCGACATGGAACGCACCAACAGGGCAGGCAGCGTGACCAGGCTTGCGACCGTGGAGTTTCCGCTGCGGTGCGTCTGGACCAGCCATCCCGACCACGACCGCTGCTGTGACTCGCGGATTCCCGCCAGGGCCGTCGCCGCCGCCTGGGGGCGCGAGCTGGAGCTGGGCCGGACGTGCGCCGGCTTCTTCCACTTCGTCTGGCGCGGGCGCGTGTGGCTCGCGTACGGAATGCCCGACGGCAGCGTTCGGGGGGTGTACTGCCCGGCGCATCGGGCCGAGCGCGAGGAACGGCTCGGATACGATCCCGAGCTTGTCCTCACAGCAGCAGCAGTCCCCGCAGCAGCAGCCCCGTACGCGGGATAGCGGTTCTGCGCGCTCGCCAGACGTTCCCGCGCCGTCGCCGAGCGTCCCCGAGCGCCCGACCCTGGATGGACTGGAGGCCAAGTGGAGCGCAACATGGGAGCGCGACGGCGTCTACCGCTTCGACCGCTCCGCTGCGCGCGAGCTGGTGTTCGCGATCGACACGCCGCCGCCGACGGTCAGCGGCGCGCTGCACGTCGGGCACGTGTTCTCCTACACCCACACCGACGCCCTCGCCCGCTATCAGCGGATGCGCGGCAAGGTCGTGTTCTACCCGATGGGCTGGGACGACAATGGCCTGCCGACCGAGCGGCGCGTGCAGAACCACTACGGCGTGCGCTGCGACCCGTCGGTCGGCTACGACCCGGAGCTCGAACTGACCACCGCCTTCGGCGGCGGTGCCCCCGAGCCTTCCGTGCAGGAGCCGGTCTCGATCTCGAGGCCCAACTTCGTCGAGCTGTGCCTGGCCCTGACCGAGTCCGACGAGCGCGCGTTCGAGGAACTGTGGCGCACGCTCGGGCTGTCGGTGGACTGGTCGATGACCTACGCGACGATCGGCGTCCTCGCCCAGCGCATCTCCCAGCGCTCGTTCCTGGGTCTGCTCGCCCGCGGTCAGGCCTACCAGCTGCAGGCGCCCACGCTGTGGGACGTGGACTTCCGCACGGCCGTCGCCCAGGCGGAGCTCGAGGACCGCGAGCGCCCCGGGGCGATGCACCGCGTGCGCTTTGCTCGCGCGGGCGGCGATGACGGTGGCGCGAGGGCTGGGGCTTCTGAGGCCGGCGCCTGCACAGACGTCCTGATCGAGACGACCCGCCCCGAGCTGATCCCCGCGTGCGTGGCGCTGCTGGCCCATCCCGACGATTCACGCTGGAGCGACCTGGTCGGCGACGAGGCGCTGACGCCGTTGTTTCGCACGCGCGTGCCGGTGCTGTCCCATCCGCTGGTGCAGGCCGACAAGGGCACCGGCCTGGTGATGGTGTGCACGTTCGGCGACCTGACCGACGTGACCTGGTGGCGCGAGCTCGGACTGCCGGTGCGCGCGGTCCTGGGCGAGGACGGTCGCCTCATCGACGTTCCCTGGGGCGAGCCTGGGTGGGAGACGGAGGATCTGTCTCTTGCGCATAAAAGCTACGAACAACTGCGTGGTAAGAGCGTCAATCAGGCGCGCCGGCGCATCGTCGAGCTGCTGCGCGAGTCCGGCGATCTGATCGGCGAGCCCGAGCCGGTCAACCGCGCGGTCAAGTTCTTCGAGAAGGGCGAGCGCCCTGTCGAGATCCTCACGAGCCGCCAGTGGTTCTTCAAGACCGTCGAGCACCGCGACGCCCTGATCGAGCGCGGCCGGGAGCTTCAATGGCATCCCCCATACATGCGCGCGCGCTACGAGGATTGGGTGAACGGCCTGACCGGCGACTGGTGCGTCAGCCGCCAGCGCTTCTTCGGCGTGCCGTTCCCGATCTGGTATCCGATCGACGACGCCGGCAATGTCGTCCACGAGCGGCCGCTGCTTGCTGCGGCCGCGCGACTGCCGGTCGATCCCTCGACCGACGTCCCCGACGGCTACACGCCCGAGCAGCGCGACCAGCCCGGGGGGTTCGCGGGCGACCCGGACGTGATGGACACGTGGGCAACCTCCTCGCTGACGCCGCAGATAGCGGGGCTGGCCGGAGAGGACGAGGAGCTGTTCAGGGCGGTGTTCCCGATGGACATGCGCCCGCAGGCGCACGACATCATCAGGACGTGGCTGTTCACGACGATCCTGCGCTCGCACCTGGACGTGAACGCGCTGCCGTGGCGCAACGCCGCGATCTCCGGCTGGGTGCTCGACCCGGACCGCAAGAAGATGTCCAAGTCCCGTGGCAACGTCGTCACGCCGATGCACCTGCTCCAGGAGCACGGCGCCGACGCCGTGCGCTACTGGGCCGCCAACGGGCGCCCTGGGACCGACACCGCCTTCGACGCCCAGCAGATGCGGGTCGGCCGGCGCCTGGCGGTGAAGCTGCTGAACGCGTCCAAGTTCGCGCTCGCCGAGCTGCCGAGCACCCGGGCACACAGCCCGGAGGGCTCGGTCGGGGGCGTTGCCCCGGGCGACCGATCGGAGATCGGCCAGCTCACACACCCGCTGGACCGCGCGATGATCGCGCGGCTGGCCAGCGTGGTGCAGGAGGCGACGGCGAGCTTCGAGTCCTACGACTACGCGCGCGCGCTGCAGCGCGCCGAGGAGCTGTTCTGGTGGTTCTGCGACTTCTACCTGGAGCTCGTCAAGGGCCGGCGCTACGGCGGCGGCGGTGAGGGCAGCGGTGGCGGTGAGAACCCTGCCGGGGGCGACGGCGCCGCAGGCGACCCGGCCGGCGCCGCCTCGGTCAACCACGCGCTGCGCCTGTCCGTGTCCACGTTCCAGCGCCTGTTTGCCCCGTTTCTGCCGTTCGTGTGCGAGGAGGTGTGGTCGTGGTGGCAGACGGGCTCGATCCACCTCGCCCCCTGGCCCGACGCCGGCGAGCTGGGCGCCGAGCTCGTCCCCAGCGCCGGGCAGGACGCACGCGAGGAGGACCGGGCGCTGGCGGTGGCGGCCGAGGTGCTGAGCGAGGTGCGCAAGGCCAAGTCACAGGCGCGCCAGAAGATGCGCGCGCCGGTGAGGCGCGTGGTGGTGCGCGACACGCCCGAGCGTCTGAGGGCGCTCGAGCTGGGGGAAGGCGACCTGTTGCAGGCGGGGTCGATCGAGAAGCTGGAGCAGGTGGAGGACGAGGAGTTCGCCGTGGAAGTCGAGCTCGCGCAGGAGGCTGCGGAGTAAGCGCCTCGGATAGGGTCCCCGGCGTGACGCGCACGCTGACAGCCGAGCTGGGAGAGAAGGTCGGAGAGCAGGCGACGGTGCGCGGCTGGGTGCAGGCGGTGCGCGACCAGAAGCGCGTGCAGTTCGTGGTCGTGCGCGACGAGGCCGGCGCGGTGCAGGTGGTGCTCGGCAAGGACGATCCGCCGAGCGAGCTCAACGAGGCTGTCTCGGCGCTGACGCCCGAGTCGGCCGTGACCGTCACCGGGACGATCGTCGCCGACGAGCGCGTGAACCTCGGCGGCCTGGAGCTGCAGCTGGAGGAGCTGCAGGTCGACTCACCCGCGGAGCCCGAGCTGCCGATCACGGCCGAGTCCGCGCTGGACAAGCGCATCGACTGGCGCTACCTGGACCTGCGCCGCCCCGACCGGCGGCTGATCTTCGAGGTGCAGAGCACGGTCGAGCACGCGATGCGCGAGCTCTGGCGCCGTGAGCGGTTCGTCGAGATCCACACCCCCAAGCTGATGGGCTCGGCCAGCGAGTCCGGCGCCGAGCTGTTCAAGGTCGAGTACTTCGACACGACCGCCTACCTGGCGCAGTCGCCTCAGTTCTACAAGCAGATGGCCATTGCCGGTGGGTTCGAACGCGTGTTTGAGATAGGCCCTGTGTTCCGCGCCAACCCGTCGTTCACCTCGCGCCACGACACCGAGTTCACCAGCGTCGACGTTGAGATCGCGTGGATCGACTCCCACGAGGACGTGATGGCCTTCGAGGAGCGCTGGCTCGCGCACGTGCTGGCGGCGGTCGCCGAGGCGCACGGCGAGGAGATCGCGCAGACGTTCGGGGGGGAGGTCGTGGTTCCCAGCGTGCCGTTCCCCCGGGTGACGCTCGCACGCGCGAAGGAGATGCTGCGCGAGAGCGGCCACGAGTCGGTTCCGGGCCCCGACCACGACCTGGACCCCGCGAGCGAGCGCGCCCTGTCCGCACTGATCGCCTCAGAGCACGGCCACGAGCTCGCGTTCGTGACCGACTATCCGACGTCTGTGCGCCCCTTCTACCACATGCGCCACCCCGGCGATCCGAGCCTGACCCGCAGCTTCGACCTGCTCTGGCGGGGACTGGAGCTGACGACCGGCGCCCAGCGCGAGCATCGCCACGACGTCCTGCTGGCCCAGGCGAAGGACAAGGGAGTGGACCCCGGCCCGATCGGCTACTACCTGGACTTCTTCCGTTACGGCGCCCCCCCGCACGGCGGCTTCGGCTTCGGGCTCACGCGCCTGCTGATGCAGCTGCTGGGGCAGGACAATGTTCGCGAGGTCACGTTCCTGTACCGCGGTCCGCATCGGTTGATGCCGTAGGGTCGGCCGTGGCCGGTATTCTGCCTGCCATGGATCCCGACCGCGCCCAGCTGCTGCTCGCGCAAGAGCGTGAGCGGATCGAGCAGGCGATCGCCGAGCTCGAGGAGGAAGGCCCCGAGGAGCTCGCCGAACAGGACGAACCGGGCGATCTGGACTCCGAGAGTCTCTACGAACAGGAGCTGGAGGCCGGGCTGGCGGAGGATCTGGCCGCGCAGCTCGCGGCTCTGGAGCGCGCCGAGGCGCGTCTGGCGGCCGGCACCTACGGTCTGTCGGTCGAGAGCGGCGCCCCGATTCCCGACGAGCGCCTGGAGGCCCTGCCGACAGCCGAGCGCAGCGTCGAGGAGCAGGAGCGCCGCGGCGGCAGTTAGCCCACCCCCGCCGCCACAGCGCCAGCCTCCAGCAGCCGCTCGACCGCCACCCGCACCGCCTCGCGGGCGTCCGCCGGCTCCAGCACCGCAGCGTCGCCGGCTTCCTTGAGGGTCTCGCGCACGAGCCAGTCCACGCCGGCGAAGCTCAGCTCGACGATTACCGCGCCGTCGGCACGCTCTCCCACGACGCGGCGTGCCTCGCGCGCCCAGCGGGCGCGTTCGGGGGAGACCCACACGCGCGCGGTGCGCGATGCCTGAACCTCGCCGGTGCGCAGCCAGCCGTCCACCTCGGCGGCGGGATCGACCTCGGGCCGGGGCTTGAATTTCTCACTGGTGACCGCCACGCCCTTGATCCGGTCCAGGCGGAAGTGGCGCATGCCGTCGCGCTCGGGATCGAAGCAGGCCACGTACCAGCCCTCGCGCCCGTTGGTGAGCGCGTACGGCTCGACCGTGCGGTGGGAGATCTCGTCCTCGTTGGCCTTGTAGTACTCGAGCTCGATCAGCCGGTGCCCGACGATCGCGGTGGAGATGAGACGCGCGAGGTCGGTGTCGTCGCTGGCGGCGTGGGCGACCTGCAGCCCGTGCTCCATCGGGTCCTCGCCGAGCGCGGAGACGATCTTCTCGCGCGCGCTTGCAAGCGAGCCCTCGGGAATGTGCTCGCCGATCAGGTCGATCGCGGCGACCAGCGCCTTGCCCTCGACCGGGAGCAGCCGCGCGGGACGGTCGAAGTTGTCGCTGTAGGGCTCAGGGTCGACCTCGATGACGCTCCTGCCGTCCTCGGTCTCGACGATCTCCGCATACAGCACGTATGAGCCGCCGCCGAAGTTGACGACATTCAGCACGTTGACGTCCTCGTGCAGCTCCTCCTCGCTGATCTGCAGCCGCTCGCACACGTCCGCGATCGACACCGGTTCGCCGGCGCGGCCGGCGTGGATGAGGATGCTGGCGAGCGTCACCAGCCGGGCGAACCGCTCCGGCCTGATCGCGGCCTCGTTCTCGCGCGCAGCGGACGACGAATCCTCCTCGCCGGCGCCGTCCACCGCGTCGCGCCGTCCACCGCGGGTCCGGGATGGGCTGCGCTCGCCCGTCCGGCGATCTTTGACCGAGCGGCTCGCCGCCACCGTCACCGCCCGCTTGCCGCTCCTCCCGGCATCGGCCTGCGCATCTTGCACGTCCTGGAGGAAGCGGTCGTCGTGGCGCTCGGACAGCAGCTCCAGGCGCCGGCCCAGCTCGTCGGTCAGCTCCTCGGGCCCGAGCAGTCGCGCGTTCGCACCTAGGCCGAGCACCCACGCCACGATCGTGCGCGGGCTGGAGTAGCCCGTGGCGAACACGATGTCGCGCTCGCCGTCCTCTGCGTCGGAAATCTCTCCGTAGCGGCCGAAGTGGCGCTCTACCTGCCAGGCGATCCGCTCGCAGATGAGCACCTGAGCGACGCCGACCTGCTCGCCGAGTTGCCAGTCGGCGCGGCGCGCGTAGGCGCGGGGGTCGAAGTCCTCGGGGCGGTGGAAGTCGTGCTCGGCCTTGGTCGCGTAGGAGACCTTGCCGCGGATGCGCGACAGCCTGAACACGCGAATCGCCTTGCGCTCGTGCGCGTAGCCGAGCAGGTAGAACTGCCCACCCTGGAACAGCAGGTGATAGGGGTCGACACGGCGCGCGCCCACCTCGTCTCGCTCCATCGTGTAGTAGTCGAACACGATCGTCTTGTTGCGAAATATCGCCGTCTCGACCTTCGCCAGCCGGGCCGACAGCTCGTGACCGCCGGCGGAGGCGGTGATGCCCAGCGCGACCGAGCGCTGCTCGGGCGCCCGCAGCGGGCTGGGTCGCCCCCACGTGATCTGCTGCAACGCCAGCCGCAGGGGCTCGGCGTAGGCGAATTCGCCGTCGAGCAGGCTCAGCGCCGTCGCCAGCGCCGCGAGCTCCGTATCGGAGAAGGCGATCGGCGGCAGGTGGAAGTTCTCGGGGCGCAGCGAGTAGTTCTCCTGCTCGGCCGCTCCGTCGGTTGGGCGCTCGACGGTCAGTGCGATGCGCAGCGATTCGAGCTCGGAGCGGTCGGCGTAGAAGCGCCGCGCGAACGCGTCCTCGTTCATGCCGCTGTAGCCCTCCACGTCGCGCCGGATCTCCAGGGCCGTGACGGGCCGGCGCTCGGCCATCAGGTAGGAGATCAGCGACAGCTGGCGGATCAGCTTCTCGGTGTCCTTAGCCATCGAGCTTCGCGTCAGCGACGATCTCGGATGTTGTGGTTGAAACCCATCCGAACAAACCATAGAACTCGACGGTGGGAACGCTCACGTGGCCCGGCGCGCGAGTCGCTATTTGCGGTCTTTCAGGCGGCTTGCCGCTCGTGCTCGACGGGCTCCTCGCTCGCCGGTGCGCCCGCGAAGAACGCGCTGACATCGAGCGCGCGATCGAAGCTCGACCAGCGCGCGCCCGGCGCGAGCGACTTCTCCAGGCGGTCGAAGCTGCCCAGGCGCCCGCCGAGGTTGTCGATCATGTGCACGAGCGTCGCCTCGCGCGTGCACGGCGCCACCGGGCTGCCGTGCTCGAGCGTTCCGTGGTGGGAGAGGATGATGTGGGCCACCGCCTGCGCCAGCTCGGCGGGGAAGCCCTCGATCTCCTCGATCAACCGCCTGATCCGGTAGTAGCCCAGCGCTATCTCGCCCTGCAGCCGGCCCGCGTTGGTCAGGTCGATCGCGCCGCGGTCCTCGGCGTAGGCCTCGAGCTTGCCGATGTCGTGCAGCAGCGCGCCGGTCACCGCGACGTCGCGGTCGATTCCGCCAAATGTGGCGCTGGTCGCGCTGACCGCCTGGGCGACGCTCAGGCTGTGCTCCAGCAGTCCATGCCGGTAGGCCTGGTGGTAGTGCTTGGCGGCGGGCGCGGTCCGGTAGGCGCCCCACAGCTCGGAGTCCTCGCCGAGCACCCGCTCCAGCAGCTCGCGCAGGTGTGGCTGGCGGACCGTCCCAAGCAGCTCGCGCAGATCCGCCTCCAGCTGCTCGACTGTATGCGCCGGGCCGTCGCACAGGTCCTCGAGCGCGTAGCTGCCCGGTACGGGCTCCTGCAGGCCGCGCAGGTTGATCTGCGGGCCGAACCGGGGGTGCACGGTGTAGCGCCCGCGCACGTGCACGGGCGCTCCGGACCGCGCCAGCTCCTGCATCTCGCCGAGCTCCTCCCAGACCATGCACACGACCGCGCCGGTCCTGTCGCCCAGGTGCAGGCGCAGGTAGTCGCCGCCGTCACGACGCTGGCGGCGCTCGGCCTCGCGCACCAGCAGCACTTGGTCGATCTCCATGCCGTCGGTCAGTTCGTTGATGAACACGGCTTTGACGTTAATCCCTGCTTCGGACGGCAGATGCCCTTGCGGCTGCGCGCCGCCGCGGGTGTCCTCCCGGGCCGCTGTAATCCGTGCCCGGTAGGCTCCCCGCGAGATGACCGACCTCAAGGGCCTGATCCTGTCCGGCGGCAAGGGCACGCGCCTGCGCCCGATCACGCACACCAGCGCCAAGCAGCTCGTGCCGGTCGCCAACAAGCCGGTCCTGTTCTACGGGATCGAGGCGATGGCCGCCGCGGGGATCGAGCAGGTCGGGATCGTGATCGCGCCTGAGACCGGCCCCGAGATCGAAGCCGCGGCCGGCGACGGGTCGCGCTTCGGCGTGCAGATCTCCTACATCGTCCAGGACGAGCCGCTCGGCCTCGCCCATGCCGTGCTGACGGCCGAGCCGTTCCTCGGCGAGAGCCCGTTCGTGATGTACCTCGGCGACAACCTGCTGCAGGGCGGCATCGCAGACCTCGTAACCGCGTTTCGCGAGCACTCCCCCGATGCGCTGATCCTGCTCACGCCTGTGCCCGATCCGGAGAACTTCGGCGTCGCCGAGCTCGCGCCGGCAGATTCGAGCAGCCCGGGGGACGTCGGCCGGGTGCTGCGCCTGATCGAGAAGCCCGCGAAGCCCGCGACCGATCTCGCGCTGGTGGGCGTGTACATGTTCACGGCCGCCGTCCACGACGCCGCGCGCGCGATCGCGCCCTCCGCCCGCGGGGAGCTGGAGATCACCGACGCGATCCAGCATCTCGTGGACGCCGGCATGCGCGTGGAGCCGCACATCGTGCGCGGCTGGTGGAAGGACACGGGACGCCTGGAGGACATGTTGGAGGCCAACCGCCTGATCCTCGACGGCCTGATCGAGCGCCACGACGGCGAGCTGGTCGACTCGCAGGTGGACGGGCGCGTGGTGATCGAGGCCGGCGCCCGCCTGGAGCGCACGACCGTGCGCGGCCCGGCGGTGATCGGCTCAGGCGCGCAGCTGCGCGACTGCTACATCGGCCCGTACACGGCGATCGGCGAGAACTGCGCGATCTCCGGCGCCGAGGTCGAGCACTCGATCCTGCTCGCCGGCTGCACGGTGTGCGACCTGGACGGGCGCATGGAGTCCTCGCTGCTGGGGCGCAACGTGACCGTGCGCCGCTCCGAGCGCCAGCCGCGCGCATATCGATTCATGGTGGGGGACAACTCCGACATCTCGATCCTGTGACGCGACCGTATGGCGGCGCCGGATCGGCGTCCTCAGTCGCTCGCGTGCACAGCACGCCACGCTCCCTGCGTCCTTGCCCGGCTTGCCCTACGATCGCGTCAAACGGCAAATGCGAGTACTGATAGCGGGCGCGAATGGGATGCTGGGCAACGACGTGCGCCGCGCCGTCGAGCGCGCCGGGCACGAGCCGATCCTGGTCGACCTGCCCGAGCTCGACATCACTGACGCGCCGGCCGTGAAGGCGTTCTTCGCCGCAGAGCAGGTCGAGGCGATCGTCAACTGCGCCGCCTGGACCGACGTGGACGGGGCCGAGGAACGCCGCGACGCCGCGTACGCGGTCAACGCGACCGGAGCGGGCAACCTCGCGCGCGCGAGTACGGAGACCGGCGCGCCGATGCTGCACATCTCGACCGACTACGTGTTCGACGGCACGGCGCCGCTGGACGCGGACGGGCGGCCGCGGGCGTACGTCGAGTCCGATCCCACTGGGCCGAGGTCGGTCTACGGTCAGACCAAGCTGGAGGGCGAGCGTCAGGTGCTCGAGGCCTCGCCGGGGCACACGGTCGTGCGCACAGCGTGGCTGTACGGCGTCGCCGGGAAGAACTTCGTCGAGACAATGCTGCGGCTGGCCTCCGAGCGTGAGGCGGTGCAGGTCGTGACCGACCAGATCGGATCGCCCACCTGGTCCGGACACCTGGCTGCGGCTGTGCTGGGGCTGCTCGAGCGGCAGGTCTCCGGGTTGGTGCACCTGACCGGTTCGGGCAACGTGTCCTGGAACGGCTTCGCGCGAGAGATCTTCCGCCAGGCCGAGGTCAGCTGCCGTGTCGAGCCAGCCACGAGCGAGCAGATGGCGCGCCCGGCGCCCCGGCCGGCGTGGTCGGCGCTCCAGTCAGAGCGCGACGACGTCCTGCCGATGCCGCCGTGGCAGGACGGCCTCGCGGGGTATCTGGCGGCACGTGCTGGGATGATTAGGTCATGAAGCTGCTCGTCTGCGGAGGGGCCGGGTTCATCGGCTCGACGTTCGTGCGCCAGCGCCTGCTCGAGCACGGCGACGAGGTGACCGTGATCGACAAGCTGACGTACGCCGGGCGCGAGGAGAACTTCCACGACATTGCCGAGAACCCCGGCTTCCGGTTCGTGCGCGGCGCGATCGAGGACGCCGAGGCCGTATCCGGGGCGCTCGAGACGAGCGCCGCCGCGGCGATCGTCAACTTCGCCGCCGAGACCCACGTCGATCGCTCGATCGCCGAGCCGGATGCGTTCGTGCGCACCCACGCGCTCGGCACCTTTGTGCTGCTCCAGGCTGCGCGCGAGCGTGAGCTGCCCTACGTGCAGGTGTCCACCGACGAGGTCTACGGGTCGATCGAGGTCGGCACGTTCGCCGAGGACTCTCCCCTGCGGCCCTCCTCGCCCTACTCCGCCACCAAGACCGGCGCGGACCTGCTCGTGCAGAGCTACTTCCACACCTACGGCCTGCCGGCCACGATCGTGCGCGGCTCGAACAACTACGGGCCGTATCAATATCCCGAGAAGCTGATCCCGCTGATGGTGCTGAACGCCCTGCACGGCGACGGGCTGCCGGTGTACGGGGACGGGATGCAGGTGCGCAACTGGATCCACTCCAGCGACTTCGCCGCCGCGATCGGCCACGTGCTCGAGCACGGCGCCCCCGGCGAGGTATACAACGCGGGCGGGCCCGACGAGCAGGCGAACATAGACGTCGTGCGGCGCATCGTCGCGCTGACGGGCGCGGCGGAGTCACAGATAGAGCACGTCACCGACCGACCGGGCCACGACCGCCGATACTCGCTCTCCTCCGAGAAGGTGCGCGCGCTGGGCTGGACGCCGCGGGTGCGTTTCGAGGACGGTCTCGCCGAGACCGTCGCGTGGTATCGCGAGAATGCGTGGTGGTGGGAGCCGATCCGTTCGGGCGAGTACCGCGCCTACTATGAACGGCAGTACGGTAAGACCCTCAGCTGACCCCAGAGACCTTCCATTTCCCGTCTTCCTTGACGAGCATCAGCGTCTGGATGGTTTTCTTGCCCGTGTCGATGCTCTTGACCTGCGCGGTGGCGCGATTGCCCGAGATCTTGACCGACTCGACCGTCGTTTCGAAGTTGTCAATCTGTTTCAGCTGGGTTTCGAGCGCGTGCTTGCAGCCTCCGGCCGCGTTCAGGCGCGCGACATTCGCGGCGGCCAGGTCTTCGCCACAGATCTTCTTCGCTTCGAGCGCCGTCGCGTCGCTCTGCAGGTTTGAGATCGCCTGCGCGACCTTCTGTTGTTCGCCTTTGAACGAGCTCGTTGACACGGTGCTGGCGCACGCGGCGACGCCCGTCGCGAGCAGCAGCGCGCACAGCAGAGCGATCGGTCTACGCACGGTCGGGGCTGTATCCCAGGCTGGCCGAGATCCGCTCGGCCGTCGAGACCAGCTGCGGGCCGAGCGCGACGAGCTCCCGCAGTGAGAACATCGAGGCGTGCGCAGCCATGTTCAGGGCGGCGAGCACGTCGCCCGTTTCGCCCAGCACGGGCGCCGAGATCGAATACAGCTCGGGCGCGAGCTCCTGGTCGTTGACGGCGAAGCTCGCATCGGCCACCTCCGCCAGCTCGTCGCGCAGCGCCTTCTTGCTCGTGATCGTGTTCGGGCCGCGCTTGGTGAGCCTCATCTCGGCGATCAGATCGCGCTGCTCGTCCTCGGGCAGGTGGGCCAGCAGGACCTTGCCCATCGAGGTGCAGTAGGCCGGCAGCCGCGAGCCGGGATGCAGGCCGAGGTCGATCTCACTCTGACCGCGTCGGAAGCTGCGGGCGCGATCGATGTAAACGATGTCCTCTCCGTCCAGCACCGACAGGTTGGCCGTGCAGCCCGTGCGCTCGCGCAGTTCCTGCAGGTAGGGGTGGGAGTGCTCGCGCAGGCCGGTGGAGCTCAGCGCGGACATCCCCAGGTCGGTCACGCGCCTTCCGAGCCGGTACTTGCGTGACGCCCCCTGCTCCAGATAGCCGAGCGCGAGCAGCGTGATCACGTAACGATGCGTCGTCGAGCGGCTCATGTCCAGCTCGTCCGCGATGTCGGCGATGCCCATCACGGGACGCTTCGGGTCGAAGCAGGACAGGATCGCCAGGCCCCGCTCCAGCGACTGCGAGTAGCGCGGCTCGCGCAGGCTGGGAATCGACCAGGCGGGCTCTTGCGTCGAGCCGGCCCGTTTGGAAGTATTGTTCAAACTGGTTCTCGGCATCGCGATGGTGTCCTCGTTCCTTTGTCCCGTGTGGAGGCGCGACCCAAGCAGGGAACCTCCGTGTCTGAGCGAGCGGCGATCATACTTCAAGCGAGATGCGGCGGGCTGGGAGTCGCGGTCGCCTGTGCGCTGGCGCTCGCCGCCGGCGGCTGCGGGTCATCGAACTCGGGCCTCGCGCCGGGCGCGCCGCTGAAGGTCGGCTACCTGTCCTCGCTGACCGGCTACTGCGACGCCTACGCCCGCCAGTACGTTCAGGGCGCGCGGCTGGCCGTCGCGAGCATCGACGCGCGCGGGGGCGTGCTCGGGCACCGGTTGCAGCTCCTCGTGCGCGATGACCGGGCGGCGCCGGCCGTGGGCGTGGACCTGGCGCGCGAGCTGGTGGAAGGCGAGCATGTGAAATATCTGGCGGGAACGTGCTCGAGTGCCGTCGCCAAGAGCGTGGTGGAACTGGTGGCCAATCCAGACCACGTCCTCTATGTGGCGGGCGTGGCCGACCCGGCGATCTTCGCGGCCGGACGGCAGGGATACGCGTTCGACACGATCCCGACCGCGACGATCGAGGCGCGCAACGCCGCAGCCTACGCGCGGGAGCACCCGCAATGGAAGCGGATCGCGGTGATCGCGGAGGACTACAGCTACGGCTACGAGGTGACGGCCGCGTTCAGGCGGGCGATGGCGGGCAGCGGTCAGGCGATCGTCAGCGTCCAGTACGTGCGCAGCGGCGGGACGGACTTCGCGCCGTACGTCGAGAGGCTGCTGGCGCAGCGCCCCGACGCGGTCTATTCGACGGCGATCACTCACGACGCGGTCACGCTCGTCGAGCAGGCCCTGCCGCTGGGCCTGTTCGCGAAGACCAGGTTCTTCGGGATCATGGACTACGGCACGCTCGCCGCGATGGGGCAGCCGCCGCTCGGGGTCGAGGGCTACACGTACTACCCGTCGGCGGCGATCTACCGCACCCCGTTCGCGCGCGAGCTGCAGTCGCTCGGCACGACCGCGGCCGACGGGGGCGCGGCGGGCGACGGGTTCAAC
Source organism: uncultured Solirubrobacterales bacterium (assembly GCA_963839945.1). Taxonomy (GTDB): domain Bacteria; phylum Actinomycetota; class Thermoleophilia; order Solirubrobacterales; family Solirubrobacteraceae; genus Palsa-744. The sequence continues at coordinate 100,903 of CAWIWW010000001.1, read as the reverse complement.
CAGATCGAGGTCATCGCCCAGGGGATCGAGAAAGCGGGCTCGACCGCCCCGACCCGGGTGCGGGATGCCCTCGCGGGGGCGACGGTGCAGACGGTGCAGGGGGCCGTCAGGGTCAGCCGCTGCGACCACGAGCTGGCGACGCCGATCGCGATGGGCCCGGTCGTGGGGCCGACCGAGGCCCAGCCGTTCGCGCATCTCGAGCCGCTGACGCTGGTCGCGACGGGCAGGTACATGGAGTGCTAGATACCGTATGATGCACGATGCCGCAACATATGGTATGTTCTGTCGATGCCACGTTCTAGACTGATTCCACTGAGCCTGTTCGCCGCATTCGTGCTGAGCGCGGTCGTGCTGACGCCGGCCCTGGCGGGAGGGTCCGGGAAATGCGGGGAACCGAGTCCCACCAGCTGGGTGTTCTGCTACAGCAATGGCGAAGAAATGAGCAATCAGGTAGTGGAAGGCACGGGCGGCGTCGCCAAAATGACGGCAATAATCGGGGCCGAAGCCAAGTTCGAATGCAAAGAAAGCAAGCTCGTGGCCGAACTGGAATCGTCAGGCAAAGGAGAAGGCACTCTCACCCTCCTTGGCTGCAAAGAGACAAATCCCGAAACACTGCAGGCTCACGGTGACGGAGGAAAAAGAAATCGAACTTCCGTTCACGGAGTCGCTGACCGGGAAACTGGAAAAACCTGGGAAACCCAAGGCCGTTTTCACCGGTACGGGACCCGACGAAGAATTTGCCGCTATAGCAATAGAACACGCCTCAAGTGAATGCCCGATTTCCGCGGGATCATACAAAATAACCGGTAAACAGGACGCGGAACTCCCCGAAGCGGAAAGCTCACTGGCAGAACATGAAGTCGTCGCCAAAAAAACACTTAGCGACCTGAAAATCGGCGGCAACGAAGTCACGCTGAGCGCCACAGACAAGGTCAAGCTGTCGTCGTCGCATGACGGCTCGTCGACCTGGTACGTCGGGTTGGGCGCTTAGCTCGCAGAGCCACTGGGCATAGATTGCGCGGAGGCTGGCTAATCCAGCCCGACCGTCGTCTCAGAGCGAGGTTGCGCGACGCCCCGCCGATCGTTGGGCTCACGAACAAAAGGCCGAGAGAGTAGAATCGGCCTCGTGGGGATCAGGGGAGACCTGTCTGGCGGGGTGGGCGCTCGCGGGGTGCTGCTGACGGCGATGACGCTTGTCCTCACAGGAATGGCGCAGGCGTCCGTGGCCCGGGCGGAATGTCCCAACGAACAGATCCGCAAGGAGCAGGTCTACGGGTTGCGACTCCCGGACTGCCGCGCGTACGAGCAGGTCTCGCCTGTTGGGAAGAACTTGACCGACGCCGCGGGAGAGCCGGGAATCGTGCAGGCCTCGCCGTCCGGCGACAGCGTGAGCTACTTCGCCGTCGCGCCCTTCCCCGGGACCGCGGGTTCGGCGGGGCAGCCTCCAACGTATCTCAGCACTCGTTCTCCCGCGGAAGAATGGCTGACCGAGGGGCTCCTGCCGGAAGCCGCCCCCGGCTCGGACGATCAGGCGATCGGTTTGACCGAAGACCTCGCCAGGACGATCCTGCTCGCCGAAGAACCCGCACTTGCACTGGGCGCCGAGCTCGACGCACGTAACGCCTACGTTTTTGACAACGCCAGCAAGTCCTACCAGCTGCTGGCAGCGAACATTGGGTCCGAAAAGCTCAGCTTCGCGGACGCGACGCCCGGCGGCGCTCGCATTCTCTTCGAAACCAAGGCGCAATTGACTGAAAACGCGGTGCCCGGTGTTTACAACCTATATGAGTGGAACGAAGCCAAGCCGCCCGATAAACGGGTCAGCCTAGCCGGAGTGCTGCCCAACGACGAAGCGCCGAGAGGCGGGGCGGTCGCCGGTCCGGGCGGCCCCGCGGTGCCGAAATACAGCTCCTCTACGCCCGGAGGGTCTGCGGACGAATTTTACACGCAGAACACGATCTCTGAAGATGGTTCTCGCGTCTTCTTCAGCGATGTCGAAACCGGCATCGTTTACATGCGCGAGCCCGAAGCCAACCGGACGGTTCAGGTCTCGGCTGGAACCGAACCGGCGTATTGGTGTGCGGCGACCCCGAGCGGGTCGTTTGTCTTCTACACCGAAGGCGAGGATCTGGACCGGTTCAATGTCAATCGGTTTGAGGAAAGTGAAAAGCCCGAATTGGAGGCGCTTGAGGAAGCGCGCGAACCTCTCACGAGCGGCGCTGCGGGCGTGCAGGGAACGCTCGGGATCTCGGATGACGGTTCTTTCGCCTACTTCGTCGCCACAGCCAAGCTGGCGGGCAACAGGAACGGCAATGGGGAAGAAGCCGAAGCCGGCGCCGACAACCTCTATGAGTGGCACGAAGATATTGCGACCCACACGGTCACTACAACCTTCATCGCGAGGTTGCTGGGGCCAAACGGCAAATCAACCCAGGACGAACCCGACTGGCGTGGCTACGACAGGGGCGCGTCTGAAGGTAGCGGGCCCTCCGGCGGAGAGAAGAGCTCGGGTGTAACGCCTGACGGGAAGACGGTCCTGTTCAGCTCGGTTTCGCAGTTGACGAGCTATGACAACAGTGGGAAGGTCGAGCTGTATCTGTACAGCGCGGAACTGCCTCTCTCCTTGGGTAATCCCGTGTGTGTGTCGTGCAACCCGGACGCAAGCCCGGCCGTCAGTGGCGCATATCTCGCCGAGGCCAACAGGGAGCTTGCCGCGGTGCCGCTTCTGCGCAACGCTTTCCTGACCCGCAACCTCTCCAGCGACGGCAGCCGCGTCTTCTTCCAGACCGAAGAAGCGCTCGTGCCCGGAGACGCAAACGGTCAGATGGACGTATACGAGTGGGAGCGGGAAGGCGCGGGCTCTTGTGAACGCATGAGCGCAAGCTTCAGCGAACGCGACGGCGGCTGTGTGTATCTGATCTCCACGGGTCAGAGCGCCCAGCCTTCCTACTTCGGCGACGCGAGCGCCGACGGCGACGATGTCTTCTTCTTCACCCGCCAGTCGCTCGTGGGTCAGGATCGGGACCTAAACGTGGACGTCTACGACGCTCGTGTCGACGGCGGCATCGCCGCTCAGAATCCACCGCCCGCGCCGGAACCGTGCGCTGATGAAACGTGCCGCGGCCCGTCGGACGCGTCCCCGGTGTTCGGCGTGCCGGCCAGCGCCACGATCACGGGCGGCGGCGACCTCCTGCCGGCGCCGGCGGCCAAAACCAAGCCGCTGACTCGAGCGCAGAAGCTCGCAAGAGCGCTGAAGGCATGCAGGAAGAAGCCGCGAAAGAGGCGAGGCGGCTGCGAGGCGCGGGCCAGGAAGCAGTACGTTGTGAACACGAACGCAAAAGGCAAGAAGAAGCATGCTGGAGGTAAGAAGCATGGTTGATGGTGGTCTTGCTGATTGCGGTGCTGTAGAAGTGATGGAGGTTGTTAGGCCCTCCAGCGTCGGCCTACGGGGGCGGGCGCTAAACCACCCACAGGTGCATTGGCTGAAGACCGTTGTGCTGAGCGTCGTGGGAAAAGGCGCGGCTAGATCGCGTCAGGTGTGGGTCGGGGAGATGAGCGATGGGCACAGTGTGTCCTCTGCCGTTGACGTGTCGAAATCCTTAATGATGATGTCGAAACCAGGGCAGCGTATTGGTTCTGGGAGGAGCCTGGGGGTTACCCGTTTACTGACCAGGCGGCATCCGGCATACAGGCAGCATGAACCCGACCGAGGCGCTTCTATGGAACGTGTGAAGGCGCAACCGGACACAGTCGTTGGGAGACCGGCGGCGATAGGAAGGACTCCAAGCGGCAGAATCCGTGAGGGGCAGAGTACCGTTGCCGGGTGTGCCGGCGGACTCGCCCGTAGTAGCTGTGAAGCTCGCGCGTATCGCAGCGGGGGTGGAGCCAAGGGGCGGGGTCGTTCTGGCTTGAGTGTGCGCTCAACCGCAAGGGAGGAAGCACATGTTTGAGCCAGGGTTTGAGGGAAAGTCGTATGTCATCCCCAGGCGATTGTTGTGGGATGCGTGGTTGAAGGTCAAGGAGAAAGGCGGGTCGGCTGGGGCCGATGGGGTGACGATTGAGCAGTTCGAGGAAGACGTAAAGAATCGTCTCTTTGTGTTGTGGAATCGCATGTCGTCGGGGTCGTACTTCCCTGGTCCGGTCCGTGCGGTGGATATTCCCAAGAAGGACGGAACCAGACGGCTCGGCATACCAAATATCGTTGACAGAATCGCGCAGACGGCGGCGGCTATGGCGTTGGAGCCCAATGTGGAGCAGGTATTTCACGACGACTCCTACGGTTACCGTCCCGGACGCTCGCCCCTGGATGCGGTAGCGGTTTGCCGGGAGCGGTGTTTCAGAAAAGAGTGGGTGCTCGATGTTGACATCCGCAACTTTTTCGACTCTGTTCCATGGGACCTCACGTTGAAGGCTTTGGCGCGCCACACTGACCAGAAATGGGTCGTGATGTATGTGGAACGCTGGTTGGAAGCCCCGATGCTGATGGCCGACGGTAGTCTGGTGCCAAGGGAGAAGGGAACCCCGCAGGGGTCCCCGATTTCGCCGCTGATCGCCAATCTGTTCCTCCACTATGGGTTCGACGCTTGGATGGCACGGGAGTTTCCGGTCGTCAAGTTCGAGCGCTTCGCGGATGACGTGGTGATCCACTGTGTCAGCGAGAGTCATGCCCGTGATCTACGGGAGGCACTCGCTCGCCGGCTGGTCGAGGTCGGGTTGGAGCTTCACCCGGAGAAGACCAGGATCGTGTATTGCAAGAGAAGCAAACGCCGAGGAACTTACGAGAACGTCTCGTTCACCTTCTGCGGCTACGCGTTCCGGCCCCGGAAGGCGAAGAACAAGAGCAGCGGGGAAACCTTCATGGGTTTCCTCCCGGCTGTCTCACCGGGGAAGCTGAGCGAAATGAGCCGCCGGGTAGCGTCATGGCGGATTCGTCGGCGCGTGAACTTGACCCTTGATGACCTCGCAAGGGAGGTCAACCCTGTCATTGGGGGTTGGCTTGCTTATTACACCGCGTTCTATCCGACTGCGGTGACCCCACTCTGCCATCGCATCGACCTCCATCTGGTGCGATGGGCGGAAAGGAAGTACAAACGACTGGAACGCAGACCTCGACGAGCACGGGCATGGTTGTGCGGGGTCCGAGTAAGGGAACCCGAGCTGTTCGTGCATTGGAGGCATTGTGCGCCACCCCGATGAACTGGACGACACGAGCCGTATGAGTCGAGAGGCTCACGTGCGGATCTGTGGGGGCCGGAGGCTGCAACTCCCTCCGGCTACCCGGCGCAGGAAAACGACAAAGCGCGCGCACGACCGATGATCGCCGACTGGAGGATGAGGGCTTTTGCCGCCGGGCTGGTCACCGCATCGCTGGCGACGGGCTTTGCGTCTGCGCTCGCGGGGCCCGCCTGGGCGGGCGAAACCTTCGCGGTGGAAAGCTTTCAAAGTTCGATCGTGAGCGACGCGGAAGGCGCCCTCGCCACGCAGGCCGGCTCGCATCCGTACGCGGTGACGACGACGATCATGTTCAACCACAAGGTGACAGGAGAAAAAGAAGACTTCGGGGAAAACCTGAACGAAGAAGAAGTCCCTCTGGGAGAACCGGAAGTCTTCGCGCATATCGACGGGAATCCCAGAGACCTCGAGGTGAACCTGCCAAAAGGACTCGTGGTGAACCCCTCCGCGACGAGCGTGAAGTGCACCGAGGCGCAGCTCGAGACTAACCCCAGTGCCGGCGGCGCCTGCCCGGCCGCCTCCGCGGTGGGAGTCGCCACCGTCTACATCGCCGGCTTGGGCGAAAAAATCAAAGGGGCGGTGTACAACATGGCGCCCCCGCCGGGAGTGCCGGCAGAGCTTGGCATTGACCCCGGTGAAGTGGGCCTCGTCATCCACATCGTGGGGAAGGTCCGCACTGGCGGCGACTACGGCTTCTCGGCCGACATCTCAGAAATCGGTCAGACGGTCTCGGTCTACGGCCTCGAGCTGATCCTGTGGGGCGACCCGTCCGACGCAAGCCACAGCGCTCAGCGGGGCATATGCGCCGCCAGTGGGGAGGCGCAGAAAGCGCTCGAAGAAGAACTCTGGGAAAACGAAAATAGAGAAGAAGGCAGAAGCACGCGGAAATACCGCTTCAACTGCCCGCCGGAAGGGACCGACTCCCCGCTGCTGACCATGCCCGGGGTCTGCACCGGCAAGGCGCTCGAAACGATGCTGAGCGTCAACTCGTGGCAGGAACCCAACTACATCGAACCCCCACCGGCGCAGTCGCCTGCGGTCACCGGCTGCGAAAAGCTGAACTTTAGCCCGACGCTGGCGGTGGGCCTTCCCGGGCCGGAAGCCGCGAGCGCGGAATCGCCGACCGGCCTGGACGTCGACCTGAAGATGCCGCACGAAGAAAGCACGGAAGGCCTCGCCGAGGCGGACCTCAAGCAGCTGACCGTGGCGCTGCCGCCGGGCATCGCGATCTCGCTGTCGGCGGCGAACGGGCTGGAAGCATGCACGCCGAGCGAGATCGGGCTGAATAACGAAAACACCCCGGAATGCCCGAAACCGTCGATGCTCGGGGAAGTCGAAGTGGTGACGCCGCTGCTGGAAGCGCCGTTGAAGGGCGCCGTGTACCTGGCGCAACAGGAAACGTTCGCAGGGTCGCTGATCGGGCTGTACCTGGTTGCCGGTGAAGGCAGCGGCGTGCTGGTCAAGCTCGCTGGCACGGCGGCGCTCGACCCAAACACGGGGCAGGTCACGATCGCGTTTGACGGCGTTCCGCAGCTGCCGCTCGGGGAAATCAAGCTGAGCCTGTTCGGCGGGCCGCGGGCCGCGCTGGTGACGCCATCTGCGTGCGGCACGTACACGACGGCATCCCAGCTCACCCCTTGGAGCGGCGGCGCGCCGGCCGAAGAGTCGAGCGATCTTACCATCGACGCGAACTGCGGCCAGGGCTTTGACCCCTCGTTCACCGCCGGCACGACAGACGCCGAGGCGGGCGCGTTCAGCCCGTTCAGCGTCACGTTCTCGCGCCGGGACGGCGAACAGCGCCTGGGCAGCGTGCGCGTCGTCGGGCCACCTGGCCTGTTGGCCGCGCTCGCGGGCGTGGCGCGGTGCCCGGAACCGCAGGCGTCCACAGGGGAATGCGGCGCGGCGAGCGAGATCGGCGAAGCGAGCATCGCCGCGGGCCCGGGTGTTGACCCGGTCTGGATCACGGGCGCCAGGATCTACCTGACCGGGCCGTACGGGGGCGCGCCCTTTGGACTTTCGATCGTAATACCCGCGATCGCGGGACCGTTCAACCTCGGCACGAAGGTCGTGCGCGCGCGTGTCGAAGTGGATTCGCACACCGCGCAGCTAGCGATCACGAGCGATCCACTGCCGGTGACGGTGAAGGGGGTGCCGCTGGACATCCGCACGGTGAACATGACGATCGGCCGTGCGGGGTTCATGTTCAACCCGACCGATTGCAGCCCGCTGTCGATTACCGGGACGCTGTCATCGACGAGCGGCGCGAGCGTGGCGGTCTCGAGCCCGTTCGAGGCGGTGAACTGCGCGAGCCTCCCGTTCACACCGAAATTCACGATGTCCACGCAGGCGAAGACGAGCCGGGCGCTCGGCGCGAGTCTGAGGGTGCAGCTCGTCTCGGGCGCCGGTCAGGCGAACGTCGGCAAAGTCCGGGTGATCCTGCCCAGGCAGCTCCCGGCGCGGCTGTCGACACTGCAGAAGGCGTGCCCGGACACGACGTTCGACGCCGATCCGGCGTCGTGCCCGGCCGCGTCGGTCGTGGGCGGCGCGAGTGCCGTGACGCCCGTGCTCGCGCATCCGCTCGCAGGACGGGTGTACCTGGTCTCCCGCGGGGCTGAGTTCCCCGATCTCGTGCCCGTGCTGGCAGGCGAAGGGATCGTGGTGTACCTCGACGGCAACCTGGACATCAAGAAAGGGCTGACCAGCGCGACGTTCAACTCGATCCCCGACATCCCGATCGCCAGGCTCACGCTTGTCCTGCCCGAGGGCCCGCACGCGATCCTGGCGGCGGACATCCCCGCGAGGGCAAAGGGCAGCATGTGCCGGCAGAGGCTGACGATGCCAACGGCCATAACCGGTCAGAACGGCGCGCTTGCGACGCAGACCACGAAGGTCGCGGTCAGCGGCTGCCCCAAGAAGATCAAGAAGAGAAGAGGCAGGAAAGGAGCAACAGCGAAGGGAGTTCGAAATAAGAAAACCGGTAAGCGGCAGAGCAAAGGCAGATGAGACGACGGCGGCGAGCGGTGCTCGGCGTGGCGGCGCTGGCGTCCCTGGCGGCGCTCGGGTGGGTCGTTTGGCTGCTGAGTGCGGACACTGGGAGCGAAGCGGACTACTACTCGTTCAGGCGGTGCCCGCTGGAGGACCCGCGGACGGACCTGTGCCTGTTCACGCAGACCGAAGGCGGAGAGCTCGTGATCGGTGAAAAGACGCTGCCGATGAGCAGGACGATCACGCTGCAGGGCGGGGTTCATGCTGTGGAGAATGGCGAAAGGGAAATCGTCAAGGACGAACTCATCCCGGCGGCCGGCGGAGAGACGGTGTCCGGGGCGCCGCAGGTCGTTCCGGGGGGGCTGCGCGGAGTCGTGGACCCGAGGTTGCTGCCGTCAGGGTTGCGGAAGGCGTTCAAACGGCTCGCCGGCAGTGGGACCGGTGGTGTCACCGCCACGGTCGAACTGGCCGAGCCCCCAAGCTCGATCGCCCTCGACCTGCAGAACCTGGTCGAAGGATCGGGAACGGCGCTGGTGCTGCCGGTGAAGGTCAGGCTGGGCAACCGGTTTCTCGGCGCCAGCTGCTACGTCGGCTCCAACCGGCGCCCGATGCTGTTGAGGCTGACGACCGGCGTCACAGATCCTCCCGCGCCGAACAGGCCGATCCACGGAAAAACAGGTAAAGCCAGTCTCAAAGACGACTACAACCTGACCGTGGTGAAAGGCAGCTCGTTCGTGAACAACTCGTTCGCGGCGCCCGGCGCCCAAGGCTGTGGAGGGACGTCCTCGCGCGGGGGCCCGCTCGACCGGGCCGTGGACGCCGAGCTGCACCTGCCGGCGCCGGCGGGACGCAACACCGCGATCCTCAGCGGCACGCTGCAGGAGGCCAACGCACCGGCTGTGAAAGCGAGCGAGTAGGGCTCCGCGAACGCACACGCGGGTGGGCGCGAACCCGCGACGCCTGACTGGATCGCAGCCCTTGTCTTCTTTATAGCGACGTGTCGCTAGGCAGCGGGTCGAGCGGCTGTCAGTATCCAGGGGCGGTCCAGATGTCAGAGGCGATCCAGACGACATGGAGTCCCTGAAGGCCGGTGCCGTCGGGAACGATTGTGCAGGCTCGCGCGCGTGTCGTCGAGCGGTTGCGCGCGCGGCGCGTGGAGATCGATGAGGCGATCTTCGCCCGTGTCAGCGATCGGTGGTTCGATCGGACGGGGAGCGGGGACCCCGAGTATGTGGCGGGCCTGCGTGCGGCTGGCATAGCGGCTCTGGACTATGTCCTTGTGGGTATCGAGCGTTCGGGGCAGTCCTTGGAGCCGGTTCCGGTTGCGGTGTTGGCGCAGGCGCGACGCGCGGCGCGTATAGGGGTGGGGTTGGAGACGGTGTTGCGGCGTTATCTGGCGGGGTATGCGCTGCTCGAGGGCTTCGTGATCCAGGAGGCCGAACGCGTGGAGAAGGATTGGATCCCGCCGGACCGGATCCCGCCCGACCAGGGCAGCATCCTGAGCGATGTGCTTCAGATCGCCTCCACGCTTGTCGACCGTCTGGTGACCGCCGTCAGCAGCGCCTATAAAAAGGAGGTCGAACGGGTCGGCGACACCGCTCTCACGAGCGATGACAGTCAGGTACCGGTGCGACGCGACGCAGGCTCCAGTCACGCCGGGTCAGGCGCGCGTTATGAGCCCGGCGCATCGCAGGTCGTATTCGAGGGGACGCAGCGCGAACGGATCGTGACGGCGATCGTGGAGGTCGTCGCCGAGCGCGGGCATGCGGGCGCGTCGGTGGGATCGGTAGTCGAGCGGGCCAGGGTGTCTCGCCGCACGTTCTATGAGATGTTCCCCGGTGGTCTGGATGATGGGCTGGTGGCGGTGATGGACGGAGCGCTTGCGCGGATCGGAGTGCTGGTGTCGCCGCGGCTCGAGGGAGAGGGATCGTGGCAGGATGGGGTGCGCGGAGCGCTCGCCGCGCTGCTGGTGTTCTTCGACTCCGAGCCCGCGCTCGCGCGGGTGTGTTTCGTGGAGACGCTGGGCGCGGGTGCAGTTGTGGTCGAGCAGCGTGAGCGTGTCGTGCGGGCGTTTCGTGCGCTGATCGTCGAGCGGATCGAGCGCGAGATCGCGCAGGTCCCGCCGCTGGTAGCCGAGAGCGTGATGGCGTCGGTGATGGGCATCATCTACGCGCGCTTGGTCGACCGCGAGCAGGAGTCGCTGATCGGGCTGCTCGGCCCGTTGATGGGCACGGTCGTGGCGCCGTTCGTCGTCGGCGAGGAGACGATCGCCGAGGCAGAGCGGCGCGGCAACGACCTCGCGCGGAAGATCCGAGGCGGGGACCCCAGCTGGTCGCAGCCTGAGCAACCCACCGAGCGGGACGCGGGGTCGGGTGTGGGCGCGGTGTTCCCCGCGGCGCTCGCCATCCCGACCACGCGACGCCTGCGCGAATGCCTGCTTTACCTCGCAGAACAGGATGGGCGGGGGGGGCGTGGTTCTGGGCCAAGCAACCGCGAGATCGCCGCGGCGATAGGTGTCGGCCACAAGTCGCAGATCTCCAAGCTGCTCTCACAGTTGCAGGACGAGGGTCTTGCGCTGAAGCACTCCGTAGGACCCGGCGGGCCAAACGAATGGCGGCTCACCCCTCGCGGTGAAGAGATAGCCCGGGCGCTGGTCGCACGTAAGGGCTAGTTTTCCCGCCCTATGTCCGTTGCACAGATATTCGCACGGATGGAACACAAGTTTCCAGTTTTCGGTTAACTGGAACGCGATTGTCGAGTAACTGAGACTAGTGGGGGGTTCACTTGTTGTGCAATGACATTCTCTACCGGTGAACCGTTGACGAGCCGCTCGTCAAACCATATGACTTCCCCCGGCGGACAACTCCGCCAGTCACCAGGCCAGTGCCGGCCGTTCTCCTTTGTGAGAGGACGGCGCGGGCAGGCACCTGATCTGAACCGATACGACGGGGGAGTGTTCGCGGATGAAACGCGCTGGGGGAAGGTCGTGGCGGGGGCTCGCGGGATTTGCGAGACGCCGTGCCGGGTGGTTGACGGCGGTCATATTGGTTTGCTGCGCGGCAGGGCTGGCGGGCGCGCCGGTGCTCGCGCTGGGAGAGGGGTCGTCCGCTCCGTTCTCCGCGGGTTCGCCGGTTGGTGAAGGGAGTGGCGGGTCCTCGTCCTCCGCGCTGAGTGGGTCGCTGGTGATCGCAGGCTCGCCCGTTGAACCGGAACAGACGGAAGCCCAGAAAGAAGTCCTACGTTTTACCCCTGGCGCTTTCAGCGCGCGTGAGGTCTCCGAGACGGCCTACGAGCATCTGGACACGGCCCAGGCGAGGACGCTCGCGCAGCGGTTGTTCTCCAGCCTTATCGACGACCCCGCGGGCGGGCCGCCGCGGTTGCCCGCGGGGCAGAAGATCGTGGGGTACCCGGCCGACAATGTGGCGCAGGTTGCTCGTCCTGGAGGCAAGCGTGGTGTGATTGAATCGCTTCAGCCGATCGCGCTCGAGACCTCGCCTGGCCATCACACGCCGATCGATCTGCATCTGCGCGAGGCGGGCGGCGCGTTTGAACCGGTCCGCTCTCCCGTGCATCTTCGCGTTCCCAAGCATCTGGGCGAAGGGGTCAATCTGGGGAGAACGGGCGTCTCTCTGACGCCGGTGGCCACCGATGGCTTGCCGCTGTCGGGCTCAGAAGGTGAAGTGCAGGGAGCGACGGTGGCCTACGCCAACACTCTGACCGACGCGGACACGTTCGTGAAGCCGACGACGTTCGGCTTCACGGCAGAAACGCTGCTTCGTTCTATCGACAGCCCGCGAACGCTTCACTTCCGTGTGGGCATGCCGGCAGATGCACGGCTCGTCGCGGTTCCTCATGGCATGGGCGTCGATGTGGTCGACGGAGGTATGAGGATCGCGACGGTGACTGCGCCCATCGCTCACGACGCCGAAGGGGCGGCGGTTCCGGTCTCGATGAGTATCTCGGGTAATGTGCTGTCGCTGGGGGTCGCCCCCTTCGCTGGCCGCTATACGCTGCCGATCGTCGTCGATCCAACTGTGGCAGACCCGTACTGGCAGAACGAAACGCATGAATCGACGTTCTACAAAACTGAGTGGCACTTCGAACACGAAGGCAGCGCGTTCTCGGCGCCAGTTCACCCTGAAAGTGGAAAATGGTACGAGACGATCGGCAGTCACAGCGGTACCGAATGGGGTGGCTTGTTCTACGCGACGCGCGGTGAATCAAAGATCGAGTCAGCAGGCGTGGAAGCGCGCTGGAACGACTCCGGCTCCAATGTCGCGAGCGAGATGGCGCTCTATTCGCCGGGTCGGGAAGAAAACGGGAAAAAAGTCAAAGGCGAACTCGAGAGCTACAATCCCCTGCTCCCAAGCAGCAAAGAATACCGAGTTGGCGAATCCGGTGAACCGGTCGCGGGGGACGTGTGCGCGCCGCCAAGTACATGCGAAGGAACGGTTGACGTCGGCAAAGCCAGCAACGGCAACGAAGCCACCTACTTGCAAGCAGCCTCTCAGTCAGGCTCTGGTGGCTGGAACGAAGTGGTCAAAGCCTTCGCTGACATTTCGCAGGAAAAAGGTCCCGAACTGGAATTCAACAAAACAAGCAAAACCGTCTATAACAGAGTCACCGGCGAATATGTTCCCAATGTGCTGTACAACGGCTATGAATCATGGCTTGGGCCGCACCACGGCGCGTTCGAAGTGCGTGCGAAAGATCCGGGGATCGGTTTGAGTTCCTACCGCGTATTGACGGCCGGCTGGGGCGACTACAAAGAATACTTCTCCGAGGGTGAATGCTACGGTATCCAGTGCCCCGAATATAACGATCAGGGCTACACGTATAAAACGGGCATGTACAACGGCCAAGACAGCTTCGAAGCGCGCGCAGAAGACGCCGCTAAACTCGAAAAGGATATTTATCCACAGAAGATCAAAGTCGACTACACCCCGCCCCAGAACATTGAACTTGTAGGCCTACAGAACGGCATTGAACTGCCGATGGGCGAACCGCGTCTGAAGATGCGGGCGACCGATGGCGAAGGCGAAACCAAGAGCTCTGGCATGCAATCGATCGAGGTCAGCGTCGAAGGACACGAAGTGCCGGGGACCGCGGCGTTCTGTCCCGAAGGTCCGTGCACGGCGAGCACCGAATTCACCCTGGCCGCCCGCGACTACACGACGGGCACGCACTCGCTGATCGTGACCGCGACCGACAACGCCGGCAACGTCGCCCAGGAAGAATTCACGTTCAGGGTGCACGGGGCGAATCCCGTGTCCGCCGGGCCGGGCTCAGTCAACCCGAGCAGTGGTCAATTTACCCTGAATGCAAATGACGTCTCGCTTGGTGGCATAACCGGGGTCTCCCGTACGTACCAGTCGCGTAACCTCACCGCCGGCGCGGCGGGACCGCTCGGTTCGCCGTGGGCTATCAACCTCGGTGGCAGCCAGGGGTTGAGCGTACTGCCGACGGGCAGCGTGGTCCTGAACTCGAGCAACGGCGGCCAGACCACGTTCGCGCTGAACTCCAAAGGGGAACTGGAAGCGCCGAAGGGCGACAGCAACCTCAAGCTCGAATACAAGCCAGAAGAACACGGCGAAGAACGCAGGTATGTGCTCTCCGACTCAAAGGCAGGCACCGAAACGGTCTACGAGCAGCCCGCCTCCACACAGAGCACCCCACCCCTCTATGGGGAAGCATTTGGCTCAGAGCCAGGGGGGCTGCAGCATCCCGTAAGCGATGCGCTGGACTCGAGCGGCGACCTCTGGGTCACCGACTCGACGGGCGATCGCGTGGCGAAGTTCTCCTCCACAGGAGCGCTGCTGGCCGAGTATGGGTCTGAAGGGTCCGCTGGAGGGCAGTTCAACTCCCCTTCCGGCATCGCGATCAACCAGAAAACCGGGAACGTCTACATCGCGGACTCCGGCAACAACCGCATCGATGAGCTCTCCTCCTCTGGCTCGTTCATCAAAACCGTCGGTTGGGATGTGAGCAGCAACGGCAAAGAAGCGCTCGAAACCTGCACGAGCAGCTGCAAAGCAGGCACCGCGGGCTCGGGCAGTGGCCAGTTCAACGGGCCGGAGGGCATTGCGATCGACGCGAGCGGTGACATCTGGGTCGCGGACTCCAACAACAATCGCATCGAGGAGCTCAACGAAGCAGGGGAACACCCGCAGGCGTTCGGCTCCGCGGGCTCAGGCGCGGGCCAGTTTGAGAGTCCGATGAACATCGCCTTTGCCGGCGGCGAGGTCTACGTCACCGATCAGAACAACAACCGCATCGACGAGCTTTCGACCTCCGGCTCGTTCATCAAAACCGTCGGTTGGGATGTGAGCAGCAACGGCAAAGAAGCGCTCGAAACCTGCACGAGCAGCTGCAAAGCAGGCACCGCAGGCTCGGGCAACGGCCAGTTCAAGTATCCCCGCGGCCTTACCACCGACCCCGTCAGCGGCAGCCTATACATATCTGAGATCGGTGGAAACAGGGTGCAGGAGCTCACAACCTCAGGCACGTTCGTTACCAAGTTCGGCTCGGTCGGCTCCGGTCTCGAACAGTTTGCCGAACCGATGGATGTCGCGGTCTCCTCGGCTGGTGATATTTACGTCACGGACTACGGACACGCCCAGGTACAGGAGTGGTCGCGACCCACGTGGTGGCCGACGAGCGCCAAAGGCTCCCTCTCGGTCACCACGACATACACATACGCTCCCGTGGAAAACAGCTCCGGGACTACCTCGATGCAGCCGTCTGAGGCGCTCTCGCCAGCGCCTGCGGGTGTCTCCTGCGGAACCAAAATCGAAGAATTAAAAGAAGCAAAAGACAAGGGTTGCCGGGCTCTGACGTTCGAGTACGCGACTAAAACTAAAGCCAAAGGTGAAAATAAGAGCGAATGGGGTGAATACAAGGGGCGTCTCAGTCAGGTTATCTTCCATGCCTGGAATCCGGCCACCAAAGCTATGGAAGAACAAGCGGTCGCCCAGTATTCCTACGATCAACAGGGCCGTCTGCGCGCTGAGTGGGATCCGCGGATAGAAGCCAGCACGGGCTGCGGAGCATCATGCTCGGCGCTCGAGACGATCTATGGATACGACGCCGAAGGACATGTCACCGCGATAACGCCGCCGGGGGAGGAGAGCTGGGCCCTCACGTACGGGACGATCGTGGGAGATCCGAACACCGGCAGGTTGCTGAAGGTCACGCGGGCGCCGGCTTCGGCCGCTCTGTGGAATGGGAAAGCGTTGAAAAACACCGAAGCTCCGAAGCTCTCCGGCACGCCGACTGTGGATGTACGGATGAGCGTGTCCAACGGCGTGTGGAGCAAAGGTGCCGTTGTTTATGGGTATCAGTGGGAGGACTGCAACTCCTCCGGTCAGGAATGCAGGCCCATTCTCGGGGCGACCAACGCCAACTACACACCTGTTGACACCGATGACGAACATACGCTGGTCGCGACGGTGACGGCGACCAATGGTGACGGCTCGGTGGTGGCATCGAGCGCGGCGAGTGCCATGGTTGTGCCGCTGGTCGGCGCGTACGAGGAGACAGTGGACCGCGGTAACAGCCTGAATGCCGTTTCGTGTATCCCCGGCACGACCGAATGCGTGCTCAGTGACAGTGCTGGCAACTTGCTGTACGAGACGAACGTGAGCTCTTCTCGTGAAACAATATGGACAACGTGGAAAGGACCGAGTGGGGAGAGCCCGAGCCAGGCAGTCGCTTGTCCTTCGAGCTCGCTATGCCTACTCGCGGACGGACATAGTGCCACAGGTGGTAATCTATATGACACCAGGTCGCTTGGGGGTTCGTTCGGGGAAGCGTTTAGCTCTCCCTACGGTGTCGATGCGATCTCGTGCCCGTCCACGTCGTTCTGTGTCAGCGGGCAGCACGGCGCCGGCTACTTCCGTTTCTCTACAAATCCGGCGTCGACTTCATGGACCCAAGAGGAGCAGGGGGGCTGGGCGATGAATGGTGTCGTCTGTCGCTCGTCCTCGTTCTGCGCGATGGCGGACTCGGAAGGCAAAGTGCACATCGCAACGAGCACGAGTCAGATCGAGTCGTCCTCCTGGACGGAAACGGACGTCGATGGCTCGACTGGTCTCAATGGCATCGCGTGTCCTGGGACGACTAAATGTGTGGTGGTCGACGGTTCTGGGAACGCCATCAAGCTGTTTATCGTGCCCGGTTATGGCGAAGCGATCGTCGAAGACAAGCAGGACATCGACGGCACGACCAGTCTGACCGCGGTGACCTGTACGGAAAGCTCGACGTGCGTGGCGGTGGACAGTGCGGGCAACGTGTTCGTGTCAAAAAGCAGTGGCGAAAAATGGACTAAGCGGTACTCGCTCGGCGATGATCTCACCAGCGTGTCCTGTGCGTCCGCTTCACTCTGCGTCACCGCCGATACCACCGGCAAAGTCACAGTTTTCAGCCCCGGCGAAGGCGCGGAAGGCGAAGCGCTATCGCCGCAGCCGGGCACGACCATCGAGTATGACGTGCCGGCGTCCGGCGCGGGGGCACCGTATGCGCTGGGCAAAGAAGAAGTCGAAAAGTGGGGTCAGAAAGACGACCCGGCCGAAGGCACGGCGATCTTCCCGCCCGACGAACCGCAGGGCTGGCCGGCCTCGGGTTACAAGCGGGCCACGGTTCACTATTGGGATTCCCGAGGACGCATGGTCAACGCCGCGGCTCCCACTGGCGGGATATCCACAAGCGAATACAACGAATCCAACGAGGTGACGCGCACGCTTAGCGCCGACAACCAGGCGGCGGCGATGAAAGCGGGGTGCGTGTCGGTCGCCAAAAAAGAATGTAAATCGGCCGAAGTCGCGGAAAAGCTCGATACGAAAAGCAAATACAATGGCGAAACCACGGCCGAACAGGAACAGGAAGAAAAAGAAGGAAAGCACGAACCGGATGCGCGGTTGCTGGAAACCCGCGGGCCGGAACACAAGGTCAAACTCGCGAGCGGATCTGAAGTGGAAGCCCGCGCGGTGACGCACGACTACTACAGCGCGAGCGCAAAAGAAGCCGAAGAAAAGAAAGAAGCCGAAGAAAAGAACAAAGAAACGTACAGCCTGCTGACAAAGACGACCGAAGGCGCGCTGCTGAGCAGCGGCGAAGAAAAGGACACGCGCGAAACGGTCACCTCCTACAGTGGTCAGGAAGATCTCGGCTGGAAGCTGCGCAAACCGACATCCGTGACCAGCGAACCGAGCGGACTGGACCTGACCAGCACGGCTGTGTACGAAAAAGAAACAGGGAATGTGGTCGAAACAAAGACCCCTGCCGGCAGCTCGGGCAATGCTGGAGCGCATGACACGCGGACGATCTACTACTCGACAGCGGCGAGCTCGGAATTCAAAGGGTGTGGCGAACATTCCGAATGGGCAGGCTTGATGTGCGAGACCTTGCCGAAGGCTCAACCTGGGACCTCCGGGCTGCCGTCTTTGCCGGAAACGACCGTCGCGTCCTACAACATCTGGGACGACGCGGAAAAGATCGAAGAAAAGTTCACGCGGCGCAACACGGAAGGCAAAGAAGAAACGGTCGTCCGCGAAAAGATCCAGACCTACGATCCCGCGGGGCGCGCTCTGACCAGCGAAGAGAAGGCGCAAAACGAAAAGAAAGAACCCGTCGACACCGCGCTGCCGAAGGTCACCAACGAATACAACGTGGAAACGGGCACGCTTGAAAAGCAGAGCGCGACGATCAACGGCGGCACGAAGACGACCACGAGTAAGCTAAACACGCTCGGGCAGCAGGTCGAATACGACGACGCGGAAGGCAACGTCGCGAAGTATGTATACGAAGAAGGCGGCGACGGCCGTTTGGAGGAAGTCAGCGAAGGCAAGGGCAAAGAAGCCGAAAGCACACAGACCTTCTCTTACAACGCGACGACTGGGTTCATGGAAAAGCTGATCAATACGGATGTGAACATGACTTCTGCCCAAGGTACGTTCACGGCGACATATGACGTCGAAGGAAAGATGACCGGTGAGGTCTATCCCAACGGTATGTGTGCCAACACCACTTACAACCAGGTGGGTACCGCGACCAACATCGAATATCTGAAGCCAAAAACGTGCTCCGAAAGCAAACCGACCGTGTGGTTCGGTGACAGTATCGTCCCGTCGATCCATGGCGAAACTCTGCAGCAGACGAGCACGCTCGGCAAAGAGAACTATAAGTACAACGAAGCCGGGCGTCTGACCGAAGCGGAAGAAACGCCGGCAGGCAAAGGCTGCCGGTCGCGGTTATACGGCTATGAAGAAGAATCTAATCGCATCAGCGAAACCACGCGCGAATCCAGCACGGAAACGTGCCCGACCAGCGGCGGAACCACCCACACCCACTCGTATGACGCCGCCAACCGGCTGACCGACGCGGGCGTGGAATACGAAATGTTCGGTAACATCACCAAAATGCCCGCCGCCGACGCTGAACACGAAATCGTGAGCACGTACTACGTCGACAGCCAGGTCGCCACGCAGAAACAGAACGAACAGCTGCTGAAATACACGTATGATCCATCCGGCCGAACGATGGAAACCGTCGCCGAAAACGAAAAAGCCAAAACCAAAACGACGACGATCACACATTACGACAGCGGGGGCGGCGCACTCGCGTGGACGAGTGAAGGAACAGAAAAATGGACGCGCAACATCCCGGGCATCGACGGCGCGCTCGACGCGACCCAGGAAGCCAGCAAAGCGCCGATCTTGCAGTTGCACGACCTCAAAGGGAACATCGTCGGGACCGTTGGAGACGGCGAATCTGAAACGAAACTGCTGTCCACCTACAACAGCACCGAATTTGGGGTGCCCCAACCGGGCACGACCCCGCCCAAGTACGCGTGGCTCGGCGCCGAGGGAGTGTCCACCGAACCCAACCAGGGCGCGGGCGCCAGCACCGAAGGCGGCGCATCCTACGTGCCCGAGGTCGGCAGGCCGCTGCAGACCGGACCGATCGCCTCGCCCGGTTCCTTCCCCAACGGCACCGGAGGTGCGGGCATCGTCGGCGGCGCGCCTCCCGCAGGCCTGATCAATCAGCTTAAAGAAATAGGCATACAGAACGAAGCTGCGCGGGAAGAAGCCAAGAAGCACGAAGCCGAAGAAAAAGCGCAAAGGGAAGAATGCCCGGCTAGCGAGTGCCATGTCGATGGGCCTGGGGAAGGGAATTGTGAAGTCAATTGCGTGATTAATATTGGAGACTCGGAAGAACCTACAGAGGCGGAATGGCTCGCCGCTGAAGAAGCCTACTACCGGGCCGAAGGAGCGATAGCGCACGCTTCATCTTCGTGGTTCAAGGAATGGGTGGGCGAAGTAGCTCACGTGGGGACCGATGTCGGGAAGTGGCTTATTAAACATGAGAATTTCAATACGGACAATGAATTACATCAGTCTAAGAAGAATTGGCATTTCTATATGGAAATGTCCACGCCGGAAGGGGTAATGGATGAGACTATTAATTGTGCCAAAAAAGGGATCGAACTCGTCGATGAAATCAAGGACCAGGTTCCACCTCCCTATAGTGACTTTGCTGTCCCGCTTGGGCAGGTAATAGGGTGCATTGCCGGAATGAATGGTGGGTAACTGCAGACGACTATAATCGATGGATGTAACGAGTGTGTTGGGTACCTATGAGGTAATCGCGAATCGGCCGCGCTGCCGGAGCAGGAGCACCGCTCGCTAGAGTGCTTAAGCGCCCATGTGCCTATCTGCTTTTCCACCTCCTGCCGGGCATGTTATGTGAACTGCCGGATTATGTTGACATTGGTTGTGGATGTGGCTCTGACGGCGGTGATCATGGTTTGGTGGTCGGCATAATCAGCGCCACCTCGATACTCGATCACCAGATCGAACTCGGTCAGACCCACGACCCACGGCGATTATAAAGACCCACCCGCCACCGAAACCACCAGTAAGGCTCCGCTGCTTCCGGTGCGTTGACACGCTGACCGCGTTCGCGCTTCACCTCGAGCTCGGCGGGGACTGGCAGCGCTTTCAGCGAGCGAACGCGCTGAGCGCCTGGCTCGGGCTGATTCCGTCCCTTCACCAGTCCGGCGAGTCATCGCACCAGGGGTCGATCACGAAGACGGGATCAGGCTTCGCTCGCCGACTGCTCGTCGAGTCGGCCTGGCACTACGGACGCCCCCCACGGATCGGGGTGACCCTCCAAAACCGTCAGCAAGGCCATCCCGAGCACGTCCTGCAGATCGCTAACCGTGCCCAGCACAGGCTGCACCGGGTCTATCACCGCATGCGCGGCCGCGGCAAGGCGCACAACGTGATCGTCGTCGCGTGCGCACGCGAGCTGGCGTGCTTCCTCAGGGCAGCAGCAACCGCCGACTGACCCCGGCCTCCCGACCACCCCAAACCACGCCCGTCACACGGACGCGATCAAACACGCCCACTTGACAAACGACACGACATGTCAGGGCTTGTTCATAAATAAGTCGGCAGGTTGACTGGTGGTCGGGTCGAATATTGGGGTGTGGTTGACGAGGTCGCGATCGGTGTGAAGTTTCGTGCGCTGGCGGGTAAGTTGAACGAGCGGCAGCGGAGGTTGTGGGCAGCGTCGGAGGCGCGGGCGGCAGGGCGTGGTGGGATCGCCGCCTGCTGGGAGAGCTTTTGCCCTTGCGCGATGCGCTCAGACGGGGTCATCGCCCGCGTCGTACGCTGATGGTACTCGCGCTTTTCACGATTGAGCTCGGCCCACTCGGCCTTCGGGATCGACGGCGACGGCTCGATCCTCACCAGCTGGCACGTCGTTGCCGACGCGACGAAGGTGACCGTCGGACTGGGTCAGGGTGAGACAGTGCGGGCACAGGTTGCCGGTTATGACCCCTCCGGTGCTACGTATACCTACGGCCGGCCTGAAGTTGTACCCGCTTGCGCTGGGGGACTCCAAGCACAGCGCAGGTCGGCGATCCCGTGGTCGCGATCGGCGATCCGTTCGGCCTAGAACGCACGCTCACGACCGGTGTCGTGTCCGCGCTGCAATGCCGGATACAAGCGCCCAACGGTGGGACGATTGCCGGCTCGCTGCAGATCGACGCGCCGATCAATCCAGGCAACTCGGGCGGCCCGCTGCTGAACGAACGCGGCGAAGTGATCGGCATCAACTCGCAGATCGAGACGGACGGCAGCGGCGGCGGCAGCGTGGGGATCGGCTTCGCGATCCCGATCGACACGGCCAAGCGCGAGCTGCCAACGCTCGAGCGGGGTTGAATCGAAGGAAGTGGCGCTCTTACGAATCCAGCCCGGGGATCGGGTCTGTTGGCAGCGGCCCGTGGAGCGCTTCGAGGTTACGCAGATCGGCGCGGTCGGGATCGGAGCGGTGTGCGAGGCGCTTGAAGCCCACCAGACTGCGCAGGCTGGCGATGCGCATGGGCTGACCGCGAAACTCGACGGCTTCGGCGCGCTCGGCGACGGTGTCGTAGTCGAGCGGTGGGAGGCCCCCGCGCATGATGTCGATCATGCCGTGGCGGCTGTTGATGCGCAGGCTCTCCGCGCCGGCGATGTCCTCGGGCGTGAGGATCTTGTCGTCGCGCAAGCGCCTGCCGTCGACGCGGTCGAGGAAGCGCAGCACCGCGGCATCGGCCTCGGGGCCGTCGGGCACAAGCAAGTCACTGTCCTTGGTCGCGCGCACGTGACCGTGGTAGATGACGGCAAAGCCGCCGATCACGACGTGTTCCAGGCCGACCGCATTGGCGTCGGCGACGACGCCGCTCAGGTCAGGACCAGAGAGCTCGTCTTGGGACATGACCGGAGCGTATCGATATGGCCAAGAGCTCAACCGCCTGCTGCGAGAGTTTCTGGCCCTGCTCGAGCCGCTGCACGGGGGTCAGCGCCATGTTGCTAGCGCGCAACTGCTCGGCCTCTTCGCGGTTGATGACGGCCCACTCGGCCTCATGCCCTACCGAGAGCAATGGGGTGCGGTCACGACTGCTCATGGACTTGATTTTACTGGGCCTGGCAGCAGGAGCGAGGGATCTGTTCAGCATCCAGCTGCGGTCAGTCGGTCCGTCGTCGCCAGCGCGCACCCCGTCCCGTGCCGGTGGGTTCGATCAGGCCTTCGTCGCGGAGCCTGGCGAGGGTCTTGTCGATGTATGAGTCGCTGGCCGCGGGCACGGCTCGGCGGACGTCAGCGACGGTGAGCTCCTCGGCGGTGGAGCTGCGGATGAATTGTGCGATCGCCTCGCGCTTGGTGGCGCGGGGAGAGGGCGCGCTGGAGCTGGCCTGAAGCTCTTTGTAGGCGGCGGTGAGGATGCCCAGGAAGTAGCGCAGCCACGGTTCGATGTGGTGCTCATCCTCGTGCCAGCCGTGACCGGCCGCTCCCAGCGCTTCGTAGTAGGTGTCCCTGGTCTGGTCGATCAGCCGCTCGAGGCTGACGTAGCGCCCGATCTCATAGCCGGCCTGGTAGAGCGCCAGCAGCGTGAGCAGCCTTGAGATGCGACCGTTGCCGTCTCTGAAGGGGTGGATCGCCAGGAAGTCGAACACGTAGCAGCCGATCAGCAGCAGCGGGTGATGCGCGCCCGATTCGCTGGCGGTGGCAAAGCGTTCGTGCAGCTCCTGCATCGCGGCGGGCGTCTCGGCCGCGGAGACGGTCTGAAAGCGCACAACTCTCACACCGTCGGGCTTAATTTCCTGGATCGAGTTCTCCACCGTCTTCCAGTGCCCGGCCGGCGTGTTCGTGAACTGGTACAGGTCGCGGTGCAGTTGCTCGACCACGCTCGGCTGCAACGGCATGCTCGCGGCGTGCTCGTTGATCGTGTCGAGCACGGCCCGGTAGCCGGCGATTTCCTCCTCGGGCCTGTTTTCGGGCCGCGCCCCTCTCGTGACGAGCTCGCGTATGCGCTCGCTTGGCGCGGTGATGTCCTCGATCGCGTTGGAGGACTCCACGCTCTGGATCCGGGCGATCTCCCGCAGCGTGCTCAGCGTCTCCGGGCCGCGCTCCCGCATTGCCCCCTCGCGCCCCTGGGCTCTATCGATACCGCCCAACGCCACCGCGACAGGGGCGGGCACCATCCCGATCTGGCGGTCGATGGTTCTGAAGGTGTGCATGGCTGGCGAACGCGGTGGGACGGCGGGAGAACGGCGCACTACCGAATTTAACGTAGCATTTTTGGAGGTGATGATGCTACGTTTATCAACCGCCCACCGGCCAGTGTTCGACATCGAGCTCGGGCAGCATGGGCAAGTGTTTGGGGTGGCCGGTGGCCAGTCGCGCGCCTACGCTCACCGCGGCCGCGGCAATCAAGCAGTCTGCCGGACTGAGGGTGACGCCCCTCGTCGAGACATTTGTCTTTGCGGAGCTGGGCCGTCGAGCCTGACTGGTGCGGGTCGCGCTAGCCTCGCTGGAACATGCCCCTGTCCAGCTTCAGCCCGCGTACGCGCGACTGGTTTCAGGCGGCCTTCGCGGCCCCCACGCCCGCCCAGGCGCAGGCCTGGCCCGCGATCGCGCGCGGCGAGAACGTGCTGCTCTCGGCGCCCACCGGTTCGGGCAAGACGCTCGCCGCGTTCCTGTGGGCACTTGACCGGCTGAGCGGGGATGGCGCCCCTGCGGACGGCGCCCCTGGGGACCGCGTCGCCGGTGCGGCCGAGGGCTACTCGCTCGGGGGTGCCGCGCGCGGGCATGTGCGCGTGGTCTACGTCAGTCCGCTGAAGGCGCTGGCCTACGACATCGAGCGCAACCTGCGTGCCCCGTTGCGCGGCATCGGCGTGGCGGAGGACGTGAGCGTGGGGATCAGGACCGGCGACACGCCCCAGCGCGAGCGCGCGGCGATGCTGCGCCGGCCGCCGGACATCCTGATCACGACGCCCGAGTCGCTCTACATGATGCTCACCTCGCGCGCGCAGGAGATGTTCGCCGGGGTGCAGGCGGTGATCGTGGATGAGATCCACGCGGTCGCCCATTCCAAGCGCGGCGCCCACCTCGCGCTCACGCTCGAGCGCCTGGACGCGCTCGCGTCCGCCTCGCGCGCGGCTGCGGGTGGCGGTTCTTCGGGCTGTCCCCCCTCCTCCTCCTCCTCCTCCTCCTCCTCCTCCCCTGCAGCGGATCGGACTCTCGGCGACCCAGCGTCCGCTGGATGAGATCGGCCGCTTCCTCGTCGGTCCTCACCGGGAGGTCACGATCGTGGATGCGGGTGTGCGCAAGGAGCTGGATCTGCGGATCGAGGTGCCCGTCGAGTCGATGGCCGAACCCGGCAGTGTGCCCGGCGGGCAGGAGCGGGACCTCTTGGAGCCCGTGGCTGGTGGAGAGTCCACGCGAGGCTCGATCTGGCCGGCGATCTACCCCGAGCTGCTGCGCCTGGTGCGGGAGCACTCATCGACGATCGTGTTCGTCAACAACCGCCGCTCGGCCGAGCGCGTCGCGCTGCGCCTGAACGAGCTCGCCTGCGCGCGGGAGGAAGCAGTGGACGATGAGAATCCCGCCCAGCCGGCGCCGCGCGAGATCGCGCGCGCCCACCACGGCTCGCTCGCCCGCGAGGAGCGCGCCAAGGTCGAGGAGCTGCTCAAGGCCGGCGAGCTGCCGTGCCTGGTGGCGACGAGCTCGCTCGAGCTCGGCATCGACATGGGCGCGGTCGACCTGGTGGTGCAAATCGAGTCGCCGAAGTCGGTCGCGCGCGGCCTGCAGCGAATCGGGCGCGCTGGCCACGGCGTCGGCGAGGTCAGCCGCGGGCGCATCTTCCCCAAGTTCCGCGGCGACCTGCTCGAGTGCGCGGTCGTGGCGCGCAGGATGCACGAAGGCGAGATCGAGCCGACGGTCGTGCCGCGCAACGCGCTCGACGTCCTCGCCCAGCAGGTTGTCGCGATCGCCGTCGCGGCCGAGCCCCCGGCAGCCGGCACATCGAAAGCCGACCGGCAGGCCGAGAGCGAGTCCATCGCACGGAGCGCCGCAGGCGGGTCGCGTGCGGCAGACGGCGCGCCCGGGGACACAGGGGTTTCGGTCGAGGATCTCTTCGCCCTTGTGACCAACACGCACTCCTACTCGACACTCTCGCGCGAGCTGCTGGAGAACGTGCTCGACATGCTCGACGGGCGCTACCCGTCCAAGGAGTTCGGGGACCTGCGAGCCCGCATCGTGTGGGATCGCGTCGCCGGGACGATCCGCGCGCGCCGGGGGTCGCGCCAGCTGGCGATCGCCAACGCGGGCACGATTCCCGACCGCGGCCTGTACGCGGTCACGCTCCCCGACGGGCGGCGCGTCGGCGAGCTCGACGAGGAGATGGTCTATGAGGCACGCCCCGGCCAGGCATTTCTGCTGGGCGCCTCGACGTGGCGGATAGAGGAGATCGGCCGCGACCGCGTGATCGTCACTCCCGCGCCCGGCGCGCCCGGCGCGGTGCCGTTCTGGAAGGGTGACTCGGTCGGCCGCCCCAAGGAGCTGGGCGAGGCGATCGGCGCGTTCTCGCGCTGGGCCGTCGAGCAGGAGCCGGCGACGCTGGAGCGCGACTACGACCTCGACGAGCGGGCGGCGCGCAACCTGATCGACTACCTGCGCGAGCAGCTCACGGCCACGCGCGTGCTGCCGAGCGAGCGCACGATCGTGCTCGAGCGCTTCCGCGATGAGATCGGCGACTGGCGCCTGTGCGTGCTCTCGCCGTATGGCGGCCGCGTCCATGCGGCCTGGGCGCTGGCGCTCTCGGCGCGCGTGCGCGAGCGCTTTGAGATGGAGGCCGACGCGATCTGGAGTGACGACGGGATCGTCCTGCACCTGCCCGACCTGGACGCCGACGACGTTGCGTCACTGCCATCCGCGGCCGAGCTCGTGCTGGTCGAGCCCGACGAGGTAGAGCGGGACGTCACCGCCGAGCTCGGCGGCTCGGCGCTGTTCGGCGCGCGCTTTCGCGAGGCCGCCGGCCGCGCGCTGCTGATCCCGCGCGCCTACCCTGGCAAGCGCACGCCACTGTGGCAGCAGCGCTTGAAGGCGCAGAGCCTGCTCGAGGTCGCACAGCGCTACGCGGACTTCCCGATCGTGCTGGAGACCTACAGAGAGTGCCTGCGCGACGTGCTCGACGTGCCGGGCCTGGAAGAGCTGCTGCATGGGCTGCACACCCGCGAGATCGCGCTCGTGGAGGTCGAGACCCCGACTGCCTCGCCGTTTGCCTCATCGCTGCTGTTCGACTACGTCGCGACGTACATGTACGAGGGTGACACGCCCAACGCCGAGCGCCGCGCCGCGGCGCTGTCGCTCGATCGCGACCTGCTGCGTGAGCTGCTCGGCTCCGAGGAGCTGCGCGAGCTGATTGACCCGGGCGCGCTGCGCCGCGTGCAGGAGGACCTGCAGCGCCGCTCGGAGATCGCCAGGGCGACCGGTCGCGACGCGCTGCACGACGTGCTGCGCGGCGTCGGCGACCTCACCGCCGCCGAGGTCTCAGAGCGCGTGTTTCAGGGGATTGCACACGAGCGGCTGCTGTCCGAGCTGGAGCGCGAACGGCGCGCGATCCGTCTGCGCATAGGGGGCGAGGAGCGGTATGTGGCTGCCGACGAGGCCGGGCTGTATCGCGACGCGCTCGGCGCCGTCCCTCCCGGCGGACTGCCCGAGGCCTTCCTGCAGGATGTGCCCGACGCGCTGCGCGTGCTCGTCGCGCGCTACGCCCGCACGCACGGCCCGTTCACGACCGAGGAGGTGAGCGATCGCTACCGGGTGGACGTGGGCGCCGTGTTGCGCGAGCTGGAGCGCGACGGCGACATCGTCCGCGGGGAGCTGCGACCGAACCCGGTCGAGCCGTCCTCATCGTCAGAGGTTTTGCGCAAGACCAGGCCGGGAGCGAGCCCGGCCGCGCGCGGCGGTGGTGACGGCCGTGAGTGGTGCGACGTCGAGGTTCTGCGCCGCCTTCGCCGCGCGTCGCTGGCGGCGCTGCGCAAGGAGATCGAGCCGGCCGACGCCCGCGCCCTGGCGGCTTTTCTGCCCTCGTGGCAGGGCATCGACCGTCACCCGAGTGCGGGCGCGGGGATCGACCGCCTGCGCGAGGTGCTGGTGCCGTTGCAGGGACTGGCGCTGCCCGTGGAGATCTGGGAGCGCGACGTGCTGCCGCGACGGGTCGGCGCGTACTCGCAGGCGTGGCTGGACAGCCTGTGCGCGAGCGGCGAGATCGTGTGGGTCGGGGCGGGCTCACTCGGGCGAAGCTCGGGACGAGTGGCGCTGTACTTCCGCGAGGACGCGCTCGTGATCGGGCCGCCGCCGCCGCCGCGTGGAGGCGGCGCGGGGGCGTCGCCACCGGGCGCCCGCGAGCACGTGCTGCTGCGCGAGCGGCTCGCGCGGGGGCCGTGCTTCTTTACCGACCTGCTCTCAGAGCTGGAGAACATCGCGGGCGAGGCGCTGCGCGAGGCTCTGTGGGACCTCGTGTGGGCGGGCGAGGCGACGAACGACGCGTGGGCGCCGCTGCGCTGGCCGATCTCCGATCGGTCCCACCTGACGCTCGCCCGCGGTGGACGCGCCATGCGCGCAGAGACCGCAACGGCGGGCGCGCGTGGCGGGCGCGCGATGGTGGGTCGTTCCCGTTTCGGCACGCACCGGGCGGGCGCCCGGGCGGGCGGTGATCAAATGCAGGGCCGCTGGTCGCTGACAGCGTCGCTGTTCGGTGAGGGTGACGACGCCTCGGCGCTGCCCTCGCCCACCGATCGAAGATCGGCCAGCCGTCGCGCGCTTGCCGAGCTGCTGCTGGAGCGCTACGGGATCGTCACCCGCGAGCAGGTCCTCGCCGAGGGCATTCGCGGCGGCTTCGCGCTGCTGTACGACGCGTTCTCGCAGCTGGAGACCCTCGGCGTGTGCCGCCGTGGCTACTTCGTCGAGGGCCTCGGCGGCGCGCAGTTCGCACTTCCGGGCGCGGTCGAGCGGTTGCGCTCCGGGCGGACCTCAGCGGCAGGCGGTCAAGGCGCTGGTGTGGATGTCACCGCGCGTGGAGGTGCTGTGGGATCTGGCGCGGGGATGCGCACGCTCGTGCTCGCCGCCGCCGACCCCGCGCAGCCCTACGGCGCCGCGCTGCCCTGGCCGCCACGCGAAGAGCGCAAAGAGCACGGCCGCCGGCCCGCCCGCGTCGCCGGCGCGTACGTCGTGCTCGTCGCCGACGAGCCGGTGCTCTACGTCGAGCGCGGCGGTCGCGGCCTGATCACGCTCATCCCCTCCGGGCCCGCCGAGGAGCCTGTGCGGTCTGCGCTGCGCGCGCTCGCGCAGGACGTCCACGCCGGACGAGTCGGCCGGCTCGCCCTGGAGCGGATCGACGGCGAGCCGGCCATCGGGTCGCGCTGGGAGCGCGCGCTTGCCGAGCACGGCTTTCGCTCCGGGCCACGGCGGTTGACGCTCAGCGCTTGAGCTGCGCCTCTGACATTGTTGTTCCGGTCGGCGCATGCGCCGACCGGCGGGACCGCGCATGCGCGGTCCCGAGGCAGGGCCGCATGCGGCCCTGCGCCCAAGCCGCATGCGGCTTGGGCCTCCTCAAGATCATGACATGGGAACCCTCAACCGATCACGCACTGCGCCGCGCTGTAGCCCGGAGGATCGGCGTCCGCGACGCCCTTGTGAGCAGCTGAGGTCGTGCGCGTGACTTCGTGCAGGATGCTCGTGTCGTCGCGCCACTGAAAGGTCACGAGTCCTCTGATCGTGTATGCGGGCTTGCCCGTCACCGGCATGAGCTGAAAGCTCGTGCCGCCCTGGCGCACGGTCTTAGCGGTGCCAACCGCGATGAAGCCCGAGTCCCCGCCGTGCACGAGGTCGGTCCAGGTGTTGGTCTTCGCTTCCAGGTACTGCAGCTGAAAGCGCATGTACATTGTGTCCTTGGGGTGGCCGTTCGCTGGCATCGACCCGCGAACTCCGACCGTGTTCGGCTGATTGACGGGGTTGCACACGTCGATTGTCGCCCACAGTTCGCGCGACTGCAGCAGCGAGTGGCTTTTCGGGGCGGTTGCGGACGGCGCGCTCGACGCCGTTGCGGACAGGGGCATCGCCCACAGCGTCCACGCGCTCGCCAGCAGCGCCGCGAGCGCGAATCCCGATCCGAGCGCGAATCCGCGCGTGTGTGTCCCCAGCCCAGCCATTCCCACTTGAAGATAGCGCCGCACGTATCTTCCGGGGCCGGTCTGGAGGAGCGGGCGCGGTGTGATATTCCCTGCGCCGTGACTTCGATGCGCTCAACCGAGGTCGTCGAGCTGCTCGCGCGCGTGCCGGTTTTCTCGACGCTGCACCCCGGCGACCTGGAGCGCATCTCAGAGCTCGCCGTGCCACGCGAGTTCGCGCCCGGCCAGGTCGTGTTCCGCGAAGGCGACTCCAGCGACACCTGTTACGTCGTGCGCTCCGGGCGTGCCCGGGCCGTGCGCGAGCACTCCGACGGACGCGTCATCACGCTCGCGACCTTCGGTCCCGGGGACATTTTCGGGGAGCTGGCGATGTTCGAGGACGAGCGCCGCTCGGCGACCGTCGAAGCGGTCGAGCCGACCACCGTCGTGGCGGTGCTGGGCCCCGACATGCGCCGCCTGATGGCCGAGCACCCCGGGATTTCCACCCGTCTGGTGATCGCCCTCGGCCGGCGCTTGCGCGAGACCAACGAGCGCCTCGCCCGCCAGTCCTTCCAGACGGTCCAGAGTCGTGTTGCGGCCGTCCTCGCAGAGCTCGTAGTCCAGGAGCGCCCGCAGGCAGCGGCCGGAGAGGACGTGCTCGTCACCGCCACCCAGGCAGATCTCGCGCAGCTGGCGGGCTCATCGCGTGAGTCGGCCAGCCGCTTCCTCGCCGTGCTCGAGCGCGCCGGAGTCATCTCGCAGGGGCGCGGGCGCCTCGTGGTCCACGACGTGCGCGCGCTGGAGCGCTATGTCTTCTGATTCGAGCCCCCGCCCCCGCCTGCGCACGCGGGCGACGGGCGCGCATGAGACCTCCGCCGGCGGGGTGGTGATCCGTGGCGAGCCCGGACGGGAGCGAGTCATCGCGATCGTGCCCGTCCGGCGGGCCCCGGGCGGCGCGCGCGTGCTCGGCCTGCCGAAGGGGCATATCGACCCCGGCGAGACCGCTTTGCAGGCCGCCACCCGCGAGGTGCGCGAGGAGGCCGGCGTGGTGGCCGACTTGCTGGGCGACCTCGGCGAGGTGCGCTACTGGTACCGCCGTGACGGGCGCGCCGTCTCCAAGTCGGTCGTCTTCTTCCTTTTCGAATACGTCTCGGGCGAGACCTCCGACCACGACGAGGAGATCGAAGAGGCCCGCTGGATCGACCTGCGCGTGGCGCTCACCGAGCTCAGCTACGAGGGCGAGCGAGGCATGATCGCGCGCGCGATCGCGCTGCTGGAGGATACGACTCCCCGCGAAAGCCGCAAATAACGGTAGCCTGCCCTCCGTGCAGGTTCTCAACTTCTACTCGACCATCTTCGCCGACGAGCTCCTGCGGGGACGCAAGACCGCAACGATCCGGCTCGGCGACAAGTCCGGCAAGTACCGCAAGAACCAGGCCGTTCTTGTCACGATCGGCTACCAGTACTCCCCGCGCGAACGGATCTTCGAAGCGGTGATCGACCAGGTCGAGGTCATGCGCCTCGCCGACCTCTCCCCGCGCGACATCAAGCACGACAACCCCGAGTTCCGTCGCCACGAGGAGCTGATCCACTTCCTCGAACAGATCTACGGCAGGTCCGTCTCGATGGACGACACCGTGACAGTTGTGCGCTTCTCGCAGATCCTGGACAAGCCCGCCGGTATGACCGAGGCCATGAAGGGCATCGGCGGCGCCCAGAATTAGCGGGGATGCGACGTTTCATTCCGTCCTGCCGGACGGAATGAAGTTCGCCCCCCCGCATAGCTGATGGGATGGGTGGCGCTGCGGGTGGCCGCTGGCGCGGGTCGGCGCGAAGATCTAGCCGGGGGCTTGCTGCTTGCTCTATATTGGGCGCATACGCCGTTGGCACTCTCCTTGGTAGAGTGCCAGAAAGACGTTGCAAGTCCCCAACTAGCGGAGGTTTTACGATATGAAGCTCAAGCCCCTGGGCGATCGGCTGATCGTGCGGGCGATCGAGGAGGAGGAGACCACGGCCAGTGGCCTCGTCCTGCCCGACACCGCCAAGGAGAAGCCGCAGAAGGGCAAGGTCCTCGCGGCCGGCGATGGCCGCCTCGACGACGACGGCAAGCGCATCCCGCTGGACGTCAAGAAGGACGACGAGGTCCTCTATAGCAAGTACGGCGGCACCGAGATCAAGGTCGACGGCGAGGATCTGCTCGTGCTGCGCGAGTCCGACGTGCTCGCCAAGGTCCTGTAGGCCACAAGCCCAGGCCACAGCCGACCGGATCGACCTGACAACAACTTCAAGCAGCGGGACCTGCGGTCTCGCAGAGGAGAACATTCAACATGGCACACAAGGAGATCAAGTACGCCGGCGAGGCGCGCAAAGCGCTGGAGGCGGGCGTGGACGCGGTCGCCGACGCGGTCAAGGTCACGCTCGGCCCCAAGGGCCGCTACGTCGTGCTCGACAAGAAGTTCGGCGCGCCCACGATCACCAACGACGGCGTCACGATCGCGCGTGAGATCGAGGTCGAGGACGTGTTCGAAAACCAGGGCGCCCAGCTGGTGCGCGAGGTCGCGACGGCCACCAACGACGTCGCCGGCGATGGCACCACGACCGCGACCGTGCTGGCCCAGGCGATCGTCAAGCAGGGTCTGAAGAACGTGGCGGCCGGCGCCAACCCGCTGGCGCTCAAGCGCGGCATCGAGAAAGCCGTGGACGAGGTCGTGGCCAACATCGCCACGCAGTCCAAGGAGGTCTCCGGCAAGGACCAGATCGCCCGCGTGGCGACGATCTCCGCCGGCGATGAAGAGATCGGCGACGTGATCGCGGACGCGATCGAGAAGGTCGGCAAGGACGGCGTGGTCAACGTCGAGGAGGGCCAGACGTTCGGTATGGACCTCGAGTTCACCGAGGGGATGCAGTTCGACAAGGGCTACATCTCGCCCTACATGGTCACCGACCAGGATCGCATGGAGGCGACCCTCGAGGACCCCTACATCCTGATCGCCAACCAGAAGATCGGCTCCGTCAGAGACGTGCTGCCGGTGCTCGAGGCCGTGATCCAGTCGGGCAAGCCGATCCTGATCATCGCCGAGGATGTCGAGGGCGAGTCGCTGGCGACGCTGGTCGTCAACAAGCTGCGCGGCACCTTCACCGGCGTGGCCGTCAAGGCGCCCGGCTTCGGCGACCGGCGCAAGCGGATGCTCGAGGACATCGCGGTCCTCACCGCCGCCGAGGTGATCACCGAGGAGCTGGGCTTGAAGCTGGAGAACACCCAGCTCTCCCAGCTCGGGCGCGCCCGCCGTGTGGTCGTGGCCAAGGACAACACAACGATCGTCGACGGCGCCGGTGACGCGGAGGCGATCAAGGGCCGCATCAACCAGATCAAAGGCGAGATCGAGAACACCGACTCCGACTTCGACCGCGAGAAGCTCCAGGAACGCCTGGCCAAGCTCTCCGGCGGCGTCGCCGTCGTCAAGGTCGGCGCCGCGACAGAGACGGAGATGAAGGAGAAGAAGCACCGCGTCGAGGACGCCCTGCAGGCGACCCGCGCCGCGCTGGAGGAGGGCATCGTCCCGGGCGGCGGCGTCGCCTTGTTGCAGGCCTCCAAGGCCGTCTCGACCAACGGCACCGGCGACGATGACGAAAAGACGGGCGCGCGCATCGTCCTGCGCGCCCTGGAGGAGCCGCTGCGCCAGCTCGCCGAGAACGCGGGCCTGGAGGGTTCTGTCGTAGTCAACGACGTGCGCAAGGCCAAGGCCGGCCAGGGCCTGAACGCCGCCACCAACGAGATCGGCGATCTCGTGGCCGAAGGCGTCATCGACCCCGCGATGGTCACCCGCTCGGCGCTGCAGAACGCGGCGTCGATCGCCAAGAACATCCTCACGACCGAGGCGATCGTCGCCGAGGTTCCGGAGAAGGAAGGCGCCGGCGGCATGCCCGGCGGCGGCATGCCGGACATGGGCGGGATGATGTAGGCGGACGGTTCGCGGTTGGGCGAGCCGCCGTGGGGCTCGGCTGAGCGCCACGGGCAAATCGTCGAGCGCCCCGCCGTCCACTTGGGCGGGGCGCGCCTTTGGCCGATACGGCTGGCGGGGTTCGGCACGGATGCCGAGCCCTCTTACCTTCCCTGTACCTGCTCCCGCGCGTCCTCGTTGGTCAGTTCGGCGTTCTCGTCGTGCCCGCTGGTCGCGGCTGTGGCACCGCGCTCACCGCGCTATGACACCGCGCTGAGCGGCCGCGGCGGCTCACCCACGTACTTCGCCGTCGGGCGGATCAGCTTGGCCTCGCGCTTCTGCTCGAGGATGTGCGCCGACCAGCCGGCCACGCGCGCGCACGTGAACATCGGCGTGAACAGCTCCGGTGGGACTTCCGCCAGGTCGAGGATCACGGCCGACCAGAACTCGACGTTCGTGGCGAGCACGCGGTCTGGCCGGCGCGCGTGCAGCTCGGCGAGCGCGGCCTGCTCGAGCGCCTCGGCAGCCTGGAAGCGGGGGGAGCCCAGTTCCCGGCAGGTCCGGCGCAGCACCCGCGCACGGGGGTCTTCGGCGCGGTAGATGCGGTGGCCGAAGCCCATCAGGCGATCGCCGCGGTCCAGCGCGTCCGAGACCCAGCGCTCGGCGTCGCCGGTCTGTTCGACTTCATCGAGCATCTTCAGCACGCGCGAAGGAGCCCCACCGTGCAGGGGACCAGACAGAGCGCCGACCGCCGAGGACAGCGCCGCTGCGCAGTCGGCGCCGGTCGAGGCGACGATCCTGGCCGTGAACGTGGACGCGTTCATGCCGTGCTCGGCCGCGGAGATCCAGTAGGCATCGATCGCCTTGACGTGATCGGGGTTGGCCTCCCCACGCCAGCGGATCAAGAAGCGCTCGGGGATCGAGCGCCCCTCATCGATCTCCTCCTGGGGCACCGGCGGCTGGCCGGCCTCGCGCGCCGATTGGGCCACGAAGGAGAGGGCCATCACCGAGGCGCGGGCGAGGTTGTCGCGGGCCTCCTCATCGGTGATGTCGATCAGCTGTCCGAAACCCCACTCCGGGGCGAGCATCGCCAGCGCCGACTGCACGTCGACGCGGTGGTCGCCCGAGCGCACCGTTAGCGCGTGCGGTTCGGCCGGTGGCAGGCCGGGCTTCAGGCGCCCGTCGACCAGCAGCCCCCAGACCTGCTCGTAGGGGACCGCGCCGACCAGTTCCTCGATGTCGACGCCGCGGTAGCGCAGCGCGCCACCCGCTTTGTCCGGCTCTGCGATCTCGGTGGCGAAGGCGACGACGCCTTCCAGGCCCGACTGGACCTCCGGTGATGGTGCTGTCTGAACCGCGCTCATGGCACTCGCTTTCTGGGCTTGTGAAGTTTTACGGGCCCGCCAGCCCGCCGCCTTGTGGGCAGGGCTATATCGTCGCAGGAATCGCCGCCCGAGTAGGCTGCTCGTGTAGCAGACCCACAGCCACGGCCTCGCACGGCCTCGCGCGCTCGTCGAGCCGGCCCGAGCCATACCCTGAGGAGATCAGCCTTGTCCGACAGCGATCTGATGTTCCGCCCGGCCGGCGAGCTCGCCGGCATGGTCCGCTCCGGCGAGCTGTCAGCACGAGAGCTGGTCTCGATCTCGCTGGAGCGGATCGAAGAGCTCAATCCCGTCGTGAACGCGTTCGTGCAGGTCGACGGCGAGCGCGCGCTCGCCGTGGCCGAGGAGATCAAGGCCGGCGACGAGCGCCCGTTCGCGGGGGTGCCGATCGCCATAAAGAACAACCGTCCTGTGAAGGACCTGCGGTTCACCTATGGCTGCTCGCTGATGGCAGAGCATGTCGCCGGCCACGACCACAACGTCGTGCGGCGCCTGCGGGAGGCCGGGTTTGTGATCGTGGGCACCACGACCCTGCCGGAGTACGCGATCCAGCCGACCACCGAGGCCCGCCTGTTCGGCCCCACACGCAACCCGTGGGATCTGGGGCGCACGCCCGGAGGCTCTTCGGGCGGCGCGGCGGCGGCGGTGGCGGCCGGCATGGTTCCCGTCGCGCACGGCAGCGACGGAGGTGGCTCGCTGCGCATCCCCGCGGCGTGCTGCGGCTTGGTGGGACTCAAGCCCGCGCGCGGACGGGTCTCGCACGCTCCCGAGCGTGGCGAGGCGCTGCTCGACGTCGACGGCGTGCTCACGCGCACGGTCGCGGAGACCGCGGCGATCCTCGACGTGCTCTGCGGCTACGAGGTTGGAGACGCCAGCTGGGCGCCGCCGCCGGCCGAGCCGTTCGCGCGGGCCGCATCCCGCCGCCCCGGCTCGCTGCGGATCGCCTCAACGACGCTGTCTCCGGCCGCCGATGCCGTGGTCGATCCGCTCTGCGTGCGCGCGGTCGCCGACGCGGGCGAGCTGCTGCGCTCGCTCGGTCACGAGGTGGACGAGGTCGAGCCCCCGTGGCTCCAGGACGGGCTGAAAGAGCTGTTCGGCGTGGTCTTCTCGATCCAGATCGCCCTCACGATCGCCTACTCCGGCATCGTGGCGGGACGCGAGCCGACCGCCGATGACATGGAGCCGATGAGCTGGGCGATCTACTCGATGGTCCGTGAGCTGAACGCGATCCTGGGGGCGGGAGCTGTTGCGCGCCTGCAGAACTTCACCCGGCGGCTGGTCGCGTTCCTTGAGCCCTACGACGCGCTGCTCACGCCCGCGCTGGCCGAGCGCCCGTTGCCGCTGGGCGTGCTCGACACCGCCGCGCCCGAACCAATGTCCTCGTTCACCCGCGCGGGGCTGTTCACGCCGTTCACCCCCATCTTCAACGCCAGCGGCCAGCCCGGCATCTCGCTG
Organism: uncultured Solirubrobacterales bacterium; assembly: GCA_963839945.1. GTDB lineage: Bacteria > Actinomycetota > Thermoleophilia > Solirubrobacterales > Solirubrobacteraceae > Palsa-744. The sequence goes on along the minus strand of CAWIWW010000001.1, from coordinate 64,915 downwards.
CCGCTGTATCAGGGCGAGGACGGCCTGCCGCTGGCAGTGCAGCTCGTCGGGCGCCCGGCGGGCGAGGCCGCGCTGCTGGCGCTCGCGGCGCAGCTCGAAGAGGCGCTGCCGTGGGCCGCGCGGCGGGCGCCGCCGCCAGGCGACCGGTTAGGCCCAGTAACAGCGACCTGAGCTTGAGTATGCGTACGCCCGCCTTGCGATCCGTGCAGCGCGCGGGCGCACGCCAGTTCCTATGCCTGGAGCGCCTCGGCGGCCTTGGCTGAGTCGGCGTAGAACTCTCCGCGGACGGTCTTGCCGTCGACGATCTTGATGAGGTGGGCGAATGGCGCCTGGATGGAGCGTCCGTTCTTGGCGGTGGCGCGCTGGGTGCCGCGCACGACGACCCACTCGCCGCCGTCGATGTACTCGTCGGGAGCGACCTCGAACTTGTCCCAGTACTGTGGTATCTGGGCGAAGTTCTGAAGAACCGCGTCGCGCCCGCGCACCAGGCCTCCGAGGGGCAGGGAATCGGAGGTCAACCACTCGACGTCCTCGCTGAATCCGGCGCCGACTGCCTGGAGGTCGCCGCGGCCGAAGGCGTCGTAGGCGTTGCGCGCCAGATCTATGTTCTCACTTGACATGATGAGATCCTCTCTTGCTCTAATTACGTGTGTATCTTGGTTGTGCCGATGGATCGTAGCGGTCTGCCGAGCTGAGGGGATTTGCCAGCTCCCCGGACTACTGAGGGCCTGGAACCCCCAGCACCGCCGCCATCGACTTGGGCGTGATCCCGAGCCCTTCGACATCGCCGGTGCCGGAGCGCGCGAGCATCGAGCACTCCATCAGCTCGGCCTCGTCCCAGGTCGCGAACGCGCGGGGGCCGAGCGCGGCCTCCAGCAGGCGCAGCGTGCGCGAGACGATCGGGGTGGGCACCTTCAGCAGCGGCCGGGGTCGGTGCAGCGAGTCGAGCACGAGCCGGACGATCTCGGTATGCGTCAGCGTGTCCGGGCCCGCGAGCTCATATCGCTGCCGAACGCTTGAGGGGGTGCGCAGCGCCGCCATCGCGCACGCCGCCGCGTCCTCGGCCCAGATCGGCTGGTAGCGCGCGCGCCCCAGGCCCGACAGCGGCATCACGGGCACCAGCGCCAAGCGTTCCAGCAGCGTCAGCCACCTGTCACCGGGGGCATAGACGATCGAGGGGGCGAACACGGTCCAGCCAAGATCGGACTCGCGCACCGCCTGCTCGGCGAGGGCCTTCGCACGGTGAAAGCGGGTGCGGTGATGCGCGCAGGCGTCGAGCGCCGAGAAGAACACGAACCGCTGCGCCCCGGCGCGCTGGGCGGCTCGGACGATGCGCCAGGTGGCGATCCCGTTGAGCTCCTCGATCGAACCGTTCGGCTGGTCGCGGATCGTCGCGGCCAGGTGCACGACCGTATCCACGCCCCGCAGCGCGTTGCGAAACGAGGGCGGGTCGGTCAGGTCGCCGAGCGCGATCTGCACGCGCACGCGCATCGCTCCAAGCCGGCGCGGGTCGCGCACCAGGCAGCGCACGTCAACGCCGTCGTCCACGAGCCGGCGCAGCAGCGCCGAGCCCACCTGGCCGGTCGCGCCGGTCAACAGCAGCATGCTTCGTACAATATGCGTCTCCCGAGGACAAACACCGTAAACCGACCCAAGAAAGAAGCGAATGGCCTACGTGATCGCCGAGCCGTGCATCGGCACCAAGGACAACTCCTGCGTCGAGGTCTGTCCCGTCGACTGCATCCACCCGACGCCTGAGGAGCCCGGCCACGCCGAGGCTGAGATGCTCTACATCGACCCCGAGGAGTGCATCGACTGCGACGCCTGCGTAGAGGCCTGTCCGGTGGACGCGTGCTTCGCCGAGGACCAGCTTCCGGACGAGTGGCTCAAGTACTCCCAGATCAACGCCGACTACTTCGCCAACGCCAAGTAGTCCGGGTCGAGCACGTCCAGCACGGGCACGTCTGAGACGGCCGCTTCGATCAGCTCCCGCAGTCGCTGAGAGTCGAAGCGGTGTGACCGCGGTGCAACGGGATTGACGGTGATCGCCCTCAACTCGATCGTCTGCAAGACCTCGATCTCAATTCCCTGACGCCGATACCAGTCCGGGCCGCGGTGGGACAGGAACACCCTCGTCGGGTCGCCGACGACGATCCGCAGTGTGCGCCCGGCTCGCTGCGGCCGGGCGGTCAGCAGGCCCTCGAGGAATCGCTCGCTGAGAGCGCCGTCGGTGAGAAACGTGCTCGCCTTTGGATGCTCCCCCAGCAGCGCGCCAATCTCCGCCGGCTCGGCGCCCAGGACGAGCCGGCGCTCCAGCGCGACGTGCTCCTCGCTCGCGCTGCCGGCCGCGGGCAGCCTGATCAGGTCGACCGCGTTTCTGGTGGCCGCGACGACCTGCTCGATGTCCTCGCCGAGGACCGCGCCGGTGGCCATCACGAGCCCGTCGGCGACCGCCGGCGAGGAGGCCGCACGGCGGTCGATCGCGCCGTCGATCAGCACCTGCCCGGCGCCGAAGCCGATCATCTGCTCGCTTACCTCGCGCACATCCTCGGCTGCGCTCGGCCCGGCGACTTCGACGGCGCCCTGCTCTGAGAGCCTCGCGATGACGACTTCACCGAGCGGGGTTCTCATTCCGGTCTGCGCCAGCCGCTCGTGCGCGACATCGCTTGCTCGCAAGAGCGCGTCGGTGCTCGCCACGAGGTCTCCGGCCTGAAGGAGGATCTGCGGCTTGTCGATCCGTGCGTCGATCACGTCGTGCTTCTCGCCGTCCCTTCCCACCGAGGTCACGCCGACGCGACGGTCCTTCTGCGCAAGCTCTTTCAGCAACGCGGCCAGCGTCTCCGTCTTTCCCGTGTTCTTGGCCAGCCCGACCAGGGCCAATCGCCGTTCCCCGGCAATGAGATCCGACAGCACTACTCCTCCGCCATGCGCGCGGCCAGCTCGCGCACGATGAAGCTAGCGACGTGATGCGGATAGGTGCCCTTGGAGAAGCCGGCGTCGTAGCCGAGCTCCTTGGCGAGCTCGTTCGACACGCGCGGGCCGCCGCAGGTGAGGATCAGCTGCTTGCGAGCACCCTCGGCCTCGACGATCTCGACCAGCTCGGTCAGGTTGGCGATGTGCAGGTTCTGCTGGGTGACGGTCTGAGAGACGAGGATCGCGTCGGCGTGCAGGTCGATCGCTCGGGATACGAGCACGCTGTTGGGCACCTGACTGCCGAGATTGTGCGTCTGAAACGCCTTGTAGCCCTCCAGGCCGTGATGACCGTGAAAGCCCTTGAGGTTGAGCATCGCGTCGATGCCGACGCTGTGCGTGTCGGTGCCGGTGGCCGCGCCGACAACCACGATCGGGCGGGCGATGCGCTCGCGGGCGAACGCTTCGATCTGATCCTCTGACATGTACTCGATGTCAAATCCCTCCGAGCTGAGCGACGAGTAGTCGACCGTGTGCGTGCACTGCCCGAACATCGTGAAATATGTGTAGCCGTCGGTCAGGCCCTGGTAGTGCACGACCTCGGGGTGCTCGAGCCCCATCTTCGTCGCGAGCTCCTGGGCGGCCCTGCGCGCGGCCAGGCCGTAGGGGACGGGCAGCGTGAAGCTCAGCTGGACGAGCCCGTCGCCGAGCTGGTCGGCGTAGGGCTTGACCCGAGACAGGTCGATCTCGCGGCGAGCGCTCCCGGACGGCGCGTCCGGCGCCTGCGGCGACGGCTGGGTGGAGGACGCCGGCCGCGCGCTAGACACGGCTCGGCGCTCCCTGCATCAGCTCGGTCACTGGGTCGATATAGCCGGGGTCGGTCTCTACGATCCCCTCGATTCCGCGGCCGTCGCCGATATCGCGGTGCACGTCTCCGAAGACGCCCTCGCCCAGCGCGGCGAACAGGCCTTCCTGCGCGATCCGCACAAGCAGCTCGTGCGCTCCGGCCAGCACCTCCTGAGCCCGCGTCTGGATGATGCCTCCGGGCTTGAACTCGATCTCATCGCCCAGGTCCCGGGCGGCGTCGAACACGTAGTTCACGTTTTCCAGGCCGATCACGCGGTCGTGGATGTGGGGTGTGAAGATCCCCTCGGTCGGCACCCCGATCGTCTGGATCCCCTGCCCCGTGGCGATCGTGACGAGGTTGAACAGCGAGTCGGCGGCGTGTGTGCGGTACAGGTTGCCGTCCATGTGGCGCGTCGGGGGCATGTACTTGACCGGACACTCCGGAAACAGCTCGCGCGTGAGCTGGGCCTGGGCCCACTGCAGCAGCAGCCCGTTGACGACGGGCGTGTCGATCTCGAATGCGTCCCCGAGCGCGATCTGCTCGTCGGGCACGCCCGAGTCCAGGGCGAGCTGGCGGTTGATGAACTGCGAGGCGGTCACCGACGGCGCGGCCTGCATCGCATCGGCGGTGCGCAGGTAGTTGTCCTCGCCGGTGTTGATCACCACGCCGAACCAGCCGTTGACCATGCGCGAGACGCGCTGATCGATCAGTCCGCGGACGGGGTTGATGTCGCGGTAGAGGATCCCGTACAGCGCGTCGTTGACCATGTTGTCGAACCCCTCGATCGCTCCCATCGCCGCGATCTCGGGCATGCACAGGCCCGAGCAGAAGCTCGACAGCCGCACATAGCGGCCGTTGGCGGCCGACCACTCGTCCAGCGCAGCGCGCATGATCTGAAAGTTGGCCTGCGTGGCGAACGTGCCGCCATAGCCCTCGGTCGTGGGGCCATAGGGGACGTAGTCGAGCAGGCTCTGCGCGGTCGAGCGGATCACCGCGACGATGTCCCCGCCGGCCTCGGCCACTGCGAGTGCGTGGACGACGTCCTCATAGACGTTGCCCGTCGCCGTCAGCACGTAGCGCAGCGGCGGCGGTGACTCGCCCAGGCGCTCGCGCAGCTCGCGCCGCTCAGCCATGCCCGCGGCGATCTCGCTCAGGCGTGCCTCGCACGCGCGGGTTACGCGCTCGTGGATCGCGCCATCCTGGGCGCGGGGCAGCGCGCACAGGTCGAGCTCGCCCGCGTCCACCGCCTCGGCGATCTGCTGCGGCGTGCTGGGCGACTCGTCTCCCAGCAGCGCGTTGCCCAGCCAGCAGGCGATGCCCCTGCCCAGCTCGCCCCGGTCGCGCACGTGGTCGACAAGCACGTTCGGCAGCGGCACGTCGAGCTTGCCTGAACCGTCCACGCCAAGCAGGCGCGCGACCGTGCGCTCGACCGAGACGGTCGTCTTGCCGGCGATCTTCGCGCTAACCTGACCGGCGATCTGCGCCGCGGCCGCCCGGCAGTCGGCGATCACGCCGGGGTCGAGGTCGAGCTTGGACGAGCTCACCGCAGGTCCTTCACGATCGGGAAGGGAATGACCTCGCGCAGCGTGTCGCGTTCAGTGAGGATCATCACCAGCCGATCGACGCCCATCCCGCCGCCCGCGGTCGGCGTGTAGCCGTACTCGATCGCGCGCGCGTACTCCTCATCGTTGGGGTGCGGCACGTCGGCGTCGTCGATCATGCGTCGCTTGCGCTGCTCGACGAAGCGCTGCCACTGGTCGACCGGGTCGTTGAGCTCGGTGTCGCCTGAGACGAGCTCGATCCCGCCGATGACCGCGTCGAAGTGCTCGCCCAGCTCGGGATGCACGGAGTGGCGCTTGGTGATCGGGAACGGCTCCAGGGGAAAGTCGAACACGTGCGTGGGCTGGTTGATCGTGTGCTCGATCTTTGAGGAGTAAATGTCGGCGACGACCTCGGCCCACGTCGCGTCCGGGTCGAGCGGCTCGTCGAGCACCTCTGCGAGCTGCTCGCGCGTGGACGCCATGAAGTCCAGACCGGTCCTCTGTAGGATCAGCTCGCGCATCGTGATCCGCCGCCACGGCTTGGCCAGGTCGATCTCCTCGCCGCCCCGCTTGATCGTCGTGCGTCCGAGCGAGCGCTCGGCAACGTCGCGGAACATCTCTTCGGTCGCGGTGGCGACGTCGTTGTAATCGGCGTAGGCCATCATGAACTCGATGATTGTGAACTCGGGCGAGTGCTTCGGAGAGATGCCCTCGTTGCGGAAGACCTTGCCCATGTCGTACACGTTCTCCATACCGCCGACGATGCAGCGGTTGAGGAACAGCTCGACGGAGATCCGCAGGTACAGGTCGCGGTCCAGCGCGTTGTGGTGGGTGGTGAACGGCCGCGAGCCGGCGCCGCCTGCCAGCGACTGCAGCGCGGGCGTTTCGACCTCGACGAAGTTGCGTTCGTTCAGCCACTTGCGGATCTCGAACACGATCTTGTGGCGGGTGATGAACAGCTCGCGTGTGTCCTCGTTGGCCAGCAGGTCGAGCTCGCGGTAGCGGTAGCGCGTACCCGTGTCCGCCAGGCCGTGGTGCTTGTCCGGCGGCGGGCGCAGCGACTTGGTCAGCAGCGTGCACTCGCTGACGGCGAGCACCAGCTGCTCGCGCTTGGTCTTGTAGACGAACCCCTCGACCCCGATGATGTCACCGACGTCGAGGCTCATGATGCGGTCATAGGCCTCCTGTCCGAGGTCCTGGAGGCGCACGACGACCTGGAGCTGACCGGACAGGTCGCGCAGGTCCAGGAACGAGGTCTTGGGGTGCTCGCGCCGCGAGATCACCCGCCCGGCGACGTGGTGGCGCAGCTCGTGATGCCCGCCCTCCGCCAGTTCGTCCGGGTCGTGCGCGGCCAGCACGTCGGCGATGCGCGTGCGCTTGCCCCACAGCGTGACGGGCGGGTATGGGTCGATCCCTTCCTCGCGCAGCCGCTCCATCTTGGCGCGCCGCTCGTCGATCTCGACGACGCCGACATCGGGGGCGCCCCCGTCCGTGAGCGCGACGTCGTCAGGGGGCGCCTTCACGTCACTCTGTTGCTCGCTGTGCTTGTCTTCCTGATCCCGGTGCTGTACAGGCATATACAGACGATCCTCTCATCAACTGGTTGCGCTTGCCAAGCGATCGAGCAGGATGTCTCTGAGAGCGTGACCTGCGATCGCCGGCTAAGCCATCGGCAGTGACATGCCCGCAGGTTTTCGCTCTGCGGGGGGCGTGGGAGCGGCGTCGGGCCTGGCTATGGGAATCTGGCCCGCCCCGCCGCCGCCGTTCCCGCCGACCACCTGAACCAGTGGCAGCGTCGGCAGCGCCTGCAGCGGCGACGGCGCCGCCATTGCGATCAGGCCGCGCGCGGCGTGGCGGATCGCCTGGGAGGCCGGGTCGTCAGGGTCCTCGACCACCAGCGGGACACCGCTGTCGGCGTGCTCGCGCAGCGGCATCGTCAGCGGGACCTTGCCAAGCAGCGGCACATCCAGCTCGTCGGCCAGCTCCTGGCCGCCGCCCTCGCCGAAGATCTGGTAGCGCTCGCCGGCAGGCGTCGTGAAGCCGGACATGTTCTCGATCACCCCGCAGATCTCAAGCGAGACCTTGTGCGCCATCTCAGCCGAGCGCCGGGCCACCCGCTGGGCCGTGGGCTGAGGGGTCGTGACGATCGCGAACTGTGCCTGGGGCAGCAGCTGGGCGAGCGTCATCGAGACGTCGCCGGTCCCGGGCGGCAGGTCGATCAGCAGGTGATCCAGCACGCCCCAGTCGACGTCCTGCAGAAACTGGGTCAGCGCCTTGTGCAGCATCGGCCCACGCCAGACCACGGCAGCGTCCTCGGCGACGAAGAACCCGATCGACATCACCTTTACCCCGTACGCTTCCAGCGGCAGGATTTTGCGCTCGGCCGAGACCGGTGGGCGGGTGGCGCCGAGCCCGTACATGCGCGGGATCGAGTAGCCCCAGACGTCCGCGTCGAGCACGCCCACGCGCCTGCCCTCGCCGGCCAGCGCGGCCGCGAGGTTGGCGGTCAGCGTGGACTTGCCGACACCGCCCTTGCCCGAGCCGACGCACAGCACGTTTGCGACCTGCGCGAGCGCCCCGTCGGGGAGGCTGCCGCGCCCGAGCTTCTGCTGCAGCGCCGCCTTCTGGGCGTCGTCGAGCACGTCGAAGTACACGTTGCAGTGGCTCACCCCCTCCAGCGCCGCCACCGCCTGAGTGACCGAGGTCTGAAAATGGCCCTTGATCGGGCAGCCCGGCGTGGTCAGCGAGACGGTCACGTCGACGACGCCGTTGGTGGAGACGTCGATCGAGCGCACCATGTCGAGCTCGACGATCGAACGGCGCAGCTCTGGGTCGATCACCGCCTCCAAGGCCTTGCGGATCTGCTGTTCGTCGGTCACGGGCCTCATTGTGGCAAACCCGCGATCCCGGTCCGGCGCGCACCCACGAAAAAGCCCTCGGAGCGGGGGGCGCTCCGAGGGCTAGGGAGGAGAGGGGTCCTACTTCCGCCGGCGGGTTATGAGGCCGGCAGACTTTCCCGACCCGGCTCTCCTGGACCGGGGCGGGGGAAGATAGGATCAGACCAGGCTCTGGATGCGTCCCTGTAGACGGTCCGCGAGCTCGGTGCTGTCCTGACGGCGCTTGCGCAGCTCGCGCTCGACGCTCGTCCGCGCTTTGCGCACCTCACGCTCGATGCGCTTGCGGGCGGTAGCGCCCCGCCGCTCGAATTTGCGCAGCTGCGCCTGGGTCTTGGAGGTGCTCGAGTAGCTCGTGATGGTGTCGTTGACGCTTGCGAGCACCCGTTCGCGGGCAATCAAAGCCGCGCCTACCGGGATCAGGACCGCGCGCTCGGCGTAAGAGCTCTTGGTGGCGGTCACGGGCGTCACGGGACGCTTGGAGTTGGTTGCGCGCTTTGTGGAGCTTTGGCGGGTTTTCGCGGCGCGAGAAGAGGTGGTGTCTGCTGAAGCCATGTGGAGGGGGTCTCCTTGTCGTGAACTCCTCGTTGGGGAGGAGGTGGTTACGTTGCTCTCTTTCGGGGCTCGAGCTCGACAGCGAGTCTAGCACCGAACACCTGTTTGTAAACCGAGCCGCCGAGATTGTTACACAAAGATGTGGATGACTCGTAAAACGCCTGTGCAAATGCGGTGTTTGCGAGTATTGATTGTAACAAGGAACATGCGTTCGGGTGGTGATTTCAATCCCACCGACCGCCGCCAGACGGGGTCTTAGGCCGGGACCTGGACGCGCTCGATCCAGCGCTCCGGCTCGGCCAGCTCCGTGGTGCTCGGCAGCTCGTCAGGCGAGTGCCACGCGATCGCGAGCAGCTCCGGACCTCCGGCGCGCACGACCGCGTCGCAGAAGCTCCGGCCGACCTCGTACTGGCGCAGCTTCAGCTCCAGGCCGAGCAGCCGCTCGAGCACCCGCCAGGGCAGCCCGCGGGACTCCCGGCGGCGGGTCATCGCCGCGCGCAGGCGCGGCAGCGAGGGCAGCACGTCGACGCCGACGGCGTCCATGGTGTGCTCGGCGTGGCCCTCGATCAGGGACATCGTCGCCTGCATGCGCTCGACCAGCTGCCAGCGCTCGTCCCCAAGCGTGATCCGCAGCAGTTCGCCGCGGCGGGCGCGATCGATCAGCGTTCGCAGATCGCCGTCGCGGGCACGGTCGAGCAGCGTGCGCAGGTCCGCCGTCCAAGACGAGCCGCCCTCTTCGGTCGAGGCTCCGTCATCGTCCTCGATCGAGTCGCCGTCCTTGGCCGAGTCACCGTCGGACGATCGCCCGGCGGGCGCGATCTGCAGCGCTGCAAGCAGCTCGCGCAGCATCCCACCGAGGTGCTCACGCAGCCACGGCGCGCCGTGGAACTGCACGGCGTGGGTGATCTCGTGGATCGCCACCCAGGCGATCAGCTCTTCGCGATCGACCCCGAGCGTGCCCGCGGCCGCAGCCAGGTTCGGCGCGAGCAGCAGCAGGCGCGGCGCCACCGAGTCGTCGAGCAGCGACAGGTCGTACTGACCGAGCACTCGCTGAGAGAGTATGCCCGTCACCGCCCCCAGCTGGGCTCCGAGCAGATGTCCGGACGCCGCATACAGCGGCCCCGACAGCAGCCCGCCACCGCCGCCGGCGGCGCCGGCGAGGCGATCGACGAGCGGATCGAACAGCGGGCGCATCGTCTGCAGGTTCGCCGCGATCCAGCCGGAACGGTCGACCATCTCCAGGGGCGGCAGCTCCGCGGGGAGCTCGAGGCCTGTGTAGTCGCTGACCCGGCGCGCGAAGTCGTGGGCGAGCGGCTGCGCCGCGCCGTTCCAGACCCCGCCGTATGGCGGGGAGCCGGCGATCAGCTCTCCGACCCGCTGAGCCGTGCCCCAGTCGACCGCGCGCGGGGGGATTCTGTCAGTTCTGCCCATAGACATATCCTAGGAGTGTGCCGGCGTCGCAAGATAAGGATCTGTCAGGGCCGCCCGACGCGCCGGCAACTGCGCCCCCGGGCGCGACGGCGAACCACTCGCCGAACCAGCCGCCGAATCCCCGGCCGAACCCGCCAAGTCCGCTGAGTCAGCCAAACCCGCCGAACCCGCCAAGTCCGCCAAGTCCGCTGAGTCAGCCAAACCCGCCGAACCCGCCAAGTCCGCCAAATCCGTTGAATCCGCCGAGCCTGCCGCCGGATGCATCTCCCGACATGGAGCGGGCCGAGGTCAGAGACGTGGTGGCATGGACGCGGCTGCTCGCCGACCCGACAGACGCCTCGGCTGTGGTACGCGCGCTGGCGAGGCCGCCGATCGAGCTGCGTCAGGTCGATCTCGCGCGCGTGATCCAGATCGCCAGGCGGCGCAAGCTGGACATGGTGGCGGCGCTGTCATCGGCGATCGAGTCCCCGCAGGTTCCCCCCGAGGCGCGCGCGCGGATTCAGCGCTTTCAGGAGCTGCACCGAGCCGCGACGGCCGCGCTTGACGCGGCGCGCCCGGATCTGCTTGCTCGCGCGGCGCTTGGGGCCGAGCGCGACGAGCCACGCGGCGTGGCATCCTCGGCGGGGCGGGACGGGACTGAGGAGGCGCTACGCGACATGCAGCGGATCGTGCGCGAGGAGGTGCTGGCGGACGTCGCTCGGATCGGCGCACGCTTGAGCGAGCTGCGGCTGGACACCGACCTCGACATCTCTCACGGGGTGGCTCGATACTTGGAACTGCTCAAGCTCTCTGCCCTCTCACAACGCCCGCCCGAGCAGAGCGTTGATGACGCGCTGGCGAACGTGAACGCGCGGTTGCTCGCGGCGGTCACCGCGCTGCAGCGAGAGATCCTGCAGAGTTCGCCGCTGGACGGAACGCTGACCACCGCCTTCGGCGGCGGCGCCCCGGCGCAGGACGCCCTCGAGGCCCACGGCGTCGCAGCAGGCTACGACGAGCGCGCGGCTCGCGCGCAGGCGGTCTCCCCGCGCGGAGAACCCTCGCTGGGTCCGTTTTTGCCGCGCAAGGGCGGGGGCCTGGCGCTGTCGGCCTCGGACATCGAGACATATCGCAGCTGTCCGCTGCGATACAAGTTTGCGCGAGTGCTGCGCATCCCAACCGAGCCGACGCTGGGGCAGCGCTTCGGGATCGTCGTGCACCAGGTGCTGGAGCGCTATCACGCCGCCGGCGGAGAGACGCTCTCCCAGCTGCTGGACCTGTTCGACGCGTGCTGGCGGCGGGGCGGGTTTCGGGGCTCCGAGTCAGAGCGCGAGCTGCGCGGCAAGGCGCGCACGGCGCTTGAGCGCTACCACGCGCGGCTGCACGGCCAGGATTCGGAGCCCGTCTGGTTCGAGCGCCAGTTCTCGCTGCGCATCGGCCCGCACCATCTGCGCGGGCGCGTGGATCGCGTCGACCGGCTGCCCGGCCGTGTCGGTGAGCAGGGGGGCGCCGCGGGCGCGGGCGTCGCCGCGGCGGGCCGGACGGACGCGGGCGAACGGTATGAGCTGATCGACTACAAGACCTCGCGTCCCAAGACCGCCGAGCAGTTGCGCGACGACGTCCAGCTGTCGCTGTATGCGCTGGCGGCGCGCGAGTCCTGGCAGCTGGAGGCCGCGAGCAGGGCCTACTACTACGTGCTCGACGACCTCGTGGTGAGACTGCCGGGAGAGGCCGACCAGGAGCGGGTCATCGAGACGGTGCTGGGAGCCGGCGAGGGCATCATGGGCCAGCGCTTCGAGCCGACCCCCTCGCGAGCAGCCTGTTCGATCTGCGACTTTCGCATCGTCTGTCCGGCGGCGGAGCGGTAGAGGGGGCCGCACATGTGCGGCCACGCCGGGCGGCACATGTCCTGCCCGGGATCAGGATCATCAAGGCCTGATCCCGCGCTGCTTGAGAAACCGCTGGAATTCCCGTGCGAGCGTGTCCCCGTCGGGCACATCCTTGGGCGTGAGCTCCTCCTCGGCGTCGGCTTGGAGCTCCAGCCGTTCGACGAACGCCTGGATGTCGGGGTCGCCCTGTACGGCGATGCTGACCTGGCGCTCGTACTCTGTCGCGGCCACCTCGAGCTCGGAGACGTCGATCGAGACACCGACGAGACCTTCGAGCAGACGCACGAGCGCGAGCGCGGCCTTGGGGTTGGTCGCGGCGGCCACGTAGTGGGGCACGCACGCCCACAGGCCGGCTGAGGGCATGCCGGCTTCCACGCACGCGGAGTGCAGCACGCCGATGATCCCGGTCGGACCCTCGTAGGAGGAGAGGGCGATGCCCAGATGGGAGACCAGCGAGGGGTCCGACGCGTACCCGGTCATCGCGACCGGGCGCGAGTGGGCGACATCGCTCAGCAGCGCGCCCAGCGAGACGACCACCTGCACGCCGAGCGCCTCGGCGAGGTCGATCAGATGTGCGCTGAACGCGCGCCAGCGTAGCGACGGCTCGACGCCCTGAACGAGCACCAGGTCACGGCTCGCGCGCGGTGCAAGCGCCTCGAACACTTCGACGGTCGGCCACACGACGTCCTGGGAGCTGCCTTCGCTCACCCGGATGCTGGGACGGTTGGCCTGGAAGTCGTAGAACTCCTGGGGGTCGATCCGCGCGAATCGCTTGGCCTCCAGGGTCGAGGCGAGGAACGCGACCGCGCTGGAGCCGGCGTCGCCGGCGTCGTTCCAGCCCTGAAAGGCGCAGATCATTGCGGGCGCTCTGAGCCCGTCAGGGCGGCGGTCCCAGATCAGAGGCGCCATCGCCTCACCGTACATGATGCGGACGAGCGTCCTGTCGGGTCAAGACGGGTGTGCGCGATGCCGATAGGTCGGTGATGAGCAACATCGCCATGCCAGTTCCGGTCGAGCATCCCGACACGCTGGAGGATGAGCGCCGGGTCCCCGAGGAGGAGCGCCCCATGCCGCTGAGCGAGCGGCGCGAGGCTGTGCGCTCCAGCAAGGGCGTTTATCCGGCGCGCAATAGCGGGCGCTCGAGCCGGATGATCGGCGAGGTGGTCGTCGACCTTGGGTTCGCCGACCGCGACACCGTCGAGCAGGCGGTACTGCTCGCGCGCGAGCAGGGCAAGCCGACGGGAGAGATGCTCGTCGAGCAGGGCGTCCTGCGCCACGACCAGCTGGCTCGCGTCGTAGCCGAGCGGTTCGGCTTGGACTACGTCGATCTGTCGGTCTACGACCTGGACATGGGCGCCGTGCACCTGATCGGCGCCGAGGCGGCCAAGCGCTACAAGGCCGTGCCGGTCGGGTTCACCGACGACGGCGAGTTGCTGCTGGCGATGGCCGACCCCACGAACGTGCTGACGGTCGACGACGTCGCGATGATCACCGGCAGGCGGCTGCGCGTGGCGGTCGCCTCAGTCGAAGATCTGCACCTGCTGCTGACAAAGCTGGCGGGGATCGAAGGCTCGATCGAGGACATCATCGACGACGAGCGCGATGCGCAGGACGAGCTCGAGCAGGGAACGCTGGCCGAGGAGGCCGACCAGGACGCGCCGATCATCAAGCTCGTGCACTCGATCATCGCCCAGGCGGTGCAGCACGGCGCCTCGGACATCCACGTCAGCCCGGAAGAGGGCGACGCGAAGGTGCTGTTCCGCGTCGACGGGGTGCTGGCGCCCGCGGCGACGATCAAGCGGCGGATGTTGACGGGGGTCGTGTCGCGGATCAAGATCATGGGCGATCTGGACATCGCCGAGAAACGCGTGCCCCAGGACGGCCGGTTCGCGCTGACGATAGAGGGCCGGCGCGTGGACATCAGGGTGGTCACGCTTCCGCTCGTGTACGGCGAGAGCGTCGTGCTGAGGATCCTCGACAAGGGAGTCACCGTCGAGAGCCTTGAGTCGCTGGGCATGGGTCCCGACGAGCTGAGCCGCTTCGAAGGCGCGATCTCCAAACCCAACGGCGCGATCCTCGTGACGGGGCCGACGGGCTCGGGCAAGTCCACGACGCTGTACGGCGCGTTGAACGTGCTCAACGACGGCGAGCGCTCCATCCTCACGATCGAGGATCCCGTCGAGCAGCGAATCGCCGGCGTCAAGCAGATGCAGATAGCGCCCAAGGCCGGTGTCACCTTCGACGTCGGTCTGCGCTCGATGCTGCGCGCCGACCCCGACGTGATCATGGTCGGGGAGATCCGCGACCGCGAGACCGCCCGCATCGCGGTCGAGGCGGCGCTGACCGGTCACCTCGTGCTCTCGACGCTGCACACCCGCGACGCGCCCAGCGCGCTGGGCCGGCTGCTGGACATGGGCATCGAGCCGTTTCTGATCTCCTCGGCGATCGACTGCATCGTCGCGCAGCGGCTCGTGCGGATGCTGTGCACGCACTGCAAGCGCCCCCAGCAGCTCTCCGAGGCGGTGCTCGCCGAGCACGGCCTGACGGGCGCGCAGCCGTTTGAGGCTGCCGGCTGCTCGCGCTGCGGAGGCAGCGGCTACCGCGGGCGGGTCGGGCTGTATGAGGTGATGCCCGTTGGCGAGCGCATCCGTTCGCTGGTGCTCGAGCACGGGTCCGTCGATGACATCGCCGCGGCCGCCGAAGCCGATGGGATGGCGCGACTGCGCGATGACGGCATAAACAAGGTGCGCGATGGGCTGACCTCGATCGCGGAGATCGAGCGCATGACCAGCAGTTTGCTGGCCTAGCCAGCGTTTGGCTCGCGAGTTCGCGCACGTATCTATCGGGCGTGCCGGACACGCTCGCTCTCGTGTGAGCGGGCGCGAGCTCGGGAGTGGCGTGGACGACCGCGTCTCGTCCTTAGCAGGCATCTCACGGGTGCCGGTCCAGACGCCTGCATTCAGGTGATTGCCGCCGCCTGGGATTGGCCTCGTCGCGGACGCTATCGTCCTCTTGGAAGTGTCGCGAGAGTCCCTATGGGAGAGAGCTTGGGGAGAGAGCTTGGCCGATCATCGTCGAAATATTCGACTAGGCGTTCGCGCCGGGTACCGCGCTCGGCTGCGCTTTGCCGCCGATGACCGACTTGTGTCGTTTGTCCGTCGCGGCAATCCGGCTGCGTTCGAGATCCTCTACGACCGCCATTGCCACGAGCTGCTGTCCTTCTGCCGCTACATGCTCGGCTCCCGAGACGATGCCGAGGATGCGGTTCAGTCGACTTTCGCAGCCGCTTACAGGGCACTGCTCGCAGACGAGCGCTTGGTCGATGTGCGCCCGTGGCTGTTCACGATCGCTCGCAACGCCTGCCTGAGCATCCTTCGCCAGCGCCAACCCGTCGCCGAGATCGGCGAGGCGCCGGCGCCTCACGGGGATTTTGTGGACTTTGCGGCGCAGATGCAGGAGCGGGAGGACCTCCGTCAGGTGCTCGCGACCCTGATCGAGCTGCCGGAGCACCAGAGAGCGTCGTTGGTTCTCGCTGAGCTGCACGGTCTCAGCCACACCGAGATCGGCGCTCTGTTGGGTGTCCGCGCCGACCAGGTCGGCTCGTACGTCTATCAGGCACGATCGAACCTCAAAGCCGAGAGGCTGGCCCGTATTGCGGATTGCCATGAGATCCGCCAAGAGCTTGCCGTGGCTCGTGGCGCGGCGTTGCTGAAAAGCCGTCTTCGCCGTCACCTACGCTCGTGTCCGGGTTGTCGGGACTACGCCGAGGAGCTCTCGCGTCAACGACGCAAGCTCGGGGCGCTTCTTCCTGTGACACCCACGCTTGCACTCAAGCGCCGATCGCTCGAATCCGCATTCGGCAAAGCGCCAGGCACGAGCGCGGGCGGAGTCGCGGGCGGAGCATCGTTGGCGGGGGCCTCCACGGAGCTGGCCGGCAGTGGCTTCAAGGCGCTTGTCGCCAAGGTGCTCGTAGGACTAGGGTGCCTGAGCGCAGGCACCGGCGCAGCTACGCTCGTGGTTGGGGTGTCAGCAGCACCCCCCGAGCTGGCAGCGCCAACACCGAGCGCGGTGAGGCCCGCACCGCTTCGACTCGCAGCATCCGTCAGATCGGCGACGAAGGCTCGACCTGCTGCGGCCGATACAACGCTCGCCGCTCCCCGTCCGACCAGCGGAGCGCCTAGCAGCATCAGCGACCATAGACCCGGACCGTCGGCGCCGGTCATTCAGCAGGGCTCGCAAGCACCACTGGGGAGCGGCAGTAGCGATCCGGGCAAACGGGACTCCGGCGCCCTCAGCGGCAGCAACTCTGAAGAAGCTCACGGCAAGTCCGAAGAAGCTCACGGCAACTCTGAAGAAGCTCACGGCAAGTCCGAAGAAGCTCACGGCAACTCCGAAGAAGCTCACGGCAACTCCGAAGAAGCTCACGGCAACTCCGAAGATGCTCACGGCAACTCCGAAGAAGCTCACGGCAACTCCGAAGATGCTCACGGCAACTCTGAAGAAGCTCACGGCAACTCCGAAGATGCTCACGGCAACTCCGAAGATGCTCACGGCAACTCCGAAGATGCTCACGGCAACTCTGAAGAAGCTCACGGCAAGTCCGAAGAAGCCCACGGCACGTAGCCGGCGCCCCGACCGGGAGTAGTCCCACGCTCCACCCAATCTTCGCGACTCCCCGGCGTTTTAAGCATTGGAGGAAGTAAGGGCAAACGACTGAGGAGAAGACGCAATGCGAATGGGATTTGCGCGAGTGTCGGTGCTAATGGCTCTGATCGTGCCAGTCGGGGCGATGGGCGCCTTTGCGGCGCCGGCAAGCGCCAGCTCATCGATCACCTGCGAAATAAGCGGCTCGATCAAGCTCTCCCCGGGCCTGAGCGAAACCCCGCAGGTCCAGAACATCTCGATCACCAAGCACAAGGGAGCATCGCTGTCGGGATGCTCGGGCACGGAAACGCCCATCACCGGCGGCAACGCCACCATCCATATGAAGACGGCTGACGCGGTGACATGCGCCGCGCTCACAAGCGCGGGCGCGCCCGTGACCGACACGAACGCCATCTTCAAGTGGAAGCCGAGCGGCGAGGGGAACTCGATGAGCACGTTCATCATGCCGCTGACAGAAATGAGCGTGCCCCTCGAAGGCACCTTCGAAGCGGGCACCTTCCCCTTCAGCGAAGACACGACCTCCGGCACGGTCAAACAGACCTACAGCGGTTCGTGCGTTAGCTCCGGCCACAAGAAGGCGAAGAAGGTCAACAAGGGCACCTTCTCGGGCACGATCACCATCTCTTAGCGGCTAGAAGCGTGAGGAGGGGGCCCGTCGCCTTGACCGGGTCTCCTTCTCGCGACAACGCTGCTCGTGTCAGCGGATGACGATCAAGGCGACGGCGCGTGCCGATGTTCGCTCGCCCGGGCTAAAGTGAGCGTAGGTGTCGTTTCCGGCGATCGGGCTCCGTCCGACGTGACACCTCCGCGCTCGTCAAGCTCGTCATTGTCGAGCCCGGCTCTGAGCTGGTGGCCGAGCTGTGGGGCACGCACCTCGCAAGGACGTCGGCTCCTCAGGACGCCAGCAGCAGCGAGATGCGCAGCGCGCCGGTCGGGAACGCTTCGCCGGTGAACGAGTACGCCTCGTACGTGCGCCCGCCGTAGGAGACGGTCCCCCGATCGGGGACTGTCGCGGGCCCGGGGCTGAGCGTGCCCTGCACCTGCTGGCTCCCGACTCGCATGAGCACGTCGGCGCCGGTAAACAGGTGCGCGAGCTTGAGATACCCGGCATCGTCCTGTATCGCCATCTCAAAGCGGCCGACCACCCGCCCGCCGCTGTGCACGGCGCCGTGGACGGGGGCCAGCACGTACGGCCCGCCGACGTCCACGAGCAGGTGTTCGCCGATGCTCACGCGCACGCGGACCACGTGAATGTGTTCTCTAAAGAACTCGACGATCGCGGTGCGCGTCGCGGCGGCGTCGCCGGCAGCGACGGCGCGCCGGAAGGCCGATGAGCTTTCGAGGTGGCGCAGCGTCGCCTGCACGTCCGGGCTGTGCAGCTCCTCCTGGTAGACCAGTTCGCCCACGTGTCCGAGCGTTTCCACGCGCGTCTGTGCGGCCGAACCCGGGCAGGCGATCGTCGCCGTCGGGACGAGCAGCACGATGCGCAGCTCACCGGAGGGGTAGACGGCGCCGGTCAGCGTGGCTGTCTGATAGCTGTGGCCGGCGAGCGTGACTTGTCCTGCGGCGGGCGCGTTTGCGGGGAGTTGGCCGCCGATCGTGCCGGCGAGAGTGTGTCCGCCCGGGGCCGCGCCGGGGGCTCCGCCGCCAGAGCCGGGAGCACCGCTGACGGAGTCGGTCATCAGCAGCACCTGCGCGCCGGTGACCTGATGGACGACCCGCAGGTAGGTGCGGTTCGATTGGGTCGACAGGACGAAAGTCGCGGACGTGCCCGGGATCGAGCCGCGGACCGGCGCGATCGCCGCGCCGGAGCCGGCCTGGGCGAACACGTGCCCGCCGCGCAGCACCTCGACGCGGACTATCTGGCCCAGCAGCAGCGCCCGTAGCGCGGCGCTGGCGCTGGCGGCGTTGCCGGCGTTGACGGCCGCCGCGAGCGCGCTCGAGCTCTGCATGCGGTGCACGGCCTCGGCGACGTCGCCGCCGGTGGCTGCCTCGTGGTAGATGCGCGCGGCGACCGCGCCGAGCGTACCTGCGACCGTGGTGGCGCAGCTGATTGGTGTTGCGGCCGCGGCCGAAGCGCTGTGGGTTGCCCCCGCAGAGCCGCACCCGGCGAGGGACACGAGCATCAGAAGCACCAACGGGAGCCGGCTGGCGCGCCGGCTCCCGCGGTGGATTAGGACGGTCCCGCTGGGGAGCTTCACCACCCCAGTCTATGACCGTTTCTTGCTCGGTTTCTTGCCCTTGCTCTTGCGCTTATGCTTGCCTTTCGCGCCCAGCGTGACCGGTTTGGGGTTCAGGCGCGTGTAGCCCGAGTCGGCATCGGGCGGGCAGCCAGTCGGGCGGCCCAGGTCGAACGGCCCGGAGATCGCCTGCGTGATGACGCCTTTTTCGAGATACGCATACGTCACCGTCAGCAGCGGGTCCACGCGCGGCTCGGCGCAGATCTTCGTGCCGATTGCGAACTGCCCGGCGATCGTCTCGTAACCCGCCTTGGTCGTCGCGCCGACGCAGTTGAGCGCGTAGCCGGGGACTTCTCCGGAGCAGGAGAAGGCTTCGGTCAGCGCCGCTCCCGTTGCATTGCTGCTCACCAGCGGGGAGGCCTCCACTCCCGTCACGGGGATCTGCGCCTGCAGCTGGTAGCCGGTGATCGGGCCGTCGCAGTAGAACTTGTACGCAACCTGCTGTTCTTCGCTGCCCGCTTCGGGCTTGCCCGCGGAGATGCTGCCGAGGCAGGAGTAGTTGTTGGGATTCGATTCTTCCGCGCGGCCGGTCGCCGGAGTGGTGAGCGGCGCGGCGATGGCGCAGCCGACGATCGCGACGAGCCACCTGGCCTTGCCTTGGACGGGATGTGGTGCGTGCAACGTGGGTCTCCTTTGGGTTGTTGAGAGCTGTGACTCTTGAGATGGATCGGCTGCCGGTTCGGCGCACTTGCCCGCGGGGGCTCTCGGCCCGGGATGCCGGGGTGCTGGCACCCCTCGCCGGCCTCGTCCCGGTGGACGTGAGTGCTCTGAGCAGCAGTTCCTCACTTCGCTCGCCCCGCCCGTGCCGGCGGACGCCACGGGCGCGATCTGGGGCGTGACCGGCGGTGACTTCACAACCGGCGGCTTCACGGCCGGCGTGTGGGCGTGCGTGGCGTTTGTGTTGCCGGCGCCTGCAGTTGCCAGGGCGGTGCCGGTTGAGCTCTGCGCTGCTCTGCTCGCGGCGATCCGCGCCAGCGATCCGAGCAGCGCCGGAAGGCTCGAGCTGGCCTCAGAGGCGCTGGGGGCCGGCCCGATCGCCGCGCCGGCCGCCACGCCGATGGCGAGCATCGCAGCCGCCAGCGCCGCCGTGACGCGCAGGGAGGGCAGGCGTGGCGGGCCCGGGGCGGGCGCCGGCGGCGGTGTGGGTGTGGACGTGTCGGGCGGGTCGGTCATGGGTATGGGTTGTCTTTCCCATAATTTAGCTTATACTGATCAGAGTACTGAGGAATATGGTACGTTCATTACCGCCCCACTGTCAACCATCTGAACGGAGTCCCTGTCAATGAACCAGAATCGCCGTCTAAGACGACCACGACTACGCCTCGCTCTCACCTTGACGGCGGTGGGCGCGCTCGGGGTTGCCGCGGCGCCCGCGACCGCCAACGCCACGGCTCTTGTCACGATCAGTGGCGCCACCTCGTCCTATCCGCTCGTGTCGCTGCTCGCCGCGAAGTACGTGAAGCTGCACCCGCAAAAGACCAGGTTCAAGATCGCCCAGGGCGGTACCGGGGTTGGCATCGCCGATGTCAAAGCCGGCAGCGTTACGATCGCCGACGTCTCATCGGAACCGACTTCCGCCGACGCGGGCCTCGACTTCTACCCGATCGCCAAGTACGCGATCTGTGTGGTCACGAACAAAGCGAACACGCTGAGCAACCTCACGCCGAAGCTCCTCACCTCGATCTTCACCGGCAAGACCAAGCAGTGGGGCGAAGTGCCTGGCGCGAGCGCGACCGGGCCGATCGAAGTGTTCAGCCGCACGTCGGTCGCCGGCGTGCTGACCAGCTTCAAGTCGCTGCTGCTCGAAGGCAAAAGCGTGGAGTCCAGCGCCACCGAAGAGTCCAGCGAGGGTCTGATGAAACAACAGATCGAAAGCCACCCGAGCTCGATCGGCTTCCTGTCCAACTACAACGCCGACCGCGGCGGTCTGAACTCGGTCAGCTACAACGGCGTGGCCTGCAACAAGGCAACGGCAGCGTCCGGGCAGTACTCCGGCGTGGCGGTCTTCTTCGAGGTCACCAAAGGCCCGCGACGGGCGCCTCGGCGGCCTTCATCAACTGGATCGACTACTCGCCGGCGGCGAAGAAGATCATCGCCAGCGAGTGGGTCGCGATCGGCTAGGCCGCAGTTGCTGGAGCGGCTGAGAAAACCCTGGCCCGACCGCCGCGCCGAGCATGCGCTCGGCGCGGTGTCGTTGCTGGTCGGCGTCGGGGTGATCGCGATGGTCGCGTTCGTCGCGGTCGAAGCGTGGCCGATCTTCCAGCACAACGGGCTCAGCTGGCTCGGGCCTGGCGGCAGCCTCGAAGTCGAGCTCGCCAGGATGACGGCCGCCGGCGCGAACGCGCCCGCGGCCGTCTATCACCTGCGGGCCTGGCCGCTCGTCTACGGCACGCTGCTGACGTGCGCGATCGCGGTGCCGCTTGCGCTGCTTGTCGCGGTGCTCACCTCCGTGTTCATCGTCGAGCTGGCTCCGGCACGGCTGCGCAGCGTCGTGATCCCCGTGGTCCGGCTGCTGGCGTCGGTCCCGTCGGTCGTCTACGGGCTGATCGGGATCCTCGTGCTGGTGCCGTTCGTCGAGCAGCACCTGATCACCGTCCACGAGAAAGAATCGGTGCAGAACGTCGTGCAGCTGACCGGCGCCGGACTGGGCGTGACGGTCGTGATCCTCACGATCATGATCACGCCGATCATGATCGCGCTGATCTGCGAGGCGCTCGCCTCGGCGCCGCCGTCCTGGCGCGAGGGCGCGGTCGCGCTCGGCCTGAACCCGCTGCGCGCCGTGCGCGCCGTGACGCTGCGCGCGATCCGCCCGGCGATCGTCGCGGCCACCGTGCTCGCGACCGCGCGCGCCCTGGGCGAGGCGATCATGATCGAGATGGTCTCGGGAGGCAAGTCGTTCACGCCGAACCTGTCTCACGGGGTGCCGACCTTCTTCTATGAGCCGCTGCGTACGCTCGCATCGGCGATCGTCGACTACCACGACGGCATCGCGGCCCCGCCTCTGCGCGCTGCCGTCTACGCGTTTGCGCTGCTGCTGCTGTTCTCCGCGTTCGTGTTCTCGGTGGCCGGCTATCTGGTCAAGTTGCCCCTACGCCGCTACCAGACGCGCTGATGAGCACGTTCGCGTCCAGCGCTCCACGCTCGCGGCTCCCCACGGCGGTGCTCCCACCGGCGCGGGCCCGAGCGGGCGCGGCCGGCGCTCCTCGCCGTGGAGTTGGCGGTGGGGAGACAGGCTCATGCTCGTGTGTGCGTGGGCGATGGGTATAGGCCTGTGCGTGATCGCCGGGGCGATCGTCCTGTATATGGCCTGGCGCGGCGTGCAATACCTGCGTCCGGATCTGCTCTTCAGCCGGCCGCAGGTGAGCCTCAGCCAGGCCGGCTCGGGCGGATTTCTGGACCCGCTGCTGGGAACCCTCCTGCTGACGGTCATCGGCGTCACGTTCGCCCTGCCGCTCGCGATCGCAAGCGCCGTGTGGATCGCGGAGTACGGGCGGGCGGGCGATGCGTCAACCCTGGCGCGCGTGGTCGAATCGAGCATCGAGGTCGTCGCCGGGACCCCCGACATCGTGATCGCGCTGTTCGGTCTTTCGCTTTTCCAGCTCGGGCTGTTCGCGCCGCTGTCATTCAGGGCGGAAGGCGGCGGTGTCTACGGCCAATCGTTCATCGTCGCGGGGGCGATGATGTCGCTGCTCGCGCTGCCCCCCGTGTTCACGGCCACCAGGGACGGATTGCAGGCGGTGCCCACGCACATGCGCGAGGCGGCGTTCGCGCTGGGCAAGACGCGGATCGCCACGATCCGCCGCGTGCTGCTCCCGAGCGTCCGCTCGAACATGGCGACTGGGATCACGCTCGGGGTGAGCCGCATCATCGGCGACACGGCGATCGTGCTGTTCCTCGCCGGTGGCACGGCGCGCATCGAACCGCAGGGCGGTGCGCCCGTCGTCAACCTGCTGCGGGGCACGGGCTCGACGCTGACCACCTACGTGTTCGACAATTCCCCGGCTGGCGAAGGCGGCGCGCCGCAGAAGGCGTACGCCGCGGCGTTTGTGCTGCTGGTGTTCGTGGTCGGCCTGAACCTGCTCGTCGACCGCATCGGGCGCTCGCACGCCGAGAGCACTGGCCTGTCGGTGGCGGGAGGGGCGGTATGAGCGTGCAACGAGGTTCGTCGATTTTTCCCACGAACACGCCAAAACCCGCTAACCTCATCGGTCTGATGCACTTTGTGTCCGACAACTTCGATAGAGAATGTGCGTCCAGCGAGCTGGAGGTGCCGCCGGTGCGCACGATCGTGCTCGACCGCCCGCCCGTCGCGGTCGCGCCGCCGCTGCGCGAGCGCAACCCGCTGCGTGAGCCCTCGCCGTCCACCGCCGGGCC
Organism: uncultured Solirubrobacterales bacterium; assembly: GCA_963839945.1. Classification (GTDB taxonomy): domain Bacteria; phylum Actinomycetota; class Thermoleophilia; order Solirubrobacterales; family Solirubrobacteraceae; genus Palsa-744. The sequence continues at coordinate 41,593 of CAWIWW010000001.1, read as the reverse complement.
CGAGCGGCTGCGCCTGGAGGACGTCAGCGTCTCCTATGGCGGCGCCAGCACCCTGGGCCAGCGTGGCGCCAACGCCGTGCGCTCGGTCTCCCTCTCGATCCATCAGGGCGAGGTGCTGGCACTGATCGGGCCCTCCGGCTGCGGCAAGACGACGCTGCTGCGCACCCTCAACCGGCTCACCGAGCTGACCTCGGGCGCCCGTCGCGGCGGGCGGATCCTGCTCGACGGCGAGGACATCCACGATCTCGTCGATACGACGCTGCGCGCGCGCGTGGCGATGGTCTTCCAGCAGCCCAACCCGTTTCCGATGTCGATCTTCGACAACGTCGCGTTCGCGCTGCGCGAGCAGTCGCGCAAGCGCCCCCGCAGGCGCGAGATCGAGCCGTTGGTCATCGATGCGCTGCGCCGCGCCGGGCTCTACGACGAGGTTCACGACGATCTCGACCGCCCCGCGCTGCGCCTGTCCGGCGGCCAGCAGCAGCGGCTGTGCATCGCCCGCGCGATCGCGCTGCGCCCGGAGGTGCTGCTGATGGATGAGCCGTGCAGCGCCCTGGACCCGATCTCCACCGGCGTGATCGAGGAGCTGATCGGCGAGCTGCGCCGCGATCTTGCGGTCGTGATCGTCACCCACAACCTTGCCCAGGCGCGCCGGGTCGCCGACAAGGTCGCGTTCATGTACCTCGGCGATCTGATCGAGTACGGCACCACCGACGAGGTGTTCTCCAAGCCGCGCGCGCAGCGCACGCGCGACTACGTGCGAGGCGCATTCGGATGACCCCGCCGGATCGTCCGGCCGAGGCGGCCGGGGCGGTTCGCCCCGGCGTGGTCCACCGGGAGGGCGCGCCGCGGCCATGAGCCTCGCGCCCGTTCCCTCCGAGCAGCCCGGCGCCACCCCGAGCTGCGCCAGCTGCTCGGCGCCACTCGCGCCCGACCAGCGCTACTGCCTGGCGTGCGGCCAGCCCGCCTCGCCCGTGCGGCTTGCGTTCCTGGACGTGCTGTCCGAGGCCCAGCCGTATGCCGCCGGCTATGACCGGGCGCCATACCCGCAGGGGGTGGCCGGGTCGCTCCCGCCTGGATACGCGCCGGTGATCGAGCCCGCCTCCGGACCCTACGCATGGCTGCGTCGCTACTCGGGTCTGTTCGGCCTGCTCTCGGTGCTGCTGCTGGCGATCGTCGTCGGCCTGCTCGTGGGCCACTGGGTCTCCCAGAGCAAGGTTTCCTCCGCTCCGCAGGTCATCAAAGTCGAAGGCCTCGGTGGCGCGCTCGCCTCGTCGGCCAGCAGCACCCCAACCGCGACGAGCACAACGCCGGCGGCGACGGGCAAGTCCGGCTCGTCCGCCAAGAGCGAAGAAGCTCAGGAAAAGGCTGAAGCCAAGGCGGAAGAAAAGGCCGAAGAAAAAACGCCGGCGAAAGCGCCCGAAGCCAAGAAAATCAGCTCCACCGCGGTCGGCAAACTGGAAAAGACGACGGGTAAGACGCACGAGAAAGAACTCAACAAAATCAGCACCGCACCGATAGAAGTCAAATGAGACAGAGCACCACCAATACTCCTCAACTCGCAAAGATTCTCCGATGAGCACGCACGGCGCAAAATGACCGGAGTCCCACCCAACCCGTCCGAGCCGGCGCAGCCCACGGCTTCGAGCGCAGGCGGGCTCGCCCTCCCCGCGGGTGGACTTCCGGCGCCGGCCGGATCGATGGGCGAGCTGCGCCGCCGCCGCTACGAGCTGGCCCAGCGCGTCGCCGCGCTGACCTGGGATCTGGGCGGGCTCACCTATGAGATGGCTGTTCGCGACCACTACCGCCTCGACGTGCTCGCCCGCCGGGCCGCCGAGCTGCAGGAGGCCGACGCCCAGCTCGGCGAGATCCAGCGGCTGCTCGCCACCGCGCAGGACGGCGTACACGGCCAGTGCCGCTCCTGCGGGGCCGTGCACAGCCGTGGCGCAGCCTACTGCTGGCACTGCGGCGCTCAGCTGCTGTCCGAGACGCGCCCGGCGGTGCTGGCGGTGGGCTCGGCTCCGAGCGGGCCGGCTACGGGATAGAGGTCAGGCGGGCGGCTGCTCGGGCGCCGAGGGCGTCACGACTGGCTCTGTGACCGGGGCCTGTGCGGCGGGCGGTTGTGCGGGGGTCTGGACCGACCCGGGCTGCTGTTGGCTGGCGGGAAGCGTCGGCTGCGAGTTATGCATCTCGCCTGTGATCGACGTCTTGAACTCGCGCATCCCGCTGCCGAGCGAGCGGCCTATTTCCGGCAGGCGCCTGGCTCCGAACACAAGCAGCAGAATCACTACCAGAAATGCGATGTGCAGTGGATTGTCGAGTCCCATCGCTGCTCAGAGTCTAGACCATTCTTCAGGCTCGTCCGCAGATTCTCTTTACAGCCGTCCTCGCCTTGGCGGATCAGCCCGATCCGGGCCCCTTCGTCTCGCGGCTTTCCGCTGTGATCGCGGCCCCGCGACCGTCGCGCAACGCCTTGCGCACCAGCTGCGCTGCGATCAGCACGATCAGCGCGGCGAACGCCGTCCGCAGGACCGCACCCGACAGCGCGTTCGCCAGGACGACCCCGCCCGCGACCCCGGCGATCGACAGCACGCCCATCAACGCCGCGTCGCCGCGGCGCACGTTGCCGTAGCGCTCCTGGCTCAGCGCCCCCACCACCGCCACGGGCACGATCGCCAGCAGCGAGGTCGCCTCCGCCTCGTGCTGGGTCAACCCGACGACGATCACGAGGCCCGGCACGAACAGCACGCCTCCGCCCACGCCCAGCAGCCCTCCGAGCACGCCGGCGGCCAGGCCGATCAGGATCAGCCAGATCATTGCGGCGCTCCTGTGAGCGTGTCCCGGGTCCCGCCGGCCGGGAAGGCGCGAGTCCACGTCATTGCAACACCAGCTCGACCGCTGAGGCCACCAGCACCGCCGCGAACAGCAGCGCTATGGCCCGCACGTGCATGCGCTGTTGCAGCCACGTGCCGAGCAGCACGCCGGCGACCGCGGGGATCCCGACGAGCACGCCGTCGAGCAAGTGCACGTTGCCGTAGGCGCCCTGGATCGCGGCGGCGAATCCGGCGATGAATACGATCGCCGCCAGCGAGGTCCCCGTCGCCTCGCGCTCGCCGTAGCCCAGCCAGAGCACGAGCAGCGGCACGATCACGGTCCCTCCGCCGACGCCGAACAGCCCGCTGAACAGGCCCGCGGCGGTGCCGATCGCGACCAGCTTCAGGGTTCGATGCGATTCGGCCACGCCGAGCGCCATACTAGTGTCCGTGTCATCCGCCGCGACGCTCGCCACGGCGCTCGAGCCGCTTCGCTCCGACCCGTCCCACGCCGCGGTCCTGCTCGACATCGACGGCACCCTCGCGCCGATCGTACGCCATGCCGCCGATGCGCATGTGCCCGAGGCCACGCGCTCGCTGCTGATCGAGATCGCCAAGCGCTATCGAATCGTCGGCTGCGTCAGCGGGCGTCGCGCCGGCACGGCCCGCCAGATCGTCGCGATCGGGACGATCGCCTACATCGGCAACCACGGCGGCGAGCTGCTGCTGCCAGGCGCCACCCGTCCCGAGCTGGACCCCGAGCTCGCCGCCTGGGCTCCGCGCGTGCGCGCGTTTGCCGCCGCCGCATACACACCCGAGCGCCAGCGTCTGCGCATCCGCAGCGAGGACAAGGACACGATCGCGGCCTTCCACTGGCGCGGAGCCCCCGACGAGCAGACCGCCGCGTCCGCGGCCGCGGACATCGCCCGCGACGCCGCCGAGCAGGGTTTTGCCGTGCACTGGGGGCGCAAGGTCCTGGAGGTGCGCCCCCCCGGCGAGCTGCACAAGGGCCTGGGCATCGCCGCGCTCCTGCGCGATCAGCCCGTCTCGGCGGCTGTCTACGTGGGCGACGACACCACCGATCTCGACGCCTTTCGCGGTCTGCGTGCGCTCGTGGCAGCGAGCGAGCTCTCCTACGCGATCTGCGTGGCGGTCGACTCCGACGAAACGCCTCCCGAGCTGTCCCGTGAGGCCGATCTGCTGATCGACGGCGCGTCCGGGGTGCGGGGCCTGCTCGAGACGCTGCTCTGAGTACGTGCGTTTCGTCGAGTTCCTCAAGACCACCGTCCTGCTCAGCGCGGGCGCCGCGACCGCGCTGGCCACCGTCACCGTGCTCGCGACCGCCGGTTCGCAGGCGAGCTCGAGCTCCCAGGAGCGCCTCATCGCGGTGGCCCTCGGCTGGTGGGTGATCGCCGCCCTGGTCGGGCTGCGCCTCGGCCGCCGTGCGGAGACCAACCCGCCGATCGCGCGCCTGCTCGCCGGCGCACGGGCCAGCGCCGCACTGCCCGAGCATCGCCCCGGCACGATCCTGCTCAACCGCCTCTGGCCGCTGCTCGCCTTCACGCTGATCGCCGGCGGTCTCGCGTTCCTGGCTCCTCAGATCCCTGGCATCGCGGTCGGCTTCGCGATCATCTGGGCGCTCGCCTGGCGCCGCCAGCACGCCGCGGTCGCGGCCATCGAGGAGCGCGACGGCGTCTGCTTCTACGTCCTTCACACCCCTCCTATCCAGCCGATCGCCCTGCAGCGTACGCCCGGCTTCAAATCCCTGCGCCCCGAGCCCACCAACGGCGCCGTCACCTGATGGGCTCCGATTCCGAGCAGTCCGGTCGGGGGCCCGCCCTCCCCGTCGCGCCCGTCGTGCGCACGGGCTCGCCTCCCCGGGCAGTGGACGCCGGGGCGCTCGCGGACGCCGCGCCCGTGGATGTCCTGATCGTCTCGCTCGGCTCCACCTCGGGGCTGCGCGCAGCCGACGCCGAGCTCGCCGACTCCCTGCGCCGCGCCGGTGCGTCGGTCGCGCTCCTCACCGCCTCGCCGCCGCGCCGGATGCGCACGCTCGCCCTCACCGACCTCTCCTGGGCTCTGGCCGCTCGCCGCGTCGCCGTTGCCGGCCTGGCCACGCATCGCCCGCGCGCAATCGTCTACTCCTCGACCACCTCCTCGCTGCTCTGGCCCCGTCCGGGCGCGATCCGCTTCGACGCACCCTCCGCCGGCAACCGCCCCGGGCGCCATGGCGTCTGGCAGCGCCCGGTGGAGCGTCGCCGTCTCTCCCGCGCCCAGCTGCTCTTGCCCTGGAGCGCCGGCGGTCTCCAGGAGGCGCCTGCCGTCGCCCGCGCCGGCGAGCGCGCGCTCGTGCTGCCCGTCCCGGTCGAGCCCTCCTCCGGTCCGCCTGCCCCCGTGCGCGACGTCGCGGCGGTCGCCTACGCCGCCAACCCTCGCAAGAAGGGCCTCGATCGCGTGCTCGCCGCCTGGTCGCGCGTGCGCCGCCCCGGCGAGCGCCTGTTCGTCGCGGGCGCGTCGCCCGAGGAGCTCGCCCGCGCCGGCATCTGCGTGCCGCCGGACGAAGGTGTCGACGTCACCGGCCCGCTCCCGCCCGAGGAGTATCGCGCGCTGCTGCGCCGCGCGCGCGTGTTCGTCTGCGCTCCCCGCCGCGAGGACTACGGTCTCGCCCAGCTGGAGGCTCTGGCCGACGGCTGTGAGCTCGTCACCACGCCCGCCCCCGGGCCGTACGTCGCGCTTGCAATCGCGCGTGAGCTGGACCCGCGCCTGGTCTCCGGCGACCTCGGCGTTGCGCTGCGCAGCGCGCTCGACGATCCGGCCCCCGACTACGGCGCCCTGGCCGCGTCCGCGCTTTCGGCCTTCAGCCGCGCCGCTGTCGACCGCATCGTGCGCGAGGAGCTGTTGCCGTATCTGCTGTCCTCATCCGCTCCCTGACACTCGCCGTCCGGTCATGAGCGGTTGCGTTTGCGCATTCTCTGAAGCTCGGCCAACGGTCGCGTGTTCGCCACGTCCTCCTCGCGTCAGCCATGCCCGCCTGGCTGTCGCGATTCCCCAGCGCATGTTCCGCAGTGTCACGGTTTTGTGCGCGTCGGAGTCGATCACGATCGTCACCCCCGCGCGGACGGCATTGCGCGCGTGCACGTCCGAGAGGTCGCGCCTGTCCGGATTGGCGTTGATCTCGATCAGCGTCCCCGTGCGCGCCGCCGCCTCGAACACGGCGCCCAGGTCGATCGCATATGGCTCGCGCCGCTCGATCATCCTGCCAGTCGGATGGCCGATGGCGTCCACCAGCTGGTGCTCGATCGCTCTCACCATCCGCTGGTCATCGCCTCCTCGCCCATCCCGAACGCCGTATGCACGCTCGCCACCACCCAGTCGAGCTCCGCCAGCAGACTCGTCCTCGTAGTCGAGCCCTCCGTCCGGCAGCATGTTCACCTCGCTGCCCGCCAGCACCTCGATTCCCTGCAGTCGCGCGTCCACCTCGCGCACGCGCTCGATCTGCTCGCGCAGCTCCTGCGGCGAGACGTCGTTCCCGAACCCGTGCGTCGCCGAGTGGTCGGTGATCGCCACGTACTCGTACCCCAGCTCCCTCGCCGCCGGGCCATCTCCTCGATCGTGTTCTTGCCGTCCGAGGCGACCGTGTGGCAATGCAGCTCACCCGCGTATGTCCCCCTGCTCGATCAGCTTCGGCAGGTGGGGATGGGCGGCTCGATCCGACGGGCTGCGATTCATTGCCGTCCGCCTTCGCCGCCGCTCCACCGCCGCCGCCTGCAGCTCGCCCCGGTCCTCGCGCAGCTCGGGCTCGATGTACGAGAGCCCGAGCTCGCTCATACACCTCCCGCTCGGTCTCATAGGTCTCTGCGCCCGGTCGCGATCGTCGAGCACGCCGTGCTCGGACACGTGCAGCCCCTGGCGCACCGCCAGCTCGCGCAGCGCCGCGTTGTGCCGGCCCGAGCCGGTGAAGTGCTGCACAGGTTGCCCAGCTGCTTGGGCTTGCCGATCCTCAGATCGACTCCCACGCCCGAGTACGCTCGTCCCCTCGCGCCGCGTCGCGCTGGTCGAGGACACGCTCTCGATCTCCGCCAGCTCGCCGAGCCTTTTCGCCAGTGCCGACCGGTCGGGGCGTGACCGCGATCAGGTCGATGTCCTTGACGCTGTCCGCCATCCTGCGCGCCGACCCGGCCACCTGGACGGTCGCGCCCTTCCCCGCCTCGCCTTCGCTCAGGCCACGCGCCAGCGTTTCGCCCAGCTCGAGCGCCTGCGGCAGCAAGAGCCTCGTCTGACCACGCTCGTCGGGGTGGGTCTGCGCCCGCTCCAATGCTTCCAGCACGCTCGCCTCGAACTTCGGTCCCAGCCCGCGCACGTCCCGCACCCGTTGCGCCAATGCCGCCTCGCGCAGCGCCCGCGGCGAGTCGATTCCAAGCTCTGAGTGCAGCAGCCGCGCCCGCTTGGCGCCGATCCCCGGCAGTCGCGTGATCTCGATCAGCCCCGGAGGAAACTGCGCGCGCAGCCGCTCCGTCGAGGGGGTGGTGCCGGTGTCAAGCAGCGTGAGGATCTTCTGCTCGACGTCTTGCCGATCCCCGGCAGCTCGATTGCGCGGCCCGCGCGCGCCAGCGCCGCCACCGACACGGATGCTTCGCGCACCGTCCTGGCGGCGGTCCGGTAGGCCAGCACCCGGTGCACGATCGCCCCGTCGAGCTCGTACAGATCCCCCAGTTCTTCGAGCGCGTCCGCGATCGCACCATTGGACAGGTCCACTGCTCTAGGGTACGCCGCCGCATGTCCGACGACCCTCCGCCAGCCGCTGCGAGCGAGCCCGCGCCTGACTCCACATCCGAAGCCCAGGCCATCCACATTCCCGCCGTTCCCGTGGCTGATCCTGCCCACATACAACGAGGTCGGACAACATCGAGCGGATCATCGGCGCCGCCGGCGAGGTGCTTGCGGGGGCACTTCTCCCGAGGGCTATCGCATCCTCGTCGTCGACGACGGCTCCCCCGACGGCACCGGCAAGATCGCGGACCGTCTCGCCGCCGAGCGCGACTGGGTGCGGGTGTTGCACCGCACCGAGAAGAACGGCATCGGCCCGGCGTACCTCGCCGGCTTTCGATATGCGCTCGACCACGGCGCCGCGTGCGTGTTCGAGATGGACTCCGACTTCTCCCACGACCCCGCCGACCTCGCCCGCCTGCTGAGAGCCGTCCGCTGGCGGCGCCGACCTGGCGCTCGGCTCGCGCTATGTCCCCGGCGGCGGCGTCAGCGACTGGGGTCTGTTGCGCCGGTTGATCTCCGAGGGTGGCTCCACCTACGCGCGCCTGGTGCTCGGCCTTCGCGTGCGCGACCTTACCGGCGGCTTCAAGTGCTTTCGCCGCGAGGTGCTCGAAACCATCCACTTCGACTCCGTCCGCTCCCAGGGCTACGCGTTCCAGGTCGAGCTCACCTATCGCGCCGTTCGCGCCGGGTTTCGCGTGGTCGAGGTTCCGATCGTGTTCCGCGACCGCGAGCGCGGCGAGAGCAAGATGTCCTGGCGCATCGCCGCCGAGGCGATGTGGCTCGTGCCGCTGCTGCGCTTCGGCCGCCAGCCGCCGGCGCTCGGGCCGGCCGCGGTGGGTGCGAAGGACGCTGGGGTGGAGCCCGCGCGGGACGAGCACACGCGCACGGCCTGACCCGCTGCACCCCGGCATCAAGTGCTTTACTTTGTATAGTGATGGGTAGACCACAGACGTTCAGACAGCGATCCAAGGAGACCACCATGGCAGGAACACTCAGCGAAGTCACCGACACCAACTTCGACGCCGAGGTCATCGAGTCCGAGAACCCTGTGCTCGTCGACTTCTGGGCGCCGTGGTGCGGCCCCTGCCGCGTCGTCGCGCCCGTGCTCGAGGAGATCGCCTCAGAGCGCCCCGACCTGCGCATCGTCAAGCTCAACGTCGACGACAACCAGCAGACCGCCGCGCGCTATCAGGTGCTCTCGATCCCGACGATGATCCTATTCAAGAACGGCTCGCCGGCCAAGACGATCATCGGCGCCTATCCGAAGAAGAAGCTGGAGGCAGGAGTTCGAGCCCGCGCTAGCTGCGGCGTAGCCCGATCTCAAGCATCAGGCCGTCGATCTCGGTCTGCTCTGCGTAGCGAGCCGCTCGGGCTGTCCTGCCCGTCCAGGCTCAGCTCGACGGTCAGCGTCTCGCCCGTGAGGTAGTCGCGGTGCGCCTGGGCGGCCTCGATCAGGGCCGGGGCGCCTGTCAGCCACAGCTCGATCCGGTCCTCGATCGCCAGGCCAGCGTTCTTGCGGGCGTTCTGGACCGCGTGCACGATCTCGCGCGCATAGCCCTCGCGCCGCAGATCATCGTCCAGCGCGAGGTCCAGCGCGACCGCGTGGGCGCCCTCGCGCTCGACCGAGTAGCCCTCCGGGGCGCGCATCGTCAGGATCACGTCGTCCGCCGACAGCGTGTGCTCGCGCCCGGCCACCGCGATCCCGAGCTCGCCGTTGCCGTCCCCGTCGCGGACCGCCGCCGCCACGCGCGCGGGGTCGAGCGCCGCGATCGCCTGCGCGGCGTCCGGCATGTTTTTGCCGAACAGCGGCCCCAAGGTGCGGTAGTTGGCCTTGACCTCGTACTCGCTCAGCTCCTCGGCCGCCGCCACGAACCTCACCCCCCGGACGTTCAGCTCCTCGCGCACGACCTCCGCCAGCCGTTCGATCGCCGCGCGCTCGCGCCCGTCGGCGACCACGACCGCCTCGCGCAGCGGCTGGCGCACCTTCAGCCTGGCCTTGCCCCGCGCGCCCAGCCCCAGCCTGACCGTCTCGCGCGCGAGCGCCATCGCGTCTTCCAGCTCGCGGTCGTGCGCGGGCAGCGCAACGCCTGCGGGAAAGTCGCACAGGTGCACGCTTGGCAGCGTCCCGTCGAGGTTGTCGTAGATCTCGTCGGCCACGAACGGGCACAGCGGCGCCAACAGCTTGGCGATCGTCAGCAGGCACTCGCGCAGCGTGATGAACGCGGCGGGCTCCCCGTCCCAGAACCGCCTGCGCGAGCGGCGCACGTACCAGTTGGACAGCTCGTCGACGAGCTCTGAGATCGCCCGCCCGGCGCTCGTCACGTCGTAGGAGTCCAGCCGCTCGGCCACCAGCTGCGCCGTGGCGGCGGTCCGCGACAGCGCCCAGCGGTCCAGGTCTGCGTCGGGACCTGCGTCCGGGGTGCCGACATCGGCGGGTGCCGCGGCCAGCGCGGACGCGCCCGCGCGCGCGTAGAGCACGTAGAAGTAGTACGTCGACCACAGCTGCTTGAGAAACAGCCTCACACCCTCGGCGATCGCCTCCTGGGAGAAGCGGTATCCGTCCCACGGCTGCTTGGAGGTGAAGAAGTACCACCTGAACGCGTCCGCGCCGTAGGCGTCGAGCACCTGCCACGGCTCGACTGTGTTGCCCTTGGACTTGGACATCTTCTGCCCGTCTGCGTCGAGGATCAGCCCGAGGCAGACCACGTTGCGGTAGGGGGACTCGCGCCCCAGCAGCGTGGCGATCGCCAGCAGCGAGTAGAACCAGCCGCGTGTCTGGTCCTGTGCCTCGCAGATGAAGTCCGCCGGATAGGAGTGCTCGAACTCGCGCGCGTGCTCGAACGGATGATGGTGCTGGGCGAACGGCATCGCGCCCGAGTCGAACCACACGTCGATCACCTCAGGCACGCGTTGCATCGGCTGTGCGCACTCGGGGCACGGGAAGGCGACGTCGTCCACATACGGGCGATGGTGGTCGTCGAGAGTACTGCCCGAAAGGGACTCGAGCTCCGTGAACGACCCGACGACGTGTATATGACTCCGCGAACAGCGCCACACTGGCAGCGGCGTGCCCCAGTAACGCTCGCGCGAGAGCGCCCAGTCGACGTTGTTGGACAGCCAGTCGCCGAATCGTCCGTGCTTGACGCGTGGTGGGTGCCAGTTGACGGTCTCGTTGGCCGCGAGCATCTCGTTGCGTACGGCGGTCGTGCGGATGTACCAGGACGTCTTGGCGTAGTAGATCAGCGGTGTTCCGCACCGCCAGCAGTGTGGGTAGGAGTGCTCGTAGTCAGCCCGCTTGAACAGCATTCCGCGCGCATCAAGGTCTGTGATCAGCGCCTCGGTCAACTCTGGGTCCTTAACAAAGCGGCCCGCATATCTCTCAACCGTCTCGTCATACGTTCCGTCCTGCTTCACCGGATTGAAGAGAATTTGGGGAGATCTCGGGTCGAAAAGTCCAGCATCGGCCGTGGCGCCATAGTCGTCTGCCCCAAAGGCCGGAGCTAGGTGTACGAGGCCCGTCCCGTCCTCTGTTGTTACGAAATCGCCAGCAATGATCGCCAGTCCTTTCTCCGCTTGTTTGAACTGGGTGTTGCCGAAGATCGGACCCTCGTAAGTCGCTCCTGTCCAGTTTTCCTCGAGCGTATTTCCCTTGATGATGTCTCGACCGCGGAAGCGATCAAGGATTTTCGCGTCATCGCCGAGCACCATCTGAACCAATGCCTCGGCGAGGATGAGGATTTCACCGCCAGAATCTACTCGCACGTATTCGATATCTGGCCCGGCGGCGACAGCCACGTTGCCCGGCAGGGTCCAAGGCGTTGTCGTCCAGATCAGCAGCTTGTCGCCCTCATGAAGTGGGCCGACAGGGGTATGGATCGGGAGCCGCACATATATCGACGGATCGATCACGTCCTGATATCCCAGTGCGACCTCGTGCGAGGACAGCGTCGTCTCACACCGCGGGCAGTACGGCACGACTCGGTGTCCCTCATACAAGAGGTCACGTCGATGGATCTGCGCGAGCGCCCACCAAACCGACTCGATGTAGGTCTCATCGAGTGTTCGGTACGCGTCGTCGAGGTCGATCCAGAAGCCGATGCGCTCGGTCAGGCGGTCCCACTCTTGAAGGTAGGCGAACACCGACTCGCGGCACTGCGCGTTGAACTGCGCGATCCCGTACTGCTCGATCTCCGACTTGTGCTCGATCCCCAGCTTCTGTTCGACCGCGATCTCCACGGGCAGTCCGTGGCAGTCCCAGCCGCCCTTGCGCTCCACCAGCTTCCCGCGCATCGTCTGATAGCGCGGATACACGTCCTTGAACACGCGCGAGAGCACGTGGTGGGAGCCGGGGGGACCGTTCGCCGTCGGCGGGCCCTCGTAGAACACCCACCGCGGCGCGCCCGCGCGCAGGCGCACAGACTCGGCGAACACGTCACGCTCGCGCCAGCGCTCCAAGACCTCGAGCTCAAGTGCCGGAAGATCCTGTTTGGGATCGACCGCGCGCGGGGGGATCAGCGGGTTTCTGGGCTCGGCCGTCATCGGGCCGCCCATTCTAGGTCCGGCTCAGGAGACCGACACGGCGGTGTGCATCAGCACCACGCCCGTGAGCCGCTCGCGCAGCTGCTCGGCCGCCGCCACCGGCCCCGGGCCGATGCGCTTGACGGTGGAGGCGCCGGTCTCGGGCAGGGCGGAGCGGTAGTCGAACACGGCCACACCCGGCTCGGCCTGGCGGGAGGCGTAGACGAGTCGCCCGAGCGCGTCGGGCGCGGAGCCCGCGCCCGCGAGCACGATCGCGCCGGGTGCCAGCGCGCGCAACGCCGAGCCGACGCGGTCGGCGCCGAGCTCGACTGGAAGCGTCAGCACGCGCAGGCCGGCGCGGCGCAGGAACAGCTCGAGCGCCTGTACGTGCAGCGCGTCAATGGCGCCGGGGCGAGAGGCGTCGAAGATCAGCGCGCCCTCATCGCGCGAGGACGGCGGGGCCACGCGCGCCGCCGCCGCCAGCCAGCCGGTCGCGTAGCGCCATGCGAACGCGCGCTCGGCGTCGCCCTCTCCCAACAGCTCCACGGCGGCCAGCAGCACGGATTCGACCGTGCGCTCGACCGAGCGCACGGCGAGGCTCTCCTCGAGCAGGCGGTCCGCCGCATCCTCGCTGAACATTGCAAAAGCGGACTGCAGCCGCGCGGGGGAGGAGGGCCCCTCGCCGCGCTCGCGGGCGATCGACACGGCCGAGGCGATGTCGTGCGTCTCTGCGAACGCCTGGCGCAGGGTCTCGATCTCGCTCAGCTCGAACTGGCGGTGGCCGCCCTCGGTGCGCTGGGGCGCCGGGTAGCCGAAGCGCCGCTCCCAGCTGCGCAGCGTGTTGGGGCTGACGCCCAGCATCGCGGCGGCGGCGTTGGTGCGGATCGAGCCGTTTGTGCGGACCGAGCTCATGTATAGAGATGCTCGGCTTTGCGCACGTTTTCGGCAAGCCCCGCAACGGGGGATGCATTCCGGCAGGCGTGTTGCAGGCGCAGGGACACAGGCGCGCGCGGAGACGCACACCGGCGATGGGCGCATGCGACGCGGTGCGGTCCGGGATCGGCGCGAGCACGGAGCGAAAGCGTGCGACGCCTACGATCATCGGATATGCGCCTGCGCCTGTATCACCATCCGGACGGCACGCGCGTGGCCTACCGCGAGTGGGGGGCGGGCCCGCCGCTGGCACTGATCCACTCGGCGATGCTCTCGCACATGGAGTGGGAGCCCTCGGTCGAGCAGCTGGCTGCCCACTTCCGCGTGGTCCTGCCCGACCTGCCGCTGCACGGCGACTCCGAGAACAGCCCGGCCCACCCCTACACGCTGGACTGGTTCGCCGACGTGCTGGGCGGGTTTGTCGCAGACGTGCTCGGGCCGAGTCCGCTGATCGGCGGACACGGCGCTGGCGCGGAGGTGCTGCTGCAAGCGATCGCCGCCGATCGTGTGCGCCCGCGCCGCCTGGTGCTGATGCCAAACCGGCTGCACGCCCCGCCCGAGCGCGCGCGGGCGCGGGCGGCGTGGCGCGCGTGCGCGATGACTGGCGCAATCCCCGGACTGGACCGGCTCACCGGCTACGGCGCGCGCACCGTGTTCAGCCCCGAGCACGGATCGCGGCTGTCCGCGCGCGGCAACCCAGCCGCGCGCGACCTGTTCAGGCACGCGTTCGCGGACGTCCCCGGCAACACCGCGCTGGCTCGCTCGTGGGCGAAGTGTGCGCGGGTCTGGCCGCAAGGGGCGCGCACGGAGCTGAGAGACCTGTATCCACGGCTTCAGATGCCGGTGCTGCTGCTGTGGGCCGACCAGGACCGGCTGCATCCGCTGGCGCCGGCCGAAGATGCGCTGCGAGCACTGCCGAACGCCCAGCTGCGGGTGCTGCCGAGCACTGGGTTTCTGATGGCCTACGACGATCCGGTCGGGCTCGCGCGGGAGCTGGTTGCCTTCTGCGGATGATCGCGGCCGACTCCCTGAACGTGGCGCCCGTATCCTGGCGGGACCTCTACAAGGAGATCAAATGCCGGACAAGCAATTGTGGGGCAACGAGACAGCCAAGGCTGTCGAGAACTTCCCGATCTCGGGCGAGACCGTGCCCGTGTCGGTGGTGCGCTGGCTCGCGCGCATCAAGGGCGCGGCGGCGGCCGTCAACGGCGAGCTGGGCCTGCTCCCCAAGCAGAGCGCCTCACGCATCGAGCGGGCCGCGCGCGAGATCGCGGACGGCAGGCACGACGCGCAGTTCCCGATCGACGTGTTCCAGACGGGGTCGGGCACCTCGACGAACACGAACGCCAACGAGGTGCTCGCGACGCTGGCCGGTGAGAAAGTGCATCCCAACGACCACGTCAACATGGGCCAGTCATCGAACGACGTGTTTCCCTCGGCCGTGCATCTGGCCGCGCTGGACGTCGCCCAGAACGAGCTGCTGCCGGCGCTGAAGCAGCTGGAGCGCTCGTTTGCGCGCAAGGCGAAGAGCTTTCAGAACGTCGTCAAGTCCGGGCGTACGCACCTGATGGACGCGGTGCCCGTGACGCTCGGCCAGGAGTTCGCGGGCTACGCCGCGCAGATGGCGCTCGGCTCCGAGCGCGTGCGCTCGGCGCTCGTGCACGTCGGGCAGATCCCCCTGGGGGGCACCGCGACCGGGACGGGGCTGAACACCCACAAGCGCTTCGCGCAGATGGTGCGCGCGCGACTCAAGCGGGAATCCGGGCTGCGCCAGATCGCCCCCCCGGCCGACCCGTTCGAGGCGCAGGCCAACCGCGACGCGCTCGTCGAGCTCTCGGGCGCGCTGAAGGTGGTGGCGGTCTCGCTGAGCAAGATCGCGGGCGACCTCGCGTTGATGGGCTCGGGCCCGCGCGCGGGCATCGGCGAGATTCTGCTGCCCGAGCTGCAGAAGGGCAGCTCGATCATGCCGGGCAAGGTCAACCCGGTGATTCCAGAGGTCGTGCTGCAGGTCTCGGCGCAGGTGATCGGCAACGACACCGCGATCACGGTCGGCGGCATGCAGGGCCAGTTCGAGCTGAACGTGCGCATCCCGCTGATCGCCCGCAACCTGCTGCAGTCGCTGCACCTGCTCGCGAGCGCCGCGCGCGCGTTCGCGGAGAAGTGCGTGGACGGGATCAAGGTCAACCGGGCAGGCACGGACGCCAGCGCGGGCGCGACGCTCGCCGTCGCCACGGCCCTGAACGGCGCGATCGGCTACGACAGGGGAGCCGCGATCGTCCAGAAGGCCACCGCCTCAGGGCGTCCCCTGCGCGAGGTCGCCCTGGAGGAGGGCGTCGATGCGAAGCTGTACGACAAGACGATCGACCTGCGCAAGATTGCCCGCGGGAACCAGGTGTGAAAACAGGGGTGCCCGCCCACCGGGGGGCCTGCCCCCCTCCCGCAGACTGACGATCGACCTGCGCAAGATCGCGCGCGGGAACCAGGGGTAGGTCAATCGTCGCTCCCGGCGACCGCGAACACGATGTGACGCCGGGCGATCGTCAGGTAGGAGTGCAGCTCCTTGGGGCCGCCCGACAGGGGCTCGACGGAGGCGTCGGTGAGTGTTATGAACTCTCGCTCCGGCGCGTTGAGCACGTCGGAGACGCGGCTGCGATACCCGTCGCGGGCGAGCGTCAGCTCGCCGACGATGCGGTGGCGCTCGGTCTCGATGCGGATGCGCTCGCGGCGATGGTCCATGCCGCCGGGCTCTTCTCCCTCAGGGCTCGCCCACGACGACTCGGGTGCGGCCGGCTCCTCTTCGCTGCTGCTCACGCGAGCATTATCGCGTGACCGCGTACGTTCGGGTGAGCGCCGTGCGCCGTCCGGTCGGACCGACGGCGAGGATGTGCACCGTCGCGACCATCTCTCGGTGGCGCCCCAGCGCCCGGCGCAGGCGGCTCAGCGCCGAGTCGCCGACACGCAGGCGCACGTGCCCGGGGTGTACGGGCGGCAGCCGACGCGCCTCGGCGATCAGCTCCACGGTTCGGTGGGAGGCGCGCCCTGAGACGGCGGCCGAGACGGTGGCTGTGACACGGATCTGACAGCCCCGTTGGCAGCTCACCGACAGCGCCAGCGCGCGCCGCGCCAGCACCCCATAGCTGCGCGGCAGGTTGACGTGCAGCACCGGCGCCACGTCCAGCGGCGGCGGCCACACGCTCGGCGCGAGGCAGCCCACACCGGCGGCAGCGGCCGGGTCGAAGCGCTCGACGCGGTTGTTGTTCGTGTCCGCCACGTACACGCTGCCTTCGCAGCCGACGGCGACGGCGGTCGGCTGGGAGAATTCGCCTGGCCCGATCCCGCGCCGGCCCCACTTGGTCAGGTAGTGGCCGGATTCGTCGAACACCTCCACGCGGTTGTTGGCGGCGTCGACCACGTACACGCGCCCGGCGGCGTCCACCGCGACCCCGGTCGGGTCGTGCAGCCGCCCCTCGCCCGAGCCGAGCTGGCCGAACTCGTCCATGAAGACTCCGTTCGGCGCGAGCTCGGCGACGCGGTTGTTGTTGGTGTCCGCCACGAACACGTTGCCTGACGGAGCGACGGTGACGGCCGCCGGATGGTTGAACTCGCCGGGCCCGCTCCCGGTCGACCCGTCTGCGCCGTCCGCGCCGGCCTTTGCCAGCAGCGCGCCCGCCGGGGAGTAGATCAGGATGCGGTTGTGATCGGTGTCGGCGACATACACGTCGCCTGTGATGGCCGAGACGGCGACCGAGCCCGCGCCGCTCAGTCCGGCTCCGCCGCGGTCGGCCGGGCCGCCGAGTTCTGACAGGTAGGTCCCGTCGCCCCACAGCCTGCTCACGCGCGCGTTGCCCGTGTCGGCGACGTACGCCGAGCCTTTCGGGTCGAACGCGATGCCTTCGGGTTCCAGGTAGCCGGGCTTGTACCCGCCCGTGCTCGTCCAGGCGCCGAGGAACGCGCCGCCCCCCTGCGCGAAGGACTCGATGCGGTTGTCGTCGGTGTCGGACACGTACAGCCGCCCGGTCGGATCGACCGCCACGCCGCGGGGCGCCACGAACGCCCCCGCGTCCGCGCGCGCGGGTGTGCCGATCGTGCGCAGGTAGGCGCCGCTCGGGTCGAACACCTCGATCCGGTCGTTGGCCGTGTCGGCGACGTAGGTGTCCCCCGCCGGATCGCTTGCCAGCGCGCGCGGGAACGCCAGCTGCCCGGGGCCCGTGCCGAAGCCGCCCCATTCGCCCGCGGGGCCGAGCTCGGGATCGAGCTTGACGATGCGATCGTTGATGTCGTCCGCGACGTACACGTTCCCGGCGGCGTCCAGGGCGATGCCGTAGGGGAAGCCGAACCTGCCCGGTCCAGTGCCTTCGGAGCCGACCGACTCCTCGTAGGTCCCGCTCGGGCTGAACTTCTCGATGCGATGGTTGTCGTCGTCGGCGACCAGCACCTCGCTCGCGTTGGCCGCGATCCCGCGCGGGTAGGAGAACTGCCCGCCTTCGCTGCCGTATTCGCCCCATTCGATCGGTTCTTCGCCGTTCAGGTCAAAGCGCTCGATGCGGTTGTTGCCGGAGTCGGCGACGTACACGTATTCCCCGGCCACAGCGATCCCGCCGCCGGGGGGCTGGGTGTAGTTCTCGGAGGAGCCGAAGTTGAAGTCCCCCGGTTCGCTGCCCTTGCGGCCCCAGTCCTTGATGAACTGGCCTTCGGAGTTGAACTTCTCGATCCTGTCGTGACTGGAGTCCACGACGTACACGTCGCCCGCGGCGTCCGTCGCCAGGCCGCCGATCGGGCCGAACTGGCCGTGCCCGCCGCCGTACGAGCCCCACTCGCCGAGGTACTGGCCTTCGGAGTTGAACTTCTGCACGACGTAGCTGAGCTGGTCGGCGACGTACACGTCGCCGGCGCTGTCCACCGCGACCGCCTCCGGAAACCGCAGCACCGATTCCGCGCGCTGGCCGACGATTGCGGACGCGGTGTACGGACAGCTGGCCGAGCCCGAGCCGGGACAGGCTTCGGCGCGGGCGGGCGCCGGCAGGGCGCCGCCGCGCGCGAGCGCGAGCGTGAGCACGAGCAGCACGATGGGCCGCAGATGGGAATGGCGACGGCGACGGGGATGAGTCATCGCCAGATCACAACACACGATCGCGGCGGGCGGAGCGCAGAGGACCCCCGGTTGCAGGATCGTTACAAGACCGCGGTGGGGGACGCCGCATGCTCTATGTGAAGCTGATTGGGTGGGCCACGTCGCATACGACGTGGCCCGCAGGCCCGCATGCGGGCCTGCCTGGAGCCGCACATGTGCGGCTCCTTCGGGCGGCACATGTGCCGCCCGACCGAGGGCGCATGCGCCCTCGGCAGACGGGCCGCATGCGGCCCGTCTCGGTCCGCACATGTGCGGACCGCCTGACGGTGCATGCACCGTCAGGGACCTTGGCGCATGCGCCAAGGTCAACTAAACCTCAGCCCACGCGCTCGCGCTCGGGAGGACGCGCCTGCAGGCCCGCGCGCGCCAGGGGCCTGCCCGGGGCGATCGTCGCGGCGGGATCGCCGTGGTGGCCGCCCGCCGGACGGTTGCGCTCCTCGCGGACGATATACAGCGGCCGGTGCTTGACCTCGTCGTAGATACGTCCGACGTACTCCCCGATCACCCCCAGCGCGATCAGCTGAATCCCGCCGAGCAGCAGGATCGCGATCGTGATCGAGCCGAACCCCGGCAGGTAGGAGCCGGCGAAGTGCAGGCCGATGACGACGGGAATCGCGACGAACGCCACGCCCGCGGACAGCAGCCCCACATACGTGGCCAGCTGCAGCGGCAGGTGCGAGAACGAGGCGATCGCATCCAGTGAGAAGCGCAGCATCTTGCGCACCGTGTACTTGGTCTCGCCGGCGTGCCGCGCTTCGCGCTCGTAGGAGACCGCCGTCTGGGAGAACCCAACCCAGACGGTCATGCCGCGCAGAAACCGCGAGCGCTCGGTCATGCTCAGCAGCGCGTCCAGCGCGCGGCGGTCGAGCAGGCGAAAGTCGCCGGAGTTGGGCTCCAGGTCGACCTGGGCGAGTCGGTCGAACAGCTTGTAGAACCACGACGCGGTCGCCAGCTTGAACGCGGTCTCGCCCTCGCGTGCTCGGCGGACCGCGTACACGACGTCCGCGCCCGAGCTCCAGCGCGCCACCATCTCTGAGATCAGCTCGGGCGGGTCCTGCAGGTCGGCGTCGATCATCGCCACGACGTCGCCGCGGGCGTGCTCCAGCCCGGCCGTCAGCGCCGCCTGGTGGCCGAAGTTGCGCGACAGGTGCACCACGCGCACGCGCGGGTCGGCGTCGGCGATCCGGTCCAAGAGCTCGGGGGTGCGGTCGGATGAGCCGTCGTTGACGAGCACCAGCTCGAACGGGTAGGAGCCGACCGCGGCGATCGCGCGCGCGGCGAAGTCCTCGATCAGCTCCTGCTCGTCGTAGACCGGCGCTACGACGCTGAGCAGTTTGGGAGTTCGCAGTGGCAGTGGTGTGTCCGACATGATCGTGGCGTTCTGGGTGGACGCGGCTGGTGATGCCCGGCGCCAATGTTCGACCAGCCAGCTAAGCCGCAGCTCAAATTATCGTTCATCCTGTGTACATATGCTTTCACCGCACGAGGACGAGCAGCGGCGGACGCAGACAGCGGGCGCGCCGGCGCCCGCGCGCCGGCTGAGCCTGCCGTTGATCGTGCAGTTCGTCAAGTTCGGGATCGTCGGCGTCTCCAACACGCTGATCGCGTTCGCGCTCTACACGATCCTGCTGAAGGTGTTCGGCGTCTGGTACGTCGCGGCGTCGGGGATCGGGTTCGCGGTGGGCGCTGTCAACGGGTTTCTGCTGAACCGGCGCTGGACCTTCAGAGAGCACGTCGGCGATGCGCTGACGCCCGTGCGCTGGATGATCGTGCAGAGCTGCGGTCTGGGGCTGAACCTCGGCCTGGTTTACATGTTCGTGCACGGCCTCGGCATGGACGAGCTGCTCGGGCAGATCCCGACTACGGCGATCGTGACGGTGCTGACGTTCGCGGCGAACCGCGCATGGACGTTCCGGACCCCGCCCGCCGTCGCGCTGGCCCCCGAGCGCGAGCGGATCACCGAAACAGGGTGAGCAGCGAGAGCCCCGCGGGGATGCGCCCGCCGCGTCCGAGGATCGCGGCCTCCAGCGTCAGCGGGCGCTCCAGCAGCCAGTTCAGCGGCTCGGGCGGAACCCACAGGTCGAGGCTCGACTCGGTCGTGGCGGTCGAGAACCGGTCCAGCACGCGCAGCACGATCGCGACCGGGAGCAGCAGCGAGTTGAAGTAGGTGGTGCGCATGGTCTCCCAGCCGGCCTGTTCGGCTACCCGCTGCAGCGTACAGCGGGTGTAGCGGCGGTGGTGATGGTTGATCTCATCGTGACCGCTCCACAGCCACCGATATGCGGGGACTGTGATGAGCAGGGCCCCGTCCGGAGCGACCACGCGGCGCAGCTCGCGCAGGGCGGACAGGTCGTCCTCCAAGTGCTCGATCACGTCCAGCGAGACGGCCAGGTCGAAGCTGGCCGAGTCGAACGGCATGCTCAGCACCGAGCCTTCGATCACCTCGCCGATGGAGCGCGCGCGGGCGAGCGCGACGCTGGTCCCCGACAGCTCCACCCCGGTGACCGTCCCGTGACGCGCGAGCTCGACCATGTTGCGTCCGCTGCCGCAGCCGGCGTCGAGGATGCGCGCGCGGGCTGGCAGGCGCAGATTGTCGATCACCCGCTCGAGCACCCGCCGGCGACCCCGGTACCACCAGTGGCGGTCCTCGGCGCGGTGGGTCTGCAGCTCGTAGTTGCGGTCCATCTGCAGGCATCTTTTCCTAAAGGCTTCCCGCGCGCGGTGCGCCTCGCGCGGAGATCTGCCCCGCGCCGGCCCAACGGCTCGGCCCCGCGCTCCCGGGCGTGTGTGCGGGCCCCCGGCGATGTGTGCGTGCCGGGCCGGTGGTGTGGGGGTGCCGGGCCGGCTCAGGCGCCGCCGAGGCCCCGCAGCGAGTAGTCGATCGCGCCCGCGGAGGTCCGCCACGCCGCGATCGCGCGGTCGGAGTCGGGGTCGACCGCGACCGTGGCTTCGCCCGTGGAGCCCCGGGCGCCTGGCGCGGAGATCCGCTGGGGAGCAGCGAAGACGATCCGGCCGGGATAGGCGTCGATCCCGCGCGCGGCATAGACCGCCTGGCCGCTCTCCTGGAGGCCCGAGGAGGTTGATTGCGGTTCGGTCCACAGCGCATAGGCCTCGCCATCCGGTCCCGGGGCCAGGGCGGCCAGCAGGGCGTTGTGGCCGGGCGACGAGATCGTGTCGATCGAGCGCACGCCGTGCAGATCGACGGCGGCGGCGCGCACGACCCAGTGGCCGGATGGGGCGCCGGTCCAGGCGAGCATCACCGACTCGGAGACCAGACGCACCAGGCGCGGTGAGCCACCGGGGGGCGCCACGCCACCGGGGTCGGCGAAGCGTTCCAGCAGCCGCGGGGCGCCGAAGCGGACGTTGGGCGAGGACAGCTCGGCGTAGACGCGCGTGACCCCCGAGCGGGTTTCCGACCAGGCGAGGATCGCGCGATTGTCGTCGCTGAGCAGCGCGGCGATCCGTGCGCCAGGTGCGGCGGAGGCGACACGCGTCGCTGAGCGAGTGGATCGACCGGAGCCGGGCAGGTCGCGGGCATAGATGGTCCCGTCACGCTCCCACACGGCGAGCGCGTCGGAGCGGTAGTCCATCGCGAGCGTCAGCCCTTCGACCGAGCGACTTGCGGTCACGGGCACGGGCGCGAGGAAGGAGCGTTCGTAGTAGCGGTGTACGCGCAGCTCGATCGCGCTCGTGCCGGCGCTGACGGAGCCGCCCGGCGAGGCGAGGGCGACGTCGCCCAGGTATGCGCTCGTGAGCGCCAGGGGGGCGGCCGGGCCGCCCGTGGCCAGAGGCGCGGAGAACGGTCCGTGCGCCGGGCCTTCGCTGAGCAGCAGGCCTGCGGTCTGTGCGCGCCCGACGTGGCCGCCTGGCCCGGCAAGCAGGATTCGCCCGTGGGGCGCCCCGGCGGCGATCGACCCTGTGAGCGTGAGCGCCCTGTCGGTGGCGGTGCGCGGGATCGAGGCCGGACTCGGTGCGTCCGCACCGGATGCGATTGTCGAGATGCGCGGGCCGGGGCCGGCAGCCTCGCCGGGGCAGCGGGAGGCGGAGCTCCAGACGATCGCGCCTGGGCCGGTGCTCTGCCGGGGGCTGTCGCTCGGGAACAGGACCTCCGGGGCGCCGGGAGCGGAGCACGTGGCGAGGGTGGCCGGCTGCGACCACGGCCCGACGCTCTGCACGCTGGCGGCCGGCAGCAGAACGACGAGTGCGGTCGAGGCAAGCGTCGCGACTGTCTCCAGGGCGATCCGCGGCGCGCGTGACGGGTGCTCGCCGCGTCCTGCCCGCGACCGGCGTCCCCGGTGTCGAACATGCGAGCGGCGGCGGGGCCCGGAGGACGTGGCGGGGCTGAGGTTTGAGGTCGGGAGGCGAGCGGTCATGGCGGAGTGGAGGTCGGGGATGGGGGCTGGTGGTCGTGGCGGCCCTGGGCGATGCGGGATGGACGGTCACGGTGAGAGGGTCGGCGTTGACAGGACGGGCGAGCGTTGAGAGGACGAGTTTCGTAGACGGGGCCGACGGACGTTTGCATCCACCTCGCCGCCTATTGTGCTCGGTGGTGATCTCTACTTTTGTCGCCTCCCTCGACAGCGGCGAAGCCGTGCTGCGCTTTCCCTACGACGAGCGCCTGCGCGTGCTCCTGCGCGCGATCCCCGGGCGACGCTGGGACCCCGGCGAGAAGGTGTGGCGGATACCGCTCGACCCTGAGCGGGCGGAGGCGCTGGCGAAGCTGCTCGCGAGCCTGCCTGCCAGGCCGCAGGTGAGCGACGCCCTGGCCCGCGCGCTGGCGCGCCGCCGCGCGAGGCGCCGCGACGGAGAGTGCGTCATAGACGTCGTGCGGCCCGACGAGAACTGGTGGCTGAGCTTTCCGGCCGATGCCGACGCGGAGCTCGTGCAGGCGCTGATGGAGCACCCCGACGCCTACGGTCTGCCGGCGATCGGCCGGGCGCTGATCCCGCTGGACGAGCGCTCGCGGCTCATCGTCCGCAAGCTGCATACCGGCGCGGGGAGGCGGCCGCGGCTGACCGAACACGCGGAGCACGCGCTCACCGAGATCGCGCAACGTGCTCGCGCCGCCGAGCAGGCGCCGGGCGCTCGGCGAGTCGTCCCTCACGCCGAGGGCCGGTCCGAGCGCGCCGCCGAGCGCGCCACCCCCTGGCACGGCACCGTCGAGGTGGCGTGCGAGCGGGGCGAGCCCGTGTTTCTGCTCATCGGCGAGCTCCAGCGCCTGCCGCAGGCATTGCGCGAGCGCGCGGTGAGCGCGCCGGGCGGCGCGACGGTAGCACTCACGCTGGACTCCTGGGGGCTGATGGACGGACAGCTCCACGGCTGGATCAGCAGGGCCGCGGGCCGCTGTGTCGCGGCGCTGCGCGAGGGCCGGCCGGCGCCGCCGGCGGTGCTGGAGATCTCCAGCGTGCACGAGGACCCGACGTTCGTGCTCGCCCCCGGCCATGACGGTGCGCAATGCGAGGAGTTCGCCGGGCTGGCGGGCGCGTCGGTGTTCGCCGGCCGGCCCGCCCGTGGCGGCGGCGGGCACGAGCACGCGCGGCTGCCGGCGATCCGCGCCGACCCGTACAGCGTTCCGGAGCTCGACCGCTTCCTGGCCGCGCACGAGACCTGGGTGGACCCGGAGGCGCTGGTGGTGCTGCAGGAGGTGCGCGAGCAGCACTCCCGCGCGCAGGGACTCGTCGCGCTGTCGGCCGCGACCGACGCGGAGCTCGACGTGGCCGGTCTCGGCGGCGAGCTCAAGCCGTTTCAGCGCGCCGGCGTGAGCTACCTGCTGTCCCAGCGGCGCGCGTTTCTCGCCGACGAGCAGGGCCTGGGCAAGACGATCGAGGCGCTCGCGACGTTGCAGGCCGACGGCGCGTTCCCGGCGGTCGTCGTGTGCCCGGCCAGCCTCAAGCTCAACTGGCTGCGCGAGATCGAGCGCTGGCTGCCGGGGCGCCGCGCGCGGGCGCTGGTCGGGACCGGGGTGCGCCGGCCCCGAGAGGGCCGACATCACGGTCGTCAACTACGACATCGTGGCCGCTCGGCTGGATGAGCTGCGCGAGCTGCAGCCCCGCGCGCTGGTGCTCGACGAGTCCCACTACTGCAAGAACGCGACGGCCAAGCGCACCCAGGCCGTGCAGCGGCTGTCGGCGGCCGTGCCGCAGGACGGGCTCGTGCTGGCGCTGACGGGCACGCCTGTCATGAACCGCCCGCCCGAGCTGATCTCGCAGCTGCGGATCGTCGGGCGGATCGCAGACTTCGGCTCGGGCGCGCAGTTCGGCAGGCGCTTTCGCGGGCCCGACGCGCACATGCGCCTGCACTGGCATCTGCGGGCACGCTGCTTCGTGCGCCGCCTGAAGGCCGACGTGCTGCCACAGCTGCCGCCGAAGACGCGCGCGGTGGTGCCGGTCGAGCTCGACAACGAGTCCGAGTATCGGTTCGCCGAGCGCGACGTGATCGCGTGGCTGCAGAGCCAACCGCTGGACCTGCGCGTGCTCGACGCGAAGGTCGCGGCCGCGCTGCGCGCCGAGCGGCTCGTGCGGCTGAACGCGCTCAAGCTGCTCGCCGCCCGCGGCAAGCTTCCAGGCGCGCTCGCCTGGATCCACGACTTCTGCTCCTCCGGCGAGCGCCTGGTCGTGTTCGCCAAGCACCGCGAGATCCAGCGCGCGGTGCTCGAGCGGTTTCCGGGGGCGCTGCACATCCTCGGCGAAGACAGCCACGCGTCCAGGGACGCCTCGTTGCGCGAGTTCCAGGCGCCGGACGAGGGCGCCGAGAACCAGCTGATCGTCTGCT
This sequence comes from uncultured Solirubrobacterales bacterium, assembly GCA_963839945.1. Classification (GTDB taxonomy): domain Bacteria; phylum Actinomycetota; class Thermoleophilia; order Solirubrobacterales; family Solirubrobacteraceae; genus Palsa-744. Next base: position 16,660 of record CAWIWW010000001.1, on the reverse strand, counting down.
CGATCGAGGTCGCCGGCCAGGGCCTGACGCTGACGCGCTCCTCGAACGTCGTGTTCCTGGAGCTCGACTGGACGCCGGCCAAGCACGACCAGGCCGAGGACCGCTGCCATCGCATCGGCCAGCAGGACGCGGTCAACGCCACCTATCTGCTCGCCGCCGGCACGATCGACGAGACGATCGCCACGCTGCTGGAGCGCAAGCGGGCGGTGATCGGCGCCGTCACCGACGGACGCGAGCAGGACGAGGAGGGCGTGCTCGACGCGCTCGTGCGCGAGCTTGCCGGCGAGCCATACCGGGCTCTGCGCGCCGTCGCCTAGCCGGGTGTCGTATCCCGGATCGTGGGCGCGGCATGACCCGACCCGACACGACCCGCCGCGCCGCTGGGTCCGACCCCAGTCCCACGGGGAAGCCGTCCCCGGACCGGCAGTTCCACCGTGGCGAATGTGCAGGATTGTCACGCGCAATATAGATTCCCGTCGCATGAACTATTCTGGATCTGGTGGACCGAATTGGACGGGCAGGGCGGGCGCGAGCGCGCGGCGGGAGTACGAGCGCAGGCTGCAGGCCCGGCGGGAGCGCGTGCTGGCCAGGCATCCGCGGGTCGGCAGGCTGCTGCTGGCGGTTGCGGGAACACCCGCCCACGAGGAGTCATGGCGCACGGGCGCCGAAGGCGAGGAGCAGACGGCGCGGCGGCTGAACGCGCTGCTGCACGGACGAGGGGTCGTGCTGGTGCACGACCGGCGCCTGCCGAGATCGCGCGCGAACATCGACCACCTGGCGATCGGCCCGGGCGGCGTGACCGTGATCGACACCAAGAAGATCAGCGGCAAGGTGCGGGTGCGCCGCGAGGCCGGCATGCTCTCCGAGTCGCGCCCGCGCCTGATGATCGGCGGGCACGACCAGACCAGGCTGGTCGATGGAGTCTGCCGTCAGGTCGCGGTGGTCACCGAGGTGCTGGGTGGCACGGTCGGCGTGATCGGCGCGATGTGCTTCGTCGAGAGCGACGGGTTGCGGCTGTTCTCGAACATGAAGCTCGATGGTGTGCGCATCGCCGGCCTGCGCGGCGTTGCGCGGCTGGCACGGCGAGACGGGCCTCACGATCCCAACGACGTGCTCCAGATCGCCGAGCGCCTGCGAGCTGCGCTGCCGGAGGCATAGACCTGCTCGGCGACTGTTGGAGCTCGGTGCTCAGAGGCCCGTCTGGGCTACGATCCGGCCGGACTTGACCGCCTTGGCGAGGGCCCTGTAGTCGCGCTCGTTCTGGTCGGCGTAGGCGTGGGAGAACTCGACGATCGCGCGGTCGAAGCTGGGGCCCTTGCCGAGGTAGGCCGCGATCGCGACCCGGTCGCCGCTGCGGGCGTGGGCGCGGGCGAGCGTCCAGCCGCACAGCCCGCCGTACAGAGCCAGCCCCCGCGGGACCATCTGCTCGATCTCTGCCGAGCCCTTCCAGTCGCGCAGCTGGCGCCCGTAGAAGTCCCGCTCGGAGCCGTCCAGGCCGGACTGCACGTGCAGCCAGCCGAGGAAGATGTCGCTGTAGGCCTGCATCAGCCGCTGGCCGACGACGACCCGCTCGCCGTGATTCTTGAACCTGCTCGGGCCGAGGAAGTCCTCGAGCACCGACGCCTGCGCCTCCTTCATCTGCAGGAACAGCGGATCCTTGCCGTCGCGCCCGAGCATCAGCGCGATCCAGGCGCGGGTGCCGACGCTGCCGACGCCGACCACCTTGCGGGCGAAGTCCACGAGGCGAAACTCCTCCAGCAGCATCTGGCGCTCGCGCGCGAGCGTGCTCCGGTAGGAGCGCAACAGCTCGTGCAGCCTGTCGAACATCTCGTCGCGCTCGGGACCGCTGACGAGGTCGTCGATCGGCACGATCAATGGCGGCTCGGCGACGATCTGGGGCTCCCCGCCGACGATTCGCGTGAGCTTCGAGAAGGCGGACATGCTGTCGCGGGCGCGCGCCTTTGCCAGGTTCTTCTCGGTTCGCTTGGCCATCTTGGCCGTGATCTGCGAGCCGATCTGTGCAAGCGCGGTCTCGATGTCCAGGTGCGAGTACCACACGTCGAGGTTCTTCATCGCCGCGAAGCTCGCCATCGCGGTCCGGTACTCCGCGACGGTGTCCAGCACGATTCGATCCTGGTCCTTGACCTGAAAGCCGTTGTCCCGGGCGGCGATCAGCATGCTCGCGGCCAGGCGCTTGACGTCCCACTCCCATGGCCCGGGGAGGGTCTCGTCAAAGTCGTTGAGATCGAACACCAGGCGCCGCTCGGGTGAGGCGAACACGCCGAAGTTCGACAGGTGCGCGTCCCCGCAGCACTGCACCATCAGCCCCGAGCGGGGTGTCGCCGCCAGATCCCCGGCCATGATCGCCGCCGCCCCCCGGTAGAACGTGAACGGCGACACGAGCATCCGGCCGTAGCGGATCGGCACCAGCTCCGGAACTCGCGTCTGGGCCTGACGCTCGAGCATTTCGATCGGGTCGGCGCGGTGCGGCGCGGGCTCGAACGCGGCGTGGCTGGAGCGCGGCACCTCCGAGCGGGCCGCCTTGCCGCGAGCCACCCGCTCGGCGACGGTCAGGTGCGGCACCGCCGACGGGTGCGCTGACTCGGACACCGTTCGCTTCGCGGTGGTCATCGTCAGACCTTACTCCGTGGATTTGGAGAGGCCCATCGGCTCCACCGCCTGAACCGGCTGTCGAGAAGGGATCGGCTGATTTGGGACCGGTGTCCAGTGCGCGCGCGACCCGCGCGCGTCAGCATGATGTCCATGACCCATAGACACGAACGCAACGTGGAGCGCACGATCCGACTCTGGATCGCCCAACAGGAGCGCAGCCAGCGCAAGGGCGGGCAGCTCGGCCGGCTCAAGGCGCGGGGCGATGTGCCTGCCGAGCAGGCTCAGCGCGGCGCCATCGCACCCTCCACTCGCTGAGAGCACGAAGCCGGTGAAGGTCAGGCGGGCGGCTGCATCACCGTGAAGGAGGCTCCCTGGGGATCGATCAGGCCGGCGAAGCGTCCGATCGGCATGTCCATCGGCTCGCTCGTGACGGTCGCCCCGAGCTCGCGGGCCTTGGCGACGGTGGCGTTGCAGTCGGCGACCGCGAAGACCACGCCCCAGTGCGGCGGGATCTCGGCCGGGAAGTGCTCGTCGGTCATCTGCATCATGCCCCCGACCTGTTTGCCGTCGTTCTCCCAAACCGTGTATGTAGTTGGCGCGCCCGCGAACGCGGGGGGACGTCCCTCCCAGCCGAAGACGGCCGGGTAGAACGCCTTGCCGGCGTCGGCGTCACGGGTGAGCACCTCGTTCCAGCACAGAGAGCCGGGCTCGTTGACGATGTCGGCGCCGGTGAAGCTCTTCGGCTGCCACACCCCGAAGACGGCACCGGTGGGATCGGCGAAGAAGGCCATTCGCCCGATGTCCATCACATCCATCGGCCCGACCACTACGCTGCCGCCGGCCGCGGCGACCTTGGCCGCGGTCTCATCGGCGTCGGCGACGCTTATATAAGTCGCCCATGCGGTCGGCTGACCCTCCTGCATGATCCCCATCAGGCCGCCGACGTTCTTGCCGTCCTGCTGGAACATGCGATACCCGCCGGTCTCGGCCGAACCCGGCTCGGTCGCCCTCCAGCCCATCAGCGCGCCGTAGAAGTCCGCGGCGGCATCGGTGTCTGGCGCGGAAAGTTCGATCCAGGACGGGGTTCCGGGTGCATACTCGGGCATGGCTTCCTTTCGCCGACGGGGGTGGGGATACGATCGTGGCAGATCGGCGGTTGACGCGTGTTGACATCGCAATGGCCGCGACAGCCCGCCCACGCTGATCTGCTCCCGGGAGGCACCCCTCTCCCGTACATCGACACCCTGCTGACCCCGCGCGGGGAGCGATTCTCTCCTCAGCCGTCCCGGGCGGGCAGATCCTCGGGCGGAGAGATCTCCTGCGGAGGCAGGCCCGGGCCGCCCTCCTCCCACGCGCTCCAGGCGCGACCGTCTCGGCCGGCGTGCTCGCCCGAGCCACCGAGCGCCAGCAGCAGCAGACGCTCCGGCCCGGCGTTGACGAGCTGGCGGCGCACCGCCGGACCCACGCGCACCATCTGATCTGGGCACGTCGGGCGAGACGGCGCTGCCGCTTTACCCCGGTGTAACCGCAACCACCGGGATCGCCCGGCTCGTCTGCTGCTGATACGCCGTGTAGCGATCGCGGTTGTTGTCGTTGACGCTCTTCCACAGCCGCTCGTAGTCGGGATCGCTCGACTCCACAACCCTCGCCGTGCCCTTGCTGCGGTCCCGGCCGATCTGGATCCCCACGTCGGGGTGGGCGCGGACGTTATGCAGCCAGGCCGGCGGACTGTCCGAGCCGCCGTTTGAGGCCACGACCAGATAGTCCTCGCCGTCGCGCGCGTACACGAGCGCGTTCGTGCGTGTCTTGCCCGTGCGGCGTCCGGTCGTGTCGAGTAACAGGGTCGGCACGCCGATCATGCGATGGCCCATCCGCCCATCGGTCCGCTTGTAGATCTGCTCGTGGACTTTGAGAACCTGACCCGTGACGCTCATGCCAACAGACTACTTGGCGAGCCCGGTCACGTGACTGGGGGTCAACTACAGTCCGGCCATGCACGATCTCGACGCCTACCTCGGCCGCATCGGTCTGAGCGGCCGTCCCGACATCGCCGAAGTCCACCGCGCCCACGCGACGACGATCCCGTTCGAGAACCTCGACTCTCACCGTGGAATCGCGGTGTCGCTCGCCGGCGAGGACATCGAGCGCAAGCTCGTGGGCGAACGCCGTGGCGGGTACTGCTTCGAGCAGAACCTGCTGCTGGCCGGCGCAATGGAAGCGCTGGGCGCGGACGTGGACCTGTATCTCGCGCGCGTGCGATACGGCGCGCCCGCGGGTGTCGTGCGCCCGCGCGGGCATCTCGTGCTGGGGGTCCACACCGACGGTGAGACCTGTCACGCCGATGTCGGGTTCGGCCTCGGCACGCTGCTCGAGCCGCTGCCGTTCGGTCCCGGCGCCGAGCACGAGCAGCCTGGCGGGCGCTTTCGCGTCGTCCAGGACGGCGATGAGCTCGTAATGCAGATGGTCGAGGAGTCAGGGTGGGTCGACGTCTACGGGTTCCTGCCTCACCCGGTTCCGCATATCGACGTGGAGACGGTCAACTGGTGGATCTCGACGCATCCGCGCTCGCCGTTCGTGACCGGTCTGATCGTCAGCGCACTGGACGACGCCGGTACTCGCACCTCGCTGAGCGACTGGAGCGAGCTGGCGCTCACCGAGCACACGCCCGCCGCCAAGCACGTCACGCCCCTCGACCGGCCCGCCATCCCCGAGCTGCTGGCCTCACGCTTCGGGCTCGACGGGTTCGCGCTCGACGAGAACGGCCGGCTGATCCTCGCCGCGGATTTATCGCCATGACAGGCGAACAGCGTCGGGGTCTCAGCCATCGTGCCTCCTCGCTCTTGGACTGCTTGGACTTCGTTGCCTGGACTTCGTCTGACCCTGGACTCGGCCGCTCAGCAGCCCGACGATAGGATCAGCACCCGTTCACGCACCAGGAGGTCGAGCCGTGCATCCGTTTCGTGCCGCGATCGAGGCGCAGGACTTCGAGGCCGCCCTCGCGCTGCTGTCCGACGACGTTGTGTTCTGCAGCCCGGTCGTGTTCAAGCCCTACCGCGGGCGTGAGGCTGTCACGCAACTGCTGCTCGCCGTCTCGCGCGTGTTCGAGGACTTTCGCTACGTGACCGAGATCGGGGCGCCCGACGCGCGCGACCATGCCCTCGTCTTTCACGCGCGCATCGGCGATCGCGAGCTCGACGGATGCGACTTCCTGCACACCGACGAGCACGGCCTGATCGACGACTTCTGCGTGATGGTCAGGCCGCTGTCGGGCGCGCTCGCGCTGGCCGAGGCGATGCAGGCCCAGTTGCAGGCGTGACCGGCGACTGCGGCAATGGGCGCGGCGGGTTTCGAACCTGCGACCTCTCGCGTGTGAAGAATCCTGGAGAGAGCCCCAAAAAGGCGAGAATCGCCTGTATTTGAGCCAGATTCGGGCACCCATGGTCCTGATCGGCTACCGGCTCAGATGACCGTATTTCGCGGGCTTTTCAAGGGGGTTTGGGCACTGGGATGGGGCTGGTGCCCAAACGATTTGGGGCCGATCACTTCGCTCTACGGGGGCATGCGAACAGAGCAGGACACAGCGGCCAGGCGTCATACCCGCCCCGTCGCCACCCCGGCCACCCACACTGCTGGCCGAGCACCTTCCAGCTGCCGTTCGCGCTGACGCTTGCCCTGCGACCGGACCCCGACGCTAACGCCCCGGAGGCGCCCGCCGTCACGGTCGAGCAGGCAAGAGCGGTCGGCACGGTCACAGGAGCGCGGCCATCACCGGCGGGCACGGCGATCTGGTGTTCGTCAGGGAGGATGGCGGGCATGTCGACGCCTCCGCGCTGCGCCGCCGCTATATCGCCGCGCGCGATGAGGCCGGTATCCGCCCGCTGCGCTTCCATTATCTGCGCCATCCCTTCGGCTCGCTGGCGATCAACGCGCCTCGATCGTGCAGGTCCAGGCGTGGATGGGGCATGTCGACATCAAGACGACCATGCGCTACCTGCACCACAAGAGCCGCGCAGGCGAAGCACAGCTGCTGCTGGGGCGTCCGTCAGCCAAACGTCGGCGTCGTAGCGACGCTCAGGGCTTGCTGCTCCTACCATCGTATGCCATCCGCTCGAACAATCGTCCATAGGCGCACAACCTCTTTACATTTGAGTCGCCGGATTTGATTCAATCTGCGCCGCCATTCGGAACTAGCGATCCAAAGAGGAGGGCCGTGCCCCATGCGCTGGATACTGTTCGATCGGACAAGGTTGGAGGCTCAGGCGGGCAAATGCACTCGTCTTGTCCCTGGTGGCTCTGGGGCGAAGTGCGTCTGCGTACTGGCCGTATCGCTGGTCGTGGCGCTGGCCCTGGGGACGGCAAGCGCATCGGCTGAATCGATGTGCACGGATACATGGACTGGGCCGAGCGAAGGGAGCTGGACGACCGCAGGGGACTGGTCCACAGGAGCAGTACCAACGTCAAGTTCGGTCGCCTGCATAGGATCGGGCAAGAAGGTAGAAGTATCGTCCGGTTCCAACCATGCTGGGGTTGTACAAGGAGAAGGCACGCTTTCGATTTCTGGAGGCTCTCTTGAAATCGCCAATACACTAGAAACGTCTTCTATTGACATTTTATCGGTTACAGATGGGACGTTGGACTTGGCTGGAGAACTGGACGTGTCTTCGTCCCTAACAGTTGCTCGTTCTCCGACTATTGATGGTTCTGGTCGGCTTGTGCTTCAGTCTGGTGGTACGGGTCAGTTTGGGACTGGTAAATGCTCGCTAGATCCTACTTTGAGTGGTGCAACACTGGTCAATGAAGGCACCATAACTATGGGTGCCAGTGGTGGGACGTCAGACGGTCTGGTCAAGATGGAAAGCGGAGCGCAGATCAAAAACGTCGGCACATTTAACGACGATTCTTACGATAAAGAATGCGCTTACCAAATAGGCGACGCGTTTAAGATCGGCGGCGGCACCACGCCCAGCATCACCAACACGGGTACTTTCGAGTCAGAACTCGGTAGCGGGAATGAAGCCAAAGTCGCCGTCGATTTTATCAATGATGGGACAATGATCGGAAAAAGTGGCGCGCTCGAACTATCTGATGGAGGCTCAGCTTCGAACAGTACGTGGTCGGTGTCTTCTGGTGCGGAGGTCGCAATGGCGGGGGGGTCTTTTGAACTAACGGGCGAAATGCATTCGACTTCGGAAGGGCTCACCGTCGCGGGGGGAACTGTCACCGCAGCGGGCATCTCTGGCGCACACGCAAACATAAGCATCACCACTGGATCATTGAAAATCGGCAGCGGCACCTCGACGCTTGAATCTCTGTCAGTTACAGGCGGTACGCTGGGTCTGACTGGTACCCTTGATGTCACTTCGTCTCTTTCGGTTGCTCATTCTCCGACGATTAATGGTTCGGGTCAGCTTGTATTAGAGTCTGGTGGTACGGGTCAGTTTGGGACTGGTAAATGCTCGCTAGATCCCACTTTGAGTGGTGCAACACTGGTCAATGAAGGCACCATAACAATGGGTGCCAGTGGTGGGAGGTCAGACGGTCTGGTCAAGATGGAAAGTGGAGCGCAGATCAAAAACGTCGGCACATTTTACGACGATTCTTACGATAAAGAATGCGCTTACCATATAGGCGACGCATTCGAGGCCGGGAGCGGCACTGCGCCCAGCATCATTAACACGGGTACCTTTAAGTCAGAACTCGGTAGTGGGAATGAAGCCAAAGTCACCGTCGATTTTGATAATAATGGTCAGCTGATCCAAGCAAGCGGCACGTTAATTATCGAACACCCGATCGTTGTGGAATCATCTACTACATGGGGTGGATCTGAAAATCCCTCTGCCCCCAGCCAGCCCCACGCCACCTGTGGTGACCCCGTTAGCTGTGCGACAGGCAACTACACCGAGACACAGACCGACTTTTCGATCGGTGGACGTGGCGTTGGACTGGATCTGACGCGAACGTACAACTCACAGGCGGCTGCGGAAGGGGTCAAAGGGGTATTCGGCTACGGGTGGACGAGTTCGTTCAGCGAACATTTCGTCGTCAACAAAACCAGCAAAATCACTACGCTCTACCAATCCGACGGCAGTACTGTGCCCTTTACGGAAGGCAGCGGCGAATCTTTTACTGCACCGGGCTGGACGCAGGACACGCTCAGCGGATCAGAAGGCTCCGGATACACGCTGACGCTGGTCAACCAGACCAAGTACAAGTTCGCCGGCAGCAGCGGCCGTCTGGAAAGCATGACTGATCGCGACGGCAACGAAACGACCCTTACCTACAACGGGTCGGGCGAGCTCACGACAATCACCGATCCGTCCGGTCGAACGATCAAACTCGCGTACAACGGCGAAGGGCTCGTGGAAAGCGCGGAAGACCCGATGGGTCACGTCGTGAAATACACCTACGAAAGCAAAAACCTCAAGAGCGTGACGCAACCCGCGGAAGCCGGTCTGCGCTGGCAGGTTCAATACAACGGATCGCATGAGATGACCGAAATGGTGGATGGTCGCGGCGGTAAAACGATCAATGAATACAACGGCTCCAAGCAGGTCACCAAACAGGAAGATCCCGCCAAACGCAAGCTCAAGTTCGAATACGAAGCGTTCCACACCAAGATCACCAACGAAACGACCGGCAGCATCACCAACGAGTACTTCACGAGCAATGACGAGCCGTCCTCGATCACGCACGGCTACGGTACGGCCGCCGCTACCACCGAATCTTTTGCTTACAACGAAGACGGCTACGTAACGAGCGTGACCGACGGCAACGGGCACACGACCAAATACGGCTATGACGCTGCCAACGACCGCACGAGTGAAATCAATCCTGACAACGATGAAACGAAATGGACGTACAACTCCACGCACGACGTGATCTCGACCACCACGCCTAAGAGCGAGACGACGACGATCAAACGCGAAACCGACGGCAACCCTGAAGCGATCGAACGCCCCGCGCCTGGTAGCGAAACACAGATCACGAAATATACATATGGCACCTATGGCGAACTCAAAAGCGTGACGAATCCGCTCAGCCACAAATGGGAATACGAATACGACTCGTATGGCGACCGCACAGCCGAAATCGACCCGCTTGGCAACAAGCGGACATGGGAATACAACGCCGATTCGCAGGAGACCGCAACAGTCAGCCCGCGGGGCAACGTCGTCGGCGGCGAACCCTCGAAATACACGACCAAAATCGAACGGACCGCACAAGGACAGCCGCTGAAGATCACCGACACGCTCGGGCACACGACGAAATACACATACGACGGCGACGGCAACGCGGAAACCGTTACTGACGGCAACTCACACACGACCAAATACACCTACAACAACGATAACCAGCCGATCAAGGTCGAAGCGCCCAACAAAACGGTCACCGAAACCGAATACGACGGCGCCGGACAGGTCGTCAGCCAGACCGACGGCAACAAACACACGACCAAATACAAACGCAACGCCGTCGAGGAGGTCACTGAAGTCACCGACCCGCTCGGGCACAAAACGACCAAGGAATACGACGCGGCAGGCAACCTCATCAAACTGACCGATCCCAAAAGCCGTACCACGACCTACACCTATGATGCGGCGAACCGCCTGACCGAAGTCAGCTATTCCAGTGGCAATCCGTCCACGATCAAATACGAATACGACGAAGACGGCGACCGCACCAAGATGGTTGATGGCACCGGCACCACCAAATACAAATACGACCAGCTCGATCGGCTTGTCGAAAGCGAAAACGGTCACAGCGAAGTTATCAAATACGCATACGACCTCGCCAACGACCAGACGAAAATCACCTATCCCAACGGAAAATCGGTCACTCGTGCCTTCGACAACGACGGGCGGCTGGAAAAAGTAACTGACTGGCTGTCCCACTCGATCACGTTCTCATACGACCCCGACTCAAACCTTGCCGTCACGACGTTCCCCACCGCCACTGAAGACGAAGACACCTACACCTACAACCGTGCGGACCAGATGGCCGAAGTCAAGATGGCCAAAGGCACGGAAACGCTGGCGTCTCTTGCGTACACCCGGGATGACGACGGCCAAGTCGAAAAGACGACATCCACCGGCCTGCCCGGCGCAGAAGAAACCAAATACACCTACGACGAAAACAACCGCCTCACAAAAGCTGGTGAAACCGGGTACGAGTACGACGCCGCCAACAACCCGACAAAAGCCGGCTCCAGCAGCAACACCTTCAACGAAGGCGACGAGCTCGAAAAAGGCGGTGGCGTCGAATACGCCTACGACGAACTCGGGGAGCGCACCAAAGCCACTCCCAGCAGCGGTCCCGTCACCACCTACGGCTACGACCAGGCGGGTGACCTCATTTCGGTCGAACGGCCCGAAGGCGAAAGCAAACCAAAAATCGAAGACAGCTACGCCTATAACGGCGAAGGACTGCGCGCCTCGCAGACCATCAACGGCACGACCAGCTACTTCGCGTGGGACCCGACCGAAGGCACTCCTCTGATCCTCGGCGACGGCACCAACAGCTACATCTACGGTCCCGGTGGCCTCCCCGTGGAGGAGATTAACGGTTCAGAAACGCCTACGTATCTCCATCACGACCAGCAAGGCTCCACGCGGATGCTGACTGGCTCGACGGGCACGGTCGAAGGCAAGTGCAGCTACAGCGCCTACGGCACGCCGACCTGCGAAGGAACGGCGACGACACCGCTCGGGTTCGACGGCCAATATACCAGCAGCGACACCGGACTCATCTACCTGCGGGCGCGGGTCTACGATCCCGCGACGGCGCAGTTCCTGACCGTCGATCCGATGGTGGGGGTCACGCGGGCACCGTATAACTATGCTAACGACAACCCGTTGAACCACGGGGACGCTTCGGGGCTCAGCAGCTGGAACCCGTTCAGTGAAAGCTTCTGGACTGAAGGCAACGTTATATCCGAAAGCCCGCTCAACCCGATTCCGTATTTTGAACAAGAGATCAGTTCTTACGAAAACGGTTGCGGCTACCTCGCGGCGGTGACGCATGGGCTCGAAGGAACTCTCGCCGGGGCCGCCCTATTCGCTGGAGGGGAGGGTGAGATAGCCGCAGAGGGCGCCGACGTGGGGGCCTCAGACGTAGTAGATATTACCTTTGGTCATGGGGCACGCCACCTTGCTGGCACCGCACTAGATAGCGGTGAGGTGGAGTCAGCAATCCAATCACAGATCGGGGAGTCTGTTAGCAACGCAAGCGCAACCGGATCGTTCTGGGGAAGGACTATAGTCGGCGGACAGACCATTGAGTATCGAGCGTATACATTGCCCAACGGGACCATCAACGTGGGGACATACTATGTCGTCCCATAGCGACCCCAGCGCTTTTCGACCCCTGTCTGACCTGGAGAGGCAGTTGCTGGAAGTGCTTCTGGGCACGGACTTCCCTGGGAGGGACGCTGTCGCAGAGCAGGTGGCTGTGGCTTCGGTCCGGGAGATTGATGGCAATGGCAGTCTAGAATTCGCGCCTTCAAATAAGCCGTCTGCCGAGGTTACGCGTCGGATTCCGGTGGAGGCGGAACTCGACGATAGCGATGGAGTGACGATCCATGTGTTGTTGCATGTCATGGAGGGGCTCGTGAAGGAGCTTGAGGTCTACCGGGATGATTCGGGTCGCGTTCAGCGTGCGCTCGTACCCAAAGATCTTCGTCTCATGGTTCTCTGATGTCGGGAGTGTCTAAAAAGCAGCCACTAAAGTTGGAAGACCTGGATAATATTACCCTCAACGCGAGTCAGGCATTCCTTGCGATGGGCAAGTTTCTACGAGCCTATTTCGATCGAACAAAAGGAGCAGGCGATATAGCGACTATTTGCTCTGATGTTGAAATAGAGGGTGACAGAATGTCAACTGATCCGGCGGCATTATCAGACTGGGCGCAGGCTGTTGACGAGGTAGTAAAGGAGTAGTAGGCTGTCGCAAAGACTCACTATCTCCGACCTCGATGGGGTGGCGCTAACGGCGAGCCAAGGCTTTCGTGCTATGGCGAAGTTTTTGTTGGCTTACTTCGAGCGTACAGAAGGCGCGGGTCCGGTTAGAACGCTAGTCGGAGACGTCGAGATTGAGAGCGATGGCAGTTCGACTGATCCTGCCGCTCTGTCGGACTGGGCAAAGGCCGTCAACGAAGTGCTAGAGGAACAGTAGAGTGTCTACCAGCGCTTTCGCCCGTTGCGCTCGATGCGTTCCTCTCTGCGGCCGCTTTTGCCAGCATTCGATGGGTCTGTGGATCGCGTCTGGCGGCCTCACTCGTCGAGGTCGATTACAGCGGCAGGCTCGGGCATCCCGAGATCGCGGCGGGCCTCACGAATCCACGCGGCGAGTTGCGCTTGGACTTCGGCGTCTCGCACGAGCGCCGACATCGGGATGTCGAGAGCATGGGCGAGTGCTGTCAGCTTGTCCCATGTGGGGTTTCGCACGCCTCGCTCGATGCCTGACAGCTCACCGATCGATGGACGACAACATCACCAACAGCGACCGGGCGGCACTCGGGCGAGGCTCCGCGAGTTGCGCGATAGGGCCGGGCTCACGCAGAAGGAGTTGGCCGAGCGTTCGCGCACCGACCACACGTACATCTCGCGTGTGGAGCACGGCTGGATCGACGGGGCCTGGACCACCCTCCTTCGCCTTCTGCGCGCTCTCGATGCGGACCCCGGTGATCTCGTCGACGCGATCGAGAAACATGATCCACCGGCGGCCGGTTGAGGCGACAGTGGGGTGGGGCCTGGGCGACACTGGGGCAATCGTCCCAGGTGATCGTGGAGGCTCAGTCGGCGAACGCTGCCCGTGCAGCCTTCGCTCCAGTGGCTGATAGCTCGGTGAAGCCGTAGGTCCCGTCGCTCAGCAGCTCGCTCGCAGCTCTCACGGCGGCCCCATATGCCGCGAAGGCGAATCCGCCGCCGATGGAGATGCGCTTGACCCCCAACGCGGCCAGCTCCGCCACCGGTGGGGTGCCGGGGCGGGCGAGCACGTTGACGGGCAGCTCCACCGCGGCGAGCAGCTCGCGTAGATCCTCGGGTCGATCGAGCGCTGGTGCGTAGAGCACGTCGGCGCCGGCCTGCTGGTATGCCTGCAGGCGTGCGATCGTGTCGCGCACGTCGGGGTTGCCGCGCAGGTGGTTCTCGGCACGCGCGGTGAGTACGAGCTGCACGGGGCCGGCGTGCGCTGTCTCGGCGGCTGCCGCGACACGCTCGGTGGCCGTATCGATGTCGTACAGTCGTTGCTTGCGGGGGTCCCAATCCTCGATCGAGCAGCCCGCGAGTCCGGCATCGAGGGCGAGGCGCACGGTCTCGGCGACACCGGCGGGGTCCGTCGCGAAGCCGTCCTCGAGGTCCGCGGACACCGGTAGGTCGGTCGCGGTGACGAGCGTAGCGGCGTGTTCGAGCGCCTCTTCACGGCTGATCCCGTAGTCGAGACGTCCGAGGCTCGCGGCGTGACCGCTGCTGGTCGTGGCGAGTGCCTGGAACCCGAGGGAGGCGAGCAGCTTCGCTGAGCCGACATCCCAGGCGTTGGCGAGCAGCAACGGGTGCTCCTGCTGGTGGAGCGCCAGGAAGCGGGTTGCCTTCTCGTCGGTGTGATCGTCCATTCTCGTGGCCTCCTGGGCGTGCTGGTCGGTGTCTTGGATCAAACGCGCGAGCCTGCAGATTCGTGAGATGTAGCAGGACGCGCGGCGGCGCTTTGCGCCGCCTTGCCTTCCAGGCCGACGGTCGCCGAGGCGACCGTCGGTTGAAGGCAGGGGCCACCGGAGAGCGTCGGGCGAGGGCCAGGGTCGCTGGGGATGCGTGTCGTGGAACCTGTCGCGTTCCGCGTCAGCTTCCACGACGGGTTGCTCCCTGGTGGATACCGGGCTTTCTGGCTTTACAGAGCGGCGTTGCCGTGCTTGGGGGAGAAGACCAAGTGAGGCGCATGATCGTCCCTATCGGTGCTCGTGGATGGCGCGCTGTCGCGCCCCGATCCACGACCGTGCGTCGTGGCGAGCATGAGTTGTTGCGTCGTCGCGATATCGAGGTGGTGGGTTGGTTGGCCGAGCAGTACGGTGGGCGGGTCGACCACGTGGAGGTGTTGTTGGGTGCTGGTCCGCGGACCGTGCAGCGCACGCTCGCGCGGCTACGCGCAGCAGGGCTCATACGAACACAGAAGATGCTCGTGGGAGAACCAGCGTGGGTGCTCCCGACCGCGGCGGGAATGACGGCATGCAGCTCCGGGTTCGGTGTCTGGCGTCCCCGCATCGGGCTGCTCAACCATGTCGCCGCGGTCAACGACGTGCGCATTTATGTGCAAGGCCGGGCGCCCTCGACCGAATGGATCCCCGAGCGTGTCCTGGCGCGCGACCGTCAGGCCGGCGAGCACCTCCCCGACGGTATCGCGATCACCGACGGTCGCAGGGTCGCGATCGAGGCGGAGCTCACGCTCAAGAGCCGGCGCCGCATCACCGCGATCCTCGACGACCTCAATGCCCGCTATGACGCGGTCCTGTACTTCTGTGCGCCCAGCACACACCGGCAGCTCTCAGAGCTGGCCGAGAGCGGGCGCTGGCCGGCCCTCGGTGTACGCGAGTTGCCCCGCCCCGAGGATCGCGAGCAGCGGGGTCGGTTGCCGTGAGTAGGACCGCCGCAGCCACCCGGGGCGTGTTCGGTCTTCGTCGCCGTCGTGGCCCGTCGCCGCATCCGGGTCTGCCCGCGAGCGCGGCGGCCGTGCCGTTGGTGGGTGAGGCTGACGGGGAGCGTGGGTTTGTGATCGCGCAGCGTGTCTCCGGAGAGCGTGCACTGCCTGTCCTCGGGCGGATGGTGTTGCTCTCCCAGGAGCGGTTGTGTCGCCACCCGCTGGTCTGTGGCGCGACGGGTGCGGGGAAGACCGAGACGCTGTTGCGCCTGGCGTGGACTGTCGCAAAGGAGAGCGATGCCCCCGTCTTCTACCTCGATGGCAAGGGCGATCGTGAGACCGCGGAACGCTTCGCGGGCCTGATGGTCGATGCCGGCCGCAGCACGCGGGTGTTCCCGAACGAGTCGTTCGCTGGTTGGCGTGGGGAGGCGCATGAGATCCACAGTCGTTTGATGGCGATCATCGATTACGCCGAGGATGGTGGTGCTTCTTGGTATCGGGATATCGCGAAGACGGTGTTGCGGCTGGTGTGCGAGCATCCCGACGGTCCGCCCCGGTCCGCCCGGCAGTTGCTCTTGCGTATGCAGCTCCCGTTGCTCGTCAGGGCGCACCCGGGCTCTACCGCTGCCGCTGCTCTCAGTGAGATGCAGGTCGCGCAGGTCCGGTTGCGCTACGAGGCGTTCTTCGGACAGGTCCGCGGCCAGCTCGACGGGGAATGGGCGTGGGAGGACACGAGTGCGGGGTACGTCCTGTTGGACTCCCTGACGCTGAGCGAAGAGGTTGGTGGGCTCGCCCGGTTCCTGTTTGAGGACTTCATGCACTACATCGCGACACGCAAGCCTCGCGGACGGTTCTGTGTGCTGATCGTGGATGAGTTCAGCTCGCTGGCGCGGTCGGCGTCGATGGCTGCCCGGGTCGAGAAGGCGAGAGGGTTCCTCGCCTCGTTGATACTCGCCCCGCAGGTCGTGGAGGGCATGGGCGGTGCAGCCGAGAGCGCCAGGATCCTCGGGTCGGTGGAGACCGTGATCGCGCACAGGGTCAACACCCCCGATGACATCGTCGCGCTCGCCGGTACACGCCAGACCCCCAAGCTGACCACCAGGATCACAGAAGACGGTATGACCCGCGAGGGCTCGATCCATCATGAGCACGAGCTGAAGATCGACCCGAACAAGGTCCGGAATCTCGAGCCGGGCGCGGCGTACATCATCAGCCGCGGCCGCGCAATGCGCGCACAGGTCCTCAGAGCCCCCGATCTTCGCGGCCAGCTGCCTGCATCTGGTGGCCCGGCCGGCCCCGAGGACTCCGAGCGGGCGGGCACGGTCGCGTCAGCCGACGGGCCCGGCGAAAAAGATTTGCGAGCAGGGTGTCCCGTTTCGGGTGGTTCGTCGGAGAAGGGGGTGGGGACCCTCCCGTTCTGAAC